>NZ_LXQN01000007.1:4850755-4854346 GCF_001659845.1 Paenibacillus sp. AD87
TTTTCTCCCCATTTCGTCGAATAGAAGTTCGGACCAAATCAGGTCTCCGCACAGATCCATGAAACCAGGGCAGCTCGTCACATAGAGAATAGATGACTAATTCATCCGCTTCAGCGGCTCTTACTTTTGTTGATAAATAGATTGCCATCAACTCATGAGCAAATTTCCCCGGACCAATCGCCTTAAGAACTATACTTCCCGAGATTTCCTTCACCCGCTCAATAGCGTTCACGATGATTTGACGATCAATGTTTTCGTTCTTTAACAACAACGAAAACTTCCGAAACAGACGATCATAATATTCATGATCTGAAAGTTCGTCTGCCAGCTTCCGTATATATTTGGAAGAGGAGACTAAGGTCCGTAAACCTTTATCCTTACCTGCATTTGATTTGTACTTTATTATTTGTGCTTTGGAGGAGATTTGACGCAACAACGATTTGTCCAGATAACGGTCTATAATGAGCGACCAATTAAATTGCTCGTGCATATAATTAATCAGTTCAGTATCTGACTGCCTGGTAAGCGAGATCACATTCCGTAACAAATAATGCTCATCCGAGTCCAGAGCTTCATTGTTATGGAGCATATATTGCATCTGATAATAATATTGCATGACCTTTGGCAGCTTTTCACTGACCAGGCTGATCCGTTTAATCGCATCATCCTTTTTAAGCGGCTCTCGATAGATCGTATCAAACCAGTTATCAGAATTTGTAATCGACACCTTCTCCTGACGGTACTGAACACTGGATGACTGACCGAAGTAGTTCACCAACACGCCAATATCCGCATCTTGGAGAGCTGCAGTCACTGATCTCATCATGGCATTAATTGACTGCTCAGCAATGACCTGAATTTCTACTTTCGGAAAGCTGTAGTGTCTTTCCGCATACTGCTCCTCCTGGGAAATCCAGTTATTCAGATCCTCATAGATCTCTGCTCCACTAGTTCCACTATGGATGACAGCTTTCACTTTGCGTATATCCGTATACTTGAAAATATGATCAATCAAGCGTTTAACATAATCGGCATGCGCACAATATAGAAAAACTATATCCAGACAATCACGAGCATGCGGGTACACTTCAAGATATATTTTGACAGTAGAAAGGAACTCTTCAGCAAATGTACCGACAAGCTGTTCTTCACCGCTACTCTTGCCATTAAGTGCAAACGTCCCTTCCCCCATTCGTTCTTGCCTTTCGATCAGATATTGATCCGGACCTCCATGAACGGCAAAATAATACGGGGTGAGACGGGAAGTCCTCTCCTGTACCTGCCGGAAGTAGGCGTCCAAATCACTAATAGCAGTTAAAGAACCCTGCCGAGAAGATAACCAGTTCAATAATTCAGTTTTAATCAATGAAATTCGTTTAGAATACCCAAGAAGGCGAATAGGATTTAGCAGGGTCAGAATACGTTCTTGGGCAAGACCGACCCTTTCGGTCACCTTACAATTGTAGCTATCATATGCACCAATACAACTGATAAATTGAAAAATATCATTTGATATACGTGGTGATCGATGCGCTCTCTCTAAGAGGTTTTCTAGCCTTGCTTCAAGCTCGATCAGATCTATGCTACATAATCCGTTCTGAAAGGCTTTGGAGAGTTCTTCTGTATAAAAAGCTACAAAATCGCAAAAGTTATTTTCAGCCTCAACTATGTCTTTTTGTCTAAGAGCCAACTCTCCGAGTACTTTATCATTTACAAGCGAAATGACATTAATCGCTCTTACATCGTCTCCAGAAAATTTTTGCATATATGGGACATATTTATTATCCTGCATACATTCAATCATCCCGCACAACATACCGTCAAACGCCTTTACCAACTTAAACTTACTTTTGTCGACCTCCCTCCCATCTATGTAAAAATCAAGCTGGAAGGAGATATCATTCCCTTGTTTCTCGGAAGATAGATTCAACGAATCTTCATTAAACGAGATATACTCTGTACATTGCTCTAGTCGAAGCAAGTGAAATTTAAGTACCTTATCATACTGCTCACTCACATTTGTATCAGTTATACTTAGGATAAACCTTGCATCGGGACCCAACTGCTCAGTATGCCTCTCCAGCATGAGAATGCTCTCCCTCAACAAGGCATCACTTAGCTCCGAATATTCCGCTAGTTGTCGCTGGCGCACAATCGTACGTTCTAAATCCTGAAACAACTTGGAATTTTCCTGCAATTCACTTGAAAATTCGTCAATAAACTCCTGAATTTTATCAGGATTGGGATTTTCATCAATTGCTTCAATTACCTCGGATAACAGCCTATTTTTCTCTTCGGTCCAGGCTTCTTTGGATTCGACTGATTCCTTAAATTCGTTAATTCTTTCATTGAGTTTTTTCTTGCCAACCTTGAACAGAAAAGCAGAAGATATTTCATCATACTCATACCGAAACAGATCCGTTGATTGATTATGAATAAAGGCTAATGCCTGTTGCCGGAATTCATCCGGCGATACTTTCTGCCAAAGCTCATGTTGATCTTGTTCATCAGTAGTTCTTTCAATAAAAGCGTACAAATTTTCAATGAAATCCTCTTTGTTTGATAATCTTCCTTCTTTTTCTAATCGGGATAACTGAAAGTTTCGCTTCAGTCGTAGAAAGCCTTCATTTGATTTGATTTGAAGTTTACTATCACGGAACAATAACAGTTGGTCCAGATTCTTCTGAACTTTATCTACCATTGATAGTTGTGTATCCTCTATAATTGCAGCCAGAAATGCGAGTATATTACGCAATTGCGGCTCCGATATTCGACTATATATATTCATAAAGATCTGAAGGGTCTCCAGTTCTTCTCCATAATACCTATACTTTTCTGCAAGCAAATGATACAGAACCTCAAGTCCATCCGAACTCAAAAGACGGGCCTCGTCAATCGTAAAAATATTTTCCAAGCTCTGTGCTTCTGCTGATCGGTCATTCATAAAAATAAGTAGTGCGTCCCCAGTAGCATTGTTGTTACGCAGCCAGGTACTCGTTTCATGCTCCTTGCATTGATAGCGCTCGTAACCCTCCACTCTTGTCAGCGTCCTAATAATAGGTCGGTAATATGTAAAGAGCTTGTCTTCCTCTTCCTGAAATGCATATAACACATCACCCCAGGCCGCATCATCCATCCCAGAAATTCTCGTAAAAAGCTTGTCGCTATTCCCTTTCCTCTGTTCACTGAAATAACTGAGTACCAGTTCCACGACCCACCTTCCCAGTAACACTCTCGCAGAACTATGCATACTGGACCTCCTCGTTACGCGAAGTGTACGGATTTTGAATCATCGCAGTTGCGTCGGAAAATTCAATAAGTAACCCATTATGCCGTAATTTCTCGCGAAGCGCCTTCTCGTTATCTTGGAAATAACGAATATTGAGCCGTGATTTCTCATATTGTCCCGAAACCTTTGCCTCGCTCTCCCCTATCACAATTCCATAATCCTGATACAACACATTAAGGAAATCATTGTACTCCATTTTTTCACCAGGCTTCACTTTAGTGAATACGAGCATTTGTAAAAAGGAATCCGATATAGTATACCGATAATTTGAAGCCGAACCACGACGGTACGTAGCAAACCCT
>NZ_LXQN01000007.1:4854369-5194573 GCF_001659845.1 Paenibacillus sp. AD87
GCTTCACTTTAGTGAATACGAGCATTTGTAAAAAGGAATCCGATATAGTATACCGATAATTTGAAGCCGAACCACGACGGTACGTAGCAAACCCTCCATCTCTGGAGAGCACGCGTGTAACCTGGAGCTGCTTAAGCTGGGCAGCCACCACTTCACGTACACTGCTTTTGAGCTTGCTTAATACATCATCGGCGTTGTTACAGCGAAGAAGAACGCGTCTGATCGCTTCTTTACGGCTACGCATTTTGCTGAGTCCCATCATTTCAAAGAACACATCCGGTTGGGCCTTCCATAGCGGCAATTGCTTCTCTATATTTTCACGAGCACCAAAAACATCCTCTGCTTTAAGTCCAAATTCATCTTCAAACTTTTCTTTAAGGAAACTTTCGTTCTGCTCGAAACTTAACGCGGCCAATTGGGATATTTGTTTGTTTTTCCCATCTAGACAGTCGAAGAAGTACGTTCTTGTTTCCCATTCAGGACGAGCCCGTTCATGCATATAACGAGCCAATTGAAAGCAGGTAAGCGATGTGAGCAGGTAGAACATTTCATGAATATCGAGATCTAGGCAGAGCAAGCACTCCAGTTCCTCCCCGAAATGCTCAAACAACAGCCCATTGTCTAACGGTGCCGTTACTGGCAATATAGGTACATTCTCATCCTGTGACGAAGATCGAAGCTTGCAGGTGCGATCTTGGAAAGATTCAGACTCTTCAAATATGGACATGATTTTGTCCACTACTTTGGCAATAATTTTGTTTTTTGTCAGCAATTGCTGAAAGCGATTCTCGATAAACTGCCTTCTCTCCGGATGCCTATCTGTACCATAAGCAATCATAAGAAAATAAAGCTCGCCGCCGCGTGCAAAAAAGTTCCTTTCAAAAGAGAGCGCTTTGCCTTTCTTTCGAAGTTCTACATACAACAGCGATTCATGCAACGGATAAAGTGATCGGGCAAACCAGGATCGGTCGGCTTCCTTACCATCCGTGTCATACAAAATAATCTCAAGATTACGCAGAAATTGCTTCAGTACTATCATATCGTTCTCTTCCACCGCTTGTTTTAGCTTTTCTTTCTTATCCTCGTCCAGAACCAATATATTGTTAGCACCCTTACCTTCTTTAACACCTTCAAAAATGAACTCTCTCAGCCCTACCGATCTCTTGCGATAATATTTATCGCAATCAAAGGAATAATTTGCTCCAAACAACACATTCAGGAACTCCAGCACATATTCAGGACCTCGTTGTCCATCTTTGAAACGATGCCCCCAAATGTGAGACGAAAGTTGTGAAGTGAAGTCTTCTCGCTTATTTGTTGCTTCAACTGTTACCATATTGTAGCGCCTCCACGTTAAATATTTATTTCGCGACGCTTGTACACGCCTTTATCCAAATCCATTGCAAACACCTGTAGCAGGAACTCATCCAACTCACTGTGGTTGATCAGATCATTTCTGAATGTGCTCAGCAATATGTCTACTTCTTGTTTTAGCGTAGAGTACAGTCCACCTCCGGCAAGTCGCAGTAGATATTCAAACACCGGCAGCATGACCTCTAGCCGGGAATCATGATTCACTGTTATGTACAGCTTGGATGGAATGTAGTCAATATCGGATCTTTCCTTATCAACGTTCAGCACCACCTGGCTAGTAGAGAAGGCCTGGTGGATAAGCAAATTTTCATTGACTGCGAACAATTGGGCCTCCGCTCTATCAATCATTTTTTTCGAGAAGGCAAGATTTAATCCATGAATTAAGTCTTTACGAACAGCAGCTTGCTTCTGACGATTATTCAAACTATCTATAAACTTAAAAAAATGTATATATGGCACAAGCTTCTGACGGATATCGCTTTCTTTTTCATCGGATTCAAAAAAATATTTGCGCCGAAAGCCGGACATCAGATCCACTATTATATTGGAATCCCGGTTTGAATCCTGATTTCGGTACATCTCAATCTGCTTGCGATAGTAACCAAATAATAAATCGATCTCTTCATCAAACAGCTTCTTATGTTTCACCAAAATATGTTCCTCTCCGCTGATATCGCCGTTCAGCAGATAATCGTCTATAGAGGAAACCGACAATTGCCCTGGGTCCAATTTACGAAAATATTGCACAGCTCCCTGTTCAACAGAACCGCCATTAAGCATTTCCACTCCATAGAAATTGTTATAATAAGCTCGCCGAGCCTGCTCCTCAATACCTTTATAATCCGCGATCTGCACTTGTTCACAGGTCAGCCCACCTGTAAGAACATAGCTGATATGAATGAGTATTTCGCGCATCGTAACATGTATACCAAGACAGTCCAACAAGCGATACTGCTCTACAAGCTTCGCTCTAATGCTCTCCTGAGACATTCTGCGATAATTCAACCGAATGATACAATTGTTGTTTCTCTTACATGATTCGCAGTCCGCCCAGTTTTCCTTCCGAGTCCATTCCTTCATGATGCGATCTGCGTATATGGATGAAGTCACATCCTGCAAATTTACAAGGTGAAGCTGCCGATCATTCTTCTGATGATCCATAAACCGATCTTTCACCAGTTCAGCCAATTTTTTCAATGAGCTATGCTGCGAGAGAAATTTGGTTAACTTCCCTTCATTTGCGGCAATCAGATAATATGTGTTGTCGTTATACCCTCCCGTGATCCCGTTCTGAAGATGCTCAAGTCTCTCCGAAATAACCGTTTCCGTAAGTTCCGACAGATCCTTCACAATAATTAGGGTCCCGTGGCTAAAATTTACTTGTACAATCCCACTTTCCGGCCATTGTACTAATTGCTCACCGGTTAACATCTCATATACGGCTCTGCATAACCTTGTCTTTCCATCACCTGCATTCCCAGTCATAATGACGCTGCGAGGCGATTCTATAAATATAGACAGCAAAAATTGTTCTATCTTGGTTTGGATTGAGATACGATATGTATCTGTACTAGTCGTATATTCATCGTAAATCTTGGCGTGATTTGGCGAAAGCACGTTAAATTGATCCAAGTACTGAACAAATGAATTCATCCGCTTCCCTCCTTAATAGTTCTAAAGGCCCATTTCTATAATCCAATAGTCATCGTTAATATATTTTATATAATACAAAATTTAACCAATAAGTTCAATTGAACCATAAGAATATATTTACATTTTTCGACTATTTAATTTATCATTCAACCTATAAAAGTAAATTTATAATATAACTGGATAGCGAACAGTTATACAGCTCTAAAAGGCCATCAAGTCCTCGTCAAAATTGAACGTATTGTACTTGGATTTAATAATTTTCGTTATGGATAAGTGCAGATTTTGTACAAGCGGGGAAACAATAGACTTTGCCTAAATAATCAGCTACCTTAGCCTCGGAAACCGGGGCATGAGAGGTTGCACTCATATAACTGAAAAAGAGTCCTGGTGTCCGGTCTAAAAAGCGAAAAGTGGTCAGTTGCAGCAGTCCCATGGCAATGCACTAGAACACAAAACTTTTAATCGCTTAAACTGTTTGTTCAATCTTGCGTCGATCCTTCTAGTCCTGTACTGCCTTAAAAGTGTAACTTCCTCTTTCTTCGAAAATAGTTCAGCTTAGGCATGGATTGCTCAAGAAACTGTAGCCAAAGGCTACAGTTTCTCGTTTCATTTCCCGGAATGCGCAATCAAATTTGAAACGATAGCCGTATAAACAGATATGTCTGCGGGCGCTAAAGTCAGATCCGTATTGACTAGAATGGAGCAGCGACCCTGATAATGACCCGCACAAAACGCAATTCCTGATACCATTCTTGACCCCAAAGCAGTTCCAGGAAGAGATATTGAACCATCTCTTCATTGCTGTACCGGGGAACGATAGCAATTTTGAAGATCAGCAGCATGAGTTGAGAATAGTTCTTTCAGTTTGACGGAAGTTCCTTTTTTATGTGTCGTCCGCGACCGGGTTTCTCAGCAGAAGGATGTTCGTAAGCCACCGCGTTACATTTAGCTTTGGTTACCAGATACATCCGGCTTCGGAGTCTAGATAGCATGCCTACAGCTTCTGAAAGGCGGGAACAGACTAGAAGTATTTCATTAATAGAAAATAATCAAACAAACATACCAAAGGGCCGAACACCAGCAATACCGCCGTAGAACTGATTTATCAGCGACTCGTCCTCGGTTAACTCCTGTCGTGAAAAGAATATCCAGATTAAAAGGTATCTCACCCTAACAGAAATGGGATCATTCAACTATACATGCCCGGTTCATTATATGGATTCATCATGCTTTTGCCGATTATAATTTTTGATTATTCATTAATCGAGTGGCTAACTCGTCCAATATCTCTTCTGTTCGTTGAAGAAGCTTTTCGATGTTGTCCAGTTCTATTGGCTGGTCATGTGGGTAATCCGCTAGGGATGACATATGTTGTATCGTGCCGATGAACAAAGCGATATCCAATCCGGGTTCAGTGTTCGTATGCACTAAAGGCAAAATTTCGTTCATGGTGAGTTCCTTGGGTGGATGCGTTGAATGATACTTATGGATATAAAGCGCCTTAATCATTGAGGCTAGAGCCCAATCACATAGAATAAGGCAGGCTTTGAACTGATTGTGACTACGCATAATGTCGGCAAGTTTGAGATGATACTTAGCATGTTGGTGATAGTCCAGTATTGTAGTACGTAGCATACGGTAAGCAGGAGTATGTGTTGACTTGGATTGTATAGAGCTATCATGGTCTTGCGAACGTGGGGTAAAATCTACTTGGTGATTACAATGTGCTTCAGTTATGGACCAATTTCTTGCCATTGTCATCCCTCCAAAGAGTTAATACCAGTATTATACAATGAATTGATACATATAGTAATCAAATAAATTATTTGTATTCTTCGTTTGGTGTTTACCTTAAGGAAACTTGTCTACACTTTTGAACATAGAGAGGTGAATACCATGAACGAGGACAGAGAAGTTTTGAAGCTCGTCGGAGCCAGAATTCGCGCACTACGCAAAGAAAGAGGGTATTCACAGGAATCCCTCGGAGAAAAAGGTGGATTTCATTTTTCATACATAGGACAGATCGAACGTGGAGAAAAGAATGTTTCTTTGGTGAACTTGGCGAAAATCGCTGAGTCGTTGGATGTTAATTTGATTCAATTATTTGCTTATATAGAAGAAGAGTTCGAGGTAACTGAAGATGAGAAACAAATCAAAGAAATTGTACAACTGCTAAGAGATTCTTCTCCAGATAATATTCGTGTTGCCAAAAATGTTATTAAAGGAATATTGATGTGAAAACAGCAAACCCTATCCGTCCATTTATGGAATGATAGGGTTTCTCTCTACTTTGCATAGTCCATGGTGCACATCATCTTGAATTTGCTCTGCTGCATAAATAATTCATCAATTCTTGATCCCGACAGTAAACATAACAACCTTTCATACCCCGAGACATCAAAATTTTATATATATTTTTAATAAGTTTTGTTAGTTCCTCATTCTTAAATTTAAGCCCTCGTTTTCCCATTCTATCTTTGTACTCATCATAATCTGAATAAAGTTCCATTTTATCCGAATCATATTTTAGATCATTCCCTATAATTACGCCTACATAATCAAACTCAAGACCTTGAGACGTATGAACACATCCAATCTGGTCTATACCACTCTCATGGATAGCCCAAGTACTTGATATTGAACGAGCATTCCAAGGCATAGCAAAACGATGTTCTTCAATAATTGCATCCGGAATTTCTCCATTGCGATTACCTTCTTTATCAGCTGTCCAATTCCAAGCAAAATTTGCCAACATCCTCGCCGTATACCCCTGATCGTTTTTACTTTTGACTAGATCGTACACTTCGTTTGATGTGTTCGTTAACTTAAATTCAAAAGAATCTTGATCCATCCATCGAAATTAGCGGTAGGACGAATCTCCAATGCATCATCAACCCCAGGTCAGCGGCAGTCTGATGTCTTGCTGGGACGTTTGTAGATTCAGAACTAACGCTCTGCGATTAAGCTCATCTGCTTGAGGTTGCGCATGATATATTCCTTCGTCTGATTTTCAACTGAATGAACGTGCCTCGAGGCAGATTTGAGAACCCGTTCTCGATGTAATGTGAGATGGAGTGCTTGGTAGTGCCGGTCAAGGCCCGGAACTTATACTGAAAGTTGTACTCCTGATGCGCTTGTCCAAGCGCGTTGAGGCATTCTTTGCCCTTTGTCCTTGGAATATAAGTTCGTATAACAATGTTCAAGCAAACGCAGAAAGTCATGCAACAAATACACAGATGGGACCGTTTAGATTTACAAGTGCATCTTATAAAAATTCAAGTGGCGTTTGGACTGTAAATGACACAGCTCCAACCGCTGAAAGCCCTTATTCAGTCAGTAAGACCAGTAATGCAAATTTCCGAGTCTATGGGCCTTAAATTTAACTATTTATATGGAGGATAATTATAATGAGAAATAAAAAGTGGTTTCTTGTCGCAGCAGCAGTTATCGTCCTGAGCGGAGCGTTTTACATGAACTCTATTTCTGCTGAAAGTCCTACCCAACTAATCCAAGATCAGCTTGTTAAAGAAGGAGTGGCTATTTCAAAAATCACCTCCCAAGAGAGGAATTTAAAATTGGAAACAAAATCAACTTCTACTTCTGGAGAAGCAACCATAGAGGATATTAAAGCCATCCGAAAAATCCGGAATGAAGTAAGAAGTGGTGTTAATGGAACCTCCCAAATCAAAAATATTGATCTCACGATTACAGACAAAAACGGCCGGAATATATACAACGGTGTCTCTAACGACATTACCCAAATACCAGACTTCTCAGCTAAAATTGTAGGCAAGCTTGATTCTGAATCAGTCCAGAACGCTATTATTAGTGAACTGAAAGCAAATGATGTGATGGTGGAATCGACGAATGTAACGGATAACGAACTGGGTGGAAAACTCGCCTCGATCGTGCTAACAACGGAAATCTCAGAGGTGAACAGTCTTGTTCCCAAAATTGAGCAATGGATCACAGCGCTTAATAATTCTGATGGCATTGGAGTTTCTCAATATGAACTGACCATTAATGATAAAAGTAATCATTCAACGTTGTTATACTTGACAACAGATTTAGTGTATCGTGATTTTTATTGGTGGCAATCCCCGGCTCTTGGCGATGAAGTTTGGACAAAAACTAAACCAGAAAGCCAAGAATCAGCTGCTAGTAAAGACAAAGTTCCGGCGACAATTGAAGAAGGGATACATGCTGGGCCTCTGGAGCAGATAACAATGGATATGAAGGGCCTCAATTTAAAAAATAAAAAAACTGAGTTTATCTAAACTCTCGTTTGAAAGACACAACAGAATCTCTCTGAATTTGAGGAGACTCTGTTGTGTCTTTTGGTAATTACCCCCTCATACAATACACTTATTCGCCACCGCCACCATCTTCGCAGGCATCTCTTCTCTTAATCGCCATACAAAACTCATCGGTTTGTTCCCATCATGACTCACATAGTCCGCTTCGCCCAGGAAGACAAATGGAGATGTATAGCCATGCTCCTCCTTATACTCCCTTACGAACAGCACAATTCGGTTGCCCGTCTCTCGATGATGAATATAGCGCTGCGCGGTAGCCGTATGCTCCGACACCCGGCTCTGAGTCTGCCAGTGGAATAGACGCTCGCTGATCGCATAATCCTCATACAGCGTAGATGGTGAGAAATCTTTGTCCGATTTGTTCAGTGTAATGAAGAAAATATCCGTCTGTTCATCTGCAAAATACTTCACGCCTTCGCGGAAGGCGGGTGATTGCTCAGCGTTCCAGTAGCCGAAGGCTGCGAGCACTTGGTCGATGGAGTACATACAGTGGATATCCAGTGGACAAGTGTACGGGAACGAATTGCTTTTATCCACAAATCGCAGATGAGCCCAATTATATTTGAAAATATCCACAAGTTCTGCTCGGAATGCCGCACAAGACAGCACACGCCGTACTCCCTCCTCGATGCTGCTCAACCCTAATTTCTCGGGCGCAGCCCGGTGGAAGGTGTAATAGAACATGATGAACATTCGCCGTTCATCGGCGGTAGTAGGTTCTTTGCCTTTTTCAATAAAGTCGATCAGGAACGTCAGCCAGCTTCGGGAGTTAATCGTCAGCACAGAAGGCAGTCTTCGGATATACTCCTCCTGCTCGCCCTCGATAGGCGCGGTTAGTCCAGCTTCGGCCAACAGGCCGCGGAAATACCTTTTGCCCGTACGTCCACCATACAATTCATATAGTGTCATCCCGTGATGATCTACAAAATGAGCCAAGGTCAGCGGCAGTCCGGTATCTTGCTGGAACGTTTGCAGCTTCTGGATCAGCGCTCTGCGATTACGACTCATTTGTTTGAGGTTGCGCATGATGTATTCCTTCGCTTGCTTCTCTAATTGAATGAACGTGCCGCGTGGCAGGTTTGAAAAGCCGTTCTCGACGTAGTACGAGATGGAATGTTTGGTAGCGCCAATCAGGGCGCGGAATTTATCCTGGAACCTGTACTCCTGATGCGCTTGCCCGATGAAGTCGAGCACGGTCAGGCACTCTTTACCATCCGCCATCCGTAGTCCACGGCCCAACTGTTGCAGGAATACGGTCAGGCTCTCGGTAGGACGCAGGAACAGGATGGTGTTCACCTCAGGGATATCCACACCCTCATTGTACAGATCAACGACAAAGATCATGCGTAGTTCCCCGTTCACCAGCTGTCCTTTCACAGAATGACGCTCCTGTTCGCTCGACCCGCCATGTAGGGCCATGGATGGAATGCCGGCTTCGTTAAATATTTTTGCCATATACATCGCATGATCCACCCCTACGCAGAACCCAAGCCCCTTCACATCGTCCAGATCGGTTACGTATTTGTTCAGACTTTGGATGATCTGGTTGGCACGAATTTTGTTATGAGTGTAGAGCTTTTCCAGTTCGTTCAGATCGTAGCCTTTACGCGACCACTTCACCTGGGACAGATCGACGGTATCGGTGACGCCAAAATATTGAAAAGGACTCAGTAGCTTCCGGTCAATGGCATCGGTTAGGCGGATCTCGGCGGCAATCGTATGATCGAAGTAGGCGGTAATGTCTTTGCCATCCATCCGTTCAGGCGTCGCGGTGAGTCCCAGCAAAATCTTTGGTTCATAGTGAGACAACAGCTTCTGGTATGAAGGAGCAGCAGCATGGTGGAATTCATCCACAATGATGTAATCGTAATAGTCTGGGCTGGTGATCTCCGTCAGCTTCATGGAGTTAAGACTCTGAATACTAACAAACAAGTGATCCATCGCCTCTGCTCGGTAATTCCCGACATGCAGCTCACCAAAGTTCATATCCTTCAGGATATACCGGAACGTGTCCCGACTTTGCTTCAAGATTTCTTCCCGATGGGCGACAAAAAGTAGCTTGGCTCCCGCATGGCTTGCACAGAATCGCTTGTAGTCGAAGGCTGAAATGACTGTTTTGCCAACGCCTGTGGCGGCGACGATCAGATTGCGGGTTCGTCCGTACAGCGTACGCTCGGCGTGAAGCTGTTCCAGCACTTCTTTTTGGTAATCGTAAGGCTGAATGTCGAGGTGAAAGTGGTTGGACTGATCTTTTTTGCGATTCAGAGCCGCCTTCAACTGTGCCTCATGTCCCTCATCTTCAGCTACGTACCGCGTAAATTCGCGGTCATTCCAGTAACTCTCGAAGGTCGCCTCAATCTTGCGCAGTACGTCGAGTGAATCCTTCTCCGTTAACTTGAGGTTCCACTCCATACCACTGGTCAGCGCCGGGTTGGAAAGGTTGGAAGAGCCGACATAGGCTGTCGTGAATCCAGTATCGCGGTGGAAGATGTACGTTTTGGCGTGCAGTCGTGTCACTTTGGTATCATACGAAATCTGGATCTCTGTATTAGGTAATTTGCTGAGTTCAGTGATGGCCTTCAGGTCGGTTGCTTCCATGTATGTAGTTGTGATGATCCGCAGCTTGCCACCGCTCGCCGTGAATTGTTGAAGCTGTTCCAGCAGCAGGCGAAGCCCACTGAATTTGATAAACGATACCAGCCAATCGATCCGATCGGCTGTCACGATCTCCTTTTGCAACTCCAATAACATACTCGGTTCGGACTTGGCACCTGTGAATAATGAACTTTGGGAGATCGGCGTATCTGGACGAACGATTTTGGTATCCCGGACCGCACGAATGCTGTTCAGCTTGGAATACACATGGGTCAACACTTCCCCCTGCTCATCCAGTTGCAATTCGTTGTACTCTTCTTCCCCAAGTGTGCCTTTCAGGGTAGCAATAATCTCATTACATGTTCGGATCTGCGCCAACACTGCCGTTTTATCTTCCGTCTGTTCCCGTACAATCTTGAGCGCTCGCCGCGTTACTGCCGCCAAATACGTGGATAACAGCTTACGTGCTTCTTCTGCATCCAGCTTCTCTGTCCCAATGTTATACACATCCGGGTCCAGCGCAGAAATCTCCTGCCTGGTGATGGTGTTGATAAGCTGTTCATATATGCCTTGTTTCATGAATGTACCTCGTGTGGGTGTAGGATGGTTGTGGATAGTTCTCTATGTATATGGTGAGTTAGATAATTGGTATAACTAAGTATTACTTCTACTATATTATCGTCCAGTATGGGAATAATTTCATTAGTTGTTTTGATATAAAAAAGTGGAGTTCTTCCTATTGCCTCTAAACGGCAGGAATACTCCACTTCCAATGTGCATCTCATATCTAGTATCAATTAGCTCTTCTTCATCATTCGTACCTTGGATTCAAAGCATCTCTCCAAACGTCATCATCCATGAAATCAACCTTTTTCTCACTAAAATAAGCTCGGGTCACTTGCTCCAGATCATTCAATATTTGGGGCCAATCATTCTCGTTAATTTCCTTGGATTCAAAATCCCCAACAATGTTCAGCCATCGATGATTTAACTGCCGGTACTCCTCGATTCTGGCTTTAAGTTCAGCTGTTACAGGATAACTGGTTATATCCAGCCTCTCGAACGTCATTCGCATGCGGTGAAGCGTAGGTGGCAAAATGTCATCTTGGCCTAAGTCGTTTGTAAATAATGCTGCGGGTTGTACCAGCCAGTTGGCTTCTTCGCTGAAGCTTAGATTCATCAAGTTATACTTATCTATAAACTGTGTCATATCTGTAAGTTGTAATAGAGCTGGCTGGCTTGTTCTCCATCCTCAACCATCTCGTTTGTTATTTTCTCATTCGTAAGTATTCGGTTAAACAAAATATCATTATTTATAATGGCACTCTTCATATCAACCATATCTTGTCGTACATTCATCGTTAGATACTCTTCATACATTCTTTTTTCTTTATAAAAGCTATAGGTTAGAACAAGCAAGATCACAAAGGCAATACAACATCCGATCATTAAAAGTCGTTTTTTTAGTACCATGGCAAGCTATTCTCCTAAGATTTTATAGTAAGAAGCACCTCTACGTTTGTGTGGTAGAAGTGCTCTTCCATAATACGTTTATTTGACGTATCTACCTGAATGATCTATAAATTATTAATATCAATTGGATTTTTATCCGCAAACTTCTCATACCAATTGTTTAGTGGGAAATGTGATACTTTAATAATCTCTAGAGAAAGTGGCTTAATCGTGAAAGCTCCACCACGTTCAAAAAGTTTAATTAAAGGTTCATATATCTCTAAATATTGACAAATCCCCGGTCTATCCTCTGAGTAATTCGCCAGTTGTAGATAATATTCAAATATTCTTTTTACATATGAGTTTTGATTCAAATAAGCAACAGCATCTGAACTACAATAAGCTGAAATATCTAATTCCTCTTCTTGATCTCCTAACAGTTTCGCCACATTTGTAAATGCAGGTGGCATAGGCTTCAGCTGCTCCGCTTTAAAAAACTGAGCCATTCTTCTGAGAAATTCATAGCCGAGGTTAGTATCCTCCTCAGAGATAACAGTACCTACTGAGCCCCAATTTATACTATTTAGTTTGGATACTGCATTTTCCAATAACATTCTGTTTCACCTCAACATTTAGTAATCAATCTCATAATCGTAGTACTTGCTAGTATCCTTACTAAGTCCAAAACCTGAAAAGGGTGGCGCACTCTCTATTGCATCTGAACGGCAGGGCTACTCAATTTCTCCATATGTATATTTCTGTAGGAACTGTAATTGGACTTAATATCCACAGACATTAACTTTAAGCTCCCATACAAAGTATCATCCAGAAAACACCATCCATTATTAAATTCCATAAAAATGCACCTCTACTTTTTGTCTGGTAGAAGTGCCTGTAAGCATTATCAATTAATGGACATGTTGGTTTTTTACATGTTCTTGCGATCAATATAACACCAATCATTATTGTAGGATGCCTTTATCTGTTTCATATCTTCTAAATTGTAAAACCAATCTTCTTCAATCCATACTCTTGCATCGGGGAATTCATTCAGAAAAGCAAAAAGGAATTTAAATAATAAATCCTCATTATCATCAAAGTCATCAGAAACTACTGCTTTAAAATATTCATTTTTAATATCATCCCAGTCATAAGTAACGGTTTGAAATTCGTAAGGTTCATCATATACACTAAAGCTAAGGGTCCTTGAATAATTCTCCTTAAATGGCGTGTCGTTTATATATAGTCGAGTATATTTTAATGTACCTTCGCTATCGTAAGTTTCTTCATCATTATCAAAGAATAGTTTCTCTTTTATACATATATTATTAATAGTACTCAATAAATTACTTGCTGACGTGCTTTCTCCACGTTTAAATAATAAAAAAGATGACATTCCCATTATTTCAATACTCCTCGACTAGTCTAATCCCTAGTAAAACCTCGTTATTTTCAAATTTATAAAACTAGACAATCTTTTCACTGCACCAGTTCGGATTATATGGCATGTGACTTAATTTTAAAATATCATCAGCTGTGTAATACCACTCGGCATCATCAAACCATAAATAATCCTCGCCATTATCTTTAAAATACTCTACAACAAATCTAAAAATAAACTTGTACTCATGATTTATATTTTCAATATCTAAAGCCCAGAAGTAATTTTCGTCTTGAGTAAGCCAAGTGAAACTATCAACTGAGTCTTCTTCTACTTGATTAACATTAAATGTGAAGTACTTTAAGTTGTCCTTATTATCCATGTTTTTAAAAGTAAATTCATCAACTTCTGATAGTGTTCCTTCAGCTGATATGAAGAGATCATCACGGTATTTATCTTTTATCAAAATACAAAACATGTTCGCTTTTTGCGCTGCTTTCTTAAAATCCTCAATGGCTTTTTCAGGGGAGTAGTTTTCTATCTTTTTCAAAAAAATCAAAGAACTCACTTCTTCAAGACCTCCTCTAATTCTTCAGCAGAACTTATTATTTTTATTCCTTTATTTTGAATCATTTTAACTAGATTTTCCTGGGTTCTATTATTTACAGTAATATCTTCAATATAATATATGATTTCCTTATTATCGTAGTTAAAGTATTTCTCATTTAATGGATCGGTCAATTTATCAAATTGTTTTTTACTTACTGCACTTAAAGACTTTTTCACTTCAATAAGATGTGAATCTGTTAACACGTCAATATCCCCTGCTATTGTATCATCTTGCAATTTCAACTGTATTCCAGTCCCCTGCAATCTTCCTGTACCTTTTACAGTCTGTGCTACTTCACCCTCTAAAGCATCACCAGCTTTTGGACTTTTTAAATTCTTCTCGATAATAGCATCTATATCTTTAGAACCTTGTTTGGTCCAAGATATCTCATTACCGAATTGATTAGGGTATATAGTTTTATTTCCTTCCATTCTTAACCTTGAGTCATTAGTTAAACCGCTACCTTTCCCCGGCTCTACCTTCCCCCCACCCGATCCTCCCAGATCGCTATGCTTATTCTCTACCGAACGAAGCGCCTTGCCAACAAAGGCATAGGCCAACACCTGACCCATCATGGAGCCACTGTAATAACCAAGCCCGTTCTCACCCACCTGTTTCTTCTGCTCATCCACAAATTGGCTTACATCATCCCTGGCTGTTCCGTTTCCCCAGGCTGCATCCCAAGCAAACTTAATGCCTCGCCCAACATCGACCACCTTACCCAAAGTCAGCCCATAGGCCACACTAGCGACCGTGCCGAATGGATCATAAAAGAGCGCCTCCGCCGTCTGTCCCATTCCGGTTACTGTTTCTCCCACCGACTTGTCCAGGAGTCCAACACCGAAATTTCGTTTCAGTTCTTCAGGTATATATAGAGCAACCTCACCCGAACCATCGGCTGTTCTGAAATTCTTAGCTATAAATATAAATTCGTTCTGAATTTTATCCAAAAGACCCAGTGTAGCAGGAAAAACTTCTTTCACCTGCATAAAATCCCAGAAGAACCGCTCTCCAGTGACACCAGACCATTCGGACTGCAACAGGTAAATTGACTTTTCCAGTTCCCGTACCATTCGCTCCAGTTCCAGCTTCTTCTGCTGGACGAGCCGGGCTTTTTCCTCTAATACATCGGGATGTACCTGAATACGCTGCATTCTATCTTCACCGCCAACCTGACCGTAGTAGTTATCCCTAAATTTTAACAAGTTAGAACGGGGATTGTAATCAAACGGAGGATTCATTTTCACATAGGTTAGCTGGAAGATGGTAAACATCCATAGGCAGATATTGCGCATTCGTGCATGTTACTCCAATTGGTTAATATATAGGTTATATACCCATTGTGCTAGATTCTATTTTTCCGAAAGGAGCCTTTAAATTGAACAAAAAGAGTATCATCGTCGCTGTGATTATCGGTCTAATCTTGCTCGCTCTTCCCTTCATATTCTACTTTTCCACTAAAATGTCCGAAGGCTCGGCGTTTCCTAAACCGATTACCACACCAAGCTCTAAGGTATAATAAATGACATACTATTATATACAACCCTCGTTTTACAGGAGCTAATGATCCAATACGAAGGAGGCTCATCCATGAAATTAGAACGACTTGATCATCTCGTGTTAACCGTAGAGAATCTGGAAGCAACGATTGCATTTTATACGAATGTATTAGGCATGCAAGCGGTCGAATTCGGTCAGGGCCGAAAAGCATTACAGTTTGGACAGCAAAAAATCAATCTGCATGAACGTGGCAAAGAGTTTGAACCCAAAGCCCATATCCCCACGCCGGGTTCAGCAGATCTTTGTTTTCTGGTCAGCACACCGCTGGAGGAAGTCATTGCACATTTAACACACCAGAACATCAAAATCGAAGAAGGACCAGTCAAGCGGACAGGTGCACTGGGACCAATCTGTTCGGTGTATATACGTGATCCTGACGGTAATCTGATCGAACTATCCAATGCTTTGTATGCATAAGCCATCAGCTCTCACTCTCCATATGGCAGCAAAAAGATCCTAAAAAGCCTCGGCTTCGCAGGATCTTTTTTTTGATTTACAGCATGAATAATTACATAGCTCAACTATTTACGGTTAGATACCGTTCTCATCACTTGGGAATCGAAAAGGTACTGCCTGCCTTCTCACAACCGGTTAACACGTTAAAAACACGTCCTTGCTCACTCTTCATCGTACCGATCCCTTCGCAGGTGTTGGTCGTAATCCCCTGTTTGGAGCCATAGGCATCCCTTGAGTTATCATAAGTCGATTGAATGACTGAGCCATCGTATATCAATTCATAGATAATGGCCCCACCTTCGATGGTATACATCGTCACACGAACCTGATCCTGCTGTTTGTTCTTCACATTCTTCACAAAAGTATTCCACTTATCCTTGTTCCGCATGCCTTCGAGAAGCACAACGACATCCCCGCTTTGCTCCGCTTGCTCAGGGCTATGGGGCTCATTAATTTCCGGAAATGAATTCAAAACCACTGGAGAATCCACTGTTGGATCATTTGCCTCACAGGCTGTTAACATCATTAACGCTAACAAAAGCGTGAGCAGTAATCTTTTCATCCAATCACCTCATGAATTAAGACGCTAAAATCTCCGTACATGTTACCTATGTGCTGTTAGAAATAAAGTAAACACACTCAGCACGGATCTTCAATATAAAGGATTTTTTATCATTTGTATGTAACTCCAACCCACCATAAAGTGTTTATATAACAATGCATCATTTACGTCCATCTCATCTGAAAAAGAGGCGATACACATGCGTTCGGTTAACCCATTCGATGACATAGCAAAAGAAAAACGACGTCCCACTTCACGCTTGAATCATAGACCTAATAGTAAAAGTAAATCGTCCCGACGATTCGCCATTGCAATGGCTGCAGCACTATTTGCGTCCAGCTTGTTGTTGGAACTGACAGCTGAGCCAATTACTCATGCAGCCCCTAACGTACAGCATTCCGCCAGTAACACTTCTGTTCAATCGAATGCAGCAAATACACAGAAGAAACTCCACTATACCGCTGTAGAGGGAGCTTATTATTACACAGTCGCCTTGAGAAGTGATGGTTCGGTCTGGACCTGGGGCCGCAATCTGTTTGGAGAGCTGGGTGTGAGCGAGAACATTCGATATCGTCATACATTTAGTCCCATCCGCGTACCGGAACTATCTAATGTAATAGCTATTTCAGCCGCCGGTGGTGGAATCAACGCAGCCGTTCAGGCAGATGGAACGGTCTGGGAGTGGGGTGCTGGCAAACTACCAAGCAAAGTCGAAAGCATCAACTCTGCGAAGGATGTAGTGACTGGTTCTTTCACTGTCGCCCTTCTCCAGAACGGGACAGTCTGGTCATGGCATCGCCCTAACGCTCAAGGAATCAATTCAGATGATCTCATACGTAAACCACATGCGATTAGCGGACTGAAAGATGTCATCCAGGTTGGTTCCGCAGGTCTGCACGGTTATGCTCTGAAGAAAGATGGCTCCGTATGGACGTGGAACGAGCCCGACGAACCCGATAAAGTCCTGTCCAAACCTACCAAGATAAAAGGTCTGACCAACATATCTTCGATCACAAGAACAGATACGTCCCTGCTTGCACTGGATAAGAACGGGAAAGTCTGGGGTGTGGACGAGACAGGGAAAGCATTCGCCTTTCATTACGACTTCAAGGTGAAGAAGATGGATGGAAATACGCAATATATGTTATTACTTACGACATCCGGTGAGGTGTACAGCTACGGAAGGAGCGTGAACGGTAAAGAAGGAAAAGTAAACCATTTATCCGGTATTACCGATATTTCAGCAGGATATTACCATAGTCTTGCCTTATCCTCGGATGGAACCGTCTGGGGCTGGGGAAGTGATAAATACGAGGAAGCGGGTGCACCTGCAACGTCATCTGGAGGAATGGTCTACAAACCCGTTCAAGCCAAAATTGGCACAGATGTATATCTGAACGGCGAGCTGTTCCAGTCGATGTATGCCGCTGTTGAAACGCCTAAGACCGTGCAAATTCCAATAAAATCAATCGCCACAGCACTCGGAGCAAAGTTTGAGATTCTTAAGGGAGAAGGTAGCCTAGACTACTATACGTTGAAATATGACAATCGGACAATCACAATTCGACCTAACGAAACACAGTATGTTATAACTTCCTCAGATGCATCTGAGGAGCGAGTCATGCAGATACCTGAACCCATAAATAACTACTCGGGAGCAACTACAGTGCCTTATGAGGTATTGCGTGGTTTGGGATTGAACGTGTCCTGGGATTCAGAGAAAGCGATACTGACCATTGACGATGCTGATAAGAAAGATTCAGGAAGCTAAACAAGATAAAAAAGTCCATTTCTTTCTAAAAGCACGCTTCTTGTGACTTCTGCATTTTCTAAATACAGCATCTCCTTTTTGGTTACTAAGAGTCTAAGCGTATTAATTAGATGAAAGAACTTCGTAAAGAATCTAATCTAAATAAAAAAGAGTGACGGTTATCCGTCACTCTTCAATAACTAAGAAGTCATCCACTTATAATGATGCCGAGCGAAATGATTTAATTCACTTATATCAGTAAATTTCTCCAAAAATAATCTCGTATCACTCTTGTATCCCAATGTATAGAAAATCAGAAATCGTTCGTCCTCTGATAATTGTGAGAGAGCAATACGGGTATAATTTGAATCTCTCAAATCTTCTTCTGTGTTCAGACCATGCTGCTCAATCAATTCAAGTATACAATAATAGTTATTAAGGTAATGTTTAATATGCCGACCTTTAAGGCTAAGAAAATCTTCTATTGTTTTATTCAAATCACGCTTATCATTAGCACGTTTCAATTCATCATAGAGAAACTCTCGTAGTTTCTCTATGGCTCTTCTTCCCTCATAAGGTTTATCATTCATTGATGCAATTAAATTGTGATGGAGTTCGATCATTTTAAAAAAAGTGTTTTCAAAGCTTTGCTGAATCATTACATTTTTTTGTTGTTCTAATTGATCACCATTACGAGCCACTTCCAGTCGTTGCATCTCCAACTCTTTTCTTTGTAAACTCAACTCATATCTCTGAATGAAAAGAGTGTACACTAATCCTCCAAAAGCAAAAGCAGAGAAAAGTGCATTGATCGCTCCAAACATATCGCCAAATGTTCCCCTGTCGCTCCAATCCGAGAATGCATAATAAATAATTACTCCGGATAGACACCAGATAACCAAAAATCCTAATAAAATTGCTTTAAAGTTCACAATAACATTCGGCTTGTCTTGTTTTTTAATTGAATCCAAATCTTCTAACATAAACTTTCTAACACTAGACTTAAGACGATTCATATGTATATTTTCTCCTTTAGGTAACTTTCTCAGGAAAATTATACATAACAACAAGCAATGTGACCATCCTGAACAAAGAGATTTAAAAAATCCCCTTCAGGTAAACGTCCTGTTCTTAAAGAACACCGTTTACTTGAAGAGGATTGATATATATCATCTCTATCCCTGAACTACTATATCTGGCGTCCTACTTCTCGAACCGGAACCAGCCAAAGTCAAACTGACTGCCCGGCAGGAATATAAAGGTCACCTTCTGCACACCTTTCACCTGCTCAAACTCAAACACTCGCTCCTCATATCCATCGGACTGTGTGAATTCGACCAGCTGATTGCTCTGTCCATCCTCACCTGCAAAGCGGATATGAATCGTATTTTTATCAATCGGCGAACGTCCATAGATCACAAGCTTGGACGTGCCTTCTGCCGTGAAGTCCATATTTTCAAACTCCAGCGACACATTGTTTCCGATCCCCTCGACATGCTCACCCTCGATCTTGAACGTATCCCCGTAGAGATGGTCGCATGATGCAGCCGTATTCTGTTCAAATGCCCGGCTTTGGCGCTCGAATGAGAAGCCTTTGATATGAATCTTCTGCTTCAGTACAAAACAGATCGACGTAATTCCGCTTAGCCGCTTGGACAGTTGATACGTCTCTTCCTGATATACATTCCATCTAGACTCTTTGTCATACACCACATCTGCCAGCAGTGTACTTCTCTCTTCATCCGGCATACCTTCCCAGATCTGAATGAAGTACTCTTCACTCGACAACGCAAAGATTGGAATCGTAATGGTATCGGAGCCGTAAGGCCCGAAGTCGATATTGTGGAAGCCCACATGCGTCTCCCCATCCCGGCTTGTCGCTACCCCACGTTCATTGCCGTTGCCGACATCCCCTTTGGTGTAATCGTACAGTCCGCCAGTAATAAAGCCGTATGGATCTTTGTAAGCCGTGCCCAGACCCGATGCTTTGAATTCCAGTTGAGAGATTAGTTTCGTTTTATCGGTACCGTTACTGCTCGTCGCACGAAGACGGAATTCCCCATCGCCCAGAGCGGATACGTTGACTTCCAGGCCATTGGCTTCGACCTTGGCAATGTTGGATTCGATACCTGCAGCGTTCACCACCGCCCACTCGATATCACGATAAGATGTGTTCTCCGGATACAGCTTGGCGCTAACCGTCATCTGCTGTTTCGATGGATCGAATAGCTGTCCTCCTTCGCTGATAATCTCGATTTTCCGTAAAGGAATCTCCTGCGCGCGGCCCGTCAACACCGGACGTTCCGTATTACTCATGAGTACGGTTTGCTCCTGACTTGCAGCCGCCTCGGAATCACCTAAGGTACGATCTCCAGCGCCTGCAACAGCTTGTGATTCGAACTCGGCAGCTGCACTTTCCAATCCTTCCGAAGTCACCTCGATCCGTACTGTTCCCGATTCGTTCGTTGCCCCGATGATTGCCATCAGCTTGCCGCTGAACAATCTTCTACTAAGACCTTTGTATGGATCATAGTCCGTGCTGTCCCCGTTATCGAGACCCAACAGACGACCTGCACCTGTCACTTGGACCTGCACACGGTTGTTTGCATTTTGCACGGGATTGCCCGCTTCATCTTCCACTTGAATTTCCACGAAAATAAGATCTGTACCGTCCGCTTGCAGCTGCTCCCGATCGGCTTGCAGACGAATCTTCTTCGCATCTGTATAGGATTTTTGCACATCCGTTGCAATTACGTTGCCGTGTTCATCATAAGCGATCGCTTTGAGCTCGCCCTCTTCATATGGCACTTTCCACCAGCCTGCCAGCTGGGTTCCCTTTGCATGGTCGATATCATACGTGCCGATTGTCTTGCCATTCAGCTGCAATTCAATCTTCGGCGCATTACTGCACACGCGTACATCGATCAGCTGACCCGGGCTGAAATCCCAGTAAGGGAACAGGTGAACCATCGGACTTTTCTTGTAATCCGTCCAGGCTGCTTGGTAGATATAGTAGGAATCTTTCGGGAACGTTGCTGTATCCAGCTGTCCAAAATACGAATTCTTCGTATGATACGGTGTTGGTTCTCCAATATAATCGAATCCCGTCCACAGGAACTGCCCCAAGGAATACGGCGTATCTCGTTCTGCCAAAATGCAATATTCTGCTGACTTTGCGCCCCAGCTTGTTGTACTGTTGCCCAAAGCCGAGCACTGCTCATCATCATCAGCCAGTATGGATTGCTCAAACGGGAAGTGATAGATCCCACGGCTCTGCACCACAGACGACGTTTCACTACCATAGATAATCCAGTCCGGATGTTCTTCGTGATGTTTGTCGTAGTATTTCTCCGCGTAGTTATATCCTGCGAGCTTCACGATATCAGCGCATTTTTGTGCGTTTTCCCACGGCATATAGTTCGAACCAATGGTCACGCCTGCATTCCCTTTTGGATCAAATTCCAGTACATAATCCATTAGCATGCGGGTTACTTCCTGCCCCCGCTCATCCGCATGGGTATCGTAAATCTCATTACCGATACTCCACATGATCAGACTTGCATGGTTACGGTCACGCTTCACCCAGCTCTTCACATCAGTATGTGCCCATTCCGGGAAAAATCTCGCATAGTCGTAAGGGGTCTTGGCTCTCTCCCACATATCGAACGCTTCCGAAACGATCAGCATACCCATCTCATCCGCAAGTTCCATGAACTCTTTGGCAGGCATGTTATGAGCGGTCCGAATGGCGTTAACGCCCATTTCTTTCAAAAGCACAAATCTTCTGCGCAGTGCCGTCAGGTTAAAAGCAGCCCCAAGCGCACCGAGATCATGGTGTTCACACACACCGTTCAGCTTCATCTTGACCCCATTCAGGTGGAATCCTTCGCTCGCATCCAGCTTGATATCCCTGAAGCCAATCCGCTGTGTGACGGACTCGATTGTCTCATAGCCCTGCTCACCTGTAGCTAATTGAAGTTCCGTTACCAGATCATACAGATTCGGTTCATCCGGGCTCCATAACTTCGGAAGATCGACCGTCAGCTGTTGGGTGTTGGATTGTATCTCTTCATGTCCGGTGTCTTTGCCCGCTGCAGCTGTAACGTCCGCTTTGCTGGATACGATCTGATTACCCTGATACCAAATCGTGTGCACCAGTTGTGCGTTCTGATTGAGACTTAGCTCCGTATCCACCTCAACCTGCCAGCCTTCTGGCTGCTGCTGAATCGAAACATAGGTACCGTCTGTGACGATATGATTCCGATCTCTCGTTTTGAGCCACACATTGCGATAAATTCCGGCCCCCGAATACCATCTGCTGTTGGGACTCTGATGCACAACTTTGACTACAATTTCGTTGTCACCTTCCACCAAAGCACTCGTGATCTCATGCTCAAAAGCCGAATAGCCGTATTTCCACTCTCCAACAAGCTGACCGTTTACATATACGGAAGAATCCATATACACCCCGTCAAAGCAAAGCAGAAGCTGCTGGTCATCCTTCGTATATGGGAATGTCTTGCGATACCATCCGATGCTGTCCTCATACAGTTCAAGCGTATTATAGATCAGCCAATCATGAGGAAGCTCAACCGGTTCAAACGTTAATCCCGCAGACTCCGTAACTTCCAGCTTACTTTTCGCAAATTGCCATCCATCCGTAAAAAGCTTTTTCTGATTCATCTCAGCTCTCACTTTCTGTGTGTATTATGATTGCGGTTACAAACAAAAACAGACTATTTCCCGAAAACCTTTTCGAAAATAACTTGGTGAGACAATAACACTTCACCCGATTATATCATCTGACCGCCTCTGTACGTCACTTTTTGAGCAGATTCAAGAAAAAAAGATCCCGCTTTTAGATATCCAAGTCGGGACCTTATGAATTCAACTATATATAACTACATTAATTGTTCATTGCTCGAATCGGTCTGTAGAATGCCCGAATATCATCCGCCAGCAACTCCGGTTCTTCCAAAGCCGTAAAATGCCCTCCACTAGGCATGGAGGTCCAACGCGTTACGTTCAGGTTTTGCATCGCCCAAGATTTGGGAGGTAGCACGATATCCGCAGGAAATATGGCAATGCCTGTCGGAACTTCTATACGGCCCAGCGGTGGCAAGGAATGCGAATTTTCGTAGTACATACGTGTGGATGATCCTATGGTATTCGTAACCCAATAGATCATAATATGAGTCAGCAACTCATCCTTGCTAAATAGTTGATTGAGGTCACCTTTACAGTCGCTCCAAGCACGAAATTTCTCAATGATCCAAGCGGCCAAACCTACTGGGGAATCGGAAAGTCCATACGCAAGTGTCTGAGGTTTGGTTGATTGAATGGACATATAACCCCCCTCTTGTGAAATCCATGTTGAAGCATTTTTCTTGTACTCTCGTTCTTCCTCTGAGCGTTCTGCCTCATCCTGGGAAGATAAGAGATCTCTTATGATACCAATATCCGTTAAGTGGATTCCAACTAGAAGTTCAGGATTATTCGATGCCAGATAACGTGTAACGCCAGAGCCAATATCTCCACCTGCAGCAGCGAATTTGTTGTAGCCTAATTCTTTGGTCATTAGTTTGGCCCACATCTGGGAGACACGAGAATTGTTGAAGCCAGGTTGGTCAGGGCGACTAGAGAATCCAAATCCAGGCAGTGAAGGCACAATGACATCAAAAGAGTCCTCCGGATTACCTCCATGACTCGCGGGATCGGTCAGGAGAGGGATAATCTTTTGGTAACGAAGATAGCTATCGGGCCAGCCATGGGTAAGAATAATCGGCAGAGGATTAGGCCCTTTACCACGCTCATGTACGAAGTGCACATCCACCCCATCCAACTGGCAATGAAACTGGGAAAATTGATTCAGCCTGGACTCTTGTGCTCGCCAGTCATAATGATCGCTCCAATAGGAAACGAGTGATTTTAAATAACTAATATCTGTTCCTCGCCCCCAGCCGGAGTCTACCAATTGATCTGGCCAACGGATGTGATGCAGCCGATATTGCAAATCGTCCAGAATCTCATCGGAGACATGAATATGAAAACGTTCAACAGTCATCAAGATTTCCTCCCTTTTTGTTGATTCACAACGTTATTATATCCTTTTATTGCTATTCATAGATTCCATCTCTGTCAATCGATTCCTGTAATTTCTTGTCGTGCTATGTTAGATTATCCATTGGAATAATATCACATATATAGATAGGGGAAATTAGAACGTGAAGAAATCATGGGTACTATCAATCATTATGAGTTTTGTTTTGCTCGGCGGGGTATTCGCACCTGCAGGGTCCTATGCCGCTGCTGCGGATGACTCAACTACTACATATTCGGAAGATGAATACTACGAAGTTGACACAACAGAAGAAGAGCCGGAACTTACAGCCGACGAAGCAGATTTCTTGAACTACATGGATCAACTAGATAGCGCATCCGTATATGAGGAGAAAGCTTTCGATGCTTTGGGAGGGGGATTTTACATTACATCTTCCAATCGCAAGTCCGTTTTTCTGAAATTGACCAACACAGCGATTCCTAACTACACCAAATATGTATCCAAGCTGAAGCTGATTAAACCGCAAAATGCCGAGTTGCAAAAAATCCATGCCAGCTTGATCAAAGGTAGCTATACACAGCTGGAAGGATTCCAACTCGCTAAAAAAGCGGTCTCCAAAACAACGGTAAACAGCGCTGTCCTGAAACAAGCCAACGCCAAAATTGATGCCGGCAAGAAAAATATTGAGAAATACCAAAAAGAATTGTCTGCCTATGCCAATAAACTTGGGTATGAGTTTTAAAAAATAGCACCTAAATTCAAACGTTAAATTCAGGTAAACTTCACCTCATATATGAAGCGAAAAGCACCCTGCGTTTCGAATTCGATATATTGAGATTTCAGGAAAAAAAAGTGTTTTCTTTTTCCGATTTAGTTCGTATAATAGCACTATAATCAAAAGGCTATGCTGCCGAAAGGTACAACCTCGTAAACATTGGGGTTGTGCCTTTTTTTGCGTTTATAGCCGCATGATTCATCCCAGATAAGGAGTGAATGCTATGTTACTTGAAGCTATTTATCATCGTCCCAAAATGAATTGGTCCTACGTATATGACCGTTCGACCATGCACTTGAGACTCCGTTCCAAGCGGGGCGACCTGGATGCTGTTATCGCCATCATCGGGGATAAATATGCATGGGATCGTACGGTCCTCCACCTTCCAATGCGAATCTTTGCCCGTGATGCCCTGTTCGATTATTGGGAAGTGGAAGCGCAACCACCGTACCGCAGATTACGCTACGGCTTCCAACTGATCGAGGGAGAAAAATCGGTCTGGATGACAGAACGGGGATTCGAACAGGCTCTGCCTGATCATCCGTTGGAATTTTTCGATTTTCCATTTATGAATCCGGTGGATTTCTTCGAGGCACCTGCTTGGGTTAAGGATGCTGTATTCTATCAGATCTTCCCTGAACGTTTTGCCAATGGTGATCCGTCGATCAGTCCAAAGAATGCTGAACCCTGGGGCGGCGAACCGACGCCTGTCAATTTTTTCGGAGGTGACCTTCAAGGAGTTCTGGACCACCTCGATCATCTGAGTACACTTGGCATTAACGCCATTTATTTCTGCCCAGTGTTCCAGGCTACAACCAACCATAAGTACAATACCGCAGACTATATGAGGGTCGATCCGCACTTTGGCACCAATGAGAAATTGAAGGAACTTGTGGATGCATGCCATGAACGCGGCATACGGGTAGTTCTGGACGCGGTGTTTAACCATTCAGGCAGAGAGTTCCTTCCATTCGCGGATGTGCTTGAAAAAGGGGCTGCTTCCCGTTATGCGGATTGGTTCCATGTCAGAGAATGGCCGGCACGTATCGAGGATGGTATTCCCACATATGATACCTTTGCCTTTGAACCTCTTATGCCTAAACTGAACACAGAGCATCCCGAGGTTAAGGAATATTTGCTGGAGGTGGCCCGTTACTGGATTCAGGATATGGGTATCGACGGTTGGAGGCTGGATGTTGCCAATGAGGTAGACCATCAATTCTGGCGTGAATTCCGGCAAACGGTCAAATCACTTAACCCGGATGCCTATCTACTAGGCGAAATCTGGCATGATTCCATCATGTGGCTGCAGGGGGATCAGTTTGATGCAGTCATGAACTACCCTTTCACGAATTCAGTCATGGATTACGCTGTGCTTGGCAAGCTGGACGGCCTCGGATTTGCCAACGAGGTTGGCAAACTGCTTGCTGCGTATTCACAGCCTGTAACCGAAGCAGCTTTCAACCTGCTCGGAAGTCATGATACGCCAAGACTGCTCACCCTATGTGAAGGGGATGTACGCAAGATGAAGCTGGCTGTCATTCTGCTGCTTACGTACCCAGGTGCTCCTTGTATTTACTATGGTGACGAGGTAGGGCTGGATGGTGGCTATGATCCAGGTTGTCGCAAATGTATGGAGTGGGACGAACAGAAGCAGAACAAGGATCTGCTCGATTTCTTCACCCAAGCCATTGCCCTGCGTAAACAACACGCTGCATTGCGCAGTGCGGACATCTCCATGATTTACGCGGAAGCCGGAGACCCGTGCATTGCCATCGGACGCAAGGATCAAGATACCGGGGAACAATTCGTGCTTGTCCTGAATGCAAGTGAAGAACCATGCAGTATGGAGTTGCCACTACACCAAGGAACTTGGCGTAATGTATTCTCAGCCACAACTCGTGAAACTCAGCAGAATAAGCTGAAGTTGGACTTGGAAGCGTACGGTTTCTCCCTGTTGCAGTTGGATGTCAAATCACACGTGAAGGCATAACATCTTGCTTCATTCTAAATCCTTTCTCCGATGAGACTCTTGGTACGTCGTATGAGGCTATCTCCCATTAAATTGTGTGAAAGGAAATCTCTCGTACGAATCACTTCGACTCTGTTCAACAAAAGGGGAACCATCGGTGCGTCATGCATCCGAAGGTTCCCCTCTCCTATTACAACTCATGATGTCCCCTGCTGTATTGGCATTCATGGAGTCACTTTATTTCAGTGCTGTGTCCCTCCAACTCTTCCTCTTGGCTTGCCGCAACCTCATCCCGAACGGAGCAGTTTGGACCGGAATTTCTTATTTTCTTCATTCTTGGACTTGTTAATGTCTCCTGAGTAATCACAATCTTTTGCGGGATTTTGTACTGGGGCAGCTTGTCTCGGCAAAAATCCCAGATTTGTCTGCGTAGTTCCGTAAGAGTCTGCTCACCTGTAAGTCTGACCGTGGCCTTTACCATCTGTCCCATGATCCCACTTGACTCGCCACTCACGACTGCTGTTTCAATGAATTCCATTTGTTCCAGAATACTCTCCACTTCCGCAGGATAAACCTTACGTCCGCCTACATTAATGATCTCGGAGCGGCGACCCAAAATGCGAATGTAACCATCCTCCATCTCCGCTTCATCCCCGGTCTGGAGCCAGCCATCTTCCGTGAACGGAGACGGAGCGTTCAGATACCCAATCATGGCCGTTTTTGTTTGGATCTCAAGCAACCCGTCCACAATCCGATAACGGACTTCTCCGTCACGAACCGTAAATAGCAATGAACCGGAATTTTTGGAGCGTGTCGGCAGAATACCAAGCTCCGACATACCATAAGCCTGCACCGTACGTACATTCGGAAACTGTCTATTCCATGCGGTAAGCAGCGCCTCTGGCATAACCTCTGAACCATAGGAGACCACTTCGAGACTGGATAGATCGAACTCCTGATAGACTCCGCTAAGAAGCAGCAAATTCATGAACGTTGGTGAGACTGGCAGTGCCTGAACACGGTACTTTTCAATGGTTTTGCATACTTCCAGGGGGGAGCGATCCGGTATGACGCATAAACAGCCGCCGCTGGAGAGGGATTGCAGCATCGTGTTTAAGCCGCCAATGTGGTCAAACATCATGAAAGGGATCGTACACAGCGGCCGAACTTGCCGCCTGAACCCGTGCAACAGACGATCCGCGCTGTGAACAGCAGCTTTGCTTTGCCCTGTCGATCCGGATGAGAAGATCACCAGACCTGCTTTCTTTTCCTGACCCAGCCTTTCCAATATCGGGGACTGACTTCCTTGCACAGAGCAATGTCTGGCAATAGCTTCCCCTTCCCCAACACTCAAGCGCCATTCTGCCTGAGCAAGGACTGTATACTCATTCCGTTTGGCCTCAACCAAATGCCGATCCATCGGAACCACAATACAATTCCGCTCCAGAAGAGCGATCAATGCCGCTGCGGCATAAGGAGAATAATCCTCTTCAAGCACAACGATCGCCCCTTCGAGCCCTTCACTGGAAATCCACTGGCTAAAGGTGTGAACCTGATCCAATAACCAGTTATAACTATACTGCTCGTCCTTCCATATCAACGCAGGGCGATGGTTATACGCGGCGAACCGTTCCAGAAGAAAAGTGATATTCATCCCTCATCATCCTTTGGGAAATGTTTCAATTGCGCCTCCAGATACTCAACCAGTGATTCCACCGTTCGATAAGGACTTTCTGGCATAGAAGCTGCCGCCATTTCCGCGAGGGTTATCCCTACACCGAACGTATCTTCAACACTTTGCTCGACAACGGCAAGTAAAGTTACAAGTTCAAGGGAGTCCAGTCTTCCCCGACTTCCATATAGGGGCGCCTGCAAGCCATGCTCTAGAGGAATGGGCGCGTTATGGTACCGATTAAGCTCATCGCAGCTGTCCAGCACAATCCGCTCAATGACTTCCCGATGTGAAGGCGTAGGCGCGGGATTTTCCACAGTCGATGGGATCTGTTTGAAGCGATCGGCATGCTGATGTGTCGTCATTAGCGCTTCGTACCAGCGTAATTCGTCCGCCGCCAATTGTTCGATAATATCCGTTAACTGCTCACGCCATTCAGGGCTTCGTTTCATTCTGGCGATCTGCAGCAGCTTATGCGCCTGTTCCCACCGGGCTATCATTGCACCGAATTCCTCAACATATTGATCATGAGGAGAATCGAGCCATTTGGCTGCTTCCTCCAGCAAATCGTGGAAAAAGTAGCGGCTCCAGCGCATGTCGAACAGGAACGCGGAGATGGCTTTCTCCTGTTCCCGATCCACCTCGGCATCCGGGTGCAATCTTTGTAACAATTGTGATGTGACAGCCTGTCCAAAATAATAGCTTCGATTGCCCTCCCAGATCGTTCTGCCCGCGATGAATTCATAGGCCTGTGTCGCCAGCGCAGAGCGCAACATGTTCCGATAGCCTGCGGAGTCGAGTGTTTCCACAGCACGGATCTCCATCGTGCCATATGTTCGTAATGTTTCTTTGCGCCGGGCTATTTCGAGCTCGGAGATATTTTTGTTTCCTTTCCAGAACTCTTGGAAATCAGGTGATGACACAGCTCCCATGTATTTGGAGGGAACGGGGTCATAGACATAGAAATGCTCCTCATCCATTCCGTACACAGCCAGCCAATGATCGACCAGATGCAGGCGTGAATCTTGTTTAACGAGTTTATGAATATACTCTGGATTTCGATAATCATCCCCATAAGGCAAGCAGTAACTTGTGCCTGTAACGACCAAAGGCCCCTCATTTTCAAGCCGTTCCCGAATATAGGCCTTTCCTTGTTCGAAGCTGTCAAACTCCCGTTCTCCAAACACTTCCCACATCGGCTCCTCATAATCCAGCTTATGAAAGTAAGGCTTGATCAGGCCACGATCTGAACAGGAAGTCAGACTATATAAGCGGCTGGAAGCTAATAGGCCGAGACTGCTTATCGAGCCCTGACGCTGAAGGATTTCGTGAATCAAAGGAAAATTACAGGGATAATAATACGGAATATCCATCGTTGGTTGAAATGGTTGACTAATCATGGCTACCTCCTGTTCCCGGCTTTGGCAGCCGTGCTGCCCCAAGACTGGATTTTGTAATGAAGAGACAGATTATCATGGGCACGAAACACCCGATTGAGCAGAGCCTTGCCATCTGCATCGGTTTCAAACTGCCGGAAGCCTCGCGTGAACCTGAACCGAAATGCGCTGTCACGTGGAACCTCGAAGCAGCCCTCATAATGGCCACCTTCGGTGTGCAGAAGCTTCATGCCCATGCCTCCGTAGATCGAGTCATCATACATGTCTTGAAACGGTACCTCGGCACTCATGCAGACTGTCACGTGACCCGATAATTCTTCCACAACAGTGTACATGCGTGATGCCGTCAACTCTCCCACCGTCAGGGTAACCACTGCATGACCCATCTTGACAGGAACCAGTTCCCCATTGGGTCGAACCTCAAGAACATCAGGGTGATCGGACCTATAATCCCCTTCAAGCACACTCATGGTGAACCCGCTATCGTAATGAAGCAGCGCATTGATGTGCCCGCTCATGCCGCCCTTCAATCCAATAACGTCCCTTCCCATCAGCTCCAGAGAGACTGGATTGCCGATTCGGCCGAACATATACAGTAGCGGAATATGAACTCGCTCTCCCCAATCCGCTTCCTGATGACCTGCATCCGGCTGTTCCAGAAATGCGATGTCCTTGCCAGACTTATATCCCAGTTCGAGCATCTGATGGACTACATTCCTTACCTGGGAAGGAAGAAACAACCCTTCTGCATCCCCTATATCCATCCACATTCGAATCGGAGCACTGCCCTTAGGCATGAGGTACATATTCTCCTCCTGTAACCTGCTTTCCGACGTTTCATCCAGCTGCACGTCCACGAAAAAGGGAGAGAGCATGATCAGTTTGCCAAAAATATCAGGATGACGTGTTCCTATATGGAAGGTGCTGAGTGCCGCTGCGGAAGAACCAAGCAGTCCCGTATTGTCCTTGTCTGGAAGTGTGCGGTAATGCTCGTCAATGAATGGTTTCAGTTCATGAATGATAAAGTGTTCATAATCCAGGCCTGAGCAGCCCACACTCACCGCTTCTCTTGCAGGCGCAATGAAATGATAGAATTCATTGTGTGTAACTGGACGAACATGGGCAATTCCGACAATGATCAGCCCATCCATCAAGCCTTGATCAATCAGTTGGTCTGCCGCCTGATCTACGTGCCACGTTTCATTTCCCGCAGTCGAAGAGCCGAAGGCCCTCTGACCCGCATGCATGTATAACACCGGATAGCGTTGATCCACATGCTCCTTATAGCCTGGTGGCAAATAGATAAAAATCTTTCTTGTGTTGTCCAGCCTGGACGCCTTGAAACCTTCCACACATTCGATAACAGAATGAGTGTTCACTGATCCATCAACCGCCTCTCCTATAGACTTCGCTTTTACACTAACGGGGTTTTCTGTTAGTTCTGATTCGTTCTTCCCTCGGCTACATCGACAAACAACCCCGTCTCTGAAGAGACGGGGTTGTTTTAAAACACCGAAATGTTCTAAAATGCATAGCCCTTATATTGGTGGGTCTGCGAATAGTTTAAATCTGTTGAGCCTGATTTGTAAATATAGAAATAGAAAAAAAATGCTCAAGAAAAAGTTATTGACAACCAAACCATTATTTAATTATCATAACGTTGTGATTATAACTAGAGGGCCATGCTTTTAAACCCAATCGGTTTAGGACAACCCCGGTAACTCCAGCAGGAGGTGCCGGGGTTGTTGGCGTTCATAAAGGGGGGATATCGTTAAGAATAACCTACCAACGTCCAATGTTGAAAGCGCTTTTCTAATCAAAAAAGAGATCACAAATCTATATAAATTGAACTACACATTTGCACGAGAACGGAGAGGACAGAAATAACCTGAAGAAGTGAAACGTTCGCCTTTATCCCCGGATTTCCCCCTTTGAAAAGGGCATCAAAAAAAATCTGGGGATAACAGCGATCGGAAGGTTGTTCTGTCATCGGAGTGGTAAGTGTAAATATTCTTTATTTCAATTTATATAATAAACGAAGGGTGGATTACCAATGTTCAAATGGACCAAGCGAATCATCCTCAGTACCACGCTGAGCTTCAGCTTGCTGGCCGGAAGTGCACTGCCAATATTCCCGGCGGCCTCCGTATTCGCAGATGCTGATACGGCTGTTACCAACAAGCAGAACTTCAGCACCGATGTTATTTATCAAGTATTTACCGACCGTTTTCTGGACGGAAATCCCTCCAACAACCCTACTGGGGCGGCCTATGACGCCTCCTGTTCTAACCTGAAGCTCTATTGCGGGGGCGACTGGCAAGGACTGATCAACAAGATTAATGACAACTACTTTTCCGATCTGGGTATTACGGCACTCTGGATTTCCCAGCCTGTGGAGAACATATACTCACTGATTAACTATTCCGGTGTCAACAATACGGCTTATCACGGCTATTGGGCACGTGACTTCAAGAAGACCAATCCTGCTTTCGGTACGATGACCGATTTTCAGAACCTGATCAATACGGCACATGCCAAAGGCATTAAAGTCATCATTGATTTTGCTCCTAACCATACCTCTCCTGCCATGGAAACCGACACCTCGTTCGCAGAGAATGGAAAGTTATACAATAACGGCACTCTGCTTGGTGGCTACACCAATGATACGAACAAATTATTCCACCACAATGGCGGCTCTGACTTCTCCACACTGGAGAACGGTATCTACAAAAATCTCTATGATCTTGCTGACCTGAACCACAATAACAGCACCATTGACACCTATTTCAAGGATGCGATCAAACTCTGGCTGGATATGGGTATTGACGGAATCCGGGTGGATGCGGTGAAGCATATGCCGATGGGATGGCAAAAGAACTGGATGTCCTCCATCTATGGCTACAAACCGGTATTCACGTTTGGTGAATGGTTCCTGGGTTCATCCGCATCCGATGCAGACAATACCAACTTCGCCAACCAATCCGGTATGAGTCTGCTCGACTTCCGTTTCAACAATGAAGTACGTAACGTGTTCCGTGATAACACATCCACGATGGTTGCCCTGGATTCCATGATCACCAGCACAGCCGCTGATTATGCCCAGGTGAATGACCAAGTGACCTTCATTGATAACCATGACATGGATCGCTTCAAAACAAGTGCTGTCAATAACCGTCGCTTGGAACAAGCTCTTGCATTTACACTTACCTCGCGGGGCGTACCAGCCATCTATTATGGCACTGAGCAGTATTTGACAGGTAACGGCGACCCTAACAACCGTGCCAAAATGCCTTCGTTCTCCAAAACAACAACTGCTTTTAACGTCATCAGCAAGCTCGCTCCATTGCGTAAAACCAATCCAGCCATCGCCTATGGAACAACCCAGCAGCGCTGGATTAACAACGATGTGTATGTGTATGAACGTAAATTCGGCAACAACGTGGCCGTCGTAGCGGTTAACCGTAATCTTTCGACTTCCACTTCCATCAGTGGCCTGACCACTTCACTTCCTTCGGGTACATACAACGACGTTCTTGCAGGTGCATTAAGTGGGAATAACATTACCTCTACAGGAGGTAACGTCGCTAACTTCACTTTGGCAGCAGGAGCTACAGCGGTCTGGCAGTATACAGCCAATACCACTACACCAACTATCGGGCATGTGGGCCCTGTAATGGGTAAAGCGGGTAATACTGTTACCATTGATGGTCGAGGATTTGGTACTACCAAAGGCACTGTCTATTTCGGTACAACCGCTGTTACCGGTTCAGCCATCACATCATGGGAAGATACTCAGATCAAAGTGACCATCCCTGCTGTTGCCGCGGGCAACTATGCCGTTAAAGTCGCAGCGAGCGGAGTCAACAGCAACACTTATAACAATTTCACGATTCTTAGTGGCAACCAGGTTTCCGTCCGCTTTGTCATCAACAATGCATCTACTACACTCGGTCAGAATCTCTATCTGACAGGCAATGTTGCGGAGCTGGGGAACTGGTCTACAGGCCCTCTCGCCATTGGTCCGGTCTTCAATCAGGTCATCTATTCTTATCCAACCTGGTATTATGACGTGAGCGTGCCTGCCGGAACGAATCTGGAATTCAAGTTTTTCAAAAAGAACGGCTCTACGATTACGTGGGAAAATGGCAATAATCATACCTTCACCACACCAACCAGTGGAACCGCAACCGTTACAGTGGACTGGCAGCCTTAATTCCTTCACCGTCCTATCATTCAACCCGGAAGCAGACGCGACGAGCGTCTGCTTCCGGGTTCTTTGATTAGGCTCGTCCTTATCTATGGCATGCATTTACTATCGATAGTTCCGAATGGATTTTAATCCTGCTGCCGCAATAATTCCTACCACCAACAGCAATGCTCCCAGGCTCTCCAGCACGGTTTGGGCACCCCACTGATCAGCCAAAACGGAAACCACCGTTAATCCCAGGATCGGGGCTGTACTTGTTATGGTTCCGAGCACCCCGTAGATTCTCCCCTGCAGCTCATCGGGAACCTCGGCACGCATCATGATCTGGGTTAACATCGTACAGCACGCAAACATGGCTCCCCCAGCAATGATCAGCGGCAAGGCCACCAAAGGAGAAGATACATTGGCTAACAGCATATACAGTGGGCCGAGAACCAGCAGACCGATGAACACCCATCGTCCCCTTCGTTTCAACCGATTGCCTGAGGCGATCAGAATCCCGGAACCCAGCATGTACCCCAGTGGAATACATGTCTCAATCAGTCCGAACTGGACAGGATTCGCCTGCCATACTTTGACGGCCATGACTTGAACAAGCATGATGGCTGACATGAAGAAAAGAATCAGCAGCGGATTTAGGATAACGATTGAACGAATCAGAGGATGTGCAAAGATGTAGGAAAATGAACCTCCCCACTCCTTTACAAACGATCCTCTATGCATCGAAGAGCGTTGTACATCCGGAAAACGCCCAGCCAACATTACACATATCGCAGACAGCAGAAAGGTCACACCCGTAATCATAATAGCCGTAAATCCTCCAAATGCAGAAACCGCAATCCCCGCTGCTGCCAATCCGCTGATCCGGGCAATATTATCGACCAGATGAATGGTTCCTGTAGCTTGTTGCAGATGCTCCCTCCCCACCAGACTGGTTACCGAAGCATGAAATGCAGGCGCCTGAAAGAGGCTGGAGAACATCGAAAGGGAAAGCATGAGCAGTACGATTGGGAAAGGAGCGTGCAGCACAAACAGACTCACCGCGATGATAAACGCCATAGCCCCACGAAACAAATCCGACGACAGCATCAATGTTCTGCGATCCAGTCTGTCAGCAAACGTGCCCGCGAATGATCCGAACAAAAAACTGACGACCATATTACATACTTGTACAGCTGCCATGCTCTTCGCACTTCCCGTGGTCTGCAACACCCATAGACTGATGGCAATACCGTTGAAACAATCACCAAATACGGAGATGCCATAGCCACACAAAATTCTGCGATAAGCAACATTACGCCAAAGCGCCCTATTGTCCATTTTCTGACTCTCCGCAGCAGTAAGAGCCCCGTTCGGTCCCAATTCCGGTTCTGGGGACTGTAGCGTTCCCATCGATCTTTTCCTCCTCTTGTCATTCGGATCTCAAACAGCAGGCAGGCGCTTCCGGAGCAGTTCCAGCGATGAATGGAACCTCTCAGAAGCGCCTGATTGGTGGCCTGGGTATGTTCTACAGGCTGTCTATGCGATTTGGGTGTTTATCTTCTTATCCTTTTATCCTTTGGAGGCGCCAGAGGTCAGCCCCTGCACAAGGAAGCGTTGCAAGAATACAAACAACAACGTAATCGGAATGGCGATCAGTACCGCCCCGGCAGCAAACATCGTAAAGTTACTGTCCTGATAGCGGCTAACCAGATCCCACATGCCAACCGCAAGTGTCCAGTTCTCTTTTGTCCGAAGTACCAGCCGGGCAAAGATAAAGTCCATCCACGCACCAGTGAAGCTGGTTAAGGCTACATAGGTCAGCATCGGCCGGGACAACGGCAGAATGATGCTGGTGAACACACGCAGATGACTGGCACCATCAATTCGTGCTGCTTCATCCAAACTGCGCGGGATGGTATCAAAGAACCCTTTGACAATAAATCCACCCAGCACGGCCCCAGACGAATAGACCAGAATCAACGCGGCATGAGTGTCCAGCAATTTGATCTGAAGCAAAATAATATAAATGGCAATCATGCTCATGAAGCTCGGGAACATCCCGAGAATCAGCATGGTGGATAGAATGGTCTTGCGACCGCGAAACCGGAACCGGGATAAGGCATACATGCCCAAAGTGACCATGAGCGTTGAGAAAATCATCGTGAAAAAGGCGATCTTCAACGTGTTCAGATACCATGTTCCATACATGAACGACGGGTTGTTAAACAGTTCCCCATAATGGGCCAGCGTGAACGCTTCAGGCCACAGACGTTCACTGAACAGGGCCGCACCTGGACGCAGTGACGAGAGAAATATCCACAAGACGGGATACACCGATACGATGGCAATGATGACCAGCAGCACATAGCTGATCGTCAGACGCATGGGATTGTTGCGCTTTTTCATTGAATCATGTCCTCCTCCTTGAACGATTTGGAACGACGGAAATTCCAGATGGAGAACGACGCAATAATCAGGAAAATAATGATACCGACCGCCGAAGCCATATTGAACTTGTTGTTATCCAACGTCAGTTTGTACAACCAGGTCACGAGGAGATCAGTTGATCCCGCATACTGATAATCGCCACGCAGCGGATTACCGTTCGTCAACAGGAAGATGACATTGAAGTTGTTGAAATTCCCGGCAAATTGCATAATGAGCACCGGTGTCGTAGCGAACATGATAAAAGGAAGCGTAATGATGCGGAACTTCTGAAAGCCGGACGCACCGTCTACCTCAGCCGCTTCATACAAATCCCGTGGAATCGCCGTTAGCACGCCCAGTATGAGCACCATGCTGACCGGAATTCCGATCCACATGTTTACAATGACGACTGTAACTTTTGCCCAGAACGGATCAGTTAACCATGGCAACCCCTCAAGGCCAAAAGCCTTCATATACGTATTAATGGGACCAAACTGTCCGTTGAACAGGTTACGCATCAGAAGCAGTGAGATAATCTGCGGAATGGCATACGGAAGAATGAAGATCGTCCGCCACAACTTTTTGAAACGAATACCCTTCTGCTCGATGAGAAGTGCAACCAGCACCCCACCAAAATACGTAGTCACCGTTGCCAGAATGGCCCAGATCACGGTCCATGTTAATACTCCAAAGAAGGTATGGCTCCACGATTTAAGCTGAATTAGATCCGTAAAAGTCTTGAAACCGACCCAGTCCACCAGCTTGGCGGGCGGAATATGATCCGGCGCCGAGTAATTGGTAAAGGCCAGGGTAATCGTAAATAAAATCGGCATAATGGTGAAAAACAGGATGCCGAGCGCAGGAATGGATAGGAAAAGATACGGAAATTGTTTATCAAGCAGATATCTCAGGGAAGCAGAAGCTCCGGTGGCCTGCTTGCCTTCCTCTCTTAATTTTCCCGTGATGTACGCATCCCGGATATTGAATATATACAGAAGAAGAAAAACGAAAAATACCAAAAGTACTATGATTCCGTTGAGCAGCAAAAAGATGGAGTGGTCGCCCTGTTGCAGCACCGTTGATCCATTGACCTTGACGAAACGCTGCGTCTGCTCGCCCAGCGTCCATACTCCCCATACGGCCTGATTCAAACGGGGAATCAGATATGCGAGTCCCACTCCCTCTAAGATCAGAAAACAAATTCCCTTGATCCATTGACGGTTATACAACTGTCCAAGTCCTTGCAGGACAACGGACAACACAGCCGCTGTCATGCGATGCTGTCTTTCTCGATTCGGCTTAACAGTGACTGGAACATGCTGTTGTTTCATTCATTCCTACTCCTTCCCGGCAAGCGAAGTTACCGATCAGTAATAGCAGAGTGCAGAGGACCTGTTGGCTTCCCCTGCACCTGCTCTTTCTTTTTTATTGGACAGTTGCAAGGCTCTCCTTGACTTGGTTGACTGCGTTATCCAGAGAGGTTTTCACATCCTTGCCTCCATCCCATATGTCGGTAATTGCCGCGCTGATGGGACCCCATACGCTATCCATGGCAGGAAGCGAAGGCATTGGGGTGGAGTTGTTGAATTGCTCAAGGAATGCCTTTGTGATTTCATCCCCTTGAATCTTCGGATCTGCCGCCACGTCTTTATTAGCCGGGAGAGTTCCGTTCATCTCAAAGTTGACCATCTGGGATTCGGCACTGGAGAGATAGGCCGCAAACAGCTTGGCAGCGTTCGGATAGGTTGTGAATGCATTGACGTAATATGCCTTGACTCCAGAGAAGGAAGTCATTGGTTTGCCTTCAATTGCCGGGAGTGGAGCCACACCGAAGTCAATGCCAGCATTGCGATAATCGGCGATGGACCAAGGTCCGTTAATATCCATGGCCAGTTTCCCGCTTGAGAAGAGACCTTTCTTGATGTCATAGTTCACATCGCCCATTTTTACAGGCAGCACTTCCGATTTCAGCGTTTGCAGGAACTGACCGCCCTTGATGGCTCCCTCATTGTTGAGGCCAATGTCCTCGCTGTTCATGCCTTCATCGCCGAAGATATATCCACCTTGGGAAGCCAGATAAGCAAAGTTATAATAGAACTGCTGTAGCTCCCACATCAGAGTGTACTTGTTGTTTTTGGTGTCATTAAAGGTTTTGGCAAAGCTGATAATGTCATCAAATGATTTTGGTGCTTCGGGATAAAGCTTTTTGTTATAAAACAACGCATAGGTTTCTACGCTGTAGGGATATCCGTATAAGATGTCTTTGAAGGTTACGGCTTTAACCGCATTGTCACTAGTGGATTGTGTAGTCTGTTGCTCAAAAATATCGTTCGGCAAAATCAGTCCAGCTTCTGAAGCGCTGCCAATCTTGTCATGTGGGAAAACGACCACATCCGCAGCCAATCCCGCGGGTCCGTCCGTAGTGAGCTTGGTCACTTGATCCGTCGGCGGCAATTCCTCAATCTTTACAGAAACGCCGTACTCCTCTTCAAATTTCTTCGCCCGTTCTTCGATAAAGCTGCGCTGATTTTTATCCTCCCATATGACAAGGCTTGCGCCCTCTTCTGGCTGAATATTTTCCGCGGTTACTGTGGTTTCTCCAGTCTCACCGCTGTCTGTTGTGGTTGGCGCAGCGCCACCACCTCCGCTTGAACACGCGGTAAGTGTGAGTGCCATGAATCCTGCAAGTGCTGCTTGCTGCCATTTTCTCATTGAATTTCCCCCTTTTCGTAGTCATGATCGATGCTGTACTCGCGCTTTTCACCCGTTTCTCTGTGTACTGTTCCTGTACTCCGAAGTTCGCCGTGTATCCGTTTGAAAGTAATACAAACGTTTGCTCATAATTAACCTCGAACTGGTCCAATCCTTATGTAATCGGGATGAATTCTCTAAGAAGTATGTTGATTTAATTAATGTAAGCGCTATAATGACAATAACATCATACAACAGCAAACTTTATTTGTACAAACGTTTGCACAAGTCATTTTCGTTCATTTTCCGTCACTTTTGTGGTGTTTCTTTCTGTAATTTCCTATTTGCTTGATCTCCCACCATCTTCCTTTATTTTTCGTTTCCCCTCTTCATCATGAAACAGTTAGCAATTGATTTATCGAAGTCTTTGAATTAACATAGGAGACATGTTGAAATGCTTGTACAGAAGGGATTTTTCACATGATTACAATCAAAGATATTGCCAAATTGGCGGGTGTATCCCCTTCTACGGTCTCACGGGTTATTTCCAACCATCCCAGAATCAGTTCGGAAACATCACTCAAAGTGAAGCAAATCATGAAAGAAATGAATTATCATCCAAATATGATGGCCAAAAGCCTTGTTTCCAAAACGACTCAAACCCTGGGTATCATGCTGCCCCGACCTGCTGAAGAGCTGTTTCAGAACTACTTTTTCGGAGAATTGCTTCGGGGAATCATTACCCATGCCACCCGCATGAATTATGAACTTCTTCTCTCAACCGAAACGTCTTCCAGCGATGAATTAAATGCCATATCTCGCCTGGTACATGGGCGGCGCGTGGATGGCATCTTGCTGCTTGGCTCCAAACGGGAAGATCCGATTATTTCGTTTTTGGAGGCGGAAAAGTTCCCTTTTGTACTGATTGGCCGCAGCGAAACGCATCCTGATGCTCCGATGGTGGACAATAACAATGTACAGACGGCTTTCGATGCAACTACACATCTGATTGCCCAAGGGCATAAACGCGTTGGATTTGTTAGCGGACCACCAGATTTGACGTTGTCTCATGATCGCCTGCTCGGTTACAAAAATGCGCTTGAAGAAGCGGGTCTTGATGCTAACAATGACTGGATCGTGGAGGGAGAATTCCTGCAGGAAAGCGGCTTCCGGTCGATGTCCCTGTTCATGTCGCTACCCGACAGGCCAACCGCGCTCGTCGTTATCGACGACAATGTTGCCTTTGGCGTGCTTCGTGCTCTGGCCGAGCTGGGATATAACGTTCCTGAAGATATAAGTGTTGTGAGCTTTAACAATATTGCTTTATCGGAACTTGCTTCGCCGCCGCTTAGTTCCATTGATATCGGGACTTATCAGCTGGGCTATACTGCGGTTCAGGTATTGTTAAAAATTCTAAACGGTGAACACCTGCCTCAGAATCCAGTGATTATTCCGCACCGCTTGATTGTTCGGGATTCTTCCCTATTTACGTTATCCGGGAACGCGTAGACATGTTTGTGCAAACGTTTGTCCTAATGTCCTAATGTTCCACATTCTCGCCTGTTACGGACATGCAAAAAGAAGCCCATACACTGGTATGAGCTTCTTTGAATATTTCAGTTACGGACGACGGATTAGTATGAACTCCATCCTGCATCTGCCGTTACGACTGTTCCGTTCACGAAGCTGGATTCGTCCGAACCAAGGAACAGGGCCACCTGTGCAATTTCTTCACTTTTACCTGCACGCGGATTGATCGCCATTCCCAGCTGTTGTCTGCTGGCACCGAAGTGATTAATGTTTGTCATTGTGGAAGCAATATTGGTTTCAACCCCACCCGGAGCAATTGCGTTACAGCGAATACCTTGTTGAGCATACATGAAGCCTGTATTTTTGGTGAATCCCACAACTGCATGTTTGGAAGCCGTGTAAGCCGCGCCTGCACGTGCACCATGCAATCCGCCGGCTGAAGCGATGTTGACGATAACGCCTTTTTGTTTTTCCAGGAAGATTGGCAGCACTTTGCGGGTAGCACGCATGACACTTGTTGTGTTGATTGCAAAGATCCGCTCCCACTTGTCATCCACAATGTCACCAGCTGGTTCCATACTGTCCATAATGCCTGCATTATTGACCAGAATGTCCACTGTTCCATATGTGTTAACTGTCGTATCGATCAGGTTCTGAATATCTTCTTCCTTCGCCACATTCGCAACCACAAACGTCGCTTCTCCACCATTTGCCTTGATATCCTCAGCCACCGCCTGCGCTGAGGCTTCATTGATATCCGATACAACCACCTTAGCACCTTCTTGCGCGTACAGTGTTGCAATTGCTTTGCCCATGCCGGAACCCGCACCTGTTACTACAGCCACTTTATCTTGAAGTCTCATGTTGTATCATCCTCCATGTATTCGTTTACAATAAGTTAACAAACAAATGTTCATTAACTCTTATCCTTAGTATAATAAGTCATAGCATTCCTGTTCAATCAGTAAAAGCTTTCCCAATTGTACGTTAATCAACACTTCTAATACCGAATGTACTTTATCTTAAAATACCTATTTACGAGGAGTACTGCATATGACCGAACTTCCGAGTTCCATGGATCGAAGAATCAAGAAATCCAAAGCGGCGCTGAAGGATGCCCTCATTCAATTAATGCAAAAGCAGTCATTCAAAGAAATATCCATTACCGATATTGTGCAGCTGGCAGATCTGAATCGGGGCACCTTTTACAGACATTATCAATACAAAGAAGACCTGTTCAATGAGATTATTGATGACATCATTAAGGATCTGGTCTTATCCTATCGTGAGCCCTATCTGGATAAAGAAATATTTGAAGTAAGTCATATGCCCTCTTCTGCAATCAAAATTTTCGAACATGTGCATCAGCATGCGCAATTCTACACCCTTGTCGTGAAATCGGAGGCATCGTCCAATTTTCAGCAAATGATCTGCGATGTTCTGCGTGACCTTGCTCTTCAGGACCTCAACGAAATATTTCCGTCCCACATCAATCGCGAGCTGCTGGCAAGTTATCAATCCCATGCGATCTTTGGAATGATTATTGAATGGATTCGGCAGGAATTCAAGCATAGTCCCACTTATATGGCAGATGAGTTATTTAAAATCATTAATTACAAACCTGGCAATGTAGCGTATCACACCTCGTATAAGGCACCCTAAGTACAATATGTACACACAAATCAGCATAAAGTTTGAATGAAAGTCTCTCTTTTGCCTCATATTAATCAGGAATCAATTGAATAGTTTCTCAAAATATGGGTAAAAGATATGAACGCCATATTTAACTATTTACATGTGTACCTAATATAATATGAGGAGGAATCATGATGACATCTTTCAAATATCGGCTTGAACAAAAAGAACCCCGTACGGGCCCTGGCGGTATTACCCGCGGTGCTTCCGTTCGGGATTTTCCTGCGTCCATTGGAATAGCGGGCGTATCCATGCGCCTCGAACCGGGAGGCATGCGTGAATTGCACTGGCATGCGAATGCGGCAGAATGGGCTTATGTGATCAGCGGCTCCTGTCGCACCACTGTCATTCATCCGGACGGACATGCGTACACCGATACATTTGAGCCAGGAGATGTGTGGTATTTCCCACGTGGTTACGGACACTCCATTCAGGGATTGGGACCGGACGAATGCCATTTTATTCTGATATTTGATAATGGTGATTTCTCGGAAGATCACACGTTCAGCATTACCGATTTCCTGTCTCATACACCGAACAACATTGTTGCCCAGAATCTTGGAATTACCCCAGAGCGTGCAGCGAAGCTGCCTCAGGGAGAAGCGTATTTTGTCAAAGGGCCTGTCCCTAATGACAGCTCCTCTTCTGGAACCTATCGCCGCAATTCGGAGTTGACGACTCCCCACCGATACCCGCTGCATGCCAAACAGCCAAGACGCGCGCCAGGCGGCGGAACCCAGCGCACGGTTACTGTCGAAGATTTCCCCATCTCCACCACGATGGCCGGATCATTGATCGAGCTGCAACCAGGCGCATTACGAGAAATGCATTGGCATCCCAACGCCGACGAATGGCAGTATTACATTAGCGGCACTGCCGAAATGACGGTATTTCTGGCAGAAGGTCATGCGGTGACAGAGCAATTCGAAGCAGGCGATGTGGGTTATGCCCCGATGGGTGCAGGTCACTATATCAAAAATACGGGAGATGAGGTCTGTCGTGTGTTAATTGGGTTCAACAGCGGACACTATGAAGCTATTGATCTGAGCGAGTGGCTAGCAGGCAACCCGGATGATGTGCTGTCCACTAATCTGGAAATGTCCAAAGAGGAAGCCGAACAGCTTCCGAATGATACTCTTTTTATCGCTCCTGACCCGAATAAATCGAAGTCATAGTCCAACCACTACCGGTACCTATTGAATATAGGTTTGGAATAATGATCCTTCTGTCATATATCACGGAACCAATCCATTATCATGGAAAAGGGGTTGGACATCATGGCTTCTGCTTCCGATTCGACCAGTGATCGCAAACGTGTGGGACATACCGTAGAACGACTGGAGCCGGGTCTTTCCCGGCTTCTACTGTCATGTGTACTTGTGCTGATCTCCGGTTTCATTGATGCCGTCGGCTATCTGCAGCTGGGGAAAATCTATCTTTCTTTCATGAGTGGTAACAGTACCAAGCTTGGTATCGCGCTATTTGAAGGAGACTCCGCTGTATTAACGAATATAGGTCTGGTCATTTTTTTATTCGTTGTAGGCGCCTTTATCGGTACGTTGATCACAGATCGATCGGGAAAATGGAAACTGGCGGGCATCTTGGGCTTTGAATCCCTGCTGTTTGCCGGCGCCATTGTATTTTTGCTATTCCTCCATACCCAGAGTGTGCTTTTCCCGATTGCCATCGCCATGGGCATGCAAAACACCATGCACCAGATGGTTGCTCATGCTGATGTGGGCAAAGGATTTGTGACAGGCACATTATTCGGTATTGGACAGGCACTGGCCAAAGCCGTTCGGGGTAAGGCTCCTGCTTCCGAATGGGCAGTACTCGCCCTGTCCTGGGTTATTTTTGTGATCGGTGCAGCTCTGGGAGCATTGCTATTAACCCAAGGAAGCCTGCTGCTTGCCCTGATAGCTTCACTGGCTCTGCTTCTTCTGCTGATCCCCTACGTCCTCCATGTTCAACGTGATTTGACCTAAGCAGCAGAAAGGCAAAAAAAAACGGTTGAACCAGATCTTATCTGTGTTCAACCGTTTTTTGATCTCATGTACGAACTTCCACTATACCCCTCTGACTACCTTTCAAACTACAGCCCCAGCTTCTGCCCTTTCTCCAACCGCTGAATCTGCTGCTCTCCGGTATCCGCCAGTTCACGGAACTGATTAATGGTCTCCCGCATCCGTGGCAAAGCCTCCTGCTTATAGAGACTGATGGAGTCGAGCGCGGAAAGCACATCTGTGAAGGCCTGCTTCATCGTATCAACGGAAATGCTGGCCTCATAAGCTTGCTTCTGGATGGCAATGCCCTGATCTTTCAGCATTTTGGACGTACCTGCGATCAGGTCGTTGGTCGTCCGGTTAAGCAGTTCAATTTTCTGCAATACAATCTTCTGATTGTACAGTGCACTCGCAACGGTGACGGCAATTTTCAATGCCGAGATCGTTACATTTTTGGCCCGATCCACACCGCGGATCAATTCCTTGTTATTGCGGATGACAACTTCAATCGCCATGATGCCCTGCTGGTTCACCACCAGCATTTGCTGCAAATCCATGACCCGCTGACGAAGTGGGAACAGCACTTCTTCCGTAATGAAGCGAACTTTCTCCGGGTCCTCGTTACGCACTTTGGCGGCTTCGATCTGTGCGTCAATCGACTCATCCATCAGCACCCCAAGCTGAATTTCCTTTTGCAATCTTTTGGTGAGCTCCCGCAGATTTTGCTGTTCAATCTCCAGTGTTGTATTGTCGTTTCTCAAGGTCGCTCTGCCTTTATCCAGTGAGGTCACAATATCGGCGATGACCGCGTCAGCCTTCTGGTATTTCAGGAAATAGGCCCGCAGCGGATTAAACAATTTGCCGAGAAATCCGGTCTTGGCGAAATCGACCACACTCGGGTCGAGATCCTTCAGTTGCATATGCAGCTCGGTCAAGCCTTTGGCGACCTGACCGCCCTCGTCTCCCGTCTTGGACAGATGTCCAACGGAGACTTGAAGCAACGCGTTTTTCTCGGAAGAGGATCTCATCGTGTTCATGCCAAAGCCGTCAATGGATTGCAGAATCTCCTTGCGTTTCTCCAACGATTCGAGATCCAGTGTCATGATCATCTCCACGTTGGCATCCGCCACTTGTTGCAGCTCTGCCACCTCGGCAGGTACAGGCTTTATTTCTTCCTCAATCACCTTCTGAATTTCCTTCTGGCTAGGTATCTCCATCGAAAACGACATCCAAGTTCCCCCTCAAATTACGTGCTATATAATTAACATAATGAACTTACACTAGGTCACTTTGAGTGCAGTATCTGTGTTACATCTGCACGTTGAACAGGTTACCGATTTTGTAAACAACATCGTCGGTATCCGCGTTAATGCTCGCCGCTTCGTTAATACTGGAGATGCTCTCCAAAGCTTTGATGTCCGCGTTATAACCAATCGTGTAGATTGGCACTTTGTACGTCTCAACCAGATCACGAATATCCTTCAGTGTATGTCCTTCATTGGTTTCTCCATCACTTAGGACAAAGATCAGTGGCTTCACATTTGGATCAGTAGCCATATAATCTTCCAGCATCTTCATCGCCACAACGATCCCATCAAAGGTTGCCGTACCGCCACCCGCTTGCAGGCTATCCACCGTACCGACAAACATCGACTGCTGATTCGTATCATACTTGGCAATTGGCAGATTCACCGTTACTCCACTAGAGTAGGAGACGAGGCCGATACTGTTATCTGTGCCCAGGAATTTCTGGCCTTTGCGCAATGATTCCTTGAGTCGGTTCAGCGGTTCGCCGTCCATACTCCCGGATACGTCGGTTACAAATACGGCTGCAATGGGTTTACTGCCGTTCTTTTTCTCTTTCCATACTTTCTGAGCGGACAACAAGGTGCCACCATCCACTGTGTTCAATTCGGACTTATAATCCTGCAAACCGTTGAAGCCGAATTCCTCAGCCGATTGCTGATACTTCGCTTGGGTTACGAATTCCGCATACTTCTTAATGATCTCTTGCTTGTTCTGCGGCAGTTGTCCCAGTGCATACAGCGGGCTGTCATGTCTTACGCCAAAAGGGGTAAAGACGTATCCGCTTTTCAGATCTGCGGTGTTTACGTAAGTCTGGTACTCTAGTACAAACGCGTCCAATCGCCCTGACTTGGCTGCCTCACGCATCTGAATGGTTGTGGACGCCGTAAACGGCACGTTCGCTTGGAACTTCTCAAAACCCTCAATCGCTTTCTCTCCAAGCGGATTGGAGCTGTCGTATGTGTTGAGTGCCGTCACGAGAAAGTTCAGCCCCGTGGAGCTGGCGAACGGATCGGTGTACCCCATCGCGAGCTCATTATTGGCAATCGCTTCGGTCACAGTTTTTACATTAACTGAGCCGTACGTGTCAACCAGCGCATCATATTTGGCTTTGGAGATGACAATACCGGGAACGTTCCCCACTAGTCTTTTGGATACCAGGTCGGTCTTTACTCCGCTTGCAGCTACCATCTCGCCCCATAACTCATTCGAAGGTGTAAACGCATCAGGCACATATTTGCCAGACTTGATATAATCAGCCGCCGTACCGGATGCGATATTGCGTAATTTTACCGAAACCTGTTTGCCGCCAACGGTAATGTTAGCCTTGTTGAACTCTTCGGTTACTTCGGTTAACCAGCCATCCGCTCCGGTTCCCGCCTTCTCGATGGAAGAAAAGATCTCTACATAATCATTCGTTGTATTCTCGACCGTGATCGGAAATTTGGAGATGTCCGGCAGTGATTCAGCCACATCCACCGGGTCGAGATCAATCTGTCCCTTCACAGGTTCAGCCGTTGCCGGAGCAATGTCCGCATACAGCTTGCCTAACTCTTTGCCTGCATTCTCTGTCGTTACCTGTGTGCTGGATTTACCAACATTCGACGTCAGCGTAATCCCTGCATATACGAGGCCAAACACAAGTACCAGCATTAAGATCGATATGAAAAAAAACTTTCCTTTCTTAGCCATACGTACAACCCCTCACTGTCTGTATAATTTGGTGTGCTTGATTAATTGGTCAATTTCCTGCATACAAGGCATCTGTTCAATATCTCCTGCTTCAAAGCTGTCCAGGCGGGAGATTTCCAACATCAATTGGTCCAGCTTCAAAAGAATTTCCTCATTGGTATGAAGCGAGTTTTTCACATAGCTTAGATAGTCGTTATATACTTTGGTCTTTTCTTGAAAAAGCTTCTGGGGAAGTGTTGCGGATTTGGACTTCATCAGGCTGGCGTACTCCGCTTCATCGAACACATTAAGTCGGTTAAGTACACTTCGGATGTTGAGGTATAACAGCTTCTCCACCTCGAGGGTGACCGAAGCAAATTTCTTGTAACTCAGTTCCCCCGGATCAAATCGCTGATTCAGCACGTTCAGGAGGGTTTCTTTCTTTTTCTTCATGCGGCTTAGTTGAGATAATCCCAATGTGATATCTTCCTCAAGCACTTTAATGCGTCGATAAAAGGATAACGCTTCCACATAATCTTCATGGGTTTCGATATTCTTCACGGGCAAGACTACAGGCTGTCTGAACAACAAGGTGTAGCTTCCATAGAAGAGCGCCATCACGCTGCCGAACAGAAATGTCACCGAGAGCGCTGTTGTAAATGCTCCTCCGCCAAACTCCAGTCCGATGAATCCTGGTGAGAACAATAGAACATTCATGACCACAACGCCGAAGATCAGCCCCAGCAGTTTTATGTACTTTATCATGTAAATCATCAGACCTCCTTTCGCGCTATGTGTTGAAGCTTTATGTCGATATTTACCATTGGAACTTTATTTCATTGTACATGATGTTGCCGCATTCGGGTGGATTAATATGGATATTCATAATATACGTGGCTTGGGCTTATCCCATTTCATCTTTAGAGGGACAACGTGGATAAGATTTTGTAACCTTTGGGAACCGAACCTGATGCCCTTGAACAATCGGTGGCGGAAAAAGAAATGTTATCAGGTAATACGTGGAAATTTGCAGTGCGTGTCATTTTTTATATAGGGCTTGTTCAATACGATAAAAAGCAAAAACACCCCGACGCCAGCGCCGGAGTGATGATGATATTGACAGATCTAATTCAGCTTGAATAAATTTCGAAGCGGAATCGCAAGTTCCGGATATAACACCGATTGAATCGTTTCTTGCTCCGTGTACAGTTGACGGTTCTGGTAACTGCCTTCTTCCAATGTGTACACATGAACGGTCTGATTGCCAGGGTCAACAATCCAGTATTCATTCACACCATATTTCTGATACAGATTAAACTTCTCGTTAAAATCCTTCAGCGCAGTTGAAGGAGAAAGTACTTCTATGATTAGAGACGGCGCACCTTGACAGCCGTTTTTGGATATTTGGTCTTTGGAACAAACCACCGATAAATCCGGTTGGACAACATGATCAGGTACGTCATACTGTTCATTCTCACTGAAATACACGTCAAAGGGAGCAACAAATACGATACATTTCCGATTCTGAAAAAAAGTACGCAAGGAGAAGTGCAGCTCACCCACAATAAACTGGTGTAATGAGGTAGGGGCTGGAGACATATTGAACGCTTTGCCGTTAATTAACTCCCAAGTTCCCTCCCAAGTTAACCAATCCTGAAAACTATAGATGCCTTTATTATCCGGTTTTGCCACACTTCCAACCTCCTCTTTTACCTAATCAGCATTTTGCTCTTATTATAACATTGTGTTTGCCCATTTTCATACAACGCCTCTTTTATGAGAAGATAGATTCCGGTTTGCTGCGCGTTGTACGTACCTCCACGACTTTCCCGGCACAACCGTTGTCATCCAACGCCTGGAATGCAACTCGCACACTTTCTTTGCCTGACGTAACCTTCTCAGGGATATCATAGGTAACGTAGAATACTTCACCGATCTTGTTCATATGAATTCGCTGTTCTCCGACCACATGGCCATCGACGGCGATATTAAATATTCTCTCATGCCGTGTTCCTTCCCGTTCAAAAGGAGAATGATCCCCGCCCCAGTATGCCACGCATACATAGTTCGGTGCAGCACCATCCACTGCCAGCTGGTAGCTGAAGTAAGCTCCGCTGACACCAAATGCTTCTCGCCACATATGCAGCTTGTTGCGGCTGTCTGTATATGAACCGTTATGATGTTCTGCGCGGCAATTGCTTTCCAGATGATGTCCAATCTCATCCTGCTGACCATCAGGCTGCACCCTGTCGATGGTGATATCATTCAATTCCTTCTCCAGTGCATCCCCTTCATCGTTAAACGGCCAATAGACCGTATAGAACTCATGATGTACATCATAGAACGGAATCAGTTTCACCGGGTTACCGTCTGAAGTGACATCCTTGCTGATCTCAAACGTCAACGTACTTGCGTCCACGACCTTGATCCACTCGTGCACATCCTCCTGCTCTGTCCAGATCACAGGTACAGGTGCAGTTTTGGGATTCAGTGCCGTTTCGTCCACGATGGTATCCTCGGGCAGCCCTTCGCTTCCCAAAGCCCCTGCCAGCACAATCGGGCCGTACAGGAATGCCACCTTGTGTGTATCGTCCCTGGACGTGTATTGGTGGAGCGACATCGGCAGCGTGATGGTGATGACATCGCCAGCGGTCCATGTGCGCTCGATGTCGAGGTATCCGGGTTCCATCCGGGTATGCGGATGGGCCGTATCCCCGTTGACCGTTGCCGTCATTGGCTCCTGTAGCCATGAGGGCACGCGTAGCCTAAGATTGGCCGAGGCGCTGCCTTCGGTGATCGTAAGGGTTACCTTTTCCGAATAAGGAAAGTCGGTTTCGAGCTTCAGCGATATGCCTTGGGATCTCCAGTCCAACTGGGAAGCAATATACAGGTTAACGTACAGAGCCTGCTCATCCTCGAAATAGATCGCCTCGGCGTATTTGCCCGGGTTCTCCATGCCAGATCCTGTGCAGCACCACCAGGCGGTATCGTGAGTACCGTAGATTTTGTAGTGGCCTTGCAGTGTTGATGCAAAATACGTTTTGTTCCCTGTGTCCGGGTCCTGTGTGCCCAGGATGTGGTTGTAGATCGCATTTTCATAATAGTCCATGTAGGCACTGTCGGGATTCCAGGTATAAAGCTGCTTCGTCAGATGCATCATGTTGTGGGTACAGCAGCTCTCTCCGGTTTTGATGCCCAAACTCTCCATGCCTTTCGCTTCATAATGCTCCGAAATGCTCGTTGCACCAAATACATAAGACCGATGATGAATCGTGGTATCCCAGAAAAACTCCGCCGCTGTCCGGTAACTCTCATGGTTATGGTCCTGGTTATAGATTTCGGCGACACCGATGACTTTCGGAATCTGCGTATTCGCATGTTTGCCCTGAAGATCATCCTGCTTGTATTCCAACGGTTCGAGGATTAATTGATGTGTGAATTTGTTGGCTATCTCAAGGTATACGGGCTTCCCGGTGATTCCATACAAATGTGCAAACACTTCGTTCATACCGCCGTGTTCACATAGAAGCATGACCTGCATCTGTTCTTCTGTCATCGGGCTTAGACCGTCCACCGCCCAGTCAGCAAACCGCGTTACTACCTCAAGGGCCTGTTGATTACCCGTTAATTTGTAAGCGTCAATCAGACCACGATAGATTTTGTGCACGCTGTACCAAGGCACCCAGTATTCACCGATGTTAAAACCACCAATATGTTCTGCCCGAAATGCAATACGGAAAGCTTCTTCGGACAGGCCGCCGACATACCCGCTGCCTGTATGCTGCTGAATGGATGCAAGCTCACTGACGGCATAATCCAGCGTCTGCTTTAACGTTTCATTACCTGTCGCCTGATAGGTCACAGCCAGGGCAGACAGATAGTGTCCAAGGGAATGCCCGCTAATCGAGCGTGCCTCCCAACCCGCGTATCGTTCCTTTTTTGCCGGTAACCCATGGGCCTCAAAACATGGTGCCAGAAAACGGTCAATGTCCAGGGATAACAAATACTTTTCTCCAACTTCCTGTGACGTTTGAAAAACGCCATTTAACAGATTGACATGCTCAGGTCCCAGAAATCCCTTTTTGGTTTCAATCATTCTGCTCGCTCCTCCTCGGTATGTAGTGGATATTTAGAAATACTTTTATAGATATACAAAGGGTAAAATCCGTGTTGCAATTCAATTGTCTCTTGCGTTCTTTCTTCATACAGGCCTTGAATATCCTCATATTATCAAATAAAATACAACTACATCAGACTCATAATCCAAGAAAAGGTGGAGAAACCCGTCCTATGCAAAAGCCATTGGAACATTACCTGTGCGGCAAGTTCATAACCGAAGGTAATTGGAGCCACATGAAGCGCAGCATGCCTGTTCACGAGGTCATTTTGATGTTGGAAGGCGAGATGTACATTGCGGAGGAGGACGAGCAGTTCGTGGTTCGTGCAAATGATCTGCTATTTCTGAGGGCTGGACGCACCCATTATGGCTATCAGGTTAGCGATGCTCCCGTCAGCTTTTACTGGGTTCATTATGATTCGATTGAGAAAGAGTTCGACCAGTATCCCACCCATGCGACTATTCAGGTTCCGTCCACCGCCAATCAGCTGTTCAAGCAATTGCTGCATAGTTCATCGTTCTCACCGGAAGAAGCAGACGCGGCATTGCTGCTGTTGCTCAAAGAACTGGAACGCAATACACAGGCGGGTTATCGGCCGCACAATGCGATCGTTGACCACATCTGCAAGTGGGTGGATATTCATCTGCATACCGACATTACGGTTGGAAAGATTGCCGAGACTTTTAATTTTAACAAGGACTATATCTCCAAAATGGTGAAACGTGAGAAAGGCATTGGGCTCAAAACCTATATCCTCACGGAACGGATTCGCCGGGCTAAGCAGATGCTGCTCAATACAAATGCCAGTGTGAAAGAAATTGCCGGGCAATGTGGTTTTTCGGATTACAAACTTTTCCTGCGCATGTTCAAACAATACGAAGGCAATACACCCACCGAATATCGCAATAATTTGTATTCCACACAGCTCAACCTTCTATAATGAACCTTATACGTGCGAACCTTGGTTGTGCTTGTGCGGATATACCAACTCATAGAATTTTATGAGTCATATATAGAAAATTTGAATGAATCCAGTACCATTGGGTGTGATACAATTCAAGTCAACTATATCTCTTATCAAACCAAGATTAGATCAGAAGGAGAACTTGAGATGACAACGGCAGTAACGATTCATCCCGCTACAGAAGCTGACCATGAAGAAATTGTACATATTCTCATTGAAAGTTACTCCGAGTACCGGGACACATTCCAAACACAGGAACAATGGGAACATTATTTGAAGGATATTCGGGAATCGCCGAGCAATCCTTATATCAAGCAATTATGGATTGCCAAAATAGATAATCAGATTGTCGGAACGGTCCAATTGTTCGAGACCGCGCATAAGGCTTACCCGAACTTCGAGTTGCCTATTGATTATCCGTTTATTCGACTGTTGGGCGTCGATCCCAAGTGGAGAGGTCACGGTATTGCCAGAGAACTGCTTCAACAATGCGTTGAATCTGCCAAAGACATGGGCAAAAATACGGTGTATTTATATACGGGGGGTCAGATGGTCAACGCGATTCGATTATACGAACGTTTTGGTTTTGTAGAAGACCCGGAATTCAGTTCCGAGAGTGGCGGAGGCAAAGCGATCTGCTACCGTTATGATTCATAATTCATGTGAGAACATGGCATTAGGAGCACAACTGAAGGAAACGAACAAGGATATGAGTTTGAGTGCATTTAACTCGTAAAAAAACGAAAAGGCCGCTCATCATGGTATTATCCCCTTTTATGGAGCCTCTTCAAACCAATTCAAGACTTTCATCCTAAAAATCATACAACAAAACAGGCTGTCGATATTTTTCGACAGCCTGAAGCAACTGAAATAGCAGCTTTGGATCTTTGATGGTTTAATTCATTGTTCTTAATCACTAAATTGAATATGAAATCTTAAAAATAATAATAAATAACCGATAGTTATTTTAGCTGCATTAATCATTAGATTAAGTTTATATGCAATCAAATTACAAACTAATTTGATAATTCACTTTTTCCTTTTAGGAAGAAAATGTTGATTAGTACGCTTAACACGAAGAATACACCAACAAAAATTCCCCAATATAAAACTAAACTATCATATGATAATAATAAAATTCGATAAATAACTTTATGAATTAAAACAGTAAGAAGAATTGCTACGCTATTTATGATCGCCAGACCAAATATTTTCATTGTTATTCCCCTTCACCTATAATTTGAATTACTCTATCAGATTGGTTAGCAATTTTTGCATCGTGAGTAACACATACAATTGTTTTTCCAATATTTCTCATCTCATGGAGCAAGTTGACTACAATCTGTTTGTTAATATCATCCAAATTCCCTGTAGGTTCATCAGCCAATATGATCTCGAAGGGTTTCAATAGTACTCTAGCAAGCGCAACTCTTTGCTGTTCTCCACCACTTAATTGATATATTTTTTTGTTTAAGAGGTTTGTATTTAGACCAACCTTCTCTAAAGTATCCACCATCGCTTTTTCGTTAAATGCAGTATTATATGTTTTCGATATTAACAAGTTATTTAACACAGTATCATTATCCATGAGAACATAATTTTGAAAAACATATCCAAAAAACACCCTTCTCAACTGCATTACTTCTTTTTTATTGGGATTACTAATGCCGCCTATTTTTACAACACCATAGTCTGGATTATCAAGTAACCCTATTAAATTGAGTACCGTAGTCTTCCCTGCTCCACTCGGCCCAACTATTGATACAAATTCATTCTTTTTTATACTTAGAGAGAAATTTGATAGTATAGGCCTTCCATCATAGCTCTTCCCTACATTAATTAAATCAATCATATGTGGTCTCCCTTTAGAATCTTATTCATTTTTCCCTTTCTAAAAGAACTACTTAATAATCTAATTATGAATAAATCAATAATTAAAACAATACAAACCATAGTTAGAATAATCACTTTATTGTATAAGAGAAATACAATTATTCCAGCAATGACATTAGACGCAAAAATAGTTAAGATTACATCTCTGTTAATCGCCCAATTAGAATGCCCAAATAAATATTTAATACTAATTCTGTATATATTAGAGCTGTAATACGCCCAGGCAAAAGAAGCAACAAGTATTATAGATAATATAACGCTGATAAAAAACCCAATTATTTGTTGAAATAGAACCCATTTTCTGTTTACTACCTCATCGTGGGCTTCATTATACACAGAAACAACATTATTAATTTCATGAACATTTGTTTTAGAAATTGAAGGCAGAATATTATTATATGCACTCCCTTGAGACAGGTCCTCAAAAAAGAGTGAAGTTGTCGCATATGCTCCCATATTAGAAGTATCTAAACTATCATTATAAATAATCGCAATGGGATCAAGAATTTTATTTTCTTTGTCGCCAGTCTGACTGTTAAATGTAAAATACTCTTGATCATTTTTCACGTATACAATATTTATTTTTAAATCTTTAATTGATTTATCATTAATTGGGTAGCCTAATTCCTCATTGTAGATATTACTCACATGAACTTTTTGAAAATAGAACCATTCACGGTAAGTCGAGGTAATTTTATTTTCTATCTGTTTGAATTGCTCAGGTACTAATATATTTAAAACATCTTCTTCACTTTCAATTTTATTTATAATATCTTTTCCGTCGCTACTAGCAATAGGGTTAACCCTTAAATAATTCATGTTGATTATAACCCTTCTTCCATAAGGAGAATATAATTCATCATTTGTAGTATTAATAGTATACTGATATACAGGCTCTCCCTCTTTCTGGTAGCCAGTATTACGAAAGTTCTCAGAGTTTATCAAGAATGCCTGATTACTCAATTCTACATCTTTGTAAAATGCAAAAAGTCTGTTATTTAAATCTCTTTCTGCTGCCAGATCATTTGTGATATTTTTCCCTAAAACCCCTAATTGAACTCTAAAAACATTTAGACTCTGATTCCAATAATCCAGTGCCCTCAACTTAGTATTCAATTCATTCATGTTAGTTAAGGCGGTACTCATTACAACAAAGAGTACGACACTAACGACTGTTTTTAGTACCGCTGAAGCCCACTGAATCTTTTCATAAGGCAGTTTCCCTCTTAGGCTGTACATTTTTTCATCCAATTTTTGCACCACACGTAAACCTAGATAAACAAACAAAAACAAAAAAAACATAACTAAAATATTATTTATTAAAAAAAACAACAAAAAACCGACTAGAAAATATTGTTGCTCGAAAATAATAACAGACGCTATAATTCCTCCTATAAAAATCAAAAGTAAATATAATGAGAATTTAAAAAACATATTTGAAATGGAAATTAAAGTTCGCCACGTAGAAAAACCCCATAAAATTTTTACAGCAATAGTCTTTCTTATTAATGATAAGTAATAAAAAAGTCCTATTCCAAAAAGAAAAACAGAAAAAAGTGTAACCACGAGAAGATTTATATTAATCAAAGATAAATTACTTATCTCCACATTTGTTTTCGATATAGTCCCGTAAATAGAAAATTCTTCTATAAAGGCTTTTATTGTATCATTACTAGCTCCTCTAATATAGAATTCTTCACCGAGTCCAACATTCTTAACATCATCTATGTTGTAGATCCTCAAATCCCATGTGGATAAAGGAAAATGTATCTGTCCTATTTGTCCTGTAGTATCTTCGTTTGAATTATTAGTTAAAAAAACACCCTTTTCGAGGGATATCTGGCCTGATTTTAATTTCAATTTACTATCCTGCATAATATTGGTCGAATATATATTCAACTGATTTTCGCTTAAAAATTTATATTGGGAGATGTTAATATTTTTTTCCCTCGAAAAAGAGATCAAAGAATTAATTAAATAATTATTATCAGCTTCGGGATTAGCCTTTCCATAATCTATATGTAAAATGGTATTATCACCGTAAATCATATCTACCATGTTCTTGCTATTCTGAAAGAATAACATAAATAAATTTGAAGATAACAGCACCAGACCTATTAAGACACACAATATCTTACTCAAAAAAACGACCCCTTTAAATAAACTAACATAGTGCGATCAATCGCACTATGTTAGTTTATTTCGTATTTTATCTAGTCTGCCAATTAGCTTTGTTTCCCGTTAAAGAAGACTTGATCCAAGCAGAAGCTTGAATCTTGGCAGGTTGCCACTCACTACGTATAGTTGTGGAACTGTTAGAAACACTAGCTAAGTGTTCTTTATCAGGATGGTTGTAATATGCAGTATGTCGATCAAGCCCCCATTCTACACTGAACGTTCCACCACCATGTTCTTCAGAAGCTAACGTCACAACAGAACTAGATTGACGTAATGTTTGAGCTACCGATTGTTGATTCATAAGCTGATCTAAGTCAACGCCACCACTGTTCTGAATATCAGCAGATGAAGCTGACACACTAACAGCAGATCCTACAATACAAGTAATAACAGCCAAAAAAGTTGCTATTTTTTTCATTTTTTTCAAAATAATAACCTCTTTTCTTTTTTTTGTTTAATTACAAATCGAATATATCATAACATTTCAAAAAATACCATATATTTCTTTTTATAATATAACAAATTTTATAGGTTATTAGAGAGAGAACAATAATAAGCTAAGCAGAACAAACAATTCGAAATCCAAAATTACATTTTATTCCCAAATTCATTCCAATGCATAATATACCAGTTAGATGTTAAATGTAAACAAACATACATATTATACGAGCACATATCATTCACCACCATAAATGAGTTAAACTAGTGAGCGTATTCAAATAGTCTAAGTGGTACTACAGGGGTTAAATATATTAGATGAATACACGATACGAAATAAAAGAGACACAATGGCAGCGAGTTCAAGAACTGTTTCAACCCGATTGAAAACATTAAGGAGGATGTCCGCAATTGATGTCATGCTTTGGATTGCTCGTTCAGGCGCAGAATGCGTGATTTTCCTGACCACTTTCCTAACTTGAAATCCGTACACTCTGCTTTCGGCCCTGGAAGAAAACTAGGATTTGGGATGAGGTGCTAGCATGTGTTTCTCTGGATGAGGATGAGGAAAGTGTCATGATTGATGCTTCGATTGTGAGTGCTCACCAGCATAGATCAGGGGAAAGTAAGCGATCGGACGTTCCCTCGTGGGATTAAGCACTAAAATCCATGTCGTGGTCGATGTGTTAGGCCATTCACTTCGTTTCGAATTAACGGGCGGCGAAGCTCATGACTCCGTTCAATGCTATGAACTTCTTAAAGCGATGAAACTGACAATACAGTCAGGCGACCATTAAAAGGTTTATCGATTAATGGAACAATTAGGAATCTGTTCTGTCATTCGAAAGAAGCGTCGATTCTTTCGAAGACAAGCTTCCTGTGATGAATCAGAATCGGCTTCAGCGCCAGTTTCAGGCAGATAAACCTCGAACTAAACTCGTCACAGATATTACCTATATTCATACCAGAGAACATTTTGTCTATCTGTCTGTCATTCAAGATTTATATAATAACTAGCTTGTAGCTTGGCATCGTTCCACACGAAATGACCTCGCTTTGGTTCATGAAACGCTGGATAGACTAAGCCGGTACGTGGATCTCAATGGGGTAATTCTACACACGGATCACGATTTGCTCAACGCTTCAGACAGGCGATTGAGCTTGATCAGTTATGATGGCAGAGTCTAAGGCATAATTGGAATGTAAAAAAAAACACTCCGGTGCTTGCACCAGAGTGTTGCATATTTGATAAGGATGCAGCTTGCTTCCCTTATACCTTTACTTTTCTTACAGCTTCGCTCAACTCAATCGTTTGCTGCCTCAGCAGGGTGGACGTTTGTGCCACCTTCTGGAACATGCTCGACTGCTCCCCTGTCAAACGATAAATGTCATCCGAATGATCTGAAACGCCGGATGAAATTTGCGAGATCGTACTGACCGATGCTGCCGCTTCCTCGGAACCCGCCGATATTTCCTCCGCTGCTGCGGATACCTCCTGGATACGATGTGTTACCACACGAAACGCCTCAACCATATGCGTAAAGGCAAGCTCTGCTTCTGCTGTGCTCGTCACCCCCTGGCCGATCTCTTGCGAGGTAACATCCATCTGTGATCCGATATACTGGGACTCCTTCTGAATACCGAGCAACAAATCCGATATCGTCTGCACAGATGTGCCTGAAGCCTCAGCCAATTTTCGTACTTCATCCGCTACAACGGCAAATCCCTTCCCATGCTCTCCTGCATGAGCGGCCTCAATTGAAGCATTCAGCGCCAGCAGCTTGGTCTGACTCGCAAAATCCCGCACCGTATGAAGTGCACCGCCGATTTGCTGTGAGAAGTTGTTAAGCACTTGGACCATGGCTACAACTTCAGCAGATACAGCCGAAATGCTCTCCATCTGTTTCTTCATTTGCGTCATGCTCTGCTTACCCGATTGTGCCGTAGCAAGCGCAGTTGTTGCAGCGTCGGACACGGCTGTAGATGACTCTGAAATATCGGTAATCCCTTTAGCGATTTCTTCCATCGCATTGGCGCTGTCGCTAGCACCTTGCTTCTGGGTATGTGCTCCCTGTCTGATCTGCTGCACGGATTGGTCAACACTCTTATTCATCTCAAGCATATCTTCTGCATCACGATTGAATTGCTCCGTTGATTCTGCGAGAATATCGGTGGTTACCGAGACACCCGCAACCATGTCGCCGATCATTTTATTTAAGTCCCCAGACATATGAATCATCGCCTTGAATGTGCTGCCAATCTCATCCTCACTTTGCAGCCGATATGCTGTCAGGATTCGGTTAGCTTCCGCCAGCTCACCTTGCGCCATTTGTTCGACGCTTGCCTTCAACGGTTTCAGCGGTCGCAGCCCCCTTACGATGAACCACAATACAACCGCGATGCCTGCAACCGTGATGAACAACAACAGGGCATATAATGGAATGCTGGATTTCATAATATCTGACTCAATAATTCCAATGACCGACACAGCTGTATCGATTCCTATCACACCCGTTAAGGCCCCATTACTGTCCAGAATCGGAGCGTACGAGGAAATATATTCGCCATACTCCTCATTATTAATGATGGGAGAACTGGCTGTTTTCCCTTGCAGAAGCTTTTGGACTGCATCACCTGGGATATCCGTCACTTCATTGATCGGTGATGCTTTATCTGCATCTTTCATGCCGTCCACCATAATGAGAGGCGTGCCTGTATCGTCTATTTTTACAAAATACACATACATCGCACCGATGTTCACACGAAAATCATCCAGCTCATCACGAATCTTCAAGAACACGTCATTTTCCTTGGGATCTTTGGCAAATTCCACATACGGTCCTGTATCCAGCTGTTTCACATAACTCTCGGCAATTTGAATATTGTAACTCGATATGGCCTCCTGCGCGGCTAGCTTCATATTCGCCAGCTGAAGCAGCATGCTTCCCGCAGATATAATCACAATGACCAATGTAACAATGGCAACAATGCGAACAACCAAACGTTTCTTGAAAAAACCGACCATCCAATCCTCTTCCTCTCACACCTGTATGTAAGCCTTTTCGACTACGCCCTACCCAAAAACTACATGCTCGAAGCACTATGTAATGTGAAAATAGTATATGAAGTTGTCGAATTAGGCAAGAAAATATTGGATACGGATAGCAATAAAAAAACATCTCGGCACGAACGCCGAGATGTATTGTTGTTGCACAGCTATTATGTTTCTTCTACAAACACTAAACTTCATGCCCACGCTTCTTCCTGAATCGAATCAGAGACCAGAGAATCAGTAATACGAGTACAGTTAGACAGATGCTTATGCTGAAACGGTTGCCTTCATCAAACACGAACATGACTGCAATAACGCCGAGACACAGCACAGCAGCTCCAGTTACGTAAGGAAATCCCCAAACTTTAAATGTCGGGTGTACCGGATATCTCTTACGCAGCTTCAGCTGTGAGGTGGCAATACAGATCCATACGAGCATCACGACAAACCCCGGAACCGCCAGCAGCACGCGGAAGAGCTGATCTTGTGCGAATAGCCCCAGCATGGAGCCCCCAAGCAGAATCACAGCACATACCAGCAGTGTATTTACCGGACTGCCGTTACGATTCGTTTGTGATAATGCCTTGGGAGCTTCACCACCTACCGCCATGGAATGCATCATACGGGATGCGCCGTAAATGCCCGAATTCGCAGCAGACAGAACGGCGGTCACCAGAATAAAGTTCATAATATGTGCTGCTCCCGGAAGCCCCGTGGAAGCCAGCACCTGTACAAACGGACTGCTTTCAGGCCCCAACTCATTCCACGGAATGAGCCCACAGATGATGAGAATCGGCAGCGTGAAAAATAAAATAATTCTCAGCATGAAGTTCCCTACAATTTTGGGCATCACCTTGTCCGCATTTTCCGTCTCCGTTAAGGTTAAGCCAATCAGCTCAGATCCTCCATACGAGAACATGACGACCAATAATGCCGAGAAGATCGATGACCATCCATTAGGGAAGAAACCGCCTGCTTGCGTGTAATTATGCAGATAAGGCGTATTGTCACTTGGAATGATCCCGAAGATCAGACCCGCCCCAAGGATAATAAAAATAATAATCATGGCGATTTTAATGCCAGCCAACCAAAATTCAAATTCCCCAAATACGCCTACACTCAGCAGATTAATCAGTATAATAAACACCGCACATGCCAAGCTCAGCATCCACAGCGGCACTTCCGAGAACCAGTACTGCAAAAAGCTCCCTGCGGCGATGACCTCAATTACACAAACCGACAACCAGAGGAAACAATACATCCATCCCATGATAAAGGAGACTCTGCTGCCGAACGCTTCCTGCACAAAGTCTTTCATATTTTTGTTCTTGTACACTGTAGCCATTTCCGCCATCGCAGCCATGACAACCAGTAACAATAAGCCTGCAAAAATGTACGTTACAATGACTCCTGGACCTGCAAGTCCAATCGTTTCGGCGCTTCCTTTGAAAATTCCGGTTCCAATGACACCGCCCATAGCCATAAAGCTAATATGCCTTGGTTTAAGTTTCTTCTGCAATGTTCCTTCTGTCTGAGCCAATTCAAGTCCTCCTGATGTAAAAAACGTCTGTAATCTTCTGTTATGTTTTCTGAAACATAACTTCCAGTATACCCTATTGTTCATGGATCAGCCCAGCAGTTCCGTACGGCCAATTCATCCCAAACGAATGCTGACATGACCTATGTTTTATACCCCACAATGATACAAAGCAATCTGTATGCAATTCAATCCGTTCATTTGAATACATTCTACTCTTCTTACGATCTCCAATATGTATGATTTGTTGCAGTCTAGCACTTCGCAAAACAATCATTAAACGCAAAAAAACCAGCGGTCTGTATGCAATAGAATGCTGGTTTCCAATGTTCCTGCTATGTTTTACTGCCTATCGTGTAACTTATAATTCCTTCGTCATAAAAGCGCTGTTCGGGTCCAAACTATAATCTGCAAATGGCTCACAGTATATAAACCCAAAGTCTTCATACAGCTTGCGCGCCGGAATAAAAGAATCCATCGAACCCGTCTCCAGACTGATCTGTTTGTAACCCCGATCCTTGGCAACCTCGATAATATGAGCAAGAATTTGTCTTGCTACGCCTTTTCTCAGGTGAGCCGATGCTGTACGCATCGATTTCAATTCCGCATGCTCCGAATTCAATTCCTTCATGGCACCGCAGCCCAGTAGCTCTTCCGCTTCCCATGCGCACCAGAATGTAATCTCAGGTTTCTTTAACCCATCCAGATCCAGAGCGTGAATGCTTTCCGGCGGCGAATCTGCTGCCATGCCCTGCAAATGTTCTGCAATTAATCCAATGACTTGATCGCCGCTCAAATCGTCTACTTTGATCTCCATATCTACCACTCCTGCCGACAATTTTGTTGTGTGTTGTTTACACTGAATACATGTCCAATGATTATATAGTACTACCATGGCAGGTTTTCTGACAACAGCTTCAAAAACACAAATGAAATGTCTATTGTGATACCCTTAAATTTCCATTATAGTGAGGCTATCTGATTACAAAGGAGCGAGGAATATTGCATAGAAACCATATAGCTAATTGTCGTACTGAGGTGAAGCAAACTTAATTTGTGAAAAGGAGACCATCATGACACTATCGACTGAAAATCTGTTTTATAGCAAACGATTGAAAATGACTCCGCCCCGCGCAGAAGATGTGCAGACCATGCTGCAATGGAATGAAGATCCCGAATATTTGCGAAATGTGGATACGGATATTGCCATTCCATTTTCGGAAAAGCAGCTTGAGGATGAAGGCGAGACGAAGGACAAGGAAGTTTACTTTCGGCTTCGAACGCTAAAGGGTGAACAACTGATCGGATTCGTTGTCATTCACAGCATTGAATGGAACAACCGCTGCGGACAACTTGCCATTGGCATTGGACTCGCAGAGCATCGCAACAAGGGGTACGGAACAGAAGCTTTGAATCTTATTTTGCGGTATGCCTTCCATGAATTGAATCTGGATCGGGTAGGTCTGGATGTCATCGCCTATAATGCAAAGGGCATTCGTGCCTATGAGAAGGTCGGCTTTCAGTTGGAAGGTCGTGCTAGATCAGCCGTGTATCGTGATGGAAAACGCTATGATCGCTTATTGATGGGAATTCTAAGACCTGAATGGGAAGCACACAATCAGATCAATGTGGAGGGTGGACAAGCATGAATATGAATGCGGAAGTCACTGAATTTATCGAACAGATCCCGGTTCCCTGGCAAGCCGAGGTTGCAAGTAAACTGCGGGAGTTGGTACATGAATCCATCCCTGAAGTAGAGGAACGTGTGCAATATAAGAAACCGCATTTCCTGAAAAACGGTAAATATGCAGCGGTCATCTCCCCTTCCAAGCCGGCAGTATCCTTCACGATCTTCAATGCAACCGGACTTGAGCTGCCAGATGGGATATTTGAAGGCCCAGCGGAACGTAAAACAATTAAAATCAAGGAAAAAGATACGCCTGACTATGAGTGGCTGGCTGCACTTCTGACACAAGCATCCGCAGAACTTTAAGCTGGAATTGAGATATAAGGTGTCTCAGTTTCTTTCAACCGACTATAGCAACTATTAAAAAGGCCAACCAGCATATCTGGTTGACCTAATCATACGAGGGGGCTTCCTAGAATGTTAATACATATGGGATAGCCCCTTTTGGGTATGCAGCTGTCAATACAACTAAGTCGCTCTATGCAATAACAGATCATTAGAGATCACAGTCAGGATTGTTGATAAGATACCGCGGTCATCTGACACGGCTCGCAAATGAACATGTAATACATGCCATCCCCGTATTCCTCAACCTCGCTCCAGTCCAATTGTCCAACGGCCCTCATCCTAGAAGAGCAGCATGGACAGTTCGGATAATCCGCGTCCTGAACCCATCCGGGATGGCCCCCAATCTGGGATGTAGAAGGCTCCATCGCCCACTCACTGGCATGGAACGCATGACGTGGTGCAGTCGCAATCCGAAACTGCCGGCCTGCATCCGGTGCAAGCTGAACATAGTCGTCCGGGTCAAGATCATCCGCTCCCATCGGCATCACATTATGCGCACTCCAGCACGGTTCACCTACTGAATCCATCTCCATATAAACGACGCCATAACAACTGCATATAACGCAAGTCTGCACTTGAAGCCGCTCACTATTCCATGCAACATCCTGCAGTGCTGGATGCTGTACATCCAGATCAATTAAGGTCGTTAACGGACCGCCACACCACTCACAGTTATCGGTACTGGTCAACAGCATGGAGATCGAATTGCCAATAGATGTGTCGTCAGCCCCTTCATTCTCTTTTACTTTATAGAGTGAATAACTTGGAATGATAAATAAATCCCTGCGCTGGCCTTCATTCGTTAACTCCCAACCGGCTTCGGTAGTATAGTGCTCTGGTGCGACATGCAGCTGATCTGCCCAGCGAGGCGGAGACTGCCTCCATTGCTGGAACTGACGTACAACCACTTCATCTCCAATATAGGCGATCATGAGCAACAGATTATTCCGATTCTCATCATCGGTGTTCACCCGCTGCAACAGTTGATCACGTACTTCAGCCGAGGCGCTCTTATACAAAATGACAGGATAATAGATTTCGTGCTCCAACAGCTCAGGAATCTGTGCAGACAACGACGTATCATGGTAACAGACCAGATACACCAAAATATCTTTACCTGTATCGTCATCCCCCGTACGAATCAGTTGCATCGCATAATCGATCATGAGGGCTTGCTGCTCCGTAGACAAGGACAGATACACCTGTTCTTTGGAATGCTCGTATGCCACATAACAGATTAGTGGATCATGATCCTGACGTGTATGCATGATTTTCAAAATCTCCACAGGGTCCATGATTCCCTCATACAAGTCCACGTCGCGCCGATTGGCTTCAATGTATCTCTGATGTGCCTCGCGCTCCATCTCTTGCTTGCAAGGCATGCAGTACCCACCTGTTCTGGCAGCCGTTGCTGGCAAAATCGTATTTGGGCCCCCCTCTCGTATGCATGGAATGCGTTCTGTCATCTATGGGTACCCCCTATGCTTTTGATCCTTCTTCACGTTCTACAAGCTCCATCATGTCGATCAGTGGGATGGTAGATTAGTGATGTCCCAGTTGGTCCTTCGTAAATTCATAAAATGCGAGCGCATCTTCGCTGCTGGCAAAACCCGCCTGAGCCATTTTTTCGCTGCCGCCACCTTTGCCCTGGTAGGCTCCGAGATTGCCCTTGAAGAAAGGTCCACAAGCCCACTCCGGCGGCTGCCCGTTCTGCGCCAATACAACTTTGGCCTCCGAGATGCTCGCAAAGAGTACAAGTCCCTCATGTTCTAATGTCAGCTTGATCGCTAGACTCTGCATATCCTTGAGCGATTTGTCTTCAAAGATTTGGGCAATGACAAGCCCTTCCCGTGCAGATAAAAGCTCTTGTGCATAATAAGCGTCATTGGAAGATTTCACAGCGTTCAGCTCTGCTTGCAGCTGCTTTTGTTCTGCTTCCATTTTGTCGATCCGATCCGCCAGCTCTTCCCGGCTCGTCTTCAATTTAGCTGTAATTCCGCTCAGCACGCTTTGCGCGGCGTTGAACTCATTCAGTGCTCGGTATCCGCATTTAAAATAAATCCGGGTGCCGCCCTTCACTTTCTCGGTTTTCAACAGTTTAATAATTCCGATCTCTCCTGTGGCTGACACATGTGTTCCACCACAAGCGTTATATTCCACGCCCTCGATCTCCACGATGCGAATATCTTCGGTTACGGAAGGCTGCTTCACCAGCGGCAGACGTGCCGCCTCTTCCGCAGTGACCCATGAACTGCTGATTCTGGCATTCCGGTATATCTGCTGATTAACTTCCATTTCAATTGCAGCCAGTTGATTCGCTCCCAGTTCGGCTGCCACATCGATCGTGATGTAGTCTGAGCCCAGATGAAAGCTGAGCGTCATCGCATCTGCCAGCTTCAGCGTAATAGCCGACAGCAAATGCTGCCCGCTATGCTGCTGCATATGATCGAATCTGCGCTGCCAGTCGATATGGCAATCCACGTCATTCTGCTCCGTCGCACGCTCCAGTTTGTGCAGCACCTCACCATCTTCACTAATCACATCCAACACATCAATGCCGCCGATTTGCCCCAGATCACAAGGCTGTCCACCCCCATGCGGATAAAGAGCCGTCTCCGCCAGCGTGACATATATACCATCTTCTTTGTCCACTCTGCCTGTAATTTGTGTATGCCACTCCCGTGTGTACGCGGAGTCATAATAGATTTTTTGCGTCATCGAATCATCCCGATCCCTTCTCGTTCAAATGGCTATCCATACTCTCCAGATTACACTATCTGGAACCGCCAAGCCAAATTTTCCGCCTCACATCTCCGTTTTCCATATCAAAAAGACCGCTCTGCAAGCCAAGCTACAGAGCGGTCTCCTAACTTAATATCCACTATCCACGTTTAATGGAACGTTGGATATGGATTGTACCTATGATTACACCAAAACGAGATGCAGTCATATTAATTTGGTATAGACACAAGAGCGAAACAGACAGAAAGGACCTGAAGAAGCGGAGCGTGCTCCTTTATCACCGGATTTCTCCCTTCAGGGAAAAATCATTGAAATCCGGGGGTAAGAGAGATCGAAAGGTTTTCTGTCTGTGTAGTTCCTGAGTGTCTAAATCAAGTATGGTCTGCAATCGGAGTGGCCAAGTTTAATCTCGTTACACTCCATATTATTTCATTGACTCGGATAGCTCTGTGAAAATAACACCCAGCGCATATGCGCCAGCATCTGGGTAGCCCAGACTGCGATCGCCAACAGCACCCGCGCGGCCCATACGTGCCACGATGTCTTCTGTTTTCTTCGCACCTTCTACTGCCGCTTCGGCACCTTTGGCAAACGCCGTTTTGAAGTCATCTCCAGACTTCGAACTTTGCGTCCAGGCATCTGCACAAGGAACAAGTGCATCAATCAAAGTTTTGTCGCCCACTACGGCTCCACGTCCAAAAGAGCGTTCACCTGTAGACTGAATCCCCTGCACTGCTGCCTGCATCATATCAGCGAACTCTGCAACGTTCAAATGCTGCTTGTCACCAACGGCTTTGCCTGCTGCCCGGAATGCCGAACCCCAGATTGGGCCGGATGCACCACCGCAGTATTCCATAATGACAAGAGAGCAGGCATCGAGGAATGAACCGATATTCTTTTTCTCTTCGTTCACGATATGGTTCCATTCGCGTTTGAGCTGTCTGAAACCCTTCGCTACGCTCATACCAAAGTCGCCGTCACCCGCATGGGAATCCAGTTCACAGAACGGCACTTCGTTCTTGATAATGACTTCACTCATCTTATCGATCAGGTAGACGATATTATCCAGGGAGAATTGATTGTTGTTGATCACCGCAGACGTTGCAGGTGTTTCCACTTGATAGGATACAGACGCATCTTCAGTCACGACAGCTTCCAACGCTTCCGAATATGCCACTTGCGCTACTGGAGGACCAGACACTTTGAAAGCAGGTGTATCACTTTCCTTAAACAACAATGTTTTCAGTTCATCGTCCAGTTTCAGGATAGTTACCGATGCGCCTGCCATATCGATACTCGTCATGTAATTGCCAACAAACGTAGTGGATACACCCAGTCCTGAACGCTGTGCCAGCTCACGCTGAACCGAGTTGTTGAGCAGATAAAGCTCCTGTAAAGGAGTCGCACCAAAGCCATTGACAAGCACAGCAATCTCAGCGGATGCATCGTTGTCCAGCTTCATTTCTGCAAGCAGTGCTTCAACCATGCGTCCTGCAAGCTCATCCGCAGATACTAATTTCTCGCGGCGAATGCCTGGTTCACCATGAATTCCCACACCGAATTCCATCTCATCTTCAGCGATTTCAAATGTCGGTGTTCCTTTGGCTGGCACGGTACAGGAAGTGAATCCAAATCCGATGCTGCGAACGTTCTGGGCTGCTTTCTCAGCAACGGATTTCACCTCTGCCAGACTGCGGCCTTCTTCGGCTGCAGCTCCAGCGATTTTGTGTACCAGTACGGTTCCGGCAACGCCGCGGCGCCCTACCGTATACAGACTGTCTTGAACAGCAATGTCGTCCTCAACCCGTACATATTGCACATCAATGCCATCTTCCTCGGCAAGATGCGCCGCGTTCTTGAAGTTCATCATGTCGCCGCTGTAGTTCTTAATGATTAGCAGCGTACCCTTCTTGCTGGCTGTGGCCTTGATCGCTTGATACACCTGTATCTGGGAAGGAGATGCGAATACATCTCCACAGACCGCAGCATCCAGCATGCCTTTACCGACGTAACCCGCATGAGCAGGTTCGTGTCCACTACCGCCGCCGCTGATGAGGCTGACTTTATCCCCATTAATCTCTCTGCGTTTAATGACCTTATATTTTTTCAAAAATTCAAGCTCCGGGTGCGCCAGCGCAATGCCGTTGCACATTTCCATGACAACATTTTCAGCCTGATTGATGATTTTCTTCATTTATTTCGCCTCCCGGCGAGCTGCTTTGTAGTCCCGTCCCATACGGTCAGCCGCCGCAATGGCAGCAGCCACTTCAGGAACAGTAATCGGGAATGGCATGGCATGAATGGATTCTTCCGGAATACATGCGATCTCGGCCACCTTCAACAACTCTTCCTGATTAATGGTATCTACACCGATATCCGCCAAGCTTACAGGCAGTCCTACTGCGAGACAGAAGTCCATGACTTCATGCAGCTCTTCGGTTGGTGCATTTTCAAGGACGAGTTGTGCAATCGTACCGAATGATACTTTTTCACCGTGGAAGAAGTGATGTGTACCCTCCAGAACAGTCAAACCGTTGTGGATCGCATGTGCTGCAGCCAGACCGCCACTCTCAAATCCAAGACCAGACAACAGAATGTTTGTCTCAACGATGTTTTCCAGCGCTTGAGTCACGACGTTGCTGTCACTGGCTACTTTTGCTTTCAATCCATCAGTCAGCAGCATTTCATAACAAAGTTTTGCAAGAGCAAGTGCTGCATTTGTACCTACTGCGGATGGCGTGTATCCTTCACGTGATCCCATCGGCAAACTTGCGTTCACACGAGAGTACGACTTCGCTGTAGCTCTTGCTTCGAAGTACGTAGACAACGCGTCACCCATACCCGATACAAGGAAACGTGTTGGTGCGTTTGCAATAACTGTTGTGTCCACGAGAACAACACTTGGGCTTTGTTTGAAATAAGCGTAGTCATCAAAAGCACCTTCTGGCGTGTACAACACAGCCGAGTGACTTGTTGGTGCATCCGTTGCTGCGATGGTAGGACAGATGATCAGCGCTTCGCCTTCTGCCACACATTTGGCTGCATCAATCGCTTTACCGCCACCAAGACCGATCGTACAAGTGCATCCTTTTTCTTTCGCAATTTCTTGAAGACGAGCGACTTCCTCGCGGGAACATTCTCCTCTAAAACCGCTTTCAACAAATGTAATATCGAATTTCTGTGCCGTTGCATCGAGCTTCGCTTTTACACGCTGTACATCATCCGGATGTGCGATCAGCAATGCAGATTCACCAAAGGATTTCACAAAGTAACCGAGGTTCAACAATTCGTCTTCGCCTTGCACATATTTCGTTGGACTAATAAATGCTTTTCTCATAATGATATAAACCTCCTATGGATGATATAAGTTCGTTTACTGCATCAATTACCTGCATACCTTCAACAAACAAGGCTATCTGATGTAATTCTTGGATGAACTTAAACATGAAATTTTAAATACTCACAATTAACCTAAATATATACCATGCATGTGAGGTTTACAGTGGACTTTGATAACAAATTATTATAATTTGCAATCGTAATTTTTTGCTTTTCAACGGAATCATGGTATCTTATTGTCATACGATGGGTTAATTTTGACATCATCTATACATTACCCGTCATTAACTCATCTTAATATGTACAACTTGCTAACTTTTAACGAACGAAATCATTCATCAGGTTAGCTATGGAGGGTTCCACCCATGATTAAAGAATATCTGCACATCAATAAAATCCTCGACCTGAATAAATGGAAGCGTCTACAAGATTCTCTTGCCACTGTGACCAAGCTGGCTATTCTAACCGTTGATTATAAAGGCATTCCCGTAACCAGCCATAGCAGCTGTCAGGCCTTTTGCCAAAATGTCCGCAAAGATCCCGAACTGCTCCCCTACTGCCAGAAATGTGATTCTCGTGGTGGTCTGGAAGCCGTTCGATTGAACGAGCCTTATGTCTACCTGTGTCATTTCAATATCGTGGATATCGCGATTCCAATCACAATCGATGGGAAATATATTGGTGCCGTAATGGCAGGACAAGTGAAGCTCGCTGACCCGGAGAAAGGGACGGAACTGGAACAGATCGTCACGTCCAAGAACGTACCTATGCATGCTGCGAAGCTAAAGGAATTACAGGACGATTATGACCAGCTGCCTGTCATGACCTATGAAGAAGTTGTGAAGATCTCCAACATGCTTTCTTTACTTTGTAACTACATCGTGGAGGAAGCACTGAACAAAAATTTGCTGGTAGAAATGTTCGAAAAAGCTTCGGGTCATCAGGAGTCTCTGAATCTGTCCACCATTCTGCCTGGATACTCCATCCGTAATATTGAGTCGATCAAAAAAGAAATGACCAATGCGATTGCGGATGCCTATCTTAAAAATAGTGCAAGTGATACAGAGAGCTCCAGCCCGGTGCTCCAACCTGCTTTTGAATACATTTACAGTCACAAGAGTGAGCAGGTCTCACTTAAACAAATGGCCGATCTGTGCCACCTGAGTCCAAGTTATTTCAGCAGGCTGTTTGCCAAGGAAACGGGTGAGAATTTCACAACTTATATTGCACGGCTCAAAATTAAATGGGCAAAGCAATTGCTCGAAGTTACGGATATGCCCGTGTCGCAGATCAGTGATGAACTGGGATTCAATGAATCGGGTTATTTTATCAAAATATTCAAAAAATTCGAGGAGATTACGCCTGCCCTCTATCGCAAATACATGCAGGAACAATGAGCAAGCTTAACTATACGTTTTTGTTACCAGAGAAGATCCAGTGATATCTTTTTCGTATCAAAGATGGGGTTAAAAGATATTTCACCTATTAATCTGCCATTGCTACAATGGAGTCCAGATTACTTAGGGAGGCGTCACGAATGGAATATCGCAAATTAGGAAACAGCGGTCTAACCGTCAGTGAGATTTCACTGGGCAACTGGATTACACATGGAGCACAAGTGGATGATGGAACTGCAAAAGCCTGTGTCCGGGCTGCTTTGGAAGCAGGCATCACGACATTTGATACGGCAGACGTCTATTCCAACACCAAGGCAGAAACGGTGTTAGGACATGCTCTAAAGGAGATCCGAAGAGAAAGCATTGAACTATGCACCAAAGTCTGTCATCCAACCGGCTCAGGTCGCAACGACAGAGGACTTTCCCGCAAACATATCATGGAGGCCTGCAACGCTTCATTGCAAAGATTGCAAACGGATTATATCGACGTCTATTACGCTCACCGTTATGATCCAAATACGCCGCTGGAGGAAACATTCCTTGCGTTTGCTGATCTGGTTCGTCAGGGCAAGGTTCACTATATTGGAGTTAGCGAATGGACTGCTGCTCAGATTAAAGAAGGTTCCGCATTAGCTAAGGAGCTTCGCGTGCCTTTTATTGCAAGCCAGCCACAGTATTCGATGTTATGGCGTGTTATTGAGCAGGAAGTTGTGCCAGCAAGTACACAAGCAGGTCTTGGCCACATTACATGGTCTCCCCTGGCTCAGGGCATACTATCTGGTAAATATCTTCCGCACGAAGCGCTGCCAGCCGGATCACGTGCAGCGGCCGAGGCTGGAGCACCCTTTTTCAACAATCTGGCTGGTCGGTGGTTACGGGACGATGTTCTGATTGCTGTGCAGCAGCTTGTTCCATTGGCGAAAGAGATCGCGCTGACACTCCCTCAACTCGCCATTGCCTGGGTTCTTCAGCATCCGTATGTGTCATCCGTCATTATTGGTGCATCCCTTCCTGAGCAAGTCCTTGAGAATGTAAAAGCCTCTGGTGTTCAACTCGATCGGGACACCCTGTCCCGCATTGATGAAATATTGGGTGAGTGGATTGAGAGAGACCCTGCACGGACGGGTTAGTCGCTCTTTTTTCAACTACCTTCAACTACTTTAAACATACTATATAAGTTGAACTAATCGTTTACACGAAAACGGAGAGGGCAGAAAAAAACTGAAAAAGCGAAGCTACAAGCTTTCTACAAGAAAGCTGCATCGGAAGCATACGCTTATCTCCAGATTTTCCGATTTGAAGGTTGTTCTGTCATCGTAGTGCAAGTGTACATCATTTTTAGCTCAACTTATTTTCCCCATCAACGCATTCATCTACAATATTCATAAAACTGGAAATCACTTCCTGATTCAAGTCCGTCCGCCATGCCGTGTACAACGGTACGGAGGGCGGACTTTCTGCTAGTGGTAGAAACACCACACCTCTCCGCTCGAACACATCTACTGAAGAAGGAACGATGGATATACCCATACCCGCTGCAACGAGATTCACGATGGTGTACATCTGAATGGCTTCCTGTGTAATACGAGGATCTACGCCATGCTCCCTGCAATAATCCAGAACGAGACGATGGAACGGAGAGCCCAGATGCCGTGGGAATAAAATAAAATCTTCGTTCGCCAGCTCGGTGATTGACACCTGAGTCTGTGAAGCTAAAGGGTGATGGTCTGGCAGCACTGCGATTAATGTTTCCGTCTGACAGACTCGGAATGACAAATGTCCGTTATGATCCTGATACCGCAAAAATCCAATATGGATCTGTCCATCTGCTAGTGCCTGCAATTGTTCGGACGAGGTCATCTCACGCAACGTAAGTTCAATCTGCGGATACGCCGCTTGGAATTTTCTCAGCACATCGACCATAATACTCCCCGAAGCCGAATCCACAAAAGCGACTGTTAAATGTCCAATGATCCCCTGGTCAGCCTTCTGCGTAAGCTGGATGGATCGCTCAAGTTGGGCCATGATCAGCCTCGCCTGTTCCAGAAACACGGCACCGGCTGCCGTGAGACGAACCATTTTTTTCGTGCGTTCCAACAGCTTCACGCCGAGCTCTTCTTCCAGATTCTGAATCTGCTGGCTCAGCGGCGGTTGCGTCATATTTAATTTCTCAGCCGCACGGTGGAAATGAAGCTCCTCCGCCACGGTGATAAAGTATCGTAATTTTCGAATATCCATTCGCCTGATGTACTTCCCTTCTGTCTGACCTCTTACTTCATCTGTTCCTGAACCCAAACGGCTGATTCAGCCAGCATCGTCATTAATTCATTAAAGTCCACGGCTATCTCACGAAGAGGTAGTTCTCCCGCATCGTGGATTAACATCAGAACCTTGCCAGAATTTTGATCCAGTATAGCGATGCTTCCTTCGCCAAACCCACCAATTGGAAATGGATGCAGCTCAGTGGGCAACTCGTATTCCTTCTCATATTCACGGTATACTTCCAGGAACTCGGGATATGCCCAATTCAATTCTTTCACCGAATACAAGGCAGGATCGCCGAAGTTGCATGCACCAAATTCAAGTAGGAGCTCACGGTACACTGCGGGCAATCTCACGTTATGCTTTTGCTCAAAATCCTCAATGCTCTGTTGCGTTTCAGGAGTACACCCTTCTCCCATTGTTGTATTGTAAGCTTCAACCAAAAGATCACGAATGGGTTCCAAACCTATCGACTCCACTTGAACTCCTCCTCTATAAATGAAAATCAATGAAATTTGGGTCCACAAATATGTTCACTATTAACGACACGATGATACCAGAAGCTACATTATTACTGTTATTGCTGCATTAAAGTACCTTTCGTCACCTATCTTTCTTTTCCTGCAACAAAAATGCCCTATCCAGCAAGTGGATAAGGCAGAATAAGCATAGCTTTATTTTAGTTCACATGTTTCCGCAGTTCTTCATCCAGCCATTGCAGCGCTGAATGCAGCTTGTCCTTGGGTACATTCTGATATCGATCCCCCGTTGACAATTCAAAGGCACAGCTATGAGCACTGGTCTGCTGCAAGTATGAAGTAATCCCCAACCCGAATTGCTGAGTCATGGATGCCAGAATACGCTCCACCTCGGCTTGAGCCAAGGGAAAATGTACGTGAAACATATTGGAGACGGGTACTTCTGGCAATGTACGTATACCGTGACACGCATTTAACAAGGAAGCAAGTTCCTTCGCCTGCTCATAATAAAGCCCCATTTTGCCAAACCGTTCATTGAAATAATATTGAGAACTAAGAATATATGGATATAGGCCGATCAGATCGCCGCCGTGCCGACGCTTCCATATTTTCGATTCTTGCATAACATCCGTATCTCCTGCCAATATAGCCCCAGCAATTCCTCCAATGCCTTTGTAAAAAGACACGTAGACACTATCGAACAGACTGCAAATCTCGGCGGGAGTCTTCTGATAATAAGGCGTGATTTCGAACAAACGTGCCCCGTCCAGATGAAGCTTGATTCCACGTTCACGGCAATAGGCCGAGATTGCCTCCAACTCTTCATAGGCAGGCAATTGTCCACCAATCTCGCGTTGGGGCAGTTCAAGCAGCAGGCAGGAAATCTCTTCATTCATCCCCTCCACATCTTCCAATCGAATCAATCGGTCCTTATCCGCCAGCAAAATGGATTCAATGTGATGTAGTTCCTTCAGTCCGTCCTCTTCATGAATTTCCAGATGAGATAAAGGATGATAAGCTACCCGCTTGATGCCTCTGCGGTCACACCAGATACGTAGCGCAATTTGCTGCGCCATCGTACCACTGGGGAAAAATACAGCTGATTCCTTACCCAGAACGTCAGCCATCTGCTGCTGGAATTGATCAATGATTTTGCCGTTGCCATAATGATCACTATACTGTTCCCCATCCACCTGCTCCAGCGCTTCCTGAAGTACTTTGACTTTACGACTTCCGTGACCGCCTATAATAAACTCCGCCTGATTAAAAGCTTCCGCTAATGTTAACTCTGTATTCTTCAAGGTTATTTACTCCTTTATTGTTCTGGTTTTTTGGTTTGTTATCATCTGCACCAGTGCACCCAGCGCCCCGGATAGATGCTCACTCTGTGAATGCACGAATCCTACTTCCAACCTGCAATACGGATCAGGCAAAGATAACACTGTAACTTCGCCTCTCCGTTCGGCTTTCGTAACCGAAGAGCGTGGGAGCAATGACACACCTATTCCCGCAGATACGCCATTCATAATGGTGTCCAGTGTTCCATATTCCGTAACGTTGAGGGTGTGCATGCCCTGATCTTTCAAAAAGGCTTCTGCCTGCACGCGATGGGTACAGCCTACTTCAAAAAACAACATCGGTTTGCACAATAGAGCATGCATTTCATGGGTTCCGGGTTCAGCAATCAGTACCAACTCTTCGTCGTACACTTTCATATAGTTCAGCTCAGGGTGGTCGATCGGGCCATATACCAAAGCTCCATGCAGCTCATGTTGAATGACCTTCTGATTGAGTTCATGTGTACCACCTGTAATTAACGAATTCTGAACCTCTGGGTAACATAAACGGTATTCAGCGAGCAGCGGCGTCAGATAACTGGAGGCTGCGGTCTCAATCGCACCAAGACGAAGCATACCTGCAGGCGGATTTCCGATTTGCGTTGACTGCTCCGCTTCATATAACAAATGTAATATTTTATCCGCATATCCCAGCAAATTCTCACCCGCTGGTGTGAGCGACATGCCCCGGTTGGAGCGATGAAACAGCGGTACTTGCAGCTGATCTTCCAACTGTTTAATTCGTGTTGTTACATTGGATTGCACATAATTCAGCGCTACTGCTGCTTTGCTGATACTGCCTTCGCGGGCAACCGTCTGAAATATTTTCAAATCTCCTGCATCCATGCCCTGATCACCTGCTTGTTATCTATTATCTGAATTGATACTGACATTCATTTTTGTTCATTTTACGTGAATCTGCCCCATCTGTACAATGAGGCTCAGTAGTGAAGTTTTTGTATACACAAGGAGGAATTTTGAAAATGAAAGCTATTATACATTCCGGCCAAAGCGGCCTTGAAGGTCTTCAATATACAGAGTCAACATCTCGGGCCCCAGAAGCCGGTGAAGTACAGATTCAACTGAAATCTGCTGGAATTAATCATCGTGATCTGTTCATCATGGCAGGACGTACATTCCAGGACACACCACTCATTCTTGGTTCCGATGGAGCAGGTGTAATCGTGAAGATTGGCGAAGGTGTAGAGGACTTATCTTTAGGCGATGAAGTCATTATCCACCCTACTCTTGGTTGGGAGCACGCTGTTGAAGTACCCATTGTGCCCGATATTGTAGGGGGCCCTACAGATGGAACTCTTGCAAAATATATTACGCTGCCTGCTAGAAATGCCTTACCCAAACCCTCTCATCTATCATGGACGGAAGCAGGGGTGTTGTCCCTTTCGGCTTTAACAGCATACCGTGCCCTATTCACTCGTGGCAGACTTAAGCAAGGTGAGCACATCCTCATTCCCGGTATTGGCGGCGGTGTAGCGACCTATGCCCTGCTCATGGCCATAGCTGCGGGTGCCAAGGTAACCATTACATCCAGAAGTGAAGCCAAGAGACATGAGGCCCTGCGTCTGGGCGCTTTCCAAGCTCTGGACAGTCATGCAGACTGGAGTTTGCAGAATGATCTTGATCCTGTTGACTTCATCTTGGATAGCATCGGACAAGCCATGTTCCCCAAATATTTTGATATAATCAGACCAGGTGGCCGTATCGTGATGTATGGCGCAAGCTCGGGAGATGATCTGGCTGTTCCAATCCGCTCGATCTTTTTCCCGCAAGTTAGCCTGATTGGCACCTCCATGGGCAGCCGTGAAGAGTTTATTCAGATGCTGCAATGGGTGGAGAAACATGATATACATCCTGTAATCGATGGTATATATCCGCTACAGGACACAGCGAAAGCATTCGAACGTATGGAAAAGGGAGAGCAGTTTGGCAATCTTGCTATACTCGTGGAGTGACATCTGGTTTTAGATGGACCTTCATTAATTAGGTAAAATCATTTTACGATAATGGGGTGAAGCCATCTGACCCGTCTCGCTATACGTAGAGTAATTGTTCTTGTCGCGATTATACTTTTGGCCCAAATTCCGATGTTGAAAGCAACCTTTGCCCGCGGGGTAACTACGCTATATGTGAACATAAAGTACCCCGAACGCTCCTATCAATACAGGGATTTCATCTATGAATCTCATTTTGGAAGCTATCTCATTTCTTATGCTGATCAAGACGAACAACTCATTAGCCTGATGCTTGAGCCCAAATTTTTACCGGTGATCGTTACGTATGATCCATTGGATCAACCCATGAAAGACTAGTTTGTTCACTCTATGAATCATTCAGGAGGTATCGATATGTCTAACCATTTGCATTTGGTAGAAAGGGTTCGCAATCTGATGAATGCCGAAGGAACCGAAGATGAACTGGATGAGATGCTAACCGAGTTAGAGCAAGAGATGCCTTACGCGGAGATCAGCAATCTGATTTTCTGGGATGATCGAGACCTGACACCCGAACAGATTGTGGAGGAGGCGCTAGCTGCTCGTCCAATCATTCTTCCGCCCAGCCCTTAGTTCTTATCCTATTAAATAAACATCACAAATCCAGGCCAACCCTCCCCAACTTCCATATTTTCGTTATAATGTAAACAAGACATCAGGCAAACGGGAGGCGAATTATGGAAACGGAAGGTTTACGCAACGTTGAGAAGTTGGCGCTGAAGAAACACAAGATTTACAAACAAAGCTTGATCAGGTACCTTGCACGCTCCATGCTCGCCAGCATGTTTATCGGGTTTGGCGTCATTGTGGCGTTCAAGACGGGTAACTTCTTTTATATGGAGGATTCCCCTTTTACATACCCTATGGCTGCCCTCACGTTCGGTGCGGCAATTATTCTGATCGCCTATGGTGGCGGTGATCTGTTCACTGGAAATACGTTTTACTACACCTATGCTGCCTTACGCAAGAAACTGAAATGGTTCGAAGTGGTGAAGCTATGGATCGCGAGTTACAGTGGAAATCTGATGGGTGCGGCAGTATTTGCCCTGTTAATCTACCTGACGGGTCTTTTCGATTCATCTCAGGTGAATGGTTTTCTACTGAGTGTCGTAGAGCACAAGATGGAGGCTCCGGCCATGCAGCTCTTCTTCCGGGGCATTCTGTGTAACTGGCTCGTATGTCTGGCGTTCTTTGTACCGATGTTCATGAAGGAGAATGGTGCGAAAATGTTCGCCATGATGCTCTTTGTCTTCTGTTTCTTCATCTCGGGATATGAGCACAGCGTCGCCAATATGTGTACATTCGCCATTGCGCTGGTACTGAACCATCCGGGGACGATCTCATTCGGCGGGGTTATTCATAACCTGATTCCGGTCACGCTTGGCAATCTGGTGGGCGGCGTGCTGTTGATGGGCTTCATGTATTATGCGGTGAACAAACCGTTTCTGGACGAAGAGACACACTAATTTTTTGGCAAGAAAAGCCCCCTTACTGGCCCGGTCACCTGACCTTGGCGGACGGTAAGCCAAACGACAAACACCCGCGCAACCTTTCGATCCTGTGATGAAGGTTGTGCGGGTGTTTGTTTATGGGCAGGCTCACTATGTGCCTGCCCTCGGTTATATCTGCCTTGTATCCGAATGGAGGCTACAAGGCTTGCTCCGTGGCTTAGTTATACTCACGCCACGGAATATATTCAATATCGTTGTCGCCACGCGTGACCACGATCATATTCTCGATTTTGCCTGTATCCTTGTTGGTTCGGTAGATCATCGTACGCGTCTCGCCTTCTTCCGGCACGGAGAACAGGAACTTGTCCGCAACAAAGGAGGAACCGAGCCCTGTCGCATGTTCTGTAAAGGCAGATCCGCTCTTGCTGGTCAACAGCAGGCCGATTCCATAAGCTGTAGCCGTTTGTGCTCCTTTGCCAAAGAGATGCTCCCCTTGACTGGTCGTATGGGTTTGTTCCCAATACTCGTATTTTTTCGTATCCTTGTTGTAATCCACGACGTTACCCTGTTTATCCAAGCTGATGCTGGTCGTTTCACCCTTGTCGCTTTTAACCTGATACGTACCTACAATCGAATCCTCGGTAATCTTCACCGTCTTGCCCGTGTTCGGATCAGTCTGGTAGATCTCGTCCTCATATTGAAGCCGAATAACGTTCATGCTGGCCTGAAGCTGCTGCGCCAGTTTTTCGTCACCCATTTCCTCGGCTTTCTTCAACATATCCTCATAGTTTTTGTAATCCTCGGCGTCCTTCTTATCCCAATCCTCCATATTCTCCGGAGGACCTGACGTTTTGCCCGAGCCATCACCTTTATGTTTACCGAGGGACGTAAGAGTCTGTGCCGCAGCCAAAGCCACCATAAGAGCCTTGTTCACAACATCTTCATCCGTGGTGCGGAAACGCTCGGCAATTTTCTTGAGTTCGGATTGGATGGACAAGACCAGCTCAAGAACAGACTTCATTGTAGCTTGGGCCGTTGCATAATCGTTATAAAAGCGCTCCCTCTCCATTCCGTCCCAATTGCTGCGCATGACACGGATCTGGCTATCCAATGTGGACATAAACTCCGACAATTGCTGATGTGCCTGGGCGAATTGCCCACTAACTGTATCCAGTTGTTCCGGTGTTACCTTAATCTGTGTCATCCTGCACGCTCCTCTTCGTCATATTCCTCCTATTTCGTGGTCCACCGATCTTTATCTTGCAGCCTGATCTGCCCTGATCTCCAGATGCAGCAGCGGAAACGGATTACCGGAACCATCCAACTCGGAACGACCCATTTGTACAAATCCCATTTTCTCGTAGAATCGGGCTGCTCCAGCATTCTGCTCATTGACATCCACCTTGAGGTGACGACCTTTGATGTTAAGGGTATGGTTGATCAGAAGACGCCCCAGGCCCTGCCCGTGCTGACTGACATCTACAAACAACATCTCAATAAAGTTATCATCCAAACCGATAAAACCAACGGGTTCATTGTCAGCATCCAGCGCTTCCCATACCTCGACTTGCCTTTGCTGCAACACGTCGCTCACTACTTTTTTATAGAACTGGATGTGATGTTCTTCCAAAAACGTATGTGTTGCCCGAACGGCTCTCTCCCAAATCTCTACCAACTTGTTATGATCCTGTTCACGATATGAAGTGATTAACATGTCCAACGTATTCTCCTTTTCCTAGAAAACAATTATGTAAACATTCGATCCTGCGATTGGACTTGGTTAATACATCAAATTTTATATAACTCTACGTATATTTTACCATGCCCAATACTCAATCTGTACCCACCATTACCAATCTTGAGACAGCTTTTTACTGCTATTTAATGATTCCTAACCAAAAACACAGAAAATAAAAGGCAGCCAAAGTCACCTTGGCTGGTGCTTCAGCTGCCTGATATTCAATAAGTTCACTCGGCTTCTTCAATCTAATGCCGCTTGGCTACAGCATCATCTCAACATGGCTAATCATTGCTGCAATTGTGCAAGGATTTGCGGATCCTTGATCTTCTTGTCTTCAGCCAATAACATCACTTTCGATAAAATCTCAGCCGTTCTTGGATCTTCATCAAGGAATGGCAAGAAGATCCTACCTCGATGCTGACTGTGCACAGGAACGATATGAAGCGCGCCCGTCGCCTGTTTGAACACATTACCGCTGCCAAGATGAACGGCATACTCGCCCAGTTCACCATCAATTCGAGCGTAATTTCCATCGAGACGTACGTTATCGACCTTCAACAGACGCAGTGACTCATTCACAATCACATGACGCATCTCAATCGTGGTCAAGCTGGCTTCCGGATCTACTCCGCCAACATGCGCAACGCTAACCACCAAATCAATGTCACGCATGACTTCCGAGAAGAAGACCGGCGGTACATCCTTCAACGCAACAGGTTTATACGTTTTTCGATCATAGAACTGCACCGTCTCCAGAGTAGGCGCTTCTGTATCTGCGGGCGAGAACCAGTCTGCCATGGCATAGAGATTGGCAATCAGATTATGCTCATAGCTTACCTTTTGCAGTCCTTCCTCATAGCTGACGGTCCATTGACGTCCTTTAAGCAGAGCAACTGCTTTTTTCGGCTGAATCTGATAACCTGCATACCGACGGGATACCGTTCCATTAGCCAGCTCATCCTCATTTGGAAGATAGAGTTCACGGAATACCTGCTTGAATGGCTGACGTTCCTGACGGTTGAACAGATCCCGTTGGAATTCACTCCAGCTTCCACTCTGGAACAGATGCAATGGATGCGCAATCAGTAGGCGATCATGTGCCGCCAAGGTTTGTATCGTGCTTGTCGAATCATCCGAAGCCGGAGTAACCAACCCACCGGACGTTACATCGAATCTTCCAAGCTTGTCATCTGCTTGGAACACAAGCGTGCGAACCAGTGGACGAAGAACCGGATTCTGCAGCAGACTTGAAACTTCCTCACTCGTAAAGGATGTTCCTGCCGTCATGGAACGCTCCAATTCCTGTCTTGCCCGGCGATACTGATCAACCAGATCCGTTTTTAATTCCTTCAATTCGGCGATGTATCCATCTTTCTTGAACCGAGCAGGTACAGATTTGAGTGTTTTCCCTTTGCTTACGATGAGCAGTTCCGGCTGGCCTTCTTCATCAATGACCAATTGGGCTGTAGTAGCCTCATCCAGTTCATGCGGCTCAAAATAGGATTTCATCTCATCCAGCTTGCGAGCTTCCATATCCCACATCAGCCGGGTAACATCGGCATATCCTGCATTACGGGCAAGGTTGCCCAGCGCTATCTGGGATACCAGACCTTCACTGGCACGGCGCTGTGCACCAAACTGTTTGCTCTGCATCAGAAATTTCTGAATGAAGTCGTACCGCTCACGCAGATCCTGTTCCCGTTCTTCTGCAAATGGAATCAGGCTGTAGGTCAACAAATGATCTTTATTGCGTTTATCTTCCACGGACTCACGCATATCTTCAAGTTTCAGCTTCCCAAGTGCCGCATCCGCGAACAACTGTGATCTGCGGTGATTGGCTCCCCCGGAGATATATTTGGCACAATCGTATAACAGGCTGAACCGCTCCTCACCGACCGCCTCGTATGCCTCCTCGAACCAGGCGATATCAAATGCCCCTTCGTTAAAGTCCTGAGGTGAAATTGGAGAATAATGCGCCACAATGGTTTCCTTTTCAGCAGTGAACCGTTCATTAATATGAGCATGGAAGTACCAGGCTGCACTGCGCAGTCCTTCCCATCCGAGATGCTTCGCAACAATCTCCATCCATTGCGGTGCGTACATTGCGGCTTCCAGGAGCTTCTTCTCCTGGATGGGATGCTTCGCCAGCAATTGTCCCAACAGTACTGCGTCCTCTCCATCACGTGGATGGCAAACCTGGATCAGATGGCTGAACGTTTCTTTACGTGTCGTATTGTCACCGTAGCTGTAGATATATCCACGGACAAAGGTATCCTGATCCATGGCAGCAACGAGATGCACCCAATGCTCCATACCTTCAATGCGTTCAAGCTTCATGGCCAGCGTACTTACTTCTGTTGAAAGCTCTCCTCGGGTCAACTCAATCTCCAAAATTCGTTCAACAACGGTTCTTCGCAGTTCTGCCAATACCGGTTTCTCCGCAATCCAGTCGGACCGGCTTGATGTCAATTCCCGAATAAACTGGGCACGTGATTCTCCCACAAGCAGCTGCTTATAGACTTCCTGTGCATCAATGAATCCCAGTTCGTAGGCGCGCAGGTAATCGTTCAGAGTGAGGAAGGAACCTCGGTTACTTTCCTTATTTAATCGGTCGAATTGGCTTAGCGTCTGGAAGTATCGCATGAAACTGTTATCGTCATATACACGATCCCGGACAATATAGAACCATGGGCCAGACAAAAGAGCGAGCATGCCCGATTCCTTTTCCATTTGTTCCTCAGGCATCATTTTCATCAGCGCATAGAGTGTCCGCTCAGCGATTTCAAATGTATCTGACTTATCACTGTCCTCATAAACGGCCTCCATCAGCGTTTTCACCTGATCTGCGTAATGAAGCTCACTGACCATCTTTTTCATGTCCTGGATATACTGAACCGGGTAGACCTCTTCGGCAAATTCCTTCCGCCATCCTTCCAGCAGCCAGTGTTTCTCCAATTCACTATATTCGTATATGGTGGAATAGTAACGGTAATAACTATCCAGCTTCTTATTCAGATCCTCCAAACGAATCACAAACAAAATTTGCAGCAGTTCTATACTATCCAGACCACTCTTCTGAACATATTCTCCCCATATGTTATGGAGAGGGAACTGCTCCAATAATTTTATATCTTGCCGCTGATCATAAGGAATGAAGACCATAGCACGCAATGTCGCACCTACAAGCAAGGTTTCTTTGTAGCCAGCATAATATTCGGCTTCATATTCATGGTCCCTGTGCTCATGTAGCAACGCATCCAACCCTTCAAGAACCTGCTTCGCTTTTTCCAGGGAAAGGGTAAACATGTCTTTCGGCTTGAACCCGCCGAGATCACGTTTCTCATGAAGCAGTGGATTCCCCCATGCAGGATCATACAGGCCGAATCCATTAGCCGCCGTATACCTGCTGCTCTGCTCTGTAAGCTTGTCCAGAAGCTTCTGCTCCTTGGCTGTTGGTGTGTTGATTAACGCTATGATTGGCTGCATCTGCTCCTGCTGCTCCATGCGTTGTGAATCTGCGGAGATCTCGGTCAACAGTTCCAGCGCACCCAATCGTTGCAATTCAGTTTTGGATTGTACAAGTCGTTTCAGGGATACCATCAGCTGATCGGTTGGCTGAAGCAGTAACACCTGAATGGTCTTCTGACGCAACGATCCCGTTTTCAGTTTGAGCAACGTCTCCATTTGCAGCATCTCTTCGAGCGTAAGCGTCAGCAGCTTGGCTTTGAGCAGAGCATTCTCACGGTTGTTCATGCTCTTATCCGACAGACTGTCAAAAATAAACTGTCTTTGTACTTCATTCTCGGGATGATGGACAAACTGGGACAACAATTCTCCTCGCAAATCCGGGCTTAGCTTGTCTTTGAGCGCAATGACCTCGCCAATCCATTCCGGGTCCATATCATACGCAGCAAGGTATAGCATTTTTTTCACTACATCATCCGGATCGATCCGATATTGAACAAATTCAAGAACACCGGATGGTCCACCTGCACCTCCCTGCGGAATGTAGGCCAGCATTTGTTTAAACAGATCAAAGTCACGCCGACGCACGGCTTTATCTTCAAAAACAGACAGCGGCCAGACATGAACACTACGTTGATTCTCCCCATTATCAAAGCTCCAGTTAAACATGTACATGGCATCATAATTCTCAATCACCCAATGCAGCAACTCCAGATCCTGTACTTCAAGATACTGACGTGCCATGTTTAAGCGCAGTCCTCTGTTCTGACTGTTAGCAAGTACGTATTGTGCAACAATCTGCTGATATACTTGCCCGTGATCCATGATCTGGATGACTTTTCGCTCCAACTCATTTTCTTCGATGACTGCCGTTGCCCAGAGACTGATAAATAATTGGTTTGCATTAGCGCTTTCCTGCCATTCCTCTCGCACCGCAGGATCAGTCAATGCTTGATGTGCTTGTGTAATTAGTTGCGCAGCAACACGCTGATTCGCCGCTTCAATTCCGATCCCTGTCCATACGGCGAGCGCTCTCACTACCGAACTGAACCGAATCAGGTTGTTGTCGATGATTATTTTTAATATGTATATATACGCCTCAAGCGTTCCTTCATCCATCCGTTCCACAATGCTCTGGCGCAAACCCTCCTGCAGTCTGGCTGCTACCAGCAATTCTCCAACCATCTGGTAAGCCTCCACCTGATCGCTCATGAAGATACCTTTGATCATTTCAGTGGTCAGCAATGCATTCTGATTGTCGCCATAGATAATATCATGCAGCGCCTGCTTCATATCGCCGGTTTCATGATCCAGTTCATAGGCAATGCAATCCGGTAAAACGGCTCTAATCTCATGAAGATAATCAAACTTGTACTCCCGAATGGATACATATTCTTTCAGAGAGAAGCCATGCATCTCCATACGGAACAAGGCAATCATTTTACGAAGAACCTGTCCAATATGCTGTTCGGGATCGGTCGTACGAAATGGTCTGCGCTCATAATTCTTACTATATGGAAAATTTGCGGCACGTTCTGCAATGTAACGGAACCGAGCCAAAAAGGATTCACTGACCAGTTGCTCCAATACATCCAATAATGGACGGAACAATGGAGTTTTCGTCTCAGCAGACATACGTTGCAATTGCTGCTCTGCATCCAAATAGGCCTTTTCGTCTTCGCGCAAATAGGTAAATCCAGCCATCTCTGCAACATAGCCCGCGAGTTCCTGCTCCACACCCTTCAGCGATTTCACTTTTTCCTGCAACTCTTGTTGATACTGTTGAACTTTATCTTCCTGATTCATTCCATTCTCCTCCTCGTCACTCTCTACCAAAGACGCCCGGCAAGCATTGTAAAGCGAATAAATACCACGTTATCGTCTTCCTTTAAAATTAACGGCTCATCCAGTGCCTGCAACTCTTCCTCATTGAGAAACACTTTAAATAACCCATCTTCATATGCGGTTACAGCTGTATCCATGGCGCCTTCTACATCGGGAACCCCTTCGTTATATATCGTGCCAAAGCCTACTTTTCCTGCTGCTCCCTGCTCTTGAATGTCCTCGGGCATCAGGTAGGCAAGCCATTCTGCTTCATTCTTCTTGTCCTGAAGAGCCTTGAGCTGTTGAGCCACCATGTTCTTAATAAGCTGTCTCAACGTATCGGTTGTTTCCGGAAGTTCGGCAGCCTGTTTGGCAAGTGCCGGCTTGCGTTTACCCAGACTTTTCACCGTAATCCATACATTCACTGCTTACCCTCCTATGTATAGCTTTATGTTAGAAGAAGCCTCTATCAGCCCTTATATCTATACCACCATGGAAAACGGACCAAACTTAAACTTCGGCCTATTTCGTTATCCATTTAATTATACGTACATATGTGCCCCTATTGAACATTTTAACGAATATCCCGACCATATTCATGGGCCATTTCTCATGTTTACATGCAACCAGCGAACTAATGGCCTATATTGCACTTTCGCAGTCGGAACAGTCTTCCCACAGCAAATAAAAAGAGAACAGTGCGCCTTTGGGCAGTCACTGCTCTCTGTAAGCTTACGATGAATATTTCTGCAAAATAATGACCGCATTATGGCCACCGAAGCCAAATGAGTTGGACATGCCAATCTTCAGGTCAGCTTCTCTTGCAACGTTGGGTACATAATCGAGATCACATTCCGGATCGCTCTGCTCTTGATTGATTGTCGGGGGAATGATACCGCTACGCAAGCTTTGAATGAGCGATATGGCTTCCGCCCCACCAGCCGCACCCAGCATATGTCCGGTCATCGATTTGTTTGCTGTTACCGGAATATGATAGGCTTCCGCACCAAACAGCTGCTTAATTGCTCGTGTCTCGGAAAGATCACCCGCTTCCGTACTGGTAGCATGAGCATTAATGACATCAATCTCATGTGGCTGAAGCTGTGCATCCGCCAGAGCGGCTTTCATGGCCAAGTATGCACCACGTCCTTCCGGATGGGTTGCTACCATATGATACGCGTCTGAACTGGCACCATAACCTACGATTTCCGCAAGGATGTTTGCATCTCTCGCAAGGGCGTGGGACAAAGACTCCACAACCAAGACCCCGGCACCCTCAGCCATGACAAACCCATCTCTGCCTGCATCAAATGGTCGACTCGCTCCTTCGTACGCTTCGTTTCGTGTAGATAGCGCCGTCGCATTGCCGAAGCTTGCCAGTGATACTTCGGTGACAGCTGCTTCCGTCCCTCCAGCAAAAATCACATCTGCTCCACCGTGACGGATCAGCCGGAAAGCCTCACCTATCGCGGTGTTGCCGATCGAACAGGCTGTCACTGGCGAGAGAGTGGGTCCCCAACAGCCAAATCTCATGCTCACCATAGCCGCCGCCATATTGGATATCATCATGGGCACCAGTGTTGGACTGACTCTTGCAGGCCCACGTTCAGACAGGAGTTTACCTTGTTCCATCAGGGTCTGGATTCCGCCGATGCCGGAACCGATATACACGCCAACGCGCTCCCTGTCCACATGATCCATCTCGAGACCGGAGTCAGATAAAGCCTGATCTGCTGCCGCAACAGCAAATTGTACGAACCGGTCCATACGCCGTGCTTCCTTCCGTCCAAACCGTTCTTCTCCGTCAAAATCACGGACCGCCCCTGCTATCTTCGTTTTATAGGACGTTGTATCAAACGCTTCAATTGGCGAAACTCCTGATTTGCCTTCCACCAATCCATTCCAAAATGTATGCACATCATTCCCCAAAGGAGAGATAATCCCCATTCCTGTAATAACAACACGCTCCATAATGCATCCTCCTTTAGTGCTCTTTCCATACTTGTTTAGTTAAGTTATGCACTTATATTGCCATTCGTATTATCCTATTACAAGTTGTCAATTATAATAGTATAATGACTACCATGATAAACTCAGGAACGAAGGTGATGGAATGAACCATGATGTCAGGCTGCAGGCACTGTCCGCTTTTCTGAAAAGCCAGCGTTCCAAAATCTCTCCGGAATCCGTCGGATTACCCGCGGGCTCCCGGCGAAGAACGCCTGGATTAAGAAGAGAAGAAGTATCCCAATTGGCAGGTGTGAGCACAACATGGTACACCTGGCTTGAACAGGGCCGAGATATTCAGGTATCTCATTCCGTATTGGATAACATCGCCTCAGCTCTCAGGCTGACAGCGGATGAACGAAAGTATTTGTTTTCCCTTGGTTTGGATTACCATTCGGAACTTCATATCCTGGATGAGAAGCCACTTCAAATTCATCCCGCTTTGCAGAAAATATTGCAGGAACTTCGCAATTGTCCCACAATCATCTCAGACCGACGCTGTCACATTGTGGGCTGGAATGACGCAGCGCGGCATGTGTTTATGGACTTTGAACAGATTCCGGCTGAACAGCGGAACATGATCAGCTTGTTGTTTGAACGAAAGGAATTTCGGAGACTGGCCGTCAATTGGGAGGATTTTGTCAGCGGATTCCTAGCTATTTTCCGAGCTTATTACGGTCAATATGTCGATGATGAATGGTACAACTTGTTTTTGGATGACATGATGGACAGATATCCTGATTTTCAAGCCCTTTGGAAACAAAGCAGCGTTAGCAGCGCCCCGGACGTGTTGATTGAATTTAGACATTCCAGAGCTGGCAAAATGCTTTTTGATCTTACCTCACTCCAGGTTCAGGGAAATGCCGATTTGCGGTGCAGTATCTACACACCTGCAACGGACACTGCTACCGAGCGGAAATTGATCCGCCTCATGGAGCCAAAGGTAGAACCTGACTCTGACAAAAGCTGATGTTGCTATTTCTCATTTACTCCGTAATACAAATTAACAAAAAAAGACCCAGGCAATGAGGCCTGGGTCTTCATGTTTGTCTTGAAACCTATCTGTACAATCATTTCAGTTGCAGATTAACGGATGTTATTTAAACGCCGGGATCGCAATATCTGCATACTTCTCTTCAAAGAAGGCTTTCACTTCAGGACCCGCCATACGTTTCGCCAGCTTCTGAATGGCTTCCGAATCTTTGTTATCTTCCCGGGCAACCAAGGTAATGGCAAAATGGGAATCATCCTTCTCAGTGAACAGCGCATCCTTCTTCGGTGTAAGCCCCATCGGACTCGCATAGGCTGGAGTCATGGCAACCAGATCCGCATCATCCAACATGCGGGCCAGCATCAACAGATCCACTTCTTTGAACTTGAAGTTCTTCGTGTTTTCCGTGATGTCTGCTTGCGTTGCATTAAAACCGACGCCTTCTTTCAGCTTGATCAGGCCGTTCTGTTCCATCATCACCAGTGAACGTCCAATGTTGGACGGATCGTTGGCAATCGCTACTGTGGCACCTTCAGGCAATTCTTCAATGGACTTAACCTTTTTGGAATATGCTCCATAGATGGCGTTGTAGATCGGCTGAACAGCCACAAGATTAGCGTTATTTGCTTCATTATACTGATTCATGTAAGGTACGTGCTGGAAGAAGTTTGCGTCTACTTCTTTGTTCGCCAGTGCAGTATTCGGTTGAACGTTATCGGAAAGTACTACAACTTCCAGATTAACGCCATCTTCTTTCAGCAATGGTTTTACAATATCCAGCACATCCGTCATTGGCGGAATCAAAGTAGCTACTTTCAACGTTACTTCTTGTCCGGCTTGAGTGCCTTCCTTATTTCCTTCCGCCACAGGTGTTTCTTCTTTTTTGCCGCATCCGGCTGCTACGAGCGTCACTGCCAGCAGCATGAGCATTAGTTTTGCTTTCATCTGATATAAACCCCTTCATCATGTAATCTGTATTGTTCATGCTGTAATTCAATCTTTCTGCACTGCTTGTCCTTCTTCAGGATCTGCGATCGAGCCAGCGGGACAGTCTGCTGCCAGTAAATTGGATCATCTGTACCAGGATAATCATAATGATAATCGTAAATACCATGATCTCCGTCTCGAATCGCTGATAACCGTAACGAATCGCAAAATCACCAACACCGCCACCACCGACAATACCCATGACCGTAGAGTAAGAGATAAAGCTAATGGTTGCCGTTGTTAAGCCGAGTACAAGACTTGAGCGAGCCTCCACATACAGGAATTTCACCACAAGCTGTATGGTCGATGCACCCATGGAAGAAGCAGCTTCAACTACCCCTTTCGGGACATCAAGCAATGCCTGTTCTACCAGTCTGGCGTAATAAGCAATGGCGATGACCGAGAGCGGCACGGTTGCCGCGAGCGTCCCGATGGATGTTCCAACGATCAGACGTGTGAACGGAATCATAAATACGACTAGCAGCAGAAACGGGAAGGAACGAATGATGTTGACGAGACTTCCCAAAATCGTGAACAGAGGTCGATTCTGATAACGTTGCCCTCTTCGGAACAGATACAGCAGTGTACCCAGAGGCAACCCGATTAACACGGCTGCCGTGATGGAGATCCCCACCATGACAAACGTCTCTCCGATGGCCTGCCAAATTTCATGCTGATACTTCACAACGGACTCAGGTATCATCATTATGGTCCTCCTGATCGCCATGAAGAGAGGTATTTCGTCCGCTCATGGATACATCTTCGCCCATCAACAAGGATGTTAGAAGATCAGGCTTCGGTGCCGGTATGCTGCGTACTTCCGCTTCCGACAGCGTTTTGATGATCCGTCCCTCTTTCATCACCGATATCCGGTCACAGAGCTTTCGGGCAACCTCCATCTCATGTGTAACGAGTACAATAGTTACACCCAGCGTTTCATTGACATGACGCAGCACATCCAGAATTCCATTCGTGGTCTGCGGATCAAGCGAAGATGTTGGTTCATCACAGAGCAGCACATCCGGGCGGCTGGCAAGTGCTCTTGCGATGGCAACACGTTGCTTTTGCCCTCCGCTTAGCTGTGCAGGATACTGGTTGGCCTTATCTTCAAGTCCGACAAATCTCAATACCTCAAGTCCTCGTGCAACCCGCTCGGTCCGGGAGACGCCCGCAAGTTCCAGAGGCATACAGACATTGCCACTTACGGTCCGATTGCTGACCAGATTGAAGTGCTGAAAAATCATGCCAATGGACCTCCGTACCTGACGCAGACTCGGCTCACTCATCCGGGTCAAATGTTGCCCATTCACAATGACTTCGCCGTCATCCGGCTTCTCCAATCCATTGAGCATGCGCAGAAGTGTGGATTTCCCTGCACCACTAGAACCGATAATGCCGTGGATCTCTCCCTGGCCTACTTCTAGAGAAACCGAGCTTAATGCTTCGAATCCCTGATCTTCACGGGACCCACGCTCGTTATAACACTTGCTTACCCCGTATAATGAAATCATGGGAGATTCCTCCTGCGATTGATCGTACATGGTCCTTCAAGAACACATGAAGAAAGCCCGCACAGCCGATAACCGGAGCGCGAGCAATCCTGTTTATTCATAATAAATCATCATTCGACATGAAACAAGCTTTAACGTGAGATATGTGTGTGCAAATCATTTGCATCATATATACTAAACCGTCCGTTGGATGACCCGATATAGACTTCATTTCCAAGCCGGTTCATGGTTCCATTCTTCGCATCCCGATCACGATGTTCCGGGTTTCCCATCACGACGTCATGTACACGGCCGATCAAGGTACCGTCATTTTTATCCATGATCAGCAGATCCTCACCCATCGGCAGCAAAAGCTGATCTTCAATCACCACGTAACTCCCCTGATTGGTAGGATATCGAAGTGACGAAATCGTGTTTTGTGCGGACCAACGGGTCTTTCCTGTATCATATGCAAGGGCTGCTGGGTACCCATTTTTGATTACATATAATTGATCGTCCTCCACAAATCCTCGTTCGATTTTGCCCGTTTGTGTCCAACGTTCTGTCCCACTCTTGGCATCGTACAGGGTAGTTGTGAAATCTGCGTAATCGCCGTATATATCCCCTTTCTTGTTATCACGAATTAGCAGCTTGCCATCGCTCAGCACCTCAATTTGCTGTCCATTCGCGGCAGGGAATTGTGCGAGCTTCTTGCCGGTGTTCAGATCAAGCAGCGCCCATTGATCTCTCAACAACATCCAGCGTTCTGGCTGAGTTGACGCAAAGGGATCAAGACGGTATATTCCATCAAAGTATGGATTGTTCTCAGGATGATCTACAGTTGGTTTACCAACCTTGATGCTCCATACGGTTCGGCCAGACAGAGGGTCCGCTGCGACCAGTTGGTTTTTCTCCCAATACATCACATAAGGGTCATCTGAACCTTTGTTTAACAGTTGATATCCTGTACTAAGTTTTCTTGTCCATAATGTTTTTCCATTTGCACTGTCCAACACCGTTAACCAGCTATTACTTGAGCCTTCGACAACTGGACTACTCACAACAACTACATTCTTTGCGGCAGTGATGCCGTTCAATCTGAATTTTTGCTTGGGAGCATACTCCCATACGACATCACCACTCTTCAATTGGAGGTGGCGTATGCGATCTACGTATTCTTTCTTGTCAGGGTCATAATCTGTATACATTGTAACGTATTGGCGTCCTGCATCCACTTCTACCTGCTGTCTCCCATACCCCGCATTGATCTCCCATAATTTCTTACCGGAATGTCGGTCAAGTGCATACATTGAACTCTCATAATGAAAACCACTAAATCCACCGTCATCCCCTTTCATCAGGAGCACATCATCTGTCGCTGCTTTCAAAAAGGTATAGTTGATATCGCCTTGATTTGTCCATATTGGTTTCCAAGGTAGCGTTATCGGCAATGACTTGCCTGTGATTTTGGTTGTGAATTCATATTCATCCGAACGACCGAAGCTCCAATCGGATACCACATTGTTTCTATCATCTTGCGGTATATTCCAGCGTGCTCTAGCAAGTTTTCCGTTCTTATTAAATGTCACCAAAAATTGCGCGTCTGCTCGCTCATATCGCCAGGTCTGTCCAATACTCATCGTATAACCGGTGTCATTCAAATTGGCCGAATTCTCATTCCAATCCGGTTCACCGAGCCATTGTTTGACTTGTTTGGAGGTTGTTTTTTTGTTCAGCATGATATCCGTCAAATGGCGTACAGCCAAAGCGGAATGCGATGCATCCTGTTGAAACCAACCATCCGCTACAATGGCTTGCTGCTCTACAGCCTGTGCTTTAACCCAAAGCAATGCAGGACGATAGGTGAATGATTCCTTATTCCAGACGCGCGGGGCAATTGACAAGCCGTACCAATCCTTCGTCGCTGCAACAATCAACGCCTGGTCTGTGAGCGTTGGACTTGGAGACCAACTTGTCGAGCTTCCCGGAGGACGAAGACTGAACGTCTGGGGAGTTACAGTCTTCAGGCTTCGGCTTTCCTTGGATGTATACCAGCCGGGAATCCAGAGTTCACCTCTGTTGTAATCCTGGAATTGGATCCATTCGCCGTGAACGGCTTGTCCTTTGATTTTCTCATTGCTGGAAGTGTAGTACTGTATTCCCATCAAATCAACGGGCACTTTGTTACCTATAACTTGAGTGTACAGGGGCATACCTGCTTCCAAATTCAAGGTATCACCCGGTTTATAATTCGTTTTCGCTTGTGCAGATAAGGATTGAGTTGTCGAACCGAAGCCCTGTCCTGCCTGTGTTTCCGTATTCGTATTCAGCAGCATGAACCCCGTAAACAGCACGGCCGATATTCCGGTTACAGTGATCCATAGGTACCCCGTCTTTTGCCACTTCGACCCTGTCTTCACACTCGTTCACCTCATCTATTTGAAGTTATTTCCATTAAAGACGTTTTGAACAAGGAAAAGTTACTGTTACTCCCAAATATATTTACAAGGTACGAAATAATTACAGGTCTCACCTTACATCCACTAGGGTTGAATGATAAGGGAATGTGGTTCCCAATATATAAGCAGCGGTTAACATGATGATAAAATACCCCACAAACCATACATCCGCTCGGGAATACCCGCTCTGAACGTAATAGGTCCGGCTCCCGCCTTCCTTAAATCCTTTCGCTTCCATCGCCACCGCCATACGCTGCGCACGGCGAATACTCTGGGCAAGTAGTGGAATAGCATATCGTTTCAATATGCCGTACACATTCCAACGGGAGCCGCGCTGCCTCGTTCCCCGAATGCGGATGGCATACCGTAGCGTCTGGAATTCATCCAGCAAAATCGGAATCATACGCATAGCCGCCAGAAAACTATAAGCATACTTGGGTGGGAGCCTCCACTGCTGCATGAGGGAATAAAAGAGACGCACAGGCTTGGTCGTCAGGCCGAACAACAATCCAGCTGCCGCCATACTTAAGGAACGAAATCCCAGGTGCAATCCGCGATAGAAGCTCTCTTCGGTAATATGAATCAATCCCCACTGAAACCAGGTGGTCTCCCCTTTACCAAACATGATCATACCTGTGGAAGTTGATATAAATACCAGAATGAACGGAGATGCATACAGCAATAATCTGGGCCATGCGTGACCTGTCCAGCCCAGCAGTAACAGCATGACAACTGCCACATTAGCCATTACATTCAGGTTGTGAATAAGGATGACGAAGACAAACAGCAATGTCAGGAAAATCATTTTCAACCCCGGATTCACCGCGTGAAGCCAAGTCTCACGATGAGGAAACGAGAGCTGCATCCGTTAACCTCCCCTCATGCACCGTCCAGATCCGGGTGCAATAACGCTTCACGATTTCACGGTCATGTGTAACCATCACAATGGCGGTCCCTTCACGCCGCAACCGCTCCAGCTGTGATAACATGGCAAAGGTATTCCGCGCATCCTGTCCAAAGGTAGGTTCATCCAGTAACAAAATACGCTGTTCCCGTACCAGAGCTGATGCTACACTCAGCCGTCGTTTCTGTCCCATCGACAATTGGTATGGATGCCTACCAGACAGCTCACTCAGTCCGAATTGTTCCAGCATATGATCGGTTCGGATACCTCTTTCTTCTGCAGGTAATTTGCCGCTCAGCAAGGAAAATCCCACTTCATCCCGGACTGTATTGGTCACGAATTGGAATTCAGGATTCTGGAATACAAAGGCAACGCGATCTGCAAGCTGCTCGGTTTTTCCGGCCGATTGTCCTTCCACAACATATTGACCTGTCGTTTTTAGAATATTCATCATGGACAGCAATAATGAACTTTTGCCTGCCCCGTTAGCTCCAACAATCCCCACCCAATCTCCGTGCCATACCTTGGCCTGTTCCACCTGAATGAAAGGTTTTTTTCCACGCCATCCGGTGAATTGCTGCATTTCCAGTGCTGGTTGGGGCAGCGCAAAAGCTCGCCCCTCCTTGTTATCCATACTTTCACTTTCTGTTGCCCCATAACGAATAAACTCTCCTGTGACCAACGTCTGTGCTTTCGTCTGCCCCCGTTCTTCCCAAACCCCTGGATACCAGATTCCGTATTCTCTAAGCATATTCCGCTCATCTGTAAACACCTGATTTGCCGGGCCATCTGCCACAATCTTTCCTTCAGGCGACAATACGATGATTCGGTCTACCCACTCGACAATTTCATTAATTTTATGTTCCACGATAATGAGTGTTTTGTCCTGTGCATTCTGTTTCACCGTATCCCACACCTGAGAGGTTCCTTCATCATCCAGCAGTGCCGTTGGTTCATCCAAAAAGAGTACGTCTGGCTCCATGGCCAGAATCGAAGCCATCGCAAGACGCTGCTTCATCCCCTGTGACATGGATTGAATGAGTGTTCGATTATGTTCAAAGCATAACCCGACCTGTTCCAGGTATTGATGGATAAGAGCAGGCATCTGCTCGCGTGGAATATTCCGGTTCTCCAATACAAAAGCAATCTCTTCATCCGTATATGACATACAGAACTGGGTATCCGGATCCTGAAAAACAATGCCTGGTTGCTCAGGAACCTGAATATCATCACATTTCATCGGAATCTCCACAGATTGCGGAATCAGACCACTCAGAATTTGCAGTAAGGTTGATTTGCCAGAGCCGCTTGGTCCAAGCAACAACACTTTCTCCCCTTGACGCACAGAGAGAGACAAGCCTTGAAATACCAAGGCCTTCTCTCCCGGGAACTTGCATCTTAGATTCGTAACACCTACCGCTTGCACATTCTCCACATCATTCATCTAGTCCAGCGCCTCATAATCCTGCTTCGACACCGGTCTAAGGGATCGTGTTACACCTGTAAGCTCCAGCGCTTTGGCAAGATAATAGGCGAATACTCCGGCAATCAGAATACTTCCAATGAAGCGGAATCCGATAAACAGCGTGTAGTTCCAAGCCGTGAGGGAATCAATGTACCCATACTGATAATCGAGTACAAGCGAAGCCGCTGCTGCACCAATAGCCGCAAGGCAGGTAACGAACAGATTGCTTTTTCGATACAGAAATGCGGCGAAGAAAATCTCTGCACCCAGCCCTTGCAGCAGCCCATACACCAGTGTCGACATGCCCCACTCACTTCCGAGAAAAGCACTCACCGTTGATGCCGCAACTTCAGCCAGAATGGCTACACCCGGCTTGCGAATGATTACAAAGGCAAAGGTTCCCGCCATGAACCACATGCCGTAAATCATCTGCTCCGCATGAATACCGAATGGCTTCATCAGATCATATGTAGGTCCCCATATTTTGTAGATCACCCCGAAGACCACCGCAATTACAACCGTTACCAAAATATCGGTTAACTTCAATCTGTTGCTGCCTACTGTTGACATGTTCTCTACTTCCTTCCTCTGTTTCCCTTGATTTATAAAATAAACAATAAAACAAACAAAAAAAGCCTCCCCGGTTCACAGGCAGGCCATACGCACAGTTTACAATTCTCACGATGCAACGCATTAGGCAGATATAGAGAAAGAAGAAAACAAACGACACCATCCCCGTCACATCAGAAAAATCCCGTTGCAACCAAGAAACGCTGACATTTATTATTTATCCCTTATCGCTTACCATTGCTCATCGCAAATTCATGTTCTCTACGCTGGCATTACCCAGATCAGATATACGGTCAGCAGCACAAGGCCGCTCTCTCAGCCCAACTTCATTGAGCACCCGGTTCACTTATTTCATTGCTTCTACTGTACAACACATGGGTATTTGTGACAATCCCGATAAGAAAAAATCAGTTTAACCTAGAAGAAAGAGTGATTAACTATATGTTTTTCCTTGTACAAATATGCTTCTGCTTCAAGCAATAACGTCTCTGTAATTCGTTACATCACAGAAAGGTGCAAATGAGAGCGAATAACGGGTGCCAGGTTCATTAGACCAAGATAACGCGAACAAGGGATATCCCCGTCATATTCATGACTTATGGGACATCCCCTTTAATTGTTATGCTTCATATCCTTTAGAGGAAAATTATTGAGAACCGGTAAGCTCTGTTTTAATATTGAGTATTCCCGGATTGACTTGTTTTGCCCGATGCAAAGCCTTTAAACAAGGTCGGTACTTTGGAGTAACGGGTATTTATAATTTTGCCTTGCGATGTACTGCTATCCGTACGCATAATGGAATCTTTGACATTGGAAATGTCCGAGTTGTCGAGCGTCATGTTCACTGCGAAGGTTGTTCCGCCATTCTGACGTACCAGCTTGCCAATATCGTCTGCACGGAAATTTTTAATGTTAATCGTTCCGGCTGCATTCATTTGAAATACTTTATCATAGGCCTTGTAAGCTGCACCACCAGTGATGTTAACCGTTCCGGCTGATTTCAGAGTCAGAGCGTCCTCACCGACATCCTCCCAAATCACATTTGAAATTGTGCAGTTACCGTAACAATGAACACCGTCAGCTGCAGGTGAACCGATAATCACATTTTTGAGCGTGGCACCTGCCTCCAACCGAAATACCGGCTTCTGATCTTCCGCTTGAGATCCATCTCCCAGGGTGGAAGGGTTGGCTACATACGTTTGGCCTTTGCCATCAAAAGTTTCTCCCTTGGCTACAATAATCGTTGAGTTTACAACAGTAGGTGCAGCAAAAGCTGGAATTGCACCTAATAATGAAGCGACCAGACCCGCAGACAGCAGCAACGTCAACATTTTTTTCATAATTTAAATCCTCCCTTATTCTGATGAATTGGCGTACAAGCATAAGCTTGTCCTCAAGGAACCTATCAGAGGTGCACCTCTGGCCCGAAACCTACCCTGATCCTACCAAAAAAGGGATGTTACGATAATAATCATTAGCTTAGATATAGAAACGACAGCAGTATGCCTGTGTTCTCGGCATTTTTTGCATCATACTCCATTGTGTAATGTGCCGATCTCAACTTCGGGTATGCTTCTTTTACAACTTGTAATCTATGGCGATATGCTCCTTTATCGTTCTAGAAAAAACGAAAGACCACCTCATCTGTTTCCAGACAACGTGATCTCTATTATTTTGAATCTCATTTTATTTATTAAATTTCGCTTTAAGCGCCGAACCGCTGACGATATCCGCACTTCCGACATAATTCCTCCACTGCTTCCCGTTTGGAGAAACCATAGAACAGATTGTTGGCTCGTTCACCATCCACAATCTCCGAGAACGATTTTTCATGAACGTTGCCCAAGTTAATGACACCTTCACCATCGAGACAGCAAGGTACCACAGTTCCATCGACAAGCACGGCTGCCTGACTACGAAGCGCATGACAGAAGCCTTTACCATCATCTTCGGGTGCATCCAGACTCGGCCACTGGAATTCATGATCCTGATTCAGATACACATTCGGGGCAATTTTGACACCGCTCCCCGGCACCACCTTCTCCTCAATACGGAAATCCAGATTGAACTCCCGTTCAAGAACCTCCAGTGTCTCCCGGTTTCGGTTCATCTGCGCATTCGTGAAATTATCCTGTGTCAGATTCCAGAGTCGGAATGAAATAATGACATTGTGCTTCACTGCTTCCCGGACAAATGACAATACATTACCCAGATAGCCCTCACGGTCTGTGGAACCTTCGTGACCATCAAAGCTGTGCAGGGAGAAGTTCATCTGACGCAATGCCGGTTTGCCAAGCAGTTTGTGCTGGGTCTTGGGCAGCAGCGTACCGTTTGTCGTAATGTTGACCTTGAATCCCTTCTCATGCGCTGAATCCAGTAACAGATCAATTTTGGGATGAAGTAACGGCTCACCTTTGACATGTAAATAAATATGTTTGGTATGGGGTTTGATCTGATCCAATATATTGTTGAAGACTTCAGGGTCAATGAAATTTTTGGCACGTTTGGTCTGTGGACAGAAGCTGCATGCCAGATTACATATACTTGTGATCTCAATATATACTTTCTTGAACGTTTTCAACTCGGGGTCCCCATTCTGCTTAGAGGGAGAACAGTCCCACCCTCATTTGTGATCCGGCCCATATGTGCCACCACTATTATATCGGGTTCGGGAGCCGAGGTAAATCGACCAACCTGTTAATTTCCTTTTCCTCCTCGAATCCATTAATTACGTTCACTTATAGATTCTTTCAATCGAAGTATAGGATGTATTGATTGTCCGGGTTATTGTGGTTGCTGAAACGCAATGCTAGAATCTAAACAATTTAAAACCAAGTTAAAACGTAAGAATAATAAGTTATAAGGGGAGTGTATTCATGATTACTGTTAAGGCACCCGCAGTATATGTACACGAGGCTAACATTCTTGAGCAGAGCGGTTCGCGGATCGCACAGCTTGGGCAACATGTTCTCATCATCGCCGGTGAGTCTGCATTAAAAGCCGTACAGCCTTACCTTTTTCCTTCACTGGAGGAGCATCAGATTAAGTTCCATGTACAGTTGTTCCATAGCGAGGTTACAACAGACCAGATTGATAATTTCACACAGCAAGCTTTCGATCTGGATGTTGATCTGATTATCGGCGTCGGTGGTGGTAAAGTGCTCGATCTGTCCAAAGCGGTGGCCGAGCAAGCCCAATTGCCCATTGTAACGGTCCCAACGATTGCCGCAACCTGCGCTGCCTGGTCCGCCTTAACCGTGCTCTATGATGAACAGGGCCAAGCTGCAGGATATCGTCCCCTACGCCGTTCGCCCAATCTCGTTCTGGCTGATCCTCATATTCTGGCGAGTGCACCAAGGCGGTATTTGGCCGCTGGGATCGGTGACACACTCGTAAAATGGCATGAGTTCGCCGTTAATCTAAGTGGCAACGCCACCAGCCTCACTCTCCGAAACAGTGTCAGCACTGCCAAGCTTGCACTCGATATTCTTGAAGCGCACGCCATCGATGTCTATGAATCCACCGATACAACCGGTAGTACACCTCAATTCCGTGATGTTGCCGATGCCATTATTGTGCTCGCAGGCCTAGTAGGCAGCATTAGCGATGGATCACTTCATGCCGCGATTGCTCATGGGCTACATGATAGCCTCACCAAATTACCCGAAACACACGCTTCACTACATGGAGAAAAGGTAGCCTTTGGACTCTTCACCCAGTGGATTCTTGAAGGCAAAGCAGGGGATGAGCTTCATGAGCTGACCACTCTGTTACATAAGCTGAATCTGCCTATCACTCTTGCCCAACTCGGCATACAACAACAGTCTAAGGAAGCTGCTGCGCGCATTGCAGCAGGACTACAGCTGCGGGAAGGCAGTGCGGCACATCTCTCCTTCGGAGTTAGTACGGCGCAGGTAACCGAAGCCATTCTTCAGGCAGACCGTATCGGCCAAACATTCATAGAATCCAGTCAGTCCAGTGAAAGCAGTACATACACCAAGGAGGTTTCCTCCCTATGATCCTTCCAAACCGCCATTACACTCTTCCCTTAACTGCCTTTCTGAGCGCGCTTCTGTTATTGCTGATTTCCGGTTGCTCTGCCGGAGCTGACAATCAGGCCGCGGGTACAGGCACAACACCGACAGCGGCATCAGCTGCTTCGAATAAAGACGTTACCATTCGTGTTGGTCAGACCGGATGGGGCAATCTCGAATTGGGGCTAAAAGCCGCCGGACTCGATGACACCCCCTATAAAGTCACTTATAACGTATTTCAGGGAGGTAACCTGATCCTTGAAGCGATGGCTGCAAACCAATTGGACTTTGGTGTAACCAGTGAAATCCCACCCATTTTTGCATCTCAAGCTGCCAATGGTGGAAGCTTCAAGATTATTGCGGTACAACAAGGCAGCACCTTAAATCAAGAGGTCGTTGTTCCCAAAGGTTCATCGATCAAATCGGTTGCTGACCTGAAAGGCAAGAAAGTTGCTTTCGTAAAAAATACAACGGCCCATTATTTCCTGCTCAAAATGCTGGAGGAAACCGGATTAACCTGGAGTGACATCAGTCCGGTCGAACTTTCAACAGCCGACGGACTCAGCGCCCTGATCAGCGGGAAAGTGGATGCACTTGCCAGTTACGGCAATGCCATCATCTCCGCACATCAGAATGAAGCAACAACGCTCGCCAGCGCCAAAGATATCCTGTCAGGCAGCTTCCTTGTAGCCGCCTCCGATCAGGCTATTGCAAATGCGGAACAGAAAGAGGCCCTTGCCGATTATCTGGAGCGAATCAACAAATTCAATGATTGGGCTCGTGCCAATAAGGATGCCTGGGCTCAAATTACAGCAGACAACACCCACCAGCCCGTGGATCAAGCCCTTAAAACCTACACGGATGGAGAAGCACAACGCCCATCACGTATTGTTGCCATTTCTGAAGAGGCCATAAAGTCTGAACAGGACGTAGCGGATACGTTTCAGCAAGCGGGAATTTTTGAGCAGGCAGTTGATGTGAGCACATTCTGGAGTGATGCACTTCAAGATCAACTTCCAGCTCCAGGTAGCCAATAACGAAGGAAGCAAGGAGGTAGGCATAACGTGCGGTCCAAAACCTTTAACCGGGCATGGTTTAACCAGTTCATTCCTTTTGTTGTACCACTACTCATTCTGGCTCTGTGGCAATGGCTGACTGCATCTGGAGTTGTTGCAGCCAATATTTTGCCCCGACCCGCTCAGGTACTGGAGGCCTTCATTCGACTGCTTCGTAACGGTGAACTACTGAACAATATTAGTATTAGCGCCAGACGAGCTTTGGGAGGATTCCTCATTGGTGGGGGTCTGGGTTTCCTGCTGGGAGTGCTGAACGGCATCTCCTCCCTTGCGGAAAAGATCGCCGACTCCTCGGTGCAGATGATCCGCAACATTCCGCATCTGTCTTTGATCCCCCTCGTTATTGTGTGGTTCGGGATCGGTGAAGAAGCAAAATTATTCCTCGTTTCCCTGGGTGTATTCTTCCCGGTATATCTGAATACGTTCCACGGCATACGATCGGTCGATCCGGGTCTGATTGAAATGGGCAAAGTATATGGCCTCAGCCGTTGGTCCCTTTATAAGGACATTATCCTGCCTGGTGCACTGCCATCCATTCTGGTGGGCATCCGTTATGCACTTGGCATTATGTGGCTGACACTTATCGTAGCCGAGACGGTTGCGGCGGATGCGGGGATTGGATACATGGCGATGAACGCGCGGGAATTCATGCAGATGGACGTAATTGTCTTAAGCATTCTGCTATATGCCCTGCTGGGCAAGCTGTCCGATACCATCGCCAAATGGCTGGAACGGCGCTGGCTGCGCTGGAACCCGGCTCTATCCCGCAAGTAAAGCCAAAGGAGCGTGAATTAATCCATGAGCACAAGTCAGATCAGTCCTTTTCTTCAAGTAGATGGGGTTCAGAAATCGTATGATCAGCGGACGATTCTATCCGACATCAACGTCAATGTAAGACAAGGGGAATTTGTAGCCATCGTTGGACGAAGCGGCTGTGGCAAAAGTACTTTGCTGCGTCTGATCGCCGGGCTGGAACCCCCCTCTTCCGGGAGCATTATGCTGGGCAACAGAAAGCTTGGCAGTACAGCACCCGAGACACGGTTTCTGTTTCAGGAAGCCCGGCTGCTGCCTTGGAAATCCGTGCTCGATAATGTACGACTGGGTATCCCCGACAAGAACAAGGAAGATGCACGCCAGTCGCTTCGCAATGTAGGACTTGGAGAGCGTGAAGGTGATTGGCCGGGGGTATTATCTGGCGGACAAAAACAACGTGTCGCCTTGGCACGGGCACTCGCAAGTCATCCGCGTTTACTGCTGCTGGATGAACCGCTGGGTGCATTGGATGCATTGACCCGAATTGAGATGCAGCAATTAATCGAACGCTTGTGGGTAGAAGAAGATCTGACTGTCATTCTGGTCACTCATGATGTCAGTGAGGCGGTTGCCCTGGCTGACAGGGTGCTGTTAATCGAGGATGGTCATATAACGATGGATACCCGAATTACGCTGGAGCGGCCACGTGTTCGGGACAGCGGGTTTGCTTATTTTGAAAATCTTATTCTAAATCGCTTGTTGACTCCTTCACAAGAGACACCACAGCAGATTGCCCAGAAACAGATATCATTCTCGATCTAATTCCACTGGAAAGAAGGCATGATTATGCAATCCCTTTCACCCGTTCCCTCTCCTCCTGTTAAAGACCTGTTAAATCAAATTCCGGCTTATACGCCTGCCAAATCCATGGAACAGATCCGGCGGGAATTGGGACTGGAAAGTGTAGATCGACTTGCAGCGAACGAGAATCCGTTTGGCTCTTCTCCCCTGGCAGCGGAAGCAGTCAGAACGCTGGGCTCCGATCTTCTGGCTCAATACCCCGACGGTTCCAGCCAACTGCTGCGTGACAAACTTGCGGAACGTCTGGGTGTGCGTACCTCCCAACTGGTATTTGGCAGTGGTTCATTCGAGCTCCTTACCCTTACCGCCCAAGCCTACCTTAATCCCGGCGAGGAATCACTCATTCCAGTGCCCTCCTTTAACTGGTATAAGGGAGCTACGCTGCTGGCAGGCGGTGTCATCCATGAAGTTCCGTTGGTCAACCATTCACTGGACCTGGAGCAATTCCGGCAACGGATCAATGCTTCTACCCGAATTATCTGGCTGTGCAATCCGAATAATCCAACCGGAACCATTTTCACGGCAGATGCCCTGCTTGGTTTACTCGAACATGTTCCCTCCCATGTCGTGGTTGTCCTGGACGAAGCGTATTATGAATTCGCGGAAAGTGAAGATTATCCTGATACGGTTAAGCTGCTGGAGCAGTATAATAATCTGATTATTTTGCGGACCTTCTCCAAAATATATGGACTTGCTGGCCTGCGAATTGGATATGGCATCGGGAATGAAAGCATTATTGAAGGCATTAACCGGGTCAAGCTGCCCATCAGTCTGACAGCCACATCCCAAGCCGCTGCTTTGGCCAGCCTGGATGATCATGAATTTGTTTCTCACTGCCTGCACTACAATCGTCAAGGAAGGGAAACGTTAATGCAGTCCTTTGATCAGTGGAACTTACCCTACATCCCTTCCGAAACAAATTTCATCATGGTTGATCTGTTGCAGGATAGTGGCCCGATTACCAAAGAATTGTTGAACAGAGGCATCTCTGTCCGCGGCGGTGCCGAATTCAGTATGCCTACCTGGCTTCGGATTACGATTGGTACACCGGAGCAGATTGCCCGTCTGATCGGGGAGCTTGATTCACTGTTACATTCAAACGATTAGAATCCTAGTTACTTTCCTAACTCACATTACGCACACTTCTTTTAAGCCGCCCTCTTTACATTCCACTTGCATGTGATATATGCTGAACACACAACTGCATATCTTAAACATTGCACTAGGGGAGCCTTGCGGCTGAGACGAATCGAACGATTCGGACCCTTTGAACCTGATCTGGATCATACCAGCGGAGGGAAGTGGAGCGGCCTCTCAGTAAGCGGATTTTTTCATGTTGATGATGGAATTTAATGTGAATTGAACTTACAGACCCACTCATTTCTCCGGAAATGGGTGGGTCTTTTTCGCGTTCTGCGAGCAGATCAGAAGGTGTAATTAAAGATCCCGCGGTTTGAAGTTGAATTATGAATACAAGGGGGACGGAACGAGATGGATAACGATATAACCATTCACAACATGAGCTACGCTTTCCCGGGAAAAAGGGATTCCCCCGTGCTCTCCAATGTGTCGATGACTGTAGCCAAAGGCGAATTTGTCTCGCTCATCGGTTCCAGCGGCTCCGGTAAAAGTACCCTTTTCAAGCTGCTGGCAGGCCTGCTTGAGCCAACACACGGAACCATTGAAATTCCTTGGGTTCAAGAAGGAAAGCGACTGGGGCAGGTGGCCTACATGCCGCAAAAGGACCTCCTATTATCCTGGAGAACCGTCATGGGGAATTGCATGCTTCCCTCTGAACTGGCTGCAGGTCGGCAGGATAAGGTAAGGATTCGAGCGGACATTCTGGCTGGTCTCGACAGATTTGGCTTATCCGGCCACGCGCATGCTTACCCGGACGAGCTGTCAGGTGGCATGCGCCAGCGTGTCGCGCTGCTTCGTACTTTGCTGACAGGTGGCCAACTGATGCTGCTGGATGAACCTTTCGGCGCACTCGATGCCCTGACCAAACGGGAGATGCATCGCTGGCTGCTGGAGCTATGGGAAGGCCTTGGCAAAACCGTGTTGTTCATCACACATGACATTGAAGAAGCCCTGCTGCTCAGTGATCGGATTATCCTGTTAACTCCGGTGGGCCAAGGCCAACAGCTGCAGGATCTGACGGTACCTTTGCCACGTCCAAGACATTCGGACATGATCTACGAACCGGCTCTCGTTCAGATGAGACGACTACTGGAGGAACAATTGCATGCGAGACGGTAACTTGAGAGATAGCATGAAGCATAGCGTAAGAGGTTGGCTTGCCCGTTATGGTCTGTTTCTTTTGCTCATGATCTTGCTGCTTGCTCTCTGGGAGTGGATTGTGCGTATGGGATGGGTGCCTTCCTTCATCATTCCAGCCCCGACGGCGATTGCCCGTTCGCTGTATGAGCATCGCCACCTCTTGTTGGCCACACATCTGCCCGCTACCTTGATGGAGGTTATCGTTGGTTTTGGCTTGTCCATTGGTGCCGGGACTGCACTTGCAACGGGTATGCATATGAATCGGTCGATTGAAAAAGCGTTATATCCCTTCATCGTGATCAGTCAGACGATCCCGCTGATTGCCCTGTCCCCCGTCTTCATCCTGTGGTTTGGCTACACGCTGTGGAGTAAAGTTGCGGTGGTGTTCCTAATCGCATTTTTCCCGATTGTGGTGAGCACCTACGATGGCCTGCGCCAGGGTGATCCGGAGCAGCGTGAACTGCTGCTGACGATGGGGGCCAGCAAGTGGGATATTTTTCGCAAACTCCAGATTCCACTTGCCCTTCCCTCCTTCTTTTCGGGACTGAAAATGTCTGTGGTGTATTGTGTAGTCGGTGCAACGATCGGGGAATGGCTCGGTGGAAGCAAGGGTCTCGGTTACTTCAGCCGCAGAATGTCGAGCAATATGAACACGGATGCAATGTTCGCCGCCATTGTGCTGTTATCCCTGCTCGGTATCGCCCTGTTTGTACTCATTGCATGGATAGAGAAAAAATTCAGTACACCACGGCATGCAGGTAGAAGAAAAACTGGATAACTTTCGGATTTCAAAACAGATAACAAGGAAATGAGGAATTTGAAGCTATGAAGAAAAAACATATCTACTCCCTACTCCCCATTCTGCTCATATCTATGTTGCTGATCATCAGCGGATGTGGAAATACGGGTACCAATACACCTGCCACAGATTCAGCTTCCAAAGCGAAAGATACAGGATCATCTGCGATCGAAACGCCATCGGCATCCATAGACAAGCTGTCCATCATGCTCGATTGGTATCCTAATGCAGTGCATTCCTTCATCTATGTTGCTCAGGAGAATGGTTACTTCGCGGATCAAGGTCTGGATGTCGATATCCAGATGCCTGCCGATACGAATGATGCACTCAAACTTGTTGCCGCCGGGAAAATCGATCTTGCACTAAGCTACCAGCCGCAAATTTTGCTCGCGCGTGGGGAGAACATTCCTGTACGTTCGATTGCAGCCGTCGTTCGCCATCCGCTCGTGCATCTGTTGACTGAAGCAGACGGTAAAGTGAAATCGCCAAAAGATCTTGAAGGGAGGACGGTCGGCTATTCCTCAATCCCTTTGTATGAAGCAATGGTGCGTACCATGATCAGCCAGGATGGCGGTAATCCCGACAAGATGAATCTGGTGGATGTGGGATTTGACCTGATCCCTTCCCTGGCTTCCGGGCAGGCAGATGCCATTATGGGTGGTTTTATTAACCATGAACAATTGATTCTGGAAAAGGAAGGCCATGCCATGAAAGCGATCAATCCCGTCGATTACGGCGTACCTGATTATTATGAACTGGTCCTCACTGCAAGTGATGCGGGCATTGAAGCGAAGAAAGATCAGCTTACCCGCTTCATCAAAGCGATGCAGGAAGGACAGAAATATGTAACAGAGCACCCCGAGGACGCGCTGAACATTCTGCTCGCACATGAGAACGAAACGTCTCCACTTGACCCGGAGATCGAAACCAAAAGTCTAAACATTTTACTGCCACTGATGAATGAAGAAGGTCAGCCGTTTGGCAGGCAGGACGCCTCTTCTTGGGAAAATGTACGTGCATGGTTGGTTCAAAGTGAACTGATTCCGGATTCCGTAAAGGCTGAGGATGCTTTATGCAGGGTGAGTAAGTAAAATCGATTACTGGACGAGATCAAGGGAAATTTGAAAGTTGTAAATTCATTATCAGATGTCGCCCACATGAGTAGTTACGGAATTCAATAACTGTACGAATAGAATCTTTATCGAGGATAAGGAATCTTTAATTAAGCTTTCTATATGGACTTTCCAGCTATCCGAGAATAGCTTTTAGTTCCCATGATTTAATGGCCCACCCTGCCCTGACACTTTTATTGATTAATTTGCTTATTTATAAGGAGGAACTCATATGTCTTATCTGGAACGTGTTCGTACACAAAATCCGCTTGTTCATAACATTACGAATATTGTCGTCGCTCCGTTTACGGCCAACGGTTTGCTCGCACTAGGTGCATCTCCCTTTATGGCCTATGCGCATGAAGAAGTCGCTGATGTTGCCAAGATGTCGGGAGCGGTTGTACTGAACATTGGCACTTTGGACGAAAAAGTAGTTGAGGCGATCCGCCTGGCAGGTCAATCAGCTAATTCAAATAACGTGCCTGTTGTGCTCGATCCGGTTGGAGCTGGCGCAACCACCTATCGTACGGAAACCGTTCAGATGCTCGTTCGTGAGCTTCACCTCACGGTGTTGCGGGGCAATGTGGCGGAAGTCGCCAATGTCATCGGTGAGCATTGGAGCATCAAAGGTGTGGATGCAGGTCAAGGCGAGGGCGATCGAATCGGAATAGCAGAACGGGCAGCACAAAAACTCGACTGTGTGGTCGTCATTACCGGACGCGAGGATGTCATTACGGATGGACAAACGACGTTCCTGACGAGTAATGGACATGCCTTGCTTACCCAAGTGACTGGTGCAGGCTGCTTGCTCAGCTCGGTAATTGGTGCTTTTGCAGCCATTGCGAAACCGGGAGAAGACTTGATGAGCAGTGTTGTGGAGGCACTCGCTTTCTATGGCGTTGCAGCAGAGATTGCGGCGGAACGTACCGCTGACCTGGGACCGGGCAGCTTCCAGATCGAATTGCTGAATCAACTGGCCCAAGTGACACCTGACGTTCTCGCTCATCGGGCACAGGTTCGCCAGATTGATGGAGGTGCGCAATGAGTATTGCACAGGCTTTGACGATTGCTGGTTCCGATAATGGTGGCGGTGCCGGAATTCAAGCTGATCTCAAGACCTTTCAGGAGCTCGGCGTATATGGCATGACTATAATTACAGCTATTGCAGCCCAAAATACAAAAGGTGTGCAGGGCGTCTTCCCTATTTCATATGAAGGTATTGCTCAACAGTTGGATTCGACCGGTGATGATTTTCAGCCTACAGCCGTGAAGACGGGCATGCTCTACAGTGCTGAGATTATTCGACTGGTTGCCGAGAAATGGCAGCAATACGGATGGTGCAATCTGGTCATCGATCCGGTTATGGTTGCCAAAGGTGGCGCTCCCCTCCTACAGCAGGAGGCCGTTCAAGCGCTAATTACAGAGCTGCTGCCTCATGCTTTGATCACGACACCGAACATTCCGGAAGCTGAGCTTCTTACAGGAATGTCTATTATGAATTTGAGTCAGCGTGAAGAAGCCGCAAGGCAGATCGTGCAGATGGGCTCCACGTATGCTTTGGTGAAAGGTGGTCATGATGAGGGAAATGGCAGCATTGTCGATGTGCTCTATGATGGGCAGTCTTTTCATTATCTGGAGAACGTTAGGGTAGTGACAAGGCATACCCATGGAACGGGATGTACGTATTCTGCGGCCATTACTGCCGAATTGTCGAAAGGCTCAGCTGTGCCGGCTGCCGTCACCACCGCGCGAGCATTCATTCAGGCAGCCATCGAAGATGAGCTGGGGATTGGGGCCGGACATGGGCCGACGAATCATTTTGCCTATCAGCGCAGACTGCGGGGTGAACAGTAATGCGCACTCTGGATGCAGAAGCGGTACGACATGCGATGCAGGTGTATTTGGTAATGGGCAGCGTGAATACGACGCGTGACCCGGTGGAGGTGCTACGCCAAGCCATCGCTGGCGGCATTACGCTGTTCCAGTTCCGTGAAAAAGGAACTGGCGCTCTGGTTGGCGAAGCACGCATCACGCTTGCGATGCGGCTTCGCGAGGTGTGCAGCCAGCACGGGATACCGTTCATCGTGAACGATGATGTGGAGCTGGCTGTGGCGGTGGAGGCCGACGGTATACATGTCGGCCAGGACGATGCGGACGCGGCGCTGGTACGCGCCCGCATCGGAGAAGGGCGGATGCTTGGCGTATCCGCCCACTCCGTGGAGGAAGCCCGCCGTGCGGTGCAGGCGGGCGCCGACTATCTTGGCGTCGGGCCAATGTACCCGACGCGGTCCAAAGCGGATGCCCACGCTGTGCTGGGCCCCGCAGGGGCTGCCGAACTGCGCGCCGCAGGCATCGCAGTTCCGGTGGTAGGTATCGGCGGCATTACGCCCGATACCACGGCCGCCGTGATGGCGGCAGGAGCCGACGGCGTAGCCGTCATCTCCGCCATCTCGGGCGCGGCCGATGTGCGCGCAGCGGCTGCGCAGTTCGCTGCGGCGGTGCGCGGGATGCAGGCGTAGCCATGCACTCCCTGCACCGCCAGCCCGTGTGCTGCACCATCTATCTGGTGCAGCACATTCAGTCATTCTCAAGATGCAGCTTCCATGCCTGCATCTTATTTTTATTTGTTGACTCTCACGTAACGTGACGCTGTACAATCGGTGGTGTAAGGAGGTTTCCATCATGGCCATGAAAGTAAAAGAAGTGGCCGAACTTGTCGGGATCAGTGTGCGCACACTGCATCATTATGATGAGATCGGACTGTTAACACCGGACGAAGTGACTTCTGCCGGATATCGACTGTATTCAGATGCCAATCTGGAAATGCTGCAGCAGATTATATTTTTTAAAGAGCTCGATTTCTCGCTGAAAGATATCAAGGAGATTATAAACAATCCCTCTTTCAATCGGGAGGAAGCTCTAAATATGCATCGCCGTATTCTGCTGGAGAAACGCAAGCGGTTGGACCAAATGATCGCCACCATTGATAAATCGGTTCAACACGTGAGAGGAGAAATTAAGATGACAGCCAAAGAACAATTTGAAGGGTTTAATTTCAGTCATAATCCGTATGAGCAGGAAGCGCGGGAACGTTGGGGAGACCAAGCAGTGGATCAGGCTAATCAAAAGTTACAAAACCAGTCTCCTGGGGAGCAAAAAGCTCTATCCGATCAAATGAATTCAATCTACACTCGACTTGCAGCAATTCGTCACACGGATCCAAACTCTGCCGAAGCTCAAGCCGGAATCTCGGAATGGTACAGCTATCTGAACAACATGGGCAATTATTCTCCTGAAGTCTTCAGAGGGTTGGGCCAAATGTACGTAGACGACGAACGTTTTACACGTAATATTGATCAATTCGGCGAAGGCTTGGCTGTATTTATGCGGGATGCCATGGCTGTGTTTGCTGATCGAAACAGTTAATCTAGGCCTACATTGATTCCACCTATAGCTTTATCCGTATTATCCGATGCCCCTCGCAATCAGGTATACGTTGTAGACAAGTAGTTCCATTTCGATCTTTCTATTGCTTTGCTAATGAAATCTTGCTCTCTCGTTATAAGTAATATACTCGTATTAAATAGAACTCCGTTCTGTCACATCTTTTCCGTATTCATGCAATGTGCTGGACAGCCGAGGAATTCAACATTACTCAGTTTACACAAAAAGGGACGCACGCCCTAAGACGTCACGTCCCTCTTGTAGTATCTCAGCCGCAATGTGAATAAGCCATTACAGTCATTCACTCTGAGTACTTTTTAAAGGAGGCAGTCCCTGTATTACACAGGTCTTGCTTCCTGCTAGCCATCGGTTAAGCTCTAGGAGCGTGATCAGACGAAGAAGCATCCGATGCCAGACTGGTCTTCGCCATCCGTCCTGGAATCTGCCATGCCGATACGATCGCCAGTACGATGAATAACAGGTCAACCGGCTCGCTGAAATAATCCGTAAAGGTATCCACAAATGCACTTACCATCTCACCATCGAACACCAGATTCATCATGCTCGCATCGCTGAACAACTCGGAAGTAAAATACACCACCGTCAGATACTTCCCAAGCAAAATGCCGATAAGTGCAAAGATGACTGCAATGGCTTTGTGTACTGTTGCGATCCGTTTGTTCGAAAACAATACAACCGCGTAGCCTGTGAGCGCCCCAATAACGATAGCAATGAGCCCAAGCTCCCTTTCCGTCATGGCAGCGATCACTGCCCACACAATGCCCCCTACAACTGCTGCCAATAATCCACCAACGATTGGCATGCCGATCTTGATCCCTTGTTTCTCTTCCACGTTGTCTTTCCCTCCTGAGTCATGCTTATGCTTATAATTTCCAGAATTCACCTTTCCTATGAAACCACAAATACTCCTTTTATTCAACAAATTTCTACTATCTTATAATCATTAAAATAGGTTCTGTGCCCATGCTTTTATCTCAAAATAACGCAAAAAATCCCCTCTATCAGCCTTGAATTGGTAGAGAGGGGATCTCATTTAATCTTATTAATTTAATAACTCTTTCATTAACCTATGAATAACAAACTTATATAAGTTAATGTTTATAATTGCGTGGCGTTGGAAGGAGTAATGACAGCAGCAATCTGCGCCAAAATGGCATCCACCGATGCTGGGTCATTCACATCGTACTCATCGATGTTCAAACGCAGTACCGGACAGGCCGTAAATTGATTAATCCATACTGAATAGCGCTCATGCATATGCTCCCAGTAGGAACGGTCCGTCTGAATCTCCATCTCCCGTCCGCGTTCCGTAATCCGATTCAGAATGGATGGCAGGCTGCCTTCCAGGTAAATCAGTACGTCCGGATGAGGGAAATACGGTGTCATCACCATAGCTTCAAACAAACTGCTGTACGTCTCAAAATCCGTAGCCGACATTGTGCCCTGATCCGCATGCATTTGCGCAAAGATACCTGTATCTTCATAGATGGAACGATCCTGTACAAATCCACCGCCCAGTTCAAAGATTTTCTTCTGTTCCTTGAAACGCTCTGCCAGGAAATAAATCTGCAAATGGAAGCTCCAGCGTTCAAAGTCATGATAGAACTTCTCCAGATATGGATTGTGGTCGACTTGTTCAAGCGAAGTCTTGAAGCTCAAACGCTCTGCCAGTGCGGCTGTTAGAGTGGATTTGCCCACCCCAACGGTACCTGCTACCGTAATTAATGCATTGGCCGGAATGCCATAGTTGTTCATGTGATATACTCCTTTACCTGATTAACAATCTGTTTGAAATGTTCGGGATGTTCTACAAAATCGAGCTGCTCCGCATTCACCTTAATGATAATTGGCGGATTCGGGCTGCTAGCCAGGTAATCCATACCTGTTTTATAATCTGCAATTAACTGCTCCATATAAGCCGGGTCCATATCCTGCTCAAAAGACCGTCCACGTTTGTTGATACGGTTCATCAATGTATCGAGCTCAGCCTCAATATAGAGCACCAGATTGGGTTTCGGCAGATCATCCGTTAAGAGATGATAGATTTGACGGTATTTGTCCCGTTTCGTGCCCTTTAAGGTACGATCGGCAAAAATCATATTTTTATAGATATGATAGTCCGAAATGACGGGTGTATTCTTCTTAATGTAGTGCACGCCTGTGTCTTCCAGTTGCTTAAACCGGTTACACAGAAAAAACATTTCAAGCTGGAAGCTCCACTCATCTATATCCTGATAGAAGGAAGCCAAAAAGGGATTCTCTTCTACAATTTCCTTGACCAGCGGAAGGTTCAATTCCTGAGAAAGCATCGTTGCTAACGTTGTTTTCCCCGCACCAATCGGACCCTCCACGGCAATAAACGGGGCTGATTTCATCGTGATTCAGTTCCTCCTCGTACTCATGCGTGTTTCCGTTTCTATATAGACCCCACCTATTGTATCACAGCTTGGATGATGGGAAGGCCAGTATTTTATGTATAGAATGAGTTTTATCTCTAAGACGAAGATATATAAAACAGCCTACAGAAGTTATATTCATTCCCATGATCATAATAACAGAAAAAGACACGATCGCTTATCTACGATCGTGTCTTTTGATTGCTTGGCGGCGTCCTACTCTCCCAGGACCCTGCGGTCCAAGTACCATCGGCGCTAGAGGGCTTAACGGTCGTGTTCGGGATGGGTACGTGTGGAACCCCTCCGCCATCGCCACCAAACGCATAGCTTAGCTTACATTCAGAGTTTATTCTCTGAAAACTAGATCCGAAACGAAATGTGCGATTTACAACTTGCATATTTGGATAAGCCCTCGACCGATTAGTACTGGTCAGCTCCATGCATTGCTGCACTTCCACCCCCAGCCTATCTACCTCGTCGTCTTCAAGGGGTCTTACATACTGGGAAATCTCATCTTGAGGGGGCTTCACGCTTAGATGCTTTCAGCGCTTATCCCTTCCGTACATAGCTACCCAGCGGTGCTCCTGGCGGAACAACTGGTACACCAGCGGTACGTCCATCCCGGTCCTCTCGTACTAAGGACAGCTCCTCTCAAATTTCCTACGCCCACGACAGATAGGGACCGAACTGTCTCACGACGTTCTGAACCCAGCTCGCGTACCGCTTTAATGGGCGAACAGCCCAACCCTTGGGACCTACTTCAGCCCCAGGATGCGATGAGCCGACATCGAGGTGCCAAACCTCCCCGTCGATGTGGACTCTTGGGGGAGATAAGCCTGTTATCCCCAGGGTAGCTTTTATCCGTTGAGCGATGGCCCTTCCATGCGGTACCACCGGATCACTAAGCCCGACTTTCGTCCCTGCTCGACTTGTAGGTCTCGCAGTCAAGCTCCCTTATGCCTTTGCACTCTTCGAATGATTTCCAACCATTCTGAGGGAACCTTTGGGCGCCTCCGTTACTCTTTAGGAGGCGACCGCCCCAGTCAAACTGCCCACCTGACACTGTCCCCGCACCGGATTACGGTACCAGGTTAGAACCTAGATACGATCAGGGTGGTATCCCAACGGTGCCTCCACAGAAGCTTGCGCTCCTGCTTCAAAGGCTCCCACCTATCCTGTACAGATCGTACCCAAATTCAATATCAAGCTGCAGTAAAGCTCCATGGGGTCTTTCCGTCTTGTCGCGGGTAACCTGCATCTTCACAGGTATTAAAATTTCACCGGATCTCTCGTTGAGACAGCGCCCAAGTCGTTACGCCATTCGTGCGGGTCAGAATTTACCTGACAAGGAATTTCGCTACCTTAGGACCGTTATAGTTACGGCCGCCGTTTACTGGGGCTTCGGTTCACAGCTTCGGATTGCTCCTAACCGCTCCCCTTAACCTTCCAGCACCGGGCAGGCGTCAGCCCGTATACTTCGCCTTACGGCTTCGCACAGACCTGTGTTTTTGCTAAACAGTCGCTTGGGCCTTTTCACTGCGGCCCCCTCGTGCTATTCACACTACCGGGGCACCCCTTCTCCCGAAGTTACGGGGTCATTTTGCCGAGTTCCTTAACGAGAGTTCTTCCGCGCGCCTTAGAATTCTCTTCTCGCCTACCTGTGTCGGTTTGCGGTACGGGCACCATCACCTGGCTAGAGGCTTTTCTTGGCAGTGTGAGATCATGACCTTCGCTACTATAATTTTCGCTCCCCATCACAGCCCAGCCTTAATGATGTGCGGATTTGCCTACACATCAGCCTCACTGCTTAGACGGACATCCATCAGTCCGCGTCACTACCCTGCTGCGTCCCCCCATTGCTCATAACGGCTTACGGTGGTACAGGAATTTCGACCTGTTGTCCTTCGACTACGCCTTTCGGCCTCGCCTTAGGTCCCGACTTACCCTGAGCGGACGAGCCTTCCTCAGGAACCCTTAGGCTTTCGGCGGATCAGATTCTCACTGATCTTTTCGTTACTCATACCGGCATTCTCACTTGTATAATGTCCAGCGCTCCTTACGGTACACCTTCAACCCTTATACAACGCTCCCCTACCCCTGATGCAAAGCATCAAGCCATAGCTTCGGTGGTGTGTTTAGCCCCGTTACATTTTCGGCGCAGAGTCACTCGACCAGTGAGCTATTACGCACTCTTTCAATGGTGGCTGCTTCTAAGCCAACATCCTGGTTGTCTGTGCAACTCCACATCCTTTCCCACTTAACACACACTTGGGGACCTTAGCTGATGGTCTGGGCTGTTTCCCTTTTGACAATGGATCTTAGCACTCACTGTCTGACTCCCGGAAGTAAGTCTATGGCATTCGGAGTTTGACTGAGCTTGGTAACCCTTGCGGGCCCCGCACCCAATCAGTGCTCTACCTCCACGACTCTGTTTTCCGAGGCTAGCCCTAAAGCTATTTCGGGGAGAACCAGCTATCTCCGAGTTCGATTGGAATTTCTCCGCTACCCCCACCTCATCCCCGCATTTTTCAACATGCGTGGGTTCGGGCCTCCAGTGCGTGTTACCGCACCTTCACCCTGGACAGGGGTAGATCACCCGGTTTCGGGTCTACGTCCACGTACTAATGTCGCCCTATTCAGACTCGCTTTCGCTGCGGCTCCGGCTCTTCACCTTAACCTTGCACGGGAACGTAACTCGCCGGTTCATTCTACAAAAGGCACGCCATCACCCCTAAAACGGGCTCTGACTTTTTGTAAGCACACGGTTTCAGGTTCTATTTCACTCCCCTTCCGGGGTGCTTTTCACCTTTCCCTCACGGTACTGCTTCACTATCGGTCGCTAGGAAGTATTTAGCCTTGGCAGATGGTCCTGCCGGATTCATACGGGGTTTCACGTGCCCCGCACTACTCGGGATACATCTCGGAGAGAACAGACTTTCAATTACAGGGCTTTTACCTTCTTTGGCGGGCCTTTCCAGACCTCTTCGTTTAACCGGTTCCTTTGTAACTCCATGTGAGATGTCCCACAACCCCAAAGAGCAAGCTCTCTGGTTTGGGCTTCTCCGCGTTCGCTCGCCGCTACTGACGGAATCACTATTGTTTTCTCTTCCTCAAGGTACTTAGATGTTTCAGTTCCCTTGGTATGCCTCTACATAACCTATGTATTCAGTTATGAGTAACTGGAAATTACCCCAGCTGGGTTTCCCCATTCGGACACCCCCGGATCAAAGCTTGCTTACAGCTCCCCGAGGCAGTTTCGTTGTTCGCCACGTCCTTCATCGGCTCCTAGCGCCTAGGCATCCTCCGTGTGCTCTTAGTAGCTTAACCATATTTGCTCCGGTTTCGACTGTTCGCTTCCCTTGTTTTGCTTACGCAAAGCCAAAAGTCGCTCTCATTCGATACCATCGCAATGCAGTTTTCACTATTTATTGAAACTTGTTTACACAAGTTCAGCTTAAAAAGGAATGTTCTAAATCGCAAAATTTCGTTTCGATATCTAGTTTTCAAAGAACAAGCTCCATGCAAAAGCAAGCTGTTTGAGAGTTTGAGCTCTCAAAACTGAGCAACGAGTGAGTAACTAGCCGACCTGGCTAGATTTTGTATTTGAATGTTTCCACGCGGGAAACGATTCTCCATAGAAAGGAGGTGATCCAGCCGCACCTTCCGATACGGCTACCTTGTTACGACTTCACCCCAATCATCTATCCCACCTTCGGCGGCTGGCTCCTTGCGGTTACCCCACCGACTTCGGGTGTTATAAACTCTCGTGGTGTGACGGGCGGTGTGTACAAGACCCGGGAACGTATTCACCGCGGCATGCTGATCCGCGATTACTAGCAATTCCGACTTCATGCAGGCGAGTTGCAGCCTGCAATCCGAACTGAGACCGGCTTTGTTAGGATTCGTTCCACCTCGCGGCTTCACAGCCCGTTGTACCGGCCATTGTAGTACGTGTGTAGCCCAGGTCATAAGGGGCATGATGATTTGACGTCATCCCCACCTTCCTCCGGTTTGTCACCGGCAGTCACCTTAGAGTGCCCACCCGAAGTGCTGGCAACTAAGATCAAGGGTTGCGCTCGTTGCGGGACTTAACCCAACATCTCACGACACGAGCTGACGACAACCATGCACCACCTGTCTTGAATGTTCCGAAGAAAAGGTACATCTCTGCACCGGTCATTCAGATGTCAAGACCTGGTAAGGTTCTTCGCGTTGCTTCGAATTAAACCACATACTCCACTGCTTGTGCGGGTCCCCGTCAATTCCTTTGAGTTTCAGTCTTGCGACCGTACTCCCCAGGCGGAGTGCTTAATGTGTTAACTTCGGCACCAAGGGTATCGAAACCCCTAACACCTAGCACTCATCGTTTACGGCGTGGACTACCAGGGTATCTAATCCTGTTTGCTCCCCACGCTTTCGCGCCTCAGCGTCAGTTACAGCCCAGAGAGTCGCCTTCGCCACTGGTGTTCCTCCACATATCTACGCATTTCACCGCTACACGTGGAATTCCACTCTCCTCTTCTGCACTCAAGTCACCCAGTTTCCAGTGCGATCCGGGGTTGAGCCCCGGGATTAAACACCAGACTTAAATGACCGCCTGCGCGCGCTTTACGCCCAATAATTCCGGACAACGCTTGCCCCCTACGTATTACCGCGGCTGCTGGCACGTAGTTAGCCGGGGCTTTCTTCTCAGGTACCGTCACCTTGAGAGCAGTTACTCTCCCAAGCGTTCTTCCCTGGCAACAGAGCTTTACGATCCGAAAACCTTCATCACTCACGCGGCATTGCTCCGTCAGGCTTTCGCCCATTGCGGAAGATTCCCTACTGCTGCCTCCCGTAGGAGTCTGGGCCGTGTCTCAGTCCCAGTGTGGCCGATCACCCTCTCAGGTCGGCTACGCATCGTCGCCTTGGTGAGCCATTACCCCACCAACTAGCTAATGCGCCGCAGGCCCATCCCCAAGTGACAGATTGCTCCGTCTTTCCAGTTCTCTTCAGGAGAAGAAAACAACTATTCGGTATTAGCTACCGTTTCCGGTAGTTGTCCCAAACTTGAGGGCAGGTTGCCTACGTGTTACTCACCCGTCCGCCGCTAACCATCCGAGAAGCAAGCTTCTCTTCAAGTCCGCTCGACTTGCATGTATTAGGCATGCCGCCAGCGTTCGTCCTGAGCCAGGATCAAACTCTCCAATAAAGTATTGAAAAGAGCGATAAGCTCATTTTGAAACTGACGAGATTAAAAATCTCATTGTTTTGCTTTGAAATCATACAGTCCGAAGACGTGTACCGATTTCTCAGCGTCGATCTTGCAAGCAAGATCGTTACTCACTCGTTGTTCAGTTTTCAAAGATCAAACTCGATTTGTGTTACTCTTTTTCGTCTCAACCGTGTTTTCGGCGGCGACTTAAATAATGTATCACATTTCGTTTGTTTTCGTCAAGAACTTTTTTTAATTTATTTTTGAAGCTTTTCGTTCTTCACTAATTCCTATGCAGAATTTATCATTTGTTGACGATAAGCTCGTTTGAGGAACGAAATATAATGTATCATATTTCCTGAATAAGAGTCAACCTCTTTTTATAAATTATTAAACAAACAAAAAAGGAAGGTTTCCCCTCCCACTTTATAATCCATATAACGTCAGGCTTCACGAGTAACTACGCCTCAATCCAATAGCGGATTTCCCGCCCATCTCCTCCTAAAAAGGATGGCCATCCTGCCGATTCTTTTACTATAGAACGAAACACCAGCTTACGAAGGATAAGCGGCAAATCCTCCCGTACGAATCTCAACTGCGGATGATGGACAAGTTCATCCATACTCCATGGCTCTCTTCGACTTCCAAGCACACGCAGAAGCAATCCAGAGCAATCGCTCATTTTGGACATCACTGAGAATTCACAAGCAAGCAGCACAAGCTCAACTCTCTGTTCCAGAGTCTCTGAACTTACTGTAAGCTCCTGATAGAGCTTCCACAAAGCACGATCCAAACTCTGCACATGTGTCCAGACCGCATGATCTGGGTAGATCCCCTGTTCAATAAGTACAATTCTTGCCCAGTTCCCCAGAGCCTCAAGAACATTGTAATAGGCATCAACAACATGTCCTTCTTGAATGTAACGTTTCGCTTCCACATACATTCTCAAAAAACTGGCGAATTCATGTAGCAGCTTTTGCTCACGCAGTTCGGTTCCAAAAGTAGATAGTTCCTCTCGCAAATCACTCAAGGCGTTATCCGCTTCCCAGATGATCTCACCTTCAATCAGGCACTGCATGATGTTATTGTTATCCCCCGTGATTACACTGCTCTGCAGCTCATGACGGCTGACATAGATTATTTGATAACGAAGATCACCATATTTGTAGTGTCTAACCTTGGATATCAACTGGTCGGTATTATGAACAACAAGTACGAGCAATTCAAAATCCTGGATTAGGGAGCCGTGGAATCGCTCTCCCGGGTGGGAATAAGCGATAGCCCCAACTGCCCCTGTCTCTTCCGACTGTTCGGACAAAAAAGCAAGGTTCTTTAGTTCCACGATTCCCTCCATACAATTCATGGCAGATAAGCGCCAAGTCAGTTATAATGTAATTCTACATGTAGGCTGAAGTTTCCTTCTTATCCAGGTCCGATACTACTCATACGATAGGAGCATTTTTCATGATTTTTAAATCAGCAAAAATTAATGCTTTTCGCACTTGGGGACTACTGCTTACCATGCTAGGCATGGGCCTAATGGTACTGGGAACTGCCGGAATTGTGTTCTGGGGACACGCAGGCAAAGTATTTGCCGCTGTGGGACTCGTCATCGGCCTGATCGCCATGATGGCTAGTCTGGCCATTTATTTCTGGGCTGGTATGCTTTCCACAAGCGCAGTACAAGTGGACTGTCCGGAATGTGGCAAGTTAACCAAAATGCTCGGCAAGACGGATCGTTGTATGTTCTGTCACACCATCCTTACCCTGGACCCTAATCAGGCCAATACTACCAGTTCACAACTGAAAGCGCATTCCACACCTCCATCCCCTTCCGACACAGATCATGGCATGAGTTCCAACAGCTAGATGTTCTTTTCATCAAAGCCCAGAGACAGAAAAAAGGCCCGGTATCTTCACCGGACCTTTTTTTGAATTTCAGAAAAGACTTTATATAAGTTCAAAGAGAGCTATTTCATGTTTATTTCGAATACCCTGCCTGTTTTAGCGTCTCCCATGCTGATGCATCGGCGAAGCTTCGATTCCATGCAGCTACTCCACCCAATTTCAACGAAGCAACCAAATCAACACGTGCCTGAAGCGAAACGGCATCTTCTATCCAGATTTTCTTAGTGGCCCCATCCTCGGAATATTCCACATAATTCTGTCCGCTTTGTTTATCCAGAACAGGTTTGAGTTTCTTTTCCTTGATCAGGTCTGCGACGGTGCTCATGCCTACCGCTTTGGAAGACACTTTCACTTCTCCTTGATCATTGGTCTCTTCCGTCCAGATTCGAGTATATAGCGGCACAGCCATAATCAATTTGTCCGATGGTACTTCATCCTCTTCCAGGATCTTTCTCATAGAAGACTCGGTCCAAGGAAGCGAGGCAACCGAACCGGCCTTTGGACTCGCAGCCCAGTGCTCGTCATACGCCATAACGACAATATAATCGGCAAAAGAGCCTAACGAGCGACGATCCAGAAAAGCAGACCACATCTCACTGTTCGATTTCGGCGTCACATCAACCGAGAGCATCAAGCCATGTATGCGAGCCATCGCTTTGATTTCACGGACAAATTGAGTGATATTCGGCCCGTCATCTGTATAGACATTTTCAAAGTCAATGTTAATGCCGTCCAAATGATACGTCTGTGCATACTCCAGCATCTGCTCAATAATATGCGTACGTGTCTCATATGAGGCCACAGCTTCTTTCGTAACATCCGGATCAAAGCTGTTATCCATCAAGCCCCACACTTCCATGCCGGAATGGTGAGCCCAGTTGACGTATGCTTTATCCCCTTTACTTTTTACGTTGCCTTGTCCATCTGTAATATGGAACCATGTGGGGCTTACCACATTAACTCCAGGCATCTTGCCAATCGAAGCCACATCAGGCTGACGGTTGTATACGGCTTCCCAAACCAGGTTGACCGGTTTATTCTGCCACTTTTTCTCCGCCGCAGTCAGGGTAAATTTAGGCTTGTCCAGTTCCTTTTTCTCCGTAAGAGTGACATACTTATTAGCCACATAACCGGCATAACCATTATCCAACTGAACAAAGCTCTGGTCATCACCTGTCTGCCATACCCTTACTCGTGCGTCCTGCTCCAAATCGGCGATGATGGGAGAAGATTCTCCTCCGCGTTTGTACAAAGGAACCGTTTTGTCCGCCTTGGAAGACAATGTATCAATCTCTGCATACTGAATCGTGTCACCTCCACGCATCAGTAGCACGGCACCCGTTGTAGCATCTTCCTGTATAGCTATCCCATATACTTCTTTCAACGGTTTGAGCGGAATATAAGCTTCTCCACCAACCACCTCCGGTTTAACCGTCATGGGATAATCTCGATGATTAAGTTCCGCCTTCGTACTGCCTGCCTTCATATGGAGTACTCGCTGCGGTGTTGCAATAATGATATCTCCTGTGTCTGCTTCATAACGTATTCCGGAATCGATCGCCTCTTGCAGCACCGATACGGGCAATTTAAGCTGATCTTCCGTTCCTGAAGCCTCACCATCCATCAATTGTCCGTCCACAAAAATAGGTTGATTCATGCCAATCCAGTCGGGGTCTTCATGAATCTGATTAAGCCAAACATTCGTTATTAGCCAATAAGCACCGCCTGCAACAACACAGGCAGCCAAAAATCCAGGCCAGAACGAGCGGCGCTTCTGACGTGTATATCTGCTTTTTCTACTCAAACGTCTACCTCCGTTAATCATGCTGAATCATGAAATAGCTAAACTGCTGAAGACTATATACATTCTATCGTCCTAAAAACAAAAAACGTGAAGAATCCAAACTGAATTCTGCACGTTAATATTGTAATTCATCTCTCTTAATCCCTGCAACTTTTACAAACACCATATACTTCCAATCGGTGACCATGTACTTCAAATCCTGTACTTGACTCCGCCTGGAGCTCCACGCTTTTTAGCGAAGGATAACTAAAATCTTCAATCTTGCCGCATTTATCACAGATAACATGGTAATGATCCGTCACATTGGCATCGAAGCGACTTGAGTTATCCCCGTATGTCAACTCCCGGACCATGCCCGCTTCCAGAAACATCTTCAAATTGTTATATACAGTCGCCACGCTCATACTGGGAAACTGGGGTTCAAGCGCACGGTAAATTTCATCGGCTGTCGGATGCCCCATGGATTCCATCAGATAGTTCAATATGGCATGACGCTGGGGTGTAATACGGACACCGGTCGTTTTCAGATGCTCCAACGCATGTTGGACACGTGTTGCCATAAAACCCACCGCCTTACCTTTCATTACTCTGCAGAGACAGAATGTATGATCACATGTTCTCTTCATTCAGAGTTGATCCTCGGCTGGAACAACGACATTACATTTTCCTGCCGTGTAACCTTGCCAGTTTATATTTATTGTACGGCGATTGCAAGTTTATTGTCAACGCGCCAGTCAGGGAACTTCGGACGTTCCGCCTTGGGAATTCTGTCCGTCTTCGGTCATTTGTTCCAAGTTATCATCCGTATCTTCCGAATCCAGTGAATTCGTTCCAACAGGAGGCACTGCAGGATTACGATCAATAGTGAGGTCGCTGTTCCCCTCAACTTTAACCGTATACTCTCCTTCACCAAGCTGGCCCTCAATCGTTTTATTCTTCACTTTAAACGGCAGATCCGTTTGCAGATCTCCATAACTGCTGGAACCGCTGAGGCTATAATCCCCCCGCTCCGGAAGCAGAATGTTAATAGCACCTACAGCGCTATAAACGTCCCAGTCACCGCCTACTTTGGCGGATACAATACTTATACTTCCATTGAGGGATTGAGCTTTGACTGCCAAACTTGCGCCGTCTACATTGATATTTCCGTTTCGGGTATCCGCTGTGATCTCTCCAACGGAGTCTGTGATGCTAATACTTCCGACTTGTGTAGTCAGATTCACATTTCCAGAAACCCCACGGGCCTTCATGTCGCCTCGATTACTGTTCAAGTCCACATTTCCGATCGCATTTGCCACAACCACATCACCATTCAGCGTTTTACCGGAAATATCACCTACGGCATTCGTAATTCGTATCCGTCCATTTCCGGTCTCGGCCAAAATGGTACTAATGGCTTCCGGACGATTCAACAATATGGCTCCATTGGACGTCCGAATATCGAGATTGAAACGACGATCATCCGGGATCGTTATGGTGATATTCATCCGCGGCTGTGTTTTCTCGTTCTCTCCATACGTTTTGCCTGTAGTCTTGATATGAATCACTTTTGTCCCGTCTGCCTCAACAAAAGAAGCGTCCGCCACTGCTTTGGCCTGTACTTCAGTTGTCTGATCCACCCAAACTACCGTGCGCACTTCAATTTCTTCCGTATCCCCCCGCTGTATCGAGATATCCCCGTTCACTCCCTCAACAACAAGGTCCGATGTATCCATACCTACAGGCACCCGAATCGTGCCCTTATCTTCCATATATCCTGCTGCCTGACTATAGTCCATGGATGCCGCTCCGAGATTAAGACTCACCCTGTTCCACAAATGCATATAATGATCCTGCTCAGAAACGATAAATACAGAAGCCGTCAGGACAAGGGACGTCAGGATGCCCTTCGCATCGGGTCTGAAGCGCATTTTAATTTTCTCACCTTGGTTGTCTGAACCTGCATTCCCTCTTCGACGTGTCACTAAGAACAACAGTATGTATTCTACACCTAACACAACGAGCAAGAGGGGCCACCAATCGACCATCTCATATACATAGTCCGTTCCCCACCGTTTATCCAAAATCAACAGCACACCGACAGCTACGAGTAAGGCGGCAGCCGTATAGCGGCCGACCCGGACTTTACGGTTCATGGCTATCCCTCCTTGAATAGTTCACACTAGATTTTCTTCTTGCGAAGCATGACCCAGATTTCCCGTCCGAAAAGGATTAGTCCTCCTGCGATCATCAGAACAGCAAAAGTGTATCCGCCATACACAGCGATTAACTCTTTAAACCAACGTGGTTTACGAAAGAACAATACCAGCAGCGATCCCCCTACAATCAGGAGCAATCCAAACGAAATGCCTCTTTCCCACACCATCATGGCTTCCCCTGCAGAACGTTCATTAGGAATGGGCTTGTCCGAGCTATTGTGGGTAACCGCTCTTCTCCTGCGCATCATCACCCAGTCCGCAGATTGCAATACGTCGAATACATTGTAAAAGTAAATCACCGGAATAAACAACGCCAACAGGATAAGCAATGGTACATTGATCTGTATTCCAATGGTTGAGAAGTACAAGAGTGCTGACAGGTCCAGTAGTACAAGCATCATGAAAGTCAGACCTCTCATGTATAATCGGAGATAAATATGGCCCAGACCCGGAATAACCGCACTTAGTAACCCGGCAATAAACTTGTGAGTTCGATTTCGGACAGGTTTTCCGCGCGTTCCGCTGGAAGTATTGTTCAACTGACGTTTCCGTTTCATAAACGACTCCTTTCTTCCGGGCTGATGTTCCCGCTCTTCATGCATTTGGTTAGATAGTACCCTAAAGAGCCGGGAGAGTAACTGGAAGAAATATGGTTATGAGCAAAAACCCTCCGGCACTAAAGGCCTCAGAGGGTTTAATTCAATTATTCGACTGACACTTTCGTTACATGTTCCCACTGTCTTAACTTGGATACGAGATGCACTGCACTCAATTCATGTGGCATGTAGACATGCAGCACAATTTCAATTTTGCGTTCAACCGATATCATTTCAGCATAAGCCAAATCCTGTTCATTCACCGTTATTTTACGGATTTTGATCTTCTCCTGCTCCATAAATGAAGATACCTGTTCCAGAAAACCGGGCTCAGACAAAGTATGAAGTGTAACGACATGCAGTTTGTTTCCTCGTATATACCTAAGCTCCAACTTGTTGAATACCCAGAGATTAAGTAATACCAAGACGGTTGACACGATGGAGGCAAAAAAGAATCCTGCGCCTGTTGCTAGTCCGATGGCTGCCACAACCCAAATGGAAGCCGCCGTTGTCAGTCCGGTAATCGATTTGCCGGTAAAAAGAATCGTGCCCGCTCCGAGAAACCCAACGCCTGTAATAACGGCTGTAGCCAGACGGGCCGGATCAATTCTTACGTTTAATTCATTTGCAAAATCTTTAAAACCATAAATAGACAACATCATGATTAGTGCAGATCCAAGACATACCAAAATATGGGTACGCAGACCGGCAGCATGATTGGAACGCTCCCGCTCCAGGCCTACAAGCCCTCCAAGCAGCATAGCCAGTAATAATCGCAATAAAATGTGCCACTCATCTATTAACCAGGGATTGCCCAAAGCCGGTATTCCTCCTCCAGTTGTTCACATCATTAATCTTTATTCTTATGAAATGTCGTTAATTCCACTCCAGGTGCAATCTGTACAACCTCCACGGGCTTAAAACCGAATTTGGTATACAATTTCACGGCTGGCTGGTTCAACGTTCCTGTGGAAACGATATAACGCGGAAGATCCGGATACTGTTCAAACACATACGTCATCAAAGCAGCAGCAATCCCTTTACGAAAATGATCAGGGTGCACCATCATGCGTGTGATCGTCAACGTATTGATCTCTTCCTCATCCACTGCAATCGCACCAAGCAATTCCCCATCCGTGTCCAGATAGCCATAGAAAGTCTCTCCACAGTTCTGAAGTGTCTCCATCGTATCCATTAAAGGCGGAATTTCCTGAAACCCGATGATCTCGGCTTCGAGCCGATAAGCTACATGCTGCAGTCGCCAGAGCTGCCCTACGGTCTCCAGATCACTCAATGACAAAGATTGAATCTTCATAACCTACCTCATCTCCTTCGTACGTCCACTGAATCCAGGACAATAAAATCAAACTTATGCCCTAACAAAAAGAGGCTGTCACAGGGACGAGCCTCTTTCTGTCCGGCCTCACCGGATGGATCAGCGGTTCAGTACATCTGTAAGCAGTTGATTGGCTAGTCCCGGATTGGCTTTGCCTTTGCTTTCTTTCATGACTTGACCAACGAGGAAGCCAATGGCCTTCTGCTTACCAGCCTTGTAATCTTCCACGGATTGCGGGTTGTTCGCAACAACCTGCTCCACAATGGCGAGAATGGCACCTGAGTCACTAATCTGAACCAGACCTTTCTCTTCAACAATTTGCTGTGGAAGCTTGCCGCTCTCGAGCATTTCTTTAAATACTGTTTTGGCAATTTTACTGTTAATTGTACCTTTCTCAAGCAGTCCAATCATCTCACCCAGACCTTGACCAGTCAGTGGCACCTGAGTCAATTCAAGGTTGCTGGTATTCAAGTAACCAAGCAAATCGCCCATAATCCAGTTGGATACGGCTTTGGCATCCTTGGTGTATTTCAGACTGTCTTCAAATAGATCAGCGACCGCTTTGGAAGAGGTAATAACCTCCGCATCATAATTAGGCAGTCCATAATCAGCGGTATAACGGGCTTTACGCTCGTCCGGAAGCTCCGGTATGGAAGCTCTGATCCGTTCTTTCCAAGCTGCATCGATATGCAGCTTCACCAAATCCGGGTCTGGGAAATAACGATAGTCATGCGCCTGCTCTTTACCACGCATTGACAGTGTTTTCCCTTGAGCCTCATCCCAGCGACGAGTTTCCTGAATCACTTCACCGCCATCGTCCAAAATTTCCGCTTGACGATACTGTTCGTATTCCAGACCACGCTGAACGCCCCGGAAGGAGTTCATGTTTTTCAGTTCGGCTCTCGTTCCAAGCTTCTCCTGTCCATGCGGACGCAAACTAATGTTGGCATCACAACGCAGTGAGCCTTCTTCCATCTTCACGTCGGATACATCACAGTACTGCATGATGGCACGCAATTTCTCCAGATATGCACGCGCTTCTTCCGGGGAAGAAATCTCCGGCTCGGAGACAATCTCCACGAGCGGCGTACCAACACGGTTGAAATCGACCAATGAAGCATAGCCGCCATCCACGTGGGTAAGCTTCCCTGCATCTTCTTCCAGATGAAGACGCGTAATGCCGATTCGCTTCGTTTCACCGTTGACTTCAATATCGATCCAACCGTTCTCACCGATCGGTTGATCGAATTGTGAGATCTGATAAGCTTTTGGAGAATCGGGATAGAAGTAGTTTTTGCGGTCAAACTTGCTGACATCAGCAACGGTGCAGTTAAGGGCCATAGCTGCTTTCATCGCGTAATCTACAGCTTGGCGATTCAATACAGGCAATACGCCTGGATGTCCGAGACAGACCGGACAAGTATGTGTATTTGGCGGAGCTCCAAAGGCAGTGGAGCAGCCGCAAAAGATTTTGGAGTTTGTATGCAACTCGACATGGACTTCAAGTCCAACGACCGTTTCATATTTAGATGCGGACATTTCTATATTCCTCCGTTCCGGGCAGTCTACAGCTGCGGACGCTGCTTGTGGAATTCCGTATTTTGTTCAAACGCATGCGCTACGCGCAGTACGGTCGTTTCATCAAAAGCTTTACCGATAATCTGCATGCCAACAGGCAGTCCATCCGAGAATCCGCAAGGGATACTGACTGCAGGTACACCAGCCAGGCTGACAGGGATAGTCAGAATGTCGTTGAGATACATCGTAAGTGGGTCATCGACTTGGGAACCAAGTTTGAATGCCGTTGTTGGCGCAGTTGGTCCAATGATGACATCATATTTGGCAAATACGTCGTCGAAATCCTGTTTGATCAACGTACGTACTTTCTGAGCTTTCAAATAATACGCATCGTAGTAACCCGAGCTGAGCGCATAGGTTCCAAGCATGATGCGTCGTTTCACTTCTGGACCAAAACCTTGGCTACGGGACTGGTGGTACAGATCCAGCAAGTTCTCCGGATTGTCTGCACGAACACCATAACGCACGCCGTCGAAACGAGCCAGGTTCGAAGAAGCTTCCGAGGAAGCGAGCAGATAATACGTAGCTACCGCATATTCGGTATGCGGAAGAGATACTTCTTCCCATGTTGCTCCGAGTCCTTCGAGGACTTTCAGGGCAGACAAGACGGTTTCTTTGACTTGAGGATCAACGCCTTCACCAATGTATTCCTTCGGAACAGCAATACGAAGTCCTTTGACATCCCCGGTCAGTCCGCTCAAGTAATCCGGGATATCCACTTTCGCGGATGTCGAATCTTTGGCGTCATAACCAGCAATGGCTTGCAGCACATAAGCAGAATCCTCGACATTTTTCGTCAAAGGTCCAATTTGATCCAAGGAAGATGCGAATGCAACCAGACCAAAGCGGGAAACGAGTCCGTAGGTAGGTTTCAAGCCGACAACGCCGCAATAGGAAGCAGGCTGTCTGATGGAGCCACCTGTATCTGATCCCAATGTGAAATAAGCTTCCCCTGCCGCAACAGCCGCAGCAGATCCACCACTTGAGCCGCCTGGAACACGATCGAGTGCCCACGGGTTACGTACAGGGTAGAAGCTTGAATTTTCATTGGAGCCACCCATGGCGAACTCATCCATGTTCAGCTTTCCGATCGTCACGGTATCCGCCGCTTTCAACTTCTCGACAACCGTTGCATCATACACCGGGTCGAAGTTGCGCAAGAACTGGCTGCCGCATGTTGTGCGCAGTCCGTTCGTAACGATGTTGTCCTTAATGCCTACAGGCAGACCGAAAAGCAAACCTTTCTCCTCACCGCTGACGAGACGATCATCCAGTTGACGTGCACGAGCACGTGCTTGTTCTTCATCCAGTGCCAGATAAGCCTTAACCTTTTCATCCCGTTCACCAATGTTCTGATATGCCTGATTCACCAGATCGCTGACCGACAGCTCCTTGGCGTGCAGCTTGTTATGTATCTCCGGCAACGATTGTTCAAATAAACTCACGTAATTCGTCCTCCTTCCGGTTATCCGTTATTCCATTACAGCAGGCACTTTGAATTGCCCGTCTTCTTCTTCTGGTGCATTGCGCATGACCTGTTCAATCGACAGACTTTCCTTCGTCTCATCTTCACGCATCACATTGCTGACGTGCAGCACGTGAGTGGTTGGCTCAATGTTCTCTGTATCCAGTTCATTCAGCTTCTCAGCATATTTTAAAATCGCGTTCAGCTGCCCTGTCAGGGTTTGCTCTTCTTCAGCAGTCAAATTAAGCCGGGCCAGCTTGGCCACATGCTGAACGTCATTATTCGAAATACTCATTTCCGGATGCCTCCTTCATTCGTTCTAATTCCTGAAACCGCCGAAAACGAATCGTCCGTTTAACGGGCTAAAGTCCCAAGATAACTTTTTTCATTATAGGTGAGATAGTTCGACAATTCAATGCAAATGACCTGAGTTACCGAATATGCAAAATAACACCACATCAGGGGAGTCTTCCTTTAATGCGAATTTCAAAACCTATTAACTGAATTTTTACGCATTAACCAGGATAATGAGGAGCTTCAACGTTCATATGTTCCAGTCTAATCAAAAAAGAGCCGGCATCAGCCGACTCTTAAAATTCTAAATCCATGCACGCAGGTTAACCTGCTTTATAAAATCCGCCTGGGACATAACATCGTTCGCGGTTTCCTCTTCCTCTTCCACAGCTTGAAAATCTCCGTTCATCAGATGATGAAACAGTTTCTCATTGTGTGTCGCAAGGGCGTAATCTATCAACGCTTCTCGCTCGACCCGCTCAGCTTCCTGCTTCAGCAGAACCTCTTCTAGATCGACGTCGCCGGATGGAACAAAAAAGTTCCGATTCACCTGCGGCACTCGAAGCACGTAATCGAACGCATTGTCCGGATTCCGGTCATAAGCGATGATGAAACCATATTCCCCCACAGGAAGATTCTGCTCAAACGCATCCGCGACGATGACAACCTTCTCTCCTAATCGCAGCATCGTCTAACCTCCTGGTAGTCTATCTTTTTATTATTTGTATAGTCTACTAGAAAAGAATAGCGCTGTCTACGATTACTAGAATTAAACAAAACATTTGTGCAAAATCTTTTTTCCAACCCGTGAACTCTATGATTTGTCCGACGTTTGCTTAGGGGGTCTGCGATCTGCTCGCACCACAATGAACCAATATATGATCAAAGGTGTTGGGAATCCGGTAATGCCCCACAATCCCCATAACCAGGGGAAACGGCCACGTCTGCGTGCATCCTGAAAGATCCATGTTCCCTGTATTAGCAAAAGAATGGCAATCAGAATAAGCCATATGAGAGGAATCTCATTTAAAGAATAATGCAGATCATTCATGACGAGTCTCCTTCCGGCGTCGCCCTGACCAGATTACTGCCACGGCAATCGCTGCGCACAAGCTAATCGCCTGGATACCCAAATATAGAGCTGGAGCCGAATGGAACAATAAGGCACCAAAAGCGATAATGAACAATCCCACAATCCAGAACAAAATCATTTCGATCCGATTGGCTCGTCGTCTCATTTGTTTTCGTTCCTTGACTTGGGCTTCAATGGAGGCTAATGAAGGAATGTTTACAGGCTCATACGCATCATCGAGCACTCTCATCTGTTGTTGCATCCGCTTCAGAATCTCTTGTTCATCCTGTTCCTCAGATCTGCTCATGCTCAACCCAGCTCCTTTCTCAATTGACGAAGGCCATAGGCAGTTCGAGACTTCGCCGTTCCGGATGGAATACCCAGCATTTCACCAATTTCATCATAGCCATAACCATAATAATGCTTCAGCAGGACGGCAATACGATGTTCTGGGGTTAACCTTGTCATGGCATCCATAACATCTGTCCATTCTTCATTCCGGCTCTCAAATTGCCACCGCAATTTCCGTACAGCCTGATTCCGAATGGCTTCCAGCCAAATCTGTTCTCTTCGCCTGCGCCTGGACTTGTCGATATATATACGGGTGGCAATCGTAATCATCCATGACGAAAAGGCAGACGAGCCATCGTATCTATAAATATTTTCCATACATCGAATCATCGTATCCTGCACCGTCTCCTCAGCAACGTTGGGGTCCATCGTTACTTTGACAAGATACTTATACACAAAGGCGTAGTGACGCTGCAGCAGTTCTGCCAGTGCACTGTCATCCCCCTGTATCGCTCTCTGTACCTCTTCCAGTTCGGCTGCCTCCATCTGCATCATCACCTGCTCTCCGCTCAGTCTTATGTTATTACGACAGGCTCTGCAGAAACGTTCAATTCAATCCAAAAAAAATCTGAAGCCGACAATTTCCCGGGCAATCAGACTTCATTTCGGTAATCTTGCAGTTTGTCGAACCACGGTTGGTTGCGGGCTCCACTGCTTAATAAACGACTTCTCCATATATTTTGCTGTTGATCCTTGATTGGATTCATCTCATTATTCATGTAGTTATGTAGTTGAGGACGCTGGGTAACTGCTTCTATTCTGCCACTTTCCATTGCTAGACGGTTTTCTTCGATGATCAGGTTCTCGGCACGTTGTCCAAACTGAATCACTCGCTTTTTCTCCACTTCTAATTCCTCGCTCTCATTAGACGATCTTCTGTAGATACTTGTCAACGATCTGTATGTAGGGTTAAACGGATGTAACTTTGATGAAAAAGTGGCTGAAAACAAAAAAAGAACGCAAACCGGGTATAGACCACAGTCTGCGTGCTTCGCAAGTTAGGGTGTTTCTTTGTATTGCTTCAGTTAGATGGTGCTTTAACGCTTGTAACAACTAATTGCTATTCTAATGAAAAAGTTGTCACTTGTCCAGACTTTCTTCACATAAATTGTCGGATCATCTTGCAGACACGTAAGGATTGTTCTTCTTCTCATAACCGATTGTCGTTTTGGGACCATGACCTGGATACACTTTGACCTCATCCGCGAAGGTGTATAACTTGTTCTGGATGGAATCAATCAGATCCCGTTCACGACCTCCGGTCAGATCCGTTCTGCCTACACCCATACGGAACAGAACATCACCAGCAAACAGATCGTCACCACACAGCAGACTTACACTGCCTGGGGAGTGTCCCGGTGTATGGTACACTTTGAACGTATGACCAATAAAGTTCAGAGTCTGCCCTTCGTCCATGGCATATTCAGCTGGATCTGTCGAAAGCGGCGGGGTAGCCTGCGGCCAGTTCAAAGAACCATTCAATTTCGGCGTCGTAAGCCAATCACTCTCCAAGTCATGCAAATAAACGGGACAGCCTTTCAATTTGCGAATTTCATCCACGCCGCCCATATGATCAAAATGCGCGTGAGTAAGCAGGATCGCTTCGATCTCCAGGTCCTGAATGGCTTTGAGTAATGAGCCCGGATTCATTCCAGGGTCAATGATTACGGCTTTACCTGGATCATCACCCTGCAACAGATACGCATTGGTCTGGAGCGGTCCCAAAGAAAATGTACGAATGTTAAGCATATCGGCTCAGTAACCCGAAATCAGTTCACGCAACTCACGAATAATAGCTGCATTTGACTCCGTTCCTTCCCCATAACGTTTACCAATCTCTTGACGTGCTACAGCCAAATTATCCTGATAATCTGCTGCTTCACGGTCCGGGTTGAGACGTTTGAATTCAACCATAACTTCCTGCACATGTTGCGGACGAGGTCCCCATTGACCCAGTACATGTCCGCCCGTATCTGCAAAAATAACGACAGGAACAGAGCGTCCGCCTATCGTAAGGAACTCATCCATCACTTCAGGGTGATTTTCCAAAATAAGAACTTCTGTCGGAATGCCGGAAATTTCCAGCGCCTGGAATACGACTGGAACATTGCGTACCACATCGCCACACCAGTCAGCAGCCAAAATTAACACACGCAAGTCATCGCGGTGATTCAGGCTTTCGAAAAATTCACGATCATCCTCACTTGGCCATACAAAGCTGTCATAGTTTGCCTGAAACTCACTTTGGTTCTTCGTCATGCTCTCAATGAAATCTTTCGGTGGCAGACCTTTACCGAATTTGTGAGACAAGTTTGGTTTTCCCATAACTAGACACTTCCCTTCTTTTTACGAGCATTCATCCATTTAATAAGTACATAAACAATCATAAGTGCGAGAGCAACGAGCAGAATCGGCATAATATAAGGTGCCGCTTTCTCGTTGATATGTTGCCATTGATCTCCAAGTATCATCCCTAAATATATAAACAATGCAGACCACGGTATAACAGCGAGGGTTGTCAGCAAAATAAATCGACCCGTATGCATTTTGGATATACCGGCAGGAATCGATATGGCATGTCTTACGACCGGAACAAAACGCGCCGTGAAAATGACCCCTGTCCCATACTTGCGGAACCACTCTTCGGAATGGTCGATGTGCTTTTTCTGGATCAGTATGTATTTTCCGTAGCGTTCAAGTACAGGTCTTCCGCCATAACGGCCAATCCAGTAAATAAATAGCTGGGCTATGACACCGCCCACGGTACCAAAAATCAATGCACCGAAAAAATTAATATGGCCTTGTGAAACGAGAAAACCTCCATATGCCAGTACAATTTCACTCGGAATAACTTCAAGCATTAGTCCAAGCATAATTCCAAAGTATCCAAGACTCTGAATCCAATCGAATAATTGATTGACAATGTTATGAATAACGTCCATCTCGACCCTCTTTCTTCATCCTGATTGGCAGTGCCCTTCCGCACCATGGATGTTCGTCCCTATTTTATCACAGGCCTGTAGCTGTTGCTACTTCACCCGTCTGGGATAGTGTCCCGCAGGCAGGCGTTTGCATATGGTATCGGGAGAGGAGCGTGAGAAGATGTCATTCAAATCAGCACCCGGTACTCCCCCGGTCAAACATAACACCCCAGGCCAGAAACTGCCTTCTGCCCGCGGTATCCGAAGAGCATGCAGCAAAGAGCTGTATCGAACAGCCAAAAAGCTAAAGGTATATATCTCCCCCGAGCTGATGAAGCAGGCGGAAGAATTGTATTATGGGAAGGTCATCGCCAATCTGCTCTGGATCGGAGAAAATCGGGATAATCGCAAAAAATTATGCGAATGGTGGAACGCGGATGTCAGCTTAGAGATTGCGACTCTATGGGGTGTAGAGGTAGAACCGCTGCAAGCTGCCTTTAAGAATGCGTTTGGCGGATATCGCTTGTAGGTTGGGAGCAATGAACAGGTAGACGAACAGCTTATGGTGCAGCATTTTGTTCGATTTTGAATAACCTGAACTAAGGCGTAAGCCAATACTTTCGTTGGATCCATGCGAGATCGTTCATGCCGTTAAAAGTTGAATCATTGTTTTCATGGATCTCGTTCTCTTTTAGCGTTGGATGAGGTCAGATATTCAGGGAATCTTTCTGGTCACCTCTGAAGCAAGTGGATCAAAAGCAAGGAGGCGCAGATTATCCCCGTAACGTAATGCGTCTTCTCCAAGCTCAAAACGCCGATCATTTCTATCCTTCTCTGATGCTACTTTTTCGGCCAGTTGTTTGTAACGTTCATATATCCTTACTCCAGCAGCAGCGGTCTGCCTTCCTCGTTCAGCATACCCTGACGCCAGTTCCCTCCGTGATGCCTGTTCCATCCAATACAGGGCTTGGGACTGGCTGGACGCGTCAAAACGATTCTGGGCCAGGCCTTGTTCAAAATAGTTCCCGGCCGACTCTCCTCTACCCGATTGAGCGGTTAACCGCCCCAGCTCTCCGTATAGTTGGGGTGAAACAGGGGAAAAGGACAAGCTCTGCAACAATATGGAGTCAGCCTTTTCCGCTGGAAGCGTACGGGACAAGGAGATGGCGATATCCGGCCTGTAGGGGTTAAACTTGTACGCCGCAGTAAGCAGCGCTTTACGTTCAGCACCTTCTGTATTTTTTGACATGGCTAAACGATATTGTTGTTCTGCCGCCACTTGTTGTCCAGCAAGCCAGACTGTGCCGCCTAGCCAAAATATGACGAACAGTCCGGTTAATATCCCTTGAGGCCACGGGTTTAACATAAGGAGAAAACGAGACCATTTTTTGTCAGCCACGGATTCCTGAAGAGTTGACGACGAGAGGGCCCAGCCCCCAAGCCAAATGAACATCATCCAATTGAAGGTGAAGCTCCAGTCAAAGTCCATAGCGCCATGGAGGACAAAAACAATAACCGAAGGCAGCAGCTGCGGTGCATGCCTCCACATCGTTCGCAGGGTGGAAAAGAACCATCCGGCGATGAGCAGCAACCCGATCACGCCTGTATCGAGAGCCAGATCGAGGAAGCCGTTGTGGACCTCGCCTCCGACATAAGGCGAGGATTGGATGGCGCGAAACATATTGCGCCATGTCTCTCCCCCGTGGCCCAGCCATGTGGCCTCGGTCCAGAGCTTCAGGGCGTCCCGCCACATCTTAAGGCGGGACAGCCCTGTGCCGACACCAGCCGCCATGCGGTCGGCTGTGGAGGCCACGGCCACAGTGGCGGCGGCGATTCCCGCCAGCACTGTGGCCGTGAGGGCAGCGGCGCGTGCACGAGCGCCGCTGTGCCACAAACGGCACAGCAGCAGCGTGCCGAGCAGCGCAGCTGCCCATGCTCCGGCCAGTGCCAGCAGGCCGGGCACGGGTGCAGGCGCCAGCTGGGCCGCGGCCAGCTGGCGATAGAGCCAGGCCGCGCACGCCAAGGGCGCGGCTGTGGCCAGCAGCAGCGGCAGGCGGGCACCGCGCCGCTGCAAAGCGAAGGCGGCGACCGCGGCGCAGCCGGTCGCCAGCCAAGCGCCGCGCGACTCGCTCAGCAGGAGCGCGGCTTGCGCGGGCATGAGCGGCAGTGCTGCCGCGATGAGCCGCCCGGCCGACAACGGCCGGGCTATGGCTCGCGCGGCGGCAGCCAGCCGCTCCAATGCGTACATGCCAACGATGGCACCGTACGCATTAGGGTACTGCAGCAATCCGCCGAGCCGGGCTCCGGCGGAGCTGATCTCGGGGTCAGCGGTTCGCATGACCCCATAAGGCAGCGGCAGCACACCGCACGCGGCAAGTACTCCGCTTAGCACAAGCAGGCCGCCTGCCAATTGCCAGCCACAGGCAAACCATCGCGCTCCGTTCGCACGTGATGCCAGTATGACGGTTAGCAACGCAAATATCGCCAGAAGGCTCCAACGCAGCATCTCATCCAAGCTTCCTTGTACACTGACAGAGCCCATCCATACATGCAGGCCAAACCAGACTGCCATAGCCAGGGGCCAAAGCATCCAGCGGAAATTAGCCTGCTGCATAATGGCCACATATAGTCGTTTGAGGTAATTCAACCACTGAGTAATCCCTATCTGCCCTCTCGTCTTCGGTGCATTGAAGCACATAATGAACAAAACAAACCAAATAAGTACACTTCCTGATGCCATCAATACCATGGGATATACGTCCGTAGCATAAAACAATCCCTTACATAGACATCCTGTCAACAGTAAAACCACTGCAATTAAACCAAGAACTGCCGTTAATACCGATTCTGAACTCCACTTGGCTTTCTCATCTGATTTTCCTCCCTTCATACGTCCCTCTCCTTTCTCCCGTCTCCGTATTCCTCTTAATCAATTTCAAACAAAAAAAGACAGAAGCCCCATTAGGGTCTTCTGCCTGATTACATGCCTTTGGCACATTATATTTATTTTCACGGGACCCTCTTACCAGTATGTCCCGTCATCGGCGATGGCAGACGAACTGCATCGTCTCAAAGGATCAAGCAACTCAATCATGTATCATCCTTTTTGCCATCTGCCATCAAACATTATGCATCACTCTTCATTATCCCGTAAACATTCACATTCAACAGTGATCACAGTGACTGGCATCTTTGATAGATTCCCCATTTGAATTCTCCTGGCTCGCATCTGCCCCATGGTTCGGCGCAGCTTCTTTCAGCTTGCCGCCACCTGGGAGCAAGTCCGCACAAGCCCGCTCCAAATAAGGATCTGCGTGAATGAAATCACGGAATGCGGTATATTCGTTCCACATGTCAGCAGTCTGCCCAGCCTGGCCTCGTACGGCACGGATTAAAATATTTTTCGGCGTATGCTCCATGTCGATAAATTCAAGCAGCTGCGTTTTGTATCCCATCAGATCGAGCAGCTTGGCCCGAATGGCATCGGTTGCCAAAGCGGAGAAACGTTCCTTCAGAATACCGTGTGACAACAACGGGTTCATCACGTTGGATTCAATCTGATCAAACAGCTCGTGCTGACAGCACGGTACAGATAGAATAACCGAAGCGCCCCAACGAACGGCTTTCTCCAAAGCAGCATCGGTTGCTGTATCACATGCATGCAGCGTTACAACCATATCCACTTCATTCAACTCGTCGTAGTCAGCGATGTCTCCAACGAGGAACTTCAGGTCACCGTAATGCAATTTGTTTGCCAGATCATTGCAGTGTTCAATAACATCGGCTTTTAAGTCGAGGCCAATAATTTTGAGCGATCTGCGCTGCTGTACGGACAAATAGTGATATAAAGCAAAGGTGAGATAAGACTTCCCGCAACCAAAATCAACGATGGTAAGTGGACGGCCCTCCGGCAGATGCGGGATGACGTCCTGAACCATTTCGAGGAAACGGTTGATCTGTCTGAACTTGTCGTACTTGCGAGCCAAAACGCGGCCTTCCTCGCTCATAATCCCCAGCTCGACCAGGAATGAAACGGGAACCCCATCTTCCAGCACATATTGCTTTTTGCGATTATGCGAGAGGTCCACCGCAGTCTTGGAAGCCGACTTGGTCAAGATGGACACTTTATATTTTTTGCTGATCAAAATTTGATAGTCTGCGTCTGTAGTACAGAGCAGTCCTTGACGAAACGTCTCTTCGCATAGCAAAGTCATGCGCTCTGCCGCTTCATCCGGAGTCAAATTCTCGTGCAGCACTTTGTTGGTATAATGAAATGCGAATTGATAATGAAGCTGATTCTTGAGCGTTACCGGCTTGACTTGCACTTTCGTATACGAGACATTGTCCCGTCTGCGCAGCTGGCTCCAGGTCGCTGTAATCAGCGAATTCTGTTCAAAGATGTCTTGTATAAGCTTTCGCAATGAATCCACGGGGGTACATCTCACTTTCGGTTTGGTTTGGTCAACCGTTACCATAACACAATTCCGTTCCCTCTCCAAGTTAACGGCCTATTCATCGGTTTAACGGTTCAGCTCGGCAATCCCCTCTTCCACTTCCTCACGAGGCAAACCACCTAGTTGCAATTGCTCATCTTCCAGTTGTCTTAACCTTTCATAGAAAGCCTGTACCTCACCCCGATAATGAATGGGATGACTATCGTCTACCTGCAGCAGTCTGTACCAGCTATTCTCAGCCTGATCAAAACGCCCCTGCTGTTCACGATACAGGGCAAGCTGCTTTTCCGTTCGTGCGGGAAGTTCATATTGTTTCGTCTGCTCCAATATTCCCTCCACACGATCTGGTGCATCCAGCAGCTTCGGATTAGCCCCATTATTCAGTGCGTACAGGTAAAAATGAAGTGATCTCATCAGACGAATAAGTGCTTCATTCTCCGACTCCATTTTTCCCTGGTCATCTATTCCCTCTACTTTGGCCTTTTCATTATAAATGTACGCCTCTTCTTCGATCAGCCTGGCGGCTTGTTGCAGATTGTCCACTTCAATGACGCCGCGAAAACGGAACATTTCAATGACATCCTCGGCCGGCAGTGAGTTCAGCAGAGATAAATTCAGTCCAAACTGCCTACGCAGCAACTCGTCCAGCTCGGATAGAGCCTCCGTGTGTTTTCGCTGTTGTTTAAGTGTAAATACTTTGCCGATCGCTTCTGTCATTTCCTCCATCATGCGGAGCAGATAATCTTTCCTGAACATGCTATGTGCCCCCTCATCATTCGATCGTGTACCTTCCAGTTTCACTTGCATGATCCATTCTCATCATTTTAATTCATGCCATGACAAAAAGCCAAAACATGGTCTATGGCTCGTCCTATGCTCTGGCCCTGAACAAATAAAACCCCTGCCGTTCTTGAGCGAACGTTGCAGGGGTTTAGCAAAATACCGACGCTCCGCCAAGGAGGCGAAATCATCCGATACTCTATTCATGTTCCATTATTACTTCGATAATCCCGTCAAAAATTGTTTAATGACCTGAATTAAATCTTCCGGAGCTTCATACATGCTCATATGTCCTGCCCCAGGAATCACGGCTTGTGTAATATGTGGTTTGTCACTTGTGAATGTACGTTCCGGCGGAATGACGGCATCCTTCTCTCCGGCAACCAGCAGGACAGGAAGCGGTGTAGCGGACAATACATCACGACGATCCGGTCGTTCCCGCATAGCCAGTGCAGCTCCAGTTGCCCCTTGTGGCGCAGTCTGGTAACCAATTTCCTTCACACGAGTCACTTGCGTCGATAGCGATTCCAAATGTTCTTGTGCAAACAAACCGGGAACCAGCCCATCTACAAAGTGAACAATGCCTTCCGTCTGAATGGTGGATACTGCACGAAGGCGTTTTTCTTTGCCTTCTTCACTATCCGGATAGGCTGTGGAATGAATCAAGCCGAAGGCATTCAATCGTTCTGGGTGGCGCTGTGCGATAGAAAGTGCGATATATCCGCCCATGGAGTGACCGAGCAGGAAAGCCTTGTCCACCTTTAGCTTATCCATTAATTGCAATACGTCATTGCCCATCTGATCAATGGTATAACTACCTACAGGTGCGTCCGTTTTTCCGTGTCCACGCAGATCGGGTACGATGCAACGATAGCTGCGTGCAAGCTCAGGCACCACTTCATCCCAGTAGGATGAACTGCCGCAGTATCCGTGGAGCAAAATGAGTGCTTCTCCCTTACCCTGTTCGGCATAACAAATCGTCGTTCCGTCACACATCACTTTTTCCATATAAATCCCTCTCTCTGCGCGAATTAAATTAATTCAAGTTGTATATTATTAAGCCTGCATATCATTAATGAAACGTTTATCTGTATTTCACTGCTTCGGCGACCGCCTCTGCAATCGATCTGGACATGCCTATAACGAAATGAAGCGAGGTCATCTGTAGAATGGAATAAGGTCTCGGTCCATTAGCATTCACTACAGCAGCCACGCTGTAATGACCAACTGGCGGCAGCTTGCCTCCAACCGATTTTGCCGGAATCAGTGGATGTTCCGCAAGATAGTATGTACCTGTTGCCTGTTTTGGACCCAGACAAGCATCAATGGCGATGATGGCATGATGTGACGGGACAAGCGCCAGCCTCTTCTCCAGTGTATCCGCATCACAAGGAGAAGCCAGAGTTCCTACAACGTGATTCACTCCATACTCCTGCAGTAGACTGCCTGTCAGTGGGCCCAGAGCATCTCCGGTGGAACGGTCCGTCCCGATACAGACAAAGGTGATTTCATCCGGTGAATGAAGCTTATAGATGTGCTTGAAAAATAATACCAAGTCTTCTCCCTGCACATTGTGGCGGGCTTCCCTACTTTGATGACGAACCAATTCCCGCTTATATGTTGCCAATCTATTTACCTCCTTTACACTTGTGCTCCCTACCTGAGTCTCTATTGATATTCCTCATTTTACCCGATGCTTGATTTCGTCGCAAAAGCATTGGCCTGAGCCTGTCCAATCATGATACAATGACAACAGTTTCCGATACGGAAGGGATGGACATAACGATGGATTTAACGCAAGCAAGCGCAGCCAACATGGAATATATGATTGAAGCAATCAAAACGAAGTTGCGGATGGCCAGTGGAGCTGCCATGCAGGCTTCGTCTTTCCCACTTGCGAAGTATGAAGATTTGTTTGACCTGTATGAAATGGTCCTAAGCAAGGAACATCTGAGTATCTCTGAAGTGGAAGCTGTCGCTTCCGAACTGGGTAATCTCCGCAAATCCTAGGGCGGCATCGCCCAGCAAACTTTGAGAGACTCTTTTACGAAGGCAGCTACAACAAGCCGTACAAAAAGGACCTGTTCTCCACATCACAGTGGAGACAGGTCCTCTTTCGTTTGTTTTTTTCGTCAAGGCAAATCCACCAATACAAATTCAGCCGTCTCGCTGCCTGTACCTGTAATTTGCAGATCACAGCTTTTGCGGATTCGTGCAGCATCACCCGGCTTGAGATTGAAATTGCCGTCTGAACATACAATCTCGATATGGCCACTAATCAGGAAGAGATGTGTACGCCTATCTTCATGTTGAGGGTACATTAATTTTTGACCGGATTCCAGATGGGATAGATAACAAGTTACATCCTGTGAAATAGGCAATGCTCCCTCGGCTCCTTCTCCCCCTTGCCCCGATACAATCGGACAAAGACGGTTCAGATGCTCCTGAGCCTCTACACGACGATTAGTATACGAGGGCTTCAACATGCGCTGGGATGGCAGGAACCACATCTGTAGAAAGCGTACCGGTTCATCCTCTGACGGGTTAGTCTCTGAATGCTCTACGCCGGTGCCCGCACTCATGACCTGAACTGTTCCCGGTTCCAACACTTGCTCCGTTCCCATGCTATCCGTATGTTTCAACGTACCTGATATGACATAACTAACAATCTCCAAGTCATGATGTGGATGTCGCTTAAAGCCTTCCTGCGGCATCAGTGTGTTGTCATTATGAGCCAGAAGACAACCAAAATGGGCATTGCTTGGATCATCATAGTCCGCAAAGGAAAAGCTGAATTCACTGTGTATCCAACCTCGATCCGACGTGTGCCTTTCTTCCGATGTCACTACTTTAATCATGTTCATCCACCTCCAAGGGTTTAGAGCTGCAGCACTATCGCAGCAGTTCTTGCGTGTATATTTAGAATTCTATAGATCAATACCAGTTGGTATGTCATCTTTACCCATGGTCAGGGAATTCTAATCACGCCCCTTGCTTATGGTTATACGCTTTCTTCAGATGAGTGAAGCTTGAATTCGATCTCTGCCCGCCCTACGACTTTACCGGCGTCGTTCCGAATGTCAGGTGGATATACTTCTGCCAGTCGTTCGATGGTTTTTCGATTGCTGTAGCCAATCTGCTCCAGAATGGATTGGGCAATATAGGCCCATTCTTCTTCCGAACCATCAAGCACTTTGAACGTAATTCCGAGGCGTTCCTTTTTCAGGGCAAAACCAAATACACCCTTGAAGCCACCTTTGGCTACAATGTTGCTGTCTTCAAGCAGCACGGAATCCACACGCTGCGTTCCTCCTACCATTAACGGATATTCGTTCATGGCTCCAGTAATGGTCTCTACCGCCGAACGTGTAGATGGGTCCTCGATCAGATCCGGGCAAGCCAGCTTCAGATATGCGTTCGACAATGCCGATAACGGCAACGAAAATACCGGAAAGCCGCAGCCATCCGTCCCAAGTTTAATCTCTTTCTGTTCAATCCCTGCCATATAGGCCATGGTCTCAAGAATTTCACGCTGTACCGGATGTTCTGGTTCTGCATAACTTCCCAAATCGGCCTGTTTCATCTGAGTGTATGCGAGAACGCCCAGATGTTTACCGGAGCAGTTGTGGAGAATACGACGCTTCTCTCCTTGAGATCGTAGCCATTGATTTCGGCTTTCTTCATTGAGGGGGTAACTCGGTGCGCAAATCAAGCACTCTTCACCCAACCCTATTTTGCTTTCTATCTGCTCCAACACCTGAATATGCATCGGCTCCGAACGGTGTGAGGACGACATAATGGCAATCTCCTGAGCTGTCAGACCGTAATGCCCAGCAATACCAGCACGAATCCCCGGAATGGCCTGAAAGGGCTTGGCAGATGAACGGGTAAACGCTCTAAAATGCGGATCTCCGGCTGAATATACAACATTGCCGTTCTCATCCGTAATGCTTATGTGTCCGTAATGGGCGCATTCCATAACGCCCGCACGGTATTCTTTAATTAACAGGGCACTCTCCATGCGAGTTCTCTCCTTTATACTCCCGAATTCATCTCTGCTTTGCGTCACGACGCCGCATGGGATATCTTAAATAGTATAGTACAAAAGTGACGTTTTTACAGTTTTTTCGACAGACATTTCGGGTAATCCTTTATCAATCTTTATCTACCTACTACCATTACTGAAGGAGATACTTATTTATGCTGCGCAAAACGCAATTACCCACTTCCGGGTTAGCTCGCAAAACTTCAGTACGTCCACTGCTCAACTGGGCTGGTGTCGGAATTATAGCCAGCGTTTCGGTCGTCTTCTTGCTGGCGACTCTGGGAGCGTTGCTGGGTAACGATGTTATCCTTTCATTGGATGACAGGATCCAGCAGTTATTTTATCTGAACTCAGATTCACGTCTTCATCTGTTGCCTTTCATTTCATTCATTACTGCGCTCGGTTCTTTCAGACTTTCTGCCATCGCAGCTATCGGTTTTTCAATTCTTTTCTTGTGGCAGCGTCGTCCTCGTTTCCTCATATATGGTTATGCGTTACTCAGCAGTTTTGCCATGATGTGGATTCTCAACACCTTATTGAAGGAAATATTCAGGCGTAGTAGACCTGAGCTGGAACATCTGCTGGTTGTTCATGGATATAGTTTTCCAAGTGGTCATGCGATGATCTCGATGGGTTTTTATGGCATGCTCTTTGTCATCTGGGCGATTGAACGACATCAACGTGTGTCTGGAGTTGCACTGCCTGTCATTTGCGGAATCACATTTATATTCCTGGTCGGCCTCAGCCGTATCATGCTGGGTGTACATTTTCCAACCGACGTTTTCACCGGATTTGCTGCAGGACTGGCTTGGATCTTCTGTATGATTAAAGGGATTCAACGTTCCGTCTGAATTGTACTATCCTATAATTTCCAGTATAGATCTCCCTACATTGATTGTTTCACCTGGAAGCACGGCGTTTATATACGAAGTAAGCAAACGCGAACAGACACCATCCTACATCAAGCACAAAGGAGGCGGTTGTTATGTGGGGTATTATTATCAGCATTGTTATGGCAGTCATTATCGGTGTAATCGGTGATGCACTTGCCGGTCATAACATGCCTGGAGGAATTATCGGTGCAATGGTTGCCGGATTTGCCGGAGCCTGGCTGGGAGCACTCTTGCTTGGTAACTGGGGACCGGTCATCGGTAACTTTGCCGTAATTCCTGCCATCATTGGAACAGCAGTCTTTGTCTTTTTGCTGGGGCTTGTGTCCAGACTGTTCAGACAGGCTGCCTGATCGGTCCAACAAGGTGTTCGTTGTTTCGTATCCGTTTCTTAATTTGAAGAAGGAGTGATTTGACATGAATAAAGCAGAAGAACAATATCCTGTACAAAGCGGTTCCACTTTCGCCAAAGGAATTTTCATCGGAGGTTTGCTGGGAGCAGCTGCAGCACTACTCTTTGCCCCTAAACCAGGACGCGAATTGCGTGATGACCTTTCCGAGAAAGTGGGGATCGTTACAGATCGCACAAAAGAAGTTGCAGCGGTTGTCGGTGATAAAGCTTCCGAACTGGCTAAAACGGTCTCTTCCAAAACTTCTGATATTGCAAAAACGGTAAACCAAGGCCGTAATGACGTTATGGACTCCGTAAGAAAAGCTTCCGCTGATGTAGCGAATGAAGCATCCAAAGCGTCGGACGAAGTGGCTACCGCTTCTGTAGAAGCGAAGGAAGATGCACGTAAAGAATTGAACTCGACCAGCCTGTAAGGCTTTGGATCGAGTGACCAATAGCCAGCTGTATTCCAGCTGGCTATTTTTTATCCACGGCGAGATTAAAGGAGGAAGAACATGAGTAAAGTCACAATGAACGGCAATACGCCTATAACCGGAGGAAAACCCGCACAACAGTATGATACAACAGAACACCCTTTTGAATTGCGACATGAGGTCAAACGTTTGAATACTCGGCTGGATCAGATTGCAGACAGTTTGGAAAAATCTCAAATCAAGGATATTATCGAAAACTACAGCAGTCCCAAAAAACGTATCATTACCAACTTCACCGCTGGTATGGCACGTGGTTTGGGTTTGACGGTAGGTACCTTCGTCGTTCTTGGTCTGCTCGCTTTTATTCTCAGTCAGTTCGTAAACATGCCTATAGTGGGACAATATATTGCTGACTTACTGGGATACATTGAAGATTATAAAAAATAAAAGGCACAGGGTGAGGCTGACAAAGTCATCGCCTTCGTTTGCCATTGACACCCTTCTCTGTTTCTTTGGCCGACGGCTGGGAGGACTTAACTCTAAGCAGATCCCCTGTCCAGCCTTTCATCATCATCCATACATACATGCCGATCATGCTAATGATGATAAGCGCAAGCACTAGTACAACCCCCCATGTTTTGTCGATCCAAGGCAGGTTCTCGAAGTTCATTCCCCAGATGGCTCCTGCAGCCGTTGCGGGCGTGAATACCGAGGTTACAAGGGTCAGTGTCTTCATAATCTCATTGCCCCGCACCCCTGAAATAGCATTATCAATGGAGATCAATGTATCAATCTCTGTCTCATAATGTTTGAACAAACGCTCCATCCTTTCGATCCGGTGCTGGAGCTGCTGGAAAAAGCGATTCTCTTTCAATTCATCCAGATAGGCTTCCCTGGCAGCAGCCATCAATTCGGAATACGGAATGAACAGGTTACTCCAATACAGCAGCTCAAATCTAGCCGCAAGAATCTGATCCATCAACGTGCGTGCATTGCGGGATTCCATCGTCCGCTCCAAATCCCTCAGGTTCATCTCAAAATGATCCATACCCACATGGTAATAATGCAATATCGCGCGAAAGAGCACAAACATGCCGTCCCTTGCTTCACTGCACTGTTGTAACATGGCTGCACGTTCACCTGTATTCATAATACCTCTGGTATTATCATCTACATTCAAGGTAACCAGTCTTTCTTGATCCACATAGAAAAACATCTGATTATCTTTACGTTGATCGTTTCTTTCATTCTTGACCGCATATAATAATGACCCGAATATCACGGGCTCCGTGCCGTTCATGAAGCGGACGGACAGGTAGTTGGACTCTACCTCCGGTATTTTGCGAAGCCAGTACTGCATTTCTGGAAATGCGTTCGTTAGTTCCTCCAAGGCATTAGCCATACTCTCCTGATCAGGTGCCACCCAATCCCACCATTCCCAATGGTCTGAGTAGGTAAGTTTGTCCCGACGCGCTTCCAGCTTGACTTTGTCCACAATCACAAACATCCACTCCTGCATTCATACTGTTCATTAGAAAATCATTGATCCCAAAAAAAGGACACGTATGCATTCCATTGGAATCACGTGTCCTTCTCTATGCCGTGCTCAATATCATCACCGATCTACATCTCATAATAATGAAGCATTCGACATAATCTGTTTTAATTTCTCAGTGGCTCGCTTCTGGATACGGGATACACTCATTTGGGATACTCCCAATTTCTGAGCAATTGCCCGCTGCGACTGACCATCCTGAAATGCCAAAATAAGCACTTTTTGTTCCTGTTCTTTCAATTGTCCCAATGCCTGCTGCAAGTCCATCCGCTTCTCAACCGAATCGAAGTCATTCACATCAGAACTGATCAGTTCGCCCAAAGTGGCTGCACTCTCATCCTGTGATAGCGGAGAATCCAGTGACACATAGTGGTAACATTCCCGACCAGCCAAGACTTCGATGGTTTCCTCAGGGGTTAAATCCAGGTACTCAGCAATCTCGTTCACACCTGGTGAACGCTCCAGCTTCACTGTCAATTCATCAATAGCATGCTGGACAAGTGCTCCCTTTTCCTTAATTCTGCGGGGCACCTGAATGTACCAGGACTTGTCCCTTAAATAATTCTTCATATGACCGATCATGCTCTTCATGGCATAAGGTTCAAACGGAATACCCAGATTGATATCGTATTGCTTAAGCAAACGAATTAGGGCCATTTGCCCGGTCTGATACAAATCCTCATACAGATCGGGTCGATTCCGCGCAATTTTACCTGCTGCCATCTTCACCATCGGTTCATATTTGCGGATAAGAACTGTTGCAATTTCGTTATCCTGGGTTTGCTGGTATTCCCAGATCAAACCTATTGCTTCAGACATGGACTCTGGGGGAGTCACTTTTTCATTCATACTTTCTCCTCACTTCTTGCAAGACGTTTTACGAGTACTACTTTCGTACCTTTGCCCGTCTCACTTTCCACACTGACATCGTCCATCAGGGCTTGCATCAGGTAAAATCCAAGTCCACCGATTTGGGCATCTGTGAGTTCTTTGTCATGAAGGCCTGCACGGGATACTGCCGGGTTAATGTTCTCGAAGCTGGCTCCTTCATCTTTGACGGTAATAGCCAGCGTGTCATTATCCACTTCGAACACAACCTCAACCATGCCGCCTTCGTGTGAGTAAGCATACAGTACAGAGTTATTACAAGCCTCGGATACAGCAACCTTCATATCCTCAATGTCCTCATAAGAAAATCCCATTTTGGACGCAACACCATAAAGATTGAGTCTTACAATATCAACGTAATCAGCTGTCGCCGGTAAATTAAGGGTGACTCTTTGAACTTCTGCATTCATTCCTTTTTCGATCCTTTCCTATTGGGAATTCTTCTGTGAGACAAAGAATTTGGCAATACCCGTCATATCAAAAAGTTTCTGAATTTGCGCAGGAACTTCCTGTACTTCAAAGCGAGCTTCCATTCCATGCCGTGCTTTCAGAACAGATAACAGGATACCAATCCCTGTACTATCGATGTACTTCAAGTCTTGCATGTTAATAATCAAATCTTGTTCCTTGTTGTCCACAAGCGGCTCCATCACTAAACGGAATTCAGGAGCAACCGACAAATCCAGTTCGCCAGTCAGATACACCGTGCACACGCCATCAAGTGTTTCTGTTCTTGCATTGAATTTTTCATTTTTATTTGTATTCATTAGACATCTCTCTCCTGATCAATGGTTTCTTTACCTAATAACCCATCTACAGCACATATGAAACAGTAATCGAATTAGAAAATATTTCAATTGGCCTGATTTATGGCCGATGTGTTGGATTTGAACCCTTGTCTTTCTTCCTGAAATCGGGACAACTTCTGTTTCACATTGCCCATTTTCACAGGTTTGCTAATGTAATCGTCCATACCGACAGTGGAACATCGCTGCTGAATACCATCCATGACATTGGCGGTCATCGCTACTATAACCGGCTGCTGGTCTTGAGGAAGGCTCTCACGAATTCTGCGAGTACACTCCAATCCATCCATCACGGGCATTTGCAAATCCATAAATATATAATCATAATTGCGGTTCGCCAAAACCATCTCCAGCGCCTTCTTGCCATCTTCGGCGATATCTGCGACGAGTCCAAGCTTGCCCAGCATAATGGACATTAGTTTCTGATTAATAGGGTGATCATCGACAATTAATACGCTTGGATGCATTTCATAATTCTTTTTAATGTCCGTAAGCTGATCTTCCCCCATACCTGTGGTCAGCTCAGTCTCGACATACCGCTGCGCTTGAATGGTAAATACAAACGTAGCACCACGCAGCTCCGACGTATCCAGATATATCTTTCCGCCCATCATTTCAACGAGCGTTTTGCATATAGCCAGCCCCAGACCCGTTCCACCATACTTACGCGTCATGGATGTATCCAGTTGGGAAAACGGCTGGAACAGACGATCAACTTTGTCTGGCGCTATGCCTATTCCTGTATCTTTTACAGCAAACTCCAGCGTCATTCGCCCGTCTTTTTCCTCATTAACGGATACGATCAGATACACGCCGCCATGGTCCGTGAACTTGATGGCATTGGCAATCAGATTCAACAAAACCTGGCGCAGCCTTGCCATATCTCCATAGATCAGTTCGGGTACCGAATCTTCCAGGAAATATTCCAGCTCAATATTCTTTTTGCCAGCTTCAACCGCGAAGAGTCTCAGTACTTCACGAATACAGGAAACAAGTTCGAACGGATGCTCTTCCAGCTCCATTTTGCCGGATTCCATCTTGGTGAAATCGAGGATATCGTTAATCACCGTAACGAGTGCATCGGCACTGCGACGTACAATGTCCGCATATTCCTTCTGATCTTCCTTCAGATCCGTTTCCATCAACAGATCAACCATACCGATAACGCCGTTCATCGGGGTACGAATCTCATGACTCATCATGGCAAGGAACTCGGTCTTCGCATTTGCAGCAATTTCCGCTTCCTCTTTGGCCTGAACGAGTTGCTGGTTCATTTTCTCCAGTTCCTGCGTCTTCTGATGCAGCAGCATCGTCTGTGTTTTCAAACGTTTATTCGTGATAAACATTTCTACAAAGCCCTCGATTTTGGATTTCAAAATTTGAGGGATAAACGGCTTGACCATATAATCAATGGCTCCTGCAGAATAACCTGCAAATAAGTGCTCTGCCTCTCTGCTATTTGCAGAGATGAAAATAATCGGCACGTCCTTGGACTTGTCACGCGCCTTGATTAACTTTGCTGTCTCAATTCCGTCCATCCCAGGCATCTGCACATCCAGCACAATGACCGCAAATTCGTCTTTCAGCAAACAGCGAAGTGCCTCTTCCCCGGAGGTTGCCTTGACGAGCTTGTACTGTTCCGATTCCAGAACCGCTTCGAGAGCGAGCAGGTTCTCGGGGCGGTCATCTACCAATAATATGTGGATTGGTTCATTGAGCCCCATGACTAAGCTTAACCCCCTATTTAATCTTCCGGTATATTTTTTCCGTCCGGTCTAACGGCTCGTAGGCATCGCTGAATTCCGTAAAATGTATCGATTCTTTGGACCCCAGAACAAGGATGCCGAAGTGACTCAAACTTTCATGAAAAAGTCCGTGCACATGGTTTCGCAGTTCATCATTAAAATAAATCATGACATTGCGGCAAAAGATCACATTAAACTCGTTAAATGACCGGTCTGTTGCCAAATTATGTTCGGCAAAAATAATATTTTTCCGTAAATAAGGATGAAATATAACGGAATTATATTTCGCAGTGTAATACTCCGAGAATGCGCGGGTGCCCCCGGCTTCCAGATAATTTGTAGTATATAATTTCATTTTCTCAATGCCATATACGCCTTCCTTGGCCTGCTGCAATGAGCGATCATTCATATCTGTTGCGTATATTCTTGCCTTGTCGTACAGTCCTTCCTCATGCAGCATAATCGCCATGGAATAGACTTCTTCTCCTGTAGAACATCCAGCATGCCATATCCGGATATATGGATAAGTCCTCAGTACAGGAATAATCTGTTCCCGGAAGAACCGAAACAAGGTTGGATCACGAAACATTTCTGTTACAGGGATGGACAGATTCTGTACAAAACGATCAAATGCAGAACGGTCATGAAGCACTTTTTCCTGTAAACCTGAAATGGTCTTTAGTCCTTCGGCATGTACATAATGCCAGATTCTACGTCTTAACGACGGTAACGCGTAGTTCCTGAAATCATATCCATATAAACGGTGCATACCTTCCAATAGCAATTCGATCTCGATCAGTTCACGCTCTTCATCTTGCGGCATGCGGATCGATTCTGCCTCCGCCTCGGTAGGTTCCCACGGTGTCATATCTTCTCTCCACTTCTTCATTTGTTACTTGCGTAATAGATGTATTGTCCTTCATTACCCAAACTATCGGGTTACGAATACAGCCATACCCGCATTAGGGATAACAATTGATCCGTTTGGATCGGTTTTTTTACATAATCGGACGCTCCAGCCTCGATACACTTGCCACGATCCTCTTTCATGGCTTTTGCGGTTAAGGCGATAATTGGCAATTTTTCAAACTTCGGTATCTGTCTGATCCGTGTCATGGCCTCATAACCGTCCATCTCCGGCATCATCATATCCATTAATACTAGATCAATCTCCGGGTTCTTATCCAGAATCTCCAGAGCTTCACGGCCGTTCTCCGCAAATGTCACATCCATGCGATAGCCTTCAAGCACGCTTGAAAGGGCAAATACATTACGGATGTCATCATCTACTAGCAATATTTTCTTGCCTTCAAACAAGGTTTCCTTATTATGCAGCTTCTGCAGAATTCGACGCTTGTCTTCCGGCAGGTTAGCTTCTACCCGGTGCAAGAACAAGGTCGTCTCATCGAGCAGACGTTCAGGTGACTTCACGTCTTTGATGATAATGGATTCCGCGTATTTGCGAAGCTTCATCTCTTCTTTGCTGTCGAGCTCTTTGCCTGTATATATAATAATCGGCAGATCATTCAGATACTGATCGTCCCGAATCTGGTCAAGCAGCTCGAATCCGGTCATATCTGTCAGCATCAAGTCCAGAACCATGCAGTCATAGCGTTGACTGTGCAATTCATTCAAGGCCTCACTGCCAGTGGACACTGCTGTGATTGCAACATCATCGTGGCCAATCAGTTCAATGATGGCTTTCCGCTGTATTTCATCATCTTCCACAATCAATAGGCGTTTCAATTGATTCTCTGTATAGGATTCGATATGCGAGAAAGCTTTATCCAGCGAATCTTTACTGGAAGGTTTTTTCAGATAAGCAATGGCTCCCATCATCAAACCTTGTTTCATATCATCAATAACTGAGATGACATGTACCGGGATATGACGTGTCGCCGAGCTGCTTTTCAACTCACCCAGAATCGCCCAGCCATCCATCACAGGCAACTGGATATCGAGGATAATCGCATCCGGCAAATATTGACGGGCCATTTCGAGTCCTATGTCTCCCTGAAGCGCCACAATAGCCTTAAATCCTCTGCCTCTCGCCATATCCATCAAAATGTGCGCAAAATTCACATCGTCCTCAATGATGAGGAGAATCTTGTCACCTTCCAAGAGGTTTTCCTGATCATCCTCCAATTGTACAGGTACAGGGGAGTCGGATTGAGGCAGCTCCATAATTGAAATGCTTTCCGTATCAGGTGTCAGCACGGTCTGTCTGCCTGAATGCATCGTCTGTGAGTCTCTTCCGAAGTTTTCAATCTGAGAAGCAGTAGCGGCTTCTCTTGCCGCGTCGTCCACCTGAACCTCCTCTTCGTGATTATCCGGCAGGAACAAGGTAAAGCTACTGCCCACACCTTCGGAAGACTCTACCTGAATAGCACCGCCAAGCAGGCGGGCAAGTTCGCGACTTATGGACAATCCCAGGCCCGTGCCGCCATATTTACGGCTGGTTGTACCGTCCACCTGCTGGAATGCTTCAAAGATCAGATCCGTCTTGTCCGATGGAATTCCGATGCCGGTATCCTTCACGGTGAAGCCTACGTATTCCTGGTTCGTATTCAGGTACCCAGGAAGCTCTTCTGTTTTCATCTTCCGCCCAATCAGGCTTACAGATCCACGGTTCGTAAACTTGAACGCGTTCGACAACAGATTCCGTAAAATCTGTTTGACGCGGTGGCTGTCGGTATATACCCATTCCGGCAAATTGCTGTCGAACTCAATGTTCAGGTTGAGTTCTTTTTTGTTCGCCATTGGGCCAAAATTTTGTTGAACAAAGCTGGTCAGTTCTTCCATGCGCACCGTCTCATAATTGATATCCATTTTGCCCGCATCCACCTTGGACAGATCCAAAATTTCATCAATCATTTTCAGCAAATCCGCACCGGACATATAGATCGTCTGGGCATATTCCTGCTGTTTAACACTCAGGTTTCCATCCTTATTCTCGGATAACAATTGGGACAGGATCAGAAGACTGTTAAGTGGTGTGCGCAATTCATGCGACATATTTGCCAAAAATTCCGACTTGTATTTACTCGTCATCGACAATTGCATGGCTTGCTGTTCCAACTGAGTTTTGGTTTTCTCAATCTCGTCGTTCTTCTCTTCCACTTCACGTACCTGTTCTTCCAGTGCACGAGTCTTGGCAATCAGCTCAGTATTGAAGTGCTCCAATTCTTCCTGTTGACGCTGTAACAGCTCTTCAGAACGTTTGAGAGCTCCCGTCTGTTCTTCCAGATTCTCATTCGAACGGCGCAGCTCCTCTTGCTGTGTCTGTAGCTCTTCGGATTGCACCTGCAATTCCTCAGTGAGCGCCTGGGATTCACGCAGCAATTCCTCCACCCGCAAACGACGACGAACGTTGTTAAGAATAACGCCCAAATTCATAATCAGTTGTGAGAACAACTGTGTATGCAGATTCGTGAACCCTTCAAACGAAGCCAATTCGACAACGCCAATCAGTTCATCCTCAAATACGACAGGATAGATCATCACACCAGAAGCACGCGATGATCCCGTTGCTGATCCGATGTTCACATAATCCTCTGGAGTTTTTTCCAGAATGATTGGTGTCATATCCAATGCGGCTTGGCCAATTAACCCCTCGCCGATACGGTAAACCTCTTTGCCAACATCTTCATTTTCTTCAAATGCGTAGGCACCATAACGTCTCAGTTCGTCTGGATGTTTCTCTTCATCGATCAGGTATACGACACCTAGTTGAGCTCCAAGCACAGGTGTAAATTCGCTGATAAACATCTGCGAGATCTGACGAATCGACCCTATACCCCGCAACAATTCTGGAACTCTAGCAATGTTCGAACTCATCCAATTCTGATCTTGCTGTGCTTGTAAATAAGCTTTCTCAACTTCTAGTTTTTCTTCCAAATCATTGGATACATCCTTGAACACACTGGCAATCTGACCAATCTCGTCGGTAGACTTCACCTGTATACGGCGAATGGTTCGATAACGCCCTTTGCCAAAACTAGTAATCATCATGGACACGGTATTCAGACCGCGTGTAATACTTGGCAGCACCCACATAATGACACCCAACGCGAGTAGTAATCCGGCAATCATGATGGCTACTGTAATCTGTACCGCGCGCATATAGGCTGCGTTAGCATCCTTAATCTCGGTATCTATCTCCTGGTCCTGATAACGGGATAGGGCATTCAGGCTGTCTACAGCTTCCTTTTGCACTGCCAAACCGATTGAGTTCCGGTAGTTATTGGCATCCTCTGCCCGATTCTGAGACATCAAACTGACCTGTCTTTCAGCATAAGCATTATAAGCTTCCCAGGCCGTATTCACACGATCCACCAGTTGATGCTCTGGTGCGCTGTCCGCCCGATCCCGCACTTCCTCAAGGTAGCCTTCGCCTTTTTTCTGCATCTCCTTCAAATCGCCGTCTGCAGCACTTATCGAATTGTTGGGATTCAGCAACAAGTTAGCCAGCACTTTGGCTATATCATTGACCTCTCCACGTGCAGCAGAAGTATATCTGACTTTGAGGTATCGCTCCTGATACATCTGATCGATCTGTTTATTGCTGCTGTTCAGCCGTTCGTAACTCACAAACGTAAGCACAATCATAATGGCCATCAGAGCTGTAAAGCCAATCAGCAGTTTATTTCTGATCTTCATTCAGCTTCGACCCCTTTATTTAAGGTAATCCATACCAAACATTTATCATCATCCCGCTCCTGCGGAATCTCATCATCGAAGAACAACGCCTGCATGGCCGCTTCATCCCACTGATGGGAACCCGCCAGTTTTTCCTTCAAAAATGCCTGCTGCATTTCCTGATCACCCTGTACGGCTTCAGTCAAACCATCCGTATAAAGGGCAATATGCCCATCGCCTTCATAGTGAATGGTCTGTGGTTCAATATCCATCTTGTCGAACAGGCCTACAGGACAGCAGACGCTGTCAAGCGTTGTCACACTTCCGTCCTGGCGGAAAAAGAGTGCTGGCGGGTGACCTGCGTTAACATAATCAATTCGCTTCATTCGTGTATCTACGACCAGATATATCGCTGTAAAATAGTACTGCACCAGCTGTTTTTCCAGATGCAACTGATTAAAGCGACGATTCAGCTCCTGAATAACCTTCTCCGGGTCTACATACGTTGTAACGGTGTCTTTCAGCACGGAAGCAATAAACATGGTAAATAGGGATGAAGATATTCCATGTCCCATCATATCCAGTAATAGGACTCCATATCTGCCTTCACCAAGCGGGTACCACGAATACAGATCACCCGCAAGTTCAAACGAAGGTTTGTAAATTGCATTAACGTGGAACAATGGATCTTCAATTGCTGGGCTTAACACAGCATTCTGTACCATTGCCGCAAGTTTCAGTTCATCTTGAATCCGTTGATCCCGCTCTTTATGCCAATCCTTCTCTTGTTTCAGACGAAGCGCAAGACGGATTCTAGCCATCAGTTCGACTTTATTAATAGGTTTAGTCACATAATCGGATGCACCTGCATCCAGCGCCTCGGCCAATTTCTTGGAATCTCCGATCGCGGTTACCATAATAATGGGTATATCCTTGAGATTTTCAAATTTCTGCACAATACTGCATGCTTCGATTCCATCCATCTCTGGCATCATCATATCTAGCAAAATCAGGTCAATATCCGACGGCTTGGGACGAAGTTCATTGTTTTCCTCACCAATCCCAAGGACTTCAAACATCTCCATGGCAGAACTTGCCGTTACAATGTCACGATAGTTTTCTTTTTTCAGAATTTCTCGAATGATAATGACATTCGTCGGATTGTCGTCAACAATAAGTATTCTCATTTCTATCTCCTTATCTGTGGCGTCCGGGTTTGTCGATTCTTATCAGATCAGCTAACAACCTTAATTATACAAATTTCGCATACAACACAGCGGTAGACATAATAATTCCTAGTATAACTATAATCGTATTATCAAAAAACTTCTATCAGTAAATGGCACCATCGCAGGAGAATTCACCCGCTTGTTACCCTGTTTTTGCTGCGTTCTGATCCCGCTTCCAAACTTGCAAAAACATAGATAAGGAATGGGGATATCCCCATTCCTTATCTATGTTTTTGGTTAAGCATTCTGCGTCATCAACTTGAAAGCTCTTTTGAATGATGCAAAATACTTGATTCTGAAGCTTGTCCATTCTCAGAAGGCTCCAGCTTACGTGTTTGTATCGGCTAAGCTATTCTTTCTTTTTGGCAATCACAAGTACTTTGCCTTTATCGAGTTCACTCTCGTAAAAATCTGCCTCAGCTTCGGTGAAGCCCATCGAAACAATTTTGGCCCGGAGTTCATCACCGCGGGAGCGGAACAGATTCGCCAAGGAATCAAATACGCCTTCTTCCTTGATGCCAATCTCTTTGGCATCTGCCGTATCGGCAATCCGATCTGTACGATCCTTTTCATGGGCTAGAACGAAGATATGATCAGCAAGGTATCCGGTAATCTGCAATTCTTTCACCGCTTCTACCGCTTGGACTCCGTTTTCTACCACTTTTGCATAAGCTTGCGCATTGGTTGAATTCATCGTTTCCACTCTCCTCTGATTATTCTTCTTTATCGAGCTACTTAGTATATAACCATACGATATCGGGTTGAAACGTTTCTGGATTAACCAATCTTAGGAAACTGATTCATCAAAGAGGTCTATTCCTTCAATATGATTGGAGCCTGGCTTCATATATACTTTCAGCGCCTGACTTCCTCGAAGAAATACTTCTCCATCCTCTGCTACATAATACGGCTTGCCCAAAACATCTCGAATGGCCTCAATATTCATATCAATCCATTCCTGATTAAGCTTCAGACGTTTCTCGGAAGCATCAATATGCACATAATTGACCACTCCTGTATCTTCGCAGAGCCCAACCGTTACATCTTTGAATTGATACTCAGGACAACCCAGGTATGGATCAAGTTCCTTACGAACCGGTTTGCCTTTATTGGCTAAAATATCATTCATGCTGTCATCCAGAGAAATGTCATTCAGAGTCCGAAAGTGCTGGACAGGTCCGGATCGATCAGCAGCCAGAATGATCTCTGGTGTCTCCTCTTCCACTACCGTCCATTGCATATCATGAGCAGCGGGTGCCGCTGCCGGTTGAACGGAAAAGGGAGAAATTACGCTAAACATAACAAGCAGTAGTTTCATCATGATTCTCACCCTTTCATCAGGTTCATCACCGCTCTGAAGACTTCTATTCATTACAAAACGGTCATGCTATTTCCGCATACGTTGCCATACATTAGCGGCTACATCCACATATTTCAGCCAGCCTTTTCCTCCTTTGGCATCATCATGATATGTAGCTTCATAGGATTGCAGTGTCCGATCTGTCGGTGTAGCAGGCGGCGTCTGTACTACATTCGCTACTTCTGAACGTTTGTTTTGTTCAGTGCTGCTGCGTTTCGTCTGAAACTTGGCCATCAAAGTGGATGACACCTGCTTTGCTGCTTCCGTCACTTCGTTCAGCACTTCACCCAGATTCTGTACAGATTCCATAACGGGATCAATTTGTTTCATTTTGTGCTGCACATCAACTGTAATATCATTGGCATGCCTTACCGTCTGTTTAACTTCATAACTAAGCTCATCAATGGTCTTCTGAACTTCCTGCAGTGTCTGTGACACATTGTCGAGTGAACCCTGAGCGGACTTCAAGGTACGAATTAAAAAGAATACAAGTACTGCAAATGCAATTGCAATTAAAGCCACACTAATTTGATAGATCATAAAAGAACCTCACTTTCCAGTATAAATCGGTTTTGTTATTGCTTAGTTACCCGACCCATTCCGAGGCGAAACAAATAGGATATGAACTGTAAAAACAACTCCTCCTGGTAAAATATCGCAATGTTTCAACCCGAAAGGCCTCGGTTAAAGAACAACTACACACGGCAGTGAGACGAACACTTCTCGCTACCAAGTTCTATAAACGAAAGGATGATAACCATGTTGAAATGGTCGGTACTATTTCTAATTATTGCTCTTGTTGCTGGTATTTTCGGATTCTTCGGTATTGTTGAAGCAGCTGCTTCAATTGCCAAAGTACTCTTCTTCATCTTTGTTGTACTGTTCGTCATCTCCCTGATTACGGGACGTAGCCGAATGCGATGAATGGGACTTCCCAATTATGAACAACACTCGATACATACAAAAGCCTATCGCGCTTGCAAAAGCCGGTAGGCTTTTGTGCGTTCCATAATCTCTTTTTTGCAACAATTCTTCCCCAAGCACATTGCGACTTCTCTCTATTATGTATTACGCTCCCTTCTGGTCTATTCATCGCTTCTCCCCGATTACATCATAAAAACAGGACCATTATGACATAGCCAACCCGGTTTTCTCCCACCGAAGTATGATATTTACAGGCTCTCCTTATACCCACATATGCTCCAGTTGACACTGGAGAATCCAAGAAAATATTGTTATAATTTGTGATTCACAAGTGAGCTTGCTTGGTTACTTTTAACACAGGACAACAAACTACATACCTAACCGAGGAGGAAAAACAAATGAAAAAAATCGTAAGTTTTGCCGCTGCTCTGACTTTGATGGGTTCCATGGCTGCTGCCGCAGGTGCTGAGGAAGCGGTTACCGGAACGGTAGCTCCAGAAACGGGAACTCCTACAACCACAACAACGCCGGCTGTTGAAGTGAACAAACCTGCTGTAGACACTGTAGAAGGCACAGCTGAGACCGTAACTGGCACAACAGTAGACACAACGGGTACAGAAGGTACTTCAACGACTACTGAAACAACAACGTCAACAAAGGGTGATAAAATCTTTGATGAGCCTGTTGTAAAAGCAGGAGATGAGGTTCTGGTCCCTACGATGCTGCTTAACCTGTTGGAGCGCACATGGTTCTACGATGCACCAAATGGCAAACCAATCGGTGCACTGGGTTCCCAAATCATCGATACGACAGGTGAAGTTGTAGATGGATTCGATGGTGGTCAATGGGTACAAGTATATACGTGGAAAGGTAAAGCTTGGATCCACGTTGCTATTCAATAGTATCGTATAATCGTTCTAACGATAAGTAAAGAGGACAGCACGCAGGCAGCGGCTGTCCTTTTTCATTTCAAAATACGCTTATTTCCGGTTTGTCCCTACCCATTTCAAGGACTTTCCGTCGTTCCTTCTTCCATCTTCGGCTCCACATGCACATGTACATGCATAATGTTATGTGAACGTTTCAAACGCTCTTCGACCCGGTCACAGATCTGATGACCTTCGATCAGGCTCAGTCCTCCATCCACCTCAATAACCACATCCACCAGTACATGACTGCCGTGCACACGCGCCTTCACGTCCTTGATCATTTCCACACCAGGAACCCGCGCCACAGAGGATCTTAGGTCTGTCAGTTCTTTCTGATCAAATCCGTCTGTCAGACGATGTGTTGAATCACGGAAAATCTCCCAAGCTGTCTTACAAATCAACAGACCTACAGCAATTGCAGCTACTTTGTCCAACCAAGGAAGGCCAAATTGTGCACCGATGATCCCGATCGCAGCCCCTATGCTGACCCAGGCATCCGAACGATTATCTTTGGCCGCAGCCATCAGGGCCTGACTGTTAATTTGTTTGGCAAGACGATGATTGTAACGATATACGCCCAGCATTACCAGCGCACAGACAACGGCAACTGCTGCTGACCACAGGTTTGGTGCTACAAAGTTTCCTTCATACCAGGAACGAACTGCTTCAACCAATACCTGCAGGCCAACCATGGCCATAATAAATGAAGCAATTAGGGCAGCGACTGTTTCCGCTCTAAAGTGACCATAGGCATGATCGGAATCAGGTGGCTTTTGGGATATGCGAAGTCCGATCAATACAGCAACCGACGCAACAATATCTGTAAGGTTATTAAAACCATCCGCCAGCAAAGCGCTGGAAGCAAACAAATATCCGCAGATCAATTTAAAAGCAGACAAGACCAGATAGGCCACAATACTGACCCAAGCCCCGCGCTCTCCTTTGCGTATTTCTTCGTAGGCGTTCAAACCGGGCGACACTCCTTTAACGTTTCGTATTACGGTTGTTCCATGTTACCAAATGCGTACCGTGTGGGTCTATAGAAACAGTGTTGCCAAGCTGCATTGCTGTAGGGAAGCCGAAACAAAGTTGCCAGACCGCAGGGCTGTAGGTGAAGAGAAAAAATGTTGGCCCAGTCAAAAAAGTGAAGGTTTTCAGCATTTTATCAGGTTGCCCTTGTGGGGCTTTTGTAAAACGTATAAAATGAGTACATCCCGTCCAATTTGGACGGCTTACTGTAAGACCGGGAGGGAAATAACGATGAGCGATAATAACGAACCGAAAAAGGTCAGTTTGCAGGATGCCATACGCCAGAAACTGGCACAGAAGAAAGAACAGGCAAACACGGGTAACCAATCCAGTGCCTATTTTGAAGGCGGCCCTAAAGCAATGAAGAGCCAAAACAACAAAAAGCCTAACAATCAGCGCCGCCGTACTGGCGGATCCTAGACCGCAAGAAGCTCTTGTATGAGATGTTTCTATGGTCGGTTACAGGATCACCCTGTATGACCAAAAAAGAACCGCAAGCCTCCTCTGGAGAGCTTGCGGTTCTTTTTATCTTTTATAAAAACGTACAGTTAACTACGTTAACCATACTCAATGTAGACAGAATAGCTTATCTTAAGCTTCTACCGGATACATTTTGTTACGCAATTCTTTAATTTCGTCACTTTCCAGGTACTCATCATAGCTCATTTGGCGATCAATGATGCCGTTTGGCGTGATTTCAATAATCCGGTTAGCGATGGTTTGAATGAACTGATGGTCATGGGATGTAAACAGCATGGTACCATCAAAATCAATCATACCGTTGTTCAGTGCGGTAATGGACTCCAGATCCAAGTGGTTCGTTGGCTCATCCAAAATCAGAGCGTTAGCACCTGTTTGCATCATTTTCGCCAACATACAACGAACTTTCTCTCCCCCGGAGAGTACACTTGCTTTTTTCAGGGATTCCTCGCCTGAGAACAACATACGACCCAAGAATCCACGCAGGTACGTTTCATCCTGATCTTTGGAATATTGACGAAGCCAATCCACGAGACTCATATCTACTCCGTCAAAATATTTGGAGTTGTCTTTCGGGAAATAAGCTTGGGTTGTAGTAATACCCCAAGTGTATTCGCCACTATCCGCTTCTGTTTCACCCATAAGGATATCAAACAACAATGATTTGGCATTACCATTCGGGCCAACAAAGGCAATTTTATCCCCTTTATTCACCACAAAGCTGAGATCATTCAGCATGTTCACACCATCAATTGTTTTGTTGATACGGTCAACGGTCAACAATTGTTTACCCGCTTCACGCTCAGGCTTGAAGTTGATGAATGGATATTTCCGGTTCGATGGACGAAGATCATCCAACGTGATTTTGTCAAGTTGTTTCTTACGCGAAGTCGCTTGCTTCGATTTGGAAGCATTCGCAGAGAAACGTTGAATAAAGGCTTGCAAGTCTTTAATCTTCTCTTCTTTTTTCTTATTAGCATCACGTTGCAAAGCAAGTGCCAATTGGCTGGATTCATACCAGAAATCGTAGTTACCTACGTACAGCTGGATTTTACCGAAATCGATATCTGCAATGTGTGTACATACTTTGTTCAGGAAGTGACGGTCATGGGATACTACAATAACGGTACCTTCATAGTCCATGAGGAAGTTTTCCAGCCATTGAATGGATTCGAGATCCAAGTGGTTGGTAGGCTCATCGAGCAACAGGTTGTTTGGACGACCAAACAAGGCTTGTGCAAGCAGGACACGAACTTTTTCGTTACCGCTCAGTTCAACCATTTTCTTCTCATGCATATCACGATCGATACCCAGACCGATCAAGAGTGCCGCTGCATCCGGCTCAGCATCCCAACCGTTCAGCTCAGCAAACTCGCCTTCAAGCTCTCCGGCACGCAGGCCGTCTTCTTCAGTGAAGTCCGCTTTGGCATACAGCGTATCTTTCTCTTTCATAATGGCATAGAGGCGACTGTGGCCCATAATTACCGTTTCGAGCACTTGATATTCATCATATTCGAAGTGGTTTTGCTTCAATACGGCCATGCGTTCGCCCGGGGTGATGTGCACCTCTCCCGAGTTCGATTCGATTTCACCGGACAAAATTTTCAAAAATGTTGATTTGCCGGCTCCATTGGCGCCGATCAGGCCGTAACAGTTGCCTGGTGTGAATTTGATATTCACATCTTCAAAGAGTGCACGTTTTCCGTAGCGAAGCGTGATGCCGCTTGTACTGATCATTAAGCATTACCATCCTTTATTTATTAATCTGCATACTGCATGAATAGCAACTTGCATTAATCTTGGATTCAATATCCCGATGCCTATTCTGGCACCATATTATAACACAAAAAAGCGGCAAATTCGAAAATTGGCCGCTTTTTACTCGTTAAAGATTTGGTAATCGTTTATTCATGCGGATATACCCTTACATTAGCATATTTGGATCACTTTTGTTAGTCCTGTTTGCTTTCTTCGTGTCGAATACGCAATGTTTCCCCATGTCCGAGTACCCGAATGCGCTCTGCGTTGATTCCAAGTCGTTCTCGTTCAACTTCCATTCGATCCAGCGCTTCCTTAGGCGTGTCATCCGCTAACTTAAATGTTCCATAATGCATGGGAACCATAAGCTGGGAACCCGTTTCTACAAATCCCTGCAAAGCTTCTTCCGGCGTCACATGCTGGGATGTCATGAACCATTCCGGGTCGTACGCACCGATTGGCATCAGGGTAACACCGATGTCGAAGCGTTCTCCAATCGTTTTGAATCCCTGAAAGTATCCTGTATCCCCTACAAAATAAATGATTGGCGGACCGCCAGAAGATTGATCAGCCGATGCCTCTATTGACTCATCCGTTCCTGCTGCTCGGGAAATTTCATGACCATGTCCTTCGCTCGTCGCGGCACTCTCCTCCGACGGAATGACTGCCGGGTGATTTTGTTCCAATACATAACCGCCCCAATGGGACGTGTTGGTATCAAATAGGGTTCGGCGTGTCCAGTGCTGCGCGGGTACAAAGGTTATTTTGACCCCGCCAAGCGTAATATGTTCCCACCACTTCATCTCATGACACCGATGGAACCCTTTGCGCACCATTTTGCGCTTGAGACCATCGGGAACGATGAGCAGTGTCTTGGCTGTGACCAACTTCCGCAGCGATGCGAGATGCAAATGATCATAGTGTGAATGCGAGATCAAAATGACATCCAGAGGCGGAATATCCTGAATCGGAATGCCAGGGGCACCGAGTCTGCGCTGAAACCCCATTTTTTCCGCCCAGACCGGGTCTGTCACGATGTTTAGTCCATGATATTGAATGAAAAACGTGGAATGACCAATCCAGGTAATCGTGGTTTCAGCCCGGTTGGCGTGCAGATAATCCAGTTCAGGTGGGTGCTTGGGCACGGTGTAGGAATAATCCTTAACTTTGCTGCGCCGTTGCTCCCTCCATTGCTTGAATTCCTTCAGCGTTTTGTCCGTACTTACATTATCAATGTTGTTATAACGGATTTTCGGCATGAAAGGGCCCTCCTCCCTTCCTCGTATCTTAACAAAAGATTACCCCGAATTGGAAAGTACGTACCAACGAATCAATCCTTTGGATTTTTGCACTTCGCCAAGTAAACGAACAAAAACGCAATTGCAGCCACGATAATCAGTGGCGGGGCGTACATAATCGTAAAGGTCTCAAAAAAACTTAATCCCGTTATACCGGGAATACCCCTCACTCCCTCGTCAGAGCTGAGAAGTAACCGTGGAAGCATGATGAACAGCTTGTTGGGAAGCATGAACGGACTCATCCTTTCTTTTTGCCAGCATTACCTCGCACATAATTGGCATCAAACAGAAACAGCTTCATAATGAGCACGAGTGAAGGAATGAGCACCAGCAGTCCCAGGCTGAACGCCGTAATGAGCGCAATACCCATCGTCTTGTTCGTAAAGCTGTCGAAAATATTAATGTACGGATACAGAATGTATGGAAGATGCGAGCGCCCATAGCCGTACCAGGCAAAGGCGAACTGCAGCATGACGGCGATAAAACACCAGCCCAAATATTTACGTTTCCATACCAGCGAGACGGCGATCACAAAACAGATAAAAGATGCGATAAACATCCATGAGATATTTAACATCTGCTCAAAGTGTGCGGGATTCTGTTTGTTAATCTGTAAAAATGCCAGAAAGCTGGCAAAAATCGTAGGCAGACTCCATAAGAGTGCATACTCCCGAAGAACTTCAAACGCTGTCTCATCCTCCGCCCGCTTGGCATAGTAGGAAAGAAACATCGCTGAGATATAGAGCACACTTACCAGTGCAAGCAATACAACAGACCAGGTATACGGATTCGTCAAAAACTCACGCCAGCGAAAAAATACCTGATCACCCACCTGCTCAATAATTCCACCTTCGGATATCGCCAAAATGGTGGAAAACACCGCCGGAATTAGTAATCCCGTCGCTCCATACAATGCCATGTAAATCCGGCTGTTCTGACCATTGTTCCCATAGGTATTATAGGCGTAGTACACGCCCCGGATCGCAAGCAGCACAATCGCTAATGAACCTGGAACAAGCAGCGCTGTCCCATAATAAAAAGCGCTATCCGGATAAAATCCGACCAGACCAACAACAAAAAAGATCAGAAACACATTCGTCACTTCCCACACGGGTGAGAGATAGCGCTGAATAATGTTATGGATTTTGTTCTCGTGTCCGGTTAATATGCTGTAAAAGCTGAAAAATCCGGCCCCAAAATCAATCGAAGCCACGATCAGATATCCAAACAGAAACGTCCACAAGATCGCGATGCCTGCAATTTCAAAGCTCAATGCACGATCCCTCCTTCCAGACCAAGAGACTCCAGTTCCTTCTCTGCTTCCTTGTTACGAAACAGCTTACTGAGTACCCTAATCGCTGAAAAGCAGAGGATCAGGTACAGCAGAATAAACAGAACGAGCATCCAGCCTACGGAGGACGATGTTGTTGCTGCTTCCGATACCTTCATGTAACCGCGCAATATCCACGGCTGTCTGCCGACCTCGGCGAACATCCAGCCCAGCTCAATGGCAATCATGGCCAGGGGTCCAAGCAGGACGATGCCGAGCAAGAGCCATTTGGGATAAGGCTTGCGCCCCGGCAGCCAGCGTCGGAACACATAAAGCACCGGAATCAGCAGAATGATCACGCCGGTCGTTACTTTCAGGTCAAACATATAGTGAATGGACAACGGTGGCCTCAGATCGGCCGGAAATTCTTCAAGTCCTTTCACTTCCGTGTCCGGTCTGTTTCCCGCCAGTATGCTGAGTGCATAGGGGATCTCAATGGCGTATTTCACTTCATTGTTCTCGTCAAGGATACCCCCATAGACCAGTGGCGCTTTCGTCATCGTTTTAAAATGCCACTCTGCGGCGGCCAGCTTCTCCGGCTGGTATTTCGCCAGAAATTTACCGGAAGAATCTCCGATCATGACGGTGCTGACCGCAAATACGAGCGCACATACCGTTGTGAGTTTAAGCGCCTTTTTGTAATACACATGATCCCGACCACGAAGCAAGCTGAATGCGGCGATGCCTGCCAATATACCCGCACTCAATGTGTATGACGAGGCGAGCACGTGAGATACCTTGGTCGGGGTAGCCGGATTCAGCATCGCAGCAATTGGATGGATGTCCTTCATGATGCCATTAATCAGGGTAAACCCCTGAGGCTGGTTCATGAAAGAATTCACCGTTGTAATGAATATCGCGGAGGCAGAGGATCCTAGAGCCACCGGAATCAACAGCAGCATATGGGTATATTTCTTTTTGAAACGGTCCCATGTGTAGAGGTAGATTCCAAGAAAGATGGCCTCTATAAAAAAGGCGAACGTCTCCATAAACAGCGGCAAGGCAATCGCCTGCCCCGCTACTCGCATAAACATCGGCCACAGCAGGCTGAGCTGTAAACCAATTGAGGTGCCTGTAACTACACCAACTGCAACGGTAATGACGAAACCTCGCGCCCATCTGCGCGCCAGCAAGGTGTAATGGATATCATTGGTGCGCAGTCCGCGCCATTCAGCCAAGGCGATCATGAGTGGAACGCCTACACCGATGGAAGCAAAAATGATGTGCACAAACAGGGTAAGACCGGTCAGCATCCGGCTGAGCAGAACAGGATCCAGGGATGACATGGGTTACACTCCTCTTTCACATAATCGTTATGTACGACTTCATACCGCCTGTGTGACGATATGCCTCAATAACTCATGATCCGGATAATACTTTTGACAACGGCATACAGCACGATCACGGCTGCGACCAGGCAGACGATAATAAGGGTTTTCTCTTGTTTACGGAACATAGACCTGCCGTCCTCCTTTTGCATGGCATGCAAATTATGGCTCTATAGACAGTTTGCAAAAGAAGTTGTTTTTTTATCCGGGAAATTTTGAAAAACAAAAAAAGCCTTTATCTATTTCAGGATAAAAGCATCCTATTAGATAAAGGCTTCTCTTGCCTTACAAAAGTTCGTCTTGCTTAGGCAATCGAACCTTGAACGTACTTCCTTTGTGCGGCGCGGATATAAAGGTAAGCGTTCCCTGGTGGTCCTCTACAATTTTGCGCGAAATGTAAAGCCCCAGTCCAGTCCCGCCAATCTGACGATGATCCGAATTGTCCACACGATAAAACTTCGTAAATAGCAGGTCCTGCACGTTCTCTGGAATACCGATTCCATAATCACGTACATCGATGCATAACCATTCTTTTTCTTCCCACAGCGTAATATCAATTCGGTCTGCTCCAGGTGAGTACTTGACTGCATTACCTACCAAATTATGCAGCAACTGAACCATCCGATTCTGGTCCGCGTAAGCAAAAAAGTCTCCATTAAACGCATGTACATAAATGCGCTGAATGGATTGCATATTCCATTGCTCAGCAACACCCTCAACCAACTCAAGCAACGGTACATACGTCTTATGATAGGTCATGCCTTCATTGTCCAGACGTTGAATATCAAGTACATCATCCAGCAGACTACTCAGCCGTGCGCCTTCCGAAGAAATAGTTTCCATGAAGTCCTGACGCTGTGAAGCGGGAAGATCATACATCATCATTAGTTCCACATAGCCCATAATGGTTGCTACAGGGGTACGAAGCTCATGGGACACCACGCTGATCAGTTCGTTTTTCATCCGATTCAGACGTTCTTCCTCCGTACGATCACGGAATACCAGGAGAAATCCATGGTTTTTACCGGGAACATCCATTTGCTTCATGTACAGGGAAAATACACTCTTTTCCACATCATTAAATATAAATTCAGTCTCCACAAAGGCCCGTTCTCCGTTCAGAAAAGCACGAGTCTGCTCAACCAAATTGAAATCGGCGGTTAACACCAGGGTATCAATGGCATTGGCTAAATCTTCGATCGATCTGCCCGAAAAATCTCCGAGGCCAAACATTTCTTCCATTCTTCTATTCACTATTGTGATGGTGCCGGAACGATCTGACATGACCAGACCTTCCCGAACGGATTCAATGAAATGCTCGCTGATGTCACGCTGTTCCTGAATGGCGACTTTTTCATGAAACAGCTCCGCATTCAGCTTCTCCAGAGCCAGCGCATGACGCACACGATCTTCTTCAGCCCTTGTGCGCTCGGTAATATCCTTGATAAATAAGTTATACAGTGTTTCGTTATTTCCCAATTGGATTTCTACAATCTTGTATTCAATCGGAAAAACCGAACCGTCCCGGCGGATACCTGAAATCTCTTCTACGATGACATGCCGTTTACCTCGAATATACTCACATTGGTTCAACATTTCCTTGATTTCGGCACAGCTTGCTCCCTGAAAAAGGGACGGGGCATCCTTCTCAAATACTACTTCTTCCCGTTTGAGTCCAAACATTCTTTCCGCTTCGGGATTAAACTCGATAATCAGCCCGTTTGAATCCACAGCAATAATGGCATCAATAGATGAATCAATAATGGCGCGTTTGATCTCCTCACTATTCTTCAGTTCTTTAGTTCTCTCTCTGACCCTGTCCTCTAGAGTTAGCTTGTCCTGACGAATCTGTTCGAATTGTTCCAGTAGCACATCAGCCATTTTGCGCAAATTTCCAATTAGTATTTGTACTTCTGTTACATGGCTGGTGGGCCATTCCAATTTTCCATTACGAAATAACAGCCTCGGAAGAGATCCTGTCATGCGTGTGAGGCGTTTCATTGGACTTACGACTTTCTTGCTAAGTGGAGCAGCCACAATCATGGAAACCACGAAAATGATAAACAGAGATTGAAGCGTAGTCAGATAGATCGCCTCAATACGTTTGTAATAATTGGCTGAGTTGGTCTCAACAAAAACTCGATAAGGAGTACTTGTGGTCATATCTGCTTCATACATAAACGACGCCTGTTTCCAGTAAGTAAGCACATCGCTATAATAAGCATCCCCGGAATGAAATAGTATGCTGTTCTCGCCTGGCTTGAGAAAACGATATTTGTTGATATCCAGGTATTCTCCCACCGAAAGCGTATCCAGCCCAGAAGCAATGACCTTATCATTTGGATCGAGAATAATGACGTTCACATCCAGCAGATGATGATAACGCTCCATGCTCTGGTTCATGTTCTCTTCCGTTAGATATTGTTCATTCAAATCCTTGATCACAGCATTCGCAGCGTGTTTTAGATTAGATACGATGGAGTTATTGATCTGACCTAGCTGTCTCCGACTGTCGGCCGATAACAGAACAAGAGAGACAACGACTACAAAGGATACGACGTATTTAAATGCAATTCGTGTGAGCGGAATAGTTCCTGTTCGTTTCGACTTCAGCTCGCCATTGGTAATCCAGAAGTCTACCACAATACCTGCAATTAGTGCATTCACCATGCTAGTCACAGCAACATGCATATATCCATACTTTAATTCTTCAAGATTCATGCTCATCATGAAATATCCATAAAAGGTCACTGGCAATAACATCACGACCCAGAATGCAGCATTGGCCTTCATGACACTTCCATTCTTCCATCGGATCTGCCATCCCAGCATCCAGATTAATTCAATAGTATGAGCGCCAATCATAAAAAAACTATTTGGGACTAGACCCCCGAATAACACACCCAAGGTACAGATTGCTATCAAAGAAGTGAATCCGTATATGGCTCCATGTAAGCGCAAGGCAATAAAAGTTGCGGCTGTGCCGAACAACAGCTGTACCCCATAAAACAGAGTCAGCGGAAATATCGTTCCCAGCGTACCAAGGATAATTAGGATGGCCGTACCCAACCACGGAATACGGAGTTTGATTACCATCCACTCCAACACCTTATTTACCTTTATGTAGTCCATAGGCAGCTGGCCTTATGACTGATTTCTATGTTTGCATTCAACAACAACGTTGGTACCTCCTATGGATTAAAGCTCGTAAGATCTACTTTATTTCCCTCAAACCGTTCTGATACATTATACTGTAATAACTACTCGATGTAGCTTTGGGAAATTTTGAATGATCGGCAATTGAGCTGCATTCATGGTAAAATACTGAAGTTTAGCTGAAACCCTATAGAACTTACTACATATGCATCCTATATTCTGGAATACAAACATTAAAAAATTTGCAGCATTTCCACACATATTACGGCTTTTTCTAAGAAGTTTCTTAACAAATTCATTTCATCAGGAGTGTGACCTCAATGTCTATCAAAGTTCTTCTTATAGAAGATGAGAAAAATCTGGCCGACATGATTGCTTTCTTTCTTGAGGAGGAGGGTTACATAACTGAACGGGTCCATCATGCACGCGAAGCACTTCAACTTTTCCCACGATTCCAGCCCGATATTGTAGTGACTGACTTGATGCTGCCTGAAACAGACGGTAATGATCTGGTTGATGCGTTTCGCCAACACTCGACTGTACCCATATTAATGATCTCAGCCAGCACCATGCTGAATGATCGGCTCCGAGCATTGCACAATGGTGCGGATGATTTTCTTTGTAAACCCTTTAGTCTAAAAGAGCTTGACGCACGAATTAAGGCATTATTGCGCAGATCGGCCATCTCCTACCCGGACAAGCCGATAAAAGAGGACAAACCTGCTGAAATTGTCGGACATGTCAGTGTGAATGAGTACAGAAGAACTTTGTTTGTGGATGGCCTTGAAATTGAGGTCACTCATATTGAGTTTGAAATTATGAAGGAATTGTACCGAAATCCCGGCAAAGTGTTCACCCGCAATGAACTCATGGATCGTATTAAAGGCTCAGAACGGGCATATCTGGACCGTACAATCGATGTGCACATCTCCAGCCTGCGTAAAAAAATTGAACCCGACCCCAAAAATCCAAGGTATATCAAGACGGTTTGGGGAACGGGATATAAATACGTCATTTAGTACACGCCGAAATGAAATAATGGCTCATGTCCTCTCTCTGTCATCGTCTAATCGACTGGGTTGAGGGCTGAGCTGTTTTTGTTTTGTATGCAAAAGAATGCAGCAACCGCTGGATTTCCATGATCAGCCTATCTGGTTCTTCCTCTTGCCAGAGGATCATCTTTATCAGGCCCGTACCCGTAATAAGCTGCAAATGGCGCTTGCGAATCAACGATTGAAAATCCGTAATCACCAGCAAAGGAATCTGAGGCATAAATGCCCGAATGGCATTCGCTGCTGATACGGCTTGTCCAGCGTCCTGATAATCCACAATACAATAGTGAGCTGTGCCCCATTCCTCCCCCTCCTCGTTATTCACGTTCTTTTCTCTCCTCATTGCGGGCTCCCTCTGCTCGTCTGTTATCCATTCATTCAACAATTCAATCATATTGTCATAATCAATACCACGACTTCCGTCCGAAAGTACGGTAATGGGTTCCATAGGTATAACCTCCAGTTCATTCTCTCTTCTTATTGTGCCAATCTTCATTTAAAAATGTTCGTGTGTGAACATAAAAGAAGTGTTAACTATCTTCGTACGTCTTAACAAACTGTGTAAGGTTCATTACCCATTTCGCAGTTTGCGGCAATTCATGTAAAATAGGGATATGCCCGTGTCCATTGCGGGAACTTTAAGAATGAATCCGGTACAGGAGGTTATGAACCGATGAATATTGTTTCCATTGAACCAACACCCAGTCCCAATACGATGATGCTGCATCTGGACGAACGTCTGGAGGACGGGATCCGCAGAACATATACACTGGATAACGAACGGTCTGCTCCGGCGTTTATTCGCCAGATGCTTCATATTCCCGGAGTAAAAAGTGTATTCCACACGACCGACTTCGTAGCTCTTGACCGCAAGGGAAATGCGGATTGGTCTGTCATACTTGGCGAAGTCCAAAGCCGTCTTGGCCAACAGGGAATTGATCTGGACTGGATTGAATCTGAAGATGCCTCTGGTGAGCACTTCGGTGAAGCACAGGTATTCGTTCAATTTTTCAGAGGTGTGCCGATGCAAATTCGGGTCAAAGCCGGCGCCAAGGAAGAGCGCATTTCGCTCTCGGATCGATTCGTCAAAGCCGTTACTGAAGTCGCCAGTGCAACGCTGATCAAGGAACGGAAACTGAGTGACTATGGCGTTCGCTACGGTGAATTGCCTGAAATCGCAAGAGAAGTTGAACAGGAGCTGGAAGCAGCATATCCGCCTGAGCGTCTGGAACGCGTGATTCAACAAGCCATTGAGCACGGCTCCAATGCCGAAGAATTCGTGGAACGTCGCCGCCAGCTGGATGGTGCCGAGCTTGAAGAGGCTCTGCATAATGAGGACTGGAATGTTCGCTATGCTGCATTTGATGGCATGGAACCTACAGCAGAACGGCTGCCACTCGTTGCTCATGCACTCCATGACAATAAAATGCAGATACGCCGGCTGGCTGTTGTATATCTTGGTGATATCCGTACACCGGAAGCGATGGAATTGCTGTACGAAGCTCTGCAGGATAGTTCGCCTGCTGTACGTCGAACTGCCGGAGATACCCTCTCCGATATCGGTGATTCTGCAGCAACGGCAGCCATGACAGCTACGTTATCCGACAAAAGCAAGCTTGTACGCTGGCGTGCGGCCCGCTTCCTGTACGAAGTGGGAACCGAAGAAGCAGAGCAAGCTCTGCGGAAGGCAGCCGAAGATCCTGAGTTTGAAGTCAGCCTGCAAGCCAAAATGGCACTGGAACGGATTGAATCCGGGGAACAGGCAGCTGGAACCGTATGGCAGCAGATGGCTGGGCGTAACAAGACGTCGGAATAGTCCTTTCGATTCATATCCAACAATTGTTATTGCACTGGAATACCATGGGGGTTATACTGATTGTCTGTTTACTAAACAGGACATTGAGTGTTACGTTCTGTGATTTATAATTTCATAGACAATAGATACACCTCATCCATGATGATGAGGTAGAGGTCGCGGGTGCGATCAGTACGCTGAAGGAGGCGCTAAGGAGCCGCTTATGAATTCAGCCGAAAGGTGCACCCGCCGAAGCTCGCAGGACGGTTCCTTACGTTGTCCAGCGCGGCTGGGGCTGTTGCCGAAAGGTGCAGAACTGTCACAGATGTATGATGCCTTCCTCGGAGGGTATGATTTCTTCTGTGTTGAGCTATCTTAAACATCTGGGACGAGGTGCGGACGATTGATAATAAAGACCGCGGGCTAATGCCTGCGGTCTTTTGGTTATTTCCATTGTTCTGAACCCATTAGTACGCTGAAAGAAGGAGTGTTTCCATGCAAGACCGCAACAACCAAACTAACACAGGACCTACCCTGAAAAAAGGACTACGCGCAAGGCATATGACCATGATTGCACTCGGTGGATCCATTGGTACAGGACTGTTCCTCGCAAGCGGAACCGCTATTTCCAATGCAGGCCCCGGCGGTGCACTGATTGCTTACGTTGCCGTCGGCATCATGGTCTTCTTTCTTATGACCAGTCTCGGAGAGCTGGCTACCTTCATGCCTGACTCCGGTTCATTCAATACGTATGCGGCCCGCTTCGTCGATCCTGCCCTTGGGTTCGCCATGGGTTGGAACTTCTGGTACAACTGGGCCGTCACCATTGCGGCAGAGCTCGCTGCCGCAACCGTACTTATCAAATACTGGTTCCCTGAGAGTTCATCCATGTTGTGGAGTCTGTTGTTTCTCGTATTAATCTTTGCCCTAAATGTACTGTCTGTTAAAGGGTACGGAGAGTCGGAATACTGGTTCGCAATTATTAAAGTCGCTACAGTAATCATCTTCCTTACCGTTGGTGTGCTCATGATCTTCGGCATTATCGGCGGAGAAGCGGTTGGATTCAGTAACTTTACTATAGGAGACGCCCCATTCCATGGCGGATTCTTCGCGGTTCTCGGTGTATTTATGGCTGCAGGGTTCTCTTTCCAGGGAACGGAGCTCATTGGCGTCGCAGCCGGTGAGAGCGAAAATCCGCGTGAAAATGTCCCTCGTGCTATTCGGCAAGTGTTCTGGCGTATTCTGATCTTCTACATTCTGGCGATTACAGTCATCAGTCTGATCATTCCTTACACACATCCGAATCTGCTTAAAGGTGATCTGAACAACATCGGAGTTAGTCCGTTTACTCTTGTCTTTGAAAAAGCCGGTCTGGCCATTGCTGCTTCCGTCATGAATGCCGTTATTCTGACCTCTGTACTGTCTGCCGGGAATTCAGGCATGTATGCTTCAAGTCGTGTTCTGTATGCTCTTGCCCGGGATGGCAAAGCGCCTCGCTTCTTGGGTCGGCTGAACAAAAAGGGCATTCCAATGAACGCCCTGCTCTTGACCACAGCGGTGGGTATGCTCGCTTTTCTAGCTTCCCTTTTCGGTGATGGCATTGTATACACCTGGCTGCTTAATGCATCCGGTATGTGTGGCTTTATCACCTGGCTCGGCATTGCCATCAGCCATTATCGCTTCCGCCGTGCGTATGTGGCCCAAGGTCGGGATTTGAACGATCTGCCCTACCGTGCACGCTGGTTCCCATTTGGTCCGATCTTTGCTTTTGTGTTATGTATCATCGTCATTATTGGACAGAACTATCAGGCGTTCACGGGTGATCAGATCGATTGGAGCGGAGCCCTCGTCGCTTACTTGAGCGTTCCGCTGTTCCTGATCTTATGGCTGGGTTATAAATTTATTAAGAAAACAAAAGTCGTACCATTACAGGAATGTGATTTTACAACATCATCAGAATAATTATCCCCAAATTATGATATCGATCAACATTGGGTTACTCCATGTAAATAAACAGGCAGCCTTCTTTCTACCAAAGAAAAGGCTGCCTGTTTGATTTGTCCAGGTTTTGTATATGTCCCTATGTTTACAATAGAACAGTTAATCTATTTTTGACAAAAGGGGTCCAGGTACGATGAAATTCTTTTTTTCCATGCTTGTTGTTCTGGGGATCTTACTTCTTTTCTTGCCTGTTCTGCAGGAAAAGTATTTTGACTGGCAGCAAGCCAAAGTTATGGATGAGCTGAAACAGCTACAACTCGACCTAACTAAAATCAATGATTCTTTTGAACAAGCCAGACAGCATCCTGCCTCAATCGATGATGATACTGAAGACAAAGAACAGGAAAGTTATCCCCATGCACTGGGGGTTATTACAATTGATGAGATTGATGTGCAGCTGCCCATTCTGGAGGATGCAACCGAAAGCAATATGAAGGTTGCAGCAACGCATCTGGTGGAGACGGCCCGCATCGGGACTGAAGGAAATGCAGCGATAGCCGCTCATCGCGCTCATAAAAAAGGACGCCTGTTCAACCGAATGGGAGAATTGGAGATTGGTGATTGGATTAAAGTCACTCTGGCAGATCAGACCCATATCCAATACAAAGTGGATCAGATATCCGTTGTGGAGCCTACCGACTTGTCCGTACTTGAGGACCCGCATCTGGGACAGGTGCTCACCTTGATTACCTGTGATCCATTAGTCAATCCAACACATCGGCTGATTATAAGAGCCGTCCAAGTGACTTCTGAGGTTGCTCAGCGTGACCTGCCTTAACCATGCTGTACAAACCAAAAACACCCCTGGCATGCGCGCGGTGATTCTAAAATCTCCGAAACGCTTATGCTGGGGGTGTTTTGTTGTAGATGTAAAGAAATATCCGAGGTTACATGTTACCGTCTATGGATTCGTCTGTTGTCTTCGACGGAGATACAAGGTTCCTATACTGCCGAGAATAATCATAAGAGTCCCTATAAGAGTGTATTCCAATGTGCTCTCTTCTCCTGTTTTAGGCAGCATGCCTAGGAAAGAGCCATCCTTCCCTTCCTCTGCTCCTGCAACATTCGTATCTGCAGGGGAGGATGTATGATCTGCTCCTGGGCTAATAGCATCGCCAGCATTGGCAACAGCTGAAGGCTCCTCTTCTTCAACTACAGTCGAATCTCCTGGTTTGGAAGGGGATTTCCCCCTATCCGGATCTGTTCCCTGGTCGGTTTCATCCTCTGGTTCTGAAGTTCCAGGCGTTACCACCGTGCCTGGAACTGTTGTGCCCGGAGTTGATGGATCTGGCGTGGATGTCCCAGGATTCGGTGTTCCTGTACTTGGCGTTCCCGGATTATAGGGCTCACTTGGCCCGCCCGGTACGGGAATGGCGATATTCATCTTTTCCAACACTACGGTTTCCGTCTGTTTATCCGTAATCTCGAATTCAACCGGCGTTTTGTCCAACTTATAACCTGCAGGTGCTTTTATTTCAACCAGCTGATACTTATTGGGCTCCAAGTCTTTCAGAACGATTTCACCCTGTTGATTGGTTGTCAATTTTGCTTCATCCACCTCTGTTACCACGTCGAATTCCCAGTTTCCTTCCGCATCCAGCAGGGCCGTTTGAGCTCGCAATTTAAATACAGCTCCTTGAAGATGCTGAGTTTTGTTTGCATTGAATTTAATCAGTTTAACGGAACGATCGTTTGCTTTGTTCTCAATCGTTAATAGAGTTTCCGGTTTGGTAATCGGCACAGCCGTTTCAGGTTGTTCAATGACGAAACCTTCTGCCTCGGTCTCTAGCAATGTATAGAGGCCATACGGCAAGCTGTCAAACTCAATCACACCGTTAAGATCTGTCACTTTTTTGGCAATCACACTCGCGTTACTGTCACGAAGTTCAAATTCGATTCCGCTCAATACGGACTGATCCTTGGCGTTCACTTTGGTAACAACCAGCTTGCCACCCGAGCCCTGCACATTTGTCTGAATGAGGGTTACAATCTGTGTTTGTTTCGCTACAATCGTGAACGGTATGGGCGTTTCATCCAGTTGATAGAATTCAGGCGCTGTTACTTCGACCAACTCGTAATTCCCTGGCGTCAGATCACCTTTGGCAATCGTTCCATCCTCGCCCGTTGTTAACGTGTCGATCAACTCTCTGGTTTGAGCATTTTTTAAGTACAACTCGAACGTTGCGCCTTTTAGCTTCTTGTTGCTGTCAGCAGCATCTACCTTGGTTAATTGGAAACCTTGACGGATTTTCTCGTTGACGACTTCAAAAGATTCATCTGCATCCTTAAACTGGACCGTTTTCCCTGTGGCAGCACTATATTCTGCATTAACAAGGTAACCCGCTGGTGCTGATACTTCCTTCAGCCTGTAGGCTACGCCATCAGTTTGATGTAATCGATAATTTCGGGAAGTAACTGCCTCACCTTTCGCATCTGTTGGTTTCAACGTTTCCAGAAGCGTCGTTCCGGACGCATTATAGATCGCGAATATCGCTCCCTCAAGCGGAAGACCTGTATCATCTACTTTATAGATCTTGATTTTACCAATACCTGTAGATGCCCCTCCGCCTGCTCCAGCCATGGAAACTCGAATGCCTGTCTGGTGATCTGACCCCGATACTGACGAAGACTGGCCTGCGAATTCAACTTTATTTCCTATTCTCTCCCCGCTATCGGCATTTATAAAGGATTGATACTCCAATATAAAAGCGGTCTTCAACTCATTCTTAAACGTGAATGTAAATGTATTGCCTTCCACAATCAGTTCATACTCATCAGCATCAACCAAACCAGCCTTGCTGGACACATTCCCTGAATTGTCCGCAGGCAGATCGGTCGCATATAGCTTTAACGTATCTGCAAGCAAAATCTGATTATCTGATAACGTATCCGTTAATACGGAACCTGCGGCTATATAAGATTGGCTTGGGTTGATATTTACAGTCCAGGAAGCCTTATCACTTGAACCTATTTGCTGTCCTGTTTTGTGTACGTAGACTCCACCGTGTTCAGGTATGACCGACACTGACTTCTCAAAACGTATCGTTCCCCCCTCCCCATCCGTCAAGACAGCATGATTGGAATACGTACCTTCTACTGCAAAATCCCCATCCAAACTTGTTTTATACACGACACGATAGGCTGCCTTTCCAATATTCCCGAGGTTTAATGCAAAACCTTTACCGTCCGAGTTCAATTGGAATTGTCCAGCTATCAATGCAACTTCATCCCCAATGGCAATGACGTTATTCGCTCCCGCTAGTGTGAGCTTATTTACTTTTAAAGAGCCTTCTACAAAAGATTGATTTCCCAAGTATTCATCCTTGAGAATAGCGTTCTGGATATCATACAAATTGTAATTCACATCAATTGTCCAGGTAATCGTTTTGTCCTTTGCGCTATATTCGCCCTTTTTATTACCGTTCTGTATCGTGTAATCGAGCGGTCTGACTTCAGCAGATTTGGTGATCGAAGCTTGGGGTACATCAGCCTCTTTCCAATTCAACGTAGCATCATTCCGATATACACTATCCGTCGGAGTACCTGCCGTTGGATCAAAGCTGGTCTTATAAGTGATCACATGCTCTTTATTGATCATACCGCCAGTCTTCAATCGGATAGAGAACCCATTTTCAAAGTTCATATCATCTGAATTAGCAACTGGCTCAAGTTCGAATTGATCCTTTTGATCCCCACTAATTTGCAGGCTGCCTGGAATGAGTTCCATATGTCTTCCCGCGTAATGATCTGTAATGACGATGTCCGTCATCTCCTTCAAATCACGGTTTAGAACAATCTTCCACTCGATCTCCTTGGTATTAAAATTTTCACTTTGAACACTTTTCGCGAAAATGATTTCCTTAATGTCCTTTTTGCCTTCTTGTTCTGTACCGTCATACATGTTGACCGTATTCGTTACCGTAGCATCTTTATAGACGCGATCCATCGTTTTGGTTTGATATTCAATTTCATAAGCCTTGGCGATATCATTTTTAAATTGTAATTTAAAGCCATCATCAAAGCCTGTGCCCACACCTGTGAGTGTGTATTCATTGGAATTCACTAAAGTAGTACCCGCTGGCTTGCCATTACCGTCGATGCCTACTTGACGTACTTTTACCGAACCATCAACCAACTCATGTTTTGTTGTGTCAAAACGATCTTCAATCCATGCGTTCGCCTGCGCAACCTCTTGTTGATTGTAATTGTATTGCACTTTCCATGTGATCGTCTGGGTCACTGGATTGTAAGCACTCTCTTGTCCGGATTTTTTCAAAGGCTCATTAAAACTCACCCTCACGCTACTAATGTCAGTTTCATTATGCTCGCTCTGATTACCCGTAAGAACCACCTTATTTTCATACAAAACGTTCGTAAAAGGGGCAGTTGTTGGTGCTTTAATACTCGTTGTATACTTCACGCGGTATGCCTTATCGATATTCCCCAAAGAGATCGGAAACTGAGTTTCTGTTCTAACAGTACTTCCTTCTTTGACAGATCCGTCTAATTGAATATCCAATTCACGAATCTCAATATTTCCCTTGAGCGGACCTGCAGAGAGCGTATCATCCAGAATGGCATCGTTAATGCTGTTCTCTCCCTGGTTGAAATCGACAGTCCATTCAATCTCATCCGAGTTGAAATTATTCTTATTCGCAATCCCCGATTTCGTGAGTTTATCTATGGCAGTATTCTTAAAATGCACATTAATAATGCCTTGTCCTACGGAACTAAAGTCTATTGGCTGTTTCAAGCCTCCATCCAACTTGCTCTCATCGAACTTGATCCAAACGTAGAAATTACCCTCCAGCTTCTCACCTACGATACGGTCATTAAACGTAAACGTGATCTCTCCATCCGGATTGACGACATATTCCCCAACTCCGCCATCCAAATCCCCTTTTAGTTGTGATCCAATTTTGAATTTGTCCGGTAAACGAAAAGTAAAAGTGGAACCATCACTATAGGCATGGGTGTCGTTTGGAATTCCCCATGTGAAGACCACAGCCACCTCATCCTTAACGCTAGGTCGTATATCCTCAATACGCTCCCCTTTTATATGAATATTTCCATTTCCATCGTACTCCGGTATTTGATTATAAATTTGAACACTTGTAATTAAATTTTCCTGTATGACTTCCGCAGATTCGTTAGACCCGAGAGAGTCCATTGACGAACCATTATCACCGTTCTCCCAGACAGGCTCAATAGAACCTTCTTTTGATGCTGTATCCGTAGTTACAATTGCTGTCATATCATCCTGAGCATGCATGGTTGGTGTAAATATCCATCCTTGCATCATTTGCGTGATCAGCAACAAAGCCATGATCACAATGCTCACTTTTTTCTTCATTTTTTGCATATCCTCCTCTTGCGTAATGTTGGCATACGCCAACAAGAAGAATAGCAAAGGGACATATACAAAAAATAGACAACGCCCTAATCGACGTTCTTCTAACACAAAAAGGAACGCTTCTCAACGAAGCGCCCCTGTCTTAAAACATTTTTTAATTCATCATTCCAGCTGCTGTCACATGGTCCAGGTAATTTTCACACGCAGATCCACGGTATCCTCCATGTTGGACACGTAATACGATATCGACTTCATGCCAAGCTGATACAAATCCTGCAAATCCTCTACTAGTCCCGTTTCAGTACCCTTGTATCTGAAAGTCAGCGAGCTTCCGCCCTCCTTGAGCACACTCTGAACTTTAGTTTTCAGCGCGGAATGACCACTAATCGCATCACTTTCGTCGTAGAGCGAGTATTCCAGTGTATGATACAGCTTCTGGTACGCGTTTGCCTTGCTACCTCCCGCCTTCACCAAAGTTTGCAAAGCTTCACGATAGGGAGCAGATGCAGCAGGATACTTGCCTTTAGCTGTCCATACATGGTCACGTGCCATCTCATCATCACTGAGCAAATAATAATTGTGACTTACCTTGCCCTTACGGTCAGGAGTAGGATCATCCCACGTCGTGTCCATATGGTACCACTTGCCATCCAGCTTGACGAGATTCCAGGCGTGTAATTGCTCACCAGCCGTTCCTTCCACAATCCGGTTCTCTATACCCACCTGCTCCAGCATGCGATATGCCAACAGTGAATATCCCTGACATACGGTACTGCCGGTAACAAGTCCATCGTATGCAGTATATTTCTGCAAGGATGTATCGTAGGAAAGGTTAAGTACAATCCAGTCATGAATGACTTTAACTTTCTCATGATTCGTCATGCCGGGCACGATAATCTCTTTCAGCACATTGGTCACCTTGCGGTTCACATAATCGGTCTGCTCCTTCGTTTCCCGATAGGCCAGCTTCACATGCACCTCTGCGGATACATTGGAGCCTTTATAGTTAAATGCGTAACTTTTAACGGTATATTGAATATAGGGATCACTGGTCATTGCTTCGTCAATGGAGCTCTGCAACTGTTTTTTGAGGCCTTTCACATTGCCTTTGTATGTAAAAACAAGTTCCTCTGTACGCTGGGACATCGCATTCAGCAACGTCTCGCGCAGATCCGTATTCGTGGATATGTCCGATGTACCCGACGCCGCATACAGCTGATCCAGATCGACTGCATGTGGCAGTGCCACAGCCACGAGACAGCCAGCCAATAGCAGGGTTATCACTCGTTTTCCGTGCTTGCCCATGAAAGGATACCACCTCTCTTTGCAAAGTTCTCATGCCTCATTGTATCACAAAAGGGATTGACGGCAGGCTTCTAGTTTTGTCGAAAAGCATCAAAAGAGACCCTCCGCAGAAGGTCCCCCTGTCTTCAGTAAAACAAACCTAACCTACCCGTTATCCTCATCTTATGACTCTTCCGGGCATTTATGCAACAAACTCAAATCAATATAAACGATTTCCGCTCATAAAGGTATCTGTCTTGCCCTGAAGCTTGGCCAGACGTTCCAATACCTGAGCCGCTTCGGCAACCGTCACTTTGCGTGCAGGCATGAATCGTCCTTCAATCGAAGGCAACAATCCCAGCTTGATGCTGAGGGACACCGCTCCCTTGTTGTTGACTGCACTGGCATCTGCCAGGTTGGGAAGATCCGATGGCAATGTGTAGAATCCGGCCAGTTTCTCATAGCGCAAAATGCGCACGAGCAATACTGCCAACTCTTCACGAGTCATCTCCTCTTCTGGATTTAGCTTCGTTTCAGAATCAGCACCCGCTAACCAGCGCTGATCGATCAATGTCCGCACAGCTTGGTAATAAGGGCTCTCCGGGGTAATGTCAGCATATAGCTTCTCACTCCCGTTCCCACTGTAATACATATCCATATTCGGGTTAACCGCTCTTGCCAGATAGGTAAACCAATCACCCTTCGTGATGACCCGGTCTGGGAATACACGTCCCTGCTCATCTGAAAGAATTACGGCATGTTGAGTCATATTCCGAAGCGCAGCCTCCGCCACATGACCCGAAATATCACTAGGTTCAACATTCGCTGTGGCACTTCCACTACCGTATAAAAACTTCCATTCTCCAGTGTTAGCATCAAGTACTTCATAACTGGCGGAAATCGAATTTCCATTTCGTGTAGGCTGGTAAACCAGGTTTACACCCGAGGGAACGACCTGACCTGTACTCATGGCATAACCACCGTAGCGGGAGTAAGCCAGTGTTAACTTGAATGCTTCCAGATAGGTTGCCTTTGCCTTTTCATAACTGATGGCTGGTTTGGTGTTTCCAGGCAATTGTTCAGGCGTTGCAGCAATTCTTGTATAAAATTCGTTGATGGCTCCATCCTTCAGGACTTGTACTTGTACTGTATCATCCATAACCGCAATTCCGTTCATGTAGCGCTGGAACATAAATGTACGTGCACCTTCAAATTCAAGCACACTGGACAACCGGAATTGTTCTGATGCACTTGGAACCAATGCAATAACCTTATTGATTGCAAGCTTCTCGGCTTGTGTCCGGGTTACAGACTTAGTCTCATTCTCATTAGCTGGTTTCTCCTGCGCAGCACCCGGCTCCACCCGTTGATACAAGCTGTAACTATAAATCTGTCCAGTAAGCGCATCTACCTGTGCTGAAATATCTCGCATGAACATGTAGGATACATTCGCATTTCGATTGCTCCAGCTCAGACTCCATACTTGATTGTTAGGACTCGCATACTCACCTTTGCTTAACTGACTATGCTCCAACTTGTAACCTTTCGGAATATCAAAGTTCTTTTTAATGATATTCTCAGCCTGTTGTGCATTTAATTTCTGGCCGTTCGCTGCGACAAAAGGAGCTACACTTCCTTTTAAAGGTTTATTCTGCTGTAAAGAATCTTCATCACCAATAGCTTTTCCAGTCATCGCGTTAATCGGCTCCAGTGTATTAGCATCCAGCGGAACCATGCTGGAATTCTTCGGCATATAACCAAGATAATACTTTTGTCCTTTGAGCGAAGATAGACGATCATTCGAGATATAAGCGAGCTGTACATCAAATTGCTCCTCAAATCGTTGACTGGCCTTCTCTTCCGATGCTGCCGACTTCGATGAAGGATATTCAGCTCCAGTTGTACTTCTTGAATAGCCTGTCACCAGGCCACTTTCATCCACACTTATGTAGATCGTCTCTGCCTCAGACAACAAACCTTCATGCTTGAGTTGGTAACCATATCGATATTCCGTTCTGCCAAACAAAGATTGCTGTGCAGTGAATTGATACACATCTCCAAGAGAAGCATACTCATTTTCTTTCAATCCGGGAATAGCTTTGAATAGTAATGCCTCTGCATACTTCTCAGCCTCGTCTTTGGTCAATTTGACATCAGAAGCAGTAGACTGCTTATCCAGTAATTCAGAAGGCAAATGTACGCTTAGCACTTCCCCCGTGCCCGCATGTACCGTTGCGCTGAATCCCATCGTATGGTTTCCTTCGACAATTTGAAAGCCAATCTCCCACGCCTTGTAATCCGGTGGTGGGTAAGAGTTCGGTGAATCGAATCGTACAGATGAAATCGTTGCCTTTTTTAACAATGGAAATAATTTCAGTATATTCTCGCTGGCTTGCTTGGAGGAGATTTTGGCTCCTTCAGGCACCTCGTTGTCTGTTAATCCAAGTGGTTGTTCCGTTTCCCCCGCTGCGGATTCTGTTACCTGTTCCGCTGTCGCTGCCGACGCGCTGCCTGCAAACCCTGGTGTCTGTGATGCCAGAAGCAAAGTTGCCATAGCTGCTGTAGCCGCTTTGGCTGTAAACATTTTGAATCGCACATTAAAATTCCAATCAAAACTCAAATCTGGACCTCTCCCTTCAATTTCATACAAGGATGCATGCAAAATAACCTCGCATGAATATTGCCAGTCTATTCTATGATACCATAAGCTTCCTTTTTAATCGTCATTTTCCCAACAATTTTACAAATGTGAATTTCTGCATATTTTATAGAAACAGCAAAAAAACGCCAACCGGGTTGACGTTTCGACGATCAGCTTGAGCATTAAGTGGGCTGAATTTCCTCCATATTGACGTTCGGTATAAGAGATTCATTGGACTGAGCCTGCACCTGTACATGAGTTTTCAAAAATGGAATCACCGTATTCCAGAACGCGGGATCTTCTTCTGAACAGCTATGGCCACCGCTATTGACCCATAGATGCTCCACGGGCGGATCCGCTTTGGACATAAAATATTCAAGTTCGCTTGGTGGAATAAAGTTATCACCTTTGGAATGCACCATAAGCATCGGCAGCTGCATGCCTTTGCGCCGTTCGTTCAGCAGCATAACGGGATCGCGCTGGCGATACGTTTTCAGAGATTCACCAAGCCGCCAGAACCAGATTCGCGGAATCAGCTGGGCCAGCGGAAACAGAGGCAGACGTCGCCGTCTCAGCTCGGAACTTACGATAACCTCGAATTGGGATGGCATGGAGTCCGTGATCACCGCTGATACAGGAATGCCCTCCGTCACAGCGAGGATCGTCCCTAGTCCCCCTAAGGAGTGCCCAAGCACACCGATTGCAGCAGGATCAATTTCCGGCCGTGAGGACGTATATTGCAAGGCTGACAGCAAATCGTCGCGGAACAGGTAAGCTGAAGCCGCTTTAACTGGATCACTGGCTCCATGGCTTCGAACATCGTACATAAAGAGCGCATAACCTGCTTCCCAAATGGGACGAGCATAACGGAGGACACGTGATCGGTTGGAGCCCCACCCATGTGCAATAATAACCAAAGGCCAAGGCTTCTGGATATGAGCTCCAGCCGGAATGAACCAGCCATGCACTCGCCCGCCTCCACTCTCAAAGGTTATATCCTCAAATGGCATGGGCGGTGTGAGCGTAATCGGAATCTTTTTGGGGGTCTGACTATTCACCGCTGCCTTCCATAAACCACCCGCAGTTACCGCGGCAACAGCAATCATCCCGCCAATCATCGTTTTAGCTTTCACTGGTGTCACTCCTCTCCGTTTTCTGGCCTAACTCCATCATACGACAGCAAGGTTAACAGGACGTTAATCCACATCACTTCTTAAATTATCTAATGGTACAGAAGCTCTCCTTATATATACCCCGATGTGTCTGGTCCACTTCCGTTGGTTTCCTGGTTCAACCCTCGAGTTTCGCTATTTCCACAAATGCACGTGTGCAAGCGGCAATCTGCTCATCATTCCCTGCTGCAAGTGCTTCTCGTGGCAAAAGTGCACTTCCAAGTCCCACTGCCGCCGCACCCGCTGCATAATAATCTGCAATGTTATCCAGGGTGGCTCCTCCTGTTGCAAGCAGTGGAATATGATTCAGTGGAGCCTTAATTTCACGTAAATACGGAATACCCAGACTCGCCATTGGGAACAGCTTCACCACTCTTGCTCCTGCTTCATAGGCAGCCACAATCTCCGTTGGCGTCATCGCACCGGGCCAGATCTCCACTCCATGTTCTACAGCATATTCAATAACAGACAGATCGACATTCGGAGACACGAGAAATTGAGCACCCGCTGCGACGGCTTCTTTGGCCATCTGCACATTGAGTACCGTGCCTGCCCCGATATAAGCCTTACCCTCATGCCGTTCGCGCCAGTCTGCAATAATATCATGTGCTCCAGGTGTGTTAAGTGTCACTTCCAGCAGTCGAATTCCACCATCGGTCATTCCCTGCCCTGCTGCCTGAGCAGATTCCCGGCTAATACCACGAACAATAGCCACCAGTCTCAATTCCAATAATACTTCCGTCAGATTCATGCCAACTTCCCCTTGTTTCATAGATTCGGCAGCCGAGGACAAGTATTCGTTATCACCGCTTTTCCGTTAGTCACTATTGTAAAGCATATCGTCCCCTGGATGAAATCTTTTGATCCAATTTCTTGTGAGAGTGTGTGCACCAATATCTCCGGTATAAGTTAAATAGGAACACAAAAAACCTCTCCATGGAAAAAGGGATTATTCATCCTCTTTGTTCCATTAGAGAGGTTCGTTCTAAGCATTTTCCAGCACATTATCCTTCTCCAGATCCTTAAAATACTTATCATTATACAACATGCTGGGATGTGCCGGATGGTACATCAAAGCAATGTCATTGTGCTCTTTGGCTTTTGCCCGATTGCCCATCCGGTCATAACACACACACAATTGTAAATGCGGCATCCATGTCCATGCATCTTCGTTCAATACTACCATTGGATCGGTCGGGCGTACGGCGCGGGTCGCCTGTTCATACCAGTATATGGCTTTGCGGTAATCGGCACGGTCGGCAAAATATCCACCCAATCGGCAGCAGATCTCTGCCCTCGGCAAATCAAAGGCAAAGGATCTCAGCAATGCCGAGACTTCCTTTTCCGAACGTTCAAGTGATACCTCGCAATCAGCTATTTTCTGGCATGCTGCGATCTGATCCTCCACCCATCCCAGCCCGGTGTCCAGAAATTTTCCATAGTACTGCACCGCATCTTCAAGATGCCCGTGGTCTTTCAATTCATTGCCAAAATAATATAAATCACGCGGAGAGAATTCCTCCCCTGCCTGTTCGCGTTTGCGATAAATCTTTAGATTGCGATCCGTGTATTCCTTATCTTTCTTATGCGTGACTGCCACATCACTATGCAGCAGATGGCCGGCCACTTCCAGATATTCATGCACGGCACCAATCCAGCGATAATTCCGATCCCGGCGCACCAGCCGGTTCCTCCTCAGACTATATGCCACCTTCCCCTCCGCCGTAAAGGACAGATGATAATCCATCGTCACACTATCCACAGCAGGGTCCAGGGAGCGCTTCAGTTCAATGAGCTTCACCCGATCATCCGGTTCAAACACATCATCTGCATCCAGCCATAATATATATTCACTTGTTGCTTGTTCAAAGGCAAAGTTCCTTGCTGCCGCAAAATCATCCACCCATTCAAAATCAATGATGCGTTCCGTATAACGAGCTGCGATCTGACGCGTCTGGTCCGTCGAACCCGTATCTACAATTACAATCTCGTCAGCGATCCCATTAACAGAGTCCAGACATCTGGCGAGGGAAGCCTCTTCATTTTTCACAATCATACACAGCGAAATACTGATCGATTCCTCTCCGCGTATGGCTCTGCGATTAAAAGCAGCTACTCCGGGCAATTCCGATAGTCGGTAGATGTGATAGGCCGGAAAATGTGTATCCACGTATAATCGAAAACCTAGTGCCTGAGCTCGGATGCAAAAATGGCGATCTTCTCCCCAGAAAGATACATTCGGAATCTGGTCATAGGAAACCCCGGACTCCAATACGTTCCTGCGAATAAGGGTACACGCCCCAAGTCCACCCACTTCATAACAACCCGGGGTACGCAATTGCCTCAGGAATGCATCCGTTTGTGTACCTTCGTCCTCTGCTTCCTCCCCTGTATTGCGTTTGCCTCCCTTGCGAAACAGGGCATACTCATCCTGCAACCAGACTTGTGGCATTTCCCTTGTACCCGGCTGCCATCGTGTCCAGAAGATATTGGAGACAATCTGCTTTCTGTTTGATACGAGCTGTTCCAATGTACGTGGATGCAGGACGAGATCGGAATCAATCAAGAACACGGCATCGTACTTCTGGTCACGGGCATATGCCAAAATACGATTTTTCAGTCCGGCTACCCGCCAGATCTGTTCGTCACGCCAATAGTGCCCACCCTCGTCCTTGTTGTAAATTCCTTTTCCCTGATTGGCATCTGTTTCATCTACATTCGCATCCAAAAGGTTGCCTTCATGCCGAAGTACAAACTCCTGGAGCATATTGGATGCCGCTTCTTCTTCGTTGTCGTCCACAAACAGATAGTCTGTCGTTACCGTCGTTCGCTCAAGCGATTCCAAGGACTGGAGAAATTCACGGAGTACCGCAGCCGTCTGCCGAACAGGGCTTGCGATAAGAATCTTTTCCTTTGGCTCTTCTTTACCTTTTTCTTTTTCCTTCTTCAACTCTATTGTCCTCCTTCCCTTATTCCGACCATTCCAGAAGTATTGGATCTGCATCCAAAATGGATTCGTACTGTTCCTTCCAGCCATATCTCGCATCCGGGTCCAGTGCTTGATAACGCTCGTATTTACGAATCCGATCCTCTTCCCGTGCCCAACCATAATGCTTCACCCGAGGGGAGTGACATCCATAGGCAAAATGCTGAATGGTTAGTGGAAAACGGCCGCAGTGCTGCGGGGTTTCCTTCCATTCATAGTTCCATTCTGGTCGGTATCGGACCAGAAATGGCCGATAATACGCATGAGCCTGCCAGTATTGATCTTCTCGGTAATGTGTATCGCTCCACATATCAAACAACCTGAAATAAATGGCGTCCTCCGCTCCACCCAACAGTTGATTCCGAACAGTCCCAAAATCCGTTGTCAGAATTTCATCCGCGTCCAGATTCAAAATCCATTCCGGTCCGGTAGCCACTGTTGTCTCCCACTGCTGCTTGCGTAAACTCACCTCATCTGCAAATAGGGAGGCCGGATTCACAATCAACGTAAGCGGGATTCCCTCCAGCATTTCCTGGCATAAAGCGACGGTATGGTCTGTACTTCCGTCGTCAATGATCACCGCACGATCAATCCACGGCCGGTGAGTCTCCAACGCCTGTCTGAGATACCTGTGCTCCTCATTGCGGACAATCATGGACAAGGTGACATGCGGCCTCGTGGTTGCTTCACGATCTTCCAACTCCCCACCTCCAGGCTGAGTCTGTCACGCGTAATAACTGATGTGATATGAATGATTAATTGGCTGAACCTCTATTAAGCTCAATATCTAATCTATGCACGTCTGGAACAGGGTTATGTCTGGCAGGGAAACCTTTCATGACGTTTAGGAATCTTGAAATATGACATGTCCTTCTTTCATGAACAACGACAAAAAAGGCACCCGCTTTCGCAGGTACCTCCTTAATGGAATATTTCATTGGTTTAATAGTTAATGACCTATTGAGATCTCAATATAGATGAGGTCTGAATAATCAACGATATGCTGCCAGACGATCATTCAAGCTGCGTGTTTGCCCGTACACATCCTGATACAGTGCAAACAGTCCGTCATACACCTTAACCGTTTCCGGGTTAGGCACATAGGATTTGGCAGGACGAATGAATGCTGCTGCACATTCCTGCAAAGATGGGAACCAGCCACAGCCATAAGCTGCCAGCATTGCCGCGCCCATTGCTGGGCCCTGCTCACTTTCCAATTTCACAATGGTTGCATTGAAGACATCGGCCTGCATTTGCAGCCAGGCTTCATTTTTGGCGCCGCCACCAATGGAAATAACTTCATTCACTGTTTTGCCAGCGTTACGCAGAATATCGATGGACTCACGCAGTGAGAACGTAATGCCCTCCATCACAGCACGTCCAAAATGCTCCAGCTTATGTCCGGCATCCATGCCGATAAAGCTGCCACGAATGTTTGCATCCGGGTGCGGTGTACGCTCGCCGACGATATAAGGTGTGAACAGCAACCCGTTGCTTCCCGCTGGAATCGCATCAATGCCCTGCAAGAGCACATCAAATGATTTGTCTGCTGCAAAAGTATCCTTGAACCAGGACAGGCTGTATCCTGCCGCAAGTGTTACTCCCATAATATAGAAGGCATCTTTCTCGCCATGGTTAAAAAAGTGCACTTTGCCTTCGAAATCGAGATCTTTACGCTCTTCATAAGAAAGCACTACCCCGGACGTTCCGATGCTGCACATCGTCTGTCCTTCACTCAGAATGCCTGCGCCAATGGCTCCGCATGCATTGTCCGCACCGCCTGCATATACTTTGGTTGCGGCTGCAAGTCCGGTTTGATCCGCAATCTCAGGCAGCAATGTGCCCACTTCCTCAAATGACTCCACAAGGCGTGGACACAAGGATACTGGCAGTTCAAAAGCTTTCGCGATTTCTTTGCTCCACTGCTTGCCTGCAACGTCTAGCAGCAATGTGCCTGCTGCATCCGAATAGTCCATGGCATAATCACCTGTCATGCGATACCGCACATAGTCCTTCGGCAACAGGAACGTAGCTGCCTGTTGCAGCAATTCCGGCTCGTTTTCCTGTACCCACAGGATTTTGGGCAGGGTAAAACCTTCGAGCGCACGGTTACGGGCAATACTTAACAATTTGCTATCCAGCACCTTCTCAATGCGGCGGCACTGCGCTGTTGTCCGTGTATCGTTCCATAGAATGGCATTGCGCAGCGGTTTACCTTCGGCATTCACCAGCACCAAGCCATGCATCTGTCCGGAGAAGCTAAGTCCTTCGATCTCCGAAGGATGTACGCCGGACACTTCCAGCAATTTGCGCAGCGAAACAATTGTCTGCTCTACCCAATCTTCCGGGTTCTGCTCACTGTATCCAGCTTTGGGCTGGTACAGCGGATAAGCCTCGGAAGCTTCAAACGCCACTTTCCCTTCACGGTTAACCAGCACCGTTTTAACTGCGCTGGTTCCCAGATCGACACCAATTACGTAACTCATGGGTTAACTCCTCTCGTTTATCTCAGGTTATATCCACGAAGAATCCAAGTTTACATGAGAGTCACTCCGTGATCAGAAAACCCTTGGATCGCCGTTACCCCCGGATTTCCTTCATCCCTTTTACATGGGAGAAATCCGGGGATAAATGCGACCGCTTCGCTTCCTCCGGGTCCTTTCTGCTCACTCCGTTCTGCATGCTTAATCATGGACACACATGGATATGAAACGAGTAAAACGTACTCGTTTCTGTAGCTAAAATCGTGCCTACGACCTATATCTGTCATTAGTAGTGGACACGCAAACCATAATGCACAAGAAACTCATTCGGTTCAAGGATCAAAAAACCGTCCCCGCCTTCCCAGGGGAAAGTCGGGGACGGTCCGAATGTCATGCTTGTTCAGGCGTTCCGTGGTACAAGCTTAGGCTATGCTGGCGTGCACACTTTGTTATACTCCTGCACAAGCGTCACTACAGGCAAAACGTATGGTTGGTTCACAATCTTCCATACCAAAAGCCTAACTGATATTAGTCAGCCAGGATGTATTGGTTGAGTTTTGCTCTCAGCAATTCCTGACGTCCGGATTGGTTTTTGCGTGGGCTTTCGTTGTTCAGCGCGTACTCTGCAAGGGAAGCCAGTGTCGCTTTACCTGCAACCACATCTGCACCGATACCTTCGCTGAAGCTGCTGTAACGTTTTTCAATGAAGTCATCGAATACACGATCTTCAATCAATTTCGCTGCTACTTTCAGACCTTTAGCATACGTATCCATACCAGCGATGTGTGCCAGGAACAGATCGTCTGCTTCGAAGGAACCACGACGGACTTTGGCGTCAAAGTTCACACCACCACGGCCGATACCACCGTTTTTCAATACTTCGTACATCGTCAATGTAGCATCGTACATATCAACCGGGAACTCATCCGTATCCCAACCGATCAGCATGTCGCCTTGGTTGGCATCGAGGGAACCGAGCATGCCGTTTGTACGGGCAACGCGGATCTCGTGATCGAATGTGTGACCAGCCAGTGTAGCATGGTTAGCTTCCAGGTTCAGTTTGAAGTGTTTGTCCAAACCGTATTTTTGCAGGAAGGCAATAGAAGTTGCTGCATCATAGTCGTATTGGTGTTTGGTTGGCTCTTTCGGTTTAGGCTCGATCAGGAATTGTGCATCGAAGCCAATTTCCTTCGCGTAGTCTACTGCCATGTGGAACATACGGGCAATGTTGTCTTGTTCCAGTTGCATGTCTGTGTTGAGCAATGTGTCATAACCTTCACGACCGCCCCAGAACACATAGTTTTCTGCGCCCAGACGTTTACCCACTTCCAGACCTTTTTTGATTTGCGCTGCAGCATGAGCGTACACATCTGCGTTGCAAGTGGAAGCTGCACCAAACATGAAGCGTGGGTTGGAGAACATGTTTGCTGTATTCCAGAGCAATTTTTTACCGCTAGATTTCATGTGACCTTCAATCAGGTCAACGATCGTATCGATGTTACTGTAGAACTCACGCAGGCTGTTGCCTTCTGGTGCGATGTCCACATCGTGGAAACAGAAGAACGGGAGATTCATTTTTTCCAAAAATTCAAATGCTGCTTCCACACGTACTTTCGCGAGGTCCAGACCGGAGTATTTATCCCAAGAACGAACAGCAGTCTCCGCACCAAACGGGTCACTACCGCCCGCTGTTAATGTATGCCAGTAAGCCATGCCGAAACGGAAGTGCTCTTCCATCGATTTGCCGGCTACAACTTCTTCCGGATTATAATGTTTAAAAGCAAATGGATTCGTGGAATCTTTACCTTCGAATGAAATTTTATTAACGGATTCAAAATAGGCCATGTAAAATGCCTCCTCAATAGTTTTGAAAGTAATCGTTTACAACGTTATCCTAACACATCGGTTATACTTTGTCTATTGGTTAAACAAAGTAAAAATAAAAATGTTTTTTGCACGTTTGTTTACGCTATAATAGTCGAATAGCTTGTTTACGGATAGCGGGTCTGAACCCTTTTATAGAAGAATAGGAGTGCCTTATGGATATGAAAATTACCGGAGACCAGATGCTGGTCAAAAAAATAAACAAGTCGATCGTCCTCGATACGATTCGGCGTCATGCCCCCCTCTCCCGTGCACGGGTATCCGAGATTACAGGGCTGAATAAAGCAACGGTATCCAATCTGGTTGCCGATCTGATCAATGATGAACTCTTGCAGGAAATTGGCCCTGGGGAATCCAGCGGTGGACGTAAACCTCTGATGTTGCTATTTCGCGGTACATCGGGATATGCCGTAGGTTTGGAACTCAGCGTGACCCACTTAAAGGGTGTGCTTACCGATCTTGAAGGTCATATCATCACAGAGTACGCCGTGAAGCTGGAACAACATGATGTGTCCTCTGTATTTGAACAGTTGAAACTTGCGGCAGAACATCTTATTCAGGCAGCCCCTCCCTCCCCTCACGGGGTAATTGGCATAGGAATCGGGGTGCCGGGTATGGTGGACGAGGAAGGAACGGTGCTGTTTGCACCCAACTTGGGGTGGGAGAAGGTTCCCCTGCGTGCCATGCTGGAAGAAGTATTTGAACTTCCTGTCACAATCGACAATGAAGCGAATGCAGGTGCGCATGGAGAGTTGAATTTTGGTGCGGGTATCGGTGTACGTCATCTGATCTATATTAGTGCAGGCATCGGGATTGGTTCAGGCATTATGGTGGATGGCGAGCTGTACAAAGGAGCCTGGGGATATGCCGGAGAAACAGGCCATATGTCCATTGAAGCTGAGGGCAGACCTTGCTCCTGTGGCAATCGTGGCTGCTGGGAGTTATATGCTTCGGAGAAAGCTTATGAGCACCCGGATCATCAATTGCTTTTGCCGGCACATACTACACGGGAATTGATTGATTATGCACAGCAAGGCCATGAAGATGTATTGAAATTATACCAGGAAATCGGCCGCAAACTGGGGGTTGGCATCACGAATATCGTCAACAGTTTTAATCCTGAGCGCATCATTATCGGCGGCCCTCTTTCTGAAGCAGGACCATGGATTGAAACGGCGCTAAAACAAGTGGTGGAGGAACGTACGTTGCCCTATCACCGCCGCAGTTTGCAGATTGAATGGGCTGCTCTGGGCAGTCGGTCCACACGTGTGGGTGCCGCTTACTCAGCAATTTCCCAATTTCTAGGTAAAATAAGAGTGTCCGTCTAATAACCGATGAAAATTGACATCATTTTGCCCCATTTCCTCCCTTTTTGTTAAAGAAATCCAGAGGTATAATAGGGTTATGTGATTTTTGTCATGGCGGCATAATGTCGCCGTGTTAATTCCGATGACGAAACGGAGTGAAAATTCGTGACCTACGTGGATACTTCAGATATCTCGGCGCAAATGTTTGTCACCGTACTCCTGTTCCTGATCGTGCTTGCGCCGCTGTTCAGCCTTGGCATACTTCGATTGTTTCAGAGCAAAAAGAAGGCTGGTTTCATGTACATGCTGTCAGGCGTACTGGTGTATGTAGTATTTCAGACCTTTATGAGTATATTTTTTTAGATAAAATATGATTGATTTTAACGTCAAATCCCTTTTTACATCCACAAAAGAGTTCATGAAACATGTGCTCTGTTGTAGCTGTGAAAGGGGAATTTTCATATTACAGATAAAAGAAGCCTCAGTCCTGATCTGGACTAAGGCTTCTCCAATATATATTCAAACGGCTCGCGCGAACCGGAATAGCTGCATGTGACTTGAACTTATCCTATACAGGGTAAATTAAGCGTCCAGCGCTTTGGCGAATTGAGTCTTGTTCATACCCAGAATACGGTGTTCACCAATAACAGTCAGAGGTACGGCACGTACGCCCATATCCCATACTTGTTGTGCGAACTCGTCGCTTGTCTCAATGTTGCGCTCTTCATAAGAGATGCCTTTGTCAGCCAAGAAGCTTTTTACCGATTTGCAGTTTGGGCAGTTGGTTGATGTGTATACAATTACGTTTTCCATGTTTATTCACCTCATATTGTTATTTTATAGACTAATCTATTGATCAAAACAGCTCTTCCCTTACAGAACTACTGCGCTGTGCTCCAAGCTCTCAATATATTTCTCTGTATCCATCGCAGCCATACATCCACTACCTGCAGCTGTGATCGCTTGTTTGTAACGGGTATCCTGTACATCACCACAAGCGAATACGCCTGGGATATTGGTTTCGGATGTTCCCGGTGTAGTCAGAATATAACCGTGTTCGTCGGTTGTGATCTGTCCGCCCAGGAATCCAGTGTTTGGTGTGTGACCAATTGCAACGAATACACCGCTAGCAGGAATGATTTCTTCTTCACCTGTTTCGTTGTTCAGTACTTTCAATCCAGTTACGCCGTTGTCGCCAGCCAGCACTTCAAGAGGGGTACGGTTCAATGCCATCTCCACTTTCTCGTTGCTGCGTGCACGATCCTGCATAATTTTGGAACCACGCAGTTCTTCACGACGGTGTACCAAAGTGACTTTGGAACCGAAACGGGACAGGAAGCTCGCTTCCTCCAGCGCGGAGTCGCCACCGCCAATAACGATGATTTCTTTGTTGCGGAAGAAGAATCCGTCACATGTCGCACAAGTGCTGACACCACGGCCCACATTCGTTTCTTCTCCAGGAATACCGAGGTATTTAGCTGATGCGCCTGTAGACAGGATCAAGGTTTCGGATACGAGTTCACCCATGCCTTCAACCTGAATTTTGAATGGACGCTCGCTCATATCGATGTTGTTTACCCAGCCTGTACGGAATTCTGCACCGAAACGTTCTGCTTGCTTGCGCATATTGTCCATCAGTTCAGGACCCATAATGCCGTCAGGGAAACCTGGGAAGTTCTCTACTTCTGTTGTTGTTGTCAATTGACCACCAGGTTGCGGTCCTTCAATAACGAGTGGGCTCAAGTTGGCACGTGCCAAATAGATTGCTGCTGTCAGCCCTGCAGGGCCTGTTCCAATAATAATTGATTTATACATGTATAGTTCCTCCCCCGGGTTCTGCAAAAAGGTCAGGCTCTCCGGCATCAAAAGCAAATGCTTTTGCATACACTAGAACGAAAGCCTACATCATGTCCACATGACCTGCCCGTTATGACAATTAACCTATGCAGAAACGGAATTCTAATTTATAATCATTCTAATCTGTTGTTCATTATGATCTCTTTTATGTACGGTGTCAATGCTCGGCAGCGATTATGAAGAAGTCTTCATCAGGAGGGAAAATGGAAGCATGAACGATGCACTCATTGGCAGCTTTATCTCAGCCATGTCTACCGGCCTTGGGGCCATACCTATTCTATTTATGCGCAAAGTAACCCACCGTCTGCGTGATATTTTGCTTGCCTACGCAGCAGGCATCATGACCTCTGCCTCGGTGTACAATCTCATTCCGGAAGCGCTCGGGCAATCTAATCTGTTTGTACTTGCCCTCGGTATTATGCTGGGCAGCATGGTCCTGCTTGTGCTGGAGATGAAGATTCCACATGTGGATCTGGAAAATCCCGAGAAGATGCCTTTCAAAATTGAAGCCAAAGCTTTCATGATCATTGCAGCCATCACCATGCATAACCTGCCCGAAGGGTTATCGGTAGGTGTCAGCTACGCGAGCAGTGACGCAGGACTTGGCAATCTGATTGCCTTTTCCATTGGATTGCAGAATGCGCCGGAAGGATTCCTGGTCGCCCTCTTCCTCGTCAATCAGAACATCGGTCGCTTCAAGGCGCTCGGTATCGCCACGCTGACGGGTGCAGTTGAAATTGTTACAGCTATGATTGGTTACACACTCAGTAGTCTGGTGTCCGGTCTGGTCCCTTACGGTCTCGCCTTTGCAGCGGGTGCGATGATGTTCATCGTGTACAAGGAACTGATTCCCGAAAGTCACGGCGACGGCAATGCACGGGCCGCAACGGTTTCCTTTTTGCTTGGACTGATCACGATGATTGGTCTGACTGAACTCTTTTAATGGAAAGAACTTAGGAAAGTCCTCGCATGAACACAAGAATGGACGGCAAAAAGAACCTGAACGCACAGCGGCTCGCTGAACTTCCAGGTTCTTTTTTTGTTCACAAATGAAGATTGAATGAAATAGTTGGAACGATCTGTAAAGGTCGTTGGACGATTACAATCCAGATTTGATAAATCGAATCAATTCGGCATTGAATTTTTCCAATTCATCATAGAACGCCCCGTGACCGCTCTCCTCAAAAACAATCAATTGAGAACCGGCAATGCCTTTATGCATCTCCTCGGCGAATTCAAACGGACAGATCTCATCCTTCTTCCCGTGTAAAATCGCTGTAGGTACCTGAATGGAACTCAGGTCACCTCGCAAATCCTCATCCCGCAGGGCAATCGCACTGTTAATGGTACTGTAAGACGAAGCTTCCATACCAAGTGCATGGAACCAATCCATAAACGGCTGGCTATGCTGCTTCGCGAAAAACATGCCGCCAAATGTCTCCAGCAGCTTTGGACGATCTGCAAAGATCGGCTCAATAATCTGCTCGGTGAGCTGCGCCGGAGTTAATCCATACGGATAACCCTCACGCTGCGTGAACACTGGTGCCGCAGCGGACAATAGCGCCAGCTTGGAGACACCATGTCCCGCATGACGGGCCATATAATGCACGGCAATCGCTCCACCCATGGAGAAACCTGCAAGTACCACGTCACTCAACTCTAGATCATCAATCACAGCACGAACATCGTCCGCCATCCGGTCGTAGTCATAGCCTGTGGACGGTGCGTCCGACTTGCCATACCCTCTGAAATCTATGGCAATGGCACGAATGCCGTGATTCGGCAGTACATTTAATTGATATTCAAACATTTTATAATTAACTGGCCAGCCGTGCAAAAAGACAACCGGTGTTCCTTGGCCAATATCTTCAACAAATACACTCACATTCGGTTCCACTTGTACGTAACGTCCCATATTTCACAGCTCCCTTTATTGTCATGTCGTTGCAGCGGCAGATTGCCGCACTGCATGGTAATGTATCAATAACAACGTTCCCTTAGTCATATTCCATGTAGAACGTTCCTCTGGAATCGTCTCTTCGATTCATTACCCGCTGACCCAAGGTTCAAACGCCGTTTTTTTCAATTGGATATCGTTATCGCAGGAGTCTTAGTCCATTCAGAATAACCAGGATCGTGCTGCCTTCATGGCCTACCACACCCAATGGTAATGCAACATCTTGTAAGAAGTTACCCGCGATTAGAGCCAGAATTACCGTGATGGCAAAAAACATATTCTGCTTCACCGTCCGCTGCGCCCGACGTGCCTGCCTGATCACCCAGGCGATTTCTTCAATATTGTCATTCATCAGTACAACATCCGCTACTTCCAGTGCCGTGCCGCTACCTGATACACCCATGCCCATACCCACCGTTGCCGCTGCAAGTGCAGGCGCATCATTCACGCCATCCCCAACCATCAACACTTGCCCGTACTGTTCGCGAAGCAGATGCACCTGCTTCACTTTATCTTCGGGTAACAAACCTGCGTATACCAGGCTTACACCTGTCTCACGGGCGATCACTGCTGCCGATTCGGGACGATCACCTGTCAGCATAGCCACTTTCACACCCATCGCTTCCAGCATTTTCACCGCTGCAACCGCTTGTGGGCGCACGGTGTCCCTCATCGCGATCAATCCCGCCATTTGCCCGTTCGCTGTTATGGCAGACACGGTTTTGCCTTCTCCCTCAAGTTGGGCACGTATGCCATACCACACAGCAAGATCGTCCATATTAGAAGCAATAAATTGCTTCTCTGTATCATTTGCGTTATTTACCTCAGTGATATGATGCGTATCCAACTCATCCGTTTTCCCAATTTTCCAGAGAACGCCGTCTACTTTCCCTTCAATCCCCCAGCCCGTCAGAGCTTGAACCTGTTCAGCAATCGGGAGGTTGATGTCCTCCTTGCTTGCCTGCTCCACAATAGCCCGAGCCAGTGGGTGCATCGAAAGGTTCTCAATGGCAGCTACCGCTCCCAACAACTGTGTACGGTCATATCCGTCTGCCGTTATAATATCGGTCACCTGTGGTGTACCCATCGTCAATGTTCCTGTTTTATCAAAAGCAACCACCCGGGTCTGGGCCATGTTCTCCACATGAGCGCCACCCTTGAAGAGAATACCTCGACGTGCACTGCTGGACATCGCTGATAACATGACTGGCATAATGGAAGAAACCAGGGCACAAGGTGAAGCTACAACCAGAAAGACCATTGCTTTGTAAAACGCCTCATTCCACGTCCAACCAAGCAATAGAGGTGTTCCCGCAATAACCAGCACCGTTACGGCGACAACAATACGGGCGTATATTCCCTCGAATCGCTCAATAAAGCGTTGGGAATCCGGCACTTCCGTCTGCGCTTCTTCCACTAGTTTAATGATTTTGCCAAACAACGATCCTTCAGCGGATTTGGTTACCTCCACATATAGAGCACCTTCACCGTTTACAGTACCTGCAAATACTTCGTCACCAGCAATTTTGTCTACGGGTAAGGATTCCCCTGTAATCGAGGCCTGATTGATAAAAGAGCTGCCTCGGTACACAACACCATCCGCCGGAACCAGTTCGCCCGGCTTCACCAGCAACAGATCCCCCGGCTGCAAATCATCGATAGATACACGATTCATTTTACCGTCCTCAATACGCAGCGCCGTTTCCGGTTTGAGCGCCAGCAGTGATGAAATATCCTTGTGACTGCGCTCCGTTGCATAGCTTTCCAGTGCACCACTTAAGGCGAAAATAAAGATCAGCATGGCGCCTTCATTCCAGTAGCCAATGGCTGCCGCTCCCAACGATGCTGCAATCATGAGCAGATTTACATCGAGATCACGATCCTTGACCAGTGTCTCTATGCCTTCTTTGGCTTTGGTCCATCCACCTATGGCATAAGCAACAATATATAGTAGTACGGATAACGGGTTAGACCATGATGCCGTCGCCCAGGCAATAAGCATTAAAAGTCCACTGCCCAGAGCAGCTTGCATTTCCTTGTTGCGCAGCATAGCCCGAAAGTCTGGTTTGCGCCCTCGGCCTGGGCCAGGTGTATTGGCTGAACGCTGTTCAGCTTTTGCTTGGGTTTGAATGGGTTGGTGTATCGCTTGCATATGAATCACAATCCTTTCTGAATGTCGGGTTGTGGAGTGCATTTTGCTGCATCCATGTCCCGTGTATTGAAGTCGTATTGAGAATGAGAGCCATTGTTAATACCCTAAAAATGACACATGCTGCTGCGGGAATCCCGCAGCAGCATGGTTATTGAATGGTTGTCGAATGATTTTCAAATCATTTTGAATGAGAATGATAATCATTTTTTTGTACTTATGCAATTATTTTTACCCAATACAACTTTTGATTCATTATATGCCTGTGCTTTGCATTTGTAAATGGGTTTTTCACCTTAGCCGGTGTAAAATTAAAAAAGCCACTCGTCCATAAGGACAAGCGGCTCGTATGAATTAAATTTATTCACGTTATGAATTAAACACTAACGCTTGATTGCTGGCTAGCCTTAATGGCTTGCTCCAGATCGTAGAGGATATCCTGAATATTCTCTGTACCCACAGATAGACGAATCAGCTCAGGATTAACTCCGGCTGCAGTCTGCTCATCTTCTGTCAGCTGTTGATGCGTCGTACTTGCCGGATGAATGATCAGTGACTTGGAGTCACCTACGTTGGCAAGGTGAGAGAACAGCTTCACATTTTCAATCAGTTTGCGTCCTGCATCCACTCCGCCTTTGATACCAAAGGTCAGAATGGCTCCCTGGCCTTTCGGCAAATACTTCTGTGCCAGTTCATAGGAAGGGTGACTCGGCAAACCTGCGTAGCTTACCCATTCCACATCCTCATGTTTCTCCAGATATTGCGCCACAGCCAGTGCGTTGCTGCTATGACGTTCTACACGCAGATGCAGTGTCTCCAGCCCTTGAATGAGCAACCATGAATTGAAAGGTGAGATCGTAGCACCAAAGTCACGCAGCAATTGTACACGAGCTTTGATAATATAAGCAATCGGTCCAACCGCTTCTGTATATACGACACCATGATAGCTGGAATCCGGTTCTGTCAGTCCCGGGAACTTGCCACTCGCTTTCCAGTCGAATTTGCCGCTGTCCACAATAACTCCACCAATGGAAGTACCGTGACCGCCAATAAATTTGGTAGCCGAATGAACGACAATATCAGCTCCATGCTCGATTGGACGAAGCAGATATGGACTTGGGAATGTATTGTCTACAATCAAAGGAATGCCATGTTCATGGGCGATAGCTGCCACAGCTTCAATATCCAGTACGTTGCCTTGCGGATTACCGATCGTTTCAGCGTACAATGCTTTGGTTTTGTCCGTAATCGCCGCCCGGAAATTTTCAGGATCACTGGAATCTACAAACTTTACATCTAGGCCAAGTTTCGGTAGTGTGGTTGAGAACAGATTGTACGTTCCTCCATACAGACTCGCTGCGGAAACAATCTCATCTCCCGCACCTGCGATGTTTAAGAGGGAGAACGTAATCGCTGCCTGACCGGAAGCCGTAGCCAGTGCACCAGCGCCTCCCTCAAGTGCAGCAATACGTTGTTCGAACACATCCGTGGTCGGATTCATCAGACGTGTATAGATATTGCCAAACTCTTTCAATCCAAACAGATTGGCTGCATGCTCCGTATCACGGAATCCGTAGGATGTTGTTTGGTACAACGGTACTGCACGTGCATGGGTGGTCGGATCAATCTCCTGGCCGGCATGAATTGCCAATGTTTCAAATGAAAGCTCACGTTCGTTTGACATAAATCTGTTTCCTCCCTTAACTTATACGTTTGGCAAATCCCTAGATGTCATGACATGGTGGCGTATGTTTTCCATATTCTCTCACAAGATGTCGCTTTTGAAAAGAAATATTTCCGATTTTTCCGATGAGAAATATTAAATATGTATCAGTAAGACTGCTACACCAAAAAAACCTTTGCTCCCGCAAAGGTTTTTCAGATTTTTTTCAACCATCACCTGCTGAACTTCTGCGTGATTTTATACCGTTTATACCCGAACGCCACTCCATATTTCACGTAAATGCTTGGCCGCCGGGACAGCTTCTTCCGCGGTTACCCCTTCTAGTGAAATATCGATGTGTGGTTTATAGGTCTTCAATAGTTCAAAAAATAACGGATAATCCAGAATGCCCTCACCCGGCACCGGATTGAACTTTTCACCCTGCGCATTGAAAGCCACATCTTTGGCATGAATGACAATGATACGCTGATACAGCGTTTCCATCACTTCACGCAGGAATGCAGACTGGTCAGCCACATAAGGTTGTTTGATCAGATTACAAGGATCGAACAGCATGCCCAGATTGGATGAAGGAATTTCTTCAAACAGACGGATCATATGTTCACGTGTATGAAGCGTATGGGTAGATACTGGCTCAATCGCCGCATGAACGCCCCACTTTTCCGCCTCTTCCGCCAGTTCCTCTACCGTCTCCCGCAGCACCGTCCATGCCTTTTCTTCATATGCATCCGGATGAGTGTCGCGATACGTATCCAGGCCCCCTGTCTCCGTTGCCACCATGCTGCAACCGAAATCCCGGGCATAACGCAGATGCTCCTTGAATCGTTCAATGTCTGCACGACGAGCCACAGGATCAGGATCAATCGGGTTAATGTAGCAACCTAGTACCGCAATCTTGACTCCGCGCTGTGCAAATTGATCTCCGATCTCATTCGCCAGTCCAGGGCTCAGCTTGCCGTTGGCCGAGTCCACATCCGACAAGGCCTTGGCTAATGCCAGCTGGACCGAATTAAATCCGTTATCTGCGATGGTCTGTGCAAGCTGTGCTGTAGGTTGTTTGCCAAACGTATGCGCAAGAATACCAAGTTTCATGTCACTGTCTCCTTTGCAATCTGATCGCTGACAGGGTTAACGAGCCATCCAGCCGCCATCCACATTCAGTACGTGACCATTCAAATAATCCGAAGCCGCCGATGCCAGGAAAACAACCGGACCTTTCAGATCCTCAGGTGTTCCCCAGCGTCCAGCCGGAATCCGTGCCGTGATGTCACGGTACCGATTTTCATCGGCGCGAATCTGAGTTGTATTGTCTGTTTCCATATAGCCTGGTGCAATCCCGTTGATTTGAATACCTTTGCCTGCCCATTCATTCGCGAGTGCTTTCGTTAAACCGGCTACCCCATGTTTACTGGCCGTGTATCCCGGTACATTAATTCCACCCTGATAAGATAGCATGGATGCAATGTTAATGATCTTGCCACTTCCCCGTTCAATCATATGTCTGCCAGCCAACTGGCTCAGGAAAAATACCGTATTCAGGTTTAGACCTATGACATCATGCCAGTCTTGCTGACCGTGATCGGCTGCAGGTGTACGACGAATAATTCCCGCATTGTTGACCAGAATATCAATTCTCCCTTGAAAGGCTAATGCCTTTTCAAACACCCCGGTCAATTCATCCTCACGGCTCAAATCAGCTTCAATTACAGACGCTTTGCGTCCGAGAGCCTCAATGGCACGCGCTGTTTCCGATGGATTGGAGTAGGACACCAGCACAACATCTGCCCCGGCTTCAGCAAGGCCAATCGCCATCCCTTGCCCCAGACCTCCTGATGTGCCAGTGACAAGTGCAACTTGTCCGCTTAAATCAAATGGGTTCATGAATGATTCCTCCGCATGGTTATTGGGTTGCAAACCGTGTTCTTCAGCCTCGGCAGTCATGTAACCACTGTGGAACTGAAGATCAGCTCTGATAATCCACTTCGATGCCATTTTGCCTGTACAGGGCTGCTGTTTCCTCATCCAGCCGACTGTCGCTGATGATGCAGTCCAGCTCCGAACAGTGAGCAAAGGTCCGAAGGGCAAATTGTCCGAATTTATAATGATCCACGACGCCATAGACCTGCTGAGAAGCAGAGATCATTGCTTTTTTTAGCGGCACCAGATCTCCTGTATATATGGAAAGTCCAAATTCCGGATGAAGTGCCGTCGTTGAGATAAACGCTTTATGAATGTTGAGACCGGAAATGAAGGCCGCCGTATCGTCTCCCACCAGCATATTGCGGACTCTTGCCCCACCGGGCACAACCAGTCGCACCTGCTCCTTTTTGGTCAGCTCAGCAATAATGAACAGATCATTGGTAACCACCGTAATGGGCTGATTGTCCAATCTCTTCGCCATCTCCAACGTAGTGCTCCCGCCATCCAGCGCAACAATATCTCCTGGTCGGATATACGCAAGGGCTCGCTCGGCAATCTCCGTTTTCTCCGAATGATGCTTTTCCGTAGCCCCACGACTCGTGAGGATGCCGTACTGGTCGTTCTGAGCCAGCATCGCACCCCCATGGACACGTACGAGCAATCCCATGCCTTCCAGCTTATCGAGATCCTCCCGTACGGTCTTGCCCGTCACCTGCAGCAGTTCACTCAGATCACTAACGGTGACTTCCTGCCGCTCCAGCAGAGCCTCCATAATTTTTTCATGTCTTTTCAATGGATTCATCACAGATCAACTTCCTGTTTCTTTGGAATTTACGCGCCTATTTCAGGTCTTTCATCGCCACGCCGTCCATATCCTCGAACGTCTGGTTTTCCCCAGCCATTGCCCAGCAGAAGGTATAGCTGCTCGTACCGACACCACTGTGGACAGACCAGCTAGGAGAGATGATGGCCTGACGGTCACGTACAACCAGATGCCGTGTTTCATTTGGCTCGCCCATCATATGGAATACGACGCCATCTTCCGGCAGGTTGAAATACAAGTATACTTCGGAACGGCGGTTGTGGGTATGTGCAGGCATCGTATTCCACATGTTGCCCTTGTCGAGTTCCGTAATGCCCATCACCAGCTGACAGCTCTGAATCCCGCCTTCTCCCTGATGGATATAGCGATAGATCGTCCGTTCATTCGAGCTTTCGATGCTGCCGAGGTGGTTCGGCTGAGCTTGTTCTTGCGTTGCTTTTACTGTTGGATATGTGTGGTGAGCCGGTGTGGATACAAAATAAAACTGAGCCGGCTGATCCTTGCCGCTGCTCTTGAACACGACTTCTTTTACACCTCTGCCGATGTACAGGCATTCTTTCGCACCAATCTCGTAGCCTTGACCGTCAGCTGTCACGGTTCCATGGCCTCCAACATTAATGATACCGATTTCACGACGCTCTAGGAAAAAGTTCGTTCCGATATCCTTCAGATTTACTTCAAGTGCGATATCCTTGCTTTGAGGTACAGCCGTTCCTACAATATAACGATCTACATGAGAGTAAACGGTTACCAACTCATCTGTGGCAAACAATTGCTCCATCAGAAATTCCTCGCGCAGACGGGAGGTATCATAGTTTTTCACTTCATTTGGGTGTGCAGCATAACGGTTTTGCATCATTAATCCATTCCTTTCGTTAGTCAGATAATGTTCATATAAGTTCATTTTAGTTCATTATGTATCTTTTGTGTACCTTTTTTTTATAAAAAAAGAACCCGACGGGAAAATCCCCGCCAGGCTCTGCTGATCTTGCGATGTATTATAAGGAGTAAATGAGCGCCTCATAAGGACGCAAACGAACGGTGCCGTTTCTAACCTCATCGGAGGTTGACCGATCCAGATTGCCAATGATCAAGCGGGCATTCGTCGCTCGATCAGCGAATGAAGCAGGCAGACGATAGGACTGCTCCCGGTCCGAGTGATTGAGAATGACAAGCCATGTCTCTCCATCCAGACTGCGGCTATATGCATATACATGCTCTTCCCCTGCCGATTGGTCACTATAATCTCCATAGACCATAACCGCGTGTGTTTTACGCAGGGCAATCAGCTGCTGGTAATATGAAAATATGGAGTCCTGCGCGGCCAAATCCCGCTCCACATTAATCTCTTCATAGTTGGGATTCACCTGCATCCACGGCTGCCCTTCGGTAAACCCGGCGTGCTTGCTGCCATCCCACTGCATTGGTGTCCGGGAATTATCCCGGCTCAGCGGCTGAAGACTGTGGAGCACTTCATCTGGCGCACGACCTTTACCGATTTCTTCATTATACTTGTTCTTCATTGCAATATCGTGATATTCATCAATGGAAGAGAACCGGACACCCGTCATGCCGATCTCCTCTCCCTGGAATACATACGGTGTTCCCGGAAGAGTATGAATCATGGTCGCCAGTTGTTTGGCGGATTCCACACGGTATTGTCCATCATTGCCGTACCTCGAAACCTGTCGGGTGTGATCGTGATTGTTCAGGAACTGGGAGTTCCAACCTTCATGGCGGAATGCTTCATACCAGCTCTCCTGAATTTCCTTGTACCGTGCCAGATCCCAAGTAGGCATGTCATCCGCCACCTGGAAATGGAATAACGTATGCAGCTCTTTCCGGTTATCCCCCACATACAGAAGGCCATCTACTGGTGTGACAAACGGAATTTCTCCTACAGTCATGATGTCATAATGCTGGAGAACCTCCCGATTCATTTCCTGCAAATATTCATGAATGCCCGGATTATTGCCCAGATAATCAATGTTCTCCGGGTGCTCCGCATCCGGGAAACCTTCCAGCTTAGCGAGCAGATTAATAACATCCATGCGGAAGCCGTCAATACCCTGATCTAGCCAGAAACGCATCATCCGGTAAATTTCCTGACGCAGCTCGGGATTTTCCCAATTCAGATCAGGCTGCTCCTTGGCAAAGGAGTGGAAATAATACTCTCCCGTCCGCTCGTCGTAGGTCCAGGTCGACGGTTCAAAATAGGAGCGCCAGTTGTTCGGCGGGCTATCCTGTTTACCCGGCTTCCATATATACCAGTCGCGTTTCGGATCATCGACAGATGAACGTGATTCTTCGAACCATGCATGCTGCTCTGATGTATGATTGACCACCAGATCCATAATGAGCTTCATGCCCAGTTCATGTACCTTGTCCAGCAATTGCTTGAACTGCTCCATCGTTCCGGCTTTCGCCATGATGCGATAATAATCCGCTATGTCATATCCGTTATCTTTATCCGGCGATTCATAGATGGGATTAAGCCAGATGACATCAATACCCAGACTTTTGATATAGTCCAGCTTGAGCATCAAGCCCTCCAAATCCCCGATGCCGTCTCCATTCGCATCCAGGAAGCTCCGCCAGTAGACCTGATATACCACGGATTCTTTCCACCATGCCCGGTTCATGCTGCATCTCCCCTTTTCTGCTTAATGGCTGTGCTCCTGCAACGTACGCTCCAGGAAGGACAGCGTGAGCTGTGTAGTATCTTTCAGCACCACGTCCGCTCCGGAACCTTTAAGTACAGCTTCTTCACCAATACCCACGGCGATCATGCCTGCGGATTTGATGGCCTCAATACCCGCCTGCGCATCCTCGATGCCGATGCAGGCCTTAATGTGAGCACCCACTTCTTCTGCTCCACGCAGGAACAGATCAGGTGCTGGCTTACCGTTTGGTACGGAATCCGGATGTACCACATAGCGGAACAGCGAGTCCAACTCCAGCGCCTTCAGAATTTGAGGAGCATTTTTGCTGGCCGAGGCGATCACCGCAGGAATGCCGGAGGCTTGCAGCTCAAGCAGCAATTCCCGAATTCCAGGGTAGGTATGCTCCGGTGTCAACGAGTCCAGCAACGAGACATAATGTTCGTTTTTACGCTGTGCGAATTCTTCCTTTTCCTCAGCCGAAAATGTCTCTTCCTTGCCACCCAGACGTAAAATGCGCGCCAGCGACTCCCCGCGGCTAATGCCCTTTAACTGCTCGTTGAACTCCCGATCAAACGGAATATCCAGCGATTCCCCCAGCTTCTTCCACGCTACATAATGGTACTCCGCCGTGTCGGTAATGACACCATCCAAATCAAAAATAACGGCTTGAAGTGCTCCGTTCCCTTTCATTTACCCGTTCCTCCCCATGTCATTGCTCTAGTTGAGTTCAACTAAAAGATATTTACACTGGCCACTACGATGACAGAACAACCTTCCGATCGCTGTTATCCCCAGATTTTTTTGATATCCTTTTCAGAAGGGAAAATCCGGGAATAAAGGCGAACACTGCGTTTCTTCAGGTTATTTCTGCCCTCTCCGTTATCGTATAAATTTTTAGTTGAACATTATAGTTGCCATTCAATCCGTTTCTCGTTGCTTTCCCGTCTCTCGCCCTTCCAGTCCAGAACGACCGTCCAGCCCGATGCGTTGGAAATGCTCGCATAACGTTTGCCCTCACGGGATTCAAAATGGATATCGAACTCCGCATCGCCTACCATCAGATGCTCCAGACTGCATGTTTTGTTATCCCATGCCTGCGGCATATTAGGTGATAAGGTTACACGGCGATGCTGTGCTTCCGGTTGAACGCCGAAGAAATGTCGTACGACTGGTACAGCCAGTGCATAGATGGTCCACGCCTGCACTACACAGCCGTAGTCCGGAGACATCTCCGAGAAAGAACCTGGCACTACACGTGAGAAGCTTTTCCCCATCCGACGCAGTAAATCCAGTGCGTGATCCGGATGCCCGTACGCCGCTTCTGCAACCGCATGTGCTCCGGTAGAGATTGTCATCGTGCCCTGTTGGTAAATGGCAGCAAGATAAGTACCGTATTCACCAATGAAGTCGCGATTTCGCATCGCTTCCAGAGCACGCTGTGCTTTGTCCTGATCGGCAATTCCTGCTTCCATCGGGGTGACAATGACCCAGTTTTTGTTCAGCAACCAACCGCGATCTTTCTGATCCTCACCTGCATCGGCAAGCAATCCTTCCACGTACTCCCGGTAGTCTGTGATCCCTTGCTTTTCAGCGAGAGAAACCATGTAATCCACCTTGGGCACAATATCAGAAACAGGTGCAACGGCATCCGCATAGAGGCTGTCTTTTTCAGACCAATACACATCATTCACTGCGCGTACCGCTCTTTCAGCCAGTTTTTGATATGTCTGATGCCGCTTCGTTTCACCCAAATAGAGACTCATGTGCTCCAGCGCCTGAAGAGCCTTGGCTGTATATACGGCACTATCAATCAGTTCCATATTCAATCCGGCAATCTCGATGATGCCGTAACCAGAAGGGAACAGGTCTCCGTCCGGGTCCATCTCACCCAGCAGCCAGTCGATTCCCTGAACACAATAGTCATAATGCTCGCGCAGAAGTGCATCATCTCCGGTCCACAGGAACATTTCCCATACAAAGGCGATATAGTGTGCCGTCTCCTGCGTGTTGCCGCGATTAGACACGGCTCCTATCGTGGTCACTTCATGCACAAAACGTCCATTACCGTTTGCTTCCTTGGATTTCTCCAGCAACAAATTCAGCGTATCCCGCACCAGTTGATGGTCTCCCGTAGCAAGCACACCCTGAAGCGCATACGTACTGTCACAGCCGAACCACCACGGATACGTGGGTCCACCTGCCGTCAATCCACGACCAATGCCGTCTACTTGTTGCACCAGCCACTGATTATTGTGCTTCACCCAGGCAAATTGCTCGTTCAGCTCATCCTCGCCTTCAATGGTCAGCACTGCGCGCTGATCCAACTTGTCGTAGAGTTGCTGCTTCTGCTCTTTCAAGCTGACGTAGTCACGTTCGATGACTGCATAAGTCTGCTCACAGGCTTCACGGGACGACTCCGAACCGGCAACAAATAACCGGAAGCGGAACACATCCTTCTCCTCCAGCGTGCATTCGGTTACAAAAGAAATGCCTGTGCCCTTGCCTGCCGTCAGTTCTGGTCCGTAAATCTCAGGACCAACCGTCATTACCGTTCCAGGCAGATCACTTCCAATCATGGCATACCAGTCTTGGGCATCATCTTTGACGATGACTTTGCGCGAAGAAATAGCTTCTGCCGTTTCACCCGCTCCTGGGATAATTCCGATCTCATCGGAATACCACACTGGACGGAGATCGGTACGTGACAGCAGCTCCAGCTTGAGCCGGGTTGTTCCTTTGCCGTAAGCGCTGATCTCATATTCTGCGACCATGCCTTTTTCATAATCGGGGGCAAACTGGTTGCGTTCAATGGATACCGGAATGTGGCTCAATCCGTGATCATAATCGAACCGGCTTCCGCCCCAGGATTCACTTGTGAATCCGTCTGCCCTTGCCCATACCGCAATGTTGCGATCCAGATCGGTTACCTTCAGCCAGAAGCCGTCCAGCAGCTTGATCGGATGCAGCCATACACCGCCCATTTCGTTAGCCATATGATGCCCAAAGTCGGGAAAGTATCCGTCCTGGGTACCGCAAATCTTTACATATTCACCTGCGTTATAATACAAATTAAAAGGATGTCTGCTTGTTAATGTGGCCATGATAGTCCTCCTCTGCGGTTTGGCTCACCGCTCATCTCTTCTATTCATACGGACGATTAGCCCTTGATTGCAGAAGAGATGGAAATGCCTTCAATAAAGTATTTTTGTGCAACAAAGAATACAAGGAGTGGCGGAAGCATAATCAGCATCGTTGCAGCCATTAGCATGTTCCATTCCACGTTATACAACCCTTTGAACATGGACAATCCGAGAGCCAGCGTATACTTCTCACTGGAGTTCAGATAAATGAGTGGTCCCTGGAAGTCATTCCATACGCCCATAAAGGTAAAGATCGATACGGCAATCAGTGGCGGCATGGAAAGCGGCAGCATGATTTTAGTGAAAATCTGCATTTTATTGGCTCCGTCTACAAAAGCAGACTCATCGAGATCACGCGGAATACCGCGCATGAACTGGCGAATCAGGAAGATGTTAAACGCTCCGCCCCCGAAGAATGCAGGGATAATGAGTGGTAAAAATGTATCAACCCAGCCGATTTCCTTGAACATGATGAACATCGGGATCATCGTTACCTGCGAAGGTAGCATCATCGTCGCCAATAGCACCAGGAACAGCGTGCGTTTGCCGCGGAAGTTAAACCGGGCGAAACCATACGCACATAGGGCAGACGAGAATACGGTACCGACTAATACCGGAATCAGAATAATCAGCGTATTTTTCAAAAATGTAAAAAACGGGATGGCCAAGACGGCATTTTTATAGTTAGACCACATCCATACAGCCGGGAAAAAATCATCTTTGAACACCTCGGCAGGTGTTTTAAGAGACGTTGCAAACGTCCATAACAGTGGGATCAGCACGACGGCTGCACCAGCGATAAGCATGAGCATAGAGAATAGTTTCGAGTAGACCGGTTTCCGTGTCGTTGCTTGATTCATCATTTGTCCTCCTCTCAATCCTTTTCGTTATCGCCCTGGTAATAGACCCACATCGAAGAGCTGCGGATGACCAGCAACGTAAACGCCAGAATGATGATGAACAATACCCAGGACAATGCCGAAGCATAACCCATTTCAAAATCGGTAAAAGCTTTATTGTACAGATACAAGTTATAGAACAAGGTCGAGTTAAGCGGTCCCCCGTTGGTCATAACAAATGCTTGTGTGAAATACTGGAATCCACCGATGATACCCATAATTACGTTGAAGAACACCGTTGGGGAAATCATAGGTAATGTAATGTTGAAAAACCGTTGAAACGGTCCCGCGCCATCCAGATTGGCAGCTTCATACAGCTCTTCAGGAACGCCCTGCAAGCCGGACAAATAAATGATGATCGTATTGCCGACGCCCCACAAACCCATGACAATCAGTGCGCCCAGCGCATAGCTCGGATCTTGAAGCCAAGCTGGCCCCTGTACGCCGAAAAAGGCAAGCGCCCGGTTCAGAATGCCGTATTCCGGATTGAAAATCATAATCCACATCATTGATGCCGCTACAGCTGGAATGACGGATGGCATGAAATAGATCAATCGGAAAAATTTCATGCCTCTGTTCCGCATATTCAGCAGCAAGGCGATAAGCAGTGATGCCACTTGATATAGTGGTACGGATACCAGAGCGAAGATAAAGGTAACTTTCAACGATTGATAGAAAAGCTCATCATGAAACATCGTTTTGAAGTTATCCAGACCGACCCATTCGATCGATTGTACGCCGGTGATAATATCCCATTTACTAAATGCCAGCAGCAGGGAGAATAACATTGGACCAATGGTAAAGAGCAACAAGCCTATAAGCCAGGGCAATATGAACCAATACCCGGCACGCTCGGATTTAGAATTACGCATAGCAGCCTCCTTGATGAAGAGGGTGAATCAGCATGGCCGCCGACTCACCCGCATGGTTTTTACTTGATTTTGCTGTCAACGTTCTTCGCAGCTTCATCCAGAGCGCCTTTGACATCCTGTTTGCCAAGCAGCACTTTTTCCAGCGCCTTGGTGAATTCTTCAACAAACACAGGTCCGTTTGTAGAACGCATGGTGACCGGTTTTTTAGCATAATCCATCATTTCGATGACCGGTTTGTCTGCTACTTCTTTGGCTTTGACTTCGTCCAGTTCTTTCACAGTCGCTGGCAGTACTTTACCGTTCGCAGAACGAAGCTTCTGTGCATCTGTACCCGAGAGCCATTTTACCAGTTCATAAGCCGCTTCTTTATTTTTACCGGCTGCGTTGATCGCCCAACCTGCACTTGCGATAATGCTTGAACGAGTACCGTCCGTATTTTGTGGAATCAGTGCAGAACCATATTGAACATCGGATTTGTCGAGATCACCTTTGATCCAACGACCTGTAATCATCATGGCGAGCTTGTCTGTCATGAACATCGATGAATCTCCGCCAAGTGTCTCGGAATCCAGTGGCGTCGGGGATACACGGCTATCTCCTTGAGACCAGGATACATATTTATCCATTGCCGCTATCGTTTTTTCACTGTTCATGTAGCCTTCCGCAGCTGTTCCATCCTCATTCGCGATGTCTGTACCGTTATCCCACAGGTACGTATAAATCGGATATTCCCATTTGCCTGCGTTGAATCCGAATTGAGTATATTTTTTTCCATCTTTTTTAGTCAGTTTCTGTGCAGTTGCAATCATGTCATCCCAAGTCCATTCATCTGTTGGATAAGGGATTCCCGCTTCATCAAACATACGTTTGTTGTACCACAGAGCAAGTGGGTTGAAATCTTTAGGCAAGTAGTATTGTTTGCCTTCGATTTTCATATTTTCAATGAGATCCTTTTGAAAAATATCCAGATTAAACGCAGTGTCTTTGCTCAAATAATCGTCGAGTGGCTCAATTACACCTTTATCAACGTATTTGTAGTAGTCGCCTTCACCAACCAGGAATACGTCTGGTGCCTGACCTGCTGCCAGAGATGTAGTGAGTTTTGTTCCATAACCTTCACTTGGAATAGGCTCAAACTTCACTTCGATATCCGGGTGTGCAGCATTGAACTCTTCCGCAAGCTTCACTTCATCCGCACCGGAGTTGACATCTCCCCATACGGAGAAGGTGAGTTTTACTTTTTCTCCTTTTCCGCCTTCCGCGCTGTTGCTTCCACCTGAAGAACACGCGGATAACACTAATACCAAAATCAGCATCATGACCAAACTTGCGGACCCTTTTTTCATTTGAATGACCTCCACATGGATTTATATTAAACCAAGGTTTGAAACCGTTTGCTGAAAGTAACTTGCTGACCGGACAGAAGGAGAGAAATTTCTTCCTCTGCATCACTCTCGATTAGAATACCCTCGGACGTGATTGTGATATGCAACAGCTGGTTTTGCCAGTAAAGCGGGAATTTCAGACTGCTCCAGGACTCTGGCAGCTTCGGATCGAGATGAAGCTGGCCATCCAACATGCGAACTCCGGCAAATCCCATCACGACACATTCCCATATTCCGCCCAGAGAAGCTGAGTGGATGCCTGCATCCGAAGAGTGCATATGCGGTCCCAGATCAATCTCGGACGCCCGGCGGAACAGATCATAAGCGAGCGGACGATTACCGAAGTCACTGGCAAGGATACTGTGCGTTGACAGCGACAATGAGGAATCATGCAATGTTTTTTCCTCATAGTAGTCATAGTTCGCACGTTTGATAGCGGGTTCAAATTTATTCTCAAGCAGGAAGAACAGCATCATGATGTCAGCCTGCTTCGAAATTTGCATTTCACCAACCTGATCCAGGTTGTAATCATTGAAGATGCTGGCGACTTTCGTCTGATTTTTATAAGGGGTAAGATCAATGACTTTCTTCTGCAAGTAGGTATCATCTTGTGGAATAAGTCCTTGTTCATTTGGCCCTGGCAGATACATTTGATCCAGCTTGTTCCATGTTTTCCTAGCTGATGTCAGGTCAAGCTTCGCAGACAATGCCTTGAGTAATTCAGGTTTTTCCTGCTCAAGCTTTTCATAATATTGAATGGCCAGTTCCATATTGAAGTGAGCCATATGATTGGTGAATGCATTGTTGTCCACATGTTCCTTATATTCATCCGGTCCAACAACCTCATTGATGTGATAGCGGCCCTTGGCCTCATCCCACTCCAGACGGCTGGCCCAGAACGTTGCTGTATCAAAAATGATCTCGTAGCCATATTGCTCCATGAACGCCTCATCGCCTGTAGACTGGACGTAATGCCAAACGGCATAAGCGATGTCAGAGGTAATATGCTGTTCAATGAAGCCGGACCAGATCTTCGTCTGTTCTCCGGTTACGATATCTACATCTCCCCATACCGGTGTAACTTCGCCATCTTCGATCCAGGCTGCTTCCCATGGATACATGGCTCCTTCGAATCCGTTCTCCTTGGCCTTGCTTCTAGCTCCATCCAACCCCTGATATCGATATTCCAGCAAGGATCTTGCGATCTTGGGATTGCTGTAGATGAAGAAAGGCAGGATGAAGATTTCCGTATCCCAAAAGGAATGTCCCTTGTACCCTTCACCACTTAATCCTTTCGCCCCGATTCCCATGCGATTATCATGAGCAGGTGTCATAATGACGAGATGATAGATGGCGAAACGGATAGCAAGCTGGTCATATCCGCTTGTGCTGTCCACTTCAATGTTGTACGTGGACCAGGTATCCGCCCAGGCGTTAGCGCTTTCACGAAACAGCTGATCATACCCTTTTTGCGACTCTTGCTTCAGTTCTGTCAGTGAAGATTCACGCATTTGATCCAGTGAATAACCACCGTTGCTGTACACCAGATCGCGGCTGGTATGCACATTCGAGATTTTTTCCAGTGTTACCGATTGTCCGGCTTCCACGGTCACTGTGCCTTCGATGCCAACCTTGCGGCGTCCCATCGTTTGACGCAATTCCGGCTCAACTTTTTCACCATTCAGCTGCCAGTGATGCACCGTATTGGTTACAAAATCAACAGCCGATTGTGTCGTCGTTGACGTCATTTGAATATAAGTCTTTTCAAATATCCGTTTTTCACCTTCCGTGAAATGCTGCGCACCCGAGTTCGTCCATTGTCCGTTAATACCAGATGCAATGTGAACACGTGCCTGACCATCCAGTGGCTTGATGCTTACGGATGAACCAACCAGATGACGGTTGCTCAAGGAAATAAAGCGACGGAATTGAAGTTCAAAGCTTTCTCCTGTTGGGCTCTGCCATACCACGTTACGATTCAGCTCACCGTTTTTGAGATTCAGTTGACGACTATAGCTGATCGTTCTTCCTTTTTCCAAGCTGAAGGTTTCCCCATTCAGGGTGATTGAAAGTTCCGTTACATCCGCTGCATTAGGGAGTTCTGTTACCTCATGCTCGTCAAACTTATTGAAGGTTCCGGCTACGAACCAGTTCCGCACCTGTCCAACATAATTCTCGTCCGTTGCGGAGCGAAGTCCCATGTAGCCGTTTCCAAGTGAGAGCACAGCTTCGCCTTTCCCTTGATGAGCCGGATCAAACCCGGTTTCAGTTACCAGCCAGTTACTCCATTCTCCTTGTCCTGCATCGTATTTCAGCAATTTGTATTCCCCCTATGTCTATCTTATGTTGTATCCGAAACGTTTTGGATTTGAGTGAAAATAATACCGAAACGTTTCGGATTTAATAAAACATTCCGGTGCTCTTTTCATCTCGTTCATTTTGCAATCCCTCGCGAACCGTATTCTCAGCTAAACTTAGCGACCTGGTTTGGCTGTCGAGGATCTCAAAACCAATTCATTTTGCAAAATATTAAATTTGGGGCTGTCTTCCGATCTCAGCATGCCCATCAGCAGGTTTGCAGCTTCATGTCCCAACTGATACATGTTCTGGCCGATGGTGGTGAGTGGTGGTTGAAAATAAGCGGCTGTTGGAATGTCGTCAAATCCCACTACAGACAATTCATCCGGTATAGAGATGCCTATTTCATTCGCAGCCTTCATTACACCCAGAGCCATCATGTCGCTTGCGCAAAAGACTGCGGTAATTTCCGGATATGTCTTCAACAATTCAGAAGCTTGTTGCTGTGCTTCCTCTTCCGTGAAATTCCCGTTTACGATCCATTCAGGCTTCAAGCTCAACCCTGCATTTCGCATTGCATCGGAATATCCTTCATAGCGCTCCTTGGATACAAAAGCCTCGGGGTACCCGTTCACCATGGCAATCTGCCGATGACCCAAACCAATAAGGTGCTCTACAGCAGTTTGTGCACTTTGTTTGTGATTCGTTGATACAAAACCAACATACTCACTGTGAATGGGTATATCAATCAATACACAAGGAATGTCACTATCCAATACTTCCTGCAAATACGGATCATCCGTCTTCACACCCTGAAGAATGACACCATCCACCTTTCGTTCCCTGCACAGCTGTGTGTACGTTTTCATCTTTTGCTTCGCTGTATTTGTGCTGAACAAAATCAGATCATAATCCGAATTGGCAGCGCTATCATTAATACCGCAAAGCACTTCGAAAACAAAGTTGTTATCGATGTTTTTGTACGTCATACCTGATACGAGCAACCCCAGCGTTTTGGTTTCCTTCATGACCAGGCCTCTCGCTAGACCATTTGGACTATAGTTCAAGGTTTCCGCGGCTTCTTTAATCAGTTTGCGCGTACTATCGCTGACGTCCGAGTACCCATTCAGAGCTCTGGATACGGTCGTAATCGAAAATCCCGTCATTTGTGATATGTCTTTAATTGTAGCCAATTGCTTTCCTCCAAAACGTTTCGGATTACTTATATTTCTGAGTATACGGATTCAAGAAAAAAAATCAAGAACTTTTTTCGACATTATTTTCGCCTTTTTTTATCTCATGCGTCCTTTCCCTTATTCTACCCGCATTCAGGATAAAAAAAGAATAAAAAAAAGATCTCCCGACTTTTAAATCAAGTCGGGAGATCCCATAAACTATTTCATAAACTTAATGTGCAACGGTATTGTTCAACATGATCCAGATGGAACCAATAACGATGGTCAACATGATCAACAGACCAAAGATCAAAGCCATTACATTCCAGCGTGGCTTCTCCGATTCACGGATATGCATGAAGAAGAAGAGTTGAACTACAAACTGAAGTCCTGCTGTTACCAGAACGACACTCAGCGTCGCTGTTCTGCCCATCATGTCATTCAGAACCACTACCAAAGGGATAATGGTCAGGACTACGGACAGAATGAAGCCGATGACATAGGACTTGAGTGAACCATGCTGTTCGTGGCCATGGGACTCATGTGAGTTATGCTCTGCCATCTACATCACCCCCATCAGATAGACGATCGACAGGAGGAAAATCCAGACGACGTCCAAGAAGTGCCAGTACAAGCTGATTACGTTGATTTTACCGCGTGTTACATCGGTAATTCCACGTTTTTTCAGTTGCAGCATCAATCCGATCATCCAGATCAGACCGAGCGATACGTGAAGTCCGTGAGTACCCACAAGGGTAAAGAATGCACCAGAAGCCGCACTCGTTGTATAACTGAACCCTTCGTGAATCAACTCAATAAACTCCGTTACTTCCAGGGCAATAAAGCTTGCACCCAGAACTGCTGTAACTGCCAGCCAGCTGATCAATTGCTTCACCTTGCCCTGATTCATGGCAAGAACCGCAAGTCCACTTGTGAATGAACTTGTGAGCAAGATAAATGTCTCGGCAATAACACCAGGCATTTTGATCAATTCAGACAACACAGGTCCGCCCGCCGTATTGTCACGCAACACAATAAAGGTTGCGAACAATACGGAGAACAGGATAACGTCGGAAATCAGGAAGAACCAGAATCCGAGTATTTTCAATTCTTGCGGGTCATGGTGACCATGGTCATGATCATGTGCATGGTCATGACCGTGCTTCGCGGCTGCTTGAGCCATTTATACCGACCCCCTTAACGACGCTTCGGTACGCTTAATTTCGTCAACCGGAATATAATAATCCGTATCGTATGAGAATGAACGAGCGATCATGCAGATTCCTACGCCAGCGAGTCCGAGAATCGCCATCCAGAGCCATCCGAATACAAAGCCGAAACCGGCGATGAACCAGAATATAGACATGATGAACGGAATTGCGGAATTTTTAGGCATATGAATCGGCTCAAGCGGCTGTTCAGGTGGATAGATGCCTTTGGCACGACGTTCTTTCTCTTCCCACCACTCATCAATATCATCTCCGCGCGGTGTAATGGCGAAGTTATATTCAGGAGCAGGTGAAGGAATCGACCACTCGAGCGTACGACCACCCCAAGGGTCGCCAGATGCTTTGAGTGTTTTGTATTTCCGAATGCCGTCTGCGATTTGTGCGACCTGGAACAAGAATCCGACACCCATCAGGAATGCCCCGATTGTGGATACAAAGTTCAGTTCCCACCAGCCGGTATCCCAGCCATAGGTGCTCAGACGACGTGTCATACCCATCAAACCGACAGCGTACTGCGGCATGAAGCAGACATAGAAACCAATATTCCAAGTCCAGAAAGCCCATTTACCCAGTTTTTCTGGCAGTTGGAATCCAAACATTTTAGGCCACCAGTAGTACAGACCTGCAAAGTATCCGAATACTACACCACCAATCAATACTTGGTGGAAGTGGGCAATCAGGAAGTAACTGTTGTGGAACTGGAAGTCAGCAGGTGCAACGGATAACATAACCCCCGTCATACCCCCGACGATAAAGCATGGAATAAATGCAAGTGTCCACAGCATCGGGGTATCCATGCGTATCCTTCCCCGGAACATCGTAAACAGCCAGTTAAAGATCTTAACCCCTGTTGGTATGGCTATCAACATCGTGGTTATGGCGAAGAATGCATTAACGTCTGCTCCCGAACCCATCGTGAAGAAGTGATGCGCCCATGTAAAGAAGGACAGGAAGCTAATGATCAGCATCGCAAATACCATTGATTTGTAACCAAACAATTTTTTCTTCGAGAACGTACTTACAATCTCGGAGAACACACCGAATGCCGGCAAGACAACGATATATACCTCAGGGTGACCCCACATCCAGATCAAGTTGATATACATCATCGGATTACCGCCCAGATCAAGTGTGAAGAAATGCGCCCCCGCAAACCTGTCGAGGAAGAGCAATGCAAGTGTCACTGTCAAGATTGGGAATGCAAACAGAATGATAATACAAGTGGAGAATACCGACCATGTAAACATCGGCATTTTCATCCATTTCATGCCTGGCGCACGCATTTTAATGATGGTAACCAGGAAGTTGATACCGGTAGCCAGGGAACCGATACCCGAAATCTGAATACCCCATATATAGAAGTTTTGTCCCACCCCCGGGCTATGCGATAGCTCCGATAAAGGCGGATAACTGAGCCAACCTGCGTCCGGTGAACCACCGATAACGAAGGACAGGTTGAACAGCATTGCTCCCAGGAAGAATAACCAGAAGCTTAGTGCATTAAGGAATGGGAACGCAACGTCCCTTGCCCCTATTTGAAGCGGTACAATAACATTAAATAAACCGAACATAAACGGCATCGCCATGAACAAGATCATGATCGTACCATGAGTCGTAAAGACCTGATTATAATGCTCAGGATGTAAGAAATCCATGTTAGGCATAGCTAGCTGAAGACGCATCATCAGTGCATCCACACCACCACGGAAAAGCATGATAATGGAAGCAATAATATACATAATACCGATCTTTTTGTGATCGACGGTAGTTAACCAGTTACGCCAGAGCCAGCCCCATTTTTTGAAATAAGTCAACACCGCTACGATGGTAATCATCGTAATTCCGATCGCCACGTCCGCACCATAAATCAGCGGATCACCGGTAACGAAAAACTCCGATGCAAACTCCTTAAGTCTCTCTAACATTGGGGGCCTCCTTTCGAATCTTTAGTTAGCACTCTTGTCCACGTCTTGCGTAGTAATCTCTTTGGCACCTGAAGCTTCACCGTGCTTGCTGTGAGCGCTTTGACCGTCAATAACATACTTGGTCACGATGTCTTGGAACAGTCCTTCAGGGAAGGAAGAATAATAAGCTACATTGCTTGTTCCCGGTTCCGCCAGTGTTTTATACGTTTCTTGCGTCAGCGGTTGGGATTGTTGTTTCACTTCAGTCACCCATTTGTCGAAGTCTTCCTCCGATGTAGCATTGACGTCAAAACGCATTTGGGCGAAGTGTTCCCCGGTAAAGTTGGCACCTGAACCCCAATATTGACCTTCATGATCAGCTTGCAAGTACAAGGTCATCGCCATACCCGACATTGTATAAATCTGTCCACCAAGCTGCGGAATCCAGAACGAGTTCATCGGTGAATCCGCGGTGAGCTCAAATTTTACGGGCCGGTCTGCCGGGATATTCAACGTGTTGACCGTTGCAATACCTTGCTCCGGATACATAAACAACCATTTCCAGTCCAGTGAAGATACTTGAATGGTCACCGGTGCTTTCTCGGAAGCCAATGGCTTCGAAGGTTCCAGATCATAGGTGTAGCGGATTGTTACAACCGCCAGCAACCCAATAATAATAATCGGAACGGTCCACCAGATAGCCTCCGCTTTAGTGCTATGAGACCAGTTAGGCTCATAAGCAGATTTATTGTCCGGTTTGTCGCGGTAACGCCATACAATTACAGCAGACAAAATCAATACAGGCACAATAACGACTGCACACAGAATTGTCGAAATGACAATCAAATCTCTCTGCGAAGCGCCAACAGGCCCTTTCGGATCCAGAACAACGTACTGCCCGCCTGCCAGCATTGGCCAGACAATCAATGCAATTGTAACCAACGTCAGGACAACCGGAATGATTATCCGAATTAGCGACCTAGGTTTCTTGTTCATCTTGATCCCCTCTCCTTAAATTCGCTCATACTGAAAAAACAGTATACTACTCTCTTCCTTCTAAAGATATCAGAAATGAGCAACTTTTTTGTTCATGTTAACAAATTTGTCGATTTTACACCTTAAATGTGTGAATTTTTTCTCACAAATCACTTGCATACTTGATATTTCCTCATTGTAATCTTTACACTTCAAGTCACAAAATAAAACCCTTTGCAGTCCCGTTGAACAGTATCAACGAATCCGCAAAGGGCTTTATTGACTGGGATTCCGGGTGCTCATCCAGTCTTATTATGAACGAATTAACGCAAGATTATTTAATCGGCGCCTTCGTCTTCCCGGCGTGTATGAACAAGTCCAATCGATTTGGCAATAACGTAAATAAATACACTACCCACCAAGAAACCGATACCCAGCATTAATCCGAGGTTACGATCATTAAAATCATTCAGGTTGATCAGGCACATGATTACTCCCGTAATAAGAGCAATCCAAGCCAGAACTGTCATCGTTAGCACTGCACGCCGCATATTTTTATCTTTGCGTTCCAATTGGCTTACCATTGCTGTCTTCGATGCCATAGTAAACACTTCCTTTTCCCTTTTTGTAAGTGCTTTCCTTATACCAATATACCACATCAGTATGATTTTTAGTCAACAAATGTTCAAATTTATTTCGCAATTTGGACACTTTATTTGTATTTTAACTGTTGACAAGAACCAGATCACTTCTTCTTACTTCTTATAACCCAAAAACGCTCTCCTCATAACATGAAACAGCTTAGACCTTATGAAACCTTCATGAACATGTGAGTCCTGGCTGAAAATAAAACAATAAAAAAGACGTTGATTCGGATTACCGAACCACCGTCTTTATTCTGATTAAACATGTATGTCCCTGCATTTAACAATTGAAATAACGTAATTACTTAGTTATGTCAGGTTCTGAGCACTTCTTCCTGGAATATTGAAATTAAAGCTTAAATTCGTGTTTCCAACCAATTATTTTTGATCACATTTTGATACCAGTAATAGCTTTCTTTAGGTGTTCTGACCAATGAACGGTAATCCACATGCACAAGACCAAAGCGCATACGGTATCCTTCCGCCCACTCAAAGTTATCCATCAAAGACCAAGCCATGTAGCCTTTCAGGTTGATTCCGTCGTTGATAATCCGATGAATTTGGGCCAAATGCTGCTCATAGTATGCAATCCGGCGATCATCATTGATTTTGCCATTTTCCAAATCATCATTGATGCATGCACCATTTTCTGTGATGTAGACATCCACATTTCCGTATTTTTGCAAGTAATGCATGAACTCATACAGTCCGCGTGATTCCACAGGCCAGCCAATATCTGTCTTAGTAAGTCCCATATCGACCTCTTCGGATTGCAATGCACCCGCCTCTGGATTGAAACGATTGATTCCCATGGTGTAATAGTTAATGCCCAACAGATCAATGGGTTGCGAGATGATTTCCATATCGCCTTCCTGAATTGGTACGGTAGCTCCAGCTTCAGCGAACCAGTCCACCATAAATTGTGGATACGATCCTTTGTAGATCGGATCGAGGAACCAATCCGTATTCAGAGCAATTGCCCGATCACAGGCTGCCTGATCTTCTGGAGATTTGCTGTAAGGCTCAGCCCAGCATACATTGGGTGCAATACCAATCTGTCCTGTTGTACCCAAGCGACGGAACGACTGAACGGCTTTACCGTGAGCAACCAGCAGTCCGTGAGCAACATTAATGGATGTTTGCAGGTCCTTATTTCCTGGTGCATGAATGCCAAGCAAGTTGGACAGAAACGCAATACACCATGGTTCATTGAAAGTCAGCCAGAAATTAATTTTACCGGAAAACTCCTTGAAGATGACTTCAGCATATTTTACAAATGCATCCACCGTCCTGCGATTGCCCCAACCTCCGATATCCTCCAGCGTCTGAGGCAGGTCCCAATGATACAGCGTACAGAAAGGTTCGATTCCCGCTTCAAGCAACTTATCTACGAATCGATGATAGAAGTCCAATCCTTCCCGATTGATCTCGCCATCTCCATCAGGAATAATACGCGGCCAGGCGATCGAGAATCGGTAGGTGTTGATCCCAAGCTTTTTCATCAGCTCGATGTCTTCCTCATAGCGGTGGTAACTGTCACATGCGACATCACCATTATCTCCATTGAATACTTTGCCGGGTGTACGGGCAAACGTATCCCAGATGGATACCCCGCGTCCGCCTTCCTGCGCTGCACCTTCAATTTGATAGGAAGCTGTTGCTGTTCCCCAGCGGAAATCTTGTGGAAATTTAAAAATCGTCATCGTTTACTCCTCCATCTCATGATGACACGCGGATCGTCTGTCCTGCGGTCATGGTTAAAATCACTACATAATCACCCTGAGGTGTTAACTGCGCCTTAGCCTGATCGTTTCCTTCCACACGCAGTGGGTATGCACTCCGAATGGTTATCGAACCAGCGTGATCAGCCTTAATTTCGGCGCTTGAGAGTCTGCCATCTGCCCACTCGATTGCCACCGTGTATGCACCTCGTGCCCGAAGCCCTTTCACACTGCCACTGGCCCAGTACTCAGGCAGCGCTGGCAGCAGATGTAATTCGCCCAAATGGCTTTGCAACAGCATCTCCGCAATACCGGCAGTGCCACCAAAGTTGCCATCGATCTGGAACGGCGGATGATCATCGAACAGATTAGGATGCGTGGATCGAGCCAACAATGTACGGACAAACTGATGTGCCAGCTTGCTATCCAGCAGCCTCGCATACAGATTGATCAACCAAGCACAGCTCCAACCTGTATGCCCGCCACCTTGTGAGATGCGACGTTCAAGTGACACTCGTGCTGCTTCCACCAGTTCCGGCGTATCCAGTCGGTTGATCTGCTCCCCTGGGTACAGACCATACAGATGGGAGACGTGACGATGCCCTGGTTCGGATTCGGCAAAATCCTTAAACCATTCCTGCAGCTGCCCCTCGCTTCCGATCTTGAATGGATAGAGCTTGCTGCGTGCTTCGCTCCAATCCTTCGCCAGCTGCTGATCCACATCCAGCTGCTTCGTTGCCTCAATGCATCGATCGAACAACTCACGAATCAATGTCATATCCATCGTCGAAGCCATGGAGATGCTGCGAGCCTCTCCTTCCTCAGTGAGGAACTTGTTCTCCGGAGAGGTCGATGGAGCCGTAACCAGATCTCCGTCTGGTCCCTCCACCAACCAGTCCAGACAGAAGAGTGCCGCTTCCTTCATGATTGGATACGCACGTTCCGCGAGGAATTGCTGATCACGGGTAAACAGATAATGCTCCCATAGATGTGAAGTCAGCCACACGCCGCCCATTGGCCAGAACGCCCAACTTGCGTCTCCGCCTGTAGGCGTGGATGTCCTCCAAATATCCACATTATGATGGGCTGTCCAGCCGCGCGCTCCGTACAAAATGCGTGCCGTCCTTCTCCCGGTATCACTTAGATCCTCCAACAAGCCAAACAGCGGCTCATGGCATTCACTCAGGTTGCATACTTCTGCCGGCCAGTAATTCATCTCGGTATTGATATTAATCGTGTAATCACTGTGCCAGGGCGGCTCCACCTGATGATTCCAGATTCCCTGCAGATTGGCTGGTTGGCTTCCTTCACGTGAACTACCCATTAACAAATATCTACCATATTGAAAATAGAGTGCCTCCAGGCCAGGATCATTGGCTCCAGCCTGGTACGCTTGCAGTCGCTCATCTGTAGGCAATTCTTCATTGGCTGAAGCGCCGAGATCAATAGATACTCTTGAAAATAAAGTTTCATGATCCATCACATGTCGCTCCCGAAGAGCCTTCATGCCATAAGCCATCGCTTTTGTTATTACTTCCCTGCACTCCTGATCCAGAAGCACACCATCTTTAACAGGCATCACATCATAGCCTTCAAAGGCGGTCGCCGCTGTCAGATAAAAAATAACCTGGTCAGCTCCCTGAATATGAAGTCTTCCGTCCATAACCGTTACTTCGGCATTCTTGCCCGTCGCAGTCGCGGCCAATCGCATAGCATAAGCCGTTCCACGATCTTCTTCGTAGATGACAGACTCCGGATGATCCCTGAAATAATTCGATTCAACATGACTTGGACAGCGACTGAACAAAGTAAGTGCATCGCCCGAAGCCTGAACATTATAAGGATGTGGACTGTCCAACGAAACACTGGCGTTTACAGATCCCATACGATCAGCAGTGATGGTACAGATCATGAGATCATCTGTTGCACTGGCATATACTTCACGTACATAACGAATGCCTTTATATGAATACTTCGTCGTTGCAATGCCGGTATGGAGATTAAGCTCCCGCTCAAATTCATCGTACAGGATCCCATTCAGTTCATCGTGCTGCAACTTAAAGTGGCCCATCGGCTGATAAGCTTCCACATCACGTCCCAGCATTTCGCGGTTCAGCAATTGTTCAGCTTCGCTATATTGCCCGGACATAATCAGTTCACGGGTCTGTTTCAGATACCGCTGACTGCTGTACTGAATGGTGTCGCGTGGAAATCCGGACCACAATGTATCTTCATTTAGCTGGATTTGTTCATCCGATGCTCCGCCGTATACCATACCGCCAAGGCGACCATTACCGATAGGCAACGCCTCTTCCCAGCGAGTAGCAGGCTGACGATACCACAGACGATTTTCTTTTGTTCTCTCATTAAATGGGGTCATAGATAACTCCTGTTCCTAATCAGCTATTTTTCATTCATTACTAAAACGTTTTCGGTATAGCTAAATAACCAATATAAATACTGTTTTACTTGATCACAATCCGCTTACCTACAAGGCTAAATTGTCGTTTATCTGAAAGTGCTTACAGTAAGAAAATTATATTTGATTTCGAAATTTGCGTCAATGTTAAACATCACATGGACAGCAAAAAAAGACCCTTGCTCAGGGCCTTTTTTGTATATCTGCCTATTCAATTAAAACATAAGTTATTTAACGTCTTTACCTGTCCACAGGGAAACACGATCCTTAACCCAAACAGTGTACTGTTTCTCCATTTCAACTGCGCCGGCTTTGTCCAACTCGGCGAGGAAATCATCGTATACTTTATCAAAGTTCTCAGCTGTAGTCAGAACAGCTTCAGGAATACGTTTGCGCACGATATCCTGTGTTTTTCGGAACGTTACCTCATAATCTGTACCTGATGGTACAGGCATGTTGTATGCTGCGCCCCAGTCTTTCAGTTGCAAATCATCTTCAGAAGGATAGAATTCTTTCCATGTTGTAATGCCATATGCTTTCAACGTTTCTTTCTCTGCGGCAGTATAACCAGCCTGGATCTGCTCTGGGAAGTTCGTTGTGTAAAAGTTATCCGTGGAATCTTTCACGCCATCACCGTATCTCGCACTAAACACGCTATACATACCGATTCCTGTTTCTTTGGTGAAGTTGGAGTTGTCATTGGTTTTACGATCCTGAATATCTTGAGGAATCACCCGTTGACCATCCTCTACATTGTAGTGTTGGCCTTCAATGCCCCAGTTTCTCAAAACTTGACCTTCGTCCGAAGCGAGCCAGTCCATGAATTTGATAATACGAACCGGATCTTTGGCAGAAGTTGTAATCCCGATGCCATATCCGTCAAATCCGGTTGGCTGGAATGTATGGTCCACAATGTCCTTGTTCAGGGATACAGAGAAGTGAGCATATGTGCTGTCATCTTTGCCCGCTGATTTGAGTGCATTTTCTGCTTCTTGATAATTCCACTCCTGGTCAATCAGACCGAGTACGCGACCACTTGCGATTTTGGATTTATATTGGTCATCTTTTTGGACAAATGTATCTTTGTCCAGCAGTCCTTCATTGTACATTTTGTTCAACCAGCGGAAGTATTCTTTCTCCTCTGGACGTTTGTAGTGCAACATCGCTTCATATGTTTCAGGGTTGATATAATATTCTCCATCATCGGGTGCTCCAGTTGCTTGGAAGGCCGGGTTCGTTACTGTAATCATAATCTTCCAATCATCTGCATTCAGCGTCAATGGAATGGTCGGCTGACCGTCAATCGTTGGGTGTTTTTTCACATATTCTTTCAATACATTCTCGTAATCCTCAAGTGTTTTCACTTCAGGGTATCCGAGCTCTTTAAGTACTTTTTGCTGAATTTCAAATCCGCCTGTTGCGTCAAACGCAACATTATCAACACCCATATTCGTTGGGATTGTATAAATGGCCTGATCTTCCGAACTGTATTTCAGCCGGTTCATCTGGTCCCCATATATTTTTTTCAGGTTTGGAGCATGCTCCTCAATCAGATCCGTCAGGTCAAGCATTGCCCCTGCATCTACTAGTTTAGACAAGTTACCTTTTGGAAAAACAATATCAGGGTACTCACCGCTAGCCGCCATAAGTGCAATTTTCTGGTCTCCACCATTGTTTACATCATACTCAGCTTCAATCGTAACGCCTGTTTGCTTGGTAATCTCTTTACCGACTGCATCCTGCATCTTGTTCCAGGTTGGACTCGCATCCGCACCAAAGAATGTGAAAGTAACCGGATCGGTTCCACTGGACTCCGAGGCTTCTTTACTTCCCGAATTTCCGCAGCCAGCTGTAACCAGCATTGCACTTGCGAGCATCAACATTGCAAACGTCTTGGGTGTATTGCCTTTCATTTTGCCTCTCATTGTCTAGTCCCCCTATTATTTATGAAGGTTTTATCTGTATAACAGGCTTTAAGCCTGAGGATACCGTTATAAGACGCATTTCTGTATGCGCTTACTAAAAATTAAATTTGCACTCTTTTTATCAAAATCTAAACCAATGAGAACTCTCTTATCAACTTACATAAAACGTTTTCGAAAAATAATTTAAAACGCTTACTGAAAGTGCTTACATTAACGATTATATGCTATCCTCCCCCTTTCGTCAACAACAAAAAAGGCCCCTTTTAGGGGACCCATTTTGCTTTGAAAATGATCGTTTATCATGCCTTATTTTCAGTGTTATTTCACGTCTTTACCTGTCCAGAGAGATACACGTTCCTTGATCCAAACGGTATATTGTTTCTCCATGTCTACCGCCCCTGCTTTATCAAGTTCAGCCAGGAGATCATCATACACTTGGTCGAATTTCTCAGGTTTGGCAAGGATGGCTTCAGGAATACGTTTACGGATAATGTCCTGCGTTTTCTGAAACGTTACGTTATAATCCGTATCCGAAGGTACAGGCATGTTATATGCTGCGCCCCAATCTTTCAGCTTCAAGTCGTCTTCAGAAGGATAGAAATCTTTCCACGTTGTAATGCCATAGGCTTTCAATGTTTCCTTCTCTGCCGCAGTATAACCTGCTTGGATCTGCTCAGGGAAGTTCGTTGTGTAGTAGTTACCTGTGGAATCTTTGACACCATCGCCATATCTTGCGCTGAAGATGTTATACATACCGACTCCTGTTTCTTTGGTAAACGCCGAGTTGTCATTGGTCTTGCGGTCCTGTACATCCTCAGGAATGATACGTTGGCCATTTTCCACTTTGTATTGTTCGCCTTCAATCCCCCAGTTTCTCAGCACCTGGCCTTCATCCGAAGCGAGCCAATCCATGAATTTGATAATACGTACAGGGTCTTTTGCAGTTTTGGAAATTCCGATGCCATATCCATCGAATCCGGTTGGTTGGAACGTATGATCCACAATATCCTTATTGAGAGATACAGAGAAGTGAGCGTAGGTATTCTCGCCATTTTTAACTGATTTCAAAGCATTCTCAGCTTCACCATAGTTCCATTCCTGGTCAATCAGCCCCAGTACCCGACCGCTTGCGATTTTGGATTTGTATTGATCGTCCTTCTGCACAAATGTATCTTTGTCGAGAATGCCTTCATTGTACATTTTGTTCAACCAGCGGAAGTATTCTTTCTCCTCTGGACGTTTATAGTGCAGCACCGCTTCATACGTTTCAGGGTTAATGTAATATTCACCGTCATCGGGTCCACCTGTTGCCTGGAAGGCTGGATTCGTTACCGTAATCATAATCTTCCAGTCATCTGCATTCAGCGTCAGCGGAATGGTTGGCTGTCCGTCAAGTGTTGGATGTTTTGCATAATATTCTTTCAGAACTTTCTCGTAATCCTCAAGCGTTTTCACTTCTGGGTAGCCGAGTTCTTTCAATACCTTTTGCTGAATCTCGAATCCGCCTGTAGCATCAAACGCAACATTATCTACACCCATGTTCGTTGGGATCGTGTAAATGGACTGATCTTCCAAACTGTATTTCAGACGGTTCATCTGGTCCCCATAGATTTTCTTCAGGTTAGGTGCATATTTGTCAATCAGATCTGTCAGGTCAAGCATCGCGTCTGCGTCCACAAGTTTAGACAAGTTACCTTTAGGATAGATAATATCAGGGTATTCACCGCTGGCAGCCATCAAAGGTATCTTCTGGTCGCCACCATTATTCACATCATACTCAGCTTCAATTGTAACACCTGTTTGTTTCGTAATTTCTTGGCCGACTGCGTCCTTCATGTTGTTCCAGTTTGGACTTGCGTCAGCACCAAAGAACGTGAAGGTGATTGGACTGGTCGTATCCCCTGTGTCCGTTGGTGTCTCTGAAGCCGTAGTTCCTCCTCCGCTACCGCTGCATCCTGCTGTAATGGCAAGAGCGCTGGCTAACAGAAGCATTGCGAATGTTTTTGGTGTTTTGCCCTTCATGTGTAATCCCCCTTATGGATAAAATGAAGCTATCTATTGTAGAACAGGCTGACCTGCACATACCGTAATTGGGTGATTCTCATTGTAAAACGTTTGATTTTATAACATAAAAAGCGTTTTCTAAAATGAAGTGAAAAACACTCACTCTATCCAGTAATTTGAGGAACCAATCCTTGCTTCTTTTGACTGAAGAGATTCGTGTAGATGCCTTGATAAATCAGTAATGAAAGTGCTTTCATATTTGAATAATAATCCCTCTAAAAGTCCTTGTCAATAGTGAATTCACAAAATTGAAAACGTTTTTTGGAAAACGTTTTAGGTATAAAAAAGAACCCAGTTTCCTGGGCCCTTTTTTCGAAAAAACTATTCTGCTGAAACGCATTACTTGCTCTCTTCACCGCTCCACAATTGAACACGGCTTTGTACCAGCTCAGTGTATTGTTTTTCCATGTCCTCTGCTCCGGCTTTATTCAGCTCGGCAATCATCCCATCATAAATGGCATCGAATTGTTCAGGGGAACTGAGGATCGCTTCAGGGATCCGTTTACGGATAATATCCTGTGTTTTTTGGAAAATAACGTTGTAATCCGAGTCACCTGGAGTTGGCATATTGTACGCTGCTCCCCATGGTTTAACCGGGAACTCATCTTCACTTGGGAATAGATCTTTCCACGTTGTTGCGCCGTATGCTTTGAGTGTCTCTTTCTCTGCATCGGAATACGCCGCTACAATCTGTTCAGGGAAATTCGTTGTGTAATAGTTATCCGTTGAATCCTTGACACCATCTCCATAGTGACCAGACATATTGGTATAGAGGCCAATACCTGTTTCTTTCTGGAATACGGCAGCATTATTCGTTTTTTGGTCCTGAATATCGGCCGGAATCACACGTTTGCCATCTTTCACTTCGTACTGCTCACCTTCAATACCCCAGTTCATCAACACTTGGCCTTCCTCAGAAGCTAGGTAATCAAAGAATTTAATTGTACGAACCGGGTCCGGATTCGATGTTGTAATCCCTACACCCCATCCAGATACAAAACCAGGGTCCTGGAAGGAATGATCCTTGATATCTTTAGACAGAGTTACCGGGAAGTGTGAATAGGTCGCTTCATCTTTGCCCGCTGCTTTCAATGCGTTTTCCGCATCGGAATAACCCCAATCCTGGTCTATGACGCCCAGAACACGTCCACTTGCAATTTTGGATTTGTATTGATCTGTTTTCTGTACGAAGCTGTCCTGATCAAGCAGTCCTTCTGCGTACATATGGTTCAACCAACGGAAATACTCTTTCTCTTCCGGACGTTTGTAATGCAGACTTGCCTCATATGTCTCAGGATCAATATAGTACTCGCCGTCATCCGGAGCACCTGTTGCCTGGAAGGCCGGATTCGTTACCGTAATCATGATTCTCCAGTCATCTGCGTCCAGGGATAACGGAATCGTTAGTTGACCGTCAATCGTTGGATGTTTCTCCTTATATGCCTTCAATACATTTTCATAATCCTGCAGTGTACGCACTTCAGGGTATCCCAGCTCTTTCAATACACGCTGCTGAATCCCAAATCCGCCGCCTGCATCAAAATACTTCTGGTCTACCGCATAATACGTAGGCAGTACATAAATTCCTTGATCTTCGTTGCTATATTTCAGCCGGTCCATGTAATTACCATACAGCTTCTTCAGATTGGGAGCATATTGCTCGATCAGATCAGTCAGATCGACCATTGCCCCAGCATCCACGAGCTTGCTTAGCTCTCCTTTGGGTGAAACGATATCCGGATAGTCTCCGCTTGCTGCCATTAAGGATACTTTATCCTGACCACCACTGACGGCAAACTCACCGTTAAGGGTTACTCCTGTTTTCTCTGTAAGGACCTTCCCCACTTCATCCTTCATACCGTTCCAGTTCGGACTGGGATCGACGCTAAAAAAGTCAAAAGTAATCGGAGACGTATCACCGCTAGTGTCCTTAAACGACGTTTCGCCGCTGTTTCCTCCACTGCAACCTGCGAGCAAAGACATCGCAAGCACTGGAGCCAGTGCAATCTTCATTTTGTTTCTTGCCATAATGGTAATCCTCCCGTTTCATATGTCTGTCTATCCGGGACTTTTTTGTCCCTGTCTATAGCTTCATGAATGCCACTCCGCAGCCCTATACGGTGAAGCGCAGGCCAAATGGCTGCGCTTCGGGCATTCTGATGCTTCTTTTATTATACGGCCACTCTATCTATGTGGCGGCCTGTACAAACTTGCTTAAGCTTTTACTGCACCCAATGTCATACCACCTACAAAATACTTTTGCAGGAATGGATACACAATCAGGATTGGAACCGTAACAACGATCGTGATCGCCATTTTGATGGATTCCGGTGAAATTTGTGTCATCTGCTGTGCCATGTCATTGGCGTTACGACCGGCTCCCGAGCCTTGCTGTGTACTTTGCAGTACTTTCATCAGCTCGTACTGGAGCGTGGTCAGATGCGCCTTCGAACCATTATACAGGTACGTATCGAACCAAGCATTCCACTGACCTACAGCCAGGAACAACGCGATGGTTGCAAGTACCGGTTTACAGAGCGGCAATATGATTTTGTAATAGATCTTAAAGTCATTCGCACCATCCAGCTTGGCTGATTCCTGCAATGCATACGGCAGGCCATCAATGAAGGAACGGATAATGAACACGTTAAACGCACTTATCATACCTGGTAATACATATACCCAGAATGTACCGATCAGGTTCAGGTCACGCATCAGGATGTACACCGGAATCAGACCACCGGAGAAATACATCGTGAGTGCAAGTGCAGTAGAAACAAACTTTCTCAACTTAAAGTCAGGACGACTCAGTGTAAATGCGATCATTGAGGAACTGATCAAACCGAGTACGGTACCTACAATTGTACGTAGAATGGATACCTGCAAACCTTGCAGCAATCCATCGTATTGGAAGATCGTTTTGTAGTTTTGCAATGTGAAATCACGAGGCCACAAGTAAATTCCACCACGTACGGTATCTGTCGAGTTATTGAGTGAGATAGCCAGTACGTTCAGGAATGGATACAGTGTTACAATCAGCACCAGGGTCATCGCGAGGATGTTGAAAATATCGAACAGCTTATCGCCCCGAGTAGCATTGAATGCTTTGTTCGCCATAATGTCGTCCCCTCCCTACATGATGCTTTCTTTGGTGAATTTTTTGAACAATCCGTTCGCTGTAAACAGAAGGATGATACTGACAACGGAGTTGAATATGCCTATGGCTGTACCATACGAGAATCGTCCCATATTCAAACCATAATTGAGCGCGTATAGATCAAGCACTTCCGAGTAGTCTAACACTAGACTGTTTTGCAGCAAAAATTGCTTTTCAAAACCGATACTGATCAGATGCCCGATGGACATGATGAACAGTACAGAGATCGTAGTCCGAATGCCTGGCAACGTGATATGCCACATTTGTCTCCAGCGGTTCGCTCCGTCTACACGGGAAGCTTCGTAAAGTTCTTGGTCAATACCGGTAATGGCCGCCAGATAGATGATCGCATTCCAGCCGGTTTCCTTCCACATATCTGAAGCGGTTACAATGTACCAGAACAGGTTCCCCTTAGCCATGAATTGGATCGGCTGATCGATAATGTTTAGGTTTACCAAAAGGTCATTGATAATCCCGCCATCGGTGGAGAGCATCTTGGTAATAATCCCTGCCACTACGACCCAGGATACAAAGTGAGGCAGATATGATACCGTTTGCACGGCGCGCTTGAAGAACATGCCTTTCATCTCATTCAAGAGAATCGCAAAGAAAATCGGCACGATAAAACCGATAACCAGTCCCATCAAGCTCATTGCAAGCGTATTTCGAAGTACCAGATAGAAGCGATCATCACTGAATAGCTCTGCAAAGTGTTTAAAACCAACCCACTCTTGATCACCGAACGATCTGGCCGGTTTATAGTTTTGGAAAGCCATCGTCCATCCCCATAGTGGCAGATAGTTAAATACAAAAACCCAAGCTACGAATGGCAATGACATGAGATAGAGATACTTTTGCTGTTTCATACTGTCCCAAACTCTGTTCCGCCGTTTTTGTGTTGGCGGATTGGGGTCACTGCTTTTTTTCGCGGAAGCGGATTTTTCTGTTAGCGTTTCCATCTCCGTTCCCCCTCCTCTGATTTATAAAATAATCATACCTGATAGAGCGTTTTCAAAATACCATCTGGATTTTAGAGAAAATCATATGAAAATTAGATATCCCCTTATAAAATCCGATATTATATCTATAAAATTAGTGATAATGACGCTATCTATTAATAATTATTGAAATTAAAAGGGAATTTAATTTGAAATTGGTAATGATCGAAAACGTTTTATAGAAATCGTTTACTTCATGTAAAACTAAAAAGAAAAAGGACCTCCAGGGTCCTTCAAATAGACTATTAGTTCGAAAACGTTTTTTACCTAATCAGGAGAAATACCAAACTCCAGAAGTACCATCCTCTGAAACATGGGCTACTCCCGTTCTGGCTCTCCTGAAGAATCTTTGGGCTGTGATCTAGCAAGCTCTCTAGCATGTTTGTATGCGGAAGGCGATTCCCCTACATACTTCTTGAATTTGCCGTGGAAGTAATCCACGTTCGCATACCCCACCCTCGCGGCAACCTGGTGCACCTTTAAGCCTTCATCGAGAAGTTCCTTCGCCTTCTCCATTCGGACCTTATCGAGAAATGCATTGAAATATTCTCCGGTATGATTTTTGAACAGCTTGCCCAGATAACTGCTATTGTAATTAAATACCTCTGCGAGTACCTCCAGCTTGAGATTTTCGCCGGGATTACGACGGATAAATTCAATCATTTGTTTCAGTACCGTATCCTTGCTTCCTCCACCCATGCGCTGAATAAGCCGGTTCAGGTGTTGAGCAGCCATTACTTTGAGATCCAGTAACGTTAATTGATGGTAGACTTCTGTAATTAGAACGGAATGCTCCTGCATAATAGATTGCATATGCTGATTGGTTGCCGCAAGTTTGTTAATAGCCAATGAAAACACTTGGGAGAACGCCGTCTTAATCGCCTGTTCTGTCTGATGATGGGGAATCAGACGTTCCTCGATCTCGGTCAGCACACGCATCACGGACTCGCTACTCCGAATGTCGAGCGCATAATACAGCTTGTCCGCCAATTCTGCTTCATCCGGTTCACCACTAACTTCATCCAGCGCAATAACCGGCCCAGAAGCACTTTTGCTCTTCTCGCCTTCGTTCCATAACATAATACGTTGTTCCGCGAACAGGAAACGACCGCCCAATACGCCGTTGGCCTGATTATAGGAATGTGCGATGTCTGCTGTGGAGTTTACAGGTTGACCTGCTGCCGCGTACATGTGAATATTCCATTCTCCCAGCAGCCCTTCCAACTCATCATATAAACTCTGGGCAGATTGGACAGTCAAAATAGGCTCTTTACATAACAGTCCCAGTCCGGAATGGAACGAAAACACAATGCCCCGATCTTTCTGGTCAAAAGCTTCCGCCAGTCTGCGTTTCACTACACTACCACGCTGTAAATCAGGTTCGGCATGCATCTCCAGCAGCACAACCTGATACTGCGACCAATTCAATCCTAGAGCATTTGCTTCCATCGTTTCTGTACCTTCCAGGCTATCAAAAAGCAATGCTTCAATCTGGTGCTCCCGGTAGGCTGTATCCTCACCAGCATGGCGGGCCAGTGTCAGACGCTCCCTTGTTAGCATCACAGAGATCCGCTCCAGCTCACTAATAATCTCCTCTTCATCCACCGGCTTGAGCAGATACCCATCCACGCCAAAACTGATGGCTTTCTTGGCATAATCAAAATCCGCGTACCCACTCAGGATCAGAAAGTGCGACCCCGGATGGTGCTGCCGCACTTCTTCAATCACATCCAGTCCGGTCATGCCGGGCATGCGAATATCGATGATTGTCAGGTCCGGTTCCAGCTCTTCGAAGAGGGTGATGGCCTCACGCCCGCTGGCAGCTGTACCAATCACCTGAAAGCCGTATTTTTCCCAATCAATGATCGTTGTCAGTCCTTCACGTATGCTCGGTTCATCATCTACCAATAACACTTTATACATGCTGGTCTCCTCCTACTGGCAAGGTGAAAGAAACCTCTGTTCCTTCCCCGTACACACTCTTAATCTGTAATCCGTATGGCTCGCCGTAGGTCAACGTTAAACGTTGATGTACGTTACGCATACCAATCCGGCTCTTCTCCTGTTCTTCCGGTCCACAGATGAACTGCATCACTTCAGCCAGACGCTCCGGCGTAATGCCTGCCCCATCATCATCGACACGCACCTGAACGACATCCTCCACCAAACGAATATTTATATTCACACGGACCGTGCCCTCTTTATTTTCCAAACCATGCACAATCGCATTCTCAACCAGAGGCTGAATGATCAAAGGAGGAATGTACATCTTCTCCACCTCCGGATCGATATGGATCTGGAAAGCAAGCCGATCGCCGTAACGGAATTTCTGAATTTCCAGATAAGAACGTACCATCTCCAGTTCGGCTCTGAACGTCGTTTTGCCGCTGCCAATCTCAAGACTCTTGCGCATCAGTTTGCCTAGCAGCCTGACAATATTGGCAATCTCCGCCTCGCCTTTGATATGGGCTTTCATACGGATCGACTCCAGTGCATTAAACAAAAAATGAGGATTGATCTGGCTGGCCATCATTTTCAGTTTAATCTCTTTCTGTGCGATTTCCAATTGATTGTTCTGTTCCGTTGCCTCCACCACCTGAGTCATCAGTTCATTAATGCTCTTCACCATGTAATTGAACTGCCTCGACAGTTGCCCAATCTCATCATTCCCGTCAATGCGGGAGGTGACGTTCAGATCACCCAGTGCGAGCTTATTCAAATGTTTGCTAAGGCGTAACAATCGGTTTGACGTGAGAAACGAAATGATATAAACAAGCAACAATGCAATGACCAGCACAAGCGTAATGAAGAGCATACCGATCATGCTAATGGTATTCGCGTCTTTGACAATATTTTTGGTGGCAAAAACGGAAATGATCTTCAGGCTGTTCATGCTCGATCCAGGGCGCAGCTCATCAATGACAATATTGGATGGCTCCCCCCGAAAATCTGCTTCAATTGTGCCTTTGGTCTGATTTTGTAGATCTACACCAAAATCAAGCTCGTCCAGCGTCTTGCCCACTAGTTCGGTATTTTTGGCCGCAACCACATAACCCTGTTCGTCCGTAATCAACGTCTCGAACGGTTCCTGACGTAATAATCCATTCAGCTCATCCTGATTGATTACAATCATCAGCACACCCTCGGTCCGATATTCGGCAAAAGGCACTTTGCGCACCAGACTTAGCTTGTGCACCGGATTATCTCCCTTGTCAGGAATATAAAACCAGCCGATGCTCGTCGTTTTCAGTGCCTTCTGGTACCAGTAGCTCTCCTCGGTCTGCTTGTCCACAGGAATGAACTCCAGATTGTTGATCAGCGTCGGATTGGTGGAGTAAAACCGGATGCCCGCAACCTCACGGTACAGACGCTTATATTCCTGAAAATCTTTATAAGCGAGGTAAGCCGAGGTCAGCTCCACAACGCTTTGGTATCGTTTGTTCACAATTTCCTTCAGTTCATTGTTGAACATCAGAATGTTGGAAATATCCGTAGGCACACGCAGTAGTGTGATGGTCTGACTCTTGACCTTGTCTACGTTGTTGATCGTCTGTCCAATGGCATTGTCCAGCGCCTGCTTGCGAAAGTATCCGGTTACAGCAAGTCCAATAATTAGTACCGGAATCATGACGACAAGTACATAGGATATGAGCAATTTATGCTTTAATTTAAGATTGTTGGATGTTCTTATGAGCCTTTTAAACATATCTGCACCTTCCGTCGCTTATAAGCGCTTACATATAAAGGTCAGTACATATTACGCCTGCCCTTCCAATTCATCATACCACATAACAGCAAAAGCCCTGCAAGAGGGCTTCAAAAAAAGGCTGTATGCTGAGTGAAAAACAAACATGAAGTTTGTATAACTATTTCTAATGTAGGAAGTAAAACAGATGGCTTAGCGGCTGCGTGCTGAGCGGAAACCGTGTCCTTTGGCACGCAGCGCAACAACCAGAGCTACAAGTGATAGGAACAGGATGGCCCAGGTAAAGGACGAGGCTCCCCATTGATTCAGAAGCACACCTCCCGCCAATCCACCAATAGCAATAGCGAGATTCCAAACGGTCGTATTAATTGGCATAACGATATCCACACCCTGCTCCCCGGCAGCTTGGGCAAGGGCGGTCTGCAACAGTGTAGCCGCACCGCCAAAAGTTAGACCCCAGAGCGCAACTGAACTAAATACAACGGCAATGTGCTCGCTCCAAAGACCCAATACCAGAGAGATCAGGGCAAAGCCCGCAAGACTGATGAGAACCAGCATACGCAACCAACGATCAATAAGAATACCTGTAATCCAGATGCCCACCAATGCCATCAGGCCAAATACAAGTAACATAAGTCCAACCTTTGATTCCAGACCGACATCGGCGAGGAAAGGGGCAATATAGGTGTACAAAATATTATGAGCAAGCATCCAGGCCAGAACGACAGCCAGAATGGGAATTACGCCAGGAGTCAGCAGCACCTTTATTGAAGAAATGCGCTGATCAGCAGACTGCCCCGGGTAATCAGGAACTTTCCAGAGCACCCAGAAAATCAGTACAAACGCCAGCAGCGACATCAGCCAGAATACCGAGCGCCAGCCCATAAAGGAACCGAGCAATGTACCTGCAGGAACACCGAATGATAAGGCAATCGGTGTACCGATCATCGCAACAGCCATGCCCCTGCCTTTGAGATGATCAGGCACCATCCGTAGTGCATAACTGCCAATCAGGCCCCAGGAGACACCGGCTGCAACACCGGCAAAAAACCGAGCGACAAGGGTCAATACATAGTTTGAAGAGAGGGCTGTAATGGTGTTGAAAATCAGAAAACCGATAATCGCCAGAAGTAAAAGCGGACGGCGTTGCCAGCCCCTTGTCAACACCGCCACAGGTATAGCGGCAATAAGAGAACCTACTGCATAAAATGTGACAAGCTGGCCTGCCCCTGCCTCAGAGACTTGCAATCCTTCCTTGATTTGCGGCAGCAACCCCGCGGGAAGAGTTTCAGTCATAATAGCTATAAAACCAGCCATAGCCAAGGCCAGCAGCCCCCACCACGGGAAACGTTGAGAAGATTTATCGGACATCTGTGCAGCTCCTTTTTAGATAATATAGAACATAGAATCGAATTATGGATCGATCATTCCTTATATTATCTACCCTCTCCTACCTTGTCAACGACTTTTGGATCGATTAGTATATAATTAAGAAAAACGAGGGGGAATCTCTAATGGCAAGAACCGGACGTCCGCGCATTTTTGATCGGGATGAAGCCCTGTTGCAGGCAATGATGCTCTTTTGGGAACAAGGATTCGAAGCCACCTCATTGCTTCAACTTCGAGCGGTCATGGGGGATATTTCAGCAGCCAGCTTCTATGCAGCCTTTGAATCCAAAGAAGCTCTTTATAAAGAAGCGGTAGAACGATATATGGGTTCATTTGGACGCGTTACGGAAAGCTTCTCAGATCTTACGCTATCTCCAAGAGAAGCGATTGAAACAACTTTAAGAAGTACCGCCAAAATGCAAACAGACAGCGCACATCCATCTGGCTGTTTAATTGTGCTGTCAGCCAGCACATGTTCTTCCAAAAACAATCATATCCGTGACATAACCGCCGAGAAAAGAAAGCTGACTCGCAACCGCCTGCAGGCTTGCATCCAGCGCGCTATGGAAATCGGCCAACTGCCTGCCTCCACGAATGTGGCAATGCTGACCACCGTATTTGATACCTTTATGCAAGGCATTTCTACACAAGCCCGGGACGGTATCCCTTTTGCAACGCTTGATCAGGCTATCACCGAAATTATGGGCATCTGGGACCTTGCTCAACATCCAGCGTGACCTTACTTCCTAATGGTCAAAATGTTAGAACAATCAAAAAGGCACTCCCATGATTGGAAGTGCCTCTTCATTGTATACTTTAACCATGTCCGTCCCGTTATGGACGGGGTGTGTCTACCCCATTCAGAATCAGCTTGGGATGAATATCAGCGCTAAGCGAAGCGGAAACTGCACAATACTTCTCTTCAGCCATTTGGATGGCTTTCCAGATCCGGTAATCCGGGATATCGCCGTCTACCTTGAAGATCAGGTCAATGGAAGTAAATCCTTTCGGCATACCTTCACTACGTGTACCCTGTGCTTCAATCTCAATGCCAGTAATTTTGTCCAGGAAAGCGTCCAGAATCATCGTGATATCGATCCCCATACAACCTCCGAGACCTGCCAGTAACAATTCCATGGGTGTAGCACCCTTGCTGTCACCACCATAGGCAGCTGTGGCATCCATGCCAACCGCGTAGCCAGAGGGTCCTTCGGAAGTAAACGCGCGTTTGCCTTTCCATACCGTTGTTACATTCATGATGTTTATCCTTCTTTCTTAGAATTCAGTAATTTGCTGCAAAAATCTGCGTGTCCGCTCTTGAGTTGGGTGTTCAAAAAAGGCCTGTGGACTCGCTTCTTCCACAATCGATCCATCCGCCATAAAGACGATTTTGTTAGCCACATTCCGGGCGAACTTCAACTCATGCGTAACGACCAGCATCGTCATGCCTTCCTGTGCCAACTCCTTCATAACGGAGAGCACTTCTCCCACCAGTTCGGGATCAAGGGCTGAGGTAGGCTCGTCAAACAGCATCACCTCAGGCTCCATGGCAAGTGCACGTGCAATGGCTACGCGCTGCTGCTGTCCACCGGACAAACGGGATGGATATGCATCCTGCTTGTCCGACAGACCGACCCGATCCAGCAGAATCCGGCCGCGTTCGGCCGCTTCGTCCCGCTTGATTTTTTTCACAGTCACGAGCCCTTCCATCACATTGCCAAGCACCGTCTTGTGCGGATACAGATTGAACTGCTGGAATACCATGCCTGTCTGCCGACGGATTTCCAATACCCGAGCCCGCTGGATTCGCTGCGAGTCGGAGCTGTCTACCACTACACCATTCACTTCAATCTTGCCGCCAGAGAGCTCTTCCAGACCGTTCAGACAGCGCAGCAGCGTACTTTTTCCTGATCCACTGGGTCCCAGCAGAACAACAATATCTTTCGCATCGACATGCAGATCTATATTTGTGAGAACTTCATTTTTCCCAAAACGTTTGGTCAATCCTGTTGTTGTAATCACCGGTTCTCCCCTCCTATCAGTAAGCCCGGGCCAGCCGGCGCTCCACTTGTTCCAGAATGGCCGAGAAGCCGATACTCATAATCCAGTAGATCACGCCAATCGCCAGATAAAACGGCATATTCACCGCATATTGTGATACAAGCAATTGTGCTGACCGCAACAACTCGGTAACACCGATCGCCGCCACAAGTGATGTTTCCTTCAGCATACCAATAAAGGTGTTACCCATCGGCGGGATGGCAATGCGCACAGCCTGTGGGAAGATAATCCGTCTCATCGCTTGAGCCGGGGTCATTCCCGTTGCGTATGCAGCTTCGGTCTGTCCTTTCGGTACCGCCTGAATGGCTCCGCGGAACGTCTCCGACAGAAACGCACCTGCATTCAGACTCAGTCCCAGACATGCTGCGGTGAGCGATCCCAAGGTCACTCCATAATCAACCAATCCGTAATAAATGACGAATAATTGCACCAGCAGCGGGGTTCCCCGCATGATGGATACGTAGAAACGGGCGATCATTCTTAGCCACATCGGTCCTTTCAGACGCGCGATAGCGACGAGCAACCCGATGATAAAAGCAAAAAACATTGAAATTACAGTTACATACAGCGTGTAATATGCCCCCTTCAGAAAGAAGGGGATATTCTCAAATACCAGTTCCACGGATCAAACTTCCCTTCGCCTTGCAGGTTCATTATTGCGCAGGCTCTTCACCGAACCATTTTTTGAAGATGGTATTGTACGTACCATCATCTTTCATGCCTTTGAGAGCATCATTCAGTGCTGCTACGAGTTCCGGATTGTCTTTGCGCACAGCAATACCTGCCTGGTCACTCTTAATCGGTTCACCTACGGCTTTGATTTTCAATCCGTTGGCATCCACAATGGGTTTCAGCGCATACATGTTGTTGATTGTGGCATCAATCCGTCCAGCATTCAGGTCTTTAAGTGAAGAGATAACATCGTCATAGGTTTTAATCGTGAAGTCGCCCACTTTCGGCAGCACTTCATTACGCAGATACGTTTCATCATTCGTACCCAGACCTACGCCAATCGTTTTTCCTTTGAAATCTTCCAGCTTGGTAATGTCATTATTATCACTTTTCACAATAATTTTGACTTGGTTCGTAATATACGGATCACTGAAATCCAATACTTTCTTCCGATCATCGGTAATAGTCATCTGGCTGATGATGGCATCCAGCTTTTTGGCTTGCAGACTTGGTGTCAGGCCGGAGAACTCCTGGGATACAAATTCAACCTCAACCCCAAGACGCTTCGCAACCTCACGTGCGATATCTGCATCGTAGCCGTCCATTTCTTTCTTATCGTTCAGGAAGTTGTATGGAGCGTACGTACCCATCATGCCCACTTTGATGACGCCAGCAGACTTGATCTGCTCCAGTTCATTGTTCGCCTGTGCTCCATTGCTGCTTCCATTGTCCGTAGTTTTACTGCCACAAGCGCTGAGTACCAGCACGGTCATTAGCAGCAGGGCTGTTAAAGTCCAGCCTTTGCGAGATTTCATTCCATATGTTTTATTCATGTCATTAACTTCCTCTCATCCATGTAGTCATGTCTTGTTGAAACTTCTGTTTCCTGTCTTCCTAAACTGCAGTTGTACCCATTATTCCCTGCTGCTGGCTTAATCATGTGAATATTTAATCCAGTTGTTGAAAATAAAGCTCCAGGTCCAGCACACTTTTATGTGCCGAGCAGTCCATAAAATTCAAAGCTTGCCGCCTCAGCTGCGAGCTTTGTTGCTGTCATTGATGAAAACTTGCTGTGCAACTCCTCCGAGCCAAACAGCCAGCGTGAAATCATGCCTTCAATCATGCTAACCAGCAGCGCAGCGCGAAGCGGTACATCCATGGATTCCGGCAGCATGCCCAGCTCAATGGCCCGTTGCATGTTGTGGCGAAATGCTTGTTCCACTGCATTACGTGTCTCCTCGACCAGACGGCGTACTGAATCCTCCGACACGATGCCTTTAAGCAACAACTCCATAAAATAACGATTGTCCTCTGCAAAAGAGAATAAGTCGGTAAACAGCCGTTCCGAAGCTCTCACCATATCCTCAACCGATCCGGCATCCTTGCGGTAGCCTTGTCCGATCGCTTCAAGCAGCTTCTCCCTGCCGGTCAGTACAATTTCCGACGCAATGGCTTCCTTACTTTTAAAGTGCCAATAAAAAGTGCCTTGCGCGACGCCCGCTTCCCGGACGATATCGGAAATTTTCGTCTGATGGTAGCCCTGGGTCGCAAAACGCTCCATCGCTATGCGTATAATTTGGTCCCGGCGTTCTTCTCCGGGTTCCAAATGATTGTTTTTAGACATTTGCCTATCCTCCCGATTGATCAGTCAGTCAGTTAATGTATATCCTATTGGATAACTAGGTTTTTGTCAATATGGTTTTAAACAATTCATTGCGAGCATAAGTTGAAGTTGGGCGCATTTGTGATCATAATAGATGATAGCCTTGTTCTAATGAGCAGGCATTGTCACGCAGGACAGCCTATAAGCTGTCATCTGCATTTCAAGGAGGAAGAGAATTGGACTTTATATCATCGATTATTATGGGCATCATCGAAGGTTTGACTGAGTTTTTGCCCGTGTCCTCAACCGGACACATGATTCTGACTGCCCACTTGCTGGGATTATCGGAGGACAACGAGTCAGTCAAAACGTTTGAGGTGGTTGTGCAACTCGGAGCTGTGCTAGCTGTCGTTGTGCTGTACTGGAACAAATTCATTGATATGTTCCGCTTCACCGGAGGCAAAAGGAGCTACACCTCCCGCCTGAACCTCATACATATCTTTTTGGCGATGGTTCCTGCCGTAGTCATTGGACTTGTTTTCCGGGACTGGATCAAGGCGCATCTGTTTGGAGCACAAACGGTGCTGTACAGTCTTGTTATTGGTGGTATTCTGATGATTGTCGCTGAACGTTGGAGCCACCGCAGCGAGCGCATTACAACCCATGATGTAGACGATATTACGTATAAACAGGCATTTGTAGTGGGTCTTTTTCAGATTCTCGCATTATGGCCAGGCTTCTCCCGTTCCGGTTCGACGATCTCCGGTGGACTGTTCGCAGGGGTAAGCCGAGTTGCCGCAGCAGAATTTACATTCTTGGTCTCTGTGCCGATCATGATTGGAGCCACAGGATATGATCTATACAAAAGTATCGATCATCTGAATACCAGCGATTTCCCGATCTTCGCAATTGGATTCATTGCCGCATTTATCGTAGCCATGCTTGCCATTAAGACGTTCCTATCCATTTTGAAAAAACTGAGTCTGACCGTCTTTGCAGTCTATCGCTTCGTGCTGGCAGCTGTATTCTTTATCATTTTAATGATGTAACCATATCTTCAAGTCATGTAACAAAAAAGCCAATGGCGACCTGTTCCTTTCGGAACCAGGTTGCCATTTTTAATTTCACACAACCTTTTCAACAAGCGGATTTTCATTTCGGCCTTTACACCCCTCCCCCACAGCAAAAACACCCCCTATCAGCGATAGGAGGCGTTTCATATAACTACTGCAATCTAAACGAACTGATTATGGTTATACCTTGGACTCCAAAGTTTGCAGGTACTCCGAGATTTGAGCAGGCGTTTTTGCCCATTTGCTGTGCAGATGTGCAATTTTCTTGCCGTTCTGGAATACGAGCAGGCTTGGAATGCCGCGTACACCGTTCTCTTCAGCAAACGGCAGGAACTCTTCTGCATCGAGGGCATAGAAGGTTTTATCCGCATGCTGGTCGATAACGTCCCCGATAAAGCGATCCAGGTTTTTGCAATCCGGACACCAGGTTGTATCAAATTTAATGACGGTCATTCCGTCAGAATTAATTGTATCGCGATATTGTTGTTCACTTTGAATTCTTTCCATATGTCTTCTCTCCCTTATTTGATTCTTTATGGTTGACCTTCATTGTACCTCGTATAGTTACAATTGAAAATAGGCTGCCAACGTTTAACGGTGCTGCTTGTACAGATTGGCGGGACTGAGCTCCCGTAATTCGTTAATCTCCGCAGCCGTAAGTAGCGCAGATTCCGAAGCAGCGATATTATGCAACAACTGCTCTCTCGAACTGGCACCTGGCACGACAGCCGCAACAGCGGGATGCGCCAAAGCATAACGAATGGCCGTTTGAGCCATGCTGCGATTGTCTGTAACCAACCGGCTCAGGCCTTCGCGTATGGTGTGCAACTCCTGAGTTGTATAATCCAGATAACCCTTATCTGCCTTGGCAGCACCAGAATCGGCGAGAACCCCACTTGCCACAGGTCCACGAGCGATAACGCTAATCCCCTTTTGCTCCAATAAAGGCAATACTTTCTCTTCGGCCCGGCGATCCGCAACGCTGTATTGGTTCATCACGCTGACAATGGAAGCTCTCTGCACATATTCACGAATCACGTTAGGCCGGATGGAGGATATGCCGTAATACCGGATAAGACCTTCCTGCTTCAGTTCCTCAAAGGCTTCGATCGTCTCTTCAATTGGATCATCCAGAGTGCCACCATGCAGTTGATACAGATCGATATAATCTGCCTGCAGCCGTTTCAGGCTGTCTCGTACAGCCTGTTTGATATAGGCTTTGGACGGGTCCCATGACCAGCCTTCTTTTCCCGGTATGCGACGATTACCAACCTTGGTTGCCACAATGACCTGATCCCGGCGTCCCTGGATGGCCTGGCCCACGATTTCTTCGTTTAATCCTGCATCATACAGGTCAGCGGTATCCAGAAGATTAACGCCACGATCCAATGCTTCATGAATCAAGGCTACGGCAGGTTTCACTTCGGTTCCAAGCGACATACAGCCTAGCCCAATTTCACCAACCAAGAGTTCGGATGAACCCAGACGATTTTTCTTCATATGTTGTACATCCCCTTTCATACGTTCTGCAAGTTTCCATTGTATCATTCTTGCTGGCAAAAATCGCATATGACATATGAGCGCACACAAAAACCCGGGACCATACCAGCTCCGGGCTTCTCATGCTAATTGACTCTATGCCAAAATCTATTTTAAATCACACGTGAACCTTTTTTGCTTCCATAAGACGGTTTTGAAGATGAACTTGAACTTTTCATCAGTCCTGACACCGTACTGAACAGCTTATCCCTTGCTTGTTTGTTCCTCATCAAATAAGTCACGCCTGCTCCAATGGCTGTTACAATAATTCCACTTTTTTTAGACATGTGTTGTTCCTCCTTCAGGATTAATGTACATCGTGTCTTGCTTGAGATTACCCTGTAGGAGAAAAACGAAACGTCAGATGCGATCGCTAAAATTAGAGAATGGCTATTACAGATAAAAAATGGCCCCTGAGAATTCAGGAGCCCTCTTCTAACGTGATGTATAAATCGAACTCATCGTTACTACTGTATAACTCTGCTTGGTCATAACAATCGTCCGGTCAATCGGACGGTGGTGCGACATGAGTCATTTCCTCATGTTTGTACGTGGAGCCATCCGCAGTCAAGTAGAAATGCCCGATCGGATGAAGATCTTCATCCAGTTCATAGACCAGGGGAATACCTGTTGGGATATTAAGCGCCATTACGTCTGCTTCGGACATTTGATCCAGATGCATAACGAGTGAACGGAGCGTATTGCCGTGCGCGGAGATGAGTACCCTTTTGCCCGCTGACACAACCGGTTTGATCTCTGCATTCCAATACTCCAGCACCCGCTTCGATGTATCCATCAAATTCTCGGTACGCGGGATGGTGCAGCCCAGCCTTTGATACTTGTCCTGATCCTGAACATAACGCTCATCTGTATCGTCTAGTGGTGGAGGAGATACGCTAACGGAGCGTCTCCACTCCTTCACCTGCTCCTCGCCATACTTCAGCGCAGTCTGCTGTTTGTTCAGTCCTTGTAGTGCACCATAGTGACGTTCGTTCAGCTTCCACGTCTTCGTGATCGGAATCCACATCCGGTCCATCTCATCAAGTGCAATATCCAGTGTTCGAATGGAGCGTTTGAGTACCGAAGCATAAGCATAATCAAAATCAAAACCCTGTTCCTTCAGGATCTTTCCCGCTTTACGCGCTTCTCCGTATCCATCGGTCGTCAGATCCACATCCGTCCAACCGGTAAAACGGTTCTCCACGTTCCACATACTCTGTCCATGGCGAATCAATACGACTCTGTACATAAGCGTGAATCCTCCTTCCATGAAACCATTACCCGCAAGGCGAGCCGGATATGCCCATGATATGTGAAATTATTAATAGTAGGGTGCCATCATCAGATATACAACTACACCCGTGGAACTCACGTAGAGCCAGATTGGCATCGTCCAGCGAGCAATTTTACGGTGTTTCTTCAATTGATTCGTCCAGCCCCATACCAGAGTGAACAGAGCAAGCGGCACAATAATGGCTGCCAAAATGCTGTGTGTGATCAGAATGAAGAAATAGATGGAACGAATAATGCCTTCTCCACCGTATTTAGACGTTTCTGGAGACAGATAGTGAAACGACAAATACGTAACGAGAAATAAAAGGGTTGTTGAAAATGCAGCAAGAATGAAACGTTTGTGCAATTTCACATTCCGCTTGATAATGGCAATCAAGGCCGCAAGCAAAAAGATGAAGGTGAAGCTGTTGAACACGGCGTTGAACCGTGGCAACACGGTAATATCAAAGGCTACATCGCCTTTGTATCCGATGGACGGAGCAAAGAACAACAATAAAATAATGACATTGGCGATAATGGAAATGGTAATAATAAGACCTGCAAAGTTTTTATTACTGGTCGGGGCAATCTGATTGGATTGAATGTTCGGGTCCCCTTTGTCCTGTTTGCCCAATGAAAAATCCTCCTCATATCCTAACTTCTATGTTCTATCTCATTATATCTTGCCATTTCTCGACTGTTAAGTGACAACACTCTGAACAAAAAGGCTCGTCAGGTACCCTTAAAATGCCCACATAAGGCCATTTTCATTAAAAGCCCACCTTCACTGGTTTACCCCATCCTGTATTTGTGGTATAATTAATGCAATTAATCAAATACGCGTTGAACTGGAGGAGCCTGTCACCAAGGGCCCTCCTTGTCTTTTTTTAAGGCATAAAGCGGCACTTTTACAAGCGCTGTTTTATGCCTTTTTCTGTTCCTGAGGCCTGGAATGATCCCCCCTTGGACTGGTAATCCTATAAACGCTACTGCTGGAGAGGAGTACACCTATGGAATTTATTTTGGTTCTTGCACTTATTTTGATTTTCACAAAGTTGGCTGGGGATTTATCGGTAAGACTCGGTCAGCCATCCGTATTGGGTAAATTGATCGTCGGTGTTATTCTTGGACCTGCCCTGCTCGGCTGGGTTCAACCGGATGATTTCATCCACTATATGGCCGAAATTGGGGTATTACTACTCATGTTCATTGCTGGGCTCGAAACGGACCTGGAGCAATTGAAGAAAAATTGGAAGGCAGCCTTTGCGGTTGCCGTGGGTGGTATCATTCTGCCATTCATCGGAGGTTATGGCGCTGCCGCTGCGTTCGGCATGTCGCAGACACACGCTTTGTTCTTTGGACTATTGTTCTGTGCCACTTCGGTCAGCATTTCGGTTCAAACGTTAAAAGACATGAATCAGCTCAGCTCTCGTGAGGGTACAACGATTCTTGGAGCCGCTGTCGTCGATGATGTACTGGTTGTTGTCATCCTCGCTGTCATGATGAGTTTGCTCGGAACAGGGGCAACCGATACTTCAATCCCTCTGCTCATTGGCAAAAAGCTGTTATTCTTTGTTGTCATTATCGCTGCCAGCTGGTTCCTTGTTCCACGGATCATGAAGTGGATGGCACCGCTGAAGGTCACGGAGACCGTTATTACAGCCGGATTAATCATCTGTTTTGGCTTTTCGTACTTTGCGGAATGGATGGGTGTTGCAGGCATTATCGGGGCTTTTGCGGCAGGTATCGCCATCTCTCAAACGAACTTCAAACATGAGGTCGAAACGAAACTTGAACCGATCGCGTACGGGATTTTTGTTCCGGTATTCTTTGTAAGCATCGGTTTGAACGTGACTTTTGACGGCGTGGGCTCACAGATCTGGTTCATTATCGTCATCAGTCTCATCGCCATTGTAACCAAGCTGCTGGGCGGAGGAGCAGGTGCGCGTCTGACCGGATTTGATCGCTCATCCTCCCTCGCCATCGGTGCAGGCATGATTTCCCGAGGGGAAGTTGCTCTCATTATTGCTTCCACTGGACTTGCTTCCGGATTACTCGACCCTGAGTACTTCACCAGTGTGGTCATCATGGTTATCGTTACAACCCTGGTTACGCCACCTTTACTCAAAATCACCTTTGCACGCAAAAAAGGGGAGCCACAGGTTGAAAAAGGCATTGAGGAATCCCATTTGAATGGGTGAATCATAATTTATGTATCGGCTCGCCGTAGCAATATCACGGTGGGCTTTTCATTTTTCAAGGGAATTCATTAAACACAAACAAAAAAAGACCACTCCATGTACAAGAGGTCTTTATCCTCACCTGTTCGTAACAGGCTGTCCCATTTTAAGTTAACACACCTACGTAAAAACCAATCGATATAAAGACAACACACCATATAAATGCCCCAATGCTGGAGAAAAGGACGTATCGTCCTATAGCCATACGGCTGATTCCGGAGAAGCAGCACATCAGATGACGAATGCCTGGAATGAAGTAGCCCAGTATGATGGACCAGTACCCGTATTTCAAAAACCAGGACTCCACCCTGCCCAGCCGTTTGGCGTTGACTCCGACCCATTTACCATACTTCTCAACCAGTGGCCGGCCGGCCTTCTTGCCGATTGTGTAACTCAGAAGTCCTCCAGTAAACGCCCCACCAAAACTGACAACAATGGACACCGAATAATTCAGCACCGAGATGGAGGCGAGATAACCGACAAAGGTCATCATCACCTCATCCGGAATAGGCATGCCAATCACGCCAAGAGCCAGCAGTCCGTAAATTGCGAAATAACCATATTGACCAATAAATTCTCTTGCAAATTCCATACTGACTCGCTCCTTATTTCGGTTCCACAATATCCTTCTCATGGGGGGCTAGCACTTGTTTTAGAGACGGGAATCGGATTTGGCTAACCATTAGACCGGATAATACGATAATGACAAGATAGGCTACACCATGAGTAAAATAAGGACTCCAGAGCGCGAAAAAGGACATAAGACCGCCTGCAAACGTAATCGGCATGCCCACAAAACCATGGCTTGCTGTCTTCTGGCAATTGTAACGGGCAAGACGCAATGCACCACAAACCGGGAATAATGCTGTCAGCGCCATACCCAGTGTACTTACCTCATTCATGGAGTTCAAATATAGGATCAACACAGGTGCGGTCCCGAACGAAACAACATCAGCCAATGAATCCAGCGCTTTGCCGAATTCCCCCTCGCAATGCAGCTTGCGGGCTGCAAACCCGTCAAACAGATCAAAGAACATGGCTACCCAGATCATCGTCACGGCCAGCGCAAACTCACCATGAATAGCCATAATGACAGCTAGCATGCCTGAAGTTAAGTTGCCCAACGTTAGAATGGACGGTAAAGATTTCATAGACTTGACTCCCCTTCGTACTAAGCATTAGGAAAAATAATATAAAAACGGACTCCGTCCGGCGTGTTCTCCACGCCATAACTGCATCCATGCAAATCGAGAATCTGCTTCGCGATGGCCAGGCCGAGCCCGGTCCCCCCCATTTTGCGATTACGCGAGCGTTCCACGCGGTAGAATCTTTCCCAGATGTACTGCCGCTCCGCTTCCGAAATCTGCTCACCCTGATTCTCGATGGAGATTCGAACCTGCCCTTCCGGCCTGCTGATCTCAATCATAATATCGGTCTTAGGAACGGCATGACGTATAGCATTCATCATCATATTGTAGAAGACTTGCTCTAACTTGCTGCGGTCTCCCTCAACGGTCTGCTCTGTGGTGGAGACCAGTACAACCTCCAGTTCCTTTTCCTTCAGTTGTGGACCCAGACGTCCGGCAATATCTTCAATCATATCTCCAAGAGCTACCGCACCGGTGTTCAGCTTAATCGCTTGGGATTCCAACCGTACCAGATCCAGCATCTCTTCGACTATCGTTTCCATTTTGACCGCTTCATCGGCAATGATCTCGATGTAACGCTCACGTTTGCTCTCACTGACTCCATCTTTCAACCCTTCGGAGTACCCTTTGATGATGCTGATAGGCGTTTTGAGCTCATGGGATGCATCGGCAAAAAACTCCCGTTGACGCTGTTCAATCCGCTGCTTCATCTCCATATCGGTGCGCATCTGACTGTTCGCCTGCCTTAGTTCTTCCAAAGTCTGACCCAATGTTGTCGACAGCGCGTTAAGACTATTGGACAGACTGCCAATCTCGTCATTGCGGCGGATGGGCGATTTCACTGTGAAATCAAGGGTCGACATCTTTTTGGCAACATGGTTCAGGGCAAGCAATGGCTTGGTGACAATTCGGGACAGAAGCAGTGAAAGGAAAACAATCAGCACAAATGCAGCAATACCAAAATACGCATAAAATAGTTGTGTAGCTTCACTCGCCTCCCTCATCTCCTGCAGGGACGTCAGGGAAAAAATGAGCTGTTGCTGGGGTCCCGAGCTGTGCACCGGAGCAATCGTAAGCACATTTCGTACACCACTCCAGCTATCGGTCCATTCCTCATTAATCATTTTTCCGTTGGCGAGACTGAGCTGATCTTCCGTAGACAGCGGGAAGCGGCTATCCAGCGCCTGCACGAGCAGACCCTGTCTCTGGCTCCATGTCCCCAGGTTGGGAAGAACAACGTCCTTCAATGTTCCTGACCATTCTTCTACCGGCTCCGTTAACTCCTGAAAATCTTCCGTTCCGCTGACCACGGAGCTCTGATCCTTTATCTTCAGCGGATAAACCATAGGATCATTCATTCCACTTGCTGAGCCTGTAACGGTCAATTGCTGACCATATTTCAAGTGTGAAGCAAGCCATCCTGCGTTCTCACTGTTGATAAACAACGACAAAGATATATTCACCTGCTTGCCATCCTCTTGCAGAAGCACGATGTGGAATGGGTCATTGACCAGTTTACCTGTATTCGTCAGGATGACCAGATGCGACTGATTCTGCCGCATGAACTTTCCGGTTTCCTTGGCCAGCTGCACATCGTTCCAATGTCCCGTGGAATATTGTTGTTCGAATTTTGTTAATTTTTTCTTAATGCTGCTGATTTTCTGATGTTGGTAAAAGTCCGGGAACCAGACCAGTTGGGCAATCACGGTTGTTCCATATAGAAGAAGCAGAAATCCAGCCATGACCAGAAACAGTTTCATCGTTACACCGTTACGTCTCATGCCTCGGCCTCGAATCGATAACCGGTACCGATAACCGTTCGGATACACTTGGCTTCATCCCCAAGTTTGCTGCGAAGCTTTTTGATATGGGTATCCACCACACGCGAATCGCCCTCAAAGTCATATCCCCATACCCGATTAAGTATGGCATCACGGGACAGTACAATTCCCTGATTGCGAGTTAAATACAGCAAAAGGTCATATTCTTTGGGAGCAAGCTCCACTTCAATTCCATCCTTCTCAAGCCGCCGCGCCCATGGATCAATTGTGGCACATCCAAACCGGATCACACTCTGCTCCTTGCTAACGGCACCCTCTACTCGCTTCATTAATGTCTCTGCACGTGCAACCAGTACACGAGGACTGAATGGCTTCGTAACATAATCATCCACGCCGAGCTGGAAGCCATGAATCTTGTCATCATCTTCGGATCGGGCAGTCAGCATTATAATAGGTACGGTCGACTGGGAACGAATATGCCCACAGAGGGTCCATCCATCCATTTCCGGCATCAGCACATCTAGAATGACCAGATCCACTTCATGCAGTGCCAGCAATTCCAGCGCCTCTACCCCATGTTCTGCTTCAATAACGTTCCATTGTTCTTTTATGAAATAATCGGCCACAATCTCACGAATGCGGCTTTCGTCTTCCACCAGAAGCACTGTTCTGACCATGGCCGACTCTCCTTTTAGCATTCTGTTGTTAACATAACGATTCCGTGTGTCGTCCGTGTGTCCAGCCATGTTCTGGAATGAACTCCATCTTATATACGATTAATATATACCAAAAGTTACTAAATCCCATACGTTTTTGCACAAAAAAGAAGCCGTCAACGAGCAACCTTCTGCTCATTGACAGCTACTTCCGGCTGAAACCACGTTTTTCTCCGCGATTACACACTACACGTGCGCACCGCTCAGTTTTACTTCTCCAGTCGGTGTGCTACATGCAGCGTTGGGCCAACAAAGCGGTTCAGCGGGAATCCACCAGCAATCGCTTTGGTCACGAAGGCTTTGCCTTCACGAACAGCCTCTTTCACGGTAAGACCGCGCGCCAAACCTGCGGTAATTGCCGCAGATGTGGTGCAGCCTGCACCATGTGTATATCCGGAGCCAACAACATCGGCTTCAAACCATTCGTAGTTCGTTCCGTCATAGAGAAGATCCATCGCTTTACCCGGGTTAATAACGCCTCTGTCCTTGATCAGGACGTGTTTCGCCCCATGATCGTGAATGACAGCTGCTGCAGACTCCATCTGCTCCTTGGAGCGGATTAGCCCACTTTTCGCGAGCTGTGAAGCCTCAAACAGGTTCGGGGTAACCAGATCAGCACCCGGCAACAGGAATTCGATCATTGCTTCTGTATTCTCAGGTTGCAGCACTTCGTCCGTACCTTTGCAGACCATTACCGGATCGATAACGATCTGTGGCAGTCCGCTCCGGCGGATGTGCTTCGCAACCAATTCAATGATGTCTACAGAACCCAGCATACCCGTCTTCATTGCATCAAAACCGATGCCATCCAGAACGGTGCGCAGTTGAGCCTCGACTACATTTAATTCCACAGGAAAGACCTGGTGATCCCACGTATCAGGCTCCATAGCCACAACAGTAGTAAGCACAGTCATGCCATACACACCAAGCTCCTGAAAAGTTTTCAAATCTGCTTGAATCCCGGCACCGCCGCTCGTATCCGAACCAGCGATTGTTAATGTTTTTGGAATCGTCATGGTAGTTGCATTCTCCTTCGTCCTTCAGTTGACATTATCCTATCCCTTGTACGAGCAGATGTCAATGGCATGTGAAGCCATACGGAGTATGGTTTCCAAAGGAATCAGTTCACATCTTTTGTCTCCAGACGAATCATGGACAGCGAAGCAATCCACAGTCCGATCGCCCCCAGTGTTAATGGAATGAAGACGATAGAGTTAATTGACACAGAAGGTCCATTAAATCCGGAACACACCACAAGTACAAGCAGAATGGATGATACCAGTGTGGTCGTGACCGAATGTTTGCGCATCCCGAAGAATAGAGGGATCAGAGCCATCCCCGCAGCGGACAAGGAACTAATGGTGTACTTCAGCAACAGTACCAGTGCATCACTTATCGTCAACGTATCGGGAATGAAGGAGTAGAATTGGTTTGTAATAACCAGCAAGGCTCCCATCAGCAGATCGGTAAACAAAATCATCACAAAGGTAAAAACAAAGATAATAATCAGCTTGGCAGCAATGATTTTCTGGCGCTTGATCGGATAGGTAAACATGACGTTCATCGTTTTATTTCGATACTCACTAATAATCAGTTTCGCGATCAGCGCACCGCCAAAGATGATAAATACAGCTCTAGCAAACGTATCTATTAACATGAAGGAGACGTGGTAATCGGCAAAAGCGTAATCTTCTGCCCCCTGATCGGTGAATCCAATCAAGATGAGAAACAGGATAAGGGCGAGATTGGCGATACCTACCGTTCTGAAATTTCGGGCAAACCGATGTTTGCGCAGTTCCAGCTGGATCAGTTTAAGCAACGTCCCCATCCCCCTTCATTAAGCTCATGAAGTGTTCTTCCAATGAATGTGCCCGTTTGAAAATGGATTCAATCTCAACGCCATGCCCGATCAGCTTGCCTGTCAATTCCGATGGAGCAATGCCCGGATCATAGATGCGTACAGTATGGTCATCGATCAATTTATAATTTTTCAACCCCAATTGATGTTCCATCACATAGGTCGCTTTACGTGGGTCCAACGTTTGCAGCTCAATGTACTCGCTGTGGCTCCCACGAATGCTGTCCATGGATACTTCTTCAACCAGACGCCCATTTCGAATGACCCCAACGGTGTCTGCAACCTGCTCGATTTCCCCAAGAATATGGCTGGAGATCAGCAAGGTAATACGATACTGGGAGCTGAGACGTTTGAACAAATCGCGCATCTCCTTGATGCCTACGGGATCGAGCCCGTTAATCGGTTCATCCAGAATGAGCAGTTCCGGTGTTGTGATCAGCGCACGAGCGATGCCTAGACGCTGTTTCATCCCCAGAGAAAAGTCACGAACAGGCTTCTTGCCAGTATCCTTGAGACCTACATTTTCCATCATGTCGTTAATGACCTTTTTGTTATGAAACCCCATGTATTCACAATGGAGATCCAGATTTTCCTTGGCGGACAGATTATCGTAGAAAAAAGGATATTCAATGATGCTGCCCATTCGTTTCAGCAATTCATAAGAAGTAGGCGTGAGCTTTTCTCCAAACAATTCAATCTCGCCTACAGTCGGCTTCACGAGGTTGGTGAGCATCTTCATCATCGTTGTTTTCCCCGCTCCATTCGGACCAAGAAACCCATAAATCTCCCCTTGCTTGATACTCATATTGACGTTCGATACAACCTCTGCCCCTGCATACGTCTTGGTCACACCTATGGTCCGCGCGATATATGTCATGTTCTTTAATTCTCCTTTACGTTCGTCCCTGACGGGTTCTTATATCTGTATTGTAAAGAGAAAAGTCTTCTTTTTTATTAATCAAATCTTACAAAAACCTTAAGCTTATCGTGAAAGCTATAAATTGCACCTAACAAGGTTTTAATGAAACCAAAAATACTGTTCGTACAAAAGGTACGCTGTGGAGCTCAATACTTCCGCCCATTCGCTCCACAAGTCGCTTCGTAATGGTCAGCCCCAGACCACTGCCCTGATAGAGACGATTACGTGAATCCTCCAGCGTATACATGCGTTCAAATACACGACTGTGCTCTTGTTCAGGAATGCCCTTACCCCGATCCCAGATGCTAAGTGTCACTTGTTCGCCAATTGAATAGTCGAGTGAAAGGCCAAGTACCTTGCCATCTGCTCCATATTTCATGGCATTGGTGATCAGATTATCCAGCACACGGTCCAGTGCTTCCTCATTGCCTTTCACGAAGACATCGCTTTCCGGAATGGACAGCTCCACTTGCAGACCTAGATTCGTTAACATGTCATAAAAAGAGATCATCTTCAAGCGACACAATTCGCTTATATTGACCCTGGTCAGAGTAAGCTCGTTATCCCCCGACTCCAGCTTCGCCAGGTCAAAAAAGGAATGAATCAGACGCAGCACCTCCTGCGCTTTATCCTGGATTTTGGCAGTCATGATTACGCGTTCCTGATCGGTTAGGGAAGTGCTATGCAGCAGCGTTTCACTATAACCAAGCACAACCGTAAGCGGCGTCTTCAGATCATGTGAGATATTGGAGAGCATGTTGCGCATCTCCTTCTCCTGATTGGCATAACCCGCCTCAGCCCGATGTGCATGATCCAGTAACTGATTCATGTCCTTAAGGAGCTGGCTTATCTGGGGGTCACTGTTAAAGACGAGCAGGCGTTCAAATGTGTTCTTATGTATAATAGAGGTCAATTTCTCATGTATGTAAGTTAGATGGGTACTACGTTTATGCAGCCTTACGCTTAATAGAATGACGATAAGAGCCAATATCCCGGTAGAAAAGGCCAAGATCAACGTCACGCCGGGTCCACCTCCAGCTTATAGCCGATACCCCACAATGTTTTAATATACCGGGGGTTGGAGGGGTCAACTTCCAGCTTCTCGCGCAGACGACGCATATGAACATTAATGATATTTTCGTCGCCATAATAATGATCATTCCAGACAGAAGCGTAGATTTGAGCCTTGGTAAATACTTTGCCAGGGTGGGTGATAAACATTTTGAGAATACCAAATTCCTTGGAAGTAAGCTTTACAGGTATGCCATCACGCTCAACCTCATACGTTTCCGTATCAACCACAAGTCCGCCAATGTGAATGCGCATTGCCTTTGGAGTAGTTTCCGTTGCAGGCTGTGCGGTATAGTTGGCACGACGAATAGCCGCCTTGATCCGAGCGGTCAGCTCGATCAGCGAGAATGGTTTGCTCAAGTAATCATCAGCGCCGAATCCCAGGCCGAGGGCTTTGTCCACCTCTCCGTCCTTAGCAGACAGGATGAGCACTGGCACCAGACTGGTGGCACGGATGGTCTGGAGCACTTCCATCCCATTTTTGTGTGGCAGCATCAGATCGAGAATGACCAAGTCATATTCTGACGGTGATTGGCTGAATTGACGTTCCGCCTCCAGTCCGTCATATGCATAAGAGACGTCATAGCCCTCTTTTTCCAAATAAGGACCGACCATTTCACTAATTGAGCGATCATCTTCAACAAGCAGCAAGCGATAACTTGACACGAGATTCCCTCCAACTTGAACGTTTTCCTTTATTACCTCACAGTTTGCATCAATTGGCAATGAAATACGAAAAACCCGGCAGGTTCGCCACTTCATGTAACAAAGTGAACCTCCTGCCAGGTCTCATTTACAACCTTATACCGTCTCGCTTCGTATCCAGCACAGTCCAATCGTGCCCGCACCTGCATGAATTCCGACCACAGGGATAAAAGGCATAATTTCCGTCTTCAAGCGGGGAAGCAAATCTGCAATCTGCTGTTTGATTGTAACGGCTTCTTCCTGATTGTTCGCATGCATGATACATACATGCTTCACTTTCCCCATGTCCACCTTGAGCACATCCAGCATGCGCTGTTTGGCCCGTTTGAACGTACGAATTTTCTCATTCACAACCACTTTGCCCTCTTCGAATCGAAGCAGCAGATGAATTTTCAACAATTGGCTAAGAATAAGCTGGGTCCCCGACACACGCCCACTGCGGTGTAGATGCTGAAGACTGGCTGGAATAAGGTAAAAGGACATGTTATTAATCATCTGTTCGATGTGAAGTTTGATTTCGGATGCTGTCTGGCCTTGCTTCTGCCATTCCAATCCTTGCAAAATCATCTCCCGCAGCGGATAAGCCCCTGCTCTGGAATCAATGGCGGTAACCGTCACACCTGCGATTTCGGCAGCCTGCATCGATGTGTGCAGCGTACCGCTAAGCGCAGTGGAGCAATGAATGGTAATGATCTCATCGTACTTACCTTTCAACGACTCATACAGTTCAATAAATTCACCAATCGGCGGCTGTGAGCTGCTTGCGCGTGAAGCCCCATCAAGTTTCTCATAGAATAATTCCGACGAGATGTCTTCTGTCTCCCGATAACATTCCTCTCCAAAAACGATCCGAAGAGGTACGATGTACACATGATTCTGCTCTGCAAATAGCGGATCGAGTGTGCTCGTACTGTCCGTGACCCATGCAATTTTACTCATTCCAACCTTCTCTCTTGCCGGATTGTTGAAGCTGTATCCTCAATCGTCAGGCACATGCCCGGCGGATTATTTAAAATTTGAATAGTTCATATTGTAAACGTTTGCGTCTTTGCCCCCCAATTATAAAGGAACGGACAAACCACTGTCTTGTGGCGCATTGTTGAACAGCCTCATTTCTTCCGGTATATGCCAAAAAAATGTCTTGCCTGTGAAGGAATATATTGGTATGCTGTTGTCCTTCTCTCTTTTTCGCCTTGACTGAAGTGAACGGAACCGCCGTTCAACCAACTTATCGGAGGTGTCACATGCTTTATTTCACTCTGGCTTCCAAAGCCTACTCCCGGAACCTGCAATACCGCGGGGCCCACATGGTACATAACCTGGCAAGCGCCATGTTCGGTTACATGTATGCCTGTCTCTGGATTGGCATCGGGGCCGATCATTCTCTCGGAGAATACGGGACACAGGGGATGATCAGTTACATTGCGTTTACGCAATCCTCTCTCTGGATCTCGGGTTTTCTCACCAATGGACTTGGTATTCCACTCACGGTCAGGACAGGGCAGATCGCGCTTGATCTCATGAGGCCGGTTCATCTGTTCACCCACCTGATGGCACGTGAATGGGGGCAGATTGCCTACCAGTTCGTGTACAAAAGCATTCCGATTTACTTGCTCTTCTCCATCGTATTTTCTCTGCAATGGCCCTCAGAAGCTTCAACCCTGCTATTTGCCGCAATTGGTCTTGCCGGCGCATCCTATTTATCCATCTGTATGAATTACATTATTGGCGCCACCGCGATGTGGACTACGGAGTCCTCCTGGCTGCATTGGGGCAATCACGCCATGATGAATCTGCTTGCTGGTTTCTTCATTCCGCTGGAATGGCTGCCAGACTGGCTTGAACGAATTGCCTGGTTATCTCCCTATCCTTTCCTTCTCTATGTCCCGACCCGAATCTATCTGGGTTATGAAAATGGCTCCTTGTTATGGGGAACCTTGATTTGGTGCGTCCTCATGACATTCGTCTGTCTGGCGATCACTCAGGTATTGCGCCGTAAAGTGGAGGTGCAGGGCGGATGAAAACAACTTCCTGGCTCACTTTATATAAAATGCTCATTCGAACAAGCATCCGCAGTCGGATGCAATACAAGTTCAATTTTGTCATAGCCTCCGTTCTGGCCGCATTGATTCAAATCTCCGAGTTTCTGATGGTTGCTCTGGTGCTGCACAAATTCGGAGCCATTAAAGGCTGGTCCCTTCATGAAATTGGTTACCTCTTCGCGATCATGACCCTATCCAAGACACTGTATCGAACGTTTGGCAACGAAGTGCATCATCTGGAAAAGTATCTGGTCGGCGGCGAACTCGATCAACTGTTAACCCGTCCTATGCCCGTATTGCTGGCCTTACTGCCACAAAACTTCCGCATCATGGCTGGTGAAGTGTTACAAGGCGGTTTTATTCTCTGTTGGTCTCTGGCAGGCATGATGCATAGCGGACAGATCGGTTGGACTGTCATCCCCTTCTCTCTGCTCGTCATCCTAACCGGTGCCATCATTCTTTTTTCGATTGGTCTTGCCACGGCAACGCTTGGATTCTGGACCACACGCATTGAGGAATTGCAGACCATTACCGAGGATGCGGCGCGTACGGCTGCCCAATATCCGCTGACGTTGTATCCCAAATGGATGTCTGGCATTCTGCTGACCGTAATCCCGGTGGGTTTCGTCAACTATGTTCCGTCACTCTATCTGCTTCGCGGCGAACTAGGTGCGTGGGTTCTTGGTGCCATTATCGTTGTAGCCGTCCTGAGTCTGGCCGCAAGTCTGCGTTTCTGGAAATTCGGTTTAACCAAATATCAAAGTACAGGTAGCTAAGGAGGAGAGTATCGTCATGACTATGATTACAGCGAGGCATCTGCAAAAGGAATTCAAAACCCCTGTGGTACGCGAGGGCCGGTTCTCCGGGCTTCGAACCTTGTTTTCTCGTGAGTATCTGTCCAAGGAAGCGGTTCGAGACATTAGCTTTGATATTGGCAAAGGAGAATTTGTTGGATATATCGGCCCCAATGGGGCTGGAAAATCCACCACGATCAAAATGCTGACGGGTATCCTTCATCCGACCTCGGGTGAGGTGTTGCTCGGTGGTATGAATCCACACCAGGAAAGACGTCGCACGGTTGGACGCCTCGGTGTTGTGTTCGGACAGCGCAGCCAGCTCTGGTGGGATCTGCCCGTGAAGGATTCGTATGATATTTTGGCCGAAATGTACGGAGTCCGTGCCGAGGACAAAACGAAACGATTGGCCCAGTTCGCCGAGCTGCTGGATTTGGAATCGTTCTGGGCTACGCCTGTCCGCAAGCTCTCGCTTGGACAGCGAATGCGTGCCGACCTGGCAGCTTCCATGCTGCATGACCCGGAATTGCTTTTTCTCGATGAGCCGACGATTGGACTGGATGTGAACGCAAAGCGGAACATACGTCAATTTCTTCGTACGTTAAATGAAGAGTTTGGCAAAACGATTTTGCTGACCACTCATGACATGGACGACATTGAGCAGCTATGCAGTCGGGTGATGGTGATCAATCACGGTCAACTTACGTATGATGGCTCCATCCCCTCTCTGCGCGAAACCATCGGTCTGCCAACGATTATTCGAGTTACGTATCGCGGTTCGTATCAAATCCCGGATGTTATATCATCCGCCATTCAAATTACAGGGACAGAGGGCCAGATCGTCATTATTGAAGTAAACCGAAAAGAATGGAGCACAATGGACATTCTGAAACAGCTCGAACAATGGGGCGAGATTGAGGATGTCGAGATGAAAGAACCGGATTTCGAGGATATTATTCATCGAGTGTACTGACTGGCCTATTTTATTCAGAACTGGATCAGGGCCTGTTCAAATGCCGTTACATGCGGGAAGGACATAACGTACTGTAATAGCGGAGGTGAAGTGTCATGCTTGTTACCAAACACACACTTGCTGCATCCAGTGCACACGCCACTCCCTATTACCTCGTTCGAGGCACGAAGCCCGGACCCGTTATCATGATTACATCGGGAGTTCACGGAAATGAAACCGCGAGCATGGCCGCTGCGCAGAAGCTGGCTAATGACTGCATGGCAGGGCGTCGACACGTGGCTCGTGGACTCCTCATTATTATTCCACGAGTGAATCAGAAGGCTTATCGAAACAACAGCCGAGGAAAACCTGATTTAAATCGCACCTTCCCGCGGCATATTTCTGGCAAAGCCAAACATCCGCTTGCTTCCGCTGTCTTTCGGCTTGCTCGTCAATATGGACCTACCTGGTGGCTGGACCTGCATGAAGCCAATGGATTATCCCAACGCAGCTCACGGGTACTAGGACAAACTCTGATTACCAATCCGGGCAGCAAGGCTGTTCCGTTATGCAAACGAATTATAGGGCGAATGAATCGGTCGATTCCCATTCGTGACAGGCACTTCAATCTGAAGCAACACGAGTTGCCCGGTTCAGCACGAACAGCCGCAGCTCGCCTGCTTCAAGCCCGTTCGGTTACCGTGGAGACCTGCTGGAGTCTGAACCGATCAGACCGGATCAAATACCAGACAGAAATTGTGCACCATTTCCTGCGCGAAGCAGGCCTGTTTTGAATTGCTTGAATCGTTATGAAGAGCCGGAAACATAAAAGACACCTTCAAAGATATCTCTCACGCCAAACGCGTCAGGGATGATCTATGAAGGTGTTTATTGGTTACAGGGTTATCTTATGAATTGCCATCCTCCTTGTTGATCCGGAAAGATTCAATGTAATTGTGAATATCATGCTCTGGCGTCAGGAGCAACCCGGCAAGAAGTGTCTGCATCTGCTGCAGGTTATCGATATGCGACTGAATCTCTTCTATTCGGTCACGTACAAGTGTTTTAAGTGCTTCACTCTCCATGTCCTCTTGACTAAGCAGCTGTAACGTATCCTGTATTTCTTTTAAAGAATAACCCAGCGATTGAGCATCCTTAATGAATTTGACCTTAACCAGATAATCCTCGGTATACACACGATATCCGTTGGACGAACGACGGGGAGCAGGCAGAATTCCACTGTCCTCGTAATACCGGAGCGTTGCCATGCTCACACCCGTACGTTTGGCTAACTCTCCTCTTGTCATGGTTTTCATGCTACTCCTCCATCCATCTCCGCGTTATTCCGCCTGATTGCTCCGCAGCTTGGTATACTTGTTATCATAAGTGGCCTCGGGAAAACGGTCTGACGACCCTTCCAGCAAAGGCTGCTGCTCTTCTCCCTTCAAGTAACGGTCAAAGAAGGCCAATGTATATGATCTTGTAATGTCCACATTATGCTCTGGTGTTATGCCTTTGGCAAACAGTTTAGGTGAAATTAACGGAATATCCGTGAAACTCTGATGGAAGAAATGATCCACGGTCAAGTAATACGTATCATTGAGACTGCTTGTCATCACCCGATCCAAATCCGTTTCAAACTCGGGATAAAACACTTTATCCTTGGCAGTGGCGTTCGGGTCAAAACTTTTGGCTGTTCCACCTGACATGATATACATAAACGGCTGTTTCAAGGCTGTAGTGGATACGCTCCCCCAGAATCCGCCTTCCAAACTGAGTCCTGCTTTGAAACGGCTATCCTGCGCTAGTGCTTCCGCTGTTGTCGCACCACCATAAGAGTGACCAAAGATACCGACATGATCCAGATCAAGCTTGCCTTCGAGCAGTTGATTCGGATCATGTTTATTCCACTGGGTGAGCGTATCCAGTACAAAGCTTGCGTCAGCTGCACGAATGCCAACACCTTCTATATTATGTTGATACACTTCCTCTGACGTTAGATCTTCAGGATCCGGCTCATAAGAAGCAACATGTCCATCCGGGAATGTCACTTGAGCTGAGGTATACGGATGGTCGATCCCAACAACAATGTAGCCGTGGCTTACCAGTTCCTCAATCGCGGTCATACTTTGAAAGCGTGCAGAGCGTATTCCAGGTGAAAACAGCAATACTGGATACTTGCTCTGTGCGGCAGACACCTCAGCGCCTTTGACCACATGCGTGGGAATCGTATCAAGATAACTGAACACCACCGGTGGAATGCCAAATACGAGACTGATCGCCTCTCCCAACTCGGCAGGATAATGCTCTAGCGGTAATCCTTTGGCTGTTTCCTGATCTACAGGATACCAGACATTAATCATAAGTTCTCGCTTATCACCCGCTTCAGCCGTCTTGGTCTCTTCCCGAGATTCATCCGTTAACTGCTGCGAATAGGTGCCTATGGCGAATGGACCTGTCGGTTCAGGCATCGTGAATGCAGGGAAAAGCGACGTTAGCACCATTGAACCTGCACTGAGAGCCAGCACCAGAATAGATGCCAAGATGGTTTTGAACCACGAACGACGTTTCGGTTTTTGTATGTTCTGCATATTGCGTCCGGACTTCCACAGTTGAATCGCCAATACAATCAGTAAAACAAGGGCTACGATATAGGTGGGCAACAGCTGCACACGAAAACGATCGATTCCCCCATGCAATAGAATAACCAGTGCCAATGCCGACAACGTACCCACTTTCACTGCCCGACGTTTGGGAGCCATCAATATGACTACTGCGCTAATAACCGTCACAATGACCAAAATCCATTCCAAAATTCTCATCGATCTTACCTCCAACATGTTGTAATACATCAAGGATAAACCTTGAAGTATACTTCAAGGTCAAGGTATAAAAACGAGAAATTTACAATCACGAATTACACATGCAAAAACCCGATAAACGACGCGGCCGGAAGTGGCTTGTACGTCAACATTATCGGGCTGTATTTATCGATTTATTCTTCCACAGTTACCTTCGTTCGGGGCATGGTGTGCATTGCACCAGCAGTAACATGGACCTGTACGATATAGACTCCGGATTGCTCAAACGCGTAGCTTGCTTCGTACAATCCTTCACCTGCTGATTTCGCGGTGATGGCTCCCTTGGCTTCAAGCTCTTCTGCACTCATCATGCCTTGTTCCAGAGATGGTGCCTCCGGTTCATCCTCTTCATTCCAGATCTGAAACTGCACACGGTCCGCATCATTCACAGGCTGCCCCCCTTGTGTAAGCTGGATCTGCAAGGCAACATTTTCCTTAATGGACACCTTGTCCGGTACCATGAGCTTCACCTTGATCATCTCCGGCATCTCACCTGACTGGGACTGCTTCTGTTCCGAACACCCCACGATCAGGAGGGTCAGAATGATGAAGGGCATGAACCAACGGACTTGTCCGCTCATCAATCATCTGTCCTTTCTTATGAAGAAGATTTTGGTGTTTTGCCAATTCCCCACAGCATAACAATAATGATGATAAATGCGATCAGTGCAAGTAACGGAATTGTGATAAAACCAAACCAGTTCAAGTAATCGGTATAACACGGAATTTGTCCGCATGCCACTGAACTGCCCGTAGCCGAGTAAATACGCTGAATCGTTACATGGTATAACGAGATTCCGCCTCCAATGAAACTAAGGGGAAGAACATACTTGGTAATTCCCGCGTCATCCTTGAAGTAGGCAATGCCAAGTAAAATCGTTAACGGATACATGAAGATCCGTTGGAACCAGCACAGATCACAGGGGATGTATCCCTTAATCTCACTAAAATAAAGGCTGCCTCCAGTCGCAATGACTGATACGGCCCAGGCAATAAACAGACGGGTATCAATATGTTTTGCCCGTCGCTCAGGCTTTGAAGCTGTGTCCATCCGCTTGAACCCCCTTTTCTTGTTTGATCATACCGAATAATAATACAACATACATGACTCCAACGGGCTAGTGAATACGATTATGTACAGTCCACCACCGTACCGTGATCAATAACACGTTGCGGCGAGGTTACTGACTGCTTTAATTATACCAAATATTTGAATATTTTGATGTGGCCTTTTTTCGTCCATGTGATGCAAATTGGATTGCTGATTCCCAAAGTAAGATGAAGATGAAGGCACTGAAATGAAAACGAAAAAAGCTGCCGTATGGGGCAGCTTTTTTCGTTCTTCTTTTTATAAATAGTGATTACATGGATTTAGTCAGTGTGATGGAGCCATCTTTTTGCGCCCATTTTACATCCCAGCCAAGAAGCTCAGCGATGAAACGCAGTGGCACTTGTGTACGTCCATCTTTGTTAACAAAGACTGTTGCGCCCACATTTTTCTTCATGCCGTTCACTTCCATAACATTGTTGTTCACCCAGAACTTCAGTGTATCATTGCCAGCCATTACAGTTACTTGTTGTGCTTTTTTATCCCATTTCACGGTTGCACCAATTCCTTCGCTCAAGAAGCGCAATGGAATGTAGGTTGTGTTTTTCCAGAGCATTGGCGTGGTGTCCATGTTGGTTGTTTTGTCATTGATTTTCAGCTTTTTGCTGTTCAACTGCATCCATACAGTTGTTGTGTCTGTTTCAGGCATTGTCGGTGTAGTGGGTTGCTCTTGGAATTTATCATTGAATTGCGTCACAATTGCATTACCCAGGGCTTGACCTACACCAAACATAACTTTGAATCCTTCGCGGTTAGTTGTGTACGAACCTTCGTAGTTAGCCGCAGCGTATTGATCCAATACTTGTTGTACTTGCTTCTCATGTGTAGTCAATGCTTGTTGTCCGGCAGCTTTTGGCAGGTTGCCTGCTGTTGCGGAATCCAGGAATGTCGCGAACTCCGTGGTGAATCCGTCAATACGTTTCTCGACAGCTGCACGAGCCGCTGCATCATTATTTTTAACAGCTGTTACATAGTCGCTTTGTGCATTCACGTGGTTGGTTACCCAAATTTTCTCGAACGCATTGGCACCGTCATTACCGTAAATGGAAGCGATCGCTGCTTTGAAATCCGCTGTGTTTCCAGCTTCAGCTGTAACCAGTGCATTGGATGCTGCTGTGCGGCCATCATATTGTTCTTGCATCTGCAGAGCCGACAGAGCGAAGTGCTCGGAAGCCAAGTGGTTCAGTGCAGATCTCAGATCAGCTGCTGGTGTGTCCGCTTTGCTGTTCTCGAATTTCTCAGGCATTTGTGTTGTGATTGCTGTGGAAAGTGCTTTACTCACGTCGAACATTTCTTTGAAACCTTCACGGTAAGCTTTGTATGCATCTGTATAGTCACCTGCTACATATTCATCAAATACTTTTTGCACGAGATCTTCATGTACTTTCAAAGCATTTTTAGCTGCCGCTTTTGGCAATTTGCCTTCCGTTGCGGTGCTGAGGAATGTAGAGAATTCTTCTACAAAACCGTTAATATTATTCTGTGCCTGTTTGATTCCAGCCTGGTTACCCATCTTAGTTGCTTTCACAAGATCATCTGTATATTTGTTATGAGCGCGGAAGATACGTTCGAATTCTTTGGCTCCTGCATCACCGTAAAGGGATGCGATTGCCGGCTGCATATCCAATGCATTTTGGTCGAGTGCTTTATAAGCTGCGTCTGCATCTTTAGCTCCGTCATATGCCTTCGCCATTGCGGTTACTGCGAGTGCAAAGTGTTCGGATAACAGGTGATCCAGGCTCGCTCTCAGGTCAGCAGCAGGTGTATTAACACTTGCCTTCATTGTAGTCATTGGTGTCTGTGGTGCTGCAGCAGCCCCGGCGATTCCTGGCATTAATAACGTCAAGCTCAGCATGGGTGCGATAAATTTCTTCATTTTCATTTTCATTACGTGTTCACTCCTCGGTTAGTTTTGTTTATCCTTTGTTTCCTCGTCGTCGTCTTCATAGGGTGTAACGCAGGGTTCTTCAATCTGGATCACCTCTCTGGGCAAAAAAAAATGCAGCCTCCGTCCAGGAAAGCCGCAAATACGCGCCACAACAAGGTTTATCTCAAATTTAAAAATTTATAATTATAGTGATCCGCTCCATTCAGCACTGCATACATACTGTAAGTGAAGGACTTTATTTTCCTTAATTTATCAATAAAAAGCTTACATCCAAGGTAAACTTGAAGTACAATGAACAGAACAATTGATTTCAATGAAGGAGGTTCATCGCATGACATTGCTGCCCTATATTTTAATTATTGGCATTGCCCTGTTCGGTGGAATTGCTACCATGATCATCGGGAATTCGAAAGCGAATCAGACCAGCAACCCCGAATATGATCGCAGGACCAAGCAAAATCTGAGCAAACTTACTTATGTATACGTTGGTGCCATCGTTCTCGGCATAGGCGGTTTCGTCCTGTATTTAGTGAACTGAATAGCGCTTACTCTCAGCAAAGTACATGTCTGAACTTTTCGGGTAATTCAAAATTTCGTTGTACATATGGGATGGTTTGGCGAACCATTCCCCTCTCTCTTATGATGGCCAATAGTCCACGTACCACCCACAAATGAATTTGTTCATAAAGACTTTTCCTGCTGAAAGAATTAACTTCCTGCGTGTATCCCTGCTCAAAGTCATCTACAATCTCTCCCACTTCTCTCTCCTTGCTTCTCCAACATCTATAATGTGAATGCTCTCCTCTGTAAATAACAAATTCCAAATGCCAAGATCCTTACACATGTTTACAAGTTGGAGATAATTCAGAATTATTCTGGATATGTTCAGCGGGTAATATAAAGCCATAAGGACAGCAAGCCATTATAAAAAACAAAATATATAAGTTGAATCTGACTTTTACACCATAACGGAGAGGGCAGAACCAATCTGAAGAAGCGTAGCTAAAAGCTTTCTGTAAGAAAGCTTCTTCGGAAGCATAGCGTTCGCCTTTATCCCCGGATTTCCCCCTTATAAAAGGATTCAAGAAAATCTGGGGATAAGAGCGATCGGAAGTTGGTACTGCACTCGGAGTGGTAAGGTGTAAATCCCCCAATTCAACTTATATAAACTAAAGGAGAGTTATACACATGAAGAAAAACTTCAAGAAATCCGCAGCAACGATGATGGTACTGGGCATGACATTAACAGGAGCAACAGGCGTATTCGCAGGTACTCAACTGGAGAAAATCTCGGCATATCTCAACCATGGGATCAGCTTCAATGTAGATGGCGCGGCATACTCACCAACGGATGGCAATGGCAAGAAACTGGCTCCAATCACTTACAACAATTCAACTTATCTGCCTGTACGTGCCATTGCTGATGCGCTGCATGTACCTGTATCGTATGACGGTAAAAAAGGACAGGTGATCATCGGCGAAGCTACAAGCAATCCTTCTACATTGAGCAATGTGAGCTATAGCGCAGCGCAAAAAAAAGCCATTCAAAAGGCGTTTGCACAGTTCGACGGCTTCGAGACAGCATACGCTCCTCAACAGATGATTGCAGGTGATACGTTCAAAAGTGTAGGTGCTGGCGGCGATGGAGTAAGCTTTACTTTTAATCATATGAAAGTAGATGTGTCTCCAAGAGACTATTCGGACGGTTACAATAGCAAAGACGTAAAACTGTCCAATGGTGTCACAGCCAAATGGTACACACCCGATCAAACGGGTATGCTCACGTTCAAACTGGATGATCGTTATGTCACAATAAGCTCGCCTGACCATAAGCTGTCTCAGGCTCAGCTGCAGCAAGTAGCTGTATCTGTACAAAAGGTTCAAGGCAATGATCAGGGCGTTACGGGCTTCGCTGATGTGAAATATACCCAAGAACAGTCAGCTACCATCCGCAAAGCCTTTGCGAAATTCCAAGGATTTGAGACTGCTTACGCACCACAACACATGATTGCCGGGGATTCATTCAAAAGCGTGGCTGCTGGCGATGGTGTAAACTTTGTCTTCAATCACATGAATGTCACTGTGTCGCCTAAAGACTATTCCTTTAGCTACGACGGCAAAAATGTTAAACTGCCTAACGGCGTTACCGCCAAGTGGTACACACCAGATCAAACCGACATGCTGACATTCAAACTGGATGATCGCTATGTAACCCTCAGCTCGGCAAATAACGCATTGACTCACACACAACTGGAGCAAATGGCTGTATCTGTGCAAAAAGTGAAATAATTTCGAAGCTAAAGTCAAAGAATCACACTGAAAATCATACAACATAACAAACACACATCATTCTGTTCCTCCTGTGATGAGGGACAGATTCGATGTGTGTTTTGTTCTATACATAAGTGAATGCCTAATCCTTTAAACGAATCACTCTCCGATAGTTCATATAATCAATCATATCCTCCCAGTCCAATTCCCCTGCATTACCATCACGATAGTATACGGCCGCAGCGGGTAGGAAACCCACCAACGGACCCATGCCACCACAGATCATCGCGCCACCGTCGCCACCTTTGGGCATCATGTTCCCAGACGCATCAAGCGTAAGCTCATAGTTATAGGGGTCTCCAGCAAACTGGACACCAAAAAAGTTAGGCAGCTCCAAGTCATACGGACGGTCATTCTCAACTACTAGAAAAGGGTCCGGCTCTGCCGATTCATCCACAATTCCCTCCACCTCTTCGAGGCTTCCAAAATGCTTCAATTTCATCGTGTAGTCGAAGCTGTCTCCCCATGGAAATAACGTGCGGCAGCCCCCTCCGTACAGATATTCCCACTCATCTTCAGTAAGCAAACCAAAACCCGCTTTTGCTTCTTCCTCGATTAAATACTCCAACGTAAAATCTTCATTGAACCAAAATATCTGTACTACCTCACCTTGTCGGACCAGACGGAACTCTTGATGCAGTTCATACTGGTCCAGATCGGACAGCTTAAACTTCTCCAACTCTTCTGCAAAATAGGCATTCTCTTGCTCTATCGCTTCAGCTTCCGTCACTTCACTCCAGCCAAGTGAGTGGTTCCTGCATTCCACCAGCATGGGAGCAATGTGCACTTCCCTGACCGGAGACATCTGGCTACTTAAAAAAGAATCCACGTCTTCCACACCATACTCACTGACCGTCTCTAATAAATCGGCTGACGTTTCTTCGTTCATTCCATCCTGCCAGCGATCCCAGCCGAGTGTCACCCGATCACCAGGCACAAACACAAATCTCTGCTCATCATACGAAAATACACCTGTCTCGATTCGCTGACCGAATCGTTCAAATGTCTGCAATCCTTCATACTTCATACCTGTGGGAAAATGATTAACCAAGCCACGCAATAGTTCCTCTTTTTCCTGAACGGACAGCCCTTCCCATGCATCCCGATTTAATGGCTCCATACTCTCATCCACCTTTACTTGTATCGTTATACATCACATCAGCCTTGAAAAGCCCCTCACGGGCATATCCTTACTTCCCTGCGGCCTTTAAAAGCTCTAACAGTAACTCTTTCCGTTTACCATCAGCCTTGCGTGCCAGCGTTGCAAGTTTCTCTACCTTGCCCCAGATCGGATACAGCGCACGCTCCACTTCATAAGTTTCCATTCCTTGCAGCGATTGGACCAGAAGTTCAAGCTTCTCCTCATCCTCCAGCTCTGGCTGGATCTTCAGCTTCAGGGAATCCGTAGAACGACGCAAACAGGTAACTAATGCAGGTATGGAACTGGCCGTTACACCATGTGTCTCAGCAAAGGCAACGGTGAATTTATCCTGTACCAACTGGTGCTCATCATCCACTTCACTCATGTAATATTCAACCAACGGGAAATACCGCTCATCTGCCAATCCAAGTCCGAAGGTTGCATAACTGCCTGGCATACAGTTCTTTTCACCCTCTGTATCCGCATAAAATTCGAACTCTTCGATCGCTGCACGTGCATACTCTTCAAGTAGCGGACGCAGCTCCGGGTACTCCAGCGCATTTGCGAAAAATCGATGGGTATCCGACTTCGCAAGCCCTTTAATCGGCAGATACTGCTTCACGCTGGATTTGAGCTTGATCTTGTAACTTTTGGGGAAGCCCTGCTTCAGCAAACGGGTGATAAAAGCAATGGCCTGTTCGTAGGCAGCTGCATCTTCCTTGCGAATGATGATAGTAATGATCGAGAACACATCGTTGGCTGTGCATTCCACCTGCTCATTTTTCACATGAATATCTTCCTTGACATAGGTTCCGCTACCTTCCGTCATCATACGAACCGCACGGCTACTACCCAATTGTTTGGCCAGTTCCAAGAAAGTAAGGCCTTTCGGTTTACTGTAACTAGGCTCATAACGAAGAATCATCACGGCTGCATATAGCAGCAGATCGATAGGCTGTGCCACCTGCTGCCCATGCTCACTCTTTGGCTGGTCCTCCTCCAAAGAAGCACCTGGCTTAAGTGTATATACATTGGCGCTGTATGCAGAAGGCTGTACATCAAAGTAGCGTGGCAAAAAATGATTCTCCGCCCAAGACGTTATCGCACGAATAATATCACCACGATGCTCCGCCAGAGCTTCCTGACGCCCTTTATTTAACTCCTGTATGCGATCATATTGCGCTAAAGTCCACGCTACGTCCGGTTCAGGGAACAATTTCGGGTCAAGCAGGTGACGCGTCAAAAAAAAGGATTCCAACGGCTTTGTTGGATATGAACCTTTCAGCAGCTTCTGGTCTACGTATGTATGAATGCGCTCAAGCAACTGCTGCCTCTTCCCTTCGTTGATATATTCGAGCATGGTCACTTGCAGCTTTCCTTCTGTCGTTGGAAATTTCCCGCGAAAGGTAAACCGATAGTCGATCAACGGTGTATCCGCCAGCTTGTCCAATGTCTCTTGAACCACTTCTACAAGCTTGGGCTGGATCTCATTTCGTACCTGTTCCTCGGTAAAGGGACCGGGATTCTTCGATTTCAATCCCTCATCCAATCCAAAATCCACACTGTCTACTGTAGTCCGTCCTGGTCTGTAATCCAGCAAAATATCATTGAAAATTCCCATTTGCAGCGTTGTTCGCTTCACAGCCTTTTCCAGGTCATCCCGCTTCAACTGTTCACTAAACCATTCTTCAATGACCTCAATCATCTCTTCCATTGCCTGATCATAAAGTGTACTCATGCTTCGACCGCCTTCCCATTTATCAGATCATTCCTCAAACCATCTATGCTAAAAAAACGTATTGAAGTTCGTATATTACCTATTATCTTACGCTCTCACGGATCTGCGAAACAATAAGTCTTACGCACGGTTGTACGCAGAGAAATTAATAGATAAATTTCTTCCTTACATGTCTAAGCATTCCGTACACAAAACAAAAACACCGGATTCAGGCGACTTTTCGCTCAAATCCGGTGTATTCACGAAATACTTCTTCCTTCTTGTATTACTTTAGTATGATTCATCTCGTAAATCATTCACGGTATTAATTAACTGTTTTGAACCATTCATTGACTTCCGTTGTGATTTGATCGCCGCCCATGGATTTCCATTTAGTCACGAATGCGTCAAATTCATCGATGCCAACCTGACCATAAATGATTTTGCTGAACGTATCTTTCTCCAACTTGTCTAGCGCATCTTTCTTCATTTTCATCGTATCCGTAGGTGCACCCGTAAATTTGTTCTTGATTGCATCATCCTTATGAGCTACCACGACTTGAGCAGCAGCAAATACTTCAGGTTTGTTGGCAATTTTCGTATTTTTCTCGAAAGGTGTTTCTGCTTCCTTGCCTGTAGCAAGTTCTGCCAACGTATCCATCATCAGGTTAGGAATACGGGCACCATCATAAGTGAGTGTGTACTTCAGCGGGGATACGCCGTCTTTCAGATCAGCTTCACCAAGCACTTTGCCATCTACAATATCAAAGTCATATCCTTGAGCAAAGCCATGTTCGAACTCCCCACCCACTTCTGGATTAGCGAAGTTATCAAACAAATAATTCTGATATGTGAAGAAAATTTCTGGGTTTTCCATATCCTTGTTAATCAACACGACCCCGTTGCTAGCACCTGAACCGTGGTGATGGCTCTCGCCAGTCGGTCCGGTTGGCAGGGCAATTGCTTTGTAGGTAGCGCCGTCCACATTTTTCTTCACATCATCGATCGGCCAGTTCGGCATCCAGTGTGGTCCCACAATGATTCCGGCTTTGCCTGCTGTAAACAGTTCAGCTGCCTTGATTTCATCATATACGCCGGCTTCCTTCGGCAGATAGCCTTTGGACAACCAGTCTTTCATCGTTGCAAGTCCTTCTTTCACACCCGGTTGAACCGAGCCGTATTCCAGTGTTCCTTCTGCATTCAGATTCCACTGTCCCGGCATCGTGTTATACATTCCGAAGATCCAGCCGGATTCAGTCATCCAGGTATTGAGGGCATTTTTCATGCCGACCGTCAGACCGTACGTATCTTTCTTACCGTTACCATCCGGATCCTGATTCGTGAATGCATCCATCACCGTAACGAGCTCATCGATCGTTTTTGGTTCTTCCAGTCCAAGCTTCTTCAGCCAGTCTTCACGGATAAACATTACCGGGTCTCCGTTGTAAGCATAGTCAAAGATCGGGACGCCATACCGTTTACCTTCATACATGTACGGGTACCACTCTTCCGGTGCGGATTCAGCAGCCCCTTTCCATGTGTCGGATGCATACTTATCGAACAGTTCACCTGCATCGGCGAATTTACCCGACTCAATCAACTCACGCACCAGATTGTAGTCACCACGGATGGAGACGATATCCGGCAGCTCTTCATTAGCCGACAGGGAGAGACGAAGCTTCGTGTAAAAAGCATCATTGGTCACGGATACAGCCCAAGGTGTGGTCAGGTCGATGCCCAAACGTTCTTTGGCCCATTTGGTGTGCACGTTGTTCTGTGCAGTTTCTCCGTTCTTAAACTTTGTATCATCATTCCAGGCTCGCAAATAGCTCATCTGAACCGCAGGTTCATACTTACCATCTTGCAGCGCAAGTGGTGCAGCCGCTTCCTTGGATGGTTCTTCCTTTGCCCCCGAACTGCATGCCGTTACGGCAACCATCGTCAGTGCAAGCAATGCAGTCATCATTTTTCTATACATGAAACCCCTCCTCAATCACTTTGAATACCCTTACATGAAAAGGATAGTGCAGCCGGGGAAGCAAACATATATCACAATTTCAATGTTCATATTGATTTGTTAACCGTTCCGAAAATCCTGCGGGGTCAGGCCATAATGTTTGCGGAATACTTGAATGAAATAAGGCGTATTGTTATATCCCACTTCCTGACCGACTTCATATATTTTCATAGCCGTGTGTTTCAGCAAGTGAACAGCACGTTCCATTCGGGAACGGATAATGTAGTCACTGATGCCTTCACCCGTCGATTGTTTATACATTTTGGACAAGTATACCGGGTGCAGATGCACCTCCCCGGCAATAACCTGCAAGGACAGATCTTCACCCAGATGGTGGTCAATCCATTGCTGGACCTGTCTGATCATGTTCGATCCACTTTCCTGGCCCGTATCGGTTGTGCTTTGAGCCCATTGTTCCATCACGCTCCGGGTCCATGCTTCCAGACTCCGAAGTGACACGCCGTAGCCGTCCTTCAGCAGTTGCTGATACTGCTCACCAAGGACATCGGACAACTGTCTGCCCTCCCGATGAGCCATGTAGGAGAACGCGGCTGCGAGATAGTGAAAAGCAACATAGACATGCTCCGGGAACACACTATCCGATAACTCGGCAAAAATCGCATCAATCTTGCGATTGGCGTCCTCCATCCGTCCTGCTTCCAGCAGTGCGGTCAGTCCGGGTGGCTCATACAGTGCCGCAAGTGATTTCAATGTTGATCCATGGGAGCCGGCAGCCGCATTGAGATGCAGACCTTTGCCTGCTTCCGCCTGCTTGCGCAAGGCACTTACAGCTTGATGGTAAAGCTGCGGAACCTGCTCTGGAAAACGGCCTATCCGGCTGACTGATAGTGAAATCGTCGCGTTTAAATACTGCTTCACACTGTGAAGCAGCCGTTCTCCGAGCCGCCCCATCAGCAGTTCCGGTTCAGACTGTGCCTGTTTCGGACTTGCCATGAAAACGAGATCATCATACGCATCGTCCGTATGGCAGAGATGATAGCTGCTGCCAAAGATTTCTTCCACGACGTTAGAGATGGCGTATTTCATTAGACGGAATGCCTTGTTTGTTGGCTGTGGGTCATCATAGCGGATAAGCAGCAGCTGCATTTTGTCCTGGGGACGGAATCCAATCTCGAATTGCTCCAGCTTCTCCACAAGTTCGCTCTCTACAAATTTATGTCCAAGCAGCACATCCTTCATTAATCCCGCCCGCTTCTCCGGTAAATGTTCTCTCACCGAATACATGGCGCGCTGGTGCATCAACTGTTTCTCTCCCTCCAGCCGAATCTGGACGGAGGCCTGCTGCACGGCTTCAATCAACTCCTCATCCCGCACTGGTTTCAGCAGATAACTCACTGTTCCATGACGGAGTGCCTGCTTCGCATAATCAAAGGATGCATGTCCAGATAAAATGATACATTTGGTCCGCTCCCACTTTAGACGAATATGACTCACCAAATCCAGACCAGACAAGCCCGGCATACGAATATCGGTGATGATAATATGGACCTGATGTGCGGCCATTTGCTGCAATGCCTCTTTCACCGAGTACGCCTTATATACGTGCCCAATCCCATGTTCTCTCCACGGTATGGAGGCTGCAATCGATTCCACCGCTGAATATTCATCATCCACGACCATTAGATTCATCATTAGGATATTCCTCCTCAAACCATCGTATTTCCACACTGAGACCCCCATAAGGGATCACTCCAAAATGAAGCCCTGAAGAATGACCATATCGCGTAACGAGCCGTTGGTGTACATTCCAGGTACCCGTGCCAATTTCTTCACCCATCGGTTCATTGATTTCGCGCTCAAGACTAACAATCTCTTCCGGCGTCAAAGTAACACCATCGTTATCGACAAACAGACTGTATCGTGTGTATTCCCTTCCATCGATTTGCTCATGTGCTGCCATGCCAGTAACCACGATGTGACCGCTGCCCTCCATCGGTTCAATCCCGTGAATGACTGCATTCTCCACAATAGGCTGGATTAGCAGCCTCGGAATGTGCTGCTGCATCAGTTCTTGCGGTACGGCGATCTCATACGACAAACGGTTGGTGCGCATCTGTTGGATGGACAAATAATTGTCCAACAAACGGATTTCTTCTTCCACGGTCGTCATATCGTTCTCATCACGTGTGATGTAGCGATAGTAATCTCCCAGGCTGAGCGACATGGCAATAACCGCTTCGCGGTTGCCGAGCTGCGTCATATTTTTAATATAAAACAGACAATTATACAGGAAATGAGGATTGATCTGTGATTGCAGATGCTTCAACGTCGCTTCCCGCGAACGGATGCGTTCCTCATATACTTTTTCGATCAGCTCCTGAATTTGCTCAGCCATGTGATTGAAGCTCTGCGTCAGATAAGCGAATTCATCACGGGAGTGATCGACCGGAATTCGTGTGGACAGCTGTCCTTTGCGAATCTGCTGCAGCCCTCTCATTAGACGTTGTATCGGCACCTGTACCTTTCGGTATAACAACAGGGCAGCGCCAATACTGAGCACGAGCAGCAGCAAAATTGAGGTTATAAACATATTTCGGCTCTTGTCCATCGGCGTGAGCAAATCATCCAGCACAACCGGGTTAACATAGATTCCGTTTAGTTGTTTGGAGAGCACATAACTGACCAAGTACTGCTTACCCGCCACCTCTAGCTGATGGTTGCCTTCACTATCCAGTTCGGTTAATGGCATGTCCCTCATCACGGCTTCCACGAGCTCGGGGTCCGCACTCCGATTTAACAGAGGCTCGTTGCCCGGGACGAGAAGAAAGGGATCTCCTCCCTGTGCCTCCTTGAAATCATCCAGCATGGCAACAATGTTCATCGGGTCAAAATCAATCTCCATCACCGTTCGTACATCCGTGGTCACAGGTTTTTCATTCCACTCGTAGTTATCCGTAAAGAAATAAGTGAAGCTGCCTTCGTTCAACTGCCATCGTCCTGGCTGTGGAAACTTCAGCATCTTCTCATTGAAGACCGTCCGGTTGGACATGGTGGATAGGACCAGCTCTGCCTGAGGCAGCACAATGGTAATATCGTTCTTCCAGCGGCTGGTGGACTGGTATAGTGACAATTTGTCGAGAATATCGAGATAGATGCTGTTTTTCTCATATTGGCTGGTCGATTCTGTCATGTAACGATAGTGTAGAATGCTTGGATCACGCAGCAAAGTCAGCCCGTAAAGCGAGAGCTGTTCAATATTTTTATCCACCTGAGAGCTAAAATAGTTGAACTGGTTCAAGCTGGACTGCTGCTTCTCCTCGACGATCATGTCCACGTTCGCCTGATTCGCGTAGGTATAGAGCAGCAAGATGGGTACCAGCAAGCAGACCAGCAGCATGACTGTTTTTGAGAATACTGTAAATTTCATTGCTTCACCCTGTCCCGGATTAAAGTAAAGATACACATCGAAGTCCTATTTTATATTGAAACCCCTTACATATCTATACTGAATTTCAAATGAGTCACTATTCGGTATACGTTTTTAACAAGTTAATAAATCAACATCCGCCTTGAAATGTTATTCTATAGCCCGCTCGTTTCCATTGTTATAATTCAGTTGCTCCACTATTTGCAGAGGCTTACTGGCCTCATTATGCAGAGGCTGGACGATATAAAGGAGGGACCTGATGGCTATGGAACAACCACTAACGACCAATACGCCGGTGCGGCAGGAAACACACAATCCACGCAAACGTACCCGCTGGAATTTCAAACGCAATTGGCCGCTGCATCTAATGCTGCTGCCTTCGGTACTGCTCACATTGCTGTTCGCCTATGTGCCTATGGGCGGCATTATTATTGCGTTTCAGGATTTCAAACCATGGCTGGGATTCACCGGCTCCAAATGGGTAGGATGGGATAACTTCCGATTCATGTTCGAATATCCGGATAGTGTTCAGGTCATCTGGAACACCGTACTGATTGCCGCCATGAAGATTGTGGCCGGACTCGTGGCCCCGGTTGTGTTTGCCATTTTGCTGAATGAAGTACGTAATTCCACGTTCAAACGGTTCTCACAGACGCTCGTATACCTACCCCATTTCTTGTCTTGGGTTGTACTGGGCGGCATCCTGCTGGACATGCTTTCCCCCGAAGGCGGACTGATTAACCAGGTGCTGGCGGCTGTTGGCGTTGAACCGATCTTCTTTCTGGGAGATGGCGACTGGTTCCGTGTAACCGTGGTCATCAGTGATGTATGGAAGGAATTCGGATTTGGTACCATTGTCTTTCTTGCAGCCCTTGCGGGCATTAACCCTGCTCTGTACGAAGCTTCCGAAGTTGACGGGGCAACACGGCTTAAGCAGACCCTACACATTACGCTGCCTGCACTCGTGCCGATGATCATTGTGGTGGGAACGCTATCACTGGGGAATATTCTTAATGCTGGATTTGACCAGATTTTCAACCTGTACAATCCACTTGTATATGATAAAGGCGATATTATTGACACGTTTGTTTATCGGATGGGTATTTTGAATGGCAAAATGAGCTTTGCGACTGCGGTTGGTTTGTTTAAATCCTTTGTCGCCATGTTCCTCGTTATTACTGCATACCGGATGGCTTACAAAATCGCTAATTACCGCATTTTCTAAGGAGGAATTAAGGTGTATCACAAAACGACCGGATACCGTATATTTAACGGCTTCAACCTGTTCTTCATCGCGGCCGTCTCGCTGCTGTGTGTGCTGCCGCTTGTCCACATTCTGGCGGTTTCCTTCAGCGGTAAAGCGGCAGCTTCCGCCAATCTGGTAACGCTCTGGCCGATTGATTTTACAGTCGACGCCTATACCAAAACGTTTGGTAACAGTAACTTTCTCAGCGCGCTCTGGATCTCGGTGCAACGTACCGTGTTCGGTACGCTACTCAGTATGGTGCTGGTCACCTTGACAGCCTATCCTTTATCCAAGGAAAGTCTGAACTTCAAGGGACGTTCACTGTATGCGTGGTTTTTCATCTTCACGATGCTGTTCAGTGGCGGACTGATCCCTTCCTATATCCTGATTCAAAAGCTGGGACTGATCAACACCATGTGGGCTCTGATTTTGCCGGGCGCTGTGGCGGTCTGGAACCTAATTCTCATGATGAACTTCTTCCGTAACGTGCCCAAAGAGCTCGAAGAAGCGGCGTTCATCGATGGTGCCAACCATATCACCACATTGTTCCGCATCTATCTGCCTGTGTCCATGCCGGCCATTGCAACGATCTCCCTATTCACCATGGTGGGGCAGTGGAATTCCTGGTTCGACGGGTTGATCTATATGAATGACGCAGCCAAATATCCGCTCGCTACGTTAATGCAAACCATTATCGTGCAACAGGATTTCTCCAATATGAATGTCGATGCGACGCAGCTTCAGAACATGTCGCAGCGTACCGTTAACGCAGCCCAGATCTTTATTGGGGCACTGCCAATCCTGCTCGTGTATCCATTCTTGCAGCGTTTCTTTGTAAAAGGAATTGTGCTTGGGGCCGTAAAAGAATAGGGTTCGTATACTAAAACTGAATGCATTCGCATCATTTCATCCCGAGGTTTATAACGCGCCGTTATTTACTTCGGGATGTCTTTCCGTGAATGGCATTGTTATATTGATTAATGAGTTCATCCAGAACCATCGATTGACGAATGACCTCCGGATGCCACAGTTCTTTATGAGAGTTTGCAATCTGGTAGAGCCTCTGTCGTGCCTTTTCGATACATTCCTGAATGGTTTCCGGATTATGCACCATACTCCCGCCCCCTGTTGTCCTTCAATATCCTCCACCCAAAAAAGACCATCTATTATAATATTCGGAACAAAGGGAGCTGCACATTACCCCAAAATCGAATTTATGGTTATTTTTTCTTGTACAGGTTGAAATAAGGATGAGCAATGGACTCAGATGTGGCAAAATACGAAAAAATACCGGATAGGCTTATCAGCCTTATCCGGTATTTTGTTATAGCTACATTTATTGTTCGCAGAAACCTGCACACCATTTCCTTATGAAATATTATGTGGCTAGTCCTCATAGTCTGCAAAAAAAACATCATTTAATATGGTTTTTGCTTTCTTCAAATTACGGGAATCCAACTTGTTGAGCATAGACATGATTTCGTTCATTTCATCGGTCAATGATGCAGAACTATTGGCCCTATGAGCTTCTGAATCCTCGCTAGTATGCGCCTTTCTTGGGGCGGGTTCAATAGACTCCTCCTCTGTTTCCGAATGAATCCATGATGTATGCAGCGTCTTTTGGAGAGTGTTGACGAGAAACTGTAACTCATCCACGTTATACCGTTGCAAGAAATGATGAACCCCAAGATCAATCTGATGATGCAGGCCCTGATGCAAACGATAAATCTCTTTTCCAAGCGATGTGGTACGGAACAGAACTTCTTTTTTGTTATCCGGAAGTGACTCGGTTACGATGATGTTTTGAGACACGAGTCTTCTCGTAATCTTGGAGACTGTCCCTTTGGAGAATCCGAATTGCTTTGAAATGGTTATGCCGTTTACTGGCTCGAGTGTACCAATAGCATCCAGCACATGCAGCATCGTCACCGTCATTTCTTTGATTAGCTCTTCAACAGCCGGATTAGGACTATTTTGGAGCAACCACTGTTTTTCTTCGTCATCTTCTGATTGGAATCTGATCTGTATATCTTTCACTGCTTCCAATACTTCTTGAATTAAGTGATCTCTATTTTGATTTTCCGATGGGTTGATCATTCAATTCTCCTCCAACGATTGTTAGCTTCATACCAGTATATCAGGGTATGTCCGACAATTAAAGTTTCCTGGAAACAATATTGACAGCAGTAAAGGATTAAACTATGATTGTTTCATCGGAAATTAAAAAGTTTCTCAGAAACAATAAACAAAGCATGATATCTCATCCATTGCGATATGGGTGATCAGGAGGAGATTCAACTGACCCAACATTACGATATTGACGTACTCATCGCTGGAGCTGGACCGACTGGCTCTGCTCTTGCAGTCGACCTGCTTCGACGCGGCCTTCGTGTCCGACTCGTTGACAAAGCCCCTCACGCCTTTCAAGGTTCCCGTGCCAAGGGAGTTCAACCAAGAACCCAGGAGGTTTTGGAGGACTTCGGCGTGCTGGAAGAGGCTCAGTCAGAGGGAAGTTCTTACCCGCTTGCCGGTTTTCATATTGGACCGCTAACTGTGCCTTGGCGCATGCAGCAGCAAAATAAACCAACACCGAGCGATCCGTATCCAAACATTCTCCTGTTGGCGCAACACCGAACGGATGCCATCTTACACCGCCTACTGAAACGTCTCGGCTTAACCATTGAATTTAACAACGGGTTGGAGCAATTCGAACAGGATGCCGATGGAGTAACGGCGACTCTCTCTTCCGGGGAGAAGGTTCGCAGCAGATATCTCGTCGGAGCAGATGGAGGTTCGAGCAGCGTTCGCAAAGGGGCAGGTATCCGATTTATCGGAGAGACTACCGACTCTGACCGTACGCTCATCATTGACGGCTCGATCGACAAACTGTCTCGCAATAGGTGGCATATGTGGCCACGCACACGTGGCACGTTTGTCGGAGCCTGCCCGCTGCCACACTCCAATCAGTTCCAAGTCATGATCAGGCTGGCACCAGATGAAAAGCCTAACCTTGACGAAGCCGCACTGGCCACTCAATTCCACAAACTCACAGGTTTGCGTCTCTACAACATTACCTGGAGTTCGGTGTTTCGCCCCAACGTTCGACTGGCTGAACACTATCGGTCGGGACGTGTCTTCATTGCAGGCGATGCTGCTCATGTCCATACCCCGGCCGGTGCACAGGGTCTCAACACGGGTATACAGGACGCCTATAACCTCGGCTGGAAAATAGGGCAGGTCACTGCTGGGGCACCCGATAGTCTGCTTCACAGCTACGAGGCCGAGCGTCAACCCATTGCCGCTCGAGTCCTCAGCAAATCCAGCGAGCTGTACGCCAATCTAGACAAAAATCGCCTGGCTAGCCTGAAGCGCGGAGATGAGGAGCGACAGCTTAGACTTTCGTACAATGGTGGACCGCTCGCGTCTAGCGAAGAATCGGCCACAAAGACCCTTCATGTCGGTGACCGGGCGCCAGATGCTCCCTGCAACGGACCTGGTGGGGAACGGCGTCTGTTCGACATCTATCAAGGGCCTCACTTCACTTTGCTTGCCTTTGGTCCTAACGCTGCCAAGATACTTCCCAAGTTGAACTGGCCGACCAGCGGTGCCGAATTACACTGCTACGTCGTTGATACCGCACACGATTCAGAACAAAACGTCCTCCATGACTCCAGCGGCAAATTGACTCGTATCTACGGCATCACCAGCGACACGCTGGTCATGATACGGCCAGATGGTTATATCGCGAACATCATTACGACCGACTGGCAGGCAACCTTCGACAATGTAGCCAGAATGTTGGCCCCGCCATGTTCCATCGGATCCAACTCGAATTGAAGCTCATGCGAGACTATGAATGCTAGTGCAGTTAATGTATGAGGGTCGTCTTTCAACCCGCCCATATATGTGGCTATCTAAACTCAAATAAGACCGAAAACGACCGCACTCAGCGGTCATTTCCGGTCTATTTGTCAATAATCTTTCCATTTTGAAGTATGTACACTGTTCCATTCATCTTAATCCAATATCCTCAAAACGATTGCCAATCGTCTCTGGGAAGGCCTGCTTAATGGCATCAATAGCACGCTGTTCCGTTTCCCCTGCTTGCTCAATCAGATGGATCACCCTTAGCACATGCCCTGGTTCCTTCGCATCCCACGCTGTTGAATCCTCAACCTTCTCCATCATCTGAGCATATAGGTCTGCGAGTAACGCGTACGCCTGCACAACATGATTCATCTGATTGGATAAATGCTCAAGCTCTGCAACATAGGAGGCCATATCCTTTCTTGAATCAGCATAATAGCGCAAAACAATGGCAGCTTGATCGGTTTCATATACACCAGATTGTAGGGCATCAGCAATGGCTGCATAAGCAGCGGGTCCACATGCGTAATCCTGAGGTGGTAGCATGTAATCATGAGTCTCCCATTTGTATACGGCCTGAATCAATGATTCCTTACATACTTCCCATATGTCTACAGTTGAATGGGATTCAAGCACCTGATAGTACCAGTATGGTGTACTGTTCCGACCAAAAGAATTATAGGGCAGATGAACACCCTCAGTTCCTTCACTTTCACAGATAAACAGCATCTGCTCCCCATCATCATATCCAGTGCAAATGACAAACTGGTCATGCCACAGAATGGCCCCTACACCCCGATCAATGGAAGCTTTAATATCCAACAGGGCCTGCTTCTGATAGAGCGGAAAGGTCGGCTCGAACGAAAATCCCCCGTGTTGTCCGGTCGTGACGCCTATGAAATCAGCAGCTACAAAGTTCTCGGCCATCCAGTTGTACGCTGAGATTGATTCTGTCGTTAGACGCCGATCCACTACTAATCGAAACACACTTGCGGTCATTCCCGCAATCATGTGACGCGGTAAATCCGTCCACTGTTTATGCACCAGAATTCTGTACATCGCATCTATATAAGAGCCCGCTCCGTTCCATGATATGTGTTCACGTGAAGAATTCCTGCTCTGTGTAGAATCAATCCAATCCGGCAGTATTTTGCTTCCCATCCTCTACTCCTCTCTATCTCGCCGAGTGCGCTCCCCAGCGTGGCACAGTGGAACGTTTGCGGTCAGGATACCTTAGGGATATCACACGAAAATAATCAACAGCCTGCTCTTCCAGTGCTTTTGCTTTCAATAAAACCTGTGCCAGCTTCTCTGTGGCGTCTGTCTGCATGATCCATCTGTTATGTTCCTGAATCATGCATCCCTTCATCTGTATAATCAATGCTCCAAGCTGTTCATAACATGCATAGGCTTGGTCCAGTTCGGTCCATATGCCCCGCACATCCTGCAAATACATCTGAATTTCAGTTCGGGACTGGCAATAGGATTCCAAAATATACGTAGCACCCGAATGATCGTAATCTCCACTCCGTAGGGCTTGCACCCACACATCATACGCCAGTCTGCCCGAAGCGATATTTCGATCAGGCAGCAGTCGATAAGGAATATCCCAATCCTCAATCGCCAATCTCAATGATTCCAACAGCATCTCTTGTTCCGGCATATGTACCTGGTCACCAAAGACCTGACAATACCAGAACCCGGTGAAGTTCAATCCGAAATTGTCATACAGCAAAATCTGTGGTTCCTTACTCCAGCCATCTTGCACATAAAAGATGCGATCACCGTCATCATACCCATGAATGACACCAAATTCCGGAATCCAGTAAATCACCCCGATGCCTCCATCCAAACTGCGTTTTACCCAACTCACCGCATCCCGCTGGTAATACCCGAATGTGGGATGACGTGTCCGTCCCCCATCCCAGATCGTGAATATCCCCAAGTTATCGATTCCAGGGCGATGGGATTCTCCCCATTGACCATAGGCTGTAACCGACATGGGCAGTAGTCTGCGATGCACCGATAGTTTGAATGCCATACCCGTATATCCAGCTAGCACATACTTGGAACCCTGAAACAGACCCGCATGGGTCAATATGGCGTGTAGGCTATCCACATACGATTTGGACTCCCGCTTCATCATCAGGTTTTCTAACACAACTTCAGTCAAAAAAAATCTCCTCTCCGTGGTTGCTCTAATTCACATTTGCCTTGTGCTGTACGGCGAGCCTATCGATTATGCTTTCAGCACTTTGCTGCAGCTTTCGTCTAAGCCACGATGGAGACAACAATTCCTCCCACTCACTAATGAACAAATGCTGTAGGAAAGCATCCGTATCGTAAAATTCAATCCAATGAATCTGATCTTGCTTCTCCTTAATCCGATATCCTTGCCACAGTTCTGTTTACTGCACTTCTTTCAGCCTTATCTCAGCGACAAACGGTTTACGGACAGGCAGCGCCTCTTCCCATGCACCCAGCAACCTATCTGTCTGACACTGAAACGTCTCGTTCGTCATCTGCACATGAATCATGCCCTCCAGCCGGATGGCCGTTTGCTGTAAAGGGTCCATTTCATAACCAACCACATAATCGGCGTTGAACTGAGACAGCATTTTCAATGGACACCAGGTAAATTGCCGTTCTCCGGCATGATCTCTGTAATGGATATGTACTTTGCGGGATTCGGCAATCGCATGGGACAAAATTTCAAAAAACTGAAGCTGCTGCGGATCTGCTTTAAACACAGGAAACTGACTGCTTCCCGTCTGCTGTTCCTCGAGCGTAAAACGCTCCAGCAAATGCGCCACACGCTTCACCGCATCTGATTGATCATAATTGTAATGCCGATAACGATGCGCCAGATACTTAAGCACCCGCTGTTCTTCTTCCGTCATATATAAATGGGGCAGCCGGTAGGTCTGATCCTCGTAACAATACCCCCGATATTTTGCTATATACACCAGGGGGGCACGTAGAGAAATCGCCATATATTCAATATCACGCTGGGCCTGGCGCCGGGATATTTCAAATTCACGTGCAAGCCAGCTGCTGTTCGGAAAACGTCCACTCCGAATCTGCTCGTCAAACCAGTGAATACGATGCATATTGCTCATTTCTCCGCCCCCTGGCTCATTCCGTATTTCGTAATAGTATTATACCAAAAGACATGGCCCGTTCCGAAGAACAGGCCTGTTATATTATACGGTTACCTTGTCCACTCTGGACTGCACAGCTTTGGAGCATTTTTTGCATACTTTCAGACTCGTACCATCTGTTTTCGTTTGCGAATACAACAATTTAATCCGGGTACTGCTGCACACCGGGCATGTTCCTCTTCCTCGGGATGGTAGATTCCACAGGACGCGTCCTCTTTTTGTTTTTGCCAACGTTTGTGAACCTCTTTTCGATATGGTTTGTGTGTTCACCGTTATTATAGTGGGCATGGTACGACATAGAATGTCGCAGCAGTATGGAACATGCCAAACATAAAAAATGTCCCCTCTTCAACTTGAAGAAAGGACATTTTTTAGGAATCATGTATTTCAGACTGAGCTGCCGCTTGTAATAAAGGCTGCAACAGACCAGGGAAACGCACTTCCAGATCCTCGGATCTTAGCGTCAGGAAATGCTGTGTACCTTGTACTCTCACCCGAATGACTCCGGCTTCCCGCAGGGTCCGAATATGGTGTGACATCGTGGATTTCACAACAGGTGCACGAAAATGACTGCATGGCTGCTCACCATTTCTGGCTGCTTCTGTTACGATCCCAAGACGGATGGGATCACTTAAAGCGTACAATACGGAAGAAAGTTCAATATCCTGCACTTGAGGATGATGCAAAATTTTCATCGTTGTAGTCTCCTTTTTTTTCAGACTATCCATTGTATTTTAGCATAGTTCCATGATATATTTCTAATGTTCGATACCAATCGAACTTACGAACATATTTCGTTTATGTATCCCCTGCTGTCATGCATGGGATTCACTTTATACCACATTTTTCAAATGTTACACACCGTTTCTAAAATGTTGCGAAATACACATCAATCTAGGAGGTTTTTATGAACAACACCGCAACTGCATCATCTGGGGAACGGACAGCAGGAATACAGGAAGGGTTAATCGTAAGTCTACTTGGCTTCACGGTTGTGCTTGTCGTTATGAATACGATGATGTTCAATCTGGCCCTACCCAAAATTGCAGCTGAATTTATGCTCTCATCTGTCTCTTCTTCCTGGATTGTCACCGGTTATTCCATCGTTTTTGCTATTTCCTCGATCACGTTCTCACGTCTATCGGATTTTATTCCGATTCGCACGCTGTTTACGACCGGTCTTACACTACTTGGTGCGGCATCCGTTCTTGGTTTCTTCAGTAACCATTTTATCCTTCTGCTCATTGCGCGCCTGATTCAGGCTGCGGGTGCAGCTTCTGTACCAGGGCTAGCTATCGTTCTTATTACTCGTTACATTCCAAGTGACCGCCGGGGTAAATCCATGGCTGTTGTTATGTCTGCCAGCTCACTGGGTCTTGGACTCGGACCTGTGATCGGCGGCAGTATTACACAGTTTCTCGGATGGCATGATCTGTTTATCGTTACCGGACTAACCTTGTTTCTGATTCCTGTATTTTTCAGACTTCTTCCAAGTGAAATGCCTCAAAAGGGTTCATTTGACTTGCTCGGCGCGCTGTTACTGGCGATTGGAACAACCGGTGTCCTGCTATTCCTGACTTCACGTGAATGGGTAACCCTCGTTCTTGGTGCAGCTGCACTGGTCCTGTTCTGGCTACGAATTCGCCGTGCGGCTGATCCCTTTGTGCAACCGGCTCTGTTCAAAAACAAAAAGTATATGATGCTCAGCTCACTGGGGATTGTATCGTATATTAACAACTTCTCGACGCTGTTCCTGCTACCGCAAATTTTGGCACATCTGTATGGCCTGACTCCTGCCCAGTCCGGGCTTGTCATCTTCCCGGGTGCAATCGTGTCCATGCTGTTATCCAATCGAATTGGCCGCATGATTGACCGACACGGAAATACACAACTGCTCAAGTTCGCACCATGGTTGCTGCTCGCTGCGGCCGGATTGTTTGCTCTTTTTGCAGACGACAGCATCTATGCCATTATGGCCGTATACATTCTGCTTAGCGTAGGCTTCTCTGCACTGACAACAAGTGTATCTAATGAATTGTCGGGCAATCTGACGATGGATCAAGTAGGTGCAGGCATGGGACTGTTCCAGCTCAGCCAGTTTTTCAGTGGTGCATTTAGTGTTGCCGTAACTGGCGTGGCATTGACAGCCATGCAGCAATTGCCGTTAGCCTCGGCATACACCAACATTTTCTGGGGCATGACCGCAGTAGCTCTGGCATCCATTGTTTTCTCACAGGTGTATCTGAGAATGCAGTCACGGAAGAAAACCGTTGCTTCACACTAAGCAGGTTTTATAGGATCTTACTTATAATAGATTCTTCATATAAGAAAGCCAGGGATTGGACCGATAGGGTCTGATCTCTGGCTTTTTGTTTGTTATTAGACTATAAGATATCAATACGTATTACTTGATCTCTGTTATTCTTATATTATAACCAGATCGTATAGATATTTTGAAAATGATAAAACCAAGGGGATGTCTCTCGCACATGAAGCTTCAACAGTTTAATTCACTATTTCGTATCCCTACATACCGGCTGTTTCTCGTTTGTATGTTGTTGCAAGGTATGGCTATTTCAATCAGCGCGCCCTTTCTAGCGGTCTACTTTACAACCCGCCTTGAAGTATCCATCGCAACATTCGGATTATTCACTGCAGTAACACTTATGGCGGGTGTGCTGTTCAGTTCCTGGATCGCCAGACGATCGGATCAACCCGGGGCTCGCAAAAAAATTCTGGTGTCTGCCATGATTTGCAATGCTCTTGCTTTTGCCGGTTATCTGTGGATTCACGACTTCACTTTATTATTCATCTATATGACGGTGCTGACTGCGCTCGGATCTCCCGCGATGCCACAATTGTTCGCAGCTGCAAGAGAAGCGGTCAATACCGCAACGGACGTCGATCATGCTGTGGCCAATTCAACCCTGCGCTCCGCGTTTTCACTGGGATTTATTACAGGACCTTTACTCGGAACTTTACTGATTGCGTATATTGGATACACCGGCATTTTCAGTTCAACATGTTTTATTTTTTTAATCAATGCGTTATTATTTTTCTTTTTGTTAAAAAAAGCTCCCGAGCCTCCTTCCATCGGTACATCTTCGGGTAGCATACACATGAAATTACATCAGGATGCAAGAATCTATATGCCTTTTCTCATTACCACACTTCTGTATATGGCACATTGGATGAATAACCTGAATGCATCTCTGTTCATTATTCATCATCTGGGCGGGGGAACCCGGGAAGTTGGCTGGATCTCCAGTTTATGCGCGGGGCTTGAAATTCCCATTATGCTAGGTTTGGGTCTGCTCGCCTCAAAATATCCCAACCGCTCACTCATGTTATGGGGCTCCTTGATGGGTGCCGCTTATTATGTAATTGTTTTGTTCTCCACGGAACTGTGGCACTTGCTGGCAGGACAACTATTACTCGCATTCTTTGTCGCCGTCATCTCTGCTATCGGGATCAGTTACATGCAGGATCTGCTTCCGTCCATGCCCGGCTATGCGTCAACACTCTATTCCAATGCCTCCACGTTGGGAAGATTATTTGGTAGTCTGGTCGGGGGATGGACAGCCGGAGCGTGGGGGTACCGAAATTCCTATTGGGTATGTCTATTCCTTGTTCTGATTTCATTAGGTATGCTTGTTGTCACACAACAATTATCAAAAGAAAAACGTCAGACCCTTTCACTCTAAGCAGATCCTCGGATGCAAACCTGAGTGAACGTAACAGCTTGAACAAAACAAAGCCCCAAGGACGCAGCTATAGCGCTCTTGGGGCTTTCGTTATTATCGTTTTAATATTCTTATATGAATACAAACATTATTCAAACAGATCCAGACGAAGACGCTTCAGGCTAGTATGCTGGATGAGCCATTGACCATCAATTTTGACAAACGTTTCATGGTAGTGTCCAAATCCGTGAAAGGATTTATTGTCATTGCCTTCAGGAAACGTCACCCAATCTTCCATTGGAGAGATGACTTTGGCTTCATTCTCGGATACAAATTCAACTTCCGCGCTATGTACATGATGCACAGTTACGGCAACATGCACCAAATCCCGGAATACTTGAACTATGGTGTCGCGACCTGTTAATACCGGGATGGGATTGCCTTCTGTACTGAAATCAGCTACGGCATCCGGAGCGAACACTTCACCTAATGTATCCCACTGCTTCGTATCAATATAACGGCAATAGCGAGCTTTGGTGTTCCGAATGTTTTCCAGTGCAAGCAATTGTTCCAGTCCTGTGATGGTTGTTTGGCTCATGTGTTCTCCCTCCAGAAATCTAAGATGTAAGCGAATAAATTATACGGAATGTGCAGCTTTCATCTGGGCAGCCAGCTCAGACATTTTTTTATTGTTCAAATAGCTTTCCATCTCTTCTTCCGCACGAACCATCACCTGCTGAATCAGACAGCCTTCGTTATGATCCTGCGAGCATTCGAACAGGGAAGCCTGTCCTTCAATGGCATGGATAATCTCCAAAAATGAAGGGTCCGGATTCTTCCGGCTAAGCCGATAACCACCATTGGCACCAGAAGTTGATTCGATCATGCCGGCTTTAACCAGCTTGGTCAATATTTTAGATAAGTAGGTTGGAGATACTTTCTGCATCTCAGCTAATTGATGTACACTGACCAGTTGTTCCGGTTCGGTCGCAACCAGAAAAAGCATGGTGTGCAGGGCATAGTTTGTAGCTTTCGAATATTTCATGAGGGCACCTCATTATATACGGATTTAATTTATCTATAATAGACTTGATTGAACGCTCTGTCAAACGTCGAAGATTTCCACAGAATCAAACAAACGGACATCATTACATTTAACTGTGGTAAAGCCCGCGATAATCCGTTGGAGTCATTCCCTCATGGGCTAAGAACTGGCGGTTAAAATAACTGGCATTGGGATACCCCGCCTCTTCTGCGATCTGTCCAATGTTGGCCGTTGGCCGTTCCAGCAGCCACTGCTTCGCCATCTGCAACCGCGAACGGGTTATAAATTCCATCGGGGTCATTTCCACGGCACTCTTGAACATTTTGCAAAAGTAATACGAACTCACACCCGCCATATCTGCCCAATCCTGTAACAAAAACGGTTGGCATGCCTCCTGCTGCATCTGTGGAAGAAGTCCAAGGATACGGCTCTCAGCCTTGCTTGTGCGTGTGCTTTTCAGTGGAACAGCATGCTGCACGAATTCGGCCAGCACAGCGTAGGTCAGGGTAGATAGTTGGGCAGGACGCAGCATCCGGTTCTGCTCGGCTTCATTCAGTAGGGCCATATGTGCTTCTTCCCATGGAGCCTGCTGCCGCAGCGTCCACAACAGATTGCGATGCAACCCCCGCTCAATCATATAATCATGCAGCCGTTCACCGTAAAAATGAACCCACCGCACATCCCATGGATCATCTTCGCTGCTGTAGTAATGCTGACGCTGCTGTGGGAAATACAGTACAGCCTGACCCGCACGAAGCTCATGCACTACCCCCTCCACTTCCACGTACCCCTTGCCCGCAGCAACGTAGTGAATATTGAAGTTGTTAAGTGCGCCAGCCTCTCTTAATACGGTGTGCTCAGGGTGGTCGACATAAAGTCCAACGGATTCTGGATAACAAAAATACGGAATATCCTGTAGGGTTAACAATACAGTCTGTCTCATCATGGCCCATTCTCTTTTCTAAACAATATTGTGTTAACTCATTTCAATATATTATCATTTTAATTCATTCATCTATTACTTATAATCACAATATACATTCATTCATAGGAGGAAACAACAAATGAATTCAGATCAAAAACTGCGCTGGGGAATTCTTGGTAGCGCTAGCATTGCCGTAGGATCCGTTATTCCAGGTTTGCAGCAATCCGAGTTGAATGAAGTGACTGCCATTGCTAGTCGAGATGAAGAAAAAGCAAAACAAACTGCTGACAAACTCGGCATTCCTCAAGCTTATGGCAGCTATGAAGCTTTGCTTGCTGACGATTCCATTGATGCGGTCTACATCCCGCTTCCGAACCATCTGCACCGGGAGTGGACACTTCGTGCCGCAGAAGCTGGTAAACATATTTTGTGTGAGAAACCACTGGCACTGACGGAGCAGGAAGCTCAGGAGATGGTGCAAGCCTGCGAAGACGCTGGTGTGCATCTCGCTGAAGCTCTCATGTACCGACATCATCCACGTTATGATCAGATTAAAGATATTATCGCCAGCGGAGAAATTGGTGAGATCCGCGGCATTCATAGTACATTTTCGTTCAACAGTTCAGGCTCAACAGGTAATGTTCGCTTTCGGCGTGATTGGGGCGGCGGCGCGCTGTATGATATCGGCTGTTATTCCATCAGTGCAGCACGCTTGATACTTGGCCAAGAGCCTTCGGCGGCAACCGTCATTGGTATGTTCTCCCCTGAACATGATCATGTGGATATGATGGCTTCCGGCTTGCTTGAGTTCGACAATCATATTGGCGTCACCTTTGACAGCAGCATGTGGGCAGCCTTCCGCAACACACTGGAGGTACTTGGAACAGATGGGATCATTGAGGTTCCTTCTGCCTTTATCAGCAATAGGGATCGGAGCTCCAACTTCTTCGTAACTGTTGACGGTGAGCGTAAGGAGATTGAAGTCCCACAGGTCAATCACTACTCCCTCCAGGGCGACGATATGGCACGAGCTGTGCTTCAAGGTAAAGCTCTGCGCTTCGATCCATCCGATGCTATAGCCAATATGAAAGTACTCGAAGCTTGTCTTCGTTCAGCGGAAGAACGTGCACGTATTACACTATAAGTAGAGAGGATGAACTGAATTATGGAATACATTGAAATTGCTGGTGCAGGTAAACCTATCTCCCGACTGATTAAAGGAACCGATTATTTTTACCATGATTCCTATGAGAAAGCAGCTACGAACATGGATGCATTCCTGGCGATTGGCGGTAATACCGTTGACTCCGCGCATATTTATTGTGGCGGGCAGAGTGAAGAAGTGCTCGGACGTTATATGCAGGAACGGGGTAACCGTAACGAGATCGTTATTTTGACCAAAGGTGCGCATCATGACCAGAATGGCCCACGCGTTAACGCTGATGCTATCCGCAGTGACCTTCTAACCAGTCTGGAACGGTTGCAAACGGAACATGTGGAGCTATATGCCCTGCATCGGGACGATCCCAACACACCCGTTGGGGTGATTCTCGAAGCATTGAACGAACATATTGAATCCGGCAAAATCGGCGCGATCGGCGCCTCCAACTGGACCTGGCAGCGGCTAGAAGAAGCTAATGCATATGCAGCTGCTAACGGTCTGAAAGGTTTTACATTCAGCAGTCCGAATCTCAGTCTCGCCAAAGCGAATGAACCGTTCTGGGCCGGCTGTGTATCGGCAGACGATGAAACACTGGCATGGCATGAACGCACCAAACTTCCTTTGCTGTCCTGGTCTTCCCAGGCTCGCGGCTTCTTTACCGGAAGGTTTACACCTGAAGTGCGGGATAATGAAGATCTGGTTCGTGTATTTTACAGTGACGGCAACTGGGAACGTTTGCACCGGGCGGAACAATTAGCCGAGTCGAAAAAGACTTCCCCCATCCAGATTGCTCTCGCTTATGTATTAAATCAGCCGTTTCCAACCTGTGCGTTGATTGGTGCCCAGAATCAGGCAGAATTGCTCTCCTGTGACGAAGGTTCTCGTATCACACTAACTCGTGAAGAACTCGATTGGCTGGATTTGGGCAGTAATGTGAAACCAAGCGTGTAAAACTGGCATACACTTTTAATTCAATCCTGATGGTGAAAGGACTGACTCTTCCGCGATGTAGCGGAGTGGTCAGTCCTTTTTGGAATGCCAGCTAATCATTCAACCATTGTAGCCATGCCGCAGGCAGGATCAATAATCGCTTTTCGCTAGGATCAGCATATCGCCAAACTTCGGGTCCAGACTTTTCCTCTATTACGGATTATACCCATCTGGCTGTCATGAAAAAGTAATAAAAAGAGACTACCCACCAGAAATATTTCTCTGGAGGTAAGCCCCTTTTTAATATGAGATAGTCACACTAATTAAAGTAATGACGATGATATCGTTACGATTACAGCTTCACGATCTGACCAGTCTTCTCGGATTCAAATGCTGCCAGAATCACTTGCAGGGAACGCAGACCTTCTTCACCGGAAATGCTTGGAGGTGTTTGCGTTACAATCGACTCGACAAAAGCGTCAATAACGCCGCTTGGTACTTGTTTCTCGTTGGTAGACATTGCGCCAACTTTATATGTTTCAACCGTACCGTTAGTCAGCTCAACGATAACCTCGTCACCATCTACCGTTCCGATCTTCATCACACCATTTTCACACCACAGAACCGTACTGTTATCTCCTGCTCTGTATTGTGTCCAGCTCGCTACCAGCGTACCGATTGCACCGCTCTTCATGCGAAGCAGGCATGTTGCGTTATCGTCCACTTTGGTGTTTTCCTTGTGCAGTGTGCTGATGAAACCAGCAACTTCGGATACTTCATCATCCAGCAAATAGCGGATAAAGTCCGATTTGTGCACGCCCAGGTCACCCATGGCTCCCATAATGGCTTCTTCTTTGCGGAAGAACCAGCTTTCTGCACCGTCTACGCTCCAGCCTTCCGGACCTGGATGACCAAAGGAAGTACGGAAATTCAGGACTTTACCGAGTTTGCCGGAGTCCAGAATTTCTTTGGCTTTTACGTGTGGAGGCATCAAACGTTGGTTGTGTCCGACCATCAGATACACACCGTTTTTCTTGGCAGCTTCAATCATTTGCTCGCCTTCTTCGGTTGTAACCGCCATCGGTTTTTCCACCAGTACATGTTTACCGGCATTCGCAGCAGCAATGGCCATCGAGGCATGCAGGTAGTTCGGCGTACAAACGCTGACCGCATCCACTTCTTCGCTTGCAAGCAATTCTTCGTAGCTAGAGTAAGCTTTACCGCCGTAAGTTTCGGCCATCTTCTCCGCGCGCTCCACGATCGGATCGGCAAAAGCGACAAGTTCTACGTTCTCATTGGCAGCGTACTCTGGAATATGTCTGCGCTCGGCAATGGCTCCACAGCCGAATACAGCAACTTTAATTTTACTCATGTACAAATGTCTCCTTTGACAAATAAATTAGAATTGATTCAAGTAATTCTGCTTCAGCCAGTTATGGCTGTTGGCTACGCTTTCAAGCGGTGGATTCTGGCAAACGTCCTGTTCCACGATCAGCCATTCTACACCTGCACTTGTAGCCGCTTCAATAACAGCTGGCAGATCAACCGAACCTTGTCCCAGTTCCAATGTCTTCATTTGGCCCTGTTCGTCTTTATTGAAGTCTTTCAAGTGAAGCAACGGCAGACGACCTGCATATTTGTTGATATACTCAATCGGATTTTGTCCGGCAAATTGTACCCAACATACGTCCATTTCCACTTGAACCGCTTCAGGTGTCGTTTGAACAAACATTGCATCAAAGGCATTTTCGTCGCCAACCTGACCGTGGAATTCGAAATCATGGTTATGATAACCGAAGATCAGACCTTGTTTAGTCGCTTCTGCACCATATTGTTGCAATTCGTTGAACAGTTTGGTCCATCCTTCTGCATTCTCTGGACGATCTTCAGGCATCAGGTAAGGGCAGATCATATATTGAGCCCCAATAGTTTTGAGGTAGTCGATTTGTTGTTGCAGATCTTCACGCATAGCATGTAATGAAACGTGGCTGCTGAAACCTTTCAGTCCAAGCTCATCCAATAGCGCTTTCATTTCTTCGGCAGGAATGTCACCATATCCGGCGAATTCGACACCTTCATAACCAAGTTCTGCTACTTTGCGCAAAGTTCCACGGAAATCTGCTGCAGTTTCATCACGGAGTGTAAACAATTGCAAACCAATATTAAGTTTTTTCATAATAGATGCACCTCTGCTCTCAAATTTGCTTTCATTGCTCTATCTGGTATCATCCTAACGCAAAACAGGCTAGAATGAACATATACAATATCGTCAGAACATGAACTATCTGATCAAATTTTTAAATTTGGAGGATTACATCTTTTGGAAACCTCAGTACTGATCTGTGACTATTCCTATCACTATAAGGCGTTTAACCATAATATGAAGGGCGAGTTGCAGACTTATCTGTTCCGTCTGCAAACCGAAGGATCTTGCAAGGTATATGTGCAGGATGAAGAATTTAAGATGACTGGTGGGGATTTACTGCTACTCAAACCCGGAGACGACTACTATCTCGTGGTTGAAGAACCTCACAAGGAGGGCCGATTGTCCAGCGGAGACTATTATTTGTTCTGTGAAGGGGATTGGATTGATAGCTGGTGGAAGCGTTACCATCGTTCCACAGTGAGCCACATCGGGCTGGATGATAAATTGGTCAGTCTCTGGCGCAGTATGCTCCTGGAGAAACGCCGTGGACCGCTGGAGGAAAATATAGAACTGAATGACGTACTGCTGCGCGGTTTGTGTCTGTATATCGATCGGGCCATCAAGGAGAATATCCAGACGGATCGTTCTGTTTCCTCGACACTGAAGCTGAAACGATTCATTGAAGAGCATGCCACTGTGACCTTCAAACTCGAAGAAGCCGCCCGCTACGCAGGACTAAGCCTGTCTCGTGCGGTCCGATTGTTCAAGGAGCACTATGGCCAAACGATGATCCAGTATGCGATTGAGATTCGGCTGAACGCTGCCTTGGAGCGTATGAAGTACAGTGATATGACTCTAGAGCATATTGCCGAAACATGCGGTTTTGCAAGCTATTCCTATTTTCACAGGGTATTCCGATCCCACTTTGGAATGTCCCCGGCTGAATATCTCAAATCCCAGGCCCATCAATCCATCGATTTGGAGCACTTATAAGTATAGTTGTGGCTCGATCCTCTTCTTTCTTCATGATGAAAGCAGCTGATTTTCAATCGGCTGCTTTCTTTCAAAAAAACCTCTTCTAGTTCCCATGACTTCACGAAAACAAACCTGTATAGTTAAAATATAGTATTCTTACAGATTCATACATAGATCAATCTTATACTCTACCACTCTACTATTTGGAGAGATTTCAATGGAAACTAAACGTAAAATCTTAATTATCGAAGACGAACATGATATTTCGCGCATTTTACGAGACTATTTGACCAAAAATCAGTATGAAGCCGCAGTGGCCAGCAATGGACAAGACGGGTTGCATATGATGGATATGCTCCAGCCGGATTACATTATTCTAGATATCATGCTTCCAGATATGGACGGGATCGAAGTATGCCGGGAAATTCGCCGGAGAAACAACGTTCCAATTCTCATATTGAGTGCACGAGGCAGTGATACCGACAAGGTGCTCGGCCTGGGATTCGGGGCGGATGACTATATGACCAAACCCTTCTCCCTGAGCGAATTATTCGCACGGATTAATGCCCACTTTAGACGATATGACAGTTTATCTTTAGCGACCGAACGAGACGGAACAAATCTACTACGTTTGGCTAACCTGGAGATTGATAAGAAAGCCTATAAGGTCACTTTAGACGGTAACGAGGTTTCTCTTTCCGCCAAGGAATTTGAGCTGCTGCATTATCTGGCGAGCAATAAAAACCAGGTCTTTTCCAAGTCTCAGTTGCTCGATGCAATCTGGGGATATGCTGCATACGGGGATGAAAATACGGTAACTGTGTATATTCGCAGGCTGAGAGAAAAAATCGAGGCAGATCCCTCCCATCCGTCTGTTCTAAAGACCGTTTGGGGCGTCGGATACAAATTCAATCATGAATAGGCAAAGATCGGAGGAGGCAACATGTCACTGAACACCTGGTCGGCACGATGGCTCAAAGCATCGTTCTTCCTCCTGTTTATTCTGATCGGATGTAGTCTGGTTTTATTTCTTAATCTGCTAGAAAACCGAAATTCGACTGAGTCTACTGTGTCCATCCAGCAAGTTCGTCTCCGGGTTAACCCCATCCTGCTTAACCTGGAACAGAATATTCATCTCCTGCAGGAAACAAGAGTACGAGAAAATCTTCTTTCTATCGTTAAGGAAAACGGGGTAGAGCTTTCTTATGTTGGATTGGATGGGACTATATTGCTGTCCTCTTCTCCCACCTCCGAAGGAAAACAAGTCAATCTGCGATCAGCCCTGCATTATGATATGAATCATGCCGTACAGGCCATGAACGGAAACGATTCGCTTAACATCGCTTTCCCTGTTATGGCTGGTCCCGAAGGAAGCCAGATTGGCAATGCCCTCTTCACGATTCCTAAGGCAATGGTTATGGTGAAAGAAACGGTGATATTCGCTTTTTTTATTTTTTGTATGCTTTTGATCACCTCTATGGTTCTTGGCATTTATCTGGTGCTGATGAAGAGAAAATTTAAGACACAGCTGCTCTCCCCCATTCATCAGTTGAAGCAACATGCTGAATCCATTCTCAAAGGGAAATATAGTGAACCGATACAGTATAACCGCATGGATGAGATGAGCGAACTATACGCCATGTTTGATCTGATGCGTACAGAAATTATGCATTTAAGCGAACTTCGTATCCGGCAGGAAACTGCGCAAAAAGAACTCATCACCAATATTTCTCATGATATCAAAACACCGATTACAACAGTAAAAGCCTACATAGAAGCTATTCTGGAAGGAATATGCTCCGATAAAGAAACTCTGATGGAGTATATGAAAGTCATGCAGACCAATACGGACAAAACAGCCCGTCTTGTCGAGGACCTGCTTGTTCATGCATTGCAAGAGCTGGGCCAGATATCGGTGGAGCCGCGTGAGGTTTACAGCCGTTCGGCATTTGAAACGATGTTGAACCCCATTGGACATAGCGTACGAATGAACGGTCTGAAGTATGAGGAGCCGGAGTACATTCCCAATGTTCTTATCCGAATGGACCCCATACGAATTGAACAGGTTCTGTCCAATCTGGTTTCCAATGCGCTCAAACATACCGTCCCGGGAGATTCTATTCGGATTAACGCGGAACTCGACTTAGGTAAATTGAGGATCAGTATCGCTGATTCAGGGCAGGGAATTCGAGCTCAGGATATGCCTTTTGTGTTTGAACGATATTTTAGGGGGAATTCCTCACCTTCCGCAAGGAATATTCATGAGGGAACCGGTCTCGGTTTGTCCATCTGCAAAAGTATCATTGAAGCCCACGGAGGACATATTTCCTTTTCCAGCAAAGAGGGTCAGGGCACCTTGTTTCAGTTTACTCTTCCAATCTGCTGAGCAGTAAAGTGTATTTTCTATCCATTTACCAATAAGGCTGTAATACTTTATTCATAATTTGATAAGTCTTTCTCAACATCCCCCTATTAGAATGAATCGTAAACTGCCATAGGGAGTGATCTGCTTGACCAAAACATCCATTATCCGCGCTCAAAACTTATGCAAGACATATAATACTGGAAGCGAGCAATATCATGCCATACGCAATGTTGATCTTGATATTTATGAAGGGGATTTTACCGTCATCATGGGTAATTCCGGATCAGGCAAATCAACGCTGCTCTATCTGTTGAGCGGACTGGACCAATTGACAGCCGGCGAGGTTTATTTTCAGGATCAGCGTATTGACGCCTATAGTGAGCGGGAAATGTCCGAATTCCGTACCCGCAGAATCGGCTACATCTACCAAAGTATCAATCTGGTGCCCGATCTTTCCATCCAGGACAACATCGCCTTGCCAGGTTACATTGCCGGAGGCAAAAAAAGTGAGGTCAAGGCACGTGCCACCCAACTCATGAAGGCAATGGATATCGACGGCCAGAATAGCCGTCTCCCCTCCCAAACCTCGGGTGGCCAGCAGCAACGAGCAGCTATTGCACGTGCGCTGATCAATTCACCAGACATCATCTTTGCAGATGAACCCACGGGAAGCCTCAATTATGAACACGGAAAAGCGGTGCTGGATATCCTGACCGATATCAACCGAAAGGGACAGTCTGTTGTGATGGTTACGCATGATATCAAGGCAGCCTGCCGGGCTGATCGTCTGATCTTTATCCGGGATGGCAAGGTTGGAGGTATTCTCGAGTTTGACAAATATGACGAACACCAGATCCAGGATCGGAAATCGATGGTCTTCGCGTTTGTGTCGGAAAAGGAGTAATTTATGGCTGCTATGTTGAAACTGAGCCTTTCCTACCTGAGCAAAAATAAGACACAGAATCTGTTTATCACCCTGCTCATTTTGCTGTCTACACTTCTGGTATCCACTGCGGTTATTATTCTGGCCAACACGGGTAATCTGTTCAACGAAATGCACAGCCGGACCAACGGGTCCCATCAAATATTGACGTTTGATAAAGGACTGAATGACCCTAAAGCCGTCTATGAATGGTGGGCTGAACAGGACGGAGTTGAGGTTTCACCTTTGCTCACGTATCGTACCTTGTCCGGAATCGCCTTCAAAGGCATGGACATTCCCAACCTTTATCTGTACATGATGAATACCCCTCAGCCGCCCTGGGCCGTCGATGAACTGATCTTTTCGAGTGGTGCGCAGAGTTCGGCTCCCGAACAAGGGAGCGTATGGATTCCCACTTCAATGGCGAATGCCTATGATATAGCCGTAGGAGATACCGTTAATTTCAAAACAGGGTCCTCCGCGCTTGATCTTCGGGTATCCGCGATTGTAGTCGATGTTCCTTACGGTGCACCATTCACCAATGCGGCAAGGGTTTGGATGAACGGTATAGACTACCAGAATGACTTCCAGACACTCGCAGGAAAAGATAATTATATGATGGGTATCCATTTTGATGATTATCGAATGAACTCCAGCTATTGGGATCGTTATACCAGTGAGACCAACGTCCCCTTTTTGGAAACGAAGATGGAGTTTGAGAGTATCTCTTCCTTCTATCTGATTATCAATCAGATTATTGGATTCATTATGATTTTCCTGGGTGCTGTCATGATGGTTATCGCTCTCATCACCATTGGATTTACCATTTCGGATGCCATTCTGGCCAACTACAAAACAATAGGGATTCTGAAATCACTGGGATTGACCTCCGGGAGAACAATCGGTACCTATGTTATTCAATATGCTTTACTGTCCATCATTGCCGTTATTCCAGGACTGGCGATGAGCGTGTTTGTATCTAAATTCATTATCAACATTTCTGTGTCTTCTCTGCGAACTGGCAATGGAGATGTACCGATGGAAGGCATCGGAGCAGCCATGTTAGTCGCCATACTGCTGTTTGAGCTGGTAATATTATTCGTTGTGTTATACGCCAAAAAGGCGCGCAGCATCGAGCCTGTTCAAGCCATCCGCTACGGTATGTCGGAAACAGAAAATACCCGGTTGGCCCGACGCATGAATTCGCCTCTAGCCAACCGGGTTGGATTTGCCCGGCTGCCAGTAGCCGCCGTCATTGGCATACGAAATCTGATCAAGAATACCAAGAGCTCTGTTCTGATGCTGCTGTTAACCACGATGGCTGCCTCTGTGCTTGTCCTTGGATATGTTGTACTGACCAGCATTACCGGAATCTATCAGACGGCGGCCAAATGGGGTTATGACAATGCTAACATTGCCGCAGTCGTTGTAAACAAAACTACGTTTCCGAGAGCAGAGCTGCAGAACGTATTGGAAGAAAACCCTCGCATCAAAAATGTGGGCTGGCAAGGGAACATGACCGGAGTTATCCTTCCAGATGATTCAACCGACGTGGCCAGCCAGTCTACCAGTCTTTATCTAAGAGTAATGGATGGAAGCTATCAAGATCTTGGTTTTGAGACGTTGAGAGGAAACAATCCGGAACTCGAAAATGAAATTTCAATTGGGGTTAGTGTTGCCAAGATGTTCAACAAGGATATGGGAGATCTCATTGATCTCTACATTGAAGGAGAGAAGCGCACGTTCATGATTTCGGGCATCTATCAGGCCATCTCCGACTTGTCGGTATCCGGAAGAATCACAGCTCAAGCGGTTCGAAGCGTGAATCCGAATTACGGAGATGTAGATGTCGCGTTTATCAATGTCAATGATCCTTCACAGGCAGGAGCCATTGCTAACCAATTGAATGAGCGGTTCAAAGACTCTGCTTCCATCGTCACACAAAAAACGCTGCTGGATTCTGTTTATGCAGAAGCTGCAAGCATTTTTGTGTACCCCATGGCTCTAATTGGTCTGCTGTTCATTTTGGTTACATTTATCATTATCTTCAGCACCTGCCGGATCAGTATTCGCAAAGAGAGCAAGACGTATGGCATTTATAAGTCGATTGGAATGACATCCGGCAGTATTCGGTCCTCTATTACATTGGGAGTTGTATTGTTATCCCTGATCGGTTCGATGTTTGGCGTTATTGCAGGTGTGTACCTTCTTCCATTGTTACTTGAAAAGGTGCTCTCTGGATACGGTATCGTACAAATCCCGTTGGTTCTGAATTGGTGGGGGATTATACTTTTCTCTTCTCTGAGTATCCTTGCAGCAGCTTTTGGCTCCTGGAGATCAACCAAGGTGATTCGTCAGGCATCCCCGCGCATTCTTGTTATTGAATAATATGCAGCAGACAGACATTAAAACACATGACAATATATTTCAACAAAACTCTAAATCCGACACAAAAATAGTCCTATATACCTAGCAATGATAGATATGATAGACTTAATGGCATACTATGGTAAAGGAGTTAATTTCTTTGTACAACAAAAATAAAACGAGTAAATTGTTGAAGTGGATCGCTTGGATTAGCATCATTCTATCCATTATTGCCGGTATCCTCGTTGGGCAAAATGAGTTCAATGGCTTTCAATGGTCTTTGGCTCTTCCAGTTATGATGAACGGTATTATAGCAGGACTATTGTTACTAGGTGTTGCGGAGATCATACGGTTGGTGCAGGATATTAAAAATGAAACGGTAGGTCCAGATTAAGTTTGACCTCGATCTTTGTTAAGGGGCTGTTTATTTTGAAATGGTTTTGTATTCGAATTTGTTTATTGATCAGCATCCTGAGTGTAGGATTGTTGTCGATTGGCACGCCTTCGGCCTGGGCTAAGACCGTGCCACAACTTGAATGGGTCAAGCAGGTCGATTCTGGCCAATGGGGGGATGGATTCACTCCGCATTACTTCAGACTGGATTCATCCGGCAACCTAAACATTCTGGTGAGAAAGGTTGTGAATGAGGACCTCATATATGTGGAGAACTTTAGTGGTGAAACCGGGGACATCCGATGGTCCAAGCCAGAATCTGATTATGGTTCAACCATTGATGGTTACATGTATACTTTCAAACCTGCTGAAACTGATGACTATGAAAGAAGATTTGATGATATTATTACGGTCTCGGATCTGTCAACCGGTAAACCGATATGGTCCTCAATAAACCCTTACTTTCGTGAAGGTCAGTCCTCAGATTTCACCAAAAACGGAACAGTTTATTCTTTTACTTATCACAAAAACAAATATGTATCTCTTTATTATTATGATGAACAGGGACATCGAAGCAAAAAGCTTGTTCTCCCCTATATGCAATACTACACAATAGAAGGCAATTTTATTTTAGGTCAACCGGGCAACAAAAGTCCGTATACTCATGTTTTTGATCTTTCTACAGGTAAGAAGCTAACGGTGCTGACCAATGAAACAACCTTGCCCTACGGGAATAGGGTTACGGACGATGGAACCCTAATAACCCGGAAGTTTATCAATAACCGTGAACTTGAGTTGAGGGCGTACTCGCCTACGGGAGCTTTGAAATGGAAGTATGATTTTTCTTTTAAAAAAGGGCCTCCCCAGATATTTATCATCCATAATCGTGTGCTGTATCTGGAACAAACCGCAGGCAATATCATGCTTATGAATTCGGATGGAAAATTCATTACAGGAGTCAATGAAAATCCCTTCTACATGCAAGGTGATCCAAATAGCCCTCTGAAAATGGCAATCGATTTACAGAGTTTTATGTACATCCAATACACGGAACAGGGAATAGAACTCGTGATTAGAGATTCAAATAATCTGAGAGAGCTCTATCGGGTGACACAGAACGATTGGAACGATGTAAGGTTTAATCGAGATGAATTGTTCCTCAATAAGCAAAATGAATTATTTTTCCTGCCTCCCGACGGGCAGACGATAAGAAAGTATCAGTTACTTCCATAATCCAGAGAACATTACATAAGGAGTCTACCAATATGAGTTTAAAGCGAATCAACTATTGGCTTATAGCCAGCCTATGCTTCTTCCTTGCAATCCCATCCGAGCCAGCTCTGGCTAAAGATCTGCTGCAATTCCAATGGGGGTATGATATTACCAACGGTGGACAGAGTGCAACAAGCTCATATTCAATGAAGAGTGTTACAGATGGCATGGGGAATGAAAGTCTTCTCGTAACTAAAGTAGACAAGAATAATGATTATTATATCGACAGTGTAGATGCCAAAACAGGGGAGCTCCTTTGGTCGATTCCAACGGACAACGAGTACACGCTTTCCGATGATGGATACATGTTTATTTTTGCCGATAATCAAGTGAGTGCCAAGCATATAGCCACAGGTCAGATCCGTTGGACAGCACCTCTGCCCGGGCCGCCAGAAGATTGGAGACTATACTCGGCTGAATCAGCCATTCCAGGCGAAAATGGAAGTCTATATTTGATTTCAGTCTCCCATGATAATAAAAGCAATGTACTCTACTATTACGATGCTAGTGGAAATTTAAGTCGAAAGTTCAAGGTTCCATATTTTATGCAGCAGATTCATGGTGATGTGATTGTCGGCAGTAAATTTGGCGATAATCCCGATTTTTACTTGATTAGCCTGACCAGCGGACAAAAAATTAAAACGATTACTGGTGGTAAAGGTTACAATGGGATTAAGAGTCTATCTGACGGCACATTCCTGCATTATAATATCTACAAAAAAACAATAACGCTTAAAGGCTACAACAGCACAGGGCAGCTAAACTGGACAAAACAACTTCCTTATAAGGAATATTCAACAGAGCTTTTTGCATTGAAAGGTCGTTTTATATTTGTGGATTATAAAAATAAACGAATCAAGCTATATTCATCTTCAGGTAGATTAATTGCTGAGAAGGCATACCTGCCAGTATCATATCCCAATATGGCTTTGGATGGCACAAGTTTGATGTTTAAATCTGAAAAGAATGACGCAGATGAACTAGAACTAATAATTATGGACACAAACAACCTGAAGGTTTTGTACACTTACAAAAATGGCGAATTTGATCTTCATAAGGAACGTCTATTTCTCAATAACACAACGGGTCTGTACATCCTAAGCGACGAAGGTCGTACCTTAGTTAGCACTCAGTTAATTAAATAGCATAATCAGAAGCATCAAAAGCATCACAAGAGGAATGTCCTCATGTTGATGTTAACGCTAAATCACACTGAAAAAGCCCTCACCAATCCAGTAATGGGTCGTGAGGGCTTCTTTATATTTGGTTGTATCTCTAGCTTTTCGGGGTACAACTCTACATCAAGTCTTTTAATTCCGCCACTTCTTTGCAAGTTCACCAATCTGATGTGGCGTCGTGCGGCAACAGCCGCCAATAATTTTTGCACCCGCAGCAACCCACTGTTCCGAAGCATCACTCATACTGCCACACGTTCCCTGTCCACTCCACGTCTTCGTTGCAGCATCGTATACTTCTCCCGAGTTCGGATACACAATAACAGGTTTGTCGCTGGCACGGCTGAGAATACTTACGGCTTCTGTCACCACTTCCATGGGAGCACAGTTCAGGCCAATCGCAGCAATCTGCGGCTCGGAACCAAACAATCGTGCACATGTCTCAATCGGCGTGCCTTCGCTGATTGCCGTCCCGTCTTTTAAAGAAAAAGATAACCAGGCATACGCATGAGGAAACTCCTTCAGTAAATCAACCAGCACCTGTGCTTCCTGCAACGAAGGAATCGTCTCAAACGCCAGAATATCAGCACCCGCTTCAATCAGCGCCGCCATACGCGGACGATGGAATGCAACCAACGTCTCATCCGACACGCCGTAGTGACCGACATACTCCGATCCATCAGCTAGATAAGCGCCGTAGGGCCCAACGGATGCAGCAACCATCGGTCGTGGCCGAGCCAAGACCCCTGTCTCCAAGACATCAGACGTTTGTTGTGCCGTTCCGAATACCAGATTGCCCTCCGGTTTGACTGCCGTGTTTTCAAATCCCCCGTCCTGCACTTCTGCCCATACGTCATCTCTCGCCTGTGCAGCCAGTTCCACCGTCTTGCGAATAAGGTCCAACGCTGCTTGCTCGCCGATTCCTCTCTTGCGGAACCCCTCCACCGTCGCCTGATAACTGGATGTAATTGCACAGTCGGCTCCTGCGCGGAAATAATCCGCATGGACCTGAACGATAACATCTGGATTCTCGAGCAATACACGAGCCGACCATAGTGGATCATCCAGATCACACCCATGCTGTTCGAGTTCCGTGGCCAGCGCTCCATCCAGAATCATGACCGGATACTCACGCAGGATCTGTTCTATGGGATTAGTCTGTTGTACTTGCGTCATGTACTTGTCCTCTTTTCTTATTCACACGTTCTGTCAGATAATAAACTGCGTAACACACTGCGATGAATGGAACTCCGCAATACAGCGCTATTCGCTGTGTCGGGTCAAAAGCAATGCCTATACATGAAGCCAGACACAATATAAACGAGATAATAGGCACCGCTGGATACAGTGGCGTACGATAGACAAGATCTTTGACCGCATGTCCTTCCCGGATATACTGTCTGCGGAACATATACTGTGAAGCACTGATGCTCATCCATACCGCAACGACAGCCAGACCTGAAATGGAGACCAGTGTAATATACACGGTACCTGGCACAATGATGCTGGACAGCAGAGCCAGTGCACCACCCACCATACTGATCAGAAGCGCATTCAATGGTACTCCGCGTTTGGTCAACTTGGCAAACCACGGAGAGATCGTTCTCTTGTCAGCCAGAGACCAGAGCATCCGTGAAGATGCATAGAGGCCCGAATTGGCAGCAGAGAGAATCGCCGTCAGAATAACAAAGTTCATAATGTCTGCTGCATAGGGCTACTCCCACCCGCTCCATTACCGCTACAAACGGACTTTCCAATACACTGGCAACCGACATCGGCAACAAGGCCGAGAGAATAACAATCGTTCCGATAAAAAAGATAATTAAACGCCACAGTGTGGTATGGATCGCTTTTGGAATCGTCTTCTCCGGATTCTCTGTTTCCCCGGCAGCAATCCCAATCAATTCGGTACCCGAGAACGCAAAGTTTACGGCAAGCATCGTCATTAGTATCGCAGTAGCCCCATTGGGGAACCAACCAGATGCTGTAATATTGGATAGAAACGGTGCAGGTTCCGAATCTGCCATTGGAATAATACCGAACATGGCTGCGCCCCCAAGAATAATGAAGACTAAAATTGTAAGGACTTTAACTGCGGAAAACCAGAACTCCGATTCCGCAAAAAATTTGACGGTCAGCGCGTTGAACAGGAAGATCATAAGAGCAAACAATGTGCTCCAGATCCAAACATTCACTGAAGGAAACCAGCGCTGCATCAACAGCCCGGCCGCTGTAAATTCGGAACCGAGGGCAACCGTCCAAGTGAGCCAATACAACCAGGCTACAGTGTATCCTGTTGCTGGTCCAATATATTTTGCCGCATAGCTATGAAACGCCCCTGTCTCTGGCATATGAACAGAAAGTTCACCTAGACAGAGCATGACCAGCTAGACGACAATCGCTCCGATCAGATAAGACAGAATGGTACCGATCGGTCCTGCCTGCTGGATGGTATAACCCGAACTAAGAAAAAGACCTGTACCAATGACACCACCAAGTGAGAGCATGATTACATGACGTGCCTGCATTTTGCGCTGAAAATGCCCTGTATCTTTGTTGTTATTCATGTCTGCTCCCCTACTTCTTCATCCAGAAAACAACAAAACAAAAAGACACACTCTTCCTGAAGAGTGCGCCGTTACTGACAAATAAAAACAAACGCTCCTATCTATCAGGCTGTTCACCCGCTGGAATTAGCACAGTATCCTTCAGATCTGTTGCTGAGGTTTCTAAGGGCCAGTCCCTCCACCTCTCTGGATAAGAAAATGATTTTTTATAAATATAGCGATCTATCATGTTTGTGTCAACTATTAAAAAGAAACGTCTCTCTTATTCCGTCGATGATCCCTGATTTGTGATTTTAACTTTAATATCATACGTGATCGGAATTTCACTAAACGTTTCGTCCCAGTTATTTTTAATTTTCTTCCATACCCGTGGATATTTGATTCGCAGCTTATCGCCAAACCCTGCTGCATCCACCTTGTAGACATCCTGCATTTTGTGAAGCAATTGATCTACCTGTTGTTCAGCCATATGACTGAAGTCCTTCTCTAGACCATCCAGATAATGCTCGGAACCATGCGCTTCCGGAGCTGTCCAATTTTCCATAAACCAGCCGTCTGATTCAATTTGAACATGAAATGAAATATCGTCGCCCTTAACTGTGGGAATAATTTTCGATTTTATGTGTTTAATCTCGTAGGTTATGGTGCTGCCGTCTTTGTGTGTATACGTCTTAACGACGCCACCTTTCGCTTTTCCTTGTACCCAGGATAGTCCCTCCATGTCCGTCTGATTCAGACTTCCGATCCATCGGTTCGTTTTCCCGCTAAAAATGGCCGCTCCCGAAAACTTGTGTTCCCCCTCATAGGAGATGACATTTTGCAGCAAATAGCTCGACCCCGATTGCATGGTTGCATCCAATTTGGCGAGTGACACTGGTGGCAGAATTTTATTGGTACGATACACATTGTCCACAAGTCCGGTAAGGTAGAATGAAGGAATCTCACTGGGATCGTTGGACGTCAATGCATCCAGTGCCCTGCGATCACTGACAACAACCAGACAGCTTGGCCGAATATCATTATCACGCAACACAAAATCAAGCAGTTGATCCAGTCTGAATTTCCGGGCCACCTCGGAGGACACCACGATGACTTTCAGATGATGTCCAATCAGCGGCCGGTCTCTTCTCAGAGAGAACTGACGAAATATCTGTATAACTGAATCGCCTGTTAATTGTTCGTTAAAATAGGACTTCCCTGCTCCAGGTGATCCTTGCTGGCTCTCTTCCTTGGATGATCCCTTAGGAACAATCTGAACCGTAGCTGTGATATTATTCCTTTTCGGATAGTGTCCACCCTGTTCATTCACACTCTTCTCAAATTCTGTCTCTTTGGCAACATCAATACCCAGTCCCACGTACACACTAAGATCCTCAATCTCTTTGCTGCTCCAGCATCCAGAGGTAAACAACAGCAGCATTAATCCAGGCAGCAATAGCGCTAATCTGACCTTGCGACTCATGCATACTTCCCTCCTTTTTTGCGGAGGATGCTAATCAACAGCAGGACTGTAGGCAGAATTCCAAATAGGTAAATGGATAAATTACCCACTGCATCCCCCAGTTGAAATGTTTCGTTCACATCCTTGGGAATTAAGGCGATGATATAAATTACAGGTAGCAGGATAAACATGGCGGGTAAAATTTTCTTGCTTTTGAACAACTGGGCACAGCCAACGGTAGCTGCATAGTGTGTGATCGAAAAGGTCGAGAAGATTTGCATGATCCAGATCACGAGCAGCAGCGATTCAAAACGCTCAAAGATCAATCCCTGTAGCTCAAAGCTTCTCATCAGATCCAGGGTAGGCCACGTTCGAGTTTTCATGCCTTCAATGGAAAGACTTCCGATTACCATAACTACCGTAATTAAGTAGATGCCTGTCGGAACGAGCGTACCCCACATTACCGCTTTGATCCCTTTTTGCGGGTGCTGCATATAAGCCATGATGACAAACATCACTTCATAGCCTGTATACGCAAGCAAAGTTGACTTAAGTCCCTTGAATACCGGCATAATCCCTTCTCCCAATACGGGCCTCAGGTTATTAATTTCAAACAGTTTGCTGCTAAGCAAAATGGCAATAACAAAAATGATAAGTGTGATGGGCAAAATAATCTCGAATAGACGTGCTACTGCACCCAGGCCACCTGAGTTCAAATAGATGCCCACCCACATGAAGACCATAACAATAGCCCAGACCGGTGTTCCTTCCAGCAGATAAAGTCCGGTTACTTCTGCCATAACCCGAATTTCAAATGCCGAAATGACCAGAAAATAGATAATCGCAACCGCTCCCAGTATAAAAGCAATCCATGAACCTGTTATTTCCTGAACAAACTGAAAACCCGTTTTGCCAGGAAATCGTCGGCACAGGATGACGAGCATAATGCCTATAAACGTGGCGATTAGCCCGGATATGATGATGGAGATCCAGACATCCGGTGTGTCTACTGCCTCAACCGTAGTACGCGGAAGTGTCAAAATCCCAGCGCCCAGCATGTAATTGATAATCATGACTCCGGTCTGGGTTGTCGTCAGCTTATCCGTGGGACGATTCACGTTATCACCTCTTTGCTCTGGTTTAAAATGTTTATGTTAATCTTGCTATTCATCTATTTTTTGCGATCCGGATCGGTAGGGTTCATCATGCGCGGACGCCGCCTCATCATTTTTAATGGTGCACGGATCAGCAAGTCCTTCCATTCGCTCAAGCTATACGGAACCACTGGGCTGACATAGGGAACCCCAAAGCTTTTCAGGCGCACGAGATGGCTGCAAATAAGCAGGAAGAACATAATCACCCCGAATAATCCAAGCGCCGCTGCACTGAACATGCCTGTAAAACGCAAAATTCGCAGTGTAATTCCAGCACTATAGGTAGGGATGGAAAATGAGGAGATCGCCGTTACCGCAACTACGATGACGAGAAATGGACTGACAATACCGGCCTGTACGGCTGCATCCCCGATAATGAGACCACCGACGATGCCCATCGCCGGACCGATCGGTTTGGGCAGACGGATACCAGCCTCACGCAATATTTCAATGGCTGTCTCCATAATGAGTGCTTCAATAATGGAAGGAAACGGTACACCATTTCGCGTCTCAATAATGGTCAATGCCAACTTCGTGGGAATCAGACCAGGATGAAATGAAATAAAGGAGATGTACAAGGCAGGAGCAAATAGCGCAATCATGGCTGCCAGAAAACGAAGCATGCGCAGAAATGTGCCTGGTATCCAGCGCTCATAATAATCCTCTGGAGATTGCAGCAGCATGCTGAAGGTTGCGGGCACAATTAAGGCAAACGGTGTACCATCAAGCAGTATGGCAACACGCCCCTCTAACATTCCGCTGATTACGCGGTCTGGCCTTTCCGTGTTTTGGATCTGTTGAAACGGACTCAGCTCATCGTCTTCAATTAGCTGCTCCACATAACCGGATTCCAGCATGACATCCATATCCAATCCTTCTATGCGCCTCCGGACCTCTGCCACAAGCTCAGGATCGGCAATATCCTCTATATACGCGATAGCAAGATCCTTCTTGATCCGGGTACCCACTTCAAATTTCTGAATAAACAAACTCTGATTGCTTCCGAAGCGTCGCAGTATACCTGTATTGTCACTGAGATGCTCCGTAAATCCAATTCTTGGCCCGCGAAGCAATGCTTCGGACAAGGGCTCTTCAATGTTGCGGCTTATTCCTTTGGGTGTACCAATCAGCAGTGCACCTTGCATGCCATCCACAAGAAGTGCATTTTTACCCCCAAGTACTCCCAAGGCCAGCTCCTGTAACGATTCGGTCTCCTGTATCTGGCTGACAGGCAGAAGTTGATTACTTAGATAGTTCTTAATCTGATGTATATCGGCTGGATGAAGGAAGCTCCCCTGTTGCAGTTCTGGTACACCCCTTATCATCAGAGGTGTAATCAGATGCTCATCAATCAATTGCTGGTCCACAAGACCATCGATATACATGACCGCTGCCCTTGTATTCGTGCCTCGTATCGTAAACTCTCGAATATGTACATCAGCATTCTGAGCAAAGGTCTCCTTTGAGCTAATTAAATCGGTAACATAATTCCCGGTAAGCTTGATATTGGCATAACGTCCTGTTTCTAAACCCTGGTTCTCATCAGATCCTGATGATACAGATTGCTCGTCGTTATTGCCTTGGTTTTGATCTGTAGAAATTGCGAAGCTTCCCTGATCCACGGAAGAGCGAATCCAACGGGTTATTTTCAGAATCGATAGCGGAATGACACATAACAAAAAAGCCTGTAACCATATGGGCCACTCCGGCACGTACGACCAAATCGTTGACCACATCACCCTCACCCCAACATTTCTCTGCACTATGAACTTGCAGGTATTCCAGAGTATTGTTTCCCCGATTGCTCACAATAATTCCCGTTTTTTTGAACAACAAAAAAGCAGATGCCTCTATTGGCACCCGCTTCCCTATGGGGTTATTGGAGTTTACCTTATCTATACGATTTTGGTTACGTGTTGCGCCTTCGCATCAAGTAGATGTGCAGACGCCGCAATGGTTGTAAAATCATTCAACGCCACCTCGATCTGCTGCTGACTTCGCTCCACGTAGCCTTCAACCTTCTGTGTTCCGCCAGAGATGTTCGTGATCTCTTTGGTTATCCCATTCACACTATCCCGAATCTCATTAATGGAATTTTCGACCATGGCCGATAGTTTACGTACTTCCTTGGCTACAACATCGAACCCGCGCCCATATTCGCCTGCATGTACCGCTTCAATCGCAGCGTTCAGGGCCAGAAGCTGGGTCTGCGACGCAATTTCGCGAATCGTTTTAACAACTCCCTGGATAGAACGTGCCTGTTCTTGCAAATGATTCAGTGTCGCTCGGTTGTGGGCGGAAACTTCAGATATATACGTGATACTGGACATCAGCTCACGGCTTCGCTCAATGCCGATATCAGCATGTTCGTTCAGATCATGTGACATCGTCTTCAGTTCATTAACTACAGCTGAAATATTATTCTGACGGGTCGTGATGTTTGTAGCTATTTTGGACACACCCAATATATTCTGATTCAATTCATCATAGACGGGCATATATGTCGCTTCAAGCCATACGGGATTTCCCTTTGCATCCTTGCGTTCAACCTTGTCCTGGAAGCTAGTACCGTTAAAAATACTACTCCAAAACGCATTATAGTCAGGGCTTTTCACGAATTCGTCGAAACAAAATTGCTCATGCTGCATGCCATACATCTCAGCTACGGAATAGCCCATCGTCTGGGCAAAAACTTCATTTACATACGTAACCCGTCGATCCATATCGAATCGAATGATAGCCAAACTTTTCTCCATGGCCTTAATGACCAGCGCATCGGTAACAACATCTTTTTTTTCCACATCTACTATAGGCAAAGCGATCCCCACTCCCTGACTTCTTCCCATGATTAAACCGTTCTCATTCTGGCAGTTCCTGTTGTAGTGCAATTATGTATTCAACTGAATAGAGACGACTCTATTATTGTATACTCCAATTGCAGTCAATTGGATCACTCCCAAATCAATTTCTAACAATTCGTTACGGCTTGACTTTTTATACCCAATAAACTAACTGTCTAAACATTATGTTTCATGAGCAAATTCTAACACAAAAAGGAGCGGATTAACCGCCCCTAATTATGGTATAACCTTCCATAGCTTTGATGTTATCAGTAGTCGTCTCTGTATATTACGCTACCTGTTTCATCCATCAGTCTCGCGGCAATTTATCTGCGTACCGACTGCGCAAGTCAGCGAGCCGCTCCAGCTTAGACAGCGCATGGTCCTTCTGCATCAATCCCACCGCCAGCACCAGTTGTTCCATTAACAGTAGTGGAGTAACCATGGAATGAAATTCGCCAAGCTCCCCTCTACTAACGTAAAAAGATAACTCCGTCCCCAATCCATATAAGAGGTCTTCCCGATCTGTTACAAGTACGGCTTTACTGCCTGTATCTCTGGCATAATCCAGAATGACCTCTGCTTCAGGCAAGAGTCTTGTAAAACACATCAGCAGCACAACATCCTCCCGTTGCATATGCATCAATGATTCCAATAATTCATGGCCACCTCCGGCGAGGTGGATGACCGTCAATCCGAATCGGGATAGCCGAAAGGACAATAATTCCGCCAAACCAGCGGAAGGCCCTGGAGCATACACATATACTCTTCGTGCTTCAGCAAGGATGGCTGCTGAATGCTCCAGATCCCCCTGCTTCATATGGGATAACGTCTCCTGCAAATGGCTGACAGAGGCCTCCAGTAACTGAACGGGAAGGCTGTCCGTATCCATGCGGGATATGGTTTTATTTAATTTAAGGGCAGGTGTAGTGTCTTCGGATGTACGAAGCCGGATTTTGAACGCTTTGGCATTATCATATCCAACCGCACGCCAGAAACGGGATACGGTCGCAATACTGACCCCCAGCCTGTCGGCAATCTCCTGTTCCGTCATGAACAGAATCTCTTCGGGATTGCGTTCAACAAAATCAGCAATTTTCAGATGACCTGGTGACAGCTGTTCTTTATGAGTAAACAAATTCATTCCGTATGCACTCCTTTTCTCGCTCTGCACTCAGTATATCAGTTGAAAGGAAGAGAAGTGGGCTATGTATGTAATATTTTTTTCATTAAAATCTTAATGTGTAATAAAAATTACATTTGATTTACAAATGTCTTCTTTCCCGTTAATACTCTGCCCCTAGACTGTGGCTATGATGATCACCAACTTTCAGGGAGGTATGTATCGATGAAGAAGATGACTGAGCGTTATACGCTGACGTCTTCACAGAAAATGATGGTGTTTGTGCTATCCATGTCACTGTACGGCTTGTCCAACATGTTCACAGAGCTTATTCCCAAGCTCCAACTTGGACCGATTGAATTGTCTGTTGAGTACTTTGCCTTCATTCCGCTGACACTTTGCATTTTGTTCCACCCCATGATTGCTGCCCTTGGTGCGGCTCTTGGCGAAGTGATCTTCGGTGAGCTGATGCTGGGGCAATTCGGCGGACTGGGCGAGCTGGAGAAATTCCTTACCTTTTCCTTTGCCATGTATGTCGCAGGACGTATGGTAAGTGATCCTCGCAATCGCAGACAGGTCGGAATCGCTGCTATGACAGGCGTCATCATTCATCAGTTCCTTAGTTCACTGGTGGATATCGGTAAAGTGTGGATTGGTGTGGAGCAGCTGGAAGCCGTCCCTGGACTTGCGGAAAGTGTTGTGCTGATTGAAGGAGTTGGCTTTCTGAATGACGTACTGTTCTCAGGTATCCTGTTCGCTCTGCTGCCTACGCTGTATCTCGTACCCTTGCTCTATGGCAAAATTGAACCACTGCTCGGCATCAAACCTCGTAATCCAGGGATGAAGTATGAAGGCATCGGCTTCTTCCGTCCGAAACTGATCCTGATCGGTGTGCTGCTGCTTGGGCTGGCCTTTGGTGCGGAATCCCTGTCCGAAATGGATATCAACTTCGCTGTTTGGGAGACGGACTATGCAGATCAATATGGTTCGGCTTCAATATGGATTAGTATCGGAGCTGCTGCATTGGTTGCCGTGGTGACATTACTGATCATGCGCGCTAAACGGAACAAAAATAAAACGGTACCCGGTACGGAGAATCACCCTTATGCATAATGAAATGTCCACATCAGCTTCTGTTTCCGCATCGGATTCTGCCATTTCCATTCAAAATGTCATCTTTACCTATCCTGGCTCGGAAGAGCCTGTCCTGAACGGAGCTTCGCTCGAACTCCCACGAGGCAGTTTTACAGCCATTATCGGGGGCAACGGTTGCGGCAAATCCACCCTGTGCAAGTTGTTTAATGGCCTTATTCCTCAATTCTATACAGGGGACTTCTACGGTGAAGTCCATGTACTTGGAACGCCTGCCGAAGGACGAAGTGTTGCAGACCTATCCAGAAAGATCGGTTACGTATATCAGGATTTCGATAACCAGCTCGTGCGGCCCACCGTTTTGGACGAGGCTTGCTTTGCACCACTCAATTACGGACTGCCCAACTATCGGGAGCTCGGTGAACGCGCACTTGCCATGTGTGGTCTGGATACCATTCATAACCGATACATCTGGGAATTAAGTGGTGGGCAGAAACATCTGCTCGCTCTGGCCGGAGCTCTGTCGCTCGACCCGGATATCCTGATCGTGGATGAACCTGTCTCACAGCTTGACCCACAGCATGCAAGACTTATCTATGAGTGCCTTTCGAGATTGAATACGGAATATGGCAAGACGATTATCGTCATCGAACACCATACTGAATTTATCGCCGACTTCTGCGCAGATGTGGTATTGATGGACAAAGGCCGGGTCTTGTGGAATCTTCCTGTTAGGGAAGGTTTGAATCACATTACCGATCTGGAACGGCTGGGCATTCAACCTCCTGAGGTTACACGGGCAGCTATTCAGGCTGCGGAGATATCGCAGGGAGAAAGAGCAAATGCGGACCTCTCAAGTTCAGGACAACGCTTCCCAATTACTGTGGAAGAAGCAAACGTTTATTTTGCCGAGCATTACCCATCCATTCCATCCGCTTCTTTGCAAAATGGACCTTCATCCTATTCGAACTTGGCACGCGACGTTTCTAGCCAAATTGCAAATACAAAGCGTTCAACGGCTGCCTCGGCTGCTGAACCGTTGATCCCTATTGTACAGTTTCATCAAACCCGGCTGCGTTACAGAGGACTGGGCAAAAAAGAACATGAAGTCATTCGTGGTGTTAATATTTCACTCCATGAAGGAGAACGGATTGCCTTGATTGGCAACAATGGTGCGGGCAAATCCTCCTTACTGAAGATGATGGCTGGCATTAGTCTGCCCCAGGAAGGCAGTGTCATTGTTCTGGGTGAAGTTACGCACCGCTCCTCTTTGGAGCAGCTGGCGGGGAAGGTCGCCTATATTTTTCAGAACTCTTCCGAAATGTTTATCGAGGACAGTGTCCGCAAGGAAGTCGCTTATTTCCTGAAGAACCGTCGCATTCCGGAAGCTGACCAGCAAATTGCACATGTACTGGAGCGTTTCCGGCTTACTCCGCTGCAAGAGCGGGATGCACGGCTTCTCAGTGGTGGACAACAGCGGCGTGTCACACTTGCCATCGGTGCAGCCATGAAGCCTTCACTTATGCTGCTGGATGAGCCTACCGCCAATCTGGACCTTGCCACCCGCGAGGAACTGATAGGTGTACTGGATGAGCTGGATCAGCATGTGCGAACAACCGTCATTGCCACGCATGATATGCAGCTGGTTACCCAGTGGGCTAGTCGCGTTATCGTGCTTCACAATGGACAGGTGGAAGCAGACGGCACACCTGCCGAAGTGTTTGCGGATGAATCCCTTCTGCGCCGCTCCGGACTTGCGCTTACACAGATCATGGAGCTCTCCCACCGGATGGGACTGCCGACACTTTCACCGACAACCGAGGCTTTTGTTGATACTCTCTTGAATCAATCACTCACCAAGGAGGATATGCATCATGCAGCTTGTCCGCAACTGGTTTGACAAAATATCCATTGAACGCATTCAGCTTGAGCTGATGAATACCGTATATGGCAGCGGACATGCCAGCCTGTCGCGGATTGATCCCCGTGCCATGCTGATCTGGTATCTCTTTTTTGCCATCGTTCCCTGGTTTGTTCATAACGGAACTGTGCTGCTCGGCATGTTTCTGTTGATGGTGACTACCACCATATTGTCCAGAGCCGCTCCTTTTATCATTATCATTCTCTGCTTAGGATTAATCGGCCAGGTCGGGTGGATGTTTATCATCTCGCTGTTCTTCGGTGGCAATCTGGAATCTGCATTCCCCCTGCTGCTGCTTACTTTGAAGCTGTCCATCGTCTCGCTGGCGAGTATCACCGTCTTTTCGGGCATGGACCCGGAACGGATCGGCGATGGGTTACTTGCGCTCGGCATGCCTGCGACGTTTTCTTTCAGCCTCTCTTATGCTTACCGCATATTGCCGGTGCTGTTCGGTGAATTCCGCAACATCATGCTGTCTTACAGACTGCGGGGTCAGGTTCCCTCCCGGCACGGATGGCTCTACTGGCGGCTCGTTGTCTACTATATGAAGCTGTTCGTTGTGTCCTTCTTCCCGCTTATGCTGGCTACCGCCAAACGTTCCCGCACAACGGTGGAAGCCCTGGAGACACGCGGTTTCTCGTATGGCATGAAACATCCTGAGTCCAAACGCCTGAAGCTGGCCCATCTGAAAATCACCTCACGCGACCTCGGATTTCTCTCCGGATCGGCAATCTATGTTGCACTGTTGTTCTGGGTCGGGGGGCATTACGAAATACTTTAATTCAACTCATTAACCATTCATGGAATAAAGGAGTGTCTTCTATGCGCATTGATCTTCATACACACGGCAAATTATCCAAAAACTCTGATTTCTCGGTCGATTACTTCACCGAAATGGTCAACGAAGCCAAAGCAAGCGGGCTCGAAGCCCTCGCGCTTACCGAACATTTTAACACTCGCAACTTCTACGAGGTCTACGAGACGCTGGATCGTCTTTATCCATACAACGGAGAGTACTACGATGCAGATGGACTGCGCATTTTTCCCGGCATGGAAGTGGATATTCAGGAGACAGGACATATTTTGCTGGTGGGTCAAAAAGAACATATCCTTGCCGTCCGCAGCGGCCTGGAGCAATATACAGCCAAAGGTTCATTCATTCCTTTTGCTGAGCTGATGGATATGGCCGAAGCCTGGCCGCTTCTCAAAATTGGCGCACACCCTTTCCGCGAGTCCACCCCACTGTATCAGTTGGACCGTGATTTATTGGGACGTCTAGACGCTTTTGATCTGAACGCCAAGGATATGTACCAATACGGCATCGAGACGTGCCGTGGGCAGGTTGAACCATTCGCCCAGTCCCTCGGTAAACCCGTCACTGCCGGAAGCGATACCCACCAGTGCCTGCAATACGGTAGTCTGTTCAATGTGCTGGATCGTCCATGTGCATCAGTTGCCGAGCTCAAAGAGCAAATTCTCGCTGGTACGTACAGCATCGAAATATCCAACGATCTTCCTCTCCGTGTCAAAGCTTCCGTTATGCTGAAGAAAGTGATGAAACGTCTTGCCAAGCTGGAAGCTACCCGTTTGCAAAAAGTATAGGGAAAAGAAGATCACAACTTCTAAAGAATTCAAAATGAGCCCAAAGGATATACATCCTCCAGGCTCATTACGGATTCACTTTTACCTAATTAAAAATCATGCACCGTCACACAAAGCTGAATCACGATTCCGAACGGATCACGGACGATTCCATACCCCGGACTAAACTCGTTTTGCTCATAAGGCACCAACACCTTAACCTGCTCATGTTGTACCAGCGAATTATACAGCTCCGTCATCGTACTTTTATCTTTCGATTGAATGCATAATGACGTGCTGTTTCCCAGCTGCCACGGTCGACCCGTATCCATTTCTTCCTCAGCAATCATCAATTTATTTACCCCTATCTGGAGTACCGAATGTGTAATATATTCATCCTGTCCTTCAGGATACTCAAACCCCGGATTCATTTCCTTCATCTCTTTGTAATTTTTCTTGAATAACACATTAGCCCCCAGGTACTTCTCATAAAAAGCAATGGCTGCCGCAGCATCACCATTCATCGACAGAAACGGGATCACTTCAAAATTCATTTGTATTGCCTCCTTCGTTTGATTGGATTACACTGTTTACTATAACGAAAAAAGGTGCCAATCTATGGCACCGTTGAGAGGTTTTTTTATGAAAAAATCAGAACGCATGAACCAGATGCTGCGCTTTATCAATCAAAAACAACACTTCACCCTGCAAGATCTCATGCAGGAGTTTCAGATATCCAAGAGAACCGCATTACGAGACATCGCGTCATTGGAGGAAATCGGTGCTCCCATTTATGCCGAGTATGGACGTTATGGGGGATATCGTTTGCTTCAGCAAATGCAGCTGCCACCCATTTCATTTAATACAAGTGAGCTTCATGCCCTCTACTTTGCCATGCAGGCATTGCGCAGCTTTACCAACCTGCCCTTTCAGATCTCTTTTCGTTCCATTCACGAGAAGTTTCTAAGTGCCTTATCCGAAAACCAGAGACAGGATATTGAACAAATCCAGCATCGGGTCTCTTTTCGACACACCGAGCAAATCCGGGATAGTGAGCATTTAGAGTTTCTATTAATGGCCGCTGTACAGAATATAGTGATACAGATTACGTATCACTATATTCGCAGTAGTAGCAGTAACCCAGATACCAGCTCAAATCCCGATAAAACTAAGCCCAGCATACGCACCATTCAGCCAATCGCCCTCTATGCCATGAAAGGCTACTGGTATTGTCAGGCGTATGATCTCGATAAACAGGCGTACCGTGTGTTCCGATGTGACCGGATCACCTCATCCGAGGCGACAGATATCGAACCTATACCACATATTAATGAACTCAATCTACAGGATGCCCACTCGTTATGGAAACCATCAGAGAACGCTATCCCATTCAAATGTCTGATCAATGAAGCCGGGGTTGAGCTGTTCCAGCAAGAACAGTTTCCATCCATGCAACTTATCACCGAATCCGGAACTGATACTGGACAAACTGGATACGCCTATTTAGTCGGGTCGTATGAATTCCATGAGCTTGAGTTCATCATTCGCTATATCGCAAACTTTGGCAAGTCCATCAAGATCATGGAGCCTGAAACCTTAAAGGAATCCTTAAGACAGCACTATCTGGATTTACTCGACCATGTTTAACTACCGCCACCAACTAACCATTTGCAATGTGTGCCCGCAACAGGAACCAGCATGAAGGTGATACCTCCAGAGACCTCATTGCACATCGATATCTATCTTTTTTCGTCAAACTCTGGACTCTGATTTATGATGAACCGCTGGAGAGCTTTTTTTATTGCCTATCGCCAACTGAACTATGATTTGCAGCACGATGATTATAGCCAGACCATAGAACGCTTGGACAAAACTGCCCGTGGTATCATGGAGCCAACCGATCGCCAGTGGACCGAGAGCCCCCAGAATGTAACCGCCCGATTGGGTCATGGCTGACCAAGCGCTGGCTTCCTGAGCGTTATTCGTCTCATCAATGGGCAGCATAAGAGCGATCGGGAATAGTCCCCCGGCCCCAATGCCGAGTGGGATCGCGGCCAGCCAAGGACTGACGGACAGGTTCAGCATTAAGACTCCTATCAACTCCATTAACGCACATCCAACAAGCCAGAATACACGTCTTTGGTAACGGTGAACGAGCATTGGAATGAATAACGTAGACGGCAATGAAATTAACGTAAATAACGTTTGGATGCTGCCGGCAGTCTCTTTCGTATATCCCTGGCTCTGGATCGCAGGCGCAAGCCATGCAGTCAATGAATAGAAGATTGCTGCCATCAGTCCGAAGAACAACGTCAGCACCCATGCTCGACTATTTTTCACTGGAAGAGCTTCAACATTCACAGCTGAAACCTGCCCGGATTGTCGATCCTTTCGTGCTGACAAGGCTAATTTTATCCAGATCGGCAAAGCAATGACGGCGAGCAATGCCCACATCGCTAATGATCCCTTCCACGAACCCCCCAGGAGATTTTGAAGGGGAACCGATAATCCAACGCTAATGCTAGCCCCCACGACCATAGCTGTAGAGTAGATCCCCACCATGGCAGCAACTCGTGTAGGGAAGTACTGCTTGATAAAGCTGGACAACAACGGACCAGCCAATGCAATCCCAACACCGGATAGAAATGAAGTAAACATCATCAGAGGCGTTGCACCCACGAACAACCGCAATGCCGTACCTATTCCAATGAGGATTAAAGCCAAAACGATCGCACCTTCATTCCCCCACCTCCTGCTTAGCTTTACGGAAAATGGAGCGAATATACCCATACATAATACGGGAAGCGTGGTTAACAGACTTGCAGTAATTCCGCTAATACCCAGATCACTTTGTATGGTACTCATTAGTGGAGAAATGGATGTAATGGGTGGTCGCAAATTCAATGAAGCCAGAATAAGTGCCAGAACGATATAAAACAGTTTCACTATAGATCACCTCATGTATGTTATATAGTTGCATTCACTATTGATCCAGGCTGTAGATCTTTTTGTGGTGCAAGACTAGTATAGAAGCATTATAATGATTGAACAATACAATAGTTTCTATTAAAATGATTATAAAAATCAATGATTAGAGGGAATGCATATGGAAATCCGTCAAATGGAGAACTTTATCGTCGTTTGTGAGGAACTCCATTTCACACGTGCAGCAGATAAAATTGGCATTTCTCAACCTACTTTGAGCCAACAGATTCGAGCGTTGGAGGATGAGTTGGGTGTTCCCTTGTTCGACCGGGTGGGTAAAAAGATTGTGATGACGCAGGCGGGAACGCTATTTCTGGAGCACTGTGTACAAATGGTTCGGCATTTACAGAATACCCAAGATGCATTAGCTGAATTCCGCAATGATCAGCGAGGCAAGCTGGTGATTGGAGTCCTACCGTCCGATTTGGACTACCGTCTTACTCCATTGCTCGTTAATTTTCATGCCCATTTTCCCAAGGTGAAATTAAAGGTTGTTTCTTCGATTTATGTATTGAATCAAGTGTTGGATAACGAAGTCGACATCGGCATCGAGCTTACTTCGATTTCTGATGACCGTCTTATACGCATTCCTTTGTGCAGCGAAGAATACGTACTCGTCGTTTCGGAGAATCACGCTTGGGCTGAACGAAATGAGATTGGGATTAAAGAACTGCGCGATATTCAGACCGTAATGTTCCCGGAAGGGTTCACAGGCAGAGAACTGGTTGATGGCTATTGCCGGAAATATGGTTTCACCTTGAATACAATTATGGAGACAAGTTCGGCAACCTCCATTATTAGTCTGGTCAAAGCTAACGTTGGCGGTACGATACTGCCCTATCCACTGATCAAGGCAATGAATGAACCGACACTACGCATCATCCGAATCACGGACGATGCCCCTTACCGTCACTTTGAGATCATTCATCGGTCCGACCGTTACCTGACCCAATCTGCCAAAGCATTTATTGAGAAAACCATTGATTATTTTAATCAAGGATAAGATCAGAGGGAGAGTGACTTGAATGCAAATAAAAGAGGTTAACTTGTTCACAGGTCAAATGGAGGCCATGAAGCAGTTTTACGGTACGTTATTGGAGTTGGAGCTACTGGAGGAGAGTACATCGTCCGTATCGCTTCGCACAGGAAATTCGGTCCTTTCATTTCAGCAAGCTCCTGGTCAGGAAGAGCCCTTTTATCATGTCGCATTTACGATTCCGACAAACCAACTCGCTGAAGCCAAGAAGTGGGTTCAAGATCGAAATATTCCTTTGCTTTCCAAGGACGATAAAGATGAGTTCTATTTTCCCTACTGGGATGCAACAGCTTTCTATTTCTATGACCCGAGTGGTAATTTGATGGAGTTCATTGCTCACCATTCGTTAGATAATGCAGTCGAAGAGGACTTTGATTCTAGGCAGCTTCTATGCATTAGCGAGATTGGCCTGCCTGTCGAAGATGTACCCGGTACCATAATCAAAATGAATGGACAGTATCACCTTGAACCCTTTGCCGGAGACGGAAAGCAATTTGCCCCCATCGGTGACGCAGAAGGCATGTTTATTGTAATCGATAAAGAGATGCCCTGGTTCCCAGACGGACGTATGCCCGGCGTTTTTGCCACTGAGGTGAAGGTTGCAACGGGGCAACCCGGTAGTCTACGTATACAGGATGGTCTGTATTCCATTGTTTCGATTTGATGTTAGAGTGTACTGAATGAAAAGCTCAAGAGGGACGTGCGGCTCAATACTTACCAAAACCATCCTCACAAGTGATATCCGCCTTAAGAATATCGTACAGATTTTGTTTGGAATTCTCTAATTTTTTCTGTGCATCTTCAATTTCTGTTATTTTCGCTAGGATAATGCTCGCTTGTTCATTACTTGAAAATCCCTGTTTAGAGATCATAGATTGGATCTCATGGATCGTAAAACCAACAGCTAAACATTGTTTAACTACATCCAGATGCTGAATAATGCTCTCGGCATATATCCGATAGTTATTTTGATCTCTCAGCATATGTTCATCCGTGATAATACCTATCTTCTCATAATAACGAATAGTGGATATCGGAAGGTTTACACTCTTGGCTACTTCACTAATTTTCATATGGATCGCCCTCGTTTCTTTTTCTTGCTATAAAGTATACTTCATAGTTTACAATCCTCATAGTGAGACGAATTGAGGTAATCCCATAACCCACTCTCACCAATATCAGATATGAGGAGAGATATCCATATGAATACAATTACTGGCCAATTCAACAAAACAAATGATTTTGATACCATCGTCTTGGAGCGCCATTCCGTTAAAGTCTATGACCCTGAAGTCAAAATCAGCCGCCAGGAGATGACCGAGATACTGGCGAAAGCTTCACGTGCCCCTTCGGCGATTAACATGCAACCGTGGCGTTTTCTTGTCATCGACAGTGCTGAAGGCAAAGAGAAGCTTGCACCACTAGCCTCTTTTAACCAGACACAGGTACTAACGTCCTCGGCTGTCATTGCCGTGTTTTACGATGCCAATAACGTTGAATACATGGAAGAGATTTTCAGTAAATCAGTGGAACTTGGATACATGCCACAAGACATCATGGATATGCAAATGCAGCAGGTAAAACCTTATTATGCGAACATAAACGCATCCGAACTACGTGATATTAATCTCATTGACTCAGGTCTCATATCCATGCAACTCATGCTCGTTGCCCGTGCTCATGGCTATGATACCAACCCTATGGCCGGTTATGACAAAGGCAAGATCGCTGAAGCCTTCGGCTTGGATAAAGAGCGTTTCCAGCCCGTCATGTTGATCTCCATAGGTAAAGCAGCCAAAGATGGCTATCCTTCCTATCGTCTCCCGGTTGAAACGATTACGACTTGGGCGTAAGCAACAATAAATTTCAACACGAACATGCCAATGGAGAACTCTATTTATGAGCATCATTTTTAGACTCATTTCAAATTATCCTGTTGCTCGTGGGCATTACCAGTTAGAAATTAATCGTGTAGAGAGTCATTACTTTCATTCGAAAAATAGATAAAATCTCTGTGCGGTCCTTATAACCAGAGTGCTTACCCTATGGACTTGGCTTCAGTCAAAGGATTTCACAAATGTGCCCTCCACTGATTTCGACATAGGAACTTTAACGTTAGATTCATAATGGAAAGGTTCATAACAAAAAAGGTCCTAATGACAACTGTCATCAGGACCCTTTTTAATTAAACTTAAATATTATAAGAATTTAACAATCCCTTACTCTACCGTTACGCTTTTCGCCAGGTTACGTGGTTTATCCACATCGTGACCCAGTGCCAGGGAAGCGTAGTATGCAAGCAATTGCAATGCTACAACGGACAGAGCCGGGCTAAGCAGTGGCAGCGTCTTAGGAATTGCAAACGCTTGGTCAACGGATTTCAACAATGGTGCTACGTGCTCTTCGTACGTAATTGCCAGTACGTCTGCGCCACGTGCTTTCACTTCTTTGATGTTGCTCACGGTTTTCTCCAGAACGTTCTCCTGCGTTGCCAGAGCAATGACAGGGATACCGTCCTCGATCAATGCGAGCGTACCATGTTTCAACTCACCCGCAGCATACGCTTCGGAGTGAATATAAGAGATCTCTTTCAGTTTCAACGATCCTTCTTGTGCTACTGCATAATCCAGACCGCGGCCGATGAAGAAGAGATGTTCATGTTTGGAGATTTGCTCTGCATATCCTTTAATAGCTTCCGCTTGCTCCAGCATGGATTCAACTTGCTCAGGCAATGCTTGCATTGCTGCCAGCATGTGAGCAATCTCTTCTGCTGTTTGCGTGCCACGAACTTGTGCAAGGTACAGACCCAGCAGGTTGAACGCGATCAACTGCGAAGTATACGCTTTGGTAGAAGCTACTGCAATTTCCGGTCCTGCCAGTGTTGCAATTACATCGTCCGCATCACGTGCAATGGAGCTACCTACAACGTTAGTGATGGCGAGTACATGTGCACCATTTGACTGTGCTTCACGCAGTGCAGCAAGTGTATCAGCCGTTTCACCGGATTGGCTCACCACGATCACAAGTGTATCTTTGCTTACGATCGGGGAACGATAGCGGTATTCGGAAGCAACATCTGTTTCTACCGGAATACGTACCAGTTGCTCGATTACAGTACGTCCAACCAGACCTGCATGGTACGCTGTACCACATGCAATGATTTGAACGTTACGGATATTTTTGATTTGTTCTTCAGTCATTTTCAACTCAGGAAGTTGAACCTTTTTGCTTTCATTGTCGATGCGACCCAGCATTGTATCACGGTATGCTTTTGGTTGCTCATGAATTTCTTTCAGCATGAAGTGCTCGAATCCGCCTTTTTCTGCGGTTACAGCATCCCAATCGACACGAATCATTTCCCGAGAAATAAAGTTACCTTCAATCGTCATTAATTCGACAGCATCATGTGTCAATACAGCCATTTCACCATCATTCAGAATGTACACGTTACGTGTATGTTCCAGAATTGCCGGGATGTCGGAACCAATGAAGTTCTCGCCTTCACCAATACCAATAATCAATGGGCTTGCTTGACGCACAGCTACGAGTTTCTCAGGCTCATGCTCTGTCAATACACCCAGTGCGAATGCGCCACGCAACAACGTGATCACTTTTTGCACTGTTTTAACGATATCACCATTGTATTCACGTGCGATCAGGTGAGAAATAACCTCAGTATCTGTCTCGGAAGTGAACGTGTGACCTTGAGCCATCAATTCGTCCTTCAGATCCAGGTAGTTCTCAATAATACCGTTATGCACAACAGAGAACTTCTGGCTTCCATCCGTGTGTGGATGAGAGTTCTCATCCGATGGTTTACCATGAGTTGCCCAACGTGTGTGTCCGATTCCGGCATTACCTACCAGTGGTGCACCATCCAGCTTAGCTTCAAGGTTCGCAAGACGACCAAGAGCTTTCGTGATTTGTAGACCTTCCGGTGTGAATACCGCGATACCTGCAGAATCATAACCACGATACTCAAGTTTCTTCAATCCTTCGACCAATACCGACTGAGTGTTCTTATTACCAATATATCCAACAATACCGCACATAGTTTATTTCCTCCGATTGTATATGAATACTGTGTCACGAAGAGAAACAGGCTGGCACGGCATATCGAAAAAATGAAAATGATTGCCTAACGTATCATGAAAACTTTCAATTATTCAATTATCAATGATCAGAGCAGCCTCTTGCCGCTCCGCAGTCATAAGCTGTTATTAGATGCAATCATGAATGTACATCATTTTCCCGTCCGCGCACTGTTCACGCTCTTCGCGCACATTCATTTGAATTTTAGTTGAATCTTGCACCTACCGGCGCGTTGTGTGGACAGTCACCCATCCATTTTCCGCAATCCGGTTCACGGCTCTGGTGCATCACCGGGAGGTCCCCGCCGAACAATCCGAACACCTCCACCTCGTCAGCTTGATTGCCGTCGATCTTGCTCAGTAGCATCTTCATTATTTCAAGATTCATACCGATCAAAATCCTTCCCGCGCAACTTCAAGCTCTGGCGCTTGTGTAACTAGTACCTTACGATCCTCACTTTCTGTGTCTGAATGACGACTCCACTCATTATATGCACGTCAGGTTCATTTTGCAATGGAGCAAAGTACCTGTGACAATTTCGGCATATTTACCCACAATCCCGACCGGATAAACAGACCCATGGTCTCACTAGGCCGGGACGTAGGAATATGGGTTTGTATGGCATAAACCCTGTTAGATTAAACCTTATGAGACAGTGATTCCCTTGATACAACCGTGTTTGGAAGGCCTATAGATCAGGTCCTATACCAGTTCTTTTTGCACAACATCTGCAATTTGAGATACGAATTGTTCAAGTTCATCCTTATCTGGTCCTTCCGCCATAACGCGAATCAGGGATTCGGTCCCGGACGCACGAACGAGTACACGTCCATTATCGCCCAGATGCTGCTCCACTGTAGCAATGGCTTGCTCAATCGCCGAATTGCCCTCGTATTTGCTCTTATCTTCAACGCGCACGTTCACCAATACTTGTGGATACTGGGTCATCAGCGCCTTAAGTTCACTCAGTTTTTTACCGGAAGCTTTCATCGTGTCCACGAGCTGAATCGCTGTCAGCATGCCGTCGCCTGTTGTATTGTAATCCAGGAAAATAACATGACCGGATTGCTCTCCACCCAGGTTATAACCCCCACGGCGCATTTCTTCCATCACATAACGGTCACCCACGGCAGTCTTTGCTGTTTTCAGTGCCAGTTTCTCCGTTGCTTTGTAGAATCCGATGTTACTCATTACGGTAGATACCACAGTGCTGTCTTTCAACTTACCTGCGCGATTCATCGCATCACCACAGATGCACAGAATGAAGTCACCATCAACCTCAGCTCCTGTCTCGTCAATCGCAATCAGACGATCCGCATCCCCGTCAAAAGCAAGGCCCAGATCCGCATTATGTTTCAGCACCTCTTGTTTCAAATGCTCCGGGTGAGTTGATCCGCATTGCTCATTGATATTCAGGCCGTTAGGCTCAGCGCCAATGGCAATGACTTCTGCACCAAGTTCTCTGAATAATTTGGGTGCCAGCTCATAAGCTGCTCCGTTAGCACAGTCCAGAACAATTTTGAGTCCTGAGAACGATTCATTTACCGTTGTTTTCAGGTAGTCCAAATAGCGATAACGGGATTCTTCATCCACAATTACGGTTCCCAAACCACCACCCACAGGGCGCGGCAATTGATCCGTTTCTGCATCCATCAATTCTTCGATCCGGTTCTCCGTCTCATCCGACAGTTTGAAGCCATCTCCCCCAAAAAATTTAATTCCGTTATCCTCAACCGGATTGTGGGAAGCCGAGATCATTACCCCTGCATCAGCTTTCAGCAGACGAGCAATATACGCCACTCCAGGAGTGGATACAACGCCCAGACGAATTACATCGGCGCCAATGGACAGCAAACCTGCAACCAGTGCGGATTCCAGCATAAGCCCCGAGATTCGGGTATCCATACCGATAACCACTTTTGGTCTTTCCACACCACCAGCAAGTACATAACCACCACAACGTCCGATGCTGTAAGCCAGCTCCGCCGTTAACTCTTTATTGGCAACACCTCTTACGCCGTCTGTACCAAAATATTTCCCCATGATCTAACTCCTTCTATTCGCATCATATAAGAGCATAAACGTTATTTTTAAAATTCTAATCTGAACATTTTCTTTTACGGATTGGAGCCACTATTACTGCTACCACTGTTATTGGAGTTACCTCGACTGGTATTCCCCTGCTGGTTCTGCTCCTGATTGTCCGTATTCGATTCTGTTTCTTCTTCTCCAGGAGCAGTTTCGGTATCCCCATTCTCGACTTCGGCTGGTGAAGGATCAGGCCCCACCGTCCCTTCATCATTCGGATCTTCGCCAGGAGCAACCGTCGTATCATCAGCCTTTTCGCTAATTTTGACGGTAGCGCTCAGATCAACTGATGATTCATCCAGTTTGGCAAACCGAGGCAAGTCAGCCTCAAGCTTTATTTCATGCGTACCTACCGCAAGTCCAGCAAGATCCGCAGTCAACTTGATATCATCGCTACTTAGACCTTCAAGCATCGTTGAAGAACCTCTAAGCGTAATATTCAAGCCGCCACTTTTGGGAGTAACCAGTGTCCCTTCCAGCCCGTTTCCCGCGCCAGTAAGCGTAATGGGTACGTTCGGAAAGACTTTGGTCGTCTCCTGAAGCTCATCATAAGGCGATACCGTCACCTTAAGCTGAATCGAACTAGGCTCGATTTTCTCAAAACCGGGCGGCGGCGTCAAGTCCACGTTAACTGTCGACGTCCCTGCCTCATCGAACTGTGTAAGATCAAGGGTTACTTGGTCGTAGGACTGTATACCCGCAAGCGCATCCTCTGTTCCGTAAACCGAGACTTCTTTCACGCTTGGCTCAACCGTGGAGAGCACCATTCCCTCCGGCAACTGTCCCGAATATTTGATTCTTAAGGGCACAGTTGTATAGGGCTGACTGACAGGAATACGGACTTCTACGGTTTCTGGTGTAACAATCGCATTTTCAATGACCTTGCCTTCCGCATCATATGCCTGAAGCTTCACTTTTTTCTGCGTCACGTCATCCTTCGCATCTTTCACACTCACACTGCCCTGAACCTTCGCTACGGCGTCAAGCTGCCCTTCCGGCAGAGTTACCTTAACTGGACCTGAAGGTTCAACAACGGGCGTTCCAGCGTTATATCCGGCGGATGGTTCTCCTTCGGGTACAATATTCACATTGAAGGATTTGGTGCCCAATTTCTCCACGTTGACCGTAACCATGGAAGGCTCCATGCTGACTACCTCAACCCCGGAAGGCAGATCGGGTACTAGCGGTAACGTATTGGACCCATCTTTCACCTGACTAAGATCCACTAGCACCTTATAATCATCATTCGTAAAAATCGAAGTTAACATCGAACGCTGCCCTTTAATCTCCAGACGTACCTCATCCGTACTTAATGAAGTAAGTACATAGGAGTTACTGTCGAGTCCATAAGGCTGAACAGGCACAGTACGCTCCACAACCTTATTAGTTGTCCCTGTCGTGATCGTTGGCGTAGTTGGTACTTCATCCAGATGTATCATGAACCAGAGCAACAAACTCACCGCTAAAGCGAGAATCTTGGCAAAATTGTTGTTATTGAACCATTTATCCATTTTTACGTCCCCCCTTCCGTTTCCAGAAGGTAGTCCAACCATTCTTTTTAGTCAGATTGGATGTTGGACGCAGTTCTTCGTACAGTTTGGCAATCAATGATTCTTCCTTAATATCACGAACAACCTGTCCATTCATCGCAAGCGACACTTGTCCCGTCTCCTCCGAAACAACCAAACAGATCGCATCTGCAACCTCGGTAATCCCAATTGCTGCACGGTGACGCGTTCCTAGCTCTTTGCTAATAAACGGATTCTCGGACAAAGGCAAATAACAGGCTGCCGCCGAAATCTGTTTGCCCTGTATAATGACGGCTCCATCATGGAGCGGTGTATTCGGAATAAAAATGTTAATCATCAGCTCTGAGCTAACCAGAGATTGCATCTGAATGCCGGACTCCGTGTAATCGTTCAGACCTGTTTCTCGTTCAAATACAACCAGTGCACCAATTTTACGTCGTGACAAATAATTTACGGACTTAATAATCTCACCAATTAAAACCGTTAATTCTTCATCACTTGCTGCTGCCGAGCGTCCAAACAGTTTACCTCTACCCAATTGCTCCAGACCACGGCGCAGTTCCGGTTGAAAGATAATAAAGACCGCAACGACACCAAACGTAAACATCTGGTTCATCAGCCATTTGAGCGTATAGAGATTTAGCCACGTACTTAGTGCCCAGATCACTACAAGGAACAGAATACCTTTAAGCAGCTGAACCGCACGGGTACCCCGCACAAGCAAAATCAATTTGTACATAATATAGGTAACGATCAATATATCGATAACGTCCTTAATGGACTCTTTCCACGTTAAGTCAGCAAAATAGTTCATAAGCCAGCCCCCGCTATCCCCATTGATGAGTAAACCCTGCTCTCATATTAACCCATTAGGATTTAATTAATCCTTTATCGCATTTGCATAATCCATTCAGACTCACTCTCAGGTACAAAAGTTGGCCAGAAACGAGCACTCTGATCTAACCAGCGTAAAGACGAACAGAATCATTTCCATCTATATTTTGCTGATTGAAAGACACTCTTTGGATTTATGCAAAAAGCTTATCTATATGTAGTAGTATGTTCTCTTTAGTATCTAGGTTATAACGTTAACGTTCATGTTGCAAGTTACGGGAGTCACAAACTGCGCATAAACAACACAAATCCCATAAATTACAAAGTTATCAGATAAAAAAAGAGTACCCCAGCAATCTGGAGGTACCCTGCTTGGTATATACCATTGAAGAATTTACCCTGTTTTAGCGATAAGCCACTTCATTTACCATATTGGTTATTTTGTACCAGAACCAGTCCAGCGCCTGATCAATACTTTTCACCTGACCGGAAATATGTGCCGTTGAAGCCTGATACAACTGTCCGTCGATGACCGTTAGATTGCCATTTACATCACCGTACACCTGAGCAGTTCCATTCTCTATCGTAAGATCGCCAGCAATGGACTTGCCCTCCGGAACAATAACCGTGTTTCCTTCAATCACGATCTGGTCCAGATTATTTCCCTTAACGACCATTTCGTTATTCTGATTCCAGAAATTCCAGGCGCTAAAGAGCATCACGACCAAAAAGAAGGCTGCCGCCGTCAGCGCGGGATGTCCTTTGACCCATTTGAGCCATATTTGCTGTCTCTTGGGCTGGGGCAGAGCATTCATAATTCGATTGGTCAGCTCATCCGAGGCAGACGGTGAATAGTGTTTCATGGCAAAGAGTAGCATTTCCGTCTGTTCCAACTCTTTAAAGCGCATGCGACAATCCGGACAGGTCACAAGGTGACTTTTCAGTTCAACCTTCTGGGCCGGGGACAACGACTCATCCAAACATTCATGCATTAAAGAGACGGCCGAGTTGCAATCCATATGAGAGCCAATCCTTTCTTAGATCACTTAGTCCTTGCATCGCCAAAAAGCACGCATAAGACTTGCATACATTACATACGTATCCGTTTCGGATATGTTTCAAATAAATTCGCCCAAAATAAAGACGTTTTACATTTACAACTTATACTCCAGTTTTTTACGCAAAAAATCACGCCCGCGATGAACACGAGTCTTAATCGTTGTTACGGGCATACCCGTCACATCACTGATTTCCTGTAGCGACAAGTCCTGTAAATATCTCAAAATCATGACTGATTTATACTTGGCCGGCAAACTGTCAATCGCTTCACGGATTAGTGTCTGTGTTTCAGACAAAAGTGCTTCACTCTCTGGTGTACGATCATCGCTTGGAAGCATCGCATAACCATCAGATCCTTCCTGATCATTCAGTTCTGCATCCAATGAATAAGAAGGTTTTTTCCGCCGTAAGCGGTCAATACACAGATTGGTTGCAATCCGGTATATCCAGGTTGAGAACTTCTGGTTCGGATCATACTTCTCCATATTGCGAAACACACGCAAAAACGTCTCCTGTACAACGTCTTCGGCTTCATGACGATTGTTCAGCATCCGGTATGCCAGATGAAACAGCTTGTCCTTGTATAATTCAACGATTTCTGCAAAGGCCCGCTGGTCACCCTTCAGTACCAGCTTAACAAGCCTGTTCTCCAAATTGTCCACCCTTATTCCCCCAGACATGCTGATGGGTCTTCCGCCTTCTGATACCCGTCCACACTTGTAATTCACCAATCAAATCGTAAATCAACTTTGGTCAAAAATCAAGACTGTGCCGGAAAATATCCGCCAAAAACAGTAAAAACGGGAACTCCCGAAGGAGTCCCGTTTCATCTCTCACTCAAGCTGAGGAAAGAATTAAGCTTTTACTATCTATACGGCTGGAAAATTCACTTCATATATTTTAAGCAGATTAACGATCAACCCGTATTCCGAAGTCCTGCTGCAATGCCGTTAATCGTAAGCAACACTTCACGCAGTAACTCTGTGTCATCCTCGCCACGCTCACGCATATCTCTGAGCTCACTCAGTAGTTGGACCTGCATGTAGGACAAAGGATCGACATACGGATTACGAAGTCGGATCGACTCTTGAATCACCGGTACATCATCCAGAATTTCAGCTTCTCCGGTAATTTTCAGAATCAGCTCTTTGGTGAGCTTGAATTCCGATTCAATCTGACCATAGATGCGATCACGTGCTTCCTCATTGGAAGTCATAGCCGAGTATTCCTTCGCAATGACTAGATCCGCTTTGGCAACAGCCATCTGCACCGTATCAATTAGTGTACGGAAGAATGGGAAGTTTTCATACATTTCTTTCAGGACAACCAGATTTTCTTCTTTATCCTGATAGTAACTTTGCAGTCCCGTTCCTGCCGCATACCATGCGGGAAGCAGATAACGACTTTGGGTCCAGGCAAATACCCAAGGAATCGCTCTCAGATCCTCGAACTTGTCGCTGTTTTTCCGTTTGGATGGACGTGAACCAATATTCAGTTCCCCAACCTCAGGTAGCGGTGTCGATTCCTTGAAGAAAGTAAAGAAGTCTGGATCACGGAAAATGAGATCCTGGTATTTCGTCAGAGATACTTCGGAAATATCTTTGATGATGCTGTCCCACTGACGCTCTGATTCCGACTCTTGCGGCTCCAGACCGTTTAGTGCAGCTGTAATCAAAGCCGATGTAGCCTGTTCAAGACTGCGGTATGCAATTCCCTGAAGGGAATAACGGGAAGAGATAACCTCACCCTGCTCTGTAATCTTGATTCCTCCACCAATGGTGTGTGGTGGTTGAGCAAGAATACTGCGGTTGAGAGGCATGCCTCCACGTCCGAGCGCCCCACCTCTACCATGGAAGAACTTCAGCTTAACGCCGTGTTTATTACCAACAGCGGTGATAGCATTCATCGCCACGCGCAGCTCCCAGTTGGCTGTAACCACTCCGCCATCCTTGTTGCTGTCCGAGTAACCCAACATGATTTCATGCAGTTCATTCCGTCCACTCACACTTGCGCGATATACCGGAAGGTTGAACAGCTTCTCCATAATTTCCGAAGCGGCATGAAGATCATCAATCGTTTCAAACAATGGAACCGCTTGAAGCGTAGATACTACTTCACCGTTATGTTCTTTGCGGAACAAACCTACTTCTTTAGCAAATACCATAACCTCAAGCAGGTCACTTGCCCCTTGGGTCATACTAATCAGGTAGCTTGTGATACAACCGGCCCCAAACTCGCTCTGAGCACGCTTGATCGTACGGAATACGTCCAGACACTCTTTGGTCCCCTCTGTGTATTGGTGATAAGGGGAAGTCAACGGACGAGGATCATCCAGCAAACGAGCCAGTAAATCGATTTTGCCATCTTCCGTCAAACGAGCATAATCTTCTACGATGTTCATCTTGGCCAAAATCTCTGACATCGCATTTTCATGCTCTTTGCTGTGCTGACGCACATCCAATGCAGCTGTATGGAAACCGAACAACTCCACTTGACGAATCATTTTGCGAATGGTCGTATCCGCTACATAGTCTGCAAAGTGATGACGAAGGCTGCGATCGATAATCATCAGATCATCCATCAGTCCTTGAGCGCTGTCATAGCGATCAGGCTGTCCTACTTTGTTCTCATCCAGGACATTGTTCAGCTTGGCAATCATATATGCCAATTTAATACGATATGGCTCTTTTTCATTCCGCCACATATCCACTTTTTTCAATGTTACACAACTACGGTCTTGCTCAATCGACTGTACCAGCTCATCCGATACGTGGATGATGTTCGTACTGAAGCTGAGATGTCCCATAAGTTCAATCATAATCCGTTGATACTCACGTAAAGCGAGCTTACGCTGCATCAACAGTGTCTGCCATGTTACATCTGAAGTTACCGAAGGATTTCCATCCCGGTCTCCACCGATCCAGGAACCGAACCGCAAATACGTCGGCACATGCCAGTCATGGTCAGGATAAAATTTATTCAGGCAGCGTTCAAGCTCCTGGTATACATCCGGAAGTACATGGAACAACGTTTCATGAAAGTAATACATTCCGTTCCGTACTTCATCAAGCACAGTCGGTTTACGGTCACGAAGCTCATCAGTCTGCCATAGTGTAATGACTTCGTTCAGCAGCTTCTCCCGCAACTGTTCACGTTCACGCAACGTCAGCGTAGGATTATCAAGTGACATGACATCTTCGGATATCCGTTTGTGGATGTCCAGTATAACCCGACGCATGGCTTCGGTTGGATGAGCTGTCATCACCAATTCCAGCGATAACTCGTCTAGAATATCCTCTACTTCCGTGTGAGACAGTCCGCGTTCCTTCAGATCTTGTACTGCTTTTTCAATCGATCCTGGCTGCACAGCGTCCCCTGCAGAACGTTCATAATCCCGTTTACGCCGGATCCGATGGTTTTGTTCAGCAATGTTAACTAATTGAAAATAAATCGCAAAAGCTCGAATCACCTGATGGCGATTTTCCGAGTCTAATTCCTGGATCATCGTTTTGAACTCTGCATAAAGTTCTGGCAAGAACTCTGCACGCAACGATTTGCTCGTTTCCCGAATCTTCTCAACGATATCTAGAAGCTCCGTGCCTCCTTGATGGACAAGAACTTCTCCGAGTATATTGCCCAGGAACCGCACGTCTCGCCGAAGCAGGTTGTTGGATTGGCTTTTGCTGGCGGTTACCATAGTTTCAGTCATGCTTATCCTCCCATCTGATCGTTCCATTCGTACACGTAAATTTGACACCTTCATAACATCATACAATAAAATGGTACGAAAATCTTTATTTTTCTACTAGTAAAAATGGGGATTTACCCTGATTTACAGCACAAAAACACGCTTTATTATTCATTTTCTTGTTCTGCTTCGATTAATGGTCAAATGCTGTCGCATGATACCTTTTTCACGTACTTTTCATTACTCGAATAACTCATACCTATTCTAAATTTTTCATAAATATACAGTTAGACTGGGAATGTTTGTTGTACCTGAATCGATTCGTATCTGCATGATTTCCATTGTTACAAACCAGACGAAACATAAAGAAACATGACCGGCAAAGCAAGCTTTTGTATACTTTATCACAGTGACGCAATAAATTAAAGAGTGTATTTATAATTTTTTGATTCTTTTAGCAGAATTTAATGAAGGAGTTCGGAGGTATTCTTTCACTTAACAAACGAATATAGAGGAGATTGGTATTATTAATGAGGTGTTGTTTCTATGAAAAAAACAAAAGCCTCTGTATACAGAGGCTTTCTAATGAAACATGAAGCGGGTGATGGGAATCGAACCCACGCTATTAGCTTGGAAGGCTAAAGTTCTACCATTGAACTACACCCGCAAATAAAAATCGGGATGACACGATTTGAACATGCGACCCCCTGGTCCCAAACCAGGTGCTCTACCAAGCTGAGCTACATCCCGATACTTATGAAAATAATGGCGCGCCCTGAGAGATTCGAACTCCCGGCCTTTTGATTCGTAGTCAAACGCTCTATCCAGCTGAGCTAAGGGCGCATATAAAACTTTAAAAAGATTGGAGCGGACGATGGGAATCGAACCCACGACCCTCGCCTTGGCAAGGCGATGCTCTACCGCTGAGCCACGTCCGCAAAACCTATGCGCGTGGAGGGACTTGAACCCCCACGTCGTGAAACGCTAGATCCTAAGTCTAGTGCGTCTGCCAATTCCGCCACACGCGCATGTGAAAAGTGAGTCATGAAGGGCTCGAACCTTCGACACCCTGATTAAAAGTCAGGTGCTCTACCAACTGAGCTAATGACTCAAACTAAAAATTAAAATGGCTGGGGATATAGGATTTGAACCTATGCATGACGGAGTCAAAGTCCGTTGCCTTACCGCTTGGCTAATCCCCATTAAGTTAAGTGGTGGAGGCTGAGGGGATCGAACCCCCGACCCTCTGCTTGTAAGGCAGATGCTCTCCCAGCTGAGCTAAGCCTCCATCCTATGACCCGTAGGGATACTCTCACTTCGTTCGAGACTGCGAAGCCATTGCTAACGAAGTTTATCCTCCGACGAACCTTTGGGATTCTCATCCCTTTTTTAAGCTAATAAATATAGCTATGACCCGTAGGGGATTCGAACCCCTGTTACCTCCGTGAAAGGGAGGTGTCTTAACCCCTTGACCAACGGGCCCCATTTCCAAAGCTCTCAACCGGGATCGAACCGGTGACCTCATCCTTACCATGGATGCACTCTACCTACTGAGCTATGAGAGCAAATGGCTCCCCGAACAGGGCTCGAACCTGTGACAACTCGATTAACAGTCGAGTGCTCTACCAACTGAGCTATCAGGGAATAATATGCATTTGCAGTGCAAATGCAATTCATCATACAACGTTAACATGCAGAGCCTGTTTTCTATGTAGGATGAAAGAGTTCGCTTGGCGGCGTCCTACTCTCCCAGGACCCTGCGGTCCAAGTACCATCGGCGCTAGAGGGCTTAACGGTCGTGTTCGGGATGGGTACGTGTGGAACCCCTCCGCCATCGCCACCAAACGCATAGCATAGCTTACATTCAGAGTTTATTCTCTGAAAACTAGATCCGAAACGAAATGTGCGATTTACAACTTGCATATTTGGATAAGCCCTCGACCGATTAGTACTGGTCAGCTCCATGCATTGCTGCACTTCCACCCCCAGCCTATCTACCTCGTCGTCTTCAAGGGGTCTTACATACTGGGAAATCTCATCTTGAGGGGGGCTTCACGCTTAGATGCTTTCAGCGCTTATCCCTTCCGTACATAGCTACCCAGCGGTGCTCCTGGCGGAACAACTGGTACACCAGCGGTACGTCCATCCCGGTCCTCTCGTACTAAGGACAGCTCCTCTCAAATTTCCTACGCCCACGACAGATAGGGACCGAACTGTCTCACGACGTTCTGAACCCAGCTCGCGTACCGCTTTAATGGCGAACAGCCCAACCCTTGGGACCTACTTCAGCCCCAGGATGCGATGAGCCGACATCGAGGTGCCAAACCTCCCCGTCGATGTGGACTCTTGGGGGAGATAAGCCTGTTATCCCCAGGGTAGCTTTTATCCGTTGAGCGATGGCCCTTCCATGCGGTACCACCGGATCACTAAGCCCGACTTTCGTCCCTGCTCGACTTGTAGGTCTCGCAGTCAAGCTCCCTTATGCCTTTGCACTCTTCGAATGATTTCCAACCATTCTGAGGGAACCTTTGGGCGCCTCCGTTACTCTTTAGGAGGCGACCGCCCCAGTCAAACTGCCCACCTGACACTGTCCCCGCACCGGATTACGGTACCAGGTTAGAACCTAGATACGATCAGGGTGGTATCCAACGGTGCCTCCACGCAAGCTGGCGCTCACGTTTCAAAGGCTCCCACCTATCCTGTACAGATCGTACCCAAATTCAATATCAAGCTGCAGTAAAGCTCCATGGGGTCTTTCCGTCTTGTCGCGGGTAACCTGCATCTTCACAGGTATTAAAATTTCACCGGATCTCTCGTTGAGACAGCGCCCAAGTCGTTACGCCATTCGTGCGGGTCAGAATTTACCTGACAAGGAATTTCGCTACCTTAGGACCGTTATAGTTACGGCCGCCGTTTACTGGGCTTCGGTTCACAGCTTCGGATTGCTCCTAACCGCTCCCCTTAACCTTCCAGCACCGGGGCAGGCGTCAGCCCGTATACTTCGCCTTACGGCTTCGCACAGACCTGTGTTTTTGCTAAACAGTCGCTTGGGCCTTTTCACTGCGGCCCCCTCGTGCTATTCACACTACCGGGGCACCCCTTCTCCCGAAGTTACGGGGTCATTTTGCCGAGTTCCTTAACGAGAGTTCTTCCGCGCGCCTTAGAATTCTCTTCTCGCCTACCTGTGTCGGTTTGCGGTACGGGCACCATCACCTGGCTAGAGGCTTTTCTTGGCAGTGTGAGATCATGACCTTCGCTACTATAATTTTCGCTCCCCATCACAGCCCAGCCTTAACGATGTGCGGATTTGCCTACACATCAGCCTCACTGCTTAGACGGACATCCATCAGTCCGCGTCACTACCCTGCTGCGTCCCCCCATTGCTCATAACGGCTTACGGTGGTACAGGAATTTCGACCTGTTGTCCTTCGACTACGCCTTTCGGCCTCGCCTTAGGTCCCGACTTACCCTGAGCGGACGAGCCTTCCTCAGGAACCCTTAGCTTTCGCGGATCAGATTCTCACTGATCTTTTCGTTACTCATACCGGCATTCTCACTGTGGTATAATGTCCAGCGCTCCTTACGGTACACCTTCAACCCTTATACAACGCTCCCCTACCCCTGATGCAAAGCATCAAGCCATAGCTGTCGGTGGTGTGTTTAGCCCCGTTACATTTTCGGCGCAGAGTCACTCGACCAGTGAGCTATTACGCACTCTTTCAATGGTGGCTGCTTCTAAGCCAACATCCTGGTTGTCTGTGCAACTCCACATCCTTTCCCACTTAACACACACTTGGGGACCTTAGCTGATGGTCTGGGCTGTTTCCCTTTTGACAATGGATCTTAGCACTCACTGTCTGACTCCCGGAAGTAAGTCTATGGCATTCGGAGTTTGACTGAGCTTGGTAACCCTTGCGGGCCCGCACCCAATCAGTGCTCTACCTCCACGACTCTGTTTTCCGAGGCTAGCCCTAAAGCTATTTCGGGGAGAACCAGCTATCTCCGAGTTCGATTGGAATTTCTCCGCTACCCCCCACCTCATCCCGCATTTTTCAACATGCGTGGGTTCGGGCCTCCAGTGCGTGTTACCGCACCTTCACCCTGGACAGGGGTAGATCACCCGGTTTCGGGTCTACGTCCACGTACTATGTCGCCCTATTCAGACTCGCTTTCGCTGCGGCTCCGGCTCTTCACCTTAACCTTGCACGGGAACGTAACTCGCCGGTTCATTCTACAAAAGGCACGCCATCACCCCTAAAACGGGCTCTGACTTTTTGTAAGCACACGGTTTCAGGTTCTATTTCACTCCCCTTCCGGGGTGCTTTTCACCTTTCCCTCACGGTACTGCTTCACTATCGGTCGCTAGGAAGTATTTAGCCTTGGCAGATGGTCCTGCCGGATTCATACGGGGTTTCACGTGCCCCGCACTACTCGGGATACATCTCGGAGAGAAACCAACTTTCAAGTACAGGGCTTTTACCTTCTTTGGCGGGTTTCCAGACCTCTTCGTTTAACCGGTTCCTTTGTAACTCCATGTGAGATGTCCCACAACCCCAAA
>NZ_LXQN01000008.1:0-744 GCF_001659845.1 Paenibacillus sp. AD87
GATCCATGACGGTTTTTTCGGAGTCGAAGCCATCCGAACGTCGGTTCAGGATGTGAATGCAACTCTGCCCGGAATCGTGTTCGCTTGGACACATGGGATGGTGGAGCGCTATCAACAGGAGAACGGATATGATCTGATTCCAAGATTAGGTGCGTTGTTATATAGGATGGCCGATGGCAGTAGTTCTGCGAGGCAGGACTATTATGATACGATTACCCGTTGGTATGTAGAAGGTTATCACGAAGCTATTCGTTCGTGGTGTGAATCACACAGCTTACTGTACATCGGCCATACGCTGGAAGAGCCCGTCTGGGGGCAGGCTCGGTCGCAGGGTAATCAAACCCGTGTATTGCAGCAGTTCCATTATGCAGGTGTGGACTACCTGACACATGGAATCGGTACAAAGGAGAATCCACATCGTATCGTATCCGTAAAGACGGCCGCGTCTGTCGCACAGTTGGACGGGAAAAAAAGAGTTATTTGCGAGTCATTTGGTGCAAGCGGTCATGCCTATGCCATGCGACAAAGGCGGCTTGATGCTAATTTTATGGCATTTTTGGGCGTTAATTTGTTTATCCCGCATGCATTTTACTATTCGTTTGCAGGGTATCGGAAAACAGACTTTCCACCTACGGAATTCAAGCATGCACCGCATTGGCCACATTATCGGACTTTTGCCGATTATCTTGGTCGGTTGAGTGTACTGGGTTCTTCCATGAAGCGTACACCTGAAGTACTTCTGTT
>NZ_LXQN01000009.1:0-764 GCF_001659845.1 Paenibacillus sp. AD87
ACATGTCCGGCTGTTACCTGATGAAAAATAGTGAAGGTACTATTATCTATGTAGGTAAAGCCAAAGTGCTGAAGAATCGCGTAAGATCATATTTTATCGGCAGTCATAATGGGAAGACACAGCGCCTGGTGTCCGAAATCCGTGATTTCGAATATATCGTTACCGGCAGCAATATGGAAGCACTCATTCTGGAGTGTAACCTGATCAAGAAACATATGCCGCGGTATAACGTGTTGCTCAAGGATGATAAGACGTTTCCTTACCTTAAAATTACGAATGAAAAACATCCCCGACTCGAAGTGACCCGGCGGGTGCTCAAAGATAAAGCCAAATACTTCGGACCTTATCCGAATTCATATGCGGCACACCAAACGAAAAAACTGCTTGACCGGATGTATCCGTTACGCAAATGCGGCGTAATGCCGAAGGAAGTATGCCTGTATTATCATATGGGACAGTGCCTCGCTCCCTGTGTGCAAGAAGTGGGCAAGGAGCAGTATGATGAGATCTCCCAGGAGATCAGTTCATTTTTGAGTGGCGGGCATGAGGAGATCAAAAAGGATTTACAGCGCAAAATGCAGGAAGCGGCTGAGGATCTATATTTTGAACGTGCCAAGGAACTTCGGGATCAGGTCATTGCCATTGATGCGATGATGGAAAAACAGAAAATTACGATGGCGGATGCCAGAGACCGCGATGTGTTTGGTTTTGCCATTGATAAAGGCTGGATGTGTGTCCAGATTCTATATATGCGTCAGGGAAAA
>NZ_LXQN01000010.1:0-1166 GCF_001659845.1 Paenibacillus sp. AD87
GGGACCCTCAATGGCCGACCGGATTACGGCACTGGATACGATCGGTATTAATGTCATTGCCATCGTTGCTGTTTTATCCATGATGCTTCATACCCAAGCTTATCTGGATATTATTCTGTTGATCGGCATTCTCGCTTTTCTAAGCACAGTTGCATTTGCACGATACATTGAACGGGGGGCGGTATTCAAAAATGAAGGAGATCGTTGATGGAACCGCCGGCATTGTCATTGGGCTCATTGTCTTGCTGGGAGCATTACTGAGCGCATTTAGTGCGTTCGGACTGATCCGACTGCCAGATGTATATTTACGGGCGCATGCCGCCACCAAAAGCACTACACTCGGCGTACTTTGTGTACTGAGCGGAACGTTTCTCTTCTTCTGGTATTTCGATAACTATATCAGTGCTCGGGTATTGCTTGGCATTGTGTTTGTATTTATCACGGCACCGGTAGCCGGTCATCTCAACGGACGGGCTGCCTATCGTACAGACGTACCCCTATGGGAACAAAGTGTACAGGATGAACTTGAACCACTCTTGAAAGGTAAAAAGGTCAACCATGAAGCCAAAGATATGATAGAATAGTCACTTGGTTTATAATCAAATACCCCCGGGACATGCCGTATATTACGTGGCCGTCCCGGGGGTGTTTTTGACTATACGATTTAGCTTAGTCCAATCTATGTTCGTGGAGTAGCGGAAATAAGCTATATTTAATCCATTCAAAATCCATTTAGTCCCTGCCTTCTCAGATCAGCAGCAACGATTCGTGCAAGCTGGGCAGCACCATCACGATTCGGATGCAGCGTGTCTCCTGTCATATACAAGGCCAGTGTTGCAGCCGGTCCAATGGAAGTGAAATAAGCCGAACTGAGTTTGTTCAGTTCTACAAGCGTCACGCCCTCTTCCTGAGCCAGTGCACGTGTAGATGCATTGTACCAGCGATTCTCCGCAGTATGCACATTGGCTGAATTGAAATCAGTTGCCCGACCCTGAGGCGTCGATAAAATGACGGTGGCTCCTTTATTTTTGGCCTGACGGACCATGTCACGCATGATCTCCTTGAACTCTGCTTCGGTTGTATTGTTCTTGGCGTTGGTATCATTAATCCCTAATTGCAAAATAAAGTAGTCTCCTGGCTTAATATACTTCAAAATCGCTTCCATC
>NZ_LXQN01000011.1:0-3165 GCF_001659845.1 Paenibacillus sp. AD87
ATCGATATCATGCCAGAAATGGTACGTAAAACAATGGATTATATTGAAGCGCACATTTCCCAGGAGATTACGCTTCCCAAGCTTGCCGAGGCATTTTATATGAACAGCACGTATATCAGCCGCCAGTTTAAAAAGCATACCGGACTAACGATCCGCTCTTACATCATGAACCGTCGTATTGAATTGGCGAGATATTACCTATCCGGCGGGATGAGCATTACGGATGCCTGCTTCCAATCGGGGTTTCGCGATTATGCCAATTTTATTCGAACCTTCACCAAAATTACCGGAGTCTCTCCGGGCAAATATAGCAGACAAGCACAAAATATTCCTGATCCATCCTTTGCACACTATGCAGCATTAAACCCGGCAAAGGATGGTCAAAAATTAATCGACAGATTTAAATAGCACATCCACTCTAGGATAAAAATTGCGCCCCAATATAACTGATCAATTGTTGTCGCTTCATAACTTTTTTAGCCATGAAAAAAGCTCCTTCGTTAAACAAAATCAAGACTATCTTATAAGATAGCCTTTGTTTCTTATCTACTAAATGAGGATACTATCAATAGGGGTCTATTTCCGCTTATTATTTCCTCCTTCGACATTTAAAATGCTCAATTTTCCATCCGAAAACGAGTAACAAAGCAGCACCGAACACTTCTATAACCCCTGCAATGAAAAGTATTCATCAACAACATTGAGCAATCCCACCCATTAGATTAACGAATTGACAGGCGAAAATCGTTTAGATACATGCCTGATCGGTAATCGGAATATGTTCTTGTCCATTCAGGCAATCGGTACAAGTTCTTCTCCTTGGCTCGGGACACGAACTTGTACCAACCTTCATATCGTGCATTCCCCTAATAACGCAGTGTACAGTCCTGCAGGACCGGACCGCCGCCCACAATTGTTAGATCATATAATACAGTCATCTTCGTCCTGTCCTTCTCCTGTTTTGTCTTGTTTGTATTGGTTACGTTCAAGAGGCTTGTGTCGCATACAATCGTGCATAAATACCTCCGCTATGCAGCAGTTCCTCATGCGTACCCATCTCGGCGATCTCTGTACCCTCCAGCACAACGATCTGGTCGGCATGACGGACCGTCGATAGCCGATGGGCAATCACCAGTGTTGTGCGATCCTTCGATATTTCATCCAGTGCCTGTTGGATCTCTTGCTCGGTCTTGGTATCAAGCGCCGATGTCGCTTCATCCAGAATGAGGATTGGTGCATTGCGCAGAATCGCCCGTGCTATCGAAAGGCGCTGTTTCTGCCCTCCGGACAAACGCACACCGCGTTCACCAATTACCGTATCGTAGCCTTGCTCCATCTGAGATATAAATTCATGTGCTTTAGCTGCTTTAGCTGCGGCAATCACATCTTTCCGGGTCGCGTCCTTCCATCCATAAGCAATATTGTCATACACCGAGCCATCAAACAGGAACGTATCCTGCAGCACCATTGAAATATTGTTACGCAGGCTGGAAAGCGTCACATCACGAATATCGATGCCATCCACTCGAATCGATCCCGCCTGCGGGTCGTAGAATCGGTTAACGAGACTGGCCAATGTCGACTTACCTACTCCTGTGGTGCCTACAAGCGCTACTGTCTTTCCATGATCAATGGTCAGGTTCAGCCCCTCTAGTACAGGCGCACCATCTTGATAAAGAAATGTGACATCTTGAAAGGAGATCTGTCCTTGTACACGCGGCAAATGGACTGCGTTTCGCTTCTCCTTTATGTCTTCCTCTTCTTCCAGCACATCATATACCCGTTTAAGGCCAGCGGAGGCTCGCCCGGCCATTTCCACCAAGCCGGAAAAAGACTTTATCGGTTGATAAAACATACCCAGGTAGGCGATGAATCCGATGATATCAGCAATGCTTACCTCGCCTGTTGCCATCAATCTGCCGCCCAGTATCACGACAAATACAGTCCCCAGTGTGGTCACAAATGCCAACAAAGGCAAAGAGGTTTCATAGAACAAACTGGCGCGTAAATAGGTCTTCGAATATTTCATAGCCAGACGAGAAACGTTGCCTCGCTCCTCCTCCTGTCGATTGAAAATTTGGATTTCTTTCATGCCCGATAAATTTTCCTGCACCTTTCCAGCGATATCTCCCCGAGCTTGGGAACTCTCTCCCCACAGCGGCGACAAGTGCTTGCTTTGCCATACCGTGATTACAAGCAGCAACGGAATCGTGATCAGACTGATCAGTGCCAGCTTCACATTGATCGTCAAGAGCAGGATGCCTACTCCGATAAAGGTCAGTCCGTTAACGATAAAGTCAGGTATAGCATGGGCAATGAAAATTTCCGCTTCCATCGCATCATTCACAACGCGCCCGGTCAAGTCACCCGTCCGGCTTCGATGGAAATAGCGCAAACTCATCTGCTGATATTTGCTATACAATCTTGTTCGTAAATCCGCCACGTAATGAAGTGCGGCATAATGGTTCATATAGCCTGCCAGTGATGTTCCGATGGCTTGCAAACAGGTGGCTCCAAGTAGCAATAAACCAATCTTCAATGCTTCTGCGGCAAACTGACTGCTACCTTCGGTTGCCAATTGTGTCAACGAACGGAGCGCCCAGGGCAAATAAAATCCGGCAATTGTGGCCAGCACGACACCGACAAATCCAATGCCTAACTGCATCCAGTATTTTCGTGCGCCCAGCAGGACACGCCATGCGATTTTCATGTGGCTATCTTCTCCTTCTGCTCCTTATCATTTAAGAATCCTTGATCCGCCCCTTGGTCTCTACGCTTATCACGCAATATCTCGTACGTCACATACACCGGTCGCCCCGTTCGTGGTTCCAGCATAATTTCGGCATCGATGGCAAACACCTCACGTAGCGTCCGTGCCGTCATTACGTGCTCTGGCGAGCCATGCTCCACCACCTGACCATCACGAATCGCCACCATATAGTCGGAGAAGCGTGCTGCCAGATTCAGGTCATGCAGCACCATCACAATCGTAACCTGCTGACTGCGATTCAGTTCATAGAGCAGCTCCAGCACTTCAAGCTGATGTGCCAGGTCCAGATAGGTGGTGGGTTCATCCAGCAGGATCAGATCGGTCTGCTGGGCGAGTGCCATCGCAATCCATACGCGCTGACGTTGACCGCCAGAGAGCGTATCGACCTCGCGATG
>NZ_LXQN01000012.1:0-3312 GCF_001659845.1 Paenibacillus sp. AD87
AGCATCAACGGCTCCAGCTCCAAGACCCAGAGGAATGGCAAGAATGACGAGCCATACCAATGAAGGTGCGAAGGAAAATCCAAGGAGTGCTCCGGCAGTCAGACAACAGCTAATTAACGTAACCTTGCCTGTTCCCCATTTTTGAATAACCGTGCCACTTGCCAAGCTTGAAACGATGGTTCCCGCTGCAACAACCATTGACAGAATTCCTGCTGACCCAAACGAAGCGCCAAGTTCAGGCCACATGACGGGCCAGGCTGAACCTAGTAGGGAGTCCGGAATCCCCAGACTGATAAACGCAAGGTAGATAATGATAAGAAACCAAGTTGCCATAAATAGATCCCTTCCCTGCATATAAATTAAAAGTAAATAAAACACAATAATGCTGATTAAACTTCTTTATTTATATACTTTATAAAGTTTATTTATTATATTGCGTCAAAAATTTTTCTTTGTCAATAGATCGTATCAGCCAAATTCAAACAGCCGCCGATCTGGATGAGAAACTCCAGATCAGCGGCTGTTTTTCGGATAGGTAGCATTATTCAATGATTAATTGATTAATAGGTGACAAAGCCCTCATAGGTAACAGTCCACGTATAGCCTGTCTGACCATCGACTGATTTTAATGTAAGTATTCCCCTGTACGGATCAACATTATAACTTGCTGTCATAGGGATATCACCAAGCGTTGGGAATTGAGATTTGGGTAGAATGGTCTGCCAGGTTATATACTTTTGTGCGTAAGGAACTACTTGTGTACTTTCTGGTAAACTACTTGTTGAAGTTGAAGGTACACTAGCTGCAAAAGATGTAGAGCCTAGCGTGAAACATGCAACGACAGTTAAAAGACCGACCATAAGTTTCTTTATCATCTTCATCTTCCTTTCGTTTTGGAGTACAGTTCTATCATATAAGATAGATTTCTATTAAAATGTAATATTTGTCATATAGTGAAAATATTTGATGTAAAATGTGTGAACTATTATTTGATTTTGAAGTATATAACTTAGTTGATGTGAACACATACTGATCTTTTCTCTTCTCACATCATCCTACAACATAAGAAAAAGGCGGCTTATCGCCGCCTCCTTCTTAACGTGTCTCAACATACAGGAGCCTTAGCCGATTCAGCAGTTCGTTTACCTGCCCACACGTCCTGAACGTAACGGCCCTCCGCCTGGAGCTGATTGAGCCAATCTTTTGCCTCCTGAAGGGTTGCACCTTTCGCCTTCTGGTATGCTTGCCTCAAAGTCTCTTCGACGGCGGGAGCCATTTGGCTTCCGTCACCACATACGTAGATTCTCCCTTTTTCATCAAGCAAATGAAGCAAATGTTCGGCTTCCTGCAACATCAGATGCTGCACATACGTTTTGGGCGTACCCTCCACACGTGAAAAAGCCGTATGCAGCTTGACGATGCCTGCCTGTTCGTATTGTTCAAGTTCTTGACGATATATGAAATCCGAATCATTCCTGCAACCAAAGAACAAATGTGCTTCACTCAGTGGCAATCCCCTCTCTTTTAGCACAGATCTGGCCTGGAGGAAACCTCTGAACGGTGCAACACCCGTCCCTGGACCCAACATAATAATTGGAACATCCGGCTCTTCTGACAGCACAAATCCGGATTCTGGCGTACGTACAAACATCGAAATACTCTCTCCCGTCTGGCAGTCTGCCAGATAGGATGAAGCCACACCACGGAATTCACCGTTGCCGCTCCAAGCAGGCTCTTTCACAACGGACACTGTGATGCTCGCCTGCTTGGCATTAAAGTGTGGAGAGCTGGATATGGAGTAATACCTGGGTTTGAGTGGAGACAGCAGTTCAAGGAATCTTTCGAACGGCAGCTCACAGGCCTCATACTTTTCCAGCAGTTCAAGCATGGTAGTTCTGTTTTCAAGTAAATGTTCCCTGTAGTTGTTTTCTTCCAGCATCGCCTCGAGTTCACGCTTATGAGGAGGGCATACCGTATGGTTCGCCAGCTCCTGCAACTGCGTTCTTGTAACAGGTGCTTGCAGCTCAACACAGGAACGGAGCAATTCATTCACTTTGACAGGACGGTTCAGAGGAAGATGTGTCAACTGTGTTTCGTTCGAAGTTAATTGGATCTGAACGTCCCCTTTTAATCCGAAACGATGCAGGATGCGATTCACGATTTCATCTGCATTTAGGGGCAATACGCCAAGATGATCGCCTTCTTTATAGGTCATGCCTTCAGGAAGCAGTATCTCAATGTGACGTGTACTCCGCCCACTATCCATGGCCTGAAGCTCTTCATTTACCACTATAGTGGCATAGCTGGCATTGTAGGTTCGTGCAAGTGGCAGATCGGCTTTCTCGCGAACAAATTCCATTTGAATTGTACTTCGTGAGGAGTGCTCCATAGATTCCTCGCTAATCCCCAATGTGTTTAACATCTGAGGCCACAACATCCGCTGCCACTCTTCCACTTGTTTCTCCATATCCCCGCCTGCATCGACTTCTCCCCGAGGTAACAGCCTGTTGCCTCCCAAGCCCGCAAGCTTTTCATCGACCATTCGAGGAATGCTTTGGTATGTACCGGACCAGCTCCGATCCCCGCAGCCCAGAACTGCATAGGTCACACCTTGCACCTTCTCTGACTCGGCTTCCTTTAACCACTCGATAAATGCCGCTGCATTTTGCGGAGGTTTACCATTATACGAAGCTGTCACGATGAGAACGATCCCCTCTTTTGGCAAGCGGCCAACCCATTCATGCAATGTTGCGGCTTCGCTTGGAATTCCATAGGAACGGGCTTTCTCTGCAAAAGCTCTGGCAATGCCTTCTGCCGTCCCCAGGTTGGAGCCGTATAGAACCAGTATTGTTGGATTGGCATTTACGGAAGTCGTCATCGATTCCTTCATAGCACTATGACCAGCTACATTTGTATGCATACCCTGATCCTGATTCGGCTTTTCATCCGAGTGAGCAACAGATGTACTCAGTTTCTGTGAAACGGTCCGTGCTCTCACCTGTATTCGAAAATCACCTGGTTTTAACGTTAACGTTAACGTTTGTTTCACATCCAACTGATAATTGCTATAGTCTACCAGTTCAAAATGTTTAAGTACCATACCGAGTACAAGGGTTGCTTCATATAAAGCAAACTGCATGCCGATACACGCTCTCTCCCCATTGCCAAACGGTTTATACGCATGGTGAGGAACTTGAGTCGTATCTTCAAAACGTTCCGGGCGGAATAGCTCTGCATCCTCTCCCCAGGCGCCTTTGTCACGGTGAAGCTGAGGCAGAAGAATACTGCAACTCTCCCCTTTTTTCAGTGGAT
>NZ_LXQN01000013.1:0-2359 GCF_001659845.1 Paenibacillus sp. AD87
ACATTAAATCATGCGAACAACATTATTGTTGTGACTGTGCCACTTGATCACCACTCCTGAATATATCCACCTTATCAAGTCTTGCTAGTAAGTTGGCAAGGCTTTTTTGTCTTGAACGTACCGTAGTTGTATCGCTTTGCTTATGTAATCTTTAGATTTTCTTCAGAATTATGCTTATTAATTCCTTAGTTTTTTTCATTATGATTTCTATATCGACAAGAGAGGAGGCAAAACAATGATCAGTAATACGATCTTAGAGCTACTACATCAGTATGGATATCTGATTTTTTATTTTGCCTTCTCATTAGGGCCATTTGGCATTCCAATTCCGAATGAGATCACGATTATCAGTGGTGCTATTTTGAGTCACACGGGTGTTATCAGCTCATGTATCACATACTTCTGCATTTTAACAGGACTATTAACTGCCATTACCTTTGCTTATTTTGCAGGGAAGTTATTTGGGCCCAAGATAAAACACAAATTTCAACATAATAAACACTTCGTTAAGGCTGAACTGATTCTGAATAAGAGTGGCAATTGGGCGATGTGCATCGGTTTATTCATTCCAATCGTGCGATATGTTCTCCCTCTGGTCATTGGACTGAGCGGCGTTCAGTATCGGAAATTTGCTCTCATTTCATATTCCAGTGCTTTGCTTTGGACCATAACGTATTTTACAGCGGGAATCTACTTCGGCGCTCCCATTCTATCAATACTTCATTTATTAAAATTTTGATCGATTTTGATAACATACCATCACGTATACGGAGGAACCACAAACAATGAATTCCAATGAACCTATTTTATTTCTGAAAAGCTTTCTTCAAAGCCCAAAACATGTTGGCAGCATCATACCCAGTTCCCGGTTTCTCGCTAACAAAATGGTGAACCAAGCGCCTTGGCTAGAGGTAAAAGCAGTCGCCGAACTCGGATCGGGCACAGGTGCCATCACTCGTTATATTCATCAACAGGCACAAGATTCGACTCAAGTGTTATTGTTTGAGATGAACGAGACGATGAGGAATAATCTGAAGACTGAATACCCTTCATTCCCCTGTTATCCAGATGCCTCTCGATTATTGGAATCCATGAAGCAAGAGGGCGTTGAGCAACTGGACTGTGTATTTAGCGGGTTGCCTTTCTTCAACTTTGAGTCTGAATTAAGGAATTCGTTGGTAGACCAGATCCATAAGGCGCTCAAACACGAGGGGTTATTTATCGCCTTTCAATATTCACTTCAAATGAAAAAAACACTATCCGAAAAGTTTATCATCGAAAAGATAGAATTAGCGCCCTTGAATGTCCCTCCTGCCTTCGTTTATGTCTGTCGCAAAAAGGAAACAATTTAAACAACTCAGGCTATGGTTTACACTGATATTATCCTCTCTATAAGGATTTAAAATTTTATTTAAAACAGTCTAAAAGGAGTGTTGGATTGTGAGTACCGTTCTCATTGTTGATGATGAACCCGACATCCGTGATGTCATTCATGTCTATTTACGTAACGAAGGATATCAGGTCATTGAAGCAACCAATGGTGAAGAAGCACTAAATATTATCAAAACTACATCGGTCCAGCTCGTTATACTGGATGTCATGATGCCCATTATGGACGGAATCAAAGCCTGCTTCAAAATAAGAGAAGTATCAACCTCTCCCATTATTATGCTATCCGCCAAAGAAGAGGACATAGATAAAATTACAGGCCTGACTACCGGGGCTGACGATTACATGGTCAAACCGTTTAATCCGTTAGAATTACTAGCTCGCGTTAAGGCTCAGCTACGACGCCAAACACTGATTGGCAAAGCAGAATTCAATTCACTTATCCTGATCAAGGACCTTGTCATTGATACAAGTAAACATTCCGTGAAGTTAAAGGAGAATGACATTCCACTAACTCCACTGGAGTTTTCCATTCTGGTGCTGCTTGCCAGCCATCCTGGACAAGTATTCAGCTCCGAGAAGATCTACGAAACCGTATGGAAAGAACCTTACGGGTATTCGGATAATACGGTTATGGTCCATATTCGCAATCTGCGAGAGAAACTGGAAGTGAATCCACGAGAACCTCAGTATATCAAAACGGTATGGGGAGTGGGTTATAAACTTGATTAGACGATCTAACCCTTCTCATCGAACTCGAAAGAAGAAAATACAGATTAACATTTTGATCCGAATTATTTTGAGTACCATTGCTGCAGCTGTCTTTAATAATATGCTCATTTACCTATCTATAGATGTTTTTAAAGCTTGGGAGCAGGCTTGGTTTCGCAATTCGCTTCCGTATGTCATTACTCCAATTTTTATATTAACTTTTATCTTAACCTTCCTATTTTTAACACGTCGAATGGTT
>NZ_LXQN01000014.1:0-7885 GCF_001659845.1 Paenibacillus sp. AD87
GATTACGGTACCAGGTTAGAACCTAGATACGATCAGGGTGGTATCCAACGGTGCCTCCACGCAAGCTGGCGCTCACGTTTCAAAGGCTCCCACCTATCCTGTACAGATCGTACCCAAATTCAATATCAAGCTGCAGTAAAGCTCCATGGGGTCTTTCCGTCTGTCGCGGGTAACCTGCATCTTCACAGGTATTAAAATTTCACCGGATCTCTCGTTGAGACAGCGCCCAAGTCGTTACGCCATTCGTGCGGGTCAGAATTTACCTGACAAGGAATTTCGCTACCTTAGGACCGTTATAGTTACGGCCGCCGTTTACTGGGGCTTCGGTTCACAGCTTCGGATTGCTCCTAACCGCTCCCCTTAACCTCTCCAGCACCGGGCAGGCGTCAGCCCGTATACTTCGCCTTACGGCTTCGCACAGACCTGTGTTTTGCTAAACAGTCGCTTGGGCCTTTTCACTGCGGCCCCCTCGTGCTATTCACACTACCGGGGCACCCCTTCTCCCGAAGTTACGGGGTCATTTTGCCGAGTTCCTTAACGAGAGTTCTTCCGCGCGCCTTAGAATTCTCTTCTCGCCTACCTGTGTCGGTTGCGGTACGGGCACCATCACCTGGCTAGAGGCTTTTCTTGGCAGTGTGAGATCATGACCTTCGCTACTATAATTTTCGCTCCCATCACAGCCCAGCCTTAACGATGTGCGGATTTGCCTACACATCAGCCTCACTGCTTAGACGGACATCCATCAGTCCGCGTCACTACCCTGCTGCGTCCCCCCATTGCTCATAACGGCTTACGGTGGTACAGGAATTTCGACCTGTTGTCCTTCGACTACGCCTTTCGGCCTCGCCTTAGGTCCCGACTTACCCTGAGCGGACGAGCCTTCCTCAGGAACCCTTAGGCTTTCGGCGGATCAGATTCTCACTGATCTTTTCGTTACTCATACCGGCATTCTCACTTGTATAATGTCCAGCGCTCCTTACGGTACACCTTCAACCCTTATACAACGCTCCCCTACCCCTGATGCAAAGCATCAAGCCATAGCTTCGGTGGTGTGTTTAGCCCCGTTACATTTTCGGCGCAGAGTCACTCGACCAGTGAGCTATTACGCACTCTTTCAATGGTGGCTGCTTCTAAGCCAACATCCTGGTTGTCTGTGCAACTCCACATCCTTTCCCACTTAACACACACTTGGGGACCTTAGCTGATGGTCTGGGCTGTTTCCCTTTTGACAATGGATCTTAGCACTCACTGTCTGACTCCCGGAAGTAAGTCTATGGCATTCGGAGTTTGACTGAGCTTGGTAACCCTTGCGGGCCCCGCACCCAATCAGTGCTCTACCTCCACGACTCTGTTTTCCGAGGCTAGCCCTAAAGCTATTTCGGGGAGAACCAGCTATCTCCGAGTCGATTGGAATTTCTCCGCTACCCCCACCTCATCCCCGCATTTTTCAACATGCGTGGGTTCGGGCCTCCAGTGCGTGTTACCGCACCTTCACCCTGGACAGGGGTAGATCACCCGGTTTCGGGTCTACGTCCACGTACTATGTCGCCCTATTCAGACTCGCTTTCGCTGCGGCTCCGGCTCTTCACCTTAACCTTGCACGGGAACGTAACTCGCCGGTTCATTCTACAAAAGGCACGCCATCACCCCTAAAACGGGCTCTGACTTTTTGTAAGCACACGGTTTCAGGTTCTATTTCACTCCCCTTCCGGGGTGCTTTTCACCTTTCCCTCACGGTACTGCTTCACTATCGGTCGCTAGGAAGTATTTAGCCTTGGCAGATGGTCCTGCCGGATTCATACGGGGTTTCACGTGCCCGCACTACTCGGGATACATCTCGGAGAGAACAGACTTTCAATTACAGGGCTTTTACCTTCTTTGGCGGGCCTTTCCAGACCTCTTCGTTTAACCGGTTCCTTTGTAACTCCATGTGAGATGTCCCACAACCCCAAAGAGCAAGCTCTCTGGTTTGGGCTTCTCCGCGTTCGCTCGCCGCTACTGACGGAATCACTATTGTTTTCTCTTCCTCAAGGTACTTAGATGTTTCAGTTCCCTTGGTATGCCTCTACATAACCTATGTATTCAGTTATGAGTAACTGGAAATTACCCCAGCTGGGTTTCCCCATTCGGACACCCCCGGATCAAAGCTTGCTTACAGCTCCCCGAGGCAGTTTCGTTGTTCGCCACGTCCTTCATCGGCTCCTAGCGCCTAGGCATCCTCCGTGTGCTCTTAGTAGCTTAACCATAGTTGCTCCGGTTTCGACTGCTCGCTTCCCTTGTTTTGCTTACGCAAAGCCAAAAGTCGCTCTCATTCGATACCATCGCAATGCAGTTTTCACTATTTATTAAAACTTGTTTTAACACAAGTTCAGCTTAAAAAGGAATGTTCTAATTCGCAATTTTCGTTTCGATATCTAGTTTTCAAAGAACAAGCTTGTAAAATCTTGTTGGTGGAGCCAAGCGGGATCGAACCGCTGACCTCCTGCTTGCAAGGCAGGCGCTCTCCCAGCTGAGCTATGGCCCCATATTAGATTGTAAGGTATACATGGTGGGCCCTGGTGGACTCGAACCACCGGCCTCACCCTTATCAGAGGTGCGCTCTAACCAACTGAGCTAAGGGCCCACATTATATATCATATTGAAACCCGTAATGGGTTTACGCTTGGCGGCGTTCTACTCTCCCAGGACCCTGCGGTCCAAGTACCATCGACGCTGAAGGGCTTAACGGTCGTGTTCGGGATGGGAACGTGTGGAACCCCTTCGCTATCGCCACCAAACGTTTGAGAGTTTGAGCTCTCAAAACTGAGCAACGAGTGAGTAACTAGCCGACCTGGCTAGATTTTGTATTTGAATGTTTCCACTCGGGAAACGATTCTCCATAGAAAGGAGGTGATCCAGCCGCACCTTCCGATACGGCTACCTTGTTACGACTTCACCCCAATCATCTATCCCACCTTCGGCGGCTGGCTCCTTGCGGTTACCCCACCGACTTCGGGTGTTATAAACTCTCGTGGTGTGACGGGCGGTGTGTACAAGACCCGGGAACGTATTCACCGCGGCATGCTGATCCGCGATTACTAGCAATTCCGACTTCATGCAGGCGAGTTGCAGCCTGCAATCCGAACTGAGACCGGCTTTGTTGGGATTGGCTCCATCTCGCGATTTCGCAGCCCGTTGTACCGGCCATTGTAGTACGTGTGTAGCCCAGGTCATAAGGGGCATGATGATTTGACGTCATCCCCACCTTCCTCCGGTTTGTCACCGGCAGTCTATCTAGAGTGCCCACCCGAAGTGCTGGCAACTAAATATAAGGGTTGCGCTCGTTGCGGGACTTAACCCAACATCTCACGACACGAGCTGACGACAACCATGCACCACCTGTCTTGAATGTTCCGAAGAAAAGGTACATCTCTGCACCGGTCATTCAGATGTCAAGACCTGGTAAGGTTCTTCGCGTTGCTTCGAATTAAACCACATACTCCACTGCTTGTGCGGGTCCCCGTCAATTCCTTTGAGTTTCAGTCTTGCGACCGTACTCCCCAGGCGGAGTGCTTAATGTGTTAACTTCGGCACCAAGGGTATCGAAACCCCTAACACCTAGCACTCATCGTTTACGGCGTGGACTACCAGGGTATCTAATCCTGTTTGCTCCCCACGCTTTCGCGCCTCAGCGTCAGTTACAGCCCAGAGAGTCGCCTTCGCCACTGGTGTTCCTCCACATATCTACGCATTTCACCGCTACACGTGGAATTCCACTCTCCTCTTCTGCACTCAAGTCACCCAGTTTCCAGTGCGATCCGGGGTTGAGCCCCGGGATTAAACACCAGACTTAAATGACCGCCTGCGCGCGCTTTACGCCCAATAATTCCGGACAACGCTTGCCCCCTACGTATTACCGCGGCTGCTGGCACGTAGTTAGCCGGGGCTTTCTTCTCAGGTACCGTCACCTTGAGAGCAGTTACTCTCCCAAGCGTTCTTCCCTGGCAACAGAGCTTTACGATCCGAAAACCTTCATCACTCACGCGGCATTGCTCCGTCAGGCTTTCGCCCATTGCGGAAGATTCCCTACTGCTGCCTCCCGTAGGAGTCTGGGCCGTGTCTCAGTCCCAGTGTGGCCGATCACCCTCTCAGGTCGGCTACGCATCGTCGCCTTGGTGAGCCGTTACCCCACCAACTAGCTAATGCGCCGCAGGCCCATCCCCAAGTGACAGATTGCTCCGTCTTTCCAGTTCTCTTCAGGAGAAGAAAACAACTATTCGGTATTAGCTACCGTTTCCGGTAGTTGTCCCAAACTTGAGGGCAGGTTGCCTACGTGTTACTCACCCGTCCGCCGCTAACCATCCGAGAAGCAAGCTTCTCTTCAAGTCCGCTCGACTTGCATGTATTAGGCATGCCGCCAGCGTTCGTCCTGAGCCAGGATCAAACTCTCCAATAAAGTATTGAAAAGAGCGATAAGCTCATTTTGAATCTGACGAGATTAAAATCTCATTTTTGCTTCGAAATCATACAGCCCGAAGACTTGCACCAATTTCTCAGCGTCGATCTTGCAAGCAAGATCGTTACTCACTCGTTGTTCAGTTTTCAAAGATCAAACATTCAATTTGTTCCTGTTTTCTTTGTCACCGTATTTTCAGCGGCGACTTTTATAATATATCATGTTTAAGTTTACTTTGCAAGCACTTTTTTCGATTTATTTTCAATCGCTTTATTCCAGCGCTTGTTCCGGTTAACTTTTCCTTAAAAAAGGAACGAAAATTAATTTATCATATTGAACAAAAAAGGTCAACCCTTTTTCGACAAAATGTTTCATATCCCTTTTCAAAGCCGCCTATTCTACCTATACCTAATTCATGGTGTCTGAGGTACAGCGCTGGCTTTACGGGCCGCACCTCTCTTATATGGTGAACTTCAGCATCCCACTGACCACATCATTATGGCTTGGATTTTTTTAGTTTGCCGCCTCTAGCATATTTGGATAACTCTTTGGGTGGCGCAAAGCGCGCATACATACGGAACACAGTCTTGTAGCGACTCGCTATGGCGTATTTAATTTCTTGATCGAGACGGTTGTCACTTAAGTCGAACAACATTTCATCAAGCTCTTTGCGCAATACATAATCCAGTTCCTTGCATTCCTTCTCGTTAAACAGCATACCCAGCATTAGAGTTCTCCTTTTTCTGCATATGGATAATGGCGTGTCCCAGTGTATGTCATATTCGAGCCCTTTAATTCAGGCTATATATCGGACAGCGCCGGTTTTAGTAGCAAACCCAGGATCATCTTTATTTGTCCTTTGGTGGTTGCTACTGAAACCCGTTTTATTGTTATGGTCAACTTTCTGAAAATTTATGAATGTCATCCCATACAAATTTATCCTCGCACCAGGCTGTAGGTAAGTGTACTTTCAATAATCGCTGCAACAAGTAGCAAAATAACAATCCAGCAGGATGCAGTTACCGTTGTGCGCATAAACGCACTCCATTGGCTGCCAATCGTATTTCGTTTCTCCCCGCCAAATTGACCAAGACTTTTGAGAGCTAATCCACCAAACCTTAAACCGAATGCACAAGCGATAATAATTACCGGAATTTCAATAATGCCATGTGGAAGAAGTCCTTTTACAACAATATCAAAGAAGCTGGCCCCATAGTTCATTGTGGTGTGTACCAGAAAACCGATAACCATGCCATTGATCAACAGGAAAACGACAGGCAGAATGCCAAAGAAGATACCGGCATAGATCACGAGTACACTTTTGATGGCGTTATTGAAAAAGATAAAGAGGAAGAAGTTCCATTGCACATTGTTCCCCTGCTCTAGCCGTTCACTTACTTCCCTTAGTCCCCCGATTTGATTCAACAATATATCCTCAAGTGGTCCTGTACTCACCCACCCCGTGCCTATTCCAACAACAAACAATACGATCGACCAGATTAATGCACCACGAATGGAACCTAAAGCTCTAAGAAATGTACTGAATTTTAACATAATATCCTCCTGTGGAACCAAGATGTTGGACAAACAAACGTCTGATACGAATAACTGCGAGGTACGAGCATACATTGAGAGTAAACAAGCATTTCTTATGGGAGAGGGCGCTTATTGAAATGAACTCGTTCTATGATTTAGCGGCAAAAAGATCAAACGTTTCCTGATTGTGCTGGTTGCTGCCGTCTTTGCTATCGGGATTATTTATCTGGAGAGCGGCAATATTTCTGTATTCTCGGAGGATGCACCATCCGCCGTATACAGCGTTCCAACCGAGAAGAAGGTTATTGCACTCACCTTTGACATTAGCTGGGGAGATAAAAGGACAGAGCCTATCTGAAGGTCCTCCAAGAAAATAAAGTTCAGAAAGCCACTTTCTTCTTGTCCTCCCCCTGGAGTAAGACACACCCCGAGATTGTAACAGCCATCAAAGACGCAGGATACGAAATCGGCAGCCATGCGTCACAAGCATGATAATTACAGCAGCCTGACTGAAGAGGAAATCCGCAAGGAAATTTCGACAGCTCATAGCATTTTAACCGATTTAACGGGAAAAGAACCGAAATTGCTGCGTCTACCTAATGGCGACTTTGAAACGTGTTCTCCAGGTTGCCAGCAGTCTGAATTATCAGGTTGTCCAATGGGACACCGATTCGCAGGATTGGAAGAACCCTGGTGTACAGACCATTGTTGATCGTGTAGTTAGCAAGGCGCATCCTGGTGACATTGTGCTGCTGCACGCTAGTGATTCCTCGAAACAAACGCATGAAGCATTACCCGTCATTATCGACAAGTTAAAAAATCAAGGGTATGAATTCGTGACGGTTTCTGAGCTGCTTAATCATTCAAGTGTCAAAGGTACGGAAGTTCGCGACCAAGCCAGTGCACAGTAAACGTTAATTAAAGCAGTATTGCTGAGGCAAACTGTATACTTCCCTTCTGTACTCCATGCCTTGTAAAAAGGCGCTGAAGCGCCATAAATGGAAAAGAGCTAACCAGGTTAGCTCTTTTTGGCGTTTTTTTTAAGATAATCGCTACGCATGACTTTCTTGTACCTCGGTCTTTCCACTCACCCCGCTGCTCCATGGACCCATCTACCAGCCTGTGCAATATCAGCATTTGGTATGCATTACAGATTAACAGTGGAACCACAATAAAGATGGTAGCCGCATTCACATCAATTCGCAGCACACCGATCGTTTCCACCACGGTAACAGCCACCATGAAAAAGAGTGTAGGCACCAGCGCGAAATATGTGTCTTTTTCACCTTTACGTAAGCGGTAACAATTCCAGCTGCCAAAATAATGATTCCAAGCACAATATCGGATAGCCGTTCTCGTTCCCCACCAACAAACAAACGTAAAAACATGACATCAAGTAACGCCAAAACGGTTAGAACAATCTGTACAATTTGCCAACTGCGTTTCGAAAATACACCTTTGCCCATATAGTTCAATATCAAGTATGCGAAAAAACCCATTTGCGAATACACGCTAATCATAATACCGGAACCAAACAAGATCAGGAGATAAATTAAAAAAAATCGGTCATTCCATTCGTTTTTTCTCCATTAACCAACATCATAATTAGACCCGTCACTAATGATCCTGCAGCCCCAATAAGCAAAGCTGACCAAAATAGGAAAAACCATTTACGTAAATTCAAATCTTTTCCACCCCCGAGAGTTTATTTACCAACCTTCACAGCAAAAACCATCATCATTCAACATATTTAGCGGTTTCCCATCACATACTACATCCAGTATCTAATCAAGGAGGGGTTGTGCACATGAAACGGCCTTTGTGGCAGTTATGCTGTGTCGTACTTGGACTATCCGTCATGCTCGCCGGCTGTGGCTCAGATCAGAATTATTCGCCTCCTCAGGGCGGTTATAA
>NZ_LXQN01000015.1:0-2394 GCF_001659845.1 Paenibacillus sp. AD87
ATTGCAGCTCACGCGACGCCTGACCAATTCGAGCATAAGGTCGAACGAGCCAAAGCATTTTATGATCACATGAAAGCCCAACACCGCTTTCTTACCGGACAGGACGACTATATTTTCGCTGCCATGCTGTCACTTTCCGATCTCGACGTAGAATCCGGTGTGACCCGTATGGAGCAGCTCTATGCTGAGTTAAAACCTGAGTTCTCACCGGGCAATAGTGTGCAGGCATTAACGCAGGTGCTGGTCCTAGGCGATGATAATCCGGAGGCGGGCACTCATGTAATAGCGTTAAATGAGGCATTCCGCAGACGTGAAATACGATTAGACAAAATGTACACCCTGCCGGCTCTGGGGATCCTCTCCTTACTGCCCGCTGACATAGATACGCTAGTAGAACAAGTTGAGGAAACGTATGAATGGTTACGCACACAAAAGGGCTTCGGTGCCTGGTCAATTAACAAACAGGAATTGCTGCTGCTCTCGTCCTCGCTGGTGGCAGTGCAATATGTAGAGGATCTTCGAAATGGCGTTCTGACCACGACGGTCTCCACTAGCATCACCAACATTATCATTGCCCAACAGGCCGCCATGGCCGCTGCTGCAACATCGGCTGCCGTCGTAGCTTCGACTTCATCGAACTAAGTAAAGGTCATGAAATGCATCTTACAAAATAAAAGGGGCCCTCTGGAACCATCCAGAAGGCCTTCTTCATTTGAATCCATCATTGCTGTTAGTTATCACCCGCTAAACAATCCCCGTATCCCGGAACTCTTCCACGAAACTATCCAACCAATCCGAACCATAATCCAGCGCACCCATATCACTTTCGATAAAAGCAACATCCAGACCCATAACCCAGAATCGACGAGCAATAATAAAAAGGTCAACAGCCTGTTCATCTTCGGCAGAGAAGCTTCTAACCGAACGATATCCCGCTATGAGCGTACTCCATAACACTTCTTTTTGCTCACCAGACTGTCTCTTTCGAGCCTTCACCTGCGCCAGATCGTAGGCACGCCAGCCTTTAGCCGCCCACTCGAAGTCGTAATGGATGAACTGATTCCCCTGTTGAAAAGCGTTATTGTTCCCATGCATATCGCCATGGCATAATCCAAAGTCCAAACCTTGTCTGGAAACGGAAGCTATGCGTTCTTTTAACTCTCTAGCAAACGTATGTAGAAATGATGCTGCTTCATTTTTTTTACCGATGTAGTTGATGATTCGTTCAAGAGGCTCGTCAATGAGAAGCTTCGTATCCAACTCAAATCGCGGCTGCTCCAATACCACTTGGTCCATCGCTTTATGCAGCTCAGCCGCAGACTGACCAAAAGCGTAACATGACTGTTCATCTTCAAGGTTGTTCTCGATACCCTCAATATACCGAAACATCACAGCAACCCGCTTGCCTTCCGCGGCATCCAACACAGTATATCCAGTATGATCTTTCTTCTCGATGTACTCTCCAATATCGGTATGTACAGATGAACCTAAAATGCCCTTTAATTGAGATAACAGGGACAGTTCGTAACGTACATCGTTTTCCGTAATTTCAGTACGGTAGACACGAAGAATAAACATACCAGTGGATGTAGTTACCCGGTAGGTATCATTTAACCCTCTCAGCCAAAATAAACATTCTTCCCACGATCCGATGTCATATTGATCACTCAATACAAACTCCAGATATTTAGGGTTGAGCACTGAACGTAAAGCAGTCGGTTGATTGAACATATGTATGCTCCTTCAGTTTGATATGATCATCACTATATTTACAGATAAATAATCCCTTCATCTATCAACCTATAACATAGTATATTTTTAAATTATTTTCCAGAATATATATTTAATCAGGTGAATGCTTAGCTGATCTCATTTCGCCTCTTTTATGCGCACCAATCACTTTCACAGCCTTGACCTTGAAGTATACTTCAGGCTTTATACTGTGGATAACATACTTTATGGATGAGAGGCGGCGCACAGATGAGTGTAAATATATATAACAAAAAACGCTCTATCAAGAGCTATTTACTAGAAAAATACATTGGAACTTTAGATAGCAAGAAGAATTTATCCACGCGGGAAAAGACCCTGAAGCACCTAGAGCACATGGGTGTAGAGAACACTAAGCCTTATGAGCTGGGTAAAATTAAATTAATTTCTTCAGTAAACGAACGTTCCTTTGAAGACATGCAGGTATTTACTTTGAATGACCAGATGTCTGCTGATCAAAAAGTGATTCTATATATACATGGCGGCGCTCATACGCACCAGCCTCTAACCTTTCATTGGAAGTTCATGGACCGCATCGCACAATCGTTGAATTCCAAAGTTATAGCACCCATCTATCCCAAAGTGCCTCATTTCAACTACCAGCATACATATCCAAGACTCTTG
>NZ_LXQN01000016.1:0-153058 GCF_001659845.1 Paenibacillus sp. AD87
TGGCGTGCCTTTTGTAGAATGAACCGGCGAGTTACGTTCCCGTGCAAGGTTAAGGTGAAGAGCCGGAGCCGCAGCGAAAGCGAGTCTGAATAGGGCGACTTAGTACGTGGACGTAGACCCGAAACCGGGTGATCTACCCTGTCCAGGGTGAAGGTGCGGTAACACGCACTGGAGGCCCGAACCCACGCATGTTGAAAAATGCGGGGATGAGGTGGGGGTAGCGGAGAAATTCCAATCGAACTCGGAGATAGCTGGTTCTCCCCGAAATAGCTTTAGGGCTAGCCTCGGAAAACAGAGTCGTGGAGGTAGAGCACTGATTGGGTGCGGGCCCGCAAGGGTTACCAAGCTCAGTCAAACTCCGAATGCCATAGACTTACTTCCGGGAGTCAGACAGTGAGTGCTAAGATCCATTGTCAAAAGGGAAACAGCCCAGACCATCAGCTAAGGTCCCCAAGTGTGTGTTAAGTGGGAAAGGATGTGGAGTTGCACAGACAACCAGGATGTTGGCTTAGAAGCAGCCACCATTGAAAGAGTGCGTAATAGCTCACTGGTCGAGTGACTCTGCGCCGAAAATGTAACGGGGCTAAACACACCACCGAAGCTATGGCTTGATGCTTTGCATCAGGGGTAGGGGAGCGTTGTATAAGGGTTGAAGGTGTACCGTAAGGAGCGCTGGACATTATACAAGTGAGAATGCCGGTATGAGTAACGAAAAGATCAGTGAGAATCTGATCCGCCGAAAGCCTAAGGGTTCCTGAGGAAGGCTCGTCCGCTCAGGGTAAGTCGGGACCTAAGGCGAGGCCGAAAGGCGTAGTCGAAGGACAACAGGTCGAAATTCCTGTACCACCGTAAGCCGTTATGAGCAATGGGGGGACGCAGCAGGGTAGTGACGCGGACTGATGGATGTCCGTCTAAGCAGTGAGGCTGATGTGTAGGCAAATCCGCACATCGTTAAGGCTGGGCTGTGATGGGGAGCGAAAATTATAGTAGCGAAGGTCATGATCTCACACTGCCAAGAAAAGCCTCTAGCCAGGTGATGGTGCCCGTACCGCAAACCGACACAGGTAGGCGAGAAGAGAATTCTAAGGCGCGCGGAAGAACTCTCGTTAAGGAACTCGGCAAAATGACCCCGTAACTTCGGGAGAAGGGGTGCCCCGGTAGTGTGAATAGCACGAGGGGGCCGCAGTGAAAAGGCCCAAGCGACTGTTTAGCAAAAACACAGGTCTGTGCGAAGCCGTAAGGCGAAGTATACGGGCTGACGCCTGCCCGGTGCTGGAAGGTTAAGGGGAGCGGTTAGGAGCAATCCGAAGCTGTGAACCGAAGCCCCAGTAAACGGCGGCCGTAACTATAACGGTCCTAAGGTAGCGAAATTCCTTGTCAGGTAAATTCTGACCCGCACGAATGGCGTAACGACTTGGGCGCTGTCTCAACGAGAGATCCGGTGAAATTTTAATACCTGTGAAGATGCAGGTTACCCGCGACAAGACGGAAAGACCCCATGGAGCTTTACTGCAGCTTGATATTGAATTTGGGTACGATCTGTACAGGATAGGTGGGAGCCTTTGAAACGTGAGCGCCAGCTTGCGTGGAGGCACCGTTGGGATACCACCCTGATCGTATCTAGGTTCTAACCTGGTACCGTAATCCGGTGCGGGGACAGTGTCAGGTGGGCAGTTTGACTGGGGCGGTCGCCTCCTAAAGAGTAACGGAGGCGCCCAAAGGTTCCCTCAGAATGGTTGGAAATCATTCGAAGAGTGCAAAGGCATAAGGGAGCTTGACTGCGAGACCTACAAGTCGAGCAGGGACGAAAGTCGGGCTTAGTGATCCGGTGGTACCGCATGGAAGGGCCATCGCTCAACGGATAAAAGCTACCCTGGGGATAACAGGCTTATCTCCCCCAAGAGTCCACATCGACGGGGAGGTTTGGCACCTCGATGTCGGCTCATCGCATCCTGGGGCTGAAGTAGGTCCCAAGGGTTGGGCTGTTCGCCCATTAAAGCGGTACGCGAGCTGGGTTCAGAACGTCGTGAGACAGTTCGGTCCCTATCTGTCGTGGGCGTAGGAAATTTGAGAGGAGCTGTCCTTAGTACGAGAGGACCGGGATGGACGTACCGCTGGTGTACCAGTTGTTCCGCCAGGAGCACCGCTGGGTAGCTATGTACGGAAGGGATAAGCGCTGAAAGCATCTAAGCGTGAAGCCCCCCTCAAGATGAGATTTCCCAGTATGTAAGACCCCTTGAAGACGACGAGGTAGATAGGCTGGGGGTGGAAGTGCAGCAATGCATGGAGCTGACCAGTACTAATCGGTCGAGGGCTTATCCAAATATGCAAGTTATAAGTCGCACATTTCGTTTCGGATCTAGTTTTCAGGGAGCAATCCTTGTAAGCATTGTTCATGATTGTCTATTTGGAGAGATACCCAAGTGGCTATAAGGGGACCCTCTGCTAAGGGGTTAGACTGCGTAAGCGGTGCGAGGGTTCGAATCCCTCTCTCTCCGCCATCTTTACCTTAAGGTGGACAAGCAATCAAGATCAATATTATTAATATGGCGGTGTAGCTCAGCTGGCTAGAGCGTACGGTTCATACCCGTGAGGTCGGGGGTTCGATCCCCTCCGCCGCTACCATATTACCCAGGAGGCTTAGCTCAGCTGGGAGAGCATCTGCCTTACAAGCAGAGGGTCGGGGGTTCGATCCCCTCAGCCTCCACCATATACGCCGGTGTAGCTCAACTGGTAGAGCAACTGACTTGTAATCAGTAGGTTGGGGGTTCAAGTCCTCTCGCCGGCACCATTAATGCCTGGAACCGTGGTGTAGTTGGCCTAACATGCCTGCCTGTCACGCAGGAGATCGCGGGTTCGAATCCCGTCGGTTCCGCCATTAATCTAAAAATTAAATAAGGCTCGGTAGCTCAGTCGGTAGAGCAGAGGACTGAAAATCCTCGTGTCGGCGGTTCGATTCCGTCCCGAGCCACCATGTAATCCTGGAGGATTAGCGAAGCGGCCAAACGCATCAGACTGTAAATCTGCTCCCGTACGGGTTCGGTGGTTCGAATCCATCATCCTCCACCAGTTTTTCGAGTCATTAGCTCAGTTGGTAGAGCACCTGACTTTTAATCAGGGTGTCGAAGGTTCGAGCCCTTCATGACTCATCTTTTGAAAAAGAGTGATTGATCATTAATTTGATTAATCACTCTTTTTTGTTATAGATAAATAAATTAATAATATGGAAACTTTGATAAAGACTGAAAAAGGCGATGCTGCGCAAGATATGATAAAATAATAGAAAAAAGCAGAGTGGTGGCGTTCATTATATGAAGCTCATACCTGATCTAAAAAAACAAATCGAAGCAATTATAGGTACTACATTGGACGAATCCGTGATAACTATAGAAGAATGGAATCAATATGGATTGAGCTCAGCTCACCGTAGAACTGTTCCAGTGGCTCATAATACTCTTACAAAAGAGGCCGAAGGTTTCTTGCGTGATGATGAGATGATGGATGGATTAGCAAAGGATGTAAGCAGTTGGCGTACAGAAGACCAAATATATTTTAAAATCGGGATGAACGAGGAAGAAGGTACTGTTTTATATTGGGGATGCTCTGTTGATGCCGTTACGCTGGAAGTACAGCGTTTAATTGAACTTCTCATTACTAGTCATAGGGAATCGTTAGATGAAGAACAGCCTGTGATATATGAAAACGATAGAGAACAACAGCTTGCTGAATTGGGACAGTGGCTTCGGAAACAGGTTGAGCAAAGAGTTCAGCAGGAACCTATTCCGGATCATTTTTCATTGGATGGAGAATTGAACACAGAGAAAATCCCATTTTTGCTGCAATGTGAGACACCTGATGCTCATCGTATTCGTTCGAAGGAATTGAACAAGTTACTCGAAAGTTACTTCGGTGAAGAGATTATACTGATTCCTGTGGGAGCGCAGGAGTGGGTGTTTCTGGGTGATGAACAGATTGTCACAGGCGAAGCTGAAGAGGATACGACGGAAGCCAGAAAAGATTTATTGAAAGCCTTCTGTCAGGGGCTCTATGAATTGGTAGCCAGTGAATGGGCGGGTGTATTTCATTTATCTGCATCCTTACCGTGTATTCCTGCAAAACAGCTATCTTCTGTCACGGCACTTCTTCAAGAGAGTGTTCACTTGGGCAGAGCTTTCCATGTCGTGCAACACATTCATCTTCCTTGGGATCTGCACCTTGAGCGTTTGGTAGATAGTATTCCTGTGCAACAGCGACTTCGTTTTATACAGGAAACGGGGAAAGGCACTGTGTTGTTTAGTGATAGTGAAACACTGGCTACACTGGAGACCTTCTTCAATCTCGATTGTAATGTGAGTGAGACGGCAAAGCGACTCTTTATTCATCGAAATACCTTGGTATATCGTTTGGATAAGATCAAACAGGAGATTGGATATGATATCAGAAACTTCGAAAGTGCCGTTCTGGTGCGACTTTTATTGCTTATGTACAAAGTGACGAAAAAGCTTTGATAATTTTGTGCAGTTTGCGAATAGTCAAACATCATGCAAATGGGTTAATATAAAACTACAAAATGTATTCGATTACAAAATGATCTCTGAGGAGGCAACAATCATGGCTGGTGTACGTTTAGAGCATATTTTCAAAAAATACCCGGGTTCTGATAAAGCAACAGTAGTTGATATTAACCTGGACATTAAAGATAAAGAGTTTCTGGTACTGGTAGGTCCGTCCGGTTGTGGTAAATCAACAACACTGCGTATGATCGCAGGCCTTGAGGAAATTTCTGAAGGTAAACTCTATATCGGTGACCGCGTCGTTAATGATGTTGCTCCTAAAGACCGCGATATCGCGATGGTATTCCAATCCTATGCCTTGTATCCGCATATGAGCGTATACCAAAACATGGCGTTTGGTCTGAAATTGCGTAAAGTGAAAAAAGATGAGATCGACAAACGTGTACGTGAAGCAGCTAGAATCCTGGATATTGAACATTTGCTTGAGCGTAAACCTAAGGCATTGTCCGGTGGTCAACGTCAGCGTGTCGCTCTGGGACGTGCGATCGTCCGTGATCCACAAGTGTTCTTGATGGATGAGCCTCTCTCCAACTTGGATGCAAAATTGCGTGGTCAAATGCGTGCTGAGATCACTAAACTTGCGAAACGTTTGGAAACAACCGTTATCTACGTAACGCATGACCAAATCGAAGCAATGACAATGGGTGATCGAATTGTAGTTATGAAGGATGGTATCATCCAACAAGCTGCTTCTCCGGAAGAGCTTTACAACCTCCCTGCTAATCTGTTCGTAGCTGGTTTCATCGGTTCCCCGACAATGAACTTTATCTCGGGTAAATTGGCTGAGCAAGGTGCTAGCATGCATTTCGTAGCTCCTGGTGTGGACGTTGAAATCCCACAAGGTAAAGCACAAGTGCTGAAATCAAGAGGATACATTGGTAAAGAAGTGATTCTGGGTGTTCGTCCAGAAGACATTCACGAAGAGCCAGTATTCCTGGAAGCATCCCCGAACTCTGTATTCTCTACACACGTAGACGTAACAGAGAACCTGGGTCACGAAATGCTCCTCTACTTGAGCGGTGTAGGTAACGACACTACAATCGCACGTGTAGACGGACGTTCCAACACTCGTGATGGTTCCACAGTTAAAATGGCAATTGACATGAACAAAGTTCATATCTTTGACAAAGAGACTGAAGCAAACGTTCTTCTTCAAGACTAATAGTACTGAGATTCATCGGTAACGATAGAATCTATCAGTTAACGCAATCATACATGGTAATCTGAGCCCCTTCCGTTATTGCTGGAAGGGGCTTTTTTACTCATACACGGGTGGAAGCCAAGATTGCATTCATCCCGGAATTCATTTAAGATTATTTGAAGGTTAGATGCTGTAACAAACAACATGAATGCGCTATTAATGCAATGGAATGACGCTAATGCTGATGTACATAGAGGGCAGCGAATGCTGAAAGGAAGAGACAAATGGCGAAAAAAGTGAAAGTATCTGAATTGGTACAACAGTTCCAGTTGGAGGTTGTTTCTGGATCTCACGGGCTGAAGAGAGTCATTACTGTAGACGATTTGAACCGTCCTGGCCTGGAAATGGCCGGTTATTTTGAATATCATCCCCAAGAAAGGGTACAGCTTCTTGGTAGAACAGAGCTGGCCTTTTTTGCAATGTTGCCAGAAGATGAGCGCCGTGATCGGATGCAGCGCCTTTGTACGGAAGAAACGCCATGTATCGTAGTAACCCGTGGACTTGAAGTGCCACAGGAACTGATTGACATCAGTGAAGAACAGAACCTTGCTGTGCTTCGCAGCAACATGGCTACAACGATTCTGTCCAGCCGGATTACTGGATTCCTGGAGAAGAAACTGGCGCCTACAGCAACAATTCACGGTGTACTCTGTGATGTGTATGGAGTAGGCATGTTAATCACCGGTAGCAGTGGCATTGGTAAGAGTGAAACTGCACTGGAACTGGTGAAACGTGGTCACCGATTGATTGCCGATGATGCGGTAGAAATTCGTCAGACATCAGACTTCCAGCTGCACGGAACTGCGCCAGAATTGATCCGTCACCTACTTGAGATCCGTGGTGTCGGCATCATCAACGTAATGACATTGTTCGGTGCGGGTGCGGTTCGTAATAACAAACGAATTACACTGGTTGTTCGTCTGGAAGCTTGGCAGCAGGATAAACAATATGATCGTCTTGGTCTGGATGAAGAGACGACACGCATCATTGACACAGATGTACCGCTTGTAACGATTCCTGTTCGTCCGGGGCGGAACTTGGCTGTTATCATTGAAGTAGCGGGAATGAACTATCGCTTGAAACAGATGGGGTTGAATGCTGCGTTGCAATTTACGAACAAGCTGACAGCAACGATCTCTGAAGATATGGAAGACATGGACTAAGAAGAGAAGGATCTATTATATGATTAAAGGCCAATTGTTGATGTGTTTTACTCCTTTATAGAGCGTTGGAGACATACAGCAGTTGGTCATGCTTGTGAATGAGTCAATTTATAGGAGTGTGAATGAATGGATACATTATTACTGTTGAACCCGATAGCGTTCTCCATCGGAGCGTTAAAGGTTCACTGGTACGGGCTTATTCTCGGTACAGCGGCACTTGTAGGTTTGCTGCTCGTCATCCGGGAAGGCAAACGATATAACATTCCGCAGGAAGTGTTCATGGACATGGTTCTGCTTGGTGTGCCTTCTGCCATTATCGGTGCCCGCATATACTACGTGGCATTTCGATGGGACGATTATAAGGATAATTTCTGGGATGTCTTTAAAATATGGAATGGTGGTATCGCCATATATGGCGCACTGATTGGTGCGATCATATGTGCAGTCATTTTCTTCCGTCGTAAAGGGTATAACTTCTGGCGCATGGCCGACATCTGTGCACCTGGATTGATCGTTGGACAAATGATCGGACGCTGGGGTAACTTTGTAAATCAGGAGGCCTATGGCGGTCCTGTAGAAGAATCATTTTTGAGAGACAAGCTTCATTTGCCAGACTTTATCGTTAATCAGATGAACGTGGAAGGTGTATTCCATCATCCTGCATTTTTGTATGAATCGATGTGGAGTCTTGTTGGTCTGATCATCTTGCTGGTGCTTCGTCGTCAGAAGTTCCTGCGTGCTGGTGAGCTGTTTATGTCCTATTTTATCTGGTACTCGATCGGTCGATTCTTTATCGAAGCGCTGCGTACCGACAGTCTGGGATTCCAGGCTCCGCAATGGGTTGCCTCCATGGTTAATGGATTATGGTCACCGATGACAGCTATGGGCTTCGAGCAAGGATATCTTGATCCAGCCTACGGTAACGTAAGAATTTCGCAGCTGCTGGCTATTGGGATCATTATTGTTGCGGTAGTCTTCATCGTCGTGAGAAGAATGACAGGCAAGGCAGATGTACGGTATAGCGATCCAATTGTATCTTCCAAGGTTCCTTCAGAATCATCGGATGATATGGTGCAAACGGGCCCGGTTGCAGGCAAAGAGGACACGGTAACTCCAGTCTCGACCAAAGAGGATCTGAAGCAAGCTGAAGAGAAAAAGGAGTAATGCAACATGATTGACACGGTTTTGTTTGATCTGGATGGAACGATCATCGACACGAATGAACTAATTATTAACTCTTTCCTTCATGTAATGGAGGATTTGCAGTTATCTACCCCTTGGACACGCGAACAGATCATTCCTCATATGGGAGGAACACTGGAGAATCAGATGCGTACGTTTTCTGGGAAAGAGGATGTTGCGGAGTATGTCAAAGGATATCGGGCGTACAACGACGTTCATCATGAGGCGATGGTTCAGCCTTTTCCTCACGTGATTGAAGTCGTTGAAGCTCTTCATGAGGCAGGAATTGTGATGGGTGTTGTCACAACGAAGATTCGTCCATCTACTCTTAAGGTGCTGGAGCGTTTCGACCTGTTGAAGTATATGAAATCGATTGTAACAGTTACCGATGTAACCAATCCCAAACCGCATGCTGAACCGGTCCTAAAGGCGATCGAAGAGTTGGGTGCAGATCCTTCCAGAACATTGATGGTGGGTGACAGCCCAGTCGATATTCAATCGGCACAGAACGCGGGTGCGCTTGCGGTAGGCGTAGCCTGGTCCCTTAAGGGAGAGGCCGTATTGAGCGGCTATAACCCGGATTACATTTTGCACGACATGAAGGACTTGCTCAAGCTGATTGAAACGGAACGTTCATGAGAAAAGTAACCCGCTATCCCGTAGAAGGTCATAACGCACTTTGGCATATCTACAAGACAGTGAGTCCGTGGAAAGGCGTGCGTAATTTTATCTGGATTCAGTTGTCACGGTACTGCCCGATTTTGTCGGTCAAGAACTGGATCTATCGTCGCATGCTTGGCATGAAGGTGGGTAAACATACGGCATTTGGTTTGATGGTGATGGTTGATGTGTTCTTTCCGGAGAAAATTACGGTGGGCGAAAATTCCGTGATTGGTTACAACACCACGATCCTGGCTCACGAGTATCTTATTAAAGAGTACAGACTCGGTGAGGTGATTATCGGGGAAAATGTACTGATCGGTGCAAATTCAACCATCCTGCCGGGTGTGACCATTGGAGACGGTGCGGTAGTAGCTGCAGGAGCAGTTGTTCATAAGGATGTAGCTCCGGGGGCTTTTGTTGGAGGAAATCCACTTCGTGATCTGTCTCGCTCGAATGCTTCAGTGGAGGAAATTGTCATAAAGGCTGATGAAAACAAATGATTTTGGGAGACGGCCTACGGACATATCTGAAAAGATCACCAACAAAGGATACGAAAATTAACCTGAATTGATTCAGTCAGGGGAAGAGCAATAAGTCGAACGGACTGGAATAAGGAAGCTGCTGATGGCAGCTTTTTTCGTATACAAATAATTAGACTCATGTTCAGCAATGGGATCAAAATGGAGGATGTAGTGCAAGCAACCCAAAGGGGCCGCATTGTTGACGATGGATAGTCATTCATGTTATCATATCCCATATCCTTTAGTTTGTTAGCACTTTACCATGTTAAAGAAGTGAGATGAAAGTTAAGTATAATTAAGCATAAATGAACACTTACTAAACATTTTCTGAAGGCTGCCTGGCAGCAACAATAAGAATTCAGGTTACAAGATAGAATGGGGATTTACACTACATAAATCCTGTTGAAATAGAACGTCTACCAATCTTAAATTACTGACTCGGGGTGAATAATACCAATGTCCAAACCAAAAGGCTTTGAAAAACCGACAGGTTTTCGTGACTATACACCACATGTGGTGACCAAGCTGCGAACCATTGAGCGGAATGTACTGGAATGCATGGAACGCTGGGGTTACCGTCAAATCATAACGCCAACGATTGAATACTACGATACTGTAGGTGTAGCGAGTTCCACATCGGATCGCAAGCTGTTTAAATTATTGAACAGTCGCGGGACTACGCTGGTGCTAAGATCAGATTTGACAGCTCCGATTGCACGGGTGGTCTCTTCTCTATTGAAGGATGAGGAACTTCCACTGCGTCTGTCCTATCATGCGAATGTGTTTCGTTCCATTGAAGAGGAAGCAGGACGTGAGGCGGAATTTTTCCAAACAGGTGTAGAGCTTGTCGGTGATGATTCGCCAGAGGCAGATGCAGAAGTTGTAGCACTTGCGATCGCTTCTTTGCAGGCAGCGGGTGTATCTTCCTTTAAAATTGCGATGGGTCATATGGGATTTCTGAACGGGTTACTGGAAGAAGTCATTCCGGGTAAAACGGTACAACAGGAGCAGTTGAAAGAAGGATTGCTGGGACGTGATTATGTCGGCTATCGCCAATCCATTGAAGCATTGGATCTAGAACCGAAACTGAAGGAACAGCTTGAAGCCATTTTGCGTCTGCGTGGCGGTAAAGAGGTATGTACACACGCAGCAGAGCTGAGCTCAAGCACTGAAGCTGCACAGTCCATTGCACATCTATGTGCAGTATTCGAAGTGTTGGAAGCGTACGGTGTGTCTGAGCATGTATTAATTGATCTGACGATGATTGGTGATTTCTCCTATTATACAGGCATGACGTTTGAAGGGTATGCGGCAGAGCTCGGATCGCCGGTATGCAGTGGCGGACGATATGATAATCTGTTACAGCAGTTTGGCCGATCATTACCGGCTACAGGGTTTGCACTCAAAACAAACCGGATTATTGATGGTGTTCATGGAATTACAATGGAAGAGAAGAAGCCTGTACTTATTCAATATACTTCGGAACGCCGGGCTGAGGCTCTAACGGAGGCGGCGAGACTACGCAGCATCGGTCAAAATGTAGTAACGTTCCTTCTTCCTGAAGCTGGGGCAGAGGCAAGTACGACAACCGCTGGAGCTGTAGCAGGCAACAAGTCAATCCAGGCTGAGCAGGTTATCACGTACGGATCTAAAAATGGAGGGGGACGCTGAGATGTCGGATATTTTGAAGGTAGCCATGCCGAAGGGCCGAATCTATAAGAAAGCCTCCAAACTGTTCCGTGAAGCAGGGCTTGATATTCCGGTAGACGTGGACGATACGCGCAAATTGGTGATTGAAGTGCCAGAAGCAGGGATGGAGTTCATCATGGCGAAGCCGGTGGATGTGCCAACGTATGTGGAGTATGGAGTAGCGGATATAGGGATTGTGGGTAAAGATGTCCTGCTTGAGGAAAATCGGGACGTGTACGAATTGTTGAACCTGGGAATCGCACAGTGCCGCATGTCTGTTATTGGACTACCGGACTGGACACCTGGCATTCAGCAGCGGGTGGCAACAAAGTACCCGAGGATTGCCTCCCAATATTTCCGCGAGCAGGGACAGCAGGTAGAAGTTATCAAACTGAACGGTTCCATCGAACTGGCGCCGCTGATCGGTCTGGCTGATCGAATCGTCGATCTGGTAGAGACGGGACAGACGTTACGTGAGAACGGGCTCGTGGAGATGACGGGTATTCTGGATATCACAAGCCGCCTTATTGCCAATCGGGTCAGCTATCGGATGAAGAACGCACGAATTCAGGCTTTATGCGATGCTCTCCAACAGGTCATTCCAGCCTCGAATGAGGTGTCGGCGGGAATTTTTCGAGGATAAATCAAGCATGTAAGATGGAACAGAAGTCACTAATTGATGATTGATTATATAGCATAAATAGGCATTAGTCGCATCACAGGCATTACAGGGATAGGGAGGATGTACGCATGAAGATTGTACCTGCACGGGAATTTGATTTGAAGCGGGAAGTGGAATACGGCACACCGGAGCAAAATGAAACGGTACGGCGCATTGTCAGCGACATTCGCCGGGAAGGAGATGCGGCACTGCTGCGTTACACAGAGCAGCTGGACCGCACGAAGCTGACGGCTGCGGAGCTACGCGTGCCGCAGGAAGAGCTGCAGGCGGCTTATGCAGCCGTGGAGCCTTCCTTCGTGACGGCGATTCGGCAAGCCGCCGCTAACATTCGTGCTTTTCATGAGAAGCAGAAACGCAACTCATGGATGGATTGGCAGCCGGACGGCAGTCTGCTGGGCCAGGTGATCCGGCCGCTGAAGCGGGTCGGCGTGTATGTACCTGGCGGCAAAGCAGCGTACCCTTCGTCGGTGCTGATGAATGTGATTCCGGCACAGGTGGCTGGCGTGCCGGAGATTGTTCTGGTGACGCCGCCGTCAACAAACGGCGGCGAAGGCATTAACCCGTACATTCTCGTGGCTGCTGCGGAAGCAGGCGTGAGCGAGATGTACCGGGTTGGCGGCGCTCAGGCAATCGCCGCCCTTGCTTACGGCACGGAGAGCATTGCCCCGGTCGACAAGATCTGTGGACCGGGCAATATTTACGTGGCGCTCGCGAAGCGCGAGGTTTATGGCGCAGTCGATATCGATAGTATCGCCGGGCCAAGTGAGATTGTGGTGCTCGCCGATGATACGGCGAATCCGGTGTATGTCGCCGCCGACCTGTTGTCGCAGGCGGAGCATGACGAGATGGCATCGGCCATTCTCGTCACGACCTCGGCCGTGCTGGCGGAAGCCGTGCAGGCCGAAGTGCGGCAGCAGCTGGAAGTACTGCCGCGGCGCGATATCGCTGCTGCTTCCGTGGAGCAGCATGGCGCGATTATTGTGGTCGACTCCATCGATGAGGGAATCGATGTGGTGAACCGGCTCGCACCGGAGCATCTGGAGATCATGGTGCAGGAGCCCATGGCTTACGCTGGCCGGATCGAGAATGCCGGAGCGATCTTCCTCGGCCCGTATAGCTCGGAGCCGGTAGGGGATTATTTTGCGGGACCGAATCATATTATTCCGACAAATGGAACGGCACGATTCAGCTCACCTGTGGATGTGGATGATTTTATCAAAAAATCAAGTTTGATCTATTACAGCAAGGAAGCGTTGCTCCAAAATGGAGCGGCTATTATAGAGCTGGCCCGGCATGAAGGGCTCGAAGGACACGCCCGTGCGATCGCTGTACGGTTAGAACAGGAAGGAAAGGCGGAATCGGATAATGGATAAGCAGGATAATGGTTTGGACCTTCAGAGCAAGGGTGCTGTACGTCAGGCAGAGGTAGACCGCAAAACAAATGAAACGAACATTCAGCTTTCTTTTGCCGTAGATGGAACCGGGGAATCCGAGATTGAAACGGACGTACCTTTCCTGAATCATATGCTCGATCTGTTCACAAAGCATGGACAATTCGATCTGAACGTACAGGCGCGCGGCGATGTTGATATTGATGACCATCACACGGTGGAGGATATCGGGATCTGTCTGGGACAGACTCTTCGTGAAGCATTGGGTGACAAGCGGGGCATCAAACGTTATGCTAGTGTATTTGTACCGATGGATGAGGCTCTCGCTCAGGTAGTCATCGATGTCAGCAACCGCCCTCACTTTGAGTACCGTGCACAATACCCATCTCAGCAAGTGGGCAGCTTCTCAACTGAGCTGGTACATGAGTTCCTGTGGAAACTGGCGCTGGAAGCACGCATTACACTGCACGTTATTGTGCACTACGGACAAAATACGCACCACATGATCGAGGCGATCTTCAAAGCACTGGGGCGTGCACTGGATGAGGCAACAACGATTGATCCACGTGTAACGGGTGTGCCTTCCACGAAGGGAGTGCTGTAGACGATGGCGATTGCAATTGTCGATTACGGTATGGGGAACCTGCACAGCGTCGGCAAAGCGGTCGAACGTCTTGGCTACGAAGCGCAGGTCACAGGTGACCGGGATGCGATTCTTGGTGCAGATGGTGTGATTCTGCCAGGTGTAGGTGCATTTGGCGATGCCATGGTGCACTTGCGAGAGAGTGGATTGGACGCTGTGGTGAAGGAAGCGGCAGCTGGACCAACACCGCTTCTCGGGATCTGTCTGGGCATGCAGCTGTTGTTCAGCTCAAGTGAGGAGCATGGCGAGCATGAAGGATTGAATATTTTGCCGGGTAAAGTGGTGCGATTCGCACCGGGAGAACTAAAGGTTCCACATATGGGCTGGAATCGATTGCAGTTCCTGCACCCGGAAAATCCGCTATTCGCGGGGCTTGAGGCAAGTCATGTCTATTTTGTCCATTCATATCATGCACGTACGGATGAAGAGAGCGATCTATTGGCAGTAACGGATTACGGACATCCGGTTACGGCGATTGTTGGCAGAGGCTCCAATTTCGGTATGCAGTTCCACCCGGAGAAGAGCGGAGAGCTGGGTATGAAGCTGCTTGGAAACTTCCTGGCGTTAACTGGATCGAAGGCGTAATCTTAATCAGCGATCATATGATTTTTTAATTCCATCCTTATAAAATAATACTAGCTAATCTTATATAAAATCTAATCTATATAAATTGAACTAAACATTTACACGATAACGGAGAGGACAGAAATAACCTGAAGAAGCGGAGCTAAAAGCTTTCTGAAAGAAAGCTGCATCGGAAGCATACGCTTCGCCTTTATCCCTGGATTTTCCCCTTTAAATAAGGGGTTTAAAAAAAATCTGGGGATAACAGCGATCGGAAGGTTGTTCTGTCATCGGAGTGGCAAGTGTAAATATTCTTTAGTTTCAATTTATATAGAGACAAATATGAATATATTCAGGAGGCCTTGTATGTCATCTTTTATCATATATCCGGCAATTGATATCCGGGACGGCAAATGTGTAAGACTGGTGCAGGGAGATTACAATCAGGAGACGGTATATAACGATGACCCGGTTCAAGTTGCTCTTTCCTGGGAGAAGCAAGGTGGTACATACGTTCATCTGGTGGATCTGGACGGTGCAAAAGCAGGTCATCCCGTGAATGATGAGCTGATCGGGCGTATTGCTTCGGCCGTGAACGTGCCTGTTCAGGTAGGTGGAGGTCTTCGTACAGTGGATGATGTAGAACGTTTGTTGGGCCTCGGCGTAAGTCGTCTTATTATCGGAACAGCTGCGATTGAAGATCGCGCTTTTACAGAAGAAGTACTGGGGCGTTACGGAGATAAAGTAGCTATTGGTATCGATGCACGCAATGGCTATGTGGCGACACGCGGATGGCTGGAGACATCGGAAGTTCAGGCCGAGGTACTTGCGAAGGAACTGGCGGCATTTGGTGCCGAAACCTTCATCTTCACAGACATCTCCCGTGATGGCATGATGCAGGGTCCTAACGTGGAAGCGATCGTGTCTCTTGCGAAGGCGAGTGGCCGTACGGTGATTGCTTCCGGGGGAGTTAGTGTCATGGATGATCTGCTTCGTTTAAGCAAGCATGCGGAAGATGGTGTCGGAGGAGCAATCGTAGGTAAAGCGCTGTATACTGGTAGTATTGATCTTTCCGAAGCGGTACGTGCGGTAAATAAATAATAGCGATACTATATAGGCTCAAATAAACATTGGCACGATAACGGAGAGGACAGAAATAACCTGAAGAAGTGAAACGTTCGCCTTTATCCCCGGATTTTCCCTTTAAAAAAGGATCAAAAAATCTGGGGATAACAGCGCTCGTAAGGTTGTTCTGTCATCGGAGTGGCTAGTGTGAATATTCTAAGTTGAACTTATACAGGTATGCGATCATCAGGAGAGAGGAAGAGGAGCATGCTGGCAAAAAGAATCATTCCTTGTCTGGACGTGAAGGACGGCCGGGTTGTCAAAGGCGTTAACTTCGTCAATCTCCGCGATGCGGGTGATCCGGTGGAGCTGGCGGCGCTGTATGACCGCGAGGGTGCGGACGAACTGGTGTTTCTCGATATCTCCGCTTCGGTGGAAGGCCGCGAAACGATGGAAGAAGTAGTGCGGCAAACCGCAGGCGAGATCGCCATTCCTTTTACCGTAGGTGGAGGGATCTCCAAGGTGGAAGACATGAAGCGCATTCTGCGTGCAGGAGCGGACAAGATTGCGGTAAATACGGCAGCTGTGCTTAATCCTCAGCTGATTGCAGACGGAGCACGCCGCTTTGGTTCCCAGTGTATCGTCGTTGCAATTGACGCCAAGTATAATGAGGCTTGGGGCGAATGGGAAGTGTATACGCATGGTGGACGTAAACCTTCAGGGATAAAGGCGCTTGACTGGGTTAAACAGGCGGAGGCCTTAGGCGCTGGAGAAATTTTGCTGACAAGCATGGATGCGGACGGAACGAAGGACGGATTCGATCTGAAGCTGACTGCAGCGGTATCCGAATCGGTACGTATTCCGGTCATTGCTTCAGGCGGTGCGGGCAAGGAATCGCATTTCTATGATGTGTTCACGACAGGCAAAGCGGACGCAGGTCTAGCAGCAACGATATTCCATTACAAAGAAATCGCCGTTCCGGCGTTAAAACAACATTTGAGAGACCAAGGGGTGGAGATCCGTGACTAATGTAAGCAATGAGATTAAGGAGCAGTTATCCTTGGAGCAGGTTGTGGAACACATTCGCTGGAGCGATGGTTTGGTACCTGCCATTGTGCAGGATGCAGAGACACGTCAAGTTCTGATGATGGCTTATATGAATCGGGAATCCCTAAAATTGTCGCTGGAATCCGGTGAAACGTGGTTCTGGTCACGCTCGCGTCAAGAGCTGTGGCACAAGGGCGCAACTTCAGGTAACGTACAGACGATTACTTCATTGAAATACGATTGTGATGGTGACACCTTGCTGGTTGAAGTGAAGCCGAACGGACCTGCTTGCCACACCGGAGCAGTGACGTGTTTCCATAATGAAATCGTGGGCTTGCCAGAGCAATCAGCAAATCAGACTTCAGGTGATTCTATTGCAACGACTGCAAGTGCCAGCTCCGAAAGCCGTTTTGAAGTACTGGCTGAACTGGAATCGGTCATTGCAGAGCGTGAACGTGAGCGTCCGGAAGGTGCATATACGACGTACCTGTTCGATAAAGGCGTTGATAAAATTCTGAAAAAAATCGGTGAAGAAGCGTCCGAGACGATCATTGCCGCCAAAAATAAAGACAATGACGAGCTTCGTCTTGAGGTCAGTGACCTGATGTACCACTTGCTCGTTCTGTTGCAAGAGCGCAAGCTGCCGCTGGATGACATCATGTCAGAGCTGAGCCGTCGCCACGAGCGGCCTCGCCGCGATTAGGAGGCGAGCCTGTGCGTATAGACTATCATACACACCATGAGCGGTGTGGTCATGCGGTTGGCAAGCTGGAGGCTTATGTACAGCGTGGGGTGGAGATTGGGCTGTCGCAGATCGGGCTGTCGGATCACATGCCTTTGCTGCATGTAGACCCCGCTCACTATTATCCTGAGATGGCAATGCCCATGGATGAGCTGCCGCGTTACGTGGAAGAGTGTTTTTCTCTGAAAGAGCGGTACCGTGGTCAGATCGATGTGCGTGTCGGCCTCGAAGGCGACTATATTGAAGGCTGGGAGACCGAAATCCGGGCCATTATTGAACGCTACCCATGGGACTATGTGATTGGATCGGTTCATTTTCTCGGGGAATGGGACATTACGGATTTTCGCCAGACCCATCATTGGGAAGGCAAAGACGTACTAGGAGTCTATCGTCAGTACTATGATGCTGTGAGCAAAGCGGCAGCGACGGGAATGTACGATATTATGGGTCATACAGATGTGATCAAGCGCTTTGGCTTCACTCCGGCACCAGAGCAGACTGAAGAGCGTATAGCCCTTGAAAACGCAGCACTGCAAGCTATCGCAAAAAGTGGCTGTGCTATGGAGCTCAATGCATCAGGATTATCGAAGCCATGCGCAGAGATGTTCCCTGGTCGCCGGATGTTAACGGAGGCCATTCGATTGGGAATTCCGCTGACCCTTGGCTCCGATGCACATGATCCGCTGAAGCTAGGCGATTATCTGCCTGAGGCCGAGGCGCTCTTGCGTGAGCTGGGCTGTACGGAGGTAGCCGTTTTTGAAGGTCGACAGCGCTCGTTCCTTTCTTTAAATGTATAAGGTAGTGGAGTATAATGAGGGTAGGAAATAACCTTTTTAGAGGTAGTTCAAAAAAGTCCGCTTTTGATTACGAAGGATGCCTAATGGCATCATCAGCGTCGAAGCTGGAATTCAGCCGAAATGTTCGTTGCTCACGTAGTTTTGCCTACGCTCCGCTACTCCATTTCTAGCTTTATCCCATCTTCTCGGTACTGAAAACGGGTCTTTTTGAACATTCACTTTTAGACTGATAAAGGATTATATTGGGACTTCAACCCTCGGGAGGGCATTATGCAGCATTCGTTACGTATTTTTTCCGGTTCATCGAACCCTAAGCTGGCAGAACAGGTATGCGACAAGCTGGGTGTACAACTAGGCAAGATCAAACTGTCCCGGTTCAAGAGCGGAGAAATATACGTTCACTACGAAGAGACGATCCGCAACTGTGATGTATTTCTGATACAATCATTATCTCATCCGATTAATGAGTTGTTCGTAGAACTGCTCGTCATGATTGATGCAGCCAAAAGGGCTTCTGCGCGTACGGTAAATATTATTGTTCCTTATTACGGATATGCCCGTCAGGAACGCAAGTCTGCTCCGCGTGAGCCGATCTCGGCCAAGATGGTTGCGGATGTGTTAACTACTGCTGGGGCAAACCGGGTAGTTACCATTGATTTGCATGCAGCGGCAATTCAAGGGTTTTTCAATATTCCTGTGGATCACATGACATCATTGGATCTCATCAGTGATTATTTGCTGAGTAAAGGGATTGAAAATCCGGTAGTTGTCTCCCCTGATGCGGGACGAGCCTCGATGGCAGAGAAACTGGCGAATCGTCTGGATTCACCTTTTGCCATTATGATTAAAAAGCGGCCAAGCCACAATGAATCGATCATTACGCACGTTATTGGGGATGTTGAAGGTCGAACTCCAATTATTATTGAGGATCTGATCGATACCGGAACGACAATTCTCAATGTTGTTGAAGGATTGAAGGAGCGAGGCTCCAAAAACGTATATGTATGCGCAACACATGGTCTATTCTCGGACGGGGCACTAAGTAAGCTCAATCACCCGTCTATAGCCGAGGTGGTAGTCACAGACTCCATCGCACTGCCGGATGACCATCCCGAATGCTTCAAAGTGTTGCCCGTAGCACCAATGCTTGCGCGTGCTGTTCGCATTATTGTGGATGGTGGCTCCATGGCGACGTTGTTTAAAGATTCAGGGATTTAATCATGCAGCACAGTTTTGTGAATTCAGGTGTATTGTGCCGTGTTTGAGTAGTTTGCTGCTCAGCACGGTTTTTATTTTTTTATGATGGATTAGGATAGAGATGCGGATGAGTTAAGGAGAAAGAGGGAATCGATTACTCATTTGCTGCCTGGGGGCTTGTGCTATAATAACTTAAAATTGATTTTATGGCTGCGTATATAGGGAATTCAATCCCAGAGATGTAACTGATGTGATGAACAGTAGAACCACGGCTATTATACAACGGTATCGTGGAGTGAGGAGTGGGGTCTATTGTCCCGGACTTGGTATTATCGTTTACTGTTTTCTTATTTTCCTATTTTCTTTCTTACCATGACCGTACTCATTTTTATCGCTTTTGTTTTCATTAATGACATCTCCAGGGAAGAAACAAGGAAAGCAGACCGTATCTCCTCCAGCTATTTGGTAGACAGTCTGGACCGGACGATCCGGGATATTGAGTTGTCGGTTATGGAAGCGGTGCAGAGTGAGCAGGCCTATAAGTACTATTTTAATAGCCAGAACCAGGTGGGCAAAGAGACCGTGTATAGCATTGCTCAAAACTTGCGTGAGCTGACGAGTTCCAACCCTTGGATCCAATCCATTTATTTGTATGACAAGAAAAATGAAAGCGTTTTAACATCAAGCGGCTCCAAGGAGGTAGATAGCTTTTCAGACAAGGCATGGATCGACCGAATCGACTCTGGTTCTCTTACTTCAGGCTGGCAGCCTGTCAGGGAATACGATGCAGGAGTTAATCAGCGTACGCCTATTCGGGTGTTGACGGTAGATAAGGATATGCCCTTGCCATTCGGCTCTGATGGGGTGCTTGTCATTAATATCAAGATGAGCAGCATCGAGCAGAGCATTGATAGTATGGTTAATGGACAGCTTTCTTTCATGAGCATTCTTGACCATGACGGTCAGGTTGTTTACGATGCACATTCAGATCGTGAAGGTGCTGTAGAAGGCCAAGAGCTGAACACCCTTTCGCTGGAAAGATTGGGTTTGACGATCTCCAGTGGGATCAAGGAGGGGAACTTATATGGTTGGGTCTCGGTGGTTTCCTATGTATGGGTGATTATTGCGGTTGTTACCGTCATTTGTGCAATCGTCTATATTATCTATATCACTCGTCGCAACTATAAACCCATTCAGATTATTATGAATCGGATTGAAGCCCATCAGATTCGGGTGCTGGAGCAATCGGGCTCACGGACCGATGAGATGAAATTGATTGATGGCGTGTTAGAAAACCTGATTAACCATATGATGGATTCGGACAAAAAGAGCAGAGAAAACGTGCTGCTGCAGCGCAGCAAACTTTTTAGCGATCTGCTGAATGGGGAGAATCTGGATCATGCGGTAGAGCGATTAAAGGATCTTTCCCCGTTAACTGGCGTGGATACTTCGTCATGCTTCGCTGTTGTGGTTGGCGAAATCAACCGATATGAGAAAGGATTCCAGGAACGGTTTACGAGAGGCGAGCAGAATACACTCAAATTTGCGTTAATGAATGTGCTGCAGGAGCTCTCACGCGATGCGGGTATGCAATGCTGGACCGAATGGGTCAGCTCAGATCAGATTGCGATCCTTTTCCTGTCCACAGACGGTAACCCGGATATGACGGAGCAAATTCGCTTAGTTGCAGAGGAATGCCGATCCTGGGTTGAGCAGAATCTGCGTATATCATTGAGTTTCGGTATCGGACCGATCGCAGAGGGCATCAAGGCCATTCGTGAATCATACGTAGCGGCTGAGACTGTGATGCACCGCAGATTGCTGAGAGATGGTGATGTCGCTCTGGCCGGGTATGGAGAAACCCAGCAGCAGCTGCTTGATACCTATACTTATTTGCAGATGATTGCTGATTTTGTTAAACGCTTTAGGATGTCGAGCAGTCAGTGGCGTGATCAACTGGAGGAGATCTTCGCGGCTTTTGAACGTGATAAGCTGCCAGATGATGAGATTCACTCCTTGATTCAGGCGATGCTACAGATGCTCAGCCGGGAAGTAGCGGTCATGTCCGAACAGCTGCAGGAGAAATTATCGGAGGAAAACATAAACAAGTGGTTGATGCTGATGAAAGAAGCGGAGACACTTGAAGGTGTCAAAGACATTCTGTTTGATGACCTGACGGACTTGTTCAGAACTTATGTGTCGGTAACTGAGACCAAGAGCTACAAAGCGATGGTCAATGAAATGAAAAACTATATCGAAGAACAGTTTGCGAATCCTGATCTTTCGCTGAAACATCTGAGCGATCGATTCCAGATTACCGGCAAACATGCGAGTTATTTGTTCAAGACAGAGTTCAATATGAAGTTTGTAGACTTCCTTACAGAATTGCGGATGAAGGAAACGGAGCGTCTTCTGCGGAGTACGGATCTTTCCCTACAGGACATTGCCTTGAAGGTGGGGTATGCCAATGGAATTACCTTGGGACGTGTATTCAAACGGGTTGAGGGTATTACACCGGGAGACTATCGCCGTATGAAACGTGAACATCACGATTCCGAGTCGTAATTCAAAGGCTCATTCTACGCATTATACCGTGCTAAGCACAGGGTGGAATTCATGCAGGTTTTTCTCAGGAGAAGCCATGTAGGACTCCACCTTTTTTTTGCTGCTAGTGTAAACCTATATTCCGTCTTGGAAGCTTGCGCTTATGCAAGAAATCCTTGATTTACGCCTGTTTTCGGGTCCTTTACGAATATAGTCAGTCTGCGAAAATCGTCGCTCGGGATAAACCATTATCCTTATGTAAGCGTTTCCGAAACGAGTTTATTGCCAGAGCGCGGAAAGATGTGGAATACTCTGGGCAAGCTTTAAACATTCACGCAATGCTAAGGAGATGACAAAATGACAGGAAAAGCAACCAAAGGGAGTCTAAAGAAATGGATGGGATTGGCGCTTACTATGGTAATGGGAGTTTCCTTGCTAGCCGGCTGTTCATCTGCATCGAATCAGGAATCAGAAGGCAGTGCATCAGGCAACGGCGAGCGTGTCACTTTAAAAGTGGAGGTGTTTGACCGCGGGAATAGTCCTTCGCCTTATACCATTACGAATAACTATTTGTCCAAACTGATCCAGGAACGGTTCGGCGACCCGAATAACATTGATATACAATTCGTACCGATTCAGCGCTCGGAGGAAGTAACCAAGCTGAATGTCCTAATGGCGAGTAATACGGATGTTCCGGATATTGTATTTGTTTATGACTCAAGTGTGTTTTATCGTTACGCCGAACAAGGCGGTCTGACTGATGTGGGAGAGTTGATTGATCAATACGGACCGAACCTGAAAAAATTCCTTGGCGAGGACACCCTTAAGTTTGGTCAATTAGAGGGCCAGCAGTTCGCAGTTCCTGGCAAACGTGCCATCACAGGCAGATATAGCTCGTATATTCGTCAGGATTGGCTGGATAAACTGGGATTGCCAGTACCGAAGACGACGGATGAATTGTATACCACTTTGAAAGCATTTAAAGAGAAGGACCCTGGTGGACTTGGCAGCAAAAACATTCCAATGGGAATGGCACTGGCGCCAGCTCAGTTCGAAACACTGATCTACTCATTCATCAAGCCGATCAGCGGGGATCTGACTTATGCCCAACGTTATGAATTGCCTCTCCATGAGGGCTTCAAGGATGCCATGAAGTTCATGAACAAGCTGTACAATGAAGGCTTGATCAGTAAGGACTTCAGTTTGGATGAAGATAAGGCTCAACTGGTGAAGGATGTACAGAACGGAAACATTGGCTACTGGTCTGAGGATGTCGACGCTATTTTCTATGCAGATGGCACTCTGGATAACTTGCTTAAAAATACGCAGGGCAGTAAAGTGCTTCCGGTTGATGCGTACACCAATGCAAACGTAGACAACAAACATATCAAATCCCGTTACGGTTCAAACGGCATGTACATCATGATTCCGAAGAGCAGCAAACGTTCGGTGGAAGCAATCAAATATTTGGATTGGATGGCATCAGACAATAATCTGATTGATATCTACAGCGGCGTGGAAGGAGAGAACTACGATCTCGTAGACGGAATTCCTGTTGTCAAAGAGGATGCTTCACAGGAAGCGAAGGATCGTCTGTTCAACGCAGGGGATACAGCTATTATCTCAAATGGTAAAAATATCGGTGATCAGGCTACCAACGAAAAAGCATGGATCATGGGCTTCCCGCAAAATAATCAGGAAATGCTTAAACAGTCGATTGATATTGCTAACACCGACACGGTAGGCCCCATCATTTTTGACAAACCGATTCAGGCAGAGATGAAGTACAGCACGGCGCTCAAAGATAAGCTTAATGTCATTATCGTAAAAACAGCAATGGCTAAACCGGAAGAATTCGACGCAGTGTATGAACGGGAAATGAATGATTTCATGTCCCTTGGTGGTACAGAACTGAAGAAGGAACTGGATCAAGCGGTTCAAGAGCTTGCTGCGAAATAATAGTCGGAGATATGAATGTATGAACGTACGAATCCAAAGAACACAAGCTTGATATCGCATCATTCATGAAGGGACTTGTGCCGTCGGCTGAGGTTAAGGCGGCACAGTGTTTCTTCGTTGTTAGGAGGAGACCGACTTGACCGCATACTTGAAGAGGTATTGGCAATTATACGCGTTGATTTCACTGCCCCTCATCTATTTCGTGGTGTTTCGCTACGGACCGATGTATGGCGTTCAGATCGCATTTAAAGATTTTAATCTGTTTCAAGGTATTAACGGCAGTGAATGGATCGGTTTTGATGCCTTTCGCGAGGTATTCGGGATGCGAGATTTCTACACCACGTTGCGCAACACCTTTATGCTGAATTTTCTTGATCTGATCGTTTCGTTTCCTGCTCCCATTATATTAGCCATCATGCTCTATGAAATCCGGTTTAAATGGTTTCAAAAAATATCGCAGACGATTCTGTATATCCCTCATTTTATTTCGTGGGTCATTATTGGGGGAATTGTGTACCAGTTATTCGGCAACCAATCCGGTATGGTAAACGGTGTACTTGAAAGTATGGGCTTAAATCCGATTCCATTTTTGACGGAGAAAAACCCGTGGCTTGTGACCTACCTGTTCACAGGTGTCTGGCAAAGTGCAGGCTGGGGAACGATTCTATATCTGGCTGCGCTGACGGGTGTTAATAAGGAATTGTTCGAAGCGGCAGAGATTGATGGAGCGACACGGCTGAAGAAAATCTGGCATATAACCCTGCCAAGCATCAAGCCTACTATTGTTACTCTGCTCATTCTTAATTTGGGACATATGGTCAGCATCGGATTTGATCGTCCTTATATTATCGGGAACACGGCAGTACGTGAATATTCCGATGTGCTCAGTACCTTTGTATACCGGGTCGGGCTGGAATCGGGACAATATACGCTGGCAACCGTCGTTGGACTGTTCCAGGCAGTCGTTGGACTTATATTTGTACTCGGCTCGAACTATATATCGAAAAAGACAACAGGTGAAGGAATTCTTTAAAAGAACAGAAGGTACGCTAAGCTGCTTTATATGTATACCATCAGTAAAGGAGTTGTGCGCATATGAGTGAACGCACCTCAAACCGGATTTTTGATACCGTTATCATCCTGTTTATTAGCTTGTTCGTCGTGTTCTGTCTCGCTCCGTTTCTGCACACGATTGCCATATCATTAAGCTCCAATCGTGCCATTACATCAGGTGAAGTCACCATTTTTCCTAAGGAGTTCAATTGGGATGCGTATGTTAAGGTGTTCTCCGATCATTCGATGCTGTATTCCTTGGGATATACGACCCTCTTAACGATTGTGACAACGGTGTTATGCATGGTGTTCACAATCGCAGCTGCATACCCGTTGACCAAGAAAAAAATGAAGGGCCGCAAGCTCTTCATGTACGTGATCATCATTACGATGTTCTTTAGCGGGGGGATCATTCCCGAGTACTTGCTCATTCGTGACTTGCACTTGCTTAATTCGCCGTGGGCGCTAATTCTGCCAGGTCTGGTCAGTCCGTTTAACCTGATTATCCTGATCTCATTTTTCAATGGTATACCAGAAAGTCTGGAGGAGTCCGCTGAAATTGACGGCAGTTCACATCTGCACACACTGTTGAAAATCATATTACCGCTGTCGATGCCAGTCATGGCAACTTTGGCGTTGTTCTATGCTGTTGGCCGCTGGAATGGCTTCCAGGATTCCCTGATGTACATTAATGATCCTAAGCTGTATCCACTTCAGCTCAAACTGTTCCAAATGGTGCAAAACAACATGGTGAGTGAGCTCACACAGATGGAAGGTGCCAACCGCGCTCCATTAACCCCGGAAAGTCTCAAGGCGGCCACCGTTATTTTTGCAACCGTACCGATTCTACTCGTCTATCCATGGCTGCAAAAATATTTTGTTAGCGGTGCCATGCTTGGAGCTGTTAAGGGCTGATCATAGGTTTTCTTAAGCCAATCGTGATTAACCAGATGACAAGAATTATTGCGCCGAATATTCCGTTCATCGGCATTTGTTTGGAGGGACTGGACATGTACAGACAACTGGTGGAAAGCAATGACAGAGCAGTGCAAAAAGGGATATCCCGGCAAATGATTGATCCGGAAAGCCGTTATTTTGGAGGAACGATTGACCCCTCTACAGGTATCGCTTGGGTCAACCATACGACCGGAACACCTACGGACATGTGTTACTGGGGAGCAGCACTCGCCAATCCGGATTCGATCTATTATCGGGATGAAGATCTGTTAAATCGTCTGCAGCTTGCATCGGAGTACGTACTCCGTAATCAGCATGGAGACGGCTCCATCTCCCCCGGTTGGACCAATTCCCATTCTCCGCCGGATACCGCATTTCTTGTCGTGGGATATGCCCAGTTATATCAACTTCTTCAGCAGCAAGACTGGGAGCCGTTGCAACCTGTGCTGGACAATATGCGCATGTTTCTGGAACGAACTGTTCCAGTCTTGCTGACTGGAGGCTGTCATACGCCGAATCATCGCTGGGTGCTATGCGCGGCGCTCGGTTTCCTGCATCAATTGTTTGACCTGGAGGAAGCTGTGCAGCGTGCAGAGCAGTGGCTGGCTGAAGGTATGGATATTACGCCTGATGGGGAGTGGACTGAACGAAGCAACGGAATCTACAGCGCGGTTAGCGACATCATGCTGATTCATGCGGCACGCCTGTTGAACCGTCCCGAATTGCTGGACCCGGTGAGACTCAATCTTCGTATGATGGTGTATCTTGTACATCCAACAGGTGAGGTTGTTACAGATTACTCAGGTCGCCAGGATCTGGGGAGCGTGCATGATTTATCAACGTATTACTTGCCTTATGCCATTATGGCCCGGTTGGACGGTGATCCGATCTTTGCCGGCATGGCCGATTGGGCGGGAGAAATGTTAACAGATCCCGGCGTCTGCTCGGTCAATGCGCTCGTTCGGCTGCTGCTGGAGCCTGAGCTTCAGCAGCAGGCAGGTAAGGCACGGGAACAGCTGCCTGAGCGGTACGAGATCATACTGAATGAACGATTTGTGCGGGAGGGCTATTTACAGCGAATGGATTCGGCAGGTCATCATGGACACATCTCGCACAGCCGGTTGCATACGGACTTCGGCGCACCTGTAGCACGTATTCGTTCCGGTAATACAAGTGCGACTGTAATGACGGAGGTGCCTTCATTCTTTGCCCTTCGTCATGGTGCCGTACGTCTGCTGGCCGTTCAGTTGGCCTCCTATTTTAATCCAGGGTATGTGCAGATGCAGCATATGTCTCGATTGCCAGCAGGTTACCGTCTGACGGGCGAACAGAGGAAAGGCTATTACGGCCCGATCCCGGATAGCCAACTGCCTGAGACGGCGGGAACAGCTATCAGTCCGTGGTATTTGTTGCCCCATCAGAGTCGAGATCTCACCCATGAACAGACGTTCCTTGTACAGACGGAAGTATTAAGAACGGAAAATGGCTGGACCCTGAAGCTGGCGGGAGAGCAGCCGGAGCAGCTTATGGTGCAGCTGTCTTTCGTGTTCGGCAGCGAGGGCGAGCTTTCCCAGGGGGAATTGCTTGAGACAGATGAAGGCCATTATCTGTGGAAGAGCGGCACGTTGCGTTATTCCTGTGGAGATGACTGGATTGAGCTGACCGGAGGCGAGGTAGGGCATTTGGCAGCAACCGTACGTGAGGCAAAGCTGCCAAATAAGTGTAAGGTTGTACTGGTTAACTTTATGACCCCTTTCCACAAGACAGTTCATATCTCTCTTTCGCCATCCATGGCGTTGAAGCTGTAATTCTGATGAATCTCTCTATAAGGAAGAGTACTTGAAGCAAAAAGATGACATTTCATTCGAAAGGGATGAGGGGGTGTCATCTTTTTTTGCGCATTTTTGGCATAAACGACATGAAACTACATATTGAGAAGTGGGCCTTAAGATGTGGTATACTGGAGAGTATGAATGAAAGCAAAGAGGAGGTGCCTTGGAAGATGAAGGGCAAGCTACTGCGGGCTGAGGGACACCTTGCCAATGTAATACCGATTCACTTGGATGCTTCTTTCTTTTTTGAGAGAGCTGTCCGCTCGCTGGACCGTAATCACGTCGACAAGGCATTAAAATATTTTCGTAAAGCTGTTGAATATGAACCGGAAAATCCGGTGAATCATTGTAATATGGCGGGTATATTATCAGAGAAGGGGGATTACGAGGCTTCCAATGCCGTTCTTGCGCATGTGCTCGACGTGGTAGATCCGTCCATGACGGAATGTTATTTCTATATGGCAAACAATTATGCGAATATGGATCGGTTTGAAGAAGCTGAGCAAGCGCTTGTTACGTATTTGGAGGAGGATACCCAGGGTCAGTTTATGACGGAAGCCGAAGAGATGATGGAGCTTCTGTACTACGAGCTGGATCGACCAGCCAAACTGAACCGGATCAAATCACGTAAAGGTGTCGTTGAACACGATCAGGCGCGGGAATTGTTGGAACAAGGGAAGTTTGCACAGGCGGCTGAGCTGCTGGAAGGCATGTCACCCGATTATCCTGATTATTTGGCTGCTCGCAACAACTTGGCGCTTGCCTATTATTATATGGGGCTGTTTCCCAAGGCGAAAGAGACGATTGCCGAGGTACTGGAGCAGGAGCCTGGTAATCTGCACGCACTGTGTAATCTGGCGATCTTTCACCAGAACGAGAATCGAGCCGACCAAGTGCTGCTTCTGATCAAAAAATTGCGTGTCATCGTGCCTTTTCAGCACGAACAGGTCTACAAATTGGCTACCACGATGGGTATCCTGGGTCAACATGATACGGCTTATGTACATTTCCGTCGGCTGTTGAAGGATGAAGAAACCGCTGCGGACCCAGCTCTCGCACATTATGCAGCAGTCGCAGCTTATAATACCGAACGTTACGATTCCGCTGAACGTCTGTGGCGTCATGTAGGCAAGCTGGATCCAGGTTCGGAAGTATCCCGGTACTATCTGTCGGGTCTTGAGGCTGTGAGACAGGGAGAGAAAGATCCGGAGAAACTAAGTTATCACTATCATCTGCCATTTGACGAGCAATTCAGACAATGGGAGAACTATGGCAACGGCATACCTGAAGAGATGAAAAATGATCCCTTGATCCGTTCCTCTTTCTTCTGGGCGTTGCGACATGGGGATCGGGCAACTAAGCTCCAGGTCATTCATGCTCTTGGCATGATTGGTGATTACGAGGTGCAGCAGGCGCTGCAATCCTTTATCGAGGAACCTGGTGAAGATCAGGATCTGGTGGAAGCCGCTCGTTCCGTATTAAACGGTCTTGGTTCAGAAGGAACTGAGCAGGATGATTCTCCTGTTCTGCGACCGCTAACTGCATTGAGCCAACGAACCATTACGAAGATGGAATCGTTGACGGAACAAACGGAGGCGAAAGCTTCTTCGCATTGGCAGGCGGTAGTGGACCGTGCGTTACAGATGTCTGAAGCCAAAGCCGAATTGCAGCAAGAAATGGAGCGGCTGTGGAAAGACTATGTATCTCGCGTGCACCCGGAAGTACCTGGCACAAAGCAAATTGAAGGTTTGGCTGCGGGATTGGAATATCTGGCTGCTAAGATTCATAGTCGTCCAGTGACCTACCAAAGCATAGCCGACCGGTATGGCATATCAGCTGCCACAGTCAGCAAATATGCACGGCAAATCAATAAAGTGTGCAATTCCAACCCACCGGTCCAGTAAATGTTCCTTGAAAATCTCGCTTTGGGATAGACTTCATTGCGTGAAGGATACATAGGCCTGGAAAACGGGTAAACTTAACGAATAGGTCTCGACATGCCTGTAGGATATCATCATAGCAAGTTAATCGCCACTCAACACACTTTCAACCTTATTAAGGAGGCTGTATCTATATGTCTAAATACAGAACGATTGTGATCGGAACCGGACCTGCGGGTCTGACAGCAGCGATATATCTGGCTCGTGCTAATCTAAACCCACTGGTTATCGAAGGTCTTCAGCCGGGTGGTCAATTGACGACGACAACGGAAGTTGAGAATTTCCCTGGTTTTCCGCAAGGCATTATGGGTCCGGAACTGATGGACAATATGCGTAAGCAAGCGGAGCGTTTTGGAGCTGAATTCAAAAATGGTTGGGTGGAAGAAGTGGATTTCAGCAAACCGCCCTTCAAGGTTAAAGTTGGAGGCATCGGTGAACTGGAAGCCGAATCGATCATTATCTCTACCGGCGCATCGGCCCGTTATCTCGGTATTCCCGGAGAGCAGGAGAATGTGGGACGTGGGGTAAGTACATGTGCCACATGTGACGGATTCTTTTTCCGTGGTAAAAAGATCGTCGTTGTTGGCGGTGGAGACTCCGCGATGGAGGAAGCCAGCTTCCTGACCCGTTTTGCAACAGACGTTACCTTGGTTCACCGCAGGGACGAATTACGTGCCTCGAAAATTATGCAGGATCGGGCTCGCAGCAACGAGAAGGTGAATTGGGCTTTGAACCGTACACCGCTCGAAGTTGTGCCTGAGGCTCTTGGTGTTAAAGGGCTTAAGGTACGTAATAACGAGACTGGACAGGAAGAATTGCTTGAAGCCGATGGCGTATTCATTGCCATTGGACATACACCGAATACGGGTTTCCTGAGCAACCAGATTACTTTGGATGAACACGGCTATGTTGTCGTTAAACCGGGTACAACCGAGACCAACATTCCGGGTGTGTTCGCCTGTGGTGATGTTCAGGATACGAAGTATCGTCAGGCCATTACAGCAGCAGGTTCAGGGTGTATGGCCGCAATGGACTGCGAGAAATTCCTTGAAGGCAGTATTGTGCATGACTGGAGCGAAACACTGGATAAGTAAGCATGAAAAGGGTATGGTTTGGCATAAATTAAGTAGAAGAGACAACGGGAAGTCTCATGATGTGAGAAGCCGGAAGGCTTCTCTTTTTTTGAAACCAAAGTGGGCATGAGATCGTATACATAATGGGCATATTAGCTGTGAGGTGAAGACTTTGGGGGAAATGATAAAAGATTGGTTACAAAATGCAACAGTGCGGCGCTTTCTGATTCTGCTGTTGTTTTGTTTGGTTCTATTCAGCATGGGGAGTATGCTGCACATGATTTTGCTGTTATTCCTGGTGACGTATGTCATGAACAGGTTGCAGCATTTTATCACAGAGAAGTTGAATCGTTTATTTCCGATTAACTATAAAGTCGTAGTCATTCTTCTCTATCTTATCGTTATTGCAGCCATTGTACTGGGCATCTCCAGGTATTCACCACGAATTGTGGATCAGGTCGTTCAGTTAACGAATGAGATAATGAAGTTTCTCGATACCGCTGACGGAGATAATTTTGCTTCCAAAATTGCCGGTTATCTTCAATCGTTCGATATCAAAAACTATACCAACGATGCATTGAAGTATATTTTTGCGTTAAGCAAATGGTTGGAGTTCATTCTGTTGGTCATTATCCTGAGTCTGTTCTTCTTGTTGCAGAAGCGGGAGATTTCCAAGTTTACCTCCAAGTTCAAAACAAGCAAAATCGGCTGGTTCTATAATGAAGTGGCCTATCTCGGAGATAAGTTTGTATCTTCTTTTGGTAAAGTAATCGAGGCACAATTGATGATTGCTGTGTTTAATACAGCTTTGACGATTCTAGGATTATGGATACTTGGTTTCCCGTACTTGTTCGCCTTGACCATTCTGGTGTTCATGCTGAGTCTGGTACCCGTTGCGGGGGTTATCATCTCACTAGTTCCGCTGTGTTTGATCGGTTATCAACTGGGAGGATTACAGCTCAGCGTGATCGTGATCATTATGATCATCATCATTCATGCGCTGGAAACGTACTTCCTGAATCCGAAGCTGATGGCTCACAAAACCAAATTGCCGATGTTTTACACGTTTATCGTACTGATTCTGTCTCAACATTTCCTGGGGATCTGGGGGCTTATCATCGGTATACCGATCTTTGTCTTCCTGCTCGATATTCTGGACGTCAACAAGATGGAAAAAACGGAAGAGCCCGTACGTGTGGAAACGAAGCTGTGACCAGTAGCTGAATAGCTGCTGAAGGTATAGGTTTAGGTTTGTTCATAAAAGTAGAGAAACGCCTCCTGTTATAGGAAGGCGTTTTTTGCGCCGTTAGGCTAAGGGTTGCAACAACTGAACCACGAGTGAACTTATCTTGAATCACGTCTGGTCTATAAGATATTTCCATCTTACCGAACTGTCTGAGACGTGATTAGTAAGGATTGTCATGAGATTCAGATGACAATTGTCATCTTTTACGCATGGAACGAGTGGATATGCAATATCATGAGTTGAGGCTTCCTCCTCTATGGAGGAAGGAATGAAGCCTGCGTTTTTAATAGAGACAAATAAGGTTGTATACGTATTCAAAAATAGCCTGTGATGTTGTTCACAATAGCGAGGAAGCTAATCACAGCAAAGGTCTTATCGTCTTGACCCAGGCGTATCCTTCAATTATAGTTGGTACGTAGGATTAAACTATTATAGATAGATAAAGGTGGCTTGTAGCATGTCTGAGAAAATCTACGTTGGGGTCGATCTCGGCGGAACAGCAATCAAGGTCGGTATATGTGATGAACACGGTCAGCTTATGCATACGTATGAAGGACCGACTGAAGTGGATAAGGGCGTTGACACGGTCATTGCCAACATCGAGAAGTATGTCCGTCATATCGTTGCCGAATCGCCTTACAGCTGGGAACAGCTTGAAGGTGTGGGAGCAGGAGTGGCTGGGTTCACCAATGTACGCGAGGGAATTATCGTTCTTGCCCCTAACATTGGATTTCGGAATGTAGCCATTCGTTCAATTTTGGAAGAACGTCTGGGCAAGCCAGTCAAAATAGATAACGATGCAAACGTGGCTGCACTGGGTGAAGCTTGGGCAGGTGCTGGCAAGGGCGTGGACAACTGTGTATGTTATACGCTTGGTACAGGCGTTGGTGGCGGACTGATCTTGAACGGTAAGATCTATCAAGGTTTCTCTGGTATGGCTGGTGAGCTTGGTCATGTCAGTGTTGTTCCTGATCTGGAAGCCATTCAGTGCGGATGCGGCAAAATGGGATGCGTGGAAACTGTATCTTCAGCAACCGGAATTATTCGTATGGCCAAAGACGCTGTAGAGCGTGGAGATCATACATCACTGGCACTCGTGGACAAGATTGCAGCTAAAGAAGTATTTGATGCAGCTAAGGAGGGCGATGAAGTTGCTCTTCGTATCGTCAATCGTGCAGCGTTCTATCTGGGCAAATCAATGGCGGCTGTAGCGGCTGTGATTAACCCTGAGATGTTCATTATCGGTGGCGGTGTATCCAAAGCGGGTAATATTTTGTTTGATGAAGTACGGACTGTATTTGCGAAACTGACACCTGAACCGCTGCAAGAAGGGGTTAAGATTCTTGAAGCAACGCTTGGCAATAATGCAGGTATTGTTGGCGCGGCAGGTCTTCTCTTGCGTTCCTAGTAACCTCGTAACAGTATAATCCGACAGCAATATGATAAGGAGGGGACATTTATGCTTGAAGGTGAAGTTTCACCGGGCACAGGCGCCACGCTCATTATCATTACGGGCATGTCCGGAGCAGGCAAGACGATTGCAGTACAAAGCCTGGAGGATCTTGGTTTCTTCTGTGTGGATAATCTTCCACCGGTATTGATTCCAAAATTTGCGGAGTTGATTGAGCAATCGAACGGCAAAATTGGCAAGGTCGCACTGGTTATCGACCTTCGCGGTCGTGAGTTCTTTACGGCTTTGTCCGAGTCACTGAACTATATTAAAGATCATTTTACCATTCATTGTGAAATATTATTCCTGGACGCGACAGACTCTGTATTAGTCCAGCGTTATAAGGAGAGCAGGCGCAGACATCCACTCGCTCCTGAGGGCATGCCGCTGGACGGCATCCGACTGGAACGGAAGATGCTGGAGGAACTCAAAAATTCCGCCACTCAGGTACTGAATACCAGTACGATGAAGCCTGCTCAACTGAAAGAGCGCATCATATCCCGCTTTTCTCATCTGGAAAGCCATATGCTGTCGGTAAATATTACGTCGTTTGGGTTCAAATACGGTATTCCTATCGATGCGGATCTGGTGTTTGATGTTCGTTTCTTGCCAAATCCGCATTATATTGAACATTTACGTCCGAATACGGGACAGAATAGTGATGTATATGAATATGTTATGAAATGGCCGGAGACGCAGGCGTTTCTGACCAAGCTGCTGGATATGCTGCATTTTCTGATTCCGCAATACCGGAAGGAAGGCAAAAGCCAGGTTATTATTGGAATCGGCTGTACCGGAGGCAAGCATCGTTCGGTAGCAATATCGGAATATTTGGGCAAAATGTTGGGAAGCAGCGAAACTGAGGCTGTCACCGTGAGCCATCGCGACGCCGACCGGGACCGTCATTGAAGAGGGTGAAGGGATGAAAGAAGCCGGACCACGAAGAGAACGTCCGAGAATTGTAGTCATGGGCGGCGGAACCGGATTATCCGTGATGCTGCGCGGTTTGAAGGAAAAGCCGCTGGACATCACGGCCATCGTGACGGTGGCGGATGACGGAGGAAGTTCGGGCATCCTGCGTAATGAGTTGCAAATGCCGCCTCCGGGCGACATTCGTAACGTACTCACGGCGCTAGCAGATGTAGAACCGTTGTTGTCGGATATGCTGAATTATCGCTTCAATACAGGCGCGGGGCTTGCAGGCCACAGCCTGGGTAACTTGATTTTGGCTGCAATGACGGATATATCGGGCGACTTTGTGACCGCTGTGCGGGAACTTAGCCGCGTGTTTGCCGTTCGGGGTGAGGTATTACCCGCAGCCGGGCAGGCCGTTATACTGCATGCAGAGATGGAGGACGGATCGATTGTTACTGGCGAGTCCAAGATCCCTGAAGCTGGCTTACGGATCAAACGCGTTTTCCTTGAACCGGATCACGTGGAGCCGTTGCCAGAGGCTGTTGAGGCTATTCGTCAGGCAGACGCCATCCTGATTGGGCCAGGTAGTCTCTACACGAGCATTCTGCCCAATCTGCTTGTACCTAAGCTGGCTGAAGCTGTCGTTGAAGCTGACGCAGTAAAAATGTTTATTTGTAATGTGATGACACAGCCGGGAGAGACGGATAATTATACGGTGAGTGACCACCTCAAGGCGGTACATGAACATGTAGGACAACAAGTTTTCGACTATGTCATTGTAAATAATGGTGATATCCCGCTGCAGGTGCAGAATAAGTATGCGGAAAAAGGAGCTAAACCAGTTGTGCTGGATATGAATGTGCTGAAGAGTGCCGGCTATCAAGTGGTTGCGGATACGTTGGTCCTATTCCGGACTTATCTGCGTCATGATGCCGACAAGCTGAGCCATCACATCTATCAACTTGTACAAAATTGGATGTTACGGAAGAGGTGAAGTCCCATGTCGTTTGCAGCACAGACCAAAAAAGAACTAACGATGATCGAAAGCGAACCGTGCTGCGAAAAGGCGGAACTTTCAGCCCTCATCCGTATGCTTGGTGCGGTGCAGTTATCGAATAAAAAAGTCATCTTGGATATTTCGACGGAGAATGCCGCCATTGCAAGACGGGCATACTCTCTGCTTAAAAAGCATTTTCAAGTGCATACGGAATTGCTTGTCCGCAAAAAAATGCGGCTGAAAAAGAACAATGTATATATTGTTCGGATTCCAACCATGGTACAGGTGATTTTAAAAGATCTGTACATTGTTTCCGAAGGATTTCTGTTTACTCCCGGGATCAGTGGAGAGCTGTTCAAAAATAACTGCTGTAAACGTGCTTATCTTCGAGGAGCATTTATGGCAGGAGGCTCGGTCAACAATCCCGAAGGTTCATCCTACCACCTGGAGATTGCGTCCATGTATGAGGAGCACTGTCAGGCCCTGGTGGACCTGGCGAATGAATTTCATCTCAATGCCCGGTGTATAGAACGCAAAAAAGGATTCATCCTATACATTAAGGAAGGCGAGAAAATCATTGAACTGCTCAGTATCATTGGTGCACATCAGGCCCTTTTCAAGTTCGAGGATGTGCGTATCATGCGAGATATGCGTAATTCCGTCAACCGAATCGTCAATTGTGAGACGGCGAACCTGAACAAAACGATTGGAGCAGCCGTCAGACAGATCGATAACATCAGATTGTTGCAAAAGGAAGTTGGTCTGGAGTCGTTGCCCGAAAAGCTTCGTGAAGTGGCTGAAGTCAGACTCGCCCATCCGGATATCAACTTGAAGGAAGTAGGCGAACTGCTTAAAGGTACAGTCAGCAAGTCCGGAGTGAATCACCGGCTCCGCAAGATTGATGAGCTGGCAGAGAAGGTTCGTACCGAGCGTTACGGTTAAATGAAAAGTAGGGCAGCCTGGCAAAGCTGATTGCTTTTGGTTTTCGCCTAAAGGTCAGCTTAAAATCAGCCTATAAGGAACTTGGAGAACTGCTCAAGGTGTAATGAGGTGATGTAAAAAGGCTAAAATGGGTCATAATAATGACATCCCATCACCCTAAGTTTTTTCTTCTAGGTCCTGCTCTGGTTATATGGTATAATGTTATAAATATAATTGTGTATTTAATGTCCAGATTTCATAATAGGGGGTAAGTTTCCATGACAAAGCACCCGGTAGTTGTCCGTTTGAAAACGGGTCTCCATGCCAGACCTGCGGCACTGTTCGTTCAAGAAGCGAATAAGTACTCATCTGAAGTGTTCGTCGAGAAGGACGACAAAAAAGTAAATGCAAAAAGTATCATGGGGATCATGAGCCTTGCAATCAGTACTGGTACGGAAATCCAGATTAGTGCAGAAGGTGCGGACGCCGAACAGGCTGTAAACGCTTTAGTTAGTCTGGTAAGCAAGGAAGAGCTTGAGAACCAATAAGATATGATTTGAACTCAATGAAGAAGTCCCGAAAGGGGCTTTTTTGCGTTTTATGACTGTCAAGTGCAACATTATGGAATTAAGCCCGTCTGTTAGGTATCAAATCGATTTGAGTTTGTGATGTTAAAACTTAAGGAGGCTAACGTAATGGGTAAATTATGGATGAAACCGCTGGGCGCGGTGATGGTCGCAGGTACATTGCTAGTAGGAGGTACTGCTTGGGTGGCACCTAGTAACTATGCATATGCTGCTGAGGTACAGGGGGTACAGCAAAACGTGATTAACGTTGTGGGTACAGGTGAGATTCAGGTGAAGCCTGACATCGCTTATCTTTCCATTGGAGTGAACAGTACGGCAGATACCGCAGCCTCTGCGCAAAAAGCGAATGCAGCGAAAATTCAAAAGGTTAGCAATCTGCTGAAAAGTACGTGGAAAATCAGTGCGGATGATATTCAAACCAGCCAGTTCTACGTACAGCCTGACTACACGTATAGTGAAAAAGACGGACAGAAGATCAAAGGGTACACAGCTCATCACACATTGACTGTAACTTACCGGGAGATGGACAAGATTGGTGAACTCCTGGATGCTGCATCCCAAGCTGGTGCCAACAATATTGAAAATGTACGTTTTACGGTAGAAAAACCGGAGAGCTTTGAAGCTCAGGTGATTGAAAAAGCTGTTGCTAATGCTGATGTAAAAGCTGGAGCTATTGCAAAAGCGGTTAAACGTCAACTGGGTGCTGTTCTGTCTGTGAGCCAAGGTGACGCCAATGTACCTGTGTTCTATGCAAGTGAGGCTTTGATGTCCAAAGCGACAGCTGATTCTGCTGGTAGCACAGAAATTGAAACAGGACAGGTTAAAGTAAGCACAACGCTGAATATTACTTATGAAATGAAATAAGTGAAATAAATAAGGCTGGATGTCCGTTAAAGATATGCTTGAGCGGGCGAAAGGCAATAATGACAAAGACGTTGTCCATCGGACAGCGTCTTTTTTGTTATAAAGGCGCACTTTGATGAAGTTTGGAAAGAAGAGGTGAAATATGACGAAATGAATTGCTGGTTTTTGGTATCTTTTTTGTCCATTTGTTCGTAACAAAACCTTCATTATAGGCATCTGGATCGAACAACATTGTAACTGGAGCTGTAAACCTTTCCGCAATTGGGTTAATTATAATAAAGAGGTGAGCGTATGAGGCATACGATCAAATCAGGATACATACGCAATGACACTCAAATTTGAATTCGAGAGAGGAGTTTTATATATGACATCATTGAAAAAATGGACTAGTGCACTACTGGCGGCAGGAATTATTGTGGGGAGCGGGGCTGTATGGCAGGATAGTTCTGTACAGGCAGCTTCAGTATCCACGAAAGTGACAACACCTACTGAGGTAACTCTGAAGTCGGGAGGCAAAACTCTTACTCAAAAAGGACTCCTTCAAGGTGGCTCCACTTGGGTATCGCTTACCGCAGTGAAAGATGTTGCAGGTGGAAGCTTGAAATATGATGCAAAGGCTAAGGAGTACTCCTTAACGGCAACTAATAATACGATGACCATCAGCCTGATTGATGGGGCACCGAGTGTTAGAATTAATAACTACTATCCACAAGTGGAAGCGAAGCTGATCAATGGCCGATTGTATATTCCGTTTTCTGCAATGAGAGATTATTTGGGTGTTCAGGGCAACTGGGATGGCAAAGCCAAGACACTGACGCTGAGCAAAGTGAAGCAAAATAGCGTGACAGTCAAAGCGGCAACAGTGAAAGTCAGCATCAAGAACGCTGAAGTCGATATTCAATATCCTCAGGTTAGCGGACTTGCTAACGATAAAGCAGAAGCAGCTATCAACAAGGTGCTGAAAGATGAAGTCGATGCTTTTGTAGCAGATTTCAAAAAACAAACTAAGGAATTTGGTGACGCAGCAGCGAACCGTCCATATGCATTTGAGAGTTCTTATGTCGTGACATACAACGAAAATGGTGTGCTTGGACTCATTACGCAAAGTTATCAGGACTATGCAGGTGCACATGGCATGACGTTCCGTTCAGGTCACACCTTTGCTCTGGATTCCGGCAAGGAATTGAGTCTGGATGATGTAATTCAAAATAACAAAACTGTGCGTCAGACAGTAAGCAAAAAAGTTGGAGATCAGCTTAAAGCTAGCGGTGGTTACCTTGAAGGCTATAAAGGTCTGAATAAAGATCAGGATTTCTATGTAACACCAACAGGTGTAGTTGTATTCTTCCAGTTGTATGAGTATACAGCTTATGCGGAGGGCTTCCCAGAATTCCCGTTCACATACAAAGAGTTGCTTCCTAAAGGCACAGAGCCGTTCAGTGGCTTAACAGCCAACAAGTAAAGTATTAGATTTTCTATGAAAGTTAATTGAATCGATTGAATTTGTATCATGCACTTTTAAATTATCTTCATAAAAAGGACGCCCTCGTCATATGACAAGAGCGTCCTTTTTTCATATAGCCAACTCAACTGGGCGTTGCCGTTTGAGTGGGCTATATGGTACATCCGTTTAATTGGTGATTCGCCTCGGCTTAGATGCCTTGGGAACCTACGTTTTCAATAACTTTATCGATGATACCGTAATCGGCAGCTTCAGCAGCACTCATAAAGTAGTCACGATCTGTATCTTTCTCAATACGCTCCAGCGGTTGGCCTGAGCGCTCAGCGATGATGCGGTTCAAAGTATCACGCATTTTCAGGATGCGGCGGGCACGAATTTCGATGTCCGAAGCTTGACCTTGCGCACCACCAAGTGGTTGGTGAATCATGATTTCGCTGTTAGGCAATGCAAAACGTTTACCTTTGGCACCTGCGTTCAACAGGAATGCACCCATCGAAGCCGCCATACCTACACAGATGGTAGATACATCAGGTTTGATGAATTGCATTGTATCGAAAATCGCCATACCGGCTGTAATGGATCCGCCTGGGCTATTGATGTATAAGTGAATGTCTTTCTCCGGATCTTCCGCAGCTAGGAACAACATCTGTGCCATGATGGCATTCGCCACAACGTCATTTACATCACTGCCAAGGAAGATGATACGATCCTTCAGCAATCTGGAATAGATGTCATAGGCGCGCTCACCGCGGTTGCTCTGTTCAACGACCATTGGAATATAACTCACGTGAAAAACCTCCTCAGAAATGTAAATGTTAATTGGTGTTATATATAAACTGTTACCGTATTACCCACATCATAAACAATTCCAAACAAAAAGTCAAAGAAAGTCAAACTAAGTTTAAAAAAAAAGAAACCTATTCGGTTTCATTGGTTAAGAGTGTTATGAGCTACTAATTAAGAATGGCGCGCCCGCCAAGAATCGAACTTGGATCTCAGGCTTCGGAGGCCTACGTCATATCCATTGGACCACGGGCGCACATTGATTATTGCTGCAAACATAGTTGCATAAAAGCAGTTTTGAAATAGAAGCTTCAAATATGTGACAGCAATAATGATTATAGCTCATGAGTAATTTAATTGCAAGCTGATGTTCGCTGTTTTGGTTTGGATTACCCTGAAATTGATCATGATGAAAATAAGTGGATAAAGAGCGCAAATAGGTAAATGCTAAAAGAGGTTTTGGACATGCCATATGAAAAACCATAGCAAGCAATATGTAGATGAGAATTTTACTTTGCTTCTATATATGGTGTCGAACAGGTTGTTCTCGATCATAGTAGATTGACATTGTGAAAATAGGCGCGTACAAACGCCTGAAACGTGTCGAATTAACGCTTCGAAACACTTGCATGTCACGTCAGTTTTAGGTAGAATAGACGTGGGACTTAAAAAGTTAACCCGGGACGTTTTGGGGCCATGAAAGAAAGCTTGGAACGAGAAGCTTGCGGGAGTGGAAAGCATGCGAACGATTTTAGAAGTGCAAAAGCAGCTTCTGCCTGATCTCATGGATGTCTTGAAGAAGAGGTATACGATTCTGCACCAGATCATGTTATCGGATGTGATCGGACGAAGAACGTTAGCTAATTCCATGCAGATGACCGAGCGGGTTCTGAGGGCTGAGACCGATTTGTTAAAGGCTCAGGGACTTATTGAAATTGACAGTGCAGGGATGAAGATCAGTGAGGCAGGGCATGAATTGCTGCAGCAGTTGGAACCCGTCGCCAAAGAGCTGTTCGGATTATCCGAACTGGAAGAGCGCATCAAGCAAGCCTACGGTCTGCAAAAGGTAGTTGTGGTTCCTGGTGATTCGGACATTTCTCCATTTGCCAAACGGGAACTGGGTAGAGCCGGAGCGAAGGCTCTGGGTAATATTATGACTGATAACGATGTTGTCGCCGTAACTGGCGGTTCAACAACGGCTGGAGTCGCAGAGCAACTGACTCCGCCAACATCGCTGAAAGGTGTCTGGTTTGTACCGGCACGCGGTGGGCTGGGAGAAAGCCTCGAAATTCAGGCCAATACGATTGCATCCACGATGGCAAAACGGGTAGGGGCCCAATACAAACTCCTGCATGTACCGGATTTGCTTAGTGATCATGCCTACGAATCACTAATCCAGGACCCAAGTGTTCAGGAGATTCTGCAGCTGATTCGAAAATCGCGGATCGTCATTCATGGAATCGGTGATGCCGTAGAGATGGCACGGCGCCGTAAACTTGCGACAGAGATCATAGATGAACTTCAGGCGCAAGGGGCCGTATCTGAATCCTTCGGTTATTACTTTAATGATCAGGGTGAGGTGGTACACACCATGCTTACGCTGGGCATGCGACTCCAGGATATTGAACGAACCGATGTCGTGATCGGAATTGCAGGTGGCAAAAGCAAAGCTGCTGCTATACACTCCGTGCTGCGATTTGGCCAGGAAGATATTCTGATTATTGACGAGGCTGCTGCCGAAGTCATCGTTGCCGAAATGGAATAAGAGTTTACTTTTCACCACAACCATTGTTGTCTTGACGGACTTCACGGTCTGTCTTGAATATATAAGTTTCATAAAAAAAATTAATCAAAACTTGGGAGGAACTTACTCATGATTAAAGTAGGTATTAACGGTTTTGGACGTATTGGACGCTTGGCATTCCGCCGTATTCAAAATGTAGAGGGCATTGAAGTAGTAGCAATCAACGACTTGACTGATGCTAAAATGCTGGCTCATTTGCTCAAATATGATACAACTCAAGGTCGCTTCGATGGCGATGTTGAAGTACACGATGGCTTCTTCAAAGTGAACGGTAAAGAAGTTAAAGTATTGGCTAACCGTAACCCAGAAGAACTTCCTTGGGGCGACCTGGGCGTAGATATCGTTCTGGAATGTACTGGTTTCTTCACAACTAAAGAAGCAGCTGAGAAACACTTGAAAGGTGGAGCTAAGAAAGTTGTTATCTCCGCACCAGCTACTGGCGACATGAAAACCATCGTTTACAACGTAAACCATGAAATCCTCGACGGTACTGAAACTGTAATCTCCGGCGCATCTTGCACAACAAACTGCTTGGCACCTATGGCAAAAACTCTGCAAGACAAATTCGGAATCGTTCAAGGTTTGATGACTACAATTCACGCTTACACTGGCGACCAAAACACTTTGGATGCTCCACACCCTAAAGGTGACTTCCGTCGTGCTCGCGCAGCAGCTGAAAACATCATCCCTAACACAACTGGTGCTGCTAAAGCAATCGGTCTGGTTATTCCAGAACTGCAAGGTATCCTCGACGGTGCAGCTCAACGTGTGCCAGTAGCTACTGGTTCCCTGACTGAGCTCGTAACTGTTTTGAACAAAAAAGTAACTGCTGAAGAAGTTAACGCAGCTATGAAAGAAGCTTCCGATCCACAAACTTTCGGATACACTGAAGACGAAATCGTATCTTCCGATATCCAAGGTATCACTTTCGGTTCCCTGTTTGATGCAACTCAAACTAAAGTTCTGACTGTTGGCGACCAACAATTGGTTAAAACTGTAGCTTGGTATGACAATGAAATGTCCTACACTGCTCAACTGGTTCGCACTTTGGAGCACTTTGCAAAAATGATTAAGTAATATCTGCAATAACATAGAGCGGAAACAGATGCTATTGTTTCCGCTCTTTATATATCAACATTTTGCAAATTTCTCAAAAACACCAGGATTGACAAGGGATTTCAGCTCTTGATTGGTCCACCAAATACATGGGTGCGGAGGAAATACAGATGAACAAAAAAAGTGTACGCGATATCGAATTGACAGGAAAACGGGCTTTTGTCCGTGTAGATTTTAATGTGCCGCTCGAAGATGGTAAAATTACAGATGACAAACGTATTCGTGCCACGCTTCCTACGATCAACTACTTGATCGAAAAAGGCGCTAAAGTTATTTTGGCAAGCCACATGGGCCGTCCAAAAGGCGAAGTGGTTGAATCCATGCGTTTGACTCCAGCTGCTGAGCGTTTGTCCGAATTGCTCGGTAAAAAAGTCGTTAAAGCGGATGATTCCGTTGGCGAAACAGTAAAAGCTCAAATCGCTGAACTGAACAATGGCGACGTATTGTTGCTTGAGAACGTTCGTTTCCACGCAGGCGAAGAGAAAAACGATCCTGAATTGGCAAAACAATTTGCTGAACTGGCTGACGTATTCGTTAACGATGCATTCGGCGCAGCTCACAGAGCACACGCTTCGACAGAAGGTATCGCTCATTTGTTGCCAGCAGTATCCGGTCTCTTGATGGAGAAAGAACTTGAAGTGTTGGGCAAAGCAATCTCCAACCCTGAGCGTCCTTTCACAGCAATCATCGGTGGTTCCAAAGTTAAAGACAAAATCGATGTGATCGACAACCTGTTGAACATTGCAGATAACGTAATCATCGGTGGCGGCCTGACTTACACGTTCTTCAAAGCACAAGGACATGAAATCGGACAATCTCTGTTGGATGATTCCAAACTGGACGTTGCTCTTGGTTTCATTGAAAAAGCGAAAAAATTGGGCAAAAACTTCTACCTGCCGGTAGATATCGTTGTATCTGACGACTTCAGTGCAAGTGCAAACACACAAATCGTTGGTATCGACGGCATCCCTGCAGACTGGGAAGGCGTGGACATCGGACCGAAAACTCGTGCAATCTATGCTGAAGTGATCAAAAACTCCAAGCTGGTTGTATGGAACGGACCAATGGGCGTATTCGAAATTGAGCCTTTCTCTAACGGTACACGTGAGGTTGCTGAAGCTTGTGCAGAGACAGAAGCATACACCATCATTGGTGGTGGTGACTCCGCAGCAGCAGCTGAGAAGTTCAAATTGGCTGACAAAATGGACCACATCTCTACAGGTGGCGGTGCATCGCTCGAGTTCATGGAAGGCAAAGTGCTTCCTGGCGTAGTTGCATTGAACGACAAGTAAGCTTTAAGCTATAGCATGAAGGAGTTGAAAACCATGAGAACACCGATTATCGCAGGTAACTGGAAAATGTTCAAAACGGTTTCCGAATCCAATGACTTCATTCAGGAAGTTAAAGGAAAAGCGGAAGTTGAAGGCGTAGAGACTGTTATTTGCGCACCGTTTACGAATCTGCCATCCCTGGTAGAAGCCGTTAAAGGCACAAACATCAAAATTGGTGCACAAAATCTTCATTTTGAAGACAACGGTGCATTCACAGGTGAAATCAGCGGCGTGATGCTGAAAGACCTGGGTGTGGATTACGTCATTATTGGTCACTCGGAGCGCCGTCAATATTTTGCGGAAACCGATGAGACTGTCAATAAAAAGTTGCATGCAGCATTCCGTCACGGATTGACTCCAATCTTTTGTCTTGGTGAGACGCTTGAAGAGCGCGAAGCTGATCAAACGAAAGACGTGTGCAAAGTGCAAACGGAAGCTGCTTTTGCAGGTCTGTCCGCAGATCAGGCAGCACAAGTAGTTATCGCTTATGAGCCAATCTGGGCGATTGGTACAGGCAAATCCTCTACTTCCCAAGATGCGAATGAAGTTATTGCTTACATTCGTACGTTGGTGAAGGATCTGTACGACCAAAAGGTAGCAGATGCAGTTCGTATTCAATACGGCGGCAGTGTTAAACCTGAGAACGTAACAGAATACCTCGGACAAAGCGACATCGACGGCGCGCTTGTTGGCGGTGCCAGCTTGCAGCCGGCTTCGTTCATCGCGCTTGTTGAGGGGGCGAAGTAATGACAGCTCCAAAACCTGTAGCACTGATCATTATGGACGGCTTTGGTCTTCGTAACACGGTGGAAGGCAACGCGGTAGCGCAAGCTAAGAAACCGAACTATGACCGTTTTATGAGCCAATTCCCACATACAACTCTCACTGCTTGCGGTGAAGCGGTAGGTTTGCCTGAAGGGCAAATGGGGAACTCCGAGGTAGGTCACCTGAACATTGGTGCCGGCCGGATCGTATACCAGGATTTGACTCGTATCTCCAAATCGATTCGTGACGGTGAATTTTACGACAATGAGACACTCGTTAAAGCTGTTCGCGAAGCGAAACAAAGCGGTAAAAAGCTTCACTTGTATGGTTTGTTGTCCGATGGCGGCGTACATAGTCACATCGACCACTTGTTCGCTATGCTGGATCTCGCCAAAAAAGAAGGAATGAATGACGTATACATTCATGCTTTCATGGATGGCCGTGATGTTATGCCAGATAGCGGTAAAGAGTTCATGCAGAAGCTGATTGCCAAAATCGAGGAAGTCGGTGTAGGACAAATCGCAACGGTTCAAGGTCGCTACTATGCGATGGACCGTGACAAACGTTGGGAACGTGTTGAGAAATCATATCGTGCCATCGTTTATGGTGATGGACCAAAATACACTGATCCACTCAAAGCAGTTGAAGAATCGTATGAAAAATCCGTATTTGACGAATTCGTTGAACCAACGGTTATCGTTAAAGCGGATGGCCAGCCGGTAGGTTTGGTGGAGAGCGGCGATTCCGTCATTTTCCTCAACTTCCGTCCTGACCGTGCGATCCAACTGTCGCAAGTATTCACGAACCAGGATTTCCGTGGTTTCGACCGCGGTCCGAAGTTCCCTGTGGGCTTGCACTTCGTGTGCCTGACCTTGTTCAGCGAGACCGTTGAAGGTTACGTGGCTTACTCGCCTAAAAACCTCGACAACACGCTGGGTGAAGTTCTGGTACAGAACAACAAGAAACAATTGCGTATTGCAGAAACCGAGAAATACCCGCACGTAACCTTCTTCTTCAGTGGCGGCCGTGATGTTGAGCTTCCGGGCGAAACACGTGTGCTGATTAACTCACCAAAAGTTGCAACATACGACTTGCAGCCGGAGATGAGCGCGTATGAAGTAGCTGACGCATGTGTTCGTGAGATTGAAGCAGACAAACATGACGCCATCATTCTGAACTTCGCTAACCCTGATATGGTTGGACACTCCGGCATGCTGGAGCCTACCATTAAGGCAGTAGAAGTAACAGACGAATGCATGGGCCGTGTTGTGGATGCAGTTCTCGCTAAAGGCGGCGTTGTGCTGATTACTGCGGATCATGGTAACGCGGATATGGTGTTCGATGAGCAAGGACGTCCGTTCACTGCTCACACAACGAACCCGGTTCCACTCATCGTTACAGATGCTAACGTTACCCTGCGTGAAGGCGGAATCCTCGCGGATATCGCTCCAACGATTCTTGACCTGATGCAATTGCCTAAACCGGCTGAAATGACAGGTACATCTGTCATCGCTACCCGTAAATAATATAATTTTAATAGGTTATTGAATAAGGCCTAAGTTGAACCTTAACGAAGCGGGCAGAACCGATCTGTAGAAGCGAAGCGTTCGCCTTTATCACATGATTTCAACTTATAAAAACAAGTTCAAAGAAATCAGGGGATAACAGCGATCGGAAGACGGTACTGCATGCGGAGTGGCCTGGTGAAACTCACTATTCTGAACGTATTAAAATAAAATTCCAAATTAAAAGGAGATTATCACTCATGACTATTATTTCTGACGTGTACGCTCGCGAAGTCCTCGACTCCCGCGGTAACCCTACAGTTGAAGTTGAAGTATACCTGGAGTCCGGCGCAATCGGACGCGCTATTGTACCATCCGGTGCATCCACTGGTGCCCACGAAGCTGTTGAGCTTCGCGATGGCGACAAATCCCGTTACCTGGGTAAAGGTGTTCTGCAAGCTGTTAAAAACGTAAACGAAACAATCGCTCCAGAAGTAATCGGTATGGATGCATTGGATCAACTGGGTATCGATAAATTGATGATTACTTTGGATGGTACGCCAAACAAAGGTAAACTGGGTGCTAACGCAATCCTGGCTGTATCCATGGCTGTAGCTCGTGCAGCTGCTGACGCTTTGGATCTGCCATTGTACGTTTACCTGGGCGGATTTAACGCTAAAGTACTGCCAGTACCAATGATGAACATCATCAACGGTGGTGAGCATGCTGACAACAACATCGACGTTCAAGAGTTCATGGTTCTTCCAGTTGGAGCACCAAGCTTCAAAGAAGCTCTTCGCGTAGGTGCGGAAATCTTCCACAACCTGAAATCCGTACTGAGCTCCAAAGGTCTGAACACAGCTGTAGGTGACGAAGGCGGCTTCGCACCGAACCTTGGTTCGAACGAAGAAGCAATCACTACAATCATCGAAGCTATTGAAAAAGCAGGTTACAAACCAGGCGTTGACGTATTCCTGGGTATGGACGTAGCTTCCACTGAGTTCTACAAAGATGGTAAGTACACACTTGCTGGCGAAGGTAAATCTTACACTTCCGCTGAGTATGTTGACCTTCTGGCTTCATGGGTTGAGAAATACCCAATCATCACAATTGAAGACGGTATGTCCGAAGATGACTGGGATGGTTGGAAATTGCTCACAGAAAAATTGGGAGACAAAGTACAACTCGTTGGTGATGACCTGTTCGTAACGAACACAGAGCGTCTGGGTAGAGGTATCGAACAAGGTATCGGTAACTCCATCCTGATCAAAGTTAACCAAATCGGTACATTGACTGAAACATTCGATGCAATCGAAATGGCTAAACGTGCAGGATACACTGCTGTAATCTCCCACCGTTCCGGTGAGTCCGAAGACAGCACAATCGCTGACATCGCTGTTGCAACAAACGCTGGTCAAATTAAAACGGGTGCTCCTTCCCGTACAGACCGTATCGCGAAGTACAACCAATTGCTCCGCATCGAGGATCAACTGGGCGAACTGGCTCAATACAATGGTCTCAAAGGTTTCTACAACCTCAAAAAATAAGTTGTCTTACGACAACTCATGGGCAAGCCGGGTAACCGGCTTGTCTTTTTTATTAAGTTGATTTTAATTATTTAGAAGATTAAAAGGGTTAAAAATGGTGGCTATATCTGAGTAATTGAGGAAATGCCACTACTTGTATCACGTTAATAGCTGTGTTACAATTAAAATAACTGTTTTTATGGTGAGATGTTATGCCCACATGGGTAGGAGGTGGAAAGAATGGATATTGCTTTGAAATTGCTGCTCGTGGTGTTTTCGATCGGTCTAATCACTGTAGTATTGCTGCAGCACGGGAAAAGCGCTGGTTTGGCGGGTGCCATCTCCGGTGGTGCGGAACATCTTTTCGGTAAAACGAAAGCGCGCGGACTGGATCTTTTCCTGCAACGTGCAACAGTTGTACTGGGTGCAGGATTCTTCATTTTGTCTATCATCGTTACGGTTGTCTCCAAGTAAGAGTCGGAGTGCCCTATGTAACGCGATAGTTTCGAGCAGGAACGCTTGAATGATTAACCTTCGTTTCGAGAAGAAACGGAGGTTTTTTAATAAATTCATCCATGACCAGTCTTTTCCAATGAACCACATGATTCTGATCTTCGATTTCTTCTCACTTCCGTTCGGTTACCTTCCTACATATTCGCCCTGTTCTGGGCCGATTCTTTTCAGTCTTTTCGAGAGCAAAACACATGTAGCATAAATGCTGTTATGATGCATGAAAGCGCGGTTATGCAAGGGGCCATGCATGCTTGGTTTATTTTGCAGGGTACGGATGCGCCGGATTGAATTCGTGTATACTAGGGTATGAGATAGTGAGGCCTGAGTTAATTGGTTTTTCTATTTGTAAGGTTTCCGATACATAGAGAGATGAGACAAGATTACACTTTTATGTTTCCCGAGGTGAATATTAATGATAACAGAACAACAATTGCTCGACTTCATGCGGGATACCGCTTATAAACCGATGACTTATCAGGAACTGGAACAGCACTTCGAGATTGAAGACGCGGCTGATTTCAAAGCCTTTTTAATTATGCTTAATACGTTGGAGGAATCCGGCAAAGTCTTGCTGACTCGCAATAACCGCTACGGTATGCCAGAACGTATGGATTTGGTGCGCGGACGTTTGCAGGCTCATGCGAAGGGGTTTGCTTTCCTCATCCCTGAGGATCGGGAACACCCGGATGTGTACATCCATGCCAATGATATGAAAAGCGCGATGAACGGAGATACGGTATTTGTTAAAGTGACTTCTCAAGGTCCTTCCGGTGGGCGTTTGGAGGGCGAGATTGTCCGTATTGTTACCCGTGCGGTCACGCAAGTGGTCGGTGTATTCCAAAGCCACGAGGTTTATGGCTTCGTCATTCCGGACGACAAGCGGATTAACCGGGATATCTTCATCCCACGGACGAACTTTAATGGAGCTGTTGATGGGCAAAAAGTTGTTGCGAAAATCGTCAGCTATCCAGAGGGCCGGGCAGCAGCAGAAGGTGAAGTGATCGAGATTCTCGGTCATAAGGATGAACCGGGCATTGATATTTTGTCAGTGATCCGTAAACATCAGCTGCCTGAAGCTTTCCCGGATGAAGTGGTGGAAGAATCCGAAAAAGCACCGGATGCCATTACGGAAGAAGAAATTATCCAGCAAGGTCGCCGCGATCTGCGTGGGTTGAATATCGTTACGATTGATGGCGAAGACGCGAAGGATCTCGATGACGCTGTCAATGTGGAGAAACTACCTAACGGTAACTATCGTCTGGGCGTTCATATTGCCGATGTAGGCTATTATGTGCAGGAGAACTCCAAGCTGGACCAGGAAGCGTACAATCGGGGATGCAGCGTGTATCTGGTGGACCGTGTTATTCCGATGCTTCCGCAACGGTTGTCCAACGGGATCTGTAGTTTGAACCCGCAGGTAGACCGCTTGACCCTGTCTTGTGAGATGGAGTTCAACGACCAGATGAAGGTTGTGAAACACGACATTTTCACAAGTGTTATCAAGACCAAAGAGCGGATGACGTATTCCAACGTTCGTAAAATTCTTGAAGGTGAAGAGCCTGAATTGTTGGAGCGTTACAAGGACCTAGTGGATGATTTCCACTTGATGAAAGAGATTGCTTTGAAGCTTCGTGCGATGCGTATGCGCCGCGGTGCGGTTGACTTTGATTTTGAAGAATCCAAAATCATCGTGGATGAAGAATGCAAACCAGTCGATATCGTGAAACGGGAGCGTTCGATTGCGGAGCAAATCATTGAGGAATTCATGCTGGCAGCCAATGAAACGGTAGCAGAGCATTTCCACTGGTTGAAGGTTCCGTTCATTTATCGTGTGCATGAAGATCCAGATCAGGAAAAACTGCAAAATTTTCTCGCCTTTGCGGCGAATTTCGGACACCACGTCAAAGGACGTGGCAACGCGATTCATCCACGGGCGCTTCAATCCCTTCTTGAGGATATCAAAGAAACGAAAGAACAAACCGTTATTAGTACAATGATGCTGCGTTCCATGAAACAGGCCAAGTATGATTCCGAGATGTCCGGTCACTTTGGTCTGGCAGCAGAGTTCTACAGTCACTTCACATCACCGATCCGTCGTTATCCCGACCTCGTCATTCACCGTGTTATTCGGGAAGTGATTGAGAACAATGGAGCTTTGCCTGAGAAACGTCAGGAGTATTTGGCTGGACGTATGGCCGATATTGCGCAACAGTCTTCGGAGCGCGAGCGTGTGGCGGTTGAAGCTGAGCGGGATACAGAGAAAATGAAGAAAGCCGAGTATATGCTTGATAAGGTCGGTGAAGAGTTCGAAGGCATGATCAGCAGTGTTACCAGCTTCGGTATGTTCATTGAACTGGAAAATACGGTAGAAGGTCTGATTCGCCTGAGTGCGCTCACAGACGACTATTACCATTTTGACGATCAACATATGGCTTTGATTGGCGAACGTACCTCCAAAGTCTTCCGCATCGGTGATGAGGTGAAGATTCGAGTGGCGCGTGTGAGCATGGAAGAGTACACGATTGACTTTGAAATGGTTGATATGAAACCTCGCGGCGAACGTCCAGGTGGCTTCAGCGGTGGACGTGGTGGTAAAGGTGGACGTCCTGCTGGTGGCGGAGCACGCGGTGGTGCGAAGAGTGGTTCCGGTGGATTCAGTGGCTCGCGTGGTGGTAAAGGCGCCCCAACTGGTGCTGGAGGCAGCCGTGGGGGCAGATCTGCCGATGAGAGCAGCAAAGGCGGACGTGGCGGTCGTAGCGGAGCTTCGAACACAGCAGGAAGCGCGGGTGGCAAAGGTGGCGGCAAACCGAGAGGTGAGCGTCGTGCTGGAGATATCGGCGGATCAGCGGGTCGGAGCAAGGGAGCGGTAAGCTTTGGTTTTGGCTCGGGCAAAGGTGGTTATAGCTCTACAGCAGGTGGCCAGGAAGGCACTTCAGCTAGTGGACAAGGGAATGGTCTGAACAGCGGCAGCAGTCGCGGTGAAGGTAGCTTCAAATCCGGTAAAGGCGGAGGTAAAGGTGGCAAAGGCGGTAGTGGACGCAAAAACACCTCACCTAGCGGTGTGTTTATCGGAGAAGGAGCTACACCGGGCGGTGTTCAGGAAGGCGGAGCACCACGCCGTAAGCGCAAGAAGAGTAAAGGCGCACCAGCCAACGGAACGGCGGCTTTTGTACGGAAGAAGAAAAAGTAATCGCGTTTCGCTGAGCATGAAATGAGTGTAATGGGAAGGGGCGGCGCAGACCGCCTCTTTCTTGATTTTAACAGCGGTCCTTGCTACAATTAAGGTCTGGCATGTGGTACCTGAGAAAATGTATGGTGCGCTGCTGTAGAGCATAGGTACCGGCTTATTTTACGGAGAAGGAGTGAGGACATGGGCAAGAATGATGGACAGAGTAAAGTGCTTGCACAGAATAAAAAGGCTTCCCATGACTACTTCATTGAAGATACGTATGAAGCGGGCATGGTGCTTACCGGAACGGAGATTAAATCTCTTCGTAACGGCCGTGCGAATATTGGCGATGCATTTGCCACGATTCGGAACGGTGAGATTCATATTCACAATATGCATATTAGTCCTTTTGAACAAGGGAACCGTCATAATCCAATTGATCCAACACGTACGCGCAAGCTGTTGATGCATAAAGTGCAGATTCACAAGCTGCTAGGGCTGTCGAAGCAAGACGGATACAGCATTGTACCGCTGAAGATCTATATTCGTAACGGGTATGCGAAGCTATTGCTCGGATTGGGTAAAGGTAAGAAGCAGTACGATAAACGGGAGTCTGCAGCAAAACGCGATGCACAACGTGATATTCAACGGGTACTGCGCGAGAAGCAGAAGGTGGCTCGTTGATTGGGTTGCTATGTGTTGAATTGCGCATGTTAAGTTAGTTAGTTATAAGCGCGTCATGTTAGAAATAAGGATCTCAAGGTTGCCCGTAATGGGGTGGAGCTTGAGATTTTTTGTTTTGATTAGAGGTTTCTTGTTAAAGGGGAAGCGGTGTAATGAGTTTGGCGCAACACGCTCATTTGCCGTGCGCCAGTCAGATTATTGTGCCGGTTATGATATGAGATACACCAGTTGTTGCCACGTATCCTGTCTATTAAGATGTTAGGTTAGTACAAGTTAAAACTGTATGGTTTATTGGCAAGGTTGATGGAGTAAGTTTGCAGATGGCTGCGTAGTTTGTTCGGATCGTGGGTAAGATAGTTAAGTGGAACTGTTTGTGAATCGTTGGCATTGGGTACTCAACTTTACTTCCCTTGAGGGACGCGGTATAATATGTAGACGCTTGAGCATCATATGTGTGTTGGTTAAGCTTGCACAGTTGCTCAGTCTGCTGGAACGTCTTCCAGCAATCTGTACTATATCGGTGATTGTTCCTGTGTTATGATGTTCTTGTAGCAGACAGGAATGCCGAGTTTGAAAGAAGCATCTTTTTACCTTGGAGGAAAAAGATGTGCAGCACCTTTGCTCCGTATTCACGGATTAATCCTGGAGCCCTTCTTATATGAGGGGGCGTTTATGGATTCGACGGGGATAGTTCGAGCATGGGTAGCGGGTAGTGGGGACGCGTCCGCTTCATCAACGCTAAAGCCTATTAAACGGCAAACAACAAACAAACTACGCTTTCGCAGCCTAAGAAACTGTGTGCGTGCTTCTAACCTGCATCGCCCATGTGACAGGATTAGGGGCTAACAAGTAGTGGGATACGCTGTCACATCTCCGCCTGGGGTGTGCTGAAGAAGACAATCAGGCTGACCCAACGTATAGCCGGTTACGGGGCGATACTCGGGTGACATCAAAACTGTGACTACACCCGTAGAAGCTTATGTGTCGTTATCTTCGGACAGGGGTTCGACTCCCCTCGCCTCCATTAGAGTTAGTAAAAGCCACCAACCAGTGATCTGGATGGTGGCTTTTTGGTTTTTAATATAAATAACCTTAACAATAATAAAAACGGAGGTGGTCAAGACGTTTGAAGATCGAAAACACCTCCAGGAAATTTTAAAAAAAGCAAATCAACATGCAACGAAGCAAACCAAAGGTGCTATCACTAGATTCTAGTATTTTTTAAGTGCGTCAATCATTAGTTTCCAAAAACCGTCTACATCAAGTTCTAAGCCAAACTTGGCATTAACTTTTCTACCAGTGACCCCGTGCAGATCAACTAGGGTTGTTCCCGCGGTATACTCACCTTTCGTTTCCACGACAATATTCACATCTTTAGTCTTGAACAATTCGGGTGCCACACAATAGGCCACAGTCAAGACATCGTGTACCGGTGCTCCATCAAAATCGAACATTTCTTTATAGGTCGATGCAAAAAATACGAGTAGTTCGCCCACTATTTTAGCGACATGGTTATCGATCTTATTTACTTCGTCGATCACTTCTTTGGTCGCCAAGGCTTGATGTGTAATATCCAGTCCCATTACTACGGTTGGAATACCGCTATCAAACACTTTTTTTGCAGCTTCTGGATCAGCCCAAATATTAAACTCAGCAGTTGGTGTCCAGTTGCCAATAGTTCCGCCGCCCATGAGTACAATCTCATCAATATTGCTTTTAATTTCCGGTGCTTTTGTTAAAGCTAACGCAATATTGGTTAACGGTCCTGTTGGAAGAAGGGTAACTGGCTCTGTCGACTCTTTTACAAGTCTAATAATGGTATCAACGCCATGTTCTTCGCTCCAGCTGCGGGAAGGTTCAGGAAACTTAGGACCATCCAAGCCTGAATCCCCATGAATGCCAGGCGCATTTTCACGTAAACGGACCAAAGGCTCACTGGCCCCTTTTGAAACCACAACATCATTTAACGAAATCAAATCACAAATTTGTAAAGCATTTTGAGTCGTTTTTTCAATTTCTGCATTTCCGGAAACGGTTGTAATCGCTAGAATCTCCAATTCCGGTTGTGCAGCAGCTAAAATAATCGCAATGGCGTCATCGTGTCCTGGATCACAATCCATAATCACTTTTCTTGTTGTCATTATATTTCACCTCTACATTTTATTTACATAACAAGTCCCATCATTGTGCCTGAAATAACAGATGCTAATGTTGAACCTAACAGCAATTTAAGAGCAAACTTCGCAACATGGTCTCCTTGTTTGTCGCTGATCGATTTGATTGATCCGGAGATGATGCCTAGCGTTCCGAAATTTGCGAAACTAACTAAATAAACAGATATAATAGCGACCGTTTTCGAGGAGAATTGGTTCGACATATCACCAAAGCTCAACATAGCAACAAATTCATTCGTAATCAGTTTGGTAGCCATAATTCCGCCTGCTTGTACAGCTTCTGTCCACGGAACTCCCATTAAGAAGGCGATTGGCGCAAAAATATAACCAATTACCGTAACGAATGAAACGTGTAATGCGCTTTGGAAAATCACATTGACCAGCTCCATCAGGGAGATAAATCCTAGCAGCATGGCACCAACAATAATGGCGATTTTAAAACCATCGATTACGCTTTCCCCAACCATTCGGAAGAATGGTAGCCGTTCTTTTTCCTCAATTTCAACTAAGTCCTCATCCTCATCCAGATCATATGGATTAATGATATTGGCAACGATAAGAGCGCTGAAAATATTCAATACAACAGCCGTTACAACAAACTTGGGCTCCAGCATATTGGCGTATGCTCCAACCATCGCCATGCTTATTGCACTCATTGCAGATGTACAAATCGTATATAATCTTTCTTTGGACAGATGAGGGATTTGTTTGAGAATGGTTAAAAATACTTCCGGTTGTCCAAGTGCAGATGTAGATATGGCAAAATAACTTTCAAGTCTGCCCATTCCCGTTATTTTGCTTAGAAACAGACCTAAATATTTAATGAGGAAAGGCAATACTTTGATATAATTCAGAATTCCAATCAATACAGACATGAACACAAGAGGCATTAACACGCCAAGGAAAAACGGGACTTGACCTTCATTCGCCAAGCCGCCAAATACAAACTGTATTCCCGCATTGGCAATCCCCATCAGCTTTTCAAACAACAAGCCCACTTTTGTAATCGCAATGATCCCTATACTCGTGTTCATCATAGAGTAAACCAAAAGGATCTGTATGACCAACATGATCAGAACACGGTTGTATTTTATTTTTTTGCGATTGTTGCTTACTGCAAAACCAATAATAAAAACAAGAAGAAGGCCAGTTAGTAAGAAAACAAAATTCATGTATATCTCCTCCATGTTAATGCCAATGTCTCATGCAAGATTGACTTGTCTGTCCACAAGATAATTAACAGCCAATGTACACCTCCTAATAGTTATAAACAAATGTTTATATATAAAACATATGTTTAGTATACGCTTTCATTTTATTGTGTCAATACACAAAATTAAATCATGATGCTAGAGATCCATAACAATCCATAACAAATGGCTAAATTTTGCATGGCACGACTGCATGAATTCATTTGAAGGTAATTTTAGTTGTATAATGAATACGAGGGACAAACACGCGGTTGTATTGAGGAATATAAGAAGAAATGAGGTTACTTCGTGGATAAAGAAAAACAAATTTTAGACTATATAAAAATGAATCCTTATATATCTCAACAAGAGTTATCCGCTAAGGTTGGTTTATCCCGTCCGACGGTTGCCAATTATATTGCCAGCTTGACCAGACGCGGTGAAATCAAGGGAAGGGCTTATATTTTGCGGGAAGACTCGTCGGTTGTTTGTATTGGAGGGGCCAACATAGACAAGAAAGCACGATCGAATCAGATGATCAGTTATTCTTCATCCAATCCGGTAAAAATCAATGAATCCTGCGGCGGCGCAGCACGCAACGTTGCTGAAAATTTAAGCCGGCTCAATTGTAATACTTCCATTATGACTTGTGTCGGAGACGATAAAGAAGGCGACTGGATCCTAAATGAAATAAAGAGCCAAGGTGTTGATGTTAGTCAAGTTTGGGTGCTGCCAACTGAGCGGACTGGGATTTTCATCACTCTTCTGGATCCAACCGGTGAGAGCGTGGTCTCGATGGATGATATGCAAATATACGAAAAAATGACGACGTCCATGTTTGAGGAGAAGTGGTCCTACATCGTTTCCTCGCAAGCCGTTTTTATGGATACGAATATTCCTAAGGAATGTATCAGCTATATCATTAAACGTTGTGCCGATGAACATATTCCTTTGTACATAGATCCTACATCTGCAGCCAAAGCGCAAAAACTTCCATTTCGTCTCGACGGAGTAGAACTGTTGCTCCCCAACCGAGTTGAAGCAGAGGTGCTTGCCGACATGAGAATTGACTCAATTGAGGATTGCCAGATCGCTTGTGAAAAAATTAGAGGACGTGGCGTTAAACAAGTAATGATTACGCTTGGCGATCAGGGGGCGTATTATTCTTCCTCGGAGGAATCTGGACATTTGCCTTCTATCCTGACGGATATTGTGGATACCACAGGGGTTGGTGACGCGTTTTCTTCTTGTGCCATATATGGAATCATGAACAATGAATCGCTTCATAGCGCGTGCCAGCTGGGACTTGCAGGTGCTGTTCTTACCCTTCAAACGGAAGAATCGATTTGCACATCTTTAAAACCTGAAAAAATACATGAAGTCGTACAGGTGTATTCACGATAACATTTACTTGTTCGCTACATTAATGGGCGATGTCTATGGCGAGTCAAATAGGACCATGGTTTAACAATAACTATGTAGGCGATCCCCATGCCTCCACCAACTTTGAAAAAAGCGACCGTATTAGGTCGCTTTTTTGCTTTTCCGTAATCTGTCGGGGATGGTGAAATCGTGTGGTTGAGGCAACATCAAATAAACTGGCATCTATAAGGTCAAAAAAGGGCGAATCCAAAGTCACCTCTTACACAGGTATGAGGTGAACGATTACGTCATTGCACTCTACGCAACGATTCCATCGTCAACGGCAGTAAATCTCTTAACTCATATTAATTATTGAACAACGGCTCCGTGCGAAGCAAATAGTTACCCCTTACCTCTGCAGCCCAATAAGCAAAGACCTCTCTCCATTGAACACTGTTAAAGAAATCGTCTACGGATTGGTTGTCGGAATCCCAGTCAACAAATATGTTGAGAGGTGTGATTCCTCCAGCCCAAATTCCATTACTGACGTCCGTTCCCTTCTCCCTCACTAATAAGATTGGAATACCAAATTGAAAGGCCATGGCAGGCTCGATTTGAGAAAAGGTCGACCCTTCCCAGAACGGAGTGGTCGTTGGGGGCTCCCCAACATTGGATTCAAGAATTTGAACAAAAAATCTTCGGAAGTTGATTGCGAGCAGTCCATAGCTTGAAAAAACCAAGCGCCGTATATTCGTTAGAATGTTTTCCGGGTATTGTTCACTAACGGGCAATGTGCGGGGAAAGAGCAATGCATCTTCAATTTCCCTAATCAGACGGTTCAAAAATTGCTCTTGCGGGCCATTTACCGTGTTGGTTGTACTCAAAAATATAGGAATACGAAAAGCACGGTCTACACATGCATCGATAGCGGATGTTGTGTCCTTTTCATTATGAATGGCCTTATTTGGATTTAAGGAAGAGGTTCTTAAATTACCGCGGACGGGAGGAAGCTCCGTTACCATGCTTACGGGGGAAAGCTTTTTCATGGCAATAGGCTGAGTCTTAGCCTTATTTTTTGTATTACTCAATGTTCACATCTCCAATGCAAGAGTCTGGTTTATATTTAGCCCAGTCTATGCACATTAGCCCATTTATGTGACGTGATACTCATGAGCGGGGGCAAGTACCCTTTACCCATCAACCGATTACTGTATTATTTTGAAATTTTACTTCGTACTAGAATGTAATTTATAATAATAAGTTAATATAAACCGCGTCAGGAGGATACAATGGACTTTATCAAAAATCAACTAGACGGAACTGGCATGAGTGAACAAACCATTGGATATCTTTCGAATTTGATCATGGTGGTATTTATAGCTGTGGTCTCCATACTGGCTAATTTTATAGCCAAAAAAATCGTACTGAAGATTATTATCCAAATCATCAACAACAATCGGTACACGTGGGATAAAATCATTGTGGAGAAAAAAGTGTTCCACAACCTCTCGCATCTGGTACCGGCGATTATCATTTATTATTCTGCGTATGTCTTCCCGTCCTATCAAGCTTTGATTGAAAAAGCAGCTTTAACTTATATGATCGTCATAACCATCACGGTATTAAATGCGCTGCTTAATGCCTTTGATACCATATATCGTTCATATGAAGTCTCTAAGATTAGACCCATTAAGGGATACATTCAGGTAGCCAAGATCATTCTTTTCATCATTGGAGGCATTATCGTCATCTCGAGCCTCATTGGTCAGAATCCGTTGATTATACTCAGTGGACTCGGCGCTTTATCTGCCGTTCTGATGCTCGTCTTCAAGGATTCCATATTGGGACTGGTGGCAGGCGTGCAATTATCATCGAATGACATGGTGCGTGTCGGTGACTGGATTGAAATGCCCAAATATAATGCAGACGGCGACGTCATCGATATTACATTAAACACGGTAAAGGTTATGAATTTCGATAAAACGATCACGATGATTCCGAGCTACGCGCTCATCTCCGATTCATTCAAAAATTGGAGAGGCATGCAGGTGTCCGGTGGCAGAAGGATTAAGCGAAGCGTCTATATCGATACAAGCAGCATAAGCTTCTGCACCAAGGAAATGATTGGGGAATTTCAGAAGATCCACTATCTTACGGATTATATCGAGACAAAATTAAATGAAATTAACGAATACAACATGGAACACCACATTAATACGGAAAGCATTGTGAATGGTAGACAGCTTACGAATGTGGGTGTATTCAGAGAATATATCCATCAATATCTGAGGAATCATCCGAAAATTCATAAGGACATGACGTTGATTGTGAGACAGTTAGCACCGGGAGATAACGGACTACCACTTGAAATCTATGCATTCAGCAATGATATCACCTGGGGTGTGTATGAATCGGTTCAAGCGGATATTTTTGACCACATCTTCGCCGTTGCGCCGACATTTGGTCTTCGTGCTTTCCAAAATCCAACGGGTCATGATATCGTGCAACTAAAAGAAAGCCCCCAATATTCGAGAGGATATTGAGATATGTTATTTACCTGATCCAAAATGAATATGATCAGAGAGAGCACCGTAAAGGTGCTTTTTTTGTTCAAAAAGTGACATATATACTATTTACAAAAATGGAAATAATTAATAGTATATTCATATGGGCATGACTTCCAGATTTTATTTTAAACGTATCGTATCTTGAAGCTAGAAATAAAATGTCCCGCTTTGAAGATTGGAAAATTTAATGGAGGTGAATCTTATGGCACGTGTATTAGTTGTAATGATGCCTGCAGAAGGGCATATCAATCCGACGCTCGGAATAATCAAGGAACTGGTAGAGAACGGCGATGAGGTCGTCTACTGTTGTACCGAAAAATATCGGACGAAGATTGAAGCGTTAGGCGCACAATTTAAAGCATACTCCTTTAACGAGGCAAGCCTGCTCAACAACCCAGATATGAAGCCGTTTGAAATCAAGCACCCTTATCAATTTTTATATATGGTTTTGAAAAAAATTATTCAGCGGTTTATTCCGGATGTTCTAAATCTGATCGAAAATGAAACCTATGATTATTTAATTTTCGACTCCTTAATAGGCTGGGGAGGACAAATTTTAGGCGAAAGGCTGGGTATCCCAGCAGTATGCTCAACCAGTACCTTTGTTTTTGTGGAGCCTCTCGGATCAGGTAATCAAAATCAACTGAAGGATGACGATGAGGAGGTTAAGGAGCTATATAATGGCATCATCGAGATGTCCCAGCAATTAGCTTCCCAGTTCAATGTGGCTGTGCCTTCTCTGTCAGAACTTTCAGGGCATCCAGGACAACTGAAGATTGTTTATACAAGCCGTTATTTTCAACCCATGGGGGACAAGCTGGATGAGAGCTTTGTGTTCACCGGCCCATCGATTACAACTCGCAAGGACGCACCATCCTTTGCCAAGGAATCTCTGCATGCCGTTTATAAACAAGCGGTTTATATTTCGATGGGAACCATTTTAAATAAGGATCTTGATTTTTATAAGCTGTGCTTTAAGGCTTTCGGTGATTTGCCAGTGCAGTTTATATTGTCTTCAGGGAATGATACTGATTTGGAGCCGATTGCGGATCTCATTCCTGACAACTTCATCATCAGACCCTATCTCCCACAATTGGAAGTGCTGCAGGGTGTAGATGCTTTTCTGACACATGCGGGCATGAACAGTACAAGCGAAGCTTTGTATTATAATGTACCGTTGGTCATGCTCCCGTTAACCTCGGATCAGCCACGTGTAGCTGGCCGGGTACAGGAGCTCGGAGCAGGAGTCATCGTGGATAAAAATAACCTTACACCCGACGTACTGAGAAATGCAGTATTAGAAGTGCTCGGCAATGCCTCCTACAAGGAACATGCTGAGGTTATTGGGAAAACGTTACGTGACGCTGGCGGGTACAAACAGGCTGCTATAGCGATTAAGAACTTTATGGGCGAACCGTCGTTATCGGCCACACCCATCTCTTCGCTTGAATAAAGAGGCGAATTGCCTCTATTAATATTAGACGAGAAAGCCACCATCCCATATTGGTCAAGACCCCATTTTGTAGACATTATAAAAAGACCCTAGGCTGCAAACTGGCGTCGGTACTCTACCGGCGTCAGTTTTTTTAGTTTTCGTTGTGGCCGTTTTCGGTTGTAAAAACGGATATATATTTCGATTTTGCTTTGTGCTTCAGCAACCGTTCGGATATGATAAGGATAGAGTCCTTCCGTTTTGAGATGCGAGAAGAAACTCTCCATAGAGGCATTGTCATAACAATTTCCTCGGCGAGACATGCTGATCCGGGCGCCAACCTTTGGCAGCATGTCGTGGTAAGCATGAGACGTGTACTGGAATCCTTGGTCGCTGTGAACGACCAGTCCGGTCATGTCTTTTTGCTTCACAAACGCCTTGCTAAATGTGCGGAGCACCAGTTCATTGTCGTTGCGTTCGCCTATTTCGTAAGCCACAATTTCGTTATTAAACAGATCCTTTATGGCTGAAAGATAAACCCAGCGCTCGCCCACACGATACTGGGTAATGTCGGTTACCCATTTCTGATTTGGCTTTTCCGCACGGAAGTCGCGCTTCAAGAGATTCTCTGCTACACGCTGCGCAGGTGCATACGAGCTGCTGGAGCGTCGTTTACGACGGATTCGAGATTGAATACCGAGCATTTGCATCAGGCGGAGCACCTTTTTGTGATTCATCCAAATCCCTTGATCTTGCCAAAGGAACAACTGGATCTGTCGATAACCATATTTGCCTTCATATCGTTGATACGTTTGAAGCACCTGTTTCTTCGCCTTTGCATCGCGATCAATTCGTTTACGTTTTACATAGGCATAAAACCCACTCCGGGACACGCCAAACACATGGCATAGACTCTGGATATCACCGTAAGCCGCTACTTTTTCCATGATCTGAAATCTCTCTTGTTTGCTTCCTCCTTCCAGATTACCAAGCACTTTTTTAGCAACTCATTCTCCCGTTTCAGGTTTTGCACATAGCGGTCTTGATCCATGTATTCTTTTCGACGACCTCGCTGATCCATCAGTCCGAACTCGCCTTGCTCCCGGTATTTCCGCATCCATCTCTTCATTCGTCCCGGGTCATGAATCCCCAAATGTTCATTAATCTTTCGATAAGTCCATCCTTCAACAATATGTAGACGAATGGCCTCTTTTTTAATTTTCTCCGAATATGTATTAAACTTTTGTCCCTTTATCGCCATAAAAAATGCACCCCCTAGAATTTCATCGGTTAAACCTAGGGGTTTTTCCAATGTCTATTCTAAGGGGTGCACTTCATATAACGGGGTGGTGGCTTATATTTGATTCATCCGCGTATGGAGGGGTAGAATAAACGGAGAGGGCATATCACCTTTTCCATATCGTTTTAGTATATCTTTCGCAAAGGAGAGTTTACAGATGAATCATACAATTCCGGAATATACGTTGAATGATGGCTTAAAGGTACCTGCCATTGGCTTCGGTACCTATAGCTTAAAAGGTGAAAAAGGCGTCAAATCCATAGCATCCGCGATGGATGCAGGTTACCGACTGATTGACACAGCGTATAACTATGAGAACGAGGCGACTGTCGGTAAGGCCATCAAGCAGAGCTCCGTTTCCAGAGAAGACCTGCTCATTTCATCTAAACTGCCAGGGCGTTACCATGCCTTCGAAAAGGCGATTGTAGCCATCCAGGAATCTCTATACAGAGCAGATCTTGATTATTATGATCTATATCTGATTCACTGGCCGAATCCCAAGCAGGATATGTATGTGGAAGCGTGGCAGGCACTTATTGAGGCGAAGAAACGCGGATATATCCGTTCCATCGGAGTTAGCAATTTCCTTCCGGAACACAATGAACGCCTGATTAAAGAGACGGGAGTAGCGCCAAGTCTGAATCAGATTGAGCTGCATCCATTCTTTGATCAAGCCGGTCAGCGGGAGAAGGATTCGCAGCATGGCATTATTAACGAATCGTGGAGTCCAATTGGACGTGGCAATGATGCAGTACAGGATATCGTAAAAGATGAGCAGATCCTTCGTATTGCCGAAGCTCATGGCAAAACGGGTACGCAGGTTATTTTGCGCTGGCATACCCAGCTTGGGTCCATTCCTATTCCCAAAGCAGGCTCTCTTCAACACCAGCAAGAAAATATCGATATTTTCGATTTCGAGCTGAGCGAGAAGGAGATGGAAGTCATTTCTTCTTATAATCGTAAGGATGGACGTTTGTGGAATCAGGACCCGAGTGAATACGAAGAATTTTAAAAGGCTTATCATAAAAAGTTCGGTTCACCTTACGGTGAGTTGAATGGGTATAAAATAAATATGGCCTCCTAACCTACAGGGATGTAGATTAGGAGGCTTTTTGTTGTATGTTTTTACAAACGTTCATCACTTATTTGCTCACCGTTCAATCTGGATATATGATCTTGATCTCTTGAATTCATGTGTAAATCCTGCGCCACATAGGGAAATATCAAATTTTGGATATGTCGGCAAGAATGGAGGATAGCCAATATAGCGGGCAAACGGTAACTTTATGGAGAGCGATGACAGGGCTGCTTATCCACGATACAAATTCAATGGGGGGACGTGAAGTGATGAAAAGGTCATGGAGAAAACGACTGACAATCGGAATCTGCCTAATGATGAGCATTGCTGCTATTGGGGGTTGTTCAGGAGACAACGGAAGTACAGGTGAAGCAGGAGGAGATGGACCTACCCCCATTTCAATCTGGATGTCGATGAATACCAATGCTTCCATCACACTCAAGAGCATGAATGAAATTACGGCGATTAAGGAATGGGAGAAGAAAACCAATACCAAAATCGAATTCCAGCATCCCGCTGTGGGTGCCGAGACTGAACAGTTCAATGTCATGATTGCCTCAAATCAGCTGCCTGATGCCATGTTTGTAAATGGAGATTACGCCAAACTATTCAATGATGGTATCATCATTCGACTGAACGAACTCATTGATGAATACGCTCCCAATTTGAAAAAGATCCTGGAGGAGAATCCCGAGGTTGCCAAACAGTTAAAAGCCGACAACGGAGATATCTATGCGATACCGCATCTGCGTCTGGGGGAATACAAAACCTTCGGCGGTACATTCATTCGTCAGGATTGGTTGGATGAGCTGAAGCTGGAGAAACCGGAAACGCTGGAAGAGTGGGAGACGGTACTCAAGGCCTTCAAGGAGAAGAAAGGTGTAGCAGCGCCCCTGTTGTTTGGTGCACCACCAAAAATGAGCACGATGGGACCAGCCGCACCGACATATCTGGAGGCTTACGGCATCACTAATAATACGTTTATCAAAGATGGCAAGGTGGTCTATGGACCAATCGAGCCGGAATATAAGGAATTTCTAACGATGTTCCATCGCTGGTATCAGGAGGGATTGGTTGATCCCGATTTTGCTACCAATGACCAGAAAACATACGATGCCAAAATTTTGAGCAGTCAGGCTGGTACATTTTTCACCTTCATCGGGGGAGGTGTAGGCCGCTACCTGCCCGCTCTGCAGGAAACGGATCCGAACGCCAACCTGACAGCCACTCAATATCCGGTGCTGAATAAGGGTGATGAACCACTGTTTACCGGACGTTCCTGGGAGTGGAGCAGTAGCGGTGTTGTGCTCACCAATAGCAACAAACATCCGGAGGAAACGGTCAAAGCACTCGATTACTTCTTCAGTGAAGAAGGACACATGCTCAAAAATTTCGGTATGGAGGGCCTCACCTATACGATGAAGGACGGTTACCCGACCTATACTGATGAGATTTTGAAAAATCCGGACGGTCTGTCGGTTGCTCAGGCCATGGCCAAACATTTTATTGCGAACTATCCCTTCGTGGGGGAGGATGACGATCGGTACAACGAGCAATATTATCAGCTCCAACAGCAGAAGGATGCAGCGATTCTGTTCTCCAAATACAGCGAGAATACGCTGAAGGTAGGCCTTCCTCCGACCAGTCTGACGACAGAAGAATCCACGGAGTACAGCAAGATCATGAGTGATATTGGAACCTACCGGGACGAGATGTTCGTCAAATTTGTCATTGGGGTTGAGCCGATTGAGAACTTTGACAAGTTTGTGGATCAGATCAACAAGTTTAACGTGAAACGGGCTATTGAAATTCAGCAAGCTGCCCTGGACCGTTATAACGCCAGATAAGGAAGAGATGTCCACGGGTGGTGAAGCCTTTTTACGGCTTTACCGCCGTGGATGCCCTCTTTGGAATGAAAAAGGAAGGGGATGAAGGAGTTGTCGCACAAGCTTTCCTTGTTATGGCTCAATTACAAAAAGAATAAAGCCATCTATTGGATGGCTCTTCCCGTCGTTTTATATTTTCTCGTCTTCAAATACCTGCCGATGTACGGAGCCATCATTGCATTCAAAGACTACTCGGTGGGCAAAGGTATCTGGGGCAGTGATTGGGTCGGATTGCAGCATTTTCGGGATTTCTTTCAGAGCTATTATTTCTGGCGGATTCTGAAGAATACGCTTTTGTTAAGCTTTTATCAGCTGTTGTTCGGTTTCCCGGCTCCCATTCTTCTTGCTCTTCTACTGAATGAGCTCAGGCATGAAATCTTCAAACGTACGGTGCAGACGATCTCGTACATTCCTCACTTTATTTCCATTGTTGTCATCTGCGGCATGATTGTTGATTTCTCGTCCCGGGATGGACTGTTTAACACCATCATTGGTTATTTTGGCGGTCAGAGCAGTGCGCTTCTCAGCGATCCGGCCAATTTCCGTACCATTTATACTGCCTCATCGATCTGGCAGGAGCTTGGCTTCTCCAGCATTATTTATTTGGCTGCACTTAGCGGCATTAACCCCGAGCTCTACGATGCTGCCAACGTGGACGGAGCGAGTCGGCTTCGCCAGGTGTGGCATATCACGCTTCCCGGCATCATTCCGATGATTATGATTCTCCTCATACTCCGCATTGGTGGACTGATGGAAATTGGGTTCGAGAAAATTATTCTACTCTACAATCCGAATGTGTATGATACGGCAGATGTAATCTCAACGTTTGTCTACCGCAAAGGGATTAGTGAAAGTGCCGAGTTCAGCTATACAACCGCGGTGGGTCTCTTCCAGTCGGTCATTAACTTTACGCTGCTAATCGGTGCCAATCGCCTGTCCAAGGCGATATCCAATACCAAGCTGTTCTAGCCAAGAACGAGGTGAAGGGAGGGGATTTCTTTTGCGAATGAAAAGATCCATTGGAGAGCGGCTATTTGGCAGTGCCAACGCGATTCTAATGACAGGACTGATTATCGTAACCTTGTATCCACTGCTGCATGTGCTAAATGCATCGCTCAGCGACTCAAGTCAACTCATGGCTCATAGAGGTCTGCTGCTTTTCCCCAAAGGGATTACGATGGAGAGCTACAAGCTGGTGCTGAGCAACCCCAACATCCTATCCGGATACAGGAACACGATATTCATTGTGGTGGTGGGCACGGCGCTTAATCTGCTGTTTACCATTCTGGGGGCGTACACGTTGTCCCGCAAAAGCTTTATGCTCCGCAATCCGATTATGCTGGCGATTGTATTTACGATGTTTTTTAACGGCGGAATCATACCGTCTTATCTGTTGATCAATAACACGCTCCATATGGGCAACAGCCTCTGGGCTCTGATTGTACCCGGTCTGATCAGCAGCTATAATCTGATTATTATGCGAACTTCCTTTGCGGAAATCTCGGAAAGCCTACTAGAGTCGGCCCGTATAGACGGAGCTGGAGAGATGCTCATTCTGTGGCGGATCGTCGTGCCATTGTCCATGCCCGTTATTGCGGTGATGATTCTCTTTTATGGCGTTGGTCACTGGAATTCATGGTTCAGTGCGATCCTGTATATTCGAGACCGAAACCTGTTTCCACTTCAACTGGTGCTGCGAGAAATTCTGATTCAAAACAGTACAGACTCGATGACCACAGGAGCGACCGCGATGGACAAAGAGGCCATCGGGGAAAGTGTAAAATACGCAACCGTCATGGTAGCCACCCTGCCTATATTGTTCATCTATCCGTTTCTGCAGAAATACTTTGTTAAAGGTGTTATGATCGGAGCAATCAAAGAATAGAGTTGCCTTATCAAGCCATACCAAATAACAAACGGTGAGGAGGAGACGCATGAAGAGAAAAAGCATCCTGTTATCCTGGGGCATTTCTTACATGGTCATTCTGCTCATACCGATTCTGATCGGTGCTGCTGTTTTTGCCGAGTCTCGCATGTTGCTTGAGGAAGAAGTGAATCGTTCTAACATGGTGCTGTTATCTCAGGTACAGGAAACCATTGATAACCAGATTGGTGATATTGGCAGCATTAGCAATCAATTAATGGCTGACTCTCAACTCATGAGCTTCATTAATCATGCATCTGATCAGGATGCCCGCTGGAGGTTCATGGGGATTGATCTGATCAAAAACCTGAAATCCACACGCGTCGGAAACGGCCTGATTAGTGAACTGTATATTTATATCAAACAACCGGATATCGCGTTGTCTTCGTCTTCACTTATTCAAAAAAATTATCTATATGACATGTTCTATCAGGGCACCAATGTAACCGAGGAAGCATGGACCCGGCTTATGCATGATTCTGGTAAGAGCATGTACCGAAAGATGGAGGTTCGGAGTGAAGATCGACGGATTGAAGACACGCTGGTCTATATTCAGCCGTTTCCTATCCAGAATGGCGCTGACAGCCCTGCGACCTTCGTTGTTAACCTGGACTCCAACCGATTCCAGCAAGCCATTGATAACGTACGTTTGGAAAAAGAGAGCACCGTGTTCATTCTGGATCACGACGGTCAAACGTTATTTTCTACCGGATCTCTTGAAACCCCTTACATGAATGGGGAAGACCTTAACCTTTTCGATGATGCTGGGAAAAGAACGGAAACGATCGATTGGAACGGAGAATCCGTGACCATATCGCAGATTTCTTCCAAGATCCAGGACTGGAAGTATGTATCCATCATACCTACCCGAATCTATGCCAAGAAGCTGACGGTTATCCGCGATATTACGCTTGGAGGCGTTGCCGCAGGGCTTATCCTTGGCGGGGTGGCAGCCTGGTGGTTCACCAGACGGAATTACCGTCCGCTGGGACGGATCATGAACATTATCTCGGATAAGGTCAAATGGAAACTGGAACAGCCGGACGATGAATATGGCATTTTGCAATCTGTTCTGATTCAAGCCTGGGAAGAGCAGGACCAATTTGCGAACAGGCTTAAGGATCAGCAAAGCGTTATACGGAGCAGTTTGCTCTCCAAGTTGATGAAGGGAAGGGTACAGGTGGGTGAGGATTTTGCATCCACCTTGGAACGTTCAGGTATTCGATTTGAGACGGAGTCGTTTACCGTATTGCTCTTGCACATTGAGGATGTTGAAGGGCTGTTCCGTTCCAGAGTATGTGAGCAGGACCAGGAGGAGAAGCATCAATTTGTTCACCTAATTCTGACCAATGTGCTGGAGGAGATGATCGGCTCAATCGGTCATGTATACTCTGCCGACATTGATGGAAGAATTGCATTCCTGATTAATATTCGGGAGTGTGAGGAGGATACCGGTCATCGGTTAATTCGTGCAGTCGAAGAAGCCCAGCGTTTCATCGGCTCCCGATTCTGCGTGTACTTCTCTGTTGGCGTCAGCCATATTCATCACCGTATGGCGGAGATCGCGGATTGTTTCAGGGAATCGGAAGAAGCGCTGGAATACAGGCTGATTCTGGGGATCGGTCAGATTATTGATCCGAACCGGATTCGTCGGCCCAAGGAGGAGCTGTATTACCCTCTCGATCTGGAGAGACAGCTCATCAATTATATCGCTACAGGCAATTATGCCCGTTCCACGGAAGTGATGAACGAAATTCTCATGACCAATTTTGCAGGAGAACCCTTGTCTGTTGAACTGGCTCGCTGTCTGATGTTTGAGTTGATCGGTACCTTTCTGAAGGCTACAGAACAGATCAAGACGGACGACCAGAACGAGATGACGCAGCGCAACGATCTGATTCGGCAATTGTTTGCATGTGAGACCTTTGAGGAGATCGAGTCCGAATTGCTTCGGATACTGGAGACGGTATGCCAGACGGTGCATGAGCGCAAGCGTTCCCGCAGTGAGGAATTGAGGGATCAACTGGTGGAATTCATTCATGAGAGTTATGCAGATGTCAATCTAGGCTTGACCCATTTATCCGAGCGCTTTCGGTTCCATCCAACCTATGTCTCCAAGTACTTTAAGGAACAGACTGGAGTCAACGTGATCGATTACATCAACCAATATCGAATTGAGCAATCCAAGAAAATTCTACAGGCAGAGGAATTGACGATCCAGGACGTATCCGAGCGGGTGGGTTTTCTGAACAGCAATTCGTTCATTCGTGTCTTTAAGAAATATGAGGGAATTACACCCGGCCAATATAAGCAAAATAGCAGACTTGTCCAGCAAGAGGCTTGAAGAATATGACTTGCCTAGAGGAGGAACTGTTCCATGTGGAAAAAGGCTATTGAAGATGCTTTGAATGTCACCCGACGTAATATAGATCGATTTGGAGGGAGCTTTCCCCATGTTAGTAATGGGGATGAGCATTATGTGCTTAACGATAATACGGAGTGGACGGCAGGATTCTGGTCAGGCATTCTGTGGTTATGCACGGAGTATACTCAGGACCCGAGGTTTCGTGAGGCAGCCGTGAATAGCGTCGATAACTTCCGTCGGCGAATGGAACAGAAAATCATTTTCGAGCATCATGATATTGGTTTCCTTTATTCGTTGTCTTCTAAGGCACAATGGATTGTGGAGCATGACACCGCCGCAAGGAAACTCACGCTGGAAGCAGCCGATATGCTGATGAAACGCTGGCGGGAGGAAGCTGGACTGATTCAGGCTTGGGGGCGGAAAGGTGATGTGAATAACGGAGGGCGAATTATTATTGATTGCCTGCTCAATCTTCCGCTGCTGTTCTGGGCGTATGAGCAGACCAATAACGAGGAGTATCGTCGCGTTGCCGAGCTGCATGCGCTGAAAAGCCGCCGTTTTCTCGTTCGTGGGGATGACTCAAGTTATCATACTTTTTATTTTGATCAGACTACCGGAGAGGCTATTCGAGGCGGTACGCATCAAGGCTACAATGATGGTTCTACCTGGACTCGCGGACAGGCATGGGGAATTTATGGTTTTGCACTGTGCAGCCGCTATCTGCAAAGTGCAGAGATGCTGGAGACAGCCAAACGTCTTGCCCGTTATTTCCTTGCCCATCTTCCGGAGGATGAAGTAGTGTATTGGGATTTTGATGCCCCGCAGACGCCTGAAACGAAACGGGACAGCTCTGCATCGGCCATTGTTGCATGTGGTTTGCTGGAAATTGCCGGACAGCTTGATGAAGCCGATCCTGAGCGTGAGACTTTTCGGAAAGCAGCGGAATCGTCCATGAAATCCTTAATTACTCATTATTCCACGCAGGGCTCCGATACAGCGGAGGGTCTGCTGAAGCATGGTTCTTACTCTGTAAGAGGTGGAGATTCGCCTGACGATTACACGATCTGGGGCGATTATTTTTATCTTGAAGCGTTAATGCGTCTTGAACGAGGTATTCCTGGCTACTGGTACGATCGATAGGCGAAGACTGTTGCGGGATTTTTTTGAATAATTAAAGTCGACGATACGCAAAAAGGGGATGTCCGATAAGTCATGAACATGACGAGGACATCCATTTTAGCGTTAACAGTGTTTATTGAACCGAGCACATATTATTAGCTGCAAAATCGATAAGTCTGCCGTTTGTTTAACAAATCATAGAGATGTTATTTCCCCGACCCTCTATATCGTAGGTTGATGAGGATACAAACGTTTTTGTTTCCGTTGTTCCTCCAGTAGTTGCATCATCCAGTGCTGAATGGTCACCGTCTGCAGAGTGGAATAGGCAGAATGGGCCAGATTGCATGTCTCCAGCGGATCGTCCGTCAAGTTGTACAATTCATATTCATCATGTACCGGCTGACTCCAAAATTGAGCATTGTCAAAGTAGCGGGAAAACTTCCAGATGTCCGGTTTGTTGTTTTTATAAAGGGTGGTAATTACGGTCTCGATGTGGTTGGGCTGTACAACAGACGAATAGGGTATGCCCAATGGATTGGTTTGGTGCTGACCACGTGTGACATCATCGTCGGTCATAAAATAGACCGGTTGCTGGGTCAGCTCCAAGTTATTGTCTCCATAAACAAGAGGCGTGAGATCCCGTCCTACCAAATGGCGGGCTTCACTGAATTCCTTTTGCAATCGTCCATGGATTTCGGAAATGTTAATATTGGCCAGACCCAGCATGGTTGGCAGCAGATCGACATGACTTGTTAGGCTATGCACATGTTGTTGCTCGGGGAACAGATGTTTATTGTGAATCAAAAAAGGAACATGAAGGTATTCCTCATAGGCACAGTACCATTTTTGATGAAGATTACCGTGAGCACCCAGCAGATCGCCATGATCGGATGTGAAAATAACAATGGTATTGTCATAGAAGGAGGAGCGCGTAAGAGCCTCATACACTTTGGACATTTGGCGATCCGCATTTTTTTGCAATTGGTAATAGAGCTGACGGTAGAAACTCTGATCGGTGATAGGCTGTAAAGCTCTTGGATACAAGTCCCGGTAACTTGCCTGACAACGCGGTTTGGTGTCCAGCCACTCGTGTATTGTCGGCGGAGCGTCGACTGCGGGCATCGGATCTACCTCGAATTTGAAATTGGGTAGGCGCGCGGCGAGATCACCATATAGCGTAATATCATGCGGGTTCACAAAGGAAGAGACAATGAGCCAGGGCTCAACTTGTTGATTTTCGTTCTTCCTGCGATCAAGGGACTCAATGAGATGAACCGTTTCGGCGGCGTATACCTCATCCCGTCCACTTAAGCCGAAAGCGGCGGAGGAAGCGGAGTTTCGCGGGTTTCTGCCTATGGGATCAGGGCCGATCCAATCGGAGAATCCAAAGTCCTCCAGACGGCTCGCGTGAAGGTACAGGCTTTCCAACTGGGGCTCAGGAACCCCGGTCAAGGGGTGATAACTGGGAACACTTTGGTGGGTGCCGGGAGAGATGATATCCGCGTTGGATATATGCCATTTTCCTTTATAGTACGTCTGGTATCCTGCTGCTCGGAAGTAATTGCCCATCGTAGGCACCGTATTGGGATTCAGCCAGAACATGTCAGAGTCATACGATTCCTTGGCAATGCCGACAGTCTGACTTACACCGTGCAGTGATGGATACTGACCTGTGAACATGGTAGCCCGGCTGGGACAGCAGGCGGTTGTTCCAATATAATGCCGATGGAATTCCATACTGTGGGACTTTAAACGTTCTTGGGTAATCAGATTTTCTCTACGCCATGCCTGTATTTCTGTGCTCTCATATACAGGAGGATAACGCTCTTCATCCACAAGAATGACGAGAAAGTTGGGTTTCTCCATAGTAGAAGATGGCAGGGAAGTATTGTTCACGGAGTTCACACACCCTCAATCGTTTTTTACTTTAAGATATGTGAGGAAGATTACGAAAAGTCCATCTCCACTGGCTACACTTGTACGCAAAACGACCGCTTCCCAGTAGAAGAATGGGAAGCGGTCGTTACTCTAACATATCTCTTTGTTTTCTTTAAATCTGCGTTCTGGGTGCAAGCTCAATGGCGGAACGGATGGCGGCTAACATGCTTTTGTCATCGGCAATGTTTTTGCCTGCGATGTCAAAGGCTGTTCCATGGTCTACAGAAGTACGGATAATGCCGCCTTTGAGACCTACCGTAATGTTCACACCTTCTTCAATGCCCATAACCTTAATTGGCGCATGTCCCTGATCGTGATAACAAGCCACAACGATATCAAAATCGCCACGACCAGCGCGGAAGAATAACGTGTCCGCCGGAAGTGGACCTACGACGTTAATGCCTTCCTTTTGCGCACGTTCGATGCCGGGCTGCAGTTTTTCTTCCTCTTCACCATTACCGAACAATCCGTTCTCACCTGCATGCGGGTTGATACCGCAAACAGCTACACGTGGATTTTCGAAGCCTGCTTTTTTCAATGTATCATGAGCCAGTTTCACCACAGTGTATGTTCTTTCCGGATTGATGCTCGCAATGGCATCAATCAGGCCCATATGTGTCGTAAGGTGAATTACTCGCAGATTGGGTGTAGTCAGCATCATGGAGAAATCCTCGGTATCGGTCAAATCAGCCAAAATCTCGGTGTGACCTGGATACAAGTGCCCACCTAGGTGCAGGGCTTCCTTGTTCAGAGGCGCCGTGCAGATGGAATGAATTTGCTGTTTTTTCGCTAGATCAATGGCTTTCGCCAGAAACTGAAATGCTGCATCTCCCGCAACGGCAGATACTTTTCCATATTCCAGATCTGCAGGAACAAGATCCAGATCAATAACGTCCACAGTACCGAATTCATACTTGGCTTCGGATGGCTCATGAATAGCATGTACCTTCAGGCTCGATCCGATGACAGGCAGGACACGCTCCAATATTTTGGCATCGCCAATGACGAGTGGCTTGCAATGGTTGTAGACCTCCTGATGGCCCAATGCTTTCATAATGATCTCGGGTCCAATACCTGCTGCATCGCCCATTGTAATTCCTACGGTTGGTTTCATACGGTAACTCCTCCTTTTAATTTTTCTATTGCATGGATGAAGACGTCGGGCTTGCCGAACCCGCCCGCTTTGGTAATCACGTGCAGATCCTCAATTCCAATGAACTTCGATATCGGTACACCAATTTCAAGCTCATCGAGCAGTTCGAAACCGCTGATATTCCACTTCATACAGATTTGTTTAGCTGTATCTCCGCCCGTCATGGATACACCTTTGAAGTACCCGTTCTCCAGCAGTTTGGCGCAGATTTCACCTATGGCTCGTACAATCTCATTGCTGACCTCGGTATGATTAAGCCCTCGGACTTCACCCGTAGCACGTGCTAGTTCAATATCTACCTGTTCGGCGGTTGAATAGAGGACAACGTCATTGCCTTCCACGGCTTTGGCCATCACTTCCTCATACACACGATCGATTTCTTGCTTACGATCTGCCGATCCCGATACGGCTTTGAACGAGTGGAACGGGATGGATGATACGTTGGTTTTCTGTAGCAACTGCTTGAGCTGCTCACGAGAGTTTTTGTTCACACTCCCTACAACAGTGAGGATCGGACCTGGATTCGCCGGAATGGTCAATTCCGCAGACTTGGCTCCCAAGCCGTAATGAGTAGGAAGGTAGTTCGCGATACCTGCCGAGCCTGCCCAGGCAAATGAATAATCCAGCTCGCTGGTGATGCTCAGAACCTGCTCCAAATGCTGCTCATCCGTCGAGTCGACGAGGATATAGGGAATGCCGTTTACCTTAAAGGTTTCCAGCTTCGTCTTCATATGATCTGTCCCTAATTCAAGATCACTCACCGTAATCTCGCCCACTTCATACTTGGTCTGGAGCTTGAGCAAATCCGGAAGATATGAAAGGGTCACAGGTGTCTTCGGATCATTCGCAATCTCCGTATCGGCCAGTGGAACGCCGTTCAGATAATGCGTGCCATTAAGAATGGTGCGGTTGTTCTTGGGATAGCCTGGGGCAATCATCATGAAGTCCGGTTTGATCACATCGTACAAAGCGTCGATCTCGATCCCGATGTTTCCGCGCATGGTTGAATCCATTTTTTTAAAAATGGTGCCAAATCCGTTCCTGAGCAGCAGTTCGGCTGCTCGACTAACCCGCTGATACGCATCCTCCGGTGTGATGGAACGGCTATCGGTATCAAACACGACCGCATCGTAATGACGAATGTTATCTTCGTCCATGTTGAAAAGCACGCTTGTCTTTAATCCATGACGGGCAAGCTGCACCCCGCTGTCATTGGCGCCGGTCAAATCATCTGCAATAATGGCTAATTTCATGCAGTCATCCCTCCTTGAAAATCAAAATTAAATATAAGTCCGGTCAGCTAAATTCAATGCATTTATGTGGACGGTCTTTGATTGTATTTCTCGACGCCGCCTGATTTCTCCAGCCGTTTGGAGAGGAATCCGATGAAGATCGGCAGCAGAATGGCAGTTGTCACAACACTCGCCGCAATCTGCACGGTAGCGATTTCAGCAATTGGAGCAAATGAAGCATTGGCAGCCACGATGGCAGCAGGTGTACCTACAGCGTTACCGGCTGTGGAACCTTCCGAAGCTCCGACAATGGGATTCCAGCCAATGGCTTTGAAGAGCAGGTAGCCGACGCCGCCAGTAATCAATACAGTAATTACACCCAGCATGATGCCGCTAAGTCCGCCTTGAATGATGGACGAGAAGTTGATTCCCATACCCAGTGAAAAGGCGAAGAATGGAACGAGCTTGTCACTGCCTTTGTGCAGCCATTCAGCAAGGTTGCGATCGAGGTTACCTATAACAACACCGACGATTAGTGGAAGCAGTACGGCTACAAAAGCCATCGGGGAGAACATGCCGTTGGCGAAGCCCATAGCACCGAAAATGGAAAGAGCAACCATGGTGAGGAACGGTCCGTCGCTGAGTGCGAGGAACGGATAAGCCGCCTTGTCATCTTCTTTGCCGTATTGTCCGGCCAGCGCGATGTACAGTCCACCGTTGGAATTCGTCATTGCAGCGATAATGGCAAGCGGTGCCAAACCAAGGAATAAACCATTGGAATCCGCAAAATAGATAGCGATCAAACCTAATATTGCACCAACTGCCCACTTGAACACAAGCAATGTAACGCCTTTACCAACCGAAGAACCGGCCGTCTTGAACGTGATTTGCGTACCTGCAATCAACAGGAACAGGGCGATCAATGTGCTTGAGCTATTTACGAACAGGGCTTCCGTGAAACCCCCGATTCGCAAAGCATTCGGAAAGAATGTGTTAATGGTTGCGCCGAGCAACAGGGGAACAACCATCATACCGCCAGGAATACGATCTAATGTTGCTTTAATGTTCATAGTAGTGGCTCCTTATGAAGTAATCGTTTTTATAAAGCGTTTGCAGGGATAATGTTATCCCAAATTGTTTATTTTAGCAACACTTAATTATTGTAAATTTTAAGTAATAGTTATTAGTGTTTAATTATGCAACACATGTGATCGTAAAAAAAGCGTAAACCTAAAGTTACTCTTTAAGTTTACGCCATAACGTGGCACGGTTAATCCCCAAGCGTTCGGCCGCCTTGGATTGATTATTGTTTTCCTCATTTAGAACGAATTGAATAATCTCTTTTTCGATTTCTTTCAGCGTACCACTAAGCTTCATCGTATTGGGTGAGGGTTGTTCACCGAGCAGATGTGACAAGGTCTCGGCTGAGATCACGTAGTCCTGCTCATTCAGTGCAGCCTGTTTGATAAGATGCCTCAGCTGGTTCACTGTCATATGCGGAACTTGTTCCCTAATTAGCTGTAACGCATCCTCTTTCATCTTCACCGCAACTGTCCCATACTTCTGGTAGTAATCGCTGAGGAAATGCTGGATCAGTGGAGCAAGATCCTCCTGCCGGTCCACAAGGCTCGGCATAATGATCGTATTCAGCTCGACATCCAGCGTTCTGTTTGGATTCAATCCCTGTTCCCCCAGGATGAATACTCCGATCTGCCTCTGTAGACAGGTCTGAACGAATGAGATCAATTCCTCATCTTTCGAACCATTTTCCAAATGATTAATTTCTACGTTGCGCACTTTGGAGAGTGGGATTTTGTGCAAATGGCCTGGAGGAACCTGAGCAAGATCGATTTGGAGCATTAGCCCACCGCTGGAGTACATCTGATGAATATGTTTGACCAGAAAAGACTTGCCTGAATCCGCTTCGCCTAGCAGATAAATGGGTTCATGGTTCTCGTAAAGCGCCTGGATGCTCTTCAGTACGGCTTGCATGGCAGGGGATTCGGCAACGATCGGCTCCATGGATATATCGGTATAAGCCGTTATGCCAAATTGTGCAAAAGCATAGGGCTGTCCTTTTTCAAGGGAATATACTTTATAGGTTTTGTTACTTAACGTCGTTTCATAGGCCGTTACCGTAAGCTGGTAATCATCCACGATGAACACATTTTGAACTTGGGATTGATGGAAATCCAGATTGGTATTGGTGAGATAAATGTGATTATCGGTTAGTGGATTCTGCTCAAAATCGGTCAAATTCTCGAATACAACCTCGTTCTGTTCGTTTAAAACAAGAAGATTAGGATGCTCTTGGGTGACCAGATTGTTCAGTATGACGGATATCGCGTGATTTTTGCTCAAGTACCGATATACCAACTGTGCATCTTCAAGCGCTCTGAGGATGGATTCCTTGCCAGACTGGATCAGTAATCCTTCCATTCCATAGGTTTTGGCTGTGTTGACCGTGATAACATCACCAACAATCTGACGGTACCCTGACGCTTTCAGCTCCAGCAGCAGCCTTGCCACATCCTCGGAGCTGCGTATGGTATACACCTTTAAAGGTAATTCCATCAGATCGATAATCGACTGCGCTCCTGAAGTAATATTGGCAAAGCCAACGATAGCGGTTTGGCCGTTGAACTGGCTTGCGAGCGTTAGCGAACGAATCATGTCATATCCGGATAACTGCACATCAATGACGGGAATGGTTACGGCTTCCTTGATTAATTGGGCAGTACCGCCGCGGCTAATCATAATCTCCGCTCCGTTTCGTTCAGCCCGGGCCGCCAATTCGGCGCCTTTGATCAGGTCGCCCACCTCATATTGAATGGCTAACTGGGGAAATAGCGGAATACATTCTTCTATAATAGTAGTCATGGATTCGTAAGGAGCGATAATATGAACTCGTGTACGCATAATTTTCCTGCCTTTTATAAAAATCATTCATGGTTCCTGCTGGTACATCAGACCAGAGGGCTTTCCTTATTATAGCCAACTTGCAGAGGAATGGCATCCCTGGACCAGCGGAGTTATTAGAGCAACCTAGCAAAGCGCAAAAAAATATTTATTTGCTTTGCGCAAACAAATAAATTATGATCAAACTGGAGGTGATCATTTTTGGCAAGTAATCGAGATGAGCTGGAGAAGTTGGCTTACGGTACGTTAAGAATAGTTAAAGAATTTACGCATGCACAAAATCTTCGGTCAGATCTGGATCGTCTAACGTTTGAAATTCTGCTTTTTGTCAAGGAACAGGGAGCTGTGAGGATCACGGATATTGCCAGCAAACTAGATTTGAATCCCTCATCAATCACCCGGAGAATTCAGGGGTTGAAACTGTCTGGTCATATCGTTGCGGTCTCAGATCCGAATGATTTACGGTCCAGTTTGGTTACCTTGTCTCCATTGGGAGAAGAGGAATTGTCTGATTTCCTGAAAGTGAGTATTGATGGTTTGGCACATATCTTGCGCGATTGGAACGACAGTGAGGTTCAGATGTTTGCCGAACAGTTATTAAACTATGCGGATTCCATGCGTACGTGGCGTCTGGCTAAAGGAGCGGACTCGAATGTCGGCCAAAAATGAAAACCCTGACCAAAGTAAGCAATATGCTAATTCGGGTAAGTTCAACGCGAGAATTCATTTGCATAAAACATATAGCACGAATCCATATCCCTGGCCTCTTTGGGTCTTTGATCAATTTCCAAAGAAGGATCATCTCAGGGTTTTAGAATTGGGTGGTGGAAACGGATTGTTGTGGATGGCCAATGCCGAGCGCATTCCTGATCATTGGGATATAACCATTACAGACAAATCGTCGGGGATGCTTCAGGATGCCCAGCGCAATCTTGCTCACCTTGGGGAACATGTCCAATGGAGTGTCATGGATGCAGAGGAAATTCATTATCCCGAAGAAAGCTTTGATATCGTAATCGCGAATCATATGTTATATCATCTCGGGAATCTGGAGAGGGCATTGTCCGAAATCGGGAGAGTGCTTAAGAAGAACGGGACCTTTTATGCAAGTACCATCGGTTCACGAAATATGGCCGAGATGAAAGAGTTGGTAAAAGAATTTAATCCTGATAGCCAATATGACCGTATTCTTGGCATGATTGAGTCAAAATTTTCCATGGAGAACGGAAAGCAACAACTTGAAAACGCCTTTACTGATGTACAATTACATGTGTATGAAGATTCGCTTTCCATAACAGACTCAGACGCAATCGTCGAATATGTGTTATCCATGAATGGGTTGGAAGGACATGAACAAGTCATAAGTCTTCAGAAGGCCGAAGCGTTTAAAGTCTTTTTAGATGGGAAAATGAAAGAATCAAATGGGAAGATAGACATTAGCAAAGCTTCTGGAATGTTCTCTTGTACAAATGCCAGAATTGTTCATTCTTCAAGGAATCCATCCTAGATGGACTCCTTGCCAGATTGGATCACCAATCAATCCAAACCGTAGTTTTGCCATGATAACGGTGATGACATCATCAACATTCTGGAGGTACCCGATGCCTTCAGCTCCAGTAGCCTTCCTGTCGAATCCTAGTAAAGTATACGTCTATGAACACATGCTATAATAATTGGAAATGGGACAGAATGTTGGTGGAATATAATGAAAATTGTACTCAAACGAATGGGTTATGGTTCATTGGCTTTATTGGGTATCCTGCTTTTGTTCATAGCAATTAGTTTCGCGAATCATACAATTAAATTAAAGATAGAATCGGCCATATTATCACCCCCAGGTGTAATGGTTGATGTTAATAATCACCCAATGCATGTCTATATAGAAGGTTCCGGAGAACATACACTGGTCTTTATGTCAGGTGGGGGCACATCTTCTCCTGTATTGGATTTCAAGGCGCTCTATTCCAGATTGTCGGATCAATACAAGGTTGCTGTTGTTGAGAAGGCGGGCTACGGTTTCAGTGCAACGGCAAAGGTCCCACGTGATATCGATACAATGTTGGAAGAGACCAGAACAGCTCTGACGTTAGCGGGAGAAAAACCGCCATATGTGTTATTTCCGCATTCTATGTCGGGCATAGAAGCACTATATTGGGCACAAATGTATCCAAATGAAATTGAGGCTATCATTGGTCTTGATCCTGCTATTCCACAAGTTTATGAAGAGTATCCTCTACCTTCATTTGGTATGAGGAGTCTTACTGGCCTAGGAGCTCGTGTCGGAATAACCCGTTTTTTCCCCGACATTGTTAACTCATCCGCCGCAATTGAAGAGAAGAGGCTATCCTTCCAAGAGGAGGAGATCTATAGGGCATTATTTTATAAGAAGACGCAGACACTGAACATGAATGAAGAAGTTAAAATGATTAGGAATAATGCAGCACAAGTTTTAAAACGAGGTATCCCCGATGTGCCCATGTATTTTTTTATATCTAATGGAGAGGAATTACCTGTCGAGGACTGGAAAAATTACTTAGTAAATTACGTTGAGTCTGTGAAGAATGGGCGATATCTATTATTACATAACGGTCATTACATTCATGATGCTGATCCCGATCTAATTGCAGAGGAAAGTATCAAATTTATAGAAGAACTGTAAATGACGAAAAGGAACACAATGATTTCGAAGAGTTTTAGTTAATGAGGCGACGCCATGGGCGATCGTCTTTTCTTTTATAACGTAAGGGGATTATGTCACGCTTGGATTACTTCAAATTTATTGTTGCAGTGGCAGTAAATGAAACCTTCAACCTCATATTCATGTATTATAGTACATATGAACTGATCGAAGGAGGAACGAATGATGGGAATCTTATCGAGGTTTAGGGACGTGATGAAAGCGAATGTGAACCATGTGCTGGCTCGGGCGCAAGATCCGGAGAAGACGGTGAATGAATATATGCGGAGCTTGAGCAGTGATCTGGGTCAGGTGAAGGCAGAGACGGCTGCGGTTCTCTCGGATGAGAGCCGGGCGAAGAGGGCTTTGGACGAATGCAATGCAGAGATTAAGAAATTACAGCGGTATGCAGAGAAATCTGCGGAGTCCGGTGATGAAGACAAGGCACGTGGATTTCTGGAAAAGAAGGCAGCGCAGACTGTGAAACTGAACGAATTACAAGCTGCTTATGATCGGGCTTCAGCCAAAGCCAAAATGATGAAGCATATGCACGAGAAGCTGGTTGCGGATATGGGGCAATTGGAAGCTCGGCATGCGGAGCTGAAGGGCAGGATGGCGGCTGCCAATGCGCAACAACAGGCCAATGAACGGAACGCTTCGGCTGCCAATGCGAATGCTGCTTTGAAAGCGATGGAAGACAAGGCGAATCAGGCACTTAACGAAGCTGAGGCTTTGGCTGAACTTCGTGCTGGGGCACAGGAAGATGATTTGGATGTACTCATTGCGCAGTTGGAGCAGAAAATGAATGCCGAAGCGGGTAATCATGCACAGGTGACGCCGACTCCAGAGGAAGAGCTTGCAGCAATTCAGAAGAAATTGGAAGATAAATAACGATATATATCATGTAATACATTTCGTTAAACATTGAGGTGAGCAAATGCCGGTAATCGAGTACAAGTGTCCCAACTGCGGCAGTGGAATGCTTTTTAATAGTGCAACTGGAGCGTTATCCTGCCCCAGCTGCGGACGACAGGATAATATCGAACAGATCCCCGATCCGCTGAAGAAACAGGTGTTCACGGAGAATGAGGTCAAGGAGTATCACTGTAACAGCTGCGGCGCGGATATTGTGACTGAGCCGGAGACAAGTGCAACGACATGCAGCTTCTGTGGAGCTGCCGTTGTTCTGAGTGATCGACTGACGGGAGATCTGGCACCGGCCATGGTCTTACCCTTTTCGATCAGTAAGGATGAGGCCAAGCAGGCGTTCAAAAAATGGTGTAGAAACGGCTTGCTGACACCTAGCGGATTCATGACAGCTGACCGAGTCAAGAGCATTACCGGGATATACGTGCCCTTCTGGTTATATGAGTTACATAACAAAATCGAAGTTCATGGCCGTGGCACAAAAATCAGAACCTACACGCAGGGTGATTATCATTACACGGAAACGCAGCATTTTGATATTTACCGGAGAATCCGGCTGAATTATGTGAATCTGCCCATTGATGCTTCGGAGAAAATGAAAGATGAACTGATGGATAAGCTGGAGCCATTTCCGTATAACCAGTTAAAGCTTTTCAAAACCCCGTATCTCGCCGGGTACATTGCGGAAAAATATAGTTATACCGATGAGGAACTATACCCGCGCGCCAAGGAAAAAACGAGTTCTTATATCGATTCTTATATTGCATCAACGGTTTCAGGTTATAACAGTGTTAGTTACACGGACAAACAGATTGATACTACGTTAAAAAATGCAGACTATGTGCTGCTCCCGGTATGGATGGTTTACTATGACTACAATCGTTCGCAGTATACCTTTGCCATGAATGGACAGACAGGTAAAGTGGTTGGTAAACCGCCTATTAGCAAAGCTAAAGTTGCCGGATGGTTCGCAGGAATTTCAGCCGTTTCTTTTTTGTCATTGAAACTGGTCGCCTGGATGATGGGAGGTGGATTCCTGTGAGGAAAAGAAGACATCTGGCATGGATGGCAACACTCATTTTATTTGTGATTACTCTCGTGTCTCCATTGATTCCAATGTCAGTGGTATCGGCAGCAGACAGCAAAAACCTGATATACGATGAAGCTAATCTGCTGAACGAGCAGGAGAAAAGTGAACTGAATGCATTGGCGAATGAGTATGGGGCTGAAAGACAGACGGATTTTGTTATTTACACCTCAAATAATGAGGAGCAAAAGAGTGAAATACTGCTGACTGAGGATTTCTATGATGATCAGGGGCTTGGTTACGATAAGGCTCATGGCAATGCAGTTATTTTGACAATTGATATGTATAACCGGAAGATGTATCTTGCTGGTTTTTATAAAGGGAAAGATTATATCGACAACGGCAGAGCAGATAAAATCACAGCTAAGATTGCACCAGATGTAACGGACGGTAATTATAAACTGGCTTTTGAAAAGTATATCAAGCTTTCCTACGAATATATGGGAATTAGACCGGGAGTAAATCCTGATAATATCCTCTTCAATATTTGGTTCCAACTTGCTGCGTCAGTAGCGTTTGGAGGCATTGCTGTTGGGGTAATGGCCTATCGTTCCGGTGGGCGAGTTACAGTCAATCGTGCTACTTATGAGGATTCAAGTACTTCCAGTGTAATCGATCGTCAGGATCGGTATATCCGTACTACCGTAACCAAACGCAAAATTGAGAAGAACAACAATAATGGTGGCGGAGGTGGCGGCGGCGGAGGTACCAGCCGAGGCGGTCATTCGCACAGTGGTAGCAGCAGATCTTTCTAAGATACGAAGTAAGACCAAATAGAAGGGATGGGAACGAGTATGGGATTTTTCAAAAATCAATTTTCGAATGTGGTGGAATGGGAAGAGTTCAGAGATGATATGATTTTCTGGAAGTGGAGTAATCGTGAGATCAAGAAGGGAAGTAAATTGATTATCCGTTCGGGGCAAGATGCGATCTTCCTGAATAACGGCAAGGTGGAAGGGATTTTTGAGGACGAAGGCTCATTTAATATTGATTCCGAGATCATTCCGTTTCTGTCTACCTTAAAAGGCTTCAAGTTCGGATTCAACAGCGGCATGCGGGTCGAAGTGCTGTTTGTGAATACGAAGGAGTTTACGGTTCGATGGGGTACGCAAAGTCCGGTATTGATTCCAACTCCTCAACTTCCAGGTGGAATGCCGGTTCGTGCGAATGGTACGTTTAATTTTAAAGTGAGTGACTATGTTACATTGATCGATAAAATCGCGGGTATCAAGCAGAGCTATCTGGTCGAGGATGTTAAAATCCGAATTACGTCTGTGCTGGATCAGTTGCTAATGAAATGGATTAGCCGTGAGGGTAAGGACATGTTCAACCTGCAGGCGAATGCCTCGGATATTGCCAAAGGAATTCAGGAAGATCTGGATATGCAAATGATGGACATCGGAATCGGAATTACAGGCTTCCAGGTGATGAGCTTCAATTATCCGCAGGAGATCCAGGATATGATTACGAAGACGGCTTCACATGAAATGATCGGCAATTTGCAAAAATATCAGCAGGTCAGCATGACTGATGGTATCTCATCCGGTAAAGTTAAGGGTGGTGGCGCTGCTTCGGATATGGCGGGCATGATGATGGGCATGAACATGGCGAATGAAATGATGAAGAACATGAATCAGAACCAGAACAACCAGAATCAGAATTCGGATCAAAAACCTGCGGCTAATCAAAACAGCGATGCAGGTGCATCTTCTTCGTCTGGAGACAATAAAAAGCCGAATTTCTGTCCGAACTGTGGCGCTAAGAATGAAGGAGCAAATTTCTGTCCAAACTGTGGTCAGAAGTTGGGTTAACCTATATCTAAATATAAGAAGGGCTTACTCTATGGTCAAACTTTGGAGTAGGCCCTTTTTTCATTCTATTTTAAATGGGAGAAAACGATTGACAACGGATCATAAATCATTTATCTTTAAATTAAGATATTTAATTTGAATATAAATTACACCGAGAAAAGCAAATATCTTAATTCCGATTTACAAGGAGAGATCAAGATGATGATTCCAACATTGACCAGAATAAATGAACTTTCAAGAAAAGCCAACGCGGCAGGATTGACGGAGATGGAGAAAGCAGAACAAATTCGTCTGCGCCAGGAATATCTGCAAACCTTTCGCGGTTCGATCAACGATATTCTGCTGAATGTAACCATCTATGATCCGAACGGCGATGACGTCACTCCGGATAAACTGAAACAGGAACAGGCCCAACAAAATAATAACTGAATCAGTTCGGTTTAATATCTTAATATTAAGATAATATAAATGATCTATAAACCTAGGAGGAAATGATGATGACCATTCAAACTGCAGGTATTCACCATATTACAGCTTTTGCGGGAGATCCACAGGCTAATGTCGACTTTTATGCTGGAGTTCTGGGACTTCGGCTTGTGAAAAAAACAATCAACTTCGATGCACCAGACGTTTACCATCTGTACTTTGGGGATGAGAACGGAAGTCCGGGTACCATTATCACATTCTTCCCATCAGCCGGATCACCGCGAGGCAAAATTGGTGGCGGTCAGGTCGGCATCACCTCATATGTGATTCCACCTGGGACTATTGGCTTCTGGCAGGATCGGCTGGAGCAGTATAACATTGAGGTAACCAAAACAAGTCGTTTTAACGAAGAGCTGCTGCAATTCGAAGACAGTGAGGGCTTGCGTCTGGAACTGGTTGAACGTGAAGAGGGCCCAGCCAGCACCTGGGTGCATGAAGGCATTCCAGCGGACAAAGCCATCAAAGGATTTGGAGGTGCCGTGCTGTTCAGCGTCAATCCGCAGAGAACGATGGATGCGCTGGACAAAATACTCGGATTCACCAAAGTAGATGAAGATGAGGAGTATGTACGTTTCCGGTCCTTCGGAGATATCGGCAATATCGTGGATGTTCCTGTCACCCGGATGGCTTTGGGGGCAGGCGGAGCAGGGACGGTCCACCATATTGCGTGGCGTGCCAAAGATTTTGCAGAACACGAGCAGTGGAGAGAAGCTGTACAACAGTACGGCTATCAGCCAACCCCAGTTCGGGACCGTCAATATTTTAACGCAATCTATTTCAGAGAAGCTGGCGGAATCTTGTTCGAAATTGCTACCGATCCTCCTGGATTCGCGAAAGATGAGCCAGCGGAGTCGCTCGGACAGAAACTCATGCTGCCTGAGTGGTTTGAGCCATATCGTGCCCAAATTGAAGGCAATTTGCAGCCGATCCAAGTAAGAACGTTGGAGTCTTCGCATTCTATGATGGCACGTTAAAGAAGGGCCAGAACAAGCAATCTTTTTGATATGAGTTCAACTAAAGGAGCATTGAAGGATGATGGAGAAAAAGGTTACCTGGCTGGAGCTGTTCTATGATTTGCTTTTTGTAGCAGCGGTCTCCAAAGCGGGACATGTCCTGCTGCATGCCGAACACGGCGTGATTTCCTTTGAATATCTGATGAAATTTGTTTTGATTTTTATTCCTGTCTGGTGGGCATGGGTCGGTCAGACCCTATTTATTAACCGTTATGGTCAGGACATTTTCATCCATCGAGTCTTTCTTATCCTTCAACTCCTGTCTGTTCTGGTGATGACGGCGAGTCTCTCGGTTGATTTTGATGAATACTATCTTCCTTTCTTTGCGGGTTATATCGGTTCGAGGGCATTGACTGCCATTCAATATTTTATGATTCATAATTCCAAAAGCGAACATCAACAAAAAGCCGCTCGTTATCTGGGTGTATGCTTCATCATCGGCATATTGATCTCAACAGGTTCCCTGTTCTTTGATTCATGGCTGCGATATGCGATTTTGTACGTCGGAATTGCCGTGGATATCATTCTCCCGCTCATCGGACGCAAAAATCTGGTGAAGGTGCCGATACACACGCATCATTTATTGGAACGTTTCGCTCTGTTTACTCTCATCCTGCTCGGTGAGTCGGTCGTCAGTATCATTGCTGTGCTGCAAATGGATCACTGGGATGTACGATCTGTTCTGTTCGCGGCGTTTACATCCATATTCGTGATTGCGATGTGGTGGCAGTATTTTGATAATGTTGAGAAAAAGGTCAGCAAAGAGATCCAGACCGCCGGGCAAGCGATCATATACGGCCATCTGTTCATCTATATATCCATGAGCATGATTGCCGCTTCTATTCAACTGTTATACCTGGATGAACTCAATTATGGTTTCATGTTAGCCTTTGTTTTTGGTTCAGTTCTGCTGTATTTTCTGTCCACCTCGCTGGTGTTCCACCGATACAGGCATGCTCATCTGCGGCTACGTCCGCGTCACTTGGTGTTTATGCTGGGGATAATGGCCGCGTTTATCGTTGTGGATCTGATCTATCGGGTGCCTAATTATGCTATCGTGGGAGAGAACATGTTGTTCTTCCTTGTCTATGCCAAATTAACAACCTAATGCATAGGTCGCACAAGAATAAAAGTCACGAACGAATGACGTTCGTGGCTTTTTAAGTTGGATAATCGTAAAATCATGTCCACTGTGAGAAAAAACGTTTAACCTGATTTATTTTCTACTATAGAATCTGTTAATATGAGACTAGATACAAGTGAATCTACCAGATTAACGAATATCTTTCTTTATAAAATGAACCAAAGAAGAGTTACACGATAGCGGAGAGGACAGAAAAAACCTGAAGAAGCGAAGCGTTCACCTTTATCACCTGATTTCAACCCTTTAAAAAGGTATTAAGGAAATCTGGGGATAACAGTGATCGGAAGGTTGTTCTGTCATCGGAGTGACCCAAGTGTGAGTTTCATAAATTCATTTTATATATAGTGATTCGTGGGTATGGAGATGACAATCAGGAGGGAAATCATTGAGCACACATCAAATCGGAGTTCCATTGGAAGGGTTTGCAGAGTTTAGCCGCACAGTTGCCGCTGAAGGCGCAGTGCTTTTGAAGAACGAAGGACAGGCGCTTCCGATTCAAAAAGACGAAAACGTTTCAGTGTTTGGACGGATTCAAGTCAACTATTATCGCAGTGGTACGGGCTCAGGCGGCAGCGTTCATGTAGCGTATACAACCAATTTGCTGGATGGTCTGCGCAGCAAAAAAAGACTTACAGTTAATGAAGAATTGGCAGCTGTCTATGAAAAATGGATTGAAGAAAACCCGTTTGATGACGGTGGAAAAGTATGGGCGGCAGAGCCTTGGAATCAGAAAGAAATGCCTTTAACCGATGAAGTGGTATCTCAAGCCAGAAGTAAATCCAGCAAAGCGATCGTAGTGATTGGACGTACAGCAGGCGAAGATCAGGATAATGTGGATGCACCAGGCAGCTACCGGTTGACGGAAGATGAGAAAGCGATGCTGAAGCAGGTCACGAATCATTTTGAACAAACAATCGTCGTGTTGAATGTATCGAACATCATGGACATGAGCTGGTTGAATGATGAAATTTACGTTCATCCGATCCAAAGTGTCATTTACTCGTGGCATGGCGGTATGGAGGGTGGTAATGCGATCGCCGATGTACTGGCCGGAGACGTTACACCAAGTGGTAAATTAACGGATACGATTGCGTATTCCATTGAAGATTATTCTTCCACAAGCAATTATGGCAATGAGTTTAAGAACCTTTATCAAGAAGATATCTACGTAGGCTACCGTTATTTCGAAACGTTTCGACCTGAAAAAGTACAATTTGAATTTGGATACGGCTTGTCCTATACCACGTTCACAACCAAGGCAGAAGACGCAAAATGGATCTCCCAAGACGGAGAAAATAGCATTAAGGTGAATGTAACCGTAGCCAATACGGGCACGACCTATGCCGGTAAAGAAGTAGTGCAGATCTATTATGAAGCCCCACAAGGTCAATTAGGGAAACCTGCAAAAGCTCTGGTGGCATTCGGCAAAACGAATCTGCTTCAGCCGGGTGAGTCTCAGCGTCTGACCGTGAGTTTCCCTGTGGATTCCATGGCTTCCTATGATGATGCTGGCGTAACTGGACATGCATCGGCGTATGTACTTGAGGCAGGAACATATCGTTTGTACGTAGGAACCAGTGTCAAAAATGTGGAGCATGTCAGCATTGATGGCCAAGATGGCTACGTCGTAGAAACGATTCAACTCGTGGAACAGCTCCAGGAGGCAATGGCACCGACTGAAGGCTTTACGAGAATGAAGCCGGGAGCGCGCAAAGAAGACGGATCTTACGAGCTGATCTATGCAGATGTACCGACGCGCCAAGTATCCATGGCTGAACGAATTGAACAATGCTTACCGCAAACGCTGGAGCAAACTGGAAATCAGGGCTACAAGCTGAGAGATGTGAAGGATGGCAAAATCAGCCTGGAAGCATTTATCGCCCAATTGAGTGATCAGGATCTGGCAGCCATCGTAAGAGGCGAAGGTATGAGCAGCCCACTCGTTACATCGGGTACAGCTTCCGCATTTGGCGGTGTGAGTGACAGTCTGTTCAATTACGGAATCCCTGTTGCATGTACTGCGGATGGCCCTTCCGGTATTCGTATGGATAGCGGGGAGAAGGCTACACAAGTTTCTATTGGAACTTTGCTGGCAGCAACATGGAATGCAGAACTCGTTGAAGAGCTGTATGTGATGGAAGGTCAAGAATTGCTGAGAAATCAGGTGGATGCACTGCTCGGGCCTGGATTGAATATTCGCCGGAGTCCGATGAATGGACGTAACTTTGAGTATTTCTCAGAAGATCCGTTGATTTCTGGTGTATTTGCTGCTGCTTGCACAAAAGGAATCATGAAGGGTGGCTCTAATGCTACGCTGAAACATTTCGCCTGCAACAATCAAGAGAAACATCGCAGTAAAGTGGATGCTGTTGTATCTGAACGTGCATTGCGTGAGATCTATCTGAAAGGGTTCGAGATTGCCGTGAAAGAAGGCGGTGCGAACTCGATCATGACCTCCTACAATCCGATTAATGGACATTGGGCGGCTTCGAACTACGATCTGAACACGACCATTCTTCGTGGGGAGTGGGGCTTCCAAGGTATCGTGATGACCGACTGGTGGGCTATTATGAACGATGGCGTTGAAGGTGGACCAGCAGATCGGAAAAACACCAACTGGATGGTTCGCGCTCAAAACGATCTGTACATGGTTGTACCTAACTATGGCGCAGAAATCAACGGCTGGGATGATAACACGATCGAATCTCTGGAAAATGGGACGTTGACACGCGGAGAGCTTCAGCGCTCGGCTATGAATATTTGTGAGTTCATCATGAATGCACCTGTCTTCTCCAGAAAACATGAGATTGTAGAGAATGTCGCTTCATTCCAAGCGAATGCTTCACTTTCCTCAGAGCAGGCACAAGCGCTGGCTGATAATGCACAGGTCAAACCCGTTGTGGGCGAACCTGTCTACATGAAAGTGGATGAAGCAGGTCAATATCGGATTATTGTACAGATCATGTCTCCTGAGCCGGAACTGGCACAAAGTGCATGTAATGTGATTCTCAATGATCAATTGATGACAACCATTCAAACCAATGGTACTGAAGGTAAGTGGATCAGACAGAAACTTGTTAAAGTGGAGTTGGAAGCAGGCTTGTACGAATTGAAGCTGGACTTCACCAAACCAGGTCTGCAGATCGACTGGATCGAATTCAAACAAGTGTAACGCAGGATCGTCTGATCTGTTGTAACTGAACATGACGACTGTTATGATTGTGTTATGAGATCCGGAATTTCTGAACAATCTGGTCAGGAGTGTTGCGAAGGATGAGAAGGTATAATTTTTGGAGCCCCATTCTGCTAATTGCGGTTGCGCTGATTGTCAGAGGCCTGGTTACCAATCTGGGCGTTCTGTTCGGCATGTCGCATGATGCAGCAAGTAATATCGCAATTGTTGCCATGTTGATTGCTGCACTGATAATGTTTAATCGAATGACAAAGGCAAAGCGAAAATGAACATAATAATATTCGATATTGATCAAGAGAGAGGCACCCTTAGGGGTGTCTTTTTTGTGTATTGACGTTTCATTCATAACGTCTTAGACTGTTTATGAATGAAACAATAACATTTTTATGATAACGAAAATAACAAATGTGATTACTCCAATGGCTAACCCATCATTTTCCGAAAGGAGACCCATTCATGAAGGTTATGGCGGCATGGTTTGCAGGCAAGCATGAAAAGGCAATGGATGTGGTGAGCAGGATGTGGGGACAGCAGGAGGGTTCGTGGATCGTTCCGCTGAGATTGGTAGAGTCTTCGTGGCACAGGGATCAAATTGCAATCAGGCAGCTGACTTTCAACGACAGATGAACATAATTAAGGACCGCTGGAGATGCTCTGCTCTGTCGGTCCTTTATGGCATTTGACGGAAAGCGGACAGAGAACCGGCATGAGAGGAGAGGAATCCAGTAAATACAACCGATTGGGTGAAGGCAGTAGCACAGGTCGTGCCATCAGAACGTCAGCTGAAATGGCAGGAGATGGAGTTCTATGCATTTATTCATTTTACCATGAATACGTTTACAGATCAGGAGTGGGGAACGGGGAATGAAGATCCCGATATCTTTAACCCTTCTCATCTGAGTGCCCGGCAATGGGTTCAGGCGTGCAAATCTGCCGGTATGACCGGATTAATTCTCACATGCAAGCATCACGACGGGTTTTGTTTGTGGCCAAGCCAGTACACGAAACATACGGTAGCCGCCAGCCCTTGGCGAAATGGTACGGGTGATCTAGTGAAAGAAGTTGCCGATGCCTGCCGTGAAGGCGGGTTGAAGTTCGGTATCTATCTGTCTCCTTGGGACCGTCATGAAGCATCCTACGGAGATTCAGAGCGATACAACGAATTTTTCAAAAATCAGTTGCGTGAGCTGTTAACCCAATATGGTGAACTTTTCTGCGTGTGGTTCGACGGAGCTTGCGGAGAGGGGCCGAATGGGAAAAGGCAGGTCTACGATTGGGATTCCTATTATGCGCTGATCCGGGAGTTGCAGCCAGAGACTGTAATCTCGGTATGTGGACCGGATGTTCGCTGGTGCGGCAATGAGGCAGGTCATACCCGGACTTCGGAATGGAGCGTCGTACCTGCCTACTTGCAAGATAATGAGAAGATCCAGGAGCAATCGCAGCAGGTGGATGATGGTGAGTTTGCCAGCAGAATTAATACACAGGATGCCGATTTGGGGAGTCGGGAAGTGATCCGGCAACATGAGGGCAAGCTCATCTGGTATCCCGCAGAAGTGAATACATCCATCCGTCCGGGTTGGTTCTATCATGCAAGCGAGGACGATCAAGTCAAATCGCTGGAGGAACTGCTTGGCATCTATGATGGAGCGGTTGGCGGCAACGCCAATTTTCTACTAAACCTTCCACCAGATCGACGCGGCCTTATTCACGAACAGGATATTGAGCGGCTGCAGCAGCTCGGAGACTTTTTGTGCGGTACTTATCGGCAAAGTTTGGCTGTTGGGGCGAGAATTCACGCATCGGATACCATGGATGGAGAACATGCCGCTACCCAGGTATTGTGTGAGGAATCGGATATGTTCTGGTGCCCATCTGAAGGAGCTGAACTGGCTTGGCTGGAGGTAGAACTGCCGGAGGAAAAGCAGTTCGACCGAGTCGTTCTTATGGAGCATATCCGTTCAGGCCAACGAATTGAGCGCTTTACGCTGGAGGCAAAGGGTGAGAGTGGGGATTGGCAGGAGCTGTATCGCGGCACGATTGTTGGTCACAAACGAATCTGTAGTTTCGAACCTTTTACCGCCAGAACTATTCGTCTGACCATTCATGAATCCAGATGGTATCCAACGTTGTCCTGGCTGGGTGTATATCTGAGCAAACAAGAGGTGCATGAAGCTGGCGATTGAGCCGTAACATTTGTAGATAAGCCGATTTTGGATTCATCCCATGGAAAATAGAGTAGCAAACGATTATTGGTAATTGTATGATCTTATGGAAAAAGGTATATGTAAGGTAGAGCCACACACCAGCAGGAGAGGATGAGAGGATATGAAAGTAGGACTCAGCACATACAGTCTGCAACAGGCACTGGATGCCAAGGAACTGACTGTACCCGACGCCATCCGTTACATCGCCGAGCAGGGCGGAGAACATGTGGAGATTGTTCCGATCGGGTACAGCCTGATCGACCAACCGGAATTAATTGATCGGATTCGAGAGGCTGCGCAAGACGTGGGAATTGATATTTCCAATTACGCAATAGGTGCCAACTTCGTTACAGGAGAAGGCCCGGATGCACTTGAAAATGAGATTGCTGCTGTCATGAAGCATGTGGATGTCGCTGCCGCACTTGGCGTTACGAGAATGCGCCATGATGTTGCGTTTCGTCCTGCACAGGAAGGCACTGTCGCCCAATTTGAGGCGGACCTGCCTGTTCTGGTGAAGGCCTGTCAGCGAATTGCCGATTACGCAGCGAGTCACGGCATTACCACAAGTGTGGAGAATCATGGTTACTATGTGCAGTCCAGTGAGCGTGTCCGGCGGTTGGTGCATGAGACGGCACGAGAAAACTTCAAGACAACGCTGGATATTGGCAATTTCCTTTGTGTGGATGAAGACCCGGTTAGCGCTGTGAAAAACAATATTCCTTATGCATCCATGGTGCACGCCAAAGATTTCTATCGGAGACCTTCCTACCGCAATCCCGGAGAGGGCTGGTTCCAGACCGCACACGGCAATTACCTGCGCGGTGCGATTGTGGGTCACGGAGATATCGACATGCCGGAAGTATTCCGTGTGTTGAAGCAGTCCGGTTATGACGGATATATATCTGTAGAATTTGAAGGTATGGAAAATTGCAAAACAGCATCCCGAATCGCGATGGATAACGTCCGCCGCTTCTGGGAGGAAGCATAAGCAGCTACTTACTACTATATAAGTGGAATCAATTTTTATATGTAAGGCTGAAGTAACAGAGGTGAAGTTTGGAACTGTAGGGGCGGTAGCGTCCGCCTTTGTCTGCGGATTTCAACTGCTGAGAGCAGTTGATACAAGAAATCTGTAGACAACAGCGGCCGAAAGTCCAAACATTCACCGTAGTTACGTTAAGCCGATTATCATATGTTTTGAATCAACTGATATGACCATCATTCAACAGATTATGGAGGGGAAAATCCATGTCCAAACTTAAAATTGCCGTTATCGGTGCAGGATCAATTTCCGATTTTCATTTACAAGCGTATGACAGTAATCCCGAAGTTGAAATATACGCTATATGCGACCTGAATGAAGCACGTGCCCAGGAAGCGGCGAAAAAATATAACGCTACCCATGTATTCACCGATTATAAGGAGCTCCTGGCACTACCTGAAATCCATTCGGTCAGCATCTGTACCTGGAATGATACACATGCCGAGATCAGCATTGCTGCTCTGGATGCGGGTAAAAACGTACTTTGCGAGAAGCCGCTCTGTCAGACGGTAGAAGATGCGTTAGAGGTGGAGAAGGCTGTTCATCGCAGTGGAAAGCTGCTTCAGGTTGGCTTTGTACGCCGCTATAGCGACAATGCGCAGATCCTGAAGAAGTTCATTGATGAAGGCGAGCTGGGAGAGATCTATTATGCCAAGGCATCCTGTCTGCGGCGTTTGGGCAATCCGGGCGGCTGGTTTGCAGATGTGGAACGTTCTGGCGGCGGCCCGTTGATCGATATTGGCGTGCACATTATTGATATCTCCTGGTACCTGATGGGCAAACCGAAGGTGAAAACCGTGTCTGCGAATGTCTCCAATCGATTGGGTAACCGTGCAAATATCCGTAATCTGTCATTCTATCAGGCAGCGGATTATGATGCGAACAAAAACACCGTGGAGGATATGGCTAATGCGTTGATTCGTTTCGAGAACGGGGCAAGCCTGCTGGTGGATGTAAGCTTCACACTGCACGCGAAGCAGGATGAAACTTCGGTCAGACTATATGGCGATAAAGGTGGAGCTGAACTGGAACCGGAAATTTCACTGATTGGTGAGAAATTCGATACCATTTTGAACATGACGCCACAGGTGGATTTCAAATCCCTTGATTTCGCAGGTTCTTTCCGTAATGAAGTCAATCATTTTATCGACAGTACCCAAGGGCGCAAAGAGACACTAAGCCCCGTTGAGGATGGCGTTGAAATCATGAAAATCCTTTGTGCCATCTACGAGTCCGCACGTGAAGGACGCGAAATTTCACTGTAGATATGGTGTTGCGATCCGAAAAGGGCAACGCCACTCGAAGTAGTGAGGCACTGCAATCGAAATGACTGGGCTTAATATGTCTTTCTTAGTTGAACGAAACATTTACACAATAACGGAGAGGGCAGAACGAATCTGAAGAAGCGAAGCGCTCGCCTTTATCCCCGGATTTTCCCCTTAGGAAAGGGAATCAAAAAAATCCGGGGATAACAGCGATCGGAAGATTGTTTTGACCGCGCAGTGACCTGTGTAAAGCTACCTTTTCAACGTGTGACATTTGATCCAAAGGAGATGAACGGGATGAGCGAAACCAAAGATACGGTGCTGGAACAGGAAGAGCAGGTTGTCGAAGCAGGCGTGCATAACTTTAGCAAAGAAGAGGAATGGGTGAAGCCTGAAGATCCGTTGCTGAATGAACGTCTGGAGTGGTTCAAGGATCAGAAGCTGGGGCTGATGATGCATTGGGGTCCCTATTCTCAGCTTGGCCTTGTGGAGTCCTGGGCGCTAAGTGACGAGGATGGCGATTGGTCGCGCAATGATATCGACTGGACTGAGGACATGGAGCATTTCAAGCAAGAATACTTTGATCTCAACAAAACCTTCAATCCCATTCGCTTTCAGCCTGAAGAGTGGGCACAGATGGCCGCTGATAACGGGTTCAAATATTTCCTGTTCACCACCAAACATCATGATGGTTTCTGCATGTGGGACACACATACCACCGATTATCGCATCACGGGCAAAGATACTCCTTTTCACACCCATAAGTATGCGGACATTTGCCGGGCGCTTTTTGACGCTTTTCGTGCCAAGGGGCTCGGCATCTCGGCTTACTTCTCCAAAGCGGACTGGCATACGCCATATTACTGGACACCTGGCATGGAGCGGGGAAGCCATATGTGGCGTGGACCATCCTATGATCCGAAAGCGTATCCATGGCTGTGGGAGAAATTCGTGGAGTTCACGCATGAGCAAATTATGGAACTGCTGACCAACTATGGACGAATCGAATGTCTGTGGCTGGATGCAGGCTGGGTACGTGAAGGCCGTCACGGTCAGGATATTCGATTGGGCGAAGTGGTGGAGCGGGCACGTCAGACAACTCAACCGTGGCTCCTCGCAGCAGATCGCACGGTAGGTGGACCGTATGAGAATATCGTAACTCCAGAGCAGACCATCCCGGAGCATCCAATGAATATTCCTTGGGAGAGCTGTATCACGGTGGGCAATTCCTTTGCGTTTGGATATGATGATCAGTATAAGTCAGCAAGACAGCTGGCGCATATTCTGCTTGAAGTAGTATCCAAGGGCGGTAATTTGGCGCTGAATGTGGGACCACAACCGGACGGGCGTCTTCCAAAAGGGGCAGTCCTAAGTATTAAAGCCCTCGGAGAATGGATCGGTACTCATGGGGAAGGCATCTATGGCACGCGAATTTGCGGACCATACTTCACAGGAGATTGGGCCTTTACACGTAAGGAAGATCTCAACGTATCGTATGCCTTCCGTTTGTATAGAAACGAGAACGAGGCAGTACAATCACAGGTAATCATTCCATGTGTGGAAAAGGTGGAGCGAATTGAACTCGTCGGCACAGATGATGTGCTGTCATTCCAACGGACGGAAGATGGACTTGCTGTAGAGTTGCCGCAAGCGGCAGTTACGGAAGTAGCACCTATCACGCTGACGTTCAGATTGTTCACAAACCAATAAATCTACAATTCAAATCCCGGGGGACTTTTACAGTCCTTCGGGATTTTTTTGGTTGGTGATTTTTGCGAAATACCTGTGCTAAAGGACGATTTTCCCTTGTCCGGCAAGGGTTTTGGGAATAAGGAGAGGTGGGGGAAAATTGCAAATTGATAAAAGAACACCGCTCAAGGTAGTATCGATTTAAGAAAGCGTTACCTGACATTATTACTCACACGGATGACGCTAATACAGAAAAATGAGTCAAAGAAAAGGATGTTTAAGGGATGTAAATGTAATGTATTATTACACTTAAGGTGTAGAAGGAGTGACGCGAATGAGTCGAGCTACGGAAAGCATACCTGCACCGGTGGAGCTCCAGCAAGGAAGGAATTACGCAGAACCCAAGCGACAGCATCCATTTATCAGAAGCCTCAAAAAGCATTGGGAGCTCTATCTACTGGTGCTTCCTCCCGTATTGTATCTATTGATCTTCAAGTACATTCCAATGGTCGGTGTACAGATTGCCTTCAAAGACTTCAGTGTCGTCAAAGGAATCTGGGGCAGCCCATGGGTTGGACTGAAACACTTTGAAGCCTTTTTTGAATCCCCGAACTTCTGGCTGCTGATCAAAAATACGATTGGTATCAGTTTCTACTCGTTACTCGCCGGATTTCCCATTCCGATCCTGCTGGCGCTCGCGCTGAATGAAATCCGAACAGGTTACTTTAAAAAGACCGTCCAGATGGTCACGTACGCTCCGCATTTTATCTCCACAGTCGTCATGGTATCCATTATCATTCTGATGCTGTCACCGCATGTGGGTGTTGTAGACAAGCTATTTACCTTCCTGGGTTTCCCGATGACCAACTTTATGGGTATTCCCGAATACTTCAAATCCATCTATGTGTGGTCGGGTGTATGGCAGGGCATGGGCTATTCATCAATCATTTATATCGCGGCTCTCGCTGGGGTTGATCCATCTCTCTATGAGGCAGCGAAGATGGACGGCGCTTCAAGGCTTCGAAAAATTTGGCATATCGATCTTCCAACGCTCGTGCCGGTTACCGTCATCATGCTGATTCTAAGTCTGGGCAGCATTATGGGCGTGGGCTTTGAAAAAATATATCTAATGCAGAATCCGCTCAACACGAGTGCTTCGGAAGTCATCTCCACGTATGTGTACAAGGTCGGTCTGATCGGGGCCAACTTCAGCTTCTCCTCGGCGGTAGGATTGTTCAACTCCGTTATCAACCTGATCCTGCTGGTTATCGTCAACGGCATTTCCCGCAAAGTATCCCAGAACAGCTTGTGGTAAAGGAGGAGCTCATCCATGTTTAACCTGATGAATCGTAACCGGATCAAGGACCCGCTCGGTGACCGTATCTTCATGACATTCAACTATATCTTTCTGTTCGCCATACTTCTAACGGTGTTTTACCCGCTCTTGTATATCATCAGTTCTTCGTTCAGCTCCTCGCGTGCCGTTACATCCGGTCAGGTGTGGCTGTTCCCGGTAGACTTTAACATCAAAGCCTACATTTCTATTTTCAAAAGCCAGCAGCTCATGCTCGGTTTCTACAACACGATCATCTATACCGTTGTAGGCACATTTATCAATGTGGCGCTAACGGTCATGCTCGCGTATCCGCTATCGCGCAAGTCGTTTTACGGACGGGGTGCCATCATTATTTTCATGATGATCACGATGTTCTTTGATGGCGGTCTGATTCCAACCTATCTCTTGATGAAAGACCTTCATCTGCTGGATACACGCTGGGCGATGTGGCTGCCAGGGGCGCTCGCCGTGTTTCAGGTGATCGTAGCGAGAACCTTCTTCCAATCTTCCATCCCGGAAGAGCTGGGGGAGGCGGCGGAAATGGACGGATGTCGGGACATCCGGTATTTGATCAGCGTGGTTCTTCCCTTATCGAAGCCGATTCTGGCGGTCATGACCCTGATGTATGCGGTGGGTCACTGGAATGCATACTTTGATGCTCTGATCTATCTTCGTTCCGAGAAGCTGTTCCCACTCCAATATGTGCTGCGCAATCTGCTAATTCTAAACGCCGCAGACCCGGCAATGTTGGCCAATACGAGCCAGCAGCTGAGAGATCAGGGGTTCGAGCAGGTACTGAAATACGCACTCATCGTAGTCGCCAGCATTCCTATTCTCATCATGTACCCGTTTGTGCAGAAGCATTTTGTTAAAGGGGTTATGGTTGGCTCGCTCAAAGGATGATCTTTGTAACCTGCGCCCATAAGCCATTTGAAAGGAGGTGGGAACACTCCGGCTTCCGGGATAAGGTTTAACACGAGTACGTAATCAGAATGTTATGCCGTTTTCAACAAAAAGGAGGAGTCAGATTGAAAAAATCTTGGATTTCGATGTTGTTTCTGGTCTTTGCTTCGATGGCTTTGTTGTCCGCATGTGGTTCATCCGAGGATGCGGGTACAGGGAGCGACGGTAGCGGGGAGAGCGGTGGCCCGGTAACGATGACCTTCTTTGCCCCACAAGGTAAAGCGTCCATGGAAGAAAATGAGTTCACCAAATTTATCGAAGACAAGTTCGATGTTACCCTGAAATGGGATCTGGCCCCGACGGACGCTCTGCAAGACCGCAGACAGTTGCTGCTGGCGAGTGGGGATTATCCCGAAGTGTTCCTCCATGGCAAGTTCACGACCTCAGACCTTCAAACGTACGGAAAACAGGGCGTGTTCCTCCCGCTGCAGGATCTGATCAAGCAGTACGGTCCGAATCTGTCCAAGATGATGGAGGAGAAGCCGTACTTCAAAGAAGCGGTAACTGCGCCGGATGGCAACATCTACGCTCTGCCGATTTTCAATGAATGTTACCACTGTACGTACGCTCAGAAATACTGGATTAACACCGAGTGGCTGGACAATTTGGGTCTCCAAATGCCTACCACGACCGATGAACTTTACACGGTTCTGAAGGCATTCAAGGAACAAGACCCGAATGGCAACGGCAAAGCCGATGAGATTCCACTCACAGGTGCACCCAACAAGTACGTATGGAACGGCAACATTGATGCCTATTTGATGAACAGCTTTATCTATAATGACAACGATAAATATTTGATTGTGAATGATGGAAAGGTTGATTTTGCAGCGAATAAGGAAGAGTGGAAAAAAGGGCTGGAGTACATGCATAAGCTGTATGCAGAAGGCCTGATTGATCCGGCTTCCTTTACACAGAACGATCAGGCAATCGGGCAGTTGGGTAACAAGGAAGGGGATGAGGTGGTCGGCTCTATAACGACAGCGCTGGTCAGCTACCTCGTGAACACGTATGACAAAGATATCACCCGCCACCAGCACTGGGACATCGTGTCTCCGCTGAAAGGGCCGGATGGTGTGCAGACGACAGGTGCTACGCAAAGCGTAGGTGAGTTTGAGTTCGCCATCACCAATAAAGCGACCGAAGCACAACAGATCGCAGCGATCAAAATTGTAGATTACATGTTCAGTGAAGAAGGTGCCCTGTATGCAGAGTACGGACCGACAGAAGGCAAGGGCTGGAAGAAGGCGGATGCCGATGAGAAAAACATTAATGGTGAGCCTGCCAAATACAGCTACTACAACCTGCCTGAGCGTGACCCAAATGTAGTAGTCAACGAGAGTTGGTCACAGATCGGAGCACATGACTTGTCCAATACGTTCCGTAATCTGTTTGCAGAAGGTCAGAACCCACTGGAAGCGGAGGGTTACGGTACACGTCTGGCGCAAGCAACCAATGTATATGAACCTTATGCACCAAAAGAAGTCTACCCTGCGAACGTATTTATCCGTCCTGAAGATACAGAAACCGCTGCACAGCTCACGACAGCCGTCAAGGATTACGTGATGACCAATATGGCTCAATTCATTATCGGCAGCAAGAGCATCGATAAGGAATGGGACGCGTACGTGAAAGGTTTTGATGGTCTGGGACTCAGCAATTACCTTGAGATTTACCAGCGTGCGATTGAGAAGAATCAATAAAGATTAATGGATTCATGAATGAGGCTGTCCCGATGCCAACACAGGAATCGGGACGGTCTTCTCCTTTTGACAACCCCACTTCATCCGATATAATTTACTGAATATTTATGGAAAATTAGCGACCAGATTGGCACGGTTGTCATTCCAGCTTATGCAAAATGCTCATGCGTATAAACAGTGGTGGGGGGCCTCGGAGATGAACAACAGTTGGTTTAGACGTTTGCTGCTATCGTATTTGCCTGTTTTTTTTATCGTGACCACAATCCTGTTTATTATCTTCTTTCAGGTATTTAATGAACAGAACCGGAGAGAAGCACTCAAGGCCAATGAATTTCTGGCGTCACAGGTAACACAATATTTGGACAATTCACTACGTTCCATTGACTTCAAGGTGCTGCGTGATATTTTGACCAATCCCAACCTGAAAAATTATTATTCGGTAACCGGAAGCGAGGATGTGTATGCCGGAATTCAAGCAGTCCAGGTTATTGATGAATTAAAAATAGAGTATCCGCTGATTGATTCCATATACCTGGTGAGATACAACGACGATACGGTATTCAGCAACGGCAAGGCAGTGCCGATTGAGGAATTTCCGGATGCACCGTTTATTAAAGACAGTCGTGCTGCGGCAACGCAAAAGTGGGTGGGGGCGAGATCCTTTAAGGCATTCCCGACAGAGGAAGGAAAACAGGTCATTACACTCATTCGTGGTGTTGGAAACGGCACAGGTCTCGTGGTTGTTAACGTCGATCTGCCGACCTTGCAGAAATCCATTATGCAGATGTATGACCCTGAATTCACCTTCGTGAATATCTTCAATCGCTCGGGCGGCAATCTGTGGGACGGAGGAATGCAGGATGGCATTACAGCAGTTTCTCCCAAAACAGCTTCAGGTGAAGTGTTCTCCGAATTTACATCCAGCTACAGCGGCTGGAAGGTACAGACGGGACTGAACAATGGCAAGATCGTCAAATTCGCTCTGAAATTTTATAATATCTGGTTCGTTTTTGCCGTTGCCGTTGTCCTGATTGGTGTGGTGTGGGTGATCTATGTGACACGGAGAAATTACAAGCCCATTCAGCAGATTGTCACGTTAATTGAAACGGTGGCTTCGCAGAAACAGCCAGGGGCGGGTTATACGAAGGATAACGAGTTCCGTTTTATCCAGACTACGCTGGAGCGAATGATTGATCAAACCAAGCAATATCAGGAGGAGCATGAAGAGAACCTGATTTTGCAGAAGAAATACTTCTTTCAGGAGCTGCTGGAGGGTACGCGGGACTTTACCAGTAGTGAACTTACAGCGGAGATGAGCAGGTTCAAGCTCCCGCAGTTAGAGGATCGATGGGCTGTAATGGTGGTGGAGATCGATCAGTATTCCCGGTTCATGGAGGAGTACCACAATCAGGATCAATCCCTCCTGAAATTCGTGTTATCCAGCATTCTGCAGGAGAGTGCAAGGCACGAGGGCACCGAAGTGTGGGCTGAGTGGATATCGGATCTGCGTCTGTATGCCATACTCTGGATTCCCGAAATGGAGAAAGGTGAGGAGACCGAGCAGAGACTGCTCTCCGGTTATCTGGACAGGGTTGGGCAGTATTTGAACTTCACCGTAACCATTGGTATTGGAAGAGTGGCAGTGGATGTCCGTGGTCTGAGAGCTTCGCTGAAGGAGGCGGTGCATGCCTTGGAATATAAGGCTGTGCTCGGCATGAATCGGATCATTCCATGCGGGGAGGTACCGAACTCAACGAATGATGTGTATGAATTCCTGAAGACGATCTCTTTGCTGGTGCAGGCGATGCGACTCTCGGAAGATGTGTGGGAGAAGCATTTTGACCGCTTGTTCGAACAGATCCATGAATCCGTGCTCTCGCGCCAGGAGATTATGAATACGGTCCAATTGCTGTTCCAGCACTATAACCGGGAGTTCGCAGAACTTCCACGAGAGTATCAGGAGCGAGTGGCATCTGTATTTACACCACTTCTTCCCAGGTTGGAAGGTTGGGAGACGTTGGATGATTTACGCGCGCTGTGCTGGGAAGGCTTCCGTGAGCTGGCTGATGAGATGCAGACGCTTCAACGCTCCAGAAAACATAGATCTCATATTCTTGAAATTCGCAAGTATATTGAACAGAACTACAACAACCCCGAGCTGTCGCTGAATTATCTAAGTGATCTATTTGATATCAATCCGAAATATTTAAGCAAGCTGTTTAAGGACGAAATTGGTGAGAAGTTCGTGGATCTTCTGATTAGTCACCGTATTGAGAAGGCGAAGCAGCTCATGCTGGAGACGGATAAGGCCATTCAGGAGATCAGTGAGGAAGTTGGGTATACGAATTACAATTCCTTCAATCGGGCGTTCAAGAATGTGGTGGGTGTAGCGCCTAGCGACTACCGAAAAGCCATGTGAGCCCATGCACCAGACTAAGCCGAACTCATAAGGAGAATGTGCATATGGACTATAAAGATGCTTCACTTCCCGTTCAGGAGCGGACCCAAGATCTGCTCGGGCGGATGACCACGGAGGAGAAGATAGGGCAGCTGATCCAGCCGATGGGGTGGAAGACTTATGTTAAGGAAGCAGATAGTACGGTTCAGGTTACAGATGAGTTTAAAAAGGACATCGCAGAGGGCGGGATTGGGTCGTTGTATGGAGCACTTCGTGCTGATCCCTGGACGGAAGTGACGCTGGAGACTGGCCTGACGCCTAGGCAGGGAGCTGTTGCCACCAATGAAATTCAGCGGTATGCCATGGAGAACTCCCGGCTTGGAATTCCCATATTGTTCGGGGAAGAGTGTTCTCACGGGCATATGGCCATTGGGGCAACCGTATTCCCGGTGCCGTTAGCAGTAGGAAGTGCTTGGAACACGGAATTGTACCGCAAGATGTGTGAAGCGATTGCTGTGGAGACTCGGAGCCAGGGAGGAGCGGCAACATATTCGCCTGTGCTTGATGTAGTACGGGACCCGAGATGGGGACGGACGGAGGAATGTTTTGCCGAAGATCCATACCTGATCGGTGAACTGGCGGTTGAAGCGATAAAAGGTTTACAGGGTGACCGGCTCGATTCTAATCGGACGATTGTGGCGACACTCAAACATTTTGCAGCCTATGGCAGCTCGGAGGGTGGGCGCAATGCTGCTCCGGTGCATATGGGACTGCGAGAGCTGCACGAGGTGGATCTGCTGCCGTTCAAGAAAGCAGTGGAAGCCGGAGCATGTTCTGTCATGACGGCGTATAACGAGATTGATGGTGTGCCTTGTACGTCGAGTTCGTATCTGCTGAATGATCTCCTGCGCGAGCAATGGGGTTTTGACGGATTTGTCATTACTGACTTTGGTGCAATTCAGATGCTCGTTAATGGACACAACACCGCGGAGAACGGGGAGCAGGCCGTCGCTCAGTCGCTTAAGGCAGGGGTGGATATGGAAATGTCCGGGTACATGTACCGTAAGCATCTCGGGCAGGCCCTGTCGCAAGGATTAATTGAAGAGCAGGATCTGGATACAGCGGTAAGGCGGGTGCTGGAGATGAAGTTCAGACTGGGCTTATTCGAACAACCTTTCGTTGATCCTGACTTTGCAGAGCAGGTCATCGGATGTGAAGAACATATTCAGCTGGCGAGAAAAGTCGCGCAAGAGGGAATCATTTTACTCAAAAATGAAGACAACACCCTTCCGCTCGGTAAAACAGGTACAAAACTGGCGGTCATTGGACCGAATGCGAACCACGTCTACAACCAGCTTGGCGACTACACCTCGCCGCAGCCGAGAGGACAGATCGTTACGGTGCTGGATGGGATTACGCGCAAGCTTGGTGCTGACACCGGAAAGGTGCTGTACGCACCCGGCTGCCGGATCAAAGGGGATTCCAGAGAGGGCTTTGCGCAAGCGCTCGCCTGTGCTGAAGAAGCAGATACCATCATTATGGTGATGGGAGGGTCAAGTAGCCGGGATTTTGGCGAAGGGACCATTGATCTGCGGACGGGGGCATCCGTTGTTACGGATGATCCATGGAACGATATGGAGTGCGGCGAGGGGATAGACCGCTCGTCTCTGAACCTGATGGGTGTTCAATTGGAACTGGTGCAGGAAGTACATAAGCTGGGGAAACCGGTTATTGTCGTATATATTAACGGCCGGCCGATTGCTGAATCATGGATTGATGAGCATGCCCATGCCATTGTGGAAGCGTGGTATCCGGGGCAGGAGGGAGGCAACGCTATTGCAGATATTCTGTTCGGTGATGTGAATCCATCTGGTCGTCTTACCGTCTCCATTCCCAAGCATGTAGGTCAGCTTCCGGTCAGCTACAATGCCAAACGCACTCGGGGTAAGCGATATCTGGAGATCGATCTGGTACCACAATATCCGTTCGGCTTTGGGCTGAGTTATACGGAATTTAAGTACGAGAATGTAAGAGTTGTGCCGGAAGTGATCGGACCAGACGATGAAGCAGAGGTGCAGGTAGAGGTCACAAATACGGGAGTGGTTCCGGGAAATGAGGTGGTGCAGCTGTATATTACGGATGCATCGGCTTCGGTCACCCGAGCCGAAATTTCACTGAAGGGATTCCGTAAAATTCATCTGGAGCCGGGACAGACCCAGACGGTGACGTTCCCTGTGCAAAAAGAACATCTGGAGCTGATCGACTCCCGTCTTCAGCCTGTTGTGGAGCCTGGTGAATTCAGCCTGATGGTTGGTAGCAGCTCCAGAGACTGGACTGCTTGTAGTTTACACATCCAGAAGGTGGGGGTGGAGGTATGATTCGAATTCAGAGATTCATTCAGGATCTGGCTCAGCAGCAATGGAAGGATACCCTTGAGCTTCCAGAGTGGCAGATGCAGAAGGCCAAGTATATCCGGCCAGGGGAATATGAGTATGAACAGGAGAATGCGGCTGTTCAAAGCTTGAATCCGCTCCATAGCAACCATGGAACGACTTATTTTCTGAGCAAAACCGTAGAGATTCCGGCTAATTGGGAGGAAGATGTGGTCGGATTGATCTTCCAGGCCGGGGGTGAAGGTCTGCTGAAGGTAAATGGCATGCCTTATCACGGACTGGACCGCAATCATGGGTATGTACCGTTACCGAAGATCCGTGTGGGAACTACGCCTTTGCTGGAGATTGAGCTATATGATCCCATACCGGAACCACATGACCCCTTGAATCGACAGGCGGTCATCCAGCCGCCAATTCAGGGCATCCGAGCCGCTTTGGTTCGTGTTAATTCGCCTTTACAGAGTCTAATGTATAGCATTACGGTACTTGCAGAATCACTCAGAGCATTGCCGGAGAAAGACTTAAAACGCACCCGTCTTATTCGGGATGTTCATCAGGTGATGGATAAGATGTACAATGAGCCGGAGCGCTGGAGTGAAGCGGCGTGGGTGCAGCATTTGGAAGAATGGCTCGCACAGTCGGTGCAGGAGGAAGACCCGGAAGAGTACCGGGACGGATTCATGCATCTGGTTGGGCAGTCCCATATCGATATTGCTTGGCTGTGGCCTGTGCGTGAGACCGTGCGCAAGTCCAGCCGCACCTTCTCCACGATGTGTACTTTGATGGATGAGTATCCGGAGTTCGTGTATTCGCAGAGTCAACCACAGCTGTATGCATTCGTGAAAGAGCACTATCCAGAGCTGTACGAACGAATCAAAGCCCGAATTGCCGAAGGCCGCTGGGAACTAGTTGGTGGCATGTGGGTAGAGCCTGATCTGAACATTCCGAGTGGCGAGTCGCTGGTGCGGCAGATCTTATACGGGCAGAACTTTTATCAGGAGGAGTTCGGCAAGCGTTCAAACATCGAGTGGCTTCCTGACACGTTTGGCTACTCTGCTTCGCTGCCACAACTGCTCAAGCTGGCTGACATTCCTTATTTTATGACCACCAAGCTCAATTGGAATGATACCAACGTTTTCCCGTATGATCTGTTCCACTGGGTGGGCATTGACGGCACCTCGGTGCTTGCGTATCTCAATCATGGAGTGAATGAACATACCCGGCCCAAGGATGTCGATGAGCACTGGCAATCCTACAAGCAGAAGGATGTACACCCCGAGCAAATGCTGCTGTATGGGAATGGCGATGGTGGAGGCGGGGTAACGAACGAAATGGTTGCGTTCGCAGAGCGATCCCATTTCATGGTTGGGCAGCCCATCAGCAATTTCAGTACAGCTGGCGCGTTTTTCGAAGAAATTTCGAACAACAATCCTAAGCTGCCAAAATGGCATGGCGACTTATATCTGGAACTGCATCGTGGAACCTATACAACTCATGCGCGCAACAAACGGAGCAATCGCAAAGCGGAGGTGTTGTATCGGGAAGCGGAAATCTGGGGGCAGTTTGCCGGAGTTGAAGCAGCACAGGCGAAAAGTGATCTGGATGAAGGCTGGAAGCTGATTATGCTGAATCAATTCCATGATATTATCCCGGGCACGTCCATTCCCGAAGTATACGTAACATCTATGGAAGAGTATACGAAAGTATTCGCTCTGGGGACATCGGCAATGGATGGTACTCTTGGCCGTATTGAGGACCGCATTGCGACAGATGGCTTCGACGGTCTGCCCTATGTTGTATTTAATAGCCTAGGCTGGGAACGGGGAGAAGTCGTTACGATTACAGGCGACGAGAAACTGAGCGGTCTAGCAGCGTTCGACCATCAGGGTAATCGTCTGCCGAGTGACCTTGAGGCAAATGGAGACGTGCTGACCTTGTCCGTCTATGTCCCGTCTATTCCGGCCTTTGGGTATGCCACGTTATGGCTACGCCATGAACCGGATGCCAATCTTCCTACATTGAAGCAGGATGAATCCTTTCATTCTGTCTGGGAAACGGACTTTTACACGCTTGAATTTAACGATGTAGGAGAGATCACCAGATGGTATGACAAATCCATGCAACGGGAGTGGCTGAAGCCGGGCGATAAAGCGAATGAGTTACAGTTTTTCCATGACAGGCCAACGTATTGGGATGCTTGGGATATTGATCCGCGGTTTGAATCGCAGCGAGCAGGAGTGGCAGAGCTGATCTCCAGAGAAGTAGTACAGCGTGGAGTAACGCAGGATATCCTTCGGTTTCACTGGAAGTTAAACGAGTCGGAGATTCACCAGGATATCATTCTATATCGTTATCAACGACGTGTTGATTTCAAGACAAAGGTGAACTGGGCGGAGAGCCATAAGCTGCTTAAAGTGGCTTTTCCCGTTAATTTGGTATCAGCGAAAGCAGCCTATGAAATTCCGTTTGGTGCGCTGGAGCGCCCTACTCATAACAACACCAGTTGGGAGCAAGCCCAGTTTGAAGTGTGTGGTCACCGCTGGGCGGATATCTCCGAGGGCAACAGTGGTGTAAGCCTGCTGAACGATTGTAAATATGGATATGACATCAAGGATCAGACGATCCGTCTTTCCCTGCTCCGTGCTCCTAAATGGCCGGATGAACATGCTGACCAGGGTGAGCATGAATTCACGTATTCCCTGCTACCGCATCAGGGAGATTGGCGGGAAGCGGGTGTGGTACGACGTGCGATGGAACTGAACCACCCGGTTCGGGTTGTTGCAAGTGAACGACACTCTGGCACATTGCCAGCAGAGCACAGCTGGGTTCATTTCCATAGTGAACATGTCATTCTGGATACGATTAAGGCTTCCGAAGACGGTACGGGAACGGTACTTCGTTTCTATGAGTCATCTGGTGGAAGAGAAACGGTTGAGATTCAATGGGCTGACGCGCGTATACAGACGTCTGTAGTCAATCTGTTGGAGGATGATATTAGACCACTAGCTTGTCATGAAGGGAAGTTTGAGCTGACGTTCAAGCCATATGAAATTCAAACTGTGAAGCTGGTCTCAGCAGATTAGTCTCAAGAAACCGGATAAGAAATGATCGGAGAAAAAGGAGTGACCGGGTAGGGGTCGAAAATTTAATAGAGCATTCCGTTCATCATGAAGGCTCACCAGGAATGAAAAATCAAATACCGATTTAACGGGAGGGTATGGCATGAAATTAACAAACAAGATTGGCGTGATCGTGGATAGCTTCGGTGTAGGTGTACGTGAAGGATTAAGCAAAGCGAAGGATGTAGGTGCAGAAGGCGTACAGATCTATGCAGTCCATGGAGAGATGGACCCCGAGAACCTCTCTCCGGCGGCCCGCAAGGAGTTAAGAAGTTATATCGATTCTCTTGGTCTTGAAATTTCTGCCCTGGTTGGCGATTTGGGCGGTCACGGGTTCCAGGTCAAGGAAGATAATCCGTGGAAAGTAGAGAAGTCCAAGCGCATCGTGGATCTTGCTCTGGATCTAGGTACAAATATCGTCACAACACATATCGGTATTGTTCCGCACGATCCTTCCTCCGAAGTGTATGCCACACTGCATACCGCATGTGAGGAACTGGGTCAATATGCTAAAAGCGCAGGAGCCTACTTCGCGATTGAGACGGGACCGGAAACGGCTGCAGACCTGAAAGGGTTTTTGGATACCCTGTCGACTAACGGGGTTTCGGTGAATTTTGACCCGGCGAACATGGTGATGGTTACTGGAGATGACCCTGCACGAGGTGTTCATCTGCTCAAGGATTATATTGTGCATACCCATGTGAAAGATGGTGTGCGCCTGAAGGAAGTAGACCCGAGGGACGTATACGGTGCAGTGGGATATGCCCCTATGGATCATGAGAAAATTGCCGAAATGGTCTCTTCCGGAACGTTCTTCCGTGAGGTACCGCTGGGCGAGGGCAGTGTGGATTTTGACGCATACTTTGCAGCCCTTCGGGATATTGGCTACAAAGGTTATCTGACGATTGAACGCGAGGTAGGCGACCAGCCGGAACAGGACATTCGCAAAGCGGTTAAATTTATCCAACAATACCGATAGGGAGCTGAGCAGATGAAAGTGGGCCTGAGTACTTATAGCTTGTTGAACGATCTGAATTCGGGTGAAATGACGGTTCTGGATATCATCGACTGGATTGCTGCAAATGGTGGCGAGCATATGGAGATGGTTCCGTATGGCTACACCGTGGAGGACAATCCTGATCTCGCCGACGCCATTCGGGAGCGGGCTGCTTCTGCGGGTATTGAGCTGTCCAACTATTCGATGCCTGCGAATTTCGTGCAGGAGACGGAAGAAGCTTTTGAAGAAGAGATAGCTCGGGTCAAAAGACATGTCGATGTTGTACACCGGATGGGTGTAAAGCATATGCGTCATGACGTAACGGCGTTTACTTTGCCTAAGGAGAAAATGACCATTGCCTGGTTTGAGGAAAATTTGTCGCTGATGGTGAAAGGAAGCCAAATCATTGCTGATTATGCTGCACAGTTTGGCATTACAACAACCATTGAGAATCACGGCTTCAGTGTGCAGGCCAGTGACCGTGTGCAGCGTGTGCTTCATGCCGTAGATCGTCCCAACTTCAAAACGACACTCGATATCGGCAACTTCATGTGCGTGGATGAGAATCCGATTATCGGGGTCATGAAAAATCTGCCGTACGCTTCTCTGGTTCACTTCAAGGACTTCTATTTCCGCCCTTATGATGAGCATCCCGGTGAAGGGGAATGGTTCACAACCGCTTACGGCAACTTCCTGCGCGGTGCCATTGTTGGGCAAGGGGATATTCCAATTCGCAAAATTGTGAGGCTGATCAAAGACTCCGGTTATGATGGTAACATTACGATTGAGTTTGAGGGCATGGAGGAATGCAAATCTGCTTCCAAAATCGCCATGAGCAACCTGCGCCGCTTCTGGGAAGAGGCTTAGGGCATAACAACGACGAGACCACCTTTCTGTAAGGTGGTTTTTTTGATATGCCTCACATCCATAGGTGTACATAGACTACGAATCATTGTAGAATCATAATTATCTAGACGGTACCGTACATAAGAGGGGAGGATGAGTATGCCTAAAATTATCGTTACCGAGGAACAATGGGTCCAGCAAGGTATTGAACGATTTGCACAAGGCGGGGTAGAAGAGCTCGTTATAGAGAAAATGGCAGTTTCGTTGGGATGCAGCAAAAGCAGCTTTTATTGGTATTTCAGTAGTCGAGCTATCTTTATTCAACAGATTATTGAGAAGTGGAGAGAACGAACCACCCAGCAGATAATTGCAGATTCCAATGTCCATGCGACTGCAGATGAACGAATTATTGTGGTGTTGAGCCGGATGTTTGGAACAACCGGGCGGGGAGATTTTCTTTTTTATCTGCGGAAACTGTCATTGAAGGATGATGCTTATCGATCGATCCTGAATGAAGTGGAGCAGCTGAGAATGGAGTTTATGCAGCAACTGCTGGTCCAAAGAGGTTTTCAATCGGAGCAGGCCTATCAGAAATCATGGATGTTGTACCATTACTACTTGGGTTGGTATGAGCGCCACAAGCAGGAGACGTTGAGTGATGAAGGGGTTCAGCGACATGTTGAAGTGATCTACAAGGAATGGATTTTCAGTTAGGGGGAGAGTGACATGTTGGCGATTCTGACTCTGACCTGGATGGTGGGTGTTATTTTTGCAATACTGAGTGGTTTGCATGTCTATTGGGTGCTTGGAGGAACGTGGGGGCGTGAAGCAGCCATCCCACACACGGGGAAAGACAGACTCTTTGAGCCGGGGAAGATAGGTACATTGGTTATTGCGTTACTGTTGGCTTTGGCGGCGTGGTTCGTTCTGGAGCTGGGCGGAGTGGTGCGAGTGCTGTTCTCCCTCTCTCTCTTGTCCTATGGGGCATGGGTCCTGTCCATTCTATTTATGATTCGTGCTGTAGGGGACTTTAGATGGGTTGGTTTTTTTAAGAGAAAGAAGGGGACGACGTTTGCAAAATGGGATAGCATTCTGTTCTCTCCGCTATGTCTTTTTCTGACTTCAGCGACCTTGATAATCATGTTCCTTCGCACAGACTAGATCATCGGATATCCATCCTGCTGACAGAGTGAACTCTCCAGTTAACGCAATGCCAGGAATGAATCCATTTCTAACATTAATTGGTTCTCCATAAGGATTAAGTTACGATCATCACAAGTATGGTATAATAGATCTATTCAGCCTGGAAAATGACTGGCTATGGATAGGGGAGATCACTGATCTATGCAGGTATTCGAGGACTGGAACCAGAAAGTGAAAAAAACGTTTAATGCTACGAATCCCGAGGTTGTATTGACGGTATCTGAAGCAGGGAGTTTGCTCGGTCTGACCAAAGATCAGATGAAACTTTATGTAGACAAGAATAAACTAACTAAGGTCCCGATCATGAGAAGTGTTCACCGATACCTCTTGTTGAAAAGTGAAATAGATAGCATCGTAAAAACGCGCTAACCTCATAGGATCGACCGCAGCCATTTTACCGACAGGATTCGGGAGAGTGGTTTTTTTTTGGAGATAGGAGGAACAGACCATGCTGAGCAAACTCTCGAGAGGGCTATACCATTGGGTGAATTGGAAATGGGTGGTGGCTTCAGTTGTTATTTTTGCATGCTTTATTGCATTCATTCTTCCCTGGCAGGCGGCGAAGTCGGAAGAAGTAACAGGAAGTGGAGAATCACCGGATACATCCTTCCTGTATTCGTCAAATGATCTCTACCAGATGGCTGAACAATATGGGGAAGAAGGGCGTAGCGCTTATATCCAGGCACGTTTTACATTTGATCTCGTCTGGCCGCTCGTTTATCTGTTCCTGTTGTTGGTTTTGTTGTCTATTCTGTATCGAGTGATTCCGCCAGAGAATCGCTGGCGAAGGCTTAATTTGCTTCCAGTTGGAGGATGGGCCTTAGATATGCTTGAAAATGCAGGTGCCTCCTTGACGATGTATCGTTATCCTGTACATACTCCCGTGGTAGCGGAATTGACTCCGATTTTTACTCTGCTGAAATGGTGTCTCATCTCTGCCAGTTTTGCTGCGCTGGTACCGGGGATTATCCTAACAATTCTTTCATTTCGCTCGCACAAACCGGGGATAAAATAAGGAATACAGGACAATCCTACCACTGGATGATTTTTGTGCCCCAGTACTGCTGGAAGTGGAATGAATAGTGGTCAGAGCCCCTTTGGAGAGGGGGAATTTGTTCTTAGAGGAGTTTGTGGAAATACCTTCTTGTCAATGGACAACCTATTCGTATATACTCTTGTCGCAAGTGGCAGGAATGGTTCAATTACATGATATCAAGGAGATGAAGCACGAATGGCGATTAGCTTGAATGTGTATCTTGTAACGGATGGTAACGGACGTGAAGCAGTAGAATTTTATAAAAAGGCATTTGGAGCGGAAGTGCTGGCTCTCCAGACATTTGGCGATGGTCCTTCCAACCCAGATCACCCCGTACCTCCCGAAGCGAAAGACCGCATCATGCATGCTTCTTTGCAGATTGGCAGTTCTGTACTGATGTTATCCGATACATTCCCTGGCATGCCTTATATTGTGGGTAATCATGTGAATGTCACGGTGAACACGGATACTGCGGATGAAGCCAAAGCAATTTTCAACCAGTTGCAAGACGGTGGCGAAGTGAAAATGCCGATCCAGGAAACATTTTGGAGTCCAGCCTACGGCATGGTTATCGATAAATTTGGCGTTCAGTTCCAGATCAGCTGTACAGCAGCCAACCATCAGTAAAATGTAAGCTAGTGTCTCTAACATAAAAGATAAAACTACAAAACCTCCAGGACATGAGTAACGTGTCTGGAGGTTTTTTTTGTGACTCCTGCAAGGAGTGTGTATACTTGCTAATCTGAAAATTAGACTTCTTTCTGAATCTTGGAAGGATTGTTGATTTTGTAGGGAACAGGGTTCTTGGTCAGCTTTTTCTTGATAATTTTTGCTTCAAAAGTAAGCACATCGCCAACCTCAAGCTCCTGCTTCTTGATCGTGGCACTGTGGCTGGACCAGGCTTCGCCAACGTCAATAACTTCGGGCTCGGTGATCGTAAGAGCTTCATAGATAATGACTTCATCATCATTGTCGGAGAAATGGTTCGGCACGGTCGTAAATTCCTTCACAACAGCGGACATTTTCACTTTACCCTCCGGCAATTCAATCTTAAGCGATTTAGCTTTACCTGCGGTTTTTGCCTTTGGTTTAGCAGCACTGCTTGTTGCGTTAGCGGGTCCAACATACTCTTCCACCAGACCATCAGGGTCACCTTTTAGCTCGGAGGAGGTATCATCGTCATCCGTGTCCACATCCAGTTCGGAATCAAAGTCACTCATACTGGATGGAATCTTATCCGAATAGGAAGCAGTAACAGGATCTTGTGCAGCATCAGAGCTAGGGAGCTCTTCTAAGTTGGTTGTAGCGACTGGTTCATTAGATTTGTCCTTTGCCGTGCCCGCTCCAACCGGACTTTTTACATTATAGCTGGACGCCTGCATTTCTTTCAGATAAGACGGATGAATGCAGTGTTTCTGGTTATTGTCCAATTGAATGACTGCTGCCATATGATCGACAAAGCCAATGATGGTGCAAGGCATATTCAGCCCATTCCCTTTATAATAGAACGTTTTGACCTTCGTTGCTTTTTCCGAAAGCAAGCCCCATTCCTGGCACTTCTCAATCAACTCGTCTTCGTTCTCCAAAGCGGTATAATACTGCGGTTCGATCATAAAAGCATATGCCATAACGAATTTCCGCCTTTCCAATCATATCTTCATGTTCATCGTTGCCAAATTACACTCAGTGTATCACAAAAGTGGACCCTTCGATGAGGAATATAAAAGCGCCTGCGTAGGCGCCTATGGTATAATTTTGGTAGACAACGGGTGGGCATTACCGTAATGAAGTCATAAACAAAAACCCACCGTTAAACAGGTTGACCGCCTGCGGTGGGATTTGCTCTGCATCTGAGCAGACGCGCGCCGTAAGAGGATTTCACCTCTCCATGTTGTCTATTCTTATGTTACCATAGCCATTTTATACAGGCAAATGAGTGCTGTTCCTACATTAAAGTTAATATTTTTTTATAAATATCTTCAAGGAGGATGATCTCCATGGACAAAAAAGTGAATCCTCAAACTCTTTGGCTTGGGGTGGGTATTGCCATTGGAACGAGTATTGGCGTGGCAACAAACCAGATCGCTCTGGGGGTTGCCTTTGGTGTGGCAATGGGCGTCGTGGTTGGATCTGTCGTTAGCAAACGTGCAGGCTCGGGGCTGGATGATATGCTGAGTGAACATGTCAAGGAATTGTATAAGCAGGAGGAATGGGAAGAGGTACTTGAGCGGTCGCAGGATCATCCGGTCCTGCTTCTGAAACACAGTACGACTTGTCCAGTCAGTGCGAGAGCATACAGGGAGTTTATGGCCTTTGTGGGCTCAAATGCATCAGATCCCGCACAGAAGATGGAGTACCGGATCGTCAAAGTCATCGAAAGCCGCTCGCTTTCCCGCCGCATTGCGGAAGACACCGAGGTTCACCATGAATCGCCTCAAGTCCTGCTGCTGGACGGCGGCCAAGTTATTCAACATACGTCACACGGGAAAATTACCCGGAAGAGACTGCTGCAATGGGCCCAGAATCCGTTTGGATAAAGGGCATCCAACATACATAGACCCGTTTCCTTCAGCTGATCGCTGAGGGGAACGGGTCTTTTTTTACGCTTTTTTTACACCCTGGCGGGTATTTCTTTACCCCCTTTTTACAGCGTTTCGTATTACGATTTCATATGTAGAAGGTTGCAAGAACGGTAGAGAGAGGGAGGGGAGCACATGGTGAATGATGCCACGATCATTGGGCTGGTCGTGCTGTTGTTTGTGGTGTTCTGGGGCTTTGTGAAATTTTGTGAGAAAGCATGAATGCATAGGGCATGAAAGGGGAGAAGCCGTATGATCGTCATCGGCATGATAGTGCTCGCACTGGTAGTCTATCTTGGTTACGTGCTAGTGAGGCCGGAGAAGTTCTGATGGTCGCTTGGGGCACGAAACCAGAAGCACTCGGATCGTCGATTTTAGGGAGGAAATGCGGATATGAGTAGCGGTTTATTACAAGTGGCGGTGACGCTGCTGATCATCATACTACTGGTGAAGCCAGTGGGGAGTTATCTGGTGAAGGTGTTTGACGGCAAACGAACAGGTCTGGATCGGATATTTGGCGGGCCTGAGCGATTGTTGTATCGATTGATGGGGGTGAAGGAGAACGAGTCGATGGGTTGGAAAAAGTACCTGTCAGCCGTGCTCATTTCGAACTTCATCATGCTTTTATTGATGTTTCTGGTGCTGCGGCTGCAAAAGTATTTGCCACTCAACCCGGATGGCATCGGTAATATGCCTGCGGCACAGGCCTTTAATACAGCTGCATCGTTCATGACCAACACGAACTGGCAGTCTTACACGGGTGAGAATGCCCTGTCGTATCTGTCACAGATGCTGGCCGTGACGTTTCCAATGTTCACCTCAGCCGCGACCGGCTTCGCGGTCGCTATTGCCTTCATTCGCGGCCTGGTGGGCCGACGGGATGAACTGGGGAACTTCTACGTCGACGTGGTACGGTCGATTACGAGAATCTTTTTGCCGCTGAGCTTCATTGTGGCGTTGTTCCTCGTATTCCAGGGTGTGCCGCAGACACTGGCGGGAGCGGTGAACGCAACCACACTGGACGGGGCACAGCAGACGATTAGCCGCGGGTTGGTCGCTTCGCTGGAGTCGATCAAACATTTGGGTACCAATGGTGGAGGCTGGTTCGGAACCAATGCAGCGCATCCATTTGAGAACCCCACGGCGTTATCGAACCTGGTGCATATCGTCTGCATGATGCTGCTTCCTACTGCGCTGGTTTACGCCTTCGGCATCATGGTGAACAACCGGAAGCAGGGCTGGACGCTGTTTGCGGCTATGAGTTTACTTTTCCTCGTGATGCTGACCACGGTATTTGTTTCGGAATATCGCGGTGTGCCAGCGCTGGATGCGGTGGGAATCCAAGGTAATATGGAAGGCAAGGAAGTCAGGTTTGGGGTATCCGAATCGGCGCTTTTCACAGCGGTGACTACAGCAGCTACAACCGGGTCGGTGAACAATATGCATGAGTCGCTTACCCCGCTTGGTGGCATGGTTGCACTGGCCGAGATGATGCTTAACAACGTATTCGGCGGTAAAGGAGTAGGTTTGCTCAACGGATTGCTCTATGTGATTCTGGCTGTGTTTATCTGTGGGTTGATGGTTGGGCGGACCCCTGAATTTCTGGGCAAAAAAATTGAGGGTAAGGAAGTGAAGCTCGCGTCTATCGCGCTGCTTGTTCATCCTTTGATTATTCTGGCTCCGACCGCGCTGGCGCTTATGCGTCCTGAGTCTGTCGCTTCAATTTCGAATTCAGGCATGCATGGTCTGACCGAAGTGTTATATGCCTTTGCATCCGGAGCTGCCAATAATGGATCGGCGTTTGCCGGACTGAATGCCAATACGGACTTTTACAACATCGCCATTGGTGTGGTAATGCTGCTTGGAAGATACATTTCCATGATCGCGATGCTCGCCATTGCCGGATCACTGGCCACCAAACGGGTTGTTCCCGTAACAACGGGTACATTGCGTACGCACACGCCTCTTTTTGCAGGTATTTTGGTGATGATGATTGTGGTAGTTGGGGCGTTGACGTTCTTCCCATCACTGGCGCTTGGACCGATTGCAGAACATTTGGCGATGATTCGATGATGAACGGTACAGTGATCGGATATGGGAATAGGAGCAAGGACGTAAAGTGCGGAGGTGGATTATCACAATGAATGTAGTAGAACGAAAGAAGGAGCAGACGGTGGAAGGATTAGACAGAGGCACGATCAGAACCCAGGGTAAAGGAACGAGAGGTACGGACACGGATCCCGGTACGCCCAAAAGAAGCAAAACATTAAGTCGGGATATTCTGCTTCAGGCATCTCTGGATGCCTTCAAGAAGCTGAACCCGGTCGTCATGATCAAAAATCCGGTGATGTTTATCGTCGAATTCGGCACACTCATCACATTGCTGTTATGTATCAATCCGGATCTATTTGTTGCATCCGAGGCAGGGCGAGGGTACAACATCGCGGTGTTTATCATCCTGTTGTTCACGTTGCTGTTTGCCAACTTTGCTGAAGCACTGGCAGAGGGACGGGGTAAAGCTCAGGCAGATACGCTACGGAAGACGAAATCGGACACGACTGCGAAGCTGGTACAGAAAGACGGAACCATCAAGCAAGTGTCTTCGACCCAGTTGAAAAAAGGAGATATCGTCCGTGTAGAAGCAGGCGAACTGATTCCCACGGACGGTGAGATTATTGAAGGGCTGGCCTCTATCGACGAGTCCGCCATTACCGGGGAATCGGCTCCAGTAATCAAGGAGGCGGGCGGTGACTTTTCCTCCGTTACAGGAGGCACGCGGGTTACTTCCGACTATATCGTGATGCGTGTGCAGACCGATCCCGGGGAGTCGTTCCTCGACCGAATGATCTCACTCGTTGAAGGCGCACAGCGCCAGAAAACGCCGAATGAAATTGCGCTGACCACACTGCTCGCCGTGTTGACCCTGATATTCCTGATTGTCATCATGACCATGGTGCCAATGGCGAACTATTTGGGCATCCGGCTCGATCTGGCTACGCTTATCGCATTGCTTGTCTGTCTGATTCCGACGACGATTGGCGGGCTGTTATCCGCGATCGGTATTGCGGGCATGGACCGGGTCACGCAGTTCAACGTACTAGCCATGTCGGGTAAAGCGGTGGAAGCGGCAGGTGATATTGACACGCTAATTCTGGACAAAACCGGAACAATTACGTACGGCAACCGCATGGCCTCAGAGTTTATTCCCGTTCAGGGCGTATCTGCACAGGAGATGACCCGGGCTGCGCTGCAAGCTTCCGTAGTCGATGAGACACCGGAGGGACGCTCGGTTGTTGAATTGGCTGGCAAGCAGAGTGAGAACTGGGCGGAGACAGAATATGCAGATGCAGAACATGTGAACTTCACCGCTGAGACCCGAATGTCGGGTCTGAATCTAAGCGGTGGGAAGCAGATCCGCAAAGGTGCGGTGGATGCGATCAAACGCCATATTTCCTCCCGTGGAGGACGGATACCCGGCGATTTGGACGATATAGCTAACCGAATTGCAAAGGCTGGGGGTACACCGCTTGCTGTTGCGATTGATGACCAGATTTATGGTGTGATCTATCTGAAAGATACAGTGAAACCAGGGCTGAAAGAGAAGTTTGCAGAGATGCGAGCCATGGGCATCAAGACGATCATGTGTACAGGGGATAATCCCCTGACGGCGGCGACCATTGCGCTGGAAGCGGGCGTGGATGATTTTATTGCCGAGGCCAAGCCTGAAGACAAGATTACCGCGATCAAAAAAGAGCAGCAGGAGGGTAAGCTCGTCGCCATGACCGGCGACGGCACCAACGATGCTCCTGCTCTGGCGCAGGCCGATGTCGGCCTCGCGATGAATTCGGGCACCATGGCGGCCAAGGAAGCGGCCAACATGATTGATCTGGATTCCGACCCGACCAAGCTGTTGTCGGTGGTCTCCATTGGCAAGCAGCTGCTTATTACCCGCGGCGCACTGACGACATTTTCGATATCCAATGATATTGCCAAGTATTTCGCCATCATTCCGGCCATGTTTATTTTAGCCATGCCGCAGCTTCAAGCACTCAATATTATGAATCTCGCTTCACCGCAGTCCGCGATTCTGTCAGCGCTGATCTTCAACGCCATCATTATCCCACTGCTAATCCCGATCGCCATGCGGGGTGTGAAATATCGGGCTATGTCCGCGGAGCGGCTGCTTGGACGAAATGTGTTCATCTATGGTGTGGGCGGTGTAATTGTACCGTTTATCGGTATTAAGCTGATTGATCTGGTACTGTCGGGGCTTCATCTGGTGTAATGGTACAACTAATAATAAATTCAGGATGTGATTCATATGAAACAGGTACTGCCCGCCATTCGGTTGTCTATTGTGCTTATGCTGATTTGCGGTATTATCTACCCGTTGGTTACAACTGGAGTGGCACAGCTGCTCTTCTCAAATCAGGCGAACGGCAGTCTGATCACACAAGGCGGGAAAACCATCGGTTCGTCGCTGCTGGCGCAGGAAGTGAAATCGCCGGGGCTGTTCCAGCCCCGGGCATCGAATGCCAATTATGATGGAACTGCTTCGGCAGGTTCCAATCGCGCCGTGGCTTCGGAGGCGTATATAGTTGAAATGAAGGAAAAGGTGGCTCAGCTCAAGCAAGAGAATCCGGGCTTGCAGCAAATTCCTGCAGATCTCGTGACAGGTTCCGGTTCCGGTCTTGACCCCGATCTGTCACCGGAAGCGGCAAAAGCACAGATTCCCCGGATTAGCCAGGCAACGGGCCTTGGTGAGCAAGAGCTTGCCAAGATCGTCGAGGAATATACACAAGGGCGACAGCTAGGCATTTTCGGTGAGCCGCGTGTGAATGTGACCGCTCTGAATCAAGCGTTGACGGCTGAGCTGAAATAACAGGCATCGTGTTGGATAGATCCACGGGGAATACAACTTCCCTCGGTTGTTCGTATCAGGCCTTCTTCCGAGCTTCGGAAGGGGCTTTCTCCATTTTAAGTAAAGGTTATGTTGGGGGAGTGAACAGGATGGAAGACAGCTTCAAGCGGAAGTCCCCGGAAGACATCTTGAAGATGATCACGAAGCTGCAGCAGGGCACCTTGAAGATATATATCGGTCCGGTCAGCGGTTCGGGCAAAACGTATCATATGCTTAGGGAAGGAAACACATTACGCCATCAGGGGATCGATGTGGTTATCTGCGCTGTGTCGACCATGCAAAGACCGGAGACCGTGGAGCAGCTCGGCGAGTTGGAGCGGATTCCAAGCATTCACTGGTCTCGCTGGAAGGATGGCTTGGAAATGAAGGATTTGAATCTGGATGCCTTGCTGGCACGTAATCCGGAGGTTGTGCTCGTTGATGGGCTTGCTCATAGAAACCGAAAAGGGGCGCGTCATGCAACCCGACTGGAAGACATTCAGTATTTGCTGCGACACAACATCAGTGTCATTACAACGGTGAATGTGTATGAGCTGGAGGGATATACGGAGCTTGCACGCCAGCTAACGGGAATTGCAGCAGAGCATACCGTGCCTGCCGATACCCTTGAACTGGCCGATGAAGTGAAGCTCATCGATGTAACTCCTGAAACCGTATTAAGCCGCCTTGCCGAGGGACATCTTCGGGGACATGAAGGTGAAGCGGTGTTTCGGCATGGCAATTTGGGCATTTTGCGTGAACTGGCTCTTCGACTTGTTGCGGAAGGGGTCAACGAATCACTGCGTGAGCACCGGGAAGAGATGGGAATTACGGTTACGACAGGCATCATGGAACGCATTTTGGTATCCACCCAATATCACTGGAACGGGTCCATCTATATTCGGCGCGGACAGCAGATTGCGAAGAGATTAAACGGGGATCTGCATGCCGTGACCTTTCGCAATATGAAGCAGCCGCTATCCAAGGAAGCTACTGTTTTTCGTCGCAACATGATTAAACTTGTGGAGAAATTCGGGGGACAGTTTGAGGAATTGCCTGTATTACACCGCCGTAACATTCCATCTACGCTTGCACGCTACGCAGTCCAGCATCAGATTACCCGTATTGTTATGGGACACTCACGGCACAGTCGCTGGCAGGAGCTGTGGCGGGGATCATTTGTTAATTCATTGCTGCGCAGAGTGCGGGGTGTCGATCTGTTTCTGCTTGCCGATCGGGCACAGCATGAGGGCGAGCGGGTACTTCCGACCCGATTGCCGGATACAGAGACGCCAACATATCGCAGGTTAAGTGAGCAGGAGATGAAGGCACAGATTGGTCAGATTCAGCGTGGCAAGTTCAAGGTATACATCGGAGCTGCGCCAGGTGTGGGAAAAACCTATATGATGCTCCGGGAAGGCAATGATCTGCTCCGCAAAGGCATCGACGTACGGATTGGTCTGCTGGAGACACATAATCGGGCGGAGACGGTGGAACAGATCGGCCAATTATCCATCATTCCACGAGAGCAGCGGGTGTACCAAGGGGTGCAGCTCGAGGAAATGGACACTGATGCCATTCTTCGTCTATGTCCTGAAGTGGTATTGGTGGATGAGCTTGCGCATACGAATGTCCCGGGAAGCACGCGGCAAAAGCGTTACGAAGATGTGCAGATCCTGTTGGATGCGGGCATCTCTGTCATCACTACCGTGAATGTACAGCATCTGGAAAGTCTGAACGATGCGGTGGAACATATTACGGGAATTCGAGTCCGAGAGACCGTGCCGGATCAGATTTTACAAATGGCAGATGAGGTCCAACTTATCGATGTTGCCCCCCAAGCCTTGCGGCAACGCATGCGGGAGGGTAAAATCTATGCAGCAGCCAAGGTGGAACAAGCGCTTGGTCATTTTTTTCGCATTGGTAATCTGATTGCCTTACGGGAACTTGCCCTGCGGGAATTGGCCGATGATGTGGATGAACGCCTCGAATCACAGGAGCGCAAAAGTGCACTTCGCGGTCCCTGGCGCAGACAGGAGGCGGTCTTTGTCTGCGTAAGCAGTGATGAGCATGCGGAGCGGCTGATTCGCCGCGGATTTCGTACAGCCTACCGGTTAAAGGCGGTCTGGCATGTGCACTATGTTCATGTAGGTGAAGTCATGAGTGATGAAGTGAAATGCCAGTTGGAGGAGCTGGAACAGCTGACCGTTCGACTGGGCGGCAAATTTCATATTCATCATAGCCAGAGGCTGAGAGATGTGCCTGGTATTTTGGCGGGTAAAGCTTCTGAAGAAAAAGCAACGCAGTTGGTGGTTGGTCAAGCGAGACGAGTCTGGTGGCTGAATGGCTATCGTGGAAAGGGAACGGTGGTCAGCAGGCTGGTGCGGTTATCCAGACATATGGACGTATTGATCGTTGCGGACTACGATTATGATCTGAGCGGGATGTGAGATGTGCTGTGTCTGAACGAAATAAAGGGGAAGACTTCCGGCTGAAGCTGAACCGTGTTCCCAAATATATATGGGTAACCCTTGGAATCACATTGCTAACCATTCTGCTTCATGCGATAGGGATTAGTGATGACCTGGTTAACGTGGGGTTAATTTATCTTTTTCCGGTATTGGTCAGCGCTGTGTACTGGGGAATGGGTCCGGCCATATATGCAGCAAGTCTTAGCGTTGTTGCCTTTGACTTCTTTTTTGTTCCCCCGTTTCTCAGTTTTACGGTTGAAGATTTGCGATATATGTTTTCTTTTATAGTGTATTTGGCAGTGGCGGTATTAACGGCGAGTCTGGCGGGGCGCCTGCGGCAGCAGCTAGAGGTGGTAAAACAACGCGAGATTACGACGAATTCGCTATATGCTTTAAGCCGTCAGATGACGGCTGTTACAGATTTGCATACTCTACTCGGCAACATTGTGAGACAAGTGTCACTGACACTTGGGGCTCCGGCGGCAATATATCTCCCGAATGCTCAAGGCGAACTTCAGGTTACCTCCTCTTCGGAGGATTCGGATTCAATAGCCTGGGGTGAAGGGGAAGCTGAAGTCGCTATTGCCAAATGGGTGTATAAACATGGCGAAATTGCCGGACGCGGCTCCTCCAGCCTGCGGGAATCGTCTGGTCTGTATGTGCCGCTGCGTACAGAAGACCAGACACATGGGGTGCTTGCTGTGAATCTGGAATCCAGCGATCTTCAGGAGCAGCGGGAAGAGCTGCGTTTGCTGGAAGCGTGTGGCGGGCTGGCAGCAAGTGCCATTGCCCGTGTCAAGCTGGCTGAGGAAGCGAGACTCGCGCAAGTGACGGCTGAATCGGAACGAATTCGCACCGCTTTGCTGGACTCGGTGTCCCATGAGCTACGGACACCCCTTACGGCCATCATTGGTTCAGCGACAGGTTTGCTGGAGAATGATTCTCTTTTTACCCCGGAGGATCGAAAAGAACTGACAGGCAATATTCGGGATGGAGCGCTTCGCATGAACAGGCTGGTAACCAATTTGCTGGGCATGGTGAAGCTGGAGAGTGGCATGTTGCAGCTGCGCAGAAAATGGTGCGACGTGGGCGACATGATCGGCATTGTGCTAACCCAGGTTCAACAATTCATCCAGCACCGTCGCATTCGGGTTGAATTGCCCGATCAGCCGCCGTTTGTATCCGGGGATGAGGTTTTGCTGGAGCAGGTTCTGGTCAACGTCATCAGCAATGCCATCAAATATTCACCAGAGGACAGTGAAATCGTCATTACGGTGAAGGTGGATGAGCGGCATGGACGAATGACTATTGTGGTGGCTGATTCGGGTGTTGGGATTCCGGAAGCAGAGCGCGAGCGGGTGTTTGAGAAATTTTATCGATCCGAATCGTCAAGGCATGTGACAGGTACGGGACTCGGGCTTGCCATCTGTAGAGGAATCGTCGAAGTTCACGGAGGTACGATTACCGCAGAACCGAATCCGGGAGGCGGGACGCGGGTATGCATCTGTTTGCCAACAGAGGAACCCGAAGCATCATTCCCGTATATGGGACAAGGAGAGGAAGAATGACATGACGGCACCGCAAGGCGCGCGTATATTAATTGTGGATGATGAACCACAAATCCGTAAACTGCTGAAGGTTACGCTTCAGGCGCATCAATTTGAGATTCACGAATGCGCCGACGGCGAAGAAGCGGTCATTCAGGCGAGCATTGTACATCCTGATCTGATTGTGCTTGATCTGGGCTTGCCCGGTATGTCCGGAATGGATGTACTTCAGCGGATTCGGGAATGGTCGCAGGTACCAGTCATTGTACTGACTGCAAAGGAACGCGAAGAGGATAAAATTGCTGCACTTGATGGCGGGGCGGATGATTATGTCACTAAACCGTTTGGCATGGGGGAGCTCGTTGCCCGTATTCGGGTTGCCCTTCGCCATGTGGCCAAAACTACAGATGAGCCGGTATTACGTTTTGGTTCGCTTACCATTGATTTGGCCCAGAGACAGGTCGATTTGGATGGATCACCCGTAAAGTTAACACCAACTGAGTATGAAATGCTGAAAGTGCTCGCAACCCATGCAGGCAAAATTATTACCCAACGCCAGCTGCTGCAACAGGTGTGGGGAGGGCATCATCATGAGTCGGACAGCCATTACTTGCGGGTATATGTCGGTCATCTGCGCAAAAAATTGCAGGAAGATCCCACGCGTCCACGTTTTATTCAGACCGAGCCGGGAATCGGCTATCGTTTTCTGCTTCAGGATTAGGCTGGGAAACAAGATGAAAGCTCAAAAAAGCACCAGCCCCTCCCTGCTGAGAGGAGACTAGTGCTTCTGAATTGCAAACAATGAACTTCTTATGACGTGTACTTCGGCAACCAGTCGCCATGAGCTTCGATCAGTTCATCACACATGGAGACGATATCATCGATGGACAGCTCGGCAGCTGTATGCGGGTCAAGCATTGCGGCATGATAGATGTGCTCTCTTTTGCCCGTAATCGCCGCTTCAATGGTCAACAGCTGGGTGTTAATATTCGTACGGTTCAATGCCGCAAGCTGCGGAGGCAGGTCCCCGATATACGTCGGGCTGATACCTGATCCATCAACAAGACAAGGCACCTCAACACAGGCTTCACGAGGCAGGTTGGTGATCAGTCCGTTATTCATGACATTACCGCCGATTTTGTAAGGGCGATCCGTCTCCATGGCCTCCATAATATGCGAAGCGTATTCGCGGCTGCGCGTATGTTCAATATTTTCGCTGGATAACAGCTTCTCACGCATTTCTTTCCAGCCTTCAATCTGGTTCACGCAGCGGCGCGGATACTCATCCAGCGGAATATTGAAGCGTTCGATCAGCTCCGGGTAGTTTCGTTTGATAAAATAAGGATGGTACTCGGCATTATGCTCGGAGGACTCGGTTACATAGTATCCAAAACGCTGCATCAGCTCATAACGCACCATGTCATCATGCTGCTCTTTCTGCTTTTCCTTCGCCAGACGTTTAATCTCCGGATACAGATCCTGACCATCGCGTGTCACTTCCAGCAGCCAGGCCATATGGTTGATACCTGCAACTTTCGCGACCACACCCGTCTGATCAATCCCCAGTGCATCAAACAGATGCGGCACACACACCTGTACACTATGACACAGACCAACGGTTTTAATTCCGCCATGCACGTTCATGACATTTGTCAGTACCGCCATTGGGTTGGTGTAGTTCAGGAACCACGCATCAGGGCACACTTCCTGCATATCCCGTGCAAAATCGAGCATCACCGGAATCGTCCGCAAATTACGGAAAATCCCGCCAATCCCAAGCGTATCGGCAATCGTCTGACGCAATCCATATTTCTTCGGAATCTCAAAATCCGTAATAGTACATGGATCATATCCGCCCACCTGAATGGCGTTAATCACATATTTGGCTCCGCGCAGTGCTTCCTTGCGGTCGGTATAAGCTTTGATGGCACATTGGCTTCCGAGCGAACGGGCCATACTGGTAAGCAAACGCTCTGAGTCGCTTAGGCGTTCAGCATCAATATCGAACAACGCCAGCTCAAAATCCTGAAGTGCTTCGGTCATCATAACGTCACCCAATACATTTTTGACAAAAACGGTGCTTCCCGCACCGAGGAACGTAATTTTGTTCATCTCAAGTTCAGCCTCCCTGAATAAATGGTGTACCTCCAATATAGGAGGATTGGGCTTATATAACTATGGCTCAACCTCTCTGAAACATGGCATAATCCCATTTTTGGATTCGCTTACAGCTAATAATTCATCTATTTACCTGTTATAATTTTAGTGAAGAGATTGCCTGTTGTGGTGAACGGGGGGAGTGTGGAATGTTGAAATTAATCGAAACGAACGTGGTTCCTATGGATTTGACGCAGATGGAATTGGTACTGTTATTTTTCGGTTGGCAGGCATGTGATCCTTCGCATTATTGGGGGCCTGGTGTTCGGGATGCCTACATTGTTCATTACATTCATGAAGGACAGGGCACTGTGTTTATGACGGATCAACAATACGAGCTTACACAAGGTCAAGGCTTTGTGATTCTTCCGGATACGCTTATTCATTATGAAGCAGATGCGAAGCAGCCATGGACTTATTCCTGGTTCGGGTTCAAGGGTGTTCATGCCAAGGCATTCATGCAGCGGGCTCACATCAGTCCGGAACATCCTGTATTTGAGGCCAGAGATTCAGACACATTCGATCGTCTTTATACGGAGATGGTTCAAGCATCAACACGTACCGGGGGAGATGTGTTCAACCAGAGCCTGCTGTACCGGCTGATCGCCGAATTGATTGCATCTTCTCCCGCAGAAGAGCAGCTGCAACGGCCACTGTCCACTAAAGAGGAATACATCAGGCAGGCCATTCAATTTATGGAGAACAGGTATAGTCAGAGAACTTCAATTCTAGATATTGCCCGAGCCGTAGGTTTGGATCGCACATATCTGTCAGGGCTTTTCAAGGAGAGGTACGGCAAGTCATTACAGGCTTTCTTTCTCGAATACCGGCTGAATCGTGCAGCTGAACTGCTGCAGCATTCAGCCCTGTCGGTTAGTGAAGTGGCCCACTCTGTGGGGTATACAGATCCATTACTGTTTTCCAAGATGTTTAAGCGAGTGACGGGTGTGTCTCCGAAAGGGTCCAGAAGCATGGAACAGGGAGATTAGTCTTCATAATGCTGGGAACGTTTGTGTGGGTTAGAAAGAATACAGCGTGGTAGAGGATTTATTTGTAAATAAACATTATGATCTCATCAGGCTCTCCTTCAACTTTATCGGAAGGTGGGTGTGATACGATATTTTTTATAAAATCACTGAATCACGAGATAGATGTCTTGATGAAGTTCGAAAGTTTAAATTCAAAAGGGTTGCTGCAAAGTCATGTTCATGACTTATTAAGCAACCCTTATTTTGATTATTAATGCGGTACTTGGGATTGGAAATCGTTCCGGCTGGACTGATCTGCGTGGTAAAAGACCACATCCCCATCCTTTACAGGCCATTTTTTGCCTTGGCTGTCTACAGGAATGTTACTGAAGCCCTCCATTTGCCACTGATTCATTAATGGTGCATGAATGTATTGCAGATGCGGCGCATCCGTATTGCCATTCCTTACTGTCTCCAGATTGAAGTTAACCACGATATAACCGTTCTTTAGAAATACAGCGGCCTTTTCATCCAATTGATTTTGTCTGGCAAGCGGTTCAAGACTGGTTCCCTTCGGCACGGCGTAGACATCTGCCGGAAGACTATATTCCCCATACCAACGCTGGATGGCTGCATTGGCTCGGTCCGCATTCACCCCAGTAGGGATGTTTGTCTTTGGTCCAATTAATGTGCGGATCGGAGCCGACAGGATCATCCAGTCATAGCGTCCAACCCAGGTTTTCTGGTGAGAAGTCTGATCCACCAGTCGGACCATAAAATCAGCCAGTGTAGTTTGACTCTGTTCCTCGGCTGTCAGCTCATAGGTATACTGGTAACGCGCAGTATCGCCAAGCTCCGTGCCGGGTACATTCCGTAGACGCGAATTAAGAACGACAAACCGCTTCTCCAAATCCTCCGCAGATCCGATACGAATCAGTCGTTCCTGACCTCGGTGGTAGTACAGATCCACTTCCTGTCGCGAGGAGCCATCTTTACTCACGAAATAGAAGGTCGGTGTGATCCGAACACCATCCTGTTTACCAAACATGTTGCCTTTGGTTTTCAGGTCAAACTTGATATGGTATCCGGTTTTCACAGCCAAATTGCGAAACCCTTGAACCGGATGGCTCCCTGGACGTATAGGCAATACGAACGGTGCAAGAGTTCCTCGTGGATCCCCATCAATACGATTTAATCCTGTCCAATAGCTAATCCCCGTAGGTTCCGAGCTGCCAAGCTGCTTGCGAAATACATTTTCCCAGTTATAGTCCGATATATCAGTGACGTGAAAATCATACAAACGTCCGATGACTTCCACAGGGACCGTATCTGAGGCGACATGGTGCGCCAGATTGGTGTTGGCATCCGGTTGCTCAGTGAATGTCGCTGGTGCATTCTCCGCAATATTGCGGAATTCGACTTGGTAGTTGCCCTCATCCACCCAAACCGGTAGATAAAAGGTGGTATCCAACTGATTCACCGGAATATCTACCCATGTCTTGGTAGGGATAAACTGGCTCCGGTCTGCGTTATAGACATCAAACGGGAAGCGAACCTGTTTGAGGCGAAAATATTTAGCATAGTCACGATTACCATAACCCGGGTAACTTGCTACGTCCAAATGCTGTCCTGATGTGGAAATACGCACGATAAATGGTCGTTCCAGAATCAGTGCTGAACGAGTGGTATCTGGAATCGTCTTCTGATTGTGTGGTTGATCATCCGAGACTAAGGCATAGTTGACGACAGGGGTATGAACCGTAACGGTGTTGATGCTATTAATCGGTAACACTTTGTTTGAACCACCGTTTACGTTTCCCGGTATTAAATCGTAATGGATCTCACCAGAACTGGTCGTATTTTCTTTATTCAGGAGTGTATTGCTGATCATGTTATTGGACTTATACAGAACATCCTGTCCGATGGTCGTTGGATTAGGAATATTCGTTGGGATTGGGCCATCTTTGGTTGTTTCTGCATCATCCATAATCTTGGTGTTATTGAATTTAACTAAGTCATTATTCACTTTACTCTGAGGTGTGTTTGACTCGGCCATTCCTTTTAATCGAGAAGTATCATCAGGCACATCCGGGGGTGAATTCAAACCACCTGTTAATTTGGGTGGCGTATATGAGATTGCACTCGTTTGGCCTGGCTTTACATGTCTTTCTACAGCTTTATCATTTTTGGACTCTAAAGTTGGTGGTATGTATCCTGAAGGCGTCATCGTGACCGTTTCACCAGGTAAAGCGTAATTTTTCATCGTTGCTTTAGCAATCTTGTACACTTCAAGATTGTTAATTTTCCAGTAAGAGTAGTCCCTTGTGATCTGGAAGTTGTAAGGCTGAGTTACGCTATCCCCTGTTTTAATTGGTGGGCCAGGGGAACAAGCTCCTTTAGGTGGACAAACCTCTGGGCCGGGTATAGTCCATTCTCTGACATAGGTTATCGTAACGTTACAATCATACGTTGTTTTCCCCGTCATTTTGGCCCATGCTTGTTTGAACAGGTAGTTGTCTGCAAATGCATTGGTGTACAAAGATTCAGATGTAGGGATCCCTTTTAACACATCGAATTTTTCAGCGCCTCTATTATCTGCTTTAATTACTCCATTCGCATTCGGATCCAAATCACTCATGTTCATCGTGGTTCCTTGAGAAGGTGGTCCGATGTTTGGTGTACAGGATCCGCCACCACCGTTGTTACCACCATCATCGCCTGGATCTTCCTCTACACCCACAACTGTAGTCGTAGTTAACTCGAAATCATCCTTCTCCCACAATACTGTTATAGTTGTTGTCCCTTTAGCGTCAGCTGAAACGAGGCCAGATGAACTTACTGTAGCCACTGAAGGGTTGGAAGAGGTCCATGTTGTTTTACCATTGCCACTATTCACATTGGTTTCAGCACCAAAGCTTCCATCACCTGTTTTGGTTTTAACTGTTGCATTTAATTGTTTTTTTTCTTTAAGTTGAAGTTGTCCACCGTTTGTCAGATTGATTTCTTTGGTGATCTCGGCTAATGCTTTCCAATATAAATCTGTGTTAAATTGATAGTCAGCATTCCATTTGGGTGGATTATATTCTTCAGTTTTGATAGGTGCAATTGCGCCACCGATTTGCGTGGTGAATTTTGTGTTACGACCAGTAAACGATTCAACAGAAACCAGAATGGGTTCTCCTGGAAAATAATAGGCTGTATTATCCATGTAGTGAGGCTCATTAGACTTATCAGTTATTTCTGCAGTAGAACGCTTTTCACCTGCTTTATCAAAGTACTCAGTCGGAATATATACATCTTTATTCAAATTAAGATCGACACAGATTGTTGAAGATACCGGAAGATTTTTTGTGCGATCGTTTTCTATTTCGAAGTTGTTGCACTGGCCATCTACTTTCCATCTTAGGCTATCAATTTGGTATATATAGACTCCGATATTGGTTTTCCTTTTCCCTTCAACAGGGATAACTTTTTTTTGTGACTTCGCAGGTGTAGAAGGCTCCATATGGAATGTTTTCAACTCTGGTTTAGTTCCTGGCCCCCCACCTGCATGGACTTGAGTTATTGATGATACAAATACTACGAGTGACAGCACGAACAACATCAATTTTTTAATAGATGTTTTTTGCCCCAAACCTTATCTCTCCTCTAATCTGTGGCTATTACGCTGTAAGTAGGACCTTCTTTGGCCACAAGGCTGACATCCGAAATTATCTCTTTATCGAAATGTAAAAGGCCTCTACTCCAGTAGACTGGATTATTAACAGCGAATACACCTCTATTTTTTGTGACATCATTAATACTAGGACCAGCATATGCAGCAAAGGCATCTGAAGTTGGAGAATTCATAGGATTAATTGTTGCTGAATTAAGTAAACTTCCAGCTTGAAGTGCATTCATGGTAGTACTTTTCACGTTCAATTCAAGTTCTGCAAAAGAATAATAAGCTCCCCGTAAGAGCGTGAATCCTTCATCCACAAAAACAGGATAATAAATACTTCTTTCAGAGCCCTTCGCATAGGTATTAATAATAATCCAATTCTTTATCTTGAGATCGGCATATTTAGTATCTGTAATAATATTTTTATTGCGAACTTTCGAGAAGTCGTCTGTAACCTCGCTGTAATCAACGTTTGGTGAAACCTTTTTCTCTGGTGTCTTCTTATATTTAGGCGCAATAATGTTTATGTTTGTTCCAGTCAAACCAACTTGGCGAAGTTCATTCAAACCCTTGTAGTCCGAAGGTTTAGTTTTAGCAACGGATGCATAACGAGCAATGAGAACAGCAACCTCAGCTCGTGTTGTCGTGCGATCCGTACCGAAGGTTTTATCGTTTGCGACGCTCATCAATCCCGTACCCAGGGCAACCGCAACCGCGTTTTTTTGCGAGCTTGCCAGCTTACCCGTAAAGTACTCTTTCACAGGCACAACCGTGTTGGTTACATCAGATAGTGCTTGTTTGTACTCAGGATCAACTGCGGTCAGTCCTTGCGTTAACCATGAGGCCATTTCTCCACGTTGGAGTGCCGCTTGCGCATCCAGTTTCCCATTGTATTTGGAAGGGCTTATGAATCCTTTTTGGATCGCGATGGAAACGCCGTTTTTTGCCCAGTCCGGTACGTCTGTGAAGTTGTTTTGTTCTTGAATGGTGGCATCAGGCTGCTCTGCAAGGCGCCCCAGAATACTTGCCATTTCTGCCTTGGTGACAGGCGAGCTTGGTTTGAATGTTCCATCTGCATATCCTTTAAAATATCCTTGCTCCACTGCCGAATTGATCGCCGCAGCGGCCCAGTGTGTAGATGGGACATCTTTGAATTTTAGTGTGGCCTGAGCGGCTTCTACCGAACTTCCGATTCCTCCCAAACCTACAATCCCCCCTGTCAACAATGCCAATGCGGTTACCCCGGAAATCATCATCTTTTTCATGAATACTGCTCCTCTCGATTCTCGTTTACCTGTTTTGTGTATGTACGCCACTGCTTCACACTGCTAGATACTAAATTTGTCATAATCATCAATATTCTACCATGTAAAACTAGGCTTTTGGCATTATTTTTCAATAAATTCCATCCACTCCAGGTGTGCAGATATCCTCCTCAGGGCCCATTTAACCTCGAAAAATGCAAAAAAAGGCCACGAATCCGAAGATTCATAGCCTTATACTTTAAGGTGTCAGTCCTATTTAGTTCAATAATGTACTTCAAGAATAACCGATTTCCAAACATTTGAAAAGACAGAAATAGCGATATGATAAAAAATCAGGCAATCGGTGTTCCGTTCGGTAAGGTCTGGTCCGGGGTTAACAATACAACGTCACCTTCACCGGGCACGCCGCCAAGCACCAGTACTTCGGATACAAAACCCGCAATTCGGCGCGGCGGGAAATTGACTACAGCAATAACCTGCTTACCTACCATCATGTCAGGGGTATAACGTTTCGTAATTTGGGCGCTCGAACGTTTAAGGCCAAGTGGGCCGAAATCGATGGTCATTTTAATGGCAGGCATGCGTGCCTTTGGAAAAGGTTCGGCTTCTACCACTGTACCAACGCGGATATCATGCTGTATAAACTCTTCAAAAGTAGCCATGTTGTGATGTCTCCTTTCAGCTATGGAGTCCATTATAAAATAGAAATAACCAAAAAATCCAGATTGCGCTAATCGCAACCTGGATTTTAGTGGTGATATTGTATGAGCGATGCCCGTTTTTGTCCCACTGGGAAGTGAGCGGGCAGCGCTTAATGCAGCAACATCATATTTAAATTATGCGCCATTCCACTTTTCACCGGTCAGATATTTCTCAGTCAGGATGGATAACATCTGAATGCCGACTTCATTATGTCCACCTTCGGGAATGATGATGTCTGCATACTTTTTGGAAGGCTCGATAAAAGCATCATGCATCGGTTTGACGGTTTCGAGATATTGTTTGTACACGGATTGAATCGTACGGCCGCGTTCTTCCATATCCCGCAGTACTCTGCGCAGAATACGCACGTCGGAATCCGTATCAACAAATACCTTGATATCCAGAAGGGCACGCAGATGTTCATCGATCAGGACATGCAGTCCTTCCACAATAACGATATGGTTCGGTGCCAGTTCAACCGTTTCATCAGCGGCACGGTTATCTATGGTGAAGTCATATACGGGAGCATATGCCGTTTGTCCTTGTTTTAACAGGGTAAGATGCTCAATTAACAGATCATTATCGAATGCAAACGGATGATCGTAATTGGTGAGTCGACGTTGCTCAGGGGTGAGCTGTGACTGGTCTTTGTAATAGTTGTCTTGGGATATGAAAGTCACTTTGCCTGATCCAAGACGGTCTATGACGGAGCGAGCTACCGTCGTTTTACCGGAGCCGGTTCCTCCGGCGATACCAATAATGAGCATGATTGTTCCATAAACCTCCCTAGAATGGCAGCATGGTTATGGATAAATAATGGATGAATCGGGATAGATTCAAGTCCTTACCCACATGTCTGTCTGTGAATGCACAATTTCTCTATTGTAGCACAGCAACTCACTTTTTTCATCTTAGGGAATTACCACATTTTTCTGTAGAACTACCCATCAACCTGTATCAATTTAGTCTCAACTTCGCAATTATAGGTTGTAGGATCTAGGACCTTCGATATATGATGTCGAAAGATGCCAGTTAATGGGGGGGTATCTACAAATATAAAAGGAGGTGTACGTTATGAAAAAATCAAGCAAAGTCATTTCTTCCACAGTTATTGCTGCCATCGCAGCTGTATCCGTTGTAACTTCTGCTTCTGCAGCAAGTGTATCTACGGTACCTTCTGTCTCAAGCATTAATTTGAGCAGCATGGATATCGAAACAGCTTTGATGATGGTTCAGCAAGAACGCACGAAATTGCTGGATATCCAATTACAGGCACAAATTCAAGAAGTTCAAAATCGCAATCAAGCGATTGCAGAGCTGAACGCACAATTGCAGGTAGCAATTCAGAACGGGGATACTGCCCAAGCTCAAAAACTGAAAGGCCAAATCGATGCGTTGAGCAATTCACTACAGATGGATATGCTGCGTGTGCAGTCTTTGTCCAACAAACGCAATGAAGCCTTTGATGTGATGACTAACTTCATCAAGAAAATGCAGGATTCAAGATCGTCTATCATCGGAAACATGCGCTAGGAATGTAAGAAAAGAGCGAAGACGGAATTCATTTCCGACACTTCGCTCTTTTTGTATTCTACTATTTACAAGGTTGCGTATGTTGCATCAACCCAGTCTGGAGTTATCCCGACCAGTCGCGGCGCCGGGTGAACAGATCCTTCAACTCATCCGTCGACAGTTCGGTAATCCAGTTTTCAGAACTGGTGATAATATTGTCGCTGAGCTGCTGTTTACTCTCCAGCATCTCGTCAATGCGTTCTTCAAGTGTGCCCAGCGAGATGAACTTGTGTACCTGAACATCCTTCGTCTGTCCCATCCGATAGGCGCGGTCTGTAGCCTGATTTTCCACGGCAGGGTTCCACCAGCGGTCAAAGTGGAATACATGATTCGCTGCGGTCAGGTTCAAGCCCACGCCGCCTGCTTTGATGGATAGAATAAAGACCGACGGCTGCTCTGCCGGAGGCAACGTCCGGGACTGGAACTCATCAATCATGCGATCCCTTCCAGTCTTGGACGTACCCCCATGCAGATATAGCACAGGTTCCTGCAACTCCTGTCTCAATACTTGTTGCAGCATCTGTCCCATGCCGATGTATTGTGTGAAAATCAGGCACCGTTCGCCCTCATCCCGTAGTTCGCGGACCAGTTCCATCAGTCGTTCCAGCTTCGCGGAGCGACTGATCAGCATGGCCATATCCTGTGGACTGTACAGGTCATACTCTGTTACAGAGCCTTCCGAGGAGATCGTTTCCGGCAAGGCTTCTTTGGTCAGCAGCAGGGGATGATCACACAACTGCTTGAGCTGGGTTAAGGCAGACAGAATCGCACCTTTGCGCTTGATGCCTTCCAGCTCTTTCATTTTGTCCATCAGTTCCTGAACGGACTGGTCATACAGTGCACTTTGCTCACCCGTAAGGTGAATGTAGGTTTTCATCTCATTTTTGTCCGGCAGATCGAGTTGAATATTCGGATCTTTCTTCTTGCGGCGCAGCATGAATGGCTTCACGAGCTGCTGCAAATCTTGCATGCGTTGCTCGTCCTTATCCTTCTCGATCGCACTGATAAAGCGAGTCTGAAATGCCCGCGCGCTGCCCAGATAGCCTGGATTAATAAAATCATAGATGGACCACAGCTCGGAGAGCCGATTTTCAATCGGCGTACCAGTTAGTGCAATACGGTGTTTTGCCGGGAAGCTGCGTACCGCCATGGACTGCTTCGTTTGGGCATTTTTAATATTTTGCGCTTCGTCCAGACAGATCGATGCCCACGTATATGACTGCAACATCTCCTGATCGAGAGTAGCTGTTGCATACGAGGTAATGATGATATCTACCTGTTCAGTCTGTTCCCGGAACTCTTCTCCGCTCAGTCTTCGTGCCCCGTAATGCAAACTGACGTTAATTGAAGGCGCGAAGCGGCTGATTTCTTTTTGCCAGTTTCCCAATACGGAAGTGGGGCAGACGAGAAGGGCTGGGGCCTGCCCAGGCAAGCGCTGCTCATGCTCTTTGAGATGAAGTAAATACGTAATGAACTGTATCGTTTTTCCCAGTCCCATGTCATCCGCAAGACAAGCCCCGAGACCGAATCTCCGCAGGAAACCAAGCCATGCGAAACCTTCTTTTTGATAAGAACGCAGCTCAGCATGCAACCCTTCCGGAATAGGCAGGGAAGGAGCGCCGCCTTGTCCTCCGCCAAGCTGTGCGATTACCCGGTTCAGGTGTTCGTTCAGTTCCACCTCAAGTCGAATGTTCTCGTTGGATTGTGGCTGTTCTTCTTCCTCATCCTGTCCTTCTTTGCGTTTCTGGTTACGATATTCGCGTTGCTCATTATGCAGCAGATGAAGGTGCAGAATATCCTGAAACGAAAGCCCCTGTTCCTGATCCACACCGCCCATGGCCCTACGAATCTGCTCAAGCAAGGCTGGATCGAGGGGAACCCATTCTCCACGGAAGCGGACCAGCCGCTCATTACGGGCCACGAGATCAGCGAATTCTTCCTCGCTGAGATCCGTATCCCCAATCGCAATACGCCAGTCAAAATGAATGATCGAGTCCAGTCCAAAGAACGACTGTCCCCGTTCACTGCCTTCCTCCGGTTTCACCTTGGCACGCAGCTTGGGTTTCTTCTTGCGTGCAGCTTCCCACCAACCCGGAAGCAGCACTTGCCAGCCAGCTTCGAGTAGTCGTCCGCTGTCTTGCGTCAGGAACAGCCAAGCATCCTGATCTTCCAATGGATCACTGAGCACATCCCGACTGCCACTGATAGCGCGGCGAATTCGGGGCAGATGTGCACGCAGCTGCTCCAGCCATCCTCCCGAACGATCAAGGATGAACGGCGTCCACACGTCAGGCCATTCACCTTCCAACCGGCCACGTGAATCTAGCCTCACGGGAACGAGTACGGCTGCATCCAGTTTGTTCTGCAATACCAGCCGTAGCCGCCAAGCCGGTTCATCATCTTCCGGCTCCAGCAATTGCAGGAGTGGACGGAATGGGGCTGCGTCTGCTTTCCAGCCGATGGACACCAGCCAGGATTGGGCATCCATGCCGGCTGTTTGCGGAGCTGTTCCGCTTTGTGGAAATAACTGCGGGAATTCTCGCCGCAGATCGGTGGCCGCTTCCTCCGTACTGTACCATCGCTGGAACACGGAAGCGGAAAAGGCAGCACTCAGCCCTTCGGCGTAGCTCTCATCCGTTTGTTCCAGAGCTTTGCCAAGAGTGGTGCGATCCTGCTTTTTCAAGCTGTCCGGGTCCCAGGTCCATTGCAGTTGTCCGGTACGAAATGCGGTGAAGCTAGGGATGTATTTACGATTCTCAATCGATGCTGCGAGTACCGGGGCCAGCCGGATCAAATGCTCTGCCTGCTCGTCCCATTTCCATTCAATGTGTAGAAGGGTGTTCATTTCGCTGAAGAAAGGAACAACTTCTTCCGCAGGCAGGACGACCAGTTCAATCTCTTCGATCTGTCTTGTTTCCAATTCTGTACCGTAGAAAGAAGGGGCATGCCAAGCAAATAATCGCTGCTTGAGCGATTGTCCCGATACAAAGTGATGGGTGTTCAGCGCTCCATAAAACAAGGCATCCCCGTATCCTGTCAATGCAACATGGACCTCAATCGTTTCAGTGTAAGGGTGCATTAGGCTCATGAGATCAACTTACCTTTCCGAAGCTCTTCCTGTAGGGCACGCAGTCGGCTGTTGCGAACAGCCAATGTGGTGATAAACTGCTCCCAGTGTTCTTCCTGCTTCAATTTTTTATAAATTTTGGACAGACGCTTCAACAGTTTCACTGCTGCTTTGTATCCGTCCCTGTTTTTGTGTCCGATATAACGATCCACTGCTTGATGGTAGAAAGGCAAAAGCAGTTCGGGTGCATCCTTTTCAATCGGCTGTAGCACCGCTACCCGGAATTCTAGCGGCTCTGTCTCCGTGCTCAGTTGAAAATCAATCCACCGCCGCCACTGTCCCCGGGAATGCATTGCTTCTTCATAAGCTGGCCGGGAATGAGGCAGCATGCTGACCAATGTGTCCCACATGCGGTGTTCTACATCAGGCAGATGATGAATGGCTGTGTCCCATAACTGCATGTAATCATTCAGAGGGGAGTTCCGTCGGTTCGCGAGCAGAGGTCCGAGCTGTACTAACCACTCGCCCAGCCGTTTCCAATCCGAAGAATCTGCAAGTACGTGAAGAAAATGTAACAGATGCTCCGGCGGGATGCCATATACCGAGCCTCCGCTAATCAATCGCTGCCAAGCCTGTTCATCTTGTCCCAAATGGAAATACATCCAGCTCTGCGCCAATACCAGCGGCAAGGGCAGAGTGACAGATTTAATCGGCGCATTGCGCCCGTTTTCCGTTAGATTCGATACGCTCAGCACGCTCTCACCAGGTTTGGCGGGTTTGGAAATAGCAGTCAGTCCGTTCTCCATTTCCTGTAGAAACGCTAGCTCTGACTCTAGCGTTTTCCGGTTTTCCTGGAGATGAGGCACGATCCAGTTTAACCAAAACTGTCGATAAAGCGGGGTGAAGAACATCATGCTGGATGTCTCGGATATCATTTGCATACGCAGGTAAGCCGAGGTTTCCTCAAGTCTGTTCCATTGTTGTTCAAGCTTCGTGCCCTTTAGACCGGAGAGATCCAACGGACGACTAAAGATCTGTTCCAACCCCTTTTGGAGCGCATCCACGGCAAGTTGAGCAGGATAGCTCAGATACACAGGTGTATGTGTGATTGAATTGCGGCCAGGCACACAGAAGCGAATCAGGTATAGCTGAACATGCAGCTCAAACAACTGTTCCATGCCAACGGACAGCTTAGGTTTGATGGCATAGAGCTCGTCCGCTGCAGCCTGCACATACGATGTACTTGGTGTACCTATCCCCAGACGTTTCAGGCATGCCCGAAACAGCTCATGCCATTCTGTGATCGCAAGTTCTGCAAGTTCCGTTGCACGTTCCTTGATCTGGCTATACTGGTTATCAGGGATGGTGAGATCCTCTTCGTGTGCTGCGTAATCCGAATGTCCGGAAGTCGCTATAGCAGCAGGTTTTGGAGCCTGTTTCAGTGCCGTACTGGAGTGGGCGTTCACAATGCCGTGTACGGGTCGGCCCAGTTGCTCCGCATAACTCATTAGAACGGCTATCATATGTTTGCAATGAGAACCAACCGGACAGGTACAGTGACTGGTATTCAACGATTGCAAGCTCAGGGTTACCTCGTAATCATCGGAGCCTTGCACTTCAGCCAAAATTCCGTTTTGTCCAGTGTAGGTTAATGGTCCGACGCGTTTCTGTTTATAATATTGGAATCCACGCATAATCGTCAGGTTGTTAAAATGTTCAGCGACCTGGCTGATCAGCAGTTGCCACTGCGCATCATCCATGTTCATGTCATTAGGTATGTTCATCATTCCATCTCCTGGGGAAATCATAGGTTCAGTCATCACCACGTCTTGACGTAATGGTGTACATTTCATATATCCATCATATCAGTTATCATGTGCTCCGTGCATCGGTTCTGAGAACTTGGATGGGACTTTTTAATAGGTGAAACCCAAGAGTACCGATCTCTATTTTTTACCATAAACCATGCATAATAGGCTCGTCTTGTGTATGCTTATCGTATGTATTCCTTTCAGGAACGATGCAGGCCGGGATTCGGCTTAATTTTAAACAACAGGAGAGAGCATATGAAAATACTTACGTTAAATACGCACGCTTGGGCAGAAGAAGACCAACTGAACAAGATCAGTCAGCTGGCTGATTTTATCAATACACACCAATTTGATGTGATTTCCATGCAAGAGGTTAATCAATCAATGCAAGAAGCAACGCTGTCCGCGGAGGAACTGAAACATTACTTTGCTACGGAATCGGATGCTGTGATCAAAAAAGACAACTACGCCTACGTTCTGCTTACGCAACTGACCGAGACCTATTACTGGACATGGATTCCCGCCCATGTCGGTTTCCAAAAATACGATGAAGGGCTGGCTATCCTGAGCCGGACGCCGATCACAAAGGCTTTTGGAGAGTATGTATCCCACATGCGGGATTACGATAACTACCGCACACGCAAAATTGTAGGTGTTCAGACTGAAGTACAAGGTGAAGCCACCTGGTTTGTGAATGGACACTATAACTGGTGGGATGATGAACAAGAGCCTTTCAAGGGGCAGTGGGAACTGACTGAGAGCAAGCTCGCTCCATATATGGACCAGCCGCTGTATATTATGGGTGATTTCAATAATGTCGCGGAAGTACGTGAGGAAGGCTACGATTATATGATGAGCAAGGGCTGGAATGACCTGTACACGACAGCTGTGCAAAAGGATGACGGTGCAACCGTGGTCAAAGCCATTGCCGGATGGGCTGATAACAAACGAGATCTGCGTATTGATTATATTTTCTCGAATCGTCCGGTACAGGCGAAGTCTTCGACGGTAGTTCTTAACGGAAAGAACGGCCCTGTGGTCTCTGACCATTACGGCGTAGCTGTGGAAATTTAACAGTAGGTCAGCCAGTTACACGATTTTCTATCAAAATGAAACGAAAGCCTCCGCTCACTTCCTTATAAGGAAAGTGCAGTCGGAGGTTTTTTATTTCTAAACCTTTGCTCCCCACGTTGTCGAAATAAGGCGATTTGTTCAGAATCGGTTCAGAGCCTCTCTATATAATGTCATTATCGTACATGTCCATATTATTTAAGGAAGATCCTCGATTGGATTTTGCGTTGGAATGACACGAACTTACTTCATACTGGAGGAGCATTCTTTTGAAAAAAAATCATTTCATCAGCTCGATTCTCGCGGCGTCCTTGTTGACAACACCTTTGTGGACGACACAGGCTAACGCCGCAGTATCATTTACCGATATCGATAAATCCTATGCCAAAGATGCCATAGTAGAGTTGCAAAACGAAGGGATTGTCACTGGATTCAGTGATGGCCAATTTAATCCGTCCGGTATGATTACCAGACAGGATTTTGCCATCCTGATTGCCAAAACGTTAAAACTGGATGTAAACAATAACGTCCCATCCAATCCAACATTTACAGATATTCCTGTGACTAGCTATGCCTATGCTTCTGTTGAAGCGGTATATCAAGCAGGTATATTTAAAGGCATGGGAAGCGGGAAATTCGGGAGCGGTAAGACATTATCCAGACAGGATATGGTCGTAACCCTGATGAGAGCAAAGGGAACAGACGTAACGGGCAAAGCTGCTTCCTTAACGTTCAAGGATAGCGCAACTATTTCGAAATATGCAAAAGATGCGGTTGGAGCGGCACTCGAAGCTGGATACATTATCGGTGATCAAAACAACATGTTTAAACCCGTGTTACAAGCCGATCGTCAAGCTGCGGCACTGACGGCTTCTCGATTGCTGCAAACGATAAAAGAAACTACAGGTCCGCAACCTGAACCAGTGCCTACGCCAACACCAACACCAGAGGTAACACCAACGCCCGTGCCTACTCCGGCTCCATCTACCAGTTCGAATAATAGCGGGTCCTCATCAGGTGGAAGTAGCGACAGCGGGAACATGAATCCATCTGTACCTGCGGATACAACAGCACCAACGGTGGATGTAAGCAAATTTAGCATTATCGATAATTACAGCGGAACCTGGGATCAAGTTCAGGGGGATTCTGGAGCAGTAAGTGAAGAAGGAGCCGTTGTAACTTTCTATAGATGGACCGATACGAATACAAATGAAGTCGTGGATGAAGGAGAGTTGGAAGAAGGAATTCCCCTTGCCAAAAGCAAATCGGATGGTTCACTTGCGCTTACCAAATTGAAAAATTTGACTCCAGGAGACTACACATTTGTGGTTACTGCCAAGGATTCAGCAGGTAATGAGTCTCCTAAAGATGCGGCGCATGTATTTACTTTTACGCTTGTAAACGGAGAAATGCCAGTAGACGTGCCGACTATAGGTTCCAGTAAGTTTGGCTTCGACTCAAGCAACTCTAAAACAAAGTATCTTCAAGTTCAATATGGAAATAATCCATTTTCTCTAAACTACGATGTTGGAGAAGAATTTGTGGATGGCACCATCGAGTATTGGACCGATGCGTTCCAGTTTAGCATAAATGACTCTTACCAAATTGATGGTGAGAATTATACAATAGATAGCAGTCAGATCAGTAATGATGGTCATACGCTTAAGCTTAAAGTAAATGTAGAACCCGGCACACCTATTATTTTGCAATTGGGAAATAAGATGAATGAGACAAGAGGCCAATATGATTTGATCATTCGTGTAGATGCTGACGGCGAAGGATTAACCAAATCTGTATATGAAGAAACAGAGAAGCTATTCGTTAAATTTGACATCTTCGGATAATTTTAATTTACATGAGACGGACTACAACGATGTAGTCCGTTGTTTTGTCTTATCGTCAGACTGACAATACAATTATTTATTTGTAAGCGTAATCAAAAATCTGTAGCCACCGGGAAGCAGGTCAGTTATACTTGGTTTATTATTTGGCTATTCCAAAGATAAACGAGGATCATCAACGTTCACCAAAAAGGGATTTTCTCACAAAGGTTAAGCGCTATACCTATGTATTCCATCGGGAGAGGAATGTGGGCATTCAATGACAACGTATTTAAGTGAACCGCAGAGTATGTACTATCGATTCGGAGAAGATCAGGATCAGGTGCTGAAGGTGCTGGCAGAGAGGTATATAGGTGCCAACGCGCAGGCTGATTTTGTATATCGCGTATTTCAGAAGTCTGGTATTTTGCAAAATGAGAAGGGTCTGTATGATCTGAATTTGAGTAAACGTTTCCCTGATGCACAGAAAGGTCAGATTTCTTATGCCGCAGCGCTGGTATGGGGGGATGAAGATCGAAATCTGGATGTGCTGATCCGCTGTTATGGACCGGTTCGCTTCTATTTTAACGAGCAATTGGTATATCGCTCCACGGTCATGGATGAGATCAACCTGGACGCGACTGTGAAACTGGGAATCGACATTAAACCGGGATGGAATATGTTGTTGCTGGAGATGAAGTATACACCTGCGGGCTTTGGATGCCAGTTTGGCTCGGACGAGGGGAAAGTGCGTATTCTGAATGTGCTTGCTCCTTTCCAGGAGAGACAGGGACAGGCCGGATGGGTGTATTCCAAACCGATAAGTTCGGAGGAGAATCATCCGGAATGGAATCTGCTCGGGTCAGAAGAGGATCACAGACTAGATTGGCTGCCTGACGCGCAATGGTCAGAGGAGAAACAGACGCAACCATCCCTGGAGAGAATATACGGACATCTTCCAGGTCAGCAAGTCTATGCGTGGACACGGTTAATCAACAGGGATTCAAGTGATTGCCCGATCCGTTTGTCTGGTCAATCTTACGGACCACTGAATATATGGCTGAACGGCGTATCGGCAGTGCAATTGAAGGAAGCGGGTCCGTTCGAGGTGAACATGCCCGCATCTTTTGGACGGAATGACCTGTTGATTCGCAGTGAATGTAGCGATACGGCTGAGTCATGGAATTTTGTAATAAATGCAACGGTGAATGGAGAGCAATTGGAACTGGAGCTTCCCCAGCGTGTGCACGGAGCTTCTGGAGAGCCGTGGCTATATCTAGGACCTTTTGAATCGGAGGACGTCGAACCTGATTTGCAGGATCTAATGCGCACTGATCGGGTGTTTAAAGGACGGAAGGAACGCATATATTGGCGACTGGACAGACCGGATGCGTGGATACGTCCTTATTATGAAAATGCAATGCTCAGTAACAAATGGACCGTAGGCAGTGTAACCAACTATGGTCGCTGGGACTATCCTTTAGGTGTCACCGTATATGGTCTGTTGCAAACTGGACGTTATTTGCAGCGGCCCGACATTACGCGTTATGCGTCAGAACATGTGCAGGCGTGTACCCGTATGGATGAGTACTCATTATGGGATCGGGAGCAGTATGGTTTCCCAGCGGTTAACCAGCAGCTGGTTATGATGAAAATGCTGGATAACTGTGGCTCTTTTGGCTCCGCCATGCTGGAAGCCTATTCCGAATGTCAGGAGCCGACGTTTTTGCCGATTGCCGATCGAATTGCAGATTTTATGTTGACCCGGTTGGAGCGACAGGAGGACGGTGCATTTTACCGTGAGTGTATCGGTGAATTTGCCGAGAATACGATGTGGGCAGATGACCTTTATATGAGCACTCCGTTTCTTGTGCGGTATGCCCGACTGACGGGAAATAATTCAGCACTGGATGAAGCTGCTAGACAATTTTTATTGTATCGGAAATATCTGTTCATGCCTGAATTCAAGATCATGTCCCACGTATACGATTTTAAATATGGACAGGCGACACAAATTCCGTGGGGACGGGGAAATGGTTGGACGCTTTTTTCGCTGTCTGAGGTATTGGAAGCTTTGCCAGCAGAGCATTCGGAGCGCCCGACTTTAATTGCCTTCTTCAATGAATTATGTGAAGGATATGCAGCTCTGCAAGGAGAGGGCGGATTGTGGCATCAGGTATTGAATGATTCGGAAACCTACCAGGAAGCCTCCTGTACAGCGATGTTTGCTTATGGTTTTGCACGGGGAGTACGTTTTGGTTGGTTATATCAACCTGCACGTTACATTGAAGCGGCTGAGCGGGCCTGGAACGGATTAACCCGTAAAGCGATTGATCGTCAGGGTAATGTACATGGTGTATGCAGTGGCTCGAGATATGCCTTTACCGCAGAATATTACAATAAGGACCTGCTCACGGTAACGAATGACAATCACGGTATTGGCATTATGATGCTGGCAGGAACCGAAGTGGCGAAGATGAAGAAACATCTGGCCCAGCCTAAGGTGTCATCAACTGCTGTGACGCAATCCTGAAAGTGTCAGTAAAACTACAGGATACCTTGATCGAATTCTCACATGATAGCTACTCTAACGTTTCATTGCAGACGGCTGGATGACCACTGGTGAGATGGAGCGAAGTAGAGTACGCGGCACGAGGAATGCAGTATATATGAATAACCACCGGGAGCATCATTCCTGGTGGTTATTTAATCACTATGAATATTGAAGACAATTGAATGGACATTTGTCCCAACCCCTTACTTTTTTGACAGGAAAGCTTACTTTTGTTTATGTCATGAGCAGCCATAGGCCGTTACAATAGTTTTTGTAAGCGATTCCATAAAAGCAAAAGGGGAGGAAATTCATTCATGTTGAATACCAAAAAGTGGGTAACTCTGTTCTGCCTATCCCTGTTAATGTTCGCTACAGCCTGTTCCGGAGGGTCATCAGCACCGTCTGCTTCAACCAATGAAGGAGAAGAAGGGGGCACTTCCGGCAATATTGAACTTCGTATGACTTGGTGGGGATCACAGACTCGACACGATCTTACGACCAAAGTGATTAAGCTGTTTGAAGAGAAACACCATGGGATTACCATCAAGCCGGAATATTCCGGTTGGGATGGATACTTTGACAAGCTGACCACACAGGTAGCCGGTTCAAATGCACCGGATATCATACAGATGGATTACGCTTTTCTAACCGATTTTGCCCGGCGTGGTGCATTGCTTGACCTGACCCCATACGCAGAGAGCAAAGAGCTGCGCACAGAAGACCATGACAAGAGCATGCTTAAAGCCGGATCGATTGACGATAAATTATACGCGATTACATTGGGTGTAAATGCACCAGGTGTCATCTATGATGCCACCGTATTCCAGGAGCTCGGAATCGAGGAGCCGCAGGAAAGCTGGACGTGGAAGGATTTTAGTGACGTAGCTGCCAAGATTGCAGCGGAGAAGGGTGACGGTTTCTACGGTTCGGCGGATGTATCGGGAACTACCAACATGTTTGAGGTATTTATCCGGCAAACAGGCAAGGGGCTATTTGATGGCGGAACATTGACAGCGACCAGCGAGGAGTTACAGCAATGGTTTGACATGTGGGGGGCGCTTCGTGAGAACGGAGGTGCTACCTCCGCAGAAGTGACGGCGTCCACTACGAATGCACTGGAGACACGCCCGATCTCACTTGGTACAGCTGCCATGGACTTTGCCTGGTCTAACCAATTGCTGACGTTCCAGCAGGTTAACAAAAACCAGGATCATAAGCTTGGGATACAAGTGCTTCCGCACGGTGTGGGTGAAAAGCAAATCGGTGAATACCTGAAAGCAGGTCAGTTCCTGTCCGGTTATGCCAAAACGAAACATCCGAAGGAAGTGGCGATGTTTATCGACTTCATGGTAAATGATCCCGAAGCTACCGCCATTCTCGGCTCGGAACGCGGAGTACCCGTCAATGCCAGCATCCGTGAGAAGATGCAGCCTACACTGCCAGAAGCGGAGCAAGCTATCTTCCAATTTATCGATGTGGTATCGAAAAACTCCAGTGAAATTGATCCGCCATACCCGCAAGGATTTTCCGAAGTGGATACCAGCTTCAAGAGTGCAAGCGAGCAGATTGCCTTTGGACAAGACAATACACCGGATGTGATTGCCCAGTTCATTGAAGGGGCCAAGGCGACACTTGCATCAAGTCAATAACACTTGAACGGTTCCAGACTTCATATTCCGCGGGGAGGTTGCGAAGATGAGTACAACACAGGTCAGTCAAGCACGAACTGAGCGTGTGACAGCCCAGCGGGTGAAACGGAGATATGCCCATAATGGAGCAGCGCTTCTTTTCCTGGCCCCATGGCTGGTTGGTTTATTATTTCTGACACTTGGGCCGATGCTCGTTTCCTTATACATTTCGTTCACCGACTACAGTATCCTGGCCGCCCCTTCCTGGGTCGGTCTGGATAACTACACCACGATGTTTACATCGGATAAACTGTTTATCCAATCGCTCAAAGTCACATTTACGTATGTCGCCGTATCCGTACCGATCAAGCTGATCTTTGCCCTGCTGGTGGCGATGCTGTTGAACAAGGGCATTCGTGGGCTTGGCATTTACCGTACGGTGTATTACATTCCAACCCTGCTTGGGGGCAGTGTCGCGATTGCGATGCTGTGGCGCAAAATGCTGGGCGGTGACGGTCTGCTTAATGGGGTGCTTGCCATGGTCGGCATTAAGGCACCCGATTGGGTCGCCAACCCGAAATATGCCCTGTATTCGATCGTACTGCTGTCCGTATGGCAGTTCGGATCGTCGATGATTATTTTCCTGGCAGGATTGAAGCAGATTCCACCTGAGTATGACGAAGCTTCCGCCGTTGATGGAGCAGGCCCACTCCGGAGATTCTTTTATATCACACTGCCGATTCTGTCGCCGGTTATCTTTTTCAATCTCGTGATGCAGCTGATTACCTCCTTCCAGTCATTTACTCAGGCTTTTGTCATCAGTAACGGCAGCGGGGGGCCAGTCAATTCAACATTAATGTACTCTTTATACCTGTACAAAAAAGGGTTCTCGTTCTTCCAGATGGGTTATGCGTCCGCGATGGCCTGGGTGCTGGTGATTCTGATCGGTGTCTTTACATTGCTGGTATTCCGCAGCAGCAAGCTGTGGGTGCACTATGAGGATGGTGGAAAATCATGATTGGACAACGAAACTCTGCTGCGTGGGTAGTCGCCAAACATGTACTGATCTCGGTCATTGCCTTTGTCATGCTGTACCCGGTGCTCTGGATGCTGGGTAGTTCATTCAAACCGGGACATATGATTTTCACCGAGACCTGGTTCTGGCCGCAAGCATGGAATTGGCAAAATTACATCAATGGCTGGACGGGGATTCAGGGCAATCCCTTCTCCCGTTTTTTGACCAACTCGGTCGTCCTGTCGCTGGGCGCTGTGCTTGGCAATGTTATCTCTTGCTCGATGGCGGCGTATGCCTTTGCCAGATTAAATTTTCGGTTCAAAGCGATTTGCTTTGGCTTAATGCTGATGACGATCATGCTGCCACACCATGTGACGCTGATTCCTCAATATATTCTGTTTAACCATCTGGAATGGGTGAATACGTATCTGCCGCTTGTAGTGCCGAAATGGCTGGCGACCGATGCCTTCTTCATTTTCCTGATGGTCCAGTTCTTTCGGGGATTGCCTAAAGAGTTGGATGAAGCGGCTACGATTGATGGATGTGGTCCTGTACGAATTTACACCAAAATTATCATTCCGCTGGCCTTTCCGGCGCTGGTGACGACGATGATCTTTACCTTTTTGTGGACATGGGATGACTTCTTCAGCCAGTTGATCTATCTGAGTGATGTCAGCAAATATACGGTGCCGCTAGGCTTACGCCTGTTCCTCGATTCCAGTTCCCAATCCGATTGGGGACCGATGTTTGCGATGTCAGTACTGTCACTGGTGCCTTGTTTTATCGTATTTATCGTGTGTCAAAAGTATTTCGTGGAAGGAATCGCGACCTCTGGGCTCAAAGGGTAATTCCAAGACGAAACGAGTTGATTCCTAATGCGGAAACGAAGATTATCTTTATTCCTAAATCATAAGCTGCAACAAAGCAAGCTCTCCACGTTGATGGTGACTTGCTTTATTGCGTTTAACCTGCTGCTCGTCTCGGTTATTGTCTGGCTGGCATACCAGTCGTTCTCTGCCGTCACGTTTACCGAGATCAGCAAAGCACGACTTGCTCTTCTGAATGAGAGTACACGCCGAGGGTTTGATTTTATTACAGGTGTGACAGGCACGGCTTACTCTTTAGCGAGCAACCGTGAGCTGTCGAATCTGCTGGAAACGAAGGGAACGGGAAGGCTGACACAGATCCACCAACGGCGTGAGGTGTCCAAAATATTGGATCATACGGTGGTAGTCAGTGAAGGTATTACCTCAGTGGAGCTGTATACGGATGCCTTCAACGGTGTCACTGTCACGATGGCCGACCGCATCTATTCAGTGGATACGATTGCCGGTGATTCATGGTTTGCTGCACTGGAGCATGCGGATGCGGCTTGGGTACCTCTGCGGGAAAACGAATCAGGCCAATCGCTAATCGGATACGCCCAGCGAATCTTTGACAGCCGGGGTGGTACGGTAGCCTACGTGCTCATCCGCCTGAGTCGCGCCGATATTGTACGCAGATTTGCGGATATGCCGATGGTGCTGGATGGACAGGTGCTGTTGGTGGATACCGCAGGCAACGTCGTCATGCAGATGGGCGATGACAATTTAGGGGTGAATTCTGCTGAGGATTCAAGCTTAATTCATGGAGCCTCAAAAATTTTTCCTTCTATTAATGTATCTGCTAATGCAGCTGCTGCTGGGGAAAGCGAACCAGTCGTTGATCGTGCATGGATTCAGGAGCATGTTGAACATGGGCAGGACGGATTTGAAGTGGTTTCCGGCAAGCCTGGTGGAGCGCAGCTGGTTCTGTATTCAAGACCTGCCATGCTTCAGTGGCGACTGGTACAGACCATCCCTGTTCACACCCTGTTATCTCCTGTGAGGCAGGCCGGATGGCAGGTCCTTGGAATAGCTGTGCTGGGATTACTATTTTCAGCGGTACTTGCGTATCTGTTCGTTTGGCGGATTGTTCGTCCTTTACGTCAGTTGATCAAGCGGATGAGGCAACTGGAGAAGGGGGATTTCAATACCCGGGTTCAGCTTTCGTTTACCGAAGAATATGCCCATTTGGCGTATGGATTCAACCATATGGCTTCACAGTTGACGGAGTTGATGGAGCAGGTCAAGGAAGAGAGCCGGGCGAAGCGTGAAGCACAGACCGGTTTACTGGAGGCGCAAATCAAACCGCATTTTTTGTACAACACACTTGACATGATCCACTGGCGTGCTCTCGATTATGAAGCCAAGGACATCAGCCGCATGATTGTACAACTCAGCAAACTGCTGCGTATTGGATTGAGCGGTGGCAGATTATTCATCCGAGTACGGGATGAGTTGGAGCATGCTCGTTGTTACGTTAGCATTCAGTCGGAGCGGCTGCCGTTCTCTATTGATTATCAGGAACAGATTGATCCGAGAGTGCGAGGTTGTTACATTCCCAAAATCATTTTGCAGCCCTTTATTGAAAATGCGGTCATGCATGGGCAGCCGAAGGAAGGACAACTTCGCATACAGGTGGATATGCGGGAATCGGAGAGCAACGATCCACCACCCAAAATCATCATTTGCATAAAGGATAACGGACAGGGCTTGCCTAAGGGTTGGAAGCTGGAGGAGACGACTGGCATTGGTATACGAAATGTACATCAACGCATTCAACTGTATTGTGGCACTGGGTACGGCGTTGATATATTCGCAGGTGAATTAGGCGGAGTAGAAGTGACCATTACACTGCCGCGTATCGAGACGGAAGAACAATTAAACTTATGGCTGGGCGGTGAAAATGAATGAAAACCATTATGCTCGTAGACGACGACCCGCATATTGTGAAAGCATTGACCGACCATATTGATTGGCCATCCATTGGCCTCCACATTGCAGGAACAGCTTCCAATGGCGTGGACGCACTGGAGCTGTTCCAACAGCTGCGCCCTGATCTTGTGATGACGGACGTCTATTTGCCAGGAATGACAGGACTTGAGGTCACGCAGGCGCTGCGGCGGGACCATCCCCATCTGCCGATCATCATTCTTAGCGGATATGACGAATTCGAGAATGCCCGGGCGGCCATGCGCTGGGGCGTGAATCATTTTTTGCTAAAGCCTGCGGAAGTGGAGGAGATTGAGTCTGTTCTGCGTGAGGTGCTACTGGAAGAGGATGTGCGTGAGCGGCGAGAGCAGCTGGAGCAGACGTACAAACAGGAGATTGGGCGGGTGGTTCCCTATCTTCGCAAATTGTTTCTTCACGAGTTGTTAACCACACGCTACCGGGAAGAGGAGTTACCTGCGGAGCGTATGGATTATGTGGGCATTCGTATACCCTCTCAAGTGCGCGCCATCAGTCTACAGTTGTACCGGCCTGCATTTTTGACAAAGATGAAAGAGAGGGACTGGCAGCTATTAAGATATGGGGCAGCTGATATTATTCAGGAGACCGTCAAAGAGCAGACTTCGCAGATAAACGACTGCCAGGTGGAAATCGTGGATTACTCGGACCAGGTGTTAGTGCTGCTTCTATTTGACGAGAAGGACCCGCTAGAGCAATTTGAGTCCATTGTTGAACGGATGATTGATCAGATTTTTACGTATCTCAAAATCGAAATGAGCGCAGGTATTGGAACGTCCAAAGAGCACTTATGCGAAGTGATGGACTCCTATCTGGAGAGCAGAGAGGCGCTGGAGAAAGCAGAGTTTCAGGGCGGGAGCCGTGTATATCGATATGATTCATCAGATGCGTTAACCCCGAGCGCAACGGATTACTCGCAATTGCTGCGACAATGGAGTGAGTCATGGGCAGGTATGAGGACTGATCTGGCAGAGGAGATATGGGTTCACCTTCGCAATCTGCTGGAAGAAGGGGGTGGTACCAGTATTCAGGATGTGCAGGTTGTGGCTGTGAGCCTGTTCGACACGTTAATTCATAGTTGGAACCGGCATTATCCCATGCTGGCACCACCGCTCTCGATGAGCCACTTTTTGCGGGAAATTCAATCGAAATATGGGCTGCAGGATCTGATATGCTGGATGGATGGTATTATTCGAAACTGGATGGAACAGATACGTAAAGAAATGGGCGAGAAAAAAACCAATAAACTAGTGGAGCAGGTAAAACAGTACGTTGAAATGCATTATGCTGAAGAGATTAGTTTTGAAGCCATTGCCAAGGGACTGTTTGTACACCCCAAATATTTGAGTCAGCTGTTCAAGAGGGTAACCGGAGAAAACTTTGTGAGTTATGTAAACGGGTATCGGATTCAACGTGCACTGGAGCTATTACAGTCAGGGCATTACATGGTTTACGAGGTTAGTGAGATGACGGGGTTCCGCAACGCGACGTATTTCAGTCAGGTGTTTAAGATGCTTACGGGCAAGAGTCCGTCTGAGGTGGGGTAGAGCCATCAATAGGGTAAGCAAAATAAAATAGATTGGACGGATTACAACGTATGATCATCGATCAACAGGAGTTTAACGTAAAAGGATTGACCTATTCAATTAGGTCCGCAATGGAAAAGGATGCTGAGGCATTGTCTTCACTTCGTTTACAGATGGATGGAGAAACCGAGTATATGGATCGTGAGCAAGGTGAAGGCTTTATTGATCCAGCTAGATTTGAACAAATAATCCGTTTGGACTCGGAGAAAGAGAGAAACCTGTTTCTCGTTACTATTGTAAAGGAACAAATCGTCGGGTATTCCAGGTGTGAAGGTGTTGATCTAAAGCGATTTTCTCATAAGGTTGAATTTGGCGTTTGTGTAGCGAAAGAGTTCTGGGGTTACGGGATCGGCAAGAAACTACTCGAACTATCAATAGATTGGGCAGACACGAATGGAATTGAGAAGATGACATTGAACGTGGTGGGGACGAACGATAAAGCGATGGAGCTTTACAAAAGAATGGGCTTCGAGATAGAGGGGACTTTGAAAAAGGATCGACGACACGCGGCTCGGTATTACGATACAGTTATGATGGGAAGGTTCAGGGGCTGAGGGGGAGAAGGTGGTGGTGAGAGGTTGGCTAACAATATACGCCACTCCTTTTATTATTCAATAACTATTCTTTTATATGAAAGAACAGATACACGAGTAACTACTTATCTCTCATGGAGAGAGTTAATATCTATTAGATGTATTTTCTTAAAATCTGATTTCATATATTGTTATAGAGGCTAATAGATATGTGCGATACAAGACTAAGTATCCTTTGAGCTACTAAATAGTGTTTCTTCAAAACGAATAGAATCTCAGTTTACTATGAACATTAACTATTACCTTTCTCAATAAGTTAATGATATTCAACATTGTCATATCTATTGAGTGTAGCAGATGGGGGCTGATTGCAAGACAAAGATTGATTATAAATAGAAGGGAGATATAACGGTTCTATTTGTTCTCATAAAACGGAGATAGAAAAATATTAATTAAGGGTTGCAATTTATTTTTGTACATGGTATATTCTAATTCCGGCCAAGAAAACACAAGAAACACGGTGCGGCAAGCGAATGAGATAAGCTTCGAACGAAACTTAAAAAAAGAGCTTGCAAAGTTGGTTCGGATGTGATAAGATATAAAAGTTGCTGAGGTGAACAACACAAGGCAATGAAACAAGTTTGATCTTTGAAAACTGAACAACGAGTGAGTAACGATCTTGCTTGCAAGATCGACGCTGAGAAATTGGTACACGTCTTCGGACTGTATGATTTCGAAGCATAAATGAGATTTTTAATCTCGTCAGTTTCAAAATGAGCTTATCGCTCTTTTCAATACTTTATTGGAGAGTTTGATCCTGGCTCAGGACGAACGCTGGCGGCATGCCTAATACATGCAAGTCGAGCGGACTTGAAGAGAAGCTTGCTTCTCTGATAGTTAGCGGCGGACGGGTGAGTAACACGTAGGCAACCTGCCCTCAAGTTTGGGACAACTACCGGAAACGGTAGCTAATACCGAATAGCTGTTTTCTTCTCCTGAAGAGAACTGGAAAGACGGAGCAATCTGTCACTT
>NZ_LXQN01000017.1:0-1402 GCF_001659845.1 Paenibacillus sp. AD87
ATCCTCTTCTGTGCCCTGAACTACAGGCTGGTCACCTCGACCGCGATGAAGGATCCGCAAAAGTGTATAGAGAACGGCATAATATGCTGCAATCCAAAGTAGCGATGGGGTAGCCCAGATCAACACAAAACCAGGCAAACTATTCATCCACTCCACACTTACAAAGGTCAATTTGTTCAGCATAATAGCAATCCACGCCAATGGTTTAACCAGAGGCATCCAAAGAAACGATAAAATCAGAGCGACCGTTCCCAGAGGAAGTACAATGGCACTAATCAAAGATACAAGCAGGAAGTTTGCGACAAATGAAAGCAGTGAAAACTGGTTGAAATACAGAATCGTGACCGGAAAAGAAATGAGTTGTGCTGTTACCGTCACAGAAGCTGTTGCTGCAAGTCCCTTGGGCCAACTGCTAAATATCCGATTAATCAGTGGCATATAAATCATCAGTCCGGCTGTTACCAGAAAAGATAATTGGAAGCTCACGCTTAGTAAAAAATACGGGTTCCACCACATCATCAACAACGCCGCTGCACTGATCATCTGCAATCCGTCCCTGGCAAGGCCACGCCGTGCCATATACAAGCCAATCATCGACATGATACCCGCACGAATCACCGATGGCGAACCGCCAGACAACAATACATATGCAGGTATTAGCAGCAACACAATGGTGAGCGAGGTTTCTCGGGTTAACCTAAGCCAGGATAAAAGGAGCAGCAGGGATGCCACATACACCGCGACATGTGTTCCGGAGATCGCCAAGATATGAGTTAAACCAAGCTGTGAAAATTGTCCATATGTATCCGGATCGATGTCATTAGCCATCCCGATAATCAGACCTTTCATATAGCCCGCATGAGGTTCGGGAAATATCTGTTCTACTGCTGCGCCAAGCTTATGCCTGACGATGTCATTCCACCGAAGGATATTGAATTTTCCCATCCCTTCAGGAGGAACAGTGGTTACTGAACTGGCCCCCTTCACTTTAAACAACCAATGGATATGAAGAGTCCTTAAGTAATTTCGATAGTCAAACCCACCAAAATTTCTAGCTTCGCCGGGAAGCGCAAGCGCACCCGTCAACGTGATCGAATCTCCTCGCTTCCACCCCGCTGCTACTTGTTGTTCTTCTTCCTCAGCTAGACGAACTTGGACCATTAGATGTTCTCTCACATTAGGCACAGTTCGCCCTTCCGAAACTGCTGCTGTTGATGCATCGGAGAACGGAAGCATCGACGTGACCTGCATTTCAAAATCGGCCCGATCCCCATCTATGCGTACATCAGACATAAGCTTACCTTCAAAGGTAGCTGCATAACCGTCCAAATCCTCCGCATCGGTTTGTGTGATATCGGGCAGACTGCTCCGATTCTGCGCATCATTCCATTCCCAATGCACT
>NZ_LXQN01000018.1:0-3585 GCF_001659845.1 Paenibacillus sp. AD87
ATCCTGCTCCTGGTCGGAGGATCGAACACATTGTATTTAAGGATATCGAGTACGCAGGAGGGGCGTTACATCCTTCCCGGATCTATGGTTATGACGAAGAGCGCAGCATTGAAGGAGTGACGTTTAATAATTTGACGATTGCAGGTCAACGTGTGGATAGCCCAAATCACCCAGCGATTGAAATGAACGAGTATGTACGTGGCATCACATTCCGTTAAGGGCGTTCAATTGGAAAATACGACGAGTAAACAGGAAAGGGGGGATGTGTAATTTCAATGTCTGGCACAAGTGGGCTTCAAGGGAAGAACATCGAATTCCATGAAAATGAGGAGGTTTGATATGGAAATGAATAGCGGATTTCATGAGGGAAAAAGATGGAGACGGGTGATTGCTTTACTTGCTGCAATCAGTCTGTTGGCAACACTTTTACCGGTTGGTACCCATTCCATCGCAGTTGCTGCGGATTCAAACGATGTTACTGTGTCAGGATATGAAGTTCAGATCAATGAAGCAATCACAGGTGGCTTCACGCATCCCGGAGTGGGACTAACCAAGGAAGTCCTAGAGAACATGAGAGAGCAGGTATTGTCGCAACAGGAACCATGGTACTCCTACTATGTGGCGATGACTAGTTCTGCAGCGGCTTCCAAGACAGTGACGTCCAGCAATGTCAGCCAAACGGACCCAACAAAACCGGCAAGCGATGCCTTTAACAGCCAAGGCTTCAACTCCCGTTTTATAAGCGATGGATTGAAAGCGTATACACAAGCGTTGATGTATTATATTTCAGGAGATGAGACGTATCGGTCCAATGCGATGCGTATCATTCGGATCTGGTCGCAGATGGACCCTAGCAAATATGTTTACTTTAATGATGCGCACATTCATACCGGGATTCCGCTGAATCGCATGGTTACGGCAGCTGAGATTCTGAGATATACAAGTTATCAGACGGATGAGCTGGGATGGACAGCACAGGATACAACGAATTTTACAACCAACCTGATTAATCCGGTTATCGAGACCTTCCAACATGACAACAATCGCTTTATGAATCAGCATAACTATCCTTTGCTTGGTGCGATGGCAGGGTATATTTTTACCAACAATCAGAGCAGATATGACGAAGCAGTTGAGTGGTTCACCGTCAACAGCACTGCACAAGACCAAGGCTTTAATGGGTCTGTCAAGCAGCTCTTCCGCTTAATGGATACTGATGATCTGACTGGGGAGCCGCTGGATGAGCCGGTGATTCAGCATGTGGAGATGGGTAGGGACCAGGCGCATGGGGGTGGAGACCTCACTAACGCTGCTATCCTATCACGTATGCTGCTTGCTCAGGGAACAAAGGTCGATCCCGTAGATGGTACCGTATCAACAGCGGCAAATGCGGTCGGACCGTATGAGTTCCTGGATGATCGCATATTGGCGGCCGCAGACTTCTTCTGGCAATTCATGCTTGGTTATGATACGCCCTGGACGCCAGTGGCCTATGCCATTTCGCCAGATGGAACGATTCGGGATACGTATAATCATATATCCAATGCCTACAAAGGTAGAATGAATACGGCAAATTTCTGGGACATGTATTACTACTACACATATGTCAGAGGCATTAATGTTGCAGAGAAGGCTCCTCATTATTATGAAGCATTTACGAAGCGGCTGCCTTCCAACTTTTATTATGGTGGTACTCTGAACAAAAACTGGGACAATGTGGACGGAGGCGGAGACTTCTGGCTGTATATGCCAGAGGAGGCAGTGTCTGAAGGTGCTGAATTTCTGCCGCGTGAGCAGACAAGTGGCTTACTGATCGATATTGAAGATCGTTATACGAAGCTTGGCGGCAACACAACCACCATAAAGGAAGGAGATACGTCGTTTGTGCGGTTTCAGGCGACGCAAGTGGGAAGTCGTATAGCATTTCTTAACGGTTCCAGCAGCGAGAAAATCATTGGTTTCCGCATCCGTACCAATGGGCCTGCCTACTTGGAGCTTACTCCGGGAATCCATGATACATTGACTTTGCCGGATACGCATGGACAGTGGCGGTATGTGACTTATACGCTGGACAGCTTCCAGAGCCTGAACGATATTCTTTATATGAAGGTCACAGGTTCGGATACGACAGTAGATATCGATCACATTCATATCAAAGCAAGTGAACAGCTGACACCGCCAGTATTCAAAACAGGAAATTCTGATCTCTCCATATTCGCCTATCCTAGCTCGCCGATTCGTGTTGAGTTTGAAGCAACCGATGCTGGGGGAACGGATGTGGTGACCTATTCCAGCCCGAATCTGCCTCAAGGAGCAGCATTGAATGAAGCCACGGGCGAGATGCTTTGGCAGCCGGGAGTGTCACAGACTGGAACTCATTCCTTCCATGTCGCCGCTTCAGACGGTACAACAATCACGATAAGAGATGTGAAGATTGTAGTCTCTGCGAATCGGGCTACCGCTGTGGGGCAGGCCATAGCTGCTTATGATGAGGATCGAATTTATGTAGCAGCAACACTCAACTCATTTCATGCAGTGTATGAGGATACCCTGGACCAACTTGATACAGCTACAGATGAAGTATTCTATGGGCAGCTGCAGGAGCTAGCCCAAGCAGCGGAAGCGCTGGAGCTGGTCACTCCGCTGCTGGAACAGGGCGGAGGTATTGATTACCACAACATCGTTGCGTCATCGACCTTTGGAACAGACATTGCCAATATGGTGGACGGGGACAATCAGACGGGGGTTTCGTATACACGTGCGCCAAACCTATACCATATGATTGATTTCGGACCAGATTTCAAAGTATCGGCTACGTCCTTTGGATTCCAAAGTAATATATTTGCCGATCGTCTCGCGAAGTCAGCTGTTTTTGGCTCCAATGATGGGGAGGACTGGGTACGCTTGACCCCGGGGTTAACAGCATTTACCCAGAGCTTTCAAACCCTGGATGTTGCTCCTGAATACCAGGATGATTCGTTCCGGTTCATCAAGGTTCAGCTGCTTCATTTACAGCCGGATGTATTGTATGGCATCGTACGGAATTTGTTCGAAATGACCGAGTTCCGGATCTATGGTGAACGTCATGAGACAGGCAATAAGCTGAAGTCCGTCTCCATCTTTTCGGATCAAAGTGTAAGTGGCAAGATTGCAACTGGGGACACGGTACAATTGACGATTCAGGCCAAGGAAGCAATTCAAAACGTAACAGCGACCATTCAGGGAATTGCAGCAACCGTTACGACGCAGGATCAGATCCATTGGACAGCGGTGGCTGCTATGGGAGATGATGTACCTACAGGTACGGTCAAGTTTACAGTGGATTACGAACAGAGTGACGGAACAGCAGGGGAGCGGACAGTCCTGACCACTGACAATTCGAAGCTGTTCCTTGTAGATGGCGGCAGGTATATTGATGTGTCTATGATGGCGAAAGTAAAGGCTTCGGATAAACAATGGCCTGGTAACGGGTTATCCCAGGATGAGGTGGGTTATCTGCTATTCGATGGTGATACATCCACCTATGGAGATCTGAATACATCATCGGGTTCCTTCTACACGGTGGAATTCGGTGAAGGTCTGTCT
>NZ_LXQN01000019.1:0-448061 GCF_001659845.1 Paenibacillus sp. AD87
TTGGATAAGCCTCGACCGATTAGTACTGGTCAGCTCCATGCATTGCTGCACTTCCACCCCAGCCTATCTACCTCGTCGTCTTCAAGGGGTCTTAACATACTGGGAAATCTCATCTTTGAGGGGGCTTCACGCTTAGATGCTTCAGCGCTTATCCCTTCCGATAGCTACCCAGCGGTGCTCCTGGCGGAACAACTGGTACACCAGCGGTACGTCCATCCCGGTCCTCTCGTACTAAGGACAGCTCCTCTCAAATTTCCTACGCCCACGACAGATAGGGACCGAACTGTCTCACGACGTTCTGAACCCAGCTCGCGTACCGCTTTAATGGGCGAACAGCCCAACCCTTGGGACCTACTTCAGCCCCAGGATGCGATGAGCCGACATCGAGGTGCCAAACCTCCCCGTCGATGTGGACTCTTGGGGGAGATAAGCCTGTTATCCCCAGGGTAGCTTTTATCCGTTGAGCGATGGCCCTTCCATGCGGTACCACCGGATCACTAAGCCCGACTTTCGTCCCTGCTCGACTTGTAGGTCTCGCAGTCAAGCTCCCTTATGCCTTTGCACTCTTCGAATGATTTCCAACCATTCTGAGGGAACTTTGGGCGCCTCCGTTACTCTTTAGGAGGCGACCGCCCCAGTCAAACTGCCCACCTGACACTGTCCCCGCACCGGATTACGGTACCAGGTTAGAACCTAGATACGATCAGGGTGGTATCCCAACGGTGCCTCCACGCAAGCTGGCGCTCACGTTTCAAAGGCTCCCACCTATCCTGTACAGATCGTACCCAAATTCAATATCAAGCTGCAGTAAAGCTCCATGGGGTCTTTCCGTCTTGTCGCGGGTAACCTGCATCTTCACAGGTATTAAAATTTCACCGGATCTCTCGTTGAGACAGCGCCCAAGTCGTTACGCCATTCGTGCGGGTCAGAATTTACCTGACAAGGAATTTCGCTACCTTAGGACCGTTATAGTTACGGCCGCCGTTTACTGGGGCTTCGGTTCACAGCTTCGGATTGCTCCTAACCGCTCCCCTTAACCTTCCAGCACCGGGCAGGCGTCAGCCCGTATACTTCGCCTTACGGCTTCGCACAGACCTGTGTTTTTGCTAAACAGTCGCTTGGGCCTTTTCACTGCGGCCCCCTCGTGCTATTCACACTACCGGGGCACCCCTTCTCCCGAAGTTACGGGGTCATTTTGCCGAGTTCCTTAACGAGAGTTCTTCCGCGCGCCTTAGAATTCTCTTCTCGCCTACCTGTGTCGGTTTGCGGTACGGGCACCATCACCTGGCTAGAGGCTTTTCTTGGCAGTGTGAGATCATGACCTTCGCTACTATAATTTTCGCTCCCCATCACAGCCCAGCCTTAACGATGTGCGGATTTGCCTACACATCAGCCTCACTGCTTAGACGGACATCCATCAGTCCGCGTCACTACCCTGCTGCGTCCCCCATTGCTCATAACGGCTTACGGTGGTACAGGAATTTCGACCTGTTGTCCTTCGACTACGCCTTTCGGCCTCGCCTTAGGTCCCGACTTACCCTGAGCGGACGAGCCTTCCTCAGGAACCCTTAGGCTTTCGGCGGATCAGATTCTCACTGATCTTTTCGTTACTCATACCGGCATTCTCACTTGTATAATGTCCAGCGCTCCTTACGGTACACCTTCAACCCTTATACAACGCTCCCCTACCCCTGATGCAAAGCATCAAGCCATAGCTTCGGTGGTGTGTTTAGCCCCGTTACATTTTCGGCGCAGAGTCACTCGACCAGTGAGCTATTACGCACTCTTTCAATGGTGGCTGCTTCTAAGCCAACATCCTGGTTGTCTGTGCAACTCCACATCCTTTCCCACTTAACACACACTTGGGGACCTTAGCTGATGGTCTGGGCTGTTTCCCTTTTGACAATGGATCTTAGCACTCACTGTCTGACTCCCGGAAGTAAGTCTATGGCATTCGGAGTTTGACTGAGCTTGGTAACCCTTGCGGGCCCCGCACCCAATCAGTGCTCTACCTCCACGACTCTGTTTTCCGAGGCTAGCCCTAAAGCTATTTCGGGGAGAACCAGCTATCTCCGAGTTCGATTGGAATTTCTCCGCTACCCCCACCTCATCCCCGCATTTTTCAACATGCGTGGGTTCGGGCCTCCAGTGCGTGTTACCGCACCTTCACCCTGGACAGGGGTAGATCACCCGGTTTCGGGTCTACGTCCACGTACTAAGTCGCCCTATTCAGACTCGCTTTCGCTGCGGCTCCGGCTCTTCACCTTAACCTTGCACGGGAACGTAACTCGCCGGTTCATTCTACAAAAGGCACGCCATCACCCCTAAAACGGGCTCTGACTTTTTGTAAGCACACGGTTTCAGGTTCTATTTCACTCCCCTTCCGGGGTGCTTTTCACCTTTCCCTCACGGTACTGCTTCACTATCGGTCGCTAGGAAGTATTTAGCCTTGGCAGATGGTCCTGCCGGATTCATACGGGGTTTCACGTGCCCCGCACTACTCGGGATACATCTCGGAGGGAACAGACTTTCAAGTACAGGGCTTTTATCTTCTTTGGCGGGCCTTTCCAGACCTCTTCGCTTAACCGGTTCCTTTGTAACTCCATGTGAGATGTCCCACAACCCCAAAGAGCAAGCTCTCTGGTTTGGGCTTCTCCGCGTTCGCTCGCCGCTACTGACGGAATCACTATTGTTTTCTCTTCCTCAAGGTACTTAGATGTTTCAGTTCCCTTGGTATGCCTCTACATAACCTATGTATTCAGTTATGAGTAACTGGAAATTACCCCAGCTGGGTTTCCCCATTCGGACACCCCCGGATCAATGCTTGCTTACAGCTCCCCGAGGCAGTTTCGTTGTTCGCCACGTCCTTCATCGGCTCCTAGCGCCTAGGCATCCTCCGTGTGCTCTTAGTAGCTTAACCATATCGCTCGTGTTCGAGCTGTCTCTTCCTTTGTTTTGCTTACGCAAAGCCAAAAGTCGTTCCATTTCGATCACTCGCTCATGCAATCTACCTTATAAACACTTCACTTGTTTACACAAGATCAGCTTAAAGGAATGTTCTAATTCGCAATTTTCGTTTCGATATCTAGTTTTCAAAGAACAAGCTTGTAAAATCTTGTTGGTGGAGCCAAGCGGGATCGAACCGCTGACCTCCTGCTTGCAAGGCAGGCGCTCTCCCAGCTGAGCTATGGCCCCATATTAGATTGTAAGGTATACATGGTGGGCCCTGGTGGACTCGAACCACCGGCCTCACCCTTATCAGAGGTGCGCTCTAACCAACTGAGCTAAGGGCCCACATTATATATCATATTGAAACCCGTAATGGGTTTACGCTTGGCGGCGTTCTACTCTCCCAGGACCCTGCGGTCCAAGTACCATCGACGCTGAAGGGCTTAACGGTCGTGTTCGGGATGGGAACGTGTGGAACCCCTTCGCTATCGCCACCAAACGTTTGAGAGTTTGAGCTCTCAAAACTGAGCAACGAGTGAGTATCTAGCCGACCTGGCTAGATTTTGTATTTGAATGTTTCCACTCGGGAAACGATTCTCCATAGAAAGGAGGTGATCCAGCCGCACCTTCCGATACGGCTACCTTGTTACGACTTCACCCCAATCATCTATCCCACCTTCGGCGGCTGGCTCCTTGCGGTTACCCCACCGACTTCGGGTGTTATAAACTCTCGTGGTGTGACGGGCGGTGTGTACAAGACCCGGGAACGTATTCACCGCGGCATGCTGATCCGCGATTACTAGCAATTCCGACTTCATGCAGGCGAGTTGCAGCCTGCAATCCGAACTGAGACCGGCTTTGTTGGGATTGGCTCCATCTCGCGATTTCGCAGCCCGTTGTACCGGCCATTGTAGTACGTGTGTAGCCCAGGTCATAAGGGGCATGATGATTTGACGTCATCCCCACCTTCCTCCGGTTTGTCACCGGCAGTCTATCTAGAGTGCCCACCCGAAGTGCTGGCAACTAAATATAAGGGTTGCGCTCGTTGCGGGACTTAACCCAACATCTCACGACACGAGCTGACGACAACCATGCACCACCTGTCTCCTCTGTCCCGAAGGAAAGATACATCTCTGTACCGATCAGAGGGATGTCAAGACCTGGTAAGGTTCTTCGCGTTGCTTCGAATTAAACCACATACTCCACTGCTTGTGCGGGTCCCCGTCAATTCCTTTGAGTTTCAGTCTTGCGACCGTACTCCCCAGGCGGAGTGCTTAATGTGTTAACTTCGGCACCAAGGGTATCGAAACCCCTAACACCTAGCACTCATCGTTTACGGCGTGGACTACCAGGGTATCTAATCCTGTTTGCTCCCCACGCTTTCGCGCCTCAGCGTCAGTTACAGCCCAGAGAGTCGCCTTCGCCACTGGTGTTCCTCCACATATCTACGCATTTCACCGCTACACGTGGAATTCCACTCTCCTCTTCTGCACTCAAGTCACCCAGTTTCCAGTGCGATCCGGGGTTGAGCCCCGGGATTAAACACCAGACTTAAATGACCGCCTGCGCGCGCTTTACGCCCAATAATTCCGGACAACGCTTGCCCCCTACGTATTACCGCGGCTGCTGGCACGTAGTTAGCCGGGGCTTTCTTCTCAGGTACCGTCACCTTGAGAGCAGTTACTCTCCCAAGCGTTCTTCCCTGGCAACAGAGCTTTACGATCCGAAAACCTTCATCACTCACGCGGCATTGCTCCGTCAGGCTTTCGCCCATTGCGGAAGATTCCCTACTGCTGCCTCCCGTAGGAGTCTGGGCCGTGTCTCAGTCCCAGTGTGGCCGATCACCCTCTCAGGTCGGCTACGCATCGTCGCCTTGGTGAGCCGTTACCCCACCAACTAGCTAATGCGCCGCAGGCCCATCCCCAAGTGACAGATTGCTCCGTCTTTCCAGTTCTCTTCAGGAGAAGAAAACAACTATTCGGTATTAGCTACCGTTTCCGGTAGTTGTCCCAAACTTGAGGGCAGGTTGCCTACGTGTTACTCACCCGTCCGCCGCTAACCATCCGAAAAGCAAGCTTCTCTTCAAGTCCGCTCGACTTGCATGTATTAGGCATGCCGCCAGCGTTCGTCCTGAGCCAGGATCAAACTCTCCAATAAAGTATTGAAAAGAGCGATAAGCTCATTTTGAAACTGACGAGATTAAAAATCTCATTTATGCTCCAGCCGATTCAAGCCAAGGCTTGTCTCCAACTTTCGCGTTCATTCTGCAAGCAGAATGTTTACTCACTCGTTGTTCAGTTTTCAAAGATCAAAATTGATAATTTTCTTGCTTTTTCGTCACCATTTTCTCTCAGCGGCGACTTTTATAATATATCATACTCCGTTTGTTTCAGTCAAGCTTTTTTTGAAATTCTTTTTTCGAGTTCTTATTGAACTCAGTCATTTCGTCAAAAGCATTTAACCAAGCAAGCAAAGCAACGAGATATAATGTACCATATAAATATCGAAGGAGTCAACTACCCAAACAAAGAAATTTTCAAACCCAATAATAAACCAACACCCGGCAACCCTAAAATGCTCACAGTACCTATTGTAGCAGGGTTCAGTGGAATGTAAGTTCCGGTGATCCACCCTGAATAGTTAACTACATATATCCCTACCGCAGCCAGCACCAGATGAATACCGAATGATGTAAAAAATGATAACCCAATCCGTTTTCTAAACAAGATGATTATCAACCCTATTAACGACACAACAAGCACACTGCCTAATACAAGACTCTTCATACTCTCAACACCTCCATAATTGAATGTCACACCTCCGCCTACATGCTCACTCCTCGATCACCTATAACTGCCTTATTAATCCCTACACGTTTAGCGCGCTTCAAATGAATCTGATATTTACGCTCCGCGGCCTCCAGCACATAGATCGCATAATCGATTTCATCCTGCCCCTGTGCCTCTTCAAACTGTCTAACAGCCCGTTCCCACTCTGCCTTAGCTTTCTGTATATCTGAATAAATCTGGTCCTCTTCCATCTCCTTTAGCATTCTTTCACGTTTCTCCACCGATCTTCCTACATTTCGCCATGTAAACATAAGCCATCCCCTTCCTGATCAGCACAGCATATTCTCATACATATCAGGGAAAGGACAAACTTAGAACTGAGCTAAGTAAATTAATGAATCGTTATTTTAATCTCTACGACATTCTATGGATTAATAACCATACATCAGTAGAAATGAGAGACTTCACATTTAGGCAACGTTAAAAAGAGTATTAAAACAAAAAAAAGAGAGCCTAAAGGGCTCTCTAAGTAATCCAAACTTATCTATTCTTTTCTTTTAGGAAATCAAACATTACAGGCGCATGCTCTCATTAAGAAACACGCACTGCTATTTCATCTCCCTGCGCCCTTCCAGCGCCTTGGAAAGAGTCACTTCATCCGCATACTCCAGGTCGCCCCCAACAGGCAATCCATGGGCAATCCGAGTCACCGAGATCTCAAACGGACGGACCAGACGGGAAATATACATCGCCGTGGCCTCACCTTCGATATTCGGATTTGTAGCCAGAATCAGTTCTTTAACTCGCTCATCGCTTAAACGGGTCAAAAGTTCCTTCAGACGGATATCATCCGGACCTATTCCCTCCATAGGAGAGATTGCGCCTTGCAGCACATGATAGTATCCGTCAAATTCCTTGGTACGCTCCATAGCCACCAAATCCTTGGAATCCTGAACTACACAGATTACCGAGACATCCCTGGATTTGTCCTGACAGATCCGACACGGGTCAGTATCCGTAATATTACAACACACCGAACAGTAATGAAGATTCCGCTTCACACTGACGAGTGCTTTGGCAAAGTCAATAACGTCATCTTCCTTCATTTTAAGCACATGAAAAGCTAGTCGCGCCGCAGTCTTGGGGCCAACACCCGGCAAACGGGTGAAGGCGTCAATCAGCTTCGCTATCGGTTCGGGATAATACAATCGATTGCGTCTCCTTTGATAGGATCAATTTAAATTAAAATAATCCCGGAATTTTCATACCGCCTGTGAATTTACCCATATCCTGGTTCGCAATTTCATCAGCTTTGGTCATTGCGTCATTGACTGCTGTCATAACCAGATCCTGCAGCATTTCTACATCCTCTGGATCAACCGCTTCTGGCTTGATAGTGATAGCCAGCAATTTCTTATGCCCGTTAACTTCAGCAGTTACAACACCGCCACCAGAAGTACCTTGGACTGTTTTGTCCGCCAGTTCCTCCTGTGCCTTCAGCATTTGCTCCTGCATTTTCTTCACTTGTTTCATCATTTGGTTCATGTTGTTCATGATATTCATCTCCTTTGTTATAGTTATCGCGCCAGGCGCATGTATATCTATTCTTTGATCACTACAAGGTCCTCACCAAAGAGCTGGATAGCTTCATCAATCCAAGGCTGCTTGTTGCCTGAACCGCCGTCTTCATGCTCAGGTTCAAGCTTAAAGTCCTCCTTTGGCGTTTCAGTAGCCCCTTCCATCGCTCCAGTCCAATCTTTGAGCATCATCGTCACAAGACGCGCTGAACGTCCAAGCTGTTCAGACAGTACCCGTTCAATAACTTCACGATTAGCCTGCTTCTCCGTAGTTTCACGGTGGATGTTGTTCTTAAACGCCACCAGAACATTGTCTTCCAGCAGCGATACCGGTTCACCATCCATAAACCAGGCGTGAACGGTTACTTTCTCTTCTTTGACGCGCTGCAGGATCTGCCCCCACTTCTTGCTAACCTCCGCAAACTCAGGAGATCCCTTACGTGCAACGTACTGATCAAGCTGTGCAGGCAGCTTCGCTGGCGAATTGCCTCTCGACACTGGAGCTCGTGTTGCCGGGCGTGAAGGAGCACTTGATGTAGCCTCCCCACCAGACAAACCGCCCTTAAGCGCGCGATCCAGCTTTTTCTCCAGTTCAGCAAGCTGTTGCTTCAGTCGGTTGATCTCCCCGCCATCCGCTGGCGCAGATACAGCAGGAGCAGCGCCGGCCGAACCCGCCATCTGACCCGATGACGACCCTTGAACAGGAATACTGCACAGTTTAAGGAGAGCTACTTCAAACAACGTCTGAGGCTGAACTGCATATTTCATCTCACTCTGGTACCGGTTAAGAGTATCAATCATCTGGAACAGCTGTTCCTTGGTGAATGATTCCGCCATATCACGGAACGACTCAGGATTAAGCACCCGATCCGTCAGTTTATCTGCATCCGGCACCATCTTAATCATAAGCAAATCACGGAAATAATAAAGCAAATTTTCCATGCACTTGTCCGCACTCTTACCTTCATGCATGAACCCTTCGATCATTTGCAAAATATGACCTACATCGCCTTTGAGCAGAGAAGCAGCCAACTTTGCAAACTGTTCGGAAGGAATGCCTCCGGTCATATCCATAACTTGCTGATAGGTTACCCTTCCATCTGTATAGGAGGAGATCTGATCCAGGACACTGAGTGCGTCCCTCATCCCTCCGTCAGACAGACGAGCAATATACTGGAGTGCGTCCTGATCAGCTTCCATACCTTCCTGTTCACAGATCAGCGTAAGTCGTGCTGTCTGTTCTTCCAGGGACACCCGGCGAAAATCAAATCGCTGACAGCGAGAAATAATCGTTGCTGGAAGACGATGGGGTTCTGTTGTTGCTAAAATAAACATCACATGTGGCGGAGGCTCTTCCAATGTTTTGAGTAGCGCATTGAATGCCTCTGTCGTCAGCATGTGCACTTCGTCAATAATATACACTTTCTGCCGGACTTCAGTTGGGGCGTATTTCACCTTTTCCCGAAGATCGCGGATTTCTTCAACGCCACGGTTGGATGCGGCATCAATTTCCTGCACATCCATCACAGCGCCAGTCGTAATCCTGCGGCAAGCTTCACATTCGTTACAAGGCTCAGGCGCAGGCCCGCGCTCGCAGTTTACAGCTTTGGCCAAAATCTTGGCGGCACTCGTCTTCCCTGTTCCTCTGGGCCCGCTAAACAAGTAGGCATGGGAAGTCCGCTGTTCACGAATCGCGTTCTGCAAGGTCTGAATAATATGCTGTTGTCCCACCATATCTTGAAACGACTGGGGACGCCAAGCCCGGTATAACGCGATATGCTCCATGATGCGTTACCTTCCTTCCACTTCGCATTCGAGTCCTTTGTCGTTCCCCCATTATACTATATTCCGGGGTGAATCCAAACTTTATCTGACTCATCATGCATGGTTTTTTTAGACATATCAAAAAGACCTCTGCATACATACAACTGCAAAGGTCTCTACATTTAAATGGTAAGCCGTGCACCTGCTATCGATATTTGCGATCCAAGCGGCACCCCTTAACAACAGCTCGGGCTAGGCGACCCTCCGGCACAAGAGTGATCTCACTTATGGCTGCTTCCTTCCGGACCTGACCAGGTTCATGAGTACTCATTGCGGAGGACCCAACCGTCAACACCACGTTAAGGGACCAAACCTCACATCGACAAAACCTCTAGCAGGAATTCAACCTCGCTGTAGCGGATTGCGAGTTACAGGGCACCGCTACCTCCCCATCTAGCACGGTAAGAAATAGTATAACTTAAGGTTGTCTAAATTGCAACCAGAGCGAAAAGAGCAGCAATACAATCACATAAAAACATATAAAAACCCCTGCCGGAACGGCAGAGGTGATTTGGATGTAATAGTCAGACAATTCACAGGGAATTGCTGAATTAGATTCCGTATTTTTTCTTGAAACGATCAACACGGCCGCCAGCATCGATAAACTTCTGTTTACCTGTGAAGAACGGGTGGCACGCGGAGCAAATCTCTACACGAAGTCCGTCTTTAACCGAACCAGTCTCAAAAGTATTCCCGCAAGCGCAAGATACTTGACCAATCGTGTATTTAGGATGAATTGCTGCTTTCATTACCTTTCACCTCTTTCCGCCCTGAGCCTCAAGCGGACCCAGAGTAAATGGCACAACATCGAAGATTATAACACGGCCTAATGCCGGTTGCAATCCATTATTGTCATGAGGTGATCAGACGTTTCGGACGCGCCATTCCAGCTGGGGGAACGTGCGTGTATGAGCCGATAACGACATCAGGCAGCTCTTCCTCAAAGATCTCCATCATTTGCTTCATGCCCAAAATATCACCTTGAGCTGGAGGAATCAATTCCAGATAGCTCTCAGGGTCTATATTAAGATTACGCATTTGAATAAGACGCAAATCGGTTCTGCGAGCAAACTCAATCATCGCTTCAATCTCTTCCTCACGATCCGTTACTCCCGGGAAGATCAAATAGTTGATCGACGTATATACACCCTGGGAAGCAGCGTATTTCATCGATTTTTCTACATTGGCCAGTGTATATCCACGAGGTTTGTAGTATGCATTATAGTGGTCATCCAGTGCGCTGATTGTACTTACACGCATTAGATCAAGCCCAGCATCAACAATACCTCTCATGTGATCATTCAAACCGGCATTGGTGTTAATGTTGATATATCCCATGTCAGTAATGGAACGCACTTCGCGGATGGCTTCAATAATCAATTTAGCCTGTGTGGAAGGCTCCCCTTCACAACCTTGACCAAAGCTGATAATCGATTCCGGCGTTTTCAAGTGCTCCAGCATTACTTCAACGATTTCGTCTACACGCGGACGGAAATTCATCCGGGTCTGCGGGGAAACGAAGCCACTGTCATCCGGTTGCTCGGAAATACATCCGAAACAGCCTGCGTTGCAGGAATAGGATACTGGAACTCCGCCTTCCCAACGATTCAGGAAGGTATTGGAAGAAGTTAGACATTCATACCCGAGCGCACAATTGGACAAATGGGTATAGAGACGATTTTCGGGATATTGCTTCGTTAAACGTTTAACACCCGCACGTACGTCATCCCGATCACAGTTCAGTGGGTTCCATTTATCCGGATGATCCGACATCCGGGCAGTGACGTAAAACTGACCATCTTTCCAAACAACAGCCGAGTAACCGAACAAAGGCAGTTTGTACTCCTTATCCGTTTTTACATACCCCGGCAGACACAACCGAGTGAATCCTTGTGGAAGCAAAGCCCCCACCGCCTGTGTATCACTAGGCATCGGCAGCATTTCGCCAGTATCCGGGTCCATACCAATCGGACGTGTACTCGGCAGTCCAACTAGCGTTGCACCTTCCGGCAAAGGAATCAGCTCATCCTCCATAATTTCGACGATCATATCTCCACTGCGGGCCAGCCCGTACAGGGAAGGGTGATCAAATACATTACCTTTTTCATCTGCGTATACTAAATACATGATGTTCTCCTCACATCTAATGGGTTAAAGCCAAACGACGAGTATATTGTTAATCAACAGCAGCGCTGCAAAAATTGAGTTAAATCAACGACGTAATGCTAGGTAGTTGTACCGGACGCCGCAGTCTGTCTTGGCGAACGTCGAGTCGTAGTCGTTCCGGAGTTGCTGGTCTGACTGCTGCCAGCTGTATCAAATGCCGCTAGGAACTCAGCATTCGTTTTGCTATTACGCAGTTTCTTCAAGAAACCTTCGACAAAGTCGTGGGAATCGTTCATGTTTTTACGAATCGCCCAGATTGTATCAAGTTCTTCCTTGCTCAGCAACACTTCTTCGCGACGTGTACCGGAACGACGAATGTCGATAGCCGGGAAGATACGACGCTCTGCCAGCTTGCGATCCAGATGAAGCTCCATATTGCCCGTACCTTTAAATTCTTCATAAATGATATCATCCATACGTGAGCCCGTATCAATCAAAGCTGTAGCCAGGATCGTCAGACTTCCACCCTCTTCTACATTCCGAGCAGAACCGAAGAAACGTTTCGGACGATGGAATGCTGCCGGGTCAATACCGCCACTAAGTGTCCGTCCGGACGGTGGGATGACCAGGTTGTATGCACGAGCAAGACGCGTAATGCTATCCAGCAAAATAACGACATCTTTTTTTGCTTCAACCAGACGGAGCGCACGTTCCAGCACCAATTCCGCAACTTTGATATGGTTTTCTGGCAGCTCATCGAACGTAGAAGCTACAACTTCCCCTTTAACCGAACGCGACATATCCGTAACTTCTTCCGGACGTTCATCAATCAACAGGACAAATAGTTCAATTTCTGGGTTGTTGGTTGAGATGCTGTTGGCGATTTCTTTGAGGAGAAGTGTTTTACCCGCTTTGGGAGGTGCTACGATCAATCCGCGCTGTCCCAGTCCTACCGGGGCGAGTACATCCATAATGCGTGTGGACAAATGGCTGGGGGATGTTTCGAGAACCAGTTTCTTCTGCGGGTACAATGGGGTTAATGCCGGGAAGTGAAGTCTTTCCGCAGCCGCTGATGGATTCTCACCATTTACAGCGTTGACTTGCAGCAAACCGAAGTATCGCTCGTTTTCTTTAGGTGTTCTACACTTACCTGATACGAGGTCACCTGTTCTTAGGTCAAACTTGCGAATCTGTGAGGCTGAGATGTAGATGTCTTCCGTACTTGGCAGGTAATTGATCGGACGAAGGAATCCGTAGCCTTCAGGTAGAATTTCGAGCACACCCTGCATGAACATCAATCCACTCTGTTCAGCTTGTGCACGTAATATAGCGAAGATCAATTCTTTCTTTTTTAAAGTGCCGTAGTAGGGAATTTGATATTTTTTGGCCAGTTTGTAGAGGTCCGTTAGTTTCATTTCTTCCAAATCGGAAATTTGTAGATCCATATAATAACCACCTATTCAATTAATAAGTCCGTGAAATGGATAGTTTCGCTTGATGTTCCGGCTATAAGAGCAGCATCGTTCTGCATTTCTCTTCTGTCCATTGTACGGAATGTAACCGTTATAATGCAAATACTTGTCTTTGAGTGTAAGTTTCCGGGCGGGATGGCCAGCTTTCGGCAAGATCCGCTAGTGAGTGAACACGAATACATGAGGCGTTCGATCCGGGCAGACCGGCTATGGAGCGCAGTTCAAACAAAACCGGGGTTTGGGGAAAAGGAAATGATGTTCTTAAAGCCATATGAAGTCTGACTCAAAAAAAGACCCTCCGGTAAAGGAAACAGGAACATTTCGTCTTATCCCGGAGAGACTGAGAACTCTATTAAAACAGGTTTACCCAATTACTGAAAGGATATGCAGTTCTGTCAAAATAATCACTTTAATACCGTAAAACTCGTCATACAATACAGAATTAATCGGTTTCTCGCCACACATCTGCACCTAGCAGACGTAGATTGGTTACTAGATGATCGTACCCGCGATCGATAAACTCCACGCCTGTCACTTCGGTCACACCTTCACTGACGGTGAGACCTGCGATCACCAGCGCTGCACCAGCGCGAAGATCGGATGCTTTTACCTTGGCCGCATTCAATGCACTGCCTTCAATAATAGCTGACCGCCCTTCCACACGGATTTTTGCACCCATTCGTACCAACTCAGGAACGTGCTTGAATCGATTGCTATATACAAAGTCACTCAGGACACTCACACCCGTTGCCTGTGTCAACACACTGGTCATCGGGGACTGCAAATCCGTCGGAAAACCCGGATATACGAGCGCCTTAACGTCTACATGATTGTAGCTCGGTTTGCCAATGACACGAATACTTTCATCCAGCTCCTCAATGCCAACGCCCATCTCCAGTAACTTAGCCGTCAAAGCCTCCAGATGTTTGGGAATGACATTGTCAATCAGAACGTCGCCACGCGTTGCAGCCGCAGCGATCATATACGTGCCTGCTTGTATACGGTCCGGAATGATGGAATGACGGCAACCCTTAAGCTCCGACACACCTTCAATACGGATCGTTTCGGTACCGGCACCCTTGATGCTGGCACCCATTGAATTCAAAAGTGTTGCTACATCTATAATCTCAGGCTCTTTAGCCGCGTTTTCGATAATTGTAGAGCCTTTGGCACGAGTAGCCGCCAGCATGATGTTAATGGTTGCACCTACACTGCTTACATCAAGATAAATCTTTGCTCCGCGTAGCTCTTTGGCATGCAAATGAATGGAGCCGTGTTCGTTTGTTACCGTTGCGCCAAGCGCTTCAAACCCTTTGATATGTTGATCAATCGGACGAGGCTCAAAGTTACAGCCCCCGGGTAAACCAATGGTCGCTTCTTTAAAACGCCCAAGCAGTGCTCCCATCATATAATACGAAGCACGAAGCTTCTTCACGGGACCATTCGGCATAGGAATGGATTTAATGTCGGAAGGATCGATCTTCATCTGACTGCCTTCCCAATGTACACGAGCTCCGAGTTCCTCCAAAATTTCTGCATAAACCGCCACGTCACTCAAAAGCGGCAGGTTGTCCAGCACGACTTCTGACTCGGCAAGCAATGCTGCAGGAATAAGCGCGATGGCGCTGTTCTTGGCGCCGCTTATAGTTACAGTTCCCTGTAACGGACGTCCGCCACTAATCATCAATTTTTCCATAAAGCTTAATGTCCCCCTACGTGTTTTGCAGCCGGTTAACGGCAATACGTGCTGTTGGCTTTCGATGTAGAAATAAGGCGTGAAAATGGAAAGACACCGGCTAGGCGGTGTTCTTTCCACTTACACAGTATGGAACTGGTAAAGACAAATTACGCTTTGTTGTTGGAACCAAACTCGCGAATTTTACCTTTAACGGTTTCTTTGATTGCATCACGGCCTGGTACGATGAATGTACGTGGATCGTAAGCATCTGGTTTAGCTGCAAGTACTTCGCGAACCACTTTGGAGAACGAAATTTGGTTCTCAGTGTTCACGTTGATTTTGGAAGTTCCCAGGGAAATGGCTTTGTCGATATCATGTTTAGGGATACCTGTACCACCATGCAGTACCAGTGGAACGTTAACTGCATCGCGAACTTCTTCCATTTCTTTGAAGCCCAAGTTAGGCTCGCCATGGTAAGGACCGTGTACGGAACCAAGAGCTGGAGCCAATGTGTCGATACCTGTTTCTTTAACGATACGTACACACTCGTTCAGGTCAGCGTACATGATACCACCGATAACGTCGTCTTCTTGTCCACCAACAGTACCTACTTCGGCTTCTACAGAAACGCCTTTAGCGTGTGCATATTCAACAACTTTTTTAGTCATTTCGATGTTTTCATCGATGGAGTGGTGGGAACCGTCGATCATTACGGATGTAAATCCAGCATCGATCGCTTCTTTACACTTATCAAAGCTGGAACCGTGATCCAAGTGAATAGCAACTGGAACGGTGATTTTCATGTCGTGAATGAGTCCTTCTACTATTTTAACTACTGTGTAGAAACCGCTCATGTGACGTGCTGCGCCTTCGGATACGCCCAAAATTACTGGGGATTTCTCTTCTTCTGCTGCAGCAAGAATCGCTTGAGTCCACTCAAGGTTATTGATGTTGTATTGACCAACTGCATATTTTCCTTCGAGTGCTTTGTTCAACATGTCTGTCATAGATACTAATGGCATGGTTTCAATCCTCCTAGGGGTGTTGGGTTGTGTCTATGGTTTTTAGCCGAAATCACATACGGGCTTATTATACCACATCCCATGTCAAATACTAAACAAGCATTTGCAAAAATGCTGTGCTTTGCAGCACAGTTTTCATAGACACAGCATGACGACGTCCCTATTTCCAATATTCCCCGGATACCAGACTGAAATACCCTGTATTTCCACCCGCAGACCCTCAAAGCTTCACACGCAAAAAAATCCTGTATCTACAGGATTCAGCTGCACTTATTCGCAGTATCATTTCGAAGCTGCATATTGACTGCCACTCGCATTTCATCGATATCAAACGGTTTCGTAAAGTGCATGAGCGCCCCAAGATCCGTAGCTTCCTTGATCATGTCCAGTTCACCATAAGCCGTCATCATGATGACTTTGATATCCGGATCAATTTCCTTAATATGTTTCAAAATTTCCAGGCCATCCATGCCAGGAATCTTCATATCAAGCAGCACAAGATCAGGTTTGTCATTATTTACTATCTCCAGGGCGATCTTCCCATTAGGCGCTTGGAACGTATTATATCCTTCGCTGCTGAACACTTCCATTAACAGGATCCGAATACCATTTTGATCATCGACAATCAACACTTTTTTATTTTCCACTGATTAACCTCCTAGAATTAGGAAAGCATGTACGTCTGAATCTGGATAACAATCCCATAGTCGTCATGATAAGTATTCTACCTTACCCATTGAAATCCTGCTTACATCCCAAAATGCAAAAAACCATTTTCGCTTATCTCGACGCACTAAAAAAGGATGTCCTCAGCACCCTTATCGGCTGCCAAGAACATCCATTTATTTATAGCTTAATGATCAACACTTATTTTCCAGCGCTCTCCAGAGAAGCTTTTACAAACTCACGGAACAATGGCTGCGGACGGTTCGGACGGGAAGTGAATTCCGGGTGGAATTGTACTGCCAGGAACCACGGGTGTCCTGGAAGCTCCACGATCTCAACAAGACGTCCATCCGGGGATGTACCCGAGATAACCAGGCCGGCTTTTTCGATCGCTTCACGGTATTCATTGTTGAACTCGTACCGGTGACGGTGTCTCTCATAGACCAGTTCATCATCATAACAAGACATTGCCAGGGAACCTTCCTGAAGCTTACAAGGATACAGACCCAGACGCATTGTACCACCCAGGTTTTCGATGTCTTTTTGTTCAGGCAACAGGTCGATCACCGGGAACTCTGTAGCTGGATTGATCTCGGAGCTGTTTGCTCCATTCAAACCAACGATGGAACGTGCATATTCAATAACAGAAACCTGCATACCCAGGCAAATACCGAAGAACGGAATTTGTTTCTCACGGGCATAACGAATCGCAGATACTTTACCTTCAATACCCCGATCACCAAATCCGCCTGGAACGAGGATTCCGCCTACGCCGTGCAGCAGATCGCCCACATTCTCATCGGTGATATCTTCGGAGTGAATCCAGCGGATCTTGACATCTGCATTGGATGCAAATCCTGCATGAGACAAGGATTCAACAACACTCAAATAAGCATCATGCAATGCCACATATTTACCTACAATGGCAATCTCCACTGTATGCTTCAGCTTGTTGATACGGTCAACCAGCCCTTCCCACTCGCTCATATCCGGTGCAGGAGTAGTCAGCTTCAGGTGGTTTACCACGATCTCATCCAAACCTTCTTCACGCAGGTTCAAAGGCACTTGGTACAATGTGTCTGCATCACGGCATTCCACCACGGCATTTTCATCAATGTCACAGAAGAGAGCGATTTTGGCTTTCATGTCTTTGGACAGCTCATACTCTGTACGGCATACAATGACATTCGGCTGAATACCGATGCTGCGCAATTCCTTCACGCTGTGCTGCGTTGGTTTGGTTTTCACTTCTCCGGCAGCCTTGATGTAAGGAATAAGTGTTACATGGATGTACATCACGTTATCACGACCTACATCACTCTTGATTTGACGAATAGCTTCCAGGAACGGCAAGCTCTCGATGTCACCTACCGTACCGCCGATCTCCGTAATGACAACATCCGAACCCGCTTCACGTCCTGCGCGGAATACGCGCTCTTTGATCTCGTTCGTAATGTGTGGAATGACTTGTACCGTTCCGCCCAGATATTCCCCGCGCCGCTCTTTGCTGATGACGGAGGAGTATACTTTACCAGTCGTGACGTTGCTGTTTTTGGAGAGGTTGATGTCAATAAAACGTTCATAGTGGCCAAGGTCAAGATCCGTTTCCGCGCCATCATCCGTTACAAAAACCTCACCATGCTGATAAGGACTCATTGTTCCCGGGTCGATATTGATGTATGGATCAAATTTTTGAATAGTTACCTTCAACCCTCTGTTTTTCAGCAATCTGCCCAGCGAGGCAGCCGTTATCCCTTTGCCCAGGGAGGACACAACTCCGCCCGTCACGAAAATATACTTTGTCACTGTTATTACCCTCCTAATATAAGTACAGAAATTCAGGCGATATATGGTATTATCGTAACCCGTTTCCCAGGTAATCATCGTTAAAAAGAGCAATGGCAGAAATTCCCTGCATCTGCGAACTGCTCTTTCATGCGAAGACCGTGTGTAAACAACGTTGTTCTACAGCGTAGAATGGTGCAAACCTTCCGGGAGCCAACTACCGGGCCTGTCCCTAAATAGATATCATTGCATCGATCCATTTGGTGTTTTGAATATACAAAAATAGACCACGGATTGTTGGCCGGGAGCATGCGGAATTCAAATCATTTTGCAAAATTCTGCCTCTAAAAATACAAAAAAAGTACTCCCGCAGGACGGGGCACTTTTTATAAAAAACATAAATATTTTGTCGCTCATTCATAAGCCCATGCAATAGTTTACCCGTTACCCCGTCTGCTGTCAAGGCTGACTATGCGGGGAAAACGGGTAAACTATCGACGTCAAAAATGACTGCTACTTATCGGAATCGTCGTCAAATTCACCCTCGTCTTCGGACTCTTCTTCATCGTCTTCATCGAGGTCTTCCTCTTCCAAATCGTCATCTTCAACCAGAACTTCTTCATCGCTATCTTCTTCGTCAAAGATGTCTTCTTCTTCATCTTCATCGTCATCTTCATCTTCGTCCTGATCATCATCAGAATTATCGAAGTCTTCGTCGCTGTTGTAGCTATCTTCCTCTTCGCCGAAGTCCTCATCTTCCAGATCATCGTCTTCATCGTTGATGATGCGCGGACGCTTCGCACCCGTCATGGTATCTTCCGATCCAGCTACCGGATACCAGCGCTTCAAGCCCCACAGACTCGTACCGACGCAAGCAAAACGGCCATCGATATTAATCTCGGTATATAACTGGGCGATAAACTCGTTGATTTCTTCATCAGTCATTCCGCGCTGTTTGGCTACCTCATTCATCAAATCACGGTAGTAATACGGCGTATTGGCCGCCTTCAGCACCATAAAGGCGAGGTCCACCAAAGGAATCTCTCTGACCTTTTCTTTATCAATTTTCAAATTGAGCGAGGTACTCACTGACAGACACTTCCTCTCACACAAAATTCACTTTATATCCCTACGAACTGGAATGTTACATATAACATATCCATTAACAAACCTAAGTAAAACCTATTTAGCCTCAAAAAGCAAGTTTTTATGTATGGATGTCTCATAAATCCAAGAAGCGACTTCAAACGAGCAATGTACAGACCCGTAAGAGACCGCTAACTCGCGGGCATATCGTCCTTTTTGCAAAAAAAGCATGATCATATAAAAAAGACGGAGTCCCCTCCGCCTTCTGACTGTATACCCTTGAAGGATCGCTCCTCACCAGGGTCCCCGCGAGAGCCCTCTAGCCCTCCATCCATCATATGTCCCTGCGCCCGTTTTGACACGAGGAGAATGTGTTTTTGTAAAAAAAGGGCAGGTTCCCCATGCGGCGGGATCAATGCATTCATAGAATACCTCAGCATGTTCATCCCGAAGGGGGCTGCCCATTATGGACTATACTGGTTTTCTACATCAATTGGTTGAAGGAATGCAACGTCCCGAACCAGAACAGGGGCGGCGGTACCTGATCCGGTTCGCCAAACCGAAGCAATATGAAGCCTGCCTCGTGGAACTGTCGCGGATGAGGAATGAATTTACGGATCTTGGTATGGTACGCTCCTCCCGGCTGGCCCGCTCCATTATCGCCCCGGTGCATGACCCAGAAGAATTATCTCGCTACAGCGATGAGATTACGGTAGAAGAAGATGTATCCATCTCACTGCATGCCACCGCGCTTCACAGTAAACCGAGCAGTGCTCAGGGCATACCTTGGGGCGTCAAACAGATTCACGCTCCCAAAGTATGGTCCGTATCCACGGGACATCGAATCAAAATCGGCGTGATCGACACAGGTGCCGATTATCAACACCCAGATCTTCGCTATTCGCTGGCACGCGGAATCAATCTGTTAAACCGCAGTCTGCTTCCACATGATGATAACGGTCATGGCACCCATATTGCTGGAACCATTGCCGCAGCCAACAGTACGGCAGGTATGATTGGCGTAGCTCCTCGCTCCCTGATCTATCCGGTGAAGGCATTCGACCATAATGGTTCGGCCTTCGTGTCAGACATTGTGCTTGGCATCGACTGGTGTGTACGCAATCGGGTCGATATTATCAATATGAGCTTTGGCATGAAAACGCGCAGCAAAGCATTGCTTGATGTCGTGAACCGTGCCCATCAGGCCGGGATTGTCATTATTGCTTCGTCAGGAAATGACGGCAAACGCCGCAGCATTGATTATCCGGCACGTTATCCGCAAACGATATCGGTTGGGGCAACCGACAAAAACCGGCGGATTGCCTCATTCAGTAACCGAGGTGCATACGTCGATGTATATGCGCCAGGGGACAAAATCGTCTCTTCCTGGATGCAAGGCAAGCACCATGAGATGAGCGGCACCTCCATGGCGACATCGCACGTCAGTGGTGCCATAGCGCTCTTGCTTGCGAAGCATCCAGGCCTGTCGCCAGCCGAGATCAAAACGCTCGTGAAGCGCGCGACCGTTCCGCTGCGCGCACGCAAGACAACCACCGCGAAGAGCAAAATTCGCGGTGGCGAGATTGACGCCCTCAAGCTGATGCAGGAGGGCGGAGGGTAAAGAGCGCTGCCTGCCGCAGGGAGCCGTTCCGTGAAGCATCGCTAAGCGCAGCACTGCTGCGCGGCGTGATGCTTCACCGTGGTTGCCCACGGCGGCAGGCAGCGCTGGCTCTGGGTGCCTCGGGGCCGTATGGACTCGGCCGCGGGCACAGCAAAAAGTCTCCATGTTCACGCTGCATTGCAAGCGTGGTGCATGGAGACTTTTTGTCAAAGCCACAGGGCGGTTGTGCACCGCCAGGGCTTGAATTACATTTTGTCCGGTGCGGATACGCCCACCAGACGAAGCGCTGTTGCGATGACGGTGCGTACAGCACCGATCAGCGCCAGACGCGCCTGGGTTTGTCCTGCGTCTTCAGTAATGACGCGCTCTGCACGATAGTAACTGTGGAACAGGGATGCCAACTCATATACATAACGAACAATACGATGCGGCGCATATCCCGTAGCAGCAGTCGCGATTTCTTCAGGCAGTTCACCCAGTTTGCGAAGAAGGTCATATTCATGTTCCGTGGTCAGCTTCGAAAGGTCGATCTGTGCCAACGGTAACAGCTCAATGCCTTGTTCTTCTGCCTGACGGTATACGCTGCATACCCGAGCGTGAGCGTATTGTACATAGAATACAGGGTTTTCATTGGACGTCGAAATCGCGAGGTCCATGTCGAAGTCCAGATGAGAGTCCATGCTGCGCATGGTAAAGAAGTAACGAATGGCATCAATGCCTACTTCGTCCATCAGATCTTCCATCGTTACCGCCTTGCCTGTACGCTTGGACATCTTCACTTTCTCGCCGTTCTGGAACAAGCTCACCATCTGTGCAATCAGCACGACCAATTTCTCAGGATCGTTGCCCAGTGCTTGCATGGCCGCTTTCATCCGTGGAATGTAACCATGGTGGTCTGCTCCCCAGATGTTAATCATCGTGTCGTATCCACGCGCATATTTATCACGGTGATAAGCAATATCCGGCGTAAGGTACGTGTACGTACCGTCATTTTTGATCAAAACACGCTCTTTATCGTCACCATACTGCATTGTTTTCAACCAAGTTGCTCCGTCTTGCTCATAGATTTCATTACGATCACGCAATTCGTCAAGTACACGCAACACTTCTCCGTTATCATAAAGTGATGTTTCGCTGAACCAGATGTCGAAATTGACACGGAAGCGATTCAAGTCACGCTTGATCTTGTCCAATTCTTTTTCCAAACCGAAGTCGCGGAAATAAGCTGCACGGTCACCTGGATGCATGGACAGCAAAGAATCGCCTTTCTCGGCCACTAGATCCTTGGCGAATCCTTTGATATCCTCACCATGATAACCATCTTCCGGCATCTCTGCGTCTTGGCCCAGTTCCTGCAAATAGCGAGCTTCAATGGAACGAGACAGATTAAACACCTGATTACCCGCGTCATTAATGTAGTATTCACGTGTTACATCATATCCGGCATAGTCGAGGATGTTGCAAAGCGCATCACCCACAGCCGCTCCACGCGCATGGCCTAGATGCAGACTGCCTGTCGGGTTGGCACTGACAAACTCCATCTCGACCTTGCGCCCTTCACCAACATTGATTCTTCCATAATTCTCACCCTGCTCATGTACAAGCCCCAGCACAGGATAGAGATAACTCTTGTCCAACTTAAAGTTAATGAATCCCGGCCCAGCAATTTCCGCTTTCTCGATTCCAGCTTCAGCCAGGTTGAGATTGGCAATAATCTCTTCTGCAATCTGGCGTGGATTACGCTTGGCAATCTTGGTCAGTTGCATAGCGGCATTGGTCGCCAAATCGCCGTGTGTTTTCTCGCGTGGTACTTCAAGGGTGATGGTCGGCAGATCCTCCTGCGCAACAATGCCAGCAGTCACAATGGCATTGCCGATGGCTGTACTTACCCGTTCGTTAATCGTATCTAATGGATTACGTGTCATGAAATTGGTTCCTCCTGTATATGCAAACTAATCGCGAAATGTCCGGATTCTTCGTCAAAGCGGTAAAAGTCGTAGCTCCACGCTGCGCGCGCGCTCAATCCCTGAATGGAAAGTTCCAGCTCCTGTGTATGCGTAGATAAGGCAAACGACATATACGGCGAGCGGTAAAAACCAGGGAGCTTGCGGTTTAATTCAAACGTTTGCTCCGATTCCACCTCACCGTGGCGTATAATCTTGATGGATTGTCCGCCCAGCTTCAATGTTGTTCGGGTAATACCGCCCTCGGGTCCAGCCTGTGGCTCTTCATAACGAACATAGAGCACAGATCCCTTCAATACGGCCTCACCCTGCATTTCCTGCAGTACATCTTCACCTTCATAACGGCTGTGCAGCCGGATCTGAACCGGTCGCATGTTCGACATGAATGTTAACCTCCATTATATTCGAGGCGACGCAAAATCAGGCACGGCCGGTGAGAACAGCCCTTCCTGTATTGTTGTGCCGCTATACGCGCTCATATTCCCGGATAGCTCGCTATCCTACACTCTACTGTATAACTATATCCAGTTCACCCGCTCAATTCAAATCCAAATTCAGAGTTTTTGCCCATCAACGCCAAAAAAAGCAGAGCCACACCTGTAAAGTGCAGCTCTGCCTTGCTTCATTAATAAAGAAATACGTTCTGGATCAGGTCCATCGCGGCTCATATGGAAATGGACAGGTCGACTCTACCAGCTTGGCGCGCACCTGTACGAGACAACCACAATAACGGCAAGTCGTACCGTATTGTAACCCTGGACAATCAGAGCAGATGGATAAACGACGCTCATATTCAGCATCCTCGACGACCGAACGTGAGCGTGAGGCCAGCTCCACGAGTCGGGCCATCTTGGCTTCACTAATTTTCACATCATATTGATCGTTACATCCCTTGCATGGTTCCCGTTTCCCAGCACTTCTACTCTGCACGGATGAATCCATCTGATTAAGCCTTTATAGCGACCACACCAACCGAGGCCGGAGGCAGTACAAAACGCAGTTTGTTATTTTCAAGTGTAATACCCTTCCAGTCCGCAGGTTGAACCTGATTCGGCTGTTCAAATGTGTTGAACGCACTATAATCTGCGTGATGCAGAATTCGTCCCGATACAGCAGAAGCGTTCGTTGATTCAATCTGACAAACCACTTCAAGCTCATCCGTATGACTAAGGTTACACGCCGTCACATGAATAACGCCATCATTGCTACGAGAAGCTGACAAACTAAGTTGAGGGATGGTCTCTTCCCCGAAAGTATATCCAGGGCTCTCGTAATTCAGTTCCAACCGCTGCGCGTCCATGTGCACCTGATACATATCAAACACATGATATGTAGGCGTAAGCAGCATCTTCTCTCCTTCTGTCAAGACCAACGCCTGGAGAACATTAACGATCTGGGCCAGATTGGCCATATGCACTCTTTTATTATGTTGGTTGAAAATATTCAGATTGATCCCTGCAAGTACAGCATCACGCATCGTATTTTGTTGATACAGGAACCCAGGATTCGTACCTGGCTCAACGTTATACCACGTTCCCCACTCATCCACGATAATACCGACTCTGCCCTCAGGATCATATTTGTCCATAATCTCGGAGTGCTTCGCAAGTAACTCTTCCATATATAGCGTCTTTTTCAATGTGGTGAACCACTCAGCTTCTCCGAAACCTGTAGCCTGACCTTTATCTGCCCACTCACCTGTTGGAATGGTGTAATAATGCAGGCTGATTCCGTCCATAAAACGTCCGGCCTCCCGCATTAACACCTCCATCCAGTGATAGTTGTTGTCATTGGGACCGCAGGCGATTTTATAGATTTCATTCCCGGAATAATTGCGTACATATGTAGCATAACGACGGTACTCATCTGCGTAGTATTCCGGACGCATATTACCGCCACAACCCCAGTTCTCGTTCCCCACACCAAAGTATTTCAGCTTCCATGGCTCTTCACGGCCATTGCTCTTCCGCCAGTTCGCCATCGGTGATTCCCCATCAAACGTGATGTACTCCACCCATTCCTGCATCTCCTGCACCGTACCGCTGCCCAGATTGCCACTAATATATGGCTGCGTATCAAGTAACTCACATAGTCTCAGGAATTCATGCGTGCCAAAATGATTGTTCTCTTCTACCCCGCCCCAGTGCGTATTGATCATCCGGGCGCGCTCACTTTTTGGACCTATGCCATCTTTCCAGTGATATTCGTCGGCAAAACAACCTCCAGGCCAACGAAGTACGGGAATATGGAGTTTTTGCAGTGCAGTAAGCACATCATTTCGGATGCCTTCCGTATTGGGAATAGGAGAGTCCTCTCCCACCCAGATGCCTTCATAAATACAGCGTCCCAGATGCTCTGAGAAATGGCCATATATATTGCGATTTATTAATCCTTGTTCTGAATCTTCCTTTAGAATAACATCAACCATAATTTCAACCTCCTCAAAAGTATTGTTACCGCTTACAATAACGTGTTTCTAAACAGTATTCAACCGTTTTTATTGAAGCAAAAACAAGCCCTTTCCGGCTTCATTTGTCCGGAAAAGACTTGTTTGTTTGGGCTGGCCTCATCAGGCCAAATCAGTTAAGATTTATACACTTTTAGATTGAAATCGCCTTAAAATTATTCCATGGCATAACGTCATTTACTCGTTTACAGCGGGCAATAACATTTTTTGCTTCCATGTTGTTCCACCATCTGTCGTCTCATAAATCGCAGGAGAATTGTCGCTTGTTACGACGAGCCAACCTGTTTTGGCAGAAGGAAACGAAATGCGGGAGCTATATCCTGGATCTTTCAGGTCGATATTTTTCCACGTGGAACCTGCATTATATGAACGTCCAATCCCCACTTTGCCTGCTGCAGGTGATCCTGCGGAGAGATAGGCCGTCTGATTACCGATCAACGCCATGTTTCCTGGGTGACCCCCTGGGTCTGCGGGGCCTTTTCCATTTCCTGTGCTGTTTGCACCTGGAGCCGGGCCACCACCTGCTGTGGATTGAGCAAAGACCTGTCTCCAATTCTTGCCCTCATTCCCACTCGCGTAGAGAGAATACGACTGCTGAGACATTCCTGCGTCGCCATACAGAAGGGCCCATACCTGGTTACCACTTGCGTATAAATCTCCACCGCTCCAAGTTGTTGAGGCAACCTTTAGCGATTGCGTCCAGTTCTTGCCGCCGTTACTTGTCTGCATGATACGGTATCCCGAACCAGGAGCCACTACAATGGCATAACCTTGCTTCTGTGTCGTGAACACAGCTCCGCGTGTATTGGCTGGTGTGGAGATCGGGCTCCATGTTGCACCGCCATCCTTCGTCAAATAAGCTCCATTATAGGTATATCCAAAGCCTTCGTTTTTATTGAGGAAATCAATTCGTTTAAACTGTATACCTTTAGTATCCATCCGTGTCCAGTGCGCACCGCCATCCGTTGAGCGGATGAGATATGTCGTTGGAGAATCCTTTACCTGTGCCAAAGCAAATCCATTCACATTATTCGGGAAATCAAGTTGTGTGAACTGCCATTGGCCTGTATAGATGGACTGCCAAGTGCAGCCAGAATTCGATGTGCCAATAAGGAAGCCTTCACCACCAGCCCGTCCGGTTGTATTGTTCAGAAAATCGATATCCGTAAATTGCAGTCGTTGGTCTTCCACACCACTGCCTTTTTTCAACGTAGCCGTTAATCCGTGATCTCCACTTCCACACGTTGGGGAGGATGCAGCGTTAGCGCCGGGTAGAGTATGTACCGGTCCCAGTCCCCAAGCCAGTGTTACTGATAGTGCGAGTGCGCCAATCCGTTTCCATGTCATTCTGCTCTTTGTTGTCATTGTGACACCTCCTTCTATGTTTTTACCCTATTTTGCAGGATTTAACGTAACAATTTGTTTATCGCGCGTGACATTATTGCAATAAAAAAACCACTCATGCCCACATTTTTTTATCTCATGGGCATGAGTGGTTCATCATTAATCTCTACTAAGAGCTGATTTAAATGGGATATGTCTTAAAAGCAATGATCACAAAAGTGATACTTAAAACAAGGCAAAGGGCAAAATGCAATTTATTGTATTTGAGTGTTCTGATGCTAAAGGTAACATATAACATGGCGAGATTAGCCAGTATTAACGTTAAATTGATGAACAAAGTCATTGTTATTATAAGATTGATGGTAAATATCATAAGTACCGCTATGAACCATTTGGGATACATGCTCAATTGAGCCCGGATTGCATGCATAACAAAAACCCCTTTCCTCTATTTCCATATTATACATAAATATTAAGATAGAGTCATCCCAATTACGTGTTTTCGCTTAACGAGCGGGAGGAATCATATATACAACAAATGGTAGATAGGCGGGAACGTACGTGCTACAATCGATATTATGGACTTTACATAGCAAGCGAAAACCCACCTCATAAGGTTGATCGCCTGACGGTGGGTTTCGCTTGAATAGCAATATTTAGTTCATGCGCGCCGTGGCAGTCCACAGCCTTTCGGGTCCTAAGAGTCTTTACCGTTGGCGCGGTGAAGGCTCTTTTTTTAGTATATGGTCGAACCCAACCACCATATACTTCACGAATGAGATCAGAAGACGATCATAAAAAAACGCCCTCTCCTACGCAGGCTTCAACCTGACGCAGACAGAGGACGCTATAATTTTGCTATTACTTCACGAATCCAAGCAGCATTTCACGGATCATCTTCGCAGCCACAATTTGTGTCTGTTCTGTATGATCGTAAATAGGAGCCACTTCAACCAGGTCACAACCGACCACATTTACATCTGATCCTGCAATCATGTGAATGGCTTCAAGCAATTCCTTGGACGTAATACCGCCCGCTTCTGCTGTTCCTGTACCCGGAGCTGCAGATGGATCAAGCACATCGATATCGATTGTAACGTACACTGGACGGTTACCCATTTTCGGAAGAGCTTCCTTCATCGGAGCTGCCACTTCAAACGGATAGAAGTTGATGTTCTCCCGTCCGAATTGGAACTCTTCACGGGAACCGGAACGAATTCCGAACTGATAAATATTTTTGCCACCCATCAGTTCAGCTGCTTTACGCACTGGCGTTGAGTGGGACAATGGCTCGCCTTCATAGTTTTCACGAAGGTCGGCATGTGCATCAATATGGATCAGGATAAGGTCCGGATATTTTTTGTACATTTGCTGAATAACAGGCCAAGTGACGAGGTGTTCCCCGCCGAGTCCAATCGGGAATTTGTCGTCAGCCAGTAGGCCACCGATGTATTCTCCGATGACTTCGAGACTGCGTCCTGCGTTACCGAAAGGCAAAAGCAGATCCCCAGCGTCAAAGTAAGTCATATCCACAATGCTTTTATCCAGGTAAGGGCTGTACTCTTCAAGTCCAACCGACGCCTGACGGATATGGGAAGGACCAAAACGGGACCCTGGACGGAAGCTGACGGTGTAATCCATCGGCATACCATAAATGACTGCTTTGGAGTTCTCGTAATCCTCTGAACTGCAAATAAATACGTTACCTGAATAAGCTTGATCCAATTTCATCTAATTATTCCTCCTTATTTCGTAAGGTCTTCCACGAATTTAGGAAGAACGAACGCCGCTTTGTGCAGACGTGGAGAGTAATATTTCGTATCCATCTCTGGAATCTGCGTCTCGTCCACCTCAAGCGGATTATGTTTTTTGCTACCCATTGTAAAAGTCCACAGACCACTTGGGTACGTAGGGATATTACAGCCGTACACATGTACGATCGGGAAGATTTCTTTAACGTCTTTGTTTACCTTTTGGATCAGATCCGCTTTGAACCACGGGTTGTCCGTTTGAGCAACGAAGATCCCGTCTTCTCTCAGCGCTTCATAGATACCTTGGTAGAAACCGCGCTCAAACAGCGGAGCAGCCGGACCTACAGGCTCTGTGGAGTCAACGATGATTACATCGTATTCATTTTTATGCTCTATAATATGCATGTAGCCGTCGTTCACCAGCACTTCAACGTTAGGCTCGTCCAATTTACCGGCGATTTCAGGCAGATACTTTTTGGAATATTCAATCACTTTCCCGTCGATTTCGACGAGAACTGCTTTTTCTACAGCAGCATGCTTAATGACTTCACGGATAACTCCGCCGTCACCGCCACCGACAACCAGCACCTTTTTCGGGTTCGGGTGTGTGTTCAGCGCAGGGTGAGCCGCCATTTCGTGATAAACGAACTCGTCTTTCACCGTTGTCATCACCATGCCGTCAAGCAGCAACATATTGCCGAATTCTTCGGTCTCTACCATAGCCAGATCTTGAAAATCCGTCTTTTCGCTTACATAGGTCTGTTTAATCTTCGCGGTGATTCCGAATGCGGGCGTCTGTTTCTCCGTAAACCACAATTCCATAATCTCTACCTTCTTTCCGTAAAGTTTATATAGATTAAATTGACCAGAGCGTACATAGCGTCTGACTAATCAAAGAATCAAATCACTGACAATGGGAACTGTTCGACCTTCCTTGCCTATTGTATGTTGTGCCGAACTGTACCTTTTCATTACCCTTTTGCATTATACGCGATTGACGTTTATACTGCAAAACGGTTTTTTTCTGCAAAAAAGCTATATTTTAAACCGTTAAACGGGTGGATTGAATATCCGTGTCATTGAATTCCCATACTGGAAAGAAAAGAAAGGAGCCCGTTCCATGACCCAATCAAGCCAAAAGACCCGCAAACGCGGGTTCCGAATATGGAAAGTCATCAAAAGCCTGACTCTGCTCGCTATTCTCGGCCTAATCGCCACAGCAGCAGCATTGGTCTATCTATACGCCACCAGCCTGCCACTGGCCGACTCCGATCGCAATTCCAGGCTGCTGGACAGCCAGGGCGCAGTCATTGCCACTTTCTCGGCAGGCGGCAAAGACTCGGTACCCGTGCAGTTGGGAGATATCTCACCTGATTTGGTTAGCGCTACACTTGCTGTAGAGGACCGCAAGTTCTATGATCATGTCGGCTTCGACATCCGAGGAATGGGACGGGCTGTACTCGTCAACCTGGAACATATGCAGATGTCCCAGGGCGCAAGTACACTAACGCAACAGCTCGCGCGCAACTTGTATTTGTCCCATGAAAAGACATGGACCCGCAAAGCCAAGGAAGCGATGTACACGGCACAATTGGAGATGAAATACAGCAAGGATGAAATCCTGCAGATGTACCTGAATGAAATTTATTACGGTCACGGCGCCTACGGGATCGAAGCAGCCTCACGGATGTATTTTGGCAAATCCGCCAAACAGTTGACGCTTGCCGAAAGTGCCATGCTTGCAGGGATTCCAAAGGGTCCGACCTACTATTCTCCATATAATCATATGAAGAACGCCAAGGACCGGCAGAAGGTTGTATTGAATGCCATGGCTGACATCGGCAAAATTACGCAAGCGGAAGCAGACAAGGCTTATGAAGAAATGCTCTCGTTCAAGCCGGAAAGTGAACGCAAAACCGTAGAAAGTGCACCCTATTTCCGCGATTATATCCGGAATCTAGCCATCAAGGAGCTGGGAATCAGCGAAGCGATGCTGGATCATGGGGGATTGAATATATACACCACGCTGGATCTGCGTGTACAAAAAGCGGCAGAAGATGCCGTAGCCAAGGGCATGGACGCCAAAAGTGAGCTCGAAACGGCTCTGGTATCGATCGATCCGCGTACCGGATATATCAAAGCGATGGTGGGCGGCAAAAATTACCGCACCAATCAGATTAACCATGTACTGGCGACTACACGCCAGCCGGGATCTGCTTTTAAACCGATTATGTATCTGGCTGCCCTGGAATCGAAACAGCTCACCAGTGCGTCCATGTTTAAAAGCGAGCCGACCCTGTTTCATTATGACAATGATCGCAAAACCTATAAACCCGGCAACTTCGGGGATAAGTATTTAGGTGAGATTGATCTGAGACAGGCGATCGCCGCTTCGGACAACATCTACGCGGTAAATACGATTATGCAGATTGGACCTGAACAAGTGGTGAAGATGGCCAAGAATCTAGGGATTTCGAGCAACATGAGCCCGGTACCCTCCCTTGCACTCGGCACCTCGCCTGTTAGTCCACTGGAGATGGCTTCAGCATTTTCCGCTATTGCCGCAAGTGGACAGCGGACACCTCCTGTAGCCATTCTGCAAGTGACGGATGCCGCAGGACGAGTCATCTATGAAGCACCTCAGACCAAGGCCGAGAAGGTTGTTGAACCCGCTGCCGCTTATGTATTAACACGCTTGATGGAAAGTGTATTCGAAAATGGAGGTACGGGTAATCGGGTATCTGCAACGATTAAACGGCCTGTCGCCGGCAAAACGGGGACGACCAATACGGATGCTTGGCTCGTCGGCTTCACCCCAGAGCTCTCAACGGCTGTCTGGGTCGGTTACGATCAAGGCAAAGCCATTTCCACATCCGACGGGCGTCGTGCGGCACCCATGTTCGCCCAGTTTACGGAACAGGCCCTCGCCAGTGTTCCACCGAAGATTTTTACTGTACCGGATAACGTCGTCAGTGTATATATCGATCCCGAATCCGGCAAACTGGCTGGCAATGGCTGCGCCGAGAAACGGCTGGAAGTTTTTATTGATGGCACGGAACCGACCGAGGTCTGCCGCAGCGCTTCAGACGATTCGGGTTCAGAGAATGATAAAGACACTCGAGAAGTGCAAAACCAGCAGGGAATACAGGAAGAGAAACATTCATGGTGGAAGGATTTCAAACGCTGGTGGGTGGAATGACCAAAGTGACGTAAATACGCAATGACGTAATTGCGTCATCACCCGTAAAATTCAATTTAACATAAAAGCAAAAGCCCCGAACCGATCATCTCGGTCACGGGGCTTTTGCTTCTTCTTTTTGAACAGCTTTAAAAATTAATTAGGCAAGCGCTTCTTTCAATTCATCTGGAGAAGCGTTCCACCATTCTTCGTTATGCGTAGTCAGCAACGTCTTGAGTGCCGCGCGATCCTCAGGTCCAAGATCATCCAGCATGAACCGGCGCTTCATGGCATAATCCATGCGATTCACATGATCGGCCAGCAGTTTCCATCCACGACGCGCTTCTGTATCAATCCACATCTCACACGCAGTTGCTCCACCATAAAACTGCCCCTGTTCGTTACGGTCCACAGCTACCCATACCAGCCATACTTGGCGTCCATTGGGCACATCCTCACGATTAGTCGAGAACTTGATATTGCGCTCCACTTTGCTCTTCGCATGCATCGCACCCACATCAATCTTTGCTTCACCGTTATCAATAATAACGGGGGAAAGGTTATTCAGATCAATGGAGCCTGCACCGAAACCTTTGTGTTTGCTCTTTGCACTAACGATATTCAAGGCAATCTGTTTTTTGCCGTTCTGCTCGTTTTGGTCCATGTTTTATAGCCTCCAAGGGTTGATACAAATATTTTAACTAATAATCGCCTCAATGCAAACATATACATGCTGTAGATGCTTGTCAACGGGAGGTATTTAACGATGATTCCACGACGCGCCAAGAGCTGGCTCACCGCAATTATAGCCCTGTGTGTAGTTGCCGGGGGGATATGGCTTGGTCTGGGCTCCACACGCTCCATTCAATCTGACTTGCCTGCGCTCGCCCCGGAATCGGGCAAACCTACGGCACCCGTCAAAACCCAAACATCTCCGGAAAGTATACAGACACCTACCGCTGAAGTGTTCAGCAACCGCGTAGTGGAATATCACATGGATGTGAAGCTGGTAGACGGGAATGTACTGCAAGGGACTCAGACGATCACCTGGACACATCCAGGTAAGAAAACCGTCAGCGAGCTTTATTTTCACATGTATCCCAATGCCTTCTCTTCTGCTGACACCACTTTTATGAAAGAATCCGGAGGGAAACTTCGAGGTGATGTCATGCCCACGAACGGTTACGGTTCCATGCATATTACAGAAATGAAAACAGAGGACGGGCTTTCTCTCTTACATCGGATGCAGTATGTGCAACCGGATGACGGAAACATGAAAGATACTACCCTCATTAAGGTACGGCTGCCCAAACCCGTTAAAGGCGGTGAAAGCATCACGCTTCACACCCGATTTGAGGTCAAGCTACCGAAAATTTTTGCCCGCATGGGAACAGCAGATAATTTCGTTATGGCAGGTCAGTGGTTCCCTAAACTTAGCGTATATGAGCCAGTAGGCACACGAGGTCAAACGACCGAAGGCTGGAATCTGCATCAGTATCACGGTAATTCAGAGTTTTACGCCGATTTCGGTATCTATAGTGTGCGTATTCGGGTACCGGAAACATACAAAGTAGCTGCTACTGGATTCCCAACCCAGCAAGCGGTTGTGAAGAACGGCGAAAAAGTATATCAGTTCTATGCCGATGATGTGCATGATTTTGCCTGGTCAGCCTCTCCTGATTTTGTTTATGCAGAAGAACCCTTCTCTGCTCCCAATGTGCCAGGCGTTCGAATCAAGCTGTATCTCGACCCTGCTCATGAGGATCTGAAGGAACGTTATTTCTACGCCGCCAAAGCAGCGCTATCCAATTATAGCAAGTGGTTTGGCCCTTATCCGTATTCCACACTGTCCATCGTTGTCCCGCCCAAATCGGGGAATGGCGCAGGAGGAATGGAATACCCTACTTTGGTCACTGCCTTCGGTGCGGATGATTCTGCACCTGGTTACGATCTGGAACGCACGGTTGTGCACGAGATTGGGCATCAGTATTTTTACGGCATGGTCGCGAGTAATGAATTTGAAGAGGCTTGGCTGGACGAAGGATTCACCTCCTATGCAGAAGACAAAGTAATGGAACAGGAATACGGACTTATCCCGAATCTGCCCGTACAATCTGGTCTCATTACTTCTCCAGCTTCACTGACACAGGACTCCTGGAAGTTTGATTCCCAGAATCAATATGCAGCCAACGTATACACACGAGGCAAGCTTGTATTACTCGGGATAGAACAACAGGTTGGTGCCAAAACGATGGAACGTATTCTCTCGACCTATGTGAAGAAATACCGTTTCAAACACCCTACTTCGTCTGATTTTCAAAAGGTCGTGGAGCAAGTAACCCGCACACCCTGGACCGATTATTTTAATCAATATGTATACGGAGACGGCATGGCTGACTTTGCAGTGGAGAAGATCGCAATCAATCCTATCCTGAAAGACGGCCAAACGTTGTACGAGTCATCGGTTACATTGCAGAAAAAAGGCAGTGAATATAAGAAGGTGCCTGTTCGAATTATGTTCGAAGATGGGAAAACCATGACGAAAGAATGGGATGGTAGCGAGGAGCGCATTACCTACAAACTGACCTATACTTCTCCTGTTTCCTGGGCTATGACTGATCCGCAGTACACGATTGTGCTGGAGAACCATCATATGAACAATTTTCTGAAAGCCGGACTGGATGAGCCAACCAAATCCCGCTGGAGCATGAGCGCAACCAAACTTATAGAAGCCATATTCGGAAGTCTGTCATGGTGAGGTGGATACAGTGAAAGCGAAAATACGTGAAGGCTGGTTTCTCGTCCGTCAGCATATGTTCATTGCGGCACTCTTATTTCTCTATCAATTAGTATGGGGATACTTTCTTTATCGAATGGTACAGTCAGCTGTGGTTCCGCTGCTCCTGCGTTATCCTGACCCTGATACAGGGGAACTCAGTACGATTTTATTCAAAATGGAGAGCCAACTCAGCCTGACAACGAATCCGGAGGTCCATCGCTATTTATGGATTTTAGGGGCTATGCTGCTGCTGCGGATTCTGATTAGCCCACTCATTCAGGCAGGGCTGCTCTACTCGCTCCAGCATTATAACCATTCGGAAGAGCGCATTCCATTCATTCGTGGTATCAAAAATTTATGGAAACCGATGCTGTTGCTCCACACCATTCGTACCCTATTGCTACTGCTACCGGCTTATTGGCTCGCACCAAAGCTATATTCCATCTTTATGGAAGGTTTTCATTCCCTCCATCTGCTCTTGCCTGGTATTCCCTATGTTGTTGGTTGGATTGTATACGGGTGGGTTATCCATCATGTCCTGCTGTACATGCAGTTTGGTATCTCAGCTCCCGATGGGGAAGGCGGAGCACGCGGTACGTTTCAAGCTATATGGATTGCACTACGCCAAGTCATCACTCTAATAGGCATTGCTGTCCTGCTGGGCGGCCTTCATCTGCTGGTCTTTGGTGCCTTTACTTCAGCTTCATGGTTACTAACCGGCTTAACTGGTCTTATACTACAACAAACGTATCCACTTGCCCGGTGCTTGCTGAGCCTGTGGAAAATATGTGCCCATTTCCGCCTATGGCAGTCCAACTCGGTCAAGGATTAAATTGAACGGTTAAAAACGGTTACCATCTCTATGTAAAGTTGTATTCTTCAAATGCCGTTAAACAAGCAAACCTCGACCTTTCCCCGTCAAAGGTCGAGGTTTTTTTTGTTAATTTTGTTGTTAAACGTTGCCAAAGTGATATACCTCTGTTACAATAATCGCAGTGAGTTTTTAGTAACAACTTTGTAATCTTTACCTTCATATTTGTAACTACTTAAAATTTAATCGTCATTTCTTGATTTCGCAGGTGCATAACTAGCATAGCCAAATTCCTAGCACCTGGGAAGCGGGGGAACCAGTTATGGGTGAATTGATCTTGCAACAGAGGGATCATAGGGGACCTTCAACCGAATCCTTAAGCTAACCTCGCAGGCATTGGAAGGGGTATATCTCTTGTTTAAGAAGAAATTAACCGCAGCTGTACTCAGCCTCACATTCGCATTATCGCTTGGAGCAGGCAGCGCATTCGCAGATTCGAAAATGGACCAAGTTATTGATTCAGCAATGGGGACTACATACAAAAGCGGAGGAACAACGCTTAACGGCTTTGACTGCTCTGGATTCACAAGTTATGTATTCGACAAGCTGGGCATTGATCTGGCTCGCCAATCGAGTTCACAATTCGACATGGGTGATTCGGTATCCCGGATGGAAATGAGACCAGGTGATCTGGTATTCTTCAATACAACGGGCAAAGGGGTCTCACACGTAGGGATCTTTGTAGGGAATGGAAAGTTTGCACACTCCTCTTCTTCCAAAGGAGTTACAATTAGCGAATTAAGCGAAAGCTATTGGGCCAACCGCTATGTTGGCGCTAAACGCATTATGAGCACGGACGCATATGAGACATTGGCCATTGAATAGGGACAAGCCGAGCAACGTCATGCTGTAACTATAACTTTACTGTAACGAAGCATAATAGAACCGTCTGGTACATTCTCCGCAGGAATGTTATCCGGCGGTTTTTTTGTGCTTCGTTTCCTTAATATATTCGGGATAGCTATCAAACCTAATTTCAACTTTTTTTAAAGCTATTTTTCATTGCTTCGTCCGTGCTCTTATAATGTTTTTACCCATCCCACTATAATATAAACGAAATTACCGGAACTTTTGTTTCACTTTTTTTCAAAAACGAGGACTTGCCAAATGAACGCCTCTTTTGTAGAGTGAAAACAAGCTTAGATATGGAATGACATATGTATATGTATATGTATATGGACAAATCAAAATCATTATAGCTTGTTCACAATGAGAGGAGCGTGCAGTTGTATGGATGAAGCCCCTGTGACGTTTCACGTTGTGCCCATGCAAGAAGAACACGCGGAACTAATCTGCGATTGGCAGTATGACCCGCCTTATAATATTTATAGCTGGCTGCCCTGGGAGCAGATGAAAGCACTTGAAGTGGAATTCGGCGATCCCCAGCTACGGAAAGAACAATATGCGGTGGTGCTGGGAGAGGATCAGCAGATTTGCGGTTTTGCTCAATACTTCCCTCTTGAAGGTGTAACCCGCATCGGACTTGGCATGCACCCCGATCGATGTGGTCATGGTCAAGGAACGGCTTTTGTCTCGGCCATTGTGCAGGAAGCCATTCGCCGGAACCCTACAAACGAAATTGATCTGGAAGTTCTGACCTGGAATGACCGGGCTATTCGTGTCTATCTCAAAGCCGGATTTGTTACGCAGGATACATACGAACGACAGACACCGAGTGGTTTGAAACCTTTTTACTGTATGGTCTATGAAGGTCCACGCTAATAACTAGGGCTTAAAATCACCCCAAAAAGTCCCCGGTTATGTGATTAGTTCAAAAAATTACCACAAAATGCTATGATGTCACTACAGGTTCCGTTATAATGATATGGATAGTTTCAAGTTAGATGATCTTTCATTCTGGAGGGGACATAAGGGATGCACAAATGGATCATGAGCGGGGTATTTTTTGCAGCGTGCGCTTTAGCTATTGTACTAATGTTTACGCTTCCAGGGAAAGAGGAAGTTGCAGAAGAAGCAAAACCGACGATGCCGCAAGTTACAATGGATGCAGGACAGGCTGAGGCACTGGTCAAAGCAAACTGTATTACCTGCCACGGTGATCAGCTTCAAGGGGGCATGGGCCCTAGTCTGCAGAAGATTGGCAGCCAGGACGATGTGGAGAAGATTTATACGACCATCGTCAAAGGTAAAAGCGGCGGTATGCCTTCGTTCAAAGACAAGCTGAAGGATGAAGAAATCGCGAATATTGCGATGTGGTTGGCGGAGAAGAAGTAATCCAAGACGTTCAAGGCAATCAGTTGTGGCAGGTTGCAGGTATAGAGAGTGTGGTGGCTTCAGTCACCTCCTGCTCTTTACGCATGCTTTAAACCACGCTGACGCTAGACGCACAACGTAGTCAACCCTTATTGGTATTACAGGGTTGCTGGATTTATCCATGGTCATACAGAGAAGAGGCTCTTACGCTCCCGTGCTGGGAAGTAAGAGCCTCTTGTTCATTTCAGGGATGCTCCGATGAAAACAACCATAATGCTATGGCGCTATCTAGATGCAATTAGCGTATCCTGCCCGCCGGCCTCTGATTCAGCTAAAGCATGTATAGATTACTGGCTCTTTTCCTTCTGCTCAGCAAGGAAAGCCTGCACTTCACGTGCGGACGGCATCCCGGACTGGGCGCCGAGCTTCGTCACGGACAACGCGGCTGCGCCCATGGCGAAGCTTACCGCCGCGTCCAGCGTCTCTCCGCGCGCGAGGGCTACTGCCAGCGCGCCGTTGAAGCAATCGCCAGCGCCGGTCGTGTCGACGGCGCTTACGGCGTAGCCGGGCGCACGGCACGCGCCGGCACGCTCTGCCTGAACGCGGCCGCTAGGCGCTGCCGCGTACACAGCCCCCTCGGGGCCGAGCGTCGTGACGACAGCGGCCCCGAGGGATGCGGCGAGCTCTGCGACCGCTGCATCCACGTCTTCCGGCCGGAGATCATCCCGGCCGGTGAGCACGGCGAGCTCGCTGCGGTTCGGCGTGACAACGTCGACGCACCGCAGCAGCTCCTGGGGCAGACCCGGCACCGCAGGCGCCGGGTTGAGCACCACCAATGCGCTGCCTTCAGCCGCCAGTTGGGCGGCGCGGGTGACCGCAGGCAGCGGGATCTCAAGCTGCAGCAGCACCGCTGCGGCTGCAGTCAGGCTTTTTACCGTATCAGCCTCTTCCAGCATCGCAGGCACAACCTGCCCATTCGCTCCGGGAATAACAATAATCCGGTTATCTCCTTTGGAGAGCCAGATGGAGGCCGTACCTGTAACGGTATCATCCAGAATGCGAACCTGCGAGGCATCCGCCCCACTTTCCGTTAGACTGTGCAGCAGGCGTTCACCAAAACCATCCGAACCTACCGCACCAATCATCGTTGTCTGTCCACCCAGTCGTGCAGCAGCAACCGCCTGATTGGCGCCTTTGCCCCCGGCCAAATAGTGCAGTTCCTCCCCGCTCACCGTCTCGCCTTCCTCAGGAATGATGTTCGTCTTCACCACCAGATCCATATTAAGGCTGCCTACGACAGCAATAAGAGGTTTGTTCTGATTATCGTCTGACATGTATGTTTCACTCATTTCCGGTAGTGCGATAATAACCGATCCAGGTTATTCCGACCTCATTTTCTCAAAAGCCTCATTATATTGTTGTGCTTCTTTAATATCTACAGATGTGATGCCACCTTCATCCCATGACGTGAGACGCAGTGTGACCGTTGTATAGTCAATTGTAATGAAAGGATGATGATTGAATGCTTCCGAAATCGCTGCGACCTCATCCACAAATGCAATCCCTTTCATGTAGTTGGAAAATACGAACTTGCGGACAATCCATCGTCCCTCTTCCAGTTCCCAGCCTTCCAGCCTTCCCAGATGAGCTTCGACTTCCTCTTGCGTAAAAACCATACGTTATCTTCCTCCCCATATGATGGCTCATCATAGACAACTGTCCATACTGCCACCGAAACCTTTGGTGCTACCCATAGCAACCCAAACGCATAGGTGCCGCCCTGCGGTTCGCCCGTTTCATGACTATCATCTTACCACGGACAAGCCTCAAATTCCAATAGTACAAATGGCGCTAGATCCACTAACCATAAGGCTTTAGGGAGATTCTCCAACTCAGGTTTCTATGCCAAATATCTTATGGGAGCATACTAAATGAGCGGTACAAAAGTCAGCTCTTCTTCCCCAATTAAGATATGAATTCGGTGCTGATCCTTGTCATGAATGACCACTCCACTTCCTACCGGAATGATCGACTCCTCACCCAGTGCATAGAACAGATCTTCAGCGAGCGCCTCATCTACTTCAAGTTGCTCTGTTACACCAAGGCGTGTCCATTCTTCCTCATCCATCTCAAAGAAAACATAGCGGTCCGGTATTCGTCCTATAGCCTCTGTCAAATCTGTCAATATTCCTTCATAATCTCGTCCATGCTTTACGCCCATTGGCTTTTCACTCCTATTTAGCCCCTAAGGAGCAGATTTGATCTTATTATACCTGAAAATAACCCTTAAAAAAAAAGGCCATCTGGTCGATAAATACTATACATGACCGTTTTAACTGTTTCTGCAACCCTAAAGGATGCCTAACATTAAACGGATTGCGGTGTAACGTTCGTCCGGAAGCCCGAATAAAGCCGCTTGAAAGGATTCAATTTTATCTCATGGATGAGGTGTATGATGGAAATTTCAACGATTATCGGACTAGTTTTAGGGCTGGTTTCACTTGTAGTGGGTATGTTCCTCAAGGGTGCGCCCCTTATCAACCTGGTTAACAACCCAGCAGCCTACGTTATTATTTTTGTTGGTACGGCAGCAACTATTTTCATGGCATTTCCCATGTCTGAAGTTAAAAAAATCCCCAAGCTATTCGGGGTACTGTTCAAAAAGCAACAACTGATTGACCGTGTTTCTCTAATCGGCACATTTATGGACTGGGCTTCCACCACCCGTCGTGAAGGTTTGCTTGCACTTGAATCGAAAGTCGAAGATATTGATGATCAGTTCCTGCGCGGCGGTATGCGTATGATTATTGACGGCAATGATCAGGAATTTGTAAGTGATGTACTCATGGAAGATATTCATGCTACAGAAGAGCGCCATCGTGGCGGTGCCTTGATCTTCGCCCAAGCGGGGATGTATGCACCAACGCTCGGGGTACTCGGGGCCGTTGTAGGTCTCATCGCAGCGCTTGCCGATCTCAGTGATATGGAAAAGCTCTCGCATGCGATTGCAGCGGCGTTTATCGCGACACTTCTCGGTATCTTTAGTGGTTACGTGTTGTGGCATCCAATGTCCAATAAACTGAAGCGGATGTCCAAAAAAGAGATGGAAATCAAGCTGATGATGGTTGAAGGCTTGTTATCCATACAATCTGGTGTATCCACCATTGCCATTAATCAAAAATTATCTGTATTCCTGACACCTTCCGAACGTAGACAGTTGGAAGAGAAGGAGGGTTCATCAGGTGAAAAAGGCTAAAAAACACGAACCGCATGAAGAACATATAGACGAGAGTTGGTTGCTTCCCTACTCCGACTTAATGACGTTGCTGCTCGCTCTGTTTATCACATTATTCTCTATGAGCTCTATAGATGCAACGAAGTTTGAACAGATGGCTTCCGCACTGAGCAGCGCATTGAATGGTGGTTCGGGTGTACTGGATCATACCTCCATGAACCCTACAGAATCTACTACAGATTTGGGCAAGAACAAACAGCAGCCTGAAGAAATCACCAAGAAGACAGCGGCTCAGATTACGGATGCGCAGATGGCTCAGAAAGAACAGGAAGATCTGGAGAAACTCAAGAAACAGCTTGATCAATATATTCAGAAAAATGGGCTTTCCGATCAGCTGAATACCAAGCTGAATCAGTCTGAGCTCAAAATCACGATCAGTGATAACGCCCTGTTCTCCTCAGGCCGGGCTGATGTTAAACCCGAGTCACGCTCGCTGGCCAAAGCCATCTCGAGCATGCTGCAGGAGTTCCCGGAATATGAAGTCGTTGTGTCTGGCCATACTGATAATGTTCCCATTTCGAACAGCCAATATAAGGATAACTGGGATTTGAGTGCCGATCGAGCACTGAATTTCCTCAAAATTCTGTTATTGAATGAGGCGCTGGACCCTTCGAAGTTCACACCTAGCGGTTATGGAGAGTATCACCCAGTCGCTAGCAACCAAACGGATGCTGGACGAGCTCAAAACCGCCGGGTAGAAGTTTCGATTATCCGGAAATATCAGAGTAACAACACGGCCGTGAAAGCAGTCGGACAAGGTAACTAAAGAATCGTTCGTTATAGCAAACTAATGCTTAAGCTTATGTCACTCTCCTTTATACCAGGGGAGTGACTTTTTTCTATCCACTGATATGAAAAAGCGCTGCTTCCCTTGAGGGGAAGCAGCGCCTTGGACAATCATCATTTATTCCATATTATAATCTAGCAAACTGCTTAATTCCGACTTCTCTGCGGGTGTCAGTTCTCTCCAGGTCCCTGTGGCCTGTTCACCGAGATGAATGTTCATAATACGAATCCGCTTCAACTTCCGAACCTCATAGCCAAATGCACTGCACATCCGGCGAATTTGACGGTTTTTTCCCTCTGTCAGAATAATGCGGAACACCCGCTCTGATATACGAGTCACCGTACAAGGCAGCGTCATTTCGCCAAGGATCTTGACTCCTGTGCTCATGCCTCTTAAGAAACTCGGCGTTACCGCACGATCCACGGTGACAATATATTCTTTCTCATGGCGTCCTTCTGCCCTTAGAATTCGATTGACGATATCACCGTCATTGGTCATCAGAATCAAACCTTCCGAATCCTTATCCAGGCGACCAATTGGGAAGATGCGCTCTTTGTGTCCTACAAAATCAACGATATTCCCTTGAATGTGCTGTTCGGTTGTACTCGTTATTCCGATAGGTTTATTAAGCGCAATATATACGTGTTTCCGTTTTTCCTTAATAGGTTGACCATTAATTCGTACATCATCGCCATCTTCTGCTTGACTGCCCAGCTCTGCCGTCACTCCATTAATCGTTACTTTCCCGCTTTCCACCAATCTGTCGGCTTCCCGACGGGAACAAAAACCTGTTTCACTGATAAATTTATTAATACGCAAAAGGTAATCTCACCTCATCTAGTTCTCTTCGTCTGTAGGTTCATTGTCCGTCTTATGCTCTTCCTCTATACTCTCCGTTTGCTGTTGGGAGGCAGGCAGATCGATAATGACGGTCGTTCCCTTGTTCATGACGCTTTTGATATCCATCATGCCCTTATGTGATTGAATAATGCGCTGGCTGACCATCAGGCCAAGCCCTGTTCCCGATTCCTTGCTTGTGAAGAATGGTTCCCCCAGCTTAGGCATCAGTTCTTCTGGAATTCCAGTGCCTTCATCCTTAATTTCAATCCGAACCCGACTATTCTCTTCGTCATGATTGAGTTTAATTCGAATATTACCTCCGTCTGGCATGGCCTCCATGCCGTTCTTCAGCAAGTTAATGAAGACCTGCTTCAACTGGTTCTCTTCACAGTGTACCATAGCTGAATCCGATGAAGCATTCAATACAAATTCCACACCATGCAGATGCGCCTGACTATCCAGCAATGATATAACATCTCCCAGAATGAAGCGAATATCCCGTTCTTGAAAATGAACCGCTTGTGGTTTGGCCAGTATCAGAAACTCACCCACAATGAGATTAATTCGATCCAACTCTGACAGCATCAAATCCAGGTGACGATGATTGAGCTTGTTCGTCTCTTGTTGGAGCTGAAGAAACCCACGCAAGGTCGTAAGCGGATTACGAATCTCATGCGCAACCCCGGCTGCCAGCTGACCAACCGTCGTCAGTTTCTCGGAACGTCTGAGCAGCTCCTCCATACGATTACGGCTGGTAATATCTCTTGATACGCTGATCAGTGCTGTAATCTCTCCTGCTTCATCCCGGACTGGTGCTGTACTCACGCTGACTTCGACACGGCTACCATCCTTCTTCATCCATGTCGTTTCATTAGACGTAATTGACATGCCCTCAATCAACTGGGCATGCTGCTCTTCCATCTCCTCTTCAGTACCAGGAGGGATAATTTTCAATTTGCGTCCTTCAACTTCACGACTGCGCCAGCCATACAACTGCTCAAAGGCACGGTTTACCCGCAGTACATTTCCATCCAGATCCGTAATATGAATCGCATCTGCCGTTTGGTTAATGATCGATTCCAAATGCTCTTTTACCGCACGATTTTCTTCATACATCTGTTTCAGACGATTCGTATAATGGCCCAAATTACGAATCATCGCATTAATGCGATTCGCTAATTGGCCCAGTTCGTCTTTCCTTCTCACTTTTAGACGGAAATCAAAATGGCCATCAGCCACATCATTCACTTTGCCCAGAATAGATTGAATTGGACGCGTAATGTATCCCGCAAGCAAATAGCTACCAAAGATCACAATCTCCAGCAACACAAGCGAAATCGAGGCATGGCTAACCAGTTGTTCCGATACCATGGAGGATATTTGCTTATAGTCCATGACAATACTAATTACATAAGATGATTCATTGGGGGTAAATATCGGAATGAAACTTTTGAGCACCTTCTGTTCATGAGTTTCACTCACAAAAGATACATTCTGCCCAGTACGAATTGCCCGTACAACCGCCTTGTGATCCTCTTCTGCGGCACCATATTGATATGTACCGAAACGAATAGGCCTGTTATTCAACTTGTTGTGGTTCGTATCCCTTCCGTCATTGCTCATGCTCGAGCTACCGAAGGTCAATGGATTGATACCTGTAATCTCCAGAATCGATGAATTCACTTCACGAATCTTATTCAAAATCTCGTCTGGACCAGAGATCTTCACATAGTCGTCAACAGCGGCATTATTATAGAAGGGATTGATTATGTAATTCCTCTTCCCATCATGATAGTAACCCCAGATATCAACATCTGACGGATTGGATGTAGAGTATTCGAATCCATCCGACCAAAAATGGTCCAATTTCTGTCCCTGTGAAATCGTAACCTGATGGTTTTCGAACAGCTGTTTAAATGCCTGATACCAGTACGTCATGGATTTGGTAGACAATCCAATCTCCTTTGGATCGGAAGACCGGGTAACCACAATATCATCAGCCGTTTGCTCCATCAATGAAATGTGGGAGACACCGACTTTCTCGCTCATGCGAACCAGGTCTTCATTTGTGATATTATTAATATTCGGGTCCAGTTCTTCCGCTGCCATTACAGAGGCCAGCCATAGATTGTTCCCAATTTGTCGTTTTACATATTCTGAACTGGACTGACTCTGTTCGACAGCGATTGCAATCTGTTTGGCCGTAAGCACCATCTTAGTTTCGCTGTCCTGCCGTAGATTCTCTTCTGTAGTATAATAACTCAGTGCTATATTTAAAACCAAAATGACGAGCACTGAGCACGACATAATCATGGATAATTTCGTTTTAATAGACAACTTTTTCGTTCACCTCTCGGCTTGTACCCTCTGGCGATATATGGCAAAACCTATATCCATCATAACTGTTGTATGTCTATTTGAAAAGGATAATTGACCCTTGTCCAAAAGTTACCGCTTGGCTGAAAAACGCGAAATCAATTGTATTTTGTCTTTTTCATGCCTACAATGGGAATAACCACTAAAACTTATACACAAATCCACAGGCATGTGGATAGTATGTTCATAACTATGTGAGCAACTCGTTGGTTATCCACAGACTTATACACAACATGTTAACAAACGAATGTTTGTTCGCCGCACAAAATGCTCTTTGGAAGGAGTTTTACATTTTAATGAAGGATGACGTTCTCCAACCTGATCTTACGCATCTCTCGGAGGAGGCTCAGCACGAGCACTGGATGCGTGAAGCCATTGCTGAAGCGTACAAAGCAGAAGCACTCGGGGAAGTACCGATCGGGGCTGTAATTGTTCAACATAATCGCATTATTGGTCGTGGATATAACCTACGTGAAACGACACTTGATTCCACAGCACATGCGGAGATGGTAGCCATCCGGCAGGCCAGTGAAGCCATCGGTGCATGGCGCCTGCTGGATTGCAGTCTGTACGTCACCCTGGAGCCCTGTCCCATGTGTGCAGGTGCCATTGTGCAGTCCAGAGTGCCTCGAGTCATATATGGTACCGCAGACCCCAAGGCCGGATGCGCAGGAACGCTGATGAATCTACTGCAGGAACCTCGTTTTAATCATCGAACCGAAGTAGTAGCTGACATCTTGCAACCAGAATGCTCCACCATGCTGACTCAGTTTTTCCGGCGTTTACGCAAAAAATAGAATCTTACACCCATCTGGAAAGGAAGTGCATTCCATGCCGCTTACACTATACGACACACCAAAAGGAATAAGTCTCCGTTTACTTACTCCACAAGATACAGAGGCGTATCTTGCTCTTATTCAAATTACACGTCATCCCTACCAAGCTGTAGAGCCTATCCGGGATGATGAATTCTATACGCTGCAGGCGCAAACCAGACGCATTCAGGATAGAATACAGGCGGCCGAAGAAGGAACAGGTTATCAATTCGGAATTTTTACAATCGACGATGGTATTCTGATTGGTCAGGTTAGCTTGAACAATGTCGTTCAGGGCGTTGCCAATTATGCAGACATGGGATACTTCATCCATCCAGATTACCAAGGAGGAGGACGAATGACCGCAGCCGTAAAACTCGCTGTCTCCTACGCCTTCCGTGCCCTGAAGTTAAATCGTGTTCAGGCAGCCATTCTGTTGTCCAATACGGGTTCCAAACGTGTTCTGGAGAAGAACGGCTTTCAGGCTGAGGGCATTGCTCGTAAATATCTCAAGATTAACGGAGAGTATCAGGATCATCAGATCTACGCTGTTCTGGCCGAGGACTTGGGTGAATCTTTACAGTAATTGAATATACCATGTAACAACATACAAAGAGCCGCTCAACCCTAAGGTCGAGCGGCTCTTTGCTTTAACATGAAACTGAGAACTTAGTATCCGTAAGATGCGTTCATTAGTTCTTCAAACTGATCCATTGTAATGACGTCTTCGCCAGTAGGAATATTGATTTTGAATGCTGGCTTCTCGTTAATTTTGGTGTAAGTGTTCGAACCAGTGAAAGCAAGTTTAACTTCATCCTTGGTATCAGGTTGTTTAATCAACAGATCAGCAACCAACTTTTGATATACCGGGAAATCTTTTTTGTCCAAAGCAAAATCAATGTGGAACTGGTTAATGGTCAGTGTATCTTTCAACTGGTCCAGATCTTTAGCCATTTCAGCTTGATCTGCTTCAGTAATTTTCAGATCCTCTTTAGCTTTGTCGATATCTTCCTGACTCATTTGCAACATGTCACGATACTCTTCTTTAGAGATGATATCCAGTACTTTTGGCAATGCTTTGGTTACCAGGACAGTAACAGCTTCTTTCACATTGTCATTGTTGACCGAAAATTGAACAACTTGCTTGGCATCCAAACCTTCAGGAAGCTGTGCATCCTTCACATCCAGGTTTTTAAAGAATTTATCCTGATCGTACTCGCTCAGAACCGCATCCATAACTTCATTGCTCAGCTTTTGTGTTTTCGCTGCATCCATAGCATCTGGATTCCATTCCGTTCCTTCTTGCTCAGCCAGTTCTTTCAGATCCAGCTCCAGGAATTTACCAACAACCGTTTCCGGAATCGGGAAGAACGGAATACTTGGTACCTTAACATATAACTTCTCAGCGGTCATAACCATCGGAATGGTAAATGTCATACCCATATCGCCTTTAAGCTCAATACCTACCGTCATTTCGGTCTGCATTGGCTCGCTTTGGTATACGCCAGTTACATTCAACTGAGCATCCTTCAGCATGCTCATAAACTGAGACATCGTTGGATCCTGTTGTGACTCGTCTGCAGCTTTATAGCTCAATTCATTAATAGTGAAGTTAGAACTCATCTCATACGAAGTCAGTTTGGAAGCATTGGCTGCCGCCGTCTTCAATGCCTCTTTTGGTTCTTGCTTGCTGCTACATGCTGTCAGTGCCATGGATACGGTTAACAGCAACGTAAGAAGAAGCGCCCCCATACGTTTAGTCATTTGTTTCTCTCCTCTCGTGATAACCCCAAAAAAAATAATTCAATATCAATGATATACCATTTATTCTGAAACGGAAACACGATTTGGGAAATTTGTGAGCTTTACTCTCTAAATTGGCTACAAAGACCTATGTAAGCTTTAGATATCAATGGTGTGCTCCTCTAAATCATGTATGAACACGCAAAAACCCCGGTTTGTTAACCGGAGTTATAGGTTATAGTTATGCATTAATATGTGCTAAAGAAAGGAATGAATCTTCCTTTAACTTAGCCTTGAGGATTGTGATGATCTACATGATTCTGGTTTTTCACTTTTTTGGAGCCGGACAAGGGTTCCTGCATGGAAGAATGCTTTTCAGGTTTTCGGTGCTGCACATTAGCCTGAGCTTCAGGCACAGGTGTTGTTTTGGGTTTACTCATGTTGTTCCCCCTCTTCATTGGATTAGGAATGGGATGGGTCCATATCTTCCGTTTTATCATGATTTATGGAATCCTGATGCCGACGGTCATTCGAGTCCTGTTGAATTTGCTGGGCATGGTGACTATTCACAGGTGTCTGATCCAGATCTGCGACTACATTTTGCAGGTTTTTATCTGTTCCAGCTTTGGCTTTGCTCACGTATTACCACTCCTTTGACGTCTGCCTAATGTCTGGTTTTGGGTTGCAACGACTGGGCACATTCATGAATATGACGCGTGTAATCCTGAGCCAATTCCTGAATGGGTTCTGTACGCTCATCCGTCGTCCTTCCATCGCGCTCCACATCAATTAGCTGCACACTGACTTCACGAGAATCCACATAGGCACACTTGAAATCAAAAGAGTACATCTGGTGTCCCGCTGTTGCGATGTGAATTCGAATAGCCTGTTGATCAGCCTCGTCAGCCATAACCTGAGCGCGATCTCCGACATTTAGGACCTCAGGCAATCTTTCCTGCCAAGCACCTACAAGCTCCGTCTGATCTATGTTTAATTCGCGGTTCATCTAACCACCTCCACTCTTATATAAAGTGCGGCGATTCGGATGTTTTTATGCATCACACAGATATTGAAACAAACTGATTTCTTGTCGTAAAAATTCTTTATAAATACAGCATGTATGCGGCTGCGCTAAATGTACAAATAAATGCAAAAAAGGACTCGAGCTTATCGCTCGAACCCTTATCATAATTGTAGTATGGCGGAGAGGGTGGGATTCGAACCCACGTGGAGTTGCCCCCTAACGGTTTTCAAGACCGCCCCGTTATGACCGCTTCGGTACCTCTCCAGGACATTAACTTTTATAAACTTGCCACGAAATAGATCATACCATAATTGTATGACAGAAAGCAACCTTTTTATAAGATTTATTGTTCGATACATCAAAAAGGGAAATTCCACCTACTAACTACCGGTAAACATTGCTACCTGACGATTGATATGGTTGTTCAGAATCGGTTCAGCCCTGCTCTGTATAATCGAATTTAGACTTTTTCATTATGGGGTGGTTGCTTGTTTATAGGTGTGTATCGTAAAAATGACCCTTTGAACACATTGCCTGAGGAGCGAATCAGTGAGTTGATTTCGGAGGGAATAAAAAAGGGCGCAAATGTTTTCTTTTTTGATGCCAGCAGCATCGATATGGAACAGGAATTGATTTATGGTACCTTCCAGGAGGGAAACGCATGGGTGCAAAGGGATGTGCCACTCCCTGACGTGGTGCTTAATGAGGCCCCTGATCCTGTTAATAACAGGCCGGAATGTGAGAATTGGCTACGCCGCAGGGTTCCCTTTACAACATATCTGATCCACGGAAAATACGACATTCAGAAGAAGCTGGACCCCCTCTTCAAAGATCACCTCATTTCAACGGAGCGCTTGCAGGATCTGGATCAATTTCTTGCTTTTTTGGATGTTCATGAAGAAGTTTTAGTTAAACCTGATCAAGGGCGCCGTGGCAATTCCATTTTCACAGTATCAAAGATAAACGATCGCTATATATGGCGTCAGCAGAGTGAAGCAATCTGGCTTGATTATTCTGGTTTACAGGAACTTTTGCAGGAAAAGCTCGCTCAAGGCTCCTATATTATTCAGCCCTACCTTCCATGCCTTACTGAGATGGGAGAAGTTGTTGATTTTCGAATACATATTCAGCGTGACGGAACGGGACGATGGGCCCTGACCAACATGTATGCCCGCACTGGGATTACGGATTCCATCATCAGTAATATAAGTAAAGGTGGTCACATTGAGGGCGCGGCTGATATGCTCTATCGTTTATTTCCGGTTCAGGCCGACCAGCTCAGAAGTGAAATGAAGCGGCTTGCTATTCGTATGGCAGAGGCAATTAACCGTTCGTATTCCTTTCTTATTGATGAGCTTGGCATGGACTTTATTGTGACTTCGGCAGGCCAAATACTGTTCCTAGAGGCCAACATAAGCCCCCAAACGCGGTTTCATGAGCAGGCACGAGCGGCACGAGCGATTGAATATGCACAATATGTAGCCAAAGCCGGGCAAATAGCGCCCCATCCCGTTATTGCCATGCTGACCAATGACCCCAGTGATAAGCAACTCGCGGCCGCCTGTGCGTACTCAGCAAAATGGAATGATGCAGCGTTTTATTATTTTGCTCCACACGATGTTCATGCAGAACTGCGCTATATCAAAGGATATGTCCTGGAGGACGGAGAGTGGGAGGCACGGTATTGTCCATTCCCCGATGTGGTCTATGACCGATTGAAAGCACGTGGTAATGCAAATTACAGCTATGTGTACGAGGCTTTAAGACATGTGCCTTTCACCGATGAACGAGACGGAGGTTCCTTTTGCAAGAAAAAAAGTTATGAAATGCTTGAGGACAATGCAAAGCTTGCCTCCCATCTAATCCCCTATGCTGCAGTTGAGAGCGTTCAAGAGATTTTGGCTTTCATTGATACTTACGGGACTTCCCTCATCAAGCCATCTATAGGCTCGTTCGGCAACGGAATCATCGTTGTTCAGCGTGAACAGGAAGGCTTCGCCGTAAAGGCTCACGAGCATGTTCACATAATGAATGATGAGGAGTTCCGGCAACTGATCTTCATGCTTGCGGCCAAAAAGGGGTTTATTATTCAAAAGTTTATTCGAAGCGAAACCCGGAACGGACTTCCCTTTCATATAAGACTGCATCTGGTCCGGAACGGAAGCGGGAGATGGTCTTTCATTTCCGCATTTCCATTTCTCTCTACTCAAAGCGAGCATAAGGTTGTTAACCACGCTGGTTCACTCCGTGCATTTACGACATGGAACTGGCTGTCTAGGCATGAGTTTCCTCAAAAAGAAGAATTCATGCTGACAAGACTGGAACAGATGGCGATAATGACGGCTAATCATATTGCTGACCATGTGAAGGAGCGAATCTGCGAGTTGGGCATTGATGTAGGCATTGATTCGTCGGGTGAGATTTGGATTTTTGAAGTCAATATGAACAAAATCGGTTCTACGCATAGGGAGTTTGAAGTCGCGCAACATATGATTCCTTTTGCTCTTTCTTTGCGGTAGTTCTACATTTAATAAGGAGCGAAGAAGATGGAAAAGAAAAGAAAGAATGTTCATCAGCAAATGCTTAAAACCGGAAACGCTAGAAAACGTGCCGTTAAGACAACCGTATTGGCTGCAGGGCTAATGACACACGTACTGGCGGGTAACGCGATTGATTATAAAGCTGACGACGTATACAAAGGAGATTCGATTAGCTATTTTCAGCATTTCTTCGGGATGGAGAAAGCGTCAGCAGATCCTGATGGAGATGATGAGGGGAGCAGCGAGCCTGAATCTGGCGGCGGTGAGCTCGAGTCTGGCGGCGGTGAGCCCGAGTCTGGCGGCGGTGAGCCCGAGTCTGGCGGCGGTGAGCCCGAGTCTGGCGGCGGTGAGCCCGAGTCCGGCGGCGGTGAGCCCGAGTCCGGCGGCGGTGAGCCCGAGTCTGGCGGCGGTGAGCCCGAGTCTGGCGGCGGTGAGCCCGAGTCCGGCGGCGGTGAGCCCGAGTCCGGCGGCGGTGAGCCCGAGTCCGGCGGCGGTGAGCCTGAGTCCGGCGGCGGTGAGCCTGAGTCTGGCGGCGGTGAGCCTGAGTCTGGCGGCGGTGAGCCACCACAGACTGGAGGAAGCACACCTGAGAGCAGCAGCTCATCCTCACAAACTGCCAACTCCAACACAGTTAGCAACTCAATTGTTGATTCTTCAGCATCTACGGGTTCTGCGGAGAATAGCATAAACCAATGGATACATGGGAAACTGGAGAATGGCACGGTTTCCGTATCCATGGATTCGAGTGTTGTACGTAAGTTATCTACTCTTGATCATCTGGATGATTTGTCTGTAACTATACTGCCAAACGCTTCGCACATTCAAATGACACTGCCGAAGGAAGTTCTTTCTTTCCTGCGCTCGCAGGAAAAAGTTTCTTCATTCACTCTGTTCAGCAATCAGTCCAAAATGACGTTAGCTTTAAACAAATTAAATATTCAACGCGCAGCATCTCTACTGCATGTGCCAACAGAACAGCTTGATCTCCAGATCAACATTGATGTCCTGTCCAACGATGAGTTGTCTGACCTAAAACAATCACTACCGGCTGGCCTAAAAATGTTGGTACCGCCTTTACGTTTCAATGTACAATGGGTGGCTGGCGAACAAAAGCTCAAGCTGGATCAAGAAGAATTAAAAAATGTGACTCGTGTCATCCACCTTGGTACTACAGATCTTGACCCACAAACAGCAACCGTACTCGGGTTCAATGAAGAAACGCGGACATATTCCTACGTGCCAGCCTATTTCGTCCAAAATAAAGGGCAATGGGAGGTAAGAATACGAGACATGCAATACAGCACTTATGATATTGCTTCAAATGAACAGATAGATACTTCAGACAATGATTCGTCGATAAACAGCATCCAATACATGCAGAATAAACAATTGCTTGCTTTGAACCAATTCAAGACCGATGAACCCATCACACGCGGAGAGGTCGCCCAATTATTAGTTTCTGCCTTAGGGGCAAATGGAATCGCATCTAAGAATACCTCTTTCCGGGATGTGACTGAGAAACAATCGTATGCGGCAACCGCTGCACACCTTGGACTTGTTAAAGGCTATGCTGATGGAACATTCCGTGCCGATCGCCAGGTCACGCGGGAAGAGCTAGCAAGCATGGTTTATCGGGCAATTCAGTATGCAGGAGGAGTTTCTGTCGCTAATAGCTCAGCTGTGATATCCTATCTGGACCAAGACTCTATCTCTCCTTGGGCCACAGCCCAAGTCCAGGCTCTGACTTCGCTCAATTTGCTTCAAGATACATTCGGGACCACCTTCGAACCTAAAAAAGCAGTAACCACAGACGAAGCACTTATGATCTTGGTGCGTACACTGCGCTCCATTGAGTATGTGAACTAATATTACGCTTTTGCTTAGGTGATAATCATGGCTAACGTATCGTTTTCATAAACAATAAACCACAAAAAACCGTCGCCCTGTGAAAATGGAACGTTCAAAAATTCCATTTGTCAGGAGACGGTTTTTTATTTCATTCATTTAGTTGGACATCTTAGGAACGACGGGCAATCACGCTGACTCCACCCATGTAAGGACGAAGTGCTTCAGGAATAACCACTGTTCCATCTTCTTGTTGGTAGTTCTCCAGAATAGCAGCTACTGTACGCCCCACTGCCAGTCCTGAACCATTTAACGTATGGACAAATTCCGGTTTCGCTTTTGGCTCTCTACGGAAACGGATATTAGCTCGACGTGCTTGGAAGTCTTCACAGTTGGAGCAAGACGAGATTTCACGATACGTATTGCTTTCCGGCAACCAAACCTCAATGTCATATGTTTTGGCAGACGTGAAGCCCATATCTGCTGTACACAATGTCAGAACACGGTAAGGCAGCCCCAATAATTGAAGCACACGTTCCGCATTTTGTGTCATGTTCTCCAATTCCTCATAAGAGGTCTCAGGAGAAGACAGTTTCAACAACTCAACTTTATTGAACTGATGCTGACGAATCAAGCCACGTGTATCCCGTCCAGCAGAACCTGCTTCGGATCGGAAACATGAGCTGTATGCTACAAAGTGTTTAGGCAACTGGTCAGCATTCAAAATCTCTTCGCGATGATAGTTCGTTACCGGAACTTCAGCGGTAGGGATCAAATAATACTCGGTGTCTTTCAGCTTAAACAGGTCTTCCTCGAATTTCGGCAGTTGGCCAGTTCCAAACAAGCTGTCACGGTTAACGATGTATGGAGGCAGAATCTCTTCATAGCCATGCTGATCGCTGTGCAGATCCATCATAAAGTTGATCAAAGCACGTTCCAAACGTGCACCCAGTCCTTTATAAAAGGTAAAACGGGAGCCTGTTACTTTGGCAGCCGCTTCAAAATCAAGGATGTCGAGGTCCTGTGCGATTTCCCAGTGTGCTTTTGGTGTAAATGTAAAGGTCTTTGGCTCTTCCCAACGACGAATCTCCACATTATCATCTTCGGACGCACCAACAGGTACACTCTCGTTAGGGATGTTCGGGATTGCCATAGTCAGATCGTTGATCTTCACTTCCAACTCACGCACTTCTTCATCCATTGCTTTAATTCGATCGGAGACCTCGCGCATCTCAAGGATCAATTCGTCTGCATTTTCGCCACTCTTTTTAAGCTTGGCAACTTCTCCGGATACCGTATTCCGGCGACTTTTCAGGTTTTCACTCTCTTGCAGCAACTCACGACGCTTGGCATCCATGTCCGTAAACCCGGCAATTAGATCCAGCGATTTTCCACGTTTCGTCAACGCTTCTTCAACACGTGCGTACTCATTCCGCAATATTTTCACATCAAGCACTAAATACCCCTCCTAAATAACACCACAAAGTATAAATCTTCCATATTAACTCCTGTCAAAACTTTGCAGGCTTATATCTTCATCATTTCTTAATGGTAAAAAACAACCTATGGCCTCCGGTGCTGCCCTACGCTGCGATTCCCGCTTTGAAAGCAGATACGGGCAACATCAGGCATCTGACCAGACAGCACCTTGCCAGCAAGCCTTGTGAGCCTCTGGAGGACTGATCCGGTTCACCGGCAGTCATAGGTTGTATATCAATCACTATTGGTTCTGTACAGGCTGTTTATACGACCTAGCCATGTCCACAAAGTAAGCATGCAGTCGATAATCATCTGTCAGCTCAGGGTGATAGGAGCAAGCCAGCAGATGCCCCTGGCGGGCAGTAACAATCTCATCCTTGTAAGTGGAGAGAACTTCTACCTCTTCCCCCACACTCTCAATTAGAGGTGCCCGGATAAACACAGCTCTTACCGTCTCCTCAATGCCTTTTACCGGGAGATCCGTTTCGAAGCTTTCCCTCTGCCGTCCAAATGCATTTCTCGAAACGGTCATATCCATTAGCTCCAGATGAGCTTCCTCTTGTCCTTCAATATGTTTGGCCATAACAATCAAACCAGCACAGGTGCCGAATACCGGTTTACCCTCAGCAGCGAATGCCCGAATGGCCTCCATGAAACCATATTTGCGCATCAGTTTGCCAATCGTGGTACTCTCACCGCCAGGAAGAATCAACCCATCCAGCTCCTGAAGTTGCTGAACCTGTTTAATCGCCAATCCTTCTGCTCCGGCCCGTTCAATACTACGAATGTGCTCGGTGACTGCCCCTTGAAGCGCTAAAACGCCGATCTTCATTTAAAATCCACCTTTCTCTTACCAGCCGCGATCCTGCATGGGCCCGGAAGGTGCAAGTTTGGAATTGGTACCGATCATGGAAGCACCTTCGCCAATCCGGCGCAACGCTTCACCCAAGTCCTTGGCGCCACATAATGTCCGATCCGCGCTTTGGCCCCTCTTTTAACGCGAGCTATTCCCGTTTCCATACCCCAACCCTACCATAATGGATGTGTTGTTCTTGTCCATAAACAGGATGTGAAATATGCATTGTCAGTTAGAAGAACAATAGACTTTTAAACTGATTTATACGTAGAATTCTAACTTGATATTTTACCGGAAAAATTGTAAATATACAATCCATCCGGTCGGAATTACTTGTATTTTGTCAATGGTCTAACGACACTATATTGAAATGTCATATTATCCCGTCTTCTTTCACCTTATCTATTAGAACAGGTTTTTGATGCCATCAAACAGATCAACGAAGAAATCTTTCACTGCACGGAAGAAGAGACGGAACCAACCGCCTTTTTCGGCTTCTTCTGCGGTGATGAGGTTCACTGTCTTCTCTTGTGGCTCAATTCCTTCAGCTTTGTACGTATAAGTAACCGTCCCAACCTTGGTTCCGGCCTTAATTGGAGCAACCAGCTTATCAGCTTCAGTTACATTCGCTTTAAATGTCACGTCCAGGTTTTGAGTACCTTTAGGTACAACGAAACTTACTGCATTATCCGTCACAACAGGTACTGTTGTTTCCTTCCCTTTTTTCAAAGGTACAGCTTCCCAGCCTGTGACTTTAGTTTTAGCAGCAACCGCCTGTTTCACTTCAAAATTGTTGAATCCGAAGTCCAGTACTTTCTTCGTTTCTCTGAAACGCGCTGGCTCCGAATCGGTCCCCATAACAACACTGATCAGACGCATGCCATTGCGTTCAGCAGTGCCTGTAAAGTTATTGCCTGCGTTCGTGGTATGTCCCGTTTTCATCCCGTCCAGACCTTCATAGGCATAGCTTTTGAAGTTGGTTATATTTTTATTCGCTTCCAGCATCCAGTTATAGTTAATAATTGGATCTTTATCATTCGGTCGGAACTTGTAGGATTGAATCGTTGTGAAATCTGTGTAGTCCGGGTGATCCATAATGATATATCTGCACAAAATGGCTGCATCTCGTGCCGACATAACGATTTCTTTGTCCTCAGCTGGACGGAAATCTGCAGGCATATCTGCCCGATCCAAACCTGTCGAGTTGATGAAATAGCTATCTTTCATTCCCATACGCTTCGCTTCATCATTCATCATTTTGACAAAAGCTTGTTCGGAACCAGCGATGTGCTCAGCCAAGGCCACTGTAGCATCATTGGCTGATCCTACAGCCATGGCGATATATAGTTCCTTAATAGTATGCTGATCACCTTCTGCGAGAAAAATGCGTGAGCCAGTACTTTCTGCAGCGTTCTTTTTGATTGTAACAACATCATCCCAACTAAACTTTCCCTGTTTAACCTGTTCAGCCACAATGTACTCGGTCATCATTTTAGTCATACTAGCAGGCGGCATAGCTTTATCCGCATTCACATTGAGTAGAATCTGGCCCGTTGAAGCCTCCATCAGTATGGCTGATTTAACATCGAGTCCCAGTGAGTCTGCCGAAGGAATGTCCACAGCTTTTTCTGTCTTCGTTGTTGTAGCTGCCGCGGTCAACACCTGCCCTGAATCGTTTGCAGCAGCCATAACAGGCATTACCGCAGACATGCAGAGCATATTAATCAGCATAACCGAGGCTACGCTTTTTTTGAGCATTTGACGTTTTTTCTTATTCATTTGTTTGGCTTTCAATGATGAATACTCCCTTCGGTCCGAAGCTTTCTATTGTGTGCTTCAGTACAGCTTGAGCTGCAATATTTTCTTAGTCCCTAACAAGTGAAGATGATGTGTGAGGTGTGTCGTATATGCGCTGTATCGAAAGAGCAATGTCATTGCTCCTAAAGTTCGAATCGATTGTCACTTAGTTAGCATTAAATGAAATGCTTATGTAAAAGGACGTCCGCGCTTCTTTTTTCGCTGGGCTACCTTCAACCTTTTTCAATCACTCAAAATTCATTGTCAGAAGCAGTTTCATAGACTCACGTCAAAAAACCGCCGCAATGCCCTAATCCATTAAAGGATCATTACCGCTTGTTCTATTCTATCACAGGGGTATCCGCAAAAAAAGACAGGCCCGGCGAAAATCGCCAAGCCTGTCCTGGAAATGATTAACACAATTCAGATTACAACGAGTAGTTAGGGGCTTCTTTCGTAATCTGTACATCATGCGGATGGCTTTCACGAAGCCCCGCACCTGTAATACGTATAAACTGAGTGTTGTTACGAAGCTGTTCCAAACTGCTTGTACCACAGTATCCCATACCTGAGCGTAGACCACCAATCAACTGATGAATCGTATCAGACAATGGACCTTTGTAAGCAACACGTCCCTCAATTCCTTCCGGAACCAGTTTCTTGTCATCATCCTGGAAGTAACGATCTTTACTTCCTTGTTTCATCGCAGCCATTGAACCCATGCCGCGGTAAACTTTGTAGCTACGTCCTTGGAAGATTTCCGTTTCTCCCGGGCTTTCTGCCGTACCTGCAAACAAGCTTCCCAGCATAACTGCATGAGCACCTGCAGCAAGAGCCTTAGTAATCTCACCAGAGTACTTGATACCACCATCAGCAATGATTGGTACGCCATATTCACGTGCTACATTTGCACAATCGTATACTGCTGTAACTTGAGGAACGCCAATACCAGCAATTACACGAGTTGTACAGATGGAACCTGGACCAATTCCCACTTTGACAACCGACGCCCCAGCTTCGATCAATTCACGGGTTGCATCGCCTGTAGCAACGTTACCTGCAACAATGGTCAGGTTCGGGAAACGTTCGCGCAGCTGACGAACCGCATCAATGATGTTAATGTGATGTCCATGTGCCGAGTCTACCGTAATCAGGTCCACACCGGCTTGAACCAATGCATCAGCACGTTCAAAGGTATCTTTGGAAATCCCGATCGCTGCTCCAACCAGCAAACGTCCTTGTGCATCTTTAGCTGCGTTAGGGAATTGAATTGCTTTTTCGATATCTTTAATAGTAATGAGACCTTTCAGTGTGTTGGACTCATCTACTAATGGAAGTTTCTCGATTTTATGCTTCTGGAGAATGCCTTCTGCTTCTTGCAGTGTAGTACCTACAGGCGCAGTAACCAAATTCTCACGAGTCATGACTTCGCTGATTTTAATGGAGAAGTCGTGGATGAAACGCAAGTCACGGTTTGTCAGGATACCAACAAGCTTTTGATCTCCTTCAACAATCGGTACACCGGAAATGCGATATTTTGCCATAACCGATTCTGCATCAGAAACCAGATGTTCCGCTGTCAATGAGAACGGGTTGGTAATAACACCACTCTCCGAGCGCTTAACCCGATCCACTTCCTCCGCTTGCTGCTCAACAGACATATTTTTATGGATGATACCAATACCGCCTTCACGGGCAATGGCAATAGCCAATGTCGCTTCCGTAACAGTATCCATACCAGCACTAATCAAAGGAATATTCAGTTTAACGCTGTCACTCAAACGAACAGATACGTCCACTTCTTTAGGCAGTGTCTCGGATTTCCGGGGCACCAGCAGTACATCGTCGAAGGTGAAACCTTCCTTACCAAATTTATCTTCCCACACGCGGGCGTTCCTCCTTATGTTTGCTCAGCTTTACGGTCCAAAACCCGAAGATCTCAGGCTGTATTTCATGCCGAAAATACGTTTTCTGAAAAATTTATTATTGCCATCTTAGCAAAGCGTTATTTAGACTGTCAAGGGAAACTCCCTGGTTATATTAGGTGTATTGCCTGATGCATACAACTGTATTTGTCATACGGACAGGTTCATTTTATATATATGAAACGCCACTCATAACGAGTGGCGTTTATCTATGTTAAGTGATTTAGTGTACTATTTCTAAACTAATAGTTAATGCTAATTTTTGCTTATAAACAAATAAAAACCACCACCGAATAACATCGGCAGTGGTTCTTTGCTTGGCGGCGTCCTACTCTCCCAGGACCCTGCGGTCCAAGTACCATCGGCGCTAGAGGGCTTAACGGTCGTGTTCGGGATGGGTACGTGTGGAACCCCTCCGCCATCGCCACCAAACGCATAGCTTAGCTTACATTCAGAGATCATTCTCTGAAAACTAGATCCGAAACGAAATGTGCGATTTATAACTTGCATATTTGGATAAGCCCTCGACCGATTAGTACTGGTCAGCTCCATGCATTGCTGCACTTCCACCCCCAGCCTATCTACCTCGTCGTCTTCAAGGGGTCTTACATACTGGGAAATCTCATCTTGAGGGGGGCTTCACGCTTAGATGCTTTCAGCGCTTATCCCTTCCGTACATAGCTACCCAGCGGTGCTCCTGGCGGAACAACTGGTACACCAGCGGTACGTCCATCCCGGTCCTCTCGTACTAAGGACAGCTCCTCTCAAATTTCCTACGCCCACGACAGATAGGGACCGAACTGTCTCACGACGTTCTGAACCCAGCTCGCGTACCGCTTTAATGGGCGAACAGCCCAACCCTTGGGACCTACTTCAGCCCCAGGATGCGATGAGCCGACATCGAGGTGCCAAACCTCCCCGTCGATGTGGACTCTTGGGGGAGATAAGCCTGTTATCCCCAGGGTAGCTTTTATCCGTTGAGCGATGGCCCTTCCATGCGGTACCACCGGATCACTAAGCCCGACTTTCGTCCCTGCTCGACTTGTAGGTCTCGCAGTCAAGCTCCCTTATGCCTTTGCACTCTTCGAATGATTTCCAACCATTCTGAGGGAACCTTTGGGCGCCTCCGTTACTCTTTAGGAGGCGACCGCCCCAGTCAAACTGCCCACCTGACACTGTCCCCGCACCGGATTACGGTACCAGGTTAGAACCTAGATACGATCAGGGTGGTATCCCAACGGTGCCTCCACGCAAGCTGGCGCTCACGTTTCAAAGGCTCCCACCTATCCTGTACAGATCGTACCCAAATTCAATATCAAGCTGCAGTAAAGCTCCATGGGGTCTTTCCGTCTTGTCGCGGGTAACCTGCATCTTCACAGGTATTAAAATTTCACCGGATCTCTCGTTGAGACAGCGCCCAAGTCGTTACGCCATTCGTGCGGGTCAGAATTTACCTGACAAGGAATTTCGCTACCTTAGGACCGTTATAGTTACGGCCGCCGTTTACTGGGGCTTCGGTTCACAGCTTCGGATTGCTCCTAACCGCTCCCCTTAACCTTCCAGCACCGGGCAGGCGTCAGCCCGTATACTTCGCCTTACGGCTTCGCACAGACCTGTGTTTTTGCTAAACAGTCGCTTGGGCCTTTTCACTGCGGCCCCCTCGTGCTATTCACACTACCGGGGCACCCCTTCTCCCGAAGTTACGGGGTCATTTTGCCGAGTTCCTTAACGAGAGTTCTTCCGCGCGCCTTAGAATTCTCTTCTCGCCTACCTGTGTCGGTTTACGGTACGGGCACCATCACCTGGCTAGAGGCTTTTCTTGGCAGTGTGAGATCATGACCTTCGCTACTATAATTTTCGCTCCCCATCACAGCCCAGCCTTAATGATGTGCGGATTTGCCTACACATCAGCCTCACTGCTTAGACGGACATCCATCAGTCCGCGTCACTACCCTGCTGCGTCCCCCCATTGCTCATAACGGCTTACGGTGGTACAGGAATTTCGACCTGTTGTCCTTCGACTACGCCTTTCGGCCTCGCCTTAGGTCCCGACTTACCCTGAGCGGACGAGCCTTCCTCAGGAACCCTTAGGCTTTCGGCGGATCAGATTCTCACTGATCTTTTCGTTACTCATACCGGCATTCTCACTTGTATAATGTCCAGCGCTCCTTACGGTACACCTTCAACCCTTATACAACGCTCCCCTACCCCTGATGCAAGCATCAAGCCATAGCTTCGGTGGTGTGTTTAGCCCCGTTACATTTTCGGCGCAGAGTCACTCGACCAGTGAGCTATTACGCACTCTTTCAATGGTGGCTGCTTCTAAGCCAACATCCTGGTTGTCTGTGCAACTCCACATCCTTTCCCACTTAACACACACTTGGGGACCTTAGCTGATGGTCTGGGCTGTTTCCCTTTTGACAATGGATCTTAGCACTCACTGTCTGACTCCCGGAAGTAAGTCTATGGCATTCGGAGTTTGACTGAGCTTGGTAACCCTTGCGGGCCCCGCACCCAATCAGTGCTCTACCTCCACGACTCTGTTTTCCGAGGCTAGCCCTAAAGCTATTTCGGGGAGAACCAGCTATCTCCGAGTTCGATTGGAATTTCTCCGCTACCCCCACCTCATCCCCGCATTTTTCAACATGCGTGGGTTCGGGCCTCCAGTGCGTGTTACCGCACCTTCACCCTGGACAGGGGTAGATCACCCGGTTTCGGGTCTACGTCCACGTACTAAGTCGCCCTATTCAGACTCGCTTTCGCTGCGGCTCCGGCTCTTCACCTTAACCTTGCACGGGAACGTAACTCGCCGGTTCATTCTACAAAAGGCACGCCATCACCCCTAAAACGGGCTCTGACTTTTTGTAAGCACACGGTTTCAGGTTCTATTTCACTCCCCTTCCGGGGTGCTTTTCACCTTTCCCTCACGGTACTGCTTCACTATCGGTCGCTAGGAAGTATTTAGCCTTGGCAGATGGTCCTGCCGGATTCATACGGGGTTTCACGTGCCCCGCACTACTCGGGATACATCTCGGAGGGAACAGACTTTCAAGTACAGGGCTTTTACCTTCTTTGGCGGGCCTTTCCAGACCTCTTCGCTTAACCGGTTCCTTTGTAACTCCGTGTGAGATGTCCCACAACCCCAAAGAGCAAGCTCTCTGGTTTGGGCTTCTCCGCGTTCGCTCGCCGCTACTGACGGAATCACTATTGTTTTCTCTTCCTCAAGGTACTTAGATGTTTCAGTTCCCTTGGTATGCCTCTACATAACCTATGTATTCAGTTATGAGTAACTGGAAATTACCCCAGCTGGGTTTCCCCATTCGGACACCCCCGGATCAAAGCTTGCTTACAGCTCCCCGAGGCAGTTTCGTTGTTCGCCACGTCCTTCATCGGCTCCTAGCGCCTAGGCATCCTCCGTGTGCTCTTAGTAGCTTAACCATATCGCTCGTGTTCGAGCTGTCTCTTCCCTTGTTTTGCTTACGCAAAGCCAAAAGTCGTTCCATTTCGATCACTCGCTCATGCAATCTACCTTATAAACACTTCACTTGTTTACACAAGATCAGCTTAAAAAGGAATGTTCTAATTCGCAAAATTTCGTTTCGATATCTAGTTTTCAAAGAACAAGCTCCATGCAAAAGCAAGCTGTTTGAGAGTTTGAGCTCTCAAAACTGAGCAACGAGTGAGTAAGTTTTGCAGCTAAGCTGCGTATTTGAATGTTTCCACTCGGGAAACGATTCTCCATAGAAAGGAGGTGATCCAGCCGCACCTTCCGATACGGCTACCTTGTTACGACTTCACCCCAATCATCTATCCCACCTTCGGCGGCTGGCTCCTTGCGGTTACCCCACCGACTTCGGGTGTTATAAACTCTCGTGGTGTGACGGGCGGTGTGTACAAGACCCGGGAACGTATTCACCGCGGCATGCTGATCCGCGATTACTAGCAATTCCGACTTCATGCAGGCGAGTTGCAGCCTGCAATCCGAACTGAGACCGGCTTTGTTGGGATTGGCTCCATCTCGCGATTTCGCAGCCCGTTGTACCGGCCATTGTAGTACGTGTGTAGCCCAGGTCATAAGGGGCATGATGATTTGACGTCATCCCCACCTTCCTCCGGTTTGTCACCGGCAGTCTATCTAGAGTGCCCACCCGAAGTGCTGGCAACTAAATATAAGGGTTGCGCTCGTTGCGGGACTTAACCCAACATCTCACGACACGAGCTGACGACAACCATGCACCACCTGTCTCCTCTGTCCCGAAGGAAAGATACATCTCTGTACCGATCAGAGGGATGTCAAGACCTGGTAAGGTTCTTCGCGTTGCTTCGAATTAAACCACATACTCCACTGCTTGTGCGGGTCCCCGTCAATTCCTTTGAGTTTCAGTCTTGCGACCGTACTCCCCAGGCGGAGTGCTTAATGTGTTAACTTCGGCACCAAGGGTATCGAAACCCCTAACACCTAGCACTCATCGTTTACGGCGTGGACTACCAGGGTATCTAATCCTGTTTGCTCCCCACGCTTTCGCGCCTCAGCGTCAGTTACAGCCCAGAGAGTCGCCTTCGCCACTGGTGTTCCTCCACATATCTACGCATTTCACCGCTACACGTGGAATTCCACTCTCCTCTTCTGCACTCAAGTCACCCAGTTTCCAGTGCGATCCGGGGTTGAGCCCCGGGATTAAACACCAGACTTAAATGACCGCCTGCGCGCGCTTTACGCCCAATAATTCCGGACAACGCTTGCCCCCTACGTATTACCGCGGCTGCTGGCACGTAGTTAGCCGGGGCTTTCTTCTCAGGTACCGTCACCTTGAGAGCAGTTACTCTCCCAAGCGTTCTTCCCTGGCAACAGAGCTTTACGATCCGAAAACCTTCATCACTCACGCGGCATTGCTCCGTCAGGCTTTCGCCCATTGCGGAAGATTCCCTACTGCTGCCTCCCGTAGGAGTCTGGGCCGTGTCTCAGTCCCAGTGTGGCCGATCACCCTCTCAGGTCGGCTACGCATCGTCGCCTTGGTGAGCCGTTACCCCACCAACTAGCTAATGCGCCGCAGGCCCATCCCCAAGTGACAGATTGCTCCGTCTTTCCAGTTCTCTTCAGGAGAAGAAAACAACTATTCGGTATTAGCTACCGTTTCCGGTAGTTATCCCAAACTTGAGGGCAGGTTGCCTACGTGTTACTCACCCGTCCGCCGCTAACCATCCGAGAAGCAAGCTTCTCTTCAAGTCCGCTCGACTTGCATGTATTAGGCATGCCGCCAGCGTTCGTCCTGAGCCAGGATCAAACTCTCCAATAAAGTATTGAAAAGAGCGATAAGCTCATTTTGAAACTGACGAGATTAAAAATCTCATTTATGCTCCAGCCGATCCAAGCCAAGGCTTGTCTCGAACTTTCGCGTTCATTCTGCAAGCAGAATGTTTACTCACTCGTTGTTCAGTTTTCAAAGATCAAACTTGTTTCATTGCCGTGTGTTGTTCACCTCAGCAACTTTTATATCTTATCACATCCGAACCGACTTTGCAAGCTCTTTTTTTAAGTTTCTTTCGAAGCTTAGTTGTTTCGCTTGCCGCACCGTGTTTCTCGTGTTTTCTTGGCCGGATTTAGAATATACCATGTACAGATTCGGAACGCAAGCTTTATTTTCAATAAATTATATTTAGTCTCTCGTATAGCTATTCACTTAATGCCGGAGTTATTTAAGATCCCATTAACCCTTATTAAACATTCTCTTCCCAGAACATGCGGATCACCTTTCCTCCACGGATAATCCGCATGTTCCTTCCGCCCTATCCAATTAGATGTTACTTCACTTTCTCTAAAGGCATCTTTCGCGGCCATAAGCTATAACTGAAGCTGATTATAAAATCGATCCCCAATATAATCCCCCATACTCTTATGAGATTAGAGAATGCTGTAGTACGCTCCGTATCCCCAATCCACCAGATCATCGCGAGCAAGAACAAGCTACCTATGCCCCAAGCCAATAGATGTCTAAGCCATCCCACTCTTTCACGACTAGCATGCTCACTGCCATACACCTTGCTGCTCCGAGGACTACCCCCTCCCTTAAACCAGTAAAGGAAATAACGATCAGCCCAAGCGATCATCTGATGACCATAAGCAATACTCACACCTATATATATAGCTGCAATCCCATGAACCACACTTGCCGAAGCACCCCGTTGAAGATCCATCACCGTCGCTACCATAAGAAGAACATCTACAATGGGCGTTGCCATTAACAGCGCGATCCCTGTCCGTTTCATCCCAAGCAGATAACGCACACTCAGACCTGCGGCGACAAATACCCAGAAGGCAATCTCACATCCAATAATAAAGTAGGCAATCAAATGATTCACTCCTTTTATAATACGAATGTATTAAATATAATTTAACACGTTTGTATTATAATAATCAACAATGATATAATCTTTTTATGCCTAAAATAGTTGATCACGATAAACAACGTCTGCTCGTAGCCGAAGCGGCTTGGCGTGTCATCCGAAGAGATGGCATGGAACAGGCCTCCGTTCGAAATATTGCGGTAGAAGCTGGAATATCGGCCGGGTCTATGCGCCACTACTTTTCAACCCAATCAGAACTACTCCTATACGCAATGAATCTGGTATCCGAACGGGTATCGAATCGAATCACACAGATTTCCTTTGATGCATCTCCTTTGGAGAATATGAAGCTTCTGTTGTTAGAACTCTTGCCAAGTACGGATGAAAAAATGGCCGAAATGGAGGTGTGGTACGCTTTTACAGCCAAGTCCAAGAGTGACCCTGTTCTCAAAGAGCATGCCGACAAAGTCTATAATGAACTCAGACACGCGATGGCAAAAGTTATCACCTACCTCATGGAACTCAATCTCTGCCGAACAGACATCGACAAGGAACTGGAAATTGAAAGGCTGTACGCACTGGTCGACGGTTTGGGTATTCATGCGATTCTTCGTCCTGACCAGATGAACACCAAGATTATGGAGAACATCCTTACCACACATCTTGCAACGTTATGCCGGGATGCAGAATAACATTCGATCACATAATTAAATACAGCTCAATCCTTCGTACCAGCAAGAAACAAGTAATTGCTTCTATGAAACAAAAAAACCGTCAGGCATTAGTTGTAACTAACCTATTCCATGATAGGGTTAGTCCTAGATGCGTGACGGTCTTTCTTTTTATCCAATAATAATCCGGCCCTCCGGATGGCGATACAGCTTCTTCTCTTTGCGCGGACGAAGCGCGTATGCAATGGTTAGTGGTCCAATACGTCCTATAAACATCGTGAAGGCGATAATCACTTTTCCCCATACCGTTAATTCATGCGTTACTCCCACCGACAGACCTACTGTCCCAATTGCCGAGGCCGCTTCAAACATAAGTGAAAGGAACGGTGCATCCTCTGTGGTAAGTAGTAGCATTACTACAACCATGAATATGATCAAGGAAACCATAATAATCGTCAATGCTCTCATCAGCAAATCTTTCGGAACACGCTGACGGAAAAATACAATATCTTTATTGCCACGAATCATGGCATACACCGCTCCAATCATGATCAGGAACGTTGTCGTCTTGATCCCACCCCCGGTTGATCCCGGAGATGCCCCAATGAACATCAACAGAATGAAGAAGAACTGAGTGGCCTGCCTCATCTCGGTAATATCAATGGTGCTCGTACCCGACGAACGTGTAGAGACCGATTGGAAGAACGAGGCGTATATCTTTTCACTCCAACTTAGAGACGCCAGTGTGTGTCCATTGGTGAACTCAAATACAAACAGTACAATTGCACCGATACCAATCAGTGCACCTGATACGGACAATACCAGCTTGGACTGCAATGATAAGCGACGACGCTTGCGGAACTCAAACAAATCATTCAGCACCACAAAGCCGAGTCCACCCGATACAACCAGCACAGAAGCTGTCAGGTTAAACAACCAGTCCCCTGTATAATACTGAAAACTGTTGCCAAACAGATCGAAACCACCATTATTAAATAATGAAACCGAGTGAAAAGCACCATAGTATACCGCCTGCCAAAAGGGCATCTCCGTTGCCCAGCGTAGTGCCAATATAACAGCAGCCACCCCTTCAATGGTAAACGAAAAAATGAGCACTTTGCGGATAATACGTACAATGCCTTCCATACTGTCAGCGTTGATAGCCTCTTTCAGCAGAAGCCTGTCCTTTAGCGAGATACGCTTACCCAATACTAATGCAAACAACGTTGCGATGGTCATGAAGCCAAGTCCACCTAGCTGCATAAGCACCATAATCACGATTTGACCAAACAGGTTGAAAGTCGTCCCTACATCCACAACGACCAGCCCGGTTACACATGCAGCAGAGGTAGAAGTAAAAAGCGCATCAATAAACGCCAAATGCTCGCCGCTTTGATTGGAGATAGGTAACATGAGCAGAATCGTACCGATCATGATAATAAGCATAAAACCACCAACCAGAATCAATGGGGGTGATAGGAATTTAGCAATGTGAAGCCTAAACTTCATGGAGGGCACCTCTTTTAACATAATACAAGCAGGTAGGCGAACAAATTCTGTCACCACACTTTAGTCACACATGTTGTTTCGACGAATCTGTTACTTTCAATGCCTATGTAAACCTAAAGAGGAACTTGCCACCAGTATCATACTGAACGGCAGGTTCCTCTTCTATTATGAACGAGTTAAACGTTCCTTATTTAATCCTGTGTACGAGGACGCATATGCGGGAAGAGCAGTACGTCACGAATAGACGGCGAGTTGGTCAACAACATGATCAGACGGTCGATACCGATCCCCAGTCCACCTGTTGGTGGCATACCATATTCGAGCGCACGGATGAAATCATCATCCATTTCGTGTGCTTCGTCGTTCCCGTGTTCTTTCTCCAGCAATTGTGCCTCAAAGCGCTGACGTTGATCGATTGGATCATTCAGCTCCGTAAATGCATTTGCATGCTCACGTCCAACGATAAACAGCTCGAAGCGGTCCGTGAAACGTGGATCTGCATCGCTCTTCTTCGCCAGCGGAGAAATCTCAACCGGGTGCCCCATAATAAAGGTTGGTTGAATCAACGTCTCTTCTACAAAATGTTCGAAGAATGCATTCAGAATATGACCAAATGTCATATGCTTTTCAACCGGAACTTTATGTTCTTTCGCCAAACGATGAGCTTCCTCGTTCGTCATGTGCACGGAGAAGTCCACGCCTACAACTTCCTTAACCGCGTCTACCATCGTTACACGGCGCCATTGTGGTGTAAGATCCACTTGATAGTCTGCATATTGGATAACTTGCGTACCAAGCACTTCCTGTGCGATGTGAGCAACAAGATTCTCAGTCAAACGCATAATATCCTGATAATCGGCATATGCCTCATAAAGTTCAATCATTGTGAACTCAGGGTTATGACGTGTCGACATCCCTTCATTACGGTATACACGGCCGATCTCATATACCTTCTCCAGACCGCCTACAATCAGACGTTTCAAGTGAAGCTCAATCGCAATCCGCATGTACAATTCCATATCAAGCGCATTATGATGCGTGATGAATGGACGCGCAGCGGCACCGCCAGCGATGGTGTGCAGCGTCGGAGTTTCGACTTCCAGATAGCCCAGAGAATCCAGGTAACGGCGCATCGACTGAATGATTTTGGAACGAGTAATGAAGGTCTGCTGCACTTCACGATTCATAATCAGGTCAACATAGCGCTGGCGGTAACGCAGCTCAACATCCGCGAGTCCATGATATTTATCCGGAAGTGGGTAAAGTGACTTGGACAATACTTCGAGATTTTGAACTTTAACCGAAGTTTCACCTGTCTTGGTTTTGAAGATTACCCCAGAGACACCTACAATATCCCCTAAATCGAGCAGGCTGAACGCGGCGTATTTGTCTTCCGGTACAGTATCCTGACGAACATAGATCTGGATTCTGCCGCTCAGGTCCTGAATATGTGCAAAGCTCGCTTTACCCATTCCCCGCTTCGCCATAATCCGTCCGGCAATACTGACTTCGATGTGCTTCTCTTCCAACTCTTCCTTGGTCAGTTCTTCATACTTCTTCAGAATGGAGCCGGCTTCTTCCGTACGTACGTATTTTTGGCCAAAAGGGTCGATCCCCAATTTGCGGAGCTCGTCCAATTTGTCGCGGCGAATTTGTAAAAGCTCACTTAGTTCGGTTTCGGTTTCCTGATTCAAGACTTCATCCGTCATGATCTATATTCATCTCCTTATTTACATTGCAGGCATCTTCAGAGGTATTCTGCCTCATATGTTGAAAAAAGCTTCCCTAAGGAAGCTTTTGTCTCCGTACCCGACTGCTTCATTGCTTATATTACTTTTTGATGTCTACAATTTTATATTGAATTACGCCAGCAGGCACACTTACATCAACAACCGTACCTTTTTTCTTGCCCAGAATGGCTTTGCCAACAGGGCTTTCGTTCGATATTTTGTTTTGCAGCGGATTGGACTCCGCAGAACCTACAATCGTATATTCCGTGATATCACCGAATTCCAGATCTTCTACAGTGACTGTTGCACCCACGCTTACAGCTTCGGTATCGATCTCGTCGCTGTTGATAATCCGTGCGTTCCGAAGCAATTTCTCCAACGTAATAACGCGGCCTTCAATGAAAGCCTGTTCGTTCTTCGCGTCTTCGTATTCGGAGTTTTCACTAATATCTCCATACCCGATGGCTACCTTAATCCGTTCAGCCACTTCGCGGCGCTTCACTGATTTCAGCATTTCCAGTTCTTCTTCAAGCTTCTTAAGACCCTCTGGTGTAAGGATAACTTCCTTATCGCTCATCTCAACCGATTCTCCTGTCATGGGAATAATTTGATTGCACGGCAACGGAACCAGTGCTGTTTACAGAGCTCCGCCCGCATACATCTTCAAAACTATATGAAGTTCTCCGGAGAAACAGAACGTTCCTCCTGATGCACTAGCCTTATGACGCACATGGCGAATTTATACTGTGAAATTATAGGGTAACGGTCTCGAAAAGTCAATGTTACGCCCCCTATAGCTGTAAACGTTTTACAGCAGCAGATCAGGAAGCATTTTCGGCTACTGCTGGTTCTGACTCCAGATTGCCTTCCATATGCAGCTGGCCTACAAAGTTCTCCAGTATGTGCACCATCTCATCACGTTTGGTTTCTTCCATAATAACGTCTTTGATACGGGCAGATCCTTTCAGACCTTTCAGATACCAAGCCAGGTGTTTACGCATCTCGCGAACAGCAACAGCCTCACCCTTCAGTGCTATCAGACGGTCCATATGCAAAATGGCAACCCGAATCTTCTCTTCCCCATTCGGGTCAGGAAGCAGTTCGCCGGAACTCAAGTATTGAATGGTCCGATACAACATCCATGGGTTACCCAGGGCGGCACGACCGATCATAACTCCGTCACAACCCGTTTCATCCAACATGCGACGGGCATCTTCCGGTGAAGATACATCTCCGTTCCCGATAACCGGGATGGAGACAGCCTCTTTGACATTTTTGATGTGTGACCAGTCCGCTGTGCCTGTGTAGAGCTGCTCACGTGTACGGCCGTGAACACTTACCGCTTGTCCGCCAGCACGTTCAACCGCAAGTGCATTCTCAACTACGTAGATATGCTCGTTATCCCAGCCGATCCGCATCTTGACTGTTACGGGCTTATCTACCGCGTCCACAACAGCGGATACCATTTCATAAATTTTGTTTGGATCAAGCAACCAGCGTGCACCTGCATCACAGCTCGTCACTTTTGGCACAGGGCATCCCATGTTGATGTCGATGATGTCAGCATTGGTTTCTTTGTCCACAATTTTGGCTGCTTCTACGAGGGCTTGACGATCTCCCCCCCAGATTTGCAGGCTCAGCGGCTTCTCACGCTCATCTACAAATAACATCTCACGTGTACGCTTGTTACCATGCACGATGGCTTTGCCACTAACCATCTCCGCACATACGAGGCCTGTTCCGAATTCTTTTGCGATCAGACGAAAAGCCGGATTACACACGCCAGCCATCGGCGCAAGTACAACCTGGTTTTTCATTTCAATGTCACCAATTTTAAGCATGGTAGTCGTTCCACTCCTTTTTAAATCCGACTCTTGCATGAATCCTGGTTGTGTTTTAGTTTGTATAAAATAAACGAATAATGACGATATTTTCTTGTTAGTAAAAAGCGACCTTAGTTCCCCTGTAACTCCTCAATGCTGATCGACAGCACCCCGGCAATTAGATTCAGCTCCCGTTCAACTACTTTGCGGTTGCCTCGTTCAATCATACCCAGAATGGCCAGCGATATGCCCGTCTCAGCAGCGAGTTCCTGTTGTGTTAAACCTTTCAGCTTCCGGAAAGCCCGGATTCGATTGGCCAATTGCACGTTTTCCAAAGCTGTATTCCATCCTTTCCATCCAGTACAGACAACGATGATTGTACAAAGGTATACAAACCTGAATGCTCATCTTCGGTTACGATATCAGCCAGTGGCACCAATACAAACGCCCGTTCACCCATCCGTGGATGTGGTAATTGCAGCCGGTCGGTATCACTCGTCTCTCCATCCATCCAAAGCAGATCCAAATCGACTGTACGAGGGCCCCAACGGATATCACGAACCCGCCCAAGCCGTGTTTCAATATCCAGCAGTTCCGTGAGCAGCTGCTCCGGCAAAAGTGTAGTCTGTACCGCAGTTGCCATATTCAGAAACGCTGGCTGGTCCACATAACCTACCGGCTCCGTTTCATATAGCGCAGAACAGCGCAGGACAGATATATGAGGATGTGCATCCAGCAACGTTAACGCCTCAAGCAGCGTCTGTTCCCGGTCACCCAAATTAGCCCCTAAAGCAATATAAGCCTCTGAAGATTCAGAGGTCGAATGTGCAATCATGATCGGTTCTCACTTTCTTGTGCGGCGAAGCTCTACAGTTACGCCCCCAAAATGAATATCGAAAGGCGGATGCGGCTTCGTCACCTTGACTGTCAATGCATTGATAATAGTATAAGTGTCTAGTAAAGAAGATGCAATATGTTCGCCCAAAGCTTCAATTAACTGGAATGATTTATTCTCAACGATCTGTTTTACCAGTTCATGGATCTCCGCATAATTGATGGTTTTGGTCAAATCATCGTTACGCCCAGCTTCGCCCAAATCCATATCGATCTCCAGATCAATATAATAACGTGCCCCCAGCTTCCGCTCCTCGGCAAATACGCCGTGATATCCGTAATACTCCATTCGATGCATTACCATTCTATCCATAAGTTCCGCCTGCCCTCTATATATAATGAATTCATGGTTCGATGTTTGTTCCTATTGCAAAACGCTACGCTTCCACTGCACGGGTCACTGGACCCGCTAGTATCATTTCCTCCGCAAGCCTGGAGATACATACAACATAGCATCACACATATCCACTGTGCGCCGAATCGGCTTCACATCATGAACCCGGACCATCTGGCATCCTTGGGCTATGCCAAAAGCAACCGTAGCGGCTGTACCCTCCAGCGCATCATTCGCCTGTACCTGTAAGGTGTTCTGAATAAACCTTTTACGCGAGGTGGCAAGCAGAACGGGATACCCCATCTCATTGAGCAACCCAAGCGATGACATGAGCACCAGATTTTCATTCAGATCCTTCACAAAGCCAATGCCCGGGTCCAGAATAATCTGATCCGGATGTACTCCAGCCTCTAACGCAATCTGTATACTCTCCTCAAGATTACGGACTACATCAACCAAATAGTTGGTATAGTCTCGTTCTTGCCGGTTGTGCATTAGGATCAGAGGACATCCCAGTTCTGCTGCAGTGCGCGCCATCTCCGGGTCAGCCTTGGCACCCCACACATCATTAATGATGTGCGCTCCAGCCTGAATGGCCTGACGAGCAACATCGGCTTTATAGGTGTCTACCGATATCGGAATATGTGGAGCCTGCTGCCGCAGTGCTTCAATGACCGGAATGATCCGGCTGAGCTCTTCATCAGCGCCAACGATATCTGAACCCGGACGTGTGGATTCCCCGCCAATATCAATGAGATCCGCGCCGTCTTCCATCATCTGAATGGCGTGAGCCACCGCTCGCTCCACACTGGTATAACGTCCCCCATCCGAGAAGGAGTCCGGTGTGACATTCAGAATGCCCATAATAAGTGTACGTGTGCCAAGTTGTAGCTCTGCTGGCCCCCACGCATAATTCCGTTCATAAATGACTGGTGTAAGTGTCATGAAGTATACCCCGCTTTCTGCCGGTACATACCCAGAAGCGCTTCTGTAACCGGGCCTATATGTCCGCTGCTGATTACCGTTTCCGTTCCATCCTGATCCCGCAATGTAGTAACTGGAACGAGTTCAGCAACAGAGCCTGTCAAAAAGATCTCATCTGCCTGTAACAACTCCTCCCAAGGGAACAATCCTTCCTGGCAAGGTATTCCTTGGTGAACTGCAAGCTCCAGTACAACGGCTCTGGTGATTCCCGGCAAAATGCCAGTCGCAAGTGCTGGCGTATAGAGTACGCCCTGTCTCACCCAGAACACATTGCTGATAATTCCCTCAGCTACATACCCATCTCGGGTTAATTGCAGCCCTTCCGCACTTTGCACATGCTGCCCGTATCCGTTCAGTTCCCGTTTCGCCAGAATGCTATTCATGTAATGCAGCGATTTGAACCGCACTTCTCCTTCAGGCGTGTTACGGGGCGTCGACAGACGTTGAAGCATTTTACCATGTTCGTATAGAACTGGTGAGGGTTCAGGTAGCGCTTTTGCCAATACGATATGATTGGGTTTCACATAATCCCCCGAAGGTAGCCCCAGCGGGGCTTCGCCCGCAGATACCGTATATCGCACATAGGCATCCTGGAGTTCATTAGCAAGCAACAGACTTTTGATCCATTCCGTTACCCCCGCTGCTGTTGCTGTGAAAGGAATGCCCAGTTCACGACACCCCGCAGCCATCCGCTGCAAATGACGTTCCAGCAGAAAAGGAACTCCCTGATACGTTCGAAACGTCTCGAACAATCCGAGTCCGTACAAAAAGCCGTGATCCGTCACCGGAACCACGGCTGCCGCCATATTGACCAATTCTCCGTTTATCGCGGCATATTTCATCTCTATACCTTTACCTGCTGAGACAGGAAGTTACGCAGCATTTGATGACCGTGATCCGTAATGATGGATTCGGGATGGAACTGAACACCTTCAATCGCATATTCCTTGTGACGCAAGCCCATAATCTCGCCTTCCGCCGTCTCGGCCGTAATCTCCAGACAATCTGGCAGACTGCTGCGCTCCACGATCAAAGAGTGATAACGCGTTGCCGTAAAGGGAGATGGTAATCCGGTAAATACGGATGTTCCTTTATGGTGCATCTCCGATGTTTTGCCATGCATCATGCGGTCCGCACGAATAACATTGCCTCCGAAAGCCTGTCCAATCGCCTGATGTCCCAGACATACGCCGAAGATCGGAATACTACCCTTGAAGTGATCAATGACCGCCAGACTAATGCCGGCCTCATTTGGAGTACAAGGACCGGGTGAGATCAAAATATGATCAGGTGCCAATGCCTCGATGCCTGCCAGATCAATTTCATCGTTACGGCGAACTTCCACCGTCTCCCCCAGTTCACCCAGATATTGAACCAGGTTGTACGTGAAGGAATCATAATTGTCGATAACCAGTATCATATCTTTGTTCCTCCTGTTCTTCCGTCCACACAGGGGACGGCTGCTTGATTATTTTAATTTAACGGCTTCAGCTTCCTCGCTGTAATTCACAGCCCTCATCATGGCTCTTGCTTTGTTCCGGCACTCCTTATATTCCCGATATGGATCGGAGTCAATAACGATGCCTGCTCCTGCCTGTACATATCCCACTCCATCTTTAATGGAAAGTGTACGAATGATGATGTTCAATTCCATATTGCCACTGTAGTCCAGCCACCCAATCGAACCTGTATACGGTCCACGACGCACAGGCTCCAGTTCTTCAATGATTTCCATGGTGCGAACTTTGGGTGCACCCGTAATCGTTCCACCTGGGAACGTCGCTGCGATTACATCAAATACGGATAGTCCCTCGGCCAGCGTTCCCTCAACTTGAGACACCAGATGCATAACATGCGAATACTTCTCGATCGTCATCAGTTCAGGCACATGCACTGATCCATAAGCTGCAATTCGTCCGATATCATTCCGCTCCAGATCGACCAGCATAATATGCTCTGCCCGCTCCTTCTCACTGTTCAGCAGCTCAGCGGCCATCAACTCATCCTCAGCTTCATCCCGGCCTCTTCTCCTTGTTCCTGCGATCGGACGAGCACTCACTTTGCCATGATCCACTTTGACTAGCAATTCAGGCGAACCGCTCACCAGTTGGAAATCCGGACTACGCAGCAATCCCATGTAGGGAGAGGGATTTACTAGACGAAGCCATTCATAGATGTGCTCTGCACTGGACTTCAGACGTTTTTCCTGCCGCAAGGACAGATTCACTTGAAACACATCCCCCTGCCGGATATATTCCTGCACTGTGCGTACCGCCTGCTCAAAGTCCTCTTGAGGAAAGGAGGTGTGCCATCCTTCCGTTTCCCGCTCCGAATCCGGCGCAGTGAGATGAATGTGGCTATGGCGATGCTCCAATGCCTGCTGCTGCTCTTCCGCCTGGGCAAAGCCCAGAATATGCAGCCATCGCTGCTGCATGGCTGCTGCTCGCTCTTCTGCTTCTGCGTACAGCTTGCGAAGCTGAGCTTCATCCTGATCTGGCTGTACAGTCAGATGAACCATGCAGAACAGCGCCTGCTGTTCATGATCATACGCCCATATTTCTTCAAAACGCATCCACCAATAATCCGGAAGTGCCGGGTTGTCTTCTGCCAAGGTTGGCAGCTTTTCCAGGGATCTGGCTACGTCATAGCTTAGATAACCTGCACATCCACCACCAAAGTCTGGAGCCCCGCTCACCTTTGGTGCACTGTATGGTGCAGCCCACCTTTTTAATACTTCAAGTGGTTTACCACCGTCCGTTCGGGTACCGCCTTGAATAAGATCATGAATAACAGCTTCGTTGCCCTTGCCGGAGATAACGGATACCGGGTTTAATCCCAGAAAGGTATACCTTCCACCTTTACCATTCTCCAACACCATTGCATAGGGTGACGCCTGCTGCCAGGCTGCTTCCCACGTTAACGGTAAACCGCCATGATACGGTCCCTTATCCGACTTGATCATATATGGCATCATGGTCCAACCTTTTCCGGCCCACTCTGTCCAGTCGGCGTATGTTGTCATCAGGTGTGTCATTGCGGTTTGCCGCCCTCCATCTGTCGCTAGTTCTATTGTCTGATAGTATACTAAAGCGCCGCTGCTTTTAAAAGCATTCAGCAAAAAATCCTCCACACCCGGCATGCGGGCAAGGAGGATTTGTTTCATCACTAGTTAAGCTTAAGCTTCGAAGTTGTAAAGTGGCGTACTGAGGTAACGTTCGCCGTTACTTGGCACGATCACGACAACGCGTTTGCCTGCACCCAACTGTTTAGCCACTTGCAGACCTGCGCGGATGGCTGCACCGGAAGAAATACCGGATAGAATACCTTCTTCTTTCGCTACCTGACGAGCCGTCTCGAACGCATCATCATTCTCGATGTGAATGATCTCGTCATAGATTTCCTGATCAAGAATCTCAGGAATAAAGTTAGCACCGATCCCTTGAATTTTGTGAGGACCCGGTTTGCCACCTGCCAAGATTGGCGAAGCTGCTGGTTCAACGGCAACGATTTTAATCCCAGGGTAGGCTTCCTTCAACACTTCACCTGTACCTGTAATCGTTCCGCCTGTACCGATTCCTGCAACGAAAGCATCCAACGTACCGCCTACAGATTGAATGGCTTCAACAATCTCAGGTCCAGTCGTTTCACGGTGGATCTTCACGTTAGCTTTATTTTTAAATTGCTCAGCCATGAAATAAGATGGATTTTCCTTAAGCAATTCCTCAGCTTTTTTAACTGCACCATTCATACCTTCGGCTCCCGGTGTGAGCACAAGCTCAGCTCCATAGGCGCGAAGCAGGTTACGACGCTCCATACTCATCGTTTCCGGCATAACAATAACAGACTTATAGCCTTTGGCTGCAGCCACCATAGCCAGTCCAATTCCTGTGTTACCACTTGTTGCTTCGATGATGGTATCACCCGGTTTCAGCTTGCCTTCTTTTTCCGCTTCTTCCACGATGCTAATCGCGATACGGTCTTTGACGCTTGAACCTGGATTCTGGTATTCCAGTTTCACGAATACTTCAGCACTGCCTTCAGGTACGATACGGTTCAGACGAACAAGCGGAGTACCTCCGATAAGTTCTGTTACGTTATTAACTACTTTAGCCATATGAATGCCCTCCTTAGTGGGATGAATACTACTTAAGTCCTGTTGCCATATACATGTGTGGCCGAGCAGCCTCTAGATGTTATAGAAGAACTACGGAAATCCGCCTGAGTTCATTCCGTCTGCAATAAACCGGACAGAAACTGGGTTTCCGAAGATTTCTTTGTTCATATAAATGGTTTTATTCCGAGTAAATGAGTAGGTTTTTGATTATTTTTATCTTATCAACGTTACACCCTATTGTCAATATGAGTACTCAAAAAAATACTCCGCCCTGGGCCCTAAGGCCGTAGACAGAGTATTTTTATCAAGATGCAGTAGGACATTCGTTTGCAAGATAATCAGGATGCCGGAATTTCAGCGATGATGACAGCTTCATACTTGCTCCGCAGCCTTTCCTCCACCTGGGGCAGGGGATCAGCCTGGCTGAGAGCCAGCTGCATCCGAATTTCTTCGCGAACCTCTTCTGCAGGTTGCACCTGACGCTCTTGTTTGTCATTCATTTTAATGATGGCGTATCCTTCTTCCACCTTCACCGGCCCTGCAATATCGCCAACGTCCAGTTGAGCTGAAAGTTTGAGGATTGCTTCGGACTGAAACGGATCGTTCTGCTCAATCCATCCCAGACGTCCACCCGAATCACGGGAGTAACTGTCCGTCGATTCATTACGTGCGGTTTCTTCAAAGTCTGCTCCCTTGTCGAGCGCATCCAGGACTGATTCAGCCTGTTCCTCTTCCTTCAATACAATGATAGACAGATCGTATTTTTCTGGGGAAACATAGTCTTCATGGTGTTCGTTCCAGTAGTGCTCGATATCTGCATCCTTAATCTGAATACCGCTCGTTGCGATTTTCTCAAGCAGAAGTCGGTATCCTGCCTCTAACTCAAGGTCCTGCCTGGATAAACCCAGTTGGGACTGCATCTCGTCAAAATAAGCCTTCTCCGAATCATACCCATCCATGGCCGCGGCAAGTTCCTTCGCAATTTCTTTGGGAGTCACCGTCAGATTACGATCGAGCGCTTCCGCATATACGGCTTTACGATTGAGCATCTGGAGCAGCAATTCACTGCCATAGCGCCGTTTCAATGCCTCGGTCCATTCCTTGTTGGTGATGACCTCCCCATTGATCGTTGCTACCGCACTTCCCTCTTCTTGATTGGTATCCTGAGGCGAATCTGCTCCTTCACGTCCATTTCGTAAGCCTTGCACAACCATAACCGAACCCATCACCAGCATTCCAAGCGTCAAGACAATTACAGCCGTCCATAACCCTTTTTCCTGTCTTGTCATTCCGCGTCCCGTCCCCGCATAAAATCAGTTCTTGGCTTGCTCTAGGATGGTCTCAAGTTGTTCCTTGTTGAAATCGTAAGCCTCATTGCAGAATTGGCAGACCACTTCAGCCTGGCCTTCTTCCTCAATCAATTGTTCCATTTCAGATTGACCCAGACTGATCAACGTTTTCTCTACCCGCTCACGTGAACACTCACAGTGGAAATGAATATCCATTTCGTCCATGACCTGTACATCAGGCAGTACGCGACGAAGCATTGCTTCCAGTTCAAGCCCCTCAGCCAGCAGAGACGTCACTGGCGGCATTGTACCAATGGCATTTTCAATCACCGTAATCTCATCATCCGTCAAACCTGGAAGCAACTGTACAATGAATCCACCGGCTACAATAACCGAATTATCGGTATCCACCAGTACACCAACGCCTACAGCAGAAGGCGTCTGCTCCGATTTGGCAAAATAGTACGTAAAGTCTTCGCCAAGTTCTCCCGAAATAATCGGCACACTGCCGCGATAAGGCTCTTTCAGCCCCAAATCCTTCGTTACGTTCACGAATCCCTCTGTTCCGACTGCGCCAGCAACGTCCAGTTTGTCCATACTGTTGCTCGGCAGATGTACATGCGGATTGCTTACATAGCCACGAACTTCACCCTTCGCATTAGCATCGGCAACAATCTGTCCAATGGGGCCGTCGCCTTTGACTTGAATTGTCAGCTTCTCTTCTCCCTTAAGCATAGCCCCCATAATGGATGCTGCTGTAACCGTACGCCCCATAGCTGCTGTAGCCGTGGGAAACGTATCATGTCTTCTGCGCAGTTCCTCAACCAGTTCCGTCGTTTGAACAGCAAAGGCCCTAACCCGTCCGTTCATTGCTGTACCGCGAATTAACCGGTCTTGTTTGTTGTTGTTTTCCAAGTCATTCAGCCTCCTTTGGCGTAATCGCCAGTTATAGAAAAAACGGCATAACATATAAGACTGTAACCTCAGCCCGCTGTTTGCCGTCTCTGTTCTTACCTTTCCCGGTTCCGCTCATAAACGATACGCAGCCCTTCAAGCGTAAGCAGCGGATCCACTTCATCGATGCTGCGTGTTTCTTCTGCAATCAGCTTGGCAAGGCCTCCGGTTGCAATGACTCTAGGCTTGGCTCCCATTTCCTCGCGAATACGCTCCACAATACCGTCCACCTGTCCTGCATAACCATAAATAATACCGGCCTGCATCGCATGAATGGTGTTGCGACCAATGACTTTCTTGGGCTTCTCCAATTCAATACGAGGTAGCTTAGACGCTCGTTCATAGAGTGCTTCGGTTGCAATATGGATGCCGGGTACGATAGCCCCGCCCAGATAATTTCCTTTCTCGTCAATACAGTCAAATGTGGTCGCTGTACCGAAATCGACCACAACGAGAGGGCCGCCATACTTCTCAACGGCTGCTACTGCATTAACAATACGATCCGCGCCAACTTCACGAGGATTCTCATACCGTAGGTTCAGGCCGGTTCGGATACCAGGCCCAACGAGTAGCGGTTTTTTGCCTACGTATTTCTCACACATGGCTTCAATCACATTCACCAGTGGTGGAACCACGGATGAGATGATCACACCTTCAATGTCGCGTGTTGAAATCCCCGACATATGAAATAAATTATAAATCAATACGCCGTATTCATCCACTGTCGACTGCCGGGATGTACTCAGGCGAAAATGGTGGAGCAACTCCCGGCCTTGATACACGCCGAGTACGATATTACTGTTGCCCACGTCTACCACAAGAATCAAAGAGGTTCACCCCTCTTTCTTTTCGTTTAAATCCAGGCTGATATCCAGGCTCTCAAAAGAGTAGGTTAACCTGCCAACTGAAATTACATCCACTCCGCTCTCTGCAATACCACGAATGGTATTTAGCGAGACGTTGCCCGATGCCTCAACTTTCACATGCGGAGCCTGCTCACGAATAAGAGCGACGGCCTCACGCATCCGATCTGGGTGCATGTTATCCAGCATAATGATATCTGACCCAGCCTGCAAGGCCTCTCTGACCTGTTCCATGTTTTCGGTCTCTACTTCAATGGTCATTGTATGCGGAATGACGGCTCGTGCACGCTGTACCGCTTCAGTGATCCCGCCTGCGCCCTTGATGTGGTTATCCTTAATCATGACGGCATCATAGAGACCGAACCGATGATTTGCTCCGCCACCAACCCGCACTGCATATTTTTCAAGCAAGCGGTGTCCCGGTGTTGTTTTACGAGTATCGACCAGTCGTGTAGAAAGGCCTTCCAGCGCGTCAACATAAGTACGTGTACGGGTAGCGATACCAGACATGCGCTGAAGCAGGTTAAGAGCCAGACGCTCTCCTGTCAGCAAGCTATGTGTGCTTCCTTCTACCTCAGCCAGAATCGTACCATGTGTAACTGCATCACCGTCTTTTACCATTGGTGTGAACGCAAGACCAGGATCCACTACCTGAAACACGAGTTCTGCTACCGTAATTCCTGCAATGATTCCATTGTCTTTGGCATGTATAACGGCCTTGGACTGACTGCCAGCGGGAATCGTCACACTTGTTGTGACATCCCCTGCACCGACATCCTCACGAAGCCAGTTTTTGATTAATTCGATGAGTCCTTCATTATATCCGTTCAGTATCATGACATCAATTCCTCCACAATCGCTTGTTCTCGCTGCTGCAGACTATGCTTCTGCCATACAGCATCGTCACGCTGCGGGAAATCCTCACGGTAGTGAGCTCCCCGACTTTCCTCGCGGTGTAATGCCCCAGTGGTAACCAACCAGGCACAGGTCAAAAGGTTGGCATATTCCATTTCTTCTTTGTGAGTAAACTTCTGATCAAAAAATTGCAGTTCTTGTTGCAGTTTCTCTATTGCTGCTTGCAGGTTAGCGCCATTCCGGCGCAGCCCCACTTGACGCACCATCATTTTTTGCAGACGCAAGCGTCTTTCGGACACCGGCTTCTGCTCTTCCTTTATGATCTTGCGAATAGTTGTTAATGTAGGAATATTTGTCTGGAGTGAAGCAAGCGGAGGAAGGGATTGAATACGATCCACGATTCTCCGGCCAAATACGATTGCTTCAGACAGAGAGTTGCTCGCCAGGCGATTGGCTCCATGTACTCCAGTAGAAGATACCTCACCGCAGGCAAATAACCGGCCAATGCTGCTCTCCCCACTGAGATCCGTCTTCACTCCGCCCATCATGTAATGTGCAGCAGGAGCAACCGGAATCCAGTCTGTGGTCATATCCAGTCCGTATCGCATACAGGTCTCATAAATAGTAGGAAACCGATGCTTAATCATCTCCGCCGGTTCATGAGTGATATCCAAATATACAAACGTGCTGTTTGTCGATTCCATCTCACTGACAATTGCCCGCGCGACGATATCACGTGGTGCCAGTTCAAGCTGTGCATGATACCGTTCCATGAAGCGCTCGCCTTTCACATTGCGCAAATAGGCTCCTTCGCCACGTACCGCCTCGGACACCAGGAAACGTGGTGCTCCCGGATAACAAAGGGAGGTCGGGTGAAATTGGATAAACTCCATGTCCCGTACAACTGCTCCGGCACGATAGGCCATCGCCACGCCATCTGCTGTAGCCACTTCCGGATTAGTCGTATATCGATACAACTGTCCAGCCCCGCCAGAGCATAGTACGGTTGCCTCTGCCTTCACAAATACTTGCGAACCGTCAGCCTTCTGAACCAGCGCACCTACACATTCTCCCTGCTCTGTAATCAGGTCAATGACAAAATGCTCATCCCACACTTCAATCCCCGGATGTTCATTCGCCTGTGCAGCCAGTGCACGCACAATCTCATATCCCGTTGCATCCCCATTGGCATGCAAAATACGGCGGTGGCTGTGCGCACCTTCCTGCGTCAACGCCAACTCGCCGTTCTCCAGATCAAACAAAGTACCCAGTCGAATCAGTTCCTTCACTCCGTCCGGGCCCTCGTTCACCAATGCTTCAACTGCTTCGGAGCGGCATAATCCCGCTCCTGCAACAAGTGTATCCTGCAAATGGTAGGCAGGTGAATCATCCTCAGCAATAACCGCAGCGATTCCCCCCTGCGCATACCGGGTGTTACTTTCCAGTAACGACTTCTTCGTGATCATCAACACACTGCGTTGTTCACTCGCCTTGATTGCAGTAAACAAACCAGCAATGCCCGAACCAATAACCAGCACATCCGTCTCCACCATCGGCAGCGCGGACAGATCAAAATCCACTAAATATTGCGGTATCATGTTATTTCACCTGTCTTGGAGCAAGAGTAGCGCATGCTACTTCACCAGTAACATGCGCTCTAGTGATTCTCTGGCTTTGTCGGCAACCGCTGGCGGTACGTAAATTTGCGGCTTCATCGTTTCCAGACATTTAACCAGCTTTTTCAAGTTGTTGACCTTCATGTTCGGGCATACGAGGAACTTGGTAGCAAAGTGGAATTGTTTATCCGGGCTATCGAGACGCAGTTGGTATCCTGTACCATCCTCGGTACCTACGATAAATTCTTTAGCGGACGAATTCTTACAATATTCCAAAATGGCGGTTGTGCTACCTACGAAGTCACCCATCTCTACAACCTCAGGACGACATTCCGGGTGAACAACGAACTCGGCATTTGGATGCTTCGCTCTCATCTCAACCACGTCTTTGACCGTCAGCATATCATGGGTATTGCAGTAACCTTCCCAGATAATCATTTTCTTGTCTGTATGTTGTTGCACATAATGTCCCAGATTTTTATCCGGTACCCAGATGATTTCATCGGAATCAACAGATTGAATGACTCTGACAGCATTGGCCGATGTACAACAGATGTCGGTCTCTGCCTTGATCTCAGCTGAGGAATTGATGTACGTTACAACTTTGGCATTCGGGTGCTGTGCTTTCAATTTACGTAAGCCTTCAACGTTCACCATGTCTGCCATTGGGCAGCCTGCACGCTCGTCGGGGATGATAACCGTTTTGTTAGGAGCAAGAATTTTAGCGCTTTCACCCATAAAATGAACCCCGCAGAAAACGATAACATCCGCATCGGTTTGTGCCGCCTTCTGGGCCAGCAAAAACGAATCTCCCCGGAAATCAGCGACCTCCTGTACCTCGTCACGTTGATAATAATGGGCAAGAATAATGGCATTACGTTCCTTCTTCAACTCCATCAGCCGCTCGCGCAGCTCCCGGTTCATCTCAGCCTTGCGCTCTAAAGCCAGAGCTTCCACCTGTGATCCTCTCCTTATCGGGACAGCCTTATACGCTGTTTCATATGGCAAATCCAAGTCGTTATTTTCGCTTGAGAAACGAATCACAAGCGGTTTAACACCTAATGTACACAACGTTCACGACTCTGTCAATAAATGAAAACGCCCCAGAACAAGGGCATAACCGCCCATTTCCTACGTGGTTCGCCCTATAGCTCCCCGTTATCATTATCTATACAATTTAAAGGAATATATAAAAAAGAGAGCCCGAAGGCTCTCTTTGTTCATCTGCCACTATAAACAGAGGGTTGTTATAAATTAAGACGTTGGCTTCGTTCCACCATCATCCGGGTCATTGCTGTTTCCTTTGTCCAGATTCGGAGCTTCGTTAGGAATATCTCCGGCTGGTGGCTCAGGCGTTTCATCTTTGCCTTGGATACGGACGCGTACATCACCGATGTTGTCGATGATCGCCTCTCCGCTTTCGCTAGGCGTGCCTTCTCCATCGTTGCTGTTCTCACTTTTTGGAGTCAGGGAACCTGTCTCGATCAATTCCTTGATCTGATCCATTTCCAATGTCTCCACTTCGAGCAATGTTTGTGCGATCAGATGCATCTCTTTCGAATGTTTTACGAGCAAGTCCTTACATTTCTCGTAACAATCGTTAATGAAACGTTGCATTTCCTGATCAATCTCATATGCGATGGAATCCGAGTAATTCTGTTCATGACCAATATCACGGCCCAGGAATACCTGTCCCTGTGAACTTCCGAATTGCATAGGACCCAATTTCTCACTCATACCGTACTCCATAACCATACTTCGAACAATACCTGTCGCTTGCTGGAAGTCACTGTATGCGCCAGTACCAATTTCACCAATGAACAATTCTTCTGCAACACGGCCCCCAAGGAGTCCCGTTATTTTGTCCAACAGCTCCTGCTTGGTTACAAGCATACGATCTTCTTTTGGCAACATGATTACATATCCACCCGCGCGTCCACGCGGAATAATGGTAACTTTATGTACCATATCGGCATGTTCCAGGAAGTAACCTACAATGGTGTGACCTGCTTCGTGGTAAGCAATGATACGTTTCTCACGATCACTGATGACACGGCTTTTCTTCTCCGTACCTACGATAACACGGTCAATCGCCTCGTCTACCTCACGCATGGAAATATCTCTGCGATTACGACGTGCCGCAAGCAATGCCGCTTCATTCAAGAGATTTTCCAAATCTGCACCGGAGAATCCGGTAGTACGCTTCGCAATAATGTCCAGCTTCACATCTTTGGTGAGTGGTTTGTTGCGTGAGTGTACTTTCAGAACCGCTTCACGACCTCTCACGTCAGGGCGATCAACCGTGATTTGACGGTCAAAACGTCCTGGACGCAGCAAGGCAGGGTCCAGAATATCAGCACGGTTCGTTGCAGCAACGATGATAATACCTTCATTGGCTCCGAATCCATCCATTTCAACGAGCAACTGGTTGAGTGTTTGTTCACGTTCGTCGTGACCACCACCAAGACCAGCACCACGCTGACGTCCTACAGCATCAATCTCATCGATAAAGATGATACATGGGGCGTTTTTCTTCGCATTTTCAAACAAGTCACGTACACGAGATGCACCGACACCGACAAACATTTCAACGAAGTCAGAACCGGAAATACTGAAGAATGGTACACCCGCTTCACCGGCAACAGCACGAGCAAGCAAGGTTTTACCTGTACCCGGAGGACCTACAAGCAATACGCCTTTAGGAATCCGTGCACCTACTGCTGCGAATTTACGAGGGTCCTTGAGGAAGTCCACGACTTCAACAAGCTCCTGTTTCTCTTCGTCAGCACCCGCAACATCTTCAAACGTAACCCGTTTCTTCTCTTCGTTATAGAGACGAGCACGGCTTTTACCAAAGTTCATTACTTTACCGCCGCCGCCTTGAGCCTGATTAAACAGGAAGAAGAACAGCAGGAACATAATGATCAAAGGAATAAAGGAAGTCAGCAACGTCAACCAGATGCTGTCACCTTTCATAGGTTCCTGATGATATTGGAATTTGTTCGTTTCGCTTGCAGTTACAAGCTCACTAATTGCCTCATCCGTAGGAGGAATATACGTTGAGAAATTTTCTGATTTGGCTCCGTCAGGCGTCTCCCTGTATTGACCGGTCACGAGGTACGTCTGACCGTTGAATTGAACCGTCAATTCAGAGACGTTATTGGCCTTGATCGCCGCGCGCAACTGATCATATCTAGGATTATCGGTGGCTTCGCCGCCATTGCTGACGAACTGGACTATCCCCACCACAACTAAAAAAAGAATCAAATAAAAACCAGAATTCCGGATGAACCGATTCATCCCCTACCTCCTCTCGAGACACTTTAATTATTTTAACATAGCCCGACATGGCTTCTCAACAGAAGCCACCAACAGATATGGGCTTGGAACTAGCTTAAGCTTTAGTTGCTGTAAACTTCCGGTTTCAGAATCCCGATGTAAGGGAGGTTCCGGTACTTCTCGGCATAATCCAAACCATAGCCAACGATGAATGCGTCCGGAATGTCAAAGCCGGTGTAATGAGCTTCAAGTTCGACTTTGCGACCTGAAGGCTTGTCAAATAGCGTAACCACACGGACGGATTCAGCACCGCGGTTCTGCAAGAGCTCGATGAGATAACTGAGCGTGAGTCCACTATCAATAATGTCCTCTACAATCAGAACCTCGCGTCCCTCGACGGATTCATCCAGATCCTTAATGATTTTAACAACGCCTGATGATTTGGTGGAAGCGCCATAACTCGATACTGCCATGAAATCCATCTCAACAGGTACCGTAATGTTCTTAACCAAATCAGCCATAAATATAAACGCACCCTTGAGCACACAAATGACCAAAGGATTGCGATTTGCATATTCGGCACTTATTGTTGCGCCTAATTCCTTGATTTTACTCTGAATTTCTTCTTCACTGATCAATACTTCCTGAATGTCGTTCTGCAACTGTGCGAACCTCCTAAGTTATACATATGAAAGCCTTACCTGAACCATAACCACTACCCCTGAATCGCTGAATCGCCTACAGTCATGTACAGGATTGCGGAAGTATCCTCCCTGACAGGAGCTACACTAGACCGGCGAACACCCGGTAACCAGATGACATTGCCTGCTCCATCACATACCACGGGAACCCGTGAACGGACAGATGGGGGAATTTTCTCATCGATGAAAATATTTTTCACCTTTTTGCTTCCGTTTAATCCCATCACTTTCATGGTATCTCCAGGTAACCTTGAACGCACAACCAGCGGCATAAGCAGTTGATCCGCATCAAATGCGGCATGATCCGCCGATTCCGGTACATGATAGTCCTCGGGACTCATCGGAACGATCCGAACATGCCGGTCGATTTCCGCGAGAGAAAGCTCATAAGTTCCGCTCCATTGAGCAAGACGATATTCGTAAGATTGATCCTGTACGTCAGTCCGTATGCCGAAAGAGATCAGATCATACTCCCGGGTGCAGGCGAGTGTCTGTCCTATATCCAGGCTCCAGGTCGTCGCATCAGGCTGAATTACCTTACGGCGAATGGTCTCAATACGGGTAAAGTCGACAAAATCACTGTCCAAAGGCAGATAATTCAATATTAGTTTAATCAACCTTCGTTGTAAAGCGACATGTAACTTCAAAAAGGAAGGCACCTCAAAGGTTTGCCTTCCGCCGTTCGCCTGCACTAGACACCTGTATGCGTCATATGCACCTTGTTCAATGAAATCGTCTTCATCACCCACAATTTCGGCAAGTCGATTCAAAGACGGCGTCAACTGTCCATTATATTGCCCCAAAAAAGGAAGCACATCCAAGCGAATGGCATTACGCCGATATTTACGCAGGGAATTGCTTTCATCATTAAAATACAGAAAACCCTGGGTATTACAAGCTTCTACAAGGTCTGTCTTGTTTATACGAAGGCATGGACGAATAAGTTCCACATTTTTTTCTCGCCGTTTAAACTTCATTCCAGCGAGTCCGGAAAGACCACTTCCTCGCAGCAAATGGAGCATAACCGTCTCTGCCTGATCGTCGGCATGATGGGCCAGTGCAATGCTCGCCGCATCGTATTTGACAGCCACTTCATGCAAAAACTCATATCGCTTGTTGCGCGCAGCTTCCTGAGAGCCTTGACCGGTAAGCTTCATATAAGAAGGTACATCGGCCTTAACCCATTCAAATGCAATGCCAAGTCGGTGCGCAAGTTCCTTCATCATCTCGGCTTCATGATCGGATTCAATCCGAAAACCATGATGTACATGGGCGCAGATCAATTCCAGCGGGACATGCCTGGTACTGATCTCATGCATGATATGCAAAAAAGCTACCGAGTCCGGTCCGCCCGATACTGCGACGACAATCCGATCCCCGGGAACCCATAACTGATGCTCTTCCGCTGCATCCAGCACGTTATTCACCAGCTTGTTCCAGCGTAAAGCTTCCATACCTGTTCCTCATTCCTTACGTTATGTATATGCACTCTCACAGGTCAGAATCGCAGTGCATAGATGAGTACCCCAATAAGTAATATAACGGATACGGCAAATGCATTTTTGAGCCAACGCGGAGTTGTACTTTTGGAACGGCGACGAAGAGGAGAAGGGCGTGCCATCATCTCTTTCCAGACCTTAGCCGCGTGTCCGGCATCCTGAAATTGACCTCGTAATGCCTGAATAGTCCAGTTTCGAAAAGGGCGGAGACGTTCGCTGCGCTCCACGAGAGCTGTGAGCTGGTTTACACTTCGCAGTTGAGGTAATCCCTCTGCAGCTAGCGCTTTGAGTGCATCAGCTTCAAGTACATGAATCAATAATAGCGCAAAAGCAAACACATCATAGGTACCGTCTGCTGTTCGACTGCCTGCATTCCAGAATCCGCGATCATACCATTCAGTGAACTGCTTGACGCTCCGGCCGATAGAAGTCACTCCGCCATAGTCGATAAGTTCTACCTGCCCATAATCCGATACCAGTACATTTTGAGGTTTGAGATCGCCAAACACCCATCCAGCCTGATGCAATTGAGCCAGCTTTTGCAATAGTCTGAGTCCAACCAGAAGTGTCCAGTCCGTTCCCTGACGCCGAATGAAGTGGTGCAGAGACTCCCCACGAACGTAACGCATCACATAAAAGGGAATATCACGACCACGAATAGCGTAGTCATCCACATCTTTCAGATAAGAAGGAATGCCACTCTGCCGAAGGGCCTCATGATTACGCTGTAATTGAAAAGATTTGAGCACATTAATTTCCGATTGCAGATCTACTGGGTCAAATCCCATTTTAAGCGCATAATGTTTGCCATTCTCACCCCGCTGGACAAGAAAAACGATGCCGTTGGCTCCTTTGCCCAGCAGCTTCCGAATCGTATAACGGCTGCGATTCCATTTCCCTGTGATGACTGTTCCTGGCGGGAAAGAGGCGTCAGACAACGTTGTCACCGAGCATCCCTTCTCTTTCAATGCGATAGTTCCCTTCTATTTCCTGCTGTCCCTCCAGTGTACCATAACGGTAAAAATCAATCACCCTTTGAATCGCAGGACCTGTCGGCGTCGCTCCCTTCATTTGCAAACGTCCAAATAGTGAACGAACACGGCTCGGGTCAACTGTCCAGTCGATGTCCATGACAGCTTCTTCTCCGCTATGTCGCCCAGGAAAATGAAAGACGGAAAGATGGCTCTGACCCATACGTGCCTGCAAGCTAAGCATTAAATCGCGAATCCCTTCCTCCACCGCAGCAAGCTTCGGCTTCATACTGGCACTTACGTCAATGAGAAGCACGACCTGAAGTGGTGTTGTCTCGGCCATATCATCCATCACTTCAACGACCTGCGCACGTTTTGCCGGTTCAAGGTCTGTTACCGTTTTCGGCTCGTGCTCTCCCAGAATTTGTGTTAACTCTCTATTAACCGCCTGTTGAATGGTCTGAACCACCGTTTTTCTTGTCATCATCTGCATCGTATGGGCAAGCTGTCTTGTGCCTACGATCTGACTGATTCCACCTCCGGCTTTGGCAATATCCTCGATCTCCCGACTACCTAACTCACCAATGGTTCCATAATCAATAACGCCGACCACGTTGACCGTAATTCCTTCTTCTCGCGCTTCCGCCGCAGCCAGCACTGGACTTGGGCCTACATTGGAACAACCGTCGGTGATCAACAAGATTTGTTTCATCCGATATCCCTCCGTTTTGGGTTACTCTCCAACTCTATGACTAGCATTGCCAGAATGAAGAGACTTCAAACAGAGGAATATGCAATTAACTGACAGTGCGCGGACGTTCCATCCGGCTTATTCCGGGTACTCTCAATGTGGCCCACTCCGGGCGATAATGTTCTATTTTGCCTACAATTACAGTCATATCATCATAGATCTCATGTTGCTGATAACGTATAACACTTTCAAGCAGACAGTCTGCTACCTCCTGAGGATCATCACTATCAATTTCCTGAATGAGCCGCTTCATCCATAGTTCTTTATTGACGGCATACCCCGGTGCATCATAGATACCATCTGTCATCATAATTAAAACATCCCCTGGCTGAAGCTGTACGGTTACCAGATCCACCTCAATATCTTTAATAATACCAATCGGCAGATTGCTTGCCGAAACCTGAATAACCTCCTGCCCTCGTTTAATAAAACTTGGAGTCGATCCGATTTTCATAAACGTGGTCTCTGCCGTATATTCATCGATCAGAGCCATATCCACTGTTGCATACATTTCTTCAGGAGAACGTAGCATCAGAACGGAATTCACCGATTTGATCGCCAGCTTCTCATCCATGCCCGACTGTAACAACTGCTCCAGTATATTTAGAGCAGCACTGCTCTCCATGCGTGCCCGTTCGCCATTGCCCATGCCATCGCTAAGCGCAACTGCAAAGGTCCCGTTACCCAGTTCAACCGTGCTGAAACTGTCCCCGGACATCACATCTCCCCCTTTGGCGGCAGCAGCAACACCGGTTGTTATCTCAAACGTTTTGGCAGAGCCAAATGTGACTGTCGCCAGCCCTTGGCGAGGATCGAGCATGGTCTCATTCAAGACAGCAATATGCTCGTCCAGTACATCCGAGATCAGCGGAGCGATCATTTTCCGGCACTCGTCAAATCCGCGTGTATAGGCATGAACAATCTCTATTTCCACATTCCCCGCTTCCAGATTAATGATCTCAATAGAATGTATGGACAGACCTAACGACTCAAGCGCATCCCGAATCTGCTCCTCCTGTTGTACCATCTCCTCACTTTCCCGTTGAATTTCTTTCGCCAGGTCCTCCATCACCTGGGATACCCCTGATAATTGCTCTGCAACCAGCTGTCGACTATCTATAATCTGACGTTTCCATTGCATGTTATGTTGATGCAGACCATACTGGGCACGCATCACTTCAAGTACCTCCTCCGGTTTCGCACATACCCTGTTCCATTCCACCGGAATCTGCTTGCCTGACATCTCCGGGTTGGCTTCAATGGAACTCATCACGTCCGTCATGTATTTATAGGTTTGAATAAACTTCGCATCCCAACATTGATCCTTCTTAAAGCAACCCGAACATGTGCCTTCGGCTACGGCATTCATGAAGTGTTCCATCCCGCCTTCGTTCTGTACCGGCTCCCCCGCGCCGGACATCTGATCGAAGCTGCGTGACAACTGACGGAATACCTGAGAGAAGCGGGTAACCCGTTCTGCGGTGACATCCCGAATTCTCTTGGCATATTCATGTTGCGATTTCGTGTGATCCTGAGTGCCAGGAACATATTTGGAGATGGCCGTCAGCATACTTTTTGGCGTTAACATAAACAGAACAATGGCTGCGCATGTCTCCCATAAGGAGTTCATGACATCTCCCGGTCCACCCAGGTATATGGATAGAATAGAGGAACCGAGCAGCATGCCCAGAGCAACCGCCGCACGTTTTCCTTCCCGGAGCATACCCGCCAGCATGCCAGCAAAAGCAAGCAGACTCATCTGATATACCGCCGACATATCGGCCAAACTCAGAATGAGACCAGTAATGACCCCAACCGATGCTCCGAGGGGGGCTCCGCCCACCAGCGCGAATATTAGAATGAGATAACGAGAGAGCATATGCTCTACAGACAGGGACTGGATCGTCCAGCCCACCGCCCCCGTCATTACGGAAGCCAGCAAGATGATCAGACAGAGGATCTCCTCGTTCTTTAGGTTGAATTTTTTTTTGCGATACGTGAAGATCGGTATGGCCTGTATGAAAACTAAGGTAAGCACAAAGCTGAGTACGGAATCCATCGTGAGCATTAGCATGGCGTACCAGCTGAAAGACGGCCCAATAACGACGGCGAATAACTTGACCATAAAAGTAGTCGTAAACACCATCGTTGGCGCATAAGATAATTCAGCGCGGTCATAAGACTCCAGTCCTCTGAACAACAGATAGAAGATAGCGAGCTCCGAAGCAACAATCAGAGGTACCGGAAACGGGGCGAAGAGACTTCCTGCCAGCAACGCAGCTCCTACCGGAATAATGTAATCCCTGCGCATGAAGGCGATAACCGCAAAGTAAGCAATCGCAAAGGGTGATAATTCATTCAGAATCATGGCCTTACCTAGCAAAAATCCCATAAAGGTAAGAAGCAGCACCCATTTACGTGCAGCAACGATCTGGACGGCCTTGCGGGAGCTAATCCACTGTTTGAGACGTACCGACAGCTCCTCCCGAGCTTCTGTACCTCCTTTACCAGCTTTCATTCCCGGAAATTGAATGACATTCCACTTTTCCATCATCCTCAAGGCACCCCATTCGATTAATTTAATTTTCGTGTTTCGTTCTCGATGGTTCTGATTATAGATAGAATAGAAGACGTAGTTTGTCACAATTGGTGGGTAGGGTCCAAAAACTTTACGACAAAAGAAACAGACGCGGCGCGGTGGTGCGAAACCCCCGGCCTTATTGTGGTTTCATACATTTGCCACAACCCTTGCCGACAAGGCACTTGTCTGATTTTGAACCGGACGCGCTTCGTCATCGCCACGATTTGAGCAGGATACCTGTGGAATGCCACGGAAATCTGTCGGTAAAAAATGGTAGACGACAAATGTTCTTATGTACTTTTTTTCTTGCGCAGAAAAACTGGGGATATGGAGCTTCACTTTACAAAAACGGCTATGAATCCGGTTAATTGTCTATATCTGAACGGTTAAACTCCAAAATTAAAAACAAACGCAAAAAAACCGTCAGCCCCAAGGCTAACGGTTTTTTTTATATTTTAAATCAGGTTGAACCAGATTACACGCGTTTGGCTCCACGGCCACCACGTTTGCCTTCTGTGTTCTTCTTCAGCGAAGAGATTCGTTCTTCGCTATCTTTCAGGAAGCGTGACATTTTATCCTCAAATGAAGGTTTGCCTGCTGCGGGCTTGAAAGAACGGCCTCCGCGGTCACGGTTAAAACCACCACCACCACCGCCTCCACGGCCTTGGCCACCACTTGGGCCTCCACCGCTGAATCGTTCGCGATCTCCTCCACTGCGTTCCGGTCTAGGAGCTCTTGGGGGTCTGGACTGTGTTTGTTGCTCAACCGGTTTGTCAACAGCTTGCTTAATGGAAAGCCCAATCTTGCCATCCTTGTCAACGTTGATGACCTTAACGGTAACAAGGTCATTAAGCTTCAGGTGGTCGTTGACATCTTTGACATAATTGTCGGCGATTTCCGAGATGTGAACGAGACCCGTGACACCTCCTGACAGATCCACAAATGCTCCAAAATGCGTGATGCCTGTCACCTTGCCCTCTAACTTGGTGCCCACTTCAATTGCCATAGAATAAAATGATCCTCCCTTAAAAATATACAACCCGATTTTTTTGAATGCCAAAATCAATGCTGTGCTAATTTAATTATACCTTATGCCGCAAACCAAGGTCAACTGAGCACTACCCCTTAAGGTAGCCTATTTTTTCCGGTATAACGGCTTCAGACATATAGATAACAATCCTTGCTCGATAATGAGCCAAATTACATCAGTTCCCTGACTCTTCAACCTGAATTGGTGTTTCCTCAGGCAGATAGTATCCTTTTTTCCGAGCCAGCTGTCCTATGTATTCGGGATCCTTCAACCGACTGACTTCGTACTTCAATTGATCCAGCTTCTTCAACGTCTCTTCCTTTGAAGATTGCTGGGCAGCCAGATGAGAACTCTTGTCCGAAATTTGCGCAGTCTGCACAAGGAACGTATATCCTGCCCAAATGATAAACACAACCATAAAGGTCATCCATAGCATGAGACGCCTTTTGGCACCTGCAGATTTCCCTTGACCTGCTGGAGCTTTTGATTTGTTCATAGGTGTTTTACCCATTATCGGACCTCCTTAAAACCAGCGTTTCCACATCGCTGCGATACTTGAACCCGCACGGATCAGGAAGCGTGGCGTAACCCAATGTTTCAGGATTGGCCTAAACATCCAGCGGAACAACTTGCCGAAAGGTACCAAACATTGCAGCACCAGCTTACCCAGGAATAACAGTATGGCGAGTACGAAACCAAATAATACGCGCACTAGCTTATATAGTCCTTTAGCGGGCATAACGATCAGGATGTTAAGGATATGTCCACACCAATGAATCAGCGTTCTTGCGAGTTTAATTAACATTACCACAAAACGCTGGGTTGTAACACTTAAAAGCCAAAAATAGAAGCAAACCCCTATAATCAGCCCCAAAAAGACATAAAACCGCAGCTGTCCGTGGTTCCCGGCATACAGCATCCGGAAGACGAACAGCGCGGAAGCGACCCAATACAACAGATCTAGCGTGTGGACGCTCCATCTCGGGAACCGCAGCTGACTGGACAGTACCCGGTAACTGTCGTAGGCCATCCCCATCACAGCTCCCGACATCAGCATCCACATCAATGTGATCCATTGAGTATCCGGACTCATCGGAACATCTTGCCGAACAGGCCTTTACCATTTTTGGACTGAGAACCGGGGTCCAGATATTGAAGAGAACTGACAGTGCCCTCGATGGATAACAAACCGTCCTCCAGGCTCAGGTTTTTGATATGTAAATTGTGCCCCCGGATGGTCAGATGCCCAAGTTCAGTTTGCAGCAAAAATTCCTCACTGTCGAAGCTCTCCACATTGGAGACACCCGTCAGATCCAGCAGTTTCCGATTCTGCATGCTCAGATGATGCTGTTTCGTCTTACTTTGCTCAACCATGGCATGTACCCCTCCTTCTTAACCCTAGCTTATGGACCAGAAGTGCAGAATAGAACCAAGGTTGGATGAAAGCAAATGTCCGGATAACGGTTGAACACAAAAACGCCCTTCCCTATACGGGAAAGGCGTTTCTTTTCATTTTGCAATGAATGTGTATAAAAGTATATCAGGCATCCCTGTTACCAGTTCAGACCGTTATCCTTGGCGATCGGCTCTTCCTTAACCAAGGTGTAGAGGCTACTCGCCTCATCCTTCTTGGTACTCTCGGCAAGACGTTCCACCTTCACGGTGACCAGCTTTTGACCGAACTGAACCGTAAGCTCATCGCCCACTTTGACAGCGGCGCTTGGCTTCGCTTCACGTCCGTTCACCAGCACACGTCCCTGTTCGGAAACGTCCTTGGCTACGGTGCGGCGTTTGATCAGCCGGGAGACCTTCAGGAATTTATCAAGACGCATTATTTTACGGCTTCTTTAAGTTTGTTGCCTGCTTTGAACGCAGGAACAGTGGACTCAGGAATCACGATTTCATTCCCTGTTTGCGGGTTACGTCCGGTACGACCGGAACGTTTGCGGGTCTCAAAAGTGCCAAAGCCGATCAGTTGTACTTTGTCTCCGCTGGCAAGTGCATCTGTAATTTCTCCCAAAAAGCCGTTCAATACGGACTCAACGTCTTTTTTAGTCAAACCGCTTTTGGTGGAAATGTTGTTAATCAGATCTGTTTTGTTCATTTTTAAAAGCCTCCCAAATTGAAAAAAAAGTATCTGCGAATCCGTGACAACAGATCTGCTGCTGCTGGCTCCGCGCAAGGTTACTACACATGTATTCTGGCTTGGCATCTGAAATCCTGCCTCGGTCTTCGACTTTTTTTCACTTTTTGTCGGTCCTGCCCAAGAACAGTCTAAGTCCAGTACCCGAAACGCCTCTGCGTTAATCACACGGTTTCTCGTGCAACCCAGACCGAGATGCTTCGACGACACGATACGCATGATGCACTATGCATTTTGCATAATTCGAATCATCTCGCTCCCGGGTACAAGATATAGACGAATAGAAGCATTTCGATCTATGTCTTGCTGATTGAAAGACGCTCTTTGGATTTATGCAAAATGCTCACCTATGTGAATGATATCGGATCAGCGCCCAAAATGCCAGAACCCTTTACAATCCAGCCTTCTTCGCTGCCTGCCAGTATTGCTCCATTTCATCGACATTGCTGTCTGATGGAGTTCTTCCCTGTTCACGCAGACGCTCCTCAATATACTGGAAACGCTGAATGAATTTCCGATTGGTGGCGGCAAGCGCCTCCTCTGGATCGGTATCAATAAATCTTGCTACATTGGCAGCTGCAAACAGTAAATCGCCCAGTTCCAGCTTCCGTTCTTCCGCAGACTGGTTATGCTGCACTGCTTCTTTTAGCTCTGCCAGCTCTTCCTCAATCTTGGCAAAGACACCTTCCACGTCATCCCAATCGAAGCCAACTTTAGCCGCTTTTTTCTGTAATTTGTACCCTTTCATCAAGGCAGGCAAGTCGCGGGGAATACCGTCTAGCACAGAAGTCTGCTGTAGATCCTGTCCCTTGCGCTTTTTCTCCTCTGCCTTCATCTGTTCCCAGTTTTGCAACGCTTCATTCGCATTCTCTGCCTGTTGTTCACCGAATACGTGCGGATGACGGAAAATTAGCTTGTCGTTCAACCCTTCGATAACGTCGTACACGTTAAATGTGCCAACCTCTTCTTCCATCTGGGAGTGCAGCAAAATCTGCAACAGGAGGTCGCCCAGCTCTTCCTTCATGTGATCAGGGTCATCTTCATCAATCGTTTCAATGACTTCATAGGTTTCCTCAATCAGGTTTTTACGAATCGACTGGTGGGTCTGCTCCTGATCCCATGGACAGCCACCTGGACTGCGAAGGATATTCACGATTTCATGCAGTCGTGCGAAGGAGCGCCGACGAAGCGCGTCATCCGTATTCTTGGGCACATATATCAATGAGAGATTACCGTACCCTTCAATCCGATCCAGATCATGCAGCGGCACCTTGTGTATGATCTCCTGTCCCTGTACACCCAAGGCATGTCCGACAAATACCGGATAATCGTCAGGGTAAACGTCCATCAGGCACAGTTTTACGTCGGAAGCGGTAAACACATCATATACTTGTCCAATCAAGGTATGAAGCTGTGGCTGCACCAGTTCCGTATTCAGACTGCTGGCATCGAGAAGCTGGAAACCTTCAATCGGATCGAATCCAAGACGAATAAACGCTTCATCCAGAAAGCTTTCCCCACCCATAACGCGCAGCGAAATGCCCATTTCTGGGCAGCGCTCCTTCAACAGGCGTACACTCGCTTCAGCGACCATGGGATGCCCTGGCACGGCATAAACGATCTCGGTACCCGGCTCACCCTTGCGTGCGGCCTCAATCAGTCGATCTGCAATTTCGTCGTACACTTCCGGAAAAGAATCCTTCGCCTCATAGATGGCATCGAAGGATGTCATCTCCAACCCTTCCTGCTTGAGATCATTCAACACGGGATGATCCAGTGTGCGTACATACAGCGTCGCTGCATGTTTCATTTTTTTGATGATTCCTACCGTTAGCTGATCTGCATCTCCAGATCCAAGACCGACTACTGTCAAAGCTGCACTCATCTTTATAAGCCTCCATCCGAACTATCCCGTTCCGACTCCCCATCCTTGGTCAACCAATCTTGGATGGGTCATACATAGTACAGAACAGGGCTCTATAATTAAACGTATTATACCAGAATTAGACGTTATCCTATAATTGCATTTGCATATGACACGGTGTGACTCATTCAATCACTTTTGCTCCGCTTTAATGTGGGAGCCGGGTTGAATGGCTGACATAGCGCTAACTGTAGCAGCGCAACGCGAGGGTTAGCGCAGCACACGCAGTCTGCGCAGCAGCTTCGCCAGCAGCGGCCCCAGCTTGGGCACGGCCGCCAGCTCTGCGGCGCTCAGCAGCCTCGTCCGGGCCGCGGCCAGCAAGAACACGGCCGAGCCTGCGGCTATGCCTAGCAGGCTCACGCCCATCGCGGCCAGCCTACGATCGGCCGCGATACCGATGCCGCCGAGCACTGCTTCGGCGGCCCAGGCCGTGCCTGCCGCCGCCAGGCTCATGGCGGCGATCACCAGCGCCGGCTTCGCCAGGACGGCGCCAGGGGCAGGGCGCAGGGCGACAAGTCGCGCCAGCAGCGCCACATTCAGGCCAGCCGCCAGCATGTAGGCGACTGCGCCTGCCAGGGCCGCGCCGCTGATGCCCAGCGCCGGCACAAGCATGACGTTCAGCAGCGCCTTGACGCCTGCGGCGGCCAGCATGCTGAACGCGGGTGCGCGCACGGCGCCGAGGCCTTGCAGCAGCGCCGCCGCGATAATGCTGACGGTGCTGCCCGCAGCCGTCAGCGCCATGTACCGCAGAGCTTCGGTGCCTGCGGCATCACCGTACAGCATGCGGTTAATAGGCCCTGCCAGCACCGCTAGACCTGCGGATGCCGCCAGGCCGATCAACCAGAACCAGCGCAGCGCAAGGCCTGCTTGCTGCCTCACGGCTTCTGGTCCGCCTTTCAGCCGGGCTTCGGCCATCGCCGGAATAAAGAGCACAGACAGCGACGTGGCAAGCATCGTCACCAACTGAACCAGCGGCAAGCCCCGGTTGTAAATTCCGAAGGACACCATGGATTGAAGCTCATCCAACCCTTCTCGTCTTAACAAGCGGGGAACCGTAAAGGTATCCACCAGATTCATCAATGGCACAGCCAATGATCCAAGACAGACCGGAATGGCATAGATCAGTAGCGTCCTCATCCACTCAACGTTAGATCGCCGCTCCTCAGACAGAAGGCTGCTCCCCCCGCTGCGGTGTTCTTTGGTTTTCTCCATTTGCCCAGCTGTCTCAGTACTTTTCATAACAGCGAGCCTTTCATTCCGTCGATGATGGTACACATATCCAAGCATCGTAACTAACCCGGCAAACCCTCCTGCCACTGAACCAATCATGGCTCCAGCTGCAATGGTCTCCAATGAAGCGTCCCGTCCCATGAGGCACAACAACAGAACAATCATCACCGTGACCCGAACAGTTTGCTCTACCACCTGGGATACCGCTGTAGGCACCATTTGCTGCAACCCCTGGAAATATCCGCGCAATCCTGTCATTACCGGTACAAACAACAATGCCATTGAAGCTGCCCGAATGGACGGTACGACACTTCCGTTTCCAATCAGATCTCCAATAAGCGGTGCACCTATATACATCAACAAGGCCAGCGCCAGTCCAATTCCACCGAGCAGCAACGAGGACAAGCGTATAACCCGTCTGCCCTCCTCCGGTCGACCAAGAGCATTCTGCTCGGCTACGAATTTGGATACAGCCACAGGCAGCCCTGCAGCAGCAAGGGTAATGATGAGCATATAGAACGGGTACACCGTATTGTAGATGCCAAAAACACCGTCTCCACCCAGATTCTGTAGCGGAATCTTCTGAAAAGCACCAATGATTTTGGATATAATGGCGGCAAGCCCAAGCACAAATGCGCCCTGAAGCAATCTTGAGCCTGTAGACAACTGTTTCATATGTCCCTCCTGCGTATGTCCGTGTATTCATTCCTTCAAAGTATACCTAGCTATTATACCTGTCCAAAGGCGCACAGACTAACCCTTCAAGGCATCCTACCCTTCAGGACATCATCCACACAGTCTACAGCTTCCCTAAAATGCAAAAACTCCTGGTTGCCCTCTGGGCACCAGGAGTTGATCTGCTATTTATTGCTCCATCTGTTTGCCAAGGAACCCGGCAGCCGTCTCGGACATTTTAATTTCCATCTGAGACATCTTCACCGATTCATCCTTGTTGAAAAGGATAACCGTTCCGATGGGGTCACCACCTGAAATGATTGGGGCAATAACAAAAGACGATAACGTCTCGTCATGATCTTTGCTAAGCTCGTAAGAACCATTGTTGGTCTCCAAAATCGTCTTCCGGTTTTCCATACAACTCTCCAGCAGAGGACCTACCTGCTTGTCCAGATACTCTTTCTTGGAGCCACCTGCTACCGTAATAATCGTATCACGATCAGAGATCATCGTTACATGGCCTGTACTTTCATACAGCGATTCTGCATATTCTTTGGCAAAATCACCAAGTTCGCCAATCGGCGAGTATTTTTTAAGAATAACCTCTCCATCGCGGTCCACAAAAATCTCAAGTGGATCGCCTTCACGGATACGTAACGTACGGCGGATTTCTTTCGGAATGACCACTCGACCGAGGTCATCTATACGGCGGACAATACCAGTAGCTTTCATTTCACATGTTGCCCCACTTTCTCGAGAAGATTTTTCAACTACTGTTCCTTAATGGGTAGAGGAAAGTCCCAGAACGTTTAGTGTGATATCTTGACCATAGTATTCATCTGTTCCCATTTCCTTATACATACTTTGGAGAATATAGTTGTGTAAACTTCCACAGAAGGCGACCATGTACCCACTTTGCTCCATAGATACAAGGAAAAGCAAGAGGGAGGCCTTAAGTCCCCCCCTTGCTTTTCTGTATGGTTGTCCATATTAGAAGCGTCAGTGTATCACCCAGACAAACGTATTTGCTGAATGTATGCACTCGCTATCTTACTTACCGCTTGTATCTGTACCTTCACCTGTTGTTGTATCCTTGTCGGTTCCAGTTGTTCCTTGATCCGTTTTGGTATCTGTACCCGCATCGGTTTTTTCACCCTCAGTACCCTTTTCCGTTCCTGTACCGGTAGTACCCTCAGTCGTGCCTTCTTCAGCTTTGTCTGTTTTCGGCAGTTTTACTTCTTTTACGATTTTGTCCAGTTCACTGGTCATGAATGTGTCGATCTCAGCAGCGGCCAATTGACTTTTCAGTGTTTCTTTTTGTTCAGCAGTCAATTTCGTGTAGTCCGCTTCTGTACGTTTTTCTACTTTCATGATGTGATAACCATACTCAGTCTCTACAGGATCACTGATTTTGTTCAATGGCAGTGTTTTAGCCGCTTCTTTGAACGCATCTACCCAGCTGGCTACAGGTGTATCTTCATACAAGCCGCCTTTTTCTGCAGAACCTGTATCTTCGGAGTATTTCTTCGCGATTTCAGCAAAGTCTGCTCCGCCGTCCAATTTCGCTTTTACTTCTTTCGCAAGTTTCAGAGCATCTTCCTTTTTACGCTCTTTTTGCGTTTTTGGATCAGTAAAGTTGATCAGTACATGACGAACTGACGCCGTTGTGAACTGATCTTTATTTTTCTCAAATTCAGCTTTAATCGCATCTTCAGTAACGCCCGTTTCTTTATCCTTAATTACCGTCATGATGCGAGTCATGTAATCCTTAATGTTCTGGTCTGTCAGATTTTGAGCTTTCAGCATCTCAGTCCATTGGTCAGCTTGAACAGAAGCTTTCATTTTGTCGAATTGCTCTGTCGCTGTTTTGGCACCCTCGGTTTTGGCTGCATCACTTGCTTTTCCACTCAAATATTCATAAGCAACTTCCTGTTTTACCAGGTACTCCTTGAAATCATCCATATCCATCATTTGTGCATATTCCGGATAGAGGAATTTCATGACCCGTTGCTCCATGTCGAATTCATTGGCTGTAATTGTACCGCCATCATACGTAGCGACTACAGCACTTGTATCCTTCGGTTCTGTTTTCGCTTCTTCCTTCTTGCCACAAGCAGCAAGCAGTGATAAGGACAGTACTGCTACCATACTCACAGACAGTACTTTCCCTACTTTTTTATACTTTGCTAACATCCTTTAGTTCCCCCTTTGATTTAAAAGCACTTTTCATGGACTCCAGAAATTTCTCTACCAGCTCCATTAGTTGCTTGTCCCCAAGCCCTTTGCCCTTGACATGAATAAGCATATGGGGTCCTTGTTCAAATTGTACACGTCTTTCGAACTGATTTCCAATGTGTGCGATTTTTGAGAGCTCAAATGCATGTTCTCGACCTTCGTAGAACTTCACTGTAAGATCATCTCCGCGTTGGGAGATTGATTCAATACCGTAGATCTTGCCATAGACTTTCATTCTGGCCACCGCCAGCAGATTGATCACGGCTTCCGGCAGATCTCCGAATCGGTCAACCAATTCGTCTTCCAGTTCCATTGCATCGTCGAAGGAGGCAATAACCGCCACTTTTTTATAAATTTCAATCTTCTGAATACTGTCATAAATATAATCAGACGGCAAGTACGCATCGATACTGAGATCCAGTGTTGTGTTCCACTGATCGGATGGCACCGGCTCTTCGCCGAGCATCGTAACTTTGCGTTTGTTAATTTCCTCTGCCAGCATCTGAGAATATAGATCGAATCCGACAGACGCAATAAAGCCGTGCTGTTCAGCTCCGAGCAGATTACCCGCGCCGCGGATCGACAAATCACGCATCGCGATCTTGAATCCCGAACCCAGTTCGGTGAATTCCTTAATCGATTGCAGACGTTTCTCAGCAACTTCGGTCAGCACTTTGTCCCGTTGGTACGTGAAATAGGCATACGCGATCCGGTTGGAACGTCCCACCCGTCCACGAAGCTGGTACAGCTGGGAGAGCCCCATTTTGTCCGCGTCATGCACGATCAGAGTATTTACGTTAGGAATATCTACCCCAGTCTCGATGATGCTAGTGCTGACGAGTACGTCGTACTCACCATCCAGGAAGTCCAAAATAGTCTTCTCTAGCTCCGTTTCCGACATCTGGCCATGTCCCACACCAACCTTGGCCTCAGGCACCAATTCGGAAATTTCCGCAGCCATCTCCTGAATTCCCTGAACACGGTTATACAAGTAGTAGACCTGACCGCCACGAGCCAATTCACGTTCAATCGCTTCACGAACAAGTGCCTGACTGTGTTCAACGACATACGTCTGTACCGGAAAACGGTTTTCTGGCGGAGTCTCAATAACCGACAGATCCCGAACGCCCAGCATGGACATGTGAAGGGTACGCGGAATCGGCGTTGCTGTCAGTGTCAGCACGTCCACGTTTGTTTTCAGCTTTTTCAGTTTTTCCTTGTGCGTTACACCGAAGCGCTGCTCTTCATCTACAATTAACAGGCCAAGATCCTTGAAGACTAGATCCTGTGACAACAACCGATGGGTACCGATGACGATATCGACAGTGCCTGCCTTAATGCCTTTGGCCGTCTCGTTCTGTTCTTTACGTGAACGGAATCGGCTAAGTACATGAATGTTGAATGGATAACCGGAGAAACGCTCACGGAACGTTTCATAATGCTGCTGCGCCAAAATGGTTGTAGGGACTAATACAGCAACCTGTTTCCCCTCAATGGCAGCTTTAAATGCAGCACGGATAGCGACCTCGGTTTTGCCGTAACCGACATCCCCACACAATAAACGGTCCATCGGGCGATTTTGTTCCATATCCTTCTTGATTTCTTCGATGGCACGCACCTGATCACGTGTCTCATCATAAGGGAACATGTCCTCGAACTCCTGCTGTTCCGCAGAGTCTTTGTCGAAGCCAAAACCTTTTGACGTCTGACGTTCCGCATAAAGCTTGATTAGATCATCAGCAATATCCTGTACAGATGTGCGGACTTTATTTTTAACCCGTGTCCACTCATTGCCGCCCAGCTTATATATTTTCGGCTCTTTCTCTTCCGAACCGACATATTTCTGAATTAGATCAATCTGCTCAATCGGTACAGACAGTTTGTCTCCACCTGCATAGAGAATATGCATGTAGTCCTTGTGAATACCGCCAACCTCAAGTGTGCCGATCCCGAGATACTTACCAATCCCGTGATTCTGGTGAACGACATAATCGCCCACTTTCAGCTCACTATAGGATTTAATTCGTTCAGCATTGTCCACATTGCGAATCGGTTTGCGTACTTTGCGCTGCTTCTGTGAGAACATCTCGCCTTCGGTGACGACAGCCAGATGAATAGAAGGCATTTCAAAACCCGTTTGCAAGTTGCCAATAAGCATCTCCGGCTCAGGGATATCATAGTCCATGAGTACCCGACGCATGCGATCTAGTCTTTCCTCACCGTTAGCCAGCATGAGCACCTGAACTCCGGCTTTCTGCCAGCGCTCCATCTCTGCTTTGAGCACGTTCATCTGACCATGGAAGTCCTGCATTCCACGGCTGATAAAGTTGAGGATATTCTGCGGCTGGGTATGAGGAACCTGACGCAAAAAGATGGACATAAACAGCGTCTGGAATGGACGTTCATATATCAGATCATCCCCATCGGCCGACAGATGCAGGTCTGGAAGGGTCTTCCCGTTTTGCATCAAATGCAGATTCCACTCCGACTCATCTCGGTCAAGCTGTTTCGACGTCTCCGCGAGCCTTGCTGGCTCGTCGAGTACAAGCAACGTATCTTCTGGCATGTAGTCGTAGATCGTCTTGTTTTCCGGATAGAGCGGTGAAATATATTTATACATTTCGGAGAAATACACATGCTCCCGCAGAAGTTCGATCTCGCGATGAATTTCTTCTCGCAGACGCAGCTTTGCCTGCCGGTCCGTCATTTTCTCCAACTGTTGGTCAAGCAAAATAACGGCCGCATCCGCAGCCTTCTCCATACGTTCACGATCTGCAATTAACTCTTTGCACGGCAGAACCGTTACTTCGTCAATTCGTTCAATGGAACGCTGATCTGCAGGATCAAATGTACGAATGGAATCGATCTCATCGTCGAATAATTCCACACGATACGCAATGGACGATGTGACTGGATAGAAATCAATAATTCCTCCACGCACGCTCATCTCACCGCGTGATTCTACACGCTCTACACGTTCATATCCGAGCTTCACCATCTCCAGCAGGAATGCATCGAGCTCCAGCGTATTGCCTTGTTTAATTGTAATCTGAGCATTAGCCATCACTTCTGGAAGTGGAACATAGCGCCGTACCCCGGAAAACGGGATAACAACAACGCCCCTAAATCCCTGGGCGCAACGGACCAACACGTCAATACGCTGACCCAATGTTTCCGGACTGGAAACAGCAGCTTCAGCGGCAACAAGTTCGTTGGCAGGATAGAGCAACACCTGATCAGGTGAAAGCGCTTCCTGTAAATCTTCTGCGATTTTTTGAGCGGAAAACATATTGTGTGTCACAACGAGCAGGGGTCTGTTCATTTCCTGATGTAGAGCAGCCAGCATAATCTGACGCGCCGAACCGGATAAGCCCGAAACCAATTGCTCTTTCATGCCGGATGTAATCCCGGCCGTAATGGACCCGAAGTCCGGATCTTTGGAAAAAGCCTGTATAAGTGCTTGTAACAAAAGGGGCACCTCTCTTATAACTTACTTGAGTATCTCACGCATGCGCGCAGGTTCACCACATTAAAAATTGGATACAAATTCCTTTTTGTCCTGTTTCATCATAAAGGATTAATCGCTACTTTGCCACATCCGTTTGATGTGGCTGGGGGCTAATTTGGATATAGTCTGGTTTCATCCCAACTGAAAAGAAGCCTCAGCAGGCTGCCAAGGCTATAAAGGTGGAGCGGTATTCCGCAGCCGCCATCATCTGTCATAAGTTCTTGCTGCGGGCGAGTTAATTATTGAAGCGGACTCGCAAGCAGGCTCAGCTCAGGATTGAACTCCAGAGCTTCTTTGCAATAATCACATGTAATCCGAACGGTTATATCGCCACCGGAATTATACGCTATTATATCCCTCCGCTCGTCGGGGGTCAAGAAATGAAAGCCCAATTGCGCTTCCGTTATCCGGGCAGAATCGATTCGTCCAATAAAAGTACGGCAATGCCTACACACATAATTCACTGACATGTTTATGCCTCCTGAACATGGTTTATACGTCCAGTATGCCCATTAAGACCGAATCGAACCCGAATCTTGATCATTTTTCCAGTGTCACTTGCAGCGGTTCATCCGTTGAACTTGGCCATCGTCTGCTCAAACGTATGATCCAGACTATATTCCAATGCATCACAGGTCTGTTCGATCGTTTGATCGAGCGCTTCCTTTTCGTTCTTCATAAACTTCGACAGTACGTAGTCTACAATGGCATGTCCCGGTTCTGGTCGGGATATTCCCATCCGTACCCGGTTAAACTGCTGTGTACCGGTATGCTGGATAATGGATTTGATTCCATTGTGACCACCTGCACTGCCCTGGTAACGCAATCTGACTTTGCCTGTTTCTGTGTCCATGTCGTCGTAGACGACAATCAGGTCTTCCAGACTAACTTTATAAAAGTCCATATAAGCCCTTACCGACTCACCGGACAGGTTCATAAACGTCATTGGTTTAATCAGCACCGTTTTGACGCCACCAATTACACCTTCTCCAATCAGCGCCTTGCATTTGCTCTGCGTTATGGAAATATTATGGCGCTCTGCAAGTCGATCAAGTGCCATAAAGCCAATATTATGACGGGTTTTAGCGTAGTTCGGGCCTGGATTTCCGAGGCCGACAATCCACTTCATCTTGTTCCCTCCTTCGGATCAGCCTAAGGTGAAGCATAGACTTCGAATGTTATATTTCATATAATATCAACAAAGTGAGATTCGAATTGGTTATATAATTTGAACGATAATTACACCTAATCACTCCGATAGCAGTACCATCTTTCGATCGCTCTTATCCCCAGATTTTATTTATTCTCTTGATCCAAGGGAAAAATCCGGTGATAGCCTATGCTTCCGAAGTAGCATTCTTGCAGAAAGCTTTCAGGCGCACGCTCCGCTTCTTCAGATTGGTTCTGCACTCTCCGTTTTGGTGTAAACGTCAGTTCAACTTATATTATTTTTACAGCTTTTATTCATCAACCCAGGAAGGTGAGCGGGTTTTGCGCGAAGACAACGGACAACTGACTCAACATAGCGATTTTATCTATCATCTGGAATATCATATACCTGTACAGGTATATGACCGCGACACCCATATTGAGATCGGACTAATCACACGTTTCGATAATCAATTTGTCGAAATTGCCGACACTCTTTTTCATCGGCGCCGGTTCCGTTTTATCTCCCGCCCCGGATACTAGAAATCCGGCAGGCAACTGCTTCACTTCCAATATAACGGAACGCCGACAGGGGTTACATTTTCCATTGATCCGGAAAACGTAACCCCTCTACTACTTTATGCAGACATCCTTATTCAATTTCAAACAGCTTGCTGATTGACAATTCCTCATGAACCCGGATAATGGCTTCTCCGAGCAAAGGTGCTACAGACAACACTTTAAGTTTGCTTGTCGGGTTAGCATGCGTAATCGGAATGGTATCCGTTACGATAACTTCCTTCAGTGGTGCATTCTCCAAGCGTTCCATCGCAGGTCCGGACAATACTGGGTGAGTACAGCAAGCGTATACTTCCTTCACGCCGCCTTCCATCAGAGCATTCGCTCCCAATACAATCGTTCCCGCCGTATCAATGATGTCATCGATCAGAATTGCTGTTTTACCTTCGATGTTACCGATAATGTTCATCACTTCGCTGACGTTCGGCTCTGGACGACGTTTGTCGATAATTGCGAGAGGTGCATTCAGGAAGTCCGCCAGTTTCCGAGCGCGTACTACGCCGCCGTGGTCAGGCGATACAACAACCGGATTTTCGATCTGTTTCGAGCGGAAATATTGAGCCAAAATCGGCACGCCGAGCAGATGATCAACCGGAATATCGAAGAATCCTTGAATCTGCATTGCATGCAAGTCCATCGCGATTACACGGGTTGCACCCGCTTTTTCGATCAGATTGGCAACCAGTTTGGCTGTAATCGGGTCACGCGAACGGGCCTTACGGTCCTGTCTAGCATAGCCATAGTACGGAATAACGACGTTAATCGTCTTGGCAGATGCCCGTTTAAGTGCATCAATCATAACGAGCATTTCCATCAGGTTGTCATTAACCGGCAAGCAAGTAGACTGCACGATATAAACGTGACAGCCCCGAACACTCTCAGAGAGTTTCACTTGGATCTCACCATCACTAAAGCTAGTTGTGTGAGATTCACCCATAGGAATTCCGATATAATCAGCAATTTGATGGGCAAGCTTGGGGTTAGAATTGCAAGTAAATATTTTTAATTTCGAATCAAAATAAGTCATAAAATAAAAACCCTCCGTGCTGGTTCATTGGAATCTATAAGCGTCTGCGACATGTCGGCACCCCCCGATGTTCGGGAGGCAATTCTTAATATCAATACCCCTTATTCGGGTTTGGCATTTTGTTTCTTGGCTTTGGCACGACCACGGATTTTCTCCGCATATCCAGGTTTGTTCTCCTGGCGTGGGCGGGCAATCGCGAGATCATTGTCGGGAACTGAATGGGTAACGGTAGAGCCCGCAACAACATATGCGCCTTTTCCTACCGTGACAGGTGCAATCAGATTGACATTGCTGCCTACGAACGCATCGTCTTCAATCGTCGTTACAGCTTTATTATATCCATCATAATTCACCGTTATTGCCCCGCATCCAACATTTACGTTTTTCCCTACTTTAGCATCCCCAATATAACTGAGATGTGATACTTTGGAGCCTTCATCAATTGTAGCATTTTTCACTTCAACAAAGTCACCAATTTTTACTTTACGGCCCAGTTTGGTACCTGGACGCAAATAAGCAAATGGACCTACAGTTGCTTCTGATCCAACCTCGGCTTGTGACAGTACAGAATGCTTAATTGTAACCCCATCCTGAATGATACTGTCTTCCACATCTGCCTGAGGACCAATATGGCATGCTTCACCAATGGTAGTTGTACCTTTGAGTATGGTACCCGGATACAATACTGTATCTGATCCAATGGTAACATCCGCCCCGATATATGTCGATGCCGGATCGATGATTGTAACACCGTTCAACATATGTTTTACCGCCAAACGTTCACGCATGAACGCTTCTGCTTGTGAAAGAGCAAGTCGATCATTAACTCCGATGGATTCCGCGATGTCATCTGACATGTAGGCTTCCACCACTTCTCCATCATTACGGAAAATGCCAACCACGTCAGTGAGATAGTACTCTCCCTGAGCATTCTGGTTCGTCACTTTCTCCAGCGCAGCGAACAACTTAGCATTATCGAAGCAGTACGTACCTGTGTTGATCTCGTTCACAGCATCTTCCTGCTCCGTGCAATCCTTCTGTTCCACAATGCGCTGTACAGAACCATCTTCTCCGCGAATAACGCGGCCGTACCCTTTGGGATTGTCCAGTTCAGCTGTGAGTACCGTTGCTGCTGCTCCACGGCTCTCATGGAGTTTCATCAGTCCTTCCAGCGTCTCGCTGGTCACAAGTGGTGTATCTCCACAGACAACGATGGTTGACCCTGCTTCACTGCCGAGCAGAGATTTAACCTGCTTCACCGCATGTCCTGTTCCCAATTGTTCAGCCTGAAGCACGTACTCTGCTCTGGAACCCAAAAATGACTGCACCGCTTCGGCACCGTGACCGACCACAACGACGCTGCGTTCAACGCCTGCGCGAAGCGCTGCATCCAGCACGTGACCCACCATCGGTTTACCGCATACGGGATGCAGTACCTTGTACAATTTCGATTTCATCCGTTTGCCTTGCCCTGCCGCAAGAACGATTGCCATTCTTTTCAAAATTTACGACCTCCTGTTCTGAAAAACCCATCGTTTGACCTTACCTGTATATATCCGATGAGTAACGTTCAGCCGGCCCTGCGCCGGTCTTGTTCATCGCCTGCTGTCTCTGTAATCACGCGTAACAACGCGGACACCAACAAATCGTGACCTATATGTATACGCCGTGTACTTGCGAGCTTAACCGATTCCCATGATTCCTAGATGCCGCCCTGTTACCAAGCGCACGCTGCGCTTTTTGTTCTTTCAACATTTTGCAACATTTAAGCTGCGAAAATGCTCTTCTGTGAATAAACTCAATACTGAATATATCTTATTCCGGTCAAAAAGAAAAGAGAGCCATAAGACATGGCTCTCTTTTCCTTCGAACCCCAATAATGTTCTCAGGCACCTTCTTCAATGACTTCTTCCTCAGTTGCTGCGCGATCATACTCAGTCAAAACAGCTGCTTGAATCTTCTCGCGAGTACCGGAAGAGATCGGGTGGGCGATATCACGGAATTCTCCGTCAGGAGTCCGCTTGCTCGGCATAGCGACAAACATTCCGTTATTGCCATCGATGACGCGAATGTCATGAACGACGAATTCGTTATCGATGGTAATGGATGCGATAGCCTTCATTCTCCCCTCAGAGTTAACACGGCGGAGTCTGACATCCGTAATTTGCATGTGTGTGTTCACCACCTTTTTCCATCAGAACTTGGTGTATAATTCCACACAGCACATACGAACTCCTTCTTTTTATAACCACAAAAATGTCCTAATTTCAGGAATTTTTTTATTTAATACACAATTCGACAATGTTAGTGCCAGGTCGATGGAAAAGAACCTTTCCCGACATGTAATTCGTCATGATTCTACAGGTCAAAATAGTTGCCAGGCTTGACGGAAATGTGTCTGCTCTTCGCATCAACCGCCGTCAGCTTCGCCAGAGATATATAATCCGTCAACAATCGTTCCTCCGAATCAACCGATCCAGATTCTACTAATACGCCTACTCCGGCTACCGTGGCATTAAACTCGGCCAATAGGTCGATCATCCCTTGGACGGTTCCCCCAGCTTTCATAAAATCATCTACAATGAGCACTCTGGAGTGCTCACGCATTGCCCTGCGAGATAGGGACATGGTATGTAGGCTTTTATGGGACCCTGATACATAATTGATACTTACGGCCGATCCTTCCGTAGCCTGATGGTCCCTGCGCACGAGCACTACAGGCAGGTTGAGCTGGGCTCCGGTCGCATAAGCAAGTGGAATCCCTTTGGTTTCGACCGTCATCACCACATCAATATTCATATTGCCAAAGGCCGTTGCAAAAATCTTGCCGGCTTCATTCATCAATGCGGGCTGTCCAAGCAGGTCGGACATGTACAGATATTCACCAGGGAGTATCCGATCCGGCTGCGCGAGCTGGGTAGAAAGTCGTTCTGCAAAAGCCAGTGCCAGTTCTCTGGACACCTTTGGAATCCACTTTACTCCCCCGGCTGCTCCAGCCAGTGTATGCAGTTCTCCCGAACCACCTTCTTCGAACACTTCCTTGATAATCGCCAAATCTTCACTGATCGACGACTTCGCAGCTCCATAGCGTTCGGCAAATGTAGTCAACGGAATAACCGTATGCGGTCTAGACAATAAGTACTGTGTCATTTCAACCAGCCTTGCGCTTCGTTTTAATTTCTTCACAGAGATCCATCCTCACGATCACGGAAAACATCCAAATCCGAATAATTATTTAAAAATATACCACCTTTATACGTGTTTGTACATTATAAAAGCGAATTTTAAGTTAGCATGCGTACTGCATATACTTCTTTACAGAAGCCTCGCAGTCCATTGTATATCCGAGCAACCTTGGACTCCTTAGAGACCAGTCCAAACACAGTTGGACCGCTGCCTGACATTAATACTCCGTCTGCTCCAAGCCGAATCATGGCATCCTTCAGATGCTGAACTTCCGGATACAGCTTCAACGTTACGTCCTCAAGCACATTCCCCATCTGCCCGCACACTTCGGCAAAGGATTGGTTGCGAATGGCCTGCTCCATTTTGGCAGCACTCGGATGACGAACAATCTTGTCGCTGCGGAAACGTCCATAGACATCGGCTGTAGACACATTAATCGGCGGCTTGGCCAAGATCACCCAACATTGCGGGGGATTCGGAATCGGTGTCAGCTTCTCCCCACGGCCTGTGGCGAGTGCTGTTCCGCCTGTAATGCAGAAAGGCACATCCGAGCCCAGTTCTGCTCCAAGTTCCTGCAGCTCTTGATCCGGAATGTTGAGACGCCAGAGGCGATTCAATCCACGCAGCGTTGCTGCTGCATCACTGCTGCCACCAGCAAGTCCGGCGGCCACCGGTATTTTTTTGTCCAGATGAATATGAACTCCGGTTTTCACGTCGTAACGCTCTTTGATAAGCCTGGCTGCCTGAAAAGCCAAGTTCTTCTCATCCAGGGGGATATATCCCGCCTGACTAGAGATAAAGATCGTGTCACGAGGCAGCTCAGACATTTCCAGTCGATCGGCAAGATCCACCATCGTCATGATCATCTCAACTTCGTGAAATCCATCTCTTCTTTTATGTAAAACGTCTAGCATCAAATTGATTTTAGCAGGCGCTTTTTCGTAAATTTTCAAGGCGTTCACCCGTCCTCACCTTTTCCCTAAGACAACTTAACATATTATATCAAAATGGGGCTGTCAAGTCATTTCTATTCCGCATCCATGGGGAAAAAGCGAGGTCATTCCTGCCGGATTGCCCCGCTCTCCAAACCGATTGAACCGGATTACGATTTGCGTGCCGCTTCTTCCGCAAGTTGAATGGCCCGTTTCACCATATTGCCCGCATCCTTCGCTTTGATCCCGCCCCAACCTTCCTGCTGGACGGTATCATAGAATCCTAGGTCTTTTGCCAGTTCATTCTTGAGTTCATCCGACATTACACTTCTTCTTCTCCGGCTCATGGGTCATCCTCCTCGAAATAGTTCATTCATGATAAGTCCATTTGTATCCGGGACTATTTGCCCCCAGGCTAAGAAAAATGCCTTGAACCTGTCCAAATAGTATGCCGCTTCTTCCCCAGACTCATTCCTGATCAACTATGCCTCTCCGATGAATCGAGCGGGATTATTGCAAAAATAAAAAAAGCGACCTGCCCAAGGGGGCAAAATCGCCGTAAATCGATACTTACGTCTCCATGTAAGAGCTATGCGTCTGGCTGCCTGGATCAAATACCATGACTTCCACCGATTCCGTAAGTATATCAGCATAACTGTAGGATACTCGCTTGAAAGTTTCTTGCTCCTCATCAAGCTTGACAATAAAAACAGAAGGGTACGTTTCTTCCAATACACCCGTACGCTCAATGGTCTTACGGCGGCCACCATTAGCCCGCAGCATAATTTTCTGACCGATATGTGCATCGAGATTGCGTTTGATATCCAATAGCGTATTTTTAGCCATTGTCGACGACCACCTCTTTTCTTGTCCATTATACCGGATTTTACAGTCATTGTCAAATCAAAACTAATTATTATATCAGTATCAAAAAGTTGTTGTCAATGAATTTTTTTGCAAACAAAAAAAGCCCCTAAATGGGACTTTCTTCTGCCATCATTAGACGGCTGATGGATTCACTTTTAACGTGGATAGATCGTTCAATCCGGGCAGACCTACCCGATAACTTCCCCGTGTCTCTACGCCACCCACACCCTGGCTACCACTAATCGTGTTATGCAAAATGTCATTCATGTTCACCGTTTCCCGCACCGACGTGAAGGCTGCCTTAGCTGCCACATAGACCGGGTCCAGGGCATGGATGAGAATTCGTCCTGGTGAACTGGCAAAGTTCGCTCCAGCCCGCAGCAAGGCCTCAAAGTGGGACTGACACGCGCCAGCTACAATCGTGAGCGCATCGAGATGACGTTCATATTGCCTAGCCACCTGAATAGCGGATACAAAGTTCTGCGAATTCTTGTAGCTTCCCAGACTATATAAGTCATAGGGCTGACGGGTCTTGAGTACCCCGTCATGGCCAGTAATGACAACGATATCCGGACGCACTTTGGGCAGCAGACGATATAAAGTGTCCGCCATGGCAGACTCGTGTACATATTGACCCTCTGCGGGAACACGAAGCTGCTCATAAAGGTTCATGCTTTTTTTTAGATAATTAGGATCGCCATCCAAGTGCAGCACTTTGCCAGGCATCTCGAAATAAGCCGGGTCTTGTTGAACAGACCATTCCTGAACCAAACCTTCACGATTGCGCTCCGCCTGTTCCATTCGATTTTGCTGCAGGCGTGAGAGCGTCTGATGTGCCTTCACATGGGCCTGCCTCGTCTTCGCACTCTGCGGTTCATAAGGAACCTGTATCAAATCGTCCACAGGGGAATCGGCTAACAGCCGGAACTCGGTCCCTTTAATGATGGCACCGTCCGACTGGAGGCCTTCCAACCGGAAAGTCACATCTCCACCGTATGACTTTCGAACGACCAAGTCTCCGATATTCATCAACATAATCACCTCTACCCCATCGTATGGGCAGAAACCCGGATTGGTTCATCCGAATTTTACAGAGCTGATCGTACCCCAGCTTCCCACATTACGGTACTGAGTGTCGCATACTCCTGCAGGCTCAATGTTTCTCCCCGTCTTGAAGGCTGAATACCGGCCTGCTCCAACAACTGATCAGCCTGTTCTCTGTTCTCCTTCGTGAAGAAACGGGCTTTCAGATTATTGGAGATGGTTTTTCTACGCTGCGCAAAGGAAGCCTGTACGACTTCGAAGTAATGTGCCTCGTCGGGAACTTCAACCGGTGGTTGTTCACGCACCTTTAACTTAATTACAGCCGATTCCACATTAGGCTGCGGAATAAAGACCGTGGGCGGAACAATACAGACCAATTCCGGCATACTGTAGTACTGAACCGCAATGCTCAGACTGCCATAGTCCTTTGATCCTGGTGCAGCAGCCATGCGTTCAGCCACTTCCTTCTGGATCATGACCACAATGCTGTCTACAGGCAGCTTCTCTTCGAGCAGCTTCATCATGATTGGCGTCGTTACATAATAAGGCAGATTGGCTACAACACTCACTTTATTTACCGTTCCAAAATCGGTGCGGAACAACTCAGCTAGATCCAGCTTCAGCACATCCCCGTGATGCACACGAACGTTTGGATAAGGCTGCATCACTTCACCCAGAATCGGGATCAATCGCTGATCAATCTCTACAGCCGTTACAGGACCGGCTACCCGAGCCAGACGTTCTGTGAGTGCGCCGATCCCTGGTCCGATCTCAAGTGCGCCCTTGGACTCGTCCAAATCAGCTGCATTTACAATTTTGTTCAATATATTTTGATCGATCAGAAAGTTCTGACCTAAGCTCTTCTTGAATGAAAATCCGTGTCTTTGAATAATTTCTTTGGTTCGTTTGGGTGTTGCAATTTCTACGGTTTCTTCCATGCCTTTCATACGCTCACAATCCTTCACGTTCAATTTGCGATAATGCTTCGGAGAACTCTTCCCGGGTAATCTGGAATACACTCAACCGCTTGTGGAACTGTTTGCCATTGCAATAACCTATGCCCAGCAGATTGCCCATCTCCATACGACGTGCAGCAGCCTGTGGGTGCACAATCAGTCCCGCCGCAATCAGATCCTCCCAATCAATCAGACTGGGTGCGCCTTCATATGACGTGTGCACACGTGCCAATGCATGACGAATCGCCTCCGGTGAGGCGTTCTCCACCCCGATGTCGCCTTTACGCGTAGCATCCGCCTCAGGGATGAAAGCATGCTTGCAACCAGGTACTTTATTGGCGATAATTTTACGAATACGTTCACCAGCATGATCCGGGTCTGTCAGTACGATGACACCACGTCTCTCTTGAGCAAGTGCGATCCGCTTTAGAATGCGCTGGTTGATGGCGGACCCACCAGTCTCGATCGTATCTGCCTGAACCGCACGTCGAATGGCTACGGTATCGTCACGGCCTTCTACCACGATCACTTCTTTTATCATGTTCCATTTCTTCCTTTCTAACGCAAAAAGAAGAGGAATATCCCTCTTCTCTGCCAAACGGCGGGGGAGACTGAATTCAGACCCCTCCGCCGCATATTCCGCATGAATCATTCATGCTTATATTTTATAGCATTCCCATTTCAAAGTAAAACGATTTTAGTTCGCTTCCGGCTTCACCGGACCAATCACATATACCGTCTTGCCTTTCTTCCGTCCGAAGTTCAGGGCATGCTTCACACTATCATAATACACATCAATTTTGTTGCCTTTAATGGCACCACCTGTGTCTTCCGCGCGACGGAAGCCAAGGCCCTCGATATACACCCACCAGCCAATCGGAATGATTTTGGGATCAACCGCAATGGTACGTCCCTCAGTTACCCGAGTACCTGAAGCTGTTTTTGTGCCGATACCAGGCTCTTCAGAAGAGTATGCCGTCATGGATACATTTTTCAAGACTTTTGAATATTTAAAAGAACTGCCTGAGACGGTAATTACTTTGCTGCCCGAGGCAGCGGTTTTCTTCGAGTTCGTGGTTGTTGCTGTTTTTGTCGTGGAAGTCTGCGCCGATACCGTCTGAATCACTGGCTCTTTCACAACAGGTTTGGCTTTGGTACCAATGGCAATCACTTTATCGACGCGATTCGTTGCGACCGATTTACCCACCATTTTTTTGGAGACCAATTCTCCATCCTGAAACACTTTTTCAATATGCTGTACAAGTGTGCCTTCTTTACCGCTCACAACGACACGATTGTCGCCTTTGTACAAGCTAGGGTCAGCCGTTTTGATCACTTTATAAGCAATCGGATGTTCCACTTCCACCGTACGCTTTGTTACCCGCACTACACGGATTTTCATATCCGCTTCAATAGTGGTTCCAAGCGCCGGATATACTTTGTCTTCATTTGCAATTTGAATACCTGATTTTTTAATCGCATCTTTTACCGATGAATCGGTTGTATACAGAGTCTTGGTGTCCCCGTCTGCCGTAATATTAACTGGAACGGCCCGCTCAATAACGATGCGGTCTCCATCTGTGATCGCCCCATTCAAGGGCATGGATACCTGATCGTGAGGGCTGACTGTGATTGACTGCTCCTCCAGCATTTCCTGAAGCATTCCTGTACGAGTCTCTACCGCTTGAGCTTTGCCATCAATAACCAGTGAAATTTGTTTCCCGGCCTGACCGTAAACGACTAACAAGATCATGATTGTAAGCGCAATTGAGAAAATCGCGATCAATGCCATTTGACGCAAGTTCTCATGCTTCCACCGCAACGCGAAAGACTTACTGGATGATCGTGACTCATGGGTCTCTTCTGGTTGGAATGTGCCCACTTCTCCGTCCTCCTTCATAGCCTCGCCGTCTAAAGTAATGCATGATGTCTTTGACGCGACTATACCAAATTTTCTACAGAACACAGATCGGACCAACATAATCCGGTTCTGCACCATGAATCAATCTTCGCAACATGATGTCATCCTCCTGAATACTTACCGTATGATGACAGTATTTCTTTTATTCAAAAACAAAAAAGCCAAAGAAAGAGTTTAAGAGGAACTCTTTCGTGGCTTCCGAATGATTCTGAATATCGGAAATTCATGCACGAGGTTGCCTCTCTTTTTCCGCTTGCGAGGTTAGCTGTCGGGTTCGGGCGAAAGAGAGCCGCCCTATCTCCGGTCATCCGCTCATGGCGGACGCCCTTGAATTCACCCCGAGACCCAAAGAAGAAATCAAATACGGCTTCGCAGATTCATACGCTGCTTTTGGGTCAGCGCATGTTGCGCATCGGCTGCAATCACCGATGTTTAAGCCCTATTGGTTCCCCCGCTCTCCGTTAACGGAGACTCAGCGAGACTGATTCATGAAAGTAATGTTGTTTCATCGGAAAGTGTCCCTTTGTTCATCCCCCGAACATCTGTCCAATTTTCCGCACAACAATTCACTGAAAAGATGATATCCTGTTTCTATGCATGTTGTAAAGCGTTGTTCAAGTACGTTTTTCTAAATATTTGGTTAAAATATTGTAATATTCTTGATTTATTTGGATCAAAAAGCAAATTAACTCCGCCTAACTCACTTTTTCACCCGTTTTGCTCGATCTTTTAACGAATCCCAAATCGTTCCATGGCATTTTTGGTCGTTATTGCTGCAATTTCCTCTATCGAAATGCCTTTAATTTCCGCAGCTGCTTCTGCAACCAGACGTACATGCGCTGTCTCATTTCGTTTTCCACGATAAGGGTGCGGTGTTAAATAAGGAGCGTCCGTTTCGATGAAAAATCGGTCCATAGGAACCTTCTCAAGTACCTCTTTGGGTTGCTTTGCATTTTTGAACGTGATTGGCCCTCCGAAGGAAAGATGAAAGCCTAAATCCAGACACATTTTCGCCGTTTCCCAGCTGCCAGAGAAGGAATGCATGACACCGCCTACTTCTCCAGCTTTCTCTTCACGCAGAATCTTTACAATATCTTCATGCGCATCCCGGTTGTGAATGACAATCGGCATATTCAACTCACGGGCAAGACCAATCTGTTGTCGTAATACGCGATGTTGAACCTCTTTCGGTGAAGTGTCCCAGTAATAGTCTAGACCAATTTCACCGATGGCTACCACTTTTTCATGCTTGCATAAAGATGCAATCCATTCCAGATCACCCTCTTGCATTGTGATTGCATCCACTGGGTGCCAGCCTACGGCAGCATATATAAAATCATAGGTTTCAGCCAGCTTCATCGTGGTTGGAATGGTCTCCCGGTTAAAGCCCACATTAATCATGCGACCAACGCCTGCATCCACAGCACGCTGAATCATTTCCTCGCGGTCCTCGTCGAATTGTGGTGCATCCAGGTGTGTATGTGTGTCGAACAACATCATGCTGTATTTCTCCCTTCATGTCGAATAAACGACTATCTCTTTTTAATCCATCCTGCAGTCTTAACCAGAACATAACTATTACTAAATTGGATCATGTTTTTTTTATATTTCTTTCATTGTTTGTTGAGCACAACATGTAGAACGAACAAGTTCCTTCATATCTATATGTGCTCATTTTTAGGCAATCGGGTTGTATTCTAATTACTTTGATTACAAAATTATGTCGATCTACATGTACTCTCCATTAAAGCAGATTACTGTATCATGAAAAATAGCTCTTTTCGAAAGCTTTTTTACATCATGATTCTTGAACAGCATTGCGCATCATTTAATGGGAGAAATAGGGGCGTATATGGGACGGTAATTCATGAACAATCGCATCCACCTTATTCTGCGGATAATACAAATGATGTTTTCCGCGATGAAGACCACTGATTGAACGGACAATGTCGGACACCTCTGACAACTCATGTAACTTGTCTTGCCGATCAAGCAGCAAAATCTGCTTGTCCGTGGATTCATCCGGACGAAACACATCATACGGATTATCCGTTGGAAAATCAATTTCTAGATCATACTCGGGATTGAGACCGGCTACAGTGAAGGCTTCCCGAATCTCTTCAATCATGTTTACGTCGATCTGTTCAATCTCTACATACTTATATAATTTGCGATCTATAAATCGTTCGCATAACTCACTTAGAACAGTATCGTCCTCTTTGCGCCACTGCATAAATGCCGTCTGAATCAAAGCTTCGTCCAGTTGTAAATATTCATCCACCGATAGATCTCCAGCGAATAACTGGGGTAGTGGATCAATCATGAAGCGGAATTTGAAACCTTGCTGTATGAGACTTTTTGCCCGCTTAAATATTTGCCGCAATATAATTTCCGAACTTCGGGTAACTGGATGAAAGTAAATTTGCCAGTACATCTGGTACCTGGACATCAAGTAATCCTCCACGGCGTGCATGCCCGACTCCTTGACCACAATTCGTCCGTGATATGGACGCAGCATACGCAAGATACGGTCAAGGTCAATCGTCCCATAGTTTACACCTGTAAAGTAGGCATCCCGAAGCAAGTAATCCATGCGGTCCGCATCTAGCGGACTGGTAACCAAATTAACAACAATAGGTTGCTCATACGTTTTTTGAATAACAGAAGCCACTTTCTCGGGAAAATCAGGAGCATACCGTCTTAAGATCGCCCCTACTTCGGTATCACCTGTAATGATCCGACAAGTCCAATCCTCATGATTCATATCGAAAGCTTCTTCTATAGAGTGAGAGAATGGCCCATGTCCAAGATCATGGAGCAATGCTGCACAAAGGGCTACCGTTTTTTCCTCCTTTGGCCAATCTGAATAGTGACTTCTTTCGAATTGGGAAATAATCTTACGTGTAATTTCGTAGACACCCAAGGAATGTGAGAAGCGGCTGTGCTCTGCACCATGGAAAGTAAGAAACGATGTTCCCAATTGACGGATTCGGCGTAAACGTTGAAACTCAGGCGTGTTGATCAACTGCCATATAATCGGATCTTGCACATGGATATAATTATGTACCGGATCTTTAAACACCTTTTCTTCCGTTAAACGCTGTTCCATGTCTATCACTCCTTTAAATATCGTTTGTATTTGTCGCTTTTCAGTATATACCACCAAGAATTCGACACGCTTTGACGAATCTTGTCGAATAAGGTAGTTTTGTCGTTTTCCAAATCGACAAAGCTGACATTGATGTTTAAATACGAAAAATGGCTTCCAATCCCTTACCACTCGTAATCTTATCAAAAACAGCCTTTATTTTAAGCTAATTTTAAGGTTGACTGTTTTGGGAATCGTTGGTATGATGAGTATCATAAAACATAAAATAATGTCGAATAATGACAATGATCGTTAGCTGAGAGGAGCACTGATTATAATGATGAAATCAACAGGTATTGTAAGAAAAGTGGATGAACTGGGACGGGTAGTTATTCCAATCGAATTGCGCCGTACGCTCGGTATTGGTGAAAAAGATGCTCTTGAGATCTATGTTGACGGCGAGCGCATCATGTTGAAAAAATACGAACCAGCTTGTATCTTCTGTGGCAATGCAGAGAACGTTACTTATTTCAAAGGTAAAATTGTTTGTAACGAATGTATTTCCGAAATCCCTGCACCTGTGACAAAATAAGAAATATCAGGTATAATGGTCTTATTAAATTGTTATTTCTAACCTTTTTATATTCCTTGATCGCCTTCCCGGTGTGAACCCCACCGCTGGAAGGTATTTTTTTGCTTTGTTATTGGTTTTCATTACCTAAAAAATCGAGCTAAGAGTCTGTCCAACCCCAAAAAGAAGAGCGGTGACATTCGTAATATATTTTTTTCTCCGCTCTGCTCGTTTTCATATTCCATTAAGGTTGGATCTAAGGTTCCTTTAAGTTTATGTTCCCTATTCCAGCATGTATTTGTTGATTCGTTATTAGATTAACGCGTTATATACATCTCGTTTCGTCAGACCTCGATCCGTTGCAGTTTTCTTCATCGCATCTTTACGACTAAGTCCTTCATTCTCATAGTGGCTCACATGATCCTCCAAGGACAGCAGTTGCCACCAGGCTTCCCGCTCCGCCTTACGCTCTTCTTCCCTGATACCTTCTACAAGCAAACAATATTCCCCAAGTGGCGGGTGTTCCTCAAGCCATTCTATGCACTCTTGGATACTGCCTCTTGCGAACTCCTCATGACGTTTCGTTAGCTCACGCGCCAGTACGATCGACCGATCACCCAGAATCTCTTCGAGATAAGCCAAACTTTTGCGAATACGGTGAGGGGACTCATAAAATAGCAACGTACCGTTGGACTCATTAAAAGCTTCCATCACTTTTCGCATGTCTTTTTTCTCCCGCGGCAAAAAGCCGCCGAATGTGAAACGCTCCGTCGGTAAACCAGATACGATCAGAGCTGATAACGCGGCATTGGCTCCAGGGATGGGAATGACCGTAATTCCAGCTTCAAGCGCAAGTTTTACAAGATCGGAACCAGGGTCCGAAATGGCCGGCAGACCGGCATCACTGACGAGTGCCAAATTTTTTCCTTCTATTATATAGCGTATTAGTTCAGGCCCACTAGCTCCCTTGTTATGCTCATGGTAACTGAACAACATCGATGGTGTAATTTCAAAATGGGTAAGCAGCTTTCGGGTCTGACGAGTATCCTCCGCTGCAATGATGTCACAGCTCTGCAGTGTTTTAATTGCTCGAAAGGTCATATCGTCCAGATTACCGATTGGTGTTCCTACCAAATATAGTTTACCGGCATCACCCGACTGCTCCGCGTAGCTCTTCTGAATATGCAATGTCATCTATAGTCCTCCTTCCGTTGTACATTCTGCATGCTGTGCACCGTAATATATGTCCATGATTTCTTCGCAGTATTTCCCCTCTTCATTGTAGACAATCAGTGGTGGAAGCATGCGTACCTCCGGTTTCCCATCCTTGAGCGCTTCAATCAACACCATATTGGCTTCCAAATGAGCACGGGGATGTACCATCCGAATCCGCTTCGGTTCAAGTTTGTACTCACGCATCAGAGAGATGATCTCTCCTAGACGCTGTGGGCGATGAACCATGGATACTTTACCGCCATTGCGCACCAGTCGATTGCAGGCCTGGATGACTTCCTCCAGCGTACAACCGATTTCATGGCGTGCCATTGCCTGATGAGTGTTCATCTTGAGGTCACTTCCATTCAAGGGCATATACGGAGGGTTAACCGTTATAGCATCGTATACAGCATGGCCCGTTTCTTTCACGAGTTCACGCAAATCACCTTCATGGATCGTAATGGATTCTTCCAATGCATTCAGTTGAACGCTGCGACGTGCCATATCTGCCAATCGCGGCTGAATTTCAATGCCTTCCAGACTCGCCTGTGTTCGTGTGGTCAACAGAATGGGAACAACCCCATTGCCTGTACACAGATCAAGCACACGACCACGTTTCGGTACTGAAGCAAATCGGGCCAACAATACGGCATCCATCGAAAAACTAAACACTTCATCACTTTGAATAATCTTCAAATCATGAGAGAGCAAATCGTCGATTCGCTCCGAATCTTGCAGTTTTACTGAAATTTCTGTCATATGATACTCTCATCCTCCGGTACTCTATGTCTCAGACAAGGTTCTTAACCTTGAAAAAAAACCGTAGGGGATCCCTACGGCCACTTCATTTATTCAAAAAAGACAGACAGAACAGACAATCGCCTTCCGTCCGCAAATGTCCATAATAGACATTGCAGATATGGAATCCTTCGTGATACAACCGAGCCAGATTATCATACCCTTCACCTACAACATCTTCACCAGTAGCTGGACCCGCAGGCCTTGCTACTGGTGCGAGCGCCGATGCGATGGGCAAATCTGCCGGGGCCTCACGCTTCAGCAGTTTGCGTAACTGCTCATTCTCGATGGTAAGCCGTTGATTATCTTCAAGCAGCTCTTTAACAATCATTTTTAACTCTCCTAAATCACTGTGCAACTGACCCAATTGGGTTTCCATTTCATGAATGTGCGTAAACAGATTTTTCTTTTCCAAGTTTCCACCCCGAAGCAACCTTTATGGTTTACTTGATAACGACGTCATCCAGCGGAAGTTCTTTGACTTTACTGATGTCGAACAATTGAACATGGACTGTGCGATTACCGGCATTGATGCCGACAACTTTTCCTTCACCCAAAGAGGTGACGACCAACTTGCCTACAGCCGGCAATTCTTCTCTCACACTTTCATAGTTATCATGCTCAAATTTCAGACAACACATGAGTCTTCCGCACAACCCGGAAATTTTCGTCGGATTCAGTGACAGGCTCTGATCTTTAGCCATCTTGATTGATACCGGCTCAAAGTCTCCCAGCCAGGAAGAACAACATAATACTCGGCCGCAAGGTCCGATCCCTCCAAGCATCTTTGCTTCATCACGTACACCGATCTGTCTCAGTTCGATCCGTGTCCGGAAAATGCTTGCCAGATCCTTGACCAACTCCCGGAAATCTACTCTTCCTTCAGCTGTAAAATAAAAAATAATTTTATTGCGATCAAACGTAAATTCCACATCGACCAGCTTCATTTTGAGGCCGTGGTCTTTGATTTTATTTAAACAAGTACCGAATGCTTCTTTTGCTGCACGCTTGTTCTCATCTACGACACGGGCATCTGTCTCGCCCGCTACCCGGATGACCTTTTTGAGCGGCAACACCACATCAGACTCGCCTACTTCTTTCTTGCCAACGACAACCTTACCGTACTCTACCCCCCGCGCTGTCTCCACGATAACGCAGTTTTCTTTTTCAATGGGAAGGTCCAGGGGATCGAAGTAATAAATTTTGCCCGCTTTTTTGAAACGGACACCCACTACACTGTACAAAAAATTAACCCCCTCGTAAGCCAATCCCACTTCGTCTGAAGCCCTGTCTTCTTAGGGAACCCGCCGAAGTTATAACCGTTTGCATATGATTGGAACAAAATCTGTCCTCTCCCAGTCTTATGCCAAACCGATCAAAAATTGCTCCAGACAAAGCTGGCCATTGACATTGAAACGCAATTTTTTTCTGCATGCTGCGGCCATATCCATGTAGGAAACCCACTGCTCGGTGCTGCGGGTATGGGCCAACTGAGACAGCATGTCCAACTGATCTATAAAAACGATATGTTCATGCCTACCATACTGGACATACAGCATATCCCTGAACCATAAATGGAACAGGCTAAGCATCGTATCCAGGTGTTCTGAGAGTCCGGTTTTAAAAAGCTTCTGCTGTGCAGAGATCAATGATGTACTTCCTCTACCCAGGGACTCCTTCCCTAATTGTAACATTACGTTTCTAATTTCTGCAAACCAATTCTGCTGGAGAATTTCTCTACATGCTTCCAGTCCTGACGCTAAATGGACGGCAGAGCGAGCCAGATTGGCAGGGTGCCCTTCCGCAATCAGCGATTGCAGCATCTCTTCCGGATTCAGAGCACTGAAAGGAACCAATTGAGAGCGTGAACGAATGGTGGGCAGCATCGCCTGTCCATTATCCGTAATCAAAATGCCTACCGCGGGCACCTGAGGTTCTTCCAGAAACTTAAGCAAGCTGTTAGCCGCTTGAACAGTCATTTTCTCGGCCTGCTCAATAATATATACCTTGGGATGTCCCGCCTCTGATCGGTACGAAAAGATACGTTGCAGATCCCGAATTTGATCAATTTTAATGTTATTCCCATCCGGTGCAAGCATGGTTAGATCCGGATGATTTCCATGTTCCACCTTACGACATTCAAGACACTGTCCGCAGGCATCATCTTCAAGCTCTGTACAGAATATTGCTTTGGCAAATGTGATCGCCGTCTGCAATTGTCCACTGCCAGATGGTCCGCTAAACAAATAGGCATGACTTATGGCATGACGTCTCAAACTGCTCTGTAACATCTGCTTGGCTGCCTGCTGACCCATAATTTGTTGAAAGGACATACTTCCTCCTCAGAAGCTTAAATTAATAAGCATTCCCCGAATTTCTCCTACTTGCTGTAATAACGTAATCTTGCCTTCCTCTGTTTCCAAAAGCTCATCAGCCATAGATAATAAGGCAGAGTCAATCTCATCAATTAACTTGTAACGTTTCCCTCTTCCCCGACGATCCCATCCTCGAGTCTCTTTCATAGACACACCACGACGGACCGTTTCCTCCAGAAATCTTTTTACAAGCTGCTTGTATGCTTTCAATTCACGAATGGTCATGGAACGAGACAAACGGTCACCCTGCATCTGGATCTCACTTAATCGGCGGGTAAGTTCAGCCTGTGATGCCCGTTCACCCTGGTGATTCATCATATCAGAGAAATTTTTGGATTGAACCGGTTTGGAGCCGGAATCGGAAGAACTGAGTCCACTCTGCATCGGTCGGAATCCAGGATTGATTTTCATGGAAACGCCTGCTTTCTACCTTAGTAGGCCAATCGCCCATCAGCACAGTGCGCGTTGCGCCTGTGCGTGGAGGAGACCTTATTTATGTGCTAGATCATACTCTATATATAATAGTAGTTAAATATCACCACATGGATCTATTTGTTGGTTAGTCAACCTCTGTCCGAAATAAAATCTTCCCTGATCGAAAAGTTTATCCGGACAGAGAACGCGATTCTTGATTACAAGAAGGACGCTCAATTGGATTTATAGTGACATCATTAAAAGTGTTCGAATCGATCTACCGGAAGAACAAACACGGTAGCTCCACCTACTTGAACTTCGACAGGTAGCGGCAGGTAAGAGTCGGTTGTTCCGCTCATCGGAGTGACTGGAGTCACGAGCTGTTCACGAACCTTACAGCTGCTGCGAATGACGTTCATTACGGACTCGACCTGACCATCATCGACACCGATCATAAACGTCGTGTTGCCTGCCTTCAAAAATCCACCGGTACTGGCCAATTTCGTAGCCCGAAAATTTGCTTTGACCAATGCGCTGGATAATCGGTTGCTGTCTTTATCCTGTATAATCGCAACAATCAGTTTCATCCTGCATAACCTCCTTCAGATAATAAGCACCTTGTGAAATGCCCTGTCTATATATTAGACAATTACTCGTCAAAATCCTTCAAAATCCCTGTCTTAAGCGACAAAATCATTGCTGCTAAGACCTCATCTTGCTTTTGAGAAGCATCGATGACTTTGATCCTGTCAGGAAACTGTTCCTTCAGTAGAAAATAGCCTTCACGCACTTTGCGGTGGAACTCCAGACTTTCGAGATCCAGGCGGTTAACTTCACGTCCATCGTGGGCATCAATGCGGGCGAGTCCTGCTTCAGGCTCAATGTCCAGATAGAGTGTGACATCCGGCATCAGTTCACCTATTGCAAACCGATTGATGGCCCATACATTCTCTATGCCAAGACCACGAGCGTATCCTTGATAGGCCAGACTGCTGTCGACAAATCGGTCACAGATAACGGTCTTCCCTGCCTTCAATGCAGGCTCCACCTTCTCTGCCAGATGCTGACTTCGTGCAGCTGCATAGAGCAGCGCTTCGGTTCTTGCATCCATTGCCGTATGAAGAGGATTGAGAATGATGGCACGTATTTTCTCCGCAATTTCAATCCCGCCAGGTTCCCGAGTAACTACATATGGTATACCCTGTTCTTCAAAGTAAGAACCTAGCTTACTGATCATCGTTGTTTTGCCGGACCCTTCTCCCCCTTCCAACGTAATGAATTTACCTCTGCCCTGCATATGCTTCCCTGCTTTCTATATCGATAATTGCTCCTAATTGTGCTGCGATAACTACAATCTCGATCCTCTCATACTCCAGACTATGAATGAGCCCGCCCAGAGGTGTATGTTCATGATCAATCCGTAGATTGTTTCGAGTTTGGTACAAGCTTCTTATTATAATACTATACATGATCCCGCGTTAACGGTCAGCTATTCTCCAATATTTCCGATAAGGCACATAGCCTGATCAGCCGTAAATCAACCATACCCATAGAGGGAGCATGACAGAGCCGGCAATAGCACTGACAATCATCGATACGGAACTCAGCGCTACCGCATTTTCTCCATACTCAAAGGATCTTGCCATACCCAATGCGTGGGAAGCCGAGCCGAGTCCGATCCCATACGCATTTTTGCTGTTTACTCTGGCCCGTTTTAAAATCATGGGTCCCAATAATATCCCCGAAAATCCGGCTATCATCACAAATAACGAAGTGAAGGATGAATTTCCCCCCACCTGATCAGCCAGTTGAATGGCAACGGGTGTCGTAATGGATTTGGGCAATAATGCGATAACGATATCTTGCGGATAACCGAGCAGCAGCGATATGGCGGCCCCTGTGGACATACCAACGATGCTTCCACCCAAGGTCCCCCCTAATATCGGGATAATATTCCGTTTCAGTACATCAAGGTGTTTCGCCAAAGGGAATGCCAGGGAAACTACAGCCGGCCCCAATAACTCCTGTATCCATTTGCCACCAAGCATGTACGTATCGAGCTTAATACCAGAAATGATCAGAATCAGTACAATTACAGTCGTTGCCGTCAAGACGGGCATAAGGATCGGCCACTTCAACCTTCTATATAAATGAGTCGCCGGAATATATATAGCCACGGTCAAGGCAATCATTCCGATTCCGAGGATGAATGCGAGCATGAGATCGCCTCCTTCTTGCCTTGATGCGTCGATCTCCACGCCATGAGCCATTCACTGATTTTCGCAGACAACAGACAAGTAATTAATGTACTAATGATTAACCCCAGAACAAGCAGCAGCGTATTGGCTCTAAAAAAATCAAAATGATTGATAATGCCCACCGTGGGAGGGATAAACAATAATTGCAAATTCGATTGAAGCCAGGATGATCCTTCTTCGCCCCAACTTATTCTGATCCATCCCAGTTGAATGACGATGAATAGAAGCAGCATCCCGACAATACTTCCTGTTAACGGCAGATGCAATACAGCCTGAATCAGGTTTCCTATCCAATAGAACCCGTACATCAGTATGACTTGCAGGACTATTCCCGTATATTTTTTTAGCGGAATATCCAAAGTTTGTTCCCTTCTTTCTTATGTCCAGACAACAATGATGTCTTAACTTGTTTGAGCATTTTGCATAAATCCAAAGCGTGTCTTCTAAACTCAATTATTCCCTGATGATTTTCAATGATTGCAGCGAAGTATCAGATACACCATGGAACCTGGCTCCTTCATCTCTCAGTAGCTTAATACGTGATATCATGGCCGCACTTATTCGCTCACCAGCGTACACAAGAGGTATGCCGGGCGGATATGGAATGACCATCTCCGCAGAGCGAAGACCTACACATTTATCAATGGATACTTCTGTTGTATCCTCTTCCATAATCGGCTGCAACGTAAACGGGATAGGCTCCGAAAAAGGAGTTCCTTCTTGAAAATTGTTCCACGTGGAAATATAATTTGCAGAATCTTTTGTAAAACGCTGTGATTGCTCACCAAGAGATTGGCCCTGCTCCTGCTCAAGGCCGATTTGGCGTAAAGCCTGTAACAAAAGCTCGGCATCGCGCAGCGTCGAGCCCAGGCTAAAGAGCAGGACGACGTATCTTTCGTCGCTCATTTCGGGCACACAGCCGCATGCTTCCAGCTGCTGCTGCAGCCCATAACCGCTCAGCACCCCTGTGCCGTCATAAATGACGGCCTTGAACGGGTCCTGAGCGGTGTATCCCGCGGCTGAAGGCAACGCCGTCGCGGGCAGAGCTTCAGGCCGCCCCGGTGCACCGGCGGCCTCGGACTTACCGCCAGTGGCCGGCTTCGCCCCGGCTGGCGGCTCTTGCTGCAGCAGCTGCCCCGGCTGCAGCAACTGAAAGCGCGGCAGCTCCGCAAGGCCGCGCTTAAAGGCGTCCACGGCGGCAAGCCCCGCCGTGAAGGCATTCGCGCCCTGCGTATGCAGCAGGCGGCGCGCCAGATCAAGCGAAGCCATCACCGGGTATGATGGGCTTGAACTCTGCACCATGGCCAAACGCTGACGCAGCAGGGACCGGTTTAACCTTGGTCCCTGAACGTGCAGCATGGCTCCCATGGTGAAAGCAGACAGCATCTTGTGGGTCGACTGCACCACACCGTCTGCTCCGCAAGACAGTGCCGAGGCTGGCAGCTCCGGATGCTGCCCATAATGCGCGCCATGCGCTTCATCCACGAGCAGCGGTATGCCTGCCTCATGGCACATCTCCGCTATGGGCTTCAGATCAGCGCCCATACCGTAATAATTGGGCAAAGTCACAAGTACTGCCTTTGCCTCAGGATAGGCCTGGACAGCGGCCTGCACCGTCTCAAGCGACGGCATCACCGCAAGTCCACTCGCAGGGTCAACCCACGGCTCCAGGAATACAGCCCTTGCGCCTGCCAGCATCAATCCGTGAATGACAGACTTGTGCACATTACGTTGTACCAGTACAAGACTATTAGGTTCATTACATATGGTAAGCAGCAAAGACAAATTACCCGCCGTACTGCCTCCGACAAGGAAGAAGCTCTCCTCTGCTCCAAAACAATCAGCTGCCAGCTGCTGCGCCTCCAATATAACCCCTTCTGGATGATGCAAGTCGTCCGTCCCCGAGATTTCCGTTACATCCAGCCGCATCATCTCCAGAAACGCACTCACCGGTACTACATCTACATCTGCTGCAGATCCATCATTTACATCCCCACCATTATTCGTCAGTCCGAGAATCTCATTATTATGCCCTTGTCCCTCAGCTTGCCTGAAGCGCTCTTCCCCATCAGTTACTGACCGTCCCCAACTTTGTTTTCCCTTCGCCTCACCCTCATTACGGTGAATTTCACCCGCTGCCCCCTCTAACTGCTGCTGGTCCGTTTGCTCCAGTAACCCTCGATAGACTTGTCCATTCTTGTGCCCAGGTACATGAAAAGAACGCTGCCCTGAATCACGATAAGCAAGCAACGCCTCATATAAAGGTGCGGTATTTGATTTATGTTCCATTGAATAATCATCCTGTACATTCATAAATTTTGATACGGTCGTACCAATACTCTCTCTAACTACCGAGACCTCTCCACACTTGTTTCTCTTCTAAGATCTGCTGTATCAAAACGTGTGGGTAAATCACTCCTCCTTTTATTATATCAGCAATTGTCCAGTCCCCGTGCAAACCGCCGTTTCCAACGATGCAGTAGCAACATATTCTGTCACCCCATGGGTGCTTATCATGTCCATTTTCCCCTTCCTATTTACCTGATAGAAACAGAAAAAGGCCCCTAGGGCCTCTATGCACATCGATACAAGTCAATGTGATGTTTCACTAATATGTTTTAACGTTCTTTATGCGTTCTTTTGCACCCAAATCTGCTTCATCTGATGAATAAAATAATTGTACTTGGCATCCTGTGCATCCGTATGAACCATTTCTGCTTCGCAAGCGTCACATATAAATTCAGATACAATAAAAATGCCTTCTCTTTTGGTCTGTTCGCAGATAATGCATGTGTGTTCGGCGTGTCCTTCCATCAACCATCCCACCTTGTTTTACGTATTACTATCAGTATTGCACAGTTTCTATTATTTTAAACCTTTTCATAGTGCTTTCTTTCTATAAAATATATATATTCGCCTAACCCTCCATGGGTGTCTGTACCGAAAACAAACAGAAGAAAAATGCCATTCGTTCTATACTTCAGCGAGACAGCCTGCATTTGTTAGTCATTCTCCTTACCTTATAACGTATCTAAAACCTCACAGACCTATAATTTGTTCTATTATATGAAAAACCATGCATGGACAGTCATTACAAGAAACATCACCGTACTTCATTGTATTTCTAATGTGATTACCTCCTCCTCCTACAGCTATGAAAAACTTATATTCTATAATCTTAAAAAAACTTGGATTTTCAGCCGATATATAATACATCACCATTCAGAACCTGACAGCCAGGTCGTTCAAAGGTATACTTGTATATGATTAATCTACTTCCATATCTTGTACATCAATCTGGAGTCCATACAAGGTTCATATATGTAACTCTGCGTCATCCATTTCCTTATTTATGAAAACGAATACCTATTACAAATGAACGTGATCCCAGAAGGAGGATTTGTAATCGTATGATCGCCGAACCGGAGAATAAAGCAACCTTTTATCAATACCGGCTTCTGAAAAAAAAGGCCATTGCCCGCAGCGTAATCTTTAGCTATCTGTCTTTGCCTGTCATTATGCTTTTGTTTAATCTGTTAGCATTCTCCTGGACCGGCCTCTTCTACTTTATCCTGGCAGGACCGATCACACTATGGATTCATTATGTCATTGCCAGAACCATATTACTGCTGGTCCGTACCTCCTATGCACGTCGTTGGCGCTGGAACCTCAAAATGCCTTGGTTCGGCTATATTCCAGACCAACATTTCAGCTACCGCATGTTCGTCCGGGTCCACCTCAATATGAGCTGGATTGGGCTATGTATCATTACCGTCTGTTTAATATGGTCACCCTTGTCCTTCACCCTATCGTTGATTTTCTGGCATCTGTGGCTGCTTGTACCACGTCTATATGTTGTACTTGTTCTTTCACGCGAACGAAAGGACGGGCTTATCAAATTAAATGAACAAGATGTCTCCTACTACCTGCAATAATTATTCTTCTATCCTTTACCTATAACCTTGCCTAACGCAAAGTATAGTTGAAACCAGTAATACATAAAACGCTAAAGCTCATCCATACCTTCTATTCAAACTGACGCAACCACTCCTATGACAATCTTCCTTGATTACTGCGTCATGCTTCCAAACCTTAAAGGTTATCCACAGTGGATAACCTTTATTTATTCTGCCTCCCTTCCCCCCTTATCCACAGCATGGGTATAGCTAAACTGGTTATCCCCAACACAGTACATTCATTTCCGTTCCGCCACTCCCTAGTTTGTTGAATACCTTTTCTGATATTGAGTACGTAGGAGGCTCATAATCGACCTCCTTTCGGTATCTTTCCCCCCTCTTCTATGTTTACTTGCTCTATAGACGACTGATACCAGCCTCTACAGGCACCTACTATCTTTGCTATCTATGCCTCATGTCTCCTGTGTGAGTGCTGTAAGCCTGCCTCTCTACAGCTCCTGGTTAAGTCACCGCCAAAAGAAAACCTCCGAACGATTCATTGCTCATCTAATATGATTCATGACAGACAAAAAATAAATACAAAAAGCTCCCGATCAGAGATCGGGAGCTTTACTATCATACGGACCATTACACCGTTAATTGTCGAACCATTACATCAAAACACAACTCATTCAGTCATCATCATCAAGTGATTTTACTGTCGTCTGGGCAGCTTCACTTTTCGGAACCATCACCGTGAAGAAACCATCATGTACAGCTAGATGTACAGTATGCCCTTCTTTAGCAAATACACGTAGGGAACTTGAGTCATTGGAAGTACTCTTGGCTTGCTTTTCTGTCCATCCCCAGCTCTTAATCTCGTCTAGATACACCTCAGGAATACTAGTGCTCTCACTAATACCAGATAGCGTATATCGAACATAATCCATATCCGAATTGTTTTCAGACTGGTCAGATTTATTCGCCACTTTAGGAACCGGGAAACCCTTCTCGTTTACCGCTCCTTCATAAGAAGTCCATGCAGATCCTGCTTCACCGCATCCTACAAGCACGCCTATTAGGCCGAGCAAGAGAAACGAATGAAGAACTAGTCTTCGCCAACTTATCACACACACCCTCCTTTTCACAGCTGCACATTCCAGCTCTGTGGTCAGGTACTTTTAGCATATTTAACATAGTCCTATTATACTGGTTTCGAATGCGTTTTCCGTAACAAAAATGTTACCTTCATTTCAAGACTTTCTAGGGCATTCCATTTACCCTCTTTTGAAAGTCAATCCACCCTCTATTTATATCAGCTTCCAAAGCCAGAATTCAGTCCATCCAACACTAGCTATTCCTGTATTTTTGCTTATAAACAAATAAAAACCACCACCGAATAACATCGGCAGTGGTTCTTTGCTTGGCGGCGTCCTACTCTCCCAGGACCCTGCGGTCCAAGTACCATCGGCGCTAGAGGGCTTAACGGTCGTGTTCGGGATGGGTACGTGTGGAACCCCTCCGCCATCGCCACCAAACGCATAGCATAGCTTACATTCAGAGTTTATTCTCTGAAAACTAGATCCGAAACGAAATGTGCGATTTACAACTTGCATATTTGGATAAGCCCTCGACCGATTAGTACTGGTCAGCTCCATGCATTGCTGCACTTCCACCCCCAGCCTATCTACCTCGTCGTCTTCAAGGGGTCTTACATACTGGGAAATCTCATCTTGAGGGGGGCTTCACGCTTAGATGCTTTCAGCGCTTATCCCTTCCGTACATAGCTACCCAGCGGTGCTCCTGGCGGAACAACTGGTACACCAGCGGTACGTCCATCCCGGTCCTCTCGTACTAAGGACAGCTCCTCTCAAATTTCCTACGCCCACGACAGATAGGGACCGAACTGTCTCACGACGTTCTGAACCCAGCTCGCGTACCGCTTTAATGGGCGAACAGCCCAACCCTTGGGACCTACTTCAGCCCCAGGATGCGATGAGCCGACATCGAGGTGCCAAACCTCCCCGTCGATGTGGACTCTTGGGGGAGATAAGCCTGTTATCCCCAGGGTAGCTTTTATCCGTTGAGCGATGGCCCTTCCATGCGGTACCACCGGATCACTAAGCCCGACTTTCGTCCCTGCTCGACTTGTAGGTCTCGCAGTCAAGCTCCCTTATGCCTTTGCACTCTTCGAATGATTTCCAACCATTCTGAGGGAACCTTTGGGCGCCTCCGTTACTCTTTAGGAGGCGACCGCCCCAGTCAAACTGCCCACCTGACACTGTCCCCGCACCGGATTACGGTACCAGGTTAGAACCTAGATACGATCAGGGTGGTATCCCAACGGTGCCTCCACGCAAGCTGGCGCTCACGTTTCAAAGGCTCCCACCTATCCTGTACAGATCGTACCCAAATTCAATATCAAGCTGCAGTAAAGCTCCATGGGGTCTTTCCGTCTTGTCGCGGGTAACCTGCATCTTCACAGGTATTAAAATTTCACCGGATCTCTCGTTGAGACAGCGCCCAAGTCGTTACGCCATTCGTGCGGGTCAGAATTTACCTGACAAGGAATTTCGCTACCTTAGGACCGTTATAGTTACGGCCGCCGTTTACTGGGGCTTCGGTTCACAGCTTCGGATTGCTCCTAACCGCTCCCCTTAACCTTCCAGCACCGGGCAGGCGTCAGCCCGTATACTTCGCCTTACGGCTTCGCACAGACCTGTGTTTTTGCTAAACAGTCGCTTGGGCCTTTTCACTGCGGCCCCCTCGTGCTATTCACACTACCGGGGCACCCCTTCTCCCGAAGTTACGGGGTCATTTTGCCGAGTTCCTTAACGAGAGTTCTTCCGCGCGCCTTAGAATTCTCTTCTCGCCTACCTGTGTCGGTTTGCGGTACGGGCACCATCACCTGGCTAGAGGCTTTTCTTGGCAGTGTGAGATCATGACCTTCGCTACTATAATTTTCGCTCCCCATCACAGCCCAGCCTTAACGATGTGCGGATTTGCCTACACATCAGCCTCACTGCTTAGACGGACATCCATCAGTCCGCGTCACTACCCTGCTGCGTCCCCCCATTGCTCATAACGGCTTACGGTGGTACAGGAATTTCGACCTGTTGTCCTTCGACTACGCCTTTCGGCCTCGCCTTAGGTCCCGACTTACCCTGAGCGGACGAGCCTTCCTCAGGAACCCTTAGGCTTTCGGCGGATCAGATTCTCACTGATCTTTTCGTTACTCATACCGGCATTCTCACTTGTATAATGTCCAGCGCTCCTTACGGTACACCTTCAACCCTTATACAACGCTCCCCTACCCCTGATGCAAAGCATCAAGCCATAGCTTCGGTGGTGTGTTTAGCCCCGTTACATTTTCGGCGCAGAGTCACTCGACCAGTGAGCTATTACGCACTCTTTCAATGGTGGCTGCTTCTAAGCCAACATCCTGGTTGTCTGTGCAACTCCACATCCTTTCCCACTTAACACACACTTGGGGACCTTAGCTGATGGTCTGGGCTGTTTCCCTTTTGACAATGGATCTTAGCACTCACTGTCTGACTCCCGGAAGTAAGTCTATGGCATTCGGAGTTTGACTGAGCTTGGTAACCCTTGCGGGCCCCGCACCCAATCAGTGCTCTACCTCCACGACTCTGTTTTCCGAGGCTAGCCCTAAAGCTATTTCGGGGAGAACCAGCTATCTCCGAGTTCGATTGGAATTTCTCCGCTACCCCCACCTCATCCCCGCATTTTTCAACATGCGTGGGTTCGGGCCTCCAGTGCGTGTTACCGCACCTTCACCCTGGACAGGGGTAGATCACCCGGTTTCGGGTCTACGTCCACGTACTAAGTCGCCCTATTCAGACTCGCTTTCGCTGCGGCTCCGGCTCTTCACCTTAACCTTGCACGGGAACGTAACTCGCCGGTTCATTCTACAAAAGGCACGCCATCACCCCTAAAACGGGCTCTGACTTTTTGTAAGCACACGGTTTCAGGTTCTATTTCACTCCCCTTCCGGGGTGCTTTTCACCTTTCCCTCACGGTACTGCTTCACTATCGGTCGCTAGGAAGTATTTAGCCTTGGCAGATGGTCCTGCCGGATTCATACGGGGTTTCACGTGCCCCGCACTACTCGGGATACATCTCGGAGGGAACAGACTTTCAAGTACAGGGCTTTTACCTTCTTTGGCGGGCCTTTCCAGACCTCTTCGCTTAACCGGTTCCTTTGTAACTCCATGTGAGATGTCCCACAACCCCAAAGAGCAAGCTCTCTGGTTTGGGCTTCTCCGCGTTCGCTCGCCGCTACTGACGGAATCACTATTGTTTTCTCTTCCTCAAGGTACTTAGATGTTTCAGTTCCCCTGGTATGCCTCTACATAACCTATGTATTCAGTTATGAGTAACTGGAAATTACCCCAGCTGGGTTTCCCCATTCGGACACCCCCGGATCAAAGCTTGCTTACAGCTCCCCGAGGCAGTTTCGTTGTTCGCCACGTCCTTCATCGGCTCCTAGCGCCTAGGCATCCTCCGTGTGCTCTTAGTAGCTTAACCAATTGCTCTAATGAGCAAATGCAATCTACCGTTTTTATTGAAACTTGTTTACACAAGTTCAGCTTAAAAAGGAATGTTCTAATTCGCAAAATTTCGTTTCGATATCTAGTTTTCAAAGAACAAGCTCCATGCAAAAGCAAGCTGTTTGAGAGTTTGAGCTCTCAAAACTGAGCAACGAGTGAGTAGTATTTGCAGCTAAGCTGCGTATTTGAATGTTTCCACTCGGGAAACGATTCTCCATAGAAAGGAGGTGATCCAGCCGCACCTTCCGATACGGCTACCTTGTTACGACTTCACCCCAATCATCTATCCCACCTTCGGCGGCTGGCTCCTTGCGGTTACCCCACCGACTTCGGGTGTTATAAACTCTCGTGGTGTGACGGGCGGTGTGTACAAGACCCGGGAACGTATTCACCGCGGCATGCTGATCCGCGATTACTAGCAATTCCGACTTCATGCAGGCGAGTTGCAGCCTGCAATCCGAACTGAGACCGGCTTTTTAGGATTCGTTCCACCTCGCGGCTTCACAGCCCGTTGTACCGGCCATTGTAGTACGTGTGTAGCCCAGGTCATAAGGGGCATGATGATTTGACGTCATCCCCACCTTCCTCCGGTTTGTCACCGGCAGTCACCTTAGAGTGCCCACCCGAAGTGCTGGCAACTAAGATCAAGGGTTGCGCTCGTTGCGGGACTTAACCCAACATCTCACGACACGAGCTGACGACAACCATGCACCACCTGTCTTGAATGTTCCGAAGAAAAGGTACATCTCTGCACCGGTCATTCAGATGTCAAGACCTGGTAAGGTTCTTCGCGTTGCTTCGAATTAAACCACATACTCCACTGCTTGTGCGGGTCCCCGTCAATTCCTTTGAGTTTCAGTCTTGCGACCGTACTCCCCAGGCGGAGTGCTTAATGTGTTAACTTCGGCACCAAGGGTATCGAAACCCCTAACACCTAGCACTCATCGTTTACGGCGTGGACTACCAGGGTATCTAATCCTGTTTGCTCCCCACGCTTTCGCGCCTCAGCGTCAGTTACAGCCCAGAGAGTCGCCTTCGCCACTGGTGTTCCTCCACATATCTACGCATTTCACCGCTACACGTGGAATTCCACTCTCCTCTTCTGCACTCAAGTCACCCAGTTTCCAGTGCGATCCGGGGTTGAGCCCCGGGATTAAACACCAGACTTAAATGACCGCCTGCGCGCGCTTTACGCCCAATAATTCCGGACAACGCTTGCCCCCTACGTATTACCGCGGCTGCTGGCACGTAGTTAGCCGGGGCTTTCTTCTCAGGTACCGTCACCTTGAGAGCAGTTACTCTCCCAAGCGTTCTTCCCTGGCAACAGAGCTTTACGATCCGAAAACCTTCATCACTCACGCGGCATTGCTCCGTCAGGCTTTCGCCCATTGCGGAAGATTCCCTACTGCTGCCTCCCGTAGGAGTCTGGGCCGTGTCTCAGTCCCAGTGTGGCCGATCACCCTCTCAGGTCGGCTACGCATCGTCGCCTTGGTGAGCCGTTACCCCACCAACTAGCTAATGCGCCGCAGGCCCATCCCCAAGTGACAGATTGCTCCGTCTTTCCAGTTCTCTTCAGGAGAAGAAAACAACTATTCGGTATTAGCTACCGTTTCCGGTAGTTGTCCCAAACTTGAGGGCAGGTTGCCTACGTGTTACTCACCCGTCCGCCGCTAACTATCCGAGAAGCAAGCTTCTCTTCAAGTCCGCTCGACTTGCATGTATTAGGCATGCCGCCAGCGTTCGTCCTGAGCCAGGATCAAACTCTCCAATAAAGTATTGAAAAGAGCGATAAGCTCATTTTGAAACTGACGAGATTAAAAATCTCATTGTTTTGCTTTGAAATCATACAGTCCGAAGACTTGTACCGATTTCTCAGCGTCGATCTTGCAAGCAAGATCGTTACTCACTCGTTGTTCAGTTTTCAAAGATCAAACTTGTTTCATTGCCGTGTGTTGTTCACCTCAGCAACTTTTATATCTTATCACATCCGAACCAACTTTGCAAGCTCTTTTTTTTTAAGTTTCTTTCGAAGCTTATTTCATTTGCTTGCCGCACCGTGTTTCTTGTGTTTTCTTGGCCGGAATTAGAATATACCATGTACAGATTCGGAACGCAAGCTTTATTTTCAATAAAGTTATCTTTTACTTTAAGTTCTATAAAAAAGAGCCTCTCCATATTGGAAAGGCCCTGTTCTTCTATATGAAGTGAAGATTGAACTAGCCAATGACTTCCTGAATATGTAGCTGCCTTTGCTGCATCAGATTGATGATTGTTCCTTCTACCGATACCATCGGCCGTGTAGGATGATCCCGATCAGAGAATATGATCTCACCAATTTGATTATTGCTAAGCTTCACTCGGATACCGTTATGGATCTGTGTGGAACGCTGAACGAATACATTCACGATGGCAGGATCCAATTTGCCAAAAGCCTCGCTCTGAATTTGTTCAAGTACCAGGTACGGTGACTGTGCCTTACGATAGATCTTCTCCAGAGTCATAGCGTGGAAGATATCAGCGATAGCTACAATCTTGGCATAGATATGAATCTGCGTGCCGCTGAGCTGCAGCGGGTAACCCGACCCATCCACTTTTTCATGATGCTGCAATGCTGCAAGTCTAGCTCCCTCATTGATGGCCTTCGCCTGTTTCAGTACCTGATAGCCATATTTCGTATGCTGTCGGATCTCTGCCTGCTCTGACGCAGTTAACGTAGAGGGTTTATGGAGGATCTGTGGGTCCACTTTGTTATTACCAATATCATGGAACAATCCTGCAAAAGCTACCTGCATCCAGTCTTTGGATGGAAGATCCATCCACTGGGCCAACTGATAAGATGTAATGGCACTCAAGACGGCATGATGATACACATAATCATGTTCTTGCATCACTCGTGGACTGAAGGTAAGCACATTATACTGTTTAAGATGAACAAACAATGCTTCCAGCTGTGTACGCAACTCATATACAGGTAATTCAGCCGCCAGGGAGGATAGAAAAGCATTTTTGGTCAGTCCTACCATCTTTTCATACTCTTCATGCAGAGACGGTAAGACGGGTGCTGAGACTGCGCTGCTGCCTTTCCCTGCCCGCTCTCCGTTCTTTTCATTAGCTGCATGGACTGAAGAGGCCGACGAAGCCTTAGAACCTGAAGTGCTTGTCCCTGTTCTTTCTTGCTCGATGTCCACTTGATGAATCATAAAGGCTCTGAGTACTTCCACATCTTTGGGCAGAATGACTTTGCCCTTCTGAAACAGAACATTGCCACGAAGCGTTTGCACGTCATTTCCCAGTTTAAGTCCTGGTTTGACTTCAGACAGGGTGATTAATCCCATGTTTATTCCCCTCACTCATCGTTCTTCTATAATGATATCAAGACCATAGTCCCGGTTTTTCACGTTAATTCCCATTATATTACTCAAAAATCAGGCTGTACATCCCAGATTTCGAGGAGAATGGTCCTGTAGCTGTGAAAATAACAAAGGGCCCCCATATGGGAGCCCTCCAATTTCATTGTAATCATGAAATGATTTTCGTTATAGAAAATTGATTCTATGCTTCAGAACCTGAATCATCGCCCTCAACTTCAGCATCGGAAACCGCGCCCTCATCAAGAGTTGACTCTAAACCTTCAGAATCAGCAGCTTCTGCACCTTCAATCAATTCTTCGTCATCTGGTTCTTCCTCATTCTTGTCAATTCGGCTGACTGTAGCTACGGCATCTTCATCGCGAATATGAATCAGCTTCACGCCTTGCGTGTATCGACCCATAGTGGATATGCCTTCCATACTCATCCGAATTAACGTACCGCTGGAAGTGATGATCATCAGATCTTCTTCTGTCTTAACCATTTTCAGGCTGACTACCGCACCGTTCTTATCTGTGACGTTAATGGTTTTAATCCCTTTACCGCCACGAGTCTGCATCCGATAATCGCTGACAGGCGTACGTTTACCGTAACCTTTGGCTGTAACAATCAGAACATCCAGTTCCTGGTCAACAACGTCCATACCGATTACGACATCCTGCTCATCCAGTGTAATCCCTTTAACCCCGGTTGCACTCCGTCCCATGGAACGAACATTTCCTTCCGAGAATCGGATGGACATCCCGTGAGCTGTACCCATAATGATCTCTTGAAGTCCGTCTGTCAGCTTAACATCAATAAGGGCATCATCATCACGCAGGGAGATCCCGATCAGACCGCCTTTACGAATATTGGTGTAATCCTCAAGTGGTGTCTTCTTCACAACCCCTTGACGGGTAGCAAAGAACAGATACTTGTCACTTTCGAATTCCTGAACTGGAATCACGGCATTAACCGATTCACCCTGCTCGATCTGAATCAGATTGATAATCGGCGTTCCCCGTGCTGTACGTCCAAGCTCTGGAATCTCATAAGCTTTGAGACGGTACACTTTACCTTTGTCGGTAAAGAACATGAGGTAATTGTGAGAGTTGGTCACAAACAGATGCTCAACAAAGTCGGTATCTTTGGTGTCCATTCCCACAACCCCACGTCCGCCACGCTTCTGACTGCGGTATGTGGATACCGGCAGACGTTTCACATAGCCTGTATGGGTAATAGTGATGATAACCTCTTCACGCGGAATCAGATCCTCGTCCAGAATGCTCTCTTCACCTACAGTGATTTCGGTACGACGATCATCGCTGAAGCGATCACGGATTTCTTGCAGCTCCGTGCTGATAATTTCGAGCACCAGGTGCTCGTTGGCCAAAATTTCACGATATTCCTTAATTTTGACCATCAGTTCGTTATACTCATTTTCGATGCGCTCACGTTCCAGACCTGTCAGGCGTTGCAGACGCATATCGAGGATAGCTTGAGCCTGATCATGACTGAGTGAGAAACGCTCGATCAGACCTTCTCTGGCTGCATCTGTATTGCTGGATGAACGGATCAACGCAATAATTTCGTCGATATGATCCAGCGCGATACGCAAGCCTTCCAGAATGTGCGCGCGTGCTTCCGCTTTTTTTAGTTCGAATTGTGTACGTCTACGTATAACCTCAATCTGATGCTGCAAGTAGTGATACAACACTTCACGCAGATTCAGAATCTTAGGTTCTTTATTTACAATCGCGAGCATGTTAATCCCAAAGGTGGACTGCATCGCTGTATGCTTGTACAGGTTGTTCAGCACTACACCCGGGTTCACGTCTCTGCGAAGCTCAATCACAATCCGCATACCGTTACGGTCAGACTCATCACGGAGATCCGTAATACCATCAATCTTTTTATCACGTACCAACTCAGCAATTTTCTCAACGAGTCTGGCCTTGTTCACCTGATAAGGAAGTTCCGTAACAATAATCCGTGCTTTGTTGTTGTTTTCTTCGATGTTGGTTTTGGCCCGCATCGTTACTGAACCACGTCCGGTTTGATACGCCTGGCGAATTCCGGAACGTCCCAAAATATAACCGGAAGTTGGAAAGTCTGGCCCTTGAATATAATCCATCAATTCCATGGAAGTGATATCCGGATTTTTGATCATGGCCTGTACGCCGTCGATTACCTCTCCCAGGTTATGAGGAGGAATGTTGGTCGCCATACCTACCGCAATCCCGCCGACACCATTGACAAGCAAGTTAGGGAAACGAGCTGGCAGAACGACAGGTTCACTTTCTTCACCGTCATAGTTCGGCTGGAAGTCAATCGTATCCTTGTTGATGTCTCTGAGCATTTCCATCGCAATCTTGGACAACCGGGCTTCCGTATAACGCATGGCTGCTGCCATATCGCCATCCACCGATCCAAAGTTACCATGTCCATCTACGTGCATGTAGCGCAGGGAGAAGTCCTGTGCCATCCGTACCATCGTTTCATATACGGCAGAGTCACCGTGTGGGTGATACTTACCGATAACTTCGCCGACGATTCTGGCTGATTTTTTATGTGGTTTATCGGGTGTCATGCCTAGCTCGGACATTGCGTACAGAATACGCCGGTGAACCGGCTTCAATCCGTCACGCACGTCAGGTAAGGCACGGCTCACAATAATGCTCATCGCATAATCCATAAACGATTCACGCATCTCGACGCCAATATCCCGATCTTTAACCTGCGAGTTCATTTCTTCCGCCATGCTGGACCTCCTTCTTGTCCTTCAACAAACATTCCATTCAATCATTCAAAAATTAATTATATGTGAAGAGCCTAACAAGGCTAAAACCGCACAAGGACGCTACTCTTTATTATATTACTTTCACAAAAGGTAAACAATTAAACGTCCGCTGGGCAATAGCCTTTCTTCCGGGAACTTTAGAGAGTCTGGGGGTTCGCCCTGCCTTCCTCCCCATTTACACATACAATGCTAGAAAAAGCGGCAATTGTACTGTGTATATTCAGGCTTAGACCGTTCCCGTTCTACGATCAAACTACATCTGTGCAACAAAACCGCACAAAACGCCATATTTCTCTATTATACCACTGAAATCATCTCTTGTCCTTTGATTTCTCCGCGTCTGCCACTCTTATAAACCCCATTAAAACACGAAAGGACTGATGGCTCTTGGGCATCCAGCGTGTCTCCAGCAAATGGACCAAGACAGCTGTGTTACAACGCAGCCGTAATGTGAATGGATATATACCGGTAACACGACAATATAATCGCCAGACCCTGGAACGGATGACTGAATTATTCGAGTCAAACTATATCAAACCGGATCGGGGAACCTACGGCAATGGCGTCATGCGGGTAAAAACCATCCGTATGAATCCACACCCGATTACCGATGCTAACACATCAGAAATCTCTGCTGATCCACTCTTCCCTTCCACAGCTGAAATCGGTGCCGAGACCTCTGCTGAAGTCCCCCTGACAACGTATGAACTTCGATATGGGACGGAGGAGAGACACTTCCATTCCCTCGATGAGCTGGATCTGGCGCTCACTGAACGTATCCAGAAGCGCGACTACATCATTCAGCAAGGCATTCCGCTGATGAAACATGATGGGTTGCCTTTTGACCTGCGGGTACTGACGCAGAAAAATCTACAACGCAATTGGGAAACGACAGGTATCCTGGGGAGAGTTGCTGCACCGGGCAAGATCATTACCAACATTCATGGCGGCGGAAGATTGGCCACCTTTAATGAGTTGGTACGCCCTCATTTTGACCAGGAGCGGTTCCAGCAACTACGCAGTGAGCTATATCGTTTAGGCATTCATACAGCGGTACAGCTACAGAAGTCATTTCCAAGACTCAAAGAGATTGGTATCGATATCGCACTGGACGAAGATGGACGGCCATGGATTATTGAAGTCAACACATTGCCGGGTATCTATGCTTTTGGCCTATTGCCTGATAAGGAAACGTACCGAAAGATCAAGCGTTATGCGAGAGCATACGGCAGATTACCCTCCAAAAAAGGGAAAACATCTCGTACCTCTCCCAAAGCCCAGGCCTCCTCTACCAAAAGCCGCACACATCGGTAACAGGCACTCCAGAGTCCAACCTAAAATCTCTATGCTATAATCCCATAATGTAAAAGAGGCGCCCTCGCAGGCGCCTCTTCGAATATCGTTAGATGTCGAGGTTTTTCACGTATTTTGCATTTTCCTGAATAAAGTCACGACGAGGTTCAACATTATCCCCCATCAGGGTGTCGAACATGGCATCGGCCAGCATTGCATCGCCGATCGATACTTGAAGCATGGTCCGGCTCTCAGGGTCCATCGTCGTTTCCCATAATTGTCCGGCATTCATCTCACCGAGACCTTTATAACGCTGGACATTGAATTTCGCATTTTCACCGAGAGTTGCGATAATTTCATCGCGTTCCTTCTCGGAACCAGCATAACGAATCACTTTATTGCGCTCAATCTTGAACAATGGCGGTTGGGCAATGTATACATAACCAGCCTCAATGATTTTGCGCATATAGCGATAAAGGAATGTCAGAAGCAATGTCCGAATGTGAGCGCCATCGACGTCGGCATCCGTCATCAAAATGATTTTGTGATAACGTGCTTTGGCAATATCGAAATCATCACCAATTCCTGTACCCATTGCGGTAATGATCGCTCTGATCTCCGCATTACCCAAAATCCGGTCAAGACGTGCTTTTTCCACGTTCAGAATCTTACCACGCAGTGGCAAAATCGCTTGGAAATGACGATCTCGTCCTTGCTTCGCTGATCCACCGGCGGAGTCACCTTCGACGATGTACAATTCGCTGATTGAAGCATCCTTGGATGAACAGTCGGCCAATTTACCTGGCAAAGAGCTGACTTCGAGTGCACCTTTACGACGCGTCAGTTCACGTGCTTTACGAGCTGCTTCACGTGCACGGGCAGCTTGCAGTCCTTTTTCCAAAATGCGACGGGATACGGAAGGATTCTCTTCCAGGAACTCCTGCAGCTTCTCAGCAAACAGGGATTCGACAATTCCGCGCACTTCACTGTTACCCAGCTTCGTCTTGGTCTGTCCCTCAAATTGCGGTTCAGGGATCTTGACCGAGATGATCGCTGTCAGACCTTCACGTACATCATCCCCGGACAGATTACCTGTGCTGTCTTTGATTACGCCCGCTTTACGCGCATAATCATTGATAATCCGGGTAAGGGCACTCTTGAATCCGGATTCGTGCGTTCCGCCCTCATGTGTGTTGATGTTGTTGGCAAACGAGTAGATATTCTCGGTGTAGCTGTCATTGTATTGCAATGCAACTTCAACCTGAATGTTGTCTCTTGATCCTTCTACATAAATCGGGTTTTCATGCAGTGCTTCACGCTTCTGGTTCAGGAAGGAGACATACTCGATAATACCGCCCTCATACAGAAAAGAGTTGGTTACACCTGTACGTTCATCGGTTAAAGTCATACCAATTCCCTTGTTCAGGAACGCGAGCTCACGAATACGAGTCAGCAAAGTTTCATAGTCATAAACTCTTGTTTCCGTGAAAATCTCCGGATCCGGATGGAACGTAACCGTTGTTCCCGTTTCCTCCGTTGTACCGATCGTTTTCAGATCATACTGCGGAACACCCCGACGGTATTCCTGTTGATACACATGGCCGTCAACCTTAACTGTAACAACAACTTTCTCTGATAGAGCATTGACGACAGATACACCTACACCATGAAGACCTCCGGATACTTTGTACCCGCCACCGCCAAATTTACCGCCTGCATGCAGAACAGTCATTACAACCTCAAGTGCAGGACGTTTCATTTTGGCATGTTCGCCGACAGGAATCCCCCGCCCGTTATCGACTACAGTGACGCTGTTATCTTCATGAATAGTAACTTCGATATGATCACAATAACCTGCGAGTGCTTCGTCAATACTATTGTCCACTACTTCCCAAACGAGATGATGCAGACCTTTGGCACTGGTGGAACCAATATACATCCCCGGACGTTTACGTACGGCTTCCAGCCCTTCAAGTACCTGAATTTCATCTGCACCATATGACGGTTGATTCATAGACATGCCTTTCACCTACTTCTATAGATTCAATATCGTAAATATGCGTTAACTAAGAATGCATGCTGAAATGAACATATTCCCTTAATTCCAGTAAGCAATCTAAATAAAGACAAGCAGCAAAAGGTACAATAACTCGTACCGCCGATAGGCTAGAGATCAGGAAAAATGTGAGCTCGCTTCTTGAGCGTAGCTGAGGAAATAGGCGAGTAGTAAACAATGTTTTTGGTCACGACAATGGACTTGGCTTCCTCTTCACCAATATGCTCCACTGTTTTTTCCTGCTCGGCATGCGTGACATACTGCTTGGAAATTTTTGAGGATTTTTCAATCGATATATCAAAAATAGCGACCAATTCGGAAGATCGGATAATCTTCTCACCGCCCAGATGAATGTACATAAGCCCTCACTCCTTAGCGTTCAACCTGTCCGGCATGAACGTGATAAATACTGGCATCTTTGAGCTTGTCAACGTTTAAGCTCTCGATTCCGGTAGCCGTAATAAAGGTTTGCACCTTGCTCTGGAACGTTTCGATCAGCTGCGTCTGACGAAAAGGATCCAGTTCAGACAGTACATCGTCCAGCAGCAGGACCGGATATTCTCCGATTTCTTCATGAATCAGTTCAATTTCCGCAAGTTTAAGGGACAACGCCGTTGTGCGCTGCTGCCCCTGCGAGCCATACGTTTGTACTTCCCGATCGTTAATGAAAAAGGACAGGTCATCCCGATGCGGCCCACTAAGCGTTGTGCCTCGGCGAATCTCCTGCTCTTTCATTTGTGATAATTTTATCATAAATTGGTCCATTAAGACAGCTTCATCTTCCTCAGCGGCTTCGCTGAAGGAAGGAAGATAGGCCAGACGCAGGACTTCTCCGCCTCCGGTGATGCCCTGATGAATTGTTTCAGCCCACTTTTGCAGTTTCTTTATGAATTGTTTCCTTTTTTTGACGATTTTAACACCATGCTCCACCAGTTGTTCATTCCACACCTCAAGCATGGTCTGGGCTGAAGCGCTCTGCCCCCATAATTGCTTGAGCAAATTGTTACGCTGGACGAGCACTTTTTGATATTGCTGCAGATGATACAGGTAGCCTGGAGCCACCTGTCCAATCTCCATGTCAAGAAACCGGCGGCGGACCCCCGGTGTGCCTTTGACAATCTCAAGATCTTCCGGTGCAAACATCACCACATTAAGCGCTCCGACAAAATCACTCAGCTTTCGCTGTTCCAGTCCGTTGATCTTTGCTTTTTTGCCTTGTTGCGACAAAGATAGCTCGAGCTTGACCGATCCGTACTTTTTGTCGACCTCTGCTGCAAGCCTGGCACGTTCTTCACCGAAACGAATCAGTTCCTTGTCGCGGGATGTACGGTGGCTCTTAGTGAGTGCAAGCACAAAAATGGCTTCTGCAATATTGGTCTTGCCTTGGGCATTTTGCCCGATCAAAAGATTCACAGGACCAAAAGAATCTAGTCTCAGATGTTCATAATTGCGGAATTGCTGCAGATCTATGCTGTTTACAAACACGCGGTATCCTCCCTTTTATCCCGTCCGTCAGGAGGCAGCAGGATCTAACTGGTCTTCTTATTGTGCGACAACTTCGAACGAACCTTCTCCGTCCACCTCAACGATATCCCCAGGGTATAACTTGCGTCCCCGGCGTTCCTCAGGCTCTTTATTCACACGTACAAGCCCATCCTGAAGCAATGCTTTGGCCATACCTCCGGTTGGGATGCAGTCGGCCAGTTTCAAAAATTGATCAAGCTTAATATATTCCGTACGAATCGCTACTTGGTTCACTATGATCTTCCTCTCGTTAGTTGGTCGTCCGGTAAGGCAATATGACGTACAAGCTGTGACTGTCGTCCAGCGGTTTCAGGATGATAGGGCTCATGACACCAGTGAAAGCGATCATCAGCTGCTCACTCTCCACCACTTTCAGCACATCCAGCATATATTTGGAGTTGAACGAGATTTTCAGTGGTTCGCCGTTAAAGTCGGCAGGTTCGATCTCTTCTCTTACTTTTCCCAGCTCGGAAGAACTTGAAGAAATTTCGATTGATCCGGATTCCATCGTTTGCATCCGCACAATGTTTGTTTTTTCTTCACGCGACAGCAAATAAGCCCGGTCGATAGATTCACTTAATTTTTTTGTATCCAAAACGAGTTCTGTTTTGTACGAAGTCGGAATAATTCTAGAAGTATCCGGATAAGTTCCGTCCAAAATACGCGAATAGAACAGAACACGGTCGATTTTGAACAAAACCTGGTTGTCAGCGACAACGATATCCACAAGTGTATTTTGATCCGGCACGATTTTGCTGAGTTCGTTCAGCGTTTTACCCGAGATCACCACATTGTTGAATCTCACACCTTCTGCATTATCCAGCATTGCTGAACGAGTAGCAAGACGGTGACGGTCAGTTGCCACAAATTTCAGTTCATTGTCACCCAAACTCCAGAGTACACCTGTCAAAATCGGCGTAGTTTCATGTGTGGAAATGGAGAATACGGTTTGTTTAATCATATTTTTGAGCAAATCTCCTGGAATGGAGACGGTTTGGTTCTCTTCGATGCTTGGCAATACTGGGAATTCTTCTGGATCAAGACCAACCAGTTGAATTTCGGTAGCTCCTGCGGAGATAAAGGTGTTGAAGTTCTCTTTTACCTCCATGTGCACTTCTTGGGAAGGCAGCTTTTTGATGATCTCGACAAAAAACTTGGCTGGCAGTACAACACTACCAGGTTGTTCCACCTGAACAACACTTTTATCACCATCTTCAAGCGGGATGAAGGATTGAATTGAAATATCGGTGTCGCTTGCTGTCAACGTCACACCTTGATGATTAACGTCGAATTTGATACCGCTCAGAATTGGGATCGTCGTACGGCTTGAGATGGCTTTGGATACTTGCTGGATGGATTCGTTCAAGTAGCTTTTCATTATGCTGATTTTCATGGTTTCACTCCTAGCGGGTTTTTTGGGTGTAGAGGTGTTGAAATGTGTTTTTCAAAAGGCCGAAGGCTGAGCTTCGAAATTGCTTATTTGGAGATGATATCTTTTAGATCTTTATAGTAATAATAGTAATAGGGGCACTGAATATGTGGATAAGTGGGTATAAACCCATAAGCCCAAGCCTATCCACATGTGTATACGTTGTGCACAGGCTTGGGACTTATTCAGGTTGGATTCTTAATTTTTTCGGTTAAGTTGTTGATAACTTTATAGAGATCCTGATCGACTTTAATCGCCTGGGAGATCTTTTCGTGCGCATGGATGACGGTGGTATGATCTCGCCCTCCAAATGCTTCACCGATTTTGGGCAGAGAAAAGTCTGTAAGTTCACGAGAGAGATACATAGCAATCTGTCTTGGGAACGCAACGGCCTTGGTCCGTTTCCGTGCTTTGAAATCTTCAAGCTTAAGGCTGTAATACTCGCCGACCTTTTGTTGGATGTCGTGAATAGTGATCATTTTCGGACGACTGGAAGGAATAATATCCTTCAGTGCTTCAGCTGCTAGATGAGTGGTTACATCTTGATTAGTCAGCGAAGAATAGGCAACAACCCGAATCAGGGCCCCTTCCAGTTCACGAATATTGGTATCAATCTGGTTGGCGATGTACATCATCGCCTCATTCGGAATATCGAGGTTTTCCGCACGAGCTTTTTTACGCAAAATAGCAATCCGTGTCTCCAGATCAGGAGGCTGGATATCCGTAATTAACCCCCATTCAAAACGGGAACGAAGCCGTTCTTCTAGGGTCGGAATTTCCTTCGGCGGTCTGTCGCTGGAGATGATGATCTGTTTCCGTTCCTCATGCAGCGCATTAAACGTATGGAAAAATTCCTCTTGCGTCGATTCTTTTCCAGCCAAGAACTGAATATCATCAATGAGCAGAATATCGACACTACGGTATTTGTTACGGAAGCTCTCCCCGCGGTTGTCACGGATCGAGTTAATGAATTCGTTCGTGAATTTCTCAGATGACAAATAAACAACTTTGCTGCCCGGATCATGCTCCAGGACGTAATGTCCGATCGCATGCATCAAGTGAGTTTTGCCGAGACCTACCCCTCCATAAAGAAACAGAGGATTGTATGCTTTGGCGGGCGCTTCAGCGACCGCCAGCGATGCGGCGTGGGCAAAACGGTTGCCCGGCCCAATGACAAATGTATCGAATGTATATTTCGGATTGAGCATGCTGAGTACCGCTTCTTCCTGAACAACTGTAGGCGTTGGCGCTGGCAGTTGAGGGTCCGGTTCAGCAGGCTTGTTCTCCTCGATGACAAATTTCACATCGACCTGTTTGCCAAGCAGCTCATATACCGTCGATCCGACCAGTTTGGTGTAACGGCTCTCCAGCCATTCGACGGCAAACGTGGTTGGTGCGGATATGACGATCGAACGATCATTCAGCTTGGTAGCTTTGGTTGCTTTGAACCAAGTGTCAAAGCTGGGTTTGCTGAGCTTGTTTTGTATGATTGATAAAATTTGCTGCCATAAATCAGAAGTATGGCTGTCCACAGACTGTCACTCCTTTTACATGTTCCAAGTGTGGCTTAAGCCATGATGCAGTGTCGAAATACGAGATATATTGTTGAATTTATCCCCAAACCCCCGCAGGTCGAAAACAAAAAAAGAATGAACAACGGAAAATTGTTCACAACTTTATCCACAGGCTGTTGATAATATTATGGGTCAGATCACATATTCACATCCAAAAGTAATACAATCATAGCAAAAGAAGCCCGGCATTTCAATGTATCACGTGATTTTATCCACAAATTCAATAACTTGTGTATAATTTTTAATCACAACACAATATATTGTTTATAAATTGTTTAACTTTCGACAAGATGACCCAAAAACCCAAATTATTTTATACACAGGTTATTCGTCAAATGATGCTGAATTGTGTGTAAAAGTATTCTCTGTTTGTGAATAACCTCTCTGTGGATAACCGTAAAGTGAAAATGACCGTTTTGGGGATTTTCAGGAGAGTGACTCTTCATGCCCGTTTTCCTTTTTCGAAGAGAGGAATTGAGGAAACGACAAAATTAAAGGCAGAGGAGATCAAGAAGAGGGCCTGTTGAACGGAAGGAGCGTTTACTGATTTGTATGAACTGAACGTAGCATTTATTCCTAAAAGAGGTAGGATGGATATGCGCGCAAACCTTGGAGATGGATGTGATTTCATTGCAGCAGATTTGTTTTATGCCAAAAAGAGGTTGTTCTTTAAGACCGGAATGGTGGTCAAAGAGAACAACCTCTTTTTGGTTGGTGGTTATAAAGGGATGATTTATTCGTTATGAGCAGAAAATTTACGTTGGAATTCCGCGATATCTGCATATTCTTCTTCCAATTTTCGCGAAATGCGAATAAAGATGGGGAGCAGCTCCTGGTAGATCGATGCATGTTCTTTGATAGGGGTATGCTTGTGCGTTGTACCTACCATAGATGAAACAGCATGAAGCGACTGAATTCGCCCTGTAGCATAAAGACCGAGCACGACGGCCCCCAGACAGGAACTTTCGAAGCTCTCGGGCACAATGACTTCCTGGTTGAATATATCGGACATCATCTGACGCCAGAGCGGGGAACGAGCGAAACCACCCGTTGCCTGAATGGAGGTAGGTTGTCCGATCTGTTCTTCCATGGCCAGCAGTACCGTATATAGATTGAAAATAACCCCTTCCAAAACGGAACGGATCATATGCTCTTTCTGGTGGTGAAGGGTCAAACCAAAGAAGGAACCTCGGGCGTCCGGATTCCATAAAGGGGCGCGTTCCCCTGAAAGGTACGGATGGAATAGAAGCCCTTCCGAACCGGGGCTGACGCGTTCAGCAATCTTGGTGAGAACATCATAGGAATTGATGCCGAGCCGTTTGGCTGTTTCCACTTCTGAGGCAGCGAATTCGTCCCTTACCCAGCGGAAAAGCATGCCACCGTTATTCACAGGTCCGCCGATAACCCAAAGATTCTCGGTGAGGGCATAACAGAACGTTCTACCTTTTGGATCGGTAACAGGACGGTCAACGACGGTGCGAATCGCGCCGCTGGTGCCGATCGTTGCTGCAACAACGCCAGGCTCAATGGCGTTCACACCGAGATTGGATAATACCCCGTCACTTGCACCGATGACGAAGGGAGTAGAGGGGGAGAGAGCCATTTTTTCAGCCCATGTACGATCCATTCCCTCTATAGTATGTGTGGTCGGTACGAGCTGCGATAGATGGTCAGGTGTAATGCCTGCAACCTCAAGTGCTTCGGCATCCCAATCCAGTTGTTCCAGATTGAGCAGACCGGTACAGGATGCGATGGAGTGATCCACGACATATTGACCGAACAGACGCAAGAACAAATATTCTTTGATAGAGATAAATTTGGCGGTACGTTGAAAAAGTTCAGGTTCATCATGGCGCAGCCACATTAATTTGGTCAGTGGCGACATGGGGTGGATCGGTGTACCTGTTCGCAAATAGATACGATGCCCGATTCCGTTCTCTTGCAGTTTGGCGGCCCAGGCGGCGCTCCGGTTGTCAGCCCAAGTGATGCAGCGAGTGAGGGGCATACCATCTTGTCCCATCGCAATAACACTGTGCATGGCAGAGCTGCAGGACACGAACATAATTTGTTCCGCAGCTACGCCACTTTGCTCCATCACGCCACGTACGGAGCGAAGGGCAGCTTGAACAATTTGTTCTGGATCCTGCTCAGCGACATCCGGAGCTGGGGTGTATAAAGGATATTCCTGAGTCGACGTGCTTACAACTTCACCCTGTTCCGTAAAGAGTACGGATTTGGTACTGGTTGTACCGATATCCATACCAATCATATAGTTGTTCACTTTACATAAACCTTCTTTCTTTTGAACCCATAAAATTAAAACTCTAATGGTGTGGATTTATTTTCTTCTTCTATATAGGTAGTCAATTTATACGACTGTACTCAGCAGCAAAATAAAGATCAGTCCAACAACAGATAATAGTGTTTCCATAACGGTCCACGTCTTCAGCGTCTGAGAGACACTCATATTGAAAAATTCTTTGATCATCCAGAAGCCTGCGTCGTTCACATGAGAAAGTACAAGTGAACCTGCACCGGTAGCGAGTACGACCAGCTCTATATTGGCACCAGGCGTTAGTGCAAGGACCGGAGCTACAATACCAGCGGCTGTCGTCATTGCCACAGTTGCTGAACCGGTAGCAACCCGAATGAGTGCGGCTACAAGCCAGGCGAACAGGATCACATTAATATTGGCATGTGTGGCGACCTCAGCAATGGCATTACCTACACCACTATTAATCAACACCTGTTTGAACGCACCGCCACCGCCAATGATGAGAATGATGGTCGCCGTAGGCGCAAGACATTCACTGGTGAAGCGGGAGATGTCATGTTTGTTGAACCCGCGTGAGAATCCGAGTGAAAAGAGGGCGAACACGACGGAGATCAGCAGGGCTATAATTTCATGGCCGATAAATTCACAGAATACGGTAAATCCGCTTGTGGCGTCAGGATCTACGATATTGGCGATGGAGCCAATGAGCATCAAAATGACCGGCAGCAAAATGGTAAACAAGGTTATGCCGAAACCGGGCAAGTTGTTACTTTTTTTCGTAGCGAATTGTTCAGCCAGCTCTGCAGGTGGTTCGGTATGTATTCTTTTACCGATAAATTTACCAAACAGAGGTCCAGCGATAATAGCAGTCGGAATACCTACAATAAGGGAGTACAAGATCGTCTTACCCAAATCGGCGCTGTACGCTTCGATGGCAATCATGGGAGCCGGGTGAGGTGGAACCAGACCATGTACAGTAGAGAGACCTGCCAAAATCGGAATACCGATCTGCAGCAGCGACATATTGGTTTTACGTGCAACGGTGAAAATGATCGGAATCAGTAGAATAACGCCGACTTCGAAGAAAACTGGAATACCGACAATAAATCCAACAATCATCATCGCCCAGTGCACACGTTTCACACCGAAACGATCTACCAGTGTGGTAGCAATACGCTCGGCTCCGCCGGATTCAGCCATCATCTTACCAAGCATGGTACCAAGGCCGATGACGATGGCAATCGTTCCGAGTGTGCCGCCAAGTCCTCCCGTAATGGAAGTAATTACGTCCGCGGGTTTCATGCCTGTAAGTAAACCAAGCATTAATGCAGATATTAAAAGGGTAATGAAAGGATTCCATTTATATTTGGAGATCAACACGATCAGGAATACAATCGCAATTAATGTCCAGACCAATAACGTTGCATTATGGGATAGCCCAAAAAGAGTGCTCATGAGGTATGCTCCTTTTTTTCTGATATATAACGCTTACAACTGATCCATGATCAGGAGGAGGGAAGACAGTTTAGAATTCATGTAGCGCGGGCGGCTTAATCCCTCTTAATATGCCCCAAAAAATTGAAACAAATCGCATTTTGTATACTTGTCGACAAGTTGGAGGGCAATCATTCACAACGGATATGATTGCGAACCCCTGCACAGATATTCCATGAAGTGATGAATGAATGAAATTCTCCATTACATGTCATTAGGAATCAAAGCTTTCGTGCAACGTCTTGCCTGAATCCTGGAAATACGTGCGGACTCCAGATTGAATACGTGTTTTATCACCCGATTCAAGTGCTTCAATAAGCAAACGATGTTTACCAATTACAGCGCTTACTTTCTGCTCGCCCTGAATAAAAACCCTGCGGGTGGTGAGCAGCATAACCGTCATGACAACATAACGAATGCTTTTCCATAGATGTAAAATACGCGAATGCTGGGCGGCTTCGATAATAGTCTCGTGAAAGGTAAGATCCTGATACGCAAATTCAACCGCATCTTGGTGACGTCCAGCCAAGTCCATTTTGTCTATCACATTACTTAACTGGGTAATCAATTGTTCTGGTACATCCCCTGCAAGTCGCTGCTGCACAAAACTTTCAATCAGGAAACGCACGTCATATAATTCCTCGACATCTTTAATTTTCAATCCAATGACAACCACGCCCATACGCTCCAACCGAATGAGCCCTTCATTCGACAGTGTTCTTAACGCTTCACGTACAGGTGATCGACTGCTGTCAAAATCAGCGGCGATCCGATTTTCTGACAAAATTTCGCCAGGACGAAGGGTTCCGCTAATGATCCGTAGTCTTAATTCGCAGGCAATGGCTTCCCCGCGGGAAGCTCCCTGAAGCCAGGATGAAGGAAACAGCATAATGGCTAACGCTCCTATTATAAGTAATCAGTTCAATACTGATCATAGCACAACTATTTTGCTGATTGAGCGTTTTACACCAATCCTTATAACGAGAATAAATGGCTGTATGCTCTGTGCGTATGCTGAATTTAGGAACGTCATATTGCTTCAAATGGATTTTTCAAAGAGCTAGAGGAATAATTATCTTCCTTATAAATGAGTTTGGATCGGTAATGTGCTTCCCATAAGTATACTTGTATACAAGATGTGATTTTTTTTATCCTACACCTTTCTCGAAAACTTGTAAACCATAGAATAAAGCGGATACATTAAATTTAAAGTATGTCATTTTAAAAGCCAAAAAATATTGGTTATCTAATGGATTGCTGCTTCACTGAAGTTCTTCAGAAACGTAGGAATATTAACCAAAAGCAGAGCTAATGAAACAGTCTGTCATCGATAAATATTCCTTATCCACATGTGAATAACTTGAAATGGTAATTAAAGAAGGAATTAAGGGGTTTGAGGGGTGTGGATAACCGTAAAAACTGATTTTTGATGAATGAATCGGAACTGGGGATAACTTTTTTGAGCTTCTAAATGATGCTTTAAAAAGGTTGTAAACACGAGTACGAATCCATGGCCGTTTAGGTAGGGTGGAATAGGCATTAAAAGGAGAAAGGAGGCAAGAGGCACGCAGTTGACTTTTCCAGGTGTTCATGGTTAAATATATAAAGGTGTTTTCTGTGAAGATGAAAGTGATTCATCACATAAGTATTTCCTTGTGAGGAGGTGCAATACATTGAGACCTACATTCAAACCGAACGTTAGCAAACGTAAAAAAGTTCATGGTTTCCGGAAAAGAATGAGCACGAGCAACGGACGTAAAGTTCTGGCTGCACGTCGCCTTAAAGGCCGTAAAGTCCTGAGTGCTTAAATGCATGTGAAGACCACCGAGGTGGTCTTTTTTTTCTTAAATAGGTCATTTCAGACTGGATGCTGGTAAAGGTCAGGTCTGAATTGGCTGCGCAAAAGCATAAGTACACATTTATGTTCAATGAATGAGATGTCCGTTTTTTCGAAAACGTTCCTTATATAATGAAGTTGCCGCCAAGACGGTTTATCGTTATTCAAGAAAGCCTATACTAAATCAGTAATGAGGCCTTCGTCAATAATGTTGGTGGAAAACAGCAAGGAGAAGCGCCGTGTATAAAAGACTGCGTTTACGAAACCGGGCGGACTTTAGCCGCGTATACCGGTATGGGAAATCGTTTGCCAATCATCAGTTTGTAGTGTATGGCTGTCGTCGTAAAGATACAGAACAATTCCGAGTAGGTGTATCCTGCAGCAAGAAAATCGGAAACGCTGTCGTACGCAACCGGATGAGACGCATGATTAAGGAAATTGTACGTCATCATGAGAAAGAGATTGTCACGCAGATGGATCTGATTTTTATCGTCAGAAAAGGTGCATTGGACATGTCCTATAAGGATATGGAAAAAAGCCTGCTGCATGCGATGCGCAAGGGCTCTCTTTTGAAGTCGGGCAAGCGGTAAGCTTCGGTTTATTTGTCCTCCTAATTATGGTATGATTTACGGTGGAATGGAATGGTTAAGAGAGGGGTTATGAAGTGTCGCGATTGAAGACATCAAAGGGGAAGTGGATTCTCCTCATTGCAGTCATTGCAATGGTCACTGTACTCGCCGGATGTACTCCACAAGGAGCCGGAGTTACTACGGAAGATCTAAAAAACGGATCATTCTGGCAAAGCAATGTTATTTATTGGTTCTCACTGGCGCTCGACACATTTGCCAACTGGTTTAACGGTGAATATGGACTGGCCGTCCTTGTGATGGTGTTAATTGTACGGACGTTAATCTTGCCGCTGACAATGAAGCAGGTTCGCAGCTCCAAGGCGATGCAAGCTATTCAGCCGCAGTTGAAAGAAATTCAAGCCAAGTATAAAGATACACCTGAGAAAGTTCAGCAAGAAACAATGAAGTTGTTTCAGGAGAACAAAGTTAATCCGATGGCGGGTTGCCTACCACTTCTGATTCAGATGCCGATTTACATCGCACTTTATAACTCAATTTACGGAAACTCGAGTCTGAGAACACATGATTTCTTGTGGCTTCAACTCGGAGCGCCGGATCACCTGTTTATTTTGCCAGTGCTGGCTGCCATCACTACATTCGTTCAAACGTGGATGATGATGCGCATGAACCCTGCACAACAGGTTGGACCGATGCAATTCATGCTGTGGGTGTACCCGATATTGATCTTCGTCATGTCGTATCAGTTCCCGGCTGCATTGCCACTGTACTGGTTCTACAGTAACATCTACACGATCGTGCAAAACTATTTCCTTTACCGGAATAATGATAAAGTCGTGGCTGAGGTCAACGTGAAGCAGAGCAGCTCTTCCAAAAATGGAAATGGAGCTAAACGCAAAAACGGTGGCAAGGCAACTGTCTCTGGAAAAGGTTCGAAAGGGGCCAAAAAATCGAAATGACCAAAGTCATTGCGTCAGGAAAAACCGTTGAAGATGCTGTAAACCAAGGATTGGCTGAGCTTGGCGTGAGCCGGGACAAGGTCGAGATACAAGTGTTAGAGCAGCCGTCAAAAGGATTCCTGGGTTTGATCGGGGTTAAGGCCGCTAAAGTGGAAGTGAAACTTCTGCCTGTGCCTGAACCTGTTTTACAACCGATCAAGCCGGCCGCACATATACCTCAGGTTGAAGCAACACTTGAGGGTGTGGCTGCTAAAAATCCCTATGAGGAAGCGGCTGCTTTCTTAAAAGAAGTGGCAGCAGGTATGGGACTGGATGTTGAAGTGCATATCAAAAAACAGCGTGATGGACATATCTTCAATATTGCCGGTGAAGACCTGGGCATGATTATTGGCAGACGTGGACAGACGCTGGATGCCCTTCAATATTTGACGAACATTGTAGCAAATCGTTATTCGGAAAGCTTCGTTCGCATCGTACTCGATGCAGAGAATTTCCGTCAACGTCGACGCAAGACGCTGGAGGATCTGGCTGAACGTCTGGCTGGACAGGCCATTCGCACTGGCAAGGAAGTTGTGCTGGAGCCAATGCCGCCACTCGAACGCAAAGTCATTCATGCGAAATTGCAAAATCACTCGCAGATTAAGACATACAGCAAGGGCGAGGAGCCCAATCGGCGCGTAGTCATTACGACGAAATAACACGAAATTGAAGACGCAATGGCTTCCTGCCCGGTGCAGAAGCCATTGCTTTTTTCGTACAGAAGTACTTTTCCAAAACGGAAGAGCTATTTCATTTAGAGCCATATCAAGATATGAATAATGTGAAAAGAAGCGTTTTGCAACTGAACAACTGAACTATATATTGAAATTAATATAGCGTCCCGAGGGGCGCAATTTTAAAATAGAGCAAGGAGAGATAACGATGATTAGTGATACGATTACAGCGATATCAACAGCGGTCGGAGAAGCGGGTATCGCTGTAATCCGGGTGAGCGGCCCGGATGCGGTGTCGGAGACGGAGAAGATTTTTCGCAGCAAAACCCCACTAACACAGGCAGCATCCCACACGGTTCATTACGGTCATATTATAGATCCGGGGACTGGTGAGAAGATCGAGGAAGTATTGGTTACGGTGATGCGTGCGCCACGTTCTTTCACAACAGAGGATGTCGTGGAGATTAGCGCTCATGGCGGAGTGGTTTCGGTTAAGCGCGTAATGGATCTGTTGTTGCAGCTCGATATTCGTCTCGCTGAACCCGGCGAGTTCACAAAGCGTGCTTTTCTCAATGGACGGATTGATCTATCCCAGGCGGAAGGGGTTATGGATCTCATTCGTTCCAAATCCGATCGGGCGTTCTCCGTTGCACTCAAGCAAGTAGAGGGCAAATTGTCGTCCAAGCTGCGCGAACTAAGATACACGCTGGTGGAGACACTTGCTCACATCGAAGTAAATATCGATTATCCTGAGCATGATGTAGAGTCACTAACCTCTGAATTTATTAAAGAAAAATCCAGTCAGGTGATGACTGAAATCGATAAATTGCTGGTAACAGCAGAGCAAGGAAAGATACTGCGTGAAGGAATCACAACAGCTATCGTAGGCCGGCCAAACGTAGGGAAATCTTCATTACTCAATACGTTGGCACAGGACAACCGGGCAATTGTAACGGACATTCCAGGTACAACGCGTGACGTCATTGAGGAGTTTGTTACGATTAACAATATACCGCTCAAACTGCTCGATACGGCAGGTATTCGGGAAACGATGGATGTCGTGGAAAGAATCGGGGTGGAGCGTTCTCGCTCTGCTGTGAATGAGGCGGATCTGTTATTAATGGTTATCAATGCTGCCGAGCCACTACATCAGGACGAGATTGAATTATTGGAACAAATCCGCGGTAGACAATCAATTATTATTATGAATAAAATGGACTTAGCGCCGCAGGCGGACCGCGAAGTGCTGCTTCGTTACATCCCTGAGGAACGGCTTGTTCCGATGTCGGTGAAAGATGATCTGGGCGTGGACCGATTGGAGGATGCCATCTCGACGTTGTTCTTCAGTGGCAAGCTGGAGTCGGCCGACCTGACCTATGTCAGCAATGTGCGTCATATTGCTTTGCTCAAAAAAGCGAAGCAGTCGCTCATTGATGCCTATGAAGCAGCAGAGCAGCTGATTCCTATTGATATGATCCAGATTGATGTTCGTCTGGCATGGGAGCAACTGGGTGAGATCGTGGGCGATACAGCGCATGATGCGTTGATTGATCAAATTTTCTCTCAATTCTGCCTCGGAAAATAACACCTGACAAACATACCGGCTCTGAAAAGTAGTATGATAATAAAGTCCATCTGTGGGTGGTCAAAGAATCCGCGAATATGTCTGAAGTACCTATAGACTTGATGGCTTAATATAGATCGAAATGCATTCCTTAGAGTGCGGAGCGTGTTTCATCATGATTTTTACAGAAAATAGATCGTTTGCATGAATTTAGGCGTGCGGCGGCAAAAAGGAGGTAAACTGGAATGGCTTTTGATGGCGGAAGTTATGATGTAATCGTCGTAGGGGCAGGACATGCTGGTGTGGAATCGGCACTAGCTGCAGCCCGTATGGGTTCGAAAACACTGATGATTACCATCAATCTGGATATGGTGGCCTTCATGCCTTGTAACCCATCTATTGGGGGACCGGCAAAAGGACATGTGGTACGTGAGATTGATGCACTTGGTGGAGAGATGGGACGGAACATCGATAAGACCTTTATTCAGATGCGAATGCTCAACACAGGTAAAGGACCTGCTGTGCATGCGCTTCGTGCTCAGGCCGATAAGTTCTCTTATCAGCATACGATGAAAGAAACGATGGAGAATGAACGCAACCTGACGATGCGCCAAGGCATGGTTGATCGCCTGGTCGTTGAAGACGGACAGTGTGTAGGTGTGGTTACTCAGACGGGTACAGAGTATCGTGCCAAAGCCGTTGTATTGACAACAGGTACGTATCTGCGTGGTAAAGTAATCATGGGTGAGTTGATGTACGAGAGTGGCCCGAATAATCAACAGCCTTCCCTTAAGTTATCCGAACATCTGCGTGAGCTTGGTTTTGACCTGGTTCGTTTTAAAACAGGTACACCACCGCGTGTGCATAAGGATACGATTGATTTTAGCAAAACGGAAATTCAGCCAGGTGATGATAAACCGAAGTTCTTTTCTTATGAAACGGAATCTTCCGATAATGAGCAGCTGCCTTGCTGGTTGACGTATACGTCTGTGGAAACACACCAGATTATTAACGATAATCTCCACCGTGCACCTATGTTCTCAGGCGTTATTGAAGGTACCGGACCGCGTTATTGCCCTTCGATTGAGGATAAAATTGTGCGTTTCAGCGACAAGCCGAAGCATCAGATTTTCCTGGAGCCAGAAGGCAAAAACACATCGGAATACTATGTACAAGGTCTATCTACCAGTCTGCCAGAAGATGTTCAATTGGCGGTCCTTCGCTCAATTCCGGGCATGGAAAAAGTAGAAATGATGCGTAACGGCTACGCTATTGAATATGATGCGATGGTGCCTACACAACTGTGGCCTTCACTTGAAACGAAACGTCTGCCAGGTCTGTTCACAGCAGGGCAGATTAATGGTACCTCCGGGTACGAAGAAGCGGCAGGACAAGGCGTAATGGCCGGTATCAACGCTGCACGTAAAGTACAGGATAAAGAGCCTGTCGTACTGGATCGCTCCCAAGGGTACATTGGTGTACTGATTGATGATCTCGTAACAAAAGGTACGAATGAACCTTATCGTCTGCTGACTTCCCGTGCAGAATACCGTTTGTTGCTTCGTCATGATAATGCCGATATGCGTTTGACGGAAATTGGCCACGATATTGGGTTGATTCCTGATGAGCGTTACGCTAAATTCCTGGACAAAAAGGCAAAAGTTGAGCAGGAAGTGGCTCGTCTGAAGGCAGCTAAAGTTCGCCCTGTCGAAGTAAATTCGAAGCTGGAAGAGATTGGTTCCACACCGATTCAGGATGGCAGCACACTTCTTACATTGATGCGCCGCCCAGAGATCGGGTATGACTGGATTGAGCAGATCTCACCTTCTGAGGTGGAACTGACTGCTGACATGAAAGAGCAAGTAGAAATTCAAATTAAATATGCAGGTTATATTGATAAACAATTGATCCACGTGGAACGTTTGCAAAAAATGGAGAAGAAAAAAATTCCGGACACGATTATATATGACGAAATTCATGGCCTTGCTATGGAAGCAAAGCAGAAGCTCGCTAAGATTCGTCCAATCTCGATAGGGCAGGCGTCCCGTATTGCCGGGGTTACTCCTGCGGATATCTCCATTCTGCTGGTTTACCTGGAGCATTATAACCGTGTAACCGCAGCAAGGGGACAATAATGGACGATATTCAACAGCAGCTACAACGGCGCCTGAAGAAACATGGACTGGAGCTAGATGAACGCCAATTGGAGCAATTCGAGTTGTATTTTCAGGAGCTGGTAGCTTGGAATGAAAAGATGAATTTAACCGGGATTACCGAACGTGAACAAGTATATACAAAGCATTTCTATGATTCGGTATCGCTGGCGTTTTATACAGATATGTCTAAGGTAAACAAACTCGCAGATATTGGTTCAGGGGCAGGTTTCCCAGGACTACCTCTTAAAATTTGTTTCCCGCATATTAAGCTGACGATCATTGACTCGCTAAATAAACGTATTGGCTTTCTGCAGCATCTTGTAGATACGCTCGGCTTGACCGATGTAGAATTGATTCATGGTCGTGCGGAGGAACTTGGACGCAAAGAAGGATATCGTGACAGTTATGACCTTGTTACTGCGCGTGCAGTTGCTAAGCTAGCTGTGCTTAACGAATTCTGTCTGCCATTTGTTCGCAAAAGTGGATTATTCGCTGCAATGAAGGGTGGAGACCCGCGCGAAGAAATGAAGGAAGCTGAATTCAGCTTTAATCAGCTGAAAGGACGGGTAAAAGCAGTTCATCCGTTCCAGCTGCCTGTTGAAGAATCGGCACGTCATATCATTCTGATTCAGAAGTTTGATAAGACACCTTTTAAATATCCGCGTAAACCAGGGACACCATTAAAAACACCTTTGGTATAGTTCTTGGCGCAACATCGTATGTATTAAAAAGGTATGATGATCATTCTTCATTTATTTAATGGAGAACTTAGAATAAGAGTAAAGAGGATGTTTCACGTGAAACATCCTCTTTTTGTTTTTTTGATTTTTTATCTAGGTACAGATAGCTCCGATTACATTGAGAAGAGAAAAGTGAAATCGATAATATTAATTTAGGCATAGAAGTTTTTTTATGAATAACCATTTTTCTTGTTACAGCTATTCTTGAATGAAGGTCATTGACCTATGGATAGAGGTAGAGCATAGGTAATAGTAGTAGCTATAGAATAGGGAGATACGTAAGAAAGAGGTTTTCCTGCCACCGAGTTAGTCTTGTGAAAAACCATTCTCACATGGTATCAAAAAAGTACATTATGTAGCTACTATGAGCAGGTCCTGTCAACAGAGATTCTCTATATCTTATTGTGTACAAGCAGTCATATAGCTAATGTTCATGAAGAAAAAGCAGGAAAATTAGGAGAGTTTAAAGAATAGGTAAACATAGGATTATGGAAGAAAAGATGATAGAATAGAAGTATCCGGTCCTGGATTACAGAGATCATAGATTATGTGTATAGATAGATTTTTTGAGCATTAATGTATAGGTTACAGAAAGCGTCATGGAAGGCAAAACTTATTCGAAGAACGACAGCATTTGAACAGGTCGCATATTGAATAAGAAGCACCTGCACCTTGCGGGAGCTATTACGAAACTAGGTGGTAATATACGGAATGAAAGAACAATTTTCGAAGTTGTTTGGTTTGGCGGAGCGCAATAACGGAGATGAGATTAAACAAATTCCGGTCAATGAAATTGTGAGCAGCCCATATCAACCCCGTACTATTTTTGATGATGATAAAATTGATGAGTTGTTGCAGACGATCAAGACACATGGAGTTATACAACCGATTGTCGTCCGCGTACGAAATGGATCATATGAGATTATCGCCGGGGAACGTCGCTGGCGTGCAGTTCGAAAACTTGGTTTGGATCATATCCCGGCCATTGTACGTGAATTCAACGACTCTCAGGCAGCGTCCATCGCATTGATCGAGAACTTGCAGCGTGAGGGACTCACTTCCATTGAAGAGGCTGTTGCTTATCAGAAATTGATTGATCTGCACCAACTTACACAGGAAAGTCTTGCGCAGCGATTAGGCAAAAGCCAGTCGACAATCGCCAACAAAATCCGGTTGTTACAGCTTCCAGATGGCATTAAGACAGCGCTGATGGAACGTAAGATTTCGGAGCGTCATGCCAGAGCTTTGCTTTCATTGGATACGGAAGAGTTGCAAATGAAATTGCTCGGCGAAATTATTGATAAAGAGTTGAATGTAAAACAAACGGAAGCGCGGGTTGCCTTTTACAAGGAATCCTCGAAGATCAAAAAATCCAAACGTGTCTCATTCACTAAGGACGTTAGACTTGCACTTAATACGATTCGTCAATCCATTGATATGGTATCGGGCTCCGGTCTAGACATCAAAACCAAGGAAGCGGACCATGAGGACCATTACGAGATCGTTATCCATATCCCGAAACGCAAATAATTGAAGCTTAAGGCGGCAATGGGCCGCTTTTTCTGTCTATAAAGTTGAGAGTGGCATGAACAACGTAGAATAGCACCATGAAGAAACGGTAGTTGATGTTTGTGTGGATGATAGCCACCTGCTATTTGTTAACTGTAGCTCACAACCTACAAGAAAAGACTCCTATTTTATTTGAGGTGAAGTAATTGTCTAAGATTATGGCCGTAGCAAATCAAAAGGGCGGTGTGGGGAAAACGACGACATCTGTTAACTTGGGTGCAGGACTGGCTTCGCTCGGGAAAAGGGTATTGCTTGTCGATATTGACCCCCAGGGGAATACAACCAGTGGAGTCGGAATCAACAAAGCAGATGTGGCCAATTGTATATATGATGTCATCATTAATGAAGTTCCCCCTCAGGAAGCGATTGTGGAAACTCAGATTGAAGGCCTTCATATCATACCTGCAACGATTCAGCTTGCCGGAGCCGAGATTGAACTGGTATCCACGATATCACGGGAAGTTCGCCTGAAAAAATCACTCGCCATGGTGAAAAAAAACTATGATTACATACTGATCGATTGTCCACCCTCCCTCGGCATGTTAACGATCAATTCGTTGACAGCTTCCGATTCGGTGATCATTCCGATTCAGTGTGAGTATTATGCGCTCGAAGGGTTGAGCCAATTGCTCAACACGGTTCGTTTGGTGCAGAAACATCTGAATACATCCCTGCAAATTGAAGGGGTATTGCTTACGATGTTTGATGCTCGTACGAATCTGGGTATTCAAGTGATTGAAGAAGTGAAGAAGTATTTTCAACAAAAGGTGTATCAGACCATTATTCCGCGCAATGTGCGGCTTAGTGAGGCACCTTCTCATGGTCAGTCTATCATTACGTATGATCCTCGATCCCGAGGGGCTGAAGTTTATTTAGAGCTCGCAAAGGAAGTGATTTCTTATGAGTAAGCGGCTTGGAAAAGGTCTTGATGCCCTCATTCCTTCGCTTTCAATTAATGACGATGATAAAGTCGTAGAAATCCCGATTAGTCAACTGCGGGCAAACCCTTACCAACCTCGTAAAGTATTTGATGAGGATGCGATACATGAACTCGCTGAATCAATCCGTCAACATGGTGTTATACAACCTATTATTGTACGACCTGTTTTGAGAGGTTATGAGATCATTGCTGGTGAACGTCGTTTCAGAGCTTCCCAATATTGCGGTAATGCCACTGTGCCTGCCGTAGTTCGTAATTTCAGTGATCAGCAGGTTATGGAGATTGCTTTAATCGAGAACCTGCAGCGGGAAAATCTGAATGCGATGGAAGTTGCAGTTGCTTATCAGGGGTTGATGGACCAGTTTGGATTAACCCAAGAAGAGCTCTCCGTAAAAGTGGGTAAGTCACGTTCTCACATCGCTAACTTCCTACGTTTGTTATCATTGCCGGAAGAAGTGAAGGATCATGTTTCACGTGGAACATTGTCAATGGGGCATGCACGTGCTATCGTCGGTGTTAAGGATGAAAGCCTTGTGAAGCAGCTGGCAAAACAAACTATTGATCAGCAGTGGAGTGTACGTGAACTGGAAGAAGCTGTTCAACAATTGGATCGTTCCAAAACGGGTGAAGCGAAAGCCAAATCCAAGTTAAAGAAAAAAGATCCATTTATTGATACATTGGAAGAGTCTTTACGTGAACGGTTCAAAACAACGGTGAAAATTAAGCATAACAAAGATAAAGGCAAAATTGAGCTCAACTACTACAGCAAACAAGATCTGGAGCGACTGTTGGAACTGTTGCAACAATAGTCATGACTCCATGATCGATGAACAACATGCGGGGCTTTTTCATGTGATGACATATCGCCTCTGTACCATGGAGAAACGATATGTCATTGTTTGTTTATAGGGGATTTTTCATCCAAACAGAACGATCAATTAGGGACAGGGGTGGTCATGAGGTGGAGGGAGTTATCTATCTGGATCATGCAGCGACATCTTGGCCTAAGCCACCTGCTGTCGGGGAAGCCATGATGCAGGCTCTGGATGTGGCAGGGGCCAACCCAGGCAGAGGAAGTCATCGGATGGCTGTACAGGCGAGCAGAGTTGTATTTGGTGCCAGAAAAGCGTTATCCACTCTTTTGGGTGTTCGTAATGCCAATGATATTGCACTGGGTTCTAATACCACAGAAGCTTTGAATCTAGCTATTCAAGGGTGGTTAAGAGAAGGCGATCACGCCATTGCTACGATGGCTGAACATAATTCAGTAAGACGGCCCTTGGAGTACATGCGCAGATCTCGTAATGTAGAGGTTGATTATGTGCCTGTTAATGCAGCCGGGGAGATCGATCTGGTCGAATTCGCACGCTTGTTTCGTTCCAATACAAGATTGGTTGTCTGCACGCATAGTTCGAACCTGCTGGGGAGTATTCTGCCCATTGGTGAAATTGCACTGATGTGTCAAAAACACCAGGTGGCTTTGCTTGTTGACGCTGCTCAAAGTGCTGGAATTATCCCTGTGGATGTGAAGCAGCTTGGCATCGATATGCTTGCCTTTCCCGGGCATAAAGGACTGTTGGGACCGCAGGGAACGGGTGGGCTGTACATCGCTCCTGAGCTGGATGTGCAACCATTGCTTCACGGAGGGACAGGAAGCCAATCCGAGGCGATTGAGCAGCCACTTGTTCGTCCTGATCGCTATGAGGCAGGTACGCCGAATACCGTGGGTATAGCAGGTCTAGCAGCCGGAGTGCAGCATGTGCTTGAACTGACGCCTGAATTCATATATAAACAGGAGTGGGATTTGACTCAGCATATGATGGATGGGTTATCATCAGTACAGGGGATTCGAATGCTAGGTCCTGAAATTGGACAGCCGCGCACCGGATTGTTATCCTTTACTGTTGAAGGATATGATTCGGCTCAACTCGCTTTTCAATTAGACCGGAATTATGGCATTGCTGTGCGTTCAGGTTTTCATTGCACACCACTTGCTCATGAGTCGGCTGGCACAACGGCAAGTGGGGCTGTCAGAGCGAGCGTGGGATATAGTACATCAAGAGAAGATGTCGATGCGTTGATCGAAGCAGTTATCGAATTAACAGCATCCAAATCTGTATGAAGCAACCCTAATGAAATGTGAATTTGAATCGCTTGAATAAGCAAAAAGCAAAAGAGGCAAGAAGCCAAAACGAGTGATTAACCGTAGGGGTTATCTGGTGAATAAATAAGGGTAAGCTTGAGGGTTAAATTAGTGCGTTGGATGGCTTTACTTGGCTGAATGGATCGATGATGTGGAGTACGTTTGAAGCTACAAACGTTAACCTGAACAAACCAACAGAGGGGTAGTTGCACTACATGGCTGAATTAAATGAGCTGATTCTGGAACAGCTGATATGGATTATTGGCGGCATGGCATTACTTTTGGTGATTTTGCTTATCATAAGTATTGCTCAAGGCGCAAAGCTACGGAAGTTTAAACGGAAATATGAGGCCATGATGGCTGGCAGTGGAGTCGAAGATCTGGAGTCGCTGTTAATCAATCTGAAAATTCAGATGGACAGCATTGAGGATGAGCATACACTGCAAACGGATCAGTTAAAGACTATCATGCAGAAGCTGACCCGCATCCAGGGTAAAGTAGGCGTGAAACGGTACAACGCTTATGGGGAGCTTGGCAGTGATCTGAGTTTCTCCATGGCGATGGTTAACGATAGCCAGGATGGTATGGTACTCACTGGTATCTATAATCGAGACGGGTCCTATGTATATGCTAAACCTCTTAAAGGGGGAGAGTCCACGTATACTCTTTCCCCTGAGGAAAAGGAAGCCATTACTCTGGCACAGCAAGCAGAGTAGAACGGGTATGCCATTCGCGAATGGCGGAGTAGAGACTGCTGGATATAATCTCGGACATGCGCATGACGAGACTGAGACGTGTGTTCTGCAAAACAAAGTATTCCATAAAGCCGCCGACGTTAACGATACCTGTAAGATGGATATCGCCGACCGGCGGTAATTCTTTATTTACACCCGCTCCTGGTTTGAGCGGTCCATTCACGACCTGGATACATCCAACACTCGAGGACTGTCCGAGACAGGCATCAATACCGATCACATAAGGGTTGTGATGTGTGGTGTGTATTTTGTGAAGGGTGTCCTGTAGGTTCATTGCATGTACGGGTTCATCTAATGTGCCATAGAGATGGAATAGAGGGCTGTCCCACTTGGCAAGCGACGAGCCGACGAGCGGGCCAAGGCAGTCCCCGGTAGAGCGATCTGTACCGATACAGACGACAACTACATTTTGCAAAGAATGGGCTTTATAGAGATGAAACATTAAACGATGAATGATGGCTGAGTGAATGCCTGGATCTGTATGTGGGATTTTTAGGCTGGCCATGTCTTGAGATGAGAAGGAATGCGAAATGGGATTCATAGGATCTATCCTTTCCCTTGGAATAGTAGTAACAGTATATGGAAGGATAGAACGTTTTATACTTCGTGGGGACAAGCTTTTTCAAAGGGATGAATGTATCGCGAAAGGAGCCGGACATGGACGAGTGGATAGATGATTGGATGCTGATTGCTTTTGATTCCACCCAGCAGGCGCTGCGGGCAGAAATGCTGCTGGAGTTTGCCGAGATTGAGATCGACTTATTTCCTACCCCAAAAGAGATCACAGCGGGCTGTGCTCTATGTATTCAGTTTCCAAAAGAAGATCTGGAGAGAGTGAAACAAATCATTCGTAACGAATTTGTGGAGATCCGTGGCCTCTATTTCAAAACCGCTGACAGCTATGATAACATACCCATGTAGAGGAGGTTTGATCTATGTTGCCATTTAAGTTTGCTACGACGACAGACAATGAGTCTCCCAAGGACGTTGTAAAAAGTGCTATAAGCTGGACAGACCAATTATGGGATAAAGTCGCCGACGCGGACATGTGGTTTAACATTCTGTTTAGCTCAATCCGCATAGTTATTATTTTCATTATTACGCGTATTGTGATTAAGATTGTATCACGTATTATAGATCGCACGATGGCACGCAAGCAGGAAGGTAAGATTCGCGTCAATCCACGGAGATTTATAACGGTGGGAGAATTGATGAAAAATGCGACCTCCATAACATGTAATTTCATTATGATTCTGTTACTGTTATCTGAGATCAACGTGAAAGTTGGACCATTGTTAGCGAGTGCGGGAGTACTTGGACTGGCTATCGGTTTTGGTGCCCAAGGATTGGTGAAGGATGTTATTACGGGTTTCTTCATTATATTGGAGGATCAATTCGCAGTAGGCGATGTTATTCAAACAGGTACCTATAAAGGAACGGTTGAGGTCATTGGACTGAGAACGACCAAGCTGGTTAGCTGGCAGGGTGAGGTGCACATCATCCCAAATGGTACGATTGCAAGTGTAACTAATTACTCGATGTCTAATTCCCTTGCAGTTGTGGACATTCCCATGAAGGGTGAACAGACCCTGGACGAGTCAGTGCACTTGGTAAAACGAGCTTTGACTGGGATTGAGGATCGAGATCTAAACATCGTTAAAGTACCTGACGTGCTTGGTATCCAGTCGATGTCTACCTCGGAATATGTGGTTCGCATTGTTGCTGAGTGCCTGCCAAACTCCAGGGCATCTGTAGAGCGCCAAATCCAGAGTGATGTGAAGAAAACACTGGAGTATCATGAGATGAGCAATCAAGCAGCATTAGAGCAAGCAGCAGCTCAGGAGAAGGATGAGGGGGATGGCATTGGTGGAGCGTAAAAGTTTCCAGCTTGGGGACATTGTGCAGATGAAGAAGCAGCATCCATGTGGCAGCAATGAGATGGAGATTATCCGGATGGGCATGGATATTCGCATCAAGTGTGTAGGATGTAAACACAGCGTATTAATTCCCAGAGCGAAATTCGAGAAAAACATGAAAAAGGTACTTCGTTCGACAGAGGATTCGTCTGAATCCTAATGAAAAAATCGGTTAATGTTTACTCTTTTCGCACTCCATAATAACGTTTACATGTAGGCATAGCTTAAGTATTGCGTTCTGTAAATGATCATGCTATAATCATTATTGCTGCGGAAAGGTACCCAAGAGGCCCAAGGGGGCTGACTCGAAATCAGTTAGGCGTGTCACAGCGTGCGTGGGTTCGAATCCCACCCTTTCCGCCACTAATAGATATTGCTTTGTAATTGTAATTGAACAACTTACTCAACGTGTGTTGAGTTCTATACATGCAAGAAGACCTTCCAGCTGGAAGGTCTTCTTATTTTTTTTGTTGTCTAATAACTCTCCTTAATTGAAAAAACAAAGAGCCCCTAAGGGCTCTTCATTCGGCGATGCATTCGGTTTGTTAGGAAACAATCGGTCGTAACGATCAGAAACTTGGTGTACTGCAAGTAGCAATACTCGTGCTTCAGACAAAGGCCTTACACACAACCATCTTGCTTCTTAAATTACGTGATGAATCTCCAACAGTGAATGTTCGGCTTCGTTGTCCAACGGAACCACACCTCTCTCGTGCATCGCCTGATTGTATTATGTGCATTAGTACGTTTTATATACAGCAGTCTGAAAAAATCTTTACGCTTAATGGACGCGGGCTTTGGTAAGCTTTTTCCACTTGCGATTCTGATTGCTTGTTTCAGGGAAAGCTTCTCCCTTTTGGAGGGTTACCCGTTTCGGATTATTAATCTCCGTATGAAAGCTCTTCTCACCAACCTCGGTGTACTCACCATCGTTTGGAGCTTTGTCTCCTGGTTCAAACTCGGTTCTTTCACCCATGATAAAACCTCCTCGGCGTAATGGATTCCAATGTTGCTTCTGTAGTGTGCTCCATTGGAGTTATGATCATGTGTTTTAAGAAGAGGGAACGTTTGCTTGCATTGAGACATCATATTTGTTATATTAATATAGTTCGAGTTTGTGCTCGTTCCTTGCTCTCAACATAGATTGAGGGCCAGAGTCCATAAGGAGGTGAAAATTATGCGCAAATATGAAGTGATGTACATTATTCGTCCTGATGTTGAGCAAGAAGTTGTTCAAGCTACAGTCGATAAATTCCAAGGCATCATCTCCAACGGCGGTGGTGAAGTTACAGCTCACGACGTTATGGGTAAACGCCGTCTTGCGTATGAGATCAAGAAATTCCGTGATGGTGTTTATGTTTTGGTACACTTCACTGCTGAACCAGCAGTAGTTACTGAACTTGAGCGTCTCATGAAGATTTCTGACGAAGTTATTCGTTATCTCATTACAAACGACGTTAAGTCTGCTTAAGACAACTCGTGATCAATGCACCAATACGCTCTGAAGGAGGGGATTACATTGTTGAACCGTGTCATTCTGATCGGCCGGTTAACCCGGGATCCTGAGTTGCGTTATACTCCAGCTGGAGTAGCAGTTACGCAATTTACTTTGGCAGTGGACAGACCGTTTACAAGCCAAGGTGGAGAAAAGGAAGCGGATTTCATTCCGGTCGTAACCTGGAGACAGCTTGCTGAGACTTGTGCAAACTATTTGCGCAAAGGACGCCTAGCTGCAGTCGAAGGACGCATTCAAGTACGGAATTACGAGAATAACGAAGGAAAACGTGTATACGTGACCGAAGTCATTGCCGATAACGTCCGTTTCTTGGAGTCAGCTAACCGTGATAATAACGGTGGCGGCGGTGGTCAACCGATGCGTGAAGAGCCTTCTTACGGAGGCGGCGGGCGCGCGAACAATAACAATAATTCGCGTAGCAACAATCAGGATCCTTTTTCCGATGACGGAAAACCGATTGATATATCGGATGATGATTTGCCATTTTAACGTGAGCCGATACTCTAATGAGATATGGGTTACATGATAGGAAAGGACTGAAAAGCATGGGCTTCAAGCAAAGAGAAGGCGGAGACAACGATAAAAGACCGGCACGTCGTGGCGGCCGTAATAAACGTCGTAAAGTGTGCTTCTTCACAGCTAACAAAATTACTCACATCGATTATAAAGATACGGACTTGCTTCGTAAATTTATCAGCGAGCGCGGAAAAATTTTGCCACGCCGTGTAACAGGTACTAGCGCTAAATATCAACGCATGCTGACGATTGCCATCAAACGCTCCCGTCAAATCGCATTACTGCCATACACAACTGAGTAGTCTTACTCAGTATGGATACAAAGCAGTCGGCTATAGTCGACTGCTTTTTTGCATCTAAAAATAATTAAGGTTGGTTCTCTCCTGGTAATTGGATTTCGCAAAGAGCTGCGGCGATAGAAGCAATTAAAGCGTAAATGATTTATAATAGAGTCTATTATATTGCTGATATCAGATAGCGTGAGTATAAACGAATAAAGATTCCACCATCAGGAGAGAGCATGAATACATCCAAACGTAAAGTAAAACAGAGACGCAAGAGTAGTCTGCGATTTTGGATCGTAGCTACATTGTTGCTTTCCATTATATATGTGTGGTTACAGCAAAAAGGAGATACCTATGATATATGGCCACGAACCAATGTACAAGAAGCAGTGCCGATCACAGGACTTCACCCGGTAGTCGCGGAAAGTGAGAAGATATTGGTTCGAAAGGCAGCTAGACGAGGAATTGAAGTCGTTATTACACATGATTTTCGCAGCATTGATGAACAAGATGCTCTTTATAATCAAGGACGCTCCATTGCCGGAAATATCGTTACCAACGCCAAAGGGGGAGAGTCCTATCACAACTATGGTTTAGCCATTGATTTTGCGTTGCGGACTCCTGAAGGAGATGTGGTTTGGGATATGGAACGTGATGATAACGGCAATGGAAAGGCAGATTGGCTGGAAGTTGTGGAACTTGCCAAAGAACTAGGGTTTACGTGGGGAGGAGATTGGGCTAACTTTCCGGATTATCCTCACTTGCAGATGGACTTTGGATTAAGCATCAACGATTTGAAGCGTGGTAAAAGACCTCCGGATACGCAGTAATTACAATATTATATATACATCTATATGTATAAATATTAGAAAAGCCTTGCATTTTGCAGGGCTTTTTGCTTGCTTTTGTAAAATAAATGATAAAAGATGACAATTTGTTCTTTACATAAGCGATTAAATGAAACTATACTATAATAACTAGAAATTTAACTTCAATCCTTTAGTAATATCTAAATCACACCTCTAAAAGCACAAAATTTGGCTAGAAACCAATTTCACTTCCAAACAAAATATTTCCTCTACAATTCCCTCATACCTAACATAATAGTTTGTTATATCTATATTTATAACATTTAACTACACATACTGTGTAATGCTAATGTCATGTATTTAGATAATTGGTATATTTAAGATTCAAACTCTACCATTGAAAGTATCCGACTGGCTCTGAAAATCCTTGATCTATTCCCTTTAAAGTATAACTAATACCCAGAACTGTGCTATAAAAAACATTTATACCATAAATCTCAAAATAAGCATTGACGTCACCTAAATTTACACGTATGATTACATTAATTATTTTGCTTTATTATCCCGCTAGGAATTGTCAGCATTAATTGACCAACGGTCTAAATAGCAGTGTGAAAAATGGATTCTCCTAATGATTTGGTATTTTGTATACACTTTCGTTCGTTATCTTCAAGAACATGGAAATATACAGTGGATGCATTCTTCTACACATGAATACAGTCCGCAGAAATTATGGGGTTAGGGTGATTGATTTGAATACAGAGCTATTGGAAGTCAGAAATCTAACTACATCATTCAGAATTGAAGATGACTATTATGCAGCAGTTGATCACGTTAACCTTACGGTTAAAAAGAATGAAGTATTGGCTATTGTGGGAGAATCAGGATCAGGCAAAAGTGCCTTTGCTTTTTCAATTATGGGCCTGCATAACAAAGCCAAAATTGATGGTGAAATTCTGTACAAAGGGCAGGACATAGCGAATATATCTCCCAACAAGTTAAACAAACTCCGCGGTAAAGAGATGGGGATGATCTTTCAGGACCCACTTTCCGCATTAAATCCTCTGATGCTGATCGGTGAACAGATCGAAGAGATTCTGACACTGCATCAACCCAAGCTATCTTCGAAAGAAAAGAAAGACAAAGTAATTGATTTACTCAATCAAGTAGGGATTCCGCGTCCCGAACAATTATACAAGCAATATCCTCACGAACTATCGGGTGGTATGAGACAGAGAGTTGTTATCGCAATTGCGATTGCCAATAAACCTGAATTGCTGATTGCCGATGAACCAACGACAGCGCTTGACGTTACAATCCAACTACAAATTCTGGAGCTTATCCGCGAATTGAAGAACGAGATTAACGCAGGAATCATCCTGATCACGCATGATCTGGGAGTCGTTGCCGAGATGGCTGATCGCGTGGCAGTTATGTATGCAGGTGAAATTGTTGAGATTGCCGATATCTATACTCTAATGACGGATGCCAAGCATCCATATACACGGTCTCTACTAAACTCTATTCCTACCATTTCTGAAGAAAAATCGAAGCTTCATGTCATTCAAGGCATTGTTCCTTCACTGAAAAACCTTCCTCGCCAAGGGTGCCGATTCAAGGCCCGAATCCCATGGATAAGTGATTCGGCTCATGAAGAAAACCCACAGATGCATGAAATTGCGCCAGGTCACTTTGTACGGTGTACCTGTTATCAGCACTTTCATTTCCCTGATCAAGCTGAGGAGGAATAACATAATGGCATTACTCGAAGTAGAAGGACTAAAAATTCACTTTCCGATTCGTGGAGGGTTGATCAAGCGTGAAATTGGTAACATCAAAGCGGTTGATGATGTGAGCTTCTCCATTGAGCAGGGTCAAACGTACGGCCTTGTAGGTGAGTCAGGATCAGGCAAAACGACTACGGGTAGAGCCGTTATTGGCTTAAACCATGTGACGGCCGGGAAAATTCTTTTCAATGGAAGAGATCTGGCTACAGAGCGGCGGAAAGATAGACAACTGCAGCGTGATGTGCAGATGATCTTTCAAGATCCGTACTCTTCGTTAAATCCCAAGAAGCGTGTTATCGACATCATTGCTGAGCCACTCCGTAATTATGAACGGCTGACAGCTACGGAAGAGAAACGCCAGGTCCGAGACCTTCTGGAGAAGGTTGGATTGAGTCCCGAATCGATCTATAAGTATCCTCATGAGTTTTCCGGGGGGCAGCGGCAACGGATTGGCATCGCTCGTGCGATTGCATTGAAGCCGAAGCTAATCATCGCAGATGAGCCAGTATCTGCGCTCGATGTATCTGTACAAGCCCAGGTGCTCAACTTCATGCAGGAAATTCAAAAAGAGCTGAATCTGACCTACCTGTTCATCAGTCACGATCTCGGCATTATCCGTCATATGTGTGATCAGATCGGAATTATGTATAAAGGTCGATATGTGGAGCAAGGCACAACGGATGATATTTTTGAGAATCCACAACATATCTATACCAAGCGTTTAATTGCAGCCATTCCGGATATGGACCCAACCAAACGTGAAGAAATGGTAGCCTTCCGTCAGCAGGTCAAATCCGAGTATGAAAATTCATACCGAAATTTCTTTGATGAGGAAGGGCTGGCATACTCGCTCCAATCCATTTCCGATACTCACCGAGTAGCTCTACCTCAGAAAGGTTGAAGACCATATGTGGAAAACGATAGTACGCAGAATTATCATTATGATCCCTCAGATCTTTTTGCTTAGCCTGTTGGTCTTTCTGATGGCCAAGGCGATGCCTGGGGATGCACTTACCGGATTACTCGATCCGAGTATTGATCCAAAAGCGCTGGATGAACAGCGGGAACGACTGGGATTAAACAATCCATGGTATGTACAGTATTGGGATTGGATCAAAAATGCTGTACAAGGCGATTTCGGACAATCTTTCCGGTTCAAAATGCCAGTATCTGATTTGATTGGTCAGCGTGTAGCCAATACGTTCTGGCTTGCACTGGCGACACTCGTGTTTACTTATCTGATTGCCATTCCACTTGGCATTATCAGTGGTCGTTACAACGATACCTGGTCTGATCGGTTGATCACAGGTTACACCTACTTGGGCTTTGCAGCCCCGTTGTTTATCTTCGCACTGGTGATGTTATGGATTTTTGGATTCCATTTTGGCTGGTTCCCAACCGGGGGAAGCGTGGAACCTGGACTTACACCAGGTACATTCAGCTATATAACAAGCAAATTCTATCATTTGTTATTACCGTCACTATCCATGGCATTAATTGCAACGGTATCTACCGTCCAATACTTGCGTAGTGAAATTATCGATATCAAGCATAAGGAATTCGTTCTTACTGCTAGAGCCAAGGGCGCCTCGGAATCTCGGATCTACAACAGACATATTTTAAGAAACTCCCTGTTGCCGATCGCCGCATTTTTCGGTTATGAGATTACGGGACTTATCGGAGGTACCATCTTCATTGAGAGCATATTCAGTTATCCAGGTATGGGTCAGTTGTTCCTGAATTCTATTTCTCTTCGGGATTTCAGTGTAGTAACTGCACTCGTCTTGTTATATGGCATAGCTACAATCCTAGGATCGTTGCTGTCTGACATTATTCTGGGTATTGTTGATCCGCGTATACGGATCAAGTAAGAACTTGAAGATTTCGGGGTGAAAATAAGATGAGCAAGGCCAATGATGTCGTTATAACTTCACAGAAAATTGATAAGAGCCCCTCCAGCTTGAGTATCTTGTGGCGGGAGCTTGTCAGAGATAAGGTGGCACTAATCTCGCTCATATTTTTGGGACTGGTCATACTGCTGGTCTATGGTACTTCTTTGATCCTGGATCAAGCTGAAATTGTTAAGGTAGATTTGTTCGCTCTGTATGAACCACCTTCTGCACAGTATTGGTTGGGAACTGATTACGGCGGTCGTGATGTGTTCGGACAATTGATCATCGGTACACGTAACTCTCTAACCATTGGTATTATCGTCACGTTAATGACTGGTTGTATAGGTATCCTGGTTGGTCTGTTATCCGGTTACTTCGGTGGAATGATCGATAACCTGTTTATGCGCGTTGTTGATTTCTTCATGATTCTTCCGATGCTGATGATTGTTATCGCGTTTGTTACTGCAGTACCCAAATATAATATTGTATCTTTCTCATTAATCATGACAGCTTTTCTCTGGATGGGGATTGCCAGGTTGATCCGCTCCAAAGCATTACAGGAACGGGAACTGGACTATGTAAAAGCTTCAAAAACATTAGGTTCGTCCCATCTGAAGATTATGCTCTCACAGGTACTTCCTAATCTTAGCTCGATAATCATCGTAACGATGACATTGAATCTCGCTGCCAACATTGGCCTCGAATCGGGTCTGTCTTTCTTGGGATTTGGATTCCCGGAAAGTACACCCAGTCTTGGAACACTCGTAAGCTATGCTCGTAATCCGCAAACACTGGAATACAGATGGTGGATATGGCTACCTGCATCAGTACTTATTCTGGTATTGATGTTGAGTATAAATAATGTCGGACAGGCCCTGAAGCGTGCGACTGATGCAAGACAAAGAAGAGGTTAAAAAAAGGGAGGAAAGGTTCATGAAAAAGGGATTATTTTCACGGGGACTATTTTTCACGATGATGTTGGTCTTCGTACTTGCGCTTGCGGCTTGCTCGGAGAAAGAGGCGGCAACACCAACGCCTTCTACGAACACAGGGGAAAAGAAAACAGAGGAGAAGCCTACTAAAGAAGAGGGCGTTTACTCTATCGAAGATTTCAACAATGTCAAAACGAATGAAGGCACTGCAATTGAGGGTGGGTCCATCACATATGGACTGGTATCCGATACTGCGTTTGAAGGAACGTTGAATTTTAACTTCTACTCCGGTAATCCGGATGCAATGGTTCTGCAATGGTTTGACGAAGGTTTGCTGACTTGGGACAAAGACTATGTATATACCAACGATGGTGCAGCAACGTATGAAACATCGGAAGATGGCAAAACGTTCACACTGACCATTCGTGATAATGTAAACTGGCATGACGGCAAGCCTGTAACGGCTGAAGATTTGCAGTTTGCTTATGAAGTTATCGGTAACAAGGCTTATGATGGTCCACGTTATGATTCCAACTTTACAAGTGTAGTAGGTATGGATGATTATCACGCTGGAAAAGCAAAAACGATCTCTGGGATCAAGGTTCTTAGCGAAAAACAAATCAGCATTACGTACAAGGAATCTACACCTTCCTTGCTGACAGGTGGCGTATGGACATATCCACTGGCTAAACATATCTTCGGTGATATGGATGTAGCGAAAATGTCTTCTTCCAAAGAAGTACGTGAAAAACCAATCGGTTTTGGTGCATTTAAAGTGGAAACAATCACTCCAGGTGAGTCTGTAACTTTCGTTAAAAACGATGACTACTGGCGTGGAGCTCCAAAACTGGACAAAGTGACTTTGAAAGTAATCAACCCAACAACGGTTGTTCAAGAATTGAAATCTGGCGGGGTAGACCTCGTGGATTCATTCCCGACAGATCAATATAAAGACAATGCCAATATGTCCAACGTTGAATTCCTGGGTGCAATCGATCGTGCTTACACCTATATCGGTTTCAAACTGGGCACATGGGATGCTGACAACGGCAAAGTTGTAACAAATGCTGAAGCAAAAATGGGAGATAAGAATCTGCGTAAAGCCATGTGGATGGCTGTAGATAACGATCAAGTGGGCAAACGTTTCTATAACGGTCTGCGTTGGAATGCAACAACATTGATTCCGCCGTCTCACCCAGAATTCCATGATTCTAACAATCCGGGTGTTGCATATGACCCAGAAGCAGCGAAAAAATTGCTGGATGAAGCAGGTTACAAACTGGATGGTGAATTCCGTACGAAACCGGACGGTTCCCCACTTGAAATTAACTTTGTATCGATGACAGGTGGCGACACAGCTGAACCACTGGCACGTTACTATGTTCAATCGTGGGCAGCAATCGGTCTGAAAGTAAACCTGGAAATGGTTGAGTTCAACAATTTCTATGACCGTGTAGGTAACACAGGTAAAGATGATCCAAATATTGATGTATATCAAGCTGCTTGGGGCGTAGGTATTGACGTAGATCCAGCAGGTCTGTATGGCCGTGATGCACTGTATAACTTCTCGAGATTCTCTAGCGAAGAAAATGACAAATTGCTCGCACAAGGTGTATCTGCTGAAGCGTTTGATGTAGACAAGCGTAAAGAGATCTACAACCAATGGCAGCAGTACATGGTTGATGAAGTTCCTGTATTCCCGACATTGTACCGTGCTGTTGTAGCACCGGTTAACAAACGTGTAATGAACTATGCGATTGGTGACGGAACAGGTTTATATCTGAATGACATTCAAGTTAATGCAGATAAAGCGGTTGTAGCAGAGTAATAAAAAAGCATTAGCAACAATAAGGATTGGGGTCCTTTTAAGAATTCGGTTGCTAGATCTAATTGAAAGATTCTTCTAGGTATGAATAGAAAAAGTCTTGTAAAACATGGATTCCGTACACTCTGGCATGGGGGTATGGGGTCCATGTTTTTTTTGGTAACAAAAAAATAAAAAAAATTTAACTTTTTTTATAAAAATTGCAGACAAAATGCCTCTTCACTTCGTCTATATCTGTAAGAGGTGATTTTCCGATGAAAAAATGGTGGATACGGGCAGGAATGCTGCTGGCTCTACTGGTTATTATATATTTGGGTGTAAAACCGGACATGCTGGTGGGCAAACCGGGGATTAAAGCTGAATCGGCTGTATTAATGGATATGAACTCTGAGCAGATTTTAATCAACTTTAACGGTTCCGAAGAAATTGCAACGGCAGGGATTAGCAAATTGATGACAGAACTACTTGTAATGGAGGCTGTGATCAACGGAGAGTTGCGTTGGGACGACCCTGTTAATATCAGCTTGTATGCAAGCTCAGTAGGTGGCAGCCACCTGGGTTTGAAACAAGGGGAGCAATTCACTGTGCAGGAGCTATTCCAGATTGTAGCCGTCTATTCCGCGAATGATGCCGCTATTGCTCTGGCTGAACATATCAGTGGGACAGAGCAGACTTTTGCACAAAAGATGAATGAGAAGGCAACCGAGATCGGACTGTCTGACAAGACGGTGTTTACGAATGCAACAGGTTTAAGTGAAAAACTACTTGGTCCGAGTCATCCGAAGGAAATACAAGGGCAGACCGTAATGACTGCCGTAGATGCATGCAAGCTTGCACGTTATCTGCTGAATAACTACCCCGAAATATTGAGAGTTTCCAGCCAAATGCAGGTGTCGATGCACCAAAAAGGAATGTACATGAGCAACACCAACTGGATGCTGTCCTCTATTGGCGGACCCTATGCTTACGATGGAAACGATGGATTGAAGACCGGATATGATGAGGATTCCGGCTATCACTTCGTTGGAACGGCTGAGCGAAATGGCAAGCGACTGATCTCCGTTGTACTGGGTTCCGATAGTCGTGAGGGACGTTTTATCGAGACACGAAAGCTATTCAATTATGGATTTTCCGGTTCAAAGTAAGGGCTATTCGAAATTTACATGACATGTTACACAATCAATGCTCTGAGAGGGAAATTCGAGGGGTGTTCTACGCTGTTAACCTATGGTGGATCATGGTAAAATGATTTACGTATAATTCCAAATTATCGTGTAATTCACTTTAAAGGGGGAAATAACTTGAACGTAATGAGTAAAAAAGTATATGCTCTCACGCTTACCATGGCGATGTCAATCGCTCTGATTCAACCAGCGGTCCAGGCAGCAGAATCGGTGAAACCTACGGCGACAGTCGCTGAATCCATTGCTTCGAAAGCAACACAGACACTACAGCAAATGGGATACATAGATGGCACAACAGATGGAATGAAAGAGTCACAAACGCCAATTACTCGTGCTCAGGCCGCAATCATCCTGCAGCGTGTACTTAAACTGGATGCTCCAGCGTCTCTTACAGGTTTTGCAGATGTATTGACTAAGGATGAAGCTGCTCCTGCCATTTACGCACTGAAGCAAAGTGGTCTTATTCAAGGGCAAGCCAAAGGATATGCACCAGATGCACCTCTCACAAGAGCACAGATGGCATCGTTGTTTACTCGGGCATTTGAACTAAAGGATAATGGCATTCAGGTTGTATACAGTGATATGGCGCAGATTCCAAAGGTACATACGGAGGATGCGATTCGTCTGAAGCAGCATTTTATTATTGAAGGCAGTGCGTTTAACGCCAAAAATTCAGTGACCCATGGTGAGTTTGCTGATGCGCTGTACCTCGCTCTTGGACTTGATGTGCAGTCAGAAGGTATAACACCTCTGGAAGACTTCTTCAAACAGCCGGCTCAAGCAGGATTCCAGATGTCTCCGGATGGTAAACATCTGGCTTACATGGAGCCTTGGAACAACCGAATGAATATCGTAGTGAAACAGAATGGTCAGGACAAGTCGGTACGTATCACGAGTGAGACTGAACGCAGTATAGCGGGATTTGTATGGGCGACAAAGGATAAGCTGTTGTATGTAAAGGATGAAGCAGGGGATGAGAACTATCATATTTATGTAACGGATATTGATGGTAAGAACAGCAAGGATCTGACGCCATATCCGAATACAAGAGCGATCCTGGTAGACTCTCTGGAGAATATTCCGGATGAAATTCTAGTAGGTATGAACAAACGTGATCCGCGAATCTTTGACGTGTACCGGATTAACATCAAGACTGGTGAGGCTGTGCTTGCTGCAGAGAACCCGGGCAATATTACTGGATGGCTTACGGACCATGAGGGTAAAATTCGTGTGGCCATATCGAGTGATGGTAATGTCTCTTCGTTAATGTATCGTGAATCAGAAGATAAACCATTTGAGAATTTGATGACCACCAAGCTCGGAGAAAGTTTTGCGCCGGTGATGTTCACGTATGATAACAAAAACATCTATGCTGTATCCAATTTAGAGCGGGATAAAACAGCGATTGTCGAATATAGCCCAAGCAGCAAAAAAGTAACAAAAACCATCTATGAAAACAAGGATGTGGATGTATCCAGTTTCGTTCCTTCTAAAGAAAAAGGCACAATCCTTGCAGCTGTCTATGAGACGGACAAGGTTAACTATGAATACTTCGACAATGATTTCAAAAAGTTGATGCAGGATATCCAGGCGAAAGTTCCGGGTAAAGAAGTAAGCATTTCAAACATAAGTGAAGAAGGTCAGGTTCTGTTCGTTGCGTATAGCGATAAATCCATGGGTACGTATTACTTCTACGATTCCAAGACAGGTAAGCTGGATAAATTAGCTGACGCCGCACCTTGGATTGATGAGAGTAAAATGTCGGATGTAAAACCCATTACGTACAAGTCACGTGATGGTTTAACCCTTCATGGTTATCTGACGCTCCCGCAAGGAGCCGAGGCTTCCCAATTGCCACTGGTTGTTGTTCCGCATGGTGGACCATGGGCCCGAGACTCATGGGGCTTCAATCCCGAAATTCAATTTCTCGCAAGCCGTGGTTATGCCGTACTACAGGTGAATTTCCGTGGCTCTACTGGATACGGTAAGGAATTCCTGGATGCGGGCAACAAAGAGTGGGGTAAAGCGATGCAGGACGATCTCACAGACGGCGTAAATTGGCTGGTTGAAGAGGGAACGGTTGATGCGAAGCGTGTAGCTATCTACGGTGGATCTTATGGTGGATATGCAGCTCTGGCAGGACTGGCATTCACACCAGAAGTCTATGCAGCAGGAATTAGCTATGTTGGACCATCCAATCTGTTCACGCTGCTGGATTCACTGCCACCTTACTGGGAGTCGGAGCGCAACATGTTCTATGAACGTATGGGTGATCCGGAGAAAGACAAGGAGCTGCTGAAAGCTGTCTCACCACTGTTCCATATCGACCAGATGAAAGCCCCATTGTTCGTGGTCCAGGGCGCAAATGATCCGCGTGTGAAACAGGCTGAGTCTGATCAGATCGTGGAGGCTCTGCGCAAACGTGGAGTAGATGTGCCATATATGTTAAAAGCCAATGAGGGACATGGCTTCGGCAATGTTGAAAATCAATTGGATTTGTATCGTGCAATTGAGAAATTCCTGAATCGCCACTTGATGCAGCAATAGTAGTTAAGTTCAACAATAAAACCGTCCCACGGGTTCCATCGAACCTGAGGGACGGTTTTATTTGGTGGAGCAGGGAATTGAATGAGGTATCCAAGCATATAAACAAATTGACATATGTAATCATTCTGTTTTAAAATGACCAGTGAGTCATTATTGTTCGGTTCGGTTTAATATATATGTTTCATTACAGCCTTACGCTACTGGATTGCAATCTGATCGGGGAGGAAACATGTAATGCAAAAACAAATGAAATGGCCGCTTATCCTATTTGCTATCGGGGTGTTTATGGCTGCGCTGGATAACGGGATTATTACGTCGTCCCTGACGACTTTAAATGCGTCATTTGGCGTGTCGCCGACGTGGGGAGCATGGACAATCACGCTTTATACGCTCGGACTTGCGGTGAGTGTGCCGATTGCGGGTAAGCTCTCCGACCGTTATGGACGCAAGAAGCTGTTTCTGATTGAAGTGGCTTTGTTCGGAATTGGGTCTTTACTCGTTGCACTAAGCACATCGTTTACGTTTTTCCTGATTGCTCGTGTCGTCCAGGCGTTGGGTGGTGGCGGGATCTTTATCATTGCGAGCTCTTATGTATTAAGCAAGTTCCCAGCGGAGCGTCAGGGCACAGCCTTGGGTCTTCTGGGAGGTATGAACGGGGTTGCGGCGATTCTAGGGCCGAATATCGGTGCTTTTATCCTCGACATTACGGGGAATTGGCATTGGTTGTTCTTAATCAATGTACCGATCGCCATTTTGCTGTTTATTGCAGGCATCCGTTATATTCATGAAGAACAGGAGCTGAGCCGTAAGGCGGTGGACTGGAGTGGTATCGCGGTCTTAACGCTGGGTGTGCTCAGTCTAATGTACAGCTTCAGCAATCTGGACGGCGTAAATATGCTGCAAAGTCTTGGCTCACCGACCTTCTATGGCTTCTTCCTGGCAGGTGTGGTCATTCTGGTCCTCTTCTACTTTCTTGAAAAAAGGCTGGAGGGATCACAACGTGAACCTGTTGTATCTACACAGCTTCTGGGCATTGCGTCCTTTCGTTGGACGCTGCTGATTGCCTTTTTCTCAGGAGCGATTCTGGCATCCGTGATCTTCATTCCAGGCTTTGTTGAGCAGTACCTCGGGGTATCCAACACAGCCTCCGGCTACTGGTTTACACCGCTTGCCCTGGCTTCAGGCATTGGTGCGGGTGGTGGCGGTTATCTGGTTGACCGCAAAGGGCCAATCTGGACGTTATCTGTAGCCGGATTGCTGTCGGCTATCGGCTTCCTGCTCTTCCCGCTGTGGGTAGAGCATATCTGGCAATTCGTGATTGCGAGTGTACTTGTGGGGATCGGCTTCGGTATGATGCTGGGAGCTCCAGTGAACGTGCTCGTTACTGAGCAAGCGGGTGAGAACAACAAGGGCATTGCTGTAGCGACCAGTTCCTTGTTCCGCCAGATGGCAATGGCGATCGCGCCAACCATTTTTGCCGGTTTTCTGGCGCGCTCCTTCTCCAATCTGGGTTCCAATATTCAGCAGGGTCTCGCAGATCAGGGCATTCAGGTGCCGCCCGAAGCGCTTCAACAATATGCGTCTGGCGGCGGTGCAGCTTCAGGAAGCGATATCTCCAGCTTAACCGAAGGACTATCCCAAATTCCTGATCCGGGCATTCGAGATGTGTTGCTACAGGCTCTGCATCAGACAATCGGCGAGGGTTATAGTGGACTGTTCTGGTCTGCGGTTATTTTCAGTGTACTCACGCTGGTCGCTGCGTTTATTACAGGGCGACAGCGTCATAAAGAGAAGAGGAATCGGGTAGAGACAGCATCAACAAACTGAATGGATGGACATTCCACATGAAGAGAACAGTGCACCTTTTGCCAGTAAAAAAGGAGCACTGTTCTTTTCAATTTAACCGTATTGTAACTTTTCATCATCCAGCAATGATTACAATAGAACGAGCGTGAGCGGCGTTTTCTTTTGAGATAGAGAAAACTTCAGAGAACACCGTGTCACAAGCCATTCCGCACGTTTAATGGTAAGTATATAAGTTGAATGGATCATTAACACTGTACCGTTGCGGGGTCAGGACAAGTTAAATTCAACTTATATAGTAGTAGTATCGAATTTCATTTTGACAGTGAAGAAGGAATCGATGGATGACAAGCAGAACTAAAGATAAGAAGAAGAAAAGAAGAAAAGGTCTATATATAACGCTCGTATCGCTCGTTGTTTTGTTAATCGGGGGCTATTTGTTTCGTCAGCAGCTTGCTGTAGCGGCCTTCGATCTGTTTCTCGCTGGTTCAGTTGAAGACCAATTGTCTCGTTCCTATGTCCCTCAGGAGGGCAACAATACGCCTGACCCAACAGTATATCGCAAAGAACCGTTCTCGGTATTGCTGCTAGGCTCAGACAAACGTGCCTATGAGAAAACACGTGGGCGCTCAGACACGGTTATCTATGCCGTTGTTCGTCCGAAAGAATCCCGCGTACTCCTGGTATCCATTCCTCGTGACACCTATGTGCAGATTGTTGGACGTGATGCCAACAAGGATGGTGAGGATGATTATGACAAGCTCGCGCATGCCTACGCCTTCGGTGGGGAGAATATGTCTATCAATACGGTGGAGAAATTTCTCGATGCGGATGTAGGTTATTATGCAACGATTAACTTTGACGGGATCAAAAAAGTCGTTGATGCGCTTGGTGGCGTGAAGCTGCCGATTGATGAGGACATAGTGAACAAGAATCCGGAACATGTGCAGTTCACAATAGAAGGCGGTAAGCCGATCTATGACGGGCAGGAAGCACTTTACTATGTAAGATACCGTGAGGATAGCGATTTTAATCGCACCAAGCGGCAGCAGATTTTCCTGAATGCCATGGCGAATGAGATGCTTAATCTGAACGCTATCAGCAAAATTCCAGAATTGATCCAGATTATGGGAGACAGCTTCCAGACGGATATGCAGCCTTCCTTCATTATTGATCTGGCCAAGCAGGTACTGACTCAGGAAAAACCGCAAATCTCAAGCTTCACTATTTTGGGCGAAGGAATGCGGAAAAACGGAATTTATTATGGCAAGGCAGATGAGAAAGACGTCCAATATGCCAAAGAGCTGATTAACAACTGGATGGATGAGTCGACCCCAGCCGGTGAAGTGATGATTCCTGACCGGCAGAAGATCGAGTAACCAATTCCATACAGACGTTATGTTTTAGACAACGATCAGCAGTGCGTTTATTGGCGGGCTGCTGTTTTTTTTACTTTGTAGAAGAAATCTTGTCCTTTTGGAACATCTTGCGTTCTAATGCGTACTATGTAAGTTGAATGTAATAAGCTGACTGATGAAATTTCACAAGGAGGATACTTAAGGGTATGAACATCGCATTTTTTTTGCTGCCCAAACAAGAAGTTACGTGCGTAACGTCGGATTCTACTCTGCGGCAAACGTTGGAACGGATGGAATATCATCGGTTCACGGCAGTGCCCATTTTGAATAAGGAAGGCAAATATATCGGTACGGTTACCGAAGGTGATCTGCTGTGGTATATGAAGAACGCTGAGGGAAAGATTACATTTGAAAACGCTTCAAAATTCCTGCTTAAGGACGTTCCACTTCGGCTGGATATCAAACCGGTATCCATTGAAGCCAACATGGAGGATTTGATTAATCTGGCGAAAGTGCAGAACTTTGTGCCGGTTGTCGATGATATGGAGCGCTTCATTGGGATCGTAAGACGGAGTCAGATTATTGAGTATTGCGAGGGTATTGTAGCCAAGGAATCCATGAAAGTGAAGTAAGTCGAAACAAATTTCGATATTGTTGCAACAACGTGGATAATCACAGTCGTCCGGTATCATGTTAAACTTAAGAAGAGCTGAAGAAGAGCGAACTTAAATGAATTTTCTACAAGATAAATACGAATTCGTTTTACGGGGTCCCCGCAAAGTACCTGAGATAAGTTTCGGAGGACTTCTCCGCTTTTTGGGGTAATTTTGCGGCCCCCCTTTTTATGCTATAATGGAGAATAAAGCTTTTTCGGGGGAGAGTGACTTTCGCCAATATGCCTAAAGAACTGGATGTAGCCAAACGCGCTAAAGTGATTGAATGGCTTAAAACCGAAGTGCTTGATCAGGTATCCCGATTATTCAAAGCGTTATGGGAAGGCAGTACAACCCGAATCGGGGACAGTCTCGCCAGTTTGATGATGAGTAGTTACATATTGGGCCGCAGGCTCGGTATTCCTTTCAAGGATCTGGATGCACTGCTTGTTGAGAAATTGAAAAAGCATAAACAGGAAGGTCACCAGTTGGAAGATTGGTACCAGGATATTTCCGCGCTAGAAGATCACATGCGTAAGAGGTGAATTTGTTGAAATTTAGCTTTAAATCAGCTGTCTGGAGCGTAGTTTATCTGCTCCTGCTACTTTCGCTGTTAACTCCTTTATCGGTTTTGGCCATATTTTTCATGATGATACCTGGAGTTATTTTGTTTGCTTCATTACCGGTAAAATCATTTATATGGCATCTCGTCCCAGTGGCGATTATTTTGGTCATATTTAGTCCGATTTATTTGTTATTACTGCTTTTGTTCACCCTGCCCGCCATTGTTATGGGCAATGCTTACAAGAAAAAGAAGTCGGCCCTGTTCGCCCTAATGGCAGGAAGTGGAGCCATGCTGGCCGAGTATCTGTTGCTCCTGTTGATTGGAAGTGTAATCTTCCAATTTGATTTGTCGAGTTATATTGATGATGTGGTCAGATTGACGATTGAACCCCTGACGAATACATCCAGTCAGATGGTAAATGGGTTTGTATGGACACCTGAAATGACTCAGGATGTCGCAAGACAGACGCAGCTTATGATTCCATTCGCCTTGGTGGTCACGTCTCTGGTCATGGCTCTAATTACACATCTCATTGCACGTCCGATTCTAAACGTAATGGGCGTGGTTGTTCCGAAATTTCCACCTGCGCGAGAATGGCGTATGCCGCGTGCCCTGATCTGGTATTACTTCCTGGCATTGTTGTTCGAAGTGATATCCAGGCAGAGTGACGGAACGTACTGGACCATGATCGCCATGAACTTGTCGCCTCTAATCAATTTGGGCTTCATGATTCAAGCCATCGGATTCTTCTTCTTTCTCTCACATGCAAAGAAATGGAATCCGGTTGTACCGTATTTGCTGGCGGCAGCAGTCTTCTTCATTGGACCGCTGCGGATTATCGGGATTATCGATCTGGCGTTCCCGCTTCGCGAGGCAATATCGAAACCAAAACGATAGGGTGATGAGTCATGCCTAAATTTCTGAAGAAACGCTGGCACGGCTACTATACCGTATGGGCGTTCATACTGCTGCTTCTGCTTGTTATGTTCGTGACCATCTACAACTGGACGCTTGGTTTGATTAGTCTGATACTGGCTTCGGCGCTGGGAATCGTCATGATTAAGGCGGAGCTCGCGTTCCGTCGTGAGCTTAACGACTACATTAATGGCCTTTCCATTCGGATCAAACGAATGGAGGGGGAAGCGGTCAGCATGCTCCCATTCGGTATTGTGCTGTACAGCGAAGATCGTACCGTAGAGTGGCATAATCGCTTCGTCGCGGACATGTTCCAAGAGAAGACGATGGTAGGTAATCCGCTGCAAAATTTATTTCCCAAACTTCCTCAACCGAAGGAAAAAAAGGATGGGACCAAGGAGCCGTCTAAGGAGCTTCACGACGAATTCCAACTGGATGATCGATTTTATGGAGTTATCCATAACCCGCAGGAGCGGTATGTATATGTTTACGAGATTACAGAGCTAGCCATTCTTCGTGATAAATATGAGAATGAACGCATGGCACTGGGCATTCTGGTTCTCGATAACCTGGACGAAGCAGCCCAGGGCATGGACGACCAGCAGCGGACTGCGCTGATTGCCCGTGTAACAAGCGAGATTACGTCTTGGGCGAAACGGTATGAGGTATACCTGCGCCGCCTCTCTTCTGATCGTTATCTCATGATGTTGAACTATAAGTCTTTGCAGGAACTGGAGCAGAGCCGGTTTGTCATTCTGGATGAAGTCAGGGAGATGACGGCTGATCTAAAGGTGCCGATGACACTAAGTGTTGGACTGGCATTTGGTTCGGATACCATCAGTGAGATGGGAGAACTGGCTCAGTCCAGTTTGGATATGGCACTTGGCCGTGGTGGCGATCAGGCTGCCGTAAAATCTGGACAGCGGTTGTCCTTTTACGGTGGGAAGTCCAACGCGGTGGAGAAACGTACACGGGTAAGAGCTCGGGTTATCGCACATGCATTGCGTGACTTGATGCAGGAGAGCGACCGGGTGATTATCATGGGTCACAAAATGCCTGATATGGATGCGATTGGCGCGTCTATTGGGGTATGGAAAGCGGCGAGTCTGTACAATGTGGAGGCACGAATTGTACTGGATGGCCCCAACCCTTCCATTGAACGCATGATGGAACAGGTGAATAAGGATGAAAAGCTGTCCAAAGCCTTTGTGTCGCCGGAACAGGCAACCCAGATGATGACGGAGCATACGCTGCTCGTTGTTGTCGATACACATAAGGCATCCATGACAATGGAGCCGAAGCTGGTTCAATCCGCTACGCGTGTCGTGGTTGTGGATCACCACCGTCGGGGTGAAGAATTCATTAACGATGCAGTTCTGATCTATCTGGAACCATATGCTTCTTCGGCAGCAGAATTGGTGACTGAGCTTCTCCAATATATTCATGACAAGGTACAATTCACTCCACTGGAAGCGACGGCGTTATTAGCCGGGATTACGGTGGATACGAAGCATTTTGCACTCCATACGGGATCGAGAACGTTTGAAGCGGCAGGCTTCCTGCGTCGTAGTGGTGCAGACACCATTATGATCCAGCGGCTGATGAAAGAAGATTTGTCAGAATATATTGCTAAGGCAGAAATCATAAAGCATGCTAAAATGGTATACGGGAACATTGCGCTGGCGGTCACAGACCCTGGCAACAAGATTCCACAGATGATGATCGCCCAAGTGGCGGACACATTGCTTAATATGACCGACGTGGTCGCTTCATTTGTCATTAGTGAACGCCCGGATGGACTGATTGGCATCAGCGCGAGATCGCTGGGGCGCATGAATGTTCAGGTGGTCATGGAACGACTGGGCGGTGGCGGACATTTGACGAATGCTGCCGTGCAGCTTGAAGGAACGCTTGGAGAGGCGGAAAAACGGCTGACGAACGTACTGGCTGAAATCGAAAAGGAAGAGGGTTTGTTCGAATGAAAGTCATTTTTATAAAAGATATGAAGGGTCAAGGCAAAAAAGGACAAGTGAAGGAAGTGTCCGAGGGATACGCACAGAACTTTCTCCTGCCACGGGGAATCGCACGTCCAGCAACAGACGGAAACATGAAAACACTGGACAACCAGAAGGCAGCGGAAGACAGACGAAAGCAGGAAGAGAAAGCAGAAGCGGAAGCTCTGGCTAAAAAGCTGGAAGCTGAAGTGACTGAACTGAAAGCAAAATCCGGCGAAGGCGGCCGTCTGTTCGGTGCAATCACGAGCAAACAAATCGCAGAAGCTCTGGCAGCGAAAGGTCTGAAAGTCGACAAACGCAAAATTGAACTGGACGAGCCTATTCGCACACTCGGCGTAACGCAAGTCACCGTCAAGGTTCACCCTGAAGTGAAGGCTACCTTGAAGGTACAGGTAACGGAGGAGTAAGATGGGCGGCGAAATGTTATTCGACCGGATTCCCCCACAGAACCTGGAAGCCGAACAGGCAGTGCTGGGTGCAATCCTGTTGCAGGGCGAAGCCCTGATTACAGCGATGGAACGGGTGCAAACCGAGGATTTCTATGATAAACCCCATCAATTAATTTTTGAAGCGATGATCCAGCTTGGCGAGGGAAATCAACCGATTGACCTCGTGACACTGACTTCGCTGCTGAAGGATAAAGGCGAGCTTGAGGACATCGGCGGCGTCAGTTATCTGGCGAAGCTGGCTCATGGTGTTCCGACTGCCGCGAACGTAGATTATTACGCTCAGATTATCGAAGAGAAATCCATGCTGCGTCGCCTGATTCGTACAGCTACGCAAATTGTGAGTGAAGGATACACGGGCGGTGAGGATGTCGCGGCTATGCTTGGAGAAGCAGAGCGGCGCATTCTGGAGATTTCCAACCGACGTTCCAGTAGTGGGTTTATAGCCATTCAGGATGTTCTGATGGAAGTATTCGACCGTGTGGAGACGTTGCATCAGAACAAGGGCACCACAACGGGCATTCCGTCCGGGTTCATCGATCTGGACAAGATGACCGCCGGATTCCAGCGGAGTGACTTGATTATTGTAGCGGCACGTCCATCTGTAGGTAAGACCGCCTTCGCCCTGAATATCGCTCAGAATGTAGCCATTCGTGCGCAGGAGACGGTTGCAATATTCAGTCTGGAGATGTCAGCCGCACAGCTTGTACAGCGTATGATCTGTGCAGAGGCCAATCTGGATGCGAGTGTCATGCGTATGGGAGACTTTAAAGGTGATGAAGATTGGCAGAAGCTGACGATGGGCATTGCAGCCTTGAACGAAGCTAATATTTACATTGATGATACGCCAGGGATCACCGTAGCTGACATTCGTGCTAAATGCCGTCGTCTCAAGAAAGAGAAAGGCCTTGGCATGATTCTGATCGACTACCTTCAACTGATTAGTGGACGTGGTAAAGCCGGCGAGAACCGTCAACAAGAGGTATCCGAGATTTCGCGTACACTGAAACAGATTGGCCGGGAACTGGAAGTTCCGGTTATTGCCTTGTCTCAGCTGAGCCGGGGTGTAGAGCAACGTCAGGATAAACGTCCGATGATGAGTGACTTGCGGGAATCGGGCTCGATCGAGCAAGATGCCGACATCGTTGCGTTCCTTTACCGGGATGACTACTATAACCAGGAGACCGAGAAGAAAAATATTATCGAGATTATTATCGCCAAACAGCGTAATGGTCCGGTAGGCACGGTGGAACTGGTCTTCTTGAAAAACTTTAATAAATTCGTTAACTACGAGCGGGCACATAATGATGCCTTTGCCATGTAGGGGACAGGCACAGACTGCTTCGATTGGGAAGTGAAATCGTCTGTCCCCGACATCAACCATTAGATCATATGAAATCATAAATACGTTGTGAATACGACATATAGCGTTGGATTTAGACGCGTAGCGTATAACCGGGGTTAGCCGTCAAGCAAGATTTGACTGGCTACGCCGGTTTTTTGCGTCGCAATATGGAGTCAATTCCGAACATTAGAGTTTGACTATATCTAATTGTTCGCCATTTGATTTGACTTTGAAAAAAGGGACTGGTACACTAGTACTGCTGCGTTAAAGCAGCGAAAACCTTCCCTTGGATGTAAATCGAGGGAGATTTTCACTGTCCGTTAGCACGCTTCTCCGCTGGTAATTTCACTTCAAATTCCTGCCGAGATAGAGGACGGACAGACCAATACAAAGGTGCGCAAGGCACCCACGGAGGTATGTACTATGTCAACGGTAGTTGTAGTGGGAACGCAATGGGGAGACGAAGGTAAAGGCAAGATTACGGATTATTTGGCGGAATCCGCAGACGTGGTTGCTCGTTACCAAGGCGGTAACAATGCAGGACACACGATTCTGATCGATAACAAAAAATATAAATTGACGATGATTCCATCGGGTATCTTCTACACAGACAAAGCATGTGTAATTGGTAACGGTATGGTTATCAACCCGAAGGCACTCATCGAAGAAATTAACTATATTCATGACAATGACTTTACGACCAAAAACCTGTCCATCAGCGAACGCGCACACATCATCCTGCCATATCACATGGTATTGGATGCATTGGAAGAAGAGAGCAAAGGCCCGAACAAAATTGGTACAACAGGTAAGGGAATTGGCCCATGTTACATGGACAAATCAGCTCGTATCGGTATTCGTATGGTTGATCTGCTTGATGCGGAAGAGTTCGAACTGAAACTGCGTCATTTGGTAAAAGAAAAAAACCGTGTAATCGAGCAAGTCTATGGCGGCGAGTCTGTAGATGTAGAAGAAATTCTGAAAGATTACCTGGGATATGCAGAAATTCTGCGTCCTTATGTGCGTGATACATCAGTTGTACTCAATGAATACATCGACGAGGACAAAAAAGTATTGTTCGAAGGCGCACAAGGCGTTATGTTGGATCTTGACCAAGGTACTTATCCATTTGTTACTTCATCCAATCCGTCTGCAGGCGGCGTATGTATCGGTTCTGGCGTTGGCCCAGCTCGTATTCAGCAGGTTATCGGTGTGGCTAAAGCCTATACAACACGTGTAGGAGATGGTCCTTTCCCGACAGAATTGCATGATGCAATTGGTGACCAAATTCGTGAGACCGGACATGAGTACGGTACTGTAACTGGACGTCCGCGTCGTGTCGGCTGGTTCGACAGTGTTGTTGTTCGCCACGCTCGTCGTGTTAGCGGAATCACGGGTCTATCCCTGAACTCCCTGGATGTAATGACAGGTCTGGAAACGGTAAAAATCTGCACAGGATACAAATTCCGTGGCGAGGTTATCACTCACTATCCGGCAAGCCTGAAAATGCTGGCAGAATGTGAAGCGGTATACGAAGAGCTTCCGGGCTGGAGCGAAGATATCACAGCAGCGAAGAAGCTGGAAGACCTGCCTGTGAACACACAGAACTATGTGAAACGTGTTTCCGAACTGACAGGCATTCCAATTGCCATATTCTCTGTAGGCCGTAACCGTGAGCAAACGAATCAGGTTCTTCCTATCTACGAATAAGCAGCTATATTAACTCTGCAATACGAAGTAAACGTTCATCCAAATGATATGCCTATATAGGCATCATAGAGCCCCAGTTATCGCTTAAATAGCGATGGCTGGGGTTTTTCGCACGTCTTCCTGATATAATCCCCGGATTTTCGTCAATACTGGTTAACAGTAGACTCATAGATCCTGAAACATCGAATGTGATATGGGGTCGGAATAACGGAGGGAGAGAACGGGAATGAAGTTGCTTCAATGGTTCATTAAAATATTGCTTACCGTGATGCTGGTCAGTTCACTGACCCTGCTGACAACCGGATTAATCGTTCAGTCATATGTAAAATCGCTGCTGGCGAGTTTTAATATTCAGTGGGAAGGCCAGCCCATGGGGTTAACGGCTATGTTTCAGGGTGCATTAGGTGGTAAGTCCGGTGAAGAGAAGAAGCCGGGAACGGGCACGACAGATCAGCCGGCAGGAGCGGAAGAGGAACACGTTCCAGAAGATGCGATATCTGTCATGGGCAATGGAACAGAAAGTGGAGAAACAGGCGCGAACACAGGCAACAGCTCTGAACAGGGTATGGGAACAGACGATGGTCAAGGAGCAGGCTCAGGAACGGACTCTTCTGCTACGGGATCAAGCCCAGGGGGCAGCTCAGCTGCGGGAACAGACGCAGATGCTGGCACAAATGCGGGTACCGAATCTGGGACAACGCCTGGCAACAGTACAGCATCGGGCAACGGATCAGGTACGAATTCCAATGGCACGTCTTCTTCAGGGAATGATGAGATTGTAGTATCTCCGGATGACATCACAGGCAAGAAGGACAAGCTGCCGTTGGAGGAAAAAGAAAAAATTTTCAGTCTGCTGATGAACAAGCTGCCCCAGAAAGAGATGCAGCAAATCTCAGGCGCTATGGAAGGCGGCCTGACTGAGCAGGAGCTGCGCGATATTGAGCAGGTGATCTCCAAGTATCTGACGAGCGAAGAATACGATAATCTAATGGAAGTCCTTCAGGCGGAATAAACTAAGTTCATATAGGGAAATCCGTAAATCTGCGACCCTTTGCTGAATATTCATAAAGGAATCGAAAGATCGAATCCTGAGCGGTAAATCAGAGAAATTTAATTCATTAGGCCATTCTAGAAATGAAATAAAAGCAGAAATTGGTTAGCATACAATCCAGCCAATATGAGGCACTCTATAGCAAGAGTCAACGAAATCCCTCACCAGAGATGATCTGGCGAGGGATATTCTATTTGTATTTTTATGAAAAAGAAAACACATTTCGGTGGGTCTTAGAACCTAGTCTTAAAAAATGATCAAAAGTACATAGTATACCTGAAGTAGAGGCGATATGGTGAAGAATATTGATCTGCCATCTTATGGATAATACAGGAAAACCAAGCGTGGCGCGGCTTTGCGCTATGACGTGTACAGTTGAAATGAGTGTAAAACCTGTGTTAAAGTATACGGGTGTGATAAAAGGTTAAAATTTTGACACTTTTACGAGCGCAGCTAAAGTCCTGATTTGCGGACACCCGAATACAAATATCGACAAGCATGGGACAGACACAGTGGGTGATGTCTTGACAGAAATGCGAACTGAGAAGTGCTGAAAAGGAGAGAATCATGAAAGGTTTCAGAGGCATACGCCAACCGGGCAAGAACCGGGAACACGAACAATCCGGGGAACACCGGACGGCCGAAGACAAAAACAACATGAGCATGTCCAACTTCAGTAGTAATAAAAAGCGCGTTCTGGCCTCGCGCAAATGGATCATTACAGCAGCATGTGGTTTATTTATCGCTGCATCGATCGGATTCGCAGGCAAACAATACGTTGCTGCAAACACCGTCCCATATTATAAAGTGATGGTTAAAGGAAATGAGATTGGCACCATCACGGATGAGACGCAATTACAGAAATTATTTGCAGACAAAACCGAGGAATTCCAAAATAAATATCCAGATGCGGAAATGGTGCTGAACACAGACGGCATCACGACCGAAACCATTAAAGCATACAAACCCGTAGTGAACAGCGATGAAACGCTGGGCAAGCTCGGCGACATGCTTACCGCCTATGCCAAGGGTGTAGAGCTCAAGGTAGACGGTGAAGTAATCGGCATTGTGAAGGATCAGGCAACAGCAGATGCGATTCTGGAACAAGTGCAGAACAAGTACATATCGGCATCGGCTGTGCGCAGTTCGCTCAAGACGAAGTCGGTATCGGCAAACTCATCGAAGAAAGCCGAGGGGCCGAGTACTACGCTGAAGTCGGTGGGCATCAAGGAAGATGTAGCGACAGATGTGGTGAAGGCTGACCCAAACAAAATATGGGATGTATCCGAGGCGGTTGAAGCTTTAACCGTTGGTAAAGACGCGCCTGTAACTTATGTCGTGCGTGAAGGAGATACGATCTCTTCCATTGCCGCCAAATACGAAATTACGCAAAGCGAAATTCGCAAACATAACCCGGGCATCAAAGAAACGTCGCTGCAAATTGGGGACGAGCTTACACTGACGGTGCCAAAACCAGCCGTTACTGTTAAATCGGTAGAGCAGGTGGTTGAACAGATTGAGATTAAACCGCAGGTGGAAGTACGCAAAAGTGCTGAGCTCAAAGCAGGCACAACCAAAGTGGTGCGTCCAGGTCAAAGCGGTCTGAAAAGCATGCAATATAGGATAACGAAGGAAAATGGTGAAGTCGTTCAGGAGGAATGGCTTGGCCAGGAAGTCATCAAAGCAGCGGTTACTGAAGTGGTCCTTAGTGGAACCAAAGTGGTCGGTGAAGGTACAGGCGAATTTGCTTGGCCGGTATCGAACGCTACGATGAGCAGCAGCTTTGGACAACGCTGGGGTCGCCAGCACAAAGGTGTCGATCTTGTCGGTAACCGGGACGTGAAAGCGTCTGATGAGGGCGTGATTACTTTTGCAGGACAGAAGAGTGGTTATGGCAATGTTATTATTATTAACCATCGTAATGGATACGAAACACTTTATGGGCACTTGAACAGCATTGGTGTTAAGGTTGGTCAAGTCGTCGAAAAAGGTGAGAGCATCGGCGTCATGGGCAATACGGGCCGTTCGACCGGGACGCATCTGCATTTCGAGATTATCAAGAACGGAACGGTGGAAAATCCGTTGACATACTTGAACTAGTTATATCGCAATCCAGGGCAAGGTTGGCACAAGATGCTGGCCTTGTTTTTTGCTGCTGTAAAAATTTTTCAGTTTGGGCTGCACATTGGCGCTGATCGGGATGTGACGGTGCTTCAGGTATGTTAAACTATAGACTATAGGCAACAAGTCATTTGATATAGACTATATTCAATGAAAACGTAGGAACACAATTCATATAAGATGATTAAGAGAGATAGACCGCTCAGGCGGATCAAGCAGGATATAGGGGTGAAGACAGCCGATGCAGGGGAAGATTTTGGTGGTGGACGATGAACAGCCCATTGCGGACATTCTGAAGTTTAATTTGGAAAAAGAGGGGTACGAGGTCATCTGCGCTTTTGATGGCATTCGTGCGGTTGAATTGGCGTTATCCGAGAAGCCGGATCTGATGCTGCTGGACCTGATGCTGCCAGGTAAGGATGGTATGGATGTGTGCCGCGAGGTGCGTGCCCATCTGGAGATGCCGATCATTATGCTGACCGCAAAGGATGGCGAGATCGATAAGGTGCTCGGTCTGGAACTGGGCGCGGATGATTACGTGACGAAGCCTTTCAGTACGCGCGAGCTGCTCGCCCGGGTGAAAGCACAGATGCGCAGACGGCAGAAGCCTGCCATTACGGCAGAAGCGCCGGAAGACGAAGAGAAACAGGTCATGCGTTTATTTGATTTGGCGTTTGATATGGACATGTATACAGCTTACAAAGGCGGCGAACCACTGGATCTGACCCACCGTGAGTACGAACTTCTCTATTATATGGCGAAGCATTCCGGCAAGGTAATGACACGTGAACATCTGCTGCAAGCTGTATGGGGATATGAATATTTCGGGGATGTACGTACCGTTGATGTTACGATTCGTCGTCTGCGTGAGAAGATTGAGGAGAACCCGAGCAAACCGGAAACGATTCTGACTCGCCGCGGGCTGGGTTATCTCGTGCGCAGTCCCAAAAGCGTGGGGATATAATGGGGCGTTTCTCGCGATTTTCGTTCTTTCGAACGATTCAGGCGAAACTGATTATTATCTATGTACTGCTGATTCTAATTGCGATGCAATTGATCGGCGTTTATTTTGTGAGTGCGATGAAGAACTCGCTGACCAGCAACTTCACTGAGGATTTGCAGGCACGGGCTGAGATGCTGTCTGTGCTTGTGGGAGAGACGATGGCTGGTGGAGAAGCCGAGGCTGGCGAGGATAAAACGGAAAACCTGCGTGTGTTGGTAAACAACCTGTTCAACATTAACGGCGCGGAGATTCAGGTGCTGGATGCCAGCGGCAAAGTGCTGACCACCTCGCTAAGTTCCCATTCAGACTATGTTGGACGCAAAAACACCCAGACCGTTGTCAGCCGTGCGCTGCAAGGCATTCGGGACAATGAGGAATATATCGTGGACGAGGATAATGTTCGCAAAAAGGTCGTTGCCAAGCCGGTACTGTCCGGCGGCAAGATTATCGGCGCGGTCTACATCGCCGCCTCCATGAACGAGTTATATGCCACAATGGAGGGCATTAACAAGATTTTTATCTCCGGCATTTTGATTGCCTTGGTATTAACCGCAGTGCTCGGTGTCATTCTGTCACATACGATTACGCAGCCGATTAAGGAAGTCACCCGAAGGGCGACGGCGGTTGCCGAAGGCAACTTCGACCAGCAGACCCCTGTATTCGGAACGGATGAGATTGGACAGCTCAGTCGGGCGTTCAACTATATGACCAGCAGGCTCCGGGATGCACTCTCCCAGAATGAAGAGGAGAAGGAGAAGCTGACGTCCATTCTCACTAATATGAGCGATGGCGTGGTCGCAACGGATGAATATGGCAAAGTCATTCTGGTGAACCGCCGTGCCAGCAGCATTCTGGGCATGCGTCCGGCGGACATTGAAGGAAGGCACTTTGCCGTATTGCTGGGCATTGATCCGGAAGATGCTGAAGCGTTAGCCAGTGGTTTTACAGGTTCGACGCTGCTCCAGATTGCGCCTGCGGGACAAGAAGATCCGGTTGTCATCCGTATGACGTTTACACCGGTTCATCGTCGTGAGCTAGGCATTACCGGCACGATCGCTGTGCTTCAGGACGTTACGGAGCAGGAAGAACTGGAAGCTTCACGGCGTGAATTCGTGGCGAATGTCTCTCATGAGCTGCGTACACCGCTGACTACCATTAAAAGCTACGCAGAAGCGCTGGATGATGGAGCTCTGGAAGATCCGCAGCTCGCTGGACGATTCGTTGGGGTAATCCAGAATGAGACGGAGCGTATGATTCGATTAGTTACGGATTTGCTGCATCTGTCCAGGCTCGATTCCAAGGAAGCGATGCTGCGCAAACAGCCAACCGACATCATGGAGATGTTGGAAGAAGTGTCGGATCGTTTTTCGTTCCAGATGCATCAGAAGGATATTCAATCTGTGCTTTCTGTAGAGAACGGGATTCCAGCGGTTCCGCTGGATCGCGACCAAATTGATCAGGTGCTTGATAATGTTGTGTCCAATGCGCTGAAATACACGCTTGAAGGTGGCACGATTACAATCGCAGCCAGACGCAATGATGATCATACTCTCGCCATATCAGTGACCGATACGGGGATGGGGATTCCACAGCGGGATCTGGATCGTATTTTTGAACGGTTTTATCGGGTAGACAAGGCTCGCTCCCGCAGTATGGGCGGTACGGGGCTCGGATTGTCCATTGCCCGGGAAATTGTGAAGGCCCATGATGGCAATATCTCACTGGAGTCCGAGGTGGACGTGGGGACGACGGTAACGTTCACACTGCCCATGCGTGAGGAAGGAGGTGAGCACCTTGAAAGAGCGGATTAAATCTCTGGTGCTTGCTTCCCTCGTCGTTGCCAGTTTGGTACAAAGTTACTTCTTGATCTATCGTTTGCCCGGTGGGGGCGATTCGATTGTGACGTCAGAGACGAACTATGTGAAAACCGAGAATATGGGCCAGGAGCGTAATATTGAAGATTTAATTTTCCCTGATCAGATGGTTATTCATCTGGGAGAGGACAAACATACGGTGTTTTATCCAGGCAATACGTTCTATCAGTTGATCTATTCACGGTTGCAGGGACGTACGTTTGATGATTTCCAGCGTCGGAGTGTGCAGTCGGTCAACTGGAATCAGATTCGTAAGGAGAATCCTGGCTTTGAGCTGTCGTTCAAGGAAGGCATCCCTGTAGCGTTGTTACAGCGCGTGATGCGACTCGGGACAGACTCCCTCTTCCAGGGGGAAACGATTAACCGGATCTCGATCTATACGGCCAAAAATGAAACAAAGGCACACGCACTGTTCTTCAGCGCCAAAGGCGATGTGGTCTACGAGGCGACGCAGGCGGATCTGACAGTACAAGACGTGCAGCAGCACGTCGACTTCGGCAGCAGCTGGACACCTTATACGCTGATGGACGGTGGATATTATATCCCGGCTGAAGCACTGGAAACGATTGAGGCTGACGTGCCTACAGGCCAGTTCACTGTCGAACAAATGCAGCGCAGCCTATTCTTTGATCCAAGCATGACTCGAAACATTCGGGAAAAGGATGGATCGGAGATCTATACAGACAGCAAACGCAGTCTGCAAGTGAAGCAAGAGCAGCGCTGGATTAGCTACACCGATCCGGCGGCACCGCCTGCGGGACAGATTGATGCAGCGAAGGATGCGCTGTCTGCGGTTGATTTTGTGAATCAGCATGGCGGCTGGAAAGGTCGTTCCCGCATGATGCTGGATACAACCGATACGAAGACGAAGCTTCAGTTCCAGCAATATTACAGCAGCTTCCCGATTATGGACTCGATGCAGTTCAGGTTCGGCACGATCAGCATGGAGATGCAGCAGGAGACGGTATCCAGCTATGAACGTTCGCTCGAATATCTGAACGAAGGCGCGGAGACGAAGAAATCGGTCACCCTGCCCGGTGGGGACAAGCTGAAGGCGCTCATCCAGAAGGTGGCGGGTACCAACCGTAAGGTCGTAGACGTGTATCCGGCGTACCGTCCATCCAGCATTGAGGATGGACTGAAGCTGATACCGGTGTGGGTAATTCGATTTGGAAACGGGGAGGAAACCACCGTTTCTTGATGGGTTATAGTCATTAAACATAAGGTGGGCTGCACTATCCACTCCGCGGTCAGAACAACCTTCCGATCGGATAAAGGCGAGCACTACGTTTCTTCAGGTTTTTTCTGCCCTCTTCGTTAGCGTGAAGCTTTATGTTCAAAGTTTATAAAAGACTAAAGTAGCGGTGGCAGGTTGGACAACTTTAGAAAGTAATTCAAGAAGTCTAATGAAGGAGGTGGATGTTTTGGATTGGGGACGGGCGAAAAATGTATTGATCTATGCCTTCCTGCTGCTCAATCTGGTGCTGGGATACCAGATCTGGATGGATGCGCGGGAGACGGCCGGAGCCAATCTGGACTTCACCTCGCTGGCGGATAATACACAACAGGCAATGGAGGAGAAGGGCATTCAAGTGCTGGCTCCTATTCCGAATGAGACGCCGAAGCTGCCGAAGCTGTCGTATGAGTTCATTGAAGATAACAAGACAGGCATTGAGGTTGAACTGGAAAATAAAGTGGACAGCAAGCTGATCTTCTCGCAAAGCGAGCTGGAGGATGCACTACAGGACGAGATTCCCCAGATTGGTACGTATCGATGGGATCAGCTGATGGCGGAGGATGGGGCATTTGTGCTTCATCCGTTGGTGGATGGCAAATGGCCGCTCTTCAATGTTAGTCTGGAGCTATTCTACAGCGATCAGAAAATTACGGGTTACCGTCAGACTCCGGTGCGGATTACGACAGCGGAGGAAAGCGATCAGCAGGTGCTTCCGGCGTCGAAGGCGCTGGGTACGCTGATCGAGAACTTTTTGCCAAATGATGCGATTGTTAAAGATATTCAGTTGGGCTATTACGGCCAGTTGTTCAATTCAGATATGCAGGTGGCGATGCCGGCATGGCGGTTCGTGCTGGAAAGTGGCGAAGTGTTGTACGTGCAGGGCATCAGTGGGGATGTATTCAGTCCCAAGACAGACAAACCAGGGGAGTAATGCGTTATGGGGATTTATTTTACCGTGTTATCCAGCGGTTCGACAGGGAATGCCACGGTTATACAGCATGGGGGCACATCCCTCATGATTGATGCAGGTCTCAGTGCGAAGCGGCTGGAGGCATTGTTTCTGGAACGGGAGATTTCGGGAACGGAGCTGGACGGGATTCTGGTTACACATGAACATTCCGATCACATTAAAGGACTAGGCGCGATGTCTCGGAAATATAATTTACCAATCTATGCAAATACGAATACGTGGGCGGCACTGGAGAAGTCCGTTGGGGCGATTCCAGAGGAAAACCGAAGGGTATTTGAGACGGGAGAAAAGCATGATTTTGGCTCCCTGCGCGTGGAATCTTTCGGCATCTCCCATGATGCGGCGGAACCGGTAGGGTACACGTTCGATGATGGTAGTGAGAAGCTGTCCGTCGCGACGGATCTCGGATATATGAGCGACAAGGTTCGCGATGCGATCTCGGATTCGGATGTACTTGTGCTGGAGGCGAATCATGATGTCGAATTGCTGCGCATGGGGCGGTATCCATGGAACACCAAGCGCCGCATTCTGAGCGACATTGGGCATTTGTCGAACGAAGCGGCGGGAGCTGCGCTTAGTGAACTGATGAACGGACGCATCAAGCGCACGTATCTGGCACATTTGAGCCGGGATCATAATATGATGGACTTGGCGAAAATGACCGTGCGTGATGCGATGGAGAGCCGTGGTTGCTTTTATCGGGATCATGAGTTCAAACTCTGTGATACGTATTATGATCGGCCTACGCCATGGGATAGGGTGGGTGAGCCATAAAGCTGTCGAGTTCGGTAGCTTTGCGCTCCACTTCCTCGCGGGTCAGAATGCCTTTGTCGACGAGTAGTTCAATAATGGTGCTTAGGGCAAGGGTATTGCGGTAATGCTCTTCTTTGAGATCGGCCAGCTTGGCCGCCATATGAACTTCATCCATGGCTGTGAGTGTACGCGTGCGATCCATAATGTGAATCCTCCTTCTATGAAGCTTCGAATTGTCTTTTACTATTATTGTAGTCAGGCTTGATGGAAAACATTCCTCTTTTTGCCGCTATAATTACACGTAAGGGACGTGTATGCTGAACCAGGGGCTGCATTTTGCTTAAGAAGATGAAAAAGTTCACGGGAATAGGCAAAATTGCGCTTAGCCAACTGGATTTTGTGGTGATAGATACTAGGGACCTTTATTGTTAAGCGCGTTATAGCGGAAATTTCCGTTAATCTTCGTAAATATGCAACTTTTTAAGATTTGGCGTGTTTAGTATATAAGGAGCTTTTATAGTAGAAGCTGTTTTGCGCGCAAAAAGGCATGTCGTAGAATGCGAGAGCATTTCTGATAGAGTCACAAGCAGAATGGGATGTCCGTTCTGTTGTACATAGACGCTTCATTCCGAGTTAATGGGAGTGGCAGCGATATGCAAAACGAGTTTTTATGCAGGAACGCATGGAAGAATGAGTTGGTATTTACGGTACACGCGTAACGGAGGACACAGAACGAAGCTGGAGAAGCGAAGCGTTCGCCTTTATGAACAAATTTTCACCTTATTTAGAGGGTAATCAATAAAATTTGTGAGTAACAGCGATCGGAAGCTCGGCTGTGGCCGGAGTGGGGTAACGTAAGGACACAGTCGTTGGCCATGCGACAACGATCGGGCGGCAGTCAGGGTCTTGATGCGTGACAACGAAGGGGAGAGGATCACGATGGGATTGTTTGGAGACGATTTTTATTCAACCAAAGTATCAAGACGCGCCGAACCTGAACAGAAAGGTAAACTTCAGATCATTCGCCCTGGAGGCAGGGGCAGGGGACGGGACCGCTGGCAGAATCCACGCAAGTCACGCTCGGGTTTTAGCTCCACGGTCAAGGTAGCCGTGATCAGTTCGGTAATCAGCTCCATCGTGACCGTTACGCTGTTCAGCTTTATTATGCAGCCTGCATCATTACCTCTAGCGAACGCTGCAGGGAACGGCGGAGGCGGTACACAGACAGCGCAGGCGGCTGATCCGTACGACCGGATTATCCAGGCAGCTGCGAAGGTTCGCCCTTCCGTGGTGAGCATCGTGAACCATAAAACGGGCAGCAGCCTGTCGATGGAAGATTCTGCGCTGGGATCAGGGGTCATTTTCAAAAAGGAAGATGGCAAAGCCTACATCATGACCAACCATCACGTCGTGGAAGGTGCGAGTGATCTGGAGATTGTTACGGTGGACGGGGAAACGCATAAAGCGAAGCTGGTGGGCAAAGACCGGGTGAGTGACATTGCGGTATTGTCTGTGCAAGATGATAAGGGCATCGGTCCAGCCGCAGAGCTTGGTGATTCCAGCAAACTTCAGCGCGGTCAAACGGTGCTGGCGATCGGGAATCCGCTCGGTCTGGGCGGTACGCTGACATCCGGTATTGTCAGTTACACAGATCGGATTCTGCCGGTATCCATTAATCAGGACGGTGTGTATGACTGGGAACAAAACGTGATCCAGACGGATGCGGCGATTAACGAAGGCAACAGTGGCGGGGCACTGGCCGATCTGAACGGCAAACTGGTCGGCATCAACACGATGAAGATCTCGGATACAGGCGTTGAAGGCCTCGGCTTTGCGATTCCGATGAACGAAGTGATGAAAACGGTGGATTCCTTGCTGCTGAACGGCAAAGTATCTCGTCCATATCTGGGCGTATATACTGTCGATCTGAGCAATCCATATGCTCCGCTGGATGACGAGCAGCGTAAAGACCTCAAGCTGCCATCCCACGTGGACAGCGGTGTGGTTGTACTGGAAGCGTCCGGTCCGGCGTCCGAAGCGGGCATGAAGCTGAATGATGTCATTACGGAATTTGATGGGCAAAAAATTACCTCTACGCTTGATCTGCGGAAATATCTGTACGATAAGAAGAAGATCGGCGATACGATTGAAATCACCTTTTACCGGGATGGCAACGCCGAGAAGGTGTCGGTGAAGCTGACGGATAAACCGGAGTAAGAGAATTGCTTTCATGTACATGGCACACAGAAATAGGGTAATAAAGGAGAGTCGATCAACTTGTTGATCCGCTCTTTTTTATTGCACTAATCTTGATTTACATATAAACCACATTCATGAGGTTACAGTGGGGATTTTGTCGTTTCCCAATGATAGGTTAGGACCAGAGCCAAAGTCTCTGTTATAAAGGGTTCCAGTTATGGTAAACTGTTGGGAATGTGTTGGTGATGGGCGGCTGTGCGAGTAACATCTGTTTGTCGATCTGTATTCTCAATCTGGAGTGGAAGGGGTTAATTCAATGAAACGGTTGACGAAAACCATGGTGGGGGGAACAAGTCTGGTATCTGCACTGTTTGTTTTGTCCGCATGTACTTCTGAGGTGTCCCCGTCAGGGACTGCTGATGTTAGTGGTTTACAGGAGCAGATTACAAGTCTGGAGAAGAAGCTTGCGGACCAGAGCGAGAAGAATAGTCAACAGAACAAGAAGATCGCGGATCTGGAGAAAAAGCTGGAGGAGCTGAGCACCACCGTGATTGCGGTGAATGAGCCTGGAGGTAAAGCACCTGTTGGCTCGGGAAACAACGGATCGGCTGGAAAGGGAGATGGGGTGCTGATTACGTTTGCCCAGTATGAAAAGCTAGAGGTTGGCATGGCGGTAGAGGAAGTTATCGATATCCTTGGTGGTGAAGGCGAGGCATTGAGCGAAGCAGAAAATATGGTGGTCTACAATTATAAGGGTACCGGCGGTTCTGGTGCCAATGCGGTTATTGCGTTTCAAGGTGGCAAGCTGCTGACGAAGGCGCAGTCGGGGCTGGAGTAAGATACAATATCCATTGAATATGGATTCGAATACAATAGGACGATGGCTTTCATATGTGCGGTAATCTGAATAGTAACGAATGAGTGGGATAGATTAGGAATTTGGAGAAGTGTTACTTTGGGATGCCAACGGGGTGTCGAGAAGTGACGCTTTTTTGGTTTTATTTGTGCTGAAATGAGAGGATTGGTGGAAGTTGGACACGATAAATGGGGGCTAGGGGTTTCTTTTCCGCTGCAGGTGTGATAGAACAGAGAAGTGGCTATCCTGTATGGATAAGCGGTTGTGAATCGGGAGCATAGCTGGATACAGAAAGGATGCTTGAACGGATGTACGTTGTATGCAAAGAACACGTGGACATCGCCATCGACATGTTTGTTGATGAGTATGAGGACGCTCCAGATATCGTTGATCTGAAGGAGACGGAATTTGCCGATTGGGACCCGCCTGCGAAGTGCGCCGAGTGCGAACAAAAGGCCGAGTATCTAGTCGTCTAGCGTACTGTGTAGGCATCCGCAGTTGGTGCGTCTGTCATGGATGCACTCGCTCGCCTGCCATCCGGTATGAACATCACAGGCAAGAAGCAAAGAGAGCGTGTCGGAGCGCTCTTTTTGTGTTTTTGGCGTGTTTTGCCTGAAATAGGGTGTCTCATTTATTTAGATACTACGGTAGCCATAATGGGGCTGGATAAGGTGTGTGGAGTTCGTTAGCTTTAAATATTGGAACAAACGATGTGTTGAAGCATCTTACTTATAGATTATCTCGCAGGACGATTAGGAGGAATGAATCTTCATGTTGATTCAGATTATTGGCGTAGGCAAACTGAAGGAAAAATATTTGACGCTGGGCATTCAGGAATATGCCAAGCGGCTCGCCCCGTACATCAAGTTTCAGATGATCGAGCTCGCAGACGAAAAGGCGCCCGACACCCTGAGCGAAGCTGAGGTGCGGGCGGTGAAGGAACGCGAGGGTGAACGCATCCTCGCGCATGTGAAGAGCGAGGCGCATGTGGTTGCGCTCGCATTGGACGGCCAGCTCTGGAGTTCCGAGGAGCTGGCAACAGAGATCGACAAGCTCGGCACGTATGGGACGAGCCATGTCGTGTTTGTCATCGGAGGAAGCCATGGGCTCTCCGATGAGGTGCTGCGCCGCGCGAAGCAGCGCTTGAGCTTCGGGCGCATGACCCTGCCGCATCAGCTCATGCGGCTGGTGCTGGTGGAGCAGATTTATCGCGCAGTGAAGATCAATCGGAATGAACCGTATCATAAGTAGGACGAAAAATTCTAAGCAACCACTCGTTCCCAATACTCATTTTTCAGCTTATTATTTTTCACTGTGCCAGTCATAAAGGAACATATTATTTGATGACCCCCGAGAAAAGAAATAAATCGAAGAAAAACCATGTTTGGCTTGTTAGCCAAAACACGGTTTTTTTCATTGTTCCACTGAACTCTAATCGGCTTCGGCGGCTATTTTCTACCTAGTGTCTCCCAAATTTCATGGAGCCAGGAATCGAACTCAGCATCTTTGTCGCCCTCGTAAGTATCATAGATATCCAGACGTGTCTTTTGCAGTTTTTCCTTAAATTGCTCAAATGTGTGACCTTCAGGAAGGCTTTTTTTAATCCGTAGTAAAATTTTGTTAAGGCCCTTAAACAGCTCGCCCTTATTTTTAGCAGGCATTTGTACATCTTCATCCAATTGCTTGAGCTTGAGATATGCGGCTTCGCGCACTTGGAACACTTGGTCATTTGTCAAAACATTTTGCAGCAATTTAATGGTAGGGGCTGTATCCCAGTTCCCCAATTCATTCACCGCATTTAGTCTTTCTCTCCAGTTTGCTGTCCCTTTGCTTGCCCGTTTGAGCTCTTCAAGGTTTTCCGGTAGTTCGTTAACTGCTCCAATATCATGGTTGTTCGTCAAAATTCAATCTCCTTAATCATCGCCATCTCGGCAGAATGATGAATGTTATTTATGTGAACACTATTATAGCACGAACCTGACTAAACTACTCCTATGAAGCCGATTGACAGCCTATACATCACATTCACCAATTCATGTTTTTGCAAGGGTAACAGAACAAAAGTTTTTGTATTCCATCCAGCTTAGCCCAGAATTAGATCACTTTTTGCCAAAACATTAGTATCCACTATTTTCTATGTCAGCATACAACCTTGATGCTGTTCCAAATATAGAAGTAGATAAGGGGGAATAGTTAGTAATAAATGCAATCGTCACACCCTAGTGCGCTCCATCCATGCTGTTGCCCAGTCGATCAACGGTCGTTGTTCCAAGAACCGGACATCAGCGTCTCCAACTTTATGAATCTTCACGTTTTTTTCGGTATCGTAGTGCTGCCCTAATTCAATAAAATCTTCGTCGTTTACGGCTTGGGTATTGTAAGTGACCCATTCGCGCTTGCCGTTAATCATCATGGCGCTACTTTCCTCGGAGTACTTCTTGCCAGGAAAATTTGCCTTTGTTTCTGCCAAATGCAGCGACGTGTTTTTTTCGTAGCCCACGCCAACCAAAAGCACATGGCCGTTTAACTGGTACAGCTTATCCAACGGGGAGCCATCTCCAAAAATGTTGCTTAAATCATGATTTTCCGTTATATATGACGCATGATTGCCCACCGCCGCTATGGAACGCGCAGGGTGGTGTGACCTATGGGCTCCCGGCCACTTGCGAAACATCTCGGCTACGACACCCATACCGATTGCGGGGGTAACCTCCTTATCATAAGCGGGCCAGTGTTCTCTAATGGTAGGCCACCACTCTACGGGCTCCTCCCAATGCACACCTGTAGAAGGGTCGAGATTTTTCCACGTTTGGGATGGCATGATCAGAGTTCCTTTTGCTCCAATGATTTCAAGAAGGGATCGAATGAACGTCTCTGCTCCGCCTACAACAAAACCGAGCTTGCTTAACGAAGTATGAACCATGATGGTTTGTCCCTCCATGAGTCCGCAGCTTTTGAACTTGTGAATGAGGTCTTCTTTGGTTAGGATCACTCTTGTTTCCTTCATGATCATCATTGGAATCTCCACCTTGTCATTTTAATAAAAAAACAAAAAACAACCCGGCTACAAGTAGCGGGGTTGTCTCTAGCAATGCTAGCGAAGCAGTGCCCTAATATTTCATTATATTGTACCAATCCTGTATCTATGCGGCAATAAAATTTACTTTGTTTCAGGAAGGCTGAGAGTGTTTATGGTGATTTTGAGCGTTTTAATCTATGGATACCTTTAATTACTTCGACTCAGTGAGTCGGCCCACAAGCAATCCGTACATCACTAGTGCGAACAAGGTAATGATTGAAAGGATCCATAATACCGTTCCAAAAGATACTACATCCATAAGAGATGCGGTATAGGTGATGCCTATGGAAGCGGATACATTTAACACCAAGTTGTAGAATCCAATTGCTGTTCCTGACTTTTCTGCAGGGATGGAGCGTACACAGGATTCAAGCAAAGGCGCGTACATGAATGCGAATGACCCCGAGAACAGCAGCATGGAGAGAACATATACAGGAATCGAGCCTCCAATAAGGCCGGGTAAAGCCAAGCTGAATACGATTATGCCCATAGCAATGGAAACGGCTTGCTTATTGGTCAATACTTTTGCTATTTTTCCAGACAGCGAACCGACTATTATCGCCGTTACATAGCCTGGTATCAGCAGCAGTGAGATCGTGTCGAGCTGAAGATCATACAGCTTTTGAAGCAGGAATGGGAAAATAAAGATGTAGCCCAGTTGAACGGAATAAATCACAAAGGCTATGGCAAGTACGGATGCAAACCGTTTATTTTGAAAAAAGGAAATCCCAATGAACGCCTTCTTACTTTTACTGATATAGCCAAGAAAAAGTGCTGCAGTGGCTACGAAACTCATAATAAAGATCCAGTTGAAATCCGTTAAATACATCAACACAGACGTAGTAATGGCCGATATGAGAATCAAACCGATGAGATCAACATGGCTCTTCCGAGATCGTTCCTTCGGCAAATATTTAAGAATGAAGGGAATTAGGATTAAGGACAGCAGCGGAATTAAGAATAATGTTGACCAACTTAAATAGGTGGACACGTACCCCCCGGTAATGGAACCGATAACAAGAGAAAGTGAATAGCTGCTTGTGCTGAGACCCAGGAACTTCTTCTGTTCATCTTTGGGCAGGTGTTTCATTACATAAATAACATATAAAGTTTCAGCTGCGGCCAGACCTGCAGTCTGGATCATACGAGCAATAACAATGATTAGATAAGAGTCTTGAAAAATATACCCAATAATCGAACCTATGCAGATTAATATAATCCCTGCAACCAACAGCTTTCTGATACTGATGGAGTCGGCCAAAGAGGCATAGATGACGGCGCCAATCCCAATCACAAGTCCCGCTAATGAAGCTTGCAAGCTAACCATAGTTGCAGAGATTCCCAGATCATCGCCTATTGCTACTGAAACCAACTTGAATGAGTTATCGATGATTAAGGCAAAGACGAAAAAGAGCAGAATGACAGGGACTGCCCTTTTCGCTTGAAAGGGCGGGGTATTTTGCGGTGTATGTTCAGTTATTGTAGCCATTCGCCACATTCCTTTCCGGAATCAGATGATCAAGCAAGTTCCAGTGCAATTTCCATCATTTTAGTAAAAGCGGTCTGTCTCTCTTCCGAGGTCGTGGATTCATGTCTGAAAATATGATCGCTGATCGTCAAAATACACAGGGCGTTAACGCCCGCATGTGCTGCGTTCATATACAGGCCAGCAGATTCCATCTCGGCGCATAGAATTCCCATCTCACTCCATCTCTTCAGCGCCGTTGGGTCCGCATTATAGAAGATGTCACTGGAGAGCACATTGCCTACATGAACCTTCTGCCCCTGCGCATCGGCTATTTTCTTGGCTTTTTCCAACAGTTCGAATGATGCCGTAATCGAATAGTGACCCGGAAGGTTGTACTGGTGTCCATAATTGGAATCGGTTGCAGAACCCATCGCGAAAACAATGTCATACAGGTTCAAATGATCTTGAATCGCCCCTGCGGAACCAATACGAATGAGATTCTTCACACCGAATACATGAATCAGCTCCCATGAGTACAGACTCATGCTTGGTGTTCCCATTCCAGTACCCATCACTGATATTTTTCTATCCTTGAAAGTTCCCGTATAGCCCAGCATACCGCGAACATTATTGAACTGGACGACATTTTCCAAATAGTTCTCTGCAATAAACTTTGCTCTTAAGGGATCGCCTGGCAATAGAATCGTCTCTGCGATTTCTACTCCTCCAGGTTGAATATGCGGCGTTTCTTTAGGGGATGTGCTCATTTCAAATCTCCTCTTCTTTATGAATTGGTATAGTTGTATAAAAAGTTGTCTAATTGGTATGAGAATAAAGTACCACACATCGCATTCTCTATCAACTAATTTTTTATGGAATAAATTCCCGCATTCTTTCCTGGTAGTCGATCTTGTATGCAAAAGGGCAGTGACCTCTCCTATATGGAGAAGTCACTGCCCTGCAATGATAATAAGTCCTATGGTTTCGAAGCATTAATTACAATCTGGCTAAATTCTTTAGGAATATAATATTTATTGTATACAATAGGGTACTGTTCATTTACATATAGACTTTCCAGCAGCAAATCGCACCCCTCGCCGGCATCCAGTTTATATTTTTGAGATGAGGCATTCATCACGGTGGAATGTCTGACCTCTACCGTTGCAGAGTTAGCCAGCTCATATACCTTGTTCTCAAGCATGTCCAGCAATTGTTCTTCATTCTGGAGATCCAGGTTCAATTCTGTTACGGCCTCAATGGCCATAAAGGTAAATCCGTAAGCCACCGCTTGTCCTTTACTCATATACCAACGTTCAATGGCTACTACAGCTGTGGCTTTTCTTTTCAGAACCTCTTTCGTGTAGTCACTCTCAAGGTCCAGTCTGAACTGGATGTCGACATGATCAATGTCCTCTGTATGGCACTTATAAATAGGATTTCCGATTTTCTCCAGCCCAACATTCCTCTGCACCATTCGAGTTCGGGTAACAAAGTTCCCTTTACCATGAATACTCGTCACCAGTCCGTCATCTTGCAATAGAGCTAATGCTTGTCTCAACGTCATTCTGCTTACGTCGAACATTTTGGCAAGTTCAGGTTCAGCAGGCAATTGACTATTGGAGGGGAACACACCACTCATGATCTTTTTGAATAGTTCATCGTATACGGTGAGGTATAGCGGTTTTTTTTCTTTGGGTAGATGTCCCGGCTTTATTTCCATCGGTTCACACACCTATTCTCTTAATTCATCAGTTAGAGCATATTATAGCACACCTGTAATCGTTGAGTTTGGGCGAATCTTAGGTCTGAAATTTTGTTTAATCCGCTTCTTACGAAGTAGTAACAGATAAAACTACGTTCCTTTCTCTATCAATCTTTAAATTTTTTACATCCATTTGATATATTCTACGACTTTTATGAATTGAACTATGGTAAAATATTTCAGGATCTATAATTGGAGAGGGGTTTTGTTAATTCATGTATTGGAAAAAAGTTCTGGGCCAAAGCACAATTCGTGTGGCAACTGCTGCACTACTACTCACCCAACTATTGGGCGCAGCAGGTTCTGTCTCTGCCGCAGGCAAAGATGTAGAAGTACACTTGATTGGTATCAATGACTTCCACGGTCAGTTAGATACCACATCGATCGTTAGTGATAAAAAGGCAGGAACGGCTCCAATTCTAGCAACCTACTTAAAAGAAGCTCAAGCAAAATATGAGCATTCCCTACTCTTCCATAATGGAGACTCTGTGGGTGCATCTGCTCCAGTCTCATCTCTCGATCGTGACGAGCCTACCATGGAATGGATGAATATGATGGGCTTTGATGTAGCTTCTCTAGGCAATCATGAATTCGACCAAGGTGTCGCTGCTTTGAAGGCACAAATCTTTGGTGGCCTTGATCCAAAAGAAGGAAAAGTAACTCATGCTGGTGCAAAATTTGATTACGTCAATGCAAACGTCATTGAAACTGCCACTGGCAAAACATTGATTAAGCCGTATGTTATTAAAGAAGTAGGCGGAGTCAAAATCGGATTCATCGGATTAGTGACGAAATCCACACCTGCCAAAGTATCCCCATCTGGGACAGCTGGTGTGCGTTTCTTAAGCGCAGAAGAAGAAGTTGAAGCCGTTAATAAATATGCAAAAGAATTGCAAGATAAAGGTGTAGAAACGATCATCGTTTTGGCGCATGATCCAGCAACAACCAAAGAAGGCGTAACCACTGGAGAAGCGGCTGATTTAGCAAAAGCTTTGCCAGCAGATTCCCCTGTTGACGTTATCGTTGCAGGTGACAATCATGCCTTGGCTAATGGAGAAGTGAATGGGAAATTGATCGTTCAAGCGTATTCTTATGGTACGGCATTTGAAGATATTAAATTGATGATTGACCCTGCAACTGGGGATGTAACTGAGAAATCAGCTACAGTTACATCGACTTTCCAAGAGGGTGTAAAAGAAGACCCTGAATCTTTAGCTATTATTAAAAAATCATTAGACAAGCATCCTGAGCTTACTAAGCCAGTAGGTACAACGGATGGTTCTGTTACTCGTACAGATGCTTATAATAACGAAGCCGCTCTGGGCAACCTCATTGCAGATTCAATGCGTGAAGCAGATTTTGGGGATAAGGCAAGTGCTGCTGACTTTGCATTTATGAATCCAGGTGGTATTCGTGCGGATCTGCCAAAAGGCGATGTGACCTTTGCTGATCTTGCTAAAATCCAACCTTTTGGTAATACTCTAGTGAAACTGGAGTTGACTGGCGAACAAATTAAAACTTTGTTGCAGCAACAATGGGGTACCAACGCTGATGGTACACCAAACACCAAAACTCTACAGATCTCTGGTCTGAAATATACTGCAGATTTCAATAAACCAGTGGCGGAACGTGTTACTGGTCTCACTCTTGAAGATGGCACACCTATTGATCCTGCAAAAACATATACGGCTGTAGTTAACAACTTTATGGCTGCAGGTGGAGATAACTATAAAGTGCTGGTAGATGCTAAATCATCCTTGGCTGGTCCTATCGATCTGGATGTATTCTACCAGTACATTGTAGATACGTATAAAGGCGCTGACATTGTGGCTAAAACGGAAGGACGTATCACGAATCTAGCTGCATCTAAAGAAGAAACAGAAACACCTGCAACAACAGAATTTATTTCCCGTGCTGAATTTGTTAGTACTTTAGTAGACCTGATGAAACTGAACGAAGTAGCTGCAGCACCTGCATTCAAGGATGTAGCTGCTAACGCTTCATATGCAGATGCAATCGCTGAAGCAACTCACGCTGGATTCATTCAAGGCTACGGTGGTAACTTCAATCCTGATCGTGATATCACTCGTGAAGAAGCAGCTACCATTCTTGCTAAATTGGTAAAAGATCAAGCTTCTGATAAAAATGCGGCTAAGATCATTGCAGGTTTTGAAGATGGCAAAACCGTTTCTACCTATGCGGTGAAATCTATGGCAAAACTGATTGACAAAGGTATTCTTAGTGGAGCAGAGAAAAATCTGCTTCAACCTAAACAAGGTCTTTCTACTAACGATGCAAAAGCTTTAATTCAAAAAGCTGTTGCAGCAAAAGCTTCATAATTTAAAAAGAATCTATCATTCTCGAACCACCTGTGTAACAACACAGGTGGTTCTTTTTGTTTTGATGACAACCTTATAAGGCCCCTCAGGCCACCGGACAAACGCACTTTTTGTTCCTTGTCCACATTTATACCTTACCAAAACATTTGAAATGCATTTAATAAAACTATCAATAATAAGGAGGTTTTGATAATGGGAAATAGAAGACCTGGAGGACCAAGAGGTGGTTATGACCCTGTTCAGATCTATAACTCTACTTCGTTTAATGCGTCTGGAAAAGTTGAATATGCATCCATCTTTTGTAGTGACGACAATTATAGTGTTTTGCGTGACGAGACTTGGAGAGCTTCCAGCCGTGGAGTCTGCTTGGTAACTAGAATCACCGCAACGGTTAGAACGCCAAGTGGAAATATTGAAGCCGAGCCGTATACTTCTTCCGGTACCTCTTACAACCAGTTTGCCATTATACAGGTAGGAGTAAATAAATTCCAAGTGACACGTGTTACAAGTGCCACGAGACGCCTCAAGTAATAACTGAAGCGATCATGATCATCATAAGCATCAAAATTTAACCTAAAGAGACGACTGGCCGTAGAAAAAGGCTGGTCGTCTCTTTTTTGCTTTAATGTTTCTTGTACCATAATATTTTGCGATGCATTGAGGAATCTTTCAAAAGCCGGAAAGGCCGTAGGTCCGGTTTATAATTACCTTCGATGATCCAGATTCGATGTTTCCTGTCGATACCTATATCGAACCCGACTTGTCTAAGCGTAGGGTAATGCTCTCCCAGTCGTTTGGCAGAAGATAGTGCAATGTGTTCCGCTTTGATAAGCAGGCTCCTCGGATCTTCAATTCGAGATAATTTGAATGCCTCCAACACTGGAATGGTGCGGCTAGTCACATTCGTGACTAGATATCCCTGCTCCGCAACTTTAGCGTAGGAGCCGGTAACGTTCCAATTAACTGAAGAGCCTTTTTTGCGCTGAACAATGATTCGAATGTCGAACGGCTTGTGCCCAATTTGGGCAAGATACAGACGTTTTTGGACAATGTATCTATGACTTTTGTTTCTTTTGTGGAGCCATTGGAGTACCTTGTCGGTGTCTCTCATGATGACCACATTATTTTCATTTTGAATACGATAGGTTTTTACACCGTTCCGTTTGATAAAAATGATATCTCTTCCATAACTTCCGTTACGAGGTTTCAGTACGATGCTTTGATATTGAAGCAACATCTTCGTTAAAGTGTCCTTTTTAAGTAACTGTGTTTCTGGTAAACGTCCGGCGAGAGAGGACGCATTGCGGAGAATGCGATACTGCAACCATTTATCTCTTTTGATTAACATTGGAATCACAGCCTTTTTCCAGACTTCTACGGTAATTCTAATTCAAATCAGTGATCAGCATAAGAGGCCATTCGTCTATATTTATGAGAAAAGCTAGAACGCAAAAAGGCTACTGACATCACGTTGTCAGTAGCCTTTTTGTATATTAAGAGCATGCGAATAGCGCAGTGCTTTGGAGATAGGGTGACCTTTCTCATCATATGATTATAGAGGTGGAATATATTTATGAGCAATGTCAAATGGGAAGTGGATCCGGATCACAGCTCTGTTGAGTTTTCGGTGACGCATTTAATGATTAATAAAATCAAAGGTGTATTCGAGCAGTTCGAAGCGGTTTTAAGTTTTGACCCCAACGATGTAACAACCCTGGGTATTCAGGCTTCCATCGAAGCAAATAGTATCACAACTCGCCAGCGGCAACGAGATGAACACCTGAAGAGTGATGAATTCTTTCATACTGCCAAGTATCCAGCGATTACGTTTCAAAGCACCAAATGCGTTCTTACTGGCGAACGGCAATATGAACTTGCAGGCAATCTAACGCTGCATGGCGTAACAAAACCTATCACTTTTCATACCGTTTTTGAAGGGATTAATAAAGACCCTCGAGGCCGGGAACGTGTGGGATTTCATTCGACTGCCAGTATCGATCGTAATGAATTTGGCTTGAGCTTCAACTCGCCTCTGGAAAAGGATGGAATTGTCGTCGGAAATGAAATAAGTATCGAGCTATATATTGAAGCAATTCGAATAGAATAGCATTGTTACATGATATCTGAACATTCACTCGCCATAATCGTGGCGAGTTTTTCTTTGTGTATACCACAGACCTATTCCTAGTATTTTTCACCTATACACTAGCACAAATGCGAATACAACTTTTTTACCAAAATATATACAAGTTGTTCGTTTACTGTATACTCTTTCGATGTTATACTCACAGTATTCAAAAAGAATTTGTGAAAATATGTCGAATTGAGGCTTAACTAGGATGATTATAGATAAAAGTGAAGACGGCAAAACGATCATCCTTATTCCATCGCTTGAGCCAGATGAGAGACTTCTAGCCTATGTACGGCAATTGCGAGAATATGGCTTGACCCATATTGTCATTGTAGACGACGGATCTGGTGAGGCGTATCAATCGATTTTCGAAGAGCTGAGTGAGAACGGGTGTGTCTTGCTTCGGCATGCGGAAAATCTGGGAAAGGGTGCTGCACTTAAAACCGGATTTAAGTATATCGGACAGCAGTTCGATGCATCTTCGTTCGTCGTCACTGCGGATTCAGATGGGCAGCACGCAGCTGAGGATGTATACAGACTTGCGAAAGAAGCCAGGCAGCATCCTGATGCATTGGTTCTCGGGGTAAGGAACTTCAGCGAGGGAGGCATACCGCCGAAATCTTTGCTGGGTAATCGGATGACGTCCTTTATTTTTGCTATGCTTTACGGTAAAAAGCTATCAGATACCCAGACCGGACTTCGAGCTTTTGGCCCCGGACTACTTGCTTTCATGCAAGATGTTCGCGGTATCCGGTTTGAATATGAGCTGCAGATGCTCATCTCGTGTATTCAGTCCGGTATCCCGATTCATACCATGCCGATTCAAGTCATCTATGAGAATGGAAATGCAGGGACACATTTTAAAGCGATTCAGGACAGCGCTCGGGTGATGGGTGTGCTGTTCTCCAACTTCCTGCGGTTTATTTCCTCTTCCGTTGCGAGTTCTGTCGTTGATTTGGGAATTGCATGGTTTTTGATCGACTTTTTGCGGCCTATATTGGGTCAGCAGGATTATCTAAGAATTCTGCTCGCCACCGTGATTGCGAGAATTATTTCTATTGTCGTCAACTATGTACTGAATAGGCACTTTGTATTCCGTAAAGAGGATAGTCAGGGCAGTCTATGGCGCTATTTGACGTTGTGCGGATTCGTGATTGTGCTTTCCAGTACGGGGGTATATTTGTTCCATACGGTTTTCTTCGTGGATGAGAAAATCGCGAAATTTGTCTGTGATGCCTTGCTGTTCCTGCTCAGTTTTCAATTGCAGCGAAGATGGGTATTTGCAGCAAGGAGGAAGCAGCTGTAGTGCAAAACGAAAAAAGACAACATATTTTCTTTGTCATCACCATGATCCTGATGTCGATTTATTTGCTATGGCGGATGTTCTTTACACTGCCATGGGGAGAAGGCGTTCTGAACGTCATCTTCGGCATGCTCTTAATTGTGGCTGAGACGGTAACCGTACTGACCACCTTTGAATTGTTTTTTCAAAAGATGCAAAAGGAACGCACGCAGCTCGACTTCCCCATCGTTCCTCCCGATTTTTATCCTCATGTGGATGTGTTCATTGCCACCCATAACGAGCCGGTTGATCTTTTGTATAAAACCGTCAATGCTTGTACGTTCATGGATTACCCTGACAAGCAGAAGGTTCACATCTATCTGTGTGATGATGGAGCACGACCTGAGGTGGAGGAGCTTGCGAAGCAGTTTGGCGTAGGATATCTGGGTTTTCCCGGCAACAAGCATGCCAAATCAGGTAACCTGAATAATGCCCTGAGCAAAACCTCTTCTCCACTCATTGCAACCTTCGATGCAGATATGATCCCGCAACACACCTTTTTGATGAAAACCGTCCCATATTTCCTGCTCTCCACGTTTATAGAAGAGAACGGGAGATGGCGGCTTCGCCGTGAGGATGAAATAGATAAAAAGTTCAAGCTGGGGCTGGTACAGACCCCTCAGAGCTTCTATAATCCGGATCTGTTCCAGTTTAACTTGTATGCAGAGCAAGGAATTCCGAATGAACAGGATTTCTTCTCCAGAGAAGTGAATATCCTGCGTAATGCCTCCAATGCGGTAGCTTATACCGGAAGTAATACGATCATTTCCCGGAAAGGTATGGAAGAGATCGGCGGTTTCCCGCTGAACACGATCACCGAGGACTTTGAGACAAGCATCCGCTTACAGCAGGAAGGCTATATTACCTATGCGACTCAAGAGGTTCAAGCTGCCGGGCAGACGACAACAACAGTCCCGAGCATGATTAAGCAGCGAATCCGCTGGGCAAGGGGTATTATTCAGAGCCTGCAGAATACGCGTGCTCCTATATCCGAGAAGCTTCCTTTCTGGACGAGGGTAACCTATTTAAGCAGTTTCTTATACTGGTGGTCCTTCTTTAACCGTTTGATTTTCATTTTGGCACCTATTTTATTTGCACTATTCGATTTCAAGATTGTAAACACAACCTTCTGGCAAATCTTAATATTCTGGCTTCCTTCCTATTTCTTCTACAGTGTATCGATGCGTTATCTGTCGAGTAATATTCGGAATCAGCGCTGGAGTCAGGTTATTGATACGATATTTATGCCTTATCTGATATGGCCGGTTCTCCTTGAAACGCTGGGCATCCGCGAGAAAAAATTCAAGGTTACGAATAAAAGCAGAGCGATCGGTCGGAAATGGATGTCTGCTCTGTTATATGCACTTCCGCATATCTTCCTGCTTTTGCTTTCGATTGCGGCTGTGATTCGGTATGTTAACGGTAAATATGGCATCGCACTGTTCTTCAGTAGTATCATTATTTTCTGGCTCATTCATAATATGATTGCGCTGTGTTATGCCCTGTTCTTCATGATCGGCCGTCGTGCATATCGGGAGACAGAGCGGATTCGGGCGCAGGAGGATGTCATGATCCACGATCAGGACACGAATGTGCGCTATGAGGCCAAGACAGTAGATGTATCTGAACAAGGTATTGCCTTTTATGTCCCTTATCCCATTTATCTACCTGAACAGAAGACGATCTCTCTGGTCGTAAAATCCGAGCGGTATGAGGCCAATCTTAAGGCGGTCATCGTTTATGTGAAACAGGATGGAGAAGGCTGGCGTTATTCCGCTACGGTTCAGCCGATTGATGAGACGGATAACCGTCAATACATGCAAATCATCTATGACCGTAAACACTCGTTGCCAGAGCAGATGAATCTGTGGGATACGGCTTACGACGATATGCTTCGCAATGTAAAAAAACGTATTGTTCAACCTAGATCGGATCAACGAAAAATGCCGAGGCTTTCCCTTCAGCTTCCAGTTCATTTCACCAATCATGCTGGATGTACGCTGCGCAGCTTCAATTATCGTTTCTTTTCCGCCACGGGTCTTCATGGTGATATTGCGGCAGGAGCGAGTGTTACTTTTTATACGAAGAGTAACATTGAAGTCATTTTGCAGCATACAGGGAAAACAACAGCCAATCGTCGCGAAGTGCTTCTCTCGGTGGAGAATATTGATGATATCGTGGAGCGCGGTTTGATTGATCAATTGCTGAGTGATTTGACCCATCCACATGCCGAGCGTTTCACCAGAGAGGGTTAGGAGAGATAGAGATGCTGTATATGCTTCAACTTGTGATGGGAGTTTTATTGATATTCTCCTTTATTGGTTACATGCAGTTTGTTCGAAAGGCACTATCTATACGTTGGGAGTTCATCCCTGTATTTGTGTTTTCCTCCATAGCATGTATTGTCTTTCTTAGCGGTTTGGCAGGGCAGCTATACATTGGCAGCCTTGTCCTTCTACTCGTCGGATTACTATTGTATGGAGGAATGGTGTTTCTCGGAATGCGCCGAGGGGCATCCTTTCGCATTTCTTTTTCCTTATTCCAGTTTTCATTCCTGGCAGGGACATTCATTTTCTTACTGGTACTCTTCCAAAATCAATTGACGCACTACGATAATTTTTCCCACTGGGCGATTGTTTTGAAGCAGATGCTTAGCACAAATGCTTTTCCGACACCGGATTCGAACCTAATTGATTTTAAAAATTATCCGCTAGGGACTTCGTCATTTATTTATTACGTCTGTCGCTTCATGGGACATTCCCAGTCTGTGATGCTCCTGGCACAAGGTTTGCTGATCTTTTCCTGTTTTTACGCCATGTTTGGTATCGTCTCCGAGAAGAAACGTTTTCTGCTGTATGCGTTTCTCGGACTCGGGTTATCTACACTGTCTTTCTTCAACCTTACGATTCGGATTACCAACCTGCTCGTGGATTTCTTGCTTCCCATCTATGCGCTCGCTATCCTGGCGGTCGTATACCAATATCGTCATGATATCAAACGAGCATGCATTATCATGCTCCCGCTTGCAGGTGTGCTGACAGTCATCAAAAGCACAGGCATTATTTTCGCAGCCATCGGTCTGATCTTCCTGGTGTATACATGGCTAAAACACAAACAAAAGTTCAGTTGGAAAACTGCGCTGGCTGTTATTGGCACCATCTGCGGTTCACTGATTCCATACTTCGGCTGGAGCTGGCGAATGGCAACGGTGTTTCAGGGCGTCGATAACAAATTCGATGTGGCCACTTCCGGGATTCAATCCGGCAAAACGGCGGAGCAGATGCATGAGATTCTGTGGCTGTTCTTAAAATCGAGTACGGATATTACGACACGGCCGGTCATCGGTATTGTCATTTTCCAACTTGTAGCGATTGCGGCTTCGGTATTTGCCTATGTGGTGCTCAAGAAGAAGTGGAATTTGTGGAAAGCACTGATTGCACTGGATGTTGTATTGTTGCTGTATTATGCAGGTATTCTGGCGTTATATCTCTTCTCCATGCCGATGGATGAGGCGATCGTGCTGGCTGGTTTTGAGCGTTATGCCTCGAGTATTGTGGTACTGTTCGCCGGTGGATTGGTGCTGTGCGCTGCAATTGACCTGGAGCGTTCATTCCACTATCGGATTGGTGAAGTGCCTGATTATCAAGCCTTCAAGACGGTCGAGACAAAGGGGCACTATCAAAAAGGAATCATCGGCTGTATGGCGATTGCAGCGACCATTCTTTTATCGGAATACAACGGGATTGTCTCGATTGCCAAAACGTACGATACAACGCTCCCTTATAAAATCCATGCGGTTACCGGCGATCGCTGGTATAAAGGTGGTCAGGAGGACAACAACAGATATCTGTTCTATGCCTCGGATAAGGACCAGCAGGTCACGAATTATTACATGCAGTATGTCGGGAAGTATTTCTTGTATGCCCCGCATGTGGATGGGATCGTGTTGTTCTATGAGGATAATATGGACAATCTCCTGAGCGGTTACGATTATCTGGTCGTCGTGGAGACGGATCGTAACGCAAAGTGGCTGCTGAAAAAGCACTATGGCATTGACATGAAGGAAGGTATCTACAAGATTACCCGTTCCGGAGAACAGATCATTCTTACGCTGACTTGAGATCATTAGAGTGGATTCTGATTCGGTCAAAATTCCTGGTATAATGTAAATAGCCTGGAAATGAAGGGACTGAACTATGCGCAGATATCAATATCTTAAACCTAACTATTAAATCCTAATGGAGGTAAAAGTATTGATTACAGAGTTACACACAGAACGTTTACAATTGAGAAAAATGAAGGTGTCGGATTCTTCGAGCTTGTTCACCGTTTGGTCTGATCCCGAGGTTACTAAATTTATGAATGTTAGTTGTTTTACTGACTTAGAGCAAGCGAAAGAAATGATCAAACTTCTGGATGATCTCTCTCAAGATCGTAAGGCTATTCGTTTCTCCATAATTAAAAAAGAGTCCAACGAAATTATAGGTTCATGCGGTTATAATTCTTTGGATTTTGACAATTTAAAAGCAGAAATTGGATATGATATTGCTAAATCATCGTGGGGAAGAGGATATGCTTCAGAGGCGGTCTCTACTTTGGTAGATCATGCATTCTCATCTTTAAAACTGAACCGAGTCGAAGCAAAGGTTGATCCCGAAAATGTGAATTCGATAAAGCTCTTACAAAAGCTCCGTTTCACATTAGAAGGAACATTTAGAGAATATGAACGAGTTGAGGGAACGTTTAACGATCTCCATATGTATTCAAGGTTAGTATCAGATTGATTTGATGTTCCCCCCCGGCATAAGAAAGGGATACATGAGTTTTATATAAAGAATATATTCAAAGAGGCCGTTCCGTAGTTGGAGTGGCCTCTTTGTTAATATACAGCGAAACGGGTGAGTCACACATGGCTCGTAGGCGAGTTATTCAATTAGACTTTTCGTTGCGTTATACATCTGTTCGGCGTACTCGTCGACTTCATCTCGGGACATACGTAAGCGAGCGACAGAAGTACCATATCCAATTTCCTGGTGGCCTTCTTCCAGACCTTTGAAGATTCCATCTGCAAAGGCATCCAATGGTTCTCCATGTGTGTGCAGGCCCGCTCCACCCAGATCTGTACTTACTGCCGGAGGAGCAACTTCAATGACCTCTACAGACGTATCCGAAAGCTGGTGTCTCAGGCTGATTGTAAAGGAGTGAAGTGCGGCTTTGGTTGCTGAATATATCGGAGCAATGGCAAACGGTGTGAAGGCTAATCCAGAGGTAACGTTAATAATTGTGGCTTCTTCTTTGGTTGCAAGGTAAGGAGCGAACAGCATGGACAGATGAAAAGGAGCCTCAATATTCGTTGTAATTTCTTTGGCAAAATAACTCCAATCGTTCTTCGCATCCGCTGTCAGCATATTAAACCGTTGTTGGATACCGGCATTGTTTACTAACACATTCACTTCTGGATAGTTTACGGTTACCCAATCTAACAACGCTACACGCTCTGATTCAATATTCAGATCATTCACATACGTAATAAGGTCCGGGTGTGTTTCTTTTGCATGTTGAAGTACTGCTTCACGTCGTCCCGTAACAATGACAGTATTTCCAGCTCTTAAGAAACGTTCTGCAAATGCTAATCCGATCCCAGAGCTTCCACCGGTGATGAGTACTGTATTTCCCGAAAGTTTCATTATAGTATCTCTCCTCTTAGGTATCTTTTTCTTCGTTTCTTTCCTGTATTTGACGGGTGTAACGTGTAATTTTAAAATCAATTCCCTTTAGGGATTCCTGCATCAACGAAATTTCATCCAGCACTGCCTGCTTGTGATTTTGCATCATTTCAAGTCTTGCCTCGAGTGTACAGTTCCCTTCTATGATCCAGTCCATATATTGCTTAATCTGACTAATGGGCATATGCGTGTTTTTTAAACAAACAAGGGTTTCCAATAAGGCCATTTGAACTTCTGAAAATAATCTCCTGCCAGCATCGTCACGCTCCATCATGGGTAGAAGTCCTTTTTTCTCATAAAAACGTAACGTTGAATCTGGAATATTCAATTGAGCTGAAGCTTCGCTAATGGAAAAGTACTTCATGTTGGAGACCTCCAAATAGGTGTTAACTCTGTCGACAGGAATAGCATACGACTTAAACCATGGTTTAAGTCAATAAGGTAAATAAATTTATCTTTTGGAGGGGATATACCTCACGGGTAAAGGAAAGTTGGACTCAGCTATAGCTTATAACTATAACCTGCTATAGCTCTTTCATAGAATAGTAAATCCGATCGGATATGTTATATTTAATCTTATAATTAATTTACGGGGAGATTAAACGATGAGCATTCAAACAGAACCTAAACAGCGGACCGTCACTCCATTTCGATATGATATTGTAGGCAGTTTCTTGCGCCCAAGCGCGTTGAAAGAGGCGAGAGCGAAATACCAAAACGGTGAAATTACTTCTGGGCAACTAGAGGAAGTAGAAAACGCTGAAATTGTGAAGCTCGTGCAAAAACAAAAAGAAGTTGGCCTTCAAGCTGTAACGGACGGGGAATTCCGTCGCTCTTGGTGGCATCTGGACTTCTTCTGGGGACTTGACGGTGTTGACCGGACCATCATTGATCAAGGCTATGAGTTTAACGGTGCCAAATCCAGACCCGAAACAGCACGTCTGACGGGCAAAGTAAGTTTCAGCAGCCATCCGTTCGTTTCGCATTATGCATTCTTAAAAGGTGTTGCTGGCGATGACGTCGTTGCGCGTCAATCCATTCCTGCTGCTGCACAGTTCCTGTTTGAATTGGACCGGGCAGAAAATAAAGAAAGTACGCTAGCCATTTATCCGAACCGGGAAGAGCTTCTTTCGGATATTGCCAAATCGTACAAAGAGGCGATCTTGGCCTTGTATGAAGCGGGCTGCCGAAGCGTTCAAATTGACGATTGCACGTGGGGCGCATTGTGCGATCAGCAGTTCATGGCATTCATGGAGCAGATTGGCGTAAATGTAGCCGACTATGCGAACGAACTTGCGAAGTTGAACGAGGAAGTTGTAGCCGGTTTGCCGGAGGACCTCGTCGTAACGACACATGTATGCCGTGGGAATTACGTATCAACATATGCTGGTGTCGGTGGAGGTTATGAGCCGATTGCGCAAACGCTCCTGAACATTGATAACTACTCCGGCTACTATCTGGAGTTTGATACCGAGCGGGCAGGCGATTTCAAGCCACTTCGTTTCCTGAAAGACAACCAACAGGTCGTGCTTGGGCTGTTCTCTTCCAAATTTGGTGAGCTTGAAAACAAGGAAGATATTCTGAAGCGTATCGAGGAAGCGAAGCAATATGTGGATCTGGACCGGATTTGCCTGAGCCCGCAATGCGGATTCGCTTCCACGGAAGAAGGCAATCATCTGACAGAAGAGCAGCAATGGCAGAAGCTTGCTTTTATCAAAGAAATTGCTGAAGAGCTCTGGAAATAGTTCATAAGCTAAAAGCATATTTTTAGCCAAGATTAGCCGTACGGACAGTGATCCGTACGGCTACTTGGCATTCTAGGCCTTGCATTAGTTTGACTAATGTTGGGTTTATGTTGTTGGGAATCATTTATTTCAAATTTTCATATTGTATAGCTAGTTAAATGAGATACAATGCTATTATAGATAAGGGCATCCAGTGGGATGCCTTTAAATATAGGAATGAAAAGAGCTACATACATACCGAGGTGTCGACATTAATTTAAAGTGGTGAGTGGATGAAAGAATTGTACAGTCAGGTGAACCGAAAAACATATTATATTTCCATGTTAACTCTCATTGCTCTTATGTTATCTGGATTAATCCTATCGACGACAGAATTAAGCGGAATTACAGTGGGGTATGTTATCCATTTTTTGTGTGTGGCCATTCTAGCGGTTTGTTTGTTGATCTACCCGAAGCATGAAACCTATGTTTTCAGAAAGATCATCATCCTGTTTGGTTTTGCTTATTTCTATACCCTGTTCTTCTTATATCCAGAGACCTGGACTACGTACATTCTCATTTGTCTGATTCCCTCACTTGCCATTTTGTTTTTTGATTTAAAATTGTTTTATTTCTCCATCATTCTGAATGGATTTTTAATTTTGATCACGTTTGGCTACATCATCCTGATCGATCAAGGTAATATATATTCGTATTTACATCATGACATCCTAGGGAACCTCATTAATATTATAGCGAGTCAGATATTATTATTTCTCATTTTCCATCTGTCCTTTAGTCGTATGAAAAAGCAACAGCTCTATCATGAACAATTACAACAATCGGAACGACTGAAGATGATAGCCCATTTGACGGCTGCTGTTGCGCATGAGATTAGAAATCCAGTCACCGTTGTTCGAGGATTTTTGCAGTTATACAGAGAAGATCCTGCATTTGATGATCCAGTCAAAAACAAGTTCAAATTGATGATTGATGAGTTAAATACCGTTGAACAGATTACCTCTCAGTTTCTAACCCTTTCCAAGCCTAATAAAGATCAGAAGCCAGAAAAATTGAATGTGAACGATGCTCTTCAGAGTGTAACAGGTCTGGTTCGTTCCTATGCGATGTTATCTGATAATCAGATGCATATCGAGGCAGAAGAGGATTGCTTCATTTTTATTAATCCCATTGAGTTTAAGCAGTTGATGATGAATTTAATTAAAAACGCATTGGAAGCATCGAATATGGGGAAACCCGTCACTGTGATTGCCAAGAGGAATCAACATTATATTGAGATCAAAATTATGGATGAAGGGAGCGGAATGTCAGAGGATGAGGTGAAGTCGCTCGGGACGCCGTTTTATTCATTAAAAAGTAATGGCACCGGACTAGGATTAATGATCTGTTTTAATATTGTAGAAAAATATGACGGGGAAATTAATTATGAAAGTATAAAAGGTGTTGGAACGACCGTTACGGTACGCTTCTTGGCTACGGATGGGGCTTTTGTGTCTTCTACATGAATAGAGGAGGAATGGGTATGTTGCAGAAGTTTGGTGTAAACGATCAAGTGCTGCATCAGAATATGTTTATGGCCGATGAAGTCCAGTACAATCTTATTCATCGTATATGCGAGTCAGAGCGTTCAACCTGTCTAAAAGCATCTAATGAAACAATGATCTTTGCCCAGACCGAAGGGCACAACGCTTGGTTGTGGATTTCCAAAGAACTTGCAGCTGAACCAAAGAACAAGCTCTTGCAAGAACTTTTAGAATTTCTCAAGGGAAATGAGCTTCCGGGGATATCAGGAGATCAGGCGACTGTTGGACACTTTTCTGAGGTATTCTCAGAGGCTAACGAGGTTCAATGTGTTCCTTATATGATGATGGAATCCTACGTTTGTTCAGAGGTAAGGAAACCAGTTCATGTAGAAGGGACACTGCACCTAGCTACAAGACAGCATTTGGAGACCGTGGCGGAATTTTTAGCTGGTTTCTCAGAAGGGGCTTATGGAGTTAAAGTTGAACCATCTAGTCAACTCTCAGCAGCAGAGTCGGCTATAGAAACAGGTAATCTGTATCTATGGCTGGTAGATGGTTACCCTGTGTCCATGGCTAATATTGCACATCGCTCTCCAAGACATGCGAGAATTAATGCAGTATATACACCATCTGCCTTTCGTAAGAAAGGATATGCAAGTGCAGTTGTAGCAGAATTATGTTCTATCCTCATATCAGAGGGTTTAGATCCGATGCTATATGCTGATTTGAAGAACCCTGATGCGAATAAGGTTTATCAAAACATAGGTTTTGTTAAAAGTGGTCAAGTGGCTGACATTAAATTCAATTAGGAGAAAAGTGGTCTAGAGCATGGCATCACTGAGAATCAATTGTAGGTATGTATAACATTCTTATCTTGATTCTCAGTGGCATGCTTGTCACTCATGTTGGTGAATCTTCTCCATTATCCATTGGATTTCGGGATTGCCAAGGTTCGTATAAATGCTTCTATATTGTCTGTCAGAAAATCGCTATTTACTAATCCAGCATGAGCGATCATGTTCTTGATATCTTGGGCAAACTCAGACAAGCTGGAAGTAGAGGCTTTTTCGAATCTGTTCTCCCCAGCGATATTCCCCGTAGATTTGGCTACGTCCTCTTTGTATTCCTTCAACCAGTCCTGATTAGTCGATACATTTTTGGCGAAGCTTTGAAGAATGCTGTTCCAGTCTTTTCCGTTCACAATTGCATCCTGGAGCTTATCCAGCGTTTTGGGTTCAAATTTCTTCATCATATAGGTTAGATCGATATAATCATCTGGAGCGCCAACAGGTCTCTGAGGAGGAGTCTCATAATGGATTTCTTTCGTCTCAGGATCTACCGTTCTGGTTGTGGAGATGGCGGCGATTTGACGAATCGTATCCATGAATTCCGTCGCTTTATCCCCTTTCATATAATTATCCGCGATATACTTTGCTTGTGTGAGACCCAATTCCAGCAATGCTGATCTGTCCTCTTCCTCGGTTATGTTAGTAATGAGGTTAGCTTGAATGATGCCATAGACAGCCTCCTTCACCTCCGAGGGTTGATCTGTGAGTAGGCGATTTAAGGAATCATTGATTTGAACGGTTCCAAAATATGTAGCGGAATGATTTACAATATCGGATGCTGCCAACTGCCTGGAAGCCGGACTAATCTCCACTGTGTCGTTGTTATGCGACAGTTCGGGTATCGTGCCTGTGACCAAAGATGGCTTATCCGCCTGCTGTCTCGAGTTGATCTTGGCATTGAAGTCAAGCTGGGGCGAGCTTTGAATTTTCATCATGAACACTCTCCTGTTCGTTTTGATATATTCCAAATATTCTCTTCTCATCATAGTATCGGAATAATATTCCATATTTTTAATATGATTGGACAAAAAAAGCAACAGGCATGTTGACGAATCGCCCATTGCTTTTTCTTGATCTGTTTAACCTCCGTAAATACTGTAGGCAAAGTGATACACAATATCTGTATCATTTGCACTCGGACGACTCGTTACCTTCGCCAGCACACCACAAATATCATAGTAGTGAGTGAAGCTTATAGCTCCCGGCAAGTATTGACTTATGCTCCCTGTTGAAGGAGGCAGGGATAACGTAGCAGTGAATTGGCCGCTGCTGTTTGTCATAACCTTTGCACTCCGATATCTGTTGTTACTGCCTTCGGTCCAATAATCATTCTCCCAAAGGACTTCTACTTCCACATTAGCTACCGCATAGTTATCTGAAGTCGCGGCAACGCCAGTTACCGTAAAACTGGTTCCCGTTATCCGGTAGTAGCGTCCATAGGCATATGTGGGGTAGTCATTCGGACCACCATTGGAATTATAACCTGTGATCACAACTTTATCGGCTCTTAACACGGGTTGAAGGTGTAATGAATAGTTGTTATCCGAATAGTTACTTGTTGTATACACCCGCAAATAATATGTGCCTGTGCCTAGAGACACATTGCCGTTGGTGGAGGGCATTAGTGCCATACGATTGTTGCTTAATGCACCATACAATTCCGCCTTATAGCCATTACCTACAGAGGCTTGATCCAGATCGATATGCATGGCATCGTAATTTCTGCTTTCGGGAACCGTGATCTTATACCAATCCTGATCGACCTCCGAATTAATGGAGCGGCTTGAAAGAGTAGAGCCACCAGTTGCTACCGTGAAAGGATAAGCATGAAGTGCATTTTCATCCGTCTCGTACGAATCATAGGTTGAGCTAGTTGAGACGGTTAGAGTGAATGGTTCATTGATGCTGCCTCCAACTGCGCCGTAGGCTTCAATTAAGTAGGCTTTGGAACTGGCTGTACTATTTTTCGTGCCGACATTTTCAGACAAGGTTCTTGATCCATTTCCGTAGTTATTCAGATACGTGCCATAAATTGAATAATCAATTGGAGTTGGGTTCAAATCACCAGTGGACATGTCAAATTCGTAGAGATATAGATCGTAATCTAGCTGCGCCGATGCCGGATTATCCATTTGTACTTGCAGTATGCTTCCCGGTTGTACATAAATAGGGTATAAAAAGCTGGACGTACCTTCTTGTTGGATGTAGCCCGTGTATGTATTAGTCTCTGCTGTGGCTGTAGCGATAACCGATTGCGGAGCCGAAATGAGTCCCTTTTGTAATTCTGAAGACGCGGTAGCCGATTCCAAGTTTACAGGTACTTTTACCCGGTGATTCTTCAGTTTGGACGAATCCAACTCAGAAGCATCCTTGGTAAGTGTGGATATCATTTCCTCACTTGGCTGCATTACCTGTTCTGCGACATGGGCATCGGGGTGAACTCCCGATTCGGCCATGTCATCGTCTGCAAACGCTTGAAAACCGAAGGCAAAACTGAGAAATAGATTCATGACGACAACCATAGAAAGCGTCTTTTTCAAGTTTAAAATCTCCTCTCGAAATATAATAAAATTTTGCTACAATTGTATAATATACCAGTTCTGATGGTTTGTTAAGTGGTTATTATATGATGTTTTGAAGTTTATTTGAACAAAATAGTTATATTGCTAGCCTACTGTGTCAGGAGTAGAGGATTTGATTGTTTTGGAAGCTTCCCTTATTTTATTTCTTGGGCGTGTACCTTCTGTTTAAAGTAGCAAGCTGCTGTCTGCAAACCTCGATGGCGTGTTGAATGGTAGTTGGCGGTTTGCTATAATTCACACAGGACGCAACGAAGAAGGGAGCCCTGTACGATGAAAAAGGCCAAACATACCTGTCCCTCCAATAGCAAGGCATTCGGCTTGGCATTGCAGGCCCTTGTGTTCATGTCTAATAGTTCTAACCGCTATCCAAGTAACAATATCGCCGATCAATTATGCTCAGAAGCAACATTGATTCGCCGAATATTGGCGAAACTCGCTCAGGAGAACATTCTAGAGGTTCGTGAAGGACGGGATGGAGGTTATCGCATGAAGCAGCCGCCGGAATCAGTGACACTAGCCGATATATATCTTTCGCTTCAGACCGAGGCATCGCTGTGTGAAGGAATGCTGGATTCCACAGGCGATCACTCCTTTGGTATGCAGATGCATGACATGTTCAACGATATTACGGGGGAAATTAATCATAGCGTGTTGGAAATCCTGCGAAAATACACCATTGCCGACATGGCCAAACGAATGAGTCCGATAATGGAGAATTGACAACATTCCCATCCACATATATACTGTGCTTATATTAGCACAGTTAAGTGGTTTATTTTTTTATCTTTAACTGTGTTAAATAATACACAGTATATAAATGGGAGGCAAAATGGGATGGAGAGCGTAAAACAAGAGCAAAGCTTCATGGAAGTGGTAAAGGAAAGACGTTCTGTACGGCATTACGATCCTGCGGTCAACATTTCAGAGGAGGAATTGAAAGATATTCTGACTCAAGCAGCCCTTGCTCCATCTGGCGCGAATATGCAGCCATGGAAATTCATTGTCTTTAATGATCAGGCTCTGAAAGAACAATTGCTTCCCATCGCGAATAACCAGCAGCAGGTGGTAGATGCCTCGGCCGTTATTGCGGTGCTGGGTGATTTGGAGTATATCAAACAGGTGGATTCCGTTTACGACGCTTCTGTAGAAGCTGGTTATATGACGAAGGAAGTTAAGGATTCGTTGGTTACCAACATGAAGGGAATGCTGGGAAGCATGGATTCTCAATATATCAAGGACGGCGTAATATTTGATTGTGGTCTATTATCGATGCAGTTCATGCTCGCCGCCAAAGCGCGTGGTTATGATACCGTTCCAATGGCTGGATACGATAAAAATAAATTTATTGAAGCGTTCGATATTCCCGATCGTTATGTTCCAACCATTCTCATTTCCATCGGCAAAGCTTCGCAACCGGGGCATCCGACTACTCGACTGCCCATTGACGAGTTGACGTTCTGGAATGGTATCACAAAATAATGGAGGCCTCTCCATTGAGAGAGATACTCCTTATGAGTTTAGTTACCGTTTTAGCTAAAAAGAAAGACTAAAGCAAAACATCTTAGGCTGCCATTACGGCAGCCTTTTCATTTTCAGCAAGAACATGGTGTCGACGAACAAAAGGCGGGTGGTTGAGGCTGGGATTACTCCTTTAACGGAGCAATCCCTATCAATCAAACCTTAGTCCCAATATTATTCCAACTCAATCTCTTTTACTGTCTCGCCCTCAACCAGCACTGGCTGGTAATAGGTGTTGGTGGGCAGATCCTTTTTGCCTTGCAGTTTCTTGATGACCCAATCCGCAGCGTCACGGCCCATTTGTTCTTGGGGATGAGTTAATGTCGTGAGTTTGATGTTGGCGTTCTTGGCGATATAAGAATTGTCCTGGCCGATAATGGATAACTCGTCAGGAATGGAAATCCCCAGCTTTCTACATGCATGTACGACTTCCAGCCCTACCTCATCGTTGTAACAGACAAGGGATGTTAGCGCATCTCTGTTTTCCTCCAGAAACACCTCCAGATTGGTGGAGAGGTCCGGCTTCGATGCCGTATCGAACGAAAGCACTTGCTCGGGATGAAACCGTAACTTGGCTTCGCCCAGCGCTTTGATATATCCCTTCATCCGATACTTCCCTTGTAAATCATCCATTTTCGCGATAATGCCGATCTGGCTATGTCCTTTGGCGATCAGTTCCCGGGTAGCTAGATAGCTGGACTGCACGTCATCCAGACAGAAGAAAGGTACCTCGAGCTCTTCATAGAAGGCATTGATCATTGTAAACGGTACATCCTGCTCTTTAAAGGAAAGGTAGTACGCTATGTTGGGGTTGTACAGATTACTCTTGGTCGGTTCGACGATCAGGCCATCCACACCGTAAGAGAGCATCATCTCGAGCGCTTTTTTCTCTTGTGCAACGTCGTTGTTGGTGCTGGCTAACAGCAACGAATAATTGTCTTCATTTAATCGGCCTTCAATGCCGCGGATGATGGAGGGGAAGATGTAATCGGAAATATACGTCGTGATGACGCCGATTGTTTTTTTCATCGTGTTCCCGCCGGTTCTGGATCGATACAGATTGCTCACATAGGTGCCGGAACCTTTCTCACTTCTCAAAAAACCCTCGTTCGATAACTCCAAAATGGCCTTCCGTACCGTCTGGCGGCTCACGTTATAGCTGTCCTGCAGTGCGGATTCGGTAGGGATTTGTTCACCTACGCTATAGGTTCCCGATAGGATATTGCTTTTGATATCGTCAATGATGACCTGATACTTTGGCTTCACGCAGTCCACTTCTTTCATCGTTACTTATCTATAAAAAAACATCGTCATATTCATAGTTGTACGTACATATTTTATCATGATTCGAATCGAATGGCTATGGAGCAGCTAGTTTTACAAAATAAACCGTACAATTTCCGTCATGAGATAGAGATGTGTACCCTACAACATAAACTTTTGAGCACAGAAATGAGATCGTTTAGACGTTACATTTTGACTGATGTAAGTATAACTATTATATATTATTGACAAATGTACGTACAAAAAATATACTAAGGCTGTCAGAAAAGGAAAGCGCATTCTTTTCAATGAATCGAAATATGAATCTATTTCAATCATCTTTAAGCCAAAACTATTTTTACTTTTACCTACTGTGGTCAGAGAGGGGACTACGTGATCATGAGTCATGTGGATATGAAAGAAGCGATTACCAAGGGAGCCACTTCACTAGGCATCGAATTTGGATCGACGCGGATCAAAGCGGTGTTGATAGACGAACGTTTTGAGACCATCGCGTCAGGCAGTTATGAATGGGAGAACCTCCTGAAAGACGGATATTGGACGTACAACCAGGAGGATATTATCACAGGTCTTCAGACTGCATATCGTGAAATGAAGCAAGATGTAGAGCGGAAATATGGAATCACGTTGCAAACGGTAGGTTCCATCGGATTCTCTGCCATGATGCATGGATATATCGCACTGGATAGCGCGGGAGAACTGCTGGTGCCGTTCCGGACGTGGCGCAATGCGACTACCGGGAAAGCTGCGAGAGAACTGACGGATCTTCTGCAGTTCAATATCCCGGAACGCTGGAGCATCGCTCATTTGTACCAAGCGATCTTGAACGAAGAGACCCATGTGCCTCGCATCGATCACCTGACAACTCTGGCTGGTTACATACACTTGCTGCTGACGGGCAATAAAGCCATCGGTATCGGCGATGCCTCGGGCATTTTCCCAATCGACGAGTCTACGCATAATTATCACCCGGCCATGATCAAGCAGTTCGATGAGCTGATCGCAAGCAAAGGTTATCCTTGGAAGGTCGAGGACCTTCTTCCCAAAGTGTATCTCGCTGGTGAGAATGCTGGTGAGTTAACCGAAGCGGGAGCCAAGCTACTCGATCCTTCAAATGATTTGCATTCAGGCATTCCACTCTGTCCGCCAGAAGGCGATGCCGGAACGGGCATGGTAGCAACGAATAGCGTGAGGAAGCGTACGGGCAACATCTCCGTCGGCACCTCCGTGTTCGCAATGATCGTCTTGGAGAAGGAATTGTCCAAAGTGTATCCCGAGATCGATATGGTTACGACACCAGACGGCAGTCCGGTAGGCATGGTGCATGCCAACAACTGCTCCAGTGACATCAACGCCTGGCTTGGATTATTCCGTGAATTTTCCGAGGCGATGGGATACGAAGTCGACACCGGTAAATTGTTCAGCGTGATGTTCAATAAGGCGTTGGAAGCTGACCCGGATGGTGGCGGTTTGCTGAGCTACGGTTATTACTCGGGTGAAAACATTACGGGCATCGACAAAGGCCGTCCATTGTTCGTCCGCTCACCGGAAAGCAACTTCAATCTGGCGAACTTCATGCGCACACATCTGTTCACCGCTTTTGGTGCCCTCAAGCTTGGCATGGACATTTTGACGAAGAACGAGCATGTGGCGATTGACAGCATCTTGGCTCATGGCGGTCTGTTCAAGACACCTGTCGTCGGTCAGCGGATCGTAGCCTCGGCGATGAACGTGCCGGTGTCAGTCATGTCTACAGCGGGTGAAGGCGGCGCATGGGGTATGGCGCTTCTGGCCTCGTACATGATCAACAAAGATCAGCAGGAGAGTCTGGATGTGTTCCTTGAGCAGAAGGTCTTCAGTGATGTCGAGGGTGAGGAAGTTGCACCGGATGCATCGGATGTCAAAGGGTTTGAAGCATTTATCGAACGTTATCGGAAGGGCCTCGCAATTGAGCAGGCGGCGGTGGATCATCTGGTAGAGAACGGGAGGGACTAACACATGTTAGAACAACTGAAAGAAGAGGTCTATGAAGCGAATCTCGAGCTGCCGAAGCACGGACTTGTGAAGTTCACATGGGGTAATGTCAGCGCGATGGATCGGGAAAGTGGTGTGTTTGTCATCAAACCGAGCGGTGTCAGCTACGATAAGATGAAAGCGAGCGACATGGTAGTGGTGGATTTGGACGGCAATGTAGTAGAGGGGGACATGAGGCCTTCTTCGGATACTGCGACACATGCTGTGCTATACAAACATTACCCGGAAATCGGCGGCATTGTGCATACTCATTCCACCTGGGCGACCATCTGGGCACAAGCCGGATTGGACGTACCTGTGATGGGAACGACGCATGCTGACACCTTCTATGGTGCCGTACCTTGTGCGCGTTTCTTGAACCAGGATGAAGTTGATCGGGGATACGAAGCTGAGACGGGCCGTCTCATTATTGAAACATTTGAACAGCGCGGGCTGGATGTGATGGCAATCCCGGCAGTTCTGCTTCATGGACATGCACCGTTTACATGGGGGAAAGATGCCAAGTCGGCGGTTGTGAACAGCGTCGTACTGGAGGAAGTATGCAAAATGAACCTGTATGCGCGGCAATTGAATAACTTTGCAAAAGAACTGCCGCAAGGCATTTTGGATAAACACTATCTGCGGAAACACGGAAAAGACGCGTATTACGGACAGAAGTAATTTGGTTATGTAGCGATCGGTTGATAATAATTCAAGCGAATAAGTTGTTTGTTACTACTACCAATGAAGTTGTATCAAACTTTTACACGATAACGGAGAGTGCAGTACCAATCTGTAGAAGCGAAGCGCTCGCCTTTATAACCGGATATCATCCTTATTAAAATTGATCAAAGAAATCCGGGGATAACCAGCGATCGGAAGATGGTACTGCAATCGGAGTGGTAAGTGTAACCCATTTGTTCAACTATAAAAATGAAAAGAGGATGATTACATGTCAGCAGCAGCAGGTAAACAGTTTTGGTTCGTCGTTGGTTCGCAGCATCTGTACGGGGAAGAAGCACTGGGTGAGGTGAAGGCCAATGCACAAAAAATCACGGATGCTCTTAATGCAAGCGGCGTTTTGCCATACCCGCTCGTATTGCAGGATTTGGCAGTAAGCGCAGATAAAATCACGAACATTATGAAAGAAGTGAACTATCGCGACGAAGTGGCGGGTGTGATCACCTGGATGCATACGTTCTCGCCTGCAAAAATGTGGATTCGGGGTACGAAATTGCTGCAAAAACCGTTGCTTCATCTCGCGACACAATTCAATGAAAGCATTCCATGGGCGACCATCGACATGGATTTCATGAACCTGAACCAAGCGGCTCACGGTGACCGCGAATATGGCTTCATCAATGCACGCCTGAGAAAACAAAATAAAATCGTCGTTGGCTACTGGGAGCGTCCAGAAGTGCAGCAGCAGGTTGCTGACTGGATGGACGTAGCGGTAGCTTATAATGAAAGCTTTAACATCAAGGTTGCTCGCTTCGGTGATAACATGCGCAATGTGGGCGTAACCGAAGGCGATAAAGTAGAAGCACAGATCCAATTCGGATGGACTGTCGATTATTTCGGTATCGGCGACCTCGTGCAATACGTGAATGCCGTAACGGAGCAAGAAATCGATGATTTGATCGCTCAGTATGCAGAGTTGTATGAATTCGATTATGGCACGAACAGTAAGGAAGCTTGGGAAGCTAGCGTACGTGTACAAGCAAGTTATGAAATTGCGATCAAACGTTTTCTGGACGAGGGTGGATACAGTGCCTTCACCACTAACTTCGAAGATCTGCATGGCATGAAGCAACTTCCGGGTCTGGCTGTTCAACGTCTGATGGCTCAAGGGTACGGCTTTGCTGGAGAGGGTGACTGGAAAACGGCTGCACTCGACCGCTTGCTCAAAGTTATGGCCCATAACGAAAACACGGGCTTCATGGAGGATTACACGTACGAGATGGCAGCTGGTCAAGAGGCTATCCTTCAATCCCATATGCTTGAAGTAGACCCGACACTCGCCAGCAACAAACCTAAAATCATCGTGTCCCCACTGGGTATTGGCGATCGGGAAGATCCTGCACGTCTCGTATTCGATGGCAAAGCAGGAGAAGGCGTCGTGGTATCCATGGCAGACTTCGGAACGCATTACAAATTGTTGATCAACGAAGTGTCTGCATTTGAACCGACGGTTCCAGCGCCTAATCTGCCGGTAGCCCGTGTACTGTGGAATGTGAAGCCCAACTTCCAGGACGGGGTTAGAGCATGGATCGAGAATGGTGGCGGTCACCATACCGTGGTTTCCTTGAACCTGACTACGGATCAAATCGTGACTTATGCGAAATTGGTGAACCTGGAGTATGTTGTGATTAAATAGTTTTGTTATTCATGAACTTATACAAATTCTTTCCTTATGGCCGGGGGGTTCCCCGGCCCTTTGTCTTGCCGTGAGGCGCATGGTGTATGGCCTGAAACGGGTCTCGTGCTCTCTCCAATACAAAGGATAACGTTAGTACCGTCGTCTACGTTCTATTTTGCTATAATAGCCCAAAGGAGGTTATCTATTAATGATACATACGCAAGAAAGTTTGCTCCACCAACTGCGTCAGCTCGGCATTGACGACCAAGGGACGCTGCTCATTCACTCTTCCATGAAAAGCATGGGCGAAGTCGAAGGCGGTGCGGATACGGTGCTGGATGCATTGACCGAGTATATGAAGGACGGACTGCTGGTATTGCCAACGCATACATGGTCCACGATCAATGCGGACAATCCGATGTTCCACGTGGAATCTTCGCCATGCTGCGTCGGTATTCTGCCTGAGCTATTTCGCAAACGACCTGAAGTAGTACGTTCTTGGCACCCTACACATTCGGTAGCTGCTCTGGGACGCGACGCCGAAGCATTTACGAAGGACGATCATCTTTTCGATACACCTTGTGCGAGAGGCTCAGCCTGGGGCAAACTGCTTGATCGGAAGGCCACGATCCTTTTGGTCGGCGTTGATCTGAAACGGAATACGTTTATCCATGGTATCGAAGAATGGGTCGACATCCCGGGCAGATTAACGGATGAGCCTGAGATGTTACGCACGGTTTTACCCGATGGAACCGAAATTTCGGTGCCTTCTCGGAGACATTGCGGATTGTCATGGTCGGAGCATTTTTGGAAAGTGGATGACGTTCTTGAACGTAAAGGTGCGATGCGTAAGGGGCAGCTTGGCGATGCGGTTGTCAGAGTGTGTGATGCGGCCTTGTTGACGGAAGTAATCACGAGCATGCTCCAAGATAATCCGGATTTGTTCTCGGACAATTTGCCTTTGACTACTGTACACGAATGAGGAGAGGGCCGTCCGGTGACGGAGGGCTCTACATACGTACCTGCTTACCTCTTACGACAGCTAACAAGGTCTTCTTTCCTCTCGGTTTACATCTAAACGTTCAATTTCATTCACAAAAACGCAAAAATTGCTCAAAATTCAAACAGAGGTTGGTTGGTTTGCCATTGTATGGGCTACTCACCCCATTAGCGGTGTGATAAGATGTGGTTAAATTAACCAATAGCAATAATATAGGAATATCTTTTATAGGTTTATCGAAGGTTCACATAGCGTTAAGGAATAACCCAGTTCAATACTATCTTCGTTGTCGCATGCAAAAAGGAGAAGATTCGTGAGCCCATTAGTATGGTATGATCTCTTTCTATTCGTCCTATTGTTTGGTGTATACGTATATGTTTTTGCTACGGTTAGAATTACGAACTTACATAAGGTTTACTTTTTGTTTCATGGGTTGATGATGCTCTGGCCATTCTGTCAATTTGCGAGTACGTTGACGAAGGACCCTGGCTTGCAGTTGTTCTATGTTACGTTATCTTTTGTCGCCGTTTCCTTACTAGGGAGCGGTTGGCTGCTGCTTACGATCTTCATTACGGGTGAAGCGGAGCGATTAAGCCCAAAAAGATCCTTCCTATTGTTCATCCCTGCGGTTATTGGAGCGGTTGGCGTGATCCTGAACCCATGGGGTTGGTTTGTAACTCCACTTGAAGGCGGTTATATCGAGCGGGAATATGGACACTGGTTCTGGGTTGTCATGGCTATACTCGTAAGTTACTTTGTAACGTCCCTCTTTATTTTATTCCGGGCACTTTATTCTTCTCGAACGTCTTCCATGATTAAAAATCAGGTGAAAGTTACGCTATGGGGCATATTCGTGCTGGCTGCTTTTGCAACAATCGATGCTTTACTTAATGTGGTTCTAAGAGCGTATTTACCGTTTATCATTCCCGGACTGACTTCGCTGGGGATTTTCGTGTCCGACCTTTTCTTCGTCTATGTTATTAAAAGGTATAATGTGTTCGATCTGGTTTCCATCGCCCATGAGGATGTAATCAATACCATTCCTTACGGCATCCTTGTACTGGATGAGAATGAGATGATTATTGAATTGAACAAAGCCTCCCGATCCTTCATGGATCTGCATGTGGGAGATTCTTTTGATATGGAGGCATTTCTGGGTTCTGTTCGTGTTGAGGGCAGCCGCCAGAAGTTCCTGGAGGAGTATAAGCAAAAAGACAATACCTTGTCTCAAATTGAAGTACTCGTGGGGCGGGATGACATCCGTCATTATATCCTCCAAGCGTCTCCCATTGTGGATGCTGCGCGCGCACCCATGGGTCATATCCTTACGTTCCAGGATGTCTCTCAAGAGCGCTTCTATGTAAAAGAAATGAATAGGCAGAATGAGACGCTTCAGGAGCGTAATCATGCCCTAGATCGCATTCGTCTGGAGTTGTCCGAGGCCAATCGCAAGCTGGAAGAACTCGCCCTCACGGATAGTCTGACGAACTGCTACAATCGCCGTTATCTGACCCAACATCTGAATCACGAGGTCATCACCAACATTCAATATAAAACGCCGTTTTCACTCATACTGCTGGATATTGACTACTTCAAAGCGATCAATGATCGCTACGGACATGTCATCGGGGATGAAGTGCTGCATCGCACGGCTCAGGCTGTGAAAGAATCCATTCGGAGCACCGATATTCTAACGCGATATGGCGGCGAGGAATTCATGATCTACCTTCCGCATACCGAACGCCAACTAGCCCAACAAATAGCGGAACGTGTGAGATTAGCGGTGGAGTCGAACCTCATTGTGGTGGATCACGAGATCGAACAGGTGTCCATTACGATTAGCATAGGAATTCTGTCCATTGAGGATTTCGAATGTGAGCATGTCCCGGACAATCCGGAGGGGTATCTGATTCAGTTGTTCGCTGCGGTGGATAAGGCTTTGTATCAAGCGAAGCAGAATGGGCGTAATCGGATTGAGTTTGCGGAGTTTGAGGGTGTTGTTTTGTAGATTCATGAAATTAAAAAAGAGTGTGAGGGTTACTCCACTCTTTTTGATTTCGATGCTGATGTGTTTAATCAGAACTTTTTTGTAGCTTTTCTATAGTATTCAGAATCTCTTTATTAATTTTCGTTAATGATGCGATTTCATCTGCGTTTTTACCACTTATTAATGTTATATGTTCATCCAAAGCTCTTTTGTATTCGGATTCTTCGTTGAATTTGAAGATTTCTTCAGCAGGAACCTGAAATCCATTTATTATTTTTTCTAGAGTCTCCAGAGAAATATTTCGATCTCCCCGTTCAACCCCACCAATATAGCTGTAATGAAGACCTGCTGCTTCTGCTAGTTGTTCTTGAGTCCAACCCTTGGCCTTTCTTAACTCGCGTATTCGATTCCCTACACTTTCTGGTAAATTCATATGATCACCTCCACTTAAGGTTAGAAGAGGTTATAGAATCGTTACAGACTAACAGATACAAATTGATTGTGAATATAATAGTACTTATAAGTACAATTTATATTGATCTTCTTTTGATTTAACTATACAATGATTTGATAATAGATAATAAAGGAGGCTTCCTTTTGCGTAAATCTATCCTAAAATCATTCAAACCGGACATCATTGTTGAAATGTTGGACATGGCTGTTGCTTTTGAAAATTGGAACAAGGTAATGGAGAGGGCGGACATGTTGTATCAATGTGTGCAGTGCATTCATGAAGAGCGACAGGAGCACCGTACCAAGGGATTACCTTTACAATACATCCATACTGAGCATCCGTTGATCTATTACCACGGGTTCAGCCTCCAGATGCGAGGGTTGGCTCACCAGAAGATGGGACAGGTGGATCAGGCGCGGGCGTGTATCGACCAGTATGCAGAGCCGGGGTGGATGGAAGAGCTGGATGAGGCGGGAACGCAGGTAGTGCAGGAGTTGAGGCATCGAGCACAGGTGAATCGTTATGCGCTGGAGATTGAAGCGGGGCATGCAGAGCTGTTGGAGGAGTATGTGAATTTTCTGCTAGAGCATCCGGAGGAATGTATAGCAGGTCTGAGAACGATCATTGAGGCGGCAGTCAGGTATTGTTGGCAGATTGATCGAGTTTTACATATGTTTGCGAATCAGGTTCAGGGTGTTGGTGTAAAATTAGATTCTTCAAACAACGCAGATATGTACCACTATTGTTATCACCGAGCTTTATACGAACAATGCATGGGAAGGCAAAAGAAAGCGGTGGAGTTCACTTTGCAGGCACTTAGATTAGCGGATGAGCTTGAGATGAATCGGTATTTCAAAAAATGCGCGTCACTACTAGAATCGTTGCGGGAAGATGCGACGGAGGAGCAGATTGGGCGGTATCGGACGTTTTTGGAGGAGATAGGGTAATGGGGTTATTTGCTGGTGATAAGTGCTTTGAAATGGGTAAATGCATATAGGACCATAGCACCGATGATGTGTACAGCTTATGTCTTAGAAATGGTTAAATCAGGATGTTAGCTGGATGGTCTATGTTACAAACTTCTGCTAACATAGGATAATCCTATTTTAAATGAGCGGAGAAACGTAATGAGTACAATCAAAGTTACCCCTGAACAACTACATCAAGTATCGAACCAGGTGGATCAAGCCAGACAACAGTTGGAGAGTATACGTGGTGATCTGACGAGACAGATCATGTTCATTCAGACAATGTGGATGGGTGCAACGCAGGAGCGGTTTTTCTATGAGTTTGAGCAATCACGCCCTATACTGGATAAAGCGCTGGAGAGTATGGTGAATACATCCAACGAATTGAAGGACATCGCCACGCGTTTTCAGGATGCAGATGCTCAGTTGGTAAGTCTGGGTGGTGCAACTGGAGCAGTCGGTGCCGCAGCAATGATGACCAATTCAGCAGGTGATTCAAGCTCGGGTGATAAGGGATATCGGATGGCGCAAATCAATATGTTTGGTAAGTGGGTATGGATGCCTGTCAACGAGGATGGTGATGCGGATCAGGCTGCCCTTCAGGCGTATGAGAAGGATCATGGACATCTGGATGTTAATCGCATGGAAGGTGTGAAGGTTGAACCACCTGGAGATGATATATTTTCACTACAGATCAAGGCATTCCAGAACGGAATACATCCCTATACAGGAGAAAATGTCTCTGATTCTTATGCTCGAACCATGGTTACCTCTCTAAAGTTTGCCCAACTGTTTATGGCGATTCAGATGGTTCGCGGGAGCTTTCCAGGACGTTCAGGACCGTTTCGAACATCGTCATCCGGTTTGGCAGCAAAAATTAAGAATAATATAAAGAAGGCTGAATCAAAAGCAGAGACGACTAAAGTGAAAATATCTGATGTACAGAGCAAATCCATAGCAACAAACACTGGACAATACTCTGGTGGATTAGTTAAGGTTCCAAAAGAAGATAAAGCAGCTGATATGTTAGCAGAAAAACTTAGTGGTGAGTCTAGAGTTAAATTTAATAATGATCCTAATGGGCGTGAATTTGACACAGTAAGTGATCAGTATATTGCTCAAACGAAGCCACCATTAAATAGCTTAGATAAGCAATTTAGAAAACAGGCTAAAGCTACAATAGAAGCAGCCATTGAGACAGGGAGAAAAGCTTATTTTCATTTTGATGGCAAACCTGACGATAGAGTGATAAGACAATTAAATGAATATGCTGATAGATACAAAGTAGAAATAATCATCGATACTAAACCCCTTTAATTATGAGAGGATGAAAGAATATGTACGAGTATCATGGATGGGCAACAATTAGAGAGAGTGCCTCTTTTGAAGAAGATGAGGATCAATATGAATTGGTTATTCAACAGCTTAAAGAATATGTGCAAGAGTTAGAGTGGCCTTCAGGCGTTTTGGACTTAAGAGCAGTAAATGGTGATTTTCAACTTTGGATAGCGGGTCTCAATAATCACAAGCCTGTATCAAAGTATGATCCAACCGAATTATTGAAAAAGGTAGGGGAAATAGCTCCTGGTTCTTATGGCGTTCTTTATGTAAGAGATAGTGATGATTTGGAATTTTCAAATCAATTTAAGGTGTATTCATTAATTCGGGGCGAGATCGAGGAGCATCATGACACTTTTCTCTCGCCATTTATACCCAAGTTGGAGGATGACTACGAAGAGTAGATATAAATTTAAGACCCAAAAACCAACTTTCAGAGACAATTCAGGCCACGCAACCAGAATTGTCTCTTTTTATTGAACAAATTAATCTTTCAGCCCTATAACCGGGTTATCTATCTGACATAAACTAGCGTATACTGAGGGAATAGCAAATATCTTCAAATTGCATATTTAAATTGACCCATATTATTGATACACTAGATCAAGGTTATATTCATTCAGAGAAGGGGCGGGCCTGTTCAAGAATGGGGCTTGCTGCAATGCCAAATCGATAACGCTTACATCCTTTTGGCAAATATAGGATATAAGGACGGTAGACATGAGCCAGGGACAAACGAGTACAGATGTTATCTTGATTGGTGCCGGAATTATGAGTGCAACTTTGGGAACTTTGCTTAAACAATTGGCACCAGACTGGAATATTAAGGTTTTTGAGAAGCTCGCCAGTGCGGGGGAGGAAAGCTCCAACGAATGGAATAATGCCGGAACCGGGCATTCAGCATTGTGCGAACTTAACTATACCGTTGAACGACCAGACGGATCCGTAGATATTAGCAAAGCCATTAAGGTGAATGAGCATTTTCAAATCTCAAGGCAATTTTGGTCCTATCTCGTCAAAAGCAATCTGATTCGTAATCCGCGGGACTTCATTATGCCGCTCCCTCATTTGAGTTATGTACATGGAGAGCAGAATGTCCTGTTTCTAAAAAGACGCTTTGAAGCGTTATCGAAACATCCTTTATTCGTTGGCATGGAATTCTCGGATAATAAGAAAAAACTGGCGGAATGGATTCCGCTGATGATGAAAAACCGCACGGGCAATGAACCGATTGCAGCCACCAAAATTGACTCCGGTACGGACGTTAACTTTGGTGCTTTAACGCGTATGCTAATGGAACACTTAAAGAGCCAAAACGTGGATATCCACTACCAACATAGCGTGAAGAATATGAAACGTACAAGCAATGGATCTTGGGAATTAACAGTGAAAGATCTGGGCAGTGGTGCAGTCAAGCGCCATACGGCGAAATTTGTGTTTATCGGGGCAGGGGGCGGCAGCTTACATTTGTTGCAAAAATCCGGCATTCCTGAAGGTAAACATATTGGCGGTTTTCCGGTTAGCGGCATCTTCATGGTGTGCAAAAATCCGAAAGTCGTGGAACAGCATCATGCCAAAGTATATGGAAAAGCTTCGGTGGGTGCTCCGCCAATGTCTGTTCCGCATTTGGATACCCGATTTATTGAGAATCAGAAGTCGCTGCTATTTGGACCGTTTGCCGGGTTCTCGCCAAAATTCTTAAAAACGGGCTCCAACGCGGATCTGATTACGTCCGTGAAGCTGCACAACTTGCTCACGATGCTCGCGGCAGGTGTCAAAGAAATTTCACTAACCAAATACCTGATACAACAGCTGATGTTATCCAAGGAACAACGCATGGCCGAATTGCGGGACTTTGTTCCAGATGCCAAGACCGAGGATTGGGATATGGTGCTGGCGGGCCAGCGTGTGCAGGTGATTAAGGATACGGCTCAAGGCGGCAAAGGAACGCTTCAATTCGGCACGGAGGTAGTCACTGCGGCGGATGGCTCGATTGCGGCATTGCTCGGAGCTTCACCGGGTGCTTCAACCGCGGTTCACGTGATGCTGGAGATCCTCCAAAAGTGCTTCCCGCAGCATATGGATGCCTGGGAACCAAAGATCAAGGAAATGGTTCCTTCCTATGGCGAGTCACTGGTTGACAATCTTAGTCTTCTAAACCAGGTACATGCGTCAACCGCTCGGGTGCTTGGGCTGACGGCTGAGAAATCAGTCGTTCGGATGTAACGAGCTGTATGTAACCTGTTTACCATGCGTGTGATAAAGAGCTAAGCCGGCTAAAACCGTGCTTAGCTCTTTTTTTATTTACCACCAGTTGTATGCTGCTCTCCAGAACTACTCTACGCAAGTCAGAGATTTCCCATTGATTTAACCAGTCGTAATACTTTCGCCCTGTTGGGAAATCGTGGAATCTGAGATGATGGGTTCATCAAAGGTTCGGGTCACAAGCCTCGGATCTTTGGCCTTCAGGCTATGGCGATCCTTCCTTCTAACTTCATTGGCGAACTTAGGGTTGCCGCTTTCCTGAAGATCTCAATTCAGAGAGGAGGCGTCCAGGCTATCATATTCCTTCCTTCTACATCAGACCACCAATTGTAGGGATATGGCTTTCCTGGACTCTTTTATCATGAACAATACCATCTATTTGCGCAGAGCGAACAAACTCATGATCGAGCAAGAACAAGGGGAGAAACATCTGCCGAAGATTTATTTGGCGACAGCCCTTAAAAATATTGAAACGCTTGGATACACCTTCTCGGATGAGTTGATGCAAGCCGTGCGAACATTATCCAAGGAACAATTTGAAGCATTGGTTGCCCAGGTTGTGGCTGATCTGAGAATCATGGTTGGCGCGCATGTGGACTACAAACCGATGTACCCTGGATTCCCGGAGCAGGTGATGGAGGAAGATGAGGTGGAGCTTTACCTGAATGCCATCCTTCATTATCTGACCTTGGCATATCCGAATCGTGAACCCGTGGAAAGAGTACCTTTGCTGGATAAAGTAAACCTGAAAGTCATTGGCCTCGGCGACAAGGCAGGCTTTCAGACGCTCATCCGTCAACTAATTGAAGCGAAGGGCTCCATCTCGGAGACAGACAAAGCAGATATCGATACGGTGCTGGAGCATGCGGAACCGGATGAAGTGGATGCGCTGTTACCAGCCGAGATTCCTTTCAAGGAAAATGTGGGGTTCGTAGTAGCTTCCTTATTAAAGTATGAAAAGGCCAATATGGACTGTATCGGCCCGTATTTCAGAACGGCAACCGATGTGCTTCGTCTCGCTGTGGCTTGGTCGGGTGGGGATGTCAGCTTGGCTCTAGCTTCGCCTTTCCGTAAATTCAAGCGGCGTGAGAGACGCCTGTTGCTCGGTTTGCTGGAGCAATGCGGTTCGATTACGGAGGATATGCTTCGTTACAAGAATCGCTGGATTCGTCTGGGCGAAATTCTGCATCCATCTGAATATAAGCTGCGGTACCCGCGATGCGAGGAAGCTTTTGATATTTTACGTAATAACAAGCCGTTTGCGACCTTTAACGGAAGTGTGGAGTTGGCCTTTCAATACCATAATGTGTGGAGTTTGATTGAGCTGTTGAAGCAGCGCCCTGGTGAATTTGCGAGAAGATTGGATCACCTGTTGCGCTCTACCACGGATAAGGAGTATGTATTGCTGGCGTTCGGAGAAATTCTGGAGCACGTATCGACCCCGGTTTTGTTGCAGGTGAGGGAGCATTTTGCCCGGCGTAATGAACCGCAGGATCTGCGTGTATTTTTCCCGAAAGGCAATGTAGCGAAGGCTTTCGCCATTCCGAATCAGCTTCCCGAGATGGACGATGACACTTGTCGTGCCGTCGTGCAGATGTGTGAGCAGGCGCTGGTGCAGCGTTTCGCCGCCCTTCCTTCGCTTGGAAAGACGTATGTCGATCCACAGCTCCATGATTATCTGGTTCCCTTTTCCCAAAGATCGGCGAGCAAGTCCCTTCATACGATTGTTCGGGGAAGCCGGGTGCCGATGGCCCAGGGAGATACGATTCGTTTCTTCAACTGGTGGAAGGAAGGGAACGTGAATGGTCAAGCAACGGGGCGCGTGGATATCGATCTGTCTGCGGTGATGTACGATGAGAACTGGAACTATGTAGAGCACATCTCCTATACGAATCTGCGTTCATCCAACTACAAGGCTGTTCACAGCGGTGATATCGTGACAGCGCCTCATGGTGCGAGCGAGTTCATTGACCTGCATATTCCGTCAATTGTTGATTATGGTGGACGTTATGTGGTGGCGAGTCTGCTTTCCTTTACGAGTCATCCATATTGCGATTTGCCGGAATGCTTTGTGGGCTGGATGATGCGGAAGAAGCCGGGTTCTGGTGAGATCTTCGAGCCGTCTACGGTGGCAAACAAGATTGATATCACAGCAGATACGCAGATCGCGATTCCCGTCATTATGGATTTGGTAGAGCGTACGGTCATTTGGACGGATCTGGCACTGACTAGACACCCGGAATATTACAATAATGTCGAGGGTAATCAAAAAGGGATGGTCCTGATGGGCAAAGCCCTGACCACGCTACGCAAACCGGATCTCTACGACTTGTTCTCGCTTCATGCCAAGGCCAGGGGTGAACTAGTGGACACGATGGATCAGGCCGATACGATCTACTCGGTGGATCAAGGAATTACCCCATTTGATATCGAGCAGATTATGGCCGAGTATTTGGCTTGAGTCCATCACATGTGAATATGAAAAAGAGCAGCGGAGAGCTGCTCTTTTCTGTCATTGATGGTGAAAAGACCGTGCGATGCCTAGATCAAACGGTTCCGGATGAGGATTTTATCGTAGGACAATAGGACCGATTTTGACTAATGATAGATGTAATAAACAGTAAAAATAGGATTTTAGAAGGATATATTAAGAAATGTAATTCTGATAACATGGGTTACTCCTACGGCATAATGGATCCTTTTTATATGATCTTTAGATATTGAATTCTGGTTTTGGAAATGCAAATGTTAATAATTATATAGATTATTTGTATACCAGATCATACTGCAAATCTAGGGGGTTACCTTTGACGTGCCAGTTGGAAGTATTTATTAAAACGGAGGAAGAAAAATGAAATTAAGAATGTCCTTATTAGCCGCTCTATTATTAAGTTCACTTTTTTCAAGTAGTGTATTAGCTAACCCTAGTTCAACATCAAGTATAGAAGATGGCTTGTCTTCAGAAAATATAAAGCCTGAAATCTCTGTGATTGAGGAAGAAGCTTCGTATGATGCGTATTTGAGAGAGAATGGTTATCCGGAGAGTGTTATCTCATTGCTTATCCCTGAGCAAAAAAAAGATTTAGTTGATGATGGTGCTGTCTATGTAACTAGCCAGACAGCTAAAGATAATATCACCGATTCTAAAACTTCAGGTTCAATTAGTCCACAAGCCTTACAAGATACAAATTTTTCTCATACTCTAGTTGTGAGTCGTATAAGAACAGCGAGTAAAGGGATAGCACAATTTACAGTGAATTATAATTGGAATTGGAAGTACAGCCCAACTTTTTCTGGTGTTGATAAGTTTGGATTAGCGTGGAACAATAATTATTCGGTAGTAAATAATTCTGCCAAGCACTGGTATAAACTAATTTATTATACCGATAAGAAAAACACATCAGGAGGAGTCACACAAACAGGTTATGAAACCATCCAGCCTGGAACAGGAATTGGATGGGATGTTAACTTAGTAAGTCGAGGTCTTCAACAAGAGCATCAAGGAGCGGCCTCGATGACCCTTCAAGTAGGACATGATAATAGTGGGAATAAGATTACTAGTTCCATGGTAGGTAACTACTTTCATAAGAGGCTCGCAGTTACCTCCCCACAATTTACTTTTTCTAAAGAGCCTTCTGTTTCATTAAGTCTTGGATTTAATTATGACGAAGCCAGACCAACTTCATTTACTTGGACATGGACACAAACTGACTTTTTAAAATGAGAGGTTTTGAATTTATGACTATTACACCTTTAATTCTTGTAGTTGTTGCTATATTTAGTTATGTATTTGTATATTTTTTTTCAAAAGTTATCAACCCGCAAGCTTCAAAAAAATATGTAACGTTAGCCAGTATTAGTTTTACAATTCTTGTGGTTATTTTGTTTAGTATGTTCTTGGTGTTTTTTAGTGAACTTGCTCAAATAAACAAATAAATAACATGATTATAAAACTGTATATTATTTGGCGAGAAAAGGCTTCGGGTTATTGAAGCCTTTTCTCGTTTTGTTTACTGCATGTAACTCAAAGTCTCATATCCTGTTTCGTCTCATAATCATTTGTTCACTCATTCACTTCGCTCAGTACTTTCGCGCCGCCTGCGGCCATGAATTCCTCCACGAAATTATCAAATTCGCTCAGCGGTCTCTCGCCAGTAATGAAGGAGATGTAGGCCTTGTTCTTCAGCTTGATCAGCTCTGCTCCGTTTTTGGCAAGGGAGGGGGTTGCTACCTCAAGCGAGTTGTAAATGCCGTCCTGATTCAGGCCGAGGGTCGAAGCCCATTGCTCTCGTCGTCCGGTCTGCTTCAGGGGCACGGTCATGCCCAGATTGGCGCCAATTACGTTCTGATAACTGAACATCTTATCGTACGGAGGCAGAATGACTGTGTTCTGCGGAAACGTATCAGTCCAAGTCCAGTGCTTGCCCTTCACGCCGAAGGCCAGGGTAGCTGCCTCGTTCGGATCAGGGTTTGCGCTGACATCATCCAGAATTCGAAGGATTGTCGCAAGCTTGCCCGGTTCCTTGACGGCATCGGCGCCGATGGCCGTGAAGCTCATTAACATATCGTATCCCTTGGAGCCGCGCTGCCCGTATGGTCCGGTAAAAGGTCTGCCGAACACCACCCGGGCTTCTGGGTTCTTGGCGGTCAGCTCCTTCACGTTAAAGGTCGATTGCACCGGAGTCTCTACGGCATGACCATTCGAACCATAACTCCAGTCCAGGTAATCACCATCCTGAATCCAGTGATAATAATTGCCCATCGATGTCATTCCGATTCTGCCGTTAATAAAGGCGTGGGACAGGTGTTTGTAGCTGCCCTTATTCTCCCCGGTAATAAACTCAGGATCGATCACGCCGTCCCGGTACCATTTGCGTAAATATTGCAGTGCTTCTTTCATTTCGGGCTGAAGGGCACCTATGACCTGCTCTCCATCCTTCATGCTGAAGTAGAGCTGATCCGCGAAAACGATTTGCCCAAAGGCGCCAAATACAACGTTCATGCCTTCGCTGGACAGGCCATAGGTATCCTTGATCCCATTGCCGTCAGGATCATCGTTGGTGAAGGCATAGATCACCTTCTCAAAATCAGCCAGCGTTTGCGGCACCGACAGGCCGAGCTTGTCCAGCCAGTCCTGCCGGAAAACGACCGGGGTGCGATAGATGTTGGTCGGATTAATGACGGGAATACCATAATAGGCTCCGTCAATCCTTCCGGCATTTTCGTAAGCAGGCGCATTTTCCCGGATGATCCGCATCAGGTTTGGGGCGTATGTGTTGAGCATATCAACAGGAATTTCGGCCAGTACGCCTTGCTGCTGGTACTTCAGCAGGTCCTGCGGCTGGCGGATACGGAACAGATCGGGAATGGCACCCTGGGCCAGCTTCATGTCGAGAAGGGATTCATATTTGTTATTTTCAAGATTCCACACATCGAGATCCACATCGAATTTGTCCTCCACGTACTTGAGCATCTCCGCATCCTCCGGCACCGGATAATTTTGATGCATCGTCCATGAAATGTGGTAGCGCGGATTGGGGGAAGCCGAATCGGCTTCTTGCTTATCCGTTGTGGTCTTCTGCCCGAGTGGCAGATCGCAGCCGCTGAGGATACTGATCACGCCTACCGGAATCAGCATTGCGAGAAGCGCTGTAACGCGCAGCCATCCCTTTTTTTTCATCCGTAACCCTTCCTCACCTTAAGATCCAGCATCCGCGATTCCTGCCGAAGCAGTCTTGCGTAAATAATGGCCCGGCGTACAGCCGTACATTTCCTTGAACCGTTTAATGAAATAGGCAGTAGTTCCATAACCGACAGAGCTTGCGATCCGTTCAATAGTCATGTTGTTGTTCTCAATCAGTACTTTGGCCCGTTCCATCCGCCGGGAGGTGACATAGTCAGTATAGGTAACGCCAAGCTCCTCTTTAAAAAGCTTGCTCAAATATTTGGAACTGATGAACACCTGCGCTCCTACGGCCTCCAGTGACAGATCTTCAGACAGATGCTCCTCAATATATTGTTTGGCGAGCCCGATGGTGGAGACGGCCCGGTCGCTGTTCCGTTTCTCCGTTTCGGAGATAAATACCGTGATCGACTCCACCAGCCAGTCGCGATATGCCACGATATTGGCGATACTGATGTACTCATGGTACAGATCGGGATTACCGAGCTGAATGGGATGCTTGTAACGGGCATTTTTCACGACATCCGAGTAGACGAATACCGCATTCGCCAGCATAAAATGGCAATAGTCTGCGGGATATAATCCTTCCCTCATCGTGGCAATGAACTGGTCAACGGCGGCAACGGCCTCATCCGGCTGCCTGGCATGAAGCTTGTCTCTGAACTTGGCAAGCATGGCCTGCGGAATTTCGTCCATATTGTGCTCCCGCTGGAGAATGCTGCGGTCCTTCAGGATATGGAGCTCGGGCAGGAAATACGCGTATTTCATCAACGCCTGGGCCTCGCTGAAGCTTCTATGCACATCGGCCAGCTCTTGCACCCAGGAGCCTGACGACAGCTGGATATCAAGCTGGAACTGCTGTCGTGCCTCTGACAATAGAAGCTGGGACAGCTTGCCCAGCAGCGGTTCAGACGCTATATCCGTACACAGAATAACCGCCAGCTTCTTGTCCGGCAGCTCCTCGGCAATCAGGCGACTATCTGGCAAGGATAGCGACTCCAGCCCATGGATAAATCTCGATATGACGGATGGCAGATTCTCCGAGCTAAGTCCCATGTGGGCTACCCCAGTATTCAGAAGCAAGCAGCTGTATGCGTGATATGGATGTGAGATGCCTAGTGCTGTCCGTTCTTCTGCCCACTGTTCTCGGCTATAGCCGCCATGGAGCAGATTCAGTACAGCGTTATGCTTGATTGCCGGACTGTTCGCCAGCAGTGTTTCCTCAAGGCTGCTCACCTTATCGTTCAATTGCATGAAGGCACTGTCGATCAGCCGGTATTCATTCGTAATATGCGTTGTTGCCGGTCCGGATAGGTCCTTAATTCGGCTGACGAGGCGTTTGATCGGGCTGTAGTTCGCTCTGAGCAAAACTGCTGACAGCACCAGACCGATCACGATGGCGATCATGCATATGCCGAGGATGAGCTTCTGTACCATGATCGACTGCTCATAATAGAAGCTGGCCGGCATTGCGCTATAGATAGTCCATCCTGTCGAAGGCAGGGTCTGGTAGGACACAACAACCGATGTATTGTCGATCTTGTCGTCAAAGCTGCCCTTCGCGTTTCCAGACTGTAGTGCTTTCTTGATGCTCGCACCGTATTCGCCTGGCTGCCCCAGAGTGTCGGTATTGGCATTACTAATGGTGTTACCCATATGGTTAACGATAAATGTGCTTTTGTATTGTGAGGGCATCATATTCTCTATGATGCTGCTAATCGCGCTTTCTTTTACATCTATTGCAATATAGACATCACCGGTTTCGCCTGTGGACTGAAAAGGATAGCTGTGCGTGTACGTCAACAGGGCGTTGCTACTGTCAGCTGTGCCACCTGGCACGCTGGAGAAAATGTCCTGCGGTACCTGACGTGAAGCCGTCCACAGGCTATTTTGCTTGCTGGCCCGCATATCCTGAAGCCAATCTGAATAATAAGCCGAACCTTCCCCTTGATCGGCGTTATAGCGCAGGCCGTATAGCGACGATAGCATGATGTTTTGTCCAGGATAATAAAGATGTATGGCCTGAATCATGTCCGCGTTGCCGGCAACCTTGGACTTAAGTAACTCCTGGAGGTCAATGACGCTGTCTAGCCCGCTTCGAGTAGATGGTTCCGCGAACAGTCGAATATCCGCAGACTTGTCGAGTGACAAGTCCAGGTAGATCTGCTGCACCCTTTGCAGGATCGTTCCTTCAATGATTCGTGTTGTATTTTCAAGAATCAGCTGATTCTTGTTCTGCAATTCCTCATTGTAACTGCGCGAGAAATAGATATAGAAGAAAGAGCATATAAGCAGCACAATGACGACCACGATGGAACCGTACGAAATCGCCAAACCCGCCCATGCGGAGCTCCATTTTTTCATGAGGCATTCCTCCCGGCGACGATTATACACTACCTGATTCCACCAAAGTTCACGATTTATATGAAGGGAATGTTAAATGTCGAAAACAGGCGATATTGCTCCGAAATTGATACAATGGCGAAATTGTTTTATTGCTGGTTAAACGTGACGGGTGCTACATTGAGACCGATTCGAGACCAACTACCAAACGATGGGAGTCGAAAAGATTTGAAAACGAAAGCCAACAAAAACAAAAAGAAAATGTTGACCGCTGCTATGGGTGTCGTGCTCATATCCAATTCAATTGCATCAAGTGCTGCGCTTGCGGCGCCAAGTGATTCGCAAGTTCCATTACCGCAGGAGCCGGCTTGGGGTTATTTTGTAGATACGTATAAGAATAATAACTCATCGAACACTACACTTGAGACCAACCCGGCCCTTGGTACATTGTCCAAGTTCCTGGATCTCTGGACACCAGGTTCTTCCTGGAACAATGGCACTAAGGTTCAGCCCGACATACTGGACTATAACATTCAATATGTAGCGGATATCGCAGCAAACCGCACTCAAGCGGAGGAGGATGCCGCGTACTATACCGATCGTACAAATCAAACTTACGGTGCAACCGAGGGTCTGGGTTCACTGGCTGATGTATATCGTGAAAAATCGGGCACATATACGACCATTACGAGTATCCCGGACGATGCCACAACGAAGAAGTATGACGATGGTAATACAACGAACAAAGCCGGAAATTCCGATTCCGAGCTAGGTAAAATGGTAGATCTGGTTGGAGCCCTGCGCGGTAATGCGGCGTCAACCAACCCTTCCAAAAATTTCTTCAGTTATATGCGTCCGTTCCGCTGGTTGAATACTCATGAGGTTGTTGTGCCAACGCTGAGACCGGCAATCAAAGATGAGGCGGAGGCAGCCTCGGACGGCGGCTTCCCGAGCGGGCATACCAATGCGTCCTACCTTGCCGCAATTGCATTCGCTTATGCCGTGCCTGAACGTTTTCAGGAGTTGGTAACCCGTGCTTCGGAGATGGGCAACAACCGAGTTGTTGCCGGAATGCACTCCCCATTGGATGTCATGGGCGGTCGTGTACTTGCAACTGCCCTCGCAGCAGGTGCTCTGAATGATCCGGAGAATGCTGAGCTGAAGCAGGCAGCTTACGATCAGGCACATAATGTACTGTTGAAGGAGACCGGAACAGCAGAAGACCGATTTACCGACTACGAGAAAAACAAGGCCGAGTATACCCAACGTCTGACCTATGGTTTCCCGCAGATCGGTTCCACAACGGAGCCTATGCCAGTCCCTAAAGGAGCAGAAGTGCTGCTTGAGACCAGACAGCCTTACCTTAGTGCAGATCAGCGTCGTGCTGTACTGGCGACAACCGGAATTGCATCCGGCTACCCTGTATTGGATGATCCCGAAGGCTGGGGACGCCTCAATCTGTTCGCTGCGGCAGACGGATATGGCGCATTCAACAGTGATGTAACGGTAGTGATGGATGCCAGCAAGGGTGGTTTTAACGCAGTGGACGTTTGGCGGAACAACATCTCCGGTACCGGCAAGCTGACGAAGGAAGGCAGCGGTACATTGAAACTGCGGGGGGCTAATACGTACTCCGGTGGTACTCAGGTTAGCGCGGGCACATTGGAAGGTGATACAGCTACTGCGTTCGGTAGTGGCGATGTAGTCAACAACGGGGGTACGGTTACGGAGAGCGTAACTGGCAAATGGAACATCGAAGGCAACTTCGCGCAGGCTGCTGACGGTACGCTGGAGCTCAACGTGGCTTCCGCAAATGACGTGCTCGACGTTAAAGGTACGGTAAACACTGCCGGAACTCTGCATGTGAATTTTGCCAGCAGCTATGTACCTGGCGCAGGTGAGATTACGCTTGTAAGCCATGGCGCCAATCAGCAAAGCGGAAAGTTCGCCTCTGTTCAGGTGGATGGCCTGCCAAGCAAATATAATGCCCAGGTGAAATATGAGAGCAACCGCATTGCACTGGCGATTACGGATACAACAAATCCGGGGACTACGCCAACAACGCCGACTACACCTGGTACAGGTGGTGGCTCCGTCACTATACCAACACCATCCACACCATCAACAGGTTCTGGAACAGATTCGGGTACGGTTACCACACCTCCTACAACAGAACCAACGGTACCGCCAGCAACACAGGTTAATCCGTTCAAATCAGGTGTTGTGAGCCAGGAAGCGGTACTGAAGACAGTTAATGAAGCCATAGCGGCAACGAAAAATGAGCAAAAGACATTCAGTGATATTTCTGGTCACTGGGCCAACCGAAGTATTGGTGCTGCCGTGAAATTACGCATGGTGGATGGTTACGAGAATGGTTCGTTCCGGCCTAATGCGTCCGTCACCCGAGCTGAATTTACCGCAATGATTGCCCGGGCATTTGGTCTTGGCGAGAATTCGGCTTCGGTTAGCTTCAAAGATACGAAGTCTAGCTGGGCAGCCGGATATATCAGCGCCCTGGCTGACAAGGGAGTCATTACCGGCTATGCAGACGGCAGCTTCAAACCAAATGCGACGATCTCCCGCGCTGAGATGGTGACGATTATTGCTCGTGTGCTTGATCTGAACGCACTTGCGACTAGCACTCCGGCCAGCTTCAGTGATGTGGACAGCAGTAACTGGGCAGCGGCGGCAATTGCGCAGGCTTCATCGGCCAATCTGGTGCAAGGGCTATCCTCTTCCGTGTTCTCGCCGAACGGCAAAGCTACACGGGCTGAAGCTGTGACGATTATCATCCGTGCACTGGAGAGTGACAGCTCAATCAAGGCACTGATCGAAGGTTTGTAAACATAGTGGTTGAAAGAATGTGTATGCTCTGAGCGAGAGTGGAAGACTCGGTTGAAGAGAATAGCATTTCTTAATAAATTCGAAAGGGCGAAAATGGTTCGTGTAATGCGAACCATTTTCGCCCTTTTTACTTTTATTCATAGAGAATGTCCTATATTCCGATAACAAACACTCACACTAGGGTAAGGGAGGAATAGAGCTTCCTTAGCAGGATAATATGTTGAAATTGTGGAAGTAGGTATCAAACTGCATCCTAGATTTGACGTTGCAAACGAGATCGGTTTTTATAAGTCTATATTTGGCGGTGAGCTAATTGGATCGATTAAAACACAGTGGATTTTATAAGCTGAAATTTTTCATAACACCGGATGAATTTAAAAGCTTTTTGGCACTTTTTGAACAGAAACGAGCAAAGTTTATCCGTCCTAGTTATGATCAGACTCAATATGATACGAATCAGGTGCTTGAAGGATATGAGCAATTTTATCATTTTTTTACCGCAGCAGAGAAAAGGGAGGGGTATCACCCATATCTCGCCTATTCAGTATTGATTACGCTGGATCAGCACAATTCCGGATTTTTCGTCAAAAACGAAGGAATTAACTTCCCCTATGTTGGACAATGGGCTGAGGATGAATTACCGTGCATTACCCTGTCGCTCCCCAAAGGTTTTCAGATCAATTTGGAGGATGAGAAGGGGAAGTACTATATATACGAAGATATTCGAGAGCATTTGCCGTTAACCTATGCGTTTTATGAAGAGGTGGCGAGCGGAGTTAAAAAAATCACCAAACTGCTGCGTTTCTCCGCACCTGGAGTAGATGCCATGCAAGAGCAGAAGCCATCCGTTCGTGTCAGCCAACGTGCTGTAAACGAGTTGAAGGACTCCTGGATTTTCAATAAGTATTCTCTTGTTATGAATAACAAATAAGAATAGGCAGCAAGGCCCGTATTAATTTCCAACTAATTGCAGCGCCAATGCCGTCAAGAAGAACACAAAGGCCCAAATTGCCGCCGAAGAACGAACCACATCTAAACGCTCCCATCGTCTCACTAACTGCTTCCAATTACTTGGTGGTGATTCGGGGTTCCAGGCGAGCGCCCCTTTGTTAATAGGCACGGTTCCGATAAGCGTAGTCAAAATAAAGATAAGTAAAGCAAGAACGCCTGCCCAGCGGAAGCTGAATCCGGGTTCGGAACCACTCATTATGAGTACTGCAACGCCTGAAATGGCCGTGGGTAGAAAGATGGCAGGTACAAGTAAACGCAATTTTAGTATTAGTGCTTGGCGAACACGAATCTGCAAAGGTTCATCCAGCTTAGCCAGGGACACATGCACTCCATAACGTACCACAAACTCTTCACCAGCCAGGATGCCGGCTAGAAAGATACTTACAAACTCAATAATAATCTGATACATAAGGAATATCCTCCTCGTGAATGTTGACGACTGTAGTTGAAGTATTGTCTAACGGTAATACACAATTGTGAATTCAACATGAACGATGGGAGATAATGAATACCATGGATGTAGGGAGGGGATCATCATGGCCGAAAAAACACCTACTATTGAGGTCGTTCCTTACGACTCGCAATGGAAAGTCGCTTTTGAACAGATAAAAGAAATGATAATCAGTTACATTGGTGACTTAATTCTAAGAGTAGAGCATGTGGGCAGTACATCGGTTGAGGGTTTATCAGCTAAATCCGTTATCGATCTGGATGTTGTCAGTGATAGCTATGATGTACTCCCAGAGATTATTAAGCGTTTGGCACTACAAGGGTACGAATACCAAGGGAATCTCGGCATTGAGGGAAGAGAAGCCTTTCAAAGGACCTTTCAAGATGAACATATGAAGTATCATTTATATGTTTGTCCTAAGGATGGAAAAGGGTATCTGGAACATATCGCGTTAAGAGACTATTTAAGAGATAATGAGACGGCGCGCAATGAATACCAACAATTAAAAATCAGGTTAGCGGCGCAGTATCGATCCGATATCGATCGTTATTGTGATAATAAAACCGCGTTCGTCACAAAGATATTAAAAGAGACACTCTATCGTCCCGAAAGTTGAACATTTCATCTGGAGCTAAGTTGGTGGAAATCGCCTTTTTTGGAGTGGGCAGCGCCTAAATGATATAATTTCTACAACGAATAAGACAGGGAGGCAAGATCAATGAATGATGAACTCTTGGAACGGCTAGAGGATTGGCATGAACAGGATGATTATGAAGAGATTATAGATGCGATTACAGAGGTTCCGGAAGAGGAGCGGAATTATATTCTGGTCAACCATCTGGGTAGAGCGTTGAATAATATGGAGCGTTACCAGGAGGCAGTGGAGCAATTCCTGTCGGTTGAAGCAGAGGGACAAAATGACCCGCTTTGGCATTACCGCATTGGTCTGGCGTATTATTATTTGGAGCAATATGAGAACGCGCGTGAAGCTTTCGAAGCAGCGGACCGATTGGAGCCGGGAGATGAGGATACACAGGAGTTCCTGGAATGGATTCGGAATAAAACAGCAGACGAGCTTACAGAAGAAGTGGTAGAGGAGCCCGTGGATACAGTCCACTCGGTGACTGAAATCACCATTGAAGCTGCGCCTGGTATCCATGCCGAATCGACGAGCTTCTGGAATGACAGTCCAGCAAACGTCGATCAATATGTGTTGTCCCCACCTACTGAAGTGCAAATTGAAGCAGTGGAGGATCAATTGGTGTTCAAGCTGCCGACATTCTATGTGAACATGATGAAACTACATAATGGTGGTGTTCCCCACTATCGTTATTTTCCGGTTAGTCAGGCGGAGAATGATGGGAAGATTCAAGTTGAAATATCGAATATCCTGGGTATTGGACGGGAAAAGGCACATTCACTGTGTGGAGAAGCTGGAAGCCGGGTGATCATCGAACAAGGGGGGTACCCCGAAATCGGTGTCATTCTGTGTGAGTGCACTTCCGATTCAGAGGTCGTGATGCTGGATTATCGTGAATCCGGCAATGCCGGTGAGCCCGAGGTTGTCTATGTGAATAAAGCAGAAGGCTACAAGATCACTTGGCTTGCGCCCAATGTTGAGACCTTTATTCAAGGTCTGGTGAATGAGGGAAATCAACCTGCAAACCTTGAGGGTTCACTGTAAAGAAGGTTGTAGCTTCCTGTTATACAAAATATTGAAGAGCTGCATCCGTCACAAAGGATGCAGCTTTTTCAGTTGAAATCCTCTCATTCCATGCGGTAGAAGAAGAACGTAATGTTGATGGTGAGATCGCCGGTGTATTGTTTAGCTGCGTTCAGGTAGCTCAGCCATCTTCCACATTGCCCGTAAGGAGTATAAGATACAAAAAAACAGAGAGAGATTACGGCAGGTTGATAGCTATTTTCATTGTCACGGTATGTAATATAATGGTATTATTTTAATGATATTACCAGTAAGTTGGATGCAGATATTCCGATACAGGAGGTGTTGTCATAAGAGGACGATAGGGAAGAAAGTTGACCCATATGGATATACCGCATGCATCACGAATACCGAGATGAGACATAGGCTCGTTTGTCATACATTATATTGTAAGCGCTTTACTTTTAATTCAGCTATCTTATATACGATATTTAAATCTGATTTTGGCCCATTACGAAAACGTTAAAAAACGATTCCAGGGAGGGATTAGCTCGTGAGCAGACGTTTAGTGAAGAAGGGATTCAGTTCGTTTCTTTTAATGGTGATGATGGCAGCAGCGGTATTATATCCAACATCCACCGGACACGCAGCCACCATCAATGTTACGGATAACGGGTCGAGGATTGAAGTGAACACAGGAGCAGGTCTGGTATACACGGTGAATAAAACCAATGGCGATATCATATCTGCCAAAATGAACGGAACAGAGCTGAACGGCTCCAGCAAGGGGTCCCATATCAGCTCTGGTTTGGGCTCTGCCAATGTAACCTGGAACACATCTCCTTCGGGATCAACCCTATTGATCACCGTCTCAACCAGCACGCTTACCCACTACTATGCATCACGTGGCGGTGAGAACATTATCTATATGGCAACGTATGTCACAGCAGAACCGTCTGTGGGTGAATTGCGCTATATTTTCCGGGGTAACGGCAGCGTGTTAACAGGGGTTCCGGCCAACTCGAATAATCGGAATAACACCGGCGCGATTGAGAGCGAGGATGTTTTTGGTTACGCCAACGGACAGAGTACCTCGAAGTATTACGGCAACGACCAGGCCAAGGATCTGACCATTCGAGGCGTTACGGGGATTGGTGTGGGCGTGTTTATGGCCTATGGCGACCGAGAGAAGAGCTCGGGAGGTCCGTTCTTCCGTGATATCCAGTTCCAGAGTGGTGGGGATACGGAGGTCTACAATTACATGAATTCAGGACATGCTCAGACAGAAAATTGGCGCATGGGTCTGCATGGGCCGTATGCCTTGATTTTCACCACCGGTGCAACGCCAAGCGTACCTGATTTTAGCTGGATGTCGAGTCTGAACCTGACAGGTTGGGTATCCAGCCGAGGTAATGTCGTGCTTAACGGGCTCTCTGGCATGGATACGGGTTATGCATATACGGTTGGTTTTGCCAACAGCAACGCCCAATATTGGGTGAATGCCTCTTCGAGCGGGGCGGCTGCCAAATACAGCATGATTCCAGGTACATACACCATGACGGTGTATAAGGGGGAACTGGCCGTCTATACCGAAAGTGTGAACGTCACTGGAGGATCAACGACAACGCTGAATACGCGTACGATTAACAATGACCCAAGTAAAGCATCCAGCATCTGGCGCATTGGGAATTGGGATGGTACACCGTCAGAGTTCCTGAACGGCCAGACAATTCCGATCCGTCATCCTTCCGATAGCCGTAATCCAAGCTGGGGCCCTGTCAGTTATGCCACCGGCAGTGCAACCAACAAGTTCCCTGCGATTCAGTTCCGGGGACAAAACTCGCCCACAACCGTTACCTTTAGCCTGAACTCTTCCCAAGCGGCATCTTCGCATGTACTTAACATCGGTATTACGGCAGCATACAACAATGGAAGACCCAGCGTAACGATTAACGGTCAGACGTTAACCAATCCGGCAGCCTCCTCCCAACCGAACTCTCGTAGCTTTACGATTGGGACCTACCGAGGCAACAATACAACCTTTTCCTGGAATATACCGGCATCCTATTTTGTTAATGGGTCCAACACGGTAACCATTACGCCAATTAGCGGCTCCAGCGACTTGGGCAATTGGTTAAGTGCCGGGTGGGTGTATGACTGTGTTGAATTGTTGAATTAATTTAATAGGAGTGCTGAGGGAGGTTTATCTGCATACGATTCATATATTTCAAATAAAGCCGGTGATTGTATGTCTGGCATCAAACATTGTTCAGGAATATTGAACGTAGTGAATATTCTGGCTCTGGTTCTTTTCTTGACGGCATGTACTTCTTACACCAACGTCTCTTCAGAAGAAGTCAAATCTTTTCGGCAGGATATCGAGCAAGATTTTCCTGTTATTCAAAAGACGGAGATTCGTTATTCCACACCTCGGGTCGAAGTCGTATATACGGTCAAAACAGAACCGGTTGAAGAAGAGATTCATCGACTTTTCACTCAAACCACAGCATTTATGACCAGCCCTTCTTTTCAAAGTGAAATTATTGATGCACAGTACCGCAGTAAATATCCAAGCTGGGGCGACCCAGAGCTTGCCGTGACTGTAACCTTACGCGGAGAGGATATATCTGCGTACCAGTTTACTTGTAAGCCAGAGAAATCCGATTCCGATTCTGGTAACGCCACATATGCTCAGTGGTACGTTCAGACACCAGATGATACGGTGGGCAAGCCTTATCCTGAATCTGGGCTGGAGAATGAAAAGTGACATTATCAAAATTTTCAGAATACATGGATCAATACATTGATTAAGAAACATGATGCAATACAGCCCTCAAATCCTTGAGGGCTGTATTTATATACACTTCACTTGCTTCGCTAAAGGCATCCAAAATAAGGATACAGGGCCACATGCGTTGCAGAAAGACAATTCCTCTGCTATTATTTAGACATCTAATATTTAGACATCTAAATAATAGAACTGTTATTTATTTTCGGTTTCTTTATGAAAGGAGCTTGAGAACCATGTTGAGAATGAAAGACAAAGTAGCCCTTGTAACTGGAGGCGCTTCTGGAATAGGATTGTCCGCAGCCCAATTGATGGCGAGAGAAGGAGCAAAAGTCGTTATTGCTGATTTCAATGTCAATGGGGCAAAAGAAGCGGCAGGGAATATTCAGGCTCAAGGCGGAGAAGCAGTAGCCGTTTTTGTTGATGCCGGAGACGAATTTTCGATTAAGGAAGCTGTGGATTTTACGGTGCAGCAATATGGTAAGCTCACGAGTCTGTTCAACAACGTTGGCCTGACTAACCTGAAGAAGGATTTGGACGTGGTTAACGTAGATCTGGACGAGTGGGATCGGCTGATGAACGTGAATCTGAAAAGCGTGTTGCTCGGCTGTAGATTCGCCATCCCTCATATGATTGAAGCGGGTGAGGGTTCCATCATTAATACGGCCTCCATGGCTGGCTTTACAGGCGATGCGGTGCGGGTTGCTTACGGTGCCTCAAAAGCAGGAGTAGTGAATCTAACAAGGTATATTGCCACCCAATATGGCAAACATAACATTCGTTGCAATGCTGTCGCACCTGGATTGATCTTGACCCCGGCAGCCCAGAATAATATGCCTCCGGATGTATTGGATATGTTCGCAAAATATAACGCGCTGCCTTATCACGGGGAACCCGATGATATTGGATACACTGTCTTATTTCTGGCCTCAGACGAGTCCAAATTCATGACCGGACAGACCATCCAGGTTGAAGGCGGCCATTATATTGCCAACCCAACCGTTCCGGATTTTGAACAGTTTATGAAATCACACAATACGCCTAGCAACTAAAGCAGCATCGTATAAATAAATTACGTTAGGAGCGTTTCATATGGGAAGATTAGATAATAAAGTAGCTATCATTACAGGTGGAGCATCAGGAATTGGTGAAGGCATGGTTGATCTCTTTGCAAAGGAAGGCGCCATCGTTATTGCTGCAGACATTAATGAGGAAGCGCTGGAGAAAGCAAGCCAAAAAGAGAATGTGTACGGAATGAAGTTGAATGTTTCCTCCGATGAAGATTGGGAGATTTTAGCCAAAGTAGTTAACGAACGTTTTGGTAGAATTGATATTCTGGTTAACAATGCAGGCATTTCTTCAGAGAAGCCGTTTGAGGAAATCAATGCGCAGGATTGGCAGAAAATGCTCTCCATTAATGGCTTTGGCCCATTTGCTGGTATGAAACATGTAGCTCCGTATATGGCAGCACAAAAGAAAGGTTCCATCGTCAATATCTCTTCATACACCGCATTGATTGGACAAGGCTTTAACCACTATTCAGCATCCAAAGGGGCAGTACGCGCATTATCCAAAGCTGCGGCAACAACTTTTGGTCGTCAAGGTGTTCGGGTGAATGCTCTCTTCCCTGGGATCATCGAAACACCAATGACTCAAGCCTTGAACACATCGAAGGAACTGCTTGACCGACTCGTTCAGGCAACGCCTCTGCAACGTCTGGGGCAGGCTATCGATATTGCCAACGCTGCATTGTTCCTGGCTTCGGATGATTCTTCTTACATTACAGGATCTGAGCTGGTTATCGATGGTGGATACTCAGCCCAATAGCGTGTAAAATGATGACAGCCCTTAAGTTGAATAAGGGCTGTTGTTTTATTTTTGCGAGGAGGAACACATGGAAGAACAGAACATTTTTGAGCTTATACACAACATGGACAATTTCACCAATAAATTGATTATACAGTGGAACAAATCGTTTAATGAGGACCTCGGTGTCTCTCATGTGCTTGTACTCAGTCATCTCAATCAAAATGGAAAAAGCCGACCTTCGGATATTGCCAAGCTATTGGGCCTGACCCCACCTACGCTCAGCTATTTAGCTGATAAGCTGGTTGCCAAGAAATTAGCCGTCAGAATGGTAGATGAAGCTGACCGCCGTATTATATATTTGAACATTACTGACAAAGGGATCGAAGTCCTCGAAAGAGCAATATTGGAGGGGCAGAAGCTGCGTAAAAATTTATTCCAGAAACTGACCGAAGAAGATCGTGCCCAATTAGTAAACATTTTTGAGAAGATGAATCGGGAGATTGAAAAATAGCCTGGAAGGGAGACAGAGGGTGATATGGAGGAACCGCTCAAAGTATATAACACCGCAGTTGAAGCTTTTCTTGAAGTGATCGGGGGAAAGTGGAAGCCCGTTATTCTATTCCATCTTACCTTTGGCAAGAAACGTAATGGTGAGCTGATGAAGCTGATCCCTGCAATCACCCAGAAAGTGTTGACTCAGCAACTTGGTGAACTAACGGAGGCGGGGGTCATTGTCCGTATTTCCCATCACCAGGTCCCGCCTAAAGTGGAGTATGAATTAACAGAGTATGGGTGGAGTCTTAAAGAGATTCTTCATCTGATGTGTAGGTGGGGCGATATACACGTGGAGAATGTTTATGGTGATCGAGGAAAAATTCTGTTTAAGCCGCCAACTACTACGGACCGTTGAGGAACTTATATAAGCCGATTCTGGAATTCACGAATCGGCTTATTATGCATTTTATTTACTTTACGGAAGGATCTTGCGCTCACGTAGATTTCTGAAAATATCCATAAACATAGCCTCAGTGTCAATAAAATCATGAAATCCGAAGCGGCGAGCTTTGGAACCATCTGCGAAGAAGTCATAATCCCACGAGAAGACAAAGTCACCAAATACCCAGGAAGAGACATCATCATAAGGGGTGTTTACCAAACCATACTTTTCAATCATGGATTTCCAAAGATCTTCTTTATCTGCCATCACTGTTGCAAGTGAGAGGGGGAGTGGAGGTGCGGTTTCCAATTCGAAAAATGCAGCGATTCTGGGCCATAGCTCATTCCAGCGAAACAGATCGCCATTGGTGATATTAAATGCCTGATTGGCACAGCGAGGTTCGGTTGCTGCCCATACAGTTGCATGAGCCAGCAATGTGGCATCAGTCATTTCAAGAAGCGAATGATACGCCCCTGGTTTCCCAGGGAATCGAAGTGGCAAGCCAAGCTCCTTGGAGATAGACGCATAAACGCCAATAACCATGGCAAGGTTCATTGGATTACCCAGGGCAAATCCACATACAACTGACGGGCGCAGGGCTGACCAGGTCCAGCTACTTCCGGGTTGCCGATTCTCGAGAAACATTTGCTGATCGACATTGAATTCAGGGGGCATATGATGTGCATCTGTTTCTTTGGCAGGTGTTTTGAATGGACCCAGATGTGCACCGTACACTTTATAACCTTGCATTAGGCTAATATGTTGGAGATTTGGAGCGATCGGTTCTATGGTATTCACCACATTGACGAGCATGGCCAAGTTGGGCTGTACCAATTCGGCCCAGGTTGGGCGATCCTGATACGCGGCGTAGAAAATATGCGTAACGGTCGTTAAATGACTCAGTTTGTCTTGTGTGTCTGCTTCGTTCAGTAAATCAGCTGATATATAACGTAACTTGGGGGCATCTTCTCCTCCGCGGCGAGATACACCAATGATATCCCATTGCGGAAGTGTCATCAGATAATCGATGAGGTTTCTTCCAATGACACCTCCAGCACCGATGACAAGCGCGGTGTAACGGGTAACCAATTGTTCGGTTTTCAATGGACATGCTCCTCTCTTCTTCTGTTCATATTGTGGGTCAGAAAAAGAAGGATGAGAAGTACGCACCTCAAAGTCATATACGTACTTTGAAGTAATATATGAGCCTGGAGCAGGATATGAGCGTTATAATCTGCACTTCAATGGATGTCACTTGCCTATAACCACAAGAAGCTGTAAAAGGAACAATCGTCCTTTCACAGCTTAGATGTATGTGTCTGTAAATTCGTCCAATTGATCGGATGTAAATAGGGTTACGCTGGGAAACCGCCTCCTGGTGGTGGCCATGCCCCGTAGAAGCGACGCAGCAGCACAATCTCGCCCAGATGGTACGAGTTATGAGATGCGATGTTGCGCAAAAGTCCGGCTTTGGTTTCGCTTGGGAAATACGGCAGAGAATCATCCAACTGCACCGTTTCGGCAATCGTTACTGCTCGATCTACCCCGTCCAGGAAGGCCTGAATATCTGCCTCCCACGCTGCTTCATCCTGAGGACCCGTATCTTCCGGCCAACTCTCCATCACATTCGCTGGAAGCTGCGGCTTTCTTCCTTCCAAATGCTCCAACATGAATTGTTGCCAGTAATGCATATGTTTCACCAATTGATAGATACTGTATGGCATATGTTCATGTTTGCGACTAGCTAGTTCTGCGCTAATGTCCGGTAGAGCGCGTGCGATACGAATATGTCCGCGTTCTCCGACTAGTGATTTGACCAGGGCTTGTCCGAATAGCTGATTGGCATCCGACATGCGGAATCATCCTCTCTTTGTTCATCTGGTTGAGTTAATGGATATGTAATTTATAGTATACAATTAAATTTTGTAAAATCAAAAATCGTAACTATTTTAAGCTACAGGATTTCTAAAGGATTCTTCATATGTTAGTATTTTTACTTAATCGGATGTATGGTGGGTGGAATATGATGCGCAATTGGGTTCGAAATGAAAATGTGCAAATGACTGCAGTTGCTTTTGCCACAGCTGTGGGAGCGCTTTTTAAAATAAATCCTTTTCGAGAAGATTACTTCCGGATTGGTCTGGGTGTAAGTATACTTTTATTTTTGCTGATGCTTATGCCGCATCTTTCTTATGTGAAGACGGGGATTTTGGCGGGGATTGCAAACTTCATTTTTCAATCAGCTGACTTACTGAATCATGTGAATTCGATCTCGATCATCGAAAGCATGCAGGATAATCTGGGCGCGGGAATGTATTATGTCGTGTTCACCTATGGCCTCAGCAAACTCAAGAACAGATTCCATGAGATACCGCCTCTTGTGCTAGGTGGATTGATTACGTGTATTGATTTTTCCTCGAATCTCGTGGAGCTATTCATTCGCGGTGTGTTGAGTGGGACCAATATCTTTTATATGAAAGAATGGCTTTATCTGCTGGTGCTCGGTGGTTTGCGAAGTTACTTTATTATCGGGCTGTATAACAGCTTTGCGGTGAGGCAGATGCGACTGCTGCATGCTGAGCAGGAGAAGCGGATGGAGCAGATGCTGAGCGTTAACTCAGGTCTGTACGGTGAAGTCTTTTATCTGAAAAAAGCCATGAATACGATTGAAGGCATTGCCGTGGACAGCTACGACCTTTATCGCGATCTCAGAGAGAAGGACTTGAACCAATACAGCCAGCGGACGCTCGGCATTGCTCAACAGATTCATGAGGTCAAAAAAGACTCCCAACGTATCCTTGCAGGTCTGTTGAAATTGTACGATAGTGAAAAATCAGTGAATATGAGCCTTTCCGAGGTACTGAACTTTGCGACCAAGGGAAATCGGAAATATAGTGAAATGTTGAACAAAAAGATTGAAATCCATATCGAGCAACAATATGATTGCGACTCCCCTTACTATATTCCTCTCTTAACTGTAATGAATAATCTGATCGCCAATGCCGTGGAAGCTATTAAGAACGACGGAACGATTCGGATTCGAGTATTGGAAGAGGGAGCCGATGTGCAATTTGTAGTCATCGATTCTGGGAAAGGTGTACCCGAGGCAAAGCGAGACGTGATCTTCGAACCGGGTTATACAACCAAATTCAATGAAGTGGGCATTGCAGCAACCGGAATTGGCCTGTCCCATGTACGTGATATCGTTCAGTCTCTGGAAGGCCGAATTAGCGTGAAATCGGCGCCGCAAGGCGAAAAGGGCTCCACATTTGTCGTATCCATTCCAAAAGCCAATCTTATTAATGAGGACGGTGCAGACGACGCTTTCTATCCAGATCGTGGGTGATGAATATAGGGCGTTATTTTGTGCCAGTCTTTTTATATTTCAAAAGTAAATGTATTCTCCATCCTCAGGAATCACGACTGAATCTAATAACTGCTGCTGTTCTATATACTGTAATAGATCCTTTCTTGATGAAGTGCAATGTCGGATGGCATCCATATGTACAGCGACAACTTTGGTGGAAGGTGAAATTTTCAAGATTGTACTGATATCATCGGGTATCATTGTAATGACGGAACCAAATAACAATTGAGCGTTGGGTGCATTGACGATGCATATCCGTGGTTTGTGCTGCTCGAACACGTGCTTAATCTGATCTGTAAGGACACAATCACCCACAATATACAACGATCCGTCGTCAGGTGTCTTCAGGATAAACCCGGATACGGGGCCAAGCAGTTTGGAGATGTTTCCTTTTGCGTGCTGACCACGAATTCTTGTAAAGTCTATACCCTCCCAGTGTCTGAACTGCTCGATAGGGAATACATTCTCGAACCCCCACGATATAATGCGTTGTTGATCCTCCGGCTGGCAAAGTACAGGTATCTTTTTATTGAGTATCTTCTTTGCCGTCTTGTCAAAGTGGTCAACATGCAAATGTGTAACGAGGATCGCATCAATGTGTTCGAAAGTTTCTAGTGGCACAGATATTGGAACAGTTGGGTTTCTACGAATATGACGTGTGAAGGGGATAGGCGGAAGTTCTCCCGCATCACTTAACATTGGATCGAGCAGAATCGTTTTCCCTTGTATGGTGATCAGGGAGGTAGCATGGCGGATGTGCTGAATGGTTAGCGTCATGGCGAAAATTCTCCTTAGATATAACATGTATTTGGCAAAATAATACCGACCGGTCTGTTTTAAAATAACATAAACCGTGCTTCTCATGCAACATCCTTGATTTTTCGTTTTCATGTATACCATGTGTATGAATGCGTGCTTGTATTAAGCCATAGGCGTATGATATTTTAAGACCAATCGGTATGAATGGAAACGGAGGGAGCATTTTGCGCAAAGGCCAAATCACCAAAGAACATATCATTCGTGAGTCGGCAGCACTTTTCAACACCAAGGGATACACCGGTGCCTCCCTGTCTGAGATTATAGAACGTTGCGGCGTTCGCAAGGGCGGGATTTATAATCATTTTGAAAGTAAAGATGAGATAGCACTGGCTGCTTTTGATTACTCGGTATCACAGATGCTGCAATTCCACTCACAGGCTCTTGAAGGCGTCACAAGTTCCAAAGACAAACTACTCGCCATATGCGGCGTTTATATTGATATGATGGAAAACAATACACTTGAAGGGGGATGCCCCCTACTAAATACTGCGGTTGAAAGTGACGATGCACACCCTTTGCTGAAAGAAAGGGCACAGCATGCCATGACCAATCTGCTGAATGAGCTGACACAGGTCCTTATTCAGGGTATGGAGCAAAAGGAATTTAGAGCAGATATTGCACTGGAGGAAGTGAGCAGCAACATCATCGCCATTATCGAGGGGGGCGTTATGTTAAGCAAGCTTTATGAAGATAGCAAGTATATCCGGCATGCCGTACTTCATATCACTCAATTTATGGATGACCGAATATTAATCCAATAATGTAATAAGGGGAAGGTGGGTTAAAATGAATATAATCATTGATGAACAGGGCAGCTCCAAGGTTGCCATCATCGAAAGTAATGACGTCGTTATTAACAATGTTCAAGACGCTCTCGATCTGATGGCCTCCGTGAACTACACAGATGACGCTCATAAAATCTTGATTGATAAATCCAACCTCACCGAAGATTTCTTCGAATTGAAGACCAAACTTGCAGGTGATATTTTGCAGAAATATGTGAATTACCAGGTTAAACTTGCCATAGTCGGAGATTTTGACGGATACAACAGCAAAAGCCCCAGAGACTTCATCTATGAGTGCAACCATGGCAAGCATGTTTTCTTTTTGAAAAACAAAGAGGAAGCACTTCAGGCTTTGCATAATATCGATTAATTTCATATTTAGAGTGGTAAGTCATGATCTATCCTTATGGAGGAGGTACCATTATGATTGCAGATTTGAAGCGAGTACCGAACGGCACCCTGGCTTGTTTTGAACGTCATTGGAAGCATGCTGCGGAGGATGTATGGTCCTTTTTGACGGAAAACGAAAAGCTTGCAAAATGGTTCTCCGAACTCGAAGTAACGGATCTTCGGGAAGGTGGAAGCATCAAGTTTAATATGTCGGATGGTACCTTTAAGGAACTCAACATTATCGAGCTTATCCCTGGCTCTGTTCTCGAATATACCTGGGCAGAAGACCGGGTTCGGTTTGAGCTATATCCAGAGCCGAATGGATGTCGTCTGTTGCTGCTCGAAACCATCCATCACATCACAAGCCATACACCTAAAGATTTAGCGGGGTGGCATGTCTGCCTGAACGTCATTGAGGCATTACTGGATGGCCGTACCTTGGAGTCTCGTGAAGCAGAATGGAAAATCTGGTACAAGCAATACCAGAAGCATGTAGACGATTTTCTCAAAATCTAGTCATATGAGACTGCCCTGTTGGGGCAATAATTATGCGGGAGGAAATACATCGTGAAGGCTAATGAGAAATTACAAACGTACGCGTTGTCTGATGTTAGCAATCTCAAAGTACATGGCAGAACGACAGGACAACGGTCGCCCTTAACCTTATTTTGGACCGGAAGCGCGGTTGAACTTCATGTAAAAGGCTCTGAGTTGTGGGTAGAAATCGAGTCTGATTATGACCTGTATGAACCTTGGATCAGCATTCTGATTAACGGTGTCCCGGTGAGCAGACAGATGTTAATAGCAGGAAAGTATTGGGTCTGCATATTCCGAGGCATGAACGAGAATGTGGTGAAAAATGTACGCATCGTCAAAGATGTACAGGCCATGAATGGAGATCCGGGCTGTTCCTTGCAGATTCATGCGGTGAAATCGGATGGTGTCTTCGTGCCTGTAGAGGAAAAACCGTACAAGATTGAATTTATCGGTGACAGTATTACATCTGGAGAAGGTGCGATCGGGGCCAAAGCGGAAGAGGATTGGATTCCGATGTGGTTCAGTGCCATACATAATTATACGGCCATGACAGCAGAAGCGCTGAATGCAGAATACCGCGTCATCTCGCAGAGCGGGTGGGGTGTGCTGACGAGTTGGGATAACAATCCGAATGCCAATATCCCTGATTATTACGAGCAAGTCTGTGGATTGGTGACCGGAGATAAGAACGCAGCACTTGGCGCAGGGGATAAGCATGATTTTAATTCCTGGCAGCCGGATGTAGTGGTGATTAATCTGGGAAGCAATGATGGAGGAGCCTTTCAGACACCAGAATGGAAGGACCCCGCTACCGGAAAGGTGTACAAGCAACGCCTGAACGAAGACGGGACTTACTATGAAGAGGATCTGGCTGCTTTTGAGAATGCCGTGACCCGCTTCCTAATTCAACTTCGAAAAAACAATCCTGAGGCGCATCTCGTATGGGCATACGGCATGCTTGGATTCCCGATGATACCAGCGATCTATCGTGCTGTTGACGCTTATACGAAACAGGCTGGAGATACGAAAGTCTCGGTTATACAGCTTCCCAATACGACCGAGGAGACGGTAGGCGCCAGAAGTCATCCGGGTGAGATATCTCATCGAAGGACTGCTGATGCGTTAGCGGAATATCTAAAGGGAATTTTAAAATAATTTTAATTTACATTTGAAATCGGAAGAGCCAGACCTCTCTTGAATTAGAGAGGTCTGGCTCTTCTTTTAGTACACCTTATACATCGGGTGGAGATGTTTATACTACGATTAATTCCCTTGTACCTGATAGCGGATCGAAATGATCTGCCCCAGCGTCTGTGTATGAATCATTTTGAAATGGGTTGGTACCGTCCCTGTTGGAAATAGGGGGATTCCTTGGCCAAGGATTTTTGGAATAATGGCAATCTCAACCTCATCGAGCAGTTGTTGTTCCAGAACGGATTGCACCAGCTGGCCTCCGCCAACAATCCAAATGTCACCGCTGGAGTCCTGCTTCAACCGGGGAATCAGGTTCTCTACAGCTTCGTCCGTAAATTGTACGTGTGGCGCAGGGGCTTGTTGGGAACGGGAAAGTACATATGTCGGGCGATCCGCATAGGGGAAATCCTCTGACAGCTTGAGCACCTCTTCATACGTAAGACGTCCCATAACTACCGATCCAATCGATGAATAAAACTTGCCATACCCGTTATCGCCACCATCACCTTCCACATCGAACAGCCAGTCTACCGAACCATCCGGTCTTGCAATGTACCCATCCAGACTCATCGCAATATATAACATGACTTTATTGTTAGACATATCAATCGCTCCCTTCTGAAATATATGATACACTCCAACTATGACAAATATTGACGTAGTTAGGTGGGGTGAATATGAATAATCGAAAACTCGCATTGATGCGACTCATGGATTCGAGAAAGAAATTTACGGCTCGTGAATTGGCGGAGCGTTTTCAGGTGTCGATCCGTACGATCCAGCGAGATCTGAATGATCTGCAGGAGTTGGGCTTTCCTTTGTATACGGAGGTTGGAGTGAACGGGGGTTATCGAGTGCTTCCTAATCGGATTTTGCCACCTCTTCAACTCACACAGCATGAGGCGTTGGGTTTGTTTATGATGATTGAATATTTGGAGAACGTCCCGGATTTTCCGTATGGATCGATTCGTGAGCATCTCGCCGAGGAATATTATTCAACTTTACCTCAGGATGTACAGGATCTGATTACACGGATGAGGCAGCACGTTACGTTCCTTCAATATCATGCTGTACAGGTCGAGGCAGTAACAACAGAGATATTAGGCGCGGCAGTAGATCAAAGAGAGATTGAATTTATATATCATTCCCGGCAGGGACATAAAAAAGTACAGGTCTTCCCCATCGGCATCTATTACGATCACGGGTATTGGTATATGCCGGCCAGGAGGAAGGATCGGGTGCTGTTGTATCGGGTGGATCGCATGCAGGAGCTGGTTATGCTGGATTCTATCGACGAGTCGGTTCCTAGTTTGAAAGAGTGGCTGAATTATAAGGAAAACAGAAAAAGCGTAGAAGTGGTGCTGCAATTCACGGATTTTGGGGCGAGAATGGCAGGATCAGATGTACTGTTCAAGTCGGTTGAAGGGAATGAGTGGAGAGGACTTGTCCCGCCTGAGGAGTTTCCTTTTACAGCGCGGAAGCTGCTCTCCTATGGGCCTGAAGTGAAGGTCATTGAGCCGCTGGAGCTGCAACAACAAGTGAGAGAGATGCTGGAACGGAGTTTGAACCAGTACGGAATGTTGTAAAGGATATTGTGTTCTCATATGGAACATATAAGAGTACCATGAAAGTAACTTATATAGGATTCACCGAATGGGGGGCTACCATGATTCAATTCATAAGAAGTTTCACGATCCGCTCTATGCAGAGTCCATGCGATGAACAACGGCGGTTGTTTGTATAGAGCTTGAAATCTATTTCCGCCATACCACTATAATGCGTATAACAAGTGTTCATCGATTGACTCTGCTGCCTTAAAGATCTTAACTTTTAAGGAGCGGAGCAAATATGAAATATATTAACGCAGACACGATCTTTCCGGAATCATTGCTAAAGGAGATCCAGCGCCACATTCCTGGTGGATTGGTGTATATCCCTAAACCGAAGGAAGCCCATCAAAAGTGGGGCGAGAATTCGGGCAGCCGGATGATTTTGAAGCAAAGAAACGATGAGATTCGCCAGCTATTCGTTGCGGGTATGTCCATCGACCAGCTCATAGAAAAATATTGTTTGTCCATCGACAGTATCAAGAAAATTGTATATTCCAAAAAGTGATTTAAGGGTTAGAGCTGCATTCGAGATATCGAATGTGGCTTTTTGTGTAGGGATTAGTTTAAATGGTTTGCTGCCTATATTGTGCGAAAGGAGACCAATACAATGAGATTATAGAACTGTTACTAACAAAACATTACGTTATCTGTGGGGGGAACAACATGAAAATTGAAGTACAGTTAGCGCATAACCATGAGGCATATATCATCAAAAACATGTATCCTCTATACCTTCATGATTTATCCGGACATTATGGGCTGAAAACAGAACACACTCCGAATAAACATGGGATTTTCGAAATGGGTGATGATTATAAAACGTTGCAAGATCAATATGATGTCCAGAACATATGGTGGGAAAAACCGAATGTCCTCTATGCATTTTTGATTAGAGTAGATGGCGTACCAGCAGGTTTTATATTTGTTGCTACTGCGCCGCATTGTTCGGCAGACACGGATTTCTTTGTACATGAATTCTTTCTAATGCAGCCATTCAGAGGTGTGGGGATTGCAGAGCACGCTGCAAAAGAGGTATTCCAGAGGTATCGGGGCCGGTGGGAGTTGTTCACGAATCCTTCGGAGAAAAATAAAGTAGGTCAACACTTTTGGCGAAAAACTGTATCGAACTATACCCAGGGAAACTATGTGGAGCTTCAGGACCAAACGCATGATGGAGAAAAGTTGATCTTCAGATTTTCAAACCGTTAATCGTTATTTTAGATAATATATTTGATTATATCTAAGGGCCTAAAAAGTAATCTGGTAGGCTCTTTTTTTGTTTGTGGATATTTCTACGCTTTTAACCGGCAGCATTCGCAAGGTTTGTCCTTCCGGAATATGATATAACATGCCAAGGTCGCAAATCTTCATTATTCTTCTTAGTTTCATCGACTGCTTCTTTAGATTTGAATTCTATACGGATCTCAGAAATCAACTTAGGGGGTCGGACAGCATGGAGTGGTTATCTTTTTTGAAGCAATATATCCAGGGTCCCCGATGGATTGGGGCCATTGCCCCCAGCTCAAAATATCTGGCAGCTAAAATGGTGAAAGACATCGCATTTGACCGTGCATCATGCATTGTGGAGTATGGGCCGGGCACGGGAGTGATTACGGAAATGCTGCTTGCAAACATGCAGCCAGGAACGGTTCTGATCCTGATTGAAAACAATGCCCGCTTCTGCCAGTTACTTCGCAAAAAGTACGATCATCTTCCAAATGTACACATCATTCATGATTCTGCCGTGCATGTCGATCTGCACATACGACAATATGGACTGAACAAGGTTGATTACATTGTATCCGGACTGCCTTTTGCGAGTCTGCCTGCGGAGGTATCACTGGACATTTTAGCTAAATCAAGGCAATATTTGAAACAAGATGGCAAGTTCATCACTTTTCAGTACACGTTACTTAAACGGGGATTACTCAAGCAATTTTTCGAAAACGTAAGCATGACAAGGGTGTACCGTAACCTGCCGCCTGCTTATGTATTCAGCTGTAGTCAATAACAAGAACGCACAGGATGGAGGATGATTTTGCGTAAATTAAATTATATCATCGGAACAGTTACTCTGATGTCTGTCATAATGATGGGGTGTAACGAGTCCAAAAAAACCGAGAATATTCAAGAGCCAGCTCCATCTTCAACTAATCAGTTGAGTATATTGACGAACCAAAAGGCATCTGCCCAGGAAGAACAGCAGGCTCTTGAAATGACCTTGGAATATAAAAAGGCGGAGTTTGCAGTCGATAACACGGAGGGTGAAGAATTATTAACCGTAGAGAAGGTGCTAGCCAAAAAAGAGATCTTGAAGCCTTTCCTGACTGAACGGAATCTTGAAAGAAATAGTGTGGGGTTGCCATTTCAGGTGGCAGACAAAGAAGATGCGTCACTGCATGCTGAAGATATAAAAGCGAAGATGAAAGAAAGTAAAAATGATTGGATGCTCGTGGAGTACACGCTAAATTTGGTATTTACGAATTATGATGGAGAAGAAACGAAGACCATTCCGTTAGAAGGGGAGATTACCTTTTTACAGGAACAAGGAGAATGGCGTATTCAGGACGACACATACAATATGAAGGCATTCTTGGATATCGTCAATAAGCTATAATAATTCATTTAGAGTCTGTGAGTCCGGTACGTTGTGTACTCCCCATTTGCATATTTCCTCAAGAATCGGCATCAGGCTCTGCCCTCTGAGTGTTAAGGAATACTCCACCTTTGGTGGTGTTTGGTCATACTCCACTCTTTTCACAATATCATCGCTCTCCAGATCATTCAGTTGGGAGGTTAACACCTTATACGTAATTCCAGGGACACGTCTCTTGAGTTCTCCGTAACGTGTAACCCCATGAAAGGCAAGCTGATACATGATCTTCATCTTCCACTTTCCTCCAATAATGGACAGGGTGTAGTCAAATGGAGTCAGTGCTTCCTCCTTGGTTGTACTTGGTTTATCCATCGTAGATACGCTCCTTCGAGTAGGTACGCACTTTGAAGTGCGTACTTTTTTTGTACTGAATATGTGTATATTCTTAAATCAACTATATTTGTCCCATTGGAGTTTGTAAACCGAAGGAGCCGTGAATGGGAGTGGAAGAAAGGACAAGAAAGATTGCCAAAACATGATGCTAATGAGTTTGTAACAGCAGGTCTCTCTGTAGAGGAAATGTATAAATTGATGATCGGGTCCGTGGTGCCAAGGCCTATTGCATGGGTTTCCACGAGGAGTAAGGATGGGGTTCTTAATCTGGCGCCTTTTAGTTTTTTTACCGTGGCTTCGCGCAACCCACCCACACTGCTCATTTCCATTGGACCAGGCGTAGGCGATAGGGAGGGTACCGTCAAAGATACACTGGTTAATATTCGGGAGACAGGTGAGTATGTGATTAATATGGTCTCATCATCGTTGGTAGAGTCGATGCAGCAATCGTCAGCTGATGTGTCATCGGGGGAAAATGAATTCGAACTGGTAGGTGTTACGCCTAATCCGGGCAAACGTGTGAATGTGCCTTCCGTGCTTGAGGCTCCGATTGCCTTTGAACTTACACTGGATCGGATTATTGAGGTGGGTACAGATCATCTGGTTCTTGGAACAGTAGAGCAGGCTCAGGTTGATCATGAGGCTTATGCGGGTGATTATAAAATAGCAATAGAAAACTGGCGGCCGGTAGCCAGTCTGGCCGGAGATTATGCCTTAATCAAACCTGCATTCTCAATCAATATCAAATAGGGTTATCCCATTCCGAATTAGGAATTTGGTAAAGCTGAAAGAGGCTATGTCTCCAGTTAAGATTCCTGAAGAAGCAGCCTCTTTCCCGAGATGTGGATGCTCATTCTCATCTCCAATTTCTAAACTAAAAATCAGCTCGCCCAAACGTGGCGTCACCCTTCACCGTTGCGCTGCTGGAGGCATTGATGGCGTCCAGCTGCAATACGTAGTCGTAATGTCGGATGTAATATCCGGGCTGGCTATACGACTGGAGGGATACTTTGGAGCTGTCAGCCCAGCCGGGGCTGCTCAGGAATGTGGCATCTCCTTTATAGGTGGCGGTATCCGTGTATGCCTCAAGTACGATTTTGTTGCTGGCGTTGCGCTTCAGGAAGTAGCCAGGAAAGTTGATAGACTCCAGTGAGATGCCTGTAGAGCTGGCCAAGCCGGGTACGACGCGGAACTGGGAATCCAGTACAGGTGAGACGTTGGTGTCGATCCGTGCAGTGAAGTTGGAATGACGGATGTACCGATCCGGATAATTGAAGGAGCTGAAACGGCTGTAATTCGTCGCATCAGGTGTTGCTGGGCCTAACATTTTGACCTCGTGAAGGGTTGGGGTGTACCAGTTACCCGGATTGTTCCACAGGACAGCGTTGACCATATTGATACGTACATACCGGGCGGTAAAATGAACAGCGTCGGTCGTAAACCCATAGGTGGTATTGATGGTTCGATCCAGCGAAGAGTAGTTGACGCCATCGTTGCTGATCTCAATTTTGTACTTATAATAGCCTTCCGATCCTTTATACATAAACCAGGAGATATCGATCTCCGTGAGGGTCTTCGGTGCACCGAAATCGACCTGCCACCATGCTGGCCAGGTATTGGACGATGCTGCCCAAGAAGTCTGATAATTGCCGTCGTTGACATTGGATGCAGATGAGCCGGAGGCTGTGGAGATGGCGGTAGCTGTTTTGCCTTGGGCGTGATTAACAAGAGAAGGTGGCGTTACCGTGCCTGTTACAGCATCGATATTCCACTCTTTGTACCATTCCAGAGAGGCGGTTCCGTTTGAATCATTCAAGGTTAAAGGAAGCCAGATATGTTTATGTTCACCGAGGTTGAGTGGATTCCAGCGGTCGCCCATATAAATATAGGATGTGGTGTTGCTGCCTGTAATGGTGGCAATATCATGGATCTGGGAGCCGAAGGCCGATGGATTGCCATAAGGTGTAAGAGCGGACCACGTGCCTGTCATGGACGATGCGGTTGCATACGCGCCCTGATTCGGATACCAGCCAGCAGCCTGGGAGGTGAAGAGGTAGTATCGAGTGCCCTTTTTCACAACGGCAGGTGCTTCACGGTATGCGTTCTCGAATTGCCAACCGACAAAGGAGTCCACACCGGTATAGCTGGCGTTCATTTTGAAAATAGCCATGGTATCATTGGCTCCGCCATTCTTGCGGGATGCTGTGATCAGATAGCCTGTACCGTCTGTATCTACGAAAACAGTCATGTCGCGTGACTCGTAATCCAAAGGCCGAAAACTTCCCTCATACGTGAATTTTCCGTTCGGTGTACTGGTGGTCGCTACCGCAACCCGCCCCAGATTGTAATCAGTACCGTTCTCGTAATGCGCCCATAGCACATACTGCTTCGTGGAGGCATTGTAGATGACTTTGGGACGTTCAATTTTGCTGGAGGCCAGCTCAGTGGCCGAATCCTTGGTAAGTATGGCATTGCTAAACGTCCAGTTCTTCAGATCGGTTGAAGTATAGACATTAACGCTGTCAAACTTACCGCTGACCGCATGCTCTCCGTACCAATAATACGTGCTGCCGACTTTCAGAATGTTTCCGCTATTGGCCTGAATGGGGTTACCTGCAGTATCCAGCCAATCGGAACCGTTGGTGATGGTCACGCTTGTCGCGCTGGTCCGTTCTGGAAGAACACCAAACATGGTTAGCGTGAGCGCGAAGACCAGAAACCAGACTGCTTTCCTGTTGCCCATTACGTACACCTCCTAATATCGGTCCTTTGTGAAGCGTTTACATATTTAGTGTAATAAAAATGGAATCTTGTACAAGTGAACAATGTGTACCCTGATGAACAAATGGAACTTTATCCTGAATATAGCGGCGATAGCGAGTGATTTACCTCATTCAATATATAAAAAAGGGATCGTAGACTTATAAAATAAGCTACTATCCCTTTTTGAATAACACTCTATTTAAACAGATTCAAAATCTATTTATGACCTTTGCGAACCTTGAGCTGCATCTTTTTGATCGTTGTATTCTGCATAACCTCAAGCACGAGTGGGCCTTTGCCGTTCAAAATTTCCACATCGGTTACATTATCCAGAATGGTAATAATCCCGATGTCGTCTGCAGTGACGCCTTCAATCTTGGCGATGGTGCCCACGAAGTCTACCGCACGGAGTTTCTTTTTCTTGCCTCCGTTGAAGTTCAGCTTCATGATCTGTTGGTTCAACTGTTCACGCTTGTCCTTTTTGCGTTCAGGTACGATCTTCAAACGCTTCTCGAACTCTTCCCGACGACGGTCCACAGCGTCCTCGGAAGGAGCTTTCACGACAGGAATGGCAAATCCGATATACGATTCGATCTCGGCTAGACGTCTGCCATCCTTCGGGGTAACCAAAGTAAAGGCTTTACCTGTTTTCCCTGCGCGACCCGTACGGCCTGTACGGTGTACATATCCTTCTTTTTCCAAAGGAATATCGTAGTTGATGACATGGGTAATATTCGTGATATCAATCCCGCGTGCGGCTACATCCGTTGCAATCAGATAACGGAATTGTCCTCTTCTGAATGCATTCATTACTTCGATGCGCTCATCTTGTTCCATGCCTCCGTGGATGCGATCCGCTGGATAATCGAGGTCAGCCATGACACGGAACAGTTTATCCACGTTCTCCTGCGTACGACAGAACACGATACAACTATCTGGGTTTTCAACAATAAACAGGTCCTGAAGCAGCGCCGTTTTGTTCACCTCTGGCACGTGAATCACGGCATGTTCAATCGTGGCTGTGGTAAGACCACTTGCCTTGATCTCAATTTCGACCGGATTGTTCATGTATTTGCGTGACAGCTTGGCTACATCTTCAGGGAACGTCGCGGAAAATAACATCGTCACTCGCTCACTAGGCAGTGCTTGAATAATGGATTGAACCGTCTCGATGAAGCCCATATTCAGCATCTCATCCGCCTCGTCAATGACAAGGTATGAGATCCGATCCAGCGGCAGGGTGCCACGTTCGATATGGTCCAATACCCGTCCAGGTGTACCTACAGCGACATGTGTTCTTTGTTTTAATTCAGCTTTTTGAACATGGAAAGGAGACTGACCGTATAGTGCGGTTGCTTTAATACGCTTAAAGCGTCCGATATTGGTAATGTCTTCGTTCACTTGCAAAGCCAGCTCGCGGGTTGGCGTGAGAATCAAAGCCTGCGGTTTATTTTCGTTCCAATCTACCAGCTCACAGACTGGAATGCCGTAGGCGGCTGTTTTCCCGCTGCCTGTTTGGGATTTGACCACAAGATCTTTATTTTCAAGGGCTACTGGAATAACTTTGGTTTGAACCTCAGTTGGGGTTTCATAGCCCAGGCTATTCAGCGCTTTTACGATTTCTTCGCCAAGTCCATAATCTTTAAATTGTTGCTTACTCATCGTTAACCTCTTTTACGTTAGTTTTGAATACAAGAGCATATTGCATAATTCCTTAAAGCGACTTGTACACGGGAGCGTTTGGAATCGAATTATGCAATATGCTTATATACAAGCATTGCACCGTACATTTATCGTATACCTCTTCATTATACTCTATATGCAGGTGGGTTAACGGAGTAATTCACAATGATGTTTAAATCGTATGATGCAAACCAACTCTTTCTGAACTCCAGTCCCATAATTCTACGGCACGTTCGGGGCTGTAGGATTCCTCGGAAGAAGGCTCCATCCAAAGGGACAGTTACGGTTTCTGAGTCAACAAAGTTCCTACACATCGCTGAAAAAATAACAAAAAACCACCATTTAAGCTAGAATCGAAAAATGGAATATGTTAACATATGGGTAACTTACGGAACGGAGGGATACGTGTGGCAAATTTTATCCGATGGAGATAGTATGGCGAAACGTTTGTTTGCGCTTGCTGTGTTTCTGCCTGTGTGCAGCTCATCGGGATCGGTTTGCCTATTTACACGTATGCCGCTAGTCATTAAAGAAACGCTCGTTTAGAGTAGTTCTTTAGTGTACTACTATTTTTCTGCGAGCATTCAGGTACACCCAATATCCGAAAATGAACTGCACAGGCATGGATGTCTGTGTTTTTTATTTTATTGAGGTAAAGGGGAAATCCTGAAATGACAAAATCGAACGTGAATGAGCAGTTGGAATTTCCAAAGGAACTAAAATCTTTAGCTGCACAGAACGGGCTTCATATTGCTGAGGAATCCATGAAAATTAACGAGTCAGGTATGGACTTTCGGGTAGCGTTTGCCACCGATGGACAGGGACAACAGTGGATACTGCGCCAGCCACGGCGTGAGGATGTATGGGAGCGGGCTGAAAATGAGCGCAAGGTGCTAGAGGTTGTAAAAAGCCATCTTCCGGTAGAGGTACCGGAGTGGCGGATTTGTGCGCCGGAACTGATCGCTTATCCTTTACTTGATGGAGATCCGATTGCGGTCGTCGATCCGGCAGGGGGAGGGTACGCATGGCGATTTCCACAGGAAAGCTTATCCGATGATTTCTTCGATTCGCTCGCTGCTACCCTTGCCGCATTGCACAACATTGATCTTGATGAGGCGGTAAAGGGCGGAGTGCGCAGCAAGACGCCTACAGAAGCTCGTAAAGCTTTTGCAGCCAATATTGAGGGGATTAAACAAAGCTTTGAGGTGCCAGATCAACTGGCCAAGCGTTGGGAAGCTTGGCTGACAACGGACAGCTATTGGCCTGAGCACTCCACGTTCAACCACGGTGATCTGCACCCACCGCACATTATCGTCGACGATGCCCAGCGTGTTACTGGACTTATTGATTGGACTGAGGCGGAGATTGCCGACCCGGGTAAGGATTTTGTCATCTATTATGCACTCTTCGAAGAGGAAGGCTTGCGGGATTTGCTCAATCGCTATGAGAAGGCAGGTGGAAGGGTGTGGCCTCGGATGCTGGAGCATATTCGGGAGCAGTGGGCGGCATACCCGGCAATCGTTGCACAGTTTGCGTTAATCACTGGAGAAGAGTCGAATATGGAAATGGCGAGAGGTATGCTTGCAAGCTGGGACGTCAAGCGGGATTAATACAAGGCGAGTAAACGCTAAGGAGGAGAAGGGTGCGTGATACAACTTCGTGTAGTGTGTTGGTTGTTTGCAATCACGTTAACACTCGCTCTATTGGGTTGCTCGGCCCCTTTTTCTAACTCGGATGATGAATCAGATTTTTTAGATGTTCTCTCCCCAGAACGGTTACAGGAACTGAGGGAGGACTACCCATTATCGCCACAGTCTCTCGTGACTCCATGGATGAAAAAAGTGACCTTTAGAGAAATCATGGACTTCTCAGATGCAGTTGTTGTGGCAGAGGTTGTGAACGTCCTGCCGAATTTCAGTATGGTGTTGACCACTGAATCAGATACACCTGAACGCAAAATGGCAGAAAAGCAGGAGAATACGGGAATGACTCCCTACGAAGCTGAGTTCGTCTCTTACAAAGTAAAGGTGCACGAAGTGATTACAGGAGGAGATGTAGCCAAGGAAACATTACTGTTCTATAACGCAGCGTTTGCAGCGCTTGAGCCTAAACTTATGCCTGGTCAGAGAATAGTTACAGCGATCAAAAAGGGAGTAGGGTCCGAGCAACATGGAGGTTATTTCTTCTCTCGTTATGGTATGTACTATATCGTCGATGGGGATTATGTCCTTTCTGCCTATGAGGGGTTCTCCAACGAGGCGCTTGAATTCACCAAACAAACGAATGGAATCAGGCTGAAGCAGTTTGTGAAAAAGGTGCGAAGCTTGGCGCAGGAGTAGGTGAACACGTAACATATGGCTCTAAAATCCAAAAAAAGTAAAAGACCTCTTCCACATGCATTGTGGAGGAGGTCTTTCTTATGAATAGATTAATTACCTAAAGTCGTCAACTGGCAATCTATTTCAGCATAGTTACGTATTTTCCGTAGACATAAGCTACGCGTCCATCCAGTTTCACTTTGACCCAGCCATACTTATCTGTACTGATTACTTCAAGGACGGTGCCTTTCGGTACGGCAGTAACTACTTTGGCTTTGGATGAAGCGCTGGAGCGCATGTTCAGGTAGGCCGCAGTAACCTTGGCTTGTATACCTTTAACGACTGTACCCGGTTTACTTGTACCTGGTGATGTCGATGGTTTTCCAGGTTTCGATGTGTCTGGTTTCGGTACTGTTGGTGTCGTCGGCTTCTCAGGTGTAGTAGTCTCTTCCTCACCACTGCCTGTGGACGCCTTACGAGCCTTATTCAGCTCCTGATAGAACTCACCTTTGGTTTTCACGCCAGAGAATTTCGCGATACCTACGTTCGCTTTGGAGGCAAGTGCGGTCATTTCTTCTTCAGTCACCGTATCCAAAATGTTAATGGACGCAATATTGGTATACTTGCCATCTTCCGTTGTAGGAACAGACATGATGTCATCATTAATTAGCTCTACGATATCTGCACGTGCAGGTGCTGTCAGATCAACACCGGTGATTTTCCAGTTGTGCTGGATTTTCGGTTCGTAAACGCCCTTCATCACGTCTTTGAGATAAGCAATGGACAGGTTACGGATCGTACCTTGAATCTCGCCAAATGCTGAAGCATCCTTGGAGGACCATAACTGCTTGAACTTACGTCCTTCCAGTGCCCCACCTTTGGCAATCAGGGCTTCCATCCGGTAGGCATTCATGCCGAGCTTGAGCGTATCGTCTTCTTTAACCACTTTGCCATTACTGTATTTTAGGTTCGTAATCCGACTGCCGTAGGGCTTGGTCAGGTCAATCTCATACGTCACTCCACCGAAGAAATCGTCGGTGCTGTATTTGGAAGCACGTCGTTTCGGATCAAAACTGATCGTCACATCACCAGGACGTGTGGAGTTAAAATAACCCGCAGACCATTCCATGTAATCCTTCAGATCACGTCCGGTCACTTCATATACCGTTACTTCACCAAAGGTATATTGGTAGTTGAACGCGATATCCTTTTTCTTGATCGGTCCGACATCCAACTTGGCCTTATCGTTATCGATCTGATGTGCAACAACATCGGCATCGCTGTAATGCATCATGACTTCAGTGAAGAAGTCTGAGAGTGGTGTCTCCTGAATTTGCACAGCAGGAATACCTTTGATTTCATCTGCTGGCACCAGGTTGGTTCCTTTTAGTTCAGCTACTTCAATGTTGGCATCGGCACGAGCGAACTCATGGAACGGATGCAGTGTATCTTCCAGTCCGGGATCGGACACTTCATAAGAGCCATCAGCTGCTTTTACAGCGAGTGCTTGAGCTTCCTTGCTTTTCAGTACAACCTTGTCGCCTTCTTTGGCAAACGTGAGGTCAATCCGTGAAATATGTGAACCATATTTGTTCGGCTCGGAGATTAATACGCCGTTAACCGTTTGGGATTCAATCAGGGTATGCATGTGTCCGGCAAAAATGGCAGCCAGCTCCGGGTTGGCATTGGCGATATCCGTGACCCCGGTGCCCGGGTTCCCGTTCTCGTTATCCAGTCCCATATGCATGAGTCCAACCATGACATCCACTTTGCCTTTCAGCTCAGCGATGGCCTTCTTGGTCTCTTCTACAGGATCTTTGACAATGATGCCGTCCAGGTGATCCGTACCTTTCTCGAACTCCGTAATCATAGGTGTGTTCATTCCGATGACACCAACCTTGATACCGTCTTTCTCAATAATCGTATAAGCAGGCATGTAGCGGTCGCCGTTTTCTTTGAAAATGTTACCTACCAAGGGTTGTCCCTTGAACTGTGAGGAAATCTTCTCTAATACGTCCAATCCAAAGTTAAATTCATGATTTCCCATAACCCATGCGTCATATTTCATTTCGTTCATTGCGACCATCATGGGAGATTGAGGTTGATCGTTGAACAGTTCAGCCGAGTTGTCCTGAATCATGTCGCCTGCATCCAGCAGAATCGTATTCGGATTCTCAGCACGTACTTTTTTTACAATCGTGTACAACTGCGTCATGCTGCCTGTCGGATTCGGACCGTCCAGGGCATAGTCCCACGGCATAAATCGGCCATGAATGTCTGATGTTCCCAGCAACGTAATCTTGGTTTCCTTGTCTGCTTCAGCAGCCTGAGCCGGAGTGGAGGCAAAAGGTGCGAAGAGGATGGAGGCACATAAGAGGAATGATAAGGGCCATCCGGCGTAACGTTTCGGCGAAAATTTGCGCATGTTGTAATCTCCCTTGTTATCTAGTGTTATGTAAAGATATGTGTTATTGGAGTTAATACTAGATAAACATTTGGTAAATGTAAACCACAAAATGACAAATAAAAGAGACCACTCTGGATCATTCCATGGAAATTCCATAGGGAGTGATCAGAGTGGTCTCTACGCGTATCTCTATATGTTTAAACTTCTTCCTCAACCATACCCAAAGCCCGGTTTTTCTCTTTGAACAGCTCATTGTGTGAAGATACATATGCCATTAGTGAAGCATCTGGTTGTATATATCGCTTAGCACTGTTTAGTGCGAGAATACCGCTGGTAAAAGTGCCTGCCAGTAATTCAACTTTACTATCATAGGCTACAAAATCGCCTGCAGCGAATACACCGGGAACGTTGGTCGTCATCTCGGCTCCCACCTCCAGGTTCCACTCACCGAGATCCAGACCCCAATTCCGGATGGAACCATAATTGCACTTCATGCCGTGATTGACGATGACCGCATCAACCTCCAACTGCTCTCGCTCTGACGTCTCAGTATGGAGGAGGGATACACGATCAATTTGTGTCCCGTCGCTGCTGTGGAGCGCTTCAATGGTATAGGGTGTCCGAACCTGGACGGAGGAGTTCTTCATCATCGTAACACTTCGCTCCAGACCGCCAAAATGATCCCGGCGATGAACGATCGTTACGCTGCTGGCAATGGACTGCAACTCATTGGCCCAGTCCACAGCGGAATCTCCTCCACCCGAAATTAGTACCCGCTGATCCCGGAATCGTTCTAACTCCTGAACCGTGTAGTGCAGGTTGGTCACCTCGAAGCGATCTGCTCCTTCAATCTCAAGCTTGACGTTCTGGCGCTCGCCATAGCCAATGGCCAGAATAACGGTCCTGGTCAGATGTTGCTGACCGTGATCAGCGGTGAGCAGGATGGTTCCATCTTCCTGACGCTCCATGCCGACAATCCGCTGGCCGAGCACAATCGTCGGATCAAATGTGTGGGCTTGTCCAATCAACTGGGCAATGAGTTGTTCCCCACGAATTGGGGGCATGGCCCCAACATCCCATATCATTTTCTCAGGATAGGTCAGGACTCTTCCGCCCAGTTCATCCTGTGCTTCTATGACCTTGGTCTTCAGTTCTCTCATTCCGCTATAAAAAGCCGTGTATAACCCGGCGGGTCCTCCGCCGATGATGGTCACATCATATCGTTCAAGTGAATCTTTCATCGCTAACCTCCATGATTCGTTGGGCAGAAACCCTTTATTTTTTGAGCATCACAGGAAGTTGTTTGATCAGTTCTTCCCTCGCCAGCGGATCTGTTGATATACCTAGCCCACCATTCACGAAATATACTTTACCTTCTTTGATAGCGGGTAGTTGGCTCCATACGGGACCCTTGGTCATGTTCTCAACTTCCTTCAATTCTTCGTCACTGTAATACACAATGAAAATCCGGTCTCCGGCAATTTCGGGCAGCTGTTCGGTGGAAATATCGGCATAGCCATAGTCATCCGGGTTATCAATCATTTTCTGAATCGCTGTGGTTGGCTTGAATCCATCCTTGTTATAGACAAAACCGGTCAGGTAACTGGTCGTGTACACACTCAATCTTTTCTGGCCAATCATGTATTGAAATACGGATGCCGTCTCGTCCTTCTGAATGGTGCCATCCTGCTGCAATGCGGTCCACATCTTCACAATCTCAGCTTCATGACGTGCGAGAAATTCTTCAGGCAGTTGCTTGTTGCCGAGCCATTCGCCCAGTCGCTTGATCCGATCAGGCATAGGGTCCCATTCATTGGTCAGGATAACCGGAGCGATCTTGGAGAGTGTCTCATTCTGCTTTTGGTCAGGAGTTGATGTAATAATCAGATCGGGCTGAAGTTCCACAATCTTCTCCGGACTTGGCGGCCAGCCGATATCTGCAACATCTTTCAGTTCGTCTTTATACGTCGCGTATTGCAGACCTTGCTGTACCACACCTACAGGCTTGATACCAAAAATTAATAGATCCCCAACGGTGTTGTCTGTATATACGATACGTTTGGGCGCTATGGGAATCTCCACCTGGTTACCATAGGCATCAGTCGCCATTTGGGTTCCTTTTTCCTCAGTTTGGCTGGTGGTCTGTGCTGTATTGCTTGTTGTATCGGCTGTTATACCGCAAGCTGTTGCAACCAATACAATCAAACATAAGGTGAGCAACGTGGTGAATCTCGACATTTTGTGTATCATGAATATCCCCCTGTATGGTTAAACATTTACTGATAATCATTATCAATAAACCAAGTGTAATGCGGTTCAAGGGTGCATTCAATGGAATAATAGGACGTTTTTTTTGCATTAATAGGCTGGTTGTGGGCATGTTTCGGTCATTGATAACCAAGGAAGAGTTGGGTTATGATGACTCTAATTGATAATGGTTATCAGAAAAAAGGAGAGCTAGCTGTGGATCTGACTCATCTCAAAACCCGGTACGTTGTTCCCGACATTTATTACGAACTTCACGGGTTGGCTCTACAACATCTATCGCATAAAGATGGCATTCCACGACAAACGCTAACCACCGACCTCATGATTGTGGTCGAGGAGGGGGAAGGTCTGCTCATTTGCGATGGTAAGATAAATGAACTGCAATATGGGGTGCCCCTGGTCATCAATGCGGGACACACTGTAGAGATTCGGATGAATGAAGAGGCGTTGTTATCCGTGTGGTTAATCGCATTTACATTGCATGATCCTGAGCGCCAAATGTCCCCTTCCCTTATAGAGACCCGCGAAACGGATACGGCCGGATTTCGATCCATAGTGCAGCGAATCCGGGCCATTGAAAACCGCCGTATGGCGCAGGATCGCAAACAACGAGTCGGCATTCACACCCAGTTTCAGAGATTGATGAGCATGGTACTGAAAGATACCCCTGAGCACGAAGGAGAAGTCTCCAGTGAGCATACAAGAGCGAACATATCCGAGATCATTACGCAGCTAAAAGGCCGCTACAACGAGGAAATTACCGTGGATGAGTTGGCAGATCAGGCCAGGATTAGCAAGCGGAGGTTTACCCATTGGTTCAGGCAGCTGACAGGAACGAATCTGTCGGATTATATGACAACTCTGCGGATGGAACATGCCAAACAACTGCTATTACGCGGGGAGCGTATGAAGGAGGTGGCCGCTATGGTGGGATATCGGGATGAATACTATTTCAATCGTCGATTTAAACAGATGGAAGGAATCTCGCCGGGCCAGTTCATTCTTAACCATCGGAAAAGTTCATCTAACATCTGTGTGATGAGTTGCCTCGGTCATTTGCTTGCCCTTGGGATCCGCCCAGCAGCGGTAGCCAAAAATCTAGCCAATGAGCATTACCTAAGCAAGTTGAGTACGAGTTTCCATAAGGTCAACAGCGTACCGCTGGACCCGCAGGAAATTTCCTATTTGCAGCCAGAGATGATTCTGGTTGGAAATCAGGAGGAGTACGATACGTTGTCGCCAATAGCGCCGACATATATTTTTTCACAGAACGACGACAAGCCATTCGTATTGTTACAGAAACTTGGTGAGGTCTTTGGTAAGGGGTTTGAAGCGGAGAAGGTAATGAAGCAATATGAGCGCAAGGCACAGCGCCTGAGATCGCGGTTGAAAGGTATGATTCAGAGTACGGATACGTTCTCTGTGATGGAAATACGCGATGACTCAATCTATGTGTTCGGGAATTACTGGTGCAGAGGAGCCTACAATCTGTATGATGGCCTTGGACTCCAGGCACCTGAACGTATACAGAAGGAATTAATTGACCGTCAGGCTTATCTCATGATCTCAGAGGAGCAAGTTGCATCCTATGTAGGAGACCACTTGTTCCTGACGGTACTGGATTCGGAGCGGTATCAACATATGTCGAGCAGCATCTGGTGGCAGGAAATGCCTGCAGTGAGGCAAAACCAGGTGTATATGACGGAGTATACGGAATTCGCAGTTACCGATCCCATATCTATGCCTTACCAACTGGATGCCCAGATGAAGTTAATACTTGAACGTAAAATGCTCCATTCCTGATCGGATCACTTAACTCTTATACCGTTTCAATTGAACTACGACTACGAGAGGTGGAAAATTTTATTTTGACAACGATGGATACTAAAGCAAGCAGACCAAAGATAATTCCACTCCAGATGACCTGATGGATTCCAAGTTGGGCAATGAACCAGCCACCAATGGAGGTACCGAGGGTAATTCCCAGATTAGAGAAAGAGACAAAGAGGCTATTTCCGAATTCAGGTGCTTCCTGAGACTCCGTCGTAAGCCAAGTTTGGCTGACAATCAGACCGCCAGAGTGAATCGCACCCCAGACGAACACCATGATAATCATCGGAATGAAATAGGAACCTGCATAGAAAACGAATAAATAAGCCGCCATGTATAGCACCGGGAAGAGGAGAACGGTTCTCGGAATATTCCGATGCAGAAGCTGTCCGAATACCAAATTTCCGGCAATCATAATAACACCAAAGGCCAAGAGCATCACACTAATCCATGAACCGCCCATTTGGGTGACTTGCCCCAGATATTCGGCGAAATAACTATATACGGAGAACATCGCTGCAAAAATAAAAATGACAGTAGCAATATTTAGCCACAGCGCAGGTTTACGCAAAATGCCGATCTGTTTGCCATAAGACATCTTCTCTTGCACAGGCATCGAGGGCAACCATATCCATATACCGATGAAAGCAATGATACTGACAACCGCTCCGAACCAAAACGCAGCCTCCAACGAGAATCGTTCCGCAAGATAGGAAGTTAGGGGCACGCCAAATGCAAAGCCGGCAGTGATTCCGGTAAAGACTTTGGCAACGGCCTGACTGCTTTTTTCCGGTGGGACCAGCTTGGCACCCGTGACGAGAGCAACGGAGAAGAAGACTGGATGGAAAATGGCCGGGATAATCCGAAAGATTAGCATCATGTCGAATCGGGTTGTGTAGGCATATACTACGTTGGAAATGGCGAACAATAGCACGGCAGTTAACAAAATGGTTTTACGATTGATACCAGATACGAGCAAAGTCAGGAAAGGGCCAGACACTGCAACGACGAGAGCGAAAATACTTACCAGCCATCCGGCCTGTGCAGCGGTGATGTTGAATTTCTGCGTGATCAGGGGCAGTACTCCGATAATGCCGACTTCTGTAGTAATGATGGCGAATACACCGAGCGCCAGAATGAGGATGAGTAACGGATTAACCTGTTGTGATTTCGATTTCATGTTAAAGTCTAGACCTCCAAATATATTTATATATACAGAAAAATAGATATATTAAACTAAAAAATGCCTCCTCACCTATATAAAAATATATGGCCGATATAATAAGTTCTCAGAATTACATTATATCTATATTTATAGATTTGTAAATATAATAAAGTGTAAGTCATTTGGTTAAGTCATCAGGTTAGTGCCCAACATCTATACTTTTCGAGGGACAAGCTATACTTTCTACATGGATAATTACAAATATATCCAGTAAAATGAAATTTGTAAGCGATTACTATCGAATCGAATACTAAAATTCAAAGGAGGAAGATCATGTTCAAGTCCAAATGGTTTAAGAATGTGGGTGCTTTGGCATTAGTGGGTGTGCTTGCCACATCTGTAGCCGTAGGCAGTGTGAGTGCAGGTTTGGCCAAAGGAAGCAAGTTTTTGGGTAATATCATTGCGAGCAGTGTTCCCTCCAATTTCAGTCCCTATTGGAATCAGGTAACGCCGGAGAATTCAACGAAATGGGGCGCAGTCGAAGCCACGCGTAACAATATGAACTGGTCTCAGGCAGATATTTCCTACAATTATGCCAACAACAATGGATTTCCGTTCAAGTTTCACACGCTTGTCTGGGGGAGTCAGGAGCCAGGTTGGATTAGTGGACTTTCCGCTGCAGATCAGAAAGCTGAAGTAATCCAGTGGATCAAGGCAGCAGGTCAGAGATATTCCAAATCCGCGTTTGTCGATGTAGTTAACGAACCATTACATGCCAAACCTTCCTATCGTAACGCCATAGGTGGGGATGGAGCGACAGGGTGGGACTGGGTTATTTGGTCTTTTGAGCAAGCAAGACAAGCTTTCCCGAACGCCAAACTCCTGCTGAACGAATATGGGATTATTGGCGATCCGAATGCAGCTGATCAATACGTTCAGATCATCAATATCTTGAAGAGCAGAGGTCTGATTGATGGCATCGGTATCCAGTGCCATTACTTTAATATGGATAACGTATCTGTCAGTACAATGAACACCGTATTGAACAAACTTGCGGCAACCGGATTGCCGATCTATGTATCCGAACTGGATATAACCGGCGATGATAACACACAGCTGCAGCGCTACCAGCAGAAATTCCCTGTGCTCTGGCAGCATTCGGCCGTTAAAGGTGTGACGTTGTGGGGCTTTAATCAAGGTCAGACTTGGGTGAACGGTTCCCATTTGGTGAATACCAATGGTACAGAGCGTCCAGCGCTGCAATGGCTGAGAAATTATCTTGCGAACAATCCTTAAGCGAGGTAGGCAAAATCATTTACAGAGTCATTCCTTTCCATAACTTTGCACAAGAATATAGCGTCATATCCCCCACATCAAGTAGGGGGACATGACGCTATTTCGTGGTTTGAATGGGTATTAGGATTGGGAAATAATAATACTGTTGAAGGAATCAGCCTCCAGCTCGAACCGGAGTGTCTGCCCTTCATATGCCAGATGCAGGTCCCGGCTGTCCTTGAATGGATTGTTGATGACAATGACGAGACTGTTGTCCGGGTTGCGGAAAGCTACGGCTTTGCCACTCCAGGCTCCAGACATTCCTACTCTTCGCGCACCAGGCACGACATCATGAGCAAAATGTTTCATCACATAATACTCGGGATTCCGAATGATTTCCTTGGTATCCGGGTCTACCGTAATCATGGAATTCTGCTCCCATCCCCATGTGCTACGGCCTTTCGGCTCCAGAACCATGTTCCAGTAAATGTACGCATTCACTCCATTGCTGAAATAGTGCTGGTACAGGTTAAATACATACTTGGCGTAGTTCCACGAATTGTTGCCATCACCGCACTCATTCTCGGTCTGCATGTAACGAAGCTCCGGGTAGCTCGCGGCTGTACGTTGGATGGCATTTTTGCCAGCCCACTGATAACCAACTCCCTTGATATAGGCGTACGCTTTGGGATCACTAAGCACCAGTCCGGCATATTCGTCAAAATCATTTGTTCTCTTCTTGATCAATTCTTCCCATGGATCAGGTGCGTTGATCGTTCCCAGCCAGATTTCCGTATCCAGACCGTGCTGGTCAAAAGCAGGACCCAGGTAATCGGCGATAAACTCGCGCAGCTGCTCGCCTGTCCATATGCAGGAAGGGAATTTCTGGTCCGCGATGACTTCGTTTTGTACATGGACCTGATGGATGGTGATGCCAGCGTCCTTGTACGCCTGTACGAATTTGACGAAATACAGCGCATAAGCTTCCAGGATATCTTTCTCCCAGCGTAGCGTGCCGTAGTTATAGGCTTTCGGTGATTTCATCCAGGTGGGCGGGCTCCACGGCGAGGCGAAGAATTGCAGATTCGGATTATAGCTCAGGGCCTCTTTGATGTATGGAATCAGATATTTGAAATCACGTTCGATCGTAAAATGTTCCATGGCCACATCGCCGTCCACCTCATTGTGACTATACCATTGCTCTGCATAATCACTCGCGCCAATGGGCAGGCGACAGATGTTGAATTTATGTTCACCTTCCGGGTGGAAGAGGGAATGAAATACGTCATGACGCTGCTCCTCATTCAAGTGGGACAGGGCAATATAACCAAGCTCATTAAAGCAACCGCCAAATCCTTCTACAAGCTGATGCTGTTCACCTGTGAGTTTTAAATTTGCGTTTTCATTTGTAGATGTATAAGAGATCTCTTTCCACGCATGATCTGGTGTAGTGGAATAACCATGTAATGTCAGGGACATCGGAATTTCCTCCTCGCTTGAATCTCAGGTATGATGTACAGTCAGTATATCAAGTCCCATTGCAAAAGAAGATACGCTGAACCGCGTAAAATTTGCCCTAATCCAAGGTGGTGAAATGCATGATCATTCCTGAACCATACCGTTCTTATCTATCTCCGGAGAGCCGATGGCTGCCTGCGACGGACTGGAACGTCAAGCTGTTCGGTGCTCACATGCAGAAGGTAAAGCAGGGCTGGCAAGTGCCGCTGGAATCGCATTTGGCCTTTGAATTGATACTAATTCTGGAAGGATCGCAGACGACGATACTGGAGAATATCCGCTATGATCTCCAAGCAGGAGATATATTGCTTATCCCGCCTGGATGCAAACATACCAATGAATGCAATCAGGAGCAGGGGTTAACTTACTTTATTGCCCATTTCAATGTAGATGAGGTTCTGTTTCGCCAGGAGATGAGTCGACATATGCAGATGTTGTTCCCATGTGGCGGCGAGGATAACCAGCGATTAACGAAAGTCATGATGAAATGGGTGGATCTGCTTCAGCACAAAGAAGAATATACAACATCGGATCTGTTCCGTATGCAGGCTGGTTTGCTGGAGATTCTGGCGATATTGGCAGAGCAAAGCTCCTCTCGATCCCAAGAAGGCGTATCGCCTACTGTAGCTCACTATGCAACACTGATTGCCGAGGCAATCAAAAGTCGGTTCAATGTCGGGAATATCCAGCGGGAAGGGCTGGTGGATAAGGAGATTCGGATGGAAGAGATTGCGGCCTCGCTTCAAATCAGCCCTGGATATGCACTGGAGACGTTTCAGAAAGTATACGGCATCTCCCCGCGCAGATATTTGTCCGAACTGAAGCTTCACGAGGCCAAGCAGCTGATACACCAGCCTGATCTTAACCTCACTCGGGTTGCTACCATGCTTGGATATTCCAGTCTTGCGCACTTCAGTCGGCAGTTCAGAAGATGGACTGGCATGAGTCCCAGTGAATACAGACAGACTCTGGGCAGCATCCGTTTTTTCGATTAAACATTCGAATCCCGCGTGCTCGTATCCAGCCTAATCCTCATCAAAAATCCCCGCTGATGTTCAGACGGGGACTTCGCTGTGCATGTAACAATCTACATGGAGGGTATATGAATTCGAAATTGTGCATTGAGATAAGTTGAGATAAGTGCCTGGTACTTGATTATGCTTTGCTTAATTTAAGGTTGTACATTCTCGTCCTGCGCTTTGTTTTCGAAGATCAGAATCGTTTTGCTGCTTCCGATATACGCAACCGTCGTATTGAATTGCTCCGAAATAAAACGTACCGGGACAAACGCCTTTCCATCCTTCATCAACAGGGGTGCATCGTTTATCGCAAGTGTATCGTCTACAATCACCTGTTTGTTGCCCACGGTCCACCGAACTACTGTACCATTCTGCGCAATCTGAACCTCCTGTGTATCCGGATTCCAGTTCACGCTGGCATTCAACTGCTCGGAGACAAAACGGAGCGGTACATAGGTCCGTCCCTCATCGATAAAAGGTGCAGCCTCCAGTGCGTAAGCACGATCCCCGACATAGGCTGTGGTAGAGCCTTCAATAAGCCGCTGGAAATTACCCTGTGGAGTACGCTTCTGCTCCCGCACATTCATCTGGTTTAGCAGGCGCATCGTGTCACTGCCGCTCGCAACATCCAGATAATTATTTTGCACCGTAAGTCCGGCAGGTTCCGGTTCAGAGACCGAGGTCTGCGTACCGGACGATAAGGAAGTGGAAGCCGAGATATCCGTTATCGTATTAGTATTTGCAGAGCTGTTTCTTGTAAAAGTAAAACCGGCAATCGGTGTCAGATCCCACACCCGGTTATTGGACAGTTTCAGTACTTCCAGCTTGGACAGCTGGCGTAATGGCTCCAGATCATAGATCTGATTGGACTCCGCATTCAGTTCTTTCAACCCTACCAGGTCTTCCAAGGGTGCCAGATGCTGAACCTGATTCCCGGAGAAGTCTAGCGCCTGCAGGCGTGTCATATGCTTCAAGGGCATCAGATCGGAAATCTCGTTGCCTGCCACATTCAGCTTCTGAAGTGTATTCGGCAGATCAGCCAGTACATCCAGTGTATGAATGTGGTTGTTGGCCACATTGAGCTGTTTCAGTTTTCTTTTATCCGCCAGTGGTGTCAGGTCCGTTATCGCATTATTCGAGATTTCAAGCCATTGAAGATCATCTGCATCCGCCAGTGCGGAGAGACTAGTAATCTGGTTACCGCTGGCGTGAAACGTATGTAATCGGGTGAATCCACGTACAACTTCTAAGGAAGAAATGGAATTGTTGCTGATATACAGCCGTCCCAGGTCTTTCAAATCAGCCAGTGCATCAATCGATGTAATGTAATTATTGCGAACGTCAACCTCGCGAAGCCGAGTCAGATGCGCCAGCGGTGTTAGGTCTTCAATCTCATTGCCATATAACCGGAGGTGAGTCAGATGCGTGGCGTATTCCAGACCGGACAGGCTTTGAATGCCTGCATTGCTCAGATCCACCACGTTCAGCTGCTCCAGATCGGATGAGGTTAGAGGGGCATCTACCGGTTTGTTCAGGATCAGCTTCAGTCCGTTCTCCAGTGCAGGATCTTTGATAATTCCTTCGCCCAAGTCTGCCGTAGTATAGGCCATCGCTTGCCCAGCCGCCCCAAGACTCAGGATGAAGACTAGAAATAGTAGAGTCATTCTTCTCATTGCATGAATTCCCTCCGATTCCGATTTTGAGATTATAAAATACTCCGAACAGATTGATTTTTTTCGATGATATATAAGGTGAAAACAATATTTACACGATAACGGAGAGGGCAGAAAAAACCTGAAGAAGCGAAGCGGTCACCTTTATCACGGGATTTCTCCCTTTAGAAAAAGGGAATCAAAGAAATCCGGGGATAACAGTGATCGGAAGGTTGTTCTGCCATCGGAGTGGTAAGTGTAAATGGATCAGTTTAACTTATGCAGGCACGAATAAAAACACATCTATAGTAATTAACCCATCATAGGGCAAAAGGAACAAGAAATTCATGACAGGTAGAACATCTACTTCTATTCTATATGATACAAACCCCATACTGCACTCTTCCAGCTATCTTTTTCAAAAAAAATTGTACAACTTCCCCAGATGCTATTCAACTCCATGGCAGAAAGGGTATAGATGAAGTAAGAATGCCATTTGGAGGAGAAGATGCAGGTATGCGCCAAGCCATGATCATTAGTAATCCATCGTCGGGTAAAGAAGAGGCTCAGCAATATGTGTCCCAGGTACAAGAAATTCTTGAATCACAGCAGTATGAAGTGGTGGTCAATGAGACGGCTGGTGAGGGAGATGCGACCAACTACTGTCTGAGTGCCTGCAAAGATGGCTGTGATCTCGTCATTTCCATCGGAGGAGATGGGACGCTGCATGAGACGATTAACGGCATGATGGATCAGGAGCATCGTCCCAGACTGGGTGTGGTGCCGCTGGGTACGGTGAATGATTTTGCGCGTGCGCTGAATATCTCGCTTGATCCGGAGGAAGCCATTCGGCAGTTACGTTCGGAGCAGATCCATAAGGTGGATCTTGGTAAAATCAATGATCGTCTGTTTGCCAACGTGGTGGCAGCGGGTTCATTGGCAGAGGCGTTGTTTTCGGTATCATCGGAAGAGAAGTCGAAGCTGGGTTCATTCGCTTATTTGAAAGAAGGATTGAAAGATCTGATGAATACACCGGCCAAGCCACTAACTATTGAGTATGACGGGCAGTTTTGGGAAGGGGAGTCTCCACTTTTCCTCGCGGCACTGACCAATTCGGTTGGAGGTTTTGAGAAATTGTCCCCAGAAGCAGCGGTGGATGATGGGTTAATTCATTGTTTTGTGATCCGTAGCATGAATGTCTTTAATACGGTAACACTCGGAACGTCCCTGTTGTTTGGCAACCTGAAGAACCATAAGGATGTTGATTATTTTACAGCAAAAGAAGTTCACGTCCGTTCTACAGAAGCCATTCGCACAAATGTGGATGGGGAAGAAGGGCCTTCTCTGCCCATTCAAATCAGTGTATTGCCTCGGCATATTGAAGTGATAGTCCCGGAAGAAGTATAGGTGGAGGAACGATGCTGAAAAAAACCTCCATTATTCCATATAAGAATTCTAAAATTCCATTGAAACCGATTGCAGTTCTGTGTCACAATCATAGACGGAAGACAAGTATATACTAGTTGGCAAAGATCATGAGAATGAATGTACGATACTATTCGAATATGGAGGGAAATCATCTTGAGAACAATTAAACTTGGCAGCAGCGCACTCGAAATACCGGTTGTAGCCGTTGGCTGCATGCGAATTAATTCATTAAGCAGCAAAGAAGCTGAACATTTTGTTCATTCCGCCATGGAAGCAGGCGCGAACTTCTTCGATCATGCTGATATTTATGGAAACGGAGCGTGTGAAGAGATCTTTGCAGAGGCTGTGCAGATGAATCCCCAGGTTCGTGAAAATATGATCCTTCAATCCAAATGCGGTATCCGCAAAGGCATGTTTGATTTCTCCAAAGAGCACATCTTGAATTCGGTGGATGGCATTCTGCAACGCTTGAAAACCGATTACCTGGACGTTTTGTTGCTGCATCGTCCGGACACCTTGGTTGAACCGGAAGAAGTGGCTGAAGCCTTTGACCAGCTGGAACGCGAAGGCAAAGTGCGTCACTTCGGGGTATCCAACCAGAATCCGAACCAGATCGAACTGTTGAAAAAATATGTTAAACAGCCACTGGTAGCCAACCAGCTGCAGTTGAGTATTACCAATACCACGATGATTGACAGTGGAATCAACGTAAATATGGAGAACGATGCCGCGGTTAACCGTGATGGCAGTATTCTTGATTATTGTCGCCTGCATGATATCACGATTCAACCATGGTCCCCGTTCCAATACGGATTCTTCGAGGGCGTATTCCTGGGCAGCGATAAGTTCCCGGAACTGAATGCGAAGATCGACGAGATTGCTGCAAAATATGAAGTGAGCAACACGACCATCGCAATTGCTTGGTTGCTGCGTCACCCGGCGCAAATGCAGCCCGTGACAGGTACAATGAACATCCAGCGTTTGCAGGATTGCATCAAAGCTGGCGATGTTCACCTTACACGCCAAGAGTGGTACGAAATCTATCGTGCAGCTGGCAATGTGCTGCCTTAAACCCAAATCAATACATAGCAGAATGATCTGCTGTATTGCATGTAAAACACGAGCGTATATAGCGCTCGTGTTTTTATTTTATCCTTTATTTGATGCTTATTCGTTCCCGGTATAAAATAAGGGTAGGGCCTCTATTTTAACAAAAGGATTATTTTGTAATTAATACAAATTAGTTGAATTTATCTTATTGACCCTTGCTTAATTATTACATATAATTACTTTTGCATACCGTTAATCCTGTTTATGGTTTTTTATTTTGGAGGGTGGTGTTAGTTTGGAGCCGACAACCACGATACGCGATCATTTAGAGAGTTATCTGAAGCGTGAGCAGATGTCCATTAGTCTTTTTTCGGAAACGTCAGGAATTAACTCGGGTACGCTGAGCAACATTTTGAATAAGAATCGTCCGATTGCGATGCAGCAGCTGGATCGAATCACTTCAGCTATGAGACTTGAAGAAGGTTACTTCTATGAATTGTATATAGATGAGTGTTTTGTCCATGCTGCCCCTGACTGGCGAAGACTGGGACCATTCCTTCATCGATGTGCAGAATTGGATAAATTGAATTGTATTGAAGATGTTATCCGGTTGATGATGGATAATCTATCTTATATTCCTTTGTTATTTGATCTGGCTGAAGAATTCTACCATGCTGGTAAATTCAAACCGGCCGTTCTACTATATGAAACGATAGCCGAAAGTGAGAAAATGCAACACTCTGAACGGCTTGCACTATGTCAGTATCGACTATTCAGATTGGGGCTGAGCAATGATCAGCAACGAAATCTAATCATTGCGGCTCAATTTGAGTATTATGTGGATCGGCTGGATGAACGCTACCAGCTGGATGCGCTTAACGAACTGATCAATGCCTTTGCATCTCTTCACAGGTGGAGCAAGGTTCAGGAGCTCTCTGAAAAGTTGAAAGTAAAAGCGACCATTCATTATGAGTTGAATGGAAGACGGAAACAGGAAGAGACGAAACGACCGATTATCTTTTATATTATGTATGCCTATTTGGCATCTGGAAGTGCTAACTTCCATCTAAATAATTATGAAATTGCACTGAAATATGTTTCTTTATATACGGACTACAGTTGGGTAAAAAAGCCTGATTCGGATGAGCTGGTTGTCATTAATCAATTCCAGGAATGGGCTGAAGGAAATCGCTATATATATCAATTAATGGCTGGACAGTTTGAGATATTGCCTGACTATCTCGATTACATCTCAACGAAAGAAAATGAGATTTTCCCTGCACTGTGTGACATTGTAACAGCTGCAAATCGCTATGATATGAATATTGACTATGTACTAAAGGAATACGAATCCTACTTCACTTATCAAGAACAAAGTAATCGAATTGGGAAAGTTAGCAAACAGGTAACGGATGATCGCTATGTTCGTCTGTTGGCAGGATTGGGAACCTATTACCTTAAAAAAGATGAATTTGCCAAGGGAATAGATTTTGTTCTTGATAGTTTGAGGTTTTCACTTGAAATTAGTGACGGACGAGGTATGCTTAGAGGTGTCGGGCTATTTGAGCAATATAGGGATTATGCGTCTGACACAGCTATACAGCAGTACAAAATTTTGATTAGTGAGGTGCAGAAACTCAATGAAGAGAAAGCTGGCTTTGCTGATAGTTACATGTAGTATAGTGGTGAACATCGTTGCTCCTGTTATTGGACCTGTCCCCACTGAGGAAGTTCCGAACCCTTCAATTTACCGAACTAATGACCATGGTTTAGGGACATAAGCCTAAGCCAAGGGACGCTTCTGAATATTCATTCAGAGGCGTCTTTTTTTGCGTCTGGTGGAAGAATAAGTATGTCGTACCCCTTGCGGCCTATCGATTGGCATAATAAACTAAAATATGACAAAAAGGAGGGGTACTATGGATTGCTTGAAGTTAATGTCACAGATCGAAGAAGCCAGACAACAGCTTCACCGCTTACAGTCGGAATACGGTAGTCTGCTTCATCCTGAAGTCATCCAGCAATCTGTAGTTCTGGACGGTCTTATTAATCAATACAATCGAGCCAAAATGAAAAATTTGATTAATTAGTGGTTCGCCTATTTACATATTGGTTTCCGTATACTATAGTTAGTCACATGAGTAACTAACCGACTAACTAATTAACGATGAATGAAAGTTGGAATCGCATGAAATCGAATTTGGATGAATCTCAGCCCATTTTTCATCAGATATCCATGATGATTATGGATGACATTGTAGACGGCAGATTGAAGGTAGAGGAACAGGTTCCGTCTACCAATGAGCTCTCTCGCTTTTACAATATTAATCCAGCCACGGCACGCAAAGGGCTTCAAACGCTCGTGGACAAAGGTATCATTTACAAACAGCGGGGTGTTGGAATGTTTGTTGCGAAGGGAGCCAGGGAAGCGTTGCTTGTTGAGCGAAAACAGCATTTCTACGAGGAATATATTAAACCTTTACTTGAAGAGGCCAGACGGATTCACATGAATGAGGATATGATTATTGATTTGATTCGCGGCAAGAAGGATAAGGAGAGTGAGTTATGATTCATATCGAGCAGATGAACTACAGCTATCAGAAAACAAAAACGCCGGTTCTGAACAACGTTACTTTGCATGAAAATGAGCCGATCATCAGTGCAATGTGGGGAAGAAACGGTGCCGGCAAAACAACCCTGATGAGTCTACTCGCAGGCCATAACCGACCTGATGCTGGAACCATTCAAGTGATGGGCCAGGATCCATACAATAACTTGGCTGCGCAGGAGAACCTGTGTTATATCCAGGAGAACCATCCTCTGGGTAGAAATTGGACGATCAAGGACATGGTTCGATTCGGTCAATACTTCCATCCTCAGTGGAATCAGGCTCTTGCCGAGCAACTAATCGACATCTTCGAATTACCAGAGAAGAAGAAGATCGTCAAATTCTCAAAAGGCATGAAGACCGCCGCTCAGATGATATTGGGTCTTGCCAGTAACGCAAGGGTAACGATTCTTGATGAGCCCACCAATGGACTTGATGCTGAGAAACGTAAATATTTCTACAATGCTTTACTGGAGACTTATGAAGATAACCCGCGTCTAATTCTAATATCAAGCCATCATATTGAGGAAATTCAGCCTTTATGTGAGTCCCTTATCGTTCTGCAAGCAGGGGAAGTGTTGTTTAATCAGTCGATGGAAGAGATGCGCGAAAAAGGAGTTCTTCTAACAGGGAGAATAGAAGATATCAATCGAGTCACCGCAGACGTGAAGGTCATAGAATCTTCCCAGATGGGATCGACCTTGAAAGTGATGATTGATGAGCCATATTCTAAAACGTGGAAAGACATCGCTCATACGCAGGGGCTTTCCATTGAGAAGGCGACATTACAGGATTATTTGGTTAACAGGACGCGTAATCAGGAGGGGATTAAGCGATGAACTCAGTGAAAGGTACGAATCGGCTGATTCTGGATGATATGCGCTGGTATTTGATGATCTTCTCCTTCATCACCCTTATGCTTACTGTAGTCTATCTGGCCATTGGATTCATCTTCGATATTGCTTATACTACACAACTTTGTGGTCCAATGTATGGAGGGATCTGTGCTTTTGCGATTGCGGGAATCGTTACATTGTTTCCGGTTGCAATAGGTATAGGGAGTACACGCATTCAGTTCATGAAATCCTTCTATATCATTTCGGTTTGGATGGTCATAGGCACAATTACCATCCTGAATATAATCTATTTTATTACGCATCTTCTCCTTGAATATGGAACACTTCGCGTAACCTTTTATCAACCAGGCATGCTGTACTCAAGCGAATATCATTTTTTCTCCTATTTGTGGATCGATCTGATGATTGGTTTTCTCGTGCTGGGACTGTCCATCTTTTCAACCGTCTGTTGGATCAGATTGGGGATGCGCAATTTTTTCAGTCTGTTCTTTGGATTTAGCTTAATCGTCACGCTGGTATTTACTTTGACCGATCTTAGTGAGTTTATGTTGTGGATTGCGGGAGTCAATCGCATGACATTGTTCACCGCTCTGGGAGTCATTGGAGGTGCTTTGCTTCTGAGCACGTACCCCATGATGAAGAATGCACCGCTTACAATGAAAGGCAGAAAAGACTGATAAGATCAGAAAAACACGAGTGCGTACATACACGCCTCGTGTTTTTTGTATGAGTTAAGCTTGAGCTTGTGGTTTGAATCCTTCTTCTTTGAGATACTCGCCTGCTTCGCTACGAGATTCGAAAGCCATATCCAGATTAACACCGGAATACACATACCACATGTCATCTTCATATTTTAAAGTAAGTGTATGTCCATCTTCATCGATCCATGTTCCGCCAGCAGTAGAGGTTGTAGCCAATGTAGGAGCAGCTTTTTCTTGTTCTGGCTCTGGCACTTCTAATTCTACTGCGTTGGGATTGGTTGACATCGCTTTGATTGTCTCATCTAACAGCGTGCGTAGATCTGCTTCGGAGTAATCACGAATATTGACGAATCCTTTATTATCGGTCTCATAGTTGGGCAGCAGCCCTGCATAGATATAACCGTTACCGTTAGGATGAATATGGAGAGCAACAATCTTTTTCTCGTACGCACTTTCTTCGTAGTGGAAATTAACACGGCCGAGAGAAACATCTTTGCGTTGCAGTTGGGGATACGATTGTAGCACTTCAAGCTTTTGTTCAACGTTAAGCATATTTTCCTCCTGTTAGTGTTGGGTAGTGGTGATTATAACATACATAGGTGAAAAGATAAGCATCAAAAAACAGGCGCAGTATAGCACCTGTTTGAGGATTCACATCATAGATGATCGCTTGTAATAGTAGCATTAAATGAATATCGTGGAAAAGTGCGCTTCCTTCTAGTGGAAAATGAGAAGCGCGCCTTTCTGTTAATTTTCAGATAGAATACTTTGCCCCAGTTCTTTCAGGTGTTCCATCGCTTGCAGATAAGGATAAGGTCCATAACTTACGCGTGCCACACCCAGCCCGGCAAGTTGTTTCGGTGAAGGTTCATGGGATGTAACCATCACGTTGACCGGAAGCGACGAACGTTCACACAATTCCTGAATCAGTTGTTGTTTCTGTAAGCCCGGAACGAACAGACCACTGGCGCCTTCTTCTGCATATGCCTTGGAGCGAATAAGTGCTTCTTCCAGGAGAGCGTGATTGTGTCGTTCAGGTGCATTTTGCAAAAAGATATCTGTGCGGGCGTTAATGAACAGCGGAATGCCTGCCTGCTCCGCAGCTTCCTGGGCAGCCGACAGTCTCAGACATTGCTCCTCCACAGCGTACAGTCCCGCGCCAGAGGGGAGCTGATCCTCAATATTAATTCCTACCGCACCGTGATGGATCACTTGGCTCACATTTCCCTTCACTTCTGACGCCAACCTGCCATACCCTCCCTCAATATCGATCGTAACAGGCAAATCCACGCTCGCTGTAATCCGGGCCAGATTGTCCAGTACCAGCTGGAATGGCATCGCTTCTCCATCTTGTTCACCGTGGGCAGCAGCTACAGACCAGCTTCCAGTAGCGATTGCTGCTGCTCCAGCAGATTGGATGGCGAGTGCACTCCCGGCATCCCAGACATTGACCAGAACCAATGGATTGCCTTTGGTATGGGATTGGTGGAACATCATCGCTTTTTCTTGTAGGGTACTCATAAGACTTATCTCCTCCGTTACATAGCTGTATCCTTCATATCACTTGCCGTTCTTTTCTTATCTATTGAGTACTCAGCTATCCTGCTTCTCGTGAGTTAAAAGCCAGTTTTTGCGTGTCAGGCCTCCTCCGTATCCACCCAGTTCACCACTAGCATTGATCACACGGTGACAAGGAATAACAATAGCTAGCTGATTAGCTCCGTTGGCCTGTGCTACCGCTCGACATGCTGTGGGTTTACCCAGTGCATTCGCGATATCTTGATATGACCTCGTCTCCCCCGGCGGGATCGCAATCAATTGCTCCCATACACTCTTCTGGAATGGTGTTCCTAACCAGAACAACGGGGTATGGAATACAGCTAGCGTGCCTTCAAAATACTGTGCAAGTTCCCGTTCAATGGAACGAATCGGATCTGTTACTCCAGGTACAATGGCTGACTTCGTTCGTTTGCGCAATCGTTCCACCTCGCGCTCCAGACCTCTTCGATCCACGAATTCGAGCAGATATAATGCTTTCTCATCGGCTACAGCCATCATGGGTCCAAGACGTGTGTCGATCCAGGACGCCTTCAATACATGTTCTTCATCTACTTGTGTAGGCGCTGCGCCCATGATTCGCGAGAAGGCATCCCGGAACCCGCTGCCAGACTCGTAGCCGGTGGACAGCTGGGCATCAATGACCGTGCGACCGGAGCGAATATTTTTCAGAGCCAGTCCCATGCGACGGGCACGGGCATACTCGACAAAGGTCATGCCAAATCGCTTCTTGAACTGACGTCTGGCGGTGGATTCGTCGATGGATAATGCCTTGAAATCCTGGCCTTTCCAGCGTTTCTCCGGATGGATCTCCACGGCTTCCACCAATACGCGTACCACATCAGATACCTGATTGGGATGAGACAACGGGCGGCAGCGCTGGCAAGGACGATACGAAGCAAGCAATGCCTGCTGCGCCGTCTCATAGAATTCACAGTTTTCGAATTTTGGTTTTCGCGCGGGGCATGTAGGCCGGCAGAATACACCCGTCGTCTTGACGCCTACATAGAATAAACCTTCGTATTCCGAATCCTTGGCAACCAGAGCCTGATAGTATTGTTCTTTCAGTTCAGCAGAAATCATTGGGCGCACGTCCTTATATCAGTAGAGTTTATCCTTATTGATATTATAAAAAAACGATGCGCAGGGCATCGCCGAAAATCAGGCACGAATATTTTATTTTATCAATACGTCCTTATTATTTGCTCGTCCAGTCCAGTTTACCAGAAAGATCCCCAGGAATATGCATAGCCCGCCCATATAGACGTAATTCCGAATGACTTCGCCCAGAAGCAGCCAGCCGGATAAGACCCCGAAAAATGGAGCAAGAAACAGAAACGCACTTGTCTTGCCCGGATCGCCCTTGCTTAACAGGTAATACCACGTAGCGAACTGCACAATGGAACCGAGGATCGCCAGATATAGAGTCACCCCTATGGACGTGGTGTTCAGGATGAGTTTTGTTGATTCCATGGTAAAACTGAGCAATAACAGCGTTATTCCGCCGAATAACATCTGATATGCCGTTAGCACCCATGTGCTGAAGTGTGAGCCCCATTGTTTGACCAAGAGGGTAGCGATCGCCCAGGACAAGGCAGAACCCACACCCAGTAACGTTCCCCCCGAGAGTTGAAGATGGAATCCAAGCGTGATGAACACCCCCGTTATACCGATGAGCACCCCAAACCATTGGTATGCCCGATATCTCAGACCAAGAAATACACTCCCGAGAAGAACTACCAATAGCGGATTTGTAAATGTGAGAATGGATGTCTGCCCGGAAGGAATAGTACGCATGCTCAGGAAAATGCAGGCCATCACACCCGTCGTCTGGAACAGACCGATGACGAATAACCGGAGCCAGTCAGGCGCGGTCACGGGAAGATTTTTATTTCGCACCCAGAGCGCCATTAGTCCTCCAGCGAGCGTAAATCGAATGCCGACCAGCAGAATGGGTGAGACATAAGTCAATCCGATTTTGCCCACAGCAAAGGATGAACCCATAAGCGAAGTGGCGAGTATAACGAGCATCATAAAAGCAAAGCGATTCAACCTTTTTCCCCCTCAAATAGCATGTTTTTTTGACCCTTTCAGGGTAACACGCCAACACTTCAGGGTTCATCGAAGTGTAATAACGAATTGAATTTAGTGCTCATTTACATAATATGGAGCTTAATGTGAGACGATATGGTGTAGTAATTACTATAGAAGGTGCTGATTGGAAAGTTCTCTTTGGATGAATGCATAAGGTTTGTTACTTTAGATAAATGGAGGGAGTACCAATATGAATCTTAATAAAAATAAATCTATTCTCTGGGTGTCTGTTCTATGTATTCTGCTGTTGACCAGCGCATGTGGGGCAAAAAACAATAACGAATCCGTACAGGAACACGCCTATCCACAATCGAAGCAGCCCATAGAGGAAGCGGGGAATAGTTCCGTTCCCAATATGGAGGCGAAGAATAACAATAATCAGGCGAACGAAAGTGTTAATGAAGGCAAGCCTACGGCCCAATCGGAATCCTCCGCTGATGCGGAAGAACAGGTCATGATCGTCATTGACCAGACGGATAAGCCGTCCGAAGGCAATAGCTTTGATTTTGCGATAAAACAAATTCCTGAAGGCTACGCTTTATCCGAGATGCGCTGGACGTCCAACACGGTAACGATTGTGAACTCCTATAAGGAAGCAATCGAGCATGGCGCGAATGGAAAAGAAGGGTTTTATATCAGTGGTGACGGGCAATTCTCCGGATTTATTTATTCGGATGAGATGAAGGGTGAACGCGGCAAAGCGACGTTTGTGTTCACCAATGAAGAGGGGAAAGAAGTGACCTCGGAGAAGGAAATTAAATTAAAATAATCGGGCAGATCATAACCGTGTGTGGTGCTTTCTGTTAATTCAAAAATGGAAAATGAAACAGACACACTGTACGTGCGCCTTCATTTCTCCCATAAATGAGTAAAAGCAGCCGTAAAGGCTGCTTTTTATTGATCTGCAAGCTTACACTTTGTTCTATCGACTGAGTGTTTCGGCATCTCGTATCTGTAACGGATACTCCGTCTACATGAAGTCGAAGAAATAACGCACCACGTGGAACATGACCGGAGAGGTGTACGTCAGGCTGTCGACCCGGCTCAGGTAGCTTTTTTTCAGCGCATCGAACTTATTGTCATCCCCGATTAACAAATCCCGCTTCAGAACAGAAACCGTCAGACTTCCGAAGAACCCAGCCAGAGCGATTAACACACCGATGAAAAGCGCGAAACGTGCATCAAACGGAGTCAGGTAAGGGTGAATGAAATAAGAGGCGGTGGTGGTTATAACGAATGCACAGGCGAACCCTTCCCATGTCAAAAAAGGATTGGCCGTGGGCACCACTTTGCGTTTGCCCAGATAGAGCGAGGCCAGATAATGCACCACATCATTCAGCTGGGTTAATACGACCAGGAACAAGACCAACTTTGAGCCATATTCCGGTGTTGCGAACGGGAAGTAGGCCAGATGACTAAGTCCAAATACCATCAGCATCAATCCCCATTGCGTCGAGCTGACACTGCGCAGGAAACCAACCGTGCCCTTATTAATTAGACGTGGCAGAGGTAACACCAGGAAGACATATAGCGGAATAAACACGATAAACATCCCATACCATCCAATATAGATCCAGTAGAACTGTACCGGAATCGCCAGATACGCCCATAGAAACAACCTACGATCAGCTTTGCGGGTGCTGCGGATCATGGAGAAGTACTCTTTCAGCGCGAAAAAGGTGAGTACCATAAGGGAGATCAGGGAGACAATCGGATTGAAGAGGGTGGCGAGACAGAAGATGACAAACATGCCCCACCAGGTTTTGATTTTGTTGCCAATGCCCGAATAATCCTTATCCGGCTGAAGCTTCGTAATGATTTTGTACACGATATGTATGACCAATAAAGCAATAAAAATCAGTGTTAAGGTAAAGAGTGAACTGCTCAAGTACAATCACCTGCTTATCCAGAAGTAAGATTCCAATATAGGGTACCTATGTTATTATGAAGGAATAGTGCCAACTTGATAAGGGGAAATTTCGTTATGACAGAACCACGCTCCATCTATATCCTGCTTACGAATACGGGAACGTTGTTTACCAAAGTCATTCAAAGTTACACCAGAGCGCCATACAATCATGCCTCCATCTCATTTGACCGGGAATTATCCGAGCTGTACAGCTTTGGTCGCAAGCATCCCAGCAATCCGCTGAACGGCGGGTTTGTGAAGGAAGATATTCAGACAGGTACATACAGTAAATATCCAAATACCACATGTGTGATTTATGAGCTTCAGGTGACGGAGCGTGAAGTGGAAAAAATGAAACGGGTGCTGCATATCTTCATCCGCAGCCGTCAGAAATATATGTACAATCTGCTTGGTGTGATTGGTATTACGTTGAAGGAGCCAGTAGAGTTTAGCAACTCCTACTTTTGCTCGCAATTTGTTGCCGAGATTCTGCAGCGTTCAGGCATCAAGCTGTGGAACAAGCTGCCTGCGCTGGTGACCCCGGATGATTTTCGCCAAAGTGAACAACTGCAGCTGGTGTATGAAGGGAAGTTAAAGGAGTATAAGCCGGGTATTGAAGAGGGGGAATGAGGGCAAGGAGTATGTCTTATGCCCATACGCTCGCTGTCCTATCGCTCAAAAAACATATTATAAAACAGCCTGCCGCCACGAATTTCCGCGCAACAGGCTGTTCGGTTTGTGTAACGCTAGATAGATGATGTAGAGGAACGGTCAAAATCAACCTCTTCGAGGAATTCGATCACTTCACCATTTGGACTATGCACAACCGCATTTCGAACTTGAAGTGGGGGCTCACCAAGTGAGATCCAATCGGGTTGAATATATGGTTTTGCACCATGAGCAAGCGCTCGCTCGTAGATCTCTTCCACATGGTCTACGTAAAAGGCGAAATGCAGTAATGCCCCATGTTTTACTGCTTCGGGAGACTCTGCTGGTTCACCTTCGGCCGCGATTACGGCTCCGGGGTCAAACAGTTCAATGCAGGTCCGTTGATCCGGTGAGATCAGCATGCACGCCTCGGTAATTTGGAAGGCGGGCAGACTCCAGGAGTGACCAACTTTAAATCCTAAAACATTCGTATAGAATGAGAGGGTATCCTCATAATTACGTGCTTGAATGGCAACGTGAGCAAGTCCGTTTACACTCATGCTCATCACTCCTTCTTCAGATTGTTTTCTAAAGTATAAAGGGAACGCTGCATTGGAACCATGCGATATCAAAGGATATAATGGGGTGAGAGTTGCAGTTTATAAGCTCTTTTATCCCAAAAAACTTATTAAATTAGCCTGATTCTCGGGAGGGTCTACAAATGGGTTATGTTATAGATGAGATCGACCAGCAGATCATGCGCTTGCTACAGCACCATGCTCGCATGCCAATTGTACAGATTAGCAAAGAGGTGAACATGTCCCAGCCTTCGGTCAAGGAGAGAATTCTCAAACTGGAGGAAAATGGGGTCATATCGGGATATTCAACCATCTATGATCTGGCCAAACTAAATCGTGGGACAACGACGTTTATTTTACTCAAAACAGAGCATTGTGAGGAATTCGTTCACTTCTGTGAACAGGCTGTTGAGGTTACGGATTTATATCGGATTAGCGGTGAGTACAACTATCTGATCAAGGTACAGACGGCAACCATTGAAGAGCTTGCTGAGTTCCAAGACTCGCTTGTGAAGCTTGGGCCATCCAAATCCCATATCAGTATGAAAAATATAATGGAACACCGTGTGCTGCTCTAAGTAGCAGCGAAGCACGTTAGTGTATGGGTGGTAGGATATTCGGTCCTGCCATTATTCATTGTGCACATGCACAATGAATTTCGTCTGTTCATCAATATTTATTTGGCTCACCAGCAACTATAATGAAAGCGTGTTCAACAAGTAGGGTTTATCCTTTAATAACACGGATGGGGTGTGAGAAGATGAGAGAGACGACATTTGTACTGGCACCGGATTCATTTAAAGAAAGCATGACAGCGAAAGAAGTATGTGTGGCGATGGAAAAAGGATTGCGTAAAATCTACCCAGCCGCGAACTATATTCATGTACCGATGGCTGACGGAGGCGAAGGCACCGTGCAGTCGCTGGTGGATGCTTCTGGCGGCGTAATTTACCAGAGAGAGGTGAGCGGGCCACTGGAACAGCCTGTATTAGCGCAATATGGCATTATGGGCGATGGGTTAACGGCGGCGATTGAGATGGCATCGGCGAGCGGCATTCATCTGGTGACCATGGAAAGCCGGAACCCGCTTCGCACGTCAACCTATGGCACGGGAGAGCTGATTCGGGCGTGTCTGGATCAGGGTATTCGCAAAATCATTATCGGAATTGGTGGAAGTGCGACCAACGATGGGGGTACAGGCATGGCCGAGGCGCTTGGCGTAACTTTTCTGGATGCACACGGGCATCCACTTGCACGTGGAGGTGGGGCACTTGATCAGTTGGCACATATCGATGTGACTGGGCTGGATGAACGATTGCAGGATGTGGAGTTCATTGTCGCCTGCGACGTAACGAATCCGTTATGCGGGGAGCATGGCGCCTCACGGGTGTTTGGGCCGCAGAAGGGGGCTACACCAGAGATGGTACGGGCGCTGGATGCGAATCTTTCCCATTATGCAGATGTGGTGAAGCAGCAGCTGCACAAGGATATACGTGATGTGCCGGGTGCTGGTGCGGCAGGTGGTTTGGGCGCAGGGCTTTTGATTTTTACACAGGCTGTGTTGCGCAAAGGCATTGAAATTGTCATTGAATACACTGGATTGCGTGACAAGCTGGTACATGCGGATGTGGTGCTTACGGGCGAAGGCGGCATTGATTTTCAAACGAAATTTGGCAAGACACCTTACGGTGTAGCGCGTGCTGCAAAGGAAGCGGGCAAGCCAGTTATCGCCATTGCAGGTTACGTTGGTGAAGGGATAGATACGTTGTACACTGAAGGAATTGACGCGGTGTTCGGTATTGTGCCGGGGGCGGCTGATCTGGAACAACTTCTGCGCGAAGGCCCAGAGAATGTGGAACGTACAACCGAGAATATTGCGAGAGTGCTAAAATTGGGTCTGATTTCTTAACATTCTGTGGCTCGGTTATGTGGGGTAGCCTGTTCATAACAGATGGCAATACTGGCATCTCGTCTGCTAACAGAGATGAAGGCATGAGTTTTTATTCAGATTTCGCTTCGTTATGGGATTCCTCGACTAATTTCTCCGCAGTAATCATATGTTTGGTTCCGTTCAAATACTCCAGATGAGCCTTGCCCCAGCCGCACATGCCATCCAACAGCGTACCAATCGTCTGCCCGTGTTCGGACAGACTGTACTCGACCTTCGGTGGAACATCGCCATAGAGAGTGCGCACAATAATCTGATCCTGTTCCAGCTCCCGCAGCTGTTTCGTTAACGTGCCCTGTGCTACATCGGGAATCATGCGTCTTAGTTCACCAAATCGTTTCGTGCCTTCCTTCAATAAAATAAACAGGATGAGCGGTTTCCATTTTCCATTAATGGCTTCCAACGTAACGAGTACACCTTGTAAGCGTGGCTCCTGTAAATCCATAGTATTCACCTCAATTTAAACAACTATATGTAACTTCATCATACCTGATTTTTTCGCGTTCTGCTTGTTTTGTCTATGTGAATTGGGCAGGAATAACTGTGTCATCTGGTTCCAATAGTACGAATTTTCGTACCTGGTACGATCCAATTGCGTACTGTTCAGGGCTAATCTTTTCGATAATAATGAACAAAACGCTGGTACAACGAAAGTTCTGGCGCTACGAGGGGAAGATGCAGAATGAGTTCATTTACATTGGAGAATAAACGTGTCGTGATTATAGGAGGAAGCTCTGGAATTGGACTTGCAACGGCAATCCAGGCTGCTGAGGCTGGTGCACATGTAGTTATCGCGGGACGATCGGAGACCAGATTAGAGGAAGCGAGGGAGCAGATTGCTCGTGTCGCAGGCAAAGGCAAGACTGGCACGGTGTCCATCGAAGTGTACGTATTGGACAATCAGGATGAAAAGCAAATCGAACAATTTTTCAATCAGGTTGGTGCATTCGATCACCTGTTCACCCCTGGAGCTGCATACACCCGTGGTCCGTTAACTTCAGATCGAGAGACGGCCGAAAGCTGTTTCAAGGGCAAGTTCTGGCCTCAATATTTTGCTGCCAAATACGCAGCTTCGTATCTATCAGCTTCGGGTTCGATCACGTTAATGTCGGGCGGCTTCAGCCAACGCCCACTGGAGGGCGGGGCCTCTTACGCTGCGTGTAACGGAGCGATTGAAAGTCTGGGCAAAGCACTTGCAGTGGAGCTCGCGCCTGTTCGCGTGAATGTCGTGTCCCCCGGAACCATCTGGCGAGAGGGGCAGGAGGGTACACCTCGCGGTGAACATTTTAAAGACTATGAGAGGCTGTCTGTGCTCAAGCGTGTGGGCTACAATGGGGAGATTGCACATACGGTTACTTACCTTATGACGAATACATTTACGACAGGAAGCACATTGTTTGTGGATGGCGGATATACGATGATTTGATGCGTCTACCTGTTTGTTATACAGGGAGCGTGGAGGAGTATAGGGACGACGTGACAAGAATCTTAATTTTTATAGAATATAGGACTCTATAATTAAATGAAGAAGTAAACATGATGAATAATGACGAAAAATATTTGAAATCCGGACTGTTTTTCACCTACAGGCCGGATTTTTTTCCGTTTATTGGAGTGAATGTTCAGAATCCGTTCAGAGTTGCGTACTACACTAGACCTAGATTGATAGGCAATTAGACATGATGCCTAAAAAACATGAGACAAGGAGGACAACGTTTTATGTATTACAAGAAGCTTATAAGTTGTTTATTAGCTGTAGTTTTGGTATTACAGGTAGTTAGTGTGGGAGGGGTTGCAAGTGCGGGTCCAGCTCCTACCGCATTGGAGCACCTTAATGAAATAAGGAATTCATATGAGGATATTGAAGGAGCAATTTCAAGTGTCCAAAGTATCCTGACAAGCGGAAGTTTAATAGATATTACCGATATAATGACTACCTATAACCTGCTGACTCAAGAGCAAAAGAATGAACTGGTACGAGGAATGATTCTTTTGCTGCCACGTGAGATAGAGTATGAGAATCAAAGCCAAGTAGAGTATGTTTTTGCACTATTATATAACTTGGTCAAGCTGCCTAAAGAAACTAGTCCAGATACTGTACAGTATATTTTAAATGAGATATATGGTTTGTATAGCCATGCTGGTGGTTTTCTCCCTTCTGACCAAGCAGAACCCATGGTTGAGGAGAGTGCTACTTACAGCACGTTGAGAGGCGCCGACAAGGTGATGTATACAAATATCGTGATGTTTGGACCTGCTTTAGGAAAATATGAAACGCCAATCAATTATAATGGACAAATCGAATTATTAATGGATTTGCTGTCAAGATATCTTCCTATTAATGTTCCGAATAATATTTCGGACATGGAAGCTACACTAGATAGCATGTTTGGGCACTATTTCATGACTATGATGTTCGGGATGGATCCCTCAGTTACCGTTCAGCCTTTTCCAGTTAATATGGAGAAAATGTCTACCATAGAGAACAATGATCAGAAAAGGGCGGATCTTGCACAGTGGATGATTGAACACAGGCCAGTTGAAGGTTACGACGATGTGACACAGCTGCAAGCTGTATTTGATGCATTCTTCGAGCCTGAAGGTGATTCTTTGTTGGATCAGTATAACGAGCTCAAAAAGAAAGCAGACCGGGGTAACAGCAATGATTTTATTCAAGAAGCTATCTTGCTGCTTAGTAATAAGCAATTCATTGGCACGCCTGATTTTGAATCTTTGCCTGTAGAAGATCAGGAGGCTATTGCAAAATACTTATTAGATATCGAAGCGCCAACAAGCTATGGATATGAGAAAAAGGGGCAAATTGAGTTCTTGGTGCAATTAGCTCTGAAAGCTCTTGAAGTGACTCGCCAAATCGATGGACCGAATGCATTAGTTGCACTTAATGACCTGTATAGTAAGCAAGCAGAAAGAATAAATCATTTTGATTATCCGAGTGCTGAAGATAATTTCTATCCACTCATTGCTGCATATAGCACTGCCTCCGAGGTAGATAAAAGCACAACGGCTTATCTATACGAACTTAAACTCAAAAAAACATCTTCCATTTCAAGCGTTTTGAGATATATAGACACAGCAGTGGAAGATACACCTTTCATTAATCGTGCAAATACGACTGAGGAAATGGTAACGTCACTGGATAAATTAAATAAAATTCATGAGAATATTCTGACTTATAACGAAGCGAATCCAGGAACTCCGATAACGAGCTTCGCTTTGGATACAAGAAAAATGGATAACTTGACACCAGAAGAGCAGGAACAGTTGGCTGATCATATGCTTACTGAAAGACCGATGGGTGGATATACCAGCTTTGAATCCATTCAGACTACATTTAACGAATTTTTCCCTGGTAATGAAATTGATGCGTTGGCTGCTGTAAATGCTGCAAAGAGTAGCAACGATATCGATGGTATGATTCTGGCCGTGGAAAATCCTGATCTGGAAATTAATTTACCGAATGGATACTATGAATCCTTGCAAGTTAAGAAATTCATTGCTGGTTTCCTGATTGATTATGTGAAGAACGATTATAGAAATAAAGATCAGGTTCAATATATGATTGAACTCGCTGTTCTGGCACAATCCATCTGGGGGCAGAAGGAATTCGACGTTCTTAAAAACAAACTGGATTTATTTGCACAAAAGTTGGCGGATGGACCAGATTATTTTAATGACCAACAAACATATGTGCTGCGCAGCCTGGGGAAACAACATTTGGACCGTAGCCAAGTAGATAAAGGTGTTTTTGCTTATAAATACCTGCATCAGGTGGCTTTTGAAAGGTTGGAAGGAGAATTTAAAGGGAATATTGTTAATCCGGAGATTGTACTGAGTCTCTTTTCTATGCCTTTGGAATCCTTTGAGAATGCTACTTCTATTCCGCTAATGGATGAATGGCTTGATCATGCCATGAACGAATGGATTGCAGGGGAAGCATTCTTCGATAACTATAAATTTAGACGTACAGGTGCCCTTGATTTGTCCAAAAGAGCTGATCTCAGCCCGGAAGGCCGAAAAGAACTGGCCGAATGGGTGCTTAATGAACAAGACCGCTACGAGGATGTTGGGAATCTACAATATGTGATCAACCGATTCTTTACGGCTCCTAATGTAACGGGAAATGATATCACCAACACCATAACGGGCTTGAATGACACGATGGAGATCTCCCTCAATGGCAAACAGACCTGGATTGATGTTGCTTCTATTCAGAAATTTGATTTTAGCGGTGACAAAACGGTATGGGTTCGTTACAAAGCCATCAGTGACTTATTGCCAGGACGTGCGGTGAAGATTGTCTTCACGGCGGATGGCGATAGCAATAACGGAAATGGTTCAACACCAAACACGGGTGGAAGCACAGGTGGTGGATCGTCAGTGACTACACCTGTAACGACTACACCGACGACCAAGCAGGAACAAATCGTCGTGGACGTGAACGGAGCGAACGGCACCAATCTCACCAAAACACCAATTACACGTACAACCGAGGCAGACGGCACGATCAAGGACCTCGTGAAAATGTCTGAGGCGATTGCTAAGGAATCGGTGGAAAAAGCGAAGCAATTGAACATGAACACGGCACGCATTGTCATCCCTGACGCCAAAGATGCTGTGTCTGAGACACGCATTGAACTGCCAAAAGCAGCGGTGAAACAGCTGAATGATGGTGGGCTTAATCTTGAGATTTCCACAGAGAACGCTATTATCTCGGTTCCAACGAAGTCGATTGCCGGATTCGACCAGGATCTATACTTCCTCGTCGTTCCGTTGAAAAAGGAATCCGAGCGTAAAGAAGTGGAAGAACGTGCGAAGAAAGAGCAGTTGATTCAACAGATTACTCCAAATTCAAACGTGAAAGTACTGGCTCGTCCAGTTGAAATCGAAACAAATATGCAAAGCCATGAAGTAACACTGACATTGCCGCTGCGCGACAGTCTGCCAACTGATCCTGCTGCCCGCCAGCAAGCTTTGGACAACCTGGCTGTGTACATTGAACATAGTGACGGCACGAAAGAGCTGATTCAAGGTAAGCTGGTGAAGCTCAGCGATTCCAGTGAAGGCATCGAGTTTACAGTTAACAAATTCAGCACGTTTACCCTCGTTGTGGTGGATGGACTGAAAGCTTCCCAAGGCTCGCACAACCCGTATATCAACGGTTTTGGTGCGGATTTCCGTCCGGATGCATTCGTAACCCGTGCGCAAATGGCAGCGATGTTGGCTCGTAATCTGTCTGATGAAGCGGGAACTGCATCCTCGAACGCTGTAAACTACGACGATGTATCTGCTACCCATTGGGCAGCGAGTGATATTAAAAAAGCGCAATCCGCAGACATCATGAACGGTATGAACGCCACTCAATTTACACCCGAAGGTTCGATTACCCGTGCACAAATGGCGACCATTGCATACCGCTGGATACAGCAACAAAGCGCAGACACAACAAGCAGCACAACACAAGCAACAGATGGTACAGGATTCACAGATGTGTCCGCCGACCTGTGGGCTTCCGATGCAATTGCCTACGTACAATCGGCTGGCCTGATGACCGGATATAACGATGGTACATTTAAACCGGACAGCAAACTGACTCGTGCTGAAGCCGTGAAAGTATTAAATATACTGTTCAAACGGAAGCCGGCAACAGGCGTAACTACACCATCTTTTACAGACGTACCTGCAACACACTGGGCTTATGCAGACATTGAGGCTGCGGCACAGAAATAAGATAACCATATCTATAACAAAAGGGGAGCCCCAACCATGAAGACATGGAGGGGCTCCCCTTTTAATTATTTAAAGCCAGCTCAGCAAGCACATCGTTGCTCGCCGAGTTGGCTTTTTTAGTTTAACGAACGAAGTGAATGCTATTCTTCATAATAAGGCGTATATGATTCCTTAGCGTGTTTAATCACTTTCATGTGGAGCGTCTTTGTAAAAAACACCATCCCGCAGTTGGTCTACAAATCCCTGCAACCACTCATAATACTGCTCGGCATGCTGAAGTTTATGCAAATCGCGCAAAGCGTCTTCCCGTTCCTCCGGCGGAGTTGTTCTGGCGAGAATAATCTCCGATAACTGCGGAATGACCTCCCGAAGGCTTTCCTGCATCACGTCGATTTCCCGTTGAAGCTTGGCCCCGAAGAAGTTCTGAAACGTACGGAAAAAGTTGGTTTCGGCCAGATACTGATCCTGGCGTTCCCGCTTTTCCTCCAATTTATAGATCATCTGAGATTCGGTAAGCGAACGTACAGCATAACTCATATTACTTTTGCTCATGTTCATGGACGTTTTCATCTCTTCCAGCGTCATGGGGCGATCCTCAAAATACATAATGCCATACAGTTCACCAAATGAATGATTGACTCCATACAGATCCATGGTATTGGCAATGGCGTCAATGACTTTCTCCCTCAGCTCGGGCCGATAGGACAACGACGAATGGTTCTGGTCCTCGGCAGCTTCTTTTCCCACAATCTCACCTCTAGTATATGGATGGGACTCCCTGTTTCTTTTTCATATTTTACATGACCTCGCGTTATTTTAACATAACCCGGAATTAGTTTTTTCAAATGTATTATACAATCATTTTTGTACACAAGAGATTAAAGGGAGTTTAAAGGCATGATTTTTAGAGAAATTAAATAAAATTTGGACGATTAGGAGTGTGCAAATTGCGTGTGAAATTATGGAGGGAGACAGAAGCGGTTCTCTTCACCCTTCCTGCCCTTATCCCATTACTCATTTTCTGGCTTGGGCCTTTGGGATACATTGTATATCTGAGTTTTACGGATTGGGACTTCATGAGTCCTGACAAATTATTCGTCGGTTTGGATAACTACAGCTATCTGCTAACCAATTCTGAATTTTACCGTTCATTAAAAGTTACGCTGTTGTTCGGTCTTGGAAGTGTAGTGCCTACGATTGTGGGTGGATTGGCGCTGGCCATGCTCATGAACAGCAAGATTAAGTCCTCCGGCTTGTTCCGGACGCTGCTGTTCTCCCCTTGGGTGACTCCGACAGTCGCAGTCTCCATTGCGTGGTCATGGATTTTCGAACCTGAAGTGGGGCTGGCCAACCTGTTGCTTGGCTGGGTCGGCATATCCCCGATCGGCTGGCTGAAAGATCAGAACTGGGCACTGGTAGCTGTGCTCATCGTCACGCTGTGGAAATCGATTGGCTGGTCTATGGTATTTTATCTGGTCGCATTGCGTAACCTGCCATCCGATCTGCTTGAAGCGGCATCGATTGATGGGGCAGGCAGCTGGGACAAGTTCCGAAGCATTACACTGCCGTTGATTTCACCCACCACGTTCTTCCTGTCCATCATTCTGACGATCCAGTCGCTTCAGGCTTACGACCAGATCAATGTGATGACGCAAGGGGGACCGGCGGGTTCAACAAGGACACTGCTTTACATGTATTATCAATCTGCATTTGAGTCCTTTAATGTGGGCGAGGCTTCTTCCATCGCCGTTGTTATTATTCTGATCTGCGTTCTGCTGTCAGGAGTATCTTTCTTGCTCGGCCGACGCCTGGTGCACTATTGATGAACATGACCACTCTAAGCAACCAAACAAGAAAAGATAATAGTCGTGAGGAAGTGCAGAAACGGAAGGTCCCTCGTGCAGGAAAAGGATTTGCTACCGCACTTCGCTATCTGCTGCTTGCGCTGGTGAGTCTGACGATGGCATTTCCGTTCTACTGGATGGTCATTAGCGGTTTAAAGACCAATGACGAGATCTGGCAGTTCCCGCCAACCTTCTGGCCCGAAACGTTCCGCTGGAACAATTATGTGGATGCGTGGCAGTCTGCTCCATTTGCCCGTTACATTCTGAACAGTACAGGGGTAGCGGCAGCGATCTGTCTGATCCAGGTCATTAACTCCAGCATGATGGCCTATGCACTCACCCATATGCGTTTTCGTATAAAAGGGGTTCTCACCGGACTGATTCTGGTAGGCTACATGATTCCGAGTACCGCCGTTTATTTGCCCAGTTATTTGGTGCTCAGCGAACTTAAATTACTGGATTCCTATACCGGACTGATTGTGTCCAACTGTGTCAGTGTGTTCTCTATCTTCCTGATTCGTCAGGCGTTCATGCAGGTATCCCACGAATTGGTGGAAGCCGGCCAGTTGGATGGAGCGTCGCACTTCCGCATTCTTTGGACCATTATGACGCCGCTGGTTCGTTCGTCGTTTGCCGTGATGGTGTTGATTACTTTCATTGACCAGTACAACAACTATTTCTGGCCGATGCTCATTACCAAAGACCCGAATCTGCAATTGGTATCCGCAGGTCTGCGCAGCTTTTTCGTGGAAGGTGGAGCCTACGGTCTGGCATGGCCGCAGATCATGGCTGCCAGTGCTTTTACCATCGCACCGCTGCTTATCCTTTTCCTGTTTACCCAGAAAACGATCATGCAGAGTGTGAATATTACTGCCGGCGTGAACAAGAACTGATTTTCACAACATACTTTATATAGGAGGAATCAAAATGAAATTGGGTCAAGCGAGTATGAAATGGCGGAACAAATTAAAGCTCAGGTGGAGAGGGGGCATGTCGCTGGTACTGGCTGCGAGTTTTGCCCTGATCACCGCGTGTGGTTCCTCTGCCGATAGCGGCACGGGCACGGGTTCAGATGCAGTAGCTGCGAATGGAGCTGATTCTGCATCAAGTAGTCCGGTCGAGATTGAGTTCTGGTATGGTCTGGGTGGTAACCTGGGAGATAACATGAAGAAGACGATTGACGCCTTCAATGCATCCCAGAACGACGTTGTTGTGAAAGGGATTGTACAAGCCGATTACACGGAGACCGAACAGAAACTGCAGGCTGCCATTGCCTCGAAAAAAGTACCCGCCGCTGTACTAAGCTCCAATATCGACTGGGCGCGCAAAGGCTACTATGCACCTCTGGATGAGCTGATCGCCGCCGATCAGAGCTTTAACAAGGAAGATTACGTGCAAACCTTCCTGGAGCAGGGAAAAGTAGACGGCAAGCAATATTTCTTACCGATGTACGGAACAACTCAGATCATGTATTACCGTATGGATGCGCTGAAAGATAATAATATCGATCCTGCTACTCTGACCACGTGGGAGGCACTTGCTGAAGCGGCAGCGAAGATGAGCAAGCAGGAGAATGGCAAAACAACCTTCTACGGCTGGGAGCCGATGTGGGGTAGCGATAACATGATCGACGCCGTGCTGGGTAAAGGCGGGAAAATTCTGAGTGATGACGGCAAGACCGTAACGATTGATTCACCGGAATGGGTAGAGACGTGGGAGCTGTTCCGCAAGTGGATTAATGAGGACAAGACTATGGGTATTCATTTTGGCGGCCAAGGCTGGGAGTACTGGTACAAAACCATTGATGATGTGATGAAAAATAAAGCAGCTGGATACACCGGTTCCAGCGGTGACCAGGGAGATCTGGATTTCAGCATCGTTGCAGCTTTGGAACAACCAGGCTGGGAAGGTGTAGGCCAAGGCAAACCTGTAGCGAGTGCGATCATGGCTGGTATCCCGGCCGAAGCAAGTCCGGAACAGCAGCAAGCAGCTTATAAATGGCTGACGTATTTCTCGGAAACAGCGAATACAGCAGCTTGGTCCATGAACACAGGTTACATTGCAGTTCGTCAATCTGCTCAAGAAGATCCTGCTTTCAAAACGTTCAGTGAAGAGAACCCGCAAATCAAGGTTCCACTGCAGCAGGCTTCCCATGCTTCGGCTCCGTTCCAGGACCCGACCGGAGGCAAAATCAATGATGCACTGAAGGATGCGGCAGATCAGGTACAGATTAATAACATTCCAGCGGCACAAGCGCTGAAGGAAGCCAAAGAAAAGGCTCAAAAAGAATTGGATCGCGTGAAATAACAAAGGAAACAGCTTAACTTGGAGGAGCGGTGCAGTCAGTCATATGTGCCGCTTTTCTGACTTAGTAATTCAGCAGACAAGGAGCGTAACCGATGTCCGATTTAATTCTGGGGAGCCTTTCTACCCCAATTGAGGCTATTTTATTTGACAAGGATGGGACATTGCTTGATTTTACAGCCATGTGGGGCTTCTGGACCGATTGTGTGATGGAGAACTTCCGGGAAGAGCTTGCTGCCCGTGGCCTTCAGTTCACTGCAGTAGAGATTCCTCATATATGGGGAACATTCCATGATGAGCAGGGACGAATGAACGGTTATGATGTGCGAGGACCCCTTGCCATGGGAACGATGGAGGAAGTCTACGCCGTATTAACTTGGCATGGCTATCGTGCAGGATTAAGCTGGGCGGAAGCGAAAATTATTGTGAGGGAATGTTTGCTACAGGCAGAATACGCAATGAATAAGGAGCGCCCTGCTCAGCCCCTCCCAGGCGTTCTTGCCTTTCTTGAGCACTGTCGCAGCAAAGGACTGAAAATGGGTGTCGTCACAGCGGATGAGACAGAAAATGCCCTAAGTCATTTGAAGTGGATGGGGATTGAATCTTTTTTCACCGTAGTTGTAGGAACGGATCAGGTTGGACGGGGAAAACCGTTTCCTGACATGTTGCTGCTGGCGTGTGAGCGTCTGGGTGTACCTACTGCAAGAGTTGTCGTGATCGGCGATACGGATGGTGATATGGAGATGGCTCGTGCTGCCGGAGCTGCCTGGAAGATTGCTGTCGGCGAACCTGCTCATATCAAGCTCGCGGATCTTACGGTTCGTTCGTTTGATGAATTGCTGGAAGTCGAGGTAAACCGATGACGAACCATTCGTATACGGGATGGATACTACTTGCCCTAGCGATTGGATTGGAGCTGAGCGGTACGATTCTGATGAGGGTCTCGGATGGTTTTACCCGCGTATGGCCTTCCATTCTTATGTTTGCTTGTTATGGAGCGAGCTTTACCCTATTGAATTTTGCTGTGAAGTATATGCCGCTGGGTGTTGCTTATGCCATCTGGTCGGGCGTAGGCATTACATTGATTGGGATCGTGGGACATTACTTTCTGGGAGAACGTCTAAAGGCGATGTCGATCGTCTGGATGGGCTTTATTCTGATTGGCATTATTGGACTGAAATGGAGTGATTCCTGATGGATTATGAAAATAAACACGAACAACCGATAGTCAGCTTCCAGGTCATCACAGATACGCATGTGAGAGAGCAGGCCGATCATATCCATAATCGTCATCTGGAGAAAGCGCTGGAAGACATCGCAACGTATAGCCATGGCAGCAGCGGAATTATGCATGTGGGCGATGTGACCGATCGTGGACTGCTGCAAGAATACCAGGAGTTGCAGCGTATATTGGAGGCTCACGGCGAATCACTGCCTCCAATACGTTACACCGTAGGTAATCATGATATCGGAGCCATTTTATGGGGAGATCCTCCGCTGAATTTGACCACAATGACCCAGCATGAGGTGGGCGAAGTGTTGGGGCATTCAGGGGATATGGGCCAAGTCGAGGCTCATGATATTGAAAAACTGCAAGAATCGATCTCGATTGAAGAGTTATGGCAGAAGCGATTGAACAATTTTACAGCAATCACAGGTATGAACGGATCGCACCACGACCACTGGATCGATGGATATCATTATATCTTCCTGGGTACGGAGCAGCCTCATCCAAAAGATTGTGATATGTCTGCCGATCAACTGCAATGGCTGGAAACCAAACTGTCGGAACAAGCATTACCTGAGCATCCGATTTTTGTCTTTCTCCATCAACCACTGATGGATACAGTCGCGGGTTCCATGAAGGAACAGGGTTGGTATGGTGTGAATGAGGACGCAGCATTAAAGGCAGTTCTAAGTCGTTATCCGCAGGTCATTCTCTTCTCTGGGCACACCCATTGGCAATTAGAGGCTCAGCATACCATTTACGAAGGTGGCGGACAGCTGCCAACGATGTTTAATGCTTCCTCTGTAGCTTATCTCTGGACGGATGAGGATGAGCATCTGGAGGGAAGTGAGAGTTTACATGTGGATGTATACCGTGATCGGGTTGTCGTTAGGGGACGTAATCATGTGACCGGGAGCTGGATTGAAGGCACAGAATATACGGTTCATTATCCGGTAAAAGTAAACGGCGGTAATTGATCCATACATCGGGTAAGTTGATGGAATATGCAGGGCAGCAATAGAAGACTTCGCTCGTTAATTGAAGCGGAGTCTTTATTATTGCTGTAAAAGTTCCACGTGAAACGTAGCAGTGGTACTTGAATCTGGACAAACTTGTAAATGGGTATCGCGGAGATCTATACTCAAATTAGTGGAAACGCGCCAGTACATACGAAAGGGCGTTGAAGCAATACAAAATTATTCTTCGTGTACGTTATTTAATAAACCTTGAGACAGAATTTCATCAGCTCAAAGTTACACCCAGATCTGAACAATACCAGTCGTAAACTGGAACTATCGATCAGTAGAGAGGATGTATGTGCGCATGAGGGAACTTCAAGTAAACACAAGATATGGCACGGTTCAAGGAGAGCTTCTGCATGGAGCGAGTGTATGGAAAGGCATTCCTTATGCTACACCACCCGTGGGTGAATTACGCTTTCAGGCTCCAATCCCACCCGAGTCGTGGGACGGAGTTCGGGAGGCGAAACAATTCGGTCCTGAAAATATACAGCCAAGAAATCCTCAAGCCGAGGGCCTATCTGGACAGCCTCCGGTGGAATCGGAAGATAGCCTTTACCTGAATATCTGGGCACCTGAAAAAGAAAGCCATGATCCACTTCCCGTAATGGTATGGATTCATGGCGGATCTTTCGTTTCAGGCGCTGGCAGCCAGCCCATGTACGATGGAACACAACTTGTCCTCCGGGGAGACGTTATCGTCGTGACGATCAACTATCGCCTGGGGCCGCTAGGGTTCTTGCATTTGGCTCCGCTTGGAGATGGTTTTGCATCTAATGTGGGTTTACTGGATCAGATTGCTGCGCTGCAATGGGTACAGGACAACATCGAAGCTTTTGGCGGAGATTCGCATAACGTCACTGTATTCGGAGAATCTGCGGGCAGCATGAGTATTGCGGCGTTGATGGCGATGCCAGCAGCCAAAGGATTTTTCCATCGTGCCATTATGCAAAGTGGAGCCTCACAAGTCGTGCCAGCAGAGCAGGCTTCAGCCATTCGTGATGGCATGCTGAAGGTTCTGGGTGTAACACCAGATGACCTGCATAAACTCAAAACCATTCCAGTGGAGCAAATCATCGCTGCTGGCGAGACGGTTAAACAACAAAGCGGTGCAGGGATGGCCCTGTTGTTCCAGCCCGTACTGGATGGAGTTACACTTCCGAAGTCGCCTCTTCAGGCGGTAGAAGAGGGCGCGGCACAGGATATCCCTGTACTGATCGGAACCACTTTGCATGAAGGCTCGTTGTTCATTCAGCCTCAGGTGCCTTACTCCGAAGAGATCAACATGGTGAAGGCTGTTGATTTTATGACACCTGATCTGGAGAATCGGGCAGCCATTGCGGACAGTTATCCCAAAACTGCAGATGGCCAGGCCCAGGTGATGACGGATCTATTCTTCTGGCGCTCGGCTGTGCAATATGCGGCAGCTCAGCAGAAACATGCACCTGTGTGGATGTATCGCTTTGATTGGGTGATGCCGGAGCATCCACTGCTGCATAAATCAATTCATAGCATCGATATCTTCTTTGCTTTTAATACGTTACCTGTATTGAAGTTTATGAATGCCGAACCGGATGCTGCCGCGGTAAAACTTGCGGGTATAGTGCAGGATGCATGGATTTCGTTTGCCAAGCAGGGCAAGCCTGAGACAGCAGGAGTAAATTGGCCTGCCTACGAAGATGATCGTGCTACGCTGATATTCAATCATGAAGTAGAGGTGGTCCATGACCCGGAAGCTTCCAAACGTGAGCTGCTGGGGCTATAGTTCGACCCTGTTTGGACTTCATCTCAACATAGACAAAAGGTGTGTCTCGTCATTGGCTGACGAGGCACACCTTTTTTTACGATGGATCAAACTTGCCGGCTTTAATGGCAAACGCTACGGTACTATCTGTCATCTGAAACTATGTGCTGTGAGTGTTGTGAGTCAGGAATTTTATTTTCTTGAAGCTCGTGTCTTGGACACATCATCACAGTAAAACGCACGCTTGCCTCGGGAGAACAGCACCAGCATGACATGCACGAACAACACCAAGAGAATAAGCATATGCAGACCAAAAATTCCGACAGAGATCCACACCTTATAAGGTTCGAGCATTACATTTTCGTTCAGAAAGGCATAATCAGTTATGAATTGAGCTACGGTGACCAAGATCCAAGGGGCGTAAAGTGCCAGCAACCTTTTAAACAGGGATGCGCTGGAAGGCTCCCCAGTATCCCGGTGAACATATCTGAACCGCATGAGGGCAGACCCTGGAGTCTTGCCATCTCGCAAGGATGGAATAAAGAAAAATACAAACAGCATGGCGATCGCCGTATTTAGCGTACTGACGATCACATTTGTATTACTCCAATTAAATATGGACATCAGATTGGACAGGAATACAACAACTACACCGTCAATGATAAGTGCCAGTAATTGAGGCACAGGATAGACCTTGTTTTGTTCCAGAATCTGCTCGCTCTTCTCCTGAATACTTGCTCGAGACGGGAATAAGGCAAGCAAGATGGGAGCTGCGAAAAATCCCAGTATCGTTCCTGAAGTATTCAGTAACAGGTCATCCACGTCAAACAGCCGGTACGGGCAATCATAAAAACCGTAGAAGCCGGTGATCTGGGTAATCTCAAAGAACAGGGATAAGCTGAATCCGCTTAACAAAGCCTGTTTCCAGTACGATCTCTTTTGCCAAAAATAACGGATATACACGCCAAGTGGCATGAGAAGCATTACGTTGAACAGAACCTGCAGAAAAGCTCTGCCCTGAATCATTCCCATATAGCTGGCGGGTTGAGACCAGACGATTGGTGTTTCTTTCATAATATCTTTTACAAAGGTGAACGGAACAAGGTTGTAATATACGGTATCCGCTGCTTGCTGTGCACATGTATTACGAGTAGTCGGGAAAGGAAGAATAACCAGACAATACGCAGCCAGTAGGTAGAAAATAAATGAGAAGCTGACCCCAAACCGCGACCAGCTAAAAAATCCATCTTTCCGATATCCGTAGATCAACCAAGGAACCAGCAGAAACATGGCGATCAGGACAAAAATAAAGAAAGCCGTTTGGACAGGAAAAACATAGGGTGACATGAGCAGAAACTCCTTTTATAGGATATATATCAGCATTTCGTGTAAGACACGACTTTTAAGAAGAGTATTTCGTTGTGATGCTCCACCATTTTTCTTTTATTGCTTCAGTATAAGGAACCTCCCTTAAATCAGGGGGCGGGGCAATCTTAAATTTAGTTTAAAATCAATTAACCAGCGTGCCCTATGTGGAACAATAGATTGCATTCCCGTATACTTGCGAGGAAGCCACAAAATGAATGGAGAGTTTAATACATATGTCTAATTTGCCTAATTGCCCCAAATGTAATTCCGAATACACGTACGAGGACGGTAATTTGTTGGTGTGTCCAGAGTGCGCGCACGAATGGGCGCTAGCGTCTGAACAAGAGAATGCGGAAGAAACTAAAGTAGTACGCGATTCCAATGGTAATGTCCTGAATGATGGCGATACCGTTACGGTCATTAAGGATTTGAAGGTGAAAGGCAGCTCACTGGTAGTTAAGCAGGGTACCAAAGTCAAAAACATTCGTCTGATTGACGGTGACCATGACATCGACTGCAAAATCGACAGCCTGGGCGCGATGAAGCTGAAGTCCGAGTTTGTGAAAAAAATCTAGCTTCTCTTTTGGCACGCTGGATTGCCATGTTATTGGCCTTGTCTTAAACCATAAAGAACGTTCATTTCTGCAACGCTGTGGAAGTGAAGGTTCTTTTTTGTTGTATGGAGAAAGGGTAAGAATGAACCTTTGAAGGATCGGCTTTGTCTATAGATTAGAAAAGGCTGATGCAGAGAAAGGAGGGAAAGCTTTTGAACGAAAAGGAATTGTTTGAGATGTACAACAAGGATGTGTACCGAACTTGTTATTACATGCTCCATCATGCTCAGGATGCAGAAGATGTATGCCACGATGTTTTTATTACGGTGTTTCGTCAGGATTGGCAGAAGGTTGAATACATGAAGACATGGCTGATGAGAATTACGGTGAATCATTGTCTTAACTTTCTGAAGAGGGAACGCACAGCCAAGCAGCGGGAGAAAAAGCAGTTTATTCTCACTCCTCAAGGAACCGCTGCCCCGGTTGATACGTTGATCGAGCAGGTGGAGAATTCCGAAGTCTGGGCGCAATGGGTTCATGAGCTACCTGAAAAGATACGTTCAGCGATTCTGCTGCGTTATATGAACGAATTAAGTTTATCGGAAGCTGCAGAGATTCTGGAAGTGCCACTGGGAACGGTGAAGTCAAGAGTGTATAAGGGTATTCGATTGCTTAGGAAAAAATGGGATCAAGCCAGAAAGCAACATCAGAAAGGGGAAATGTATAGTGAAGCATACGGAAAATCTGTTGTCTCGTCATCTGAAAAATGATGCAGATATTCGCTATCCCGATTTCGATGCCATGTGGAATCAGATTCAACAGGATCAGGAGCGTTGCCCAGAGCTTCATGTATCAGAGAATAAAGAACATCTGCCGCAACAGATCAAATGGAAAAAGACTGCACTGATAGGAACCGCTGCAGTTATTCTCATGGCGACGCCAGTATATGCAGCAGTCCACTATAATTGGGGTGAACTTTTAAATGACCGTAGTGGTATCCAGAATGCCATGCAAAAGGATCTTGGACAGAAACTGAATCAGTCCGTAACGGTCAACGGTGTGACTTTAACACTGGATACAGCCTTTTCCGATGATAATCGCACGGTTATTTTGTACACATTGGACCCTGGTAAGTACAGAGGTGATACATTACAATTCCCTTCTATTGGCCTGCGGGATGAGAGTGGTAAGCTAATCAAGGGAAGATACTACCATGTTCCTGATCAGACCGATGGAAAGTTTAAAGGGTACTTTGAGACGGAGTGGACACCATCAGGAAAAGAAGCGAATGTCGACTTCACTGTAGGTGGAATCCAAATATTAGTTCCGGAAGAAAAGGAAATTACCCTAAATCCTTTTCAGCAACAATCACAGGTGTTCAATATCAATAAGGATGGTTTGGGTGAACTTGTAGTGAGCGCATTCAATGAAAAGGAAGATAAGATGATGTTGTCTACATCATTAACCTTTGTTCAACCGGAGGTACGTGACTATGCCTTTCCGTATGTAAAGATATACGATCAGAAAGGACAGATTTTGGAAGGGAATGCAGCGGGCATATATGGAAAGCCGGGAGAACATGGTGAATATATATCGGAACAGTTCTATAACTTGGAAAAGTTGAAGCAACAAGCAGCAAGTTATGTACTGGCTTACAGTAAAGAAGAAGGCAAAATGGAGCAATCACTGGATATTGGTATACGTCTGGATAAAACAGAGATGCTTAGTGGTACGAGTAAAAGAGTGCTAAATATACCTCTGGATCAGCAGTCGGATGGAGCAGTCATCAAGGAAGCCATAATTACACCCACCCAAATCAGGCTGATCGTTACTCATAGCGAATATTTCATGCAATTACCATATTTGCAATACACACTTGATGTAAATGGCAGCCAGTTAATTGGAGGGGTATGGCCGTCGGACGATCCGGCACATGAAGCGGAACTGCGCTTCGAAGTGACCTCTGGTCTAGAAATCAACCAAGATACACCAATGACCTTGTACGCTCGCCATAAAGTCAACTATTTTCAGGGTGAATTTGAGCCGATTATGTTATCCGAGATTGGGGAGAAACCACAGTACCTTGATTCAAATCTGGGCGGTTCTATAATCCATTGGACATATTACCGTAAAGACGGTGATTTGTACGTGGAGAGATATAGTGATGATCTACATTTTGGTGGAATTAATCAGACCTATACGATCCAGAAGGGCAAACGAAGTTATGGTACTCCTGCCAAAACTCAATTTGCCGGTGACGGAAAAAACCTGGGTATTGATCGGTATAATAATTACACATCGGATTCAGCAATCGTATATCCGTGGATGTACAGCACAGAAGAACCGGAACGTGAAGTAGCTGTGCAACTGGAAAATAAGAATTGACAGGAAATATTTAGAAGTACTATACTGAGTAAAATTTAACAGTCAAATGCATTGATCAGGAGTATTAAGGCACAAGGTTTGGTCCAGAGAACTGTCGTTATGGTGCAAGGCAGTCCAACCTATCCCCAACTCACCTGTGAGCAGCAGGATTGAATCGTAGTTACGTAAGTATCGTCGTTGTTCAGCACACGAAAGGGCTCGATATTGATAATGATGCTATACGCTGACTTCATGTAGATCCTGACGGTTAACCTCCGTCATCAGGTCCTGAGATGTTATGGCAGGATAGGTTGGAGTATGATGTTTCCAATCCTGTTCATGGATCAAGAAGAGTGGTACCGCGAAGGTCAGACCTGTCGCCTCTTAGTTGAGGTGGCAGGTTTTTGTTTTTTTATATGGCCTTAATGTTGAGAAAAGGCAGGTGCAGAATCATGGAAAGATCACGTGTGATTGAGTATTATTCCAGATTTGACGAGTGGGGAAGGTTGGATCGGGAACCGCTGGAGTTCATCATTAACATGCATTATATCCGAGAGTCACTTCCGGCAACCGGACTTGTGCTGGACAATGGCGCCGGACCAGGCAAATATGCGATGGAGCTTGCCAGGCTCGGATACCATGTCACGCTGTCAGACCTGACCCCTGCATCTGTGGATATGGCTCAGCAGAAGGCAAAGGAATTGGATTTGACACAGCAGTTTGACAGTTTCCATGTATTGGATGCGACCCATCTGAACGGCATTGCAGATGAGACGTATGATGCCTCTCTGATGCTTGGGCCATTGTATCATTTGCAGACGGAAGAAGAGCGAGTGGCTGCGGTAAGGGAGCTGCATCGGGTCACCAAGCGTGGGGGAACTGTGTTTGTAGCGATGCAGAGCCGTATGCGAATGGGCATTACCTCTTTGCAATCCCCGCAGCAATGGAAACCACATGACCACATGGAAGCTATCCGTTCTTTTGTGGAAAAGGGAACATTCGATCATCTGGATCAAGGACGGTTTACGGGGGCGTACTATTTCAACATTCAGGATATTAACCCATTTATGGAGCAGTACGGATTCGAAACGGTAGACCTGATTGGATCGTCCAGTCTGAGAGCTATGCTCACAGAAGAGCAGCAGCAATATTGGAAAGAACGCGGGGAATACGATGAGTTGATCCAGTACATGATTGAGGCGGCCAAAGACCCGTCGATATTGGGAATCTCGTCTCATCTCCTGTACATTGGGAAAAAGAAATAATCATTAAATCATTGGATTTTGAGAAGAATATGTCACGAAAGTGCCCTCTGGAAAACAGGGGGCACTTGTATTTTTCCTCAAAATAGTTCAATATTAAGATAAATAACAAAAGGTGATCTACTTACAATAGGTTAGATGAACGACGGATCGCTTCATACCAGGGAGGAATAGACAATGGAAATCGGAATCAGTACATTTGTGGAGACGAACCCAGATATAAAAACAGGAGAACTTATAAGTCATGCGCAGCGTATTCGCGACGTCGTTGAAGAGATCGTTTTGGCAGATCAGGTGGGGCTGGATGTATACGGCGTGGGAGAACATCACCGTGCCGACTATGCCGCTTCATCACCCGCTATCATTTTGGCCGCCGCAGCTTCACAGACCAAACGCATTCGCCTAACCAGCGCTGTAACGGTGCTATCTTCGGCTGATCCGGTACGGGTATTTCAGGATTTTGCAACGCTGGACGGTATTTCGAATGGGCGTGCGGAGATTATGGCAGGGCGGGGATCATTCATCGAATCATTCCCATTGTTCGGGTATGATCTGAATGATTATGATGAATTATTTGATGAAAAATTGGAGCTCCTCTTAAAGCTGCGTGATTCGGAAAAAGTTACTTGGGAAGGCAAACACCGCCCGTCCTTTAACAATCTGGGCATCTACCCGCGTCCGGTACAAGAGAAGCTGCCCGTATGGATCGGGAGTGGCGGTAACCAGGAATCGGTTGTCCGCGCGGGTCTGCTTGGATTACCGCTTGTTCTCGCCATTATTGGTGGTCGTCCTGTTCAATTCGCACCACTGGTGGAGTTGTACAAAAAAGCAGCTGCACATGCAGGTCACGACGCTTCCAAACTGACCGTTGCTTCTCACTCTCATGGCTTCATTGCGGATACAACAGATGAAGCTGTGGAGAAATTCTTCCCTCCAGCTCAGGCAGTAATGAATATGTTGGGCCGTGAACGCGGCTGGGGACACTATAGCCGTGCAACCTTTGACGCGGCACGTAGTCTGGAAGGCGCGCTGTATGTCGGTGATGTGGATACCGTTGCTCAAAAGATTATCTATCTACGTAAAGAAGTTGGTATTACACGCTTCATGTTACACACTCCCCTCGGCACGATGCCGCATGAGGAGGTAATGAGAGCTATTGAACTGCTCGGAAAAGAAGTGGCTCCCAAAGTCCGTGCTGAAATCTCGCGTTGGGAAGCTGAGAACGAAACCACGCGTTAATTGGTAATGGTAATCCCTTATAGATCTAATTAAAAAAAGGAGCAGGTCCTTCATCCGAGCGATGAAGTGCCTGCTCCTTCTTTCGTTTCCTTATCCATTCATGGCTTAGCCCTTGGAGGATACTCCAACAAGAGAAAGAATAACCATGGACAACGTATGATCATATAGCCGTTTCGCGGCCTCTTCACTCTCAATATGGCCTCCCAGGTACAGGTGGATGACGCCATGCAGAGGGGCCCAGATCATACGAACTGCAAGCAAGAGATCGTTCTCCTTAAGCATTCCCTGCTCAATTGAGACCGCAACCAGGGACGTAATTTGTTTGAGTGCAGTTGCTGTTCCTTGCAGACTCTCTGCATCTGGTTTGAATTCTGCAAAAGAACCGCCAAACATCAGCTGATAGAAGCTGGATTGTGTAATTCCGAAATCCCAGTAGGCATAAGCGAGATCGCGAAAATAATTCTCGAATGATGCTTGCTGCGGCACGGATTCAAACGATTGGGATAGGAGGGAGCACCCCTCCATATATAGATATTTAGCTAACCCTTCTTTCTTGCCGAAGAGGTTATATATGATTTTGGTGGAGCACTCCATTCGTTCTGCCACGCGCCGAACTGTAACGGCTTCGGGGCCGTGCTCTTGCAGCAAGGATGCGGCGGCATGCACAATATTTTGGCGCAGGTTTTCGGAGTGCTGGAGTCTGGCTTCCTGAAAGGTAGTGACCGTGTGAGCGGATTCTTTGGAACCCGAATTGTGATCTTTCATCTATCTCATCCTCATACATCCATATTGTTGTTTAACGGTAACCGTGTTTCTTATCGTCATTCTACTGTTTTACGCTGGAAATCGTCAAATGATCAAAAGAAGTTGACAGTACGAAGACAAGAGAGTACGATGATTTCATTAGAAAACAGTGTTTCCAATAAAAAACGAGTGTTCTGAAAAGGTGGATGAGATATGAAGCAGGTTCAAAATCAATGGGTACTCATTACAGGGGCTTCTTCAGGAATTGGGCAGACTTTTGCATTGGAGATGGCGTCAAAAGGAAAACATGTGGTCTTGGTGGCCCGATCGGAGTCCAAATTGCGTCAATTGGCAGAACGGATTGAGCGAACCTATCAAGTGAAGACGGAAGTGATTGTAGCGGATCTATCCCAGGCGGATGCACCACAACACGTTTATGAGGAATGTATGAATCGGGGCATACAGGTTAATGTATTAATCAACAATGCGGGATTTGCCACGCATGGAATGTTTGAGCAGGTGGATGGTGCACGGCAGCAGGAAGAGATTATGCTGAATGTACTCGCAGTCATGAACATGACCCATCTTTTCCTGCCAGGCATGCTGCAAAAACGGAACGGTACCGTCATCAATGTTTCTTCAACAGCTGCTTTTCAACCTGATCCATACATGGCTGTATATGGGGCTACGAAATCTTTCGTTCTTTCTTTTACAGAGGCGTTGTATGAAGAGAACCGGAAACGAGGCGTTAAGTTTTTGGCTCTATGCCCTGGCTCAACCGATACCTCATTCTTTGACGTAGTAGGAGCCGAAGAGGCCTCGGTAGGCAAACGGGATACGCCTGAGCATGTTGTGGAAGTGGCGATGAGGGCGTTGGAGTCAGGCAAGCCGTATGCTGTGCCAGGTGCCTCCAATTATTGGACGGCCCAGTTCGCCCGCCTTATGCCGCGCAGACAAATGCTGAGGATCGTAGGGGGTATGCTTCGGCCCCGTTCGAAGAGTGGCAAGCCGCAAAAGGCACAGGCTTAACCATACCAAACCTACCAAACTCAAAGACGCTGCCAGCTGAAATACCCCACTGGCAGCGTCTCTATTTGAACAATCTTCAATACTGTGTAGGTCACGCTGCTGCATCCAGCAGAGCCCATTGCAATCAACGGGTCGTACAATCTCAACCTGCGAACAGTTTCAATTATTGCGTACCTTGCCAGTCACCTGATTTCCGTTCTTAATCAGTGTGTAGCGAATGAGCTCACCACTCCAGAAGTGAAATGTCAGCTCGATCTGTCCAGCGTGCAGTTCTTTGAGCCAATCGGGCTGTAGCTTAATTTCATTCGTTTCATAAGAAGGAGCAAATGTGGTCAAGAATTCCTTATACGGTGTCCAGTCCTGTGGCGCTGTGTTCTCACCGGATGTATACACAGCCTCCATCGTGGCAAGCTGACCACCTTGAAACTGGGTGGGAATGGAGAAGGAGTCTACTATACCTGTTGCGTCGCCCAACTCGGGCTCCGTGGACACAATCACATTCCATTTCCATTTTGCACCCTGATTGAACTTCGCTGTGAGTATCCCATTGTTCCCAAGCTTCTGAGTTGAGCTGATCATCCGGGATAACGCAGTGGATTTGACGGTTAACGTGTTGCCACTGAACGAATAATCCGTGCCAGCTTTCAGCATCTCCTCACCCGCATACAGGGCAACCAGCTTGTTTCCGTTTAACTTGATCGTCAATGGTCTGTCTCCCACAGGCGAACCTTGTCTGAAATAGAGCAGATCGCTTTCTCCTACGGCAGAACGTCCTGTCCAGGAAGCTTGGATCATCTGAAATAAATCCGGGTCAGCCCACTGGAATGTTTTTCGATTCAGATGCTGACCATTGTCCCATAACATGGACGTGATCTTTTTTTCTTTTAACTGATGACCGATGAATTCAAAATATTTCAGCTTCTCTCCCTGTTCAATGACATCCGTATGTTTGTCAAAACCGAGCAGGCCATATTCACCAAGAATAACCGGAATACCTTGAACAACTAGCGTGTTGTACACATTATTGAACGTGCTGGCCGCATCATTTTTCGTATCCGTATCGAAGGTGGTATGCCCTGCAATGTTAACGCTGAACGGCCAATATCCGTAATAATGCACCGTAGCAATCAGATTGTGATCCTTCAGCCCCACTATTGTCTGCCGCAAACTGTCGAGTCTCACCTGTGTTGGTGAACCTTCCAGCGTAGGCAGGAACAACGGGCGCTCGCTGTTATTTCCACCTGTTTGCCGTACCAACTTAACAAATGCAGTGTTCAATTCATGCAAAAGCTCCAACTGCCGTGCCTCATCAATATTGCTGCCCGAGCCCATATCTCCGGCATTTGTTGCTCCGCGGTTAAAGCGCGGTTCGTTAACACTCTCGAACATCAGCTTACGAGGTTCATCTTTGAACTGCTTGGCAATCTGAGTCCATACTGCTTTATAACGGGAAAGCACCTGATCGTGGTTATTCTCCAGTTGGCTGATCCAGAGATAGGAATCATGGTGAACGTTCACGACGACATAGAGGTTGGCATCCAGCGCCCATTGGACAACCTCCTGAACACGAGCCATGTAGGCTGGATCAACAGTGTAGTCTGGTGCGTCCCCAATATGCCCATCCCATGTGACGGGAATGCGAATACTTCGGTATCCCTGAGCAGCGATCTGCTGTATCAGTTCCCGGGTAACTCGCGGGTTGCCCCAATACGTTTCATCAGGTCCGACCGTATCCAGAGAATTTCCCAGGTTCCATCCCGGCTGCATCCCGTCAACATCGCTTTGTAGCGGGCCAAAGGCTGTCATTTCATGTTGTCTGGCAAGTTCAGACTTGGCTGCAGAGGCAGGCAAAGGAAGCAGAATAAACAGACACAGGGTGATGCAAACAAGTGCCAGGACGAAATGGTGGCTAGGTGGGTTCATGAGGGCTCCTTTGGATGGGTATACATCGTTAATCTCGTGTGTGAAGCTTGATGTATTGCATTATATCAAAATGAACGTCTGCATAAATCATGTATTTTCACCCATGCTTCTGCGCGTTCTCCGACTCGTACTTTTCCCGGTGCTCCTGCTTCATTTTCACATAATCCGGATCCGTTTTGGCGATCTCCCATTGTGCTTTGAAAATGGCTGCTGATTCAGCCTTCACCTTATCATTCTGATAAGGCAGGATGGAGCCGTCCTCCTTCGAGTATTTGCGTCCGCCTTTATGATTCGTATACCGTCGGGCCCGCGTATAGCCCATTTGCAGAAACTTACGTGCCATATCCATACCGACAAAGTCATCCTTTTTCTTATACTCCAAAAATAGTTCGTAGATCTTCTGCGAGGATTCTTTCGCAATTTCAGGTGTTTTGAACCGCCAGTGCGGTAGAATCTCGCTTTTGTAGGGCTCCACCATTAATACTCCTTGCTCTCCCCGGCCAACGGTATACAGTTCAGGCTGCTTGCGCAGATCAAGCTCCTCGTAATTGAGGCTGTAATCAAACTTTTTCATGGATTCCGCTCCTTCTTGAAGATTATTGTTCCTTTCCACCTCTTTACCCCGATTCTTGTACAACATGCACGGTTAATGGGAAAGAAGAGAAGTACATACATAGGAGGGATAAGGTATGGGCATGTCCGGCAGATATCATGTTGTCACCAAAGAATTGGTTGAATCCATTAAGTCAGGTGAGGTCAGTGTTCATGATTGTTCGGTCGAGCTGGATATCGATAAAATGTGGCAGATGCTTCAGTTTACGTTGACTGGTGAAGTGGTAGAGGGGCAGCCTCCTCTGGGATATGTGGTCCCTTTGGCAGGCGAACAATATCTGGGCAACTATTCAGACATGGATCTGTTCCTGCTGAACAATGAACAGGTGCTCGAGGCGTACATGGCGTTAGAACAACTGACACCTGAAGAATTGAAGAAACGGTTTAGCCTGGAACAAATGGTAGCTGAGGGCGTGTATCCTGTCATGGAAGATTGGGACGCAGAGGAGACATTCCAGGAGATCGTTCAGACACTGAATGATGTTCAGGCTTTATATCAGGCAACGGCTGCAAGCGGGAACGGAATTGTCTTTTATATTTTCTAAGTTCCCACCTCTGTCTGTTTAATTTTTCATTATTCCGGTTATTGATAGAAACAAGGCACAGATTGTTGCCTAAAATCCGGTAGAAGAGAGGGAATACGATATGACACAAGACCAGAATGAAGAGAACAAAGCCATTCAAGACGACGAACCGGATCAATTTGAAACCCCTGCACGTACCGATGGTAAAGAATCCGATGAGGACACTGAGGCAGAGGATACGGAAAAAGAATAAACTCAACTGTTTATGATTGGACTAGGCATAGTGTTGTTGAAGCCAATTACACCAAATTTTAAATATACGTCATACCCGAGGTCGGACCATCGTTCGGCCTCTTTTTGGTATTTATTTACCGATCCGGTTTACAACAATTACCTATAACCCTCATAATAGGAGTGAACCACATTTTTCCTAAGGAGGAGATCGTATCAAAAATCACAAGCTATTGAAGTGGATTGCCGTACCACTCGTTTTGATGATGGTTACGCTTACGGGATGTCAGGCCGTAGGTGGCGTAGATATTAGCAAAGCCGTTGTCAACAGCACAACCGTCAAGTCCGGTGAATCCAAACAGTCGATGCATATAAAAATTGAACCTACAGCAAACCTCGTCGATGAGGATGCGCTTCAAATGATTGAACTCATTAATTCCGTTTCATTGGATATTGAAGATGCCAAAGTGAAGGACTCCAACACGGCGTCTGTCAAAGGTACACTGAGTATGCAAGGAAAGAAATTACCTTTCCATCTGTCGATGGATAAATCGGAAATGGTCATTGATGTAGACGGAGCGCAAAAGCCTCTATACATATCTTTGGAGGATGACACACTTCCTATGCTAGATACGAAGGCGTTGGAGAAGCAGATCGAGGAGCTTTCCCCGAAATTGCTGACCTTTGCGCTGAAGCATTTGTCCAACCCGAAAAATATTTCCGTAACGCCGGTACAGGAATCGGTTAACGGTGAATCGCTGAGCCTCTCCAAGCTGCATGTGGAGATCAGTGGAGAAGAGCTTCTTGCCATGGTTAAACCGTTTCTGACAAGTGTTGCTCAGGATGAGCAAGGACTCAAGGATCTGATTGGAGATCTGTATGATGTGTTCTACCCTATCCTCGTTACATTCAACACGGTTGATATTGGCGACGGCAGTGCCCTTCCTTCTACGATTAGCGAATCACGGGATGCCGAAGTTGCTTCATTGTATGAAATGATTAAAGGCGGTCTTGACGAGATTCTTGCCAATTACGACAAGGAACTAGCCAACTTGTTGACCGAAACACCTGAATTGAAGACGGTGTTCGGAACTGAGACCAATCTCAAATTGGACTTTTATCTGGACAGCGCACTGAATATCCGTAAACAGAATTATGATTTCAAAGTAGCGTTGCCTGCTTCTGAAGATCTGCCAATCAAATCGGTATCCGTATATGGTGACAGTGAACTGTGGAATATTGGTGGACCAGTAACTGTGGATGCCGTGGACAAAACGGCTGGTGCAATTGATCTGATGCAGGGAGATATCACGCCAGGTCAGATGTTGCGCAATTTTGATTCCAATTCACTTGTGTATCAGCTGTTGAAGGATGAAGCGGGAATCACCCGTAAATATGTCATGTTGTATCCGGACGACGAAACCTATGGCGCAGTCACTGTTAAAAATACAACATTTGTTCCTCTTCGTTATCTGTCCGAGGAATTGGATGCTGAAGTGAAATGGACCAAAGGGTCGGATAAAATCGTCGTTATTGACGATATCACCGGCGATGAGATTGTCCTGACTGTGGGTTCCAAGAAGGCCACCGTTGCAGGCAAGGAAGTAACAATGGTCGAACCTGCTTATGTGGGCAAAAACGGCAAAACTTACGTCCCGCTGCGCTTTATGGCCGAATCTCTTGGGGCATCTGTAGATAAGGAAAAAGAAACAGGCTGGATTTTCATCGACCGGCCATAAGTAAGATTTGTATGTGAGTCTTAGGTTGAGAGGGGATTTCAGAGTATGCCAGATTTCTCGTAATGATCATGAAAGAACACAGTGAAAAAATTCCGTTAGACCATTAACGGGATACGTGTGTCCTTTTTGACCCATTACGAGGAGCTTCGGCGTTTCTGAAATGATGAAACGAATCGGGGAGTGCCTCTATTGGAGGTGCTCCTCTTTGTCGTGCCATCCCAAATAAATCCCCAGAGGTGTTATATATGAAAAGTCAATTAATCATCCAATCCAGTTCGATTACATTACGTCCAATAACGCTGGAAGACCAGGGCGCGCTGTATGCATTAACCCGACAACCTGAAATCACGGATATTCTTCCCGAATGGAGGATGACAGAGGAACAGCTGCATGGTTTTCTGCAATTTGTTGTTGGCAGTTACGAGCAGTTCGATCCGAAAGATGTACGGGTCATGCTGGCTGTTGTACACAACAAAGATCAGCAAATCATTGGTTGGTGTGGTGTGTTTCCCAATGACATGCTTGATAGTAATGATCGTGAAGTGGCTTATGCCATTTCACGGGATTATCGGAATAAAGGGTATATCACAGAAGCAGTGAATGCCTTAACGACATACTTGTTCGAACATACTCTGTTGGACCGAATCGTGGGCATTGTGAAGCCATTTAACCAGCCTTCACGCAAGGTGCTTGAGCATGCTGGATTTCGTTACGTCTCTCGCAGAAAACTTTCGGATCAGGCTGATTACGATTATTTTGAGCGATATAAAGTACAGCCGGCACCAGCATCTTCACTGGGGCTGCAATCTCAAGTTCAACTTCGTCGTGCACGCCAAGAGGATGCTGAAGTGCTTACGGAGATATGCACCAGAGCCTTTGATTATGCGATCAAGGTCTGGGCTAAAGGAGACACAGTTCCGGACAGCAACCTTTGTCCACCAGGCTATTCGTCTGTTCGTATGCACAGTTACGTGATCCGTGAATGGGACTATTACGTTATAGAATGGGATGGATGTACCGTTGGTGGAGTCAGTGTCAATGTATTGGGAAGTAGGCATGCGAGACTGGATAAAATCTTTATTGATCCCGTTTGTCATGGTCGGGGTATAGGATCTCAGGTCATCAGGCTTGTTGAGGCCGAATTCCCGGAGATTGGGATATGGAAGCTGGAGACGTCGGGAAGACAGCGGGATAATCATCATTTTTATGAGAAAATGGGTTATATCTGTCTCTATGCGTCTGAAGATGAATATGGATATGAGAAAATCATAACAATAGAGCCTGTAATCCAGCTCCCATCCGAGGAAATATCCAATGTTAAGGATGAGACGGTTACTGAATTTTACCAAGCTGATCTGGATTCACTTCGCTTCAGCACCAGCAATCTTCGGGATATCCGGATGACCGATTGCAACCTGAGTGGGGGCAAATTCACCAATCTGAATATGACCAACATATTATTGGCCGATTTGCGTTTAACAGATAGCAAGGTTGAATTCTGTGCTTTGGATGGTGTTCATTTTCAGGATACACATCTCGGCCAAGACAGAGTACCCATGCGTTGGGGGCATTGTGATCTCAAGGGCAGTCATTTCAATGACTGTGATCTATCCGACGTACAGTTGGAACAGTGTCAGGTGGCAGGAATGAAGATTAATGGAGTGGCTATAGAGGAGTTACTTGCTGCGTATGAATCCATGAAGGCCAAAAGATAAATTAATTATAGCGAAATAGAGAACGCCCGTTTCCGACCTTTGTGTTGGAAATGGGCGTTTTTTTGATGTTACTTTGTAAATAGTCAGCTATGCTGCAAAGCCTGCGGCTTTTTGCTAAAGCCGGTGCTTCCCGCGGTAAAGCCCATCTGTTGGTAGAATTCATGCGCAGCTTCACGATCCGGACGATTTCCGCTGTTCAGGGATAAGGAATCCACGCCATGAGAGGCTGCCCATTGCTCTGCTTCCAGAATGAGCTGACGACCGATGCCGGAGCTTCTGAATTGATCATGCACGATAAGAGCCATGATACGGCAGTGTCTTCCGTTTTTTTCATATAGGTAGGATGTCTGTAGACCAATCAGTCCAACGACACGGCCACGGACTTCGGCAACCAACGTTGCAAAGTTTGAATCTGCAGCGATGTGCGAATAACGCTCCTTCATCTCGACATACGTGGTTGGGTAACCGAGTTGATCCATCAAAATGACCATATCCTGCAAATCTTCGGTGGAACTGTTACGAATCGTTATATTCAGACTCATGATCGAGTCGCCTCCTTTTGACGTTCTTTTAACGAGAGATCAATGATGGAATCCAGCAAACTGGCAAAGGAAATACCAGCTGCGGCTGCACTTTTGGGTAGCAGACTGTTTCGGGTAAGTCCCGGCAGTGTGTTTACCTCAAGCACATAGGGCATGCCGTCCCGAATCATCATGTCCACGCGGGCATAGACACTGCATTTTAACACCCGGTAACAGGTTAGTGCCGCAGCTTCTACACGTTTATGCAAATCCGCAGGCAATTGGACGACCTGCTCCTCAGCGCCGCCATCATTATATTTGGAAGTATAGTCGAAAAACTCGGCATTTGAATGAATAGAGACTACGGGAAGCATCCGACCATCCAGAACGGCGCAGGTAATCTCCTCTCCCTCAATATATTGCTCGATCATGGCGACTTCGTCCCAGACGAGTGCTGCTTCTACAGCCGCATGAAGAGCCGAGGGTTCCTGAACCACTTGTGTACCGATGCTGGAACCGCCTGAATTGGGCTTTACCACAACGGGATACGTTAACTGCTGCACAGCGGTTAATGACAATTCATCCAGACTGCCTACCTGAAGCCACTCGCCAGTAGGTACACCCGCATGCTGGATGAGCCGTTTGGACATATCTTTGTCCATGCATACGCTGCTCGCGAGTACACCACAGCCTGTATAAGGAACACCCAGCGACTCCAAGGTGCCTTGGATCGTGCCATCCTCGCCGTATTTGCCGTGCAGAGCGAGCAGTGCCACATCCAATCCTGCGGCTTTCTCAATGAGATCACGCTTGCTGTTAATCTCCACCGGAATAACCTCATACTTCTGTCCATCCAGATGGTTGATCATCTCCTGTCCGGTGAGCAGGGAAACATTCCGCTCCGAAGATGTGCCACCCATAATAACGCCAACTTTCATGTGAATCCTCCTCATCTCATTTGAACAACCGTCTCGCCAATGATGCGAATACCTTTGCGAATGTTCTCATCGCTGACCCGGGAGAAGCCCAAACGCATCGTGTTTTGTCCCTGGCCCGGTTCAAGATAAAAGGTATCCCCGGGCATGAAGGTAACGCCTTTTGCCTTGCAAGCCGCCAGTAGCTCTCTTGTGCGATATTCCGGCGGGAATTGGACGAACAGGTGAAGGCCGCCTTCACCGGAAACCCGGCACATCGGCAGATACTGCCGCAAGCAGCGAACGACCAGCTCATATTTCCGCTTATATTCCGTGCGGGCCCGCTTCAAATATTTCTCGAAATTGCCGTTGCTCAGATATTGATAGAGCAGTGACTGATCCAGCGTCGAGGTATGAATGCTGCGCGCCCGTTTCATGCTTTCCAGATAATCAATCAGCGCCGCATCCGCAATGACCCAGCCTACCCGCAGCCCCGGAAACAACACCTTGGAGAAGCTGCCCAGATACACGAGACCATTCCCTTTGCCCACACTGGCAATCAGAGGGGAGACATGGGAACCGGAATAACGCAATTCCTCGTTAAAGCCGTCTTCAATAATCGGCACATGGTACTGGTTCATCAATCGAATGATCTCTGTCCGTTTGGCAGGTGATGTGACGATCCCGGTTGGATTGTGGTAGGAGGGTACGAGATAGGCCAGATCATACGGGTTTGCTGCAAGTTCCCGTTCCAGCTGCCGCAGGTCCAGACCATCTGATTCCATATCCACACCGGTGAGATGAAATTGATGAAGCCTCAGATTTTTAACAGCGGTATGATGTGTCGGGTTTTCGCACAGGGCCCTGCCGCTTTTTTTGCGAAGTGCACCCAGTACCAGATCAAAACCTTCCGTAAATCCGTTAGTAATCAGAATATCCTTGCCAGTTAGGTCGACACCTTTATTTTCCATATAGCGCAGCAGATACTTCATAAGAGGCCTGTAGCCTTGCGCATATCCGTAATTCAGCAGTACTTCACCTTCAAGCGACATCCGGTCGAGGAAGGCTCTCTTTACATTGTGCATATCGAACAGCTTCTCATCGGGCGCAATGCTGGTAAATGAAATCTCACCGCGCTCCGATCCTGAGCCATGCTTCATCAGATCATATTGCTCCGCCTGGATTGCATAGTCGCTGACACGTTCGTTCCAGTCCAGCTGCCACCCGGATGTTGCCTCAGGTGCATCAATGGTGGAACTAACGTAATTGCCTTTTCCTTTAACCGCGTAGATCAGGCCTTCTTCCTCCAGTTCCGCATAGGCCAGCAGAATCGTGCTGCGGCTAACTTTCATGAGTGTACTGAGTTCTCGGGTAGAAGGAAGCTTTTGTTTGGCTTGCAGGCCGCCTTTGAGCATCAATCGCTTCATATAATCTTTGACTTGTATATATACAGGGCGGTCCTCCGTCAATTGCAGATCGGAATACATCCCATCACTCCCTTATTTGCTATCTTGCCATATTATAACCCCCGCAGAAAGAACCACGATACCTCTGTTTCCCTGCGGGAGTGGTTAGTTGTTTGCGCAAACGTAAAAAAGCCCTGGCATCATGCCGGGCTGGGGTGAAACGTGATCCATCTTTTATAGTGCTGCTGCTATAACTTTCTAGGTTGGCGTTGCGTGACTAGTCTCTCTAGGATCGATAGCTATCTGTCCTTCTACGTGTGTCTATTTACTCTCGTACGGCTATAATTGCAGGCTTCCTAGGTCAATCCAATGCTATACTAGCTTCGTAAATCTAGGATCTTTCTACGTTTGCTTGCTGCAAGGGTCGATTAGATGATGAATCTTAAAGCTATAAGGCTAAGTTCTTGCTAACTGTACTCTTGTCGTGCGCGCGTAACAGAATTCAGTATGAAAAAGATGATCAATCATGGGGTACAATAGACGGAAGTAGATATAAAGACATATGTCTTAGTGCCCAAATTCTTCCTCATAACCCTATAGTACCACTTTGAATCAGGGAAGTTAACCTTTTTTTTGAAATATTTGTCGTAATAGTTGAAAAAAGCTTGAATCTTGCTTCTTATTAATGAAATGGTTTCCCTTTATAATATATGATAGGATGTAAACCTATAGATAATGAGGAAGTGAACCTATTGATTAATATTACTGTGCCAACACCAGATGTCACCATCACGAAGCAGGCTGATCCACAGCTTAGCCACATTTACGGATTCACCGATTTCCACCTGATTACGCGGGAACAGGGCGGTATCTTTATGTTTTACAATGCCGCTGGTGAGTTGTTATTTGTCGGGAAAGCACGAAAATTAAGACCGCGCATCAAGAAACATTTTGAAGATACCGTATCACCAATGAAGTCACACCGCGAGGAAGTAACCACCATTGAAGTGTACGTTATTGAAGATCCGGTGGATCGCGAAATTTACGAGACCTATATCATCAACACGATGCGTGCGAAATACAATGTAGATAAAGTGTTGTACAAATAAGTATCTCGAATATGCCCCAAGAGCGTTAAGAATTGGAATCAAATGATGGAATGTGCTGAATAAAGCGTAAAGTATTCCTCGCAAAGTTTTGGGACATATAGCCTATGCCTTGCGTCAACAGACAAGGATGTGATCTGCGGATTGCATCCCACGTCTGCTTGGAAGCATTAGAATCTTTATTTTTCAATATGCAAATCAATATGTAGTTCGTAGAAATGGCAATGTAGAACGTAGAGATGGTAGTACAGGATTAACCAAATACATAGAAGAGGTGATTGTTTTGATCGGACGTAGCGGTAACCCCACACTCAAAGATAGTACGTTTGAAGACTCCAGAGGATATGGAGATGATCGGTATCAGACTAGAATGACGATCAACGGTACGGTAAATAAGGCGTTTATTACGCTGGTAATCCTGCTGGGCAGTGCATTTGCATCCTGGATGATGTTTTTCAATGGGCAGGAAGTGCTTCCTCTTGCATATGGAGGGGCGATCGTCGGATTTATCCTCGCATTGATTATTTCATTTAAACCTGTTGCAGCGCCTTACCTTGTGCCGATCTATGCCGTAGCGGAAGGGATGTTCCTTGGTGCACTCTCGGCTACGTATGAATACTTGTACAACGGCATTACGTTGCAAGCTGCGCTGCTGACCATGGCCGTCTTTATCGCTCTGCTAATGGCATACAAGACAAGATTGATCAAAGCTACGGAGAATTTCAAGCTGGGGGTTGTGGCAGCAACCGGAGGTATCATGATTATGTATCTCCTCAGTTTTGTTCTTGGTTTGTTCGGGATTACCGTTCCCTATCTGCATGACAACAGCCTGATCGGAATCGGCATTTCTGTCGTCATTGTCATTGTGGCCGCGCTGAATCTGGTACTTGATTTTGATTTTATTGAAAGTGGTGCCGACAACGGTGCTCCGAAATATATGGAGTGGTACGGTGCATTTGGATTGATGGTTACGCTGGTATGGCTGTATATTGAAATTATTCGTCTGCTCGGCAAGCTGCGGAGCCGGGATTAATTACTTCAAATCTTTGCAAACTTAATCATGCAACTCATCATCAAAAGCTAACACGTGCCCAAAACACGCAGTTAGCTTTTTTGCTGTTTACGGGATAGTCTTAACATCGAACTGTGTACATTCTTCCATATATGGATTGACTGAATGGAAAAGAATGTGATATTTTAATTGATAATGATTATCATTTTCGTTAGTACTAATATAGTACCGGCTGTATTGCCATGTACATTTTATATCAAACCGATCAAGCAGATCGAAAGGAGTGGCCTCATGTTACTGGAAAATGATTCGCAGACCCCTGCGCACTTGCCCGTTACCGGCCGCAGTCCCAAGACGGATCTTGCCAAGGTAAAAGTATATATGGATGAGCACTATGACGAACCCTTGTCTATTGCAGATCTCGCCCACAAAGCCAATATCAGTGCGAAATATTTCGTGGACCTGTTCAAGAAGACCTACGGGCAGAGTGCAATGGAATATCTGACCGATCTTCGCATCAATCGTGCGAAACGATATCTGAAAGAAACAGGGTACAAACTCCGTGAAATCGCGCTGAGAGTAGGCTATAGCGATGAGTATTATTTTAGCCGCAAATTTAAAAAGGAAGTGGGCGTATCTCCTTCGGATTATGCCAAAAATGCGAGAAAACGCATCGCCACCTGCTCCTCCAGCATCATTGGACAGCTGCTGGCGCTTAATGTCATGCCTGTCGCTGCGCCGATTGACCCCAAATGGACCGCTTATTATTATAACGCGCACCGAACAGAGATTCAGTCACATTTGAGACTGACAGACCCGTATACCAGCTTGAGATTTGAAGCCAACGTGGAGCGTTTGGTTCATATCCGGCCAGACGCTATTGTCGGTACGGATCAGATCAGTAATCAGGATCAGTCCAAGCTGGCTGAGATTGCACCTTCTTGTTTTGTACCGAAGTATCACTTGGATTGGCGTGCGCAGTTACGCATGATTGCTGCTTTTCTGGAACGGGAAGAACAGGCAGAGCAGTGGATTAGCGTATACAATCAGCGAGTCGAGAAGGCACGGGATTCCGTAAAACAGAAAGTGGGCCGAGAGAAGGTCATCGTTGTCCGAGTGTATGGCCAGCACCTGTATCTGTATCGAAATCCCGGCATTGAAGAAGTCTTGTACAATAATGGTTTACAACTGGAGACGTTCCCTGATGTTCAGGCCAACACACGGTTAACTTTGGAGCAACTGGCTGCGTTAAATCCAGATCGGATTCTTGTTATGGTGTGTCCTGAGGCCGCATCGCGGGCGTATTGGCTCAGTCTACAGCACTCGCCGGTATGGCGTCAGCTTAAGGCAGTAAGGCAATACCAGATTCATCTGATTACAGGTGATCCCTGGTTTGACTATTCTGCCGTAGGCGTGATGCGCATGCTGGATGAAGCGCTGCTGATTTTCACGGGATATTGTCCAAATGTATATCTGGATAACGTCCATGGTGATTCCCGGGCTACATGACATATAATCCATCTATCTAAATGAGAATGTTTATCAAGGGGGATATGTCATGTTTAAACAGAAAAAAGGTAACGGACCACGTTCCGTTCGTCCATTTCGTAGTGCCGGTTTCTCGGCATTGCTCGTACTGGTATTGATTGCGGGTCTGCTGTCTGCCTGTGGCTCAAAATCAGAAGTTGAGGGAGAAGCACAGAAAGAGCAGCCAACAACGGAGGCTTCGACCACGGCCTCATCAGGGACTGCTGTAACCGAAGGGAATACGGAAGAAACCAAAGGAGAACGAACTGTCAAAGACGATCTGGGACATGATGTTATCGTTCCTGAGCATACAGAGCGTGTTTTTGCACCGTACCTAGAAGACTCCCTGTTGACACTGGGTGTCAAACCGGTAGCCCAATGGGCGAGTGGTACGCAAGGACATGTTTACCTTCAGGATCAGTTGAGTGGGATACCTACACTCGATTTCTCCAGTGGGCTGCCTTCCCCAGAAGCACTGATGGCGTACAATCCAGATTTCATTATTCTACACACGGCCCAATATGCCGAGAACGGTGTATATGAGAGTTATTCGAAAATTGCACCAACCTACGTATTTACGAATGCTTCGGGTGATGTCGAGAAATCTTTGCAGGTAATTGGTGATCTGCTGGGCAAAACGGCTGAGGCTGAAAAAGCTATTGCAACGTATCATGCGAAGGTAGATGATGCTAAGGCCAAGCTCGCCAAAGTGACCGAAGGCAAGAAAGCAGCGATTATTCGTTTTGCACCTCGCGGGATCAGTATGATGGGTGGTAACTACTTTAGCGGTTACGTGGTATATCAGCAATTGGGGCTTGGCAAGCCTGCACTGGTGCAAACGGAGAACAGCGCAACGGTATCGACCGAGGTATTGCCTGAAATTGATGCCGACTTTATTTTCACGGTGGAACAGGGTCCGGGGAGCATGAAGGAAATGACGGATACGAAAGTATGGAACAGCATGCCAGCCGTCAAAGCTGGACATGTATACGCAGTCGAGCCCGCTCCGTGGCTGGGCGGCGGATTGATTGCTTATGGTCATGTCATTGACGACACGCTGAAGGCGTTAACGCAATAATCAAGGAAATCTATCCATGGATTAATCGCAAATCGCAATATGAGAACCAGAGCTCCCCGCGGAGTGCCAGAAACCGGACCAATTCCAGCGTTTCAGGTATTCCGTGAGGGAGTTTTTTATTTTTAGGGGTAACCAAGTCAGTTGCAAAAATGTGGAAATATGGAGATAATCAAAATCATTTCTGGATATCGTCCATGGGACAGCCGGATTTACTCTCTTATAATTGGTAATGAGAATCAATCTCATACAAAACATATTTAGTTCAGTATTCAACTTATATACGCAGAACAACGAGGAGGAACCATCCGTAATGACGTTTCAGCCCAATCAACCCGCATCTGGCACCCTTGAACATATCGCACGCAGTACCGTACAGATTCCACGCGCCGAACAATGGACCATGAAATCGCGCAACGGCAATCATGCCTATCAGATCATGGTATTCCAACCGGCAGAAGCACCACCGCCTTCGGGATATCCGGTGATCTATCTGCTGGATGCCAACTCGGTGTTTGGCACGATGGTCGAAGCCGTTCGTGTACAGGGCCGCAGACCGGAGAAGACCGGAGCACTTCCGGCCATTGTTGTTGGCATCGGGTATCCAACGGCCGGTCCTTTTTCACCGCACCGTTACTATGACTTTACCCCGCAGACCACAACGGAATATACCCAGAATTCGGATGGAACACCTTTACCAAAACAGGGTGGAGCCGATGAATTCTTGCAGTTTATTGAAGAAGAGCTGAAGCCGGATATGGAACAGCAGTTCAGGATTGATCGGAGCAGACAGGCTATTTTTGGTCATTCCCTTGGTGGATTGTTCGTGTTGCATACGCTGTTCAAGAAACCGGAAGCTTTTCGCTATTACATTGCGGGCAGCCCTTCGCTTCACTGGAATCAGAACGTCATGCTGGCGGAGGAACAGGAATTTGTCGCACGGCTGGAGCAGCATCCCGTGAACGTCAAGGTGTGGATTGGCATGGGTGAACAGGAAAAGACGCATCCTGCGCGCAACAATGATAAGGCTTCGAGTCTTACAGAACGGTTATCTGCGCTGAATCAGCCGGGTCTGGACATTAAATATACCGAGTTTGAAGAAGAAAACCATGTATCCGTATTACCGTTTCTGATTAGTCGTACGATGCGTTTTGCCTGCAGCCCGGAGTCGTAGGAGGAAAGAGACGACAGTATTTCTCAATCAGAGGTATCGGTACGTGATATTGGGCGAAAGGCAAGTGGACCGAAATGTGACGGATTTACGGATGATCCAATCAGGTTCAGCAGGCTAACATATCTCTCCAACAGGAGAGGGAGCAGTAATGCAAGGGAGGAACAGGAGTGAGTTACACAGGAATTGATGGAAAAGTAGCCGTAGTCACCGGTGCTGCGCAAGGCATCGGTGCAGCCGTGGCGAGATTGCTTGCTGAGCAGGGCGCTATTGTTGCAGCTGTCGACATACGAGAGGATCAGTTGAATCAACTGGTCACAGATCTGCATAGTCAGGGTTATCAAGCAACAGCCTGTCCTGTGGATATATCTAATCATCAATTCGTCGAAGATGCAATCCAGCGTATTGAGAATACATTAGGTCCGATTGGCATTTTGGTGAATGCAGCGGGAGTACTATACACGGGGGCTGTGAGTGAGCTCCGCGATGAAGAGTGGACAAGAACTTTTGACGTGAATACACATGGTGTATTTTACATGTCACGTGCTGTGGTGCGATACATGGCCGAACGTCAGTCGGGGGCGATCGTTACTGTCGGTTCAAATGCTTCTGGTGTGCCCCGGATGCATATGTCCGCCTACGTAGCCTCCAAAGCGGCTTCAACCATGTTCACCAAATGTTTGGCTCTTGAATACGCCTCAGATCATATCCGCTGTAACATTGTATCTCCAGGTTCGACGGATACCGATATGCAGCGTGCATTGTGGGCGGATGAGCAGGGAGCACAGGCCGTTATCGCGGGTTCCCAGCAAGCATACCGACTGGGCATACCACTGAACAGGCTGGCGTTGCCATCGGATATAGCGGATAGTGTGCTTTTTTTGGTATCGGATCAGGCTAGACATATTACGATGCATAACTTGTGTGTGGACGGAGGCGCCACGCTAGGTGCCTGAATCAAGATAAGGAGATGATAATCATGTCAAAAGCGGGTACGGTTGCTGCAACTTCCGCCTTACACCTTCTGGAACAATATCAGGAAGGGACGTCCTTTTTCTGGTCTTCACCGCAACATACCCTGTTAGCTCAAGGGGAACAAATTCGATGGTCTGCCATGGAGGCATCGGAAGGGAATACACCTGACTCCATGGGCGCGGTTAATGTTAGTGAACAAAAGCGGAATGAAGAAACGCAGCTTTTCATTAACCGGATGGAGCAGTTGATGGAAAAGGCGAGACGCTCGGGCCAAACGAAACCGATTGTGGTCGGCGCCATTCCGTTCGATCCGATACATTCTTCTGCGGAGCTATTCGTACCAGAAAAGATCCAATGGGCTGAACCCCTATCCCCGGACTCCAGAGCATTGGTGGAAAAACGTCCAGCCGCGGTGGGTTGCGCGGTACGTGAAGAACCTGCCGGAGCCATATTTCAGCAAAGCGTAAACAACGTTTTGATGGATCTGAATCAAGGCAATCTCCACAAAGTTGTGTTATCCCGTACACTGCATGTGACTTCACAGACGATTGTGGACACGCATCAGTTACTCCGTAATTTGTTCAGGGATAACACACACGGATATACATTTGCTGTTCCGATGACGAAACTCTCTCTAGTAAAAGGTAATATAACAACGGATAAACACGCTGGTGTGGAGGCGGAAAAAGAAACCCAGCGGACTTATATCGGAGCGAGCCCCGAATTACTGGTTACCCGGAGAGGGTCCAAAGTGAGAGCCAATCCACTCGCCGGGTCTGCTGCCCGGAGTGAAGATCCCGCTGAGGACCGCCGCCGTGCAGAAGCACTGCTAGCTTCAGCCAAAGATCGCCATGAACATGCCGTAGTCATTGAGGCTGTGGCGGAAGCACTGCGTCCGCTGTGCAAACAGCTATCCGTCCCGGCAGAACCTTCCTTGATCCAGACACGTACCATGTGGCACTTATCTACAGAAATTCACGGGGAGCTTGCTGATGTGAACACATCATCACTGGAACTTGCGTTTGCTCTTCATCCTACACCAGCAATCTGTGGAACGCCTGTACAGGCCGCTCGGGAAGCCATCCGAGAACAGGAACCTTTTGAACGTGGATTATTCACCGGCATGGTGGGTTGGTGTGACAGTGACGGTGACGGCGAGTGGGCTGTAACGATTCGCTGTGCGGAAGTGGAAGGAAGAACGCTTAAACTGTTCGCTGGAGCGGGTATTGTTGCAGGTTCTACAGCAGAAGCGGAGCTGGCAGAGACCTCGGCGAAATTCGGAACAATGCTGCTTGCCATGGGTTTGGATTCATCTGTGTCCAGTATGAAGGAGGAATGAACGATGCTGTCAGGATTTCAGGCCTGGCCTGAGGAAGTTGCCGAACGTTATCGTCAGGAAGGCTGCTGGGAAGGAATTACGTTTGGAGACATGCTCCGTCAGCGAGCTGAACTATATGGCAATCGGGTAGCCGTTGTCAGTGGTGAACAACAATTAACCTATGCGGAGCTGAACGACCGGGTGGATCGTCTGGCCGCTGGCTTATATGCCAAAGGAATACGACAGCATGATCGAGTTATTATCCAGCTGCCCAATATTACGGGGTTTATCGAGGTATGTTTTGCCCTATTCCGCATTGGTGCCCTGCCTGTATACGCCCTTCCCTTGCACCGGAAGAGTGAGATTACGTATTTTGCCCGTTTCTCTGAGGCCGTAGCATACGTGATACCTGATCAGGATGGAGGGTTTGATTACCGTACGCTGGCAGAAGAGGTTCAGGCAGAGGTTCCGGGACTTCGGCAAGTATTTGTGGCGGGAGAAGCGGGGCGATTCACGGCTTTGGAAGATGTCTATGCAGCACCAATCACACTGCCTCATGAGCCAGTCTCTTCCGATGTTGCTTTTCTACAGTTGTCTGGTGGAAGTACCGGACTTTCCAAAATGATTCCCCGCACCCATGATGACTACATCTACAGTTTGCGGAGAAGTGTGGAAGTCTGCGGACTTACCCCAGAGAGTGTCTACCTGGCCGTTCTGCCTATAGCACATAACTATCCGATGAGCTCACCCGGCTTCCTGGGTACGCTGTACGCAGGTGGAACCATTGTACTGTCACGTGGGTCCAGCCCGGATGAAGCTTTTCCACTCATTATGCGCCATAAAGTGACCATAACGGCTCTTGTACCACCACTGGCGCTCATATGGTTGAATGCGGCGGCTACCCGGGGGATTAAACTTCCTTCACTTGAGGTGCTTCAGGTTGGAGGAGCCAAATTCAGCGCCGAGGTGGCTGCACGTGTCCAACCCGTCCTAGGCAGCACCTTGCAGCAAGTATTTGGAATGGCGGAGGGGCTGGTGAACTACACCCGTTTGGATGATCCGCTGCATGTCATTGTTAACACTCAGGGCAAGCCGATGTCTCCGTATGACGAAGTACGAATTGTGGATGACGAGGACATGGATGTGGAACAGGGACATTCGGGGCATTTACTGACACGAGGGCCTTATACAATTCGTGGTTATTACAAGGCTGAGGAGCATAATGCCAGATCGTTTACCACGGACGGTTTCTATCGTACCGGAGATATTGCCAGTCTTACGGCTGGTGGATATCTCGTTGTGGAAGGACGGGCGAAGGATCAAATTAACCGTGGCGGCGATAAAGTGGCAGCCGAGGAAGTGGAAAATCATCTGCTGGCGCATCCTGCTGTGCATGATGCGGCTTTGGTATCCATGCCGGATGAATATCTGGGCGAGCGCTCCTGTGCATTTATCGTGCCGAGCGGTGAAGCTCCGTCAGCTGCCGAAGTGAAATCTTTTCTACGTAATCGGGGTCTGGCCAGCTATAAAATACCGGATCGGATTGAGTTTGTGCAGTCTTTTCCCAAAACTCAAGTTGGCAAAGTAAGCAAAAAAGCGTTGCGTGAGATGATTACGGCTAAACAGCCCATCTCCTGATTGTAACGACTGATAGATAGCACTACAGCGCAGTGATGAACATGATTGTGATAAATAAAGCTGAAAAGAGGGATATTCATGGCACTTCCAAAGATTCAACCCTATGCAATGCCTGTAGAGTCGGAGCTTCCTGTCAACAAGGTAACATGGACACCGGATACGAAGCGCTCGGTACTCCTGATCCATGATATGCAGCAATATTTTATGAACGCCTTTACGGCAGGGCAATCCCCTGTTGTGGAGCTGATCGATCATATTTCACAACTTCGTTCGAAGTGTCATGAGCTTGGCATTCCGGTGGTCTACTCCGCACAACCGGGCGGACAGACTCCGGAGCAGCGTGGGTTACAGCTGGACTTTTGGGGTGCGGGAATTGATGGAGGACCTGTGCAAAAAGAGATTATTGATGCGCTCGCACCCGCTCCGCAGGATACGTTCATGACCAAATGGCGATATAGCGCCTTCCAGAAAACAGAACTGTTCGAACTAATGCAGCGGGATGGCCGTGATCAACTGATCGTTTGCGGTATTTATGCTCATATCGGATGTCTGATGACCTCTTGTGAAGCCTTTATGAGAGACATTCAGGCGTTCCTGGTTGCGGATGCAGTAGCTGACTTCTCGGCGGAAAAACATCGCATGGCCCTGACGTATGCAGCAGAAAGGTGCGCGGTAACACTGACAACCGGACGTTTACTTGAATCGCTAAATGATTCTGCCGCTGACGGAAATGAAGGAGCACTGAAATCCGAAGTGGGTGAGCAAGGGGAACGCTCCTATGCTGCATCTGCTCAGGTGGCTGTATCGGAGGCTGAGCAGCAAACGGCATCCGCAGCAGAGCCAATTCAGGACGGAAGTCATGGCGTTGAAAAAGTCACGTTGGAAGCATTGAGAAATCAGGTTGGAGAGATGCTCCAGGAGCAGCCTGCCAACATTGGAGAGCACGATGATCTGATCCAGATGTGGGGACTCGATTCCATTCGTATTATGAGTCTGGCTGAGCGCTTTCGAGTGGAAGGAGCGGGGGTAACGTTCGTGGATCTGGCGGAGCTGCCTACATTGGCTGCATGGGCAGCATTGCTGGATAAGGCCAAAAATAAGGTACTTCCGAACGGAGACTACTTTTGAGCGGGGCAGTGCATACGTCGCACAGTCGGGACACGGCTTGGCCCTTGTCCTCTGCACAGTCCGGCATCTGGTTCGCTCAGCAGTTGAATCTGGACAATCCGATGTACAATACCGCCGAGTATGTGGTCATCGAGGGTAGCGTAGACGCCAGACGATTCGAAGAAAGTGTGCGACAGACCGTTTCGGAAGCAGAATCGCTGAATATGGTTTATGGCGAAAATGAACAAGGTCCATGGCAGTCTTTGAACAGCAACCCGGATCATTGGACATTTCATGTCATCGACGTGAGGGAGGAACCGGAGCCCCACACAGCAGCACTTGCCTGGATGAAAAATGATCTGGCCAATCCCGTCAATCTGGCGACAGGTCCACTCTTCACGGAGGCATTGTTCCAGGTGAGCCATGATTGTTATTACTGGTACCAGCGCATTCATCATATCGCAATCGATGGATACGGCGTTTCGCTGATTACCCGCAGGGTGGCGAGCCTATACTCTGCAAGTGTAAGAGGAGAAGGTGTAGATCAAGTGCAGCAGGGGGCGTCGTTTGGCTCGTTGACAGCCGTTCTTCAGGAAGACGAGGCTTATCTTGGCTCAGTGGACAAGGAGCAGGATCGTCAGTTCTGGATGGATCGGTATGCAGATGAACCGGATGTAGTCAGCCTGGGGGAACGGGCTCCGCGAACCTCTACCTATTTCCTGAGACAGAGCGGTCTGCTTACACACTCGCAGCGTGAGCAAATACAGGCGGCAGCGGCAAGGTTCGGTGTGACTTGGCCGGATTTGTTTGTAGCGGCAACGTCCATTTACGTTCACCGAATGACAGGGGCGACCGATGTTGTGCTGGCCCTGCCCGTGATGTGCCGTTTGGGATCAACATCCCTGCGGGTTCCGGGTATGGTCATGAATGTACTTCCGCTGCGTCTCAATGTAGAGTCACATCTGACCGTGTCAGAGCTGCTGAAACAAGTTGTGCAGGAGATTCGGGCGGTACGCAAACATCAACGCTATCGCCACCAGGATCTGCGGCGTGATCTGAAGCTGCTTGGAGAGAATCGTCGCCTGTTCGGACCCATGATTAATGTCATGCCATTCCATCATGAATTGAACTTCGCGGGGCAGCGCGGTATGATTCACAACCTGTCCACGGGCCCGGTAGACGATCTGTCCATTCATGTGGTGGACCAAGGACATGGTCATGGGCTGAGTATTGATTTTGATGCGAATCCGTCTATCTACAATGATTCCGAACTGCTGAACCATCAGCTTCGATATATGCAGCTTCTGAACCTGGTGATGCAGGAAGGCATGGAGACGGAAATGGTGGGACGACTGGAATTGCTGCTCCCTGCCGAACGCGAGCAAGTATTGGTGACATGGAATGGAAAAGGAGAGGTGACGGGCGAAAGCAATTCGGCAGCACGGTTTGAACAGCAGGTACGCCGCACGCCTTCTGCAACGGCGCTAACATTCGAGGGGGAATCCCTGACGTATGCGGAGCTGAATGAACGGGCAAATCAGCTGGCTCATGAATTGATACAACGATATCAGGCAGGACCGGAACAGCGGGTGGCCATTGCTCTGCCTCGTTCGCTCGAAGTGGTCATCGCCATTGTGGCTGTCCACAAAACGGGGGCCGCTTATCTGCCGCTTGATCCTGACTATCCCGAAGAGCGTCTGATCTACATGTTGGAGGATGCCAAGCCTGCTTGTGTGGTGACGGAAATGAACCATGTTTCCAATCTGCCGACAACATCCAGTGTACCGATGATGGTCATGGATGAACCGAATACTGCTACGGCAGTGAGTCGCCGGCCTGGAAGTAATCCCGAAGGTGATGATCTGACAAGTACAGCTTCTCTGCTCAATCCTTCGTATATTATCTACACTTCAGGCTCCACAGGTAAGCCCAAGGGCGTAGCCGTAACCCATCTGGGGCTGGCGAATCTGCTTGAGGATATGAAGACAAGACTACAGGTTGGTCCTCAGGACCACTGGCTGTCGGTGACCACGATTGCTTTTGACATATCTGTACTGGAAGTATTTCTGCCGCTTACGACGGGTGCCCGGCTGGATATTGCACACAAAGAGACGATTCTTGATCCGGTAGCTCTGGCTGGGAAGATGAGAGAGCTGGGAACCACCATCATGCAGGCTACGCCTACGTTATGGCAGTCTTTGGTGACGAGCCGCCCAGGGCGATTCGATGGGCTAACCGTGATTACCGGAGGAGAGGCGCTGACGGAGGAACTGAAGCTTTCTTTGCAGGAACTGGGGTGTCACGTCAATAACCAGTATGGCCCGACCGAGACGACCATTTATTCCACGGCTGCATCGTTCGACACAGGGGCGATGGGGAAACCGTCGATTGGTGGTCCGGTTCGCAACACGCAGCTATATGTGCTGGATCAAGGCTTAAAGCCAGTACCCTCGGGTGTAGTAGGGGAACTCTATATCGCAGGCGAAGGGCTTGCGCGCGGGTATTTGGGCAGGCCTGATCTGACCGCAGAACGCTTTGTAGCCAATCCCTTCGGTCAGCCAGGCAGTCGGATGTACCGTACAGGAGATTTGGCGAAATGGCTGCCGGATGGTTCTATCGATTATTTGGGTCGTGCAGATCATCAGATCAAAATTAGAGGTTTCCGGATAGAACTGGGCGAGATTGAATCGGTAATCTCCAGGTATCCTGGCGTAGCTCAGGTCACGGTCATGGCTCGCGAGGACCAACCGGGGAACCATCGACTGGCAGCGTATGTAGTGGCTGAGTCTGAACTCGAGAATCGTATGGATTTAGCAGAAATAAGAGCTTACGTGGCCGATGCGTTGCCGGATCACATGGTGCCTTCTGCATTCACGCTATTGCCTGAGATGCCGCTGACACCGAATAAAAAGATCGATCGCAAACGGCTTCCTGTGCCTACTTTGCTGTCAAATGCCAATGGACGGGAGGCGCGCACGCCACAAGAAGAAATTCTGTGCAGTCTGTTCGCTGAGATTCTTGGTGTTGGTCGTGTGGGCATTGACGATGATTTCTTTGAACTGGGTGGGCACTCCCTGCTGGCTGGACGAATTACAGCACGTATCCGTGATGTATTCGGTGCAGATCTGACCATTGGCAGTGTATTTGAAGCTCCAACCGCAGCAGGCCTAGCCAAACGATTGGATCAGGCAAAATCGGTTAGACCTGTTATTCAGCCTGTTTCACGTCAGGGGGAGCTTCCGCTCTCCTTTGCCCAGCGGAGACTGTGGTTCATGTATTGTCTGGAAGGCGCCAATCCGACGTATAATATTCCGCTGGTTGCCCGATTGGCCGGGAAGCTGGATACGGATGCTCTGGAGAACGCCCTGCAGGATATTGTAGACCGTCATGAGACATTACGAACGTTGTATCCGCCTGAAATGGGATCTGCGAGCCAGCATATTCTGAATGCTGCTGACGTTAAAGTGAAATTGAATGTAACCGCTGCTGCCGAGCAGGAGCTTCCCGAGCTTCTGACAGAAGCGTCACGCTACAGCTTCCAGCTTTCCACTGAACCAGGCATTCGTGCCGAGTTGTTCAGAATCGGCGCGGATGAGCATGTGCTGTTGTTGCTGCTCCATCATATTGCCGGGGATGGATGGTCATTGTCGCCGCTCATCCGCGATTTGTCGGAGGCTTATGCGTCACGCTTGCGGGGTTCTTCACCTGCCTGGGTGCCGCTTCGCATTCAATATGCCGACTATGCGGTGTGGCAGGAGAAATTGCTAGGGGATGAGAAACAGCAGGACAGTCTGATTGCAAGACAGATGGAATTCTGGAGCAACCAGCTGGTCAATTTACCGGAGCAGGTTACATTCCCTACGGATTACGCCCGTCCAGTCGTGTCCAGTTATCGCGGTGGATCGGTGCCATTTACGATCAGTCAACGTTTGCATGAGCAATTGATGGTCATCGCACGGGAAAATAAAGTCAGCCTGTTCATGGTGCTGCACTCGGCACTGTCCTTGCTGCTTACCCGAATGGGGGCAGGAACGGATATCGCGATAGGAACACCGATTGCTGGACGGAGCGATGATGCGCTGGATGAAGTCGTGGGTATGTTCATTAACACCCTTGTGCTGCGTACTGACAGTTCAGGTGATCCAACATTCCGCGAGCTGCTGGCCCGTGTGCGAGAAGTCGATCTGGCTGCATATGAACATCAGGATCTGCCCTTTGAACGGTTGGTTGAAGTGTTGAATCCGCCTCGATCCCGTTCCAAACATCCACTCTTCCAAGTGATGCTTGTGCTGCAAAATACACCGGATATTCGTCTTGATCTGCCGGATATTGCGGCGGAAACCCGCATGCATGGTGTGGGTTCATCCAAATTTGATCTAACCCTTGAGCTGACAGAGCAGCGTGAGCATAACGGATCTGCAGGCGGAATTGAAGGTGTGCTGGAATATAGTGCAGATCTCTTCCGGGAATCTACTGCAGGTGAACTTGTGGTCCGATTGATGCAGGTACTTGAAGATGCAGTGCAGCAGTTGGATGAACGAATCAGCAGATTTCATGTTGTGACCCCGACAGAGCAGGCGCAGCTTGAAAAAGAATGGTCTTTTACGCTAAGTGAGGATGCGCAACTGACCATAGCCGAGCGCTTTGAAATACAAGCAGCGGCTCATCCGGAAGCGACTGCCATGACCTGTGAGGATATCACCTTGAATTACAGGGAGCTGAATGCAAGAGCCAATCAGCTTGCCAGATTACTGATCGGTCAAGGTGTGGCACCGGAACAAATGGTAGCACTGGCCTTGCCTCGCTCCGTTGAAATGGTTGTGGGCATTCTCGCTGTGCTAAAAGCAGGGGCCGCATATCTGCCGCTTGACCCCAATTATCCGGCAGACCGGTTGACACATATGCTGACAGACGCAGCACCGAAAGTAATGTTAACGAGTACAGAGGTAAACACCTTGCTTCCGCAGGTGGCGGAAATTCAGTGTATTAATATGGACGATTCGCATATCCTGGATCAATTAGGGATGCTGGATGATCGAAACCCTGCGGATAGTGAACGCAATGGGCGTGTGACGCCTCTGAGTCCGGCTTATATGATCTATACCTCGGGTTCGACAGGCAAGCCCAAAGGGGTCGTTATTCCGCATGCCAATGTCATCCGTTTATTGGATGCCACGCAGCACTGGTTCCATTTTGACGCGAGTGATGTGTGGACCTTGTTCCACTCCTATGCATTTGACTTCTCCGTCTGGGAAATCTGGGGACCGCTGCTGCATGGAGGGAGATTAGTCGTTGTTCCTCATGAGATCAGCCGTTCACCTGGAGCGTTCCTGCAGTTGCTTGCTGAGCAAAAGGTGACCGTATTGAACCAGACGCCATCCGCATTCTACCATCTCATGCAGGCTGACCGGGAAAATCCGGCCTGGGGACAGCGGCTCGCACTCCGTTATGTCATTTTTGGAGGCGAGGCACTGGAGCTTGGTCGCTTGGATGACTGGTATGAACGCCATGCTGATGATGCGCCAAAACTCATCAATATGTATGGCATCACCGAGACGACGGTTCATGTCAGCTACCAGGAACTGCATGCAGGCAGTTCTACGGAAGGTGCGAGCAGCTGGATTGGATGCGCCATACCGGATCTTCGGGTATACGTGCTTGATGGTCAACTGGAGCCTGTACCGACAGGAGTAACCGGAGAAATGTATGTAGCCGGAGCAGGTCTGGCTCGTGGTTATTGGAACCGACCTGATCTTACAGCTGAGCGATTCGTTGCTGATCCATACGGTCTGGCAGGTACTCGTATGTACCGGACAGGAGATTTGGCGAAGCGTCTGCATGATGGCTCTCTCGATTATTTGGGCCGGGCGGATCAGCAGGTGAAAATTCGGGGATTCCGCATTGAGCTTGGCGAGATTGAAGCAGTGCTGGCAAGGCATCCAAGCGTGGCCCAGGCTGCTGTAATCGTCCGTGAGGACCAGCCGGGGGATCAACGTCTTGTAGCTTATATCGTTCCGGCTTCGGACACAGGGACGATATCGGAATCGACGGCCTTGCGTCGTCATGCGTCTGCCAGTCTTCCGGATTATATGGTTCCATCTGCGGTTGTAGCGATGGAGAGCCTGCCGCTTACACCGAATGGCAAGCTGGATCGCAAGGTACTTCCCGCACCTGACATGCAATTAACGGCAGGTGGCAGAGCGCCTCGCAACCCGCAGGAGCAGATCCTCTGTGATTTGTTTGCCGAAGTATTGGGGATGCGGAGTGTGAGTATTGACGACAGTTTCTTCGAGCTGGGTGGCCATTCGCTGCTGGCTGTTCGCTTAATGAGCCGCATTCGTGAAGCGATGGGACGGGAGCCGGGCATCGGCATTTTGTTCGAAACAGCTACGGTAGCGGGACTGGCGGAGCGATTGGAGATGGATTCGGATTCCGGAAAAAGCTCGCTTCAGGTGCTGTTGCCGCTCAGAACGCATGGGGAGCATCTGCCTGTATTCTGTGTCCATCCCGCAGGAGGACTTGGCTGGTGTTACGCCGGGCTGATGAAACATCTGGGCATGGAGTATCCGCTCTACGGGTTACAGGCCAGAGGAATTGCTGAGGTTGAGGAACTTCCGTCTACACTGGAAGATATGACGGCAGACTACATCCGCCATATCCGCTCGGTACAGCCTGAGGGGCCATACCGCCTGCTGGGCTGGTCCCTCGGAGGCAATGTTGCGCAGGCCATGGCGGTGCAGCTGCAATCGGAAGGGGAAGAAGTGGAGTTTCTCGCCATGCTGGATGCGTATCCGAGCCACTATCTGCCGATTCGCGGAGAACCGGATGAGGAAGAAGCGTTAACGGCATTGCTTGCACTGGGTGGTTATGATCCGGACAGCATTGGGGATGGACCGCTGGATATGGCAACGGCTATGCGCATATTGCGCAGTGAGGGCAGTGCACTGGCAAGTTTGGATGAAGAGACAATCATGAAGCTGCGGAAAACCTATGAAAATTCCGTACGGATCTTGGGGGCCTATACGCCATCCCGATTCGAGGGGGATCTGATCTTCTTCCGTTCCACCATTATTCCGGACTGGTTTGACCCGATTGAACCGGAAATGTGGAATGCGTATATCGGAGGCCAATTGGAACGGCATGATATCGCTTGCCGTCACAAAGACCTCTGTCAGCCTGGACCGCTGGAGGAAATCTGCCGAACACTGGCCGCCAAGCTGGAGGAGCTGAACCAGCACGAAATTCAACATAAATAGGAGGATAAGGCGATGAGCAACCCATTTGAATATGAAGACAGCAATTATCTGGTGTTAATCAATGAGGAGGGGCAGTACTCCCTCTGGCCTGCATCTCTTGCAGTACCCGCGGGTTGGACTGTAATGCTAAGCAAAGCCAAGCGCCGGGTATGCCTCGATTACATCGCCGAGCAATGGACAGACCTGAAACCGTTAAGTCTTTGTGATGAAATCGGTATGCCTGGGGCTGTTCATGAGGCTAGCAGATGAAATTCAGTCTGAATCCCAAGGTCATCGTGAGCATTGTCTACGTACTGGCGATGTTTATGGTAGCCATGGATGGAACGGTCTTGAACGTAGCGTTACGAACCATCAGTGAGGAGCTGGGGATTCCCCCGGCTGCCTCGGGTACCTTGAATGTGGGTTATCTGGTGAGTTTGGCTGTATTCCTGCCTGTTGCAGGATGGCTTGGTGATCGCTGGGGAACGAAACGAGTTTTCTTATCTGCATTGGCACTGTTTACGATATCCTCTGCACTCTGTGCAACGGCCGATCAATTAAGTACGCTGACATTCTTTCGCATTTTGCAGGGTGCAGGGGGTGGTCTGCTTACTCCTGTAGGGATGGCGATGCTGTTTCGAACCTTTCCTCCCCAGGAACGGGCCAAGGTATCCCGAATGCTCGTACTGCCCATTGCGCTGGCCCCGGCCCTGGGGCCGATTGTGAGCGGATTAATTGTGGACCAGCTTTCTTGGCGATGGATCTTCTATGTAAATCTGCCCGTCGGCATTCCGGCGGTGATCTTCGGAATGCTGTATCTGAAGGAGCACAGAGAACAGGGAGCCGGTCGACTGGATGTACCGGGGTGGTTATTATCTGCCCCAGGACTCGCCCTGACGATGTACGCTCTTAGTCAGGGTCCGCTGCGAGGGTGGACTTCCCCTCTTATTATTGGAGCCGGCCTTACAGGGATCATCCTGCTCACGTTGCTCGTGTTTGCCGAACTGCGCGCGAAGCAGCCTTTGCTTGATCTGCGTTTGCTGAGAGACCGTTTATTCCGCTATTCGGGTCTGGTATCCGTATGCGGAGCAGCGGGTCTGCTGGGCATGTTGTATGTATTTCCGTTGATGTATCAAAACGTGCTAAACGCCTCTGCGCTGGAGACAGGGCTAACCACATTTCCGGAAGCTTTGGGACTTATGATCGCTTCGCAGCTTGTGCCCTGGACATATCCGCGGCTGGGTCCGCGTAAGCTGATATCCATGGGTCTGATCTGCACGGCTATCATTTTCATTACGCTTAGTCAAATCACAGTGGATACAAATCCGTGGTTCATTCGTGCGTTATTGTTTGGTGTAGGGATTTTCCTGGGACAGACGGTAGGCGCGGTACAGATTGCTTCGTTTGCCCAAATACCGCCTCCTTCCATGGGACGAGCCTCCACCTGGTTCACGGTGCAAAATCGGCTGGGTTCCGCTATTGGAATGGCGTTATTGTCTGCTGTTCTGGCTGGCGTGGGTACAACGACGGTGACTGCGGCTGGAGCGATGGAGCCGAATATGCTGGCGTACCGTTTGGCTTTGCTGGGGGCTGCTGCGTTTCTGTTGATTGGTCTATGCTTTGCCCTGAAAATCAGTGATGCTGACGCGGCTGCAACGATACGGAAAAACAGCGGTCAGGGTCTCTTTCGGAGGCAAAAGAAATCTCCATCATTGACACAGGAATCGTCTGTACAATCGAAAGGTAAAGTCCTGTAGCCTGGCAGATGAATATGATATCCATTCAGATCAGGAGTGCGTGAATGCAGTCCACTGGATACTAAAAAGTCCCTGGCGGGTTCGCCGGGGACTTTTCGATATTTCTACATGAGTGCTAATTCATAAATCTACAATGAAAATATTAATTGCTATGTTTTTTACATTCATTTCTAAGGTTTTATGCTGCTCGAGCAATAATCTGATTTCTCTCAAGAACCGCTTGAGACTCAGCATTTGCAGGACGGTAGCCTTTTTCCAGCAATTCTTTAATGTAAATTTTGTTGTAAACGAAGGAGAATACGATTCCACTAACCCAAGCTCCGATGCCCACAGTGAAGACTCCAAGAGCAACACTTATCAAAAACATGATGGCAGCCCATTTCAAATCACCACGGAAAAGCGCAGGAAAAAATCCAAAAAAGAGTGTTGTCCAGCTGAAACCAACCTTAACGTTTTTGGTCACACCTGCATTGTTTTGCAAAAAGATATGCATTTGTCCACTTCCTTCTAAAATAATAAATGGAGAGAGAATCGAGCATTAACAAGTATGTACTGTAGAAAATAGTTATAAATACCTGATCTATATTACCTACTTCTCTTCCTTTTGGTCCTATAGTACCATTAACTGGACAGAATGTTAATCATTTTTTTGAAAATTATGGTTCGGAAAGGGATTAATGCACATTTTGATAAAATGTAAAAAATGAAGGAGGGGTTTGTAACCCCTCCTTCATAATAATGCCTGATACAACTCTTCGATTGTGATGACATCCGGCTGGGTAGGTAAATCTTCTCCTGCGGAACAAGCTGCTAACATATGCCCGTGATCCAGTCGCAGGCTGAGGAATGGATATGCGGCTGCTTCTGGCGCGTGCCAGTTCCCGTCAGCATTGCGGATCATGGAGAATGAATCAAGTGGCATGGACAGGCCCATGCCGACGGCCTTGATGTAGCTTTCCTTCAGCGTCCATAATCGGTAGAAGGTCTCCAGTTGCATCTCGGCGGGCTCCGCAGCCAGGAATCCGCTCTCCGTGAGAGAGAAGAAACGCTCTGCAATCTTCATATCGATGGGCGCTATTTTTTCCACATCCACACCCAGATCAGCGTCACCGCCAGAGATTAAAGCAATCCAATCGCCGGAGTGCGAGACATTAAATTGAACATCAGCATAGTTACTGAGACTGAGGGAAGGTTTGCCGTATTTGTTACGGGTGAACGAAAGTTCTCCCGGCCTTAGGCCAGTCAACTTGCTCAGCGCCACACGGGTCAACACTTCACCCAGAACAGAGCGATAGGCGTCCGCCTGATGTACAAAACGTGAAGCTTGTCCTCGTCTTTCCTCAGATACGTGCGATACAAAAAGGTTCCAGTATGCCTCGGGCAATTCTGCCGGAACTTGAAGAACTTGAATCGTTATCATCATTTATCACCTGACGATGTATTCGGCATGGATTGCACACTTTCCTTTATAATCATCGGTTTATCGGGTCTTCGCGTGCCGCTTCATACCTGCTGTGTTCTTTTCCATTCTTCATGTGCAGCCTGTACCCGTCCCCACATTTCTTTGCGTTCCACTTCTGTGTAATTCACCAACGGTTCGTGGAATTTCTCAGCCAATACGTCTTTCCACTCGGTGTAGGTTTGAATTTCCTTTTTGCGGATACCATCGCGGTCATGCGTCCGGAGCATACATCCACGTAGTTCGTTGCTTTGGAGAGCATGCCTCTGACGGAGCAAAAATGCGTTATGCCAAGGCGAATCGGCTGATTGGCTGTAGAATTCATGCTTGGGCATGAACTCTTCCAGGCTGGTAAGCTCTTCGGGAGCGAAGTCGACACCCTCACTTGGCCCGTTGGGTTCATATTCAAGTCTCCATCCGCCAGGAGCAACAGATGAAGGCATTAATGTATAAGTAAACGGGGCCGATCCGTAAGTTCCATAACGAAGAGGAAGCGGTTCGAAGGGCATGCCGCCCAGACCGACATCCACAATCCAACGTTCCACATTCGGGTCTGCATCTGGCAAAGAGACCGACAGACCTAGATGGAACGAGTTCACACGTGGCTGCTCTCCATATGGCTGAACTCCGGCACGATGCCAATGCACCGTATATCCCAGAGAGCGAAGCAGAATGCTGAATGCGCCATTCAGATGAAAACAGTAACCACTGCGGCCTTGCAATATAAGCTGGACCGATTCTTGAAGATCAATGCCCGCAGGCCGACCTGCAAAAATATCGACCGTTTGCCAGGATAGATGCTGCACATGTGCCTGCTGGATTTCGGATAGGAATTCCAGGGCGGGTTCCTTGATATTATGAATGCCTATCCGTTTCAGGTAGGCCTGTATTTCAGATGGAGTCAATGTAACATTCATCCAGATCACCTCGAGTCATGTAGTGGGCGTATTATTAATTGCTGCTGCCCTGAATTCATTGTAAAAGTGAACGGATGAAATGAATACACTGGTTTGGTTCAATTGTACCGGTACAGTTAAAATTCCGTTTTTCTAGAAACGTGTATATTTTCCTCGCATCTCACTGTACTGGATATGAATTCGGTTTTCAGGGTGAGCGTCTGTTGTATAAAGGACGATGAGGAATAGCCACTCGAGCGGTTTCATCAATAGATAGACGATATCGGCGGTCCATTTGGAACGAATATGTTTACTAATTGGATATCCATAGCGATTGTACAAACCTCGAACTAAGCCATGGAACCGCGGTGTATACTGCTCCATAACATGCTCGAATGCGTTGGCGATCATGAGTTGCCGGTTAACGTGAATGATGTGGCCATGTCGTATGCCTGCTCGCACGGGTTTGACCCATTTTTGATGTCCACCGGCTGCAACTGTACATAGATAGTGCCCATCACCGGGAATCATATTTGGCGGTGGAGCCGGCAGTCTGGAGTAATTGAAGCTGCTTGTATCCAGAAATACGCGAATGGCGCTATCCGGGCGTTGTCCAAACAGAACAAGGATCAATTGTATAACAAGCTGTATGGGAAACATCAGAATGGTCCACACTATCGGGGCGGTATGAAAGCGAATGATAGACCGGTATAGCAGTCGTTGCCATTTTGGTAAATGCTCCATATCCAATGACGTTGGATATTCAACCAGAGTAGCCTCGATAAAGCCATCCCATGAACGTTTCAATCGACCAATATAAAGGAAGATAAGTGATAGATAGCTGCTCTGCAACAGAAGCACAGCAAACATCAAGAACATACCCGTCTCGGTGTACCAAGCAATGCTAGTATGCGTGATATAGACGATACCCCAAACGATATTTAATACAAGGATACTATTGCATAAGGTGTAAATGATCGGTGAGAGCTTACCTGGACGTGTGAACATTGCTAAATAAGCGAGCAAGCCAAGCAATAACGTGACCAAAAGGACAAGAAGACTACGGTGATCCAGCGTGGCGTAATTGGATGCCATCAGGCCGGAGTCTTCATACATGGATAAGGGTTCTCCTCCCTGAACACCCATACTGTCTATTGCAAGACCTGCTGCGAAAAGCAATAGAGTGATGGTCAGAAAAATAAATTCGAACACCTTGAGAAGTTTTCGGCCATTTCCCGAAGCCTTTTTCAGGAAACTATTCAACATAATCCACCCGGAGGCAGCAGGAAGGATCAGGAAGAGTCCTATGAATTGAATCGTTGCATACAAAATATTTCCTCCTTCGATAGCAGTATCGTCTATTGTAGGTTAGAAGACTTTATATGGCAATAATGACCATTATAGAAAAAATGCGACATCGTATTGAGATGATTCTAGGTTTATTACCTATAATAGTAAGTAACAGTAAAGGTTACGCATACACATCTTTCCATCAATGGGAGCGTTATTTCTTTTTCTTGGTATGTTAACCGTTTGGAGTGGATATAGGTTAGAATATAGATAGAAAGCAAGATTAGGAGATGGAAAAAATGGCTAATGATGAAGTGATTTTGACACAGGAAGGCTTGGAAAAGCTGGAGGACGAACTGAGGGAATTAAAGACGGTGAAGCGTAAGGAACTGGCGGCGCGTCTGAAACTCGCGATCAGTTACGGTGACCTGAAGGAAAATAGTGAGTATCATTCAGCCAAAGATGATCAGGCTTTTATGGAAACCCGCATTTTGATTCTGGAGAAAATGCTGACCAAAGCAAGAGTCATCACTTCGGACAATATCGACTCGAACAAAGTAAGCATTGGCTCAACCATCCTGCTTAATGATATCGAATTCGCCGAGAAGATTGAATACATGCTGGTTGGTCCGGCCGAGGCGGATGTTGCTGATAACAAAATATCGTACGAAAGCCCGCTTGGCAAAGAACTGATGGGCAAAGAAGTAGGCAGTGTCATTCATGTCAATGCGCCTATGGGCATTATCAAATATGAGTTGCTTGAAATTAAAATTTAATGGGAATAAAGGTGTTTCGGCAACCATGGAAATGGCTGTTGGAACACCTCTTTTTTATTCTTGCAAAATAATATTCAGCTACGTTTTTTTCGTCCATCCAGAATTTCACGGGTCATGGCAAATACAACCCAGAGCAGGATCACGATATGGATCATCGCAATGGAAATACCCATGCTGTACATCAAGTCATTGGTCAGTCCCGAACCGTGCATGCTAAAGCTCGCTCCATGTCCTCCGCCAAAGTTACCATGCTCACCACCGATGCGAGATAGCCCTTCCTCAGCTCCAAAGTCGCCACCAGAGCCCGTGCTCATGATCATGGCAATATTTACGTATGTAGTCAGGGAGAAGGTGATTGCAGCGTACATCCATTTACGTTCAAAGAACGGAACTAGAACCAAGAATAACAAAGCAGGTATGCTGTAACGCTCATGAATTTCCGTTGGCAGCATAAAGAAGGCGAGATTCACCGCTGCACCTGCAATGAGCAGGGATGGAATACGAATTTCCTTAATCAGCAGTAGATAGGCCGCTACTCCAACCACGGCAATGGCAAGCAGCAGCAGACCAAACATTTTATACGTTACTATGCCAAACAACACCGTAGCATCGCTGGTTCCCGGATCACCAAGCAGGTGATACCAGATATTCATGGCGTTCAGCGAAAGCTGCGGATACATATTAACGGCGCTTCCGTAGGCGTTGGTCAGCATGGTGCCGAGGGTTCCGTTTGCAGCAAAATAGAGAAGCACAGGCAGGATAGCCATCATTAATCCTGCTACAAATAGAAACGTGCCGCGAAATCGCCTGTGATAAAGCTGGCGTAGTAATACAATACCGATCACCGGAACAATGACAATCGCCTGAAACTTTGCCAGCAGGGCAACGGAGAACAATACACCCGCCAATAGAGGATTACATAGCAGCAGAACGGTAGACAGCACCATTAATGTACTGTGCAGGATGTCGATCTGTCCCCACATGGCGCTGTCGACCAGCAGACCGGGGTTGAAGGAAAGAACTGCAAGCAGCACCAAACGTTTGCCAGAGCTTAGCTTTTTGAATGTAAGAGTCAAGACCGCCAAGGACAGCATATCAAAGGCGATAGGCAGTATTTTCATGGACAGATTGCCAGCTGAGGCGGTTATGCCGAGCCCACCCAGTATCCAGCGGTACAACCCCAGAATGAAGATAAACAATGGGGGATAGTTCTGATCTTTTCCATACAGGTATGATTCACGAACCCCGTATTGGTGGACGGCATTCATCCAATCGACGAACAGGGACTGATCTCCGATATAACCCCTGAATTGTGTTCCAAGGTACAAACGCAGCAATAGACCGCCAGTGAAAATTAGAGCCGCATACAGCCAGAAATGCCTGTTCCATCGGGTATTTGGATCTCTGTAGCTCAGTGTGTTCATCCTTCTCCTCCTCAGCATGGGCGATTGAGATTGGTGCAAGTATAGGTGACCAAGCTGAAAAAGGGATGAATTTTGGGTCATGTTTTACTCGGATGGAAGCTTAAAGTTTGCTGAAAGCCAAGGAAGTGAAAAGATGTATCCTGCAATAGATGGAGAGAGGGTCCTGTGAACAGGACCCTCTCTTTTTGTGGTTTGGTGGTAGTTTGGGGTTAATGGGGAAGGGGATTAGCTGGCTTGGTTACATTGCTCGGTTACTTGCTGTTTGGCATAGGTATGGAGTGTTTCCGTCAGTTTGCTGGAATCCACGCCTTTTTCTTTGGCAATCGCAGTTAACGTTTTTCCATTCTTCAGTTGGGTTTGCAGCTCATCTGCGGATGTGTTGAACAACTGGGCAGCCTTGGCCAAATAACCGCTGTCCTTGAATTGCTGCTGCTCTGTGGTTAAAGTACCGGTCGTGTTTTTCCAGGACTCATTCAGTTGAGAAGTGACCCAGCTTTTTTCTTTGGTTACGATGGTATTAATGACTTTGCTCTTGTCTACGCCCTGATCCTTGGCAATATCAACGATGGATTTACCAGCCTTGATTTGCTGATTCAACCCCGTTTGCGACAGGTTGAGTGCAGATGCCGCGGCAGATTTATTCAGACTAGTCAGGTTATTGGATGACGTGGTATCCGTTGATTTTGCTGTAGCCGCAGCCGTCTTGGATGTGGTTGAAGTGGTCGTAGACGTTGTTGTTACCGTCGTTACGGTGGTCACTTTTTTGGTCAGGGAATTATTCAGCTGATTGGTCAGGTCTGTCTTGATAGAAGCCACTTTGGCTTGCGTGAGCTTGCCGGACTTCTGATCACTTGCGAGCTTGGTCAGCTGTGGCTGCAACAAGGCGTTGGTTACTTTAGTTGTGCTGACGCCCTTTGTTTTAGCCAGATCCGCCAACGTTTTACCAGCCTGGAATTGCTTTTGCAATTCCGTTTTGCTCAGGCCGAGTACTTTTTGCAGCGATGTATTGGAGCACAGGGAGTTCTGATCCAGACTGATATTATATCCATTCGAACTCACCTTGGCATTCGTTGCAGCAGAGACTTGAGTTACAGCGGTCGGGGTGGCGGCAAATACTGAAGCCGATGTGGCAGAGAAGATCATCGTTGCACCCAGCATGGCAGGAATCCATTTTTTCATTGTACATTCACTCCTAATTTTGATTTATTTTTTGTTGCACCCTTACTGTAATCCCGAAAGGTGAAAAAACGGAGAAAGACAGACTGGGGTATTTTTACAAACGCGATGTATTGGACACGGACCATCTGGAAGTGCGAGAATGTTTGAAAATTAAACCGGGCAGGGTTGGCGTGCTCGTCTTTATCACATACTGCTTCTTAGGAGGTTCACATTGACTACACACCGCATACTGCTTGCTGAAGATGATTCCTTGTTGGGTGAGTTGATTGTTCATATGTTGGAGAAAACCGGCTTTGGGACTGTAGAATGGGTGGAAAATGGGGAAGACGCCTATCACTATTGCATAGATTCTCATTATGATGTGGCTGTACTGGACTGGATGCTGCCTGGATGGACAGGGCTATCCGTATGCAAGAAATTAAGAGAGAACGGCTATGCTGGAGCAATCTTGATGTTAACCGCCAAGGACGCGCTGTGTGACCGGGTTCAGGGATTGGATGCAGGAGCAGACGATTATCTGGTGAAGCCATTTGAATTGGAAGAGCTTCAAGCCAGGCTGAGAGCCTTGTGTCGCCGTAATTATGCACCGCTGCTGGAAGAGGTTGCTGAGCTGGATGGTCTGCGCCTGAATCGTTCCAGCCTGACGCTGAGTATGGAAGAGGAGGTCATCCAGTTAAGCCCTCGTGAATTTCAGATGCTGGATCTGTTGTTACGGAACAAGAGCGCTACCCTCAGCCGCGAATTAATTCTGGAACGGATCTGGGGGTATGATTCGGACGTTTCGACCAAAATTGTGGATGCCACGATTAAGCTACTGCGCAAAAAGCTTGAGCTGTTCCATAAACAACACCTGATCCATAGCATCCGAGGGGTGGGCTACAAGCTTGAATAAGAGAAAACGAATAGGTGAAGGCAGGCAAGGCATTGACCGAGGGAGAACTAAAGGGAATTTGTTCGGTCGTACGCAGGGCCGACTTACCCTCACATACAGCAGCCTGACGATTGTGCTGCTTGCACTATTTGTAGGTGTCGTCTATGTTCTGCTATCTTACATTGTCATCAATGGTCAGAAGGATAATCTTCTATCTCTCGTTGCGGTTGAGCGGGCTTTGGTGGAAAAGAATATGCAAGAAGGCAAGGCCGGAGATACGCTGGATAATCGAAGGTTATGGGGATCGGGCAGTGACCAGTTCTTCTATTATGTCCTCGGTTCGGACGGCAAAGTGATCTCAGGCAATGAAATGTTCCCCGGGATGCGTTCAGACCTTCTGGGGCTTGTACAGGACTGGAAACCACGTGCCAAGGAGATTAAAGAGGTAAGCCTGAGCGTTCCCGCAGATGTATTGGATAACGGAGAGGAAGATGCTGCACCCGTTGCACCATCGACTCTCCATCTGATGGTAACCGGCCAGAACGTGCTGACCAAGAATGGTCCAGAAATGACGCTCTATGCGGGTATTAATGTAACGCCGCAATACAAACTGCTGCACAGGCTGCTAATGCTGCTAATTTTATTGGCGATTCTGTTTGTATTTATTGCCTGTCTCATCGGTTGGCTGATGTCCCGTAAAGCGATGGTTCCTATTGTGAAATCCTACAATCGACAACGTGAGTTTGTAGGAGATGCTTCTCATGAGCTGCGCACGCCGCTGAGCGTGCTGCTGGCATCCGTTAACGCCCTTGAGCTGGAGCTTGGACAGGACGCACCTTCTTTTGCCAGAAGAACCCTTTCCAATATGAAAGATGAGATCAGGCGAATGACACGTATGGTGCAAGATCTACTCGTTCTGGCACGGTCTGACTCGGATGAGCTTGAACTGGTCAAGCGGGATTTCGATTTTCGTCCGATTGCCGAAAAGACGATGCAATCCATTCGGCGTCTCAAATCGGCAAAGGGCATTCGAATGGAGCTGGAAGGGCCTGATAAGATGGTTCTCAATGGCGATCCGGAGAAACTGAGACAGGTGCTGACCATTTTGCTGGATAATGCCGTGAAGTTTACTCCACGGGGTGGGGAGGTTCGCGTCGTGCTGTCGGATCGGGATAAAGATGGATGTCCTATCTTCCATTTGTCTGTAACAGATACGGGAGTTGGCATCAGGCCGGAGGATGTGGAGCGAATCTTCGATCGCTTTTATCGTGGGGACAAATCACGTACACGTGGTCCGGGAGGACACGGTCTAGGGCTTGCGATTGCGAAGTGGATAGTGGAAGCCCATCATGGTCAGATTGCTTTGTTAAGCGAAGAAGGCAAGGGCAGCATATTTAATGTAGACATTCCTGTAAATAAATAACATTTCGATTAATTTCGATTTTCGAATGACCTGAGTGGATGACTGTTATATAATAACGGAAAATCTTAGAACAGATGGAGTAGATATAATGAATTTCAGTAAGTCCAGTAATTCCAATTTGAATCAAGACGAACCGGGCAAAGGTGAACGCTTCTCACAGGCCGGATTTATCCTGGCTGCCATTGGTAGTTCAGTGGGTCTCGGCAACATGTGGAAGTTTCCTTATATTACGGGAGAGAACGGGGGAGCGGCGTTTTTCCTGCTCTTTATCGTTTGTCTCCTATTGATTGGTCTTCCCGTATTGCTGGCTGAGCTTGCGATTGGTCGTAGCGGCAGAGGTAGCGCGGCTACGGCCTTTATTAAAGCGGGTGGGCAAAAAGGGTGGCTTGCGGCTGGTTTGCTGCAAGTATTGACGCCGTTTATCATTCTTTCCTTTTATGTCATCATTGCAGGCTGGACGCTGCAATATGCAGTGACGTCATTCAGCGGCACGCTGTATAACAATCCTGACTATGCTGGGCAATTTGGTGATTTTGTAGGCGGTTATATGCCGATTGTCTGGCAGCTGATTTCAGTTCTGATTACAGGCTGGATCGTAGCCAAAGGGGTATCGAATGGGATCGAGAAATTTAACAAAGTGCTGATTCCAGCGATGCTCGTTCTGCTCATTATCCTGATGGTTCGTGCAGTGACTTTGCCAGGAGCTGGTGCGGGAGTTTCCTTCTTCCTGAATCCTGACTTCTCGCAGCTCACGACCGAATCTGCGCTGGTTGCGCTTGGACATGCTTTCTTCTCCCTATCGCTGGGTATGGGTATTCTCGTGACATACGGTTCATATGTTGATAAAAATCAATCGCTCGGTGCAGCAACCATTGCTGTCGGTGCGGGTGACCTGATCTATGCATTCATTGCCGGTCTGATCATATTCCCAACGACATTCTCCTTCGGGATTGCACCAGATCAGGGCCCGTCGCTGATCTTTGTGGCTCTGCCGGCAGCCTTCTCGGCTATGCCGCTGGGCTTCGTGTTTGGTGGGTTGTTCTTCGTGCTTCTAGCGATTGCGGCGTTAACTTCGGCTGTATCCTTGCTGGAAGTTCCGGTGAAATATTTCATGGAGAGACTATCCTGGAGCCGGAGTCGTTCCGTATGGACCATCTCACTTGCAGTCTTCATCGTTGGGCTTCCTTCGGTATTGTCGCTCGGGTTATTCCCTGAATGGAAGATTGGCTCGAAGAGTGTGTTCGACTGGATGGACTTTATGGCGTCCAACATTTTACTTCCGATTGGTGGATTGCTCGTTACTATTTTTGCCGGATACTTCTGGAAAAAGGCAGCCGAAGCTTCCGGCCTGCGTGCAGGCTGGTTCCGGGTATGGCTGTTCATGCTGCGTTATATAGCGCCAATCCTGGTGCTTCTTGTTCTGCTGCACACCTCCGGTATTATTCACTTCTAAACGGTTGGGAATTGAAGTGGAGAAGTAAGTTACTGTGCAGATTTGCCATTGATAAAACCTCTTGGAAGAAATGCAAAAGCCCTTGTGTTCCCTCGTCAATTTTGGGACAATACAGAGTAGAGGTTTTTTCGATAGACCGATAAGCATATGCTTTTTGCGAAAAGAGGACAATAACATGATTAAATCATCCATATATGGATTAACATTAGAGCAATTACGTGACTGGCTGCCGGAGCACGGACAGAAGAAATCCCGTGCTTCCCGCATCTGGGAATGGTTATATCAGGAGCGTGTGCACGATTTTACAGACATGACGGACGTGCGTCAGGAATGTCTGGATGTCATTTCCGAGCATTTCACGATGAACTCGCTGAGTGAACATGTGAAGCAGGAATCCGCTGACGGCACCGTGAAATTTCTGCTGCGTATGCAGGACGGTAATCTGATTGAAACAGTTTTAATGCGCCAAAAATACGGTCTCACTGTATGTGTAACTACTCAAGTGGGATGTAACATTGGTTGCAGCTTCTGCGCGAGCGGGCTGATCAAGAAGAGCCGCGATCTGTCCGGTGGTGAGATTGTGGAACAGATTATGCACGTACAACAGTATCTTGATGCAGCTGGTCAAAGCGAGCGGGTAACTAACGTGGTCGTAATGGGAATTGGCGAGCCGTTTGACAATTTCCAGAACATGACTGACTTTATCGAAGTGATCAAGCATCGTAAAGGACTGGCGCTTGCGGCCAAACGGATCACCGTATCCACGAGTGGGTTGCCTGATAAGATCAAGGAATTTGCAGATAGCAGTCTGCAGGTCAATCTCGCGATCTCCCTGCACGCACCGAATAACGAACTGCGGACACATATCATGAAGATCAACCGGGCCTTCCCGATTGAACAATTGATGGACGCGGTGGATTATTACTTGGCTACGACGAACAAGCGTATTATGTTTGAGTATATTTTGCTCCGAGACGTCAACGATCAGCGGAAACATGCGGCCGAACTGGCTGAACTGTTGTCCAGCCGCAAGAGTATGGTCAGTATCAATCTGATTCCGTACAATCCGGTGGATGAGCACAGTCAGTATCAGCGGAGCACGGAAGAGTCCATTCTGGGCTTCTATGATACACTGAAAAAGAATAACATTAATGCTACTGTACGCATGGAACATGGTACCGATATCGATGCGGCCTGCGGACAATTGCGCAGTAAACAGATGAAAAATAACGCTGCCGAATCTCAGCCAGGTCGTCTGGCTTTGGGATAAGGATGCAAGAGAAGAAGTCAGGTTAACGCCTGGCTTCTTTGTCATGATATATGCTTAGTAAATACTCTCCCAAGTGGAGCATTTCTAACGAACTCATCGCACCTTATTGTGGCAAAATACGTGAATTAGAAATGCGAACGAACTTCAATCACGTTATTGCAGTCAAATTGACATAGAAGGTGCAAGCTAGTTTGCAAAGCAGAAAATAAGGTGTGTACGGTTCGTTACAATCCCAAAATGGTTGAATCTCCATTAATAGCACTGACTGGGTTCATTAGAAACTAAAAAGAGCATCCCAAAGTCTTATTCTTGAACTTTGAGGATGCTCTTTTTGTATTTATTTCAGTTTTTTGGTCATCAGCAGATGAGGAATGCCATCTTCCATGAATACGTCCGAGGCTGCCGTGTATCCGAGACGTTCGTAGAACCCGGAGGCTTGTACCTGTGCGTGCAGCTTGGCTTTCTCCAGCCCTTGAGCGAGAGCCATCTGCTCCAGCTTATCGATCAGCACACGACCAAGTCCATGTTTCCGATAATCGATCATGACACAGATCCGTTCCAATTTGGCAACATTTTCGACCACACGTAGTCTGGAAGAGGCGGCAGGAACGCCGTCTACGTAGAGCAGGATATGTTTTGCTTCCGTATCCAGTGCATCATAAGCATCGAATTCGTCCTCAGCCGGCACCCCTTGCTCTTCAACAAAAATAGCGGTACGAATGGCGAAGCAGGCATCGAGCAATTCCTGGTTATTAGCTTCAACAATAGTTGTATTCATGAATGTTTCTCCTTTAGTCAATAGTAATTCTATTCTGGCATGGTAAACTGGTAGATAGCTTGAATATATACCTGTTCGATGTTTTATCATGGTTAAAATTTAAACTGATTCAATTCAGTTATATCATCAATTATGTTGCGAATGCAACAATTTTATAGAGGGGTGAATCCATTGACTGAAAAAAAAGAAGTGTTGCGTGAAATCGGCATGATTGCCCGCTGTTTGGATTCAATCAGCAACGTTGAATTCCAACATTTAAACTTGTCTCGTGGACAGTATTTGTATCTTTATCGCATATGTGAGAATCCTGGTATTATCCCCAACCAGCTCGCTGAATTAATCAAAGTGGATCGGACCACTGCGGCCAGAGCCATCAGCAAACTGGAAGCGGACGGGTTTGTCGTCAAACAGTCGGCAATGGGTAATAAAAAGAATAAGTTGTTATATCCGACTGATGCTGGTCTTGAAGCCTGGGAGTTCATCCGCAGGGAGGGTGTTCATTCGGACCAGGTAACGCTGGAGGGCTTAACGGAGGAAGAGATTGAGATTGCGGTTAAGCTGCTGCGCCGGATGCGCCACAATATTGAGGTGGATTGGAAATTCGTCAAAAAGGGCGGCCGCCGACCTTATATGGATCAATCTGAATGAGCTTACTTCTAATACGTAAGGGCTGTCTGCTGGAGTATTTCGGGCGACAGCCTTTTTGCTGTAGAAACCTATGCCGATATTCTGTATAATCTTCCAGGCTGAATATGAGAGCTGAACTTCATTACAGTAACGGAGGGGTTGCGCAATGAGCGAACGGGGATCAGACTTTTACGAAGATGGGGCCAATTTCGAGAAGTATATGGAACGCCGGCAGTGGCAGGAGAATGCCAATGATACGTTGGAGAAGCCTGTAATGCTGGAGTTAGTTGGAGACGTTGGGGGCTTGAGCATATTGGATCTCGGCTGTGGGGATGCGAGGTTCGGAGCAGAACTGTTGGGTCCCGCCCACCGTGGTGGCAGTTATACGGGAATTGAAGGTTCAGTGAATATGATTCAGGCAGCCAATGAATCGATAAAGGGTCAGAACGCACAGATTGAGCAAGCGTATATGGAAGATTGGAGCTATCCCGCAGATACATATGATCTGGTCATATCCAGACTGGCGATTCATTATATTGAGGATGTGGACAGCCTATTTCGCAAGGTATACCACACGTTAAAAGAGAATGGCACATTCGTATTTTCGGTAGAACATCCTGTGATCACGTCCACGTTGCAGCCTTCAGGGGTGCGAACCAACTGGGTTGTCGATCAGTATTTTGTGGAGGGATTTCGTGAGCAGCAATGGCTTGGAGGTACGGTGAAAAAAATGCATCGCTCCATCGAATCCTACTATATGGCATTACAACAGGCAGGATTTCAAGTACAGCATCTGCGGGAATCGGCGCCTCAGCGTCAGCATTTTGTGAACGAGGAGACGTACCTGCGCAGACAGCGGATTCCGTTGTTTTTATTCCTCTCTGCCCGGAAATAATACACAGAAAATTGTGGATAATTCATTATATAGCCAAACAGCCCAAAAACCTGTCCACATGTGGATAAGATTTTGGGCTGCTTCGACTATTCTGACTGTGAATAGATATAAAAAATTATTTATCCGATGCTCTGACATATACACGTTCTCCATGTCGGTCCACATCCACAGGTGATTCAAAAAAGTTACTCAGTACGTCTTTGTTCATCAACTCACTGGTTAATCCGCTATTCACGATCTCACCCCGCCGGAGCAGCAGGCTGTGACTGAACACAGGCAATATTTCCTCCGTATGATGAGTCACGTAGATGAGCGAAGGGGTATCCGGCTTCTGCGTCAGCTCACTGATACTTTCAAGTAGCCGCTCTCTAGAGAACAGATCGAGCCCATTGCAAGGTTCGTCCAGAATGAGAACACGCGGGTTAGCCATCAGGGCTCGGGCAATGAGCAGCTTCTGCTTCTCCCCCTGGGAGCAGGTACGGTATTCGCGATCCCACAGATGCTGACAGCCGAGCGTATGCATCAATTCTCGTGCTTGATCCAGATCCTCGTCGGACAGTTTATCGTACAGTCCGATGGTGGCGTGTTTGCCACTAATCACGACATACTGGGTGCGGTCGGTGCCATATAATTTTTCCTGAAGGGAGGAGCTGACCCAGCCAATCGACTTCCGCAGCTCACGCAAATCCACATCCCCGTAACGGTGTCCGAGCACGGATATTGTACCTTCTGTGGGCCAGAGATATCCGGTGATCATGTTCAGGAGTGTGGTTTTACCGGAACCATTCAGGCCAAGCAATGCCCAATGTTCGCCTTCGTTTACACGCCAGCTGACATCGTTCAACAGGGTGATTGGTCCCCTTTTCCAAGTAACATGCTGTACATCAATGATCATGGGTTATTCCTTCCTTCTGTTTAGCCTCTGTCTCCATTATCCTGACCTTATTGTAGTCACAAAACGACTGACGTTTCAATGCATATTAGGCGTTTCTTGGCCGATCCCGGCGCAGGAATACAGCACATACCCCGAGCAGCGGTAAAAAAGAACATAGCTTGATGACGAATGAAATGCTGGTCACATCAATCAGGGAACCGAGCACAACCGAGCCGAGTCCCGCCATGCCGAACGACAGGCCGAAGAACAATCCCGATACCGTCCCAATATGACGCGGCAGCAATTCCTGTGCGTAGACAATGATGACACTGAAGCCGGACATCAGAATCAAACCGATGATGCCGCATAATACCATGGATAGAGCAGGTCCCGCATAAGGCAGCAGCAGTGAAAATGGTGCAGTACCCGCGATGGAGAACCAGATCATCGGTTTACGTCCATAACGGTCAGCCAGTGGGCCGCCGAGCAGGGTTCCAACCATACCCGCAAATTGCAGAACGAACAGGCAGATCTGGGCCTGCGAAAGAGGCAGGTTATACGCATCGGCGTAATAAAAGGCATAGTATCCGGTCATGCCGGCAATATAAACGAATTTGGAAAACAGCAGCAGGATGAGGATCCCCATTGTAAAAGCGATAAATCCCCGACTTACAGGCTGGGCAGCAGGCTGCACAATGCCATTTGCCTGTACAGGCTGTTGCTGACGGCTGCGATTATCCGCCAATTTGTCTCTATACCAACGGCTAACGGAAGACTGGATAAAGATCCCGATTAGGGCAAAAGCCATTAGCCACAGAAAACTAAGCTGTCCATGCGGGAGCAGGATAAAGGCAACCAGCAACGGGGCGAGAGCCTGACCTGTGTTGCCACCGACCTGGAAGATGGACTGTGCCATTCCGCGTCCTCGACCTGCCGCCAGATGGGCAACGCGTGAGGATTCGGGATGCAGAATGGATGAGCCTATGCCGATCAATGCTGCGGAGACAAGCAGCATCCATAGCTCGGAAGACAAGGCAAAGCCGAGAACACCGATGAGGGAGAACAACATGCCGCCAGGCAGAAGGATCGGCATGGGCTTGCGATCAGACATATAACCGACCAGCGGCTGTAGAACCGATGCGGTAATATTCAATGTGAAGGCAATCCAGCCCATCTGGGCGAAACTGAGCTGCATGGTCTGCTGGAAAAGCGGAAAAGCAGACGGAACAACGGTCTGCATCGCATCATTCAGCAGATGGGCGAAGCTGACTCCGGCAAGCGCCCAATTGGCGGAGTGATTGATTTGCATTTTGCTTACAGCGGCTTGTGCCACGGGAGATCACCTCGAATTATTTTTTTACCATGATAAAAGATACAGACAGATATTGTCTTTGTGAAAAGTGCTTGGAAAGTGAGCACGATTTGCTATAATGTCAGCAGGTGAGGAAACGATGGAATTAAATATGATGCTGAATGGATTGGAATTGTGGAAGGCTTCTGGTGGATTCGCCAATGAACCCCATGTGCATGATGACTGGTATCAGGTTACGTTGCCTGTAAGAGGGCAATGCCATCTGGTGCAGGAACAGCATGCTTATCCACTACAAGCAGGACTAGGGATTATTGCACATCCCCGGATGGAGCACTTTTTCGAGATTGGTTCGGATTCCGCGGTTATCGTGATCAAGTTTCGTAATCCGCCAGTTGGCGGCTTGGAGGATTCAGGGAGGCAAGGGGCGCAGACCGAATTTCGGACCACACAAACCTTCGATCCTGCTGAAATTAGCAGACTATTTCGAGGCTGGAACGCCATTTTGCTGGACGATGCGCCTGAACCATTGCAGATACAGGAAACGGAGCTTGCAGTAGAGACCTATCTTAGACGAATGCTGACTGGTGAACCGAATGGGAATAACCTGACGCTGGCAACCGCAGGAATAGGTGTGGTGGGGAGCGTGGGGTCTGGTCTGGTTTACGGGCAGCTTCAAAATCTGTATCAGCAAACAAGCAGCAACGGTGGCGGCGCGTTTATTGACCCCCATCTGCGGCGCGTGCTGGAGTATATACACAGTGACTATACAAGTCCAATGGACATTGAATCGATGGCGGCGGTTGCGCACCAGAGCAGATATCATTTTATGCGTTCCTTCAAGGCACTGACAGGTTCAACGCCGTATCAGTACGTGCTGAATTTGCGTGTGGAGGAAGCCACCCGACGACTGCGCCATACAACAGATTCTGTGACCACCATCAGCTTTGGGCTGGGGTTCTCCAATGTCAGTCAGTTCTACAGAGCGTTTCAGCGCGTGACGGGTGTAACACCGATGGAGTATCGAAACCAGATGTAGAATCCGAAGAGGTTGAAGCCAAGGGTACACGTTTCAAAAATAAAACAATCCTGCGCTGCGCCAGAACGTCGGCGTAGGCAGGACAAGAACGGGCAGAACGAAAGAAATACGTTCATTGCCCTTTTTTCGCGCCTTTTTTGCCCGCTAACCTGTCTCCTAGATCGGCAAAAGCATGCAGATCTCTTCGTAGGCAAACACTGATTTTTGTTGTTGCCAAACCAGATGGTCTTTGCTAAGATGGGAAAAATAGTTTGTGTAAGCGTATACATTTGGGGAGAAATTACAACGTTGTAATTATGGTTCTGTGTTTAAATCTACGTATTCAATCGTTTATTAACTGTCGTAATATCCCTTTTGTAAAGGTGGGTTATGGTTTTCTTATATAAGGGGATGATCTGAATTAAGAATGATGGGACATGTTTTTGTTTAAGAATTCAAACGTTGTAATTTTAATGTGAAGGGGAGTGCTATGAATTGAAAAATCGCATGTCCACGCTGTTCAGCCTGATCAAACGGGATAAATATTTGCTGCTGATGTTCTCACCCATTTTTCTGTATTACGTCATCTTCATGTATGTTCCCATGCCGGGCATGCTGCTGGCCTTCCGCAATTTCATGCCTGGGCAGGGAATGTTTAGCGGGGAATGGGTGGGCCTGAGGTGGTTTGATCAGTTCGTGAATTCCATCTACTTCTGGAGGCTGCTGCGCAATACGTTTTTGCTCGCCTTCCTGCCACTCCTGTTTGGCTTCTCTATTCCTATTCTGTTCGCTGTCTGTATTGTGGAGATCAAGAATCAGACGTTTAAGCGGTTCGCCCAGACTGTTACCTACCTTCCGCATTTCATCTCCACCGTCGTGGTCGCAGGCATGATTATTAACTTCCTGTCACCCACGGACGGGATCGTGAACACCCTGATTGCCAAGCTCGGTATGGAGAAAGTGAACTTCATGATGGACGCCGGATGGTTCCGAACGATATTCACCAGCTCCGATATCTGGCAGAGCTTTGGTTTCAGCTCCATTATCTACATTGCAGCCATTATGGGCATTGACCCCGAAATGTACGATTCCGGCAAAATTGACGGCGTCAACAAATTCCAAGAGCTATGGCACCTGACACTTCCCAGCATCAAGCCAACGATTGTCATCCTGCTGCTCCTGTCGCTTGGCGGCATTATGAGCGTAGGATTTGAGAAAGTATATCTGCTCTATAACGGTGCTACCTATGAGACCGCAGACGTGTTATCCACCTACGTGTACCGGATGGGGATTGAAGGACAGAACTACGGATTTGCGACAGCCGTTGGCCTGTTCAACTCCATTATCACCTTTGTGCTTGTGTTTGCGGCTAATACGATGACCCGGCGCCTGACCAAGATGTCACTCTGGTAAGACCATATCCCGACCCAAAGGAGACCTGTATGCAAAAATCGAGAAGTGACCGGTTATTCTACGGATTTGTCTACCTGCTGACCATATTGGCAATCGTCGTTACGCTGTATCCTTTTCTGTACGTGATCAGCATTTCATTCAGCTCAGTTGATGCGATTGATAAACAAAAGGTTGCGTTGTGGCCGGTAGGATTCACCTTGTCCGGGTACAAAATGGTGCTCCAATACCGGGAGTTGTGGGTGTCCTTCTATAACACCCTGTGGTACACCGTTATAGGTACATTGCTGAATATTGTAGCTACGTGCCTCGCTGCATTTCCGTTATCCAGGCAGCAATTTTTCCTGCGCAGAAAGCTGAACTTTTTCATCGCCTTCACCATGTATTTCTCGGGTGGACTCATCCCGGTCTACGTGCTGATTACGTCACTGGGGCTATATAACACCCGCTGGGTGATGGTGCTTCCTGTGCTGGTCATTACGTTTAACGTCATGATTTGCCGCTCAGCCTTTGAGGGTATTCCGAATGAAATCTTCGAAAGTGCAAGTATAGACGGGGCCAATGAACTGACGATGCTGTATCGTCTGGCGATACCCATTATCAAGCCAACGCTTGCTGTGCTGACGCTATATTACGCCGTATTCCACTGGAACAACTTCTTCTCAGCCCTGCTATATCTGGGCAAACAGGATATGCAGCCCTTGCAAATGTTCCTACGCAGGGTGCTGATCATGGCATCACCGGAGGTCATGCAAAAAATGGGTGGCACGATGACCACAGGTGCGCTCGCGGTGTCCACACTTCAGGTTCGGTATGTGTCGATTGTGGTCAGCATTCTGCCAATCGTTACGATCTACCCTTTTATCCAGCGGTACTTCGTCAAAGGGATTACCCTCGGAGCCGTGAAAGGATAGCCTTATTGATCACTATGCATCACCCAAGGTTGTTCATAACAAGGAGGAATAACGGATGATAATCAGAGGGGCCGGAAGAAAAAGTGTTCTCGCGGTGATTCTTGCCATCAGTCTCGCCGGATGCAGCAGCAGTACAGGAGCAGGGGGAGATAAGGGCAGTGCTTCACCAAGCTCGGAGCCAGCGTTCAACTACACAGGGGCAGGTCCGGTAACGGACCAGAAAGATGCCAAGCTGTCGATTCTCGGGACTAACGCATGGACGACTAACGTGGATCTCTCTACTGCCGAGATTGTGAAGAAAATTGAGAGTAATGCCGGGGTAACAGTCGATTGGGATCTCATTCCGCCGCAGAATTATGCAGATGCGGTGAATCCAAGGCTTGCGGCCGGAACAGGATTGCCGGATATCGTCTATCTGCCGGATCAGGATCAGCTCATGAAATACATTAACAGTGGTCTGTTTATTCCGCTGAATGACCTAGTGGAGAAGTATGGTGTGAATCTCAAAAAAATATACGACAAATCCCCATCCGTCAAAGCCAGTTTAACGACGCCAGATGGTAAAATGTATTATGTTCCGCAGCAAACGCTTACGAAAAACTACATGCCCTTGTTTATGGTGAATGAACGCTGGTTGAAGAAGTTGGGACTGAACGAACCTGCGACACTGGATGAGTTCACAGCGATGCTGCGCAAATTCAAGGCAGACGACCCGAACGGAAACGGCGAGGCGGATGAAATACCGCTGTCCATGGAATCCAAGTTTGTGCCGATGGCATTTGGTCCTGCTTTTGGCCTCGATCTGTCCAATCAGTTCTATGCTGATGACCAGGGTAAGGTACATTTCAGCTATTATGAGCCTGCCTACAAGGAATATCTGACATACCTGAACGGGCTGTACAAAGAAGGATTGCTCGGGGTGGACTATGCCAGTACCACAAGTGATCAGGTGACCTCCCGCATCTCGCAGGATGTAACCGGAGCCACGTTTAATTTTAGCTGGTACATGTCGATGGTCTACAGCCCGCTGTTCAAGGATTATGATCCGACGGAGCCCATCTTCAAAGGCATTCTGCCACTGAAAGGACCGCATGGAGACCAGTTCTATATTGGACGTACTCCTGTGAGTGGAATTTTTGGAATCTCCAAAGATAGCAAGAATCCGGAGCTTGCCTTCCGTTTCCTGGATTATGCGGTTAGTGAAGAAGCGCAGACGTATTATACGTGGGGAATCAAGGACGATACGTACACCGAAGAGAATGGCGTGAAGACATTCACGGACAAAGGCAAAGATAATGACTATATCCAGAAACTCGGCATTGGTCCCGTGAATCTGCCGAACATTCAGTCTACCGATTCGGCGGATTCCGTTGTGGCCGAATGGCATGCCAAGCTCGACAAGGAATTGGAGCCCTACATCCACGAACCGTTTCCATTCGTATATGCTCTGCCGGATGAGGCGAGTGTAGAGAGCATGTCCATGCCGGATATTACGACGTATGTGGAAGAGATGAACTTCAAATTTATAAGCGGAGATGCCAGTCTGGATCAGTTTGACAGCTATATTGAAACTTTGAAAAAAATGAACATTGAGCAGGTTATTGCCGGCAGACAAGCGCAATATGACCGGTATAAGGCTGCACAGCAATAAGCTTCCCAAGGGTTGAGAGGTGTTGATTGATTTTGATAACCATTAAGGACATTGCCAAATTAGCGGGAGTGAGCTACAGCACAGTATCCAAGGCGCTCAACGGTGATCCCCGTATCAAACCGGCGACGCGGCAGAAGGTGCTTGCGGTTGCGGAGAAGCATCAATATCGAAAAAACATTATGGCACAGCAGCTCTCCACCGGCAGAAGCAACATTATTGGCTTTGTTCTTGATGAACTGAGCAATCCGTTGTTTTCGAATATATCGGGCAATCTGCACGCGGAGCTGAAGAAGCGGGGATACCAGATGATTTTGGTCGTCGCGGATGATGGGCTGGATGTTTTTAGCCAGCTTCGCGTGGATGGATGTATCCTGTGGGATTATGCGCTGGACAATCGGGATGCCTTCTGGAAAAAGTTCGCGACACTCAACATGCCATGTTTTGTGCTTGGTACAGATGAAGCCCCGAATTCCCCTTACATCAAGATTGACCGGAAAGAGGGCATATACAAAGCGGTTGAGCATCTGAAATCACTGGGACATAGCCGAATTGGTTTCATTGGCAACTCCCAAAATATCAAGCTTGAAGGATATCGGGAAGCGTTGCAGCGCACAGGCCTTGATTTTGATCAACGCCATGTGCTGCCTGCACATTCCTCCTGGGAGGATGGTTATTTTGCCATTCGGAATTATACGTTTGAATCAGATTCGCCAACGGCATTTATTGGCTTGAACAACCTGGTGACCCGAGGCGCGCTGCGGGCTTTGCTGGAAGCCGGCTACAATGTGCCGAATGATATTTCGTTAATCGGTTATGATGATCTGCCGGATATGCAGTATGCCGAGGTGGCGCTAACCACCATTGGCCCGCCGCTGGATGAACTGGCAGCACAGGCAGCAGAGTTGATCGTATCGTTGATCCGTGATGAGCAGACGGATTATCCGGTGATTATCCAACCGAAGCTGAATCATCGCAATTCGACGGCAGTTTGCCGTCAGCAGGTGTCTGAGCATTAAGGATAGGCTGAGTACAACATTCAAGGTCCAGGGAGGGGTTCTTTTATGCAAGTACAGACGCAGTTATCTTGGTCGGAGCGAATAGCGGAGATGATTTGCCAGCAATGCGATGGAGAGGGCTATCATGTGTTTCCTTCGGAACGGTGGGCATATGTTCAGGGGATGACGCTAATGGCAATGTCACGCACTGGCAAGCAATACGGCAAGGACGAGTACGTTTCTTTTATGAAAAGACATATGGATCTGTATGTTCAGGAGGATGGTTCCATCGGAACGTATTCCCTGGAAGAGTACAACTTGGATCAGATCAATCAGGGCAAGAACCTGTTCGAATTGCTGGAAACCACCGGCGATCAGCGATACGCTGAAGCCGCACATCTGCTCGCAGCCCAACTCGCAGGACAGCCCCGAACGTCGGAGGGCGGATTCTGGCACAAAAAAATCTATCCGTTCCAGATGTGGCTGGATGGATTGTATATGTCGTCGCCATTCCTGGCGCATTATGCTAAGACGTTTGACCGACCTGATCTGTGGGATGAAGTGGCTCATCAGATTTTGCTAATCGAACGCAAGACGCGTGATCCGCGCACGGGTCTGCTCTATCATGGCTGGGATGAATCGAAGGAGCAGGTCTGGGCCGACTCCGTAACCGGATGCTCCGCACACTTCTGGAGCCGGGCGATGGGCTGGTATGCGATGGCGATCGTGGATAGTCTGGAGCACTTCCCGATTCATCATCCGAAACGGGGCACAATCATTGGCATCTTCGAGCGCATGTGTAATGCATTGGTACGTGTACAGGAGCAGGAGAGCGGGCTCTGGTTCCAGGTGCTGGACCAGGGATTCCGCAAGGGCAATTATCTGGAAGCTTCCGGTTCAAGCATGTTTGTGTATGCCATGGCGAAGGGCGTTCGCTTGCGTTACCTTGAGCCGCATTTCAGGCAGGCCGCAGAGAAGGGATGGCATGGACTGACGTCCCGTTTGATGGAAGAAACGGAGGAAGGCGTGAAGTTGAACGCGATCTGTCACGGGGCAGGGCTCAGTCTGGATCGGGATGGTTCATACAGTTATTATGTCGGCGAGCAGATTGTAAGTGACTCGTTCATGGGCATGGCACCGCTCTTGCTGGCTGCGCTGGAAATGGAGCGATTGCCATGAACAAACCTCTGTCACATGGATCAGATGTGGATCTGTACAGGAATGGTTACCTGGTTGCTGCGGACGGAAGCGGCGATTTTCCCACTATTCAGGCTGCCATTGATGCGATTCCGGCCGACTGCACTGAAAAGTATACGATTCGCATAAAGCCAGGCACTTATATTGAAAAACTACACATCGAGAAGCCGATGGTTCACCTCGTCGGTGCGGGAGCTGATCAGACTATCATCATGTATGATGATTATGCGCTCAAAAAGTTCCCGAACGGGGAGTTGTATCATACCTTTCATTCGTACACGGCCTTTATTGGTGCAGATGATTTCACCGCTGAAGGACTTTCCTTCATCAACTCGGCTGGACCTGGTCGTGAGGTGGGTCAGGCGTTGGCTGTCTACGTGGATGGGGACCGTGCAGCCTTCAGGCATTGCCGATTTATAGGTCACCAGGACACGATCTTTACCGGACCGCTGCCCGAGCAGCCCATTGACCGGAGTTTCTTCGGGGGGCCGCGTGACGGGGCAGAGCGGCGGAAGCTGCGCCAATATTATGAGGACTGTTTCATTGAGGGCGATGTGGATTTTATTTTTGGCTCTGCTACGGCTGTGTTTCAGGGCTGTGAGATTTTTGCGAAGAATCGCTTGAGCGATGTTGCTGCTGCAGAGGGAGAAGTGAATGGCTGGATCACGGCTGCTTCCACACCAGAGGATGCACGTTATGGCTATGTGTTTATCGATTGTGACCTGACCAGCAACGCCCCCGCTCAGTCCGTATATCTAGGCAGACCGTGGCGAAATCATGCCAAAGTCTGCTTCCTGAACTGCTGGATGGGGGCGCATGTGAAGCAGGAGGGTTGGCATAACTGGAACAAGAACGATGCGGAAGCGACGGTAGCGTACTTCGAATATCATAGTGCCGGACCTGGGGCCGGAAGTGTGATGGGGAGAGTTCCATGGGCGAAAATACTCAGTGATCAGGAAGCGGCCGAATATACTGTGCCTGTTATTTTATCCGGGGAGGATGGTTGGCAACCTTTCGAAGGTCTGCTGTCATTTGAACTAGTCTCCTCGAAGTTAAAATAAGCGTGGTAATACATCCGTTTATTTATAAAATAAAAATAAAAAAAGGCCGTCTATCAAGTCTCTTAATGACTTAGTAGACGGCCTTTTTGCGCGGTATATTACATTTTTCGCCCCCCATAGAAATAATTTATCCCTTATCTCAATTGCATTTTACTGATTAAATACAGGGTGAGGATCTGTAAATTCCCTGTAAATTTGGATGATGTCTGCAAAAAAAGAAAACGAGAGGGAAGGTCCATTTTGATAAGGGAAGGGAGTGAAGCGATACTCATCGTCAGACGGTTTTATAAGCTCTATAGATCGCGGATCACATGTAAGTGCACCAGTGAAGCTTTGTTTGCAAGGTGAAAATAATCTGAATACAGGAGGGATTTTGCTTGAATCAAGCTGTTCGATTCCGCCCGGTCATTACATTCGCTTTGGCATTTATTCTGATTATTACGTGGTTTGCACCAAGAGCAGATGCCGCTGCCCAGTGGCAGGCAGGCACCGCATACAAACAAGGAGATCTAGTAACCTATTTAAATAAAGATTATGAATGTATTCAGCCCCATACGGCTTTGACCGGATGGGAGCCCTCAAATGTGCCCGCATTGTGGAAATACGTCGGGGAAGGTACGGGAGGAGGAACTCCAACTCCGGATACGACACCACCTACCGTCCCTGCAGGTTTAACCTCATCCCTCGTCACGGATACATCGGTCAATCTTACCTGGAACGCTTCCACGGATAATGTGGGCGTAACCGGATATGAAGTGTACCGGAACGGTACTCTCGCGGCGAACACTTCAACGACTACGGCTGTAGTCACAGGACTGACAGCTGGTACCACATATGTTTTTACAGTCAAAGCAAAAGATGCGGCAGGCAATCTGTCCGCAGCAAGCACCTCTCTCAGCGTTACCACTTCCACCGGATCTTCGAATCCTGGGCCTAGCGGCAGCAAATGGCTGATCGGCTACTGGCACAACTTCGATAATGGCTCTACCAACATTAAACTGCGCAACGTTTCAACAGCCTATGATGTTATTAATGTCTCCTTTGCCGAGCCGATTTCACCCGGCAGCGGAACGCTCGCTTTTACTCCGTATAACGCTACGGTAGAAGAGTTCAAGTCGGACATTGCGTACCTTCAAAGCCAAGGGAAGAAGGTACTGATATCTATGGGAGGAGCCAATGGCACGATTGAGCTCACAGATGCGACCAAGAGACAACAGTTCGAGGATTCCCTAAAATCCATTATTTCGACTTACGGATTCAATGGTCTCGACATCGATCTTGAAGGAAGCTCTCTGTCTTTAAATGCGGGCGATACCGACTTCCGCAGTCCAACGACTCCGAAGATCGTTAACCTGATTAACGGTGTGAAAGCGCTTAAATCACACTTTGGTGCTAATTTCGTCCTGACCGCTGCACCGGAAACGGCCTATGTACAAGGCGGATATCTGAACTATGGTGGTCCTTGGGGGGCGTATCTTCCAGTGATTCATGCCTTGCGCAATGACCTGACCCTACTTCATGTGCAGCACTATAACACCGGTTCGATGGTGGGGCTGGATGGACGTTCTTACGCTCAAGGGACAGCCGATTTCCATGTCGCCATGGCCGATATGCTGCTTCAAGGGTTTAACGTAGGCGGAAGCTCGGGTCCATTCTTTAGTCCTCTGCGCCCGGACCAAATTGCGATTGGCGTACCAGCTTCCCAGCAAGCGGCTGGAGGCGGCTATACGGCGCAAGCTGAGCTGCAAAAGGCATTGAATTATCTGATCAAAGGAGTATCATACGGCGGTTCCTATACCTTGCGCCAGCCTGCGGGCTATGCCGGTCTCAAGGGCATTATGACCTGGTCAATCAACTGGGACGCGTATACGAATAACCAGTTCTCGAACGCACATCGTCCATTCCTGAATGGGCTTAGCACGCAAAAGACAGAGGAGGTTGTGTATTAAATGATACATTTAAATAAACACACTGCTTTTAAGAAGACTGCAAAGTTTGTCCTTGGTCTGTCCCTTCTCTTATCGGTCATCGTTCCTTCCTTCGCGCTCCAACCTGCTACGGCCGAAGCAGCAGATTCTTATAAAATTGTTGGTTACTATCCGTCCTGGGCTGCGTACGGCAGAAACTATAATGTAGCTGACATCGACCCGACCAAAGTGACGCATATCAACTATGCGTTTGCTGATATTTGCTGGAACGGCATTCATGGAAATCCGGACCCTTCGGGCCCCAATCCTGTAACCTGGACCTGCCAGAATGAAAAAAGCCAAACGATCAATGTTCCGAACGGAACGATTGTGCTCGGCGATCCATGGATCGATACGGGCAAGACATTTGCAGGGGATACGTGGGATCAGCCCATTGCAGGTAATATCAATCAGCTTAACAAGCTGAAACAAACCAATCCTAACCTGAAGACTATTATCTCCGTCGGAGGATGGACGTGGTCCAACCGTTTCTCTGATGTAGCCGCGACTGCTGCAACCCGGGAGGTCTTTGCTAACTCTGCCGTGGACTTCCTGAGAAAATACAATTTTGACGGGGTAGATCTGGACTGGGAGTACCCGGTATCAGGCGGACTCGATGGTAACAGCAAACGTCCTGAAGATAAGCAAAACTACACATTGCTCCTGAGCAAAATCCGTGAAAAATTGGATGCAGCGGGAGCTGTGGACGGCAAGAAGTATCTGCTTACGATTGCAAGCGGTGCGTCTGCGACCTATGCTGCCAATACGGAGCTTGCAAAAATTGCTGCCATCGTCGACTGGATTAACATTATGACATACGATTTTAACGGGGCTTGGCAAAAGATCAGCGCACATAATGCGCCGTTGAACTATGATCCTGCAGCTTCAGCTGCTGGCGTGCCAGATGCCAATACATTTAATGTGGCAGCTGGAGCACAAGGGCATCTGGATGCAGGCGTACCGGCCGCTAAACTCGTGCTTGGTGTTCCATTCTACGGCCGTGGCTGGGATGGATGCGCACAAGCAGGCAACGGCCAGTATCAGACGTGCACGGGTGGTTCTTCCGTTGGAACATGGGAAGCAGGCTCCTTTGACTTCTACGATCTGGAAGCCAATTACATCAACAAAAACGGGTACACGCGTTACTGGAATGACACAGCCAAAGTGCCATATCTCTATAATGCGTCCAACAAGCGCTTTATCAGTTATGACGATGCGGAGTCCGTTGGATATAAAACGGCTTATATCAAGAGCAAAGGACTCGGCGGAGCGATGTTCTGGGAGCTCAGCGGTGACCGTAACAAAACACTTCAAAACAAACTGAAAGCCGATCTGCCTACTGGAGGTACAGTGCCACCAGTAGATACGACGGCACCAAGCGTACCCGGGAATGCTCGTTCGACAGGTGTGACGGCAAACTCTGTGACGCTGGCTTGGAATGCTTCAACGGATAATGTAGGGGTTACCGGTTATAACGTCTATAATGGCGCTAATCTTGCGACATCGGTCACCGGAACGACAGCAACAATCAGCGGACTTACAGCGGGTACTTCATATACCTTCACGGTAAAAGCAAAAGATGCGGCAGGTAATCTGTCTGCAGCCAGTAATGCTGTAACTGTAAGTACAACGGCTCAGCCGGGAGGCGATACGCAAGCACCAACTGCACCAACGAACCTTGCGTCGACCGCGCAAACGACATCCAGCATAACGCTGAGCTGGACGGCATCCACTGACAATGTGGGTGTAACCGGTTATGACGTGTACAACGGAACGACACTGGCAACAACGGTAACCGGTACGACGGCAACGATCAGCGGACTTGCTGCGGATACCTCGTATACATTTACGGTAAAAGCAAAGGATGCGGCAGGTAACGTGTCTGCAGCGAGCAACGCGGTGAGTGTGAAGACAGCCGCCGAAACGACAAATCCTGGTGTATCCGCATGGCAGGTCAACACAGCTTATACTGCGGGACAACTGGTCACATATAGCGGCAAGACGTATAAATGTTTGCAGCCCCACACCTCCTTGGCAGGATGGGAACCATCCAACGTTCCTGCCTTGTGGCAGCTTCAATAGTTAAAAATTGAAATACAACATTTTTAATTGAAATGTGCAGTGTTGGCGAGCTTAGTTAGTGGAAAGAGAATATGACACATGGATTGTTTCTCGGCGCTAAACAGAAGAAGATAAGAAAAGGGAAGACCAAAAACCACCGGCTCTTGATCCGGTGGTTTTTGGCTATGGTATGTCAAAGCAGGCTCCAACAAGGCTTTGCCCTACTTAGTTTATCTAGAAGAAATATACTCCGACATAATTTGAATCTTCAATTAGAAATCAAAGTTGTCCGGGTCGGGTCCAACGCGAACATCTTCGTTCAGAGCGCTAATACGCTCCATCTCATCATTGGACAATTCAAAGTCGAAGATGGAAGAGTTCTCGACGATACGTTTTTCCTTGGTAGACTTGGGAATGGTGATGACACCGTTTTGCAAGTCCCAGCGCAGGATCACTTGTGCTACCGATTTACCTTTCGCAGTGGCAATTTCGGTCAGAACTGGATTGTCCAGAAGTTGACCCTGCATCAGCGGGGACCAAGCTTCCAATTGAATTCCGTTTTTCTCACAGAATGCTTTAAGTGGAGCTTGGGTCAGACGAGGGTGGTACTCTACCTGATTAATTGCTGGCTTCACTTCAGCATCCTGCAACAGATCTTCAAGGTGATGAATCTGGAAGTTGCTGACGCCAATGGCTTTAATGCGACCTGCTTTGTACAGCTCCTCCATCGCTTTCCATGCGCCTTTATATTTGCCTGCTTTTGGCCAGTGAATCAGATACAGGTCCAGATATTCCAGTCCCAGTTTGTTCAGCGTGACATCAAAAGCAGCAAGAGTTTCTTCGTATCCGAGGTCTGCATTCCACACTTTGGACGTAATGAACAGTTCTTCACGTTTCAGATTATTCTCTTTCAATGCCTCGGCAATGGCTTGTCCTACCCCGGATTCGTTGCCATAAATAGCGGCTGTATCAATGCTGCGGTAACCGTGAGCAATCGCTTGTTTGACGGCTTCGATTAATTCAGATCCTTCTTCTACCTGAAATACACCAAGTCCGAACCAAGGCATATGAACGCCGTTATTTAAAGCTACTGTAGATTGTAAATGTTGTGCTGTCATGTGAAGTCCTCCTCATATTATGAATCAAAATGGTAGTAACGATGTGAAACGATAACTCCTGATATCCTTCATTAAGTCATAGTAGATTAAATTCGAATTAACGTATTATACTAGATTAAAATAAAGGGCGAAACCGGTTCCGAGTTGTAACTTTAACACTGGAAAGACGCATGTTTAGGCTGATTTCTGACGGTCCTGTCTTACATCTCAGAAGGAGAATAGGGATCTTTACGATCAAGCACTCTTGCCCAGCCAGTCAGAAGAACAGCGGCGAGAACCATAATTGCACCAACCCATGTGGTATGAATTAGACCGATGGAGTCCGTGATTACACCGCCCAAATATGCCCCGATTGCGATACCTGCGTTAAAGGCTGCGATGTTGAAGGCGGAGGCGACGTCTTTGGCTTGTGGAGCATATCGTTCTGCGAGTGTCACGACGTACATCTGAAGCCCTGGCACATTCATGAAGGCAAGCAGACCCATGCCGAGTATGGTGAGTAATGCTGCCAGCTTAAATGGAACGGTGAAATACAGTATGCCCAGAATGACGGTCTGAATGATAAACATATAGAAGAGTGCTCGGAGCGGATTGCGGTTGGCGGCTTTCCCTCCAATAATATTACCGATAGCAATGGCGATCCCGTACAGCAGCAGAATTCCCGCGACCGTTTTCTCAGAATACCCGCTGATATCATGCAACAGTGGGGACAGGTAAGTGAACACTACAAATGTTCCCCCATATCCCACAGCGGTAATGGCAAAAGCCAGCAGCAACCGTCCGCCTGTCACCAGCTTCAGTTGTTCTCGGAAGGCAGTTCGCGTTCCGCGTTGCAACGTGGATGGCACGAGAAGCATGTTGCCAATGAAGGCCACAACACCTACGACAACGATAAGAATGAAAGCTGCGCGCCAGCCCCAGTTTTGACCGATGAGAGTACCCAGCGGTACACCGGTTACGGTAGCAATGGTCAAGCCAGAGAACATGATGGCAATGGCGCTCGCCCGGCGGTTTGCAGGTACCAGGTCTGCCGCAATGGTGGAACCAATGGACATGAATACGCCGTGTGCCAGAGCGGAGACAATTCGAGCAATGAGCAGCATGGTAATTCCACTCGAGAGCGCCGCCATGGTGTTACCAGCGATAAAAACAACCATAATGGCAAGCAGCAGCGTCTTGCGTGACACCGTTGACGTTAATGAGGTCAGAATTGGTGCCCCGAAGGTTACGCCTAATGCATATAAAGTAACGGTCAGTCCCGCTGTCGTTACGGAAATGCCCAGGTCATCTGCAATAAGGGGCAGCAGTCCAACGCTGATAAATTCAGTGGTGCCGATGGCAAAAGCACTGATTGCCAGCGCCAGCAGTGCCCAGGTACTGCGTTTTGAATCATGTAACATGTCTTGTTCAACTCCCCAGAATGTAGATTTACGTACCGGCAAATGCTATTATGAGTTATTCGACATAAAATGAATAGTACGTACTTTTTAGTACCCTACGTACTTTTTAGTGCCTATATAGCAATTGCTTTTATGAATAACATTTTCCGGGAGGACATTCAGCATGATCAGAAAGAAGTATAATATTTCAGTTGAAGCGACACTTGAAGTCATCGGTGGCAAGTGGAAATGTGTTATCCTCTGCCATCTGACACACGGAAAGAAACGCACTAGTGATCTCAAGCGTATTATGCCCGCAATTACGCAGAAAATGTTAACGCAGCAGCTGAGAGAGCTTGAAGATGACGGGATTGTGAACCGCATTGTATATAATCAGGTACCTCCCAAGGTGGAGTATGAACTGAGTGAATATGGCCGAAGTTTGGAACCGATTCTAAATGCCCTTTGTAACTGGGGAGATCAGCACATTATTAAGGAATACGGAGACAAATTCTCAGTGTTGGAGGATAATGGGTTAAATGATTTTAACACGGACAATAAGGAGCTGATGAAGCCGTGAACTATGAAATTCTATATGATGGTGCATTTGCGATGCTTAAAGTGCAATTGCAACGGGGAGAACGGTTCAAGGCAGAAAGCGGGGCCATGGTATCCATGACACCAACCGTTGACTTGAAGGGATCTGCTGAAGGCGGTATGTTTGCCGGATTCGGACGAATGATCAGCGGCGAGAAATTCTTTTTTCAGGAATTAACGGCTGCAGGGGGATCTGCGGAGATTCTGTTGTCACCCTCCAGCATGGGGGATGTGGAGGCGATTGAACTGGATGGCTCCTATTCGCTTTACGTACAGAAAGATGGATTTCTGGCCGGAACGGAAGGCATCCAGGTGAATACCAAAATGCAAAACTTGAAGAAAGGTCTCTTCTCGGGAGAGGGTTTCTTTATTATAGAGATCAGTGGGCGAGGAACCGTGTTCCTATCATCCTATGGTGCAATCCATACGATCAATCTGGCTGCGGGTGAAGAAGTAATCGTAGATAATGCCCATTTGGTGGCATGGCCCAATTATATGGATTATCGTATTGAGAAAGCATCACAAGGCTGGTTATCCAGCGTGACCAGTGGAGAAGGGCTTGTATGCCGATTTCGGGGTGAAGGGACAGTCCTGATTCAGAGTCGTAATCCGCATGGATTTGGCCAATGGGTCAAGCAATTTATTCCTTCGCGTTAATGTTTTCCGCTGAAAATGTACTACGTTGAAACACATGCGTTCCGACAAACGTTATAAGAAAAGATGAAGCTCAAGGTGTAATGATGGAGGTATATTGAGATGGAAAGCTCACGATATAAAAATGCTCAGGAAAGTCCGGGTTATCTGCTATGGCAGGTTACTACGATGTGGCAAAAGGAAATACGCAGGGTGCTCGAGCCTTTGGAATTAACACAACCCCAATTTGTATTATTACATGCCTGTGTGTGGCTCAATGAACGCGACAACGAGGGTAAAGGAGTAACTCAGGTCCAGCTTGCGCAATTTGCCAATGTGGATGTTAACGTTACTTCTCAAGTTCTCCGTGCTCTTGAAAAGAGAGAGTTGATAACTCGCAAGCGTCATCTTACTGATACCCGTGCGAATATTATTACAACAACGCCGGAAGGAACCCGCTTGGCGCTTGAAGGTATTCATCTTGTTGAAGCCGCGGACAAGGTGTTCTTTGATGTGTTAAGTGATCGTAAGGATGAATACATGGAAATCATGCAGGAATTTATCCAACATAAAACAGATGTTTAATTCATAGAAAGATTTTTTCTATGCTTTATTAGACTACAGAGTGTAGTGAAGTTGTACCTCCCAGACTTTTTAGCCGGGAGGTTTTTTGTATTGGTTCAATTAATCCGATAAGTCGCAAATGGCTTACCATGACGGAAAGAGTCGCTGAGTTGATCGAGCTGCGAGATTATATCATCGGTCAGTTTCATGTCCAGGCTAGCCAGATTATGCTCCAGCTGTTCCGTGCTCGTTGCCCCAACGATAACCGTCGAAACAGCAGGGCGTGCCAGCAGCCATGCAAGCGACAGGACACTTGGAGAGCAGCCATACGCCGATGCCTTTTCGCTGACCTGCTCACCTAATTTAATATTGTGTTCCAGCAGGAAACGATTGAAGGCCGGATCGGTATCCGCTCTGGAACCGGAAGGCACGCTCGCTTCACCGTTGTATTTGCCTGTCAGAATGCCACCAGCCAGCGGGAAATATGGAATGATACCTACGCCTTGATCAAGACACATCGGTACAAGTTCAAGCTCAGGTGTGCGATCAGCCAGAGAGTAGCTGGTTTGGGTCGAGATATAACGTACATATCCTTTTAGTTCGCTGGTAGCAAGGGCCTTCATCAGCTCCCAGGCTGCATAGTTGGAAGCTCCGATATAGCGGACTTTGCCGGAAGTGACCATATCGTCCAATGTGCGCAGCGTCTCATCCAGCGGTGTGTGCGGATCAAAAGTATGGATCTGATACAGATCCACATAGTCCGTTTGCAGACGCCGCAGGCTATGTTCAAGCTCTTGCTGCAAATGATAGCGGGAGGAACCGCGCCCATGGGGACCCTCATGCCGGGGAAGTCCGGCTTTGGTAGCAAGCACAGCGTTTTCCCGTCTGCCCTTCAAGGCTTGTCCAATAATCCGCTCCGATTCTGTTCCGGCGTAGATGTTGGCGGTATCGATAAAATTGATTCCCTGATCCAGTGCCGCATGAATAATGCGGATCGAAGTCGGGTCGTCCGCCCGTTTACCAAAGGCATTGGTGCCGAGTCCAAGTGCGGAAACGCGCAGTCCGCTATTCCCCAAACGTCGATATTCCATCGTTCATCGCTCCTTCTGTGTCATTTCTTGTATAGCAGATTATAACGTAATCTATTGAAAACGTGTTATTAATATAGTTAAATGATTCTAAGACCGTTATTAAAGGAGATATGATGGAGAACAGTGCCGCACATTTAACCAGACGGAAGCCGAAGAAACCGAAGAAGAGATGGAAGAAACCTTTGATTATCATCCTGAGTACTTTGATTGTGCTGGGGGGACTCGGATTTATCTATCAAAAGCAACTCGTTGTGTTTGCATTTAATCTGTTTGCTTCGGAAACCGTAAAGGAAACGCTCGATGAATCCTTCAAGCCTGTTGGCGATAAGGATGCACCCGTTGTAGAACATACCAATCCATTCTCGCTGTTGTTGCTAGGAATTGACCAACGGGATAACGAACCAAGCCGTTCTGATACCATGATCTATTCTGTTGTGCGTCCGGAAGAAAATAAAGTGTTGCTGCTGTCGATTCCACGTGACTCCTACACCGATATTATCGGCCGGGATGTGAAGTCGAAGATTAATTCAGCCTATGCACATGGTGAAGCCAAGATGGCGATGGATACCGTGGAGCATTTGTTGGAAAACAAAGTCGATTTCTATGCCGCGATTAATTTTAACGGACTCAAGGATATCGTTGATGCGGTTGGCGGTGTTGAATTGCCGATTAAGAAAAATATTGAGAACAAATCGAAAGCACATGAGAAGCTGTTTGTTGAAGCGAACAAACCGATCTACAGCGGCGAAGAAGCGCTGGGCTATGTGCGTTACCGGGAAGATTCCGATTTCAATCGGACGATGCGGCACCGTCTTTTTCTAAGTGCCTTCATGAATCGTGCGCTTGAGGTCAAAAACCTGACCAAGATCCCGGACGTTATCCAAATCGCTGGATCGAATTTTACAACCAACATGAACTCGGATTTCATCGTGAAATTTGCCGAGTCTCTATATATGAAAGACAGCACGCCAACAATCAGCAATTACATGCTGAAGGGTGAGGGCGCAACGCGTAGCGGCACATGGTACTATGATTTGTCAGAGAGTGATCTGCAATATGTGCGGACCCTGCTTGCCAACTGGCTGGACCCGGATGCCACTGAAATTATGGAGCCGGAGACGGCGGATACGAAAGATCCGGCGTAACTTATTGGCAACAGACTTCCATTAACAATATACGTTATCAGGACAATTTAGAAAGAAGCCCAAAGAAGATTAATATTTCTGGGGCTTCTTTTCTTAATATTAGTTAAAATATATTATGACTAATATTGATTATTAATTATATTTTTTCAAGAGTATTAATATTTGAGTTAGTAGAACTGGAAAATATAAATACAATAAGAATTATTAACTAAAAAAATTGTCGAAATATAGTCTTTATGATTAATTTAACTATTAATGTATTAAATTATAATTTTTTGTTATATGGTTAGTTGGCTCAAAAAAATACAGATGGAGGTTTTTAAGTGAGAAAAATAATGAAAACTTTGTTGGTAGGAGGGCTAGCATTTAATCTATTTGCGATTAGTGCTTTCGCCGATTCGGTTAGTGAAGATGATACGCACTACCGAGCTCCAGTAGAAACAGTTAAAAATGGGCAGAAGTACATAGATGGGCTGCCTTATTACACACAAGATGATATCAAAAAAATTGATTTGGAACAGACTAAAAGAAACATTAAAGTTGAAAAGTTAAATGAAGATGTGATTAGCACAATGGGAATTAATAAATGGACACTTGTTAGTCAGTCATCTTACTATACGGGGCATGATTACGATACAACAAATAATTATAGTAAAGAGCCAGCGAAATTGTCTGTAAGCACTACATCATCTATGACTGCTGAATTATCAGGTAGCACAAAATTTGGTTTTTTCAGTGTTGCAGAGGTAGATATGTCCATGAAGGTAGGCGCAACATTTAGTAGAACTACTAATATTGAGGTAATTGTACCGGGCTATAATGTTACTCAACTTAAAACAGCAGTAAAAGCTGTTCAAAGAAATTATATGTATACTGATAATTATTCTGATGATGGATCAATGGGGCCTGAAATTCGTTTATCGGCTTCAAGTTATGACAATAATGGTGGAATTGAGAAATGGATATTTACTCATCCAATGTGAGAAATTTTATTAACTTTAGTCCTCCTTTTCATACAGGAGGACTAAAAAGATAAGGATGGTAATGAATGAAAATATTTAATAAACTGATTTTTCTTACAATATTTACAGTCATTTTTATAAATGGATGTTCTACTAAAAGCGAAAATTTATCAATTAAAGAAACTAGTCAATCTTCGGAACAAAACGAGTTGTACAACAAACTAAGAAATTTAGATGTATCTAACGAAAATCATTTCATTTATAATGCAGATTCTTTTGAAAAGAAGAATATAACTTTGACATTTACATTCGCCATTGAGAATTTAGATATAGATCATATTTCACTTTATGCTGATAAAGATCAAGTCATGAAAGACGTAACGATCATTAACAAAGAAGAAAATAAATTAGTTATACAGTTAAATGACTTCATACCTTATTTCAATAATGTGTATATAAATTTAAAAAATGGTACTGATCTAAAACTTGATGTGGGTGAGTATTATCTAGAAAAGTTTAGTATGGATGATTTTTCTAATTACAAAAGTGATTTAATGATTATAGAACAATATCACGATAGTTTTGAAAAAGGAAAGTACACTATGTATGCAGTGATTACGAAAAATAATAAATCCAAGATTAATTATATATTACCAAAAAAAACAATGCCCTATATTAAAAATTTGAGATTTACACAAAAAGATTTAAATGATGAAACTGTTAAATACTCCTTGAGTTTTGAGATGGATAAAGGAATAGTTAGTGATAAGAAATTAGACGAAGTATATTCAGAAGTGGCTTTAGTACAGAATTTTATGGATAAAAGATGGACTCTTGTCAAAAGTAGTATTTCTATTCGAAAAACAGATTTTATAGAGTTAAATTCATAATTAACTCAAAAATGTTTTTACCGAACTAATTTTATTCTAATGAGAACTGGAAATTTAATTTTGGGGACAGAAACATAGAAGCGAAGCATTAGTATATCCATAAGTTGTTTAAGAGACAACAGGATGCTAATGTTTTTTTTATTTATTCTTTGGGTAAGAACATCTTTATTTGTTCCATAATATAGTAAAATATAGGGGATGAATTCAACATCAACCAACGGAGGAAGCTCATGAAAGAGTTCAAGGATCGGCTTCACCAGGTTCAGGAGCAGCAGAAGCAGCTGGTAAAGGAATATAATGCTCTGCTTCAGGACTATCAATCCGATGACCTGATCGTGCAGAACGAACAACTGCGAACGCAATATGAAGCGCACCAACTCAAGCTGCAACAGCTTGAAGTACGCACACGGAAAATGGAAGAGGAGAATGCCCGTCTTCGCATGGCTCTATCCGAACAGATGCTGGATGAGAAATTGAATCTCATTCGTGTATCCCAGGAGAAGATGGAGACCTACTTTCGGGGAAAGACGAGTGTACATAATGATCGGCTCGTGGCGCATGAGCACCGCGCCAAAGTGAATTTGAATGCCATATTCAACCGAGCTTCAGAGGAACTTCAGGGTGATGCCCGTGAGATGAAGGAGAGAATTGCTCATCTGGCTGCTGAGGTGCAGGAACGAATTGAGGCGCATAGACAGACCCTGTGGGAGAGAGAAGAGGCACTACGCGGTCAGATGCAACAAGGATATGAGCATATGGCGGAAGAAGGCTTAAGCGAAGAGACCATTCAGCGGCGCATTCGCCAGAACCGGATGGAGATGAAGATTGGCCTGAGCTGGATTAATAAGGTCGCCATCCTGCTCATTATTCTTGGCGTTGGAGCGGCTTTTCGCTACTCATATGCGACCTGGTTCAACGATGAGATGAAAGGCGGCGCGTTTTTCCTGCTCGGCGTGCTCATGCTTGCCGGGGGTGAGTGGCTGTTCCGCCGCAAGCGTCAGACGTTCGCGATGGGGCTGCTGGGAGGTGGGATTTCCGTTCTATTTGGCTCGATCTTCTACAGTTACTTTTTACTGCATATTATCGGGTTATATACGGGACTTGCCTTGTCGGTGTTGGTTTCGGCCATATCCGTGCTGCTATCGTTGAGGTATCAGTCCAGGACCATCTGCTCACTTGGTTTGGTTGGAGGGTATTTACCGTTAATCTCCTACATGGCCTATTTCGGCCTTCAAGGTTCGGCTGTGTATGTTGCCATGATCTATCTTCTGCTCTTAAACGGAATTATTGTTTTGATTTCATTTGGCAAACGATGGCCAATCGTGCACTATATCAGTTTTCTGTTCAACACACCGTCCATGCTCATCCTGTTATGGCTCTCACCAAGTGAGAAGATTGGCATGGTGTATTCCATTGTGACATTTGCATTATATCTCGGCATTACACTGGCGTATCCGTTTAAACATCGGGTGAAGTTAACCTGGTGGGACTTTGCACTGCTCGCCATGAATACGAGCATCAGCTGCCTGATGTTATATGTATTGTTCGATGCAGCGGGCTGGAATGACGCACAAGGTTTGCTTGCTCTGATTTTTGCTCTGGTCTATTTCGGGCTCGCCCGTTTTATCCAGCAGAGGATGCCTCAGGAAAAGCAGACCCTTCTATTGTTCTACGTGACTTCACTGACCTTTGCCATTCTGATTATACCGTTCCAGTTTGGTGCGAAGTGGCTGTCTATGGGCTGGCTGATCGAAGGAATTCTGTTGGTTACGCTCGGACATCTGAAGCGGTTCAAGTTGGTGGAACGTGCTGGATGGGGAATCGTGCTTCTGTGCATGTTCACCTTTGTGTACTATGACGTGCTGGTGCTGTTCATCATGGGGGAGCAATCCTATTTCATGCTAAAATACTCCTGCATCACGCTGGGTGCGCTACTTATTACACTCTATTACGCCTTGGATCGCAACGGCTCCCTATCCGGAGAGAAATATCATTATAGCCAGATAGAGCTTGGCTTTTTGAATGCATTCAAGTACATCACACTCGCCAATCTGTGGTTATATGTGCTGTATGAATCGAATGAATTGTATATGAAAGCAGTTGATGACTCATTCCTGTTATACCTGTTCTACAAATGGCTGATGTTCGCTGCGCTGACCATTGCCATGGCCTATGGATTGAGTAAAGTGAGGCTTTTGCGTGATCGGATCGTGCAGGGTTACATCGTCTTCCTGCATGCGGTGGGCTGCTGTATTGCACTGGCAGTAACGTTATCCATGCCGGCACTTCAGTCGGATGTTCAGCAGCATACAGCGGCTGAAGTCGTAGGTTTACTCGTATTAATCATCTTTAATGTGGGCGTGTTCTTTGCAGGAAGGGATCTGCTGATCACGGCAATCCGCGGGCAGTTCAAGAGCGTTGAATGGTATCCGGTTATCGCAGGGGTCTATCTGCTGGGTGTCATCACCGTTTTCCTGACAGTCCAGTTTCATTGGGGAGATGTAGGGCTGTTATTTAGCCTAATCTATCTGTTGCTTGCGATCCTGTACATCGCCTACGGGTTCCGAAGAAAATATGTGATGATTCGGCGCCTCGGTCTGGGCCTGACGTTGTTTTCCACCGGGAAAATGGTGTTCTATGATGTGGGATTGCTTACATCGGGCAGCAAGATCATTGCCTATTTCAGCTTTGGCGTACTGCTGCTTGGCATTTCTTATCTGTATCAGAAGGTGTCGAGCCGGATGGAGGAAATTCAGGCTAGAGAGATAGAACAGTCTAATGAATCCGATCTGCCGTAGGATGGAAAAAACCAATTTTAGGATATTCGATACAGCATTCACAATCTTTGGGGGAGGGATACAACATGGGATTTGATCTGAGTATCATGTTATGGCAATTATTATGGATTGCTGGCTCTGTAACTCTTATTGTGTATGGGTGGAGGAAACTTGGTATCAGAAAAAAGCGGCGCTGAGGGCGGGGAATGCCGTTGCAACATCGCTTTTGACATAAGTCATTATCGGATGAACTTTTGGTATCCATATCATAAATATGCATTAAAATGAGGCTCTTGAGCGCTGGTTTTTAGCGTCCAGGGGCCTTATTCTGATGAACGGATTATGATCTGAACCTCATTCAGAATAGCATGACCCAGCATAAGATGACATTCGTGAAACGTTTTTTCTGTTGATCACGTTATAATAGAGTATACTTACGGCTGGGTATTCAGTTGCAACCATGAAGTTTCGGTTGTGGTTGTGCCTTTCAGTGATTCTCCGCGATCATCATTGATGCGGGAGAGCACCGTTAATGTAATGGACAGGGTGAAGGCGAGCAGCACATATATGAAAATGTTTTTTTTGTTCATGATGAGGGACCTCTCTTGTTGATTGGGCAGGGCATGGATACGACTGTTATGAGAAAAAAGGCACAACGTCTGGTATAGTAGAGAAAAGCATATAACGATGCCTGTATACACTATATAAATTATTATGGATGCAAACAATGGAACAAATCTGATGAATTTATCATTATTTATGAACGGGACGCTCATAGAGATAGAGTGATATTTGAAGGTGGGAGAATAACATGCGGGAGACGGCAAAAATCGTCATTCGTACGCCAGGGCAGGAAAGTGACGGTTCGTTCGCTTATGTCAGCCAGGGGCGTTCTATTACAGTGGGGCGTTATACGGGTGGAGATGAACTGGACTTGTCTGTCTACAATCAGTTGATATCGAAGCGGCATTGCCGCATTCATTATGATGTGCAGCAGCAACTTTGGATTGAGGATCTGGATAGTAAAAATGGAACGGAATTGAACGGGCAGCGCCTCGTTCCTTATGAGAAATACCCGTTTGCCGAAGGAGACAGCCTGACCCTGGTCAACGGCTTGATTCAGCTCCGCGTAGAAGGGGATCTCGAAGAAACGAGAGAATATCGGCTATCTGACCTGCTGGGCGAAGGCGTGCGTTTACAGGATCACCTGCAAACGGTGCAGATTGGAGAAGTGGAGATTCCACTGTCCAAGAAGGAGTACCAACTGTTCAAGCTATTGTACAGCCAGTTGGATCACTTTGTGACACGGGAGCAGATTGTCGGCCAAGTGTGGCCGGAGAGAAGCATGCTGGAGAGTGAACCGGTAGGCATTGACGAGATTAACTCGCTGATCTACCGGACGAATCGCAAGCTGGGCGTACATTTTACAATCAAATCGGTGTACAAAAAGGGTGTATACATGAAGTCCCATGTGCCGGACTGAATGCGTGGAATGAGCAGCGGGATGGAATGGAGATACAGCCAAAATAGAATAAGAAGAAGGAAGCTTCTGTCAGGTTTTTTAGACCTGGGGAAGCTTCTTTTGTTATGATGAAGGTGCAAATGCCACCTCTTAATTAAAATCCAAAGGGTTGAGGTTATGTTCATATTTCAATTTATCCCATGGCTGATTGCTGTGGTGACACTTATATCGGTAGTATCCATCGTGCTGGTCAGTTGGGAAAATGGAATCTCACCGATGCCCACATCCAGCATCGTCAGGCAGGCAGTCATTCAAGAGGTCAACCGTATTCCCGGTTACGGTGACGTGATTGAAGCAGGCTCCGGCTGGGGAACGCTCGCACTGGACGTAGTGAGGCATTGTCCAGGCAAACGGCTAACGGGTATTGAGAATTCAATTGTTCCCTTATGGGCCTCCCAACTGATAGCTTTTCTAAGTGTCCGTTTACGGCGAGCGAAGGGAAAGCGCCACTCTCTGGAGGGACGGTTGCGATTCATCCGTGGCAACATCTATACCAGTTCATATGAACACGCAGATTGCGTCATCTGTTATTTGTTCCCTGGAGCAATGAATCGACTCGTCGACAAGTTCACTCGGGAGCTGCCTCCGGGAGCAAAGGTGATTAGCGTCTGTTTTGCATTGCCAGGAAAGATACCGCTACGGACGATTACATGCCGGGATACGCTGCGCACCAAGGTGTATGTGTATACGTTTTGAGTGCTAACGAACCTTAGTAACGTTATTCCTTCACAATACGTTGTCAGAACCTACAAAATCGGCCCAATTGACGAAATAACGTCACGGCGATTCGTTAGATTTCAAACCAAGGGAAATGGGAGTGAATAGCGTGTACCAGGTTCGTTAGAGAACAAAATATCAAAAACAAGGGATGGCCCGCGTCATATTCATGACTTATGGGACATCCCTTGTTTTTTAAATCATCTTTTTATGTGGGTCATTTATGGTCGGAATCTTAGCTTATTTTGCGCTATCCGTTGTACCTGTGGTGTTGGTTGTTGTGCCCGATGTACCAGACTCTGTTCTGTTTCTGCCGCCTCCGAATCCGCCTTGGCCGCGACCTCCGCCTGGACCACCCATACCTGAATTGGCAGTTGTTACACCAGATTCATTCACCCAAGTTACATTGCTTGTGGATTGGAAGGCAACCACTTTGGTTCCACCACTATACGTTCCGTCTGTATAGAGTCCATCCAATGCTTTGCCCGTCGATGTTCCGCCGGAGTAAATCACGTAAGATCCATCCTTCTTCAGATCAGGGGAACTAACCACAACAGATTGATAATCTTTCGCTGGAGCAAAGGTCAGGATGTTATTGCCTTCACTGTCTTGCACATGAACGAGTGTGCCTGCTTTTTGTGTTTCAGGGTATGTCATCACGATTGTATTTTGAGTTGATGTATCGGATGTACCTTGTGCCATGCCGGAACTGCCGGCAGCGACCAAATATCCACCACTCATCTCGAATGTACCATCATAGTCGAGTGGACCGTTGCCATTATCCGTTGGACCGTTCACAATGACCGTTCCGTCTGTCATATAGATGGAGCCATTCGAATCCAGTCCATCGCCGCCTGCATTTACGGTGAGGGAACCGCCGTTGATATGAAGCTCACTGTTGCTGGCGGATTCACCCGGCATACCACCTGGCCCACCGCCTTGTGGGCGAGCATTGCTATTCGCGTCTGTACTTTGATTGGACTGATCCGTAGTTGATGTTGTGCCAGTCGTCTCTGTAACAGAAGTGTTGGAGACTGCAGTTGTATCGGTATCGGCTGCTTTAGTACTGTCATCTGCAGTGGTTGCAGCATCAGCATCAGCGTCAGTTGCAGTTATGTCACCCGAAGCATTCACGCCATCATCTGATGCAGTCACATCCACATCCCCATCGTTCAGGGTGATGATTGCACCTTCAAGGCCTTCGTAGCTCTTGGCAATGGTGATCGTTCCGCCGTTAATGGTAAGCTCCTGATCTGCATGAATGCCGTCATCACCGGATTCAATGCTGAACTTGCCGTCATTGACAATTACATTGTTGTTACTGTGCAGGGAATCATCCATGGAATCAATCGTATACGTACCGCCATTGACGGTGAGGTCAACTCCAGCTTTAAGTGCTTTGGCACTCGTCGTTTCTTCTTCTGTTGTTGTGCTTGTGTCTGCATCCGCAGTGGAATCAGCAGGTGCTTTGGCATTTGTAGAGCTGGATGGAGCTGCGCCTGTTGCGTTCGTGCCATTATTGCTCGGCATATCAGCAGGTGGTTCACCATCCGGTGGTGTACCCATATCGGTTGGAGGTGTACCGCCACCCCATCCGCCGCCGCCAAATGGTCCTTCTTCTACTTTTTCTGGTGCATTGGCACTGCCGCCTCCGGTTACGATGTTAAATGTGCCGCCATCCGTAACCAATGCGGTTTCCGCTTGAATGCCGTCGCTGCCGCTCTGGATGTTGAATGTACCTCCAGCAATGGCAACGAAGCCTTTAGTCGTATCCGTATCGTTTGTGGATTTAATGCCGTCACCTTCTGAATCAATGGTAATGGTACCGGCTTGAATGGCCACCATATCTTTACCTTTGATGCCATCATCCGCAGATTTGACGTTAATTGTGCCACTGACGATTTTCAGATCATCCTTGCTCGTAATACCTTCATTGTAGTTGCCTGTAACCGTCAGCTTGCCTGTACCATTGAACGTCAGGTCTGCCTTGCTGAAGATGGCTGCATCCGGCTCATCCGTTGTAGCGTCGGCGTATACGTATGTCTTGCCATCGGAGACAGCATTCTCGGTTCCTTCCTCCAGCGTAATGATAGCTTTGCCCGCTTTCTGGATATAGATGGCTGCACTGTCGTTATCATTGATTGTTGCTCCGTTTAATACGAGATGTACGGTGCCCTTATCAGCAACATTAACTACAATCTGTCCATCGGTAAGCTTGCCGCTAAGTACATAGGTACCCGCTGCGGAGATGGTTACTGATCCATTTGCTGCTTTTGCACCCGATCCTGTGATGGAAGCGGTCGTCCCGTTCAGCTTAATCGTTGTGGAATCTGTTGCACTCCAGCTAACGTTGGTATCGTCTGCATCCATTGTGACCAGATCGGCATACTTCACCGAGGTTTGTTCACTGACGGATACGGTTTTGGTTGTCCCTGTCGTTGACACTGCGGCGTTTGCAGTGCTGTTGGTTGCTGCCGGAGCGCTGCAAGCCGTAACCATTGCAGTAATCATCGCGACGGACCACAGTTTGCTGCCAGTTATGATTTTCTTTTTCATATTATATCGTTCCCTTCGAATTTTAATATTCAGTGGCTGTTGGACTCATAGTTAACGAGATATCCAGATTACCGTTTCGGGTACGGATCATGTCGAGGAATTCTTTTTGATTGACACTTTCATGAATGGTTACGTTGTAGACCAGCTCGTACAGACTGCCAAGTTCGGTTGTTCTGATTTTTTTGAGCTCATGTACGACATTGAATTTGTGGAATACTTCGTCCAGTGCTTCTTCGTAACTCAGATTCTCGGGAATAGTCACTTTCAACGTTTTTTGCTGGCTTTTCTTCGCTCCGAAGTTGAAGCGGCTCAGGACAAACATCAGTACACACAGGATGATGGTGAACATTACGGCATAACCGAATGCGCCTACACCGCAGGCAAGACCGGAAGCCATGGTGAACAGAACATAAGCAATGTCTTTCGGGTCACCAGGCGCACTTCTGAATCGGATGATGGAGAAGGCACCCGCGAGGCTGAATGCACGGGCAATGTTGCTGCCGATCAGAAGAATGATGATGGCTACGATGACTGGCAAGACGACCATAGTTAGTGTAAAGCTTTGGGAGTAGGTGCTTTGATTGGTCTTCATGTATGTCAGGCTGATAATGGCCCCCATAATGATGGCAAGGCCGATGGTAACAATGGCATTGCTGAAGGTCAGAGTTGTATCGGTTAGTGCAGAACTAAAGATGGAATCAAGCATACAGGACACGCTCTCTTTCTGTGATTGTTTTTTCTTGTTCTATGGATGGGTTGAAATCGGTACCCGGCAGCAATTCTCGTTCAGTCTGGTAGTTCAGGTTGGTTGTTCTGGCCAGATGTCTGTACTCATTGCCGTATTTCGAGAATCCGGTGCGGTAAAGACCGTGTTCGGATAACAGTTGGGAGAGCCACATCGGAACGGTTTTCTCGGCTTTGACTTCCATCAGCCAGCGTCCGTCTTTCACCAGCGGCTCACCATAATCTCCTTGCTCCAGCTTCAGATCGTATCTACGACTGCGGATGTTGGTATCAAAGGTGATGCGGAGATCGCGGCTGTTCTTGTCGAACAGTGCCTTGCGTTCATACGCCAGATATACTTTTGGTTCCAGATCGTACAGCCGGAGGAAATACTTGATCTCTTCGACAACCTGTTTGTTCATGTAATCGGCGAGATCAGGCGCTTTGCCTGTCCGAACGAATTCGTAGGCTTCATCCAGCTTCAGGGCAGTTCGGCGTTTGTTCACCAGGCCAAATACTTTCTTTTTGATCTCCAGATATACCTTCGCATTCTCTTCAGGAACTCCGTATGCCCGTAGTCTCAGCTTCTCCTTGTATTTGGGTTTGGAGAGACTTGCGCGGATCAGGGAGTCCTGCGGAGTGTCGAAGTACAGATTGCTGATGGAGTAAAACTCGTGTTTCTTGTTAAAGGCGTCCAGCTCCATATACTTCAGCAGATCGGTGTAGAAGTTCTCGTATTGCTCATCTGTCAGGAGATACTTGCTCTCATATCGGTTGAATACTTCAATTGCCATTGGGGTTCAGTCCTTTCATCCATGTTTTGTATGTTTTGTTGCATCGTGTATTGCTTCCATGTCTGTATCTTAGAGCGCCAACCTTGAATGAATCTTAAATGATTTTACATTCTGTTGATCTTTTTTTACCTTCCTTTAATAGTTCGCGAAAAAACTGAAATTAAGATTGATTCAAGGTTCGGTTGCTACAATCGTTGGTATAATAGATTGACATATATCGAAACCAATTCATGCAGAGGAATGAAGAACCGATGAGAATACTAATTGCGGAAGATGAGGTTCATTTGGCAGAAGCCGTATCGCAAATATTGAAAAAACACAATTACTCTGTAGACATGGTGCATGACGGGAGATCGGGTCTGGATTACGCGCTAAGTGGAATCTATGATCTGTTGCTGCTGGACATTATGATGCCGGAAATGGACGGGATTACCGTGCTGAAGAAACTGCGCAGCGAAGGCAATCATACGCCTGTCATTCTGCTCACAGCTAAAGGAGAAATTTCAGACAAAGTGACCGGGCTGGATTATGGAGCCGATGATTATATAGCAAAGCCCTTTGCCACGGAGGAATTGCTCGCACGGATTCGGGCAGCCTTGAGAAGGAAGGGAGAAGTCGTTCCAGAGGATGGACTGAAGTTCGGTGACATCGAACTGAACACGACGCAGTTGAAGCTGAGTGTGCAAGGCAAGGAGATCAAGCTGAATCTGAAAGAGAATGAACTGCTGGAACTGCTAATCACGCGCAAACAGGCCATTACTTCCAAAGAGCAGATTATTGAGAAGTTGTGGGGTTTCGATTCGGAAGTGGAGTATAACAATGTGGAGGTGTACATCTCGTTTTTACGCAAAAAATTAACCTTCCTGAACTCCTCGGTCCGCATCAATACGATTCGGGGTGTGGGGTACGTACTTGAGGTGACGTCCTGATGTTCAAGAAACTCAGAAACCGATTTCTGATCGTGAACCTGGTATCCATCTCGATTATGATGCTGGTTGCCTTTGCCACGATCTACATCATTACGTACCAGAATGTACAGCGGGAAACCAACATGGAGTTGTTCAAAGTGTCGGATTTCTATCATGGTCCGTACAACTCCAGCAAGATGCCGCGCGGTGATGACAGGGGTTCAGTGGCAGGATCTCAGCCATCCGATTCCATTGCCGATGGAGCACCGGGGAGTGATCCGAATTCACCGCCAGGACGCTCTGTATCGTTCATGGTCAAGACGGACAGTGAATGGAAAATCACCGATGCACACTCCAGGTTTGATATGGATGACACGTTCTATACTGAAGCTTTGCAAAAGGTGAATAAAGTCGAAGATCTTGATCGGAAGACCGGACAGTTTACACTGAATGGAACGGACTGGGCTTATGTGATCGACCCGAGCAGCACAGGGCATATGATTGTGTTCATCGATGTGACGGCCCAACAGGGCATCCTTACGAATCTGATTTATACTTTTGCCGTCGTAGGTTTGATCATGCTGATCGTTATCTATTTCCTGAGCCGCTATTTCGCCAATCGATCCATTACCCCGGTTAAGGAAGCCTTTGAGAAGCAAAAGCAGTTCATAGCCGATGCTTCACATGAATTGAAAACGCCGCTGGCGATCATTAATACCAACACAGATGTGCTTCTCGCGAACCGGGAGGATACGATTGAGAATCAAGCTAAATGGCTGCATTACATCAAGTCGGAGACGGAACGCATGTCGGGACTGACGAATGATCTGTTATATCTGACTCAAATTGACGATTCAAGATCCTCGATGATTCATGCCAAATTCAATATGAGCGATGCGGTGGAGACGATTATTTTGACGATGGAAGCCGTAATTTTTGAGAAAAATATATCTCTGGACTACAGCATTGAGCCGCAGCTCATGGTCCATGGCAACAGCGAACAGATCAAGCAGGTCATTCTGATTTTGCTCGATAATGCTGTGAAATACTCCAGAGCCAAGGGCTCGGTCAACGTATCGTTGAAGAAACAGAACAATGACGTTGTGCTGGCCGTTTCCAACACGGGAGAAGGCATTGCGCACGAACATCTGGACCGGATCTTCGATCGCTTCTATCGCACGGATGCCTCCAGAGCACGGAAACATGGTGGACATGGATTGGGTCTTGCGATTGCAAGGTCGATCGTGGAACAGCACAAAGGTGAGATTTACGCCCGCAGTGTAGTAGGGGAAGGTGCAACATTTTACGTTCGTTTATCCTAGGGATAAGGAATAAGGCATGTCTGTTGTGGGTTAACCTATGCTACAATGGCAACAGAACGTATGAATCAAGGAGCTGACTTTAACGTGACTGAAGCAAATTCAATGAATGAACAGGAAATGAAGGCATATATTGCAGAGAAGACGAAGGCAAGCGAAGCGAATATCGCTCTTGTCCTGAAGCATGAGCAGGCGTACATTAACAAGGCGCATGAAAATGCCAAAGGCGACGTGGATATCGACGGTGACGATCTGGCCGACTACATTTTGAGCCGCAAAGATGTAAAGCTGGATGAACTAACCGTTGAAGGCATACTGGATGCTGAAATGGACTACTTGATGGAAAAAGGTCTCGCAGGCTACGTGGATTAAATTTAAATCAATCTATTAAAAAAATGACCTCAGCCTCCACGTTATTGTGGAATTTGAGGTCATTTTGGATTGTACACTCGGAAATACCTTTTAAAGCGTCAGCCAAGTTAGGCTAGCCACATTCTTCTTATTGACCCATCATACCGCCATCGACAGTATAGAGCGAAGCGGTGACATACGAAGCTTCTTCGGATAACAGGAAGTTCATGATGGCTGCGACTTCTTCCGGTTCACCATAGCGGCCCATCGGAATTGCGGATACGGTAGCTGATTGATAATCTTCCACATTACCGGAGTTTGCTTCGATTTGACGCATCATACGGGTATTAATGGTGCCTGGCAATACCGCGTTAACCCGAATACCATGAGGCGCGAGTTCATTCGCTGCTGTGCGGGTGAGGCCAATCACGGCATGTTTGGACATAATATATGGAGATACGGCTGGAGCACCCATCAGACCTGCGAGGGAAGAGGTATTCAGAATCGCACCAGATTTTTGTTTTTTCATGACAGGGATGACGTTCTGCAAACCAAGGAATACGCCGCGCACATTGACGTTATATACGAGGTCGAGCGCTTCAACGCTCAGATCCTCGATCAGTCCGGTTGGACCTTCAATGCCGGCATTGTTGGCAAAATAATCGATACGACCAAACGTATCAAGTGCTTGCTGCACATAGTTTTTCACGTCGGCTTCCTGAGATACGTTTGCTTTCACCGCAATGACGTGCTCCTTGTCGAGTTTCAGATCCGTGATGGTTTGCTGGATGGCTTCTTCGTTCAGGTCGACCAGCACCAGATTAATTTTGCGCTCAGCAAGGCGGCGTGCCAATTCTTTACCGATGCCTCCGGCTGCTCCTGTAATCACGGCTGTTTGGGTATATGATGTACTCATCATGTATTCGCTCCTTATAAAATGAAATCAGGTGAACTGTGAGTGAACATTCAACCTGTGGTCTAACGTTCCTATCTCAATGTTAAGATATACATAGTAATGTGACAATCATCATTGACAGCGCATATGTCAGCTATCGGACAGAGATGTAAGCGGTGTTCATTTAGGTTACAATAATGGACAGAGGAGGTGGGAATGTTGATTATCGAACACCCTCAGGATCGGAGAGCACGAAGAACGCAGGATGCCATCATTGCTGCGGCAGTTTCTTTGATATTGGAAAAGGGAGCTGAAGCCGTCACGATTCGTGACATTACGGAGCGGGCAGATTATAACCGGGGAACGTTCTATTTACATTTTCCTGGTAAACCCGAGCTATTGCAATTCATTCTGGATGATTTCATGCAGGGCGTGGGACAAGCTTATGAATCACCTTACGCCGAGTTAAAAGAAGTGGATATGACGGCATTGCTGCCATCAACGATGCCTGTATTTGAATATATCGAAGCACATCAGGATATCTTTCGAGCCTTGATGACGATGCATGGGGATATGGGAACGAGACTCTGCAATATGTTCAGAACATATTTAACCGAGGATTTTGTATTGGTGACCGAAGACAGCGACTACACCATTAATTACGATATCATGCTAAGTTACCTGGTATCTGCGACCGTTGGTGTGATTATGCACTGGGCGGAGATTGGGTTCAAGTATTCTTCCCACTACATGGGAGAACAGCTGACCGCGCTAATTAACATCAAACCGACCCGTCTCCTGATTGAACCAGGGCAGAAGGGCCGGACCATTCATGAACGCATGCTTCAGGACTGAATAGCGTGCCTGATTCTCTTATTCCCAAGGATAACTAACGGTGAGGAAGTCGGCGAAGTTCTTGCTTTCTGCCCGCCGTTGTTTCCGCATGGCCGCCCGGGCTGGAGCAGTCTCGTATAATTTCTTCTCTTCCTCCGTCTCCGGAATGATGCGAGGGACAATGAGTTTACGGTTATTTTCATCCAAAGCGACAAAGGTAAGGAATGCGGTCGCCGCAATCTTCTTCTCCCCCGTCTTCAGATCCTCGCGGATCACCTTCACAAAAATCTCCATCGAACTTCGTCCCGTCCACGATGCGAAGGATTCCAACGTCACCGAATCCGTCGGATTAATCGGATACAAGAAATCGACCGAATCGGTCGAAGCCGTAACGGTATTGACCCGGCACAACTTGGATGCGGCGATGGATGCAATGTCATCGATATAGGACATGAGTTTGCCGCCAAACAAGGTATTATGGTTATTTACATCGGTTGGAAATACTCTTGCCGTCTTGAAACAACGTGTTTCGCGCACATACTTTCTCTCCACTTGATCTAATTCCGTAGGTTTAGGTATCTCTCTCATTCTTTGTAGTCCTCCTGACAGTATGGCTGATGGACTCTGCAAGATATGCCACGTCCATCCTCTCTATATGTTAGTTCTAGTATAGGTGTCGGTCACATCCCTATTCAAGTGAAGCATAATTCAAAAAAACCGCCAGGCGCGGACCGGCGCGCTGGCGGTTTGATGCTGTATATTAAGCCTTGGGTCTGAAAATGCCAGCCGGCTTGCCGATGGGCAAGAACGTATAGCCGAAGTGAGCGTTCAGTACGGAAGCACCTGTGCCGTACAACGACACGATTCCAATTCCCATTTCAGCATAAGCTGCGATGGTATGGAAGATATGAGGAGCTACGCCGAAAGCGTCAAAGGTCAGGCCAAGGAACAGGAAGTCAATGAGAATGAAAATGATGAGCAATACTTTGTTGGCTTCCACGGCACCCAGCGTCATGAACAGGGTGAACACGAGGTATCCGGCAAAAGCAAATCCGAGCTGCTTGCCATCTGCCTGTTCCGCAAGAGTGGAGCCAAACACGCCCATTTTGATCAGCCAGTTGGCACCCATCGCGAACCAGAAGAATGCGTATGCGCCGAAGGCAGTTGTACCAAAGGTATTGTTGCGTTTGGAATCTTGAATGCAAGCGAACAACTGGGCAAAGGCACCGAGGAAAATCGCCCAAGGAATGGCGTAGCTAAGGCCGTCTGTAATGCCAAGCTTTTGGGAGGAAGCGACCAGAGTGACGATGGCCAACCCAAATAATCCCATCGCGCTGGGATCGGCGTTTATGATTTTGACTTTAGTCTGTGAATCGGTTTGCATGGTGTTGATGAGCCTCCAATAATCAAATCAGGATGATTCGTTCGAACTGAACCGTCCTCTATACTTCGTAATTCGTATCCGCCTGGTCCGGACACACACGTCGCCCTATTGTACCTGAATGTATTTCGTATGAAAAGGGATTTTATTACCTTTTGGGGCATTATCCGTTCCTTTGTAAGGCTTGTGTTAGAGATCAAGAACGAAGAGATCGGTTTTTTGGTGGAAAAAGACGGAAAATTACATGTGCATTCCCTGGAAGAAGGGATAGTATGAATATGTTGTGGAATGGATCAACGAATTAAAGTGATCTAACGATGAAGCACCTCTCTATCGGTATAGGGTAACCCCTTGGGTAAGCCTGTAGATAGAGAGGTGTTTTTTTGGTTTTTTAACATACACAATAATGACACAACTGTTTGAATATGAAGTTAGTGGGGAAAATTTGCTTATGAAATTGTAATCTGGCCTTCAATTAGGCGTTGCAGAGCCATTTTCGGATCGTCTTCTAGGGATAGCTTTAGAGACTTTCAAAAATTGGAGAAGGATACAAAACATCCATGTGAACTATGCCATATGTTAATCCAACTATAGATTGACAGGAAAACCTAAAATGTAACACAGAAATAGGGAGGGATTAGACGCGATGGTTATGAGTTTGGAATTGAAAAATCAAATAGAGAAAGCCAGACATAACCTTCATATGTTGGTAGAGCATAACGAGGGTAGATTTGGACATCCCGATGTGCTTCAGCAGTCCATGGTACTGGATGAATTGATCAATGAGTATAATCGAATGCACTTAAGCAAGCCGAGGGCTTGATGGATATAGATGAGCTTTTTTTGCATGCGCACATGATAATAGCTGGAATAGACAGCAGGAAGAACGAATGCTGTATCATTCCAGTTCAATCATGAGCGCATGTTTTTTTTGTTACTCCTCAATGCAACAGCCGCTTGGCTTCCAGATACAGTACCTGAACGAACTTTTTGGTATTAATGCGGGTCTGGGACAAGGAGGGCTCCACATTGTTTTGTAGTTCCAGCATTTTCTTGCGAATCTCCGTAAAGTCAAAGAACTTCGACGCGTAATTCTCAAACTTCGGATGTGTGTAATCCGTGAGTCCGAGCGATACGACATGGCTTAATGTTTGGAAAATTGCACGGCGAACGCGCTGCTCAGATGCTTTAATCTCCTTCGTTACTTCCGCTGGTGAGGCATCGGAACCCAGTTTGCGTATGGCTACATTCTGGAAGATATCCTTAAGTGATGGGAACGTGTATGGAGAGAGCTTATGCTCCTCCGTTTCAATCTGCTCCAGGTATTCCAGCATGTCCAGCAAATCTCTGCTGCCCGCTTCTCCGATCATGCCCATCTCGGATAGTAGGAAATGTCCTGCTGTGGTAATCGTTTTGTCGGGGGCTGGTGTTGAAGCACGTTCGGAAGATTGCAGTCTGGACAGTCCTTGCAGCGTACGCTGAATATCTGCGATGGATTGCTGCATACGCAGACGTTCGTCCACCAGACGCAGAACAGACAGGATCTCCAGCCGATTAATCGGCTTCGTAATATAATATTCGATGCCAAGCGAATAGGCTTCCCCGATCATATTTTTCGACTCAATCTGGGAGATCATCACGATCTTGCCATCGAACCTTCCTTCAAGTGCACGTATCGTCTGAATCCCGTCTCGCTGCGGCATGAGCAGATCAATCAGCAGAACATCCACCTTATGCAGCTCCAGCAGTTCAGCATGAATATGAGCTCCATCTTCAGCTTCCCCAGCAATCTCGCCGAGCCCCTCATCTTCAATAATATCCATCAGCATGGATCGAACCCCAGGATCATCATCCACAATAAAATAACGCATTTCCGTGTCCTCCTTTCTGATTAAGTTAACTCCTATATATTCCGTTCTCTGCATCTATAAATGATCTTTCCCTGCTATTAATGTCCCCTATTATCATACTTGGTTGTATATCCCGATGTGAAGACCCGTGTATGCTGACGGATATGTCAGATAAAGTAACAGTGAATGGATAAACGTTGCTTATTTATAAAAAATTTAAATGTTTCCGTGTAGGTATTTGTCGGTTTCCGTAGATGCCCCTGTAGTATAGGTAACACCCGAAAATGTGGATTCCGAGATGTGCAGAATGGTGCAAACGATCTCTTAACTATCGTACTGCAGCAGAGATCTGTCCGTCTGGAGCGATAGAACTGCATGCCTTTATGAAGTAGTATGAGAATTTTTCGCTCAGTCATACAGCTGGGGAACGCTTTTTAACGAACCGTCAACGAAAAGGGGCATAGCCAATGGAGCAAACAATACAAGATATTATTGCAGTTTTCAATGATTTTCTGTGGTCCAAGCTGTTAATCATCTTGTTGGTCGTATGTGGTTTGTATTTTACGACCAAGACCCGGTTCATGCAATTCCGCATGATTGGGGATATGGTGAAAGTGCTCAAGGAGCCAAAGAGCAAGGAGCCCGGCAAAATTTCGCCGTTTCAGGCATTCTGTATCAGTATGGCGGCCCGCGTGGGAACCGGGAATATTACCGGTATTGCACTGGCAATCGCACTGGGGGGACCAGGGGCTGTATTCTGGATGTGGGTTATCGCAATTTTTGGTTCGGCTTCGAGTTTTGTGGAGAGTACGCTTGCTCAAATTTATAAAATCAAAGATAAAGGCGGATTCCGCGGAGGGCCGGCTTATTATATGGAGCGTGGCCTCGGGAAACGATGGATGGGGATATTGTTCGCAATTCTCATTACGTTGTCGTTTGGTTTGGTCTTTAATGCTGTGCAGTCCAACACGATTACAGTCGCATTCAAAAATTCATTCGGCATCGATCGGTTGACGGTAGGTATTATTATGGCCGTTGTGTTTGCGGCAATCATCATGGGTGGTGTTAAACGGATTGCCAAGGCGTCCGAATATATCGTCGTTGTCCTTGCTGTGCTGTACATTGGCGTGGCTGCATTTGTTGTTCTGTCGAACATCACACAACTTCCGGCCATGATTGCGCTGATTGTGAAAAATGCCTTCGGCATTGAACAGGTCGCTGGTGGTACACTTGGAGCCGCGCTGATGAATGGTGTCAAACGTGGTTTGTTCTCCAATGAGGCGGGTATGGGTAGTGCGCCGAATGCTGCGGCTACGGCGGATACAACACATCCGGTCAAACAAGGGCTTATTCAGGCGTTTGGCGTGTTGACGGATACCTTGGTCATTTGTACAAGCACGGCCATGATTATTTTGCTATCAGGTGTATACAAAGGTTCCAATCTGGGTGGAATTGAATTAACTCAAGCGGCATTAAGTGTGCATATGGGTTCATGGGCGTCCGGATTTTTGGCAGTGATGGTGTTCCTGTTTGCCTTTAGTACGCTCATCGGGAATTATTACTACGGGGAGACCAATATTGAGTTTATCAAATCCAATAAAGGTTGGCTGTGGGTATACCGTGTGTGTGTTATCGCGATGGTGCTGTTCGGTGCCGTTGCCAAGGTCCAGCTGGTATGGGATTTGGCGGACCTATTCATGGGGCTGATGGTTGTGGTGAATCTGATTGCCATCCTGATGCTGTCCAAGGTGACATTCGATGCGCTGAAAGATTACAAGAAACAAAAGGCCGAAGGACGTGACCCGATCTTTACTCGGGACCGTATTCACATTCCGGGCGAAGTGGAATGCTGGGAGTCGGAGGCCGAGGTAGTAGGAACAAAATGAAGTGAAGTTGCTAAATAACGAAGAAATAACGGATACAAATACAACAAGAGATCCACATACACTACGATAAAAAGACAAATGAAAAAACAGGACTTAGAATTTCCGTCACGGGGACGGGGACTCCAAGTCCTGTTTATTACATATAAAGTAGTTAATGTTCAGTATATCTGGTGGAATGGGTAACCGTCCTATCGGGCGATGTATCTGCCCTTAATCGTTCACAGAGTAACTGATGAGTTGTTCAGACAGAGCTTTCATGCGTTCTCCGGCTTCATTCAGCTTCTCGATGACATCCGTAAAGGAGGATACGAGCGTGGCTTGCTCCTGAGAAGAAGCTGCAATCTGGGATACTTCGACTTCCATCTGTTTAATAACCTGTTGTACATCTTTTAAGCTGATATCAATATCGCTGGTAGCCTGTTTGGCATCGACAGAAAGTTTGCGCACTTCCGTTGCGACCACACCAAAGCCTGCTCCGGCTTCACCTACACGCGCAGCTTCGATAGCGGCATTGAGCCCAAGCAAGTTGGTCTGTTCAGAAATTTCACGAATGAACCCGGCAACTTTGTTGATCTGAGACGAATTCTTTACCGCCAGGCGTGTATTCTCCAGAATCTGTTCGCTGGTGGCCTGCAATTCCTCCGCATGAGCGGCAACGTGCTGGACCATTTCAACCAGGTTTCCATTAATCGTTTGGTTTTCTTGTATAATAGCTTCAAGCTGATTCTGGTTCGATTGATCATACGATACGCAGAAAATAGCAACGACCTGATGATTGTCATCAAAGATCGGTATATTAAGGACATCCAGCTCAATACCGTAGTATTCTGCCGGCAGGTGGGTCAGAGAGGCTTCGTTTCCGTTCTTGAGAGCGGTAAAGTTCTTATATCCATCCAAAAGAGGATCGCCTTCGTTGAATCCGAGATTGAACTTTTCGGTGGAGACAGAATACAATACCTTCTCGTGATCATACACCGTTAGACTGGCTGGTTCTCTAAGAATCAGACGGATATAAGGCATTACTTTCAAAAGGGCATCTACAACGTTCATAGTAGGTCGAACCATCCTTTCTTTATTTGGATTCTAAATTAGCAGTTGTAACTATGCTTATTGCTTTATCTTTCATCGGATAAGAGTGCGCTATCATGTACTCCTTTTTTCATAAAATATTGTCATTTTGAAGGCTGATTTTTAGAATATTTCCCATTTAAATGAATGTATTGGATATAAAATCTAGTTGTAACTATTTTTATATCAAGATATTTGTACGAACCTATATCGTTTATGGGACATGTGTCCATTGTATATGTAGATTCACACAGGGGGTTTATCCGAGATGAGAGAAATTATGGACTTTGGATTGCTGCGCCAGCTTGCGCGGGAGCATGGCCTGGATCAGGTGCTCGACGAACCTGCGCTTGCTGAATTAAGGTTGCTCGAAGCCTCCAAAGGTGAGATTATATGTGCCAAAGGTGAACGGCCCGAACGATTATATTTTCTCGTCCAGGGTAAGCTCAAGATTTATACAACACTGCCGAATGGCAAGTCTTTGTTGCTTCGTTTCAGTATGCCTCCTGCGCTGGTAGGTGATCTGGAGCTGGTCAATGGCAAGGAAGCCAAAAACACGGTGGAATCCGTCAATAAGAGCCTGCTGCTCGGTGTAAGCTATCGCTATCTCAAGAATACATATGCTGAAAACCCGAAGTTTCTCCATTTTATGCTCAGTCATGTGACCCACAAATTATATACCTTCTCGAATCTGTCGAGTCTTAATCTGCTTTATCCTGTCGAGAGCCGTTTTGCAAGCTATTTGTTGTCCACGATGGAGCAGGGGGAGCAGATCACAGAAGAAATCCAGACCTCCAAGCTAACAGAGCTGGCGGATATGCTGGGCACGAGCTATAGACACTTGAACCGGGTCATCCATGACCTCCGCGATCGTGAAATCATCCGCAAAGAACAGCGCAACATTGTCATCTGTAATCTGGATCAGTTGCGCGAAATTGCGGGAGGTAATATGTACGAATAAATAAGGATAGATCTGCTATTATACAGCATTCTTAATCCATTAGTACGACAAAAACACCCTCTGCATGTCCTATGCCAGAGGGTGTCCTGCATCCACCTGTCGGTGGATGATCCATTTGAATTGCTGTGCTGTAGCTTTATGTTTGAATTAAATATCTCCACGCTGTTCAAATAATTGAGCAATTTCCACGATGACCTGTGTGGCCTTCACCATATTATCCACCGATACATATTCGAATTTGCCGTGATAGTTCTCCCCGCCCGTGAAGATGTTGGGTGTAGGCATACCCATGTACGAGAGCTGGGAACCGTCTGTGCCTCCCCGAATTGGGCGGATGACAGGTTCGATATCCAGGCGAGTCATCGCTTCATGTGCAATATCGACGATCTGGCGCACAGGTTCGATTTTCTCACGCATGTTATAGTATTGATCATTCAATTCAATGGAAATGCTTTTCTCGCCATATTTGCTTTTCAATTCGCCCACGACATCCAACAAATACGCTTTACGTTTCTCAAACTTCTCCCGGTCGAAGTCCCGGATGATGTAGCTCATCTTGGTCAGTTCGACGTCTCCCTCGATAGATAACAAATGATAGAATCCTTCATAACCTTCTGTGAATTCGGGAGCTTCCTCCGCAGGCAATCGGCGGTTCAACTCCATCGCAATTTTAGCGGAATTGACCATCTTGTTTTTGGCTGTGCCCGGGTGCACGTTGGTGCCCCGTACTGTAATTTTGGCAGCCGCCGCGTTGAAACTTTCGTATTCCAGCTCACCGAGAGGTCCGCCGTCCACCGTGTAGGCATATTTGGCGCCAAAAGCAGGCACATCGAATTTATGCGGCCCACGGCCAATCTCTTCATCCGGGGTAAAAGCAACACGAATCTTTCCGTGTTTTAATTCCGGGTGTTCAATCAGGTAGGCCATTGCCGTCATGATCTCGGTAATACCGGCTTTATTGTCCGCACCAAGCAGTGTTGTGCCATCTGTTGTAATCAGGGTGTGGCCTTTATATTCACGCAGTTCAGGGAAATCAGTGGTGGATAACACTACATCCAATTCCTGATTCAGCACAATATCCTGTCCATCATAGTTATCGATTACCTGTGGTTTGACATCTTTGCCTGTGAAGTCGGTTGCTGTATCCAGATGAGCGAGGAAACCGATCACTGGAACATCCTTGTCGGTGTTGGATGGCAATGTCGCCATCACGTAGCCATTATCATCCATGGTCACTTCCTGCAATCCAATGGATTTGCATTCTTCAACCAGGTATTTACCCAAGACCAGCTGGCCTGGTGTGGAAGGGCAAGTCTCACTATTTTCATCGGATTGTGTATCCATTTGAGCATAGGTTGTCAGTCTTTGAATTAAAATATCTTTCACCAGTAATCGCTCCTTCGGCTCGGTTTAATATAGTTGGGTATAGTATAACCTGTATGTCTGTATGGCTATCATATCATGTTTTGGGGTCATTTCGAGTTGTGGTGAATGCATCAGAGGAAAGGGTCAACTAGGTATAAAAAAGGGTACTATCTCACAAAAAAGTACGTACTTGTATTTCTATAGGTTAGGTTCATAATGGTTATTGAGGATTTGGAGCAGGACAACTGCGGCAAGCATGGGCAGCTGTTTTCCGATCTGGAAAACAAGGAATTGCCTCAACATATATCATCATATTGAATAGGAGATGTAATTGAAATGACAGAGAAATTATTTTCCCCGTATCAATTCAAGGGACTTCAACTAAATAACCGTGTCGTCATGGCACCGATGTGCCAATATTCCGTTACTGCCAAAGACGGTATTCCGAACGATTGGCATCAGGTACACTATGTAAGTCGTGCGGTTGGGGGTACAGGGTTGATCGTGATCGAGATGACGGATGTTGATCCAGACGGACGTATTACCGACAATGATTTGGGCATCTGGTCAGATGAACACATTCCTGCCTTTACCAAGCTGGTGGATGGCATTCACGCTTATGGCTCCAAGGTGGCGATTCAGATCGCGCATGCTGGACGTAAAGCAGAGGATGCGGCTCGACCTGTAGCTCCATCGGTGGTTACCTTCCCTGGAGAGAGCTTCAATACGCCACATGCTTTAACTACAGAGGAAACACAAGCCATGGTACAGAAGTTTGCGGACGGTGTACGCCGCGCAGTAACTGCTGGGGTCGATGCTATTGAGCTACATGGTGCACATGGTTACCTCATCCACCAGTTCCATTCTCCGCTGATGAACCATCGCGAGGATGCGTATGGACAGGATCTTTCCCGTTTTGGTGTCGAGATTATTCATGCAGTGAAAAAAGAAATGCCTGAAGATATGCCTCTGATTATGCGGATTTCGGCAGTGGAGTACGCTGATGGCGGATATGATATTGATCATACCATTGAAATTTCCCGTGCCTATCAGGCAGCAGGCGTGGATATGTTCCACATTAGCTCCGGTGGTGAAGGACCTTCCGGACAACGTAAACCGGGTAACTACCCTGGTTACCAAGTGCCGTTTGCTCGTCGTTTCCGTGAAGAACTGAACGCTCCTGTCATTGCGGTAGGCATGCTTGAGGATTCAGCTCTGGCTCAAGCAGTTATCGGCAACGGTGATGCAGATCTGGTCGCAGTTGGCAGAGGCATGTTACGTGATCCTTACTGGGCGACTCATGCAGCTCTGGAACTGGGTGTTAGCAAAGATAAAGCGGCTATTGCACAGCCGTATTCCCGCGGATACTGATCTTAATTAGAACATTTATATAAATGCAATTAAAAAGGGATGTCCCATAGGTCATGAACATGACGGAGGACATCCCTTTTTAGCGTCATTACAATCTAACGAACCGAGCAGCTGCTATTCGCTGCAATTTCAACAGATTTACGGATTAACGAATCGTAGGCGCGTTACTTCCTCGATCTTGGATCCTTCCCGGTGAGATCGATTCGTTAGCGCTTTGGCCTGAAAGTGAAATCACTTCGAGGGCACTCCACGTGTAGCTTCAAACACAAATTTCTGATCAGAACGCGAAGGTGCCTGTTTGGGATCGAAGTCAGCATATACAACAACGTCGATGAAACCGATCTGTTCCAGAATCATGCGCAGCTCCTCCACACCGTACCAACGTAATGCAAGCTGTTGCAGTTCTGTGGCTATGAGGGTGCCATGGCGCCACTTTTCGTAGCGTATCAGACTTACTTTGTACTGCTGAAGCATATTGACTTCGATGTCTTTGCTCTCCATTGTAATCGTATCGCCATCCGGTAATTGAACAGTCGGGGTACCTGAGTAGTGTGAGGTCGTATTCGCTACATCGGGTAGAAAGAGGTCCAGCACGAGTCGACCTCCCGGTTCCAGATGTTGATACAGATTACGCAGTGCCTTTATGGAAGCCTGCCTGTCTTGAATAAGCAGCAGGGAGCCTGCGGCAATTATAATGACTTCATACCGGTAAGGAAGATCAAGTGTCTCCAGATCAGCAGCGAACAATTCAGGCATGGGCAATTCCCGCATGGAGCAAAGAGCACGGCATGAATCGAGCATATCCGTTGAATAATCAAGACCGTCTACGTTCAAACCAGCCTCAAGTAATGGAATTAGCATTCGACCTGAACCAGACATCGCTTCCAGGATGCGTCCATTGCAGTTCATCAGATAATCACGGTAAAATTCAATATCGCCTCCAAGAGATTGACCAACGGGTTTGGTGGCATTATAAACCTCGGTACATAATGGACCATAATAACTAAAAGACATGTAACGTTTCCTCCACAACATAATTAAAATGAGAATGCGGAAGGGAGTGGTTGTGAGATGTTTATCCCTTCCGGCAACGGTTGGAATTGAATTTTTCAGAGCAGACTATCATGAGAAATCACACACCTTTTATGTAATATGTTCCAATTATAGGGTGGCTTTGAGAGCCGGTCAACAAAGCGCCTGCCAGAGTACCTGTTGTTAGCAGAATATATTTGACACACATCATCTAATCTTGAACAATGAGTTATATCCATTTAGAAGGAGAGATATCATGGAATCTTCAAGTGCATTGCCAGATATTCGGGAGCAGCTGTTGCTTCACGCGCCTGTGGAGAAAGTATGGGGGATTGTATCGACGTCAAAAGGCTTGGAATCATGGTTTATGCCAAGCAATCTAGAGCCAGTGGAAGGGCATGAATTTATACTGGAAGCTGGACCCTTCGGAAAATCACCGTGTAAAGTTACGGAAGTTCAGCCGCCACGCAAGCTGTCATTCCAATGGGGTAAGGACTGGACGCTTACGTTTGAACTGACGGAGCAAGGACAAGACACCGACTTTATCTTGATTCACAGTGGCTGGGACGCGGACAAACTGACTGAATTTGGACAGGCTCATGCCATCATTCGTGAACGGATGGAGCAGGGATGGGCTGGAATCGTGCAGAAACTGGCCCAGGTCGTTGGACAAGCTTAAGGAAACGAGAGAAGTAAAACAGATAGTCAACAAATTCAAGAAAGCCACAGGTCTTACTCCGGTCTGCATTCCGGTAGCTGAGCCTGTGGCTTTTTTGACGTTAAAATATCATGTAAGAACTATTTCCGTCAGCAACAGAAACGTGTAACATGGAGTTATAGGTATAAAACGACAAAATTAGACGTCTCTCGCCATGGAGGCGGAAGGATTACATAGATGAGAAAACACTGGATTATGCTCACCATTAGCTTTATATGTATTGTTGTTTTTCCTCTGGGTTCCATTGTACAAACGATATTTACCGAGCGCGGCAACCCTCATGCGAATGATGGGGTTATGGACCTGACCGGCTGGAATTTCGATAGACAGGGGGCTGCTTCCCTGGATGGTACGTGGGATTTCTATCCGGGCCAATTGTTGGCACCCGTTGACTTTGAGGCGGATGTCTCCGGACGCAAGCCACTTTCCAAGCCTCTCCCCATCCATGTCCCATCCCGATGGAATGGAACTCTTGGAGAGGCGCACGGGTATGGGACCTATCATTTGCGTGTTCGCATTCCCCCGAGATTAGAGAAGAACGATTATGGGATACGTACTCAAAATATCCGCATGGCCCATCGTTTATTCATAGATGGCAAAGAGATTGGCGGCAAAGGGCTGCCAGGTACAACGGAAAATACCGATATTCAGCTCAATTTGCCTTTTACGGGATTTACCTCCATAGAAGGTGATGTCGCAGATATTATCATTCAGGTATCGAATTACAGCTACTCGTCTGGCGGCATTGTTGCATCCATTTTGTTCGGAGACGAGCACAGCATTCTGAAAGGCCAACAGCAGGACTGGCTCAAGGATCTGATGACACTGTTCGGATTTATTCTGCCAGCGGCCTTCTTCCTGATGCTCTTCCGGCTGCGGCGCAGTGAAAAAGAGCTCCGGTATCTGGGGTTATTCAGCCTGTCCGGTGCGATGTACGCATTGACTCATGGAGAGAAGTTGCTGGGAACCCTGTTACCGTTCTTAACAAATAATGAAATTCTGCGGCTTCAACTAATCAGCGCGGCTCTTGCGTATTATTTCTTGCTCCGTTATATGGATGCGCTTGTACCTGGAGCTGTTCATCAATGGTTTGTTCGCTTGGGTGTGGTTCTGGTACTCGTCCAATGCACGGTGGGTCTAACATTGTCTCCTGTTCTGTTCTCCATGCTGGAGCTGCCCATGCTGCTGATCTCACTCGTGGTGATTGGTTACACGCTGCGAGCGATGCTCCATTGGCTGAAAAAGCAACCGAATGACGGTCATTTTGTCCTGATGAGCATGATGAGTATATTCATGGTGGTTGTGCTGCACACCGTTGGTGCTTTCACTACCGTGGATACGACATTTCTAGCACTGTATGAACTGCTGTTATTTGTCTTTGCACAGATGATTCTAACAGCGATTCGGTTTGCACAGTCATTCCGTGAAGTTGAAGCGTTGTCTGAACGTTTGCTTGCCATCGACAGTCTCAAGGATGAGTTTATGGCGAATACGTCCCATGAACTGAGAACTCCCCTGCATGGCATCATTAACATTGCTCAATCGATGCTGGAAGGGGCGGCTGGAGCGGTCACCCCCAAGCAGGCCAAAAATCTGTCCATGATCACCTCAACTGGAAAGCGGCTTTCGCTGCTGGTAAACGATATTTTGGACTTTTCCAAGCTCAAAAATGGTGAAATTGAATTAAAACGGAGTGCTGTGGACCTCGAGTCCGTTGCCCGAACGGTTGTTGAAGTCTCTGGTTTTACCTTTGAAGATGATAAACCGGTTGTACTGATCCAGCAATGGCCTCCAGCGTTGCCGTTGGTTGAAGCGGACGAGGATCGCCTAAGGCAGATACTGTACAACCTGCTGGGCAATGCGTATAAGTACACGAAGCAGGGTGAGATTCGTATCTATGCTCGTGTGGATGGAGCTATGGTGACGGTATCTGTCGCTGATACAGGTGTCGGTATCACCCAAGATAAACTGGAAGACATATTTCAGTCTTACGAACAGGGCAATGGAACAAGTGAGAGGGTTAACGGGGGAACTGGTCTTGGACTGAGTATCACTCGCAAACTAGTCGAGCTTGGCGGAGGGACCATCTGGGTAGATTCGGAGCCAGGTGAAGGTTCGACCTTTCATTTTACCCTGCCAGTTGTGCAGTTTCCTTTGCTGCAAGCGAGTTCGAGGCCTGTTGCAGCCCAATATGTATCTACTCAAGAAAGAAGAACGCAGGATACGGCAGCAGCCGTGGATTGGGATGAGACGGATGATAATCTGGAAGCAGAGCATACCATTCTGATTGTGGACGATGATCCTGTGAATCGACAGGTATTGTTCAATCTTCTATCAACGGAACGTTACCGTGTCATTGCAGCAGATAGCGGGGCAGCTGCACTGAAGCTTCGTGAAGAACACCCCTCCATTGATCTTGTCATTACAGACTGGATGATGCCGCAAATGTCCGGGCTTGAGCTGTGTCGCAAGCTTCGTGAGAACAGTTCCTTGTCCGAGTTGCCCATTCTAATGCTGACAGCTCGTGGGCTGCCAGAGGATATCAAAATGGGATTCCAGGCAGGAGCAAATGATTTTCTGAGCAAACCTGTGGATGCAGGTGAATTGCGTGCAAGAGTACGGACGTTAATTGAGATGCGTACCTCGGTACAGGAGGTTGTTCGTACGGAAATGGCTTTCTTGCAAGCCCAGATCAAGCCGCACTTTCTATATAACGCGCTCAACGTCATCATAGCGACATGCGCCGTCAATCCGGATAAAGCGACCGATTTGCTTATTGAACTGAGTCATTACTTGCGGGGAAGTTTCGACTTCCAGAACCGCGACCAACTGGTTCCGCTGGCGAAGGAACTGGAGTTAGTGGAGTCCTATGTACATCTGGAACAAGCACGGTTCGAGGAACGTTTGGTGGTCCATTATGATATCGACCCAGATGTTCGTCTTTACCTGCCACCGCTTAGTATTCAACCGCTTGTGGAGAATGCGATTCGTCACGGAGTGATGGAGCGTGCTGCAGGGGGTACGGTTAACCTGGGCATTACCAGGGAGGATGAGCACATCGTCATTGTGGTACAGGATGATGGAGTAGGCATACCTCCTGAGCGTTTGGCTCAGGTAAGTTCAGGGCGAATCGAAGGTCCTGGAGGTGTAGGGCTACAGAATATTAATCGGCGCCTGTTGTCTTTATATGGTCAAGGGCTGGAGATTCAGAGTCATTCGGGGAAAGGAACGCTAATACGGTTTCGCATACCTGTGGAGAAGAAAAATGGTTCCAAATAATGGGCCGAGTTAGGCGAATTTGGTTAACAGATTATTAAACGAATGCCAAGATAATCGGTATTCCCATTGAATAATTCACGGCAGGAGGCTGGAAGAGCGATGAAAGCCATTGTAATCGATGACGAGAAACCGGCGCAGCTTCATCTGGAACGCCTGTTACGATCGGATGGGCGGATTACCCCCGTGCAGTGTTTTTCAACAGCCCGTGCCGGTCTGGATTTTCTGGCAAAAGAGCGTGTGGACGTTGTGTTTCTGGACATTGGCATGCCGGAAATGAATGGACTGGAAGCGGCTGAATATATACAGCAATTGGACAGCAGTATTCGCATTATATTTATAACGGCTTACGCCGATCATGCGGTTGAAGCCTTTGAACTTCAGGCGCTGGATTATGTGCTGAAGCCGGTAAGTTCAGCGAGGCTTGCCAAAACAATCGATCGCATTGCCGCAGGCATGATATCCTCATCCTCTCAGGTTGCTGCAACCGCTGAGGTTCAGGAATCTGAGGCTGTGGAGTTGGATACCCGTGTGCCTGGATTGCTTACTTTTAAACATCTGGATATCTACAGAAGCTTGGATCAGGAAGCAGAGAAGCACAAGTGGCGCACAGCCAAATCGCAAGAACTGTTTGCTTTTTTGTTTCACCATAGAGGGGATTGGGTAAGCAAAGAGATTCTGCTCGATAAGTTGTGGGCGGATGTCTCGCAAGAGAAAGGGCTAACGCATCTGCATACTTCCGTTTATCAGATCCGTAAACTGCTGAAAGAATGGAACATGACGGGCAAGTTGGAATACAACATGAACCGCTATCGTTTGTTATCGGGTAATCTGGTGAGTGATGTAGAGCAGTTCGAGCAAGGTATGGCATACGCTGACGTTACATCAGACAATGTCGATCAACTGCGGGATATCGTCCCGCTCTACCGTGGTGACTATCTGGAGGAGCATGATTATCGCTGGGCTCAAGCCAAAGCGAGAGATCTGAGAAGTAAGTATATAGGACTGGTTATGGATATCGCGGAATGGGACATGAAGCATGGACGGGGCAAGGAAGCGATGGAGCAGTTGAGTGAACTACAGGAACGGGAGCCATATGCCGAAGAAATCTGCCGATTAATGATGAGGGTAAGTGCATCCATGGATGATCAACAAGCCATACTCAGAATATATCATTCATTTACGCTGACCCTGCTTGAGGAACTGGGACATCAACCGGAGCCGGAGACAAGCAGGCTGTATGAAGATTTAACGGCAAAGTAGGCAGAAGTTCAGCAGGAGGATGAAGCATGAAGTTATTCATACATCGCAAAGATTTGCGTACAGATGATCTAGTCGCATTCGATTATTTGCGGAACCAGGATGCAGAGAGTTTGCATGTGCTCATCTATGATCCGTTTCTGCTGCGGCAAGGTCGTGAACAGGAACATAGTGGAGTGAATTTTCTACAGCATGCTGTAGAGCTTGGTAAGCGGTACCGCGAGTCAGGCCGTACGCTGCACATGGCTTATGGCAAACCAGCTGAGGTGATTGATTATATTCTCGAACAGATGCAAGGTCGTATAGATGAAGTTGTAGTTCATCGGGATATGACCCCATATGCAATTGAACGGGACCGTGGAATACGCAAGGTAACCGAGGAACGAGAAGTCACATTTACGCAGCTGACGGATCATCTGCTGATGGATTTGAAGGGATTCGCTGATTTTACGGGCAAGTCCGAGCCATATAAAGTATTTGCTGCCTTCCACCGACGCTGGGTGGAATTCATGAATGAGCATCCCAATCCAGCTTCAACCACTACGGTTGCAGAGGTGAAGGTCAGTGATCAGCAGATAGAATGGCCAGAGACCTTCCAGGTACCACAACAATTGCTGGCATATGATGTATCTGATTTGAATGATCCTCATCTAATGTTGGATGGATTTTTATCTGATAGAATTGCCGATTACGGCGACCATCGGGATGAATATGAAGCTTATGAACCGAGCCGGCTCAGTTCTTATGTAGCTGTGGGGGCTGTATCCATCCGCAAGATGTACGATGCTGCGAAACGCACGGAGCATTCGGATGAATGGATCAGACAATTGTGTTTCCGTGACTTCTACCTGTATCGGGCAGTGTATGAGAGTCATTATTTTACATATGAAAAAGTTTATGATCTTTCGGCGCTCAGCGAGGTTCACTTCGAACGATGGTGCAAGGCCGAAACAGGCATTCCGATTATCGACGCAGCGATGACGGAACTGAATGAGACTGGACATATGCCGAATCGGCTTCGTATTCTGACCGCAATGTTTCTTACAAAAAATCTGCAGTGCCCATACACGCTGGGTGAAGCGTATTTCAGACGTAAGCTCCGTGACTATGACAATATTCAAAACCGGGGCAACTGGCTGTGGTGTGCATCACTTGGCGAGAATGCAGCTCCATACTTTCGGGTGAACAATCCGGTGACACAGTCAGAGAAGTATGATCCCCAAGGGGATTATATCCGCAAATGGCTGCCTGACCTGAAGGGTTTGCATAGCAAAGAGATTCATCAGCCTCGCCAGGATGCCATTGTGGATCTGAAAACATCAAGACAATCGGCTATTGAGATCTATAAACAAATTCTAGCCAGTCGTCAGCATTGAAGTTTACCATTTTCATCCCAGTGAACCAGCAATATTTTGGACAGATACGAAACATGCTCGCAGGCCGCGTCATAGCGGTCTTTTTTACATATATAGACATGAAAAGACTGTGAAACATGTTGAATATTTAGGAACTTTTAAGAATTTGGACTACCCATCTTAAGCTTTATGCTTTTTAATAGATAGTGTGCTTATCGTATTAAGTCATCTTAGACATATCAACGAAACATATTAAGGAGAAACGCTAATTATGAGTGAAACAATCAAAAGAGAGCGAATCCCAGAGCTGAATCTCGTACGGGCAATGGCTATCATCGGCGTGCTGTGTGTGCATTCCACTTCATATGCGACGGTAGACATGACGGGTTCAGGGTATTACTGGCTGTACAATTTTATTAATATTTTTATGAAATATGGTACACCAACGTTTATTTTCATGAGCAGTTTTGTACTGTTCTATAACTATTATTCTCGTCCGCTAGATAAGAAGCTGGTCAGCAATTTTTACAAAAAAAGATTTGTTTACATTTTACTACCGTATTTTCTATTTTCATTAATGTATTTTGTTATCCTGCACTTCACGCATTATCAGGGCCGTCCGTTCGGTGAATCAGCAGTAAGCTTCATAACGAAACTGTTCACTGGCAAGGCGTATACGCATCTGTACTTTGTATTTATTAATATGCAATTCTATCTTTTATTCCCGTTGGTATTGTGGCTGCTTAAGAAATATCCCTCAGTTGTCAAATGGTCGGTACCGATTGGGTTGCTCATTCAGTGGGCATTTATCGTAAGTAATAAATATGGCTTCCAGGTGCCGAACAAGGGAAGTTGGGCATTCTCGTACTTCTCTTATTTCATGCTGGGTGCATTTATCGGGGTATACTTTCCGAAGATTAAACAATGGTTTGTCATTAGTCGGGAAAATGCAACTAAAGCTCGTGTAGTTTCATGGATTGTGCTGTGGGCGGTATGGATTTTTGCCGGACTCGGCCATGTATACATTTATTATCTGTTGCGCCTGAAAATTGCGACGTATAACACGCTGTGGTACGAGTTTTTCTGGAATCTGCATACGTTCGCCTGTGCGCTGGTGCTCATTCAGATTGCGTACCTGCTCTATCGTAAAGGACCATCGCTGATCGTTAAGCCGCTCAATCGGCTTGGGGCATTGTCCTTCGGTATTTATCTGATTCATCCATTCTTCCTGTTGGTCTATCGGAATTATCCACCACAAACCGGGGTATCCTGGCTGATTCATCTGTGGTACGCCGGAGGTTTTGGTGTGGCGTTAATCGCATCGTGGATTGTGGTTGGACTCACTGCAAGATTTGTTCCGTTTGCATGGGTGATTTTCGGCAATTTGCCAAAACCGAAGCCACGTCTGGTACCACAACAAAACTCGGGACAACTCGACGTTCGTTAAAATATTTATGCTAATACAGGAATAATAAACCGTTTCTTGGTCGACCATTAGGGTTGAGCGGGGAACGGTTTTTTTGATTGCCGATTAGATTCATACATGGGGAACGGGTTTCTTTTTCATAAGCGAAGGGTAATGAGAAGGCGGAACACAATTTATGCTTTGATAAGCAGAGAACTTTAAGAACAGGATTAAGGTGAGAACAATGACAACATGTGAACAATGCGGGAAACCGATGCAAGATATATTGGAATATGTGGAACACATCCTTCACGAATGCGTTGGGCAGACCCAGGAGTACAAGACAAAAGACTATGGGACATCTGGCTATGAGTGTGTTGGCGAGCAGATGTGATACAATAGAAAGAAACCGGATTCATACGGAACCGAGGTGACAACATGGAGATGGGCTCGGCCCCTTTCCGGCAGGAAATGACGGAACATGAAGCGCAACTGACCAAGACATGTATGTATTGCGGGCAAAAGCGACCTTTGTCCGAATTTCGACGAAGAACCGGAAAGCGGGCTGGCCCCGGAGCCAGACGTGGCGCTTGTCGCTACTGTCGTCAGCTTGGTGGACACGCGGATAACGATAACACCTCAATCCGGCCTACGGATGAGGCAGTAAAGAGTCATAAAGGTGCTGCGGCTGCACGGCCTTCTGCATCTGCAAGTCATACAGCAGAACGGATCGTCGATACAGCAAATGGTACGTCTTTTATTGCTGCTACTTCAGAAAGAAATGGGGAGTCAAAGCCGTCCGTAACTTCATCTTCTTCGATGGAAGGTGAAACGGCTGACTTCGTTGCTTCTTCAACTGTCTCTTCGTCTTCGGGCAACCGCAAGAAGAGGAGAAGGAGGAGGAAGGCGAAGCGTCCAGAGTTGCAGTCGGGTAATGAGCAAACGGAATCGCTCTCCCGAACTGACAAGGAGAGCGAGACTGTAGATCAGCCTCAGACGGGGGCTGATCTGCAAGACAGGGATTCGCAGGTGCATACAGCGAATGCGGATCCATCTGCGAAGCGTGCCCGCGCGCGTCTAGCCGCTGGCACGGATCAGGCCGCCGAGCAGGAGATTGCGGCGGCGAAGGCTCTGCTGCCAGCTAAGCCGCAAGGCCCAGCAGCAGAGCCAGGGGCTGCGGATCAGCCGACCGCAGCCAAGCGCAAACGCAAGCGGCGCCGCAAACGTGCTGCTGCGCTGCTGTCCGGCGCAGGACAGGCCCGCAGCATAGCTGAGGCCAGTGTGCCGAACCTGAGCGACCGTGGCGATGCCGCGGTCGCCGGACCCCCAGCAGCAGCCGCGCAGCCTGCCGCTGCTGCAAAGCCCGCCCCCGGCCAAGCGCCGGGCACGGCCATGGAGGCTGCGCCTCCTGCACCCGTGCGCCAGCCAGGCTCGCCCGGGTCGAAGCCGCGCCCGGCACGCAAGGAGCGTGCGCCTAAGGCGGGCGGCGAAGACGTAGCCCGTGCCGGATCATCCGGGCAGCGGGCGCCTGCACATTCCAGCCGCAGTAATGGGGCTGGAACGGAAAGCCGTCACCGCCGTCATACTCCGTCGGCGCCTGTAGCGATTGACCCGGAAGATCCGGCATCGCTTCGGACAAATCGGCAGGGTATGGTGCGCATGCGGGGCAAGACAGACAAAGGACGGCGCTGGCATCAGGAAGTGGATATGGAGCTGGCGGTCACGCTGGTCAAGGAAAAAGCCGCTGTTGTGGTTAATCGGTACACGATCCGCCGATTGTTTAGCAACAAGGATTTCAAACGGTTTATTTTGACCCGTGATAACTATACCTGCTACTTCTGTGGATCGTATGGAGACACGATCGACCATCTTCTGCCGCGAGCCAAAGGTGGGCATACCACCCCACTTAACTGTGTCTGCGCCTGCAATCTGTGTAATCAGTCCAAAGCAGCGATGGATGCCGAGGAATTCATGCGTTCCGGTATTCCCGAGTGGAATGCTGCGCATCAGGAAGAGCTGAATGAATTGGCAATGCAGGAAGCTCAGCTAGAATAAACGGTTTATGCGAAATACAAATACTGCCCCAAGCTTGTTGACCAATGGTTTCAAGCGGGTATGCGATATATAGAGCACACCAAGACTGAACAGGTCCGGGTGTGCTTTTTTGTTTTTCAGCGTCGCTGGTGAAATTTCTTCAAATTGACAACGGTACAGCGCTCATATGTACGTTATACTGGGGAGAAGTGAGTCGTGAAACTTCACATCGGTTTACCAGATGTATTTTATAATGGGCACCACATCTTTAGAAAATTTGAACTGTATAGATTGGAGGGAAGCAGATGAACCCGGCATCTTTGGACATCATGTCCTATATTACGGAAGAGAATATTCGTTTTTGGCTGGAGAAGTTCCGCTCCCTGGGCCCTTTACCTGCAATTTTGCTTACCTTTATGAAATCATTCGTGCCCCCGCTGCCTACACTGCTCATTGTTGGGGTTAACGGAGCAGTGTATGGGCTATGGGCAGGGTTTTTATATTCATGGATCGGGATGGTCCTGGGATGTACCGTTACGTTCCTGATTGTACGAGAAATTGGGAAATCGGCTTTTGTGGAACGTTGGGCCAACAAACCCCGTGTGCAGCGCAGTATGGTATGGATTCGGCGGAATGCGTTCAGTTATGTATTTTTGCTGAGTATATTTCCAGTGGGTCCGTTCGTAATTATCAATGTTGCGGCAGGTATCGCGCGGATGAGATTAATGTCCTTCCTGCTTGCGGTGAGTTTTGGCAAAGCCATTATGATCTTCTGTGTGACGTATATCGGTTCCAATGTAGCTCAGTTTATGGAACACCCTGTGCGCTGGGGCGGCGTGTTGCTGTTTATCGCAGTATCCCTGTGGGCAAGTCGGAAGTTGGAGCGGCACTTCACCCGTTCGTCATCCAATCGTGAGGAAATGAATGAACGGAGTCATTCCTCTGGAAAGTCTATTTCTTCGTAAACTTACGATGATACAAATACGTACTCGATTTTGAATGGTTAAGTGTGGAGATGACTATCTGTTCAGACTGTTTAGAGGGGGATAAACATGATTGACAATGTCTTTGATTTTGATCAGGAGCTGTACCGTATGGATGAGGACGAGCTGCGTTCGTTATTGCGTACGCTTTATCTCATTGCAGAAAGGGAAGTCAGTGTTCAGTCAGCGGAAGAACATTCTGATCATTTTGCAACGAAAATTCAGTCGATACTTAATACATTGGACGAGAATCGGAACCGGGAGAAAGCTGAGAAACAGGCATTGATGGCACAGAAACCACGTGAAATTCATATAGCGATTGGAGAATCGCCGCTAGGCAGCATTAAGGTTGCGATGGGCAAGGTTCCAGGGCGCTTGGAGCGGCGGTTTTTCTCAATGAATGACTACTATGCCATCGGTCCATTGGGCGATCTGACGAACAAGGCGGATTTACACCGCAGGCACCTCTGGCTACTTGAGAAACTTTATTTGGGTGAGCATGGAAGTTATGCCGTCCAAGGCATGGATGAGCTGATTCAATTAAATAACATGTTGAGTTCAATTGATGAAGATACGCGAATCACCATCTGGTATGCGAATAATGCTCATGAGAGAACGGGGCTTTTATATGCCATGCATTTGCTGCGTAAAAGGCTGGGGCCTATCTATTTGATCGATACCGGTGCATTATATCAGGAATTATTCAAACCTTCTGAAGTTCAGTATGATGTTCCTAGAACAGCTGAAATTTTTTCTGAGAAGTTGTTATCGATGTGGCAACACTGTGTGAATGCTGAACCGTTATCTGTGGAGAAACGAAAACACATGGAGCAAGAGTGGGTGAATCTGGCTGTACAGCCTGGACTTCTGCGATTAATGAAGGATGGCGAGATTCAGAGCGTGCCCGAAGACGCGATCGATGAGTACATTATGCAGAAGGCTAGAGAGGTCACGTTAACCAGACAGCCTGGCGAGTTTATAAAATCAGCCCGCGTCGTAGGTGAGGTGCTGGGCCATCTTGAACAAGCTGTCGGAGACGCATTCATTGAATACCGTGTTCGACAGTTGATCATACAAGGACAGCTTGAGATGGAAGGGAAGCCACACGCCATGCGATTCTACAGTGTGAGGCTCCCCCAGTAACCGAAATGGACTGTTCCCGGTAGTTTTTTTATCCCGGAGCAGTCCATTTATTCTTTCATGCCTTATTCTGATTCCATAACTCCAATAGTGGCCCCTCTTGTCCATAGACTGGATCTGTATCCGGGATGGGAACCTCCTGAATTTCACGCAGAACTTTGGGACGCTCCCCCAGTTCACCCGTTCGGGTATTATAGCTCATGCCACCTGGATAGGCCCCTGCAATGCGGAAATCAAGGCTCGCACTCAGCCGCTTATGTCCGGTTCCCGCAGGTAATACGACCACATCTCCTGCATGAAGACACACAACCTTTCCATGTTCCCCACCAAGAATGAGCTCAACCGAGCCACTCACCACTGCAAGTACTTCATGAGCATTGCTGTGAAAATGATGATAATCAAACACACCGTTAATCCAGCTGTTTCCCCATCCGTTTTGGTTCAGCAACGACTCTGCACGAGCTGAATTTGTTGCCCAAATTCCTTTATACAGAAGTACAGGCAGACTCGGATGATTGGGGATCACACCATCGTCCTGAAATAACATCGTTTGTATATTGTTCATGTCCTCTTTCATCGTAAAGTTCACCTCTCTATGGCATTACCCGTTTATTTCTGGTGAAGAACAAAAAACAATTGTAAAATGATACAAAATGTATCGCTTTAAGGTTATAATCAGAACATAGACTCTCTTCAGTGAACTTGTTGTATTAATCCCAAGGGGGAATGTGCTTGAATATTGTCATTACAGGGGCTTCTGGATTTGTAGGGTTTAACCTTTCACAGTATTTGGCGCAAAAGGGCCATCGAATCACCCTGGTGGACCAGGATGATTATTGTCAGAGGCTTGTTCACAGCTCTCCACTTCATGAGATGGCCTTTATCTGTTGTGATCTCGCGAAGGACAGATTCAGCTTGCCGCACGAAACAGACTATATTATTCATCTGGCAGCGATGCCACACGTAGATTATTCGTATCATCACCCCGGAGAAGTGTTTCGTAACAACACCCTCAGTACACAGGCCATTCTGCAATACGCTTCCGATCACCATATTCCCGTGGTGCTGGCTTCATCTGTTGAGGTATACGGAGGGGAGATGGGCAGAGTGTATCATGAATCCGATGAATATGCTCCGGTATCCCCTTACTCCGCTTCCAAAGTAGCCTGTGAGATGCTCGCACGATCCTACGCTCAATGTTACCAGCTTCCTGTAAAAATATTTCGTTTGACCAATCTCTATGGACCTTGGCAGTTGCCGGACCGGATTATCCCGCGTAATTTTGGCCGAATGATGGACGGCCTTCCTCTGGATATTCAGGGATCGGCTGTACGTGATTTTTTGTATGTAGATGATGCACTGCGAGCGATTGAACAGATTATGCTGAATGGACAAGATCAGCAGATCTATAACATTTCGACAGGGCAAGGAACGACCATGCAAGAGATCGGAGATCATTTGCAACAATTGCATACTTCTAATGGAACAGCGGAAATTCGGGAGCATGAGCCCACCCAGTCCAGAGGTTCGAGTCTGGTCGTTCACTCTGGAAAGTTACGATCAGAGACCGGATGGTTCCCCCAGACGACGCTGGAGCAGGGGCTGGAGCAGACCTTTCGATGGTATCAGGAACATCCCGAATGGGTAAGACAATTCACCCGTGAATACCACACGACAAGAGAAGCACGCAGTTTTATTATCGATATGGCGAGATATGCAGTTCCGGCTATCTAACCAGGGCAAAAAAAGCCAGGGAAGGGTGTAGTGAATAACACCTTCCTTGGCTTTTTTGCGCCCCCTTCGAATCCCGGCTTTCAGCCGGTATGGACGGTCGGGCAATGATCTTATATTTACTGCACGAATTGTCGTGCGTGTTCACGTTTAACAAATGGATCTAGTGATGTTTTTTTACATCAGCAATTTTGTCCTGCACAGCACCTTTGGCTTTGTCTTTCTTGCCCTCAGCCTGAAGGGATCTGTTGTTAGTCGCATTACCGATCTGATCTTTCACTTCGCCTTTGGCCTTGTTTACGCCTGCTTTGATTTTATCGCTAGTTGAATTACTCATATCGAACATCTCCTTCGTTTCTGGTGTAGTCCTTATTAACCGGGATGCCCGTATTCTAAACGTTGCTATTGTGATAAGGGCAGAAATTTGTTCTGGATATTCTGTCAGAAATGATCAGTACGAAGGGTCAGTATAAGTATAGGCATTGCATAACCGCGTGCTTCATTAAAGAAATGAGAGGATGTTATGATATGAGCAATTATATTGGGAATGGTGCATATTGCTACGCTAATTCAGCTTCAATGCTGCTGTCGTCCATTGGAGAAAAGGTAGACCCCGGTCTGCTTGAAACAGTTGGTGGCTTTTCACTAGGGGCCTTTCGAACGCAGGAAGACCTTCTCTTTTTTGATAACTGTACCTCTAGTCCGGATCTGGCCATCAGCAAGGCGATGAGCATTCTGGGATTTAGTGTGCGCGAAAGTGTGCAATCACGGGGCACAGAGATGCCTGTAGATGAGCTAAGAGAGGCTTTGAAGCAGGGTCCTGTGATGATGGGTCCGCTGGATATGGGCAAACTTGTCTACAATCCCAACTCTCCCAACCTGGGTGGTTGCGATCATTATGTAGTGGCGCTGAATATGGAGGGCGATGAAATATGCCTGCATGACCCGGCTGGATTCCCGAATGTCTTCCTGACATTGGATACACTTGAGGAAGCATGGGAGTCTGAATTCCCGTGGAGTAGCGGTGTGTATCGACGATGGTGGAGTCCTGAACGCATTGAACAGCCTGATCTGGAGGAGATTAACCGCCGTGCTTTTACTTGGTTCAAATCAACCCTTACAGAACAGATCCATGATATTGCTGCACAGGAAGGACGAACCGGAGCTTCAGCAATTCTGCATAAGGCGGAGCAGGTTCGTGCTGAAGCAATCGATGGTAATGAGTGGGCTCATTATGTGTATTTTGCTCTGCCAGTAGGCGCGCGTCGTGCCCATGATTATGGCTTGTTTTTTAAAACAATCCATCCTGACCTTTCTGCTTTGAAATACGCACAATCCCGCCAATTCGGGGAATGCCAATCCCGTCTTGTCTCCCGGAACTGGGAGGCTGCTGCGACAATCATGGTGGCACTCGCGGAGACGGAAGCCATGATCGAAGATGCTATTTTGAAGATGGAATAATGTAATTGAAGCAAGGCTATGAGAAAGGGAGATACACATGGATGAATTAGCTGACAATCACCATATCAGGCCAGGGGAAGATGAGACATTCGAGAATCGGCAAAAGGAGTCGGATGTCGCGCTTATCCAACGAGCCCAAACTGGCGATACAGAGGCTTTTGGTGAATTGATTCACCGTTACCGTGGGCAATTGTTCCGTTATGTGCGAGCACTTACACATGATTCTTATCTCGCAGAAGACATTTTACAGAATGGGCTTATTCGGGCGTTCATTCATATGGGGCAGCTTCAGAATGCCGAGCGTTTTATGGCCTGGATGCAGCGCATTGTGCGTAATCAGGCGTACTCACATATGCAACGCCGAGAGCAGCAGCGTGAACAACATTTTTCTTCTTTCCTTGCATTTGGAGCCGATGACGCCTCATGGAGCGATCAAGACTCGCTCGACATGACGCTGAATCATCTTCTGAACAACACCGAACGGAGATCGCAGGAAACAGGCTATGATCCGTATCAAGCTGTTGCTCAGCAGGAAATGAGAAATAATCTCTACAAGCTGCTGGGTTGTCTGAATGAAAGAGAGCAACAGGTCTTCACATCGTATTGGATGGAGCAGCTGTCACCGCAAGAAATTGCCTGTAAATTCAATCTGACAAGTGCCAATGCGTATCAAATTCTGTCCCGTTCACGTAAAAAAGTGTCCCAGCTTCATATTCATTTATCCGTAGAAGAAATGCTGGCAGAGTGGAATTCACTCGGACAAAATCGATTGATTTTGGAGGAACCCCTTTCGTTTCGGGCTCCCCAAACCTGGAACTCGGCAGCAGCATCCATTCACGAGATGTTAGGTTATATCGGTTCATCTCCATCTCTCCCCATGGTTATGGGGATGAGTGGACTTTCTTTTCGTCTGACCATCCTGCCTCAGGACATACATATCGCTGGACCCACCGCCTATAACTTCAAAGAGGTACTTACCAGAGGATTGCACCATATGGGTTATCGTTCCCATGCGGTTGAGGCTTTGGCGAGCGAAGCGGGACTCAATGCCAATCTGGTCGATCCTTCGATGCTAGAGGAGAAAGCGAAGGGGAAAAGGTTGCTAAATCCAAGATTGGTTCGGGCCCTTTCCCTGATCCGTTACTCCATTCATCGGGGGATTCCGGCGGTCGTATGGGACCTGAATATTCCTGAATTCGGATTGATCTATGGCTATGATGATGCAGCCCGGACCCTATACGGTACAGATTTTATTAAATCAGGAATAATTCCTTATGATCATGTAGGCCGGGGTGTGAATCAGGAAGTATTTGTACTGGCAGCGGAATCAGATGGCATGATACGAGAAATGAACTTGCGCGCGGCACTGACGGATGTTTTGGCTCATTATCGTGGGGAGGACCCGTATACCTTGCCGAACACAGTCAGTGGTCTGGCTGCTTATGCGGTCTGGAGAGAAGCCCTAGAATGTAGACGGGTAGAGCCGAACGGTCACGCCTATAACATTGCGGTTTTGAGGGATGCAAGACGTTATGCAAGTGAATTTTTCAAAGAACTTTCTCTAAAGTGGGCTTCGACTCCCGACTATTCCAGCTTGATGCCATTCTGTCTTCAGGCGGAAGAAATATATCGAAACATGTCCCAAAGGTTAAACATGCTCAAACAGTGTTTTCCTTTTCCAGATGGAGGACGGCCTAATGAGAAGCTTCATGCCGATCAAGCTATCTCGATACTTCTGGAGGTGGAGGAATTGGAGCGAGCCGCCGTCGTTGCAATAGAATCGTTGCTTGAAGGAATGGCTCAGCATTCCCCGGAAATTGTTATGGTGTGACCTAAATGTAACGATCAGATCTGGCGAACAGTGAAAGAAATATCAGGAGGCAGGACGATCCGTCAGGCCTTCTTTCTGTCTTTTTTGCTTTCATGCCAAGATAGGTTCATACTTGAACAAGAAATGATGTCATTTCAGGAATAAGGCTGCACCCCTAGCTGCATAATAACGACAGTGACCAATTTCGTTGCATGAAATTCATGGTTTTGGAAAAAAATTCCTGAAAAATTTAGTTGAAAAAATCCTTCCTTGTGTACATATCGCACATATGGTCATATGTGATCTTGTTATCCTACCACATGTGGTAGGATGACGGATCTGGGACAGGAGAATAATCGATTTTAATCCGACCACAATGCTTGACAAAAAAATCGATTTTGTTACAATGTTCACAATATCTTCACAAGTGTAAAAAATTTCTTTTTCATGTTCATGTGTAAGAGGTGTAATATAGGGGTATAGAGTTCGGTTTCGGCCTGCTTGTCGTTTTGCGTCAACACATGTTGTCCGCAATAGACCCAAGATACAATACACGATGTGGGAACGGCCCTTGGGCTATGCTCATTCTATTGTGTGAAATTTGGTACATTTAGTTGTATTGGATGTATTTGTGGTTCGGCTCTGCTTGACAGGCATCATGAAAGTCGCGGACTTCTATCCCAAAGTAAAGGAGGACTTTCTCTTATGTCACAATCGCCTACTCAACAAGAGGTGCCGGTTACAGAAGGTGCCGACGTTTCCCAACGCCAGTCCTTGGACGTACTGGATCAATTGATGAAGCCTGAGGTACAGGAGTCTCTGACCGTTCTGGTGGAGAACTTGCCTAAACTGGCTGAAATGGTCACTGCTATGACCAAAGCTTATGACTTTGCACAAAGCGTAGCTACAGACAAAGTTCTGATCAGCGACACAATGAGCGCAATGGGCGAGTTTGCTAAACCTGTTGTAGACAAAGCTAAAGGTGTAGCTTCTGCTGCCATCGAAGCAAGTGATCGTGCGCAAGCTGAGCAAACTTCGGTTGGTTTGTTCGCTATGCTCAAAATGCTTAAAGATCCAAACGTACAACAAACGCTTCGTTTTGCTCAATCATTCCTGAGCATCCTGAACGAGCGTCAACAACAGCAACGTTAAGATTAGAAGAACGGAGGATGGATATGTCGAAGCAAATTTTGATCTTGGGCGGAGGTTACGGTGGTCTGTTGACTGCGCTGACTGCGCGTCAATACCTGACACCGGAAGAAGCGACTATTACAGTCGTGAACCGTTACCCTACGCACCAAATTATTACGGAACTGCACCGTCTTGCAGCAGGAAGCATTGCTGAAAAAGCAGTTGCCCTTCCACTCGAAAAATTGCTGAGTGGTAAAAATGTGAACTTGAAAATCGATACGGTGGATACAATCAAGCCGGACGAGAAAAAAGTTCTCATGACCAGCGGTTCTACTTACTCTTACGATGCACTCGTTGTTGCCTTGGGCAGTGAAACGGCATTCTTCGGAATTCCGGGATTGCAGGAGTACAGCTTCACGCTGAAATCCGTTAGCGATGCTAACCGCATTCGTGCACACGTGGAAGCTCGTTTGGATGCTTACAAACAATCCGGAAACAAAGCAGACGCTACGTTTGTTATCGGTGGCGGTGGTTTGACAGGTATCGAGCTTGTTGGTGAGTTTGCTGACCTTCTTCCGGCTGTATGCCAAGAAAAAGGTATCGACTTCAAAGAAGTTTCCCTGTACACGGTTGAAGCAGGTCCTTCCATCCTGGCAGGATTCCCGCCAGAACTGGTTGAGCGTGCAAAAGCGAGTCTGGAAAAACGTGGCGTTAACTTCATCGTTGGCGTAGCGATTACCGAAATGAAAGAAAATGAAGTTCTGCTGAAAGACGGAAGCTCGATCCCTACGAACACACTCGTATGGACAGGCGGCGTTCAAGGTAATGCAGTTGTTGCCAACAGCGGAATTGAAGTGGATCGTGGCCGTGCGAAAGTTACGGAAGTACTGCAATCCACATCCCATAAAGACGTGTTTGTTGCTGGTGACAGCGCAGTGGTCTTCCCTAGCGAAGGCGCTCGTCCATATCCTCCAACAGCACAATTGGCTTGGCAAATGGGTGAAACTATTGGTCACAACTTGGGCGTAATGTTCAAAGGTGGCGCAATGGAATCCTTCACACCAGTATTCTCCGGTACACTGGGAAGTCTGGGTCGTAAGGATGCTGTCGGCATGATCGGTGGCAACCAGACTCGTCTGAAAGGTCTGCCAGCAACCATGATGAAAGAAGCAAGTAACATCCGTTACCTTGCTCATATTCACGGTTTGTTTGCACTGGCTTACTAATATCTGTACGCCATGCAGCAGAAAGGCACCCCACTTGGGGTGCCTTTTTTTATTTTTAACCAGCATCCGTTTGGCATAGGGGCTAAGTTCAATGAAGTGAAAGCGGAAGTATAACCGTTGTTATCAGATATGTATTGAAGAAAAAAGTGCTCGGTATAACCGTATAGGGTGTATGGTATATTAAAGGAAAGACGTGTTATCCGCATCTTGCCAGATGCGCTGAACGGTAGTAATACATAGCAGCCGGCGCTTAGAAGCGTCGGCTTTCGTTTAAATTAAAGACAAGTCTGTTTTATAAAAAAGCTAGCTTATAAAAAGGAAAACCGAGAGGAGAATGACATATGAACGTATTAGTGATTGGAGCGAATGGACAAATCGGCAAATTTCTGGTGCAGCAACTGGCACAGGAAGGGAAACATCAGGTCACTGCGATGATTCGCAAACCGGAGCAGGCAGATGCACTGAAGCAGCTAGGTGCCAATGTCGTAATTGGCGATTTGGAAGGCAGCGTGGATGATCTGGCCGAGGCAATGAAGGACCACAATGCCATTGTATTTACAGCGGGTTCCGGTGGATCTACGGGCGAAGACAAAACATTGCTCATTGATCTCGATGGTGCGGTGAAAACAATGGAGGCGGCACAGCAACAGGGAATTACCAGATACATTCTGGTCAGTGCGTTTGGGGCAGATCAGCGAGAGAAATGGTCGGACGCCATTAAGCCGTATTACGTGGCGAAGCATTATGCCGATCGGGTATTGTTCGCAAGTGATCTGAATTACACCATTATCCGTCCAGGTGGTTTGAAAAATGATCCGGGTACCGGCAAAATCTCTGTAGGAACAGATCTGAAACCGGGAAGTATTCCACGTGAAGATGTGGCTCGTGTAATCGCTGCTTCCCTCCAGGAGGAGAAGACTTATCGAATGGCTTTTGATCTGATCGCTGGGGATGAATTGGTTGAGGATGCCTTAGGTAAATTGTAATTCGTATTGTAATATAACGGGAGAATGGAATGATGGAATGAGGGGGAGCTCTGCATGAATGAAGCCGTGCTGGTGATCGAGGATGAGCCCAAAATTGCACGCCTGCTTGAACTGGAATTACAGTATGAGGGATATCAGGTAGGCAAGGCAGGCAGCGGAACGGAAGGGCTGGAGATCTATGGGAACGGGCAATGGGATCTGATTTTGCTGGATATTATGCTGCCGGGTCTGAGTGGGGTTGAAGTGCTGCGACGGATACGTACCAAAGATGCGACCGTGCCCATTCTGATGCTCACAGCCAAAGACTCTGTGGAGGACAAAGTATCCGGACTCGATCTCGGAGCCAACGATTACATTACAAAGCCGTTCCGTATTGAAGAGTTGCTCGCGAGAGTACGCGCTGCACTGCGCCTGAGTGCTGCATCGGCTGCTGCCCACTCTGCCACTTCGGTCCCACGGGACACGGCGCAATCATCGGAGCACACGGCGGAAAATGAGACAGGCTGGCTCACCGCAGGTGGATTGAAGCTGAATGAAGGAACCCGTGAGATATCCAGGGATGGTCAATCGATTGAGCTTACCCCGCGTGAGTTCGATCTATTGGTGTATCTGCTGCAAAACCAGCGCCGGGTGCTGAGCCGGGACCAGATTGTTCAGGCCGTCTGGGGATACGATTATTATGGAGATACTAATGTGGTGGATGTGTATATCCGTTATGTGCGCAAAAAGGTCGATAACGGATTCACACCACCCTTAATACATACCGTTCGGGGTGTTGGTTACGTTCTGAAGGAGCAAGTATGAGTCTGCGCAGCAGAATCTACGGATATTCGTCCGTATTGTTTGCCGTGCTGCTGATTGCCGTCAACCTGTCGGTGTATATCGTGTTCGAACGGATGTCGATCGATAACGAGATCAAGCGGGTAGAGGCTGAGGCCGAGTCTATTGTAAAAGGAGTGCGCCAGTCTGCCGGTTCCATTCCGCCGGACGACTTGCTCCGGGCCTACGCGCCGGTGGACGGCATGCTGCGGATCGTCAATGAAGACGGCACCAGCTCCCCGCCGGTGACGACCTCAGCAGAGGAGCAGCTGAGCAAGCTTTCCTACAAGTACGAAAGCGAAATAAAATCCGAGTATACCCAAGTTGAGCAAATCGGTTATGTCTGGGTCTCTGTTCCAGTGATCTGGCCGGACGGAGAAGTGGTGAATCTACAAGTCACCGAGAGCATTGAGGATACCGAGAATCGCCTGTCTGTGCTTCGTACGGTTCTTGTTGCCGTGACCATCATCGCGCTGATTCCGGCCATCATCTCCAGCCGTATTCTGGCGAACCGGATGACACGGCCGATCCAGCAGATGACACGTACGATGAGTGATATCCAGTCGAGCGGCCAGTTCAAGAGGCTTCCGCTTGATGAAAAATCCAAGGATGAGCTGAAAACGATGGGGCAGACGTTCAATCGTATGATGGATCTGCTTGAATCCAACTTCGAGCGACAGGAGCGCTTTGTTTCCGATGCTTCTCATGAACTGAAAACACCACTCACCATCATTGAAAGTTATGCCAGTCTGCTGCAACGAAGAGGTAAGGAACGACCCGAAGTATTCGACGAGGCGGTAGAAGCCATTCTGTCCGAATCTGTGCGCATGCGGGAGATGACCGAGCAGCTGCTATTGCTGGCAAAGCAGCCAGAGCAGTGGAATGTACAGCTGGAGCGGGTGGATATCACCCGTCTTGCGTTGGATTCCACACGTGCATTTCGCGAAGCCTATCATCGGGAAGTGCACTGTGATGATCCGGGCAGGATATGGGCGATTAGCGATGTGAGCAAGCTGAAGCAGCTGCTTTTTATTTTGCTGGACAATGCTCGTAAATATAGTGAGGATGCCATTGAAGTCCGGCTGGAGGCAAAGGGGCAGGAATGTCGGATACGTATTGTGGATAAGGGAATCGGTATGCGGGAAGAGGAACTGTCCAAGGTGTTTGACCGTTTCTATCGCGTAGATTCGGCCAGAACACGCAGCGGTGGAGCAAGCGGTTCGGGCTTGGGACTTTCCCTGGCCAAAGATATCGCAGAAGCCGTGGGCGCGCGTATTGAACTGAACAGCACCGAGGGCAGGGGAACCGAGGCTTCGATTATTTTGCCCACATCTGTACAGAACGGGCCACTCTCATGAAAATCTCATTCTTCTCTTATATACTGGTGAACACAGTACAATTTCGG
>NZ_LXQN01000019.1:448212-960703 GCF_001659845.1 Paenibacillus sp. AD87
AAGCAGCCAGAGCAGTGGAATGTACAGCTGGAGCGGGTGGATATCACCCGTCTTGCGTTGGATTCCACACGTGCATTTCGCGAAGCCTATCATCGGGAAGTGCACTGTGATGATCCGGGCAGGATATGGGCGATTAGCGATGTGAGCAAGCTGAAGCAGCTGCTTTTTATTTTGCTGGACAATGCTCGTAAATATAGTGAGGATGCCATTGAAGTCCGGCTGGAGCAAAGGGGCAGGAATGTCGGATACGTATTGTGGATAAGGGAATCGGTATGCGGGAAGAGGAACTGTCCAAGGTGTTTGACCGTTTCTATCGCGTAGATTCGGCCAGAACACGCAGCGGTGGAGCAAGCGGTTCGGGCTTGGGACTTTCCCTGGCCAAAGATATCGCAGAAGCCGTGGGCGCGCGTATTGAACTGAACAGCACCGAGGGCAGGGGAACCGAGGCTTCGATTATTTTGCCCACATCTGTACAGAACGGGCCACTCTCATGAAAATCTCATTCTTCTCTTATATACTGGTGAACACAGTACAATTTCGGATTATAAGAGAGTGCATAAGGGGGAACCATGATGGAAGAGCATGAGGGGCGTCCGGAAATGAGACGGGAAGAACAGCGACGCGAAGGGTGGGTGAAGCCAAGACGTTCATTTTGGTGGGGTGCGGGGCTCCTGGCTTTCCTTGTCGTTATAGCAGTCATGTGGTGGAAGCCGTGGCAATCAGATCGCGTGATGTTAACAACGGATGCAGCGGCCCAATCGGTCTTGGATCAATATCCAGGAGAAATCGTGAATTCCACATTGAAAGACGGGACCTATATCATGCAGCTCCGCTCAGAAACCGGACTGTATGACGTACAAGTTGATGCGGTTACGGCGACCGTGAATTCCATTAAACGGCTGGAGTCCAATCCGCAAGCGGAGGAGAAGACGTTATGGAGCCGGGAACAGATCAAGACGGAATTGCTGAAACAAACGGATGCCGAACTGGTGTCGCTCGAACTCGTCGAGCAGCAGGGGAGCCCGGTGTATCTGGCGGTATTCAAGATGAAGGGCAAAGGCCGGGAGCAATGGACCATTGATCCGTATAACGGAGAGAAACAGTCTTCAAAGACGCTGGAATCGTCTTCACCCGACCCGACGACAGGGGAAGGCACCAAGACTTCATTTCTGAGCGAGAAAGAAGCAGAGCAGAAGGCACTTGCTAAGGTTCCTGGTGAAGTGGATGATATCGAACTCCGTGGAACGAATAGTGGCAATCCGTATTATCTGGTTGAAATTGACCTGTATGACGGTCGTGAGGCCATTGTGCAGGTAAATGCCATTTCGGGTGCGATTCGTTCGGTCACTTGGGATGATGACGAAGATTAAAGGTATAGAAGCGATTCTGTGAGATTTTCACTCATTTTCTCATCAAATTCTAATCTGACTCTCTCTGAACTCTCATTCGTACAGGTTAATCTATAACTGTAGACGAGAACGAGAACAACAACGAGGAGATGAATGATGATGATGAACAAACATAAACTATGGATCGGCAGCTTGTCGGCAGCGGTGTTGCTCGGAGGATCAGCCGCTCTGGCTAGTGGGAGTGTAAACGGACAATCGGTACAGCCTACCCAAACGTCCACTACACAATCAGTAACACAAACCCAGAACCACACAGGTACATTGCTGACGGTCGCACAGGCAAAAGAAGCAGCCTTGAAAGCAACGGATGGTAAAGTGGATGATGTGGATCTGGAACGCAGAAACGGCCAAACGTTCTATGAAGTTGAGATCGACAAAAAAGGAAGCAACGACGTTGTCGTTCGTTTGGATGCTTACACAGGTAAAATCCTTGCAGTAGTCGATGATGAAGATTACGATGACGACGATGATTATAATGGCACTGTGGCGGGTACGTCTTCCAATCAGGCTGCTTCAAAACAGGTTAAACTGACAGAGGCACAAGCTTCGAACATTGCCCTGAAACAGGTGACAGGCGGAAAAGTAACCGAAATCGAACTAGATCATGATAACGGCCGTTATGTTTATGAAGTGGAACTGAGAACAGCAAACGGTGAAGCCGATGTAGACGTCGATGCCAATACAGGCAAAGTGCTTTCGTTTGACCAGGATTTTGACGACGAAGATTAATAAATAACGTATATTATAGGGATTTAGATTGTGTATAACAGAGGACGCTTCGGATGAAGCGTCTTTTTGCTGTTCACTCCATAAGTTCAGTGTTTATTCGTACATGTTCCGCCGTATTGTTCACTATTCGAGCAGGGGGATGGCGGATACAATCGTAATCAGGAGGTGAGTGCCGAGCCAGTCTGAGAAACAGGTAATCTATGAAATGCATCATCGATCGGAGGAAGAAGAGACGTATCGATTTTATTGTAAGCGCTTTATAAATTAATTACGGAGGTGCATTGTTCTATGAATGAGGGTTGGTTGAAAAAGAAAACAAAAACACATCGTTTCACTCGTCGCCTTTGTTATCTGCTTGCTCTAATCCTGGCGCTACAATCGCTAGGTATGCTGGTCGCTCCAGGACAACAGGCTTCCGCTGCTCCACTCAGTGTAACCAACGGGGTACAGTTCAAGGATACAAACGGCAATGTCATTCATGCCCATGGGGGCGGGATGATTAAGGCTAATGGGTACTATTACTGGTTTGGGGAGAATCGCAACCCTAATGGAACGTTCAAGGCGGTTTCTGTATATCGTTCAGCAGATTTGAAAAACTGGGAGTATCGCAATGATGTGCTCACCAGCAGCTCGGCTGCCGAGCTGAACATTTCCAACATCGAACGCCCGAAGGTCATCTATAACAGTGCAACAGGCAAGTATGTTCTTTGGATGCATAAGGAAAACGGAGTCGACTACGGTGAAGCTAGAGTGGCTGTAGCGACCTCAAGTACAGTGGATGGCAATTATACGTATGTAGGCAGCTATCGGCCGCTTGGCTATGATTCGAGAGACATGACGGTATACAACGACAACGGAACAGCTTATCTCATCTCAGCGACCAAAGTGAATGCCGACCTGAATATCTACAAGCTGACTCCAGATTTTCTCGGTGTGGAATCGCTCGTAACGACGCTGTGGCCGGGTCAATATCGTGAGGCGCCTGCCATGTTCAAAAAGGGTGGCGTCTACTTCCTGATCACATCCGGGGCTACGGGCTGGAATCCGAATCAGGCCAAGTATGCGACTGCTACCAGCATAACTGGCACATGGAGCGGCCTGAGCAACTTTGGAGATAGTACAACCTATAGTTCCCAATCCGCATACGTGCTTCCGGTGGAAGGCTCACAGACAACATCCTATCTCTATATGGGTGATCGCTGGGCTGGCGCCTGGAGCGGACCAGTGCAGGATTCTAAGTATGTGTGGCTGCCGTTGTCTTTCCCAAGTGCAACCAGTCTGGCGATGAACTGGGCAAGCAGTATTACCATTGATGCAGCCACGGGTTCCGTAACCGGAGTGGATACGCCCGATGTATGGGACCCGAATGCTTCGTATCAGTTGATTAGTCGCAAAAGTAATAAATTGCTTAATGTCATCGGTGGTTCTACGGATAACGGTGCGGATCTGGAGCAGCGGGCAGACGGCGGAACGACCAGCCAGCAGTGGCAGATCACGGATGCGGGTGGCGGTTATGTCAAAATCATCAATCGTTCCAGCGGCAAGCTAATCGGTGTAGAGAATGGTTCCACAGCAGATGGAGCTGTTATTGAACAGTGGAATGATGGCGGCTGGGCCAGTCAGCAATGGCAGTTGGTTAGTGTGGGCGGTGGTTATTATAAATTGAAAAACCGCAGTACAGGCAAGGTGCTTGATATTTCGGGACAATCCCTGGCAGACGGAGCAGCTGCAATCCAGTGGACAGATAATGGTGGTACGAATCAGCACTTCCAGATTGTTAAGGTCCAATAAGATTTATTGTTTTGTTGGTTAATCATCATAAAGATTCACAATTAAACCCTTGTCCCTCATTATGAGTGGGACAGGGGTTTAATTGTGAAAAATATGAAGCTATATAAGCTAGAGATTAAACATTCCAATTGAACCTTTTATTCTAATTTTAGATTATCAATAGCAGAAATAAGGTATTAGTATAAATAACGGAAAAGCTTAATCCTCAGGACGATTACATTGCTAAGATATAGATCCTGCCACAAAATAAAAATGGTAAAACACGAGTGCGAGTTAGGAGGTTAGCAAATGTACGTTATTCTTCCTTTTTTGTTGTCGACATTAATCTCTGGATTGCTAGGTTATCTAACCTATAGAATATTATTAAAAAATAGAGCTGGGATTATTGTGACGTTGATATCATCCGCGTTTATAGCTTATATTTTTATAGATTTATATGCTTTTTTTGGAGTGGTAGGAGGTGTGTTGTTTTAACATTTTACTAATAAGAATTTCAACTAAATAATAATTACCAGACTTAATTGATAAATTAACAAAAATCAAATTCTATTCTATAAATTCAGGATCTTTGTTATGCATTTCTTTGTGCAGAGCAAAGATCTTTTAATTTTTCTTTATCCCTCTCTGTTAATCCAATCTGTGGTAAACTAGTAGAATTGTAGAAATAGTAGAGACAGGGGCTGGATAACGAAGTGAGTGAAAAACAAGTACTGTCAATTGAAGGCTTGCGTATGCGGTATAACGGGCGTTATGTGCTAAATGGGATTGATTTAGAAGTGAATCGGGGCGAGATGATCGGATATATTGGTCCGAACGGTGCGGGTAAAAGCACGACGGTCAAGATTTTGCTCGGACTAGTTGAGGGATATGTGGGTACGGTCCGCATCTTTGGCAAGGATATCGCGGATGGTGACGCGGAATATAAGCGAAGAATCGGTTATGTACCGGAAGTCGCGGAGCTATACGAGCAATTAACCCCGGCAGAGTATCTGACCTTTATAGGAGAATTGTACGGGTTGTCCTATGAAGATGCCGATTATAAGGCGAAGCAGTTGATGGATTGTTTTGGACTGGAAAAATCATATCATTCCCGCATTGCTTCCTTCTCCAAAGGCATGCGTCAGAAAGTGCTGCTGATCTCCGCGCTGTTGCATGACCCGGATCTGTTGTTCCTGGATGAACCGCTAAGCGGTCTGGACGCCAACAGTGTAATGGTGGTAAAGGAGATTTTGACACAGCTGTCGGCCAAGGGTACAACGATATTCTATTCGTCACACATCATGGATGTGGTGGAGAAGATCAGCAGCCGAATCGTTCTGATTGCTGAAGGACGTGTGATGGCGGATGGTACGTTCAGGCAGCTTCAGCAGCAATCCATGGAAGGCTCACTGGAGGAAGTGTTCAATCAACTGACGGGCTTCAATGAGCATCGGGCAATTGCAGAACGTTTTGTGTCCATCGTGCAGGAGGTGTACTGATATGGCGGAATCCTCCGATTTCCGCACGCTGAAGATTCTGGATCGTTTTCGGCCTATCATCGCCAAAACAGGGGCTGATTATGATGTACTGCGTTTGATTCTACGAGTGAAGTTTCAGATGGATCAGCGCAGGGTGCCGACAGTATTGTCAGCGCGCAATGGCAATAAGGAGCAGAAAGAAGGTAATCTGTATCTGCGTTCCCTCTGGTTGTATGCACTGATGGGGCTGATTATGGTTCCGTTTGTCGTCTGGGATACGGGACATTATATGCTTCAGATGGGTCTAGTGACCGCCATGCTGATGTTTATGATCATGACCTCCATGATCTCCGACTTTTCTTCGGTACTGCTCGATATTCGGGATCGTAATATCATCATGACCAAGCCGGTAAATGGACGCACTGTTGGCTTGGCTCGTGCCATTCACGCAGGGGTTTATTTGCTGCTCCTGACAGGCTCTCTGACGGCTGCGCCGCTGGTAGCCGGATTGATTGCCCACGGGATCGGCTTTTTCCTGCTTTTTCTGGTGGAACTGGTGCTGATTAATATGTTAATTCTGGTGACCACGTCCCTGATCTATCTATTCATGATGAAGTTTCTGGATGGCGAGAAGCTGAAGGACATGATCAATATGGTGCAAATCCTGCTTTCCATCGGCATTGCCGTAGGTTACCAGCTGGTGATACGTTCGTTCAGCATCATCGACTTTAATATGGTGTTCACGCCTGCCTGGTGGCAGTTACTGCTGCCTCCGGTATGGTATGCAGCGGTTTTTGAGCTGCTGTTCAGCGGTGGGGGAGATCCCTGGCTGTATACTTTCTCGGCGCTTGCTGTGATCGTTCCAATGGTCAGTCTGTTGGTGTACGTGAAGTTGATGCCTTCCTTCGAATTGTATTTGGAGAAAATGGCACACGCAGGTCAAGCCTCCGGACGAAGACGTGGGAATTGGGATCGCATCATGGCAAAGGTATTCTCCCGTTCCAGAGAAGAGCAGGCGTGCTTTCGTTTGTCTGCCAGTATGATGCGAAGTGAAAGGGAGTTCAAGTTGAAGGTATACCCGTCGATGGGTTTATCTTTTGTATTGCCCTATGTATTCTGGTTCACCCAATTGCAGGGTTCTTCGTGGGCAGAATTTAGGGAAAGCTCCTTCTTTTACACGCTATATATTGTGCTCTTGCTGATTGTGTCTGTTGTGACCATGCTGAAGTATTCCGGACAATACAAGGCGTTTTGGACTTTCCGGGCAGCCCCTCTGGCAAACGAGAATGTGCTATATAGTGGAGCGCTAAAAGCTTTCTTATGCAACATGTTCTTACCCGTATTTATATTGAACGCCATTGTATTTGTGTGGACCTTTGGGTTAAGAATTCTTCCTGATCTGATCGTAATATTTTTGGTGGCAACTGCACTTATTCCGCTGTCTGGAAAGTTGTTGATGCGAAAACCGCCGTTCTCCCAATCCTTTAGTGTGGCCGGGCAAAGTGACGGCTGGCTCGTATTTGCCTTCTTTCCGCTCATGGCACTGTTATGGGGACTACATGTATTTATCCGCACCATACCAGCAGGCATCTGGATCTATGTAGCACTACTGGTATTTATTAACATGCTATTCTGGACGATGCTGCATCGGGTGAAGCGGGCATCTGTAACGGTTGAAGTTTAAGGCGGGCGGTAGTAGGTTGAGGTTGCCTGATGAAGTTTAGCAGATGGAATCCTGAAGAAAAGTTGATTAAAGCCAATCCGGTGTTGATGAGTCGGATTGGCTTTTTTACGTTTTTTCTAATTCTTTACGTGATGCGATGTACTTTAAAGATGGAGAAAATAAATGATATGGCGAGCTGTAACAGTGATCTGGATTCTGTAGCACTTAAACGATTGGGAGATTGAATTAGTGTGTTAAATCGGTATTGGTATGCTAAGCATGGGGTTTTCCGCTTTGCAGGACAGCCTCTGCCAGCTGATCGGCTGCATCAGCCGTGGAGAGGACAGACTGCTCTGCTATCGCATAGACCTTGGACAGCGTGCCCGCAATCCCCGCCACCTTTTGACGGATCAGGTCGGGCCCTGCGCCTTCCAGCTCGTAGGCGGTGCTGATGATTCCGCCTGCGTTGAGCACATAGTCAGGCGCGTACAGGATGCCGCGCGCCTGCATGCTGCGAACAACCAGCTCCCGATGGCTGAGCTGGTTGTTCGCCGCCCCGGCAACGGTGGAGCAGCGCAGCTCCTCCACCGTTGCCGGGGTCAATACGCCCCCTAGGGCACAGGGGGCGAACACCTTGCAGTCAGCGGCGTGAATATAGGCCGGATCGGCCGACATGGCGCCGCTGAACTGCACAAGGGCACGTTGTACACGTTCGGGTACAACGTCTGCCACAATGAGCCGTGCCCCGGCTGCATGCAGGTAACGGCACAGGGCATACCCGACCTTGCCCAGTCCCTGGACAGCAACGGAAATGCCCTGCAAGGCGTCGATGCCTTGGTGACGCAGCGATGTCACAATGCCAGTGTATACACCGTAGGCGGTCATCTCGGCTGTGAAATCATCCTGTGCACCAAGCGATCCGGTCGTGTCAGTCACATGTACCGTCTCCAGCCGGATCTGGTCCATATCTGCCGCCGTAGTGCCCAGATCTAGGCCTGTCACATAACGTCCGTTCAGTCGTTCCAGATAGCGGCCCAGAGAACGGAACGTTTCGGCACGCCGGAAGGCTTGTAGGTTGTTTTTGGATGTCTTATCTAATCCCTTATCTAATCCGTTCGATGTATCCTTGCCTTTAATGATGTTCGTATGGGGTCCGACATTCTGTTTGCCTTTTTTGGGATTCAGATTGTTGTCTGGGCTGGCATCGCCCGATTGGATGATCAATTCGGCTGGCACATCCCACGCCACAGCTTTGCCTCCGCCGTATGGCAGACCAGAGACCGCCGATTTGTAGGTCATACCCTTGGCGAGTTTGATGGCATCCCGAACCGCCTCTTCCTCCGATGCATACGTCCAGCAGCGGCATCCCCCGAGTGCGGGACCCAGTACTGTACTATGGATGGCGATGACGGCTTTAAGCCCGCTGCGTCGATCATGGCAAAATATGAGTTCTTCCATACCTTCCCGCTCCATTTCACGCCACAACTGCATGACAGTTCCCCCTTTTGGTAGCCGTCGTTTCCCGAACCTGTTTGCCTGTACTCCTCAATATACCTGCTGTTGGTTCAGCATATTCAGTCACGCAAGTTTTCGCCCCTGGGTCTCACGTCGGGTTGATAATGCGCAGAAAGGGCTCTATAATGGCAGTTCCGGCTTGTCAGTGGGCAGAAAATGCAGTTCAATTTACGTTCAACCGTTTAAAATGACCGCATAACGTCCAATGATGGAGATAGAGTAAATACACAGAAGCGTAAATGACATGCAGAGGAAGCGGAAAGAAGGCGCGCAACAAACGGCCCATTCCGTTGTGAAAGTCAGGAAAGAGGGATTGCGATTGTTTAAAATATTGGTATTTATCTTTTTGATCCAGATTGTGTATGTATCTGCGTATACACTTCGGATGATTCTGACGCTCAAAGGACAGAAATATATTGCTGCGCTCATCAGTATGGGCGAAATTGTGATCTACGTACTCGGTCTGAATCTGGTACTCAAATATCTGACCCAGCCATCTGCGTTAATTGTATATGCTGTTGGTTACGGGCTAGGGGTATTGCTAGGTGCCTGGATTGAAGAGAAGATTGCACTCGGTTACGTTACCGTTAAGGTTATTTGTAACCAGATGGGCGGGGATGTAGCGAATGCCTTGCGGGATAAAGGATACGGTGTCACCGCCTGGGTTGGTAGTGGACGAGATGGAGATCGGCTGGTTATGGAGATTTTGGCGAAACGCAAAAACCAGAAACTGCTGTATCAGACGATTCTGGAGCTTGATCCCAAAGCATTTGTCATCACCGTTGAACCCAAACAGTTCCATGGCGGGTTCTGGACACGTTCCATCAAAAGATAAATTAGGAATATTCGAGATAATAGTGAGCCCCTTTGGGGGCTTTTTTTCATGTCTATAAGTTGAAATGGGAATGCTTCGGGTTAAATCGGGTGTTATTTGAGGACTGATATCAGGATCCCAAAACGATCTGAGATAAGGATTATTGTTGTAATCGCTCCCAACATTTACATTGAGGACATGTCCTTCGTGACTTGCGATGGCAGAGATGGACGGACGTAATCATTATCATTAGGGAGGAATGGTTTTATGAAAAGCAAAATTCGAACATGGTGCAGTGCCGCGCTGGCTCTGACGTTGGGCTTCACCCTACTGTCTGGACCGACTAGTATACAGGCAGCAGGCAATGCAGATTACAATCTCACTGGTTTCTCTCAAGGGAATACGGGTGGAGGTACCATCAGCGAGTCGGACACGTCCAAGTATAAGAAGGTATACAATGCAACGGATCTGGCTGCCGCTTTGAAAAAGAACTCTGGGGTTAAAGTTGTCGAGATTATGAACGACCTGAATCTGGGATGGAATGAGATTCCGAGCGCTGCACAGACATCTCCTTTTGCCAAGCATAATGATGCGCTGACTCATCCTGTATTGAAGCAAACGGGTGTCAGTAAGCTGACCATCGACAGCTTCAATGGCCTGACCATTTTCTCAGCCAACGGTGCCAAGATCAAGCATGCAGCCATCAGTGTCAAACGCAGTTCCAACATTATTATCCGCAACCTCGAATTCGATGAGTTATGGGAATGGGATGAAGCGACCAAAGGTGACTATGACAAAAACGACTGGGATTACATCACCCTTGAGGAGAACAGCAACGTATGGATTGATCACTGTACATTCAATAAAGCCTATGACGGGCTTGTCGATTCGAAAAAAGGAACAAGCGGTGTGACCATCTCCTGGTCCCTTTTCAAAGGGGATGAAGGCAGCTCAAACAGCTGGGTTACCCAGCAGATTAACGAGTTGGAGGCGAACAAGGCTTCCTATCCGATGTACAACTACCTGCGCAGCAGCGCGGTTGGGCTCAGCAAAGCCGATATCATTGCCATTTCGTCTCCTCAGAAAAAAGGTCATCTGGTGGGCTCGACCAGCTTCGAATCAGCCAACGCCAATCTGTCCATGACTTTGCATCACAACCTGTACAAGGATATTCAGGATCGCATGCCGCGTCTGCGCGGAGGCAATGCGCATGCTTATAATATCGTGATGGATGCAACAGGGGCGCGTGCGGCCAAATCCAGAATCACTTCTGCGATGGCAACGGCGATTTCGTCCAAAGGGTATCATTTTGATATCATTGGCAATGGAGCTATTTCCACTGAAGATGGTGCAGTGCTGGTCGAAAAATCGGTGATCAAAGACGTACTGTTCCCGGTCCGCAATAACCAGACGGATCCGGCCGATGCAACGTATACCGGTAAAATTAAGGTGACTGACACGATGTATTCTCTGGATGGAAGCTCATTCCGTGGAAACAGTGATACATCCGGCAGTCCGCTCAGCCCGGTTCCGGCCGCAGTGAAAGCTTTCTCCTGGAACGGATTCTCTTCACTTCCTTACAGCTACACTACCGATGATCCAGCGACGCTGAATGCACGCCTCACCGGTTCAAGCGGAGCAGGTGCAGGCAAATTATCCTGGTCCAAAGACAACTGGCTGAAGACGAGTTACTAGGCTGTAACAGGAGTTAGGTTTTTGGAATTGAGTGGAGAGTGGCCGTGATCTATAGTGGTTCCTGACCACTTTCTCTTTTTTTCATAAGCAAAGAGTGCTCCTGCAGCCGTAATGGCCGGGAGCACTCTTTTTGTGGAACAGGGAGTCTAGTTCCTTTTTAGTTAGGTACGTCATCCGAAAGGGCAGGTGCAGCACTCACCGAATCACGATAAATGATATTACCCTTCACGTGTACGCGGCCGAAGCTGCGACTCGGGTTATCAATCTTTTTGAGCATGGAATGAACCGCAGTACGCGCCATCTGTTCCACATCGACCTCAACCGTAGTTAATTTGGGCTCGGAGAGTGTGGCATAGATATCATTATCGAACCCAACCACGGAGCATTGTGCAGGAACCTGAATACCCAGTGAAGTCAGTTTCTGAACGAGCAGATGGGCCACCTGATCACAGTTGCATACAAATGCCGTAGGCAGCTGCTCTGGCAGATCAATTTCAATAAACGTACCTCGCTCATCGCGGTCATTAAGCACAAGATCCGGATTCATCGGCAACCGATGTTCCAGCAATGATTTGTAATAACCGAGGAACCGGTCCTGAATGCTGCTAGTAGAATAGAGATTCCCCACATAAGCGATGCGGCGGTGTCCCTGCTGTACCAGAACGTTTGTCAGCTCATAAGCAGCGTAAAAGTTATCGGTAACGACAGAATCAATATCAGAATGCTCATCGTAGAAATCGAGAAACATTTTGGGTACGTCCATTGACTGGACCAGCTCGATATATTCCTTGCTGACTTGTCCAAGCACAATGAAACCATCCACTTTGTTGTCACTGTAGAGCTTGGGCAGGATTAATTCCTCTTCATCCTGAAGATTCAGAATATGCAGAATACCGTAGTACCCCTGATCCTCCAGATGTTTGGTGATGCGCTGGAATACACGTACATAGAACGATTGAGTAGGTCCGGTAAAACGCTCCGGGATAATAACACCAATATTATGAGTTAAGCCTTCCTTCATCGAACGAGCCGCGGCGTTATACCGATAGCCCATCTGAACGGCAAGCACTTTAATTTTTTCCTTCAATTCGCCACTGACGCCATCTTTATCATTTAATGCTTTCGAGACCGTCACACTGCTAACTCCGAGCTTGTCGGCGATATCCCGCATGGTGATATTGTTCTTCAGCTTTGGTCGCCTCCTTCAAGCCGGTTTACGTACAATGTGCTGTCATTATGGTTAGCGCTTCCTTCAAACATAACAACAATCCATATTAGTATACATCGTTACCCACATGGAATAAAGAAATTCTGCTTAACACTGCGCTAATTTTTCAGCATGCTGCATTTTCCGTTGAAGGCTGTTCGTCGGATCTAAGTGAATTGCTTTTGGAGAAGCTTCTCATTTCGCTCGATCAGGTCACCGCGCTGGCTGGCACAATCCAGAGAACGGTACGGATCAGCAGGAGTATTGAAGATGTAATCGACCAGTTTATCCAGCGTTGTTGTGGCCACATGACAGCGGGTATCGCTGGATGCGTAATAAATGAAAACCTCACCTTGTTCGTTGACCACCGCACCGTTGCAAAAAATAACATTGGACACATCGCCTACGCGCTCGTCGTCATAAGGAGCAATGAAGTGTCCGCCCGGCTTGGCGATGATGCGTGCCGGATCATTCAGATCCGTAGCGAACGTATACAGTACATAGCGAAGACCTGCTGCCGTGTTGCGAACCCCGTGGGCAATGTGAATCCAGCCGCGATCCGTTTTGAGCGGAGCAGGGCCCTGGCCGTTTTTTACTTCATATACCGTATGGTATATGCGTTCATCGATAATTGTCTCTTCATCAATGACCGGATTAAGAATGTCATCGCACAGGCCAAAGGCAATCCCGCCACCGCTGCCTGTGGAGATGAATCCGTCCTGCGGCCGTGTATAGAACGCATATTTACCCTCTACAAATTCGGGGTGCAATACAACATTGCGCTGTTGAGGGGAGTTGGTGGTGATGTTGGGCAGGCGCTCCCAGCTGACCAGATCGCGTGTCCGGACAAGTCCGGCCTGAGCTACTGCACTGGATGTATCGATTGCCGGAGCTTCGGGGTCTTTGCGCTCTGAGCAGTAGATACCATAAATCCAGCCATCTTCATGCTGAACCAATCGCATATCATACTGGTTGGTTTCGTCGGCATCGATATCTTCCCATACTAATGGTTTGCCCGTGAAGCGGAATCCGTCAATGCCATTATTACTCTCAACTAGGGCGAAGATGGATTTACGGTCCAATCCTTCGGTACGGATGACCATCACATATTTGCCGTTGAAATAGATGGCCCCCGGATTAAGCGTAGCATTAATGCCTAGACGCTCCATGAAGTAGGGATTTGTCGTTTCGTCCAGATCAAATCTCCAGTGCAGCGGTACATGATGGCGTGTGATTACCGGATAACGGTACCGAGCATATACGCCGTTGTAGAAGGAAGGATCGATTTCATTTTGGCGCGTAAGCAGCTGCTCCTGTTGCTCCAATAATTCATTGTATTTGGGGTGTATCATCGTTATCCCATCCTCTCAATAAGTTCAATGCAGAATCGGCTGTTGTGATACGGGCATTTCCACGGTCCGGCGATTTCACTTTGATCCGGTGTGCCGTCCCCGTCTACCGACCAGTACCATTCACCGCCAGTACGGTGATCCATAATGTGTTTCTTCGTATATGTCCACAAGCGTTCCACTCTCTCCAAAAACATAGGGTCACCTGTACGCTGATAGGCATTATAGAATCCGACCATCGCCTCGGCCTGAACCCACCATATCCGCTTCTCATCCACATGTTCGCCCTCTTGTTCATTCATGAGGGAGCCATCGTCCTGTACAGCCACATTGGAAATGTTATAGGCAATATCCGTAACCATCGCGGAATACTCCGGGTGTTGATCCAGGCCCAGCACTTTCAACGTTTCGTCAATCAGCCAACTGGCTTCAATGTCATGCCCGAATGATCGCAGATCGATGATGGATTGCCAATCCTTGTTGAAAAATACCCCGAGAAACTTCGTGTCCTTGTCATACACCCGTTCGTATAAAATGCCGAGCAGGCGTTCCAGCGCCGTCTTCACCTGCTGGTCTGGCCACACTCGGTAGAGTGTAGTGTAGGCCTCCAACACATGGATATGCGTATTCATCGTGTAATCCGCAATCACCCCATTCTCGCTCAGCATTTCATTGGGCTGTTCATTCCAGAAGCGATCAAATTGTTCCTTGTATGCAGGTAATTCGGCATTCAGCCCTTGATCCTCAATCAGAGCAAAAAGCGTTTTCGCAAGTTCCAAAGCAGATGCATCCCCGGTGGCACGATAGTACTCACTCAGTGAGTAAACGCCGAAGGATTGCGTATATACATGCTTGCTCGTGTCCATTGGTTCTCCATTGGCATGGACCATCCAGTACATGCCGCCATACTCCGTATCCATCACATGGTCCACAAGAAAACGGTAAGCATGTTCAGCGTGATCACGCCAGATTTCATTTCCGGTTACCCGGTAGGCTGCTGCAAAAGACCATAATTGTCGTGCCGTGGCGATTCCGCCCTTGGGAGCGAGTGGATCGACCTGAAGGTCATTGCCGACCCAACCGTAGAATCCGCCGTTGTTATGATCTTTGAGGGCAGACCAGAATGGCAGAATATGACCTTCCCAGTGTTCTTTTATCTCAGTTCTAATGTCATTGGTGTGAGTCATAAGTGAGCGCTCCTTCAAAGTACAGGATTCAATTAATATTTAAGTTAACGTTAACTTTATTGATTAATATTAGTGTCGGGAAAATACGTTGTCAACGAATCTTGTGATAAAAACTTTTGTTAAGTAATAAATAATTTAATTGACAGGTAAACATTACCATAATAAAATTCATTTTGTAACCTTAACGATAACTTAAATTAACTTAGAAAAGGGGTAGAACCAAATGAGAAAAAACAAAGGCTGGATGCTTCTGCTTACCATGCTGCTCATCACTTCTCTGCTCGCAGCTTGCTCTTCCGGGGGTGGATCTCCACAGGCAGGAGAGGAAATCAGTACAGATCCTGCGGATATTAAGGGCGAAATCACCGTTCTCACGCAGCGTACAGATATTGTTGATAGCGTATTCAAAGATTACGCCGCGGAGTTCAATAAGGAATACCCGGATGTCAAAGTAAACTTTCAGGCACTGGCCGATTATGAGGGACAAGTGAAGATTCGTATGAGTACCAAAGATTATGGTGACGTGCTGATGATCCCCACCAGCGTACCGATTGCCGACATTCCGGACTTTTTTGAACCACTAGGCACGTACGATGAGCTGAAAGAGAAGTACACAGGCATCGAAGAACGTATGGTGGACGGTCAGATATATGGAATTCCAACCGTTATCACGTTCTCTGGCATCATCTATAACAAGCAGGTGTTCAAGGACGCTGGCATTGCGGAAGTTCCCAAAACGCCTGAGCAGTTCCAGGCTGCACTGCAATTGGTGAAAGACAATACGGACGCAGTTCCATTGTACACCAACTATGCCTCCGGCTGGGCTTTGACACAATGGGAAGCAGATCTGCCGACGGTTGCAGGCAGTGTGGACTACGTAAACATTGACCAACCGAACACGGATGAAAACTTTGTGGCTGGCAAGCCGCACTATGAATTGTACAAAGTGCTTTACGACGCAGCCAAGAATGGCCTGATCGAGAAAGATCCGACCACAACCGACTGGGAAAGCTCCAAGGCTGATCTGGCGAATGGGAAAATTGCAACGATGGCGCTTGGATCTTGGGCGATTACCCAAATTCAAGGCTTGACGGATACACCGGATAATATCGGATTCTTGCCATTTCCTACGAATGCAAGTGATGTGGTCGTTCCGCTCGCAGCAGACTATAACATCGGCATGAACGTGAACAGTGAGAACAAACCTGCTGCGAAAGCGTGGATTGACTGGTTCCTCGCGAAATCAAACTATGCGGTTGAGCAAGGCGGAGGCATGAGCGCAGACAAAAATGCGGAATTGCCACCGATTTTGGATCAATACAAAGACGTTACATTCTCCACACTGACTCCTGCCAAAGAAGGAGAGGAAGGTCTGGTTGACAAAATCGACAACGAAGGCGAGATTGGCCTCTGGCAGCCTGACTTCAAGAAACGCATTATCGAAGCTGCCATCGGTAATCGCAGCGAATCGTACGATGACATCATGAAGGATCTGAATGATAAATGGGTTAAAGCGCGGACAGAACTGGCGAAATAAGCAGATTGCGGGGATTCATCGATCTGTAAAGGCGCTACCTGTTGGCCGACCACCGCTGAAATAAAGCGAGGCACCACGCCTTGGCTGAGGGGAGAGGGTCTCCCTTTTTCCTACGGCATTTTGCATCTGGATGCAGCATATCGGATGTGAAATGCCACCTTCGGTGGTTGATTATCCAGTCGGTTTGTTCATTGGACGGGAGTCTTTCGATATAAAAGCGGCAGAACCGCTTGGAGGTGTGGAGAGCATGAAATACTTGAAGATTTCGAATTGGGGCTATTCAGCGCAACGCATATTTATCATTTGTGCCTTTTCAATCATTCCGCTGGCACTGCTGTTCACGTTTGCTTATTTGCCTGTCATTAATATGTTCAAATACAGCTTCACCGATTGGAACGGATACAGCAAAAGCTTCGACTATGTGGGGTTTGAGAACTACACGCGGATATTCAGTGACCCTGAGTATTTTAAAGTGTTTATTGTCAGTTTGTATTATTTTGTGGCTACCTTCGTACAAATGGGTCTGGCCCTCTACTTTGCAACGATTCTAAGCTTCAAAATCCGCGGCAAAAACTTTTTCAAAGGTATATTGTTCCTCCCCTATCTGCTGAATGGCGTAGCCATCGGATTTATCTTCCTCTTTTTCTTCAAACCGGACGGGACCCTCGATACACTCATGCAGGCCGTAGGGCTTGGACAATACACTCAGCTCTGGCTTGGGAATCCGAACATTATTAACGTGTCGCTCGCAGGCGCATCGGTATGGAGATACATGGGCTTTAACTTCATTATCTTCCTGGGTGCGATCTCTTCCATTCAAAAAGATGTCTATGAAGCGTCGGATATTGACGGAGCCAATCGCTGGCAGCAGTTCCGCCATATCATCCTGCCGAGTATCACACGCATCCTGCAGCTCAACCTGATTTTGGCGATTAGCGGCGCAATCAGTGCGTTCGATATTCCATACATTATGACCGATGGTTCCAACGGCAGTGAGACGTTTGTGATTCAGACCGTTCACTTGGCATTTAAGTACGGCAAGCTGGGCTTGGCATCGGCAATGGCTGTTGTGCTGTTGTTTATTGTCATTCTTGTTACGCTGGTTCAGCGTGTCACCATGAAAGGGGAGGAATGAACGTGCAACCATTCAAATATACCCTTGCGAGCATATTTAAATATGCTTCACTCATTCTCGCAGCGTTCATTGCGCTTGTACCCATCGTTGTGGTGTTGTTTGCATCGCTCAAAACCAATGCAGAATATGCGACAAGCAGTCCGCTGGCCCCACCAGCCAACTGGCTGAACTTTGCGAACTATACCAAGGCTTTTGTGGACGGCAACATGCTGGTCGGTTTCAAAAATACGATTATCATCCTGATCATCTCCATCGTGGGTGCCACTTTAACGGGTTCCATGATCGCGTATGTGCTGGATCGTTTTAAATTCAAAGGCAAGAAAATTATGGTCGCCGCGTTTCTGCTCGCTACCCTCATTCCGAGTGTGACGACGCAGGTCGCCACATTCCAGATCATCAACGCGCTCGACCTGTTCAATACCAGATGGGCAGCCATTGTGATGTACCTTGGTACAGATATCATCGCGGTGTATATCTTCCTGCAATTCCTGGGTTCCATCTCGAATGCGCTGGATGAATCCGCCATGCTGGACGGCGCTTCCTACTTCACAATTTATTGGAGAATCATTCTGCCACTACTGAAACCGGCGATTGTAACGGTCATTATCGTGAAGGGTGTCAACATCTACAACGATTTTTACACACCGTTCCTGTACATGCCCAAGACAGACTTGCAGGTCATATCCACGGCTCTTTTCAAATTCAAGGGACCGTTCGGATCACAGTGGGAGGTCATCAGCGCAGGTATCATGATCGCCATCATTCCAACGATGATCATCTTCCTACTGCTACAGAAGTACATCTACAACGGCTTCGCACAAGGCTCCGTTAAATAAAAACGAAGGGAGAAATGAAACGATGACAGTTGTTGATACGAAAAACGTACACATTATAGGGGATGCATTGCCGAATATGCCTTGGGAGGATAAACCGGAGGGAACGGAAGGTCCGGTATGGAGACACTCCGCCAATCCGATTGTGCCGCGTAACCCGGTCAAGGGAGTTGCCCGTATTTTCAACAGTGCGGTGATTCCTTATGAGGGGAAATTCATCGGAGTATTCCGCGCAGAAACCATTAATGGACGTCCACACCTGCACATGGGATCCAGTGAGGATGGCCTGAAGTGGAATATTGAAGAACAACGAATTACTTTTGTGGACGAGAACGGCGATTCCTTCATGCCGAACTATGCATACGACCCACGTCTGGTGAAAGTGGAAGATACGTATTACATCATCTGGTGTACCGATTTCTACGGTGCAGCGCTGGGCTTGGCGAAGACGGAAGATTTCAAAACGTTTGTACGTCTCGAAAATCCGATGCTTCCGTTCAACCGTAATGGCGTGTTGTTTCCACGTAAAATCAATGATAAATATGTGATGTTGTCCAGACCAAGCGACAGTGGGCATACGCCGTTCGGAGACATTTTCCTGAGCGAAAGCCCGGATCTCGTGTACTGGGGCAAGCACCGTCATGTCATGAGCAAAGGCGGTCAGGGCTGGTGGCAGTCGGTCAAGATTGGCGGCGGTCCGGCACCGATCGAAACGTCTGAAGGCTGGCTGATGTTCTACCACGGTGTAACGGGTACATGCAATGGTTTTGTTTATAGCATGGGTGCGGTCATTCTGGATCTGGATGAACCGTCGAAAGTAAAATATCGTTCCTCCAACTTCGTACTGACACCGGAAAAATGGTATGAGGAGCAAGGCTTTGTGGACAATGTCGTCTTCCCATGCGCCACATTGCATGATGCGGAGACAGGACGGATCGCCATCTATTATGGTGCAGCCGACACATACGTTGGAGTAGCTTATACCACTGTCGAAGAGATTGTGAACTACGTCATCGAGACCGACGAAGTCATTGCCGGAGACCGTGAGGAAGGCAAATTATAATTGAAGCGAAACAATTTTAAATAAAGCTGATGGTACTGCAATCGTAGTTGGACGTGTAACATTCGGTCATTCATTTTACATTAAGTGAAAAAGGAGCATTGCGGAACAATGCATATGGAATACATCAAGGGATTTACATTTGGCTGGATGAGTGGTAGGGGAGACTTCCGCAAGCCGGAAGCGAAAGAATCCTTGCGTCTGATGGCTGAACGCACTGGTAGTTCGCATGTTATTTTTGCACTGGCGGCACATCAGGATCGTCCGCAGGCTGTAGAGGTCAAATATGAGGGTGAACATATGGTGGAAGACGATGAATTGGTGGATATGATACGTTACGCCCGCACGCTCGGACTGCGGGTCATTCTGAAACCAACCGTCAATTGCACCGATGGCACATGGCGTGCACACATTAACTTCTTTGATATCGATGTGCCGTGTGAGCCGAAATGGAAAGACTGGTTCCACAGTTATACCGTGTATCAGAAGCATTATGCGGCCATTGCAGAGCGTGAGAAATGCGAGATGTTTATTGTGGGTTGTGAGATGGTGCAGTCTGAGCGTCGGAGCGAGGAATGGCGCGAGGTCATCGCGGGAGTGCGTGAAGTGTATTCGGGGCTAGTATCCTACAACACCGACAAGTATCAGGAAGGGCATGTGAATTGGTGGGATGCCGTGGACGTCATCTCGTCCAGCGGGTACTATCCCATCGGAGATTGGGAAGCGCAATTGGATCGGATTGAACAGGCCATTGCACCTTATGGTAAACCCTTTTTCTTCGCAGAAGCGGGCTGCCCTAGCCGCAGTGGATCGGCACAGGTGCCGAACGACTGGGGATTGAAAGGTGAAGTGAATGCGGAAGAGCAGGAGCAGTTCTATGAAGCCATGTTCCGTCATGCAAGTAAGCGGGAGTGGGTACGCGGCTTTGGTCTGTGGGACTGGAGCGCCCATCTGCATCAGGAGCAGGATGCCTTGAGTGATGATGGATACGGAGTTTATGGTAAACCAGCCGAGAAGGTCATTCGTCGGTTCTATGAAGGCATTGCATTGGAAGCTTAGTCTGTCTTGGAGTTGAGTTATCCCATCTACTTGAATAGCGTTCATCTATGGACAAAGATACTGCTGTGCTTATGCACGCAGTATCTTTTTTGGTTAAGTTTAATTTCTTTCTATTAAATGTAAATATTCTCGAATATAAATTGTTAGAAGAATATATCGTTTAACTTAGTGATAACATTATGTGAAAATCCCTTCAAGAACGAGTTGTTTTTTTACCCCAATTTCTGTCCAAGCTGCTCAATTTTCTCCAGCCATTTCTTTCTCTGTTCCTCGGACTGTTTGCCGACCAGATCTACAGGTGTTATGCGCACAGGTTTGATGCCTGTCAGAGCAAAGGTGGAGATCTTCATCATTTTGTGTGCAGGTTCACCCTGGAACCATTTGTAGTACCAGTTCGGACCATCCATGGTGGTGATCATGCGGGCGGTGCGACCTTTGAGCAGTTGGTCCGGAAAAAGTTTCCCCTTGTGATACTTGAAGGCATAGCCTGGCATAAAGATTCGATCAATGAACCCTTTTAACAGGGCAGGGGGGCCTCCCCACCAAATCGGAAATACCCATACGAGATGCTCTGCCCATTTAATCGCCTCTTGGGCTTCCAGCAAGTCGGGTTCAAGTGGAAGTTTATTGCGGTATCCACCTGCTAGATTCATGTTGAATTCCAACTCGTTGAGGGTGATCATGCGAACCTCGGCACCTGCCTGCACAGCGCCTTTACGATAAGCTTCGGCGATTGCGCCATTGTAACTTGGGGAGACGGGGTTGCCTTGGATAATTAATATTTTCTTCATAATGATGACACGTCCTCTGTTTTAGTTAATGAACACTAACCTCATTTGCAAAAAGAAAAGGTCACGAATGACCTGGTAAATATTCAGGAACCTCCTGAAAGTCAGTTGAAGCCGGCGCTTCTAATTTAAAAGAATGTTTTTACACTGGAGCACTGTGCGATCAGATGCATCTCTTGATCGCCGACAGACCGGAACGATCTTCGCAAAGCTATTCCGCCCGCTTCTGCCCCATATCATTTGCCCCCTGGCCCAACATCGACACAAGGCGGTGAACGGTTTCTCCGGTGTATGGAACAAGCAGCTCTGGCAGTTCACCTTGCATACTGGATACGGCCAGACGCGTAATAGCACCAATGACCAGAACGGCCGTGAGCCGTGAATCCTGAGCGGGCAGCTCACCTCGCATAATTCCCTGATCGATTAGATCAATCAACGCATCCAGCGGCTGACGGTAATCTTCGCTGCTTCCAGCTTCAATGAAAATCTCGTGATTTTGTGAGATCAGCAGCAGTCCGTAGGGATCTTCATCATGCAGGTGGAGAACTTCGGTAATCAGTTGCCGGAAGCGTTCCAGCACCGGGCCCTCCTGGCGAACATACCCGTCAATCAGGGCGGTATAGTCTGCGCAATATTGGGTGAAGGCCTCAAGGGCAACAGCATCTTTGTTTTTAAAATGTTTGTAAATCGCCGCATCTGTTACTCCGGCGGCGTCACCGATCTCTTTGACGGAAATGCCGTCAACGCCTTTGGTTGCAAACAAGCGCATCGCCGCTTGTAGGATGTCTTTCTTTTTGCTGTCTACATGAGGTTTGTTCTTCATGATTGTATAGTAAGTGATTACTAACTAAATTGCAACTGTCATTTCGAAATCTCTTATTTAATGCTAGGAAAGTGCTTTCGCTCAAAGCTTGCAGGCTTGTGAACGGCAACGTATGATGGATAGAAATAATAACGGATAAGCGGGCACGGAGCATGGGCAGAAGTAGGGCTGCAAAGGCAAACATCAGCGGCGCCAGCTCCTGGTCTGGGGAACGAAATGGATGGTGAATGGCGTGAATGAAGACGTGCAGGCGCATCGCTGGGTGACTCCCGAAGGGACGTTGAATGAACAATATATAACAAGCAGGGAACGGCTCTACAAAGGGATGAATGGTAAATATGTGGAGCGTTTCACTGTTCGTACCGGGGAGAGTTATATTTTCAAACCGCTGACCAATCCTGCACAACATGGACGTGAACAATGGATGTCGAGGCATGTGCTCTCAGTATTACCCCCTATATATCCAGCGCTAATTGCTGCATCAGACCGTGAAATTAACGCGGAACAGAGCTGGATCATCTATGAGGATCTGGGTGAACTAGTGCATGATTCGCGGGAAGAGACGATGCTGGCTGCTGCTACACATATGGCGGAGTGGCACACATTATCTGTTGCAGATTGGGGTGAGCTGCCCCGAGTGGGTCAGAAACCCCCAATCCGAGACATGCTGGATGATCTGCTTGGGCAAAAGGAATCCACTGCTGATTTGTTGTCCAAGCTGGAGGTCTCGCTGTCACCATCGGATTGGCACAACATCGCCGCGCTAATCCATACGGCAGAGGAGGAGTTACCTCGTGTTTTGTGTCACGGAGATCTTCATCCCGGCAACATGGCCGATGTGAATGGCAGGCTGGTAATTATCGATTGGGAGCATGCGCATCTGAATACGGCTCTTTGGGACGTGTATCATCTGGTGGATCTATCGCATCCGCTGTTCCCAAGAACTGTTACGCCTGAGCTGCGGGAGCGAATTATTGATGTTTATCTGGACGGGCTGGAGCGCCATAGCGTTCAGGTTGACCGGGTTTCTTTTAAAAGGTGGTACCGTGCATATGCCATTGTATTCTCGCTCTGGATGCTGCGTCTGATTGATGGGGATCTGAGAAGTGCAGACTGTGTATGGCCGGAGGAACAGCTGCGGAACCAGTGGCACGAGACGACAATGACGCTGAAACAGTGCATGAAGCAGTGTTGAAGGGAATAGAAATGAGGGGTGCAGAACATGCGTAAAGTAGGACTCGTAATGCGTAAAATTCAATTCTCGGAGGCACAGGGCCCGCGCGTATTTGCGGATCGGTTGAAGCAGATCGGGCTGGAGCTGGGCGTGGAAATTGTGTTCATCTCGCCGGAGCGCCATGTCAGCGGGTATGACTGGTTGCCGGGTTATGAGCATGAGAAAGGTGACCTGGTGAACTATGATATCGTACTGGACCAGATATATAGCCAAAATATAGAGCATGTCATCTACACCGTATCCGGGTTTACGTTCTTGAAGATGTTTTTACCGAAGAGTGTGTTGTTCCCGCACAGCTTTCCCGACCCGGCGCTGACGGGGTATGAGATGATGAAGCCATTTTATACGATGGTGGATAAAGCGATTGTGCAGACGGAGTTCCTAAAAACAGAATTGGGCCGCAATTTCGGTGTACATGACGTGAACGTTATCCCGATTGGCTTTAGCGAAGAGCTCGCAAACCGCCACTACGACCCGAGTCAGGTTGTGCATAATCGTGTGCTCTGGATCGGTCGGGATGAAGCGAATCGTCGCCCGGATCTGGTGCTGGAATACGCCCGGCAGAACCCGGACAAGGAAGTATACATGGTATTCGGCGGTCGCCGCTATGAGGAAAGCATGAAGAAATACAACATTCCGGACAACGTAAAATTGCAATTCGCGCTGACACAGGATGAAGTATTTACCCTAATGAACTCGTCCAAGGTGTATTGGAGCTGTTCGGCTTTTGATACGTTTGCGATGCCGCTGACCGAAGCGATGGCGATGGGCAAAATGGTTGTGAAACCGGAGCATGCCTGCTATGGACACATCCGTTCCACGCATGCTTTTGCAGGAAATGAGGATAACTGGTTTGAATTGGTGAATATGGCTGCTGCCGCGCCGCGTAGTGTTTCGGAAGACAACCGTGAGTATGCTTTTGGTGCTTTTTCGCGCACGATCATGAAAGAGGGATACCGGGAGTTCTTTGCCAACTGGTTGAAATAATGAGAGGTCTGTAACGAAGGCTCTAACCATTCAGCAAGAAGGAGGAGAACCTTATGGAAGTACTCATCCTGTGGACGCTTGGCATGTGGGCTGTGCAGCTGCTGATCGAATGGCTCATCTATCGGTTGCAGGGACGTCGAATGACCGGGGTTCAATATATACTGCCATGTGTGGCCTTGCTCGGCGGAGCCGTTGTGATCATGATTAGCATTGAGATTGGCGGGTGGAACGGTATCGGTTATGCCTTGCTTGGTGCATCGCTGGGTGCAGCGGGAATGTTGACACTAATTACGGTGGCGATTACGGATGTAGTGTTTCGGCGTCGGAGACGGAATTAATCGGAGGGTTAAGCTGCTGTACAGTAAGAGCGAATTGGGCGATCGGACGGTTGCAGGAATGCATTCGTCTGTGATATATTGACATTAATTATGACAAGGGAGGTGAAGACAGGTGAATCACGAGATGCTTAACAACCGTATTAGCCAGCTGCCGATTGCTATGGCTGGCATTGTTCATACTTTTCTGACCAACGGGAGAAGTCTGTCCAATTTTGAATATACGGAAATTAACATTTGCGAGAAGATGCCTGCCTTGACCTCATTCGGACGATAAGCGATATTGCTTGAATTCTGAAGGGCCGCGGAGCTAACCTCCTGCGGCTCTTTTTGTGTTGCGGTCAGGATCTTCCAATCCATAGGAGGAACCTTATTATGATGATTATTAGCGCACAACAACTGACTCAATACCACGGAGCACATCTGGTGCTGGACGGCATTACGTTTGAAATTATGGAAGGCGACAAAGTCGCCCTGATCGGCCGCAACGGAAGCGGCAAAACAACATTGATGCGCCTGATGGCACGACTGAATCAACCGGATGAAGGACAATTGATGATCAAGAAGGATACACGTATCGGTTACGTGGCTCAGGTGCCGGAGGGAATGGATAATTACACGGTGCTAGATGTGCTGAGTCTTGGATTCAGGGAGCTTATGGCGTGCCGGAGTCAAATGAAGGAAATGGAGCAGCAGATGTCCGATCCAGACTGTGCATCCGATCCCAACCAATTGGAGCGACTGTTGAAGCGGTACGCGGCATTGCAGGACCAGTTCGAGCGCGAGGGCGGATATGAGAAGGATGCCCGGATTGATCAGGTGGCGGACGGTCTGGATATTGCCAAGGAGCATTACGGATGGCGGTTTGGTTCATTGTCTGGTGGTGAACAGACCCGGGTTGTGCTGGCTTCACAGTTAATTGTAAGCCCTGATCTGTTGTTGCTGGATGAGCCGACCAACCATCTTGATCTGGAGCGGGTGGAATGGCTGGAAGGATTTTTGCGTGAGTACACAGGTACGATTATCCTGATCTCACATGATCGCTACTTTTTGGACCGTGTAGCATCCCGGACGTTAGAGCTGGAGGATGGAGAAGCAGAAACGTCCGCTGGCGGTTATACGGAATATATGAAAGTGAAGGAACAACGACTGTTGCAGCAATTCGAGGAGTTCAAGGAGCAGCAGAAGGTGATCAAAAAAATGAAAGAAACGATCCGCCAACTGGAAGAATGGGGCCGAGTCGGGGGAAATGAAAAGTTCTTCCGTCGCGCGGCTTCGATGCGTAAAGCAATCGAACGGATGGAACAGGTGAAGCGCCCGGTATTGGAGCGCCGTAACGCCGACTTCGATGTTCGTCCTACGGACCGTACGGGAAAACGTGTGGCCGTTATGGAACAGGTTGAAAAGGCTTATGGAGAACGTCAGATTCTGCGCGGTGTATCGGGATTACTCGAATATGGCGACAAAATTGCCCTTATTGGACGCAATGGTTCAGGCAAAACAACGTTGTTCAAGCTGCTGTTGGGCGAGGAACAACCAAGTGCAGGTAACCTGGAGTGGGGTGCACGTGTAGATGTTGGTTATCTGGCTCAACAGGAGGAGCCTTCCAATCCGAAGCTGAATGTGTTGGAGTACTTCCGTCTGGAAGCGGGCGTGGAAGAAGGAGAGGCACGCGGCATTTTGGCTCGATATCTATTCTATGGAGCAGATGTATTTCGCTCGGTAGGACAGTTGTCTGGTGGGGAATGGACGCGGCTAAGGCTGGCTCTGCTGGTTCAGCGCAAGCCGAATGTGCTTTTGCTGGATGAACCGACCAACCATCTGGATATCGCTTCGAGGGAAGCGCTCGAAGAGTCGCTTGTTGATTTCGAAGGCACGGTGCTTGCCATCTCACATGACCGCTACTTCGTCAATCGACTCGCTTCCCGGGTGTGGGAACTGGAGAATGGGCGGATGACCGCTTATCTGGGAGACTATGAAGCCTATCGCGAGAAGAAGCTTGATCTGCAAGCCCGCGCAGCCGCGGCAAATCAGCATATAACAGTTTTTGCCACTCCATCACGTGGGAGTTCAAAACCGAAACAGGAGACGAAGTCCGGTAGCACGCCTAATACAACGGCCACTTCCAAAAAGCTGTCCGCTGAACAATTGGAGCAGAGATTGGCCCGTCTTGAAGGGCAAATCCAGGAGATGGATCGTCAGCTTGAATCCGTGCAGGATAATCCAAACGAGCTGGAGCAAATGTGGAACGAACGTGAGCAATTGTCTGGTGAATACAATGATATGTTGGCCCAGTGGGCAGAGCTGTGAGACAGGTCAGATTATGGGGCTTCTCTTGAAATAGATCTTGAAATAGATAAAGAAGGAAAGAAGGCCGGAGGAAGATCTCTGGCCTTTTTGATTTTCAAAGTTAGCTTTATAACGGGATGATATCCGAGGTAATTAGCTGGTAAAATTGTGTATCGCCACAATGTTATCTTTACTAGCATTTTGCATAATTCGATTCTTATTGTTCGCGGGTAAAAGATCTAGACGAATAGATTCATTTCGATCTATATCTTGCTGATTGAAAACCACTCTTGGGATTTATGCAAAATGCTTTTTTACATGTCATCGGGAATAGTGTAACTTTTTTCCTTCTCATGCGTTAAATACGTTTGTGTGTATTGAAACGGCTCCTCTTAGAGCTCACAGAAAGGCAGGTTATCGTTATTTATTATTCATTGACTTATCGGAACTGGTCGGATGACCGGCAGGTGGAGACGGGCGTACTAGAGCAGGTATCGGGTACTCGCGATGAGCTCTTCATGCGCAAGCTGGTCGATGCTACCCTGATGAAAAATAAGCTCTGGGCGCATTTGTCCAATGAATGCGAGGATCGTCGGGAGCATGCAGTTTACGTGACCGAGTATGACAATCAAAAACCTGCGGAATACGGTACAGCGATTGCGGACGCTGCACTGGCAATGTGTAAAATCTCCTCCATGTACAGTGCGGAATATATGCTGTGGAATGGGAGTGCATTTCAGGAATTGGACTTGGCAGAATCCTCCTCGTACACGATGGAGCTTGCCGAGCAACTGCTGGACCATTACATGGTCCGGGGCGGTACGACCTATGAATTTGTGTATTCCGTGCTGGATGCGGATCGCAAGAAAGTGTTGTTTTTTATGAAGGAGGTAGATTTGTAATGGACGAAAATCCCAAACCCAAACCTGGATCACGCGCAAAGCTGGTTGCCTTCTCGCTAATGCTTGCGGTTCCAGCCGTATTATCCGGTTGTAGCAGCAATAGCGACGAGTGTGACCCGGAATACGATACCGGATGTGAATATGACTCCAGCAGTGGGCACTATTATTACGGTGGCGGATCGTCCTATCGGAGCAACAAGGACAGCAGCTCCTACAGCAAATCCAGTTCAAAATCGAGCGGCTTTGGCAGCTTCTTCCGCAGTTCGGGAGGTTAGAACCTGATGAGGCATATATACCAACTGCCGTTCAGTCATGAAGAAGTATTCAGGGGCGAAGCAGGGCAACAGGTTCCCTACCATCGCATGTATGGCAAGCAATATTGTGTGCCTGCATTGACGGTTTATTCCCCTGCGGAGATGCAGGAATTGCGTGCAGCAGTTGAGGCTGTAGACGGGATTTATTGCAAGGTGATGCGTTTTATTCAGCAATACATGCCCGACTCTTTCCTGGAGCAGCAGCTGGGCATTCATCCCGGCCTTATTCCGGCGTCTCGTATGGAGATGGTGACAGGCGGGATTACTCGGCAGGACTGGATTATTGGGGAAGCCGGACCTAAATGTATTGAAAATAACACGGATACCCCAACCGGCATACCTGAAGCAGCTGCATTGGAAGGTATTTTGGTGGGGATGGTTGAAAAAACATCGCTCCATGCTCCGTCCAAAGGAATGGATGAATGTATCCGGGAATGCTTTCACCGCTGGCTGGATGCTTACGCACAGCAGGGTTTGCTGGGCCCGGTGACCTTTACTTCATTTGGAGAGCATGTGGAGGATCGGACCAATACGGAGTATCTGATGAAGCTGTGCCAGAAGGCGGGGTATGAAACGTTCTACGCTCCTCTGGAGGAGTTGGAGATTATTCCAGGGAAGGCGCTCTACCATCATGGACGCGAGATCAACCTGTTGTACCGGCTCTATCCCCTGGAATATCTAATCGATGATCGAGATGAAACGACCGGCGTGGACATCGGCGCAGCACTGCTTGAATTGGTTCAGGATAACCGCCTGGGTCTGATGAATCCTGCACAGCATGTGCTGATGCAGAGCAAGGGTTTCATGGCGGCGATCTGGTCACTCTATGAACGCAATGAACAAACCATGGAATATTGCGGGTTTCGGCTGTTTAACGATGCAGAGTTAGGGGCGATTTCGCGTTATCTGCTACCTACTTATTTCGAAGCTGGACCTTTCGAATGGAGCGCAATGCCTTATGTGGCTAAAAGCTATTGGGGCCGCGAAGGTCGAGGCACATCGTTGCTGGGTGAGGGATCGGATCATCATGCAGGCCAAACGGCTGCTTCTCATCAGCTGCACGCCCCTACGAACTCCAACACAATAGCCGAACTGCAAGAAGAAGATGAGATCGCAGCCTATTATAATAATCAGCCTAAAATATATCAGCAGCTGGTACCGATGGAACAGGCCGTGATTCAGACAGAAGATGGCGAATACAGCGGTTATTTGCTTACAGGAGTGTTTGTCATCGGTGGACGTTTTGCCGGTGTGCTGCCCCGGATCGGGGAGAAGGTAACCGGAGATATGGCCTATTATTGTGCGGCTGTGGTCAATGAACGGATGGATGACGAGGAGGAGAAGGAATGGACAATTTGGGATTGAACCTGCTGAATGTAGCGGTAGGTGTAGGCATTCTGCTGGTAGTATTGGTATGTGGGTATTTCGCTTTTAGCCAATTGACCCGGTATAACGATAGCGAGGAAATCGCGAAAGGTAACGAGGCGGCAGGCATGTATATGGGCAGCAAATTGCTGGGCCTGTGTATCATTGTGGGCATGGTGTCCTTCTCCACGCATTCATGGCTGGATATGCTGCTCTGGTCGGCGCTTGGAATCATTATTTTGTGTCTGGTCTATATTATATTTGACTTCCTGATTCCCAAGATGCGGGTCTGTGACGAAATCGCACGAGGCAATATGGCGGTAGCACAGCTGCTGCGTTCCATTATCATCGGCGTTTCCATCGTCATCGGTACGTTTTTGATGTAAAATAAACCCTAGTGTTTATTTGGAATGAATATCAATTCAACGAAGAAGGAGCGCGGCATCATGAGAAAAGTCATCATCGATACAGATACAGCAGGAGACGATACGATTGCGATCCTGACGGCACTGCACCATTTCCAGGTGGAGGGCATTACGATTACAGGTGGGAACGTACAGTTTGACCAGGAGGTTGAAAATGCCCTGTACACGGTACAGGTTGCTGGACATGGCGGCAAGGTGCCTGTGTACAAAGGGTGCGAACGCCCATTGATGGCCTATGGTAAGGCCCAGCACCGCACGGTGGAAGACGTACATGGCGATGACGGCATGGGCGGAGCCCATTTCCCGAAGGCAGACCAGCGTCCAGAGGCAGGGCATGCGGTTGATTTTATCATTGAAAAGGTACACGCACATCCGGGCAAAATCTCGCTTCTGGCCATTGCACCTCTGACCAACATTGCGATGGCAATCCAGAAGGACCCAACCATTATTCCGGAGATTGCTCACCTCTACATCATGGGTGGAACGAATAATGCACTGGGTAATATCACACCAGCCGCGGAGTATAACTTCTATGTAGATCCGGAAGCAGCCAAAATTGTATTGAACGCAGGCATTCCGACGACCATGGTTGGCTGGGAAATGTGTACTCAGTATTCTGTTATGGATGATGATGATCACGCTGAAATTGCAGCACTGGGTACATCTGGTGCCGATTTCTTCACAGCCATCAACAAAGTGGTTATGCAGTTCAACAAATCGGTACATAAACTGAATGGCACCACTCACCCGGATACGTTGCTGATGGCTGTTGCCGCAGATGAGTCCCTCATGACCAAATCCGGTCAGTATTATGTGGATGTAGAAGCAGCAGGAGAGTTAACGCGCGGATATAGCGTTGTGGATATCAACGGACGTTTCGGTAAAGAGCCGAATGTACGCGTCTGTGAGGCCATTGACCGTCCGAAATTCAAATCCATGCTGCTGGATGTGCTCTCTGCTATTCAATAAAATTGTGGTTTTAACTCCAATAAAAGTATTCATCATCCGTGCCTATTCCAGGTACGGATTTTTTTTGCCCATTTTATGTCTAACTACTTCACCTGTCGTAGTAAGTTATGATATACTTCAACTACTACGACAGATGAAGTAACGGAGGAGGATTACCTTTTGTGATCAGCAGTGATGTTATACGCGGCTACAACGATACGCTAATTCTCTATTTGCTGCTGGAAGGGGAGTCGTACGGATACGAGATTTCCAAAAACATCAGGCAGTTGACAGATGAGAAGTATGTGATGAAAGAGACGACACTATATTCTGCCTTCACCCGATTGGAGAAGAACGGGTACATTGAATCATTCTACCGCGATGAGAGTCTTGGGAAGCGGCGTACGTATTACCGGATCACGCCGCTCGGCCTTGATTATTACAAGGAAAAATGCGAGGAATGGAAGATTACGCAGGAGGTTGTAAATCTATTTATCAGGGAGTGGTGACAGAGCATGGAGACGATTATGGTGTATCTGGAAAACATGTTTGCTGGTCTGCCGAAGACCTCCGAGGTGGAGCGTTTGAAACAGGAGCTTCTCTCGGGGATGGAAGATAAATACTTGGAACTGAAGCGAGAGGGCAAATCGGAGAATGAGGCAATTGGTATTGTGATTTCGGAATTTGGCAATATCGAGGAGTTAACAGCTGAGCTCGGTATTCAACCAGATGAGGTCGGAGAAGCAGCACCTGTGCTGACGGAGGAAGAGGCTTACGATTATGCTGCTGTCAAACGCAGCGTGGGTCTGTGGACAGGACTTGGCGTTTTTCTCTGCGCATCCGGGGTGGCCTTCCTGATATTCCTTGATACATTTTTTGAACACAACAATATCAAGTCCATGACAGGATCGATGGAAACGGGCAGCCTGATAGGGTTGATCGGGATGTTTGTACTGATCGCCTTTGCAGTCGGCATGTTTATTCACAGCGGGATGAAGCTTGATCGCTTCAAGTATATGGAGAAGGGCTTTCAGTTGCCCTATGCGCTCAAGATGTCACTTCAACGCAATCAGGCCCATTTCGCGCTGACGTACCGCGTTTCGATCATTACAGGCGTCGGTCTGTGCGTGCTGTCACCCGTTTTTATTTTCGCGGGTGCATATATTAACGATGTCTACGCATCTTACGGTGTCTCTCTCTTTATGTTGATGGCAGCGGTGGGTGTGTTCCTGTTCATTTATTACGGTAATATTCAGGGGGCTTACACGAAATTGCTGGAGGAGCCACACTTTAGTGCTGATAAGAAGGAGCAGGAAAGGATTGTAGGCGCAGTGGGGGCAATCGTATGGCCTTTGGCTACGGCGTTTTTTCTGTTCACAGGCTTTGTATACCAGCGATGGGACGTTAACTGGGCCATATTTCCGATTACAGGTGTGTTGTTCGGCATGTTCAGCAATACCTATCATATATTAAAGCGGAAAAATCCTTCCTGATGGTTTGCAATGGCGCGTTCTCTGTCCAGTTGGTGACAACGCTTCGGGTGTGTTAAAGTGAAGGAAATGTTACAGCGGAGACCCTTTAGTTTAACTTTTGAGCGTCCGGCAGGAGGAGTGGCACAATGTTATTTTATTTTGTAGCACTGCTGGTTACCTTGGTTGATCAGGGAACCAAGATGGCGGTGAGGATGTATATGGAAGTTGGGGACACGATGAGGCTTGGCGACTCGGGAATGCAATTGCAGCATTATGAGAATAGTGGAATGGCAGGCAGCCTGTTTCAAGGGAATGCGCGTCTGTTCGGTGTGGTCGCCATTCTATTCGTGGCGGGCATGATGTATTATCGGAGAAAAGGTGAGATTCGCGGTTTCTGGATGCAGACAGGTGCCGGTTTCATGGTCGGTGGTGCTTTGGGTAATGCAATCGATCGTTTTATCTACGCACGTGTAACGGATTTTCTCGTATTTCCGTCGGGACGTGGTATTCTCAATTTGGCGGATGTAGCGATAAATGTTGGCGTGGTTATGCTGGTCATCGGCATGTTAATCCGTGCATTTCAGAGTTACCGAGCCAAGCGTTTACGTAATGCTTTGCCGAAAATAGAGCGTTGATAAAGAGTTAACAACAGCTGTGATGTAAGCAGCGTAACTGAATACATGATGGACATTGGATATATTCCAATGTCCTTTTTTTGTTATGTCGACGAGCGGACTCGCGGTCAGTGGGACTGATTCATTTTTACCGAAACCGTTTTAGGAATAATAGGACACATTATAGTCAACGCTCTAAGTATAAAACGGTGGAAGGATTAACCACGTGGTTACTTCACTAATTTAATGGGTAAATCTTTACGTATATAAGCTGAGGGAGGTACAACATGAGAACATCGCTTACCAAGGCACTCGGGTTAATGCTGCTTTGTGGAATAACGGCTGTACTTCTGTCTTCCTGCACTAGCGGGAATAATGCCAATGGCAAAGTGCAGGTTGAATTTTTTCAGAACAAACCCGAAGCCAAAGGAACCTTTGACGAATTAATCAAAACATTCAACGCCGAACACCCCGATATTCAGGTCACTCAGGTGAATCCACCTGACGCGGAGACGGTGCTGAAGACACGTGTGGTGAAGAACGATGTACCAGACATTATGGCAATGGGGGCAACCGATACCTATTCCATTCTTGCACAGAGTGATATTTTCGCCGATCTGACAGACAGTCCACTGTTAAAAACGATCGATCCCAACTACATAAAGATGCTGAAGGATGTCACGGGCATGGATGAAGTGACAGGTGTTCCATACGCAACAAATGCAAACGGCATCATGTACAACAAAACCTTGTTTAAAGAAATGGGTCTGAACGTACCCAAGACCTGGGACGAGCTGATTGCTACAGCCAAAAAAATTAAGGATGCGGGTAAAATTCCGTTTTACTTCACATACAAGGATGATTGGCAGACGAATCTGCCGTTCAATGCACTCGGACCTAACTTGGTTGGTATTGATTTCTACCTGGAGCGTCGCGAGAACAAAGTGACCTTCAAGGAGAAATACCGTGAGGTTGCGGAGAAGCAGTTGGAGCTGATGAATTACGGTCACGGCGACAACTTCGGTAAAGCGTATTCGGATGGTAACCGTGCCTTTGCCAATGGTGAAGCTTATATGTACATCCAGGGTACCTGGGCGATCTCCGAGATTCGCAAAGCGAACCCGAATGTGGATATTGGTTTCTTCCCATTCCCGACAGGCAACGATCCGAGCCAGATCAAGCTGGTGAACGGAATCGACTCTCTGTTTACCATTTCAGCGAATACACCAAACAAGGAGCAGGCCGAGCAGTTCGTCGCGTTTCTGCTGGAGCCTGAAAATATAGGCAAGTACATTAAGGAACAGACGCTGTTCTCTGCGGTGGAAGGTGTAAAACAAGATGATCCTGCTGTACAGGAACTGACACCTTACATTGAGCAGGGCAAGGTTATCGACTTCGCCGATCACTATATTCCGGCTGCGGTGCAGCTGAATTCCATCGTACAGTCCTTTTTGCAAAACAAGAACATCGACAACTATCTGGATACACTCGACAAAGAATGGGACAAGGTAGCGAATCGGCGATAACGCCTTGTCCGAAGGAGGATGGAGTATGAACAAGCGCATCGCGCCTTATTACTGGATGACGGTTCCGGCGGTAATACTGTTCTTTGTATTTATGACGCTGCCGGCCCTCCAGGGGATCTATTATTCATTTACGAACTACAACGGATTCGGTAAAGGTTATGATTTTGTTGGATTCAAAAACTATTTCAATTTGTTTCAAGATGACAATGTAGGCAACGCCTACTGGTTTACCTTCAAGTTTGCGATCGTTGTAACGATCCTTACGAATATTCTAAGCCTGCTCATTGCACTCGGGCTGAATGCCAAGATCAAGTTCCGTAACTTTTTCCGTGGCATCTACTTCTTGCCGAATATCCTGAGTGTATTGATTGTAGGTTACATATTTAACTACCTGTTCTCCAACGTATTCCCGATCTGGGGACAAAACCTGGGCATCAACGCCCTATCCACCAACATTCTGGGCAGCGAAAGTCTGGCATGGATTGGGATCGTAATTGTAGCGGTGTGGCAATCAGTCGCGTTGAATACGATTCTGTATTTGGCGGGATTGCAAACCATCCCTACGACATTGTATGAAGCATCAAATCTGGACGGCGCTGGAAAATGGCGTGAATTCTGGAGCATTACGTTTCCGCTTATTGCCCCGTTCTTCACAATTAATATGGTGCTGGCGATGAAAAACTCACTGATGGTCTTTGACCAGATCGTGGCCTTGACGAATGGTGGACCGGGACGGGCAACACAGTCCATCTCCCATCTGATCTACACGGGTGGATTTGAAGGCGGCGAATATGCATATCAATCTGCGAACTCGGTTATCTATTTCATCGTTATTGCGGTGATTTCGATTCTGCAAATCCGGTTCCTGCAAAGAAGGGAGACGGATCTGTAATGAGAAGCCGTTTACGTACCAACTGGCCCGTTATGTTGTTAATTATTCTGGGTACCTTGTTCATTCTGTTCCCTTTATATATGACGGTTACAATCGCATTGAAAAATCCGGAGCAAATGGCCCAATCGGTCTTTGCTATTCCGACAACGCTTCACTGGGAGAACTTTGCAAGTGCAATAGACATGACAAACTTCTTCCAATCGTTCCGTAACAGTGCCATTGTTACTGCGTCAACAGTCATTCTGACCTTGCTCAGTAACTCTATGGTTGCTTACGCGATTGCCCGGAATATGGAGAAGCGGAAATTTTTCAAAGGCCTGTATTATTACTTCGTCAGCGCGATGTTTATTCCGTTTCCAATCATCATGCTGCCGATTGTTAAGCTGACTGCATCACTGGAAATGACCAATCTTCTGGGTCTTATCCTGCTGCATACGGTGTACGGTCTCGCCTTTAACGTATTTGTATATGTAGGTTACATTCGGTCCATTCCGGTAGCACTGGAGGAAGCAGCCTTCGTAGATGGAGCAACAACCTGGGGCACATTCTGGAAAATCATTTTCCCATTGATGGCGCCGATCAGTGCCACGGTTGGTATTCTAACTTGTCTGTCTACCTATAATGACTTTCTGCTGCCACTCATTATTATTAGTGATCCGGCACAATACACGCTTCCACTGGTACAATATGTGTTCCAGGGTCAATTCAATACTGACTTCAACCTGGCGTTTGCATCGTACCTGCTGGCGTTGCTGCCGATGATCATCATTTACCTGTTTGCACAAAAATGGATTATCAATGGTGTAACGCAAGGTTCAGTGAAATAATGAAGAAAAGGGCGGACTCATGGAGTCCGTCCTTTTTTTGTTTTCATGAGCTTCCGGTTTGTGGAGCTGCCCTGTATTTAAATGATTGATAAAGATAGGATTCTGTGCTATTTTTTAGTCGTTAGTTTAATCGCTAAACAAAGATCGGTGAAGGAGATCAATGAGCCAAAATGTAAACGCTTCAATAATTGGCGATGATGGATTCCGGCATACTTGTACTCAATCGTCACCCAACATGAGAAACGGGTGGCGATTTCTTTTACATGCGGGGAGGAGAATGGGATTTGCGAGTGAATTGGGGCAGATGGAACTCGTTGCGCAATCAGATTTTTGTTGGTTTTGTACTGGTGATGTTGGTGGTGTTATTTATTGCGGGAATCGCCGCCTATGACCGGGTATCCGGTTTGCTGAAGACCAATGCGGAGAAGCATATCCATCAAACTGCTGTTCAGGCTAATGGCAGACTGGATGCCTTAATCGCACAGGTTAACTCGCTGACAGCTCAAGTGGCAGATGATTCTTATGTGCAGCGTTTGCTGAGCAATGAGAAGGGTGGGGAAACGGCTACGTTTAATCAGCGTCAAGCGCTCTTGCAGGTTGTGAGCAGCTATCCGTCCTTTATGAGCGGTGTGCAGAGTCTGGAAATCTATACGACAACTTACAGCAGAATATTTCCCATGGATGACCGATCTTTGGATGGAAGGCTCGGACGTAACTGGATAGCGGAAGCAGACGCCGAGAAGGGGAGGCTGGTCTGGGTTGGCCCCGACCCGGAAGATCCGGGGGTCATTATGGCTATTCGGCGAATCAGCCTGATGGACCGGGCTTTTGAACCTGGCGGTTATGTCGTGGTGCGGATGCAGCGTAGCTTTTTTCAACTGAATGACTTGGATGCTGAGGACGATGTGGAGGATTCTATTCTGCTGGTAGATGCGGCAGGAAGCGTAGTTACTTCCAATCTGGAGGCTAGTTTGGATGTGGAGGCACTCCTAAGCAGTGACAGCTCTGTAGTCGAGACCCGGGATGAGCCCTATATCGTCGTTAGACAGCATTCCGAAATGACGGGATGGACGCTCGCGGTTCTAACTCCTGTGAGCGAGACGACGGAGGGCGTGTCCATTCTTCGGACGGCACTGCTTATTTCCGGTTTGTTTGGCGTCGTGCTGTTCCTCATTATGTCCTTTCTCTTGTCCACCATGATTACACGTCCCATCACCCGACTGATGAGGGCCATGCGCAGTGCACGTCCGGGAGCCATGAAGCCCAATATTATGTTCAGCTCAACGATGGAGATTCACAGGCTTAATGAAGTATACAATCAGATGGTTTATCGGTTGAATGAGTTGACTCAGGAGATATACGAGAAGGAAATCATGCAGTCAAGAACAGAACTGAAAGCTCTGCAGTCGCAGATCAATCCTCATTTTCTGTTTAACACGCTGGAGGCGTTCTATTGGTCACTTGATGACAAAGGAGACGAGGAAATGGCGCGTATGGTTGTGGCGATGTCCCGCCTATTTCGCTACATCATCTCCAGTCCCAATCAGGATGAATGGGTTACTATGGCCGATGAACTGGAGCACGCGGAGCGTTATCTTCGGATTATGGAGATGAGGCTGGGAGAAAGGTTGCAATGGGAGATCAGACTGAGTGAAGCAATGCGCACCGTGAGGATTCCCAAATTGCTCATACAGCCCTTGGTGGAGAATGCTATTCTTCACGGGATTGAGAGCAAAATTGAACCGGGAAAGGTAAGCATCCATGTAGATGCTTCCACGCATGAGGGTCTGGTCCACATCGAAGTTCGGGATGATGGACCTGGCATGGATGATTCCCGGCTTCAATCCGTTGTTCGCGCATTGAATGGTGGACCTGCTGTTTCCAACAAGGGAACAGGCGTGGGGCTGATTAACGTACATCGCAGGTTGAAGCTTTATTTTGGCAGTCAGCTTGGCGAATTGTGCAGACTTTCCATTACCAGTAAGGTCGGTGAAGGGACTGTCATTCGCTTTGAGATTCCGAAGGATACGGAGGGTGCATATGATTCATGGCAGAACGATTCTAATCGTTGATGATGAACCGCGTACACGAGAAGGAATTCGCAAGACACTGGAAGGCTGGTCGGCTGGTCGTAACGAAATTCGAACTACGGCAAGTGGAGTCGAAGCAGCAGCATGGCTCCGTGAACAGACGGCGGACCTTTTGATTACAGATGTTCGCATGCCGGAATTCTCTGGCCTGTCCCTCGTTGAAGCCGTTCAGCAGTTTCCGAGCAAACCAGTTGTATTGATTATGTCAGGGCATGCCGACTTCCAATATGCCCAGCAGGCCATCAAGCTTGGCGTGGTAGATTATTTGCTTAAACCGATTGAGAAGGAGCAGCTGATTCAGACGGTAGAGAAGGCTTTGCAGCTTGGAGACCAACAACGGCGTATTCAAATGATGCAGAAGCTGGTTGACCCCAAGCTACTGGATGCCAAAGAACGGGGAGACGAGAGACTTAATCCCCAGATCAGTGAAGCTGTTGCTTACGTGGATGCCCATCTGAGCGAACATGTTACCCTGCGGGAAATCGCTGATATGCTGCACTTGAACTCCAGTTATTTTAGCGTTTTGTTCAAGGAGCAGATAGGAATTAATTTTAGCGAATATCTGACCCGTACACGTATTCAGCGGGCGAAGGAGATGCTCGTTCAGACGGCCCTGCCAATCTCGGAGATCGCCGAACAGGTAGGCTACCAGACGGATAAATATTTTATTAAGGTATTCAAAAGTCTCGAAGGGCTTAGCCCAAGCAAATATCGTCATTCCATTGGGATTCGTAAAGAGACTAAATAACCATAAAATAGTGGAGTTTTTCCAAATCATCCTGGTCTTATGGGGGAGATGTACCCATGCTACAATTTTATTAAAGCGGTTACATCAACCGAATAACCATTACAGGGGGTTAGGAATATGAGAAAAAAGCCAATAGCAATGCTACTGACATTGACATTTATCCTCGCCGTGTTTTTATCCGGATGCAGCAATTCAGGTTCTGACGGAGAGGGTGAAGCGAGCGGTAGTGGCTCTGACGGAAAAGTGACCCTCAAGTTTATGCATCTCTGGCCAGCAGGCAGCTCTGCACAGCAGAATAAGCTGGTCAATGAGATCATCAAACAGTACCAGACCGATCATCCCAACGTGACCATCAAACAGGAAGTACTGGAGAATGAGCAATATAAGAACAAACTGAAAATCCTGTCCGCTTCCAATGAACTCCCGGATGTAGGTGTAACCTGGGCTGCAGGTTTTCTGGAGCCTTACGTGAAGGGCAATCTGTTTGCTCCGCTGGATGATCTTCTGAGTGGTTCACTTGAAGGGAAATTCATTGCGGGAACAACTGAAGCGTATGCCGTAGATGGCAAAACCTATGCGCTCCCGATTGAGCTGAACATATCTCCGATCTATTACAACAAAGACATTTTCGCTAAATATAATCTGCAACCCCCGGCCACATATGATGAATTCCTGAATGTTGTGAAAACGCTGACAGACAATGGTGTGGTTCCCATCGCTCTAGGCAACAAGGATCGCTGGACCGGATCTCTCTGGTATATGTATCTGGCCAATCGATTGGGCGGGGATGCATTGGAGAAGGCCATCAATGGCACAGGCAAGTTTGACGATCCTGCCCTGATCCAGGCGGCAGCCGAAGTACAGAAGCTGGTGGATATGAACGCCTTTAACAAAGGTTACAACGGCCTGTCCAATGATGAAGGCAAATCGGAATTTATGAATGAGAAAGCGGCCATGTACCTTATGGGCACCTGGGAACTTCCGAACTATACTACCAATCCAGATGTACCGCAGGAGTTCAAGGATAAAATCGGATTTTTCAAATTCCCGACAATGGATGGCGGTAAAAGCGATATTAACAGTTGGGTCGGCGGCCCGGGTGTAGGCTTGTTCGTCGCACAGAACTCCAAGGTGAAGGATGAAGCTCAGAAATTCGTTCAATATTTTGTGGAGAAATGGGGCGAAAGCTCTGTAACCGAAGCGGGTGTTATTCCAGCAACGAAAGTGGACACAGCCGAGGTACAACTGCCGCAACTTTACACAGACCTGCTGAATGAATTGAATCAGGCCAGCAGTCTGACATTATTCGCCGACGTGCAGATGAAACCGACCGCAGCTCAAGTCCATCTGGACATGATCCAGGCGTTGTTCGGAAAAGCAGTCACTCCTGAGGAATTTGTGAAGAAACATCAGGAAGCGATTGATAAAGGCAACTAACGTACAACGCTCATAGGGAGGATATTGTGATGGATAAAGTCATGTCCAACCGTTTAGTCGCTGCGTTGTACGTGCTTCCCGCACTGCTGCTGTTATTGGTACTGATCTATATCCCGATCGTGCTGACCGGATATTACGGATTGATGCAGTGGGACGGGATCGGCGCAATGACCTTTATCGGTTTTGAAAATTATGCAAGATTGCTTCATGACGCAACGTTCTGGCAGAGTGCATATCATACCTTTCTACTGGCCTTATTCTCAGCACTGAGCCTGATCGGTTATCTTATGATTGCCCTGGTGCTGTCAGGCAAAATTAAGGGTGCCAACCTGTTCCGGAAAATATATCTGATTCCGATGCTGCTGTCCTCCGTAGCGATTGCCCAGTTATGGTTGAAGATTTATCACCCCAGCAATGGTGTGCTTAATACCTTTCTGGAATCTGTCGGTATTGCCAATCCGCCAGCCTGGCTGGCGGAGCCATCCCTGGTATTGTATGCGCTGTTCGTACCGATCTTGTGGCAGTATGCCGGATTCTATATTCTGATCTACTATGCTGCGCTCAAGAATATCCCGGAATCGTTGGTTGAAGCAGCGCGGATTGATGGCGCAAGCCCTTGGCAGATTGCCTTCCGAATCAAGCTGCCTCTGATCACGGAAGTGATCAAAGTGACGATCGTGCTGGCTGTTGTTGGTTCGTTGAAGTACTTTGACCTCATTTATGTGATGACGGACGGTGGACCGAATGGTTCCAGTGAAGTGATGGCTTCTTATATGTATCATCAGGCTTTCCGTGGATTCGACTTTGGTTATGCGAGTGCCGTTGGTTTCTTCCTGCTCGTGATCTGTCTGGTCGTAACCTGGCTGCTTCGAAAGGCTACGGCATCCAAGGACACCATTCAGTATTCTTGAGTGAAGTGAAATGAAAGGAGGTCCATCCCTGTGAAGACCGATACTGCGGTTCGGTTGCCAGCCTATCCCGGAACAGGCGCGGGACCGACCGTGCTGAGAAGGCTCGGCTATGTCCTGCTCTACAGCCTGTTGATTCTGGTGGCACTGCTGCAAATTCTGCCCTTGATATGGTTGCTGCTGTTCTCGCTAAAAAACAATCAGGAAGTATTTGATATGGCACCGTTTGCCCTTCCCGCGACTCCGCGTTGGGAGAATTATGTGAAGGTGTGGACGGAAGGCAACATTAGCTTATATTTCTTCAATAGTGTCTGGATCACGCTGGTATCCGTTGTGTTCACTGTACTGTTCGCGAGTCTGGTCACCTTCGCAATAACCCGCATGCGCTGGAAAGGGCGTTCTCTGGTGCTCGGATTGTTCATGGTGGGGATGATGATCCCTGTGCATTCTACGCTGATTCCGTTGTTCAGCCTGTTTCTGAAGCTCCATCTTACAGATCATCCATTGTCGGTCATTCTTTCATACATCGCGTTTAATATGCCGATCACCATTATGATCCTGCTTGGCTTCTACTACGCCCTTCCGCGGGAAGTGGAGGAAGCAGCAGTGATGGACGGCTGCTCTGTCCATCGGATTTTCTTCCGTATTGTCCTGCCGATGACATCCTCGGTGATCGCCACGACAGCGATTATCAACATGATTTATGACTGGAATGAATTCATCTTCGTGAATACGTTCATCAGCACAGATGCGTACAAGACGCTGACCGTTGGGGTGCAGAATTTTATTGGACAGTACACAACGGATTGGGGAGCGATTGGTGCGACACTGATGATTAGCATCCTGCCGATCCTGATCGCTTTCCTCGTCTTGAGCAACCGAATTGTGGAGGGCATCGCTGCCGGATCGGTAAAAGGATAAAATTAAGCATCCCATATGAGTCATTGGCTAACTTAAATCTTGAACCCTTACATACCCGATCCAAAAGGGATGTGTAAGGGTTTTTGTTTATTGCCCCGAGTCTAGATAAATTGAACCAAACATTTACATGAGAACGGAGAGGGCAGAAATAACCTGAAGAAGCGGAGCTAAAAGCTTTCTGCAAGAAAGCTACATCGAAAGCATACGCTTCGCCTTTATCCCCAAATTTTCTCCTTTGAAAAAGGGAATCATAAAAATTTGGGGATAACAGCGATCGGAAGGTTGTTCTGGCATCGAAGTGGCAAGTGTAAATAATCTTTAGTTCAATTAACATAAATGAAAGAACTGAAAATACCTATTATTGGAATTTCAAAAAACTTTCAAGTTTTTTCGCAAAACTACTGCATTTTCAAACCACCTGTGCTAACATACCCTAAGAATTAAAGCCCACACGGGAAAGGTGAGAAAATGACAGCAATATCCTCAACCAAAGAGTCCCTGCGTTCGGATGCCAAGGATCTGAATCTGATTCGGCTAACATGGCCTATTTTCCTGGAACTCTTCTTGTTTATGTTGATGGGGAGCGTGGATACGTTCATGCTCAGTTCAGTGTCCGATAATACAGTATCCGGAGTCGGAGCAGCCAACCAGATTATTTCCATTGCGATTCTTGTACTGGAAGTCATTGGACATGGCGCTGCTATTGTTGTGGCACAATATATTGGTTCGAAGAAGTTGAGTGAGGCGGCACAGGTCACAGGTAATGCGATTACACTAAATCTGATTGTTGGACTGATCCTGAGCGGAAGCTTCCTTCTGTTAGGAGGACATCTGCTTACACTGCTTCATATCCAAGGTGAAATATACGATTTTGCCCGTTCTTATATAAGTATTGTCGGAGGCGGGATCTTTCTTCAGGCGCTGATTAACGCGCTGGCCGCGACGATTCGTACGCATGGTTACACCAAAGAGACGATGTATGTTTCCGTTCTGATGAACGTGATTCACGTCGTTGGTAACTACGCCCTTATTTTTGGCCATTTCGGCATGCCGAAGCTTGGTGTAGAAGGGGCAGCGATCTCAACGGTCGGAAGCCGTCTGATCTGTTTGATTATTTTCTTCTGGTTACTCTATCGGGTTATGGATGTAAGGGTAGAGTTTAGCTATTACATCAACCTTTCGAAGAAGTTTATCAGCAAAATATTGCGAATTGGTATTCCCTCTGCGTTGGAATCCGTTGTATATCAGTCCTGCCAGCTCGTCTTCACACTGTACGTAACCTATCTTGGTGCTGAAGCGATGGCAACCCGGCAATATGCGGGTAACATTTCAAGCTACATCTATCTATTCAGCATGGCTATTGGAATGGGAACCTCCATTATTGTGGGCCGACTGGTCGGTGCGCGACGCAAGAACGATGCATACAAACGTGTATTCGACAGTGTGAAATGGGCGCTGATCGCAACGGTTGTGATCGATGTAATTATTATTCTCTTCCGTGTTCCACTGATGAGTGTGTTCACGGATAATCCGGAAATTATAAAACTGGGTGCACAGGTCATCCTGCTCAGTCTTCTGCTGGAGACCGGGCGAACCTGCAATATTGTGATTATTGGTTCCCTTCGTGCCGCAGGTGATGCGAAGTTTCCTGTATACATGGGACTGATCTCCATGGTCTGCATGAGTCTACCGCTGGGCTACCTGCTGGTGTTCAAGCTTCACATGGGGCTCGCCGGTGTATGGCTTGCGATTGCCGCAGACGAGTGGACACGTGCTGTCATTATGTATTTCCGCTGGAAGAGCCGGGCTTGGGAGAAACATGATCTTTTGGATCATGAGGAGGAAGAGACCGTTCCGCAGACTGTTCCTGCCATTTAGGACAGCCAACGCTAAAGTAATCGATCAACCATCACCGAGCAAGGGAGCAACGTTCCTTTGCTCGGTTTTTTTAGATTATATTCGCCATCGCCAAACGAGCCATACATCTACGTTACTTAGAGTACAGACACGGGTATACTGGACATTTCTACAAACCGCAATAAGATCATAACCTGACCCAAAAGAGATTAATAGTTTCAAATGGTTGTTTGTTGATTCGTTTCATAAATTGTCCAGTGTGAAAGCAATCTTCCCATCCGAATAAACGGAGATCGGGTCCCAAAGTAACCGAATAAAGGCCGCTACGTCAGCTTATTCTCTTCTCCAATGATGAACTTGGCCTGTTTGGTAGTGATAAGTGATCGTGCCGAGGACCTTACCTTCTTCACGCTCTTCATACGTGGGACGTTACGTTGCTTTCACAGCGGCGGTAACCAATTATATTGCAGAGCTTGATGAGAACTAATCCTGGATGCGTATGGTATGGGGTCAGTAAATGATCGTTTTTTTATTTATTGTATCAATAACACTTGATCCCAATCAGGACTTTTATCCGATAATAATGATGCCAAAACCAGAGAAACCCCAGTTGCTCCGTTCAATAGGCCTGCTTCATCAATATATTGAAGTTTATTATCAATCCAGTTAATATCATAATATCCAAATGTAGAATCTGGATTGTGGAAATCCAGAATCTTTTTTACAAGGCGGTCACGCATCATTCTTAAACGTTCTTCCCCAGTTTCAGAGTACATCCGTTGGATGAGTAGAAGCCAACCTGAAAGACCATGACAAACAGTTGGTGAAATCAAACCACCGCACATATCTATGCGTTTTTCCATATTCAGATATGATTCAAGTGCAAGGTTAGATAATTCTTTATTCTCCAAAGCATTGCCTGCCAACCATATTGCACGCGCAATACCAGGCGTTCCGTAGCACCACGAATCTCTTGGATGTATTTTATTTTCAACATGCAGATTACCCAATTGCCATTCTTCATATGAAACTCTGCCAGGCCAGTATATTCCGTCTTCACCATTGACTTTCCACCCAACAAGCCAATCAGTCAGTTTCCTTAATTCATCCTTTAAAGGCTCACCAGGTAGTCCTTTAAGGATCGCAATGCTCATAAGTGCAATGGGCCCCGCTATTCCATGGGAAAGTCCTAAATTGAAGTTTCCAGAAGGATACTGTTTTGCCTCACTAGCATGAAATTGGCTCCGAGCAGAAATATGCCATCCTGGGACGGTTACTTCCCCTATTTCCTTATGTGCACAATATAATTTGAACCATTTTACAATCTGTTCCCATACTTTTTTCATTCCCGGGCGTTCATAATATGATAAAATGATTCTTCCAAGCCCACTTAGGCCAAGGATCGTATCATAATCTCCGATTTTCAAATCGTTACTTCCCCACTTTTTTAATAGTTCATCAACTTTTTTAATTGCTAACTCTTCCATCCAAGTGGCAATACCTTCTGTCATTGACTGGTAACGAGTGCCCCTCCGGGATAGGGAACGTATGGCCACTAGAACACCAGGCAAACCGCCATATAATGACAAATCATGCAGCCCCGTTTGTTCAAGCTTATTCTGCAATTCCTTTAAATACTGATGTCCTACAAAATCCCAACCAGCATCCGGTTGGAGATAATCCAATTCCCCCATTAATAGGCAAATTCCAGAATATCCGTTACTCAGACTTTCCTCCGTCCACCGTTCTATTTCGAATCCATCAACTGCTAATATAGAATTTTGAGATTTCATTGAAATTTCGCGTGGATTTTTATATCGGTCTGCAACAGACGCCAATGTGCTTGCAACGCTGTTTCTTAAGTCGCCTTCTAAGCCCAACCATCTATTCAGATTATGTTTTTCCATAATACTCAATGCTGATATACCTCCTCAATGCTGTTTTCCTGAAATGTTTTAGCTTGTATACGATACATTTCTGCATAAGTACCATTATTATTAAGCAATTCCTCATGTGTTCCCTGTTCGATAATCTCACCGTTCTCCATGACAATTATTTGATGAGCAAGGCGTGCAGAAGATAGTCGATGAGTAATGAATACACCGATCTTATCTTTCATTAAATCAAGAAATAATTCCAACAAATCTCGTTCTGCAATCGGATCTAAAAACGCGCTGGGTTCGTCCAGAATGTACAAATCGGCATTGCGTATGAAAGCTCTGGCTATAGCTAACCTCTGCCATTGACCACCAGATAACTGCTGACCTTCTTCAAACCATTTACCCAACTGCGTATCAAGGCCTTGGGGCAAAGAATGGATTACATCATCAACAGATGCGTACTTTGCTGCATTTAGTATCATTTGGTCTTGGTCGATCTGATCCAATGAACCAAAACCGATATTATTCCTAACGGACATTTCATAATGAACGAAATCTTGAAAAACAGTACCGATTTTTTTTTGATACCTATTTAGATCGTAATCAGTTATATTTTTTCCGTTTACGATAATTTCACCTTCGTAACTGTCATAAAGTTGCATTAATACTTTCATTAAAGTTGTTTTTCCCGATCCGTTTTTACCAACTATGGCAATGGTCTGCCCTTTTCGTAACGATAGTGAAATGTTATTCAACGCTATTTTTTCATTCCCAGTGTACTGAAAAGAAACATTCTTGAGTTCCAAGCGTTCTAAGTTAAAATCACATTGTTTATTTTGCAGAGAAGATCGAGAAACAGGGTCAGATGTGGGCAACTCAAAAAATAAGAACAGTTGCTCCATATAAAGGTGGTTTTGCGAAAATTGCAACAAACTCCTCATTATGGTTTGTATTTGACTTTGTGTAAGTACTATTGCCTGAATATACCCGTACAAACTGCCAATCATCAAGGTACTTAACAATGTCTCTTGAATGACAAACCAAACCAACCATAGCATCACTGCAAGCTCAAAAAAATTGTAAATAAACGTGTATTTAGTTAGCTTTCCTAACATTTTCTTATCTACTTTATAAAAACTTTCAAGCAATTCAGAGTATCGGTTAAGTAAATGATTACTTAATTGAAAAACCTTGACTTCCTTAACCGCTCGATCATTTGTAAGCAAATACGTCAGATACCAAGATTGCCGATATAAAGGGGTCCTTTTCATATAGATATCGAATTGTTGTTTATTTAATTTGAATAAAGAATACAGTGATGTCAAAGATACTACGAGTATGAGCGGTACAGTCCACCATTTCCATAAAAACAACCAAGTTGAGGATGAAATTACAGTGATAAGACCTGAGATAATGCCCGCTAATTGGCTATACAGCTGATATGGCCGAAATGCTGCTTCCTGAGTTGCGCGTTTCAATTGATCGTTGATAGACGAATTTTCGAAGTCAGCAAGTCCAAGTTGTGTTGATTTTTTCCCGATCATGATATTTAAAGACTTTGCTAATGATGCTTCTAAATTCCCTTCTACATAGGTTTGTCCTGAATTAATGATTAATTTTACTGCGTACACTATAACAAACAAGATAAAAGGTATGCGTACTAGATCTACCTCATGCATCAAAGAATATGAAATCCCATTCAACATATTTTGCATTACAACCAAACTAAAAAAGGGAATCAAACCTTGCAAAATATGCAATATTGCACTTAGTATGAACAATCCTTTATTAGTTTGAAAAATTAGTGAAAATAACTTCATGCTGCTTTTCGCTGAATTCCACATAAAGACTCCATTTTCCGTTTATGATTTTTTATTTACAAAAAACTTTATACCCTGCTCAAATTTTCTGTGCTTTTTCTTTTATGGTATTGTATCAAGCTGTTCATCGCGTGGCGTGTCAATATCATTATTTTCTGTTCCAGCTTTCGATCAATTCCAATTAGTCGATTCAAGTGCATGTGAACAATGCTAAACACGATGTCATCTTTGCTATTAGTCAATAGAACCTCCGAACGAAGTTGCTCCAGCTTTTGATAGTATGTTAAACTGCTATTTGCTCTTGATTCGAAAAGGGGCAATAATTCCTGTGAAAAATCCTCTGATGTAGCGGTTTGGAAAGTTTCCAAACCAAAAAAAGTATTAAGCATATCCATATATGTGTTGCGGATCTTGCGAAAATCTTGTAGGTAATCTTTAACATCAAACTGTTCATTTAAAGTTTCGAAACATTCAGTTTTGTTGTACCCTAGATGAGTAAAAAGATGAATTACACTAAGTACACCAATTTGTTCAATCTCAAACTCACGTCTCTCAAAACGGTTTAGACGAATTAATCCAGCTACCACATAGCTATCTTCGGAGAACAGAGATTCTGCTAGCTTCATTAACTCAGTTCCGCCATATCTTTCTATTTCAGGTTCATAAGTTTCTAATGTGAATTTAGTTATATAACCATCCTTAAACCACTCGTCACTCCATTTTTGAAATAACAGAGCGAATAGTTGAGATTTATCATTGGATTTGAACTTGAACCTTACCCTAACATGTGGATCAGGATCAGCGTAGCGTATAAAATAAGCTTGTTCTATTAAACCAATATCTTTAGCTTCGTTCACACATTTCTCCCAATAAAGAGCAAGGAATTCATTTTGTCTGCTATCCAATCCGTATAATTTTGCATAAAACCACTCATTGCCAGGAAGATAGATATCATTCCCTAAAACCCGTCTGTCAGATAGCTTTTTGAAAGGGAAAACGGGTGTGCTGCCTTTAATCGGCATAGCATCATCTAAAATGAGCGGAAACACAAATTCAGCAGCTAAACAACCATCACTACGATGGATAGGTGAATTTTCAAATTCAACGGCGTGTTCGATTAAATTTATATGTCGTGTTGTTTTAAAATTTTTTAATAATTCACTTAGATGTAGCGGATGATTCAAATCCAGCAAAATACGATGATCTGAATCAATTAAATAAACATATCTTGGAACATTCCATTCCCTCAAAAATGTTAAAACCCAATTCTTTAATTTATCTGCATTAATACTTTCTTTCAAATTACCATTAGGATAACGAAGATTCCATTTTGCAGGAGACAACACAATTTTCTTATATTGAATTCGCGGCATAAATGGAGCCTGCATTAAATACCCAAAGTCTGGGGCGGACCATTGATCAAATCTCATTAAGCCAACCTCCAGCAGGAATCTATAGATGTTTGGCGCATGATGATAATTGAACATATGACCTGCGGTTGGAATTACTTCTTTGTTTTGGGATATGGACCTAATATATAATCTTCCTTCTTTTACACCTACGACAAGATCAGACATGGCTAAGATTTGTTCGTTTGGAGTTATCGAACCATGACTAAGCGAAATTTCATGGTCACGGTAGTTCTTCGTAAGCATTACATTAGCAGATTTGCCCGAAGTGGGAATAAAAGATGTTTCCGCCCAAAGTGCATCAGGATACAAGTCCTTTTCTTTTTTTGAAATCAGTGTTAAATCTTTTTGGAGATTGGGTTCAAGGATATCCAAAAAACGACCGAAAGTTTTCCCCGCTCCGTTTGAACCGGGATTGGGCGCCAGCACCAGCTTGTACTCCCCATGATCAAGACTGTTTTGATCCATCGTGTGAAGGGAAAAATACAATTCCATAGATGGTAAAGGCGGCAGTTGGGAATCATTGAATCCTTCCAGTTGTTGTATAACGTTTTCATCCAAATCAACTGTATGTTGGCCTTTATGTATTGCAGATACCAACAGTTCCATAAATAATTGTTCCTGTTTCATTTTACCCTGAGAATCACTGCGCCTTAACGCATATGAATTCTTACGATTTTCAGGATAACGGTACGTTGCCGGAGCACCCAATCCAAGCTCATCATCAATTAATTCTAAAACGGGGATTTCTTTATGATCGCCATACCTTTCTAAAAAATCTTCTACATATTTTTTTAGGTGCTCTTCTGAATAGTGTGAAAGCATATTAAGGATGTATGCTGCCTCTTCCACGTCTTTGCGAATATGCTTATTGAGTCTGATAGACTGATCTGCAAGTGACAGATCCACTTGCATAGTGGGTGTCTCCATCGGAATTAGATCATTCGTCATTCTACTAAGTTGTTCAAAAGTCTCTATTCCTTCTCCAACAGGAGTTTCGTTATAAAACATTATTGTTTCGTGAATCTCATGTAATTGTTTTCCTATATCACTTACTCCTTGCAGCATATTCACAAGACTAAAAACATGGTAGAACGGATCTTTATCTACAGTGGACGGTCGTAGTTCAGTAACGAGGAACTCTCCCTTTATGAGTTGTTGCAAGTAATTAGTGATAATTTCGCGCTCTGTTCCTGGAAACTCCAGCTCTATTTGGTTTAATACCTTGGAAAACTTTCGGGGTGAAGATAAATAATTCATAATCCAGTCAAATACAATGGTTGCTTTAACAGAAATACTATCATTTGCTCCACTTTTCATTTTCCCATATCTTGTTAAGAAGGGTAGCTTAGCCCTATTACCTTGTTTATATATTAAAGCATTCGGATAAATAGTTAGTTGTTCCAATATCTGTGGATCGTTTTCGAGTTGTTCTACTAGTTTGAGAATCCATCCCATATCAGGTCGTGCTCTTTTACGATAATGAGATAGTCCCTTAATATCAAGTTGAGATTCGGATGAGAACCTACCAACAGTAATGCCTGAGAATAATCCAAAAGGTGTAGGTCTACTCATCATTCGGATTACATACTTCATTACGCTTGATACAACTTGTGTTTCAATCACATTAGGCTTACTTTTGAGTTCATCAATTTTAGAAAGTGATCTGTATAGGCTTGGGCTTGCAACAAGGATTGCTTCCCTGATCTCAGGTTTACGAGATAATTTCATCAAACTTTCCAGAGAATAACTAGCAACATTCTCTATAAGAGAATGTTGCTCAGGGAAACATGAAAAAAATTCATTGAAGGGTAAAACTGGAGTTCTCAACATAAAAAAATCCAATGTTTTATACGAATAACGTTTCATCATATTCTCCTCCCACTAGATGCCAGACATCAGACCCTTGTCATATTACTTTCCTTTGCCAACCCCAAAAACTGATTGCCCCAAAAAGAATGCTGGATCCAATTAAATATAGCCAAAAACTCACTGAGCCTCCTGAATGAAGAGAAAGCAAAATTGGACGAAAAGGGTCAAATAAAAAGACTAATTCTGTTGCTATATAGTGATAAAGCACAATAGATAATCCAAAAATAACGAGGAAGGCTATGATTGGTCTTGAGATAAACACACAAATGGCACTGCAGAACAGCAGTTTAGCAAGACAGGTGAGGAGAAAAACACCATAAAATTTGATCGTATACCATTCTGCTGATAACCTTCCTACTTCGCCTTTAAAACCGTAAAGTGTCGTTGTATCGCTGCTGGAAAAAAAGGTTTTTGATCCAATCATAGAAATAATGTAAACAATTCCGATCCCAACAACGGTCGTTGCAGCCAACGCTAACAATTTTCCCAGCCAAAGTTCAAACCTTCGGTATGGACGAAGTGCATACAATCTGTATGCGCCGGAATTCAATTCGCCACTTAACTGATCAATATAAATAATAGGTAGTAGTGCCGCCATCATTAATAATGACATTCCATCCATCATAAACCATGGAGCGTTAAGATTATTTAGCAAAATACTGCCTTCTCCAAAACGGAATACTCCCTTTTGTGATGAGCTTAAGCCCCAAATATTGAAAATAATAACAATTATAAAAGCAGAGAAAAGCATTATCTTAGACTTTTTCTTCCAATCTCGTTCCAATTCACTAATCCATATGCCTAGCATGTTTACCTCCTAATATAAGTAGTCACTTTTCACAAAGCGATGGTAGGCTCCCCACAGGAAAACAATAAGATGTGCAACGACAACGGATAATATAGCCACAATTACATTCGTATTTCCCTCTATAACTTCGTTTAAACCGGTATGTTGTAGAAAAGGTATCAAGGAATAGGTAATGCTGAGTTCTAATAGAGGAATGTCACTGAATAATGCAGCAAGTTGAATAACTGTGCCGTCCAGTAGCAATGATGCTAAAATGTAAAGCATACAGCCTCCGATAGCATATGTGACATTTTTGCTGTACATTGAAATAAAAATAAACAAACTGGATATCCCCAAGAGTGAAACAAATGCCCACGCGTAATATACAAAAGTGTAGCTAAGGGCCTCAAGGGAATAATTCAGCAAGCCATCTTCATTGAAATGAAAAAAATAACCAGTAACTACTAAAGAAATTGCAAACAAGATAAGCATCAGAACAATACAAACACAAATCAACAATACTTTGCTAAAAAAGATTTGTCTGCGGGTAAAATGACGAAGAAAAACATATCTCAACTGACCGCCTCTATATTCCTCCGTGAATATAGAAGCCGCAAATACAGACATAATGATATCAACGGGAAAATACAAATTATTTCGTAAACCTGTAAGAACAAAAAGCTGAGATAGCGTGTCGTGATCAACTTGAAGTGATTCGAAAAAACTGGCTGTCATATAAGCAAGACCAGGGATAGCCAAAACCAATAGCCATGTCCAACGTTTGGACCAAAGTCGTTCCCACTCACTATTGAATAACGTAATCATGCTCTCATTAACTCCACGAAAGCATCTTCTAACCTTTCGCCATCACGGATCAGTTCGGCCGTTGCCCCTTTCCAAATAACCTTTCCACTTTTTATAATTATTAATTCATCACACATCTGCTGAAGCTCATCCAGCAAATGGCTTGAGATAAAAAAAGCGTAGTTAAATTCGTTTCTCAAACTAAGGATGATATCTCTTAAAGCTCTCATCCCCATGGGATCAAGACCGTTGGAGGGCTCATCCAAAAGCAGAAGTTTCGGGTTTCCTAGCAGTGCCTGAGCAATTCCCAAACGTTGCTTCATTCCAAGCGAGTAACCCTTAACTCGATCATTTCCTCTATCTCCCAACCCTACCCTTTCAAGCAACTCTTGAATATGATTTTCCCTATCAGATTTAGGCAGATCAGGGTGCAGTCGTGCCAAATTGCGCAATACTTGCCTGCCTGTCATATATTCGAAAAAAATGGGCGATTCTATAATTGCTCCCACCTGTGCCAAAGCATTTTTCCGGTTTTTGTTGATATCGTATGAATCTATCTTTACATGGCCATTACTTGGATGCATCAATCCTGTCATCATACGCATCATCGTAGTTTTACCTGCCCCATTCGGACCAATAAAACCATAAATTTTCCCTTTTTCCAAATTGAACGAGGTTTCTTGAATGATCTCACGTTTGCCTATCACTTTAGTTAGATTATTCACTTCCATAACAATATCAGGCATTATAACCCTCCTTCTAATAGAAATGTTGTTCAAAATAACAAGAAGAGACTTATTCAGTCTCTTCAAGTAGTTAAAACAAAAAAATATAATTGTGAAAAAATTAACAAAGAGCTCCAATATTAGAGAAACATTTCACTCCTGCAGTAGGTGCGCAAGTATTGGCAGTTCTTGTTTGCTCTCCGCAACCACCAGTGCAGTTCCAAATACTTAAAGCTTGTGGCTGAACTGTACCTTCTGATTTTTTAATTTGTACATCAAGATCAAAAATTCCTTTTTCCATTTTCATTACACTCCTCTAATTTTTTATAAAATTGAATTATGTAAGAATCTAGGTGTCAACTGTATGAAATAATATAAAAAGATCGTCACCTTTTCATATTTTCCATAAAAATAAAAAAATACATAAATTAATATAACATATCAAAAAAAGAAGGTAAAGAATATAATTCCAAATAATGAATTTAAATCAAATTTTATATATCCCTTTTGGAAAACAAATAGGAAATCAATGTATTTATTCTGCATCTAATACAATAATGTAATTATAATAAATATATATTCTTATAATCAAATATTTTACATATTTTAATTCTGAAAATCTAGTATCATAGTAAGTTCCTTTTTAGCAGGAACGATTGATAAAGTTGGCGAATCCGTCACTCCTTGTTAACATAGATCCAAAGAATACGATAACTCATGACATATATAGAGGATGATTCCGATGAATAAAAAAGTGCTGGTCGTGGATGATGAGTCAAGTATCGTCAGTGCCATTGCTTACGCGCTGCGGCGCGAAGGATATGAAGTAGAGACAGCAAATGATGGCGAAGAAGCGCTGGTGAAGGTAGCTTCATTTCATCCGCAGGTCATGATTCTGGACGTCATGATGCCCAAGCTGGACGGATACGGCGTATGCCGCAGGCTGGAGGACCGGGAGGATATCGGCATTATTATGCTCACCGTCAAAAATGACATCGTGGATAAGATCGTAGGCCTGGAAATGGGCGCGGATGATTATATGACCAAACCGTTTGAGATCCGCGAACTGCTCGCCCGGGTAAAGGCACTGATGCGCCGCGTGGAGAAAAGCAGTCCACCATCTGATGATTCCAAGAATCAGGCTATCGTCAATGGAACGCTACGTATCCATATCGCTCACCGCACCGTGACGGTGAATGAGGAGAAGCTGGATTTGACGCCAAAAGAGTTCGACTTGCTGACCATTCTGATGTCCAACCCCGAGCGGGTATACACGCGGGATGATCTGCTGGACCGGGTGTGGGGCATGGAATATGCCGGGGGCACACGCACGGTGGATATTCATATTCAGCGACTGCGCAAAAAAATCGGCGATACCGATCAGCAAAAATTGCAGACGGTATACGGCATTGGCTATAAGGCATCAGCCCCTGAACCGGGCGGCTCGGTATGAGAGTCAGCATCAAGCTTAAGTTCAGCGTTTTTCTAGCTGCATTGCTAATCCTGACCGTCGTTGTGCTCAGCTCCTTGGTATTGCGAGGTATTGAGCGCAACCAGCAGACGCAGATCGAGACCATTCTATCCCAGCAGACCCGTCTGGTGAATCTGAATGTGCGGCAGTCGTACTATACCGAGTCCGTTCGTTTGGAGCAGGAGGTTTTTTTACAGCAAAATGGGCGCAGGCTGGCGCAGGAACTTGCAAACTCCACAGGTCTGCCAATCGCGCTCTATAATATGAAGGGACAGCAGGTTGGTTCATCGATCATGTCTGAGGAAAGTGCAGATATCACAGCGACGCTGAACTATGCGCTGCAAAATAAAATTGCTTACCACGAACAGGGGGATACTCTGTTATATGTGGCACCACTGGACGGACCGGATGGACAGATGGGTGCTGTGCGCATGCAGTATCCGGTTCAGAGCTATCATGAATTCTATGCCCGTATCCTTCAGTTGTTTATGTGGGCGGGAATTGCGGTTGTTGGACTAAGCTTCATTCTGGGATATCTCTTCTACAATCGTTTTGCCGTTGCCATAACCCGCTTGAAGAAGTCTGCCGATTCCATCCGCGAAGGGCATTATATTACTGAATCACCTGTGAAACGCAAGGATGAATTAGGTGAGCTGGGACAGGGCATTTATTATATGAGCACATCGATTCAGCAAAATATTGAAGCCATGCATGCGGAACAGCATAAGCTTCAGCTCGCCATCGAGAAGCTGCAGGCCTTGGAGCAGCAGCAGAAACAATATATCGGTAACATCAGTCATGAGTTCAAGACGCCACTGACGTCGATTAAGGCATATGTGGAGCTGCTGGACATGTATAAGGATGATCCACAATTGCTGGATGATGCCACGAGCAATATTGGCAAGGAAACGGAGCGGTTGTACGAGATGGTTGAGAAGGTATTACATTTATCTGCCCTGGAGAAATATGATTTTGAGAATCAGGCAGAAGACGTGGAGGTTCGTGCTCTGCTGGAGGATGCCTGTGGCCGGATGCGGGGCAAAGCCGAGAAGTTTGCGCTGAACATGGAGCTGGCGTTACTGCCTGCGGTGATCCGCAGCGATCGGGAGAGCCTGATGCATATTTTCATCAATCTGTTAGATAATGCGATCAAATATAATGTGCCGGGAGGTGTCATCCGGGTAAGCAATGAACTGCGAATGCAGGAGCGACAAGCGGTTATTCGCATCTTCAACTCGGGTACGCCCATTCCGGACGAGGCACGCGAGAAAATCTTTGAACCCTTTTACACCGTCAATAAAGACAGGGCCAGAAAAACCGGGGGAACCGGGCTGGGACTATCACTCGTCAAGCAATTTGTAGAGAAGCAGGGCGGCACAATCACATTGTTGCCGAGCGATCCGAAGCATGGGGAAGGAACGACGTTCCAGCTGGTTTTCCCTCTGGCCCATTCAAGTTTACAAGTTGGAAACAAGTCTGAATAACTTTGGAAGTATGCGATGTGTATGCTTGGTCTATAGAAAGTACTCAGGAGGGACCATGATGAATTGGAAACAGGCGGCTATGGGCACGCTCGGGGCAATCGTCCTATTATCGGCAACAGCATGTGGGGGAACAACGAAACCAGGAGATAATACACAGAACGGGAAATCCGGAACGGATATTACGGTCAAAGACAATACAAATACGTCGGTATACCAGAGCTTTAAGTTGGAGAAAATCGATAAACTGTCGAATATGCGCGGAGTAGCGTGGCTAAGCAATGACTGGATTTTGTCGGATAAAGTAAACGATTCCATGAAGCCTGTCACTGTTGAGGGTGAGACACGTTACCCGCATAACTTATACATGTACGATCTTACGAAGGGCACAGATACACCCGTGAAGGAAAGTGAAGTGAGTCTGGGTTCACCGCTCGTGTCCCCGGATAGTCAGTATATTTTCTACAGAGAACCAGAGGAATCGACAGGCAAAGGTTTCATTCTGAACCTGCACAACGGGGAAGCGGTACCTGCAGGCAATGACGATGGATTTGTCTTTGAAGGCGCATGGCTGGATAAGGAGCATGTCGTTTTTCCAAACATGAATGGGGATATCATATCAGCAAGTGTGGATGGAACGACCAAAGCGCTGGTCAAGACGGGAAACTTCAATGTAAGCAGTGTCAGTGTTTCGGGAAATGTAATTTACTACATCACAGGCACGGACGGACAGTTGAATAGCTACGATACGAAGACCGGTGAAGTGAAGCAGGTGTTGAAAAGTGTTGAGAGGGTAATCCCGTCCAACGATGGCTCAAAACTGGCGATTGTGAAAAAAACAGCCGATACCAAACGGGCGCTGGTGCTAACCGATCTGGAAGGGAATGAAAAAGCCACGCTTGCCAGAGGCACGCAGATCTTTGGCACGAGCTGGTCTGGTGACGATTCCAAGATCGCCTACACAATCAATTCGGAAAGTGACGATGAAAAAGGGCTGTTCGTCTCTAATACGGAATCGGCGGAGCAGTTCCAGATCTCGGCCGAAATGGATAACGCATCTGATCCACTGAGCTGGAGTCCGGAAGGCAACCGAATTTTGCTATCACAGGCAGTGCAGGAAAATGAATCATACCACTTTGTCACCTCGGTCATTACGATCTCGCAGTAAATCATCATCGAAGAAGAAGTAAATTAGCAGAGCGGGCCTGACTCATATCGAGTTGGGCTTTTTCTGTACCTTTAACGCTGGTTTTCTGGGTTATACTGAAGAGACGAGAAGTGAAGGGGGAACATGATCATGGATGAAAAGGACTGCCGTCTGCTGCTGAGCGTTTCCGAAGAAAGTAGTCTGACCAAGGCTGCGGAGCGCATGTTTATGACCCAGCCGGCTTTGACATACCGTTTGCAGCAATTGGAGAAGGAATTTGGCGTGCCACTTATCGATAAAACGTTAAAAGGTGCCAGATTTACTCCCGAAGGAGAGCATCTCGCGATCTATGCCCGTAAAATGCTCAATGAGCTTAACCAGGTCAAGGAACTGCTGTCGAACATTTGGAATGAGGTTAAGGGAACGCTGCGTCTCGGGATTGCCAATCATTATTCGTTGTACAAGCTTCCTCCCTTGTTAAAGCAGTTCAAGGAGCTGTACCCGGAGGTTCAGTTTGCTGTGACCTGTGCTCTGAGTGTGGAGGTTATGGAACTGTTGATGCGGGATGAAATTCAAGTGGGTGTCATACGGGGGGAGCATCCATGGTATGAGGGGAAACATCTGCTGCACGATGAACCGGTCTGCATTGTATCCCGTGAACCCATCAACCTGGATGAACTTCCCGAGCTTCCGCAAATTGCATTTCAGGAGCCCTTGACGAAAACGGGTGGAACTCCTGTGAGTCCTTTCCGAGAGGGAGTAGCGGCCTGGTGGTATGAGCGCTATGAATGTTCACCAACTGTAGCGATGCGTGTGGACAGCTATGAGACATGCAAGGAAATGGTGCGTTACGGGCTTGGTTATGCCATTATTCCGGGTATTTTCGTATCTGCTTCGGATGGCCTTCATCAGCAAGAACTGATTCGACAGAATGGACAGGGAGTGCGGCGTAATACGTGGTTGGTGTATAAGGAAAGTGTGTTGCAGCAGGCAACGGTGGGTCGCTTTGTTGACTTGATGAAAACGGCTGGAACACAGCATGTTGTGGACGGAAACTAGATACAGACATAGCCGAATAGATGCATTTCTTTATGCATAATTATCCGATGTTTTATTATCAAATAAGGAATTTTATTGCTATTTGGCAGTGTCATTTTTATAGGGAGTACCCATTCGAAGGATGTACATAAGATTAAAATGTATACCGATGCCGTCTTGGCTAATATGAAAAATAACCAGTAATATACTGACATCTAATGATATCCATATGTTATTGTCTAGCGAGTCCATAAAATTTTTTATGGGCTATTCCTTAATTTTTTTGAATTTACTTCTGGCTTGGTCACACATACAATATATCCAATCTGATTGTATATTTATTCGATTGAATTGAATATAGAAATGCTGTATTTGGAGAAAGGCGGCAAAACAATATGTATCCTGACCCAGCTCATATGAAGCAAAAAATCAAAGAAACCGTAGATCGGCTGGACCCTGACTTGCGGAAATTATCCCTGCGCATTCACGCTAACCCTGAACTTAGCTTTCAGGAAGTCCAAGCACAACAATGGTTAACCGAACCGCTGGAAGCGGCCGGATTTCAGGTGGAAAAAGGCATTTCAGGCCTCGATACCTCGTTCCGTGCTGTATGGGAAGGCCAGCCAGGTGGACCCACGATTGCACTGCTCGCTGAATATGATGCGCTGCCCCGCATCGGACACGCCTGCGGACACAATCTGATCGGAACCTCTGCTGTAGGTGCAGCACTGGCACTCAAGGAATCTTGCCCTGATCTTCCGGGACGGATCGTCGTTCTTGGCACACCGGCTGAAGAAGAGGGCGGCGGAAAAATCATTATGGTGAACGATGGCGTATTCAATGAGATTGATGCCGTCATGATGTGTCACCCGCAGCAAAAAACGATGGTACTGAGAGGTGCGCTGGCCTGTGTGGACGCAACCTTTACGTTCCACGGCAAACAGGCACATGCTGCCTCGTCTCCTGAGAAGGGCATTAGTGCATTGGATGCCTTGGTCAACGCGTACGCGGGAATAAATTCACTGCGTCCTTATTTGAAGGATGACGTTCGGGTGAACGGGATCATCACCAAGGGTGGAGATGCGCCCAACGTGGTGCCTGAGCTGGCTGAAGCCGTATATATCATTCGGGCGAAGACCGTCGAAGAGCTAAAAATCGTCATGGACAAAGTATATCGCGTCGTGCGCCATGCTGCGGAAGGTGTTGGGGCTACGGTAGATATTACGGAAGGCCTGATCTATGCCGAGCGGAATAACAACAAGACTCTGGCGGGTCTGTTCCAGCAGAACTTGGAGGATATGGGCATTGAAGTGCATGATCCACCGCAAACGGGCGGCGTCGGTTCTTCGGATATCGGTAACGTAAGCCAGATTACAGCCGCAATTCATCCGTATATTCGGTTAGGAGATGCGACAACACACACACCTGAATTTGCCCGGCTTGCCGGAGCAGAGGAAGGCATGATTGAGCTAAACCGTGCGGCGAAGGCACTTGCACTGACGGCGTTCGATTTGTACGCAGACAAGGCAGCATTGCAGCAGGTACGTGATGAATTTGAAGTATGGAAACAACAGAAGGACGAGGGATGATGAATTGGAAAACATAACAAAACAACCACAACAACGGCGCAAATGGTTTAAGATGCCTCACACCTTCGTCATCTTGTTTATTCTGGTGCTGGTAGCTACCGTGCTGACCTACATTATTCCTGCAGGGGAATTTGATCGGGTTAAGGATGAGGCGACAGGCAAATCCTTGCTCGTTCCGGGTTCATACCATCATGTAGAGTCCAATCCAACGGGATTATGGGATATTCCCAAGTCTATCGTTCGCGGACTGGTTGATTCTGCGGACGTTGTATTCTTTATTTTCATCATCGGCGGAGCATTTCAGATCATTACGAGTACGGGAACGATTGAAGCTCTTACAGGCCGGGTAGCCCGTTCGTTCGCCAACAAGGGATTATGGGTCATTCCGGTATTCATCACCTTGTTCTCAGTTGGTGGATTTACGATGGGCATGTCCACAGAGGTTATGGTCTTTGTACCGATCGGGATCGCGATTGCGCGTGCGCTAGGGTATGACGCTCTAACGGGTACGGCGATGATCTCGCTAGGGGCCTCCTGTGGTTTTACCGCTGGACTGCTTAATCCGTTCAACGTGGGACTGGCTCAGGCGATTGCAGAAGTCCCGATTTTTTCAGGCATGTGGCTGCGTGCGATCATCCTGGTGTGTCTCATCTCCGTGACAAGTATCTATATTATGCGGTACGCGTCCAGAGTGAAGTCTGATCCAACACGTGGTTTGGTGCATGAGCTGGAACAGGAGCAGGCAGCAGATACACCTGCGGTGGACCTGAACAAACTGCCAACGATTCGCATCACACATATTCTGACTATCATTACAATTGTAGCTGGCTTTGTCCTGTTAATCTGGGGTGTTTCCAAAGAAGGCTGGTGGATGGAAGAACTGGCGGCTCTCTTCCTGAGCATGGGCGTGATCGCGGGTCTTGTCTCTGGGTTCGGTCCTAGTCGAATTGCAAGTGAATTCGTCAAAGGTGCAAGTGGCATCGCTTATGGTGCCTTTATCATCGGTCTGGCAAGAGGCATCATGGTTGTCCTCGATCAGGGTAACGTGATTGACTCCGTAGTATACGGAATGTCTACAGCGGTTGGCGAATTGCCGTCCTCCGTGCAGGTATTGGGTATGTATTTCTTCCAAAATATCATGAACGTGTTCATCACGTCGGGTACAGGTATGGCCGTGACTACGATGCCGATTATGGTTCCATTATCGGATCTGCTCGGGGTTACCCGTCAGACTGCTGTACTGGCTTTCCAGTTCGGAGACGGATTCACCAACATGATTTTGCCAACGTCTTCAGCCTTAATGGGTAGTCTCGCGGTATCCGGCATTCCGTATCAGAAATGGGTTAGATTCTTCTGGCCGCTGATGGTCATGTGGATCGCTATGGGTATTGTATTTATGCTTATCGCGAATGCCATTCAGTATTCTTAATCATTCAATTAAGATAAGTAACGAAAAATGTATTCCATAACTTACATTCCTTTCTATACATTTATATTGACTAAGCTATTCCGCTTCCGATAAACTAGAATGCAGGAATAAAAGTCGAATGTTCAAAGCAGCAGTTCGAGACATTGTTTCGGACGGCTGTTTCTTTTCTTTTTAATAAGCAAGGTTGCAACGTTGTAGTCTTGTCGGATGATCCGGCCAATAACAACATGGAATAGGAACAGGTGATACACATGTGTAACAGCGCGTACCGCGTGCTTTTATATTATAAGTTCGTGAAGATTGAAGACCCTGAAACGTTTACGCAAGAGCATCTGCAATACTGTAAGGACCTGGGTGTAAAAGGACGTATTCTAATTGCCTCGGAAGGCATTAACGGTACCGTATCCGGTACACCAGAGCAAACCGAGCAGTACATGAAGGATATGCATGCCAACCCGCTGTTCAGCGATATGGTATTCAAGATTGATGATGTCGAAGAGCATGCGTTCAAAAAAATATTTGTTCGTCACAAAGCTGAGCTGGTTACGTTCCGTGTGGACGAAGACTTGGACCCGAACGAAATTAGCGGTAAACGGTTGTCCCCGAAAGAATTTTACGAGCATCTTCAACAGGAGGATGTCATTGTAATTGATGGCCGCAATGACTACGAGTACGAGATTGGTCATTTTCGAGGTGCGATTCGTCCGGACGTTGAGTCGTTCCGCGAGTTTCCGGAATGGATTCGGGATAACCTGGGCGACATGAAGGACAAAAAGATCATTACTTACTGTACTGGCGGTATCCGTTGTGAAAAGCTGACCGGGTTCATGATTAAGGAAGGTTTCCAGGACGTGGCTCAACTTGATGGCGGAATCGTGACCTATGGCAAGGATGATGAGGTACAAGGTCGTTTGTTTGATGGGAAATGTTATGTTTTTGACGAGCGTATTTCCGTGCCGATTAACCGGACGGATGAAGATATCGTGATTGCCAGCTGTTATCACTGTGGAACGACGCATGACCGTTATATTAACTGTCCAACCTGCAACCTGCAGCATGTAAGCTGTGAGGATTGCGAAGAGACGCATAACCGCTTTTGCTCGGATGCCTGCCGGGAGGCAGCACCGGTAACCGCATAAGCAGGGAGAGCAGGTGCTGATCGTGAAGCGCGAAGAGGAACGAACGACGCGTGAACGGATTTTGTTCATGCTGAAGCAGCAAGGCACAATGACCGCAAGGGAAATGACAGCTGAGCTTGGTCTGACCGGCATGGCGATTCGCCGTCACCTCACGGCACTGGAGCAGGAGGGATGGATTGAGGTTCGGGAAGCTAGAGCTACAGCTGGACGTCCCTCCGCCGTATACCATCTGACGGTACGCGGGGATAGCTTTTTCCCAAAATCATATTCATCACTGACACTGGAACTGCTGGAGGAACTGTCGGATTCAGCGGGCAGCGGTGTCGTGGATGCATTGTTCGAGAGCCGCCGGGACAAGCTGCTTCGCAGCGGACAGCCACAGATGCAAGGTCAGGATCTGGCCGGACGTGTCGAGGAACTCGCGCGCATTCAGAATGCAAACGGATATATGGCCGATACCTCCAAGGAAGAGGATGGCACCTATGTGCTTACCGAGCTGAACTGCCCTATTGTGCAGGTAGCCAGTGTCTATAAACAGGCTTGCCGATGTGAACTGGAACTGTTCCGTTCATTGCTGCAGGCTGATGTGGAGCGCACCGAATGTTATGCAGACGGTGGCAAAAAATGCACGTACCAGATTCGCGAGGCGGCTGGGAATTAGCATGTATGGAGATTGTTTCGATCACTCGGAACAGTCTCTTTTTTTGTTTGGAAAATGACGTAAAAACGTTATGCTAATATAGAGATGCGTGCTACAATAGGGCTAACATCTAGTGTATGTTCGCATCCTTATATTTGCTAATACTTCAGCAGATATATCCTGTTCATTTTTTATGTAGGAGTGAATAATGATGACAGAGTTGCTTGATCCCAAGAACGATTATGTGTTCAAACGAATTTTTGGAAGTGAAGAGAATAAGGATGTGCTTCTGGCTTTTCTAAATCACACCTTTAAAAATGCAGGCGAATCCTTACTGACTGACATTTTGTTGATCAACCCTTATCTGGACAAGGACACTCCGAGAGATAAACAGTCCATTCTGGACATACGGGCCAAAACAGATCAAGGCGAGCTAATTAATGTTGAAATGCAGTTGTTTAATCAGTATGATTTAGAGAAGAGGACTTTGTTCTATTGGGGTAAACAATACTCCGGACAATTACTTGAGGGACAGAGATATAGTCAACTCAAAAAATGTGTTGCGATCAACATTGTTAATTTCAAAATGCTCGCTAATGACCAGTACCACAACGTATTTCATTTAAGAGAAGACCATACCGATATTCCGTTGACGGATGTTATAGAGATTCATTTTATGGAAATACCTAAGCTGAATGATGAAAATATTCAAATGAAGAATGGATTGGTGCGCTGGCTGTTATTTCTGAAAGGAATGACTAGATCAAGCTGGGAGGAGTTATTGATGCACGAACCGGAACCGGCGTTGAAAAAAGCCATGAGTGTATTGGAGTTTCTGAGCCAGGATGAGCAAGCACGTCAACAATATATCGACCGTCAGAAATTTCTATGGGATGAAGTTTCCATGATTGAGGGCGCACGAGAAGAAGGTCTCAAGAAAGGCTTGGAGGAAGGCATCCAAAAAGGAATCGAAGAAGGCATCAAAGAAGGAGAAGCAGAGAGTAAACGTAAAATCGCAATCAATATGCTCGCTTTGGGGCTTAATCAAGATACCATTATCAAAGCTACCGGGCTAACATTATCTGAACTAGAAGAATTGAAAAAAGAAAAAGAATGATGTGTATTTTCTCTTCACCCAGTTGTATATCCTTTCTTAGCAGAGGCCTTATTGCAAAATTGCAGAGGCCTTTTTTTGTTTTATGTAATGTTATCTCTCACGTATCTGCAATGAAACCAAATTGGAAGCGGTTCAACCATTGACGGGAAACAGGTCGCACCTTAATATTAGGGAAACAATAAAATACCAACACGAGTCATGGACTTCAGTCGCATGAGAAAAGTCTATATTTGTCTGCTTTTGTCGGTCAAAGCAACAATGCGTTGAAGCGTTCGTTTTGTCCCGCCCTATCGTGTCACTTGGATAACGATGAGGGCATCAACATTTTAGAAGATGGAGAGGGGTTCTCACACATGAAAAAGAAATGGTTAATGTCTCTGATGATGGTTGCATCTATGATTGTAGCGGCAGGTTGCGGAAATAACAGCGGCGGTAGCACAACGACCGAGGGATCGGGCAGTACAACAGATGAAGGTACGGCAGAAAAATCGTATCGCATCGCGATCTCACAAATCGTCGAGCATCCATCGCTGGATGCCACACGTGAAGGATTCATTGCAGCGCTGAAGGATGCTGGCCTTGAAGAGAACAAGAACTTGACGATTGACTACAATAACGCGCAAGGCGATTCAACGAACAACCTGTCCATTGCCCAGAAGATTGCCGGTGATTCCAAAAATGATCTGGTCCTTGGGATTGCAACGCCATCCGCACTGGCCCTGGCTCAACAAGTAAAGGACAAGCCATTGCTGTTCGCAGCGGTGACGGACCCGCTGGGTGCCAAACTGGTGAGTGACATGGACAAGCCAGGTGGTAACGTAACAGGTGCATCGGATACGAACCCGGAGGCGATCGTGCAATTGGCTGATTTTATCGCCAAATATTTGCCGGATGTGAAGACGGTAGGTCTGGTTATTAACGAGGGCGAACCGAATGCGGTGGTGATGGCGAACAATGCGGAAAAAGCGCTGGCAACACATAATATCAAGCTGGTCAAAGCACCAGTTACGAACACATCCGAAGTAAAACAGGCGGCCGATTCTCTGGTTGGCAAAGTGGATGCCTTCTATATCACGCTGGATAACTCGGTAGTTAGCGCAGTGGATACAATCATCCAGACAGCGAATAAAAATAAAATTCCGTTCTTCTCCAGTGACCGGGATACCGTGGAAAAAGGGGCTTTCGCAACCGTTGGCTTCAAATACTACGATCACGGATACCAAGTGGGTGAAATGGCTGCGGACATTTTGAAAAATGGTACGAAACCGGGCGGCATGAAAGTCACCGTGCCGGACAAGCTGGATCTGATTCTGAACCTGAAAGCGGCTGAAGCTCAAGGCATCACTGTTACCGATGAGATGAAGGCAGAAGTGAAGGATCAGGATAACAACATTATTCAATAATCTGACCGGAGATCCTCCGGCAGTACGGATGCGAGGCGGACGTGCAGGCGGGTTCGCCTCATTCTTTTCGATAGACAGGGAGGAAGCAATGTGAATTTGACTTGGGGTTCAATTGAAGGGGCAATCGAGCTTGGATTGTTGTATGCACTGATGGCATTGGGTGTATATATTACATTCCGCATACTGGACTTCCCCGATCTCACCGTAGACGGAAGTTTTACAACTGGAGGCGCAATCGCGGCGGTCATGATATCCAACGACTTCTCTCCTTGGCTCGCTTGCTTGGCAGCAATGGCTGGAGGAATGGTGGCTGGCGCCTGTACAGGTCTGCTGCACACCAAAGGCAAAATTAACGGGCTGTTATCCGGTATTCTGATGATGATTGCCTTGTATTCGATTAATATGCGTATTCTAGGCGCACCGAACAAATCCATTATGGGCATGGACAACCCTTTCTCGGGTGAACATGTCATGATCATTATTATCGTAGTTGTGCTGGTATTCAAAATCATGCTGGATCTGTTTATGAAAACAGATATTGGACTGGCACTGCGAGCCACAGGTGACAACAAACGCATGATTCGCAGCTTTGGCGCGAATACGGATGTGACCACTATTGTTGGTGTCAGTTTGTCCAACGGACTTGTTGCGCTGTCTGGAGCCTTTATTGCACAGCAATCCGGTTTTGCAGACATTACGATGGGCATCGGGATGATCGTCATCGGACTGGCCTCCGTTATTATCGGGGAAGCAATTCTTGGTGCAAGAACTGTTTTCTGGGCCACACTTGCGGCCGTGGTCGGTTCAATTATTTACCGGATTGTGGTTGCGATCGCACTCCAGGTCGAATGGTTCGACACATCCGATCTGAAGCTGATCACAGCGGTAATCGTTATTATCGCACTTGTTTTCCCAACCATGCAGCGCTCCATGAAGCAGAAAAGTCTGGCTCGCAAACGAACCGAAGAGCTTATGGGCTCGTCGAGCCAACAGGCGAAGGGAGGCATGTGATTATGCTTGAGATTACACAAGTGACCAAACTGTTTAATCCTGGAACGACGGACGAGAAGACTGCACTGGTTGGCGTAAACCTGACGATGAATCCGGGAGATTTTGTGACCGTGATTGGCAGTAATGGCGCGGGAAAATCAACGTTGATGAACATTATCTCAGGCGTCATGAAGCCCGACATGGGCGATGTGCTGATCAAAGATCGTTCCATCAAAAGCCTGCCTGAGCATAAGCGCAGCAGTTGGATTGGCCGTGTGTTCCAGGATCCGATGGCGGGTACAGCACCACATATGTCCATTGAGGAAAACATGGCGATGGCGTACAAACGAGGCAAGGGGCGCGGATTGGGCTTTGGAGTTACCCGGGCCAGACGAGAGATTTTCAACGCCCAGTTGGAGAAGCTCGGTATTGGGCTCGACAAACGTCCCAATGCCAAAGTGGGCCTTCTGTCCGGCGGTGAACGCCAGGCGCTCAGCCTGCTGATGGCAACATTCACCCAGCCGCAAATTTTGCTGCTGGACGAGCATACGGCTGCGCTTGATCCTTCTCGTGCGGAGCTGATCACAGAGCTGACAGAGACGCTTGTACGTGAGATGAGACTCACAACGTTGATGGTTACACATAATATGGAGCAGGCCATACGTTTGGGCAATCGTCTAATTATGATGGACAAAGGCCGAATTATTTTGGACGTTAGTGAAGAGCGTAAGCGCACGCTGACCGTACCTGAGTTATTGGGTGAGTTTGAACGTATCAGTGGTAAAAAAATGGCTGATGATCGCGTGGTGCTGGGTTAAATCCAAGGAGAACCTTGCGATCACCGAAGAGAGCCAGTACATCTCATTACAAAAACCTTTTGCGTTCTCGCAAAGGGTTTTTGTGGTATGTTGAACAGAATAAGGACCACAATTAGTAAGCATACATAGGAGGGCAGAGCATGTCGTTACAATTCGATGAAGGAACATACACGGTAACCCAGCGTACCGATTCCATCCGCCTGTTAGCGAAGGAATTTGCGCTGCTGCATTTTTTGTATGAGAACAAGGAAAAAGCCTTTACTCGCAGCCAACTGCTGGACCGGGTATGGCCCCTAGAATATCCGGTTGAACGCACCGTGGACGACCATGTGTATCGACTGCGCAAGAAACTGAAACGATGGGAAGAAATTGCACTGGAGACCGTGCGTGGTTATGGTTACCGGCTTATCATCCGATCGAATATGGCGATATTGCCCTCTAACCCTTCCGCCCAAGATCAGGAGATGCGAGAAGTGATTCATGGATTGTTCCGCAAATATCATCTGTATGGGCAGGGGAAGTCGATGCTCACGCTGCTGGATCAGCAAGAAGCGCTGGGCATTGAGATTGATCCATTTTATCAGCTGTATATCCACTTTATTCAGGGAGATCTGGAATGGTTGATTACAACGACGGAAATTCCCTTCGAGGAACGTTTGTATTGGCTGCTAATTTTTACACATACCCTGATTGAACCATCGGAGAGTTTGCCATTGTACGAAAAGGCTCTGAATTCATCCGCACTGTCTGCCGATCAGCTTCGTGAACTTCGTATTCTGAACATTGTTGAAGTCTACGCAGAGGTGGGCCAGTATGAACGAGCCAAGGCTCGACTCATTGAAACGTATCACGTGATGGAGAAAGATGAACTGGTTCATTTCAGACTTCCGGTAAAGCTCTCAGCGTTGTATGTGGAACTGTGGGGTGGCAGCGGCGAAGCGGTAGAGGATCAGATGTCTGCTCTGCGTTCCGGGTTGAAAGATGCGCCATACTTGCGGGAAATCGGACGCTTTCAAGTTATGGAAGGCCTATGGTTGCTTAGACAAGGGAGAATCCGAGAGGCAGAGCCTAGAATGGACGATGGTCTGGACGTATTGAAAATGACATTGAACGCACCGCTATATCTCAATTCGGCTTACCAAATATTGTTGTTCATGGCACACCACCGGATAGAGGGGCGTCTTCGCACTAAATACCGTCAAATTTATGCGGATATCTCCAAAAGTTACGGCGTGCCTATTTATGGACAGCAAATTGTGGATGAAATCCGCACATTTTTATCCCCGTTTGCTCCATCCTCTGATCTTCCTCTGATTTAACACCCTTATGATTACAGCCAAGGAACATATAAGCCAGCAACAAGGCTGTAATCAGGGGAGGAAGTATACGTATGACCGTCATTTCAAATGAACCCAATCCATCATCCATTTCGTCCAATGGTTCATCCAAAAGCCTATGGACCAACTTCCGCTTCATGCGGATGTTTATTGCGTATTCGCTCGCAACCTTTGGAGATTGGTTTGACGCGCTCGCCATCCAGGTAATGGTCGCTTATCGTTGGGGTGCTGATCCGCTGATCATAGCCCTTATTCCGGTATGTATGGCTGTTCCGGGGATCGTACTTGGCTCGGTGGCAGGTGCACTGGCTGATCGTTTGCATAAGGTGAAAATCATGATGATATGTGATGTGATTACCGTCTTATTAACGATTGCAATTCTGTTCGCGCCAAGTGCGGCTTGGCTGCTGCCGCTTCTTGCTTTACGAGCGATGATGGGGGTATTCCATGTACCTGCGCAGCAGGCACTTACGCGTCAAGTGGTAGCAGAGGAGCATTTGTTTCAAGCATCGTCACTGAACGGTTTTGTGAACCAATGCTCCAAAGTAGCGGGACCTCTGCTGGGTGCAGTCATCGTGGCCGTATTTTCACCGCAAGTCTGTATTTTAATCAATGCTTGTACACGTTTGTTGTCCGGAGCCGTGTTATGGCCTTTACGGCGTCTAACAGAGGATCCAGAACCTTCTGCATCGGATGGAGGTCCTTTGAAAACGGGGGAGACCGAGGAATCTCTGTTCATTCAATGGCAGAAGGGTTGGCGTTTTATCCAGAGCAGCCGCACCCTTCTGAGTACGATGCTGTTTGGTTGCTTTGGATTAATGGCGATCCTCATGATTGATTATCAGTTTACGACGCTGTTTCGGGAGATCAAGCCGGGCAACGAAGCTCTGATCGGCTGGCTGGGATCATCGGCTGGGGCAGGTGCGGTTGTGATTATTCTACTGTTGAATCGACTTCCGCGAATTGGGTATGGCTGGGGGCTGGGTGGAGGATATTTGCTGATTGGTGCCGGAATTGCTGCGCTTGGTTGGATCAGTTCCCAAACGTCCGAGTTCTGGATCATCATCTGGGGCTTATGCATCGGAGTGGGCAATGGACTGTTCATGGTGACGTTGAATTACTTGCTGCAAAAAGAAACTCCGCCTGCCTATGTAGGCCGTGTATTCGGTATTCAAAACTCGCTTTCCAGTGTCGTGCTGGTCGTTGCTCCACTCGCTGGAGGTGCCTTGATTCGGAGTGTGGGGCCAAGTCCCACATTTCAATATATTGGCATGGCGACACTGGCTATTGGTTTAGCAGGCATGATGCTGCAACGAATCTTATGGAAGGGGGAACAACCACTTCCGGCAGAATCGACTGGTGAACATGGACAGAGGCCAGTCAGACAGCCATAACTGCCATCGTTACGATAAAAAGAAAATGAACGATGAACAGCCGCTACGGTTACTTATCCGTAAGCGGCCATTTCCATCTAATAGGGTAGTGCATCATACTTCCCACCAAGAGAAGTAGGACGTGGAAGCCATTAGTCCCCCAACAGTGAGTGAACCGCTCACAGTCAGGTTAATGGACTGACCGGGAGGAACCACGTAGCGTCCAAGTTCATCGGATAGAAAAGGACCTACCTGCAATGGCAAAGCCAATAAGGTTGTAACACCTGTAGGAGCGGCAGCGGAGAATCGCACCGTTGCAATGCTCGTGTTACTGCTTGATAAATTATTGTTTACCGGTGTGAGTGTGCTCGGTGATGTCAATGTTCCATTTGCAGACAGAGTCATGGTACCACTGAAGGAAGAAAGCAAGTTGAGCGCGACCGTGATTCCACCGGAAAGCCGTGATATATACACATTTTTACCGCTCCCGACTGGGTTGGTCAGTTGGACAGTAGCAATAACACTGCCCCCCAGCAATCCTAGTGTTGTGGAGTTGGTTGAGCCTGCATTGTACAGATTGCCAGTACTACCTGCATTATTCTCAGGTGGAGCCACAATGCCGGGAGAGGTAAACGTATTCGTAATGGATGTATAAACGGGACGGTTTAGCGGGTTGAACACGTGATCATTCGGCATTGTGCACACTCCTTTTCTAAATGATATGTCAGAATTCCCACCAGGAAAGATTAATGGAGGCGGCTTGGGAGCCTGTTCCCGCACTGATGGATAGTGTCTGTCCTGGAGGGACGATGATAGAACCGTTCAGGTTTAACATATACATGCCCGCTGTAAGAGGAATGCTTAACAAGCTTGTTAATGTTCCCGTTAATGTGCCGGTATTTTGCCTTGTTGTCATTACACTCGTATTGGTATTGCCCAACAATGTATTGACTGGCACAGGTGTGGTACCACCTGTAATGGTTCCGCCGGAATAGACAATGAGTGTAGCAGCTGCGGTTGTGCCTCCGCTGATCCTAGAGACGTACAAGGTACGCCCACTGCCCACTGCATTAACGACCTGCAGCAACAGATTTAGTCCAGCACCTACACTGACATTATTGGTAGTCAGTGCAAAAGAACTGCCTGCGGCTGCCGCCCCGCCCTCTGGAGTGGACTCAATGCCAGGGGCAGAGAATGTATTAGTCAGTTGAGTATATAAGGGACCGTTAGATTGATTGAATACATTGGAATTGGTCATATAATCCACCTCCAATCTGCCTGAATAAGATAACCAAAGTGAATTTTTTGGAATGTGCTGCTTCTATGAAATTTTGAAATAGAGACGTGAAGAGTTTGTACTTGCAGTGTATGTGGGAAAAAGGGGAAGGGTTTGGGATACAAACAGTAAATCCTCAAATAACGGCGTATGCCGTGCCCGTATTTTACATGCAGGCATACGATGCGTAAGCACATTTTTTAAGGGGAAATCGATATGAGTCGAACAGCGAAGCGTAGCAAGAAGAGAACGAACCAAACAACTAAATATGTCAGCCGTCGCCAATCCCGTCGTTCCTGCCGCGCTAAATTGCTGAAACCTCCTTGTTCCCGGATTACTCGTCCCCGGTTCAAGCAGGGTACTTCCTCACGTACGACACTCCCTGGTGCTACTCACTGTTTTACAGAGCATACGTATGTCGGAGCCGAGACAAACGGTAGTATGAATTCTCTTCCGGCTCAAGACACCTCATCGCTCAGCATGTACACATATGGCATTGTAAATCGGGGCGAACATCCGGCTCTTGTGCAGATTCAGATCAGCCCTAATGCCAGGGACTATGCTGTGGACAGCCAGGAAGTGATTGCCGGAGGGCAGACCAAAGCGCTGGTGCCGCTACGATTCCTGCGTTATACCCGGCTGGTTATCCAATCGGTTGAACCGGATCAGTCGACCCGGCTCGATGTTTATTTTCAGGCACAGCGTATGCCGTAAGAACGTGGAATTCTACAACCGATTTGACCAGGGAGGAGGACGAGGCATATGCCTAACTTTACAACGTTTAACACGAATCCGGATAATCTGAGAACTCTGATTTTTGGTCATGATAGTACAGGCGCAGCCCAGCCGGTTCACACCGATACAAGCGGGAACGTACTCGGAATTATTTTGGATGGTACGATCAGTAATATCTCAGGTCTGACTACCGTTACGATTAATGCCGGAACTATCACAAATATTCTTAACGGAACGATTACCAGCGTCCTCGGAGCAACGATCACGGCGGGGACATTAACAAACCTGCTCAATGGTACCATCACCAGCGTGCTTGGAGCTACAATCACCGCAGGAACGCTGACGAACTTGCTGAACGGTACAATTACGAGTGTACTGGGAGCGACGATCACAGCAGGAACGATCACCAGCGTGCTTGGAGCCACAGTGACCGCGGGAACACTAACGAACTTGCTGAACGGTACAATCACGAGTGTACTCGGGGCGACGATCACAGCAGGAACGATTACCAGTGTACTGGGAGCCACCATTACGGCGGGTACAATCAATAGCGTGCTTGGAGCCACAGTGACCGCAGGGACGCTGACGAACTTGCTGAACGGTACAATCACGAGTGTACTCGGAGCGACGATCACAGCAGGAACGATCACCAGTGTGCTTGGAGCCACGGTGACGGCGGGGACGCTGACGAACTTGCTGAATGGTACAATCACAAGTGTACTGGGAGCGACAATCACAGCAGGAACGATCACGAGTGTACTGGGAGCAACAATCACGGCAGGTACAATCAACAGCGTGCTTGGAGCGACGATTACCGCAGGGACGCTGAGCAATCTGTTGAACGGTACGATCACAAGTGTACTTGGAGCTACGATTACAGCAGGAACACTCACGAACTTGTTAAATGGTACCATCACCAGTGTACTTGGAGCTACCGTGACAGCGGGGACGTTGACCAACTTGTTGAATGGTACGATTACCAGCGTATTGGGAGCCACGATTACAGCGGGTACACTCAGCAGTGTGACATCCATCTCGCAAAAGAGCTTTCAGGAATCACAGCTTCTTAGTACGCCGACGGCAAACACGTTTACACCGCTTCCGGCAGTCACGACGAGTGTGTTCGGCACTTATTCCTTCTTTGTATATAACAGGGGTCCAGGGCTTAACCGGATAGATGCCCGCGTCGAAATCAGTGCCAACGGTACCAACTGGTACGATGATGTGGACACGGTAACCGGGATCTTGCCAGGCTCGGTGGATGTACTGGTGCCGCAGCGTTTTCTCAAATATACACGTCTTTCCTACCGCTCCAGTCTGCTGGGAGCACCAAGTACGATTGATGTGTTCTTTAATGGACAAGGCACATAACCCGGTTTGTTGTCATATAGGTACATGGAGTCCCTTTGGTGGGCTTCATGTGCTTTTTTTTGTATTGGAGGTGGCTGCATATGCAGAACAGGTTACTCGGAATTCATATGATTGTGCAAAATGAAGAATGTCATCTGGCCCGCTGTCTCAACGGCTTCAAGTCGATTGGCATCGAATGCTTCATTACAGATACCGGCTCAACAGACCGTACTCCGGAGATTGCCAGACATTATGGAGCAACGGTGCTTCACACCCGTTGGGAAGATGATTTTGCACATGCCAGAAATATAAGTTTGCCTCTCGCGAGCACGGAATGGATTCTGTGTCTGGACGCGGATGAGTATGTCATACAGGGATTGGAAGAGCTTTTGAATTATCTACCGAAGGTCCATAAGAGCGTTTCGAGACTGCGGATTACGATAGAGAATCGAATTGGCGAGGGAACGGGAGAGAGCGTCATCTTCCAACCTGTGCGTCTTTTTCGCGCCCATCAAGGATATCGGTATGAGGGGCGTATCCATGAGCAGTTGGTTCGTGGAGGAGCAAAGGATGATGGAAAACAAGAAGAAGGCGACCTCGAAATAAACAATTCCTTTACCCGTGAGGAAGACGGGATTGCTGAGTATGAACCCTTGGCTCCACTGTGTTTGGTTCATGATGGTTATTTGCCGTCCACGATTGCTCAAGGACATAAACCATTGCGTAATCTAAAGCTTTTGCAGCGTGAACTAGCTGATCGTCCGGGGCAACCTTTTCACCTCTATAATGTGGGGGTAACATACTGCCAGCTAGGGAATATCGAACAGGCAGCAGAAGCCTTTACTGAATCCTTTCTTCATACACCCCTGCAAGCTCCGTATCGCTCCACCCTGGTTCGGGACTATGCCAAGGTTCTTCTGGCAATGGGGCGCTATGACGAGGCTCATGGATTATTGGCGGTAGAAAGACAGCGTTATGCGGGGTATGCCGACCTGCATCTGATATATGGAGAGATTTTGGAGCAACAGGGTCTGGAGGAGAGGGCCTACAAGTCCTATGCCAGAGCAGTAAATTGCCGGGAGGGCTTCAGTGGAGCTGATCCCAAGGACGATAACAAGGCAGAGATTCGAGGCATACATCAGCAGGCAATCGAGCAAACAGATAAACGGGGAAGCGATGAATTACGTGAGGGCAATTCCTCTGATGATGTTCACAGAGAGTCAGACCGATTGGAAAGACATTACGTAACGGATGTAGGTTGCGATAGCTACAAGGCCTATACAGCCATGGGAAGGCTTGCACAGAAAAGAGGCTTTCTGCAGGAGTCTGCTCATCTGTACAGCCTGGCTCTGGGGAGCGAGATCACGTATGCTCCTGCATGGACAGGGTTAGCCGATGTATTGCAGCAATCCGGAGAGACGGATGAAAGCATAACAGAGACATTACTCGCACGCTGGAAAGAGTATTCAAAGAAAGAGCGCTCAAAGAAAGAGGATCCAGATCTGAGCGGAGTCACATACGATGATGGTCTGGCATATGTGGTGCATGCAATTGCTTCCAGCGGAGCGTATGGGCAAGCATTAGACTTGCAACATGGAGATGCCCGAAATACGGGTATAAAACATGAAGAGTACCTATATTGGATGTTATGTGACAACAGGGTATCAGATGCGTTGCAGTACGTGCAGAATCAGTGGAGTGAGGAGCATCGTGCGGGCGTAAACCTCCAGCCTGAGCAACGACTGGATTTGGCATTGACCTATTGGATAAATGAATTATCTGTATCTGAATCAGTAGTGGCCGCAGCAGAACCTCAGGAGAGGGAAGGCTGGAGATTGCTGAATGGCCTTTTGGAAGTGAAGAAACAGGTGCATGTCAAAGAAGATATAGATGGGAAAATAGATCATCAGACGCGTCAGGCTGCAGTGGAGCTGAGTAAGAACGTTTTGATTCGGGCAGTGCAGACTGGGCAATTGGCATTTGCCAAGAAGCTGTACGAGAAGGTGTCTGCAATTCACTCTGAACACGACGAAAATGGTGATTATAGCCGATGGCTGGCCGCTGTTCTTTACCGTCAGGGATACACCATGGCGGCCGCAGAGCTGCTGATTCAATGTATGTCACAAGGCGATCTGGATGCGGAAAGCCTCTTCTACCTTGGGGAAGCCGTGTATTCCAAAGGGCATTACGATCAGGCATTGATTCTTTTCCAGCAGGCATTGGAGAAGGATTCAGAACAACGGCAGGCGAGAGCTGGAGCTGCTGTCTGTTATATGTGGCTGGCGCTGGGGGTCTTCAGACAAGAACTAACTCGTTCTCCCGCTGAAAAGGTGCTTATGGCACAACAAACTGTGCTGGAACAGCAGCTTCGCACCGCCGAAGGACTTCCTTGGCGTACGGTGTTCCATGCACGGGAAAGGAGGAACCAGCTTGCCGACCAAACACATTTCATTATGCATGATCGTGAAGGATGAAGAAGAGCTGTTGCCTCATTGTCTCAAAAGTGTCCGCGGAGCGGTGGACGAGATCATTGTTGTGGATACCGGTTCGTCGGACCGAAGTGCTGCCATTGCCAGGGAATATGGGGCAGTGGTTGTGCCGTTTGTGTGGAGCGACGATTTTGCTGCGGCACGAAATGCTGGGCTGGAGCAGGCTTCGGGCAAATGGATTCTTTTTCTCGATGCGGACGAGGCGCTGGATAAGACTGCACGGGAGCAGATCAGAAGCTGGACGGCAGCCAGCGGATGTGACGGATTGTTTTTAAACATCCATAACTATACAGGTTCGGGCCAGCAGGGGGTGACGGTAAATCCGGTATTGCGCCTCTTCAGGAACGAGCCGGAGCATCGGTTCGAGGGTCGGATTCATGAGCAGATTGCGGTGGCAATCTGTCGGAAGAATCCACAGGCTGCTTTTCACGTGACAGACATGATCATTCACCATTACGGGTATCAGACGGTCATTGTGGAGCGCAAGGATAAGGTGAACCGGAATTTGCGTTTGCTTCAACAGGCGGTGGAGGAAGAACCAGGGCAGCCGTTCCATCACTATAACCTGGGTGTCGAGTATCTGCGAATGGGAGAAATGGAACAGGCGCTGAAGACGTTTGGCGTAGCTAAAGCGGGAATTGACCCCACTCTGACAAGTTATGCACATCTGTTGTTCAAATATGAGATTCGCTGTTTCCAGCATTTGAGTCGCTGGCAGGAAGCATTGGATCACATCCATGCTGCTCTTGAACTCTTCCCGGAATACACGGACCTGCTGCATCATCGCGGAGTATGTGAGGAGGCGCTGGGCGAGACAGAAAAGGCAGAGCTATCGCTGCGTGAAGCAGTCCGTATGGGACCGCCGCCACCCATATTTCATACGGAAGAAGGAATTGGAACCTATCAGACCTGGTATACCTTGGGTAGGCTGCTGGAGGGGCGGGCGGATCTTGAAGGCGCAGTGGATGCTTATGTGGAAGCAGTCCGTGACAAATCGAGCCTGCTACCGCCGTTGTACAGGATCTTTCGAATCATGCGGGTTTCTGGTCAAGAGCAACACCTGGTGGCGCTGATTAAGGAGCGATTTGCAATCACCTCAGAAGAGGCGTTCCAGAAAGTATTGGGCATTTTGGAGCAGTGTCGCTGTTATGATACGGCTGTGCAGTTGTTGCCAGACATATCTTCACACCCTTCCGGGGAGATGCGGGAGAGGTTATCCATGGCTGAGGCTTTGCTTCAGATTCAACAGGGGAAATGGAACAAGGCACGTCTTAAGCTGGATACGGTACGACGAAAAAAAGGAGAGCTTTCTGTACCGGCTATCCATTCGATAGAGCGACTAAACTGGATTGAAGGAAGGCCAATAGAGGGGAAAGATCAACTGGCTTCGTGGCTGTATCGTCATTCACAACCGGGTACGGAGTCGGAGCCATATCAACAGACAGAACGAATCAGTAGTTCACAAGCCGTTGCCCAAAATGACAACTTAAACGTGGCTGCTGGAACAGCGTATAATGGCTGGCAGGCACTTGGACTGATGATGGAAGGATGTGTGCAATCCGGGAAATGGGATGTGCTGCTTGCGCTGGTTCAGCTTGGTCAGGGGCAGTTGGCAGAAGAAACGTATCCATTGGTTGAAGGCGCACGGCAGGAAGCGGGAGAACCCTTTCCCGGAGCCTCCGATTCACGTGTGGGAACCAGCTGGTTGGTGAAGGGGCTTGTCAGTGCTGCCGATTATCACTTGGAGGCATTTGCTCAAGGGACAGAAGGACAGCGAGAACGTTGTTGGCCTGTGGTTCAGCAGATTAGGCTGGATTTACCGGGCCCGGATGGTTTTGAGTTTTGAAGATTGAATGAAAGAGAGCAGAACCCCGTATAGGAAGGACGGAGGATGAACATGCAGACAGGAATCAGCCTGTGCATGATCGTGAAGGATGAGGCCAGGTCGCTTCAGCGATGCTTGGATGCTATTCAGGATGTTGTGGATGAGATCATCCTTGTGGATACGGGATCAACGGACGACACGATCGACATTGCCCGTCGTTATGGTGCGGTTGTCATCAGTGCGGCATGGTCCGGAGATTTTAGCGATGCCCGCAACCTATCCCTTGCTGCGGCCACTCATCCTTGGATTCTGGTACTGGATGCGGATGAAGTCTGGATGCAGACCGAGCACAATCTGGCGGAGATGAATCGGCTGCTGACCTCAAGTCAGGACGACGTATGGGGATACTGGATACAGGTCACGAGTTTGCTCGGAATGTCTGGAGAAGAGCGTGTGACGGATGCGGTGTGTCGTTTATTTCGGAACGATCCTCGGATTGCTTTTCAAGGCATGATCCATGAAGAAGTGGCATCTTCGATTCTATCCTTCGCTCCGTGGGGTGTGGTCGATTCCGAGCTTGAGATTATTCATTATGGCTACCTGGAGCACGTTATTGTTGGCAAAAATAAACCCGAGCGCAATATGCGGCTGATTCGCTCCGCTCTCCATAAGTCGCCGGATCAACCGGAACTGTTATATGCCATGGCTGCCGAGTGGTTTCAGCAAGCGAGATACGATGAAGCGCTCAAGTTGTTACAACCTTTGCTGGCAAAGCTTACGCCGGAATGTGGCTATCATTCTGATCTGGTACTCAAAACGGCTTATGCCTGGCGGGAACGTAGCCGCCCAGAGAGAGCACTCGCTATCGTTGAGGAATGGAGACCAGTGTATGCGGACTTCCCCGATCTGCTGGAGCTTGGTGCTGTGTTGGCCCTCGATCAGGGACGGGATGATGCGGCGCTTGACTGGCTGAAGCAGGCCAAAGCGGCAGCATCCACAGCTAGTCGATATACGTCCGTTTCTGGTGCCGGAACGTATCGCAGCCTGACTCTGGAAGGCATGGCCTATGAACGGCTGGGCTGCTGGCAGGAGGCAGCTAAGGCATATACCGCTGTGCTCGCCTTGCAGCCCGGCAACTTGCCAGTATGGCAGCGGCTGTTGCTGCTGGCCGCAGCTACCGGGCGGCCGCAGGCCATCGCAAGCGCAGCCCAGCGGATAAGCCTGCCGCCTGCGGCCTGGCAGGCGCTGATTCCGGCCGCGCTGGATGCGCATCGGCCGGAATGGCTGCTGCGCCACGCGGTATCGCTGGCCGCTGCGCTGCGGGCGCAGCCCCTCGCCGCCGGGCTGGCGCTGGCCCAGCTCGGCGAGGACGCCGCTGCCCGGGCGGCTTTGCAGCCCTGGGCGACGCATGCGCAGCACGGGCCGGAGGCGGCGCTGGTGCTGTGGGCGCTCGGCCACAAGCAGCCCGGCGAGCCCTTCGCCAGTGCTGCGGCGGGCTCAGCGCGAGGCGCCGCAGCGCCGCCGCCAGTGCGGCGTAAGGCCCGCGAGCAGGCAGCCACGCCCGATGCAGCCCGCGCAGCCGATGCGCTGCTGCGGGGCGCTCCGGCCAGCAGCGCCGCGCCAGCGCCGCAGGCCGTGCACGCCGCGGCGCTGGCGCTCGCGCGCGTAGGCGCCTGGGCCGCATGGCTGCGCCTGCTGCGTGCCCTTCCGCCCGGCCAGGCGCCGGCGCTGCTCGCGGCGCTTCCGCCTGCGGCCCGCTGCGGGCTGCTGCGCGCGCCCGCAAGCGTGCGTGAAGGGCTGCTTGCGCTGTTCGGCACGCCGCATGGTGCGCAGCAGCCCTTCACGCACGAAGTGCCCGCCATGGTACTGGCGGGCACGCTCGCTTTGCTCGCCGGGCGGCAGCGCACTGCGCGTGATTGGGCCGAATGGGCCCAAGTCACTGCACGGCAACCTGCCGCTTCCGGCAGCCCGGCGACGACAATCCCGTCGGGCCTGCACACCCTGCTGCGCCTGACATCACCCGGCGCAGCATCCACCGAAGCATACGCTAACCAGTGCAGCATGCTGCTGGTTCATCTCTAACGCTGAGGCAATCCAAGGGTTTTAAGGATTTAGAATTAATCTTAATCTATGCCCCTCATCCGTGATCCCATTTATCCATCCCAATTACTCTTTACGAATAACAGCACGAAAACAACGGATTGCCGGGCCATACATGTCAGACCAGATGGCATCCTCCGGTTCTTTCACGCTCAGCTTGCCTTCGATCGTCAGTCCAGTAACAGCCATAATCGTCTCCAGCAGGTCCGGACGCATCTCGGGCACATCAAACGTGGCTATCAACCGTCCGTCTGGCTTCAGCACCCTGGCGAATTCGCGAAAGGCCCGCAGCATCGTGCCTGTATCCAGATGTTCCAACACAGAGATGCAGAATACGCTGTCAAACATCTCCGATTCATACGGAAGCTGAGCCAGATTGGCCTGCGCAAGATTTAGTCGGTCCAGGCTCGATTCCGGCAGATCGCGTGCGGCCTGCTCACCAAAATCAGAAGCGATATCCAGCCGGATCGCTTCTCTGGACAAAATGCGTTCATCCCAATCACAGGCATGAACTTCCCGGCAGTGCTCTGCTAGCCAGAATTTGAATGGATGGGATATACCACAGGCAGCGTCGAGTACGACGTCTTCCTGCCGCGCAAACTGGCGTGCCCATTCGTACTCGTACGGACGGCTCCACCACGCAGGATGCAGTGGGAAAACCAATGTATCCGTTTTGGGGTCACCCTCCCGAATGTATCTTGATTCCATGAAATCCGTTGCATTTGGCGTATCCATCATCCCCGAATTCCCTCCTTTAATCCTGCTTCTGCCAAAAAAGATTCCAATACCGTACTCCACCTGCGCCGCCAGTGGGATATGTCGTAGGACAGCGCCGTCTCGCGGGCATAGATACCCAGCCGCTCTCGCTCGGCCCGATCCTGAACGAGGCGTACCAGCGCGGCGGTCAGCGCTTCTTCACCTGGAGGTACCAGCAGTCCGTTGAAGCCATCCTGAATCAGATCATTCAGACCGCCAACATTGGAAGCAACAACCGGAAGCCCACAGCTCATCGCCTCCAGACAAGCGTAGGATGTTCCTTCCGAGAAGACGGTCGGAATCACGGCGATATCTGCCTGATGGTAGGCCTCGCGAATATCCCGAAAATCATACGTGCGCTGTATAATTCGATCCGCATGGGGGTGCGTGCGATGCCAATACCGGAAGGATCGGCCCACCGTGCTGCCTTCAACCAGCTCTCCGGCAAATTCGACCTCTAGATCAGGAAAGGCACCGAGCAGTCGGTCAGCTGCCAGCATCATCGGAATAATGCCCCGTTCCATGCTGATGCGGCGTGGATATAAAATGCGCAGTGGACGGGAAGGGCTCACATGGATTGCGGCCGTTGTGTCATTCTCCTGCTCCTTCAAATGATCACCCGTTAGCACATTTGGCTGGTGACCAGCCATGCCCTGTCTGATATTTGGCGAGTCCAGTTCTTCAGCGATTACTGTCACCTCGGATCTGTCCGCCCGCACCATGCCGTTTCCATCGTTTCTTTCCCCCACGGATGACAAAGCATTCAACCCCGAGATGGCAGCTTCACTATGATCTTCATGACTTGCAAGATCCTTCTTCCATGCTGCCAGCCATTCTTCTTCCTGTTCATGCTCGAATGTACGCCTTGGCGGAGCAGGCGTGAAGTAGGAGGTATCCACTGCATTGGGAATGAGCACGACCTGACCGGGGTCGGCAAACGTACAAGCAGCACGGCAAAAGGTCTGAAAATGCGAATCGACCGACACGATGCGTACAAGTCCATCCAGTGCCAGCTGAATATGCTCCGCGACTTGCTGCTTGGTTTCGAGCGGCAGCGCGGGACGATCCCAGTTAATACCGTGGCAGATGCCGAGACTGCCCGGCTTGTAGGCAATGGGCTGCCACAGGCAGCTTGCATAGATCACAGGTCCTCGTGCTGCGGCAGCCATTCGGGCAAAAGCTTCGGGCACATCATTCATATCGTAGGCATATCCGTACACATCAATCTGTTCCGTACGGGTCTGAAAAGCTTCAAAATAGGACAACTGATGAACCTCGGGGATGTGTCCCAATCCGCGGATTACACTGCATAAATCAAGGACGTAACGCTCCAGACCGCCCCCGAACACCCGGCTGAATTCCCGGTTATATCCATCGGTGAAGCTGTGTGTCAATATGCTGACCACGCCCATTTCACTGCTCCTCCTTCCACGGAATCAGTCGGGGCTCCGGATCAAGAATCGATTCATAGTGCTCCAGGCTACCCCACTCGCCGTGTGGATCAATTCGTTTATAACGCAAATATTTCCGAACCCGATCCTCCAGACTTCCGGCCCAGCCAAGATGCTGGACTTTCAATTCTGTGCTGATTCCAGGCAATACAGTGCAGGGCAAGGGAAGACGAGGCACATGATGATTTTGCTGCGGATAAAAATAAGGATAACCTGGCATATAACGGACCAGGGAAGCGGTATGACGTCGGTGAAGCCCCCAAAGGTTATCTTCCCGATAGTGGGTTCGTCCGCCCCACATATCGTAGAAGCGGAAAGCGATCCAGTCCGCGTGATCCTGGTTAATCAGAGCGCGTATCGCTTTCTTCGCTTCCGTGCTGTATAGCTCATCGGCATCAACCGAGAGCAGCCAATCCGGGGAGGTACCTGCCGCTGCTTGCCATAGAGCGTTGCGTAATCGCCATTCCTCCGCAAATAATGGCTTTTCCAGCACTTCCAGACGAACGACCTTTGGATAGGCTCTGCATATATCGGGTGTTCCATCTGTGCTGGCATCGTCCACAATGACAATCTCATCTACGAATTCACTCAGATCGTCCAGCACTTCCTCCAGATATCGCCCGCGCTCGTTACGTACCTGAAGCATGGCGGTCAGTTTATTGCCCTGACTTTTACGAACCCGACGAACGGAAAACGGCTCTCTGAATAGGTCTGTATCCTGGTGTTTTGCAGCATGCTGCTGATCGCCTTGCCCCTCTGGGTCAGCATGCAGCGATTCCAGCGTTTCCGTTGGAGTATGAGTTGTTTCGGATCGTATATCCTTATGCACCATCGGTCCATTCACGTGTTGTCTGCGCTTCTTCGGGTCCAGCATCATGGCACCTCCCCCAGCAATTGCTGGACGGCTTGATCCAACAGCTCCATTTCGACGATTCGCGCAAGAGCATCTTCATCCTCCAGTGCCGTCTCCAGAAATTGTCTCACCGCCCCGTGACGTTCTCCGCGCAAAGCCAGAGCTAGACCCGATAATTGCCGATAATCCTGTCGGCTGGGGCTATCCTGAATATCCACTGCATGCACCAAATCTAATGCATCTTCCACACGTCCAGTCTCCTGATAGATACGAAATTTCCAATGCCGCGCCGTTTCGCCTCCGAGTTCATCCAAAATGTGCAATGCATTTCCATAATCATCATTCAGACGCAGCAGTTCTGCTCGGACAAGTTGTTCCTCCCCGGCCTCCAGCCAGCGACAGAGTTGTTCATAATGGTGCCGTTCCTGCTCGTTACTTGCGCTGATTCCATACACCTGCAGCGCATTCCCGATTTCCCCGGCCCTTGCATGAATGGCGGAGAGGAATCGATAGTGGGAGCTTACACAATCATCGCGCCCGTTTAATACCGCGTGAGAGAAGGCTTCCTTGAGTGAAGCGGCCGCTCTGGAATCCTCTAGCACATATTCATAGGCTGCCAGCAAAAAGGAAATCGTCTCATGGGCTCCTGCTTTGGACCGAAGCTGACGATAGAAGTCTGCACGCACACTGCATTGCAGCTGGGTGACCGTATCCTGAACACCCGAGAGGGTCTGTCGCAGCGCATGCAGGAATAGCAGTTCATAGTCCCGGAGAGGGACCTCGAGGTCATCCTTTTGCATGACACCAGCAGGAGAGATATCCTCTCCATTCAGCCAGATGGCGCGTACACCCTGGAATACCAGCTTCATATAGCGTGTTTCTGAAGTGGTGCCCACCAGATCGGCGATACCGACCAGTCTTGAAATGCAGCTCTCCCATAAGGGGGACTCCGCTTCTTCACCAACTGGCTCGGGAAGAAGTACAATACAGAGCTCCGGATGGAGCGAGGCTGTGGCGGTCAGCCAGTAGGGATGCGCAACCACAGCAACCGTACGGGGCTCCTGCAGCAATTGTTCTGCTTCGGGAAGCGTGATGACGGTGATATTCGCAGGCATTTCCTCGGAGCGCTCCAGGCTACTGACATAGTAGACAAGCCCTTCCGCAACCATCAGAGCAGCGATGTCTGGATAGGGAAAAGCAGACCATCCTCCCTTCCGGGGGAAAAGAACATAACGAAAGGCAGGCAGGGCCGTACTTGACTCTTCTATATCTACCCCTTGATAAGGCTCCGGGTCCGGGATCGGAGACAGCTCTTCCATCGATGAATCACCTCACTTGATTTGCATTTTTGTCCGTTCATGGATTGAAGCAGCACCATCTGATAAACATCGGATTGGCGCTGCTTTGAATGATATCAATGAATCCAATAATTCAATATGTAATGCCTTTTTTGCCCAGCGTATTTTATGCCTGACACTAACATATGGGCGTTCCGTCCTAAACATGAGCATCTTCCGTGAATAGACGAAGCTGGCAAGCTCTAAGATTAGGCTTATTTTTTTCTATTGTGTGACCATCGTCACTTTTTTTTGCTGACATGGTAGGGTTTGTGATAATTGTCACATGTATAAAATAGTCTATCTGGCACAATACGTTCATCAATACGTGTTTGGCTGACAGAAACTGAAGAAGGGGCTTCAATGCCAAATACGAAAACTGCGATATGAACAGAAAGAAGGGGTAACGGTATGGATCCGATCATGTTATCGCGTATCCAATATGCGCTCACAACGATTTTCCATTTCTTTTTTGTACCGCTGTCCATTGGTCTTGTACTGCTGGTAGCGATTATGGAGACGTTGTACGTAGTGAAGGGTAAGGAAGTCTACAAAACGATGGCCAAATTCTGGGGCAAACTGTTCCTGATTAACTTTGCCGTCGGTGTGGTCACAGGTATCTTTCAGGAATTCCAGTTCGGCATGAACTGGTCCGAGTATTCCCGGTTTGTCGGGGATGTGTTCGGTGCGCCACTGGCGATTGAAGCCTTGCTGGCGTTTTTTATGGAGTCTACCTTTATTGGGCTTTGGATTTTCGGATGGGATCGCTTGTCCAAGAAAGTGCATCTGGCCTGCATTTGGCTGGTATTCATCGGTACATTCTTGTCCGCGCTGTGGATTCTGGCAGCCAACTCGTTCATGCAGCATCCGGTTGGCTTCGAGATTAATAATGGCCGCGCCGAGATGAATGACTTCTTTGCACTGATCACCAATGGTCAGCTACTAGTGGAGTTCCCACATACGATCTTTGGCGCATTAATAACAGGTGCTTTTGTGGTAACCGGGATTAGTGCCTATAAGTTGATGAAGAAGCAGGATGTGGAGATCTTCCGGAAATCATTCAACATTGCCATCATAATTGGTCTGGTTTCCTCGCTGGGGGTTGCCTTCTCGGGTCACTTCCAGGCGCAATATCTGGTGGAGACGCAGCCGATGAAAATGGCAGCCAGTGAAGGAACATGGACGACGACGGAAGATCCGGCACCATGGACGGTGGTAGCCTTTGTTGATCCGGACAAACAGGAAAATTCCGGCGAGATCAAAATCCCAGGATTGCTCAGTTATCTGTCCTATAGCAAGTTCTCTGGCAGTGTCAAAGGCATGAAGGAGCTGCAAGCGGAGTATGAGCAAACGTATGGACCAGGGGACTATATTCCACCGGTACGGACGACGTTCTGGAGCTTCCGCATCATGATTGCTGCGGGCGGATTGATGATTTTGCTAGCGATATACGGTACCTATCTGGCGATGCGCCGCAAATTGGAGGGAGCAGGCAAATGGTTTATGCGCTTGATGGTGTTTGCCATCTCTCTGCCGTTTATCGCCAATACATCGGGATGGATTATGACTGAGGTAGGAAGGCAGCCGTGGACGGTATTCGGTTATATGACGACGGAAGCCGGGGTATCCCCGAACGTAAGCGCAGGTCAGATTTTGTTTTCCACCATCGCGTTTACAGTCACTTATGCAATCCTGGGAGCGGTGATGGTCTATCTGTTCGTTCGTGAAATCAAGGCAGGGCCATATGCAGTCGACAAGCCGGAGGAGCATGATGAATCGGCCGATCCGTTCGGCGTGGATGGGGGTTATTCTGTTGTCACTAAGTGAATTGTGGTTTTTGCTGATTGCCGTCTTGTTTGTTGGTTTTTTCTTTCTGGAAGGTTTTGATTTTGGTGTGGGCATGTCCACTGCAATGATTGGCAAAACGGATCGTGAACGTCGTACCCTGATCAACTCGATCGGTCCGTTCTGGGATGGCAATGAAGTATGGCTGATTACGGCGGGGGGTGCAATGTTTGCAGCCTTCCCGCACTGGTATGCCACGCTGTTTAGCGGGTTTTATCTGCCGCTAGTTGTGGTACTGCTGGCTTTGATCGGCCGCGGAGTTGCCTTTGAATTCCGCAGCAAGATGAGACATGAACGCTGGCGCAAAACATGGGACATCATCATCGTAGTCTCCAGTGCATTACTGCCATTCCTGTTCGGGGTTGTTTTCGCTACCTTGATGAAAGGCCTACCTATTGATGCGCAGATGCAGCTCCGTCCCGGCTTCCTGGACATCGTCAATCCGTATACGGTGGTAGGTGGGTTGAGCGTTACGTTGTTGTGTCTGGTGCATGGCTTGCTGTTTGCTTCATTGCGGACCGTCGGAGATCTTAGAGAACGTGCCCTAAATATGGCCAAAAAACTGATGCTGCCGCTGGCCGCAATCCTCGCGATCTACGCTGTGATGACATACTTCATGACCGATGTGTTCGCCGTACGTGGCTGGGCTCTCTGGATTATGGTTGTCCTCGGCGCTGCTTCATTGGGGCTGGCCGCTTACTTCGTGCGTCAGAAACGTGAAGCCTGGGCCTTCGGTATGACGGGAGCCGTGATTGCAATCGCGTTTGCCTCCGTATTTATCGGTCTATTCCCAAGGGTCATGGTGAGTTCAATGGGTTCGGCGTTTGACCTGACAGTCTATAATGCTTCATCCGGTGCATATTCGCTAAAAGTGATGACGATTGTGGCTTGTACGCTGCTTCCGTTTGTACTCGGCTATCAGATCTGGAGTTATTACATTTTCCGCAAACGTCTGAACGACCAGCATCACCTGGAGTACTGATATGGGACGAGGGCTGTTGAAGCTGCCGGGCATCCGACCGGTACTGGCGCTGGCTTCAGCGCTGGTACTGTTGCAGGCGATGACGATTATCATGCAGGCGAAGTGGCTGGCACAGGCGATTACGGCATTGTTTCAAGGTTCACCTGTAACGGAGCAGTACCCAGTGCTGCTATTGTTCTTAGCCGCTTTTGCCGCCCGCTACGCCCTATCGTTCTGGTTGCAGCTCATCGCTTCGCGGTACGCGGAGAAGACAGGGAACGATCTGCGTAGACAGATGGTGGAGCAGTGGTTCCGGCTGGGGCCGCGTTTTGCCAAAACGGAAGGAACAGGGCACCTGGTTACGCTGGCACGCGAAGGAATAGCCCAGTATAAGACATATCTTGAACTGTTTATTCCTCGAATGCTGGGGATGGGGTTCACGCCAATCGTTATTCTGTTCTATGTCTTCAAGCTGGATATGATGTCCGGGGTTATTTTGACGCTGACGCTGCCGATCCTGATTGTGTTTATGATTTTGGTGGGAATGGCTGCACAACGCAAGATCGATGGACAGTTCAAGTCATACAAAGCGCTGGCGAACCATTTCGTAGATACGCTCCGTGGACTGGAAACACTCAAAACACTGGGACAGAGCGGCAGGCACGGGGAGACGATCATTCGGGTCAGTCAGCGTTATCGCAAGGCTACAATGTCTACGCTGCGTATGGCTTTTCTGTCCTCCTTCGCACTTGATTTCTTCACCATGCTGTCGGTGGCTTCGGTGGCGGTTGGGTTGGGGCTGCGCTTGACGGAAGGAAATATGCTGCTTGGACCAGCGCTGACCGTACTCATTCTCGCGCCGGAATACTTCCTGCCTGTACGAATGGTAGGCGCAGATTACCACGCTACACTGGACGGCAAAGAGGCCGGGAAATCGATCAGCCAGATGATTGAACGAGGGAAAATGGCCGAACGTAAGCAAAAGGAAGCATACACAAGTACTGTTCTGCATGGGGTGTCAGAAAAGAACAGAGAATCCTCTTCGTCTGAGCCTTCTTCTGGCCTAAGCAATGTGGCTCCATCCACCATACGGGTGGTCTTGCGCGAGGTAAATGCCCGAAGTGGCGTGGCTGCTTTCTCAATGAGACCCTCTTGGGAGGCAACGAGCAGACTGGCGCTTACCAACGTACAGGTACGGCATCAGGAAGACGGGCCATGTTCGCTGAATGATGTGACTTTTCAGGTTTCTGGTCTTGGCAAAGTAGGGATTATCGGAGCGAGCGGAGCAGGGAAATCGACCCTGATTGATGTACTGGCGGGTTTCCAGCAGCTTACTTCAGGTCAGATTTTATATAACGGCCAGCCCTTATCTCCAGAGATGATGGAAGATTGGAGAAAACAAACGGCGGCGATTCCGCAGCATCCAACTATTTTCAGTGGCAGCTTAGCGGATAATGTTCGGTTCTATATGCCTGAAGCTTCGGATGCGGAGGTGGCTGACGCCATTCACGCAGCAGGTCTGCATAAGCTTACCTCCTCCTTGCCGAATGGGTTGCAGGAGCCGATCGGGGCTGGGGGAAGGCAGCTCAGTGGGGGACAGGAGCAACGGGTAGCTTTGGCGAGAGCTCTGCTTAGTGCGCGCCCGATCCTACTGCTGGATGAGCCGACTGCGCATCTGGATGTGGAGACCGAGTATGAACTGAAACAGACGATGCTACCGCTGTTTGAAGGTAAGCTGGTGTTTCTGGCAACACATCGACTGCATTGGATGCCCCATATGGATCGCATTATCGTGATGGAGGGCGGCACGGTTGCAGAGACAGGAACACATGAGGAATTATTGGCCCGACAAGGCGTATATTACCAGATGATTCAGGCCCAGATGGAGGCGGTGTAAGATGAAAGCCGGATATGAGCAGACAGAAACAGCCCGGAGCGGGAGCAAAAAGAATAGCTGGATCACTCCGTACGTGGCACAGTACCGCTGGAGACTCGTGGCAGTCATTGCGCTGGGGATATGCGCTACATTATGTGCTGTGCTGCTGCTCTTCACCTCCGGGTTTCTGATCTCCAAGTCGGCGCTCCGTCCTGAAAATATTTTGATGGTATATGTACCTATCGTGGGTGTTCGTGCATTTGGGATTTTCCGTGCCGTATTCCGGTATGTCGAACGTCTGGCCGGACATGATGCGGTTTTGCGTATACTGGCGGATCAGCGCGTGAAGCTGTATCAAATTTTGGAGCCGCAGGCATTGTTCCTGCGCTCTCGTATGCAGACGGGAGACGTACTTGGTGCTCTCGCAGAGGACGTAGAACGACTGCAGGATATTTACCTGCGTACGGTATTTCCAGCGGTTACCGCGCTCATGATGTACGGTGGAGCTGTTGTGGTCTTTGGCAGCATTGATCTGGGGTTTGCACTGTGGATGGGGTTGTATATGCTGTTTCTGGTTGCCGTACTGCCTGCCATCTCCCTCCGCGTGACGTGGAAGTTGCGGGTGCGACTGAAGCGGGAGAACGCCAAGTTGTACACTCGTCTGACAGATGGTGTGCTTGGCCTCGGGGATTGGATAGCGAGTGGACGAGCTGAAGAATTTGTACGTCGGCAGGAAGTGACTGAAGGACAGGCGGATATGATTCGACTCCGCTTGCGGCAATGGACGCGCTGGCGTGATCTGGTTGCGCAGTGCGTGATTGGACTGATGGTGGTATCCGTGACCTTATGGGCGGGAAGTGCGGCTTCTGCCGGACAGCTGCCTGCGGTTATGATTGCTGCATTTGTGCTGGTGTTGTTTCCACTCACGGAAGCACTGCTGCCCGTAGGAGATGCGGTGGAGCATATCCCGCAGTATCGTGAATCGCTGGAACGATTGCAGCACTTGGAAGGTGAAGAGCATAAGCCAGAACAGTCTGGAATCGAAGAAGCGAAAGCAGCAGCCGGAGCCAAAGCGGATATGACCTTAGGTGCATCAGGCAGTGATCTGGTAGCTGGAGAGCAGCTGGATTCCCTGAATCGCACGGAAAGAGCTTCGGACCGACGTATCCGCTTACGCATTCCGCCCAGGCTGCGAGCCGACATTCAGATCAATCAAGTGAGTTATCGTTATACGCCTGATGCTCCGTATGCGGTGCAGGAGGTATCCCTTCATCTTCCTCAGGGCAAACGCTTGGCTATTCTCGGTCGCAGCGGCGGCGGTAAATCAACCCTCCTGAAGCTCATTCAGGGAGCGTTACTCCCATCCGCCGGGAACATATTCATCAATGATCTTCCGGTACAAACGATGGGCGAAAATATAACGGATGTCATTGCGGTGCTGAACCAAAGTCCACATCTATTTGATACAACAGTAGCTAACAATCTGCGGATCGGCCGTCCGCATGCAACAGACGAAGAAATCCAGCGAGTGGCTGCGCAAGTAGGTTTATCCGATCTCATTGAATCTTTACCGCAGGGTTATCATACCCCGATGCTGGAGACAGGACTTCGTTTCTCTGGTGGAGAAAGACAGCGGATTGCACTGGCTCGGGTACTTCTTCGCGAAACGCCTGTCGTTATTTTCGATGAACCGACTGTAGGACTCGATCCTGTAACGGAGCGAACGCTCATGCGGACGATTCTGGATAGCATGCAAGGTAAAACAATGATCTGGGTCACCCATCACCTGATGGGAGTGGAACGGATGGATGAACTTATTTTTATGGAAAATGGACAGATCACCATGCAGGGTTCTCACGAACAATTGCTAGCCCGGGAAGAGCGTTATCGCCGTCTCGTTGAACTTGATCGACCGGGTTGGGCAGATGGGCAGCAACCTGCGGTCACGCTACCACCTGTAGCCTCAAGATAAGAGCGAATATAAGGTGCAGATGCAGGCAGGGCTGGTGTCGGATAGGGTATGGGGCGTAGACAGAGGTTTTTGCACGACACAGTAGCTGGTACCCTCTTAAATGTTAGTTCAATTCATCAGGGACATAGCAAAGAGACGAGCCACAGGATCAGTGGGCTCGTCTCTTTTTTTACACCTTTTGTTGTAAAGTTTGTTTCTAGTATTACATCTCCACCAGCATCAAAATTATGGACGAGAGGCATAGACAGGTACTGATGAGATACAGGACGCCAACCACCTGTTTGTGATTCAGGCCAGCACGCAGCAAGCGATAATGGGCTTGACTTGCATCTGCCTGATAGATGGCTTTGCCTTGAATGAAACGTTTGATGACCACAAAAATGTTGTCGAAGATCGGCACACCGAGTGCCAAAATCGGAATGAAGATAGACAGCATGGTCGCTTGTTTGAAAGCACCATCCAGGGCGATTACCGCCAGGATGAAGCCGAGAAACGTAGCTCCTGCATCGCCCATGAACACTTTGGCGGGGGCTTTGTTATATTTCAGATAACCAAGGGTGACCCCGACCAGCGTAATGGCCATAAGGGCAGAATCGGTTTGGCCTTTGGTCATTGCCACGATAAACAGTGTAATGGCTGAGATGGCGGACAAACCGCCTGCCAATCCGTCCATGCCGTCCGTGAAGTTAATGACTGTTGTCACACCGAAGATCCACAGGATCGTCAGAATAAATTGCAGCCAGATCGGAAGCATAATGTATTCGGAATTGAAGGGATTCACGAACCCGGTGAACGCAATGCCGGAAGCAAATACGAGCACTGCGGCAGAGATCTGTACGAGCATCTTGGGCAGGGCAGGGAAGTCTTTGCCTTTGGTTTTGTACCAGTCATCAACTGTACCAATCGTTAACAGCAGCATTCCGCCGGCGACCAGGGCCGCCGTTTCCCATGAAATTTCTTTCGTAAGAACAATGTATGTCAGGAAGAATCCAGTAAATATCGCGTAACTCGCCGTCAGTGGAATGGGCTGCCTGTGCAGCTTACGCTCCACATCTTCTCGGGGCTTGTCCACAAAATCGAGCCGATGTGCCAGTCGACCAAGCGGCGGAATAAGCAGAACCACGACAGCAAAAGACAGCATAAAAGCCAGTATGTATACCATAAATTCGCTTGATTCACTCCTATCTACCAATTTCCCCCTATTATACGAGCTAAACAGGAAATCTGTCGATGTCATTATTGTAACCTAAGTTTCTACCAAGATAGTTTAGTATGTTCTCCCCTTTGTGAAAAACCAACCACCGGCCACGAACACGATGAAAAGCACAAGATTAAATCCAACACCCTTGAGTAGTGAGTCGTTGAATAACAATGCTTCGAAAAAAGAAACAACATGAGTGCGTAGCGCGGGAATCGCTGTTCCGGTTGGAATCGCCACAATGAATAGCACCCACAGCAGCCAGCCGAAAAGGTGGTGGTAGCCGGAGATTAGCATGCTTAGGAGCGCCATCGTCATCAAATAAAAAATAGTTTGGTAGAGAAAAGAACCTGCCACGCCAAATTCGTTCCAATGAAACGCTTCAATAAGATTTACGGTGTTTTTGTGGAGTACATTCACTTCAAGCATAGGCCATAAAGAATTAAATAAAGCGATGGCCACTGCCCACACAGCATAAACGAATTGAAGACCAAAAAAATATTGTTTTCGGCTTGCTCCTAAATGTACGATGCGGTTGTAATAGCTAAGCGGAAGTACGATTGCGAAAATGAGCAAAATAAGTAGCAGCAGGTTGCCATCCGCGATTCCTGTGTTTTGACTGCTGTCTATAAAGAGGCCAACAATGAATTCCGCCAACCTGCCAAGGAGGATTAAAATAATGACCATCCATATATAAATCCTCAATTGTAAATAGGTCGCCTTTAAATGAACGGTCACTGCACCCAATTTAACGACCTCCTTCGATCAAATACGAAAAAAATTTCTGAAGCGTCAAATTTTCAATAGTTATGTCTAGTTTGCGGGCCTGAAGCCTGTCCTCATCGTTAAATTTTTCGTAGATGGCGGCAAGCTTTCCGTGGCCGTAAGATTCTGTATGTAATACTCGCTTTCCTTTTGTGAACAAAGCTACGGCATCTGAATTTCCACGAATCAAATAAGCTGCCATCCGTATCCGATTCATCTCGTCATGAAGCAGGAGAGAGCCCTCATCAATGATATAGACTCTTTCTGCGATTGGGGCGATTTCATCAATCAAATGCGTAGAAATTAAAATCGTACGGGGATGATTGGCGTAATCCTCCAAAAGCTCCTTGTAAAACCTTTCCCGCATCAATACATCAAGTCCAAGCACCGGTTCGTCGAATAATGTCAACGACGATCGACTAGACAGACCGATGATGTTTCCTACGAGTGATTCTGTGCCTCTTGAGAGCTGTTTGATTTTTTTGTTGGGATCAAGCTCAAACGTTTGAAGAAGCTTATGAGCTAATGTCCAGTCCCAATTGGGATAGAAATTTGCAGCGAACTGCAAAATTTCAATCAATCGAGCTCCTCCAAATAGCTTGTTATTCTCCCGTACGAAACAGCAATCTTCTGGAAGGACTCCTTTACCCAGCTTTTTACCTCTTACCTCAATGCTGCCGTCATTCGAGAAGAGTCCACCTGCTATGATGTTTAGCAAGGTTGTTTTGCCTGCGCCGTTTCGTCCGAGCAAGCCATAAATAACGTTTTCCTCTAGCTGTATATCCAGATCTCGTAATGCATAGGTTCGACCATATTTCTTATTCAAATTGTTGCAACTCACCAAGATGCTCACAATGAATTCATTCCTTCCTTAATTGTTTAATCATCTCAATGATATCCCCAGTTGCCAGTTCAAGTTTGTCAGCTTCACAAATGAGATTGGACAGCAATTCCTTATAAAAACGATCTCTTCGCTTATTCTTAATCTTTTGTTTGGCATCAGACGAGACATACATGCCAAGGCCTCTTTTTTTGTACAATATTTCTTCATTTACAAGCAGGCCAATTCCCTTCACAACAGTTGCTGGATTGATTTGAAAGAGCTGAGAAAACTGAGCAACGGAAAGAATTTGCTCGTCCTCTCGGTAAGTTCCGTTGAGAATATCGTCCTCAATGATATCTGCTACTTGTTGAAAAATTGGCTGTTTTTCGTCGAAAGTGACGCTCATTACCTCACCACTCAGCATTGTAGTTTGTTACACATCTAGCAGGAAAACATAACTTATATGCGAAAATTTGTCAATAAACAATCATTCTTAAGGGTTACTGATGATTTTTTTTACACTGAGTCCAGTTATTGACAATTGTTTGCAATGGAATTATAGTATGCTACATGAGTGACATACTCATACACTAACATACTTACATAAATAAAAATATGCTTGCCAAAGGACACTCCAGAAGTATGACAAATAGATAACGGGGAGAGAAGATTTTATGAAAACATTAATCGAATTTAGAAACGTAACCAAAGAATACAAAATTGGCGAAGTGCCGATCAAGGCGCTGAACGGCGTGGATTTTTCCATCAACGAGGGCGAATTCGTCGTTGTTCTAGGTGCAAGCGGAGCAGGCAAAAGCACGATTCTGAATATACTTGGAGGCATGGATACAGCCACCTCGGGTAAAGTGACTGTTGGCGATAAGGATATTACTGGCTTTAATGAGAAGAAGCTTACGGGATATCGCGCCGAGAAGGTAGGGTTTGTCTTTCAATTCTATAACTTAATTCCCAATTTGAATGCTTTAGAAAATGTTGAATTTGCCACTGAAGTATGTAAAAACCATCTGGATGCCAAAGAGATTTTAAATAAAGTCGGCTTAAAGAATCGGTTAGAAAACTTCCCGTCCCAGCTCTCTGGAGGAGAACAGCAGCGAGTTGCTATAGCACGCGCCGTTGCAAAGAACCCTCTGCTATTGCTATGCGATGAGCCGACTGGTGCGTTGGATTATGTAACTGGCAAGTCGGTTTTGAAGCTGCTTCAGGATTTGAATACGGAAACGAAAAAATGTGTTGTGCTGGTCACGCATAACTCTGCGATTGTGCCGATGGCGGATAAAATCATTCGGGTGAAGAGCGGAAAAATCGAAAGCGTAACGGTCAATGAGCATAAACAAAGCGTTGAAGGGATTGAGTGGTGATGAAATTATTCAAAAAATTGATAAGGGATCTCAGGCAATCAATCGGTCAATTTCTGGCCTTTGTATTGGTTATCACCATAGGCGCTTTTTTCTACACGGGGCTGGTAACGTTAAGTGATAACCTTAGCTCTTATTCAAAGAATTACTTTCAAACTCATAATTTAAGTGACTTAAATGTTTACTACGACCAAGTATCCAAGCAGGATATGTCGAAGTTGAGTGGAATTGAGGGGATAAAGAAGGTGGAGGGACGGTATACCTTTGATGCGACGCAATCATTTGGTGATACTAAAGCAACTTTAAAGATCCACTCCATCCCCGAAATCAATAGCATTAATACGCCTACTATAATTGAGGGCAACATTCCGTCTCGCCAGGATCAAATCTTGCTTGATTCCCATTACGCCAAGGAGCACCAGTACAGAGTCGGGGATCAAATGAAGTTAAGCATCAATGACCAGGAAGTGCCATTCACCATTAGCGGCTTGGGCGAAAATGTGGAATATGCCAAAAAGAACGAAACCCAGGATCATAAAACTTCGGGATTTGCATATGTGGCTGAAGGGGGAATTCCTCGAATCGCAGGTAACCTTTATTATAATGAGGTTTTGATTGACGCTGAAGAAGGGTACGATATAGACCGATTAGGCCAAAATGTTGAAGCGCAGTCTCAACAACTTTCTTATGTAAGTCAAATAAGTAAAGAGCGAACATTCAATTACTCGCAGCTTCAACAAACAGTCTATAACAATAAATTGATGAGCAAGGTTATTCCGCTGGTTCTCTTTATCATCGAAGCGATCATTCTCTTCCTCACCATGTCAAGAATTATCGATTCGCAAAGGAACCAAGTAGGAATTATGAAGGCGTTAGGCGTGAAGAACAGCAGCATCATGCTACATTACATGGGTTTCCCGGTATTTGTCGGAATCATAGGTTCCATTCTTGGTTGTATCTTTTCGGCAATCATATTTGTTCCAATGATTGAGGCGTCGAATGCTAGATCTTACTCGTTGCCGAGCATAACCTTCTCCTTATCCCCCTTCTCGATCATTATGCCTATCCTGTTCTCGAGTGCATTCGGCATGCTGGCATGTTACTTGAGCGGCATAGGTATCCTTCGAGAACATGCAGCACAGGCGATGAGGCCTAAACCGCCGAAGAAGATGAAAAAACTGCTCATTGAACAGCTTCCGAAAATTTGGGGACGTATTCCCTATAGCAATAAACTCATTTTGAGAAACATCTTTCTTAATAAGCAAAAGGCGATAGCAAGTTCCGTTGGCGTTGTTGTGAGCACAGTGTTGTTGATCACTGCGTTCGGGACACAAACGTCCTTACAAAGGGTCGCCGAACAGATCGAAGAGGTGAATACCTATGATCTGAAGGTTGAATACACGAGTGGGGCAGAGCTAGAAAAGGTGGAATTACCCACTGGGATTGAAAGCAGTTATTATCAAAAGACCTTTCCTGTGGAATTCGCCAAGGGCGATGATCATGAGAACGCCACGTTGACCGTTACGGAGAAGGACAACGCTCTTATTCAATTTTTCGACGAGAAAGACAATCCGATGACGCTTATGGACAGCGGCGTGCTGGTACCCAAATCGTATGCGGATCAATATAAGGTTGCGCTAGGGGATACGATCCAAATTCGATTCACCGATCCGTCGTTTGCGAATAAAACGGTTGATATGAAGGTTACGCAAATATCCAATCAGTATTCCAATCCCTCTTTCTTTTGTTCGACAGCGTATCTGAGGAGTTTTGGCATCGACTACAACCCAACCTCGATTCTAGTGAAAGCCAGCAACGCCGCAGACCTTACTAACGTCCGACAGTTCTTCGAACAAGACAATCAGGTAGATACAATCGCGGATAAAGATGATTTAAAAAAATCCGCACAATTTATTATGAAGCAAAATAGTTTTATCTTCATTATGTTTATCATTAGTGCTGTCATTCTTTCGTTTGGTGCTATCTACACCATATCCTCCATCAACATTTATGAAAGGAATCGCGAGCTGGCTACTCTTAAGGTATTGGGTTATCAAAAATATAAAATAAATCGACTCATCTTTTCTGAGAATATGATACTCACCACTTTTGCGGTCATTATAGCACTGCCAATCAGTGTATATATGTATTCCATTATTATTGAGGCGCTGTCGAGTACCCATCAACAAATCCCAGATCAAATAAATATGTTTGTTATGCTGATATCAATCATTATTGCATTTTTACTTACCGGGCTCTCTAACTTGATGCTTCGGAGAAAGGTATCCCGAATTAATATGATTGTATCGTTAAAAAGTTTAGAATAAATCGGGCAGTAAAGAGTGGATTATTGCCAATTATATAAAAAACGACAAGTGTGAATTGATTCCACACATAGTAAGTCGTCCTTCAAATATGTCTTGATTCTTGATGCCTATCGGAAAATTAATGGTCAATTTTCGATGAAACACTACGAGCCTCCAAGCTGTAGTGTTTTTTACTATATAGACCTAAGTATTTGTTTGTTATTCATATAACCGGCTTAAACAGATCCAGAGCTGCTTAAGGGCTTAGAGTTTCTGGGGCAGATAGGAACCAAAGAGGGAAATCGCCGCATCTGCACTATAACCGTCATCGCCCTGCCAGGTTGCTGCAAAGTGGAAGTCGCTGTATCCGCCTCTGCTTTTTCGTGGCGTATCCTGCGGAACAAGCAGACCGGATGCACCCCAGATTTCGAGGATGGCGTCGCGTTCCTGTTTGCTCGAAGGAAATAAGCCTTTCCAGCGTTTCTCCAACCCGCGTGCGCTGTCATGAGGTTCGCAGGTTTGCGCTGCTTCAAGCATGCTCACAAGTATAGAGATGTCTGCGTCAGTCACTTCATAGATGGCTTCGTTGCTAGCGAGCAGTAACTCCAGATCGATCAGGCAGTATAACAGGTTATTATGGCGAACCCCGCCCCATTTCACCCGTTCAAAGTTCAATACATTCAGATCGACGTCCGTGTACGTCTTGTCCGATTGCAGGCGCAGGAAGTTACAATCCCCACAGGAGCTGGTGTTGGCAAGCAGTGTGCGGCGTTCCTCGTAGGTATGCAAAGGCAGTTGCGATGTTAAAGCCCAGCTGGAAAGGGCGCTGCGCAGATAACCTTTTTTGGTAGACAAACTGTGTAAAAATGCTGATACTACCCGTCGCTTGATGGAGTTGTCCTGATGAATCTCATGCAAACGTGCGACGATCTCATCATGGGTAATGGTCAGTGGATCGAACATAACACCTCTGCTTTTGGCATATTCAAAGTCATCCCCCGAGAAGGGAGCAGATATTGTTTTCCAGCCGCCGCTTCCCCAGAAGGTGCCCAGCAGAATTTTTGCCGCTTTTTTATCCAAGAAATCAACCTCCTGTATACAATCCATAAGATGATGTATCGCAAGATTCAAGCTTCGTTTTCCTTAATGTACATATTCCTCGGTTGTATTCAGAATCAGTTCAACAAGACCGGGAAAACGGGAGTTCAAATCGTCCTTTCGTAGAGAATAAAAGTGCTGTTTGCCTTCAATGCGAGGCCGGATAAGGCCTGCTTCACGCAAGATTTTGATGTGATGAGACAACGTTGATTTGGAAATATGGTCTACTTCGAAGGCGGAACAGTTTTTCTCGCCAGAGCTGGCCAGACAGTGTGCAATTTTCATCCGTACCGGATCACCGAGTGCGTTGCAGACCGTGGTCAGATTCAATTCCGAAGCCATAGGTATCATTGGAGTTTTCATATCTATGACGGTAGCATATTCGACAATCTCTTTCAATGTTTGATTTTTTTCGAACTGAGTGTTGTTCTGTGGACATAAAGTGTGGTACATTTCTTCTAGATTAGTTTGAAATTTTTCGAACTGAAATCCAAATCAGCTTATCAACCTCAGGAGGAATACCCATGACTACCTTGTTAAACAACTATTTCCGTTTATTTGACGCTTCCCGTACAGACGAACGCGCGATGCAAGATTTGTTGTCCCTGTTTACACCGGATGCAGAGATTGTGTTGAACGGCACCAGCAGAACAGGATTCGACGGTTTTATGAAGGCTTTCTATGAATACAATAGCGATGTGAAACACATGTGGGACGAATGGAAGCTTCAGCCGGACGGTAGCTATCAAACGAACTGGGCGGTATGCGGACAAGCTGCGGACGGAACGGTGTATGCCAAAACAGGCATCGATATCGCTCGTGTGAATGAAGCGGGACAGATTGTATATTTGGAAAATGTGCAGGCAGATAAGGATGCATTCAGCAAATATAATGGATGATTGCAATAATTAGGATACAGATGCATATCCAGATTGAAATAGAAAGGGAGCAACCGATCGATTACTTTTCGATTAATTGTTCTCTTTTTTTGTCGTACACCGGATCAGTTAGGCGTTAACTTATTTCCTACAGATAGTTCAAAGTTAGGTGTTTTATGTGGATGCATAAATGTTCTTTTGTGGTTCTTCTTATTGAGATACTTCGTTATCTATCTTGTATATCATGTCACCATTGCTGATGGTGTGATGGGCATTGCACCTATGGTACTTGGGGTATTTGTACAAAAAAGTACATGAAGAAGGGGCATCCCACATGCCATAGATATGGCATGTGGGATGCCCCTCTTTAACGTGCAGCGATTCGTTGGCGTAGCTAACTCACTTCTGCATCGTTTTATTCTGAAAAGCAGCGATATCGGCATACTCTTCTTCAAACTTGCGGGAGATGCGGATGAAGATCGGCAGCAGTTCGCGATAGACGCGAACGCTATCCGGGTCTGGCTGATGCCGATGCGTCGATCCAATCATGCCGGAGACGGCGCTGAGGGAATCGATGCGGCCAAGAGCATATAGCCCCAGTACGGCTGCCCCCAGGCAGGAGCTCTCGATACTTTCGGGAATGATGACATCCTGGTCGAAAATATCAGCCATCATCTGGCGCCACAGCTCAGAGCGGGCGAATCCGCCCGTGGCCTGAATCTTTTTGGGACGTCCGATCTTCTCTTCAATCGCCAGCATGACGGTGTACAGGTTAAACAAGACACCTTCGAGAGCAGCGCGAATCATATGCTCCTTCTTATGATGCAGCGTCAGGCCGAAGAACGAACCGCGTGCATTCGGATTCCAGAGTGGGGCCCGCTCACCCGTCATGTACGGATGGAACAGCAGGCCTTCCGAGCCTGGTGGTACATTTTCGGCGACACGGGTCAATACTTCATACGGATCAATGCCGAGTCGTTTTGCTGTCTCTACCTCGGATGCCGCAAACTCATCCCGAATCCAACGGAATATCACCCCGCCATTGTTGACCGGACCGCCAATCACCCATGCATCCTCAGTGAGCGCATAACAGAAGAAACGTCCTTTTGGATCAGTGACTGGCTTGTCCACGACGGTACGAATCGCTCCGCTGGTACCGATAGTAACGGCCACGACACCTGGATCAATGGCGTTAACGCCCAGATTGGAGAGCACGCCGTCACTTGCCCCGATGACAAATGGTGTCGAATCCGCAATACCCATTTCCTTGGCATACTCAGGATTCAAGCCTTTCTTAAGTACATGTGTCGTCGGCACGAGGCGGGACAGGTGATCCGGAGTGATGCCTGCGACATGGAGAGCTTCCTCGTCCCAGTCGAGCTTTTCGAGATTCATCATTCCCGTGGCAGAGGCCATGGAGTGGTCAATTACATACTCGGAGAACAATTTATAAAATACGTATTCTTTCATTGAAATAAATTTGTGCGTCTGTTTGAACAGCTCAGGTTGATCTCTGGTTAGCCACATGATTTTGGTCAGAGGTGACATCGGATGAATCGGCGTACCTGTTCTCAAATAGATTTCGTGACCGTTCATTTCGGTTTTGAGTGCTTCCGTCCACTCGGCACTGCGATTGTCTGCCCAAGTCATCGCCCGCATCAGCGGTTTGCCGTGTTCATCAACAGGCAGAATGCTGTGCATGGCTGAACTGAACGATACAAACAGGATTTCATCCGGTTTGATACCGGCCTTGGAAATCGCTTGTTTAACCGATTCTACTACGGCTTTGAAAATATCTTCCGCATCCTGCTCTGCAATCGCAGGAGTAGGGGTATACAGCGGGTAATCGGCACCGCCTTGAGCCACGATGGTTCCGTTCTCTTCAAACAGGACGGCCTTCGTGGAGGTGGTGCCGATATCTACGCCGATCATATAGGGTGAAGAAGCCATTTTGTCATCCCTCTTTCTTGAATATATAAGTGAAATGAATGCTGTTACACGTTAACACCCCGGGTACAGAAAGCCTTCCGATCGCCGTTATCCCCAAATTTCTTCGATCCCTCTTCAAAAGGAGAAATTTGGTTATAAATGCGAACATTTCATTTCTTCAGGCCTTTTCTGTCCCCTCCGCCCACGTGGCGCTATTCACTTAACTTATATGGCATCTGGTATTTATCTATAGATAAGAATATCAGACTTGAGGGATGGATCAAAATGCGCTATCCCTAATCCTTTACAGCTCCTGCGGCAATATCGGAGATAAACTGGCGGCTGATGAACAGGAACATCACGATCAGCGGAATAACAGCCAGCAATGTACCCGCGATAACCATCGCGTAATCCGTATTGTACAGTCCGTTTAATTGAGACAACGCAATCTGCAGCGTATACTTTCGTGCATCCGTTAAGACGATCAGGGGCCAGAGATAATCATTCCATACACCAATAAACGTGAACGCACCGAGGAAAGCAAAGGCAGGCCGCAGAATGGGCAACGCTACGTTCCAATAGAGCCGGAAAAAATTACAGCCGTCGATTCGCCCGGCATCCAGCAGGTCATTCGGTATGGACTCCGTGGCATATTGGCGAATCCAGAAGATGCCGAAGGCGTTCACCATGCCCGGAATAATGAGGGCTTTGAAGGAACCAACCCATCCGAACGTCGCCATGAGCACGAAGGAAGGGACCAGCGACAGCTGGGAAGGCACCATCATGGTGGCGAGCAGCAGGACGAAGAGCCATTTTTTACCCGGGAATTCAAACTTCGCAAACGCAAATCCTGCCAATGAGTCAAAAAACAGCACCAGTACCGTCACCAAGCCCGATACAAACAACGTATTCATGAATGCGCCCCAGAAGTCAATCTGCTGAAGCACCCGACTGACATTATTCCATAGCTCGCTCCCAAACCAGAGTCTGGGTGGGAATGTATAAATTTCGGACGTCGTCCGGGTGGACATTACAATCAGCCAATAGAACGGGAACATGGAAATGAGCATGCCCCCGATAAGACCGGTATACAGCACCAACGATTTGAGAGATTTGGACGTCATGAGCGCTCCCCCCTTGTCACATCAGGATGACTTGCCTTGAACGAGCTTCCAGTTCACAATCGAGAACAGGGCGATAATGAGGAACATGCCCCAACCAACCGCAGCACCGTAACCAAAATAGTTGTTTATAAACGATTCTCGGTAAAGGTACAATACAATCGTCATCCCGGCTGCACCTGTACCGCCATCGTTACCCACGAGAATTTGAGGTTCGGTGAACAGCTGCATGCCGCCGATCGTTGATGTGATCACAGTGAACAGAATGACGGGACGCAGCATTGGAATCGTAATTCGGAAAAAGGACTGTATTCCGGATGCACCGTCAATCTTGGCAGCCTCGTACAATGTCTGCGGGATGCTCTGAAGTCCGGCCAGATAGATAACTGCGTTGTATCCTGTCCAGCGCCAGACTACCATGGAGGAGATTGCCACTTTGATACCCCATGGTGCGTCCAGCCATTCCACCACGGGAAGTCCGACGGACTGTAGCAGATAGTTGAGGAAGCCATAATTGTTGGCAAACAAGGCACCGAAGATAATGGCCACGGCCACGATGGACGTCACGTTCGGCAGGAAATATCCCACGCGAAACAGCGTACGGAACTTCACAAAAGGGGCATGCAGTAGAAACGCAATGATCAGTGCAAAGAACAACATCGGAATGGTAGCGTAAATCCAGATCATGAATGTATTGCCCACGGCTTGCCAGAATTCAGCATCGGTCAGCATATATTTAAAATTGTTTAGTCCGTTATAGGTCATTACACCAATGCCATCCCACTTGTGGAAGGCCAGATATAAGGAAAATGCAATCGGAAACAGCCCAAACACGGCAAACAGAATGTAAAACGGGGAGATCGCCACATAGAGTGCACGATGTTCCCACATCCGGGACAAGAGTGATTTCTGCCGATCCAAATCCGGACTTGCCTTCCCCGGATCCGGAGTGAGGCGAGGTTCGGTTACAGCCATATGAATTCCTCCTTTGCGGATTGCCATCTCATAAGAGTGTCTGAATTAACGCTGTAACTCCCGCTCAACACGTTGAACCGTATCGGGCCATACCTGCTCCGGATTGGCATTTTGCTTCGCGATATCATTCAGCCGCCGAGTAATGATGTTGTGCACCGAAGGGTACCGTTCGCCAAAGAAAGCCTCGGGCACATGCTGTGCCGATTCGGCAAATACAGGCCCTGTTGCCTGTCCGCCGAAGAAGGGTTCTTCTTCTTTCATCGCCGGTGTATCAAACACACCAGGTGCCGAAGGAAACAGGTTCAACGTCTTATATTGTTCAAGCTGGTTATCCGGGCTTTGCAGCCACTGGATGACCTCGAACGCTTCTTTTGGGTGTTTGCTTGACTTCAAAATGGACAGGAATGATCCACCGTTATTGCCATCTCCACCAGGAGCGCGAGTGACTCGCCACTTGCCAGATGTATCCGGCGCGGCTTCCTGCAGTACTTGCTTCATCCAGACAGCTCCCACAAAGGAAGCAATCTCACCATTATTCATCGCTGCGTTCCAGCCCGGCGTCCAGCCGTCTGCATTAGCGAGCAGCCCTTTTTGCTTGAAGGATACGGCGGTATCCCAGCTCTGCTTGACGAGTGGAGAATCCATACCGATAAACGAGCCGTCAGGACGGAAATACCGTTCGGTTCCTTGCGATAACACTTGATTGTAAACGGTTCCAATATTGTCGGTTAGAAATACTTTGCCTCCGAACTTTTCCTTGATCTTTTCTCCTGCAGCAGAATAGGCATCCCAGTTGTTGATCTGATGAGCCACTTCTTCAGGCTCGGAAGGCAATCCGGCCTCTTTAAATAGATCTGCACGGTAGAAGAGGGCTGTCGGTCCTGTATCCATAGGGAAACCGATCATTTGTCCATCCGGTGTAACGCCTTGCTTCCATTTCCAATCCAGATATTGGTCTTCGACGTCACCTGCGCCGAGATCATACAGATTATAGAAACGGTCCTCGCTGGGAAAGAGCTCCATGATCCAATCGTTCAATGCGACAATGTCGGGCTCACCTGAGCGCGCAGCGAGTGTCGTTTTGAGTTTTGCCTTGAAATCACCACCGATTTTCTGGGCGGTCAGTTCAATATTGGGGAACTTTTCCTTGGCCTTGGCAATCAGCTTATCATCGATGGAACGGTTCCAGTACCACAATGTAAGCGCTACCTTTTTGTTGCTCGATGAATCGTTCTGTCCCGGCCATATGGAGCATCCGCTCACCAGCATGACACAGACTAGCAGAATGGCTGTCCAGCATGTTCTTTTCCGGCGGATCATGTGATAACCCCCTCATCGTTAAGTTCGAGGCATGAAGTGCGATGGACTACAACATAAGTGTATGAGCAGTTTATAAACTCATACCCAATATTCCTGAAATGAAACACAAATTTGTGTCGGTTACGTATCATAAATTTATTAGTTACTTTAAAAACAAAAGTTACTTGACACAATATAATTTTTATTTTAAACTTGCTTACATAAAGTAACTAATGATGATGACAATAATATAGATACGTATGATATGCAATCCAGTGATCCATTTTACGTCTGGATGCGAACCAATTCATAACCAAGATGGTTTAACAGGAGGAAATTACTAATGATTAATTCACATATTATTCAACTGCTTGCCCCCAAAATTCAGACTTTTCCGAGTGGAAAAGAATTCATTCACCTCGTTGGACCGATTAAACTTCCGGTGAATCTTGATGGAGAGACACATACCTTCCAGTGGTACAGCTGGATGAAATCGGAGAAAGCTATGGAAAGCCGCGAGCTGATTGAATCTCTCGCTACCGCCGAACTGGCTGAACGTCAGCAATCCAGCGTATTGGTGTACGGTGAGTTTGCCGAAGCACAGGAAGCACTGATTCGGATGCACAGCATCTGTCATACAGGCGATATCTTTGGTAGCAAACGTTGTGACTGCGGCTTCCAACTGGAGCAATCGATGAAGATGATTGCTGCCCATGGAGCAGGCGCACTCTTCTATCTGGCGAACCATGAGGGCCGTGGCATCGGTCTGTTCAGCAAAGCGATGGCATACCTGCTGCAAGAGGAAGGTCTGGATACCGTTGACGCCAACCTGCAACTTGGGTTTACAGACGATGCTCGTAATTATGATGATGCCATTGCCGTATTGCGGGCACTTCGTACAGCTCCCGTTACATTGATCACCAACAATCCACGCAAGCTTGCTGCTTTGCAGGAAGCTGGACTGAATGTGGGTGGACGTGTGCCACTGTGGGGAGATCGCTCGTCCTTCAACGAAAAATATTTGCAGACCAAAGTGAGCCGCTCCGGTCACTTGGCAGAAAATGATGCATGGGCTGGCAAAGACACCTTGCTTCCGCATGCCCAAGCCTAAAAGGTTGATCCCGATCAATCGTTCAATATGATTTTGGATAAAACCTGTTTGCCATACTGTCCAATAAACAGGACAATTTAAGCTGTTTGTGTATGCTCCTTCTGGGATATACATGAACAGCTTTTTTGAGTTTAGAAAATGGAACGGTCCCGTATTACACCAATAATTGATCTAACGGTCCTGACTTTGCTTGCCGTTCATACCATACGAACTATACAATATAGGCATCTGATTTATGCGGGAGGAACGAAGGTGCCATTTGAGGGACAGTATGTGTTACCGGCTGCCAAGAGCATGAAGCAGTTTGAAGCAATGATTGAAGGCCCTTACACCTATGGGGTTATGCTGGATACGCATATTGCGCAGCTTCATAGTCTGCTGGAAGAAGCACGGCGACGTGGTAAAAAAATAGTACTGCATGCCGATCTGGTGCAGGGGCTGAAGAACGACGAATATGCCGCAGAGTATTTATGCCAGCATATTCGGCCGGCAGGACTGATTTCGACGCGGGCCAGTGTAATTCAGAAGGCGAAACAGAAAGGGATTACGGCCATTCAGCGTGTTTTTCTGCTGGATACAAATGCGCTGGAGAAAAGTTATCTTTTGCTGTCCAAGACCCAACCGGATTATATTGAAGTACTGCCCGGTGTTATCCCGCATATTATTGCAGAAGTATCCATACGGACAGGTATACCCATTATTGCAGGTGGGTTGATCCGCTCAACGGAAGAGGTTGAACTGGCGCTGGAAGCCGGAGCTACTGCAGTAACCACTTCCAACGTGGACCTGATTCGGCACTACAAGAAATCGCATACAGAATATAAGCAGTAATCCCACAACAGGAGGTTGTCTGTATGGAAAAATATATATTGGCCCTAGATCAGGGGACGACGAGTTCCCGGGCGATTCTATTTAACCGGAGCGGGGAGATTGTGCATATTGCACAGCAAGAATTTCCGCAGTACTTTCCCAAGCCGGGCTGGGTGGAGCAGAACGCCAATGAAATTTGGAGCTCCATTCTGGCAGTGATGGCTTCATGTCTGGCCGAGAGTGGAATCAAGCCCGTCCAGATTGCCGGCATCGGCATTACGAACCAGCGAGAAACGGTTGTGGTATGGGACAAAGAAACGGGCCGGCCCATCTATAATGCAGTAGTCTGGCAGTCCAGACAAACGGCTGGAATTTGTGATGAGTTGAAGGCGAAGGGTCTGGTTGACCTATTTCATCGCAAAACGGGTCTACTCATTGACCCTTACTTCTCGGGAACCAAGGTAAAGTGGATTCTGGATCATGTGCCTGGTGCCCGGGAGCGTGCAGAGAAGGGTGAACTCCTGTTTGGTACAATTGATAGCTGGCTAATCTGGAAGCTGAGCGGTGGTACTCATGTCACCGATGTATCTAATGCTTCTCGCACCTTAATGTACAACATTTATGATCTGCAATGGGATGATGAATTACTGCAAATTTTGGACATTCCCAAAGCGATGCTGCCGGAAGTGCGCGGTTCATCCGAGGTGTACGCACACACGGTTGACTACCATTTCTTTGGTCATCGGATTCCGATTGCCGGAGCAGCAGGAGATCAGCAGTCGGCATTATTCGGTCAGGGCTGTTATACGAAGGGGAGCATGAAAAATACGTACGGCACCGGCTGTTTCATGCTTATGAATACTGGAGAACAACCCGTACAGTCCAACCACGGGCTGATTACAACTATTGCATGGGGCATTAATGGTAAAATCGAGTATGCGCTGGAAGGCAGTATTTTTGTTGCAGGTTCGGCGGTACAGTGGCTGCGTGACGGCTTACGGATGCTTCGTTCCTCAAAAGACAGTGAGGATTATGCGGCACGTGTACGCTCTACAGACGGCGTTTATATGGTGCCTGCATTTGTGGGTCTGGGCAGCCCTTACTGGGACAGTGAAGTTAAGGGAGCTGTGTTTGGTTTGACGCGAGGAACGACCAAAGAACATTTTATCCGTGCAACCCTGGAAGCACTGGCGTATCAGACCAAGGATGTACTGACGGCAATGGAATCCGATTCAGGTATTCCGGTGAATGCCTTGCGTGTGGATGGGGGAGCGGCTGCCAATGATTTTCTGATGCAATTCCAGAGTGATATTCTGAATATTCCTGTGGAGCGTCCCAATGTGAACGAAACGACAGCATTAGGTGCGGCTTATCTGGCAGGACTTGCAGTAGGCTATTGGAATAGCGCGGATGAATTGGCGAATCACGAGAATACGGAACGTGTCTTCCATCCGGTTATGGCTGAAGATGAGCGTACAGAACTGTATGCAGGGTGGCAACGTGCCGTGAAGGCAGCGATGGTTTTCAAATGAGTGGATTATATTTCAAATGGGCATTTGTACTTTTTCGTTAAAGTTCTACAATAAATGATATTTATTGGTGGAAAATGATGCATAACTTACAGGGGTTATTTTCCTGGAGAAGAGAAAACATATACCCACTATAAGGAAAAATAAATGATTAGTGGATCAGCTTGAAATTCCATCCGCAGGCAGAACAACTTTTTGAAATTTTTTTGAATAATGTGTCATTTCAGGCCTTCACGCCGCCTTAATTGTGTGATAGGATTAAGTCACAAGTTAAAAAAATGATGTCTGGAGATCGGGAGAGACCACGTACCGCTCAGCAATTGCTGAAGCGAATGACGTGGTCTTTTTTTTGTGCTTTTGTGGGTAAAACAGAGGTAATCAATGGGAGGAATCAGGATGACAACATCGTTCTCGGCGGAAAAGCGTACTGAATATCTGGATCGGATGGCGAATGCACATTTTGACATATTGATTATTGGTGGGGGAATCACGGGAGCCGGGATTGCGCTGGATGCAGCTTCCCGCGGATTAAAGACAGCACTGGTGGAAATGCAGGATTTTGCAGCAGGCACATCCAGTCGTTCGACCAAACTGGTGCATGGCGGTCTACGGTATCTGAAGCAGTTTGAAGTGAAAATGGTGGCTGAGGTGGGACGGGAGCGAGCGGTGGTGTACGAGAATGGGCCGCATGTGACGACACCCGAACCGATGCTTCTCCCCATCTATACGGCGGGTACCTTTGGCCGCTTCAGCACATCCATTGGTCTGATGGTGTACGACCGGCTTGCCGGAGTGAAGCGTAGTGAACGACGCCAAATGTTAAATGCCGGTGCCGTCTCAGACAGTGAGCCTTTGCTGCGCAAGGAAGGACTGCTGGGTGGTGGACGTTATGTGGAATACCGAACGGATGATGCCCGGCTTACCATTGAAGTGATGAAGGAAGCGGTGCGGCGCGGCGCACAGGCAGTGAACTATGTGAAGGCAGCAGCATTCCTGAAGGAGAATGGGGTCATTACCGGAATTCAGGCTGTGGACCAGATCAGCGGTCAATCTTATGATTTGCGGGCAACCAAAGTGATTAATGCTTCCGGTCCATGGGTGGATGAGCTGCGCAAGATCGATGGGTCTCGCCAGGGCAAAACGTTGCAGATGACCAAAGGTATTCATCTGGTATTCGACGGTACGCGTTTCCCGTTAAGGCAGGCTGTATATTTTGATACACCGGATGGACGAATGGTCTTTGCTGTCCCGCGGGATGGGAAAACCTATGTGGGAACCACAGATACCGTATTCGAAGATGATCCCGCACACCCGTTAATCTCTGAGGCAGACCGGAATTATGTCATCGATGCCGTCAACGGCATGTTCCCGGACGTTCGGATTCGAGCCGAGGATGTGGAGTCCGGTTGGGCAGGTGTGCGTCCGTTGATTCATGAGGAGGGTAAAGGACCTTCCGAAATTTCGCGCAAGGACGAAGTGTGGGTAGCCCCTTCGGGGTTGATCACCATTGCCGGGGGTAAATTAACCGGGTACCGCAAAATGGCCGAGATGGTTGTTGATCTCGCTGCTCGCCAATTGGAGCAGGAGACGGGAAAATCGATAGGACCATGTATAACGAAAGAGATGCCAATCTCTGGAGGTCATGTTGGCGGTTCCGCCGGATTTGTTGCGTATGCTGAACGCAAGATTAAGGATGGAGTAGCACTTGGCCTCGACAGATCTACTGCGGAACGATTAGCCCGAGTGTATGGTTCCAATGTGGACGCACTGTACGAGCGGATGCCTGATCCGCGGGCAAAGGCCGAGCTGCATGGCATGCCGCAGGAGCTGCTGCTGATGCTACGTTATGCCATTGATGAGGAGATGGCTGTGACACCAGCAGACTTTTTTGTGAGACGCACCGGAGACCTGTTTTTCCGTATTGACGAAGTCCGTCAGTATAAGGCGGTAGTTATTCAGTTTATGGCTGAACGCCTGGATTGGCGTGAGGAGCAAGCGATACGATTTGCGAATGAACTGGATCAGTTACTCTTGGAAGCATCGGGCAAAATGTAATGCAGGATTTCGCATGTGGGGGTCGAATGGAACATGTAAGCGTGTAACAAGGAGAGGGGTTTACATCTATGACTTTACAGATCGGAATCATTGGAACAGGTTGGTTCAGCAAGGTACATGCAGATATTCTGGCACGAATGGAAGGCGTTCGTGTAGCAGCTGTCTGTGGAACAACGCTGGAAAAGGCGGAGGCTATGGCTTCCGTCTATGATGCTGTTGGCTACGGTGAACTTGAACATATGCTGGATGGTGAAAAGCTGGATGCAGTCTATATCTGTGTTCCTCCGATGTCTCATGGATCGATTGAAGCTGAATTGGTTCGTCGGGATATCCCGTTCCTGGTGGAAAAACCGCTGAGTACAGGCATGGATATTCCTCGTCAGGTGCTGGATCAGGTACAGAAGTCTGGATTGTTGACATCCGTAGGTTATCATTTCCGTTATCAGGAGGCTGCACAGGTACTGAAAGAAGCGATGAAAGAGCAGACCGTCGGCATGGCGCTTGGGCGCTGGATGGGCGGAATGCCAGGAGTCGCCTGGTGGCGTCGCCAGGAAGGATCCGGGGGACAGTTTGTGGAACAGACGACCCATATCGTGGATTTACTGCGGTACTGTGCTGGTGAAGTGACAGAGGTATACGCTGCAGCTGCCCAGCGCAGCATGCATGAGAAGCACGAACATGTCACGGTAGCCGATGTGGCGAATGTAACGCTTAAGCTAGAAAGTGGGGCGATCGCGAGCATTGCCAACACTTGCCTGCTGCCAGATGGTGAAGGCGGTGCAGGGCTCCAGTTTTACACGGACGCCGGAGTCTGGGATTGGACGCCTGAACGTCTTCTTCTGCCAAGTGCTGCCCCTCATGCGATGGCAGGTCTGGAGATTCCAGCAGGGCATAACCCGTATGAGCGGGAAAATGAAGCGTTCATTCACGCCCTTCGTACCGGAGATCGTTCTCGGATTTTGTCCGATTATGCGGATGCCTGCCGTACACAGGAAATTACAACGGCGGCATTGGTTTCGGCAGATTCGGGATTGCCGGTACAGCTTCAGCGCTCCAAACATCTCTCTCATTAATCCTTTTATGACGTAACCAGAAATATAAAAAAGACGCCTGAATCTGGACTGATCCAAAGATCAGTTCAATTCAGGCGTCTTTGTGTTGTACATGAATCAGAATCTGGTTACTTAGTAGACTGCTGCTGTTTCAACCAGTCTGAGGACCAGTTGTAAATCTGATTGATGACGGGTTCGATGGCTCTGCCTTTGGGCGTCAATTCATACTCTACGCGGGGCGGAATTTCAGGATACATATGCCGGGTTACGATACCTTCCATTTCCATCTCCTTCAGACGTTCGGATAATAACCGACCGCTAATCGCCATTTCTGCTTCCAGCTCTGTGAATCGTTTCGGTCCGGATAACAGTTGGTACATGATGAGCAGTACCCATTTCTTACCGATGATATCCATGGCCTGAGTAATGAGACAGGGACTTGGTGATTTTACTTTTCTCAGCTTCAACGTGTTCACCTCGATTCAAGTATTGATGGATTTCTTCGTATATTCGTATATATAAAAGTGCGTGGCTTTCTGCCGCTCTGACCAAAGTAAGGGACAATGAAGTCAACATGTTACTACAAAATGTACTGTAACATACCTTTTGTATGTATTATACACTATTCGTCAAAAAATTACTTGAATAAATAATGTTATTATTATATACTCACTTCATAAAAGTAAGTTAATGATTATTAATATGTATAATATCAGCACGTACCTTTTTTTGCAGTGCAAACTGCCCATTTTAAAAATAGAGTTACGCAGTAACTTTTACATAGATTGCTTTTTATACAACAGATGGATATGGACATTCATTTTCAGGAGGATTATACATATGAACAAAGGCTTAAGAATTTTGGGATATATTGCGTTGGTTGTGCTTGCAGGTGTGTTTGTAATGGCGGGGTTTAACAAGGTTAGTGGAGCAGAGATGATGGTGCAGACTTTCGAAGGTTTCTCTTATCCTACATGGACGATGTATCTCATTGGTGCAGTAGAGCTGCTCAGTGCGGTGGGTCTGTTGATTCCCCGAACTCGTATTCTGGCTTCAGGAGTATTGACGTTTATTCTGATTGGGGCTGTGGGAAGTCATCTGATTTACGGACAATATACGGCTGTTCCTTTCCCGGCAGTGCTACTGGTTGCCAACATTGTCGTTCTTATTATGGGCATGCGTAAACTGGAAGCAGAAGAAATGGATATGGATCTCGTGCAGGTCTAAAGAGTTAGACGCTGGAGTAACGAATATTGAAAAAGATGACCACTGTGATTAAGCGGTAGTCGTCTTTTTTACGTTTATCTCAAAAAAAAGAAGAACCCACGGATTTCAAAGGGTTCTCTTGCAACGGGACTTCTTGAAACGGAAGGTCTCCTGATTATAAATAATCGAATAAATTCCTATTATAGTAGTTTTTTAAGTTGGGAGACGCGTCCTTGGCTAATGCCAAGCTTTTCCGCAATTTGCTGTTGAGCCAAACCAGGATTCTGTTCAACAATTTCCTTCATCTGTTGCAGCATGCGTGCGGTCTTCGGCCGCAGGTCCGGGTACTCATGGTTGGCAGCTGTAGTCCCTTCTTCCCATGCGGGAGATGAGACTGTGGCGGATTCGGTAGCAGGACGCTCCACGGGTGCAGGAGCCTGTTTGTTTGGAGGAACGAACCAATCGGGAGTGTCATCCGGGTGTTTTAATTGAATTGCACAAGTCCGGCAGATGAATTGCTCTTTGAAATACATTTCAGTATCCACATCACCGCAAAAAATACACAATGTTGATTTGTACTTTCTCAAAATCAACTCTTTCCCTTCAATGAAAAACTCGAGCGGATCGCCGATATGGATTTCCATCGTATCCCGCATTTCTTTGGGAAGGACAATTCGTCCAAGGCGGTCCAGAGATCTCTTCATTCCGGTTCTTTTCATCGCATCTCCCCCGCAATATTCACAATTAAAACCTGTCCTTATTGTAAGGAAGAAAGGGCTTTAATACAACAATAATATTTCAAGAAATAGGGTTAATTCCATCTATTATGGGAAAATAAGTTTGGATAGCACGGGTGCAACCGCCAATGTGAACAATGCGGCCAGTACCATGGAGATGCTGGAGATGGTTCCTGTCAGTGAACTGAGCTCAAAAGCCTTGGATGTGCCTGTTCCGTGGGCACCGGTTCCAAGCAGCGTACCACGTGCTATCTCACCATCAATACGCAGTATTTTCACAATGGATGGCCCCATAATTGCCCCCAACAGACCGGTCATGATGACAAAAACCGCCGTAACCGCCGGAATGCCTCCAATGGTAGCCGATACATTCATGGCAATAGGGGTCGTGATTGATCTCGGGATCAGACTATGAATGAGTCCGGAGTCCAGGCGCAGCCATTTGGCGAGCAGGGCAGAAGAGAGGACCGCCACGACGGAGCCCGTCATAACGCTGAAGACGATCTCGGAAATATGTTTTTTGAGCACATGGAAGAATGTATAGAGCGGAATAGCGAAGGCTACCGTTGCCGGTTGAAGCAGCAAACTTAGCCATTTACCACCACTGCTGTAGGCTGCGTAATCCGTGCCTGTTGCGAGCAGCACACCAACGACAAGAAGCGGCGTAATCAGCAGCGGAGACAGATACACTTTGGGCAGGTTGCGATACATGCGTTTGGTGACCAAGTATATACCGACGGTTAACAAGAGACAGAGGAATCCAATCATCCGGTGTGACGCTCCTTTCGTTTGGCGATTCGGGTGGCAACAAGGCCTGTGCAGGCCATGACCAGAAATGTGCTAAGCAGAACAATAAACAGAATTTGCAGTCCGTCTTGCTCCAGCATGGGCATGTAGTTCATAATGCCGACGGCTGACGGGATGAAAAACAGCAGCAGCTCACCTAGCAGCCAGGCAGCTCCAATTTCGATCCAGCGAAGCTTCACGACTCGGGTCTGAAGCAAAATGAACAGCACGATCATGCCAAGTATGGAACCGGGTACAGGTAGATGGAGAGCACGGGCCAACTGGTCCATGAGCAGTGAAAAGGCCATCAAGAGCGCAACTTGCAAAATGCCAAGGCCCCATTTCTTCACTTCAATCCCTCCTTGTATAATGAACGTGATGATTTTGAGTTGTTTATGAAAGTGAATGGAAACGTTGTTTGATATAACAAATTTTACATCGCATTCTTTCATGAGTAAAATGCATATTAAGAATGTTTACCATTCCATTTATCTATGAGAGACGGGGACTAGACGATGGATATCCGCCATTTGCAATATTTTCTGGAAGTCGCTCGGCAGCAAAGCTTCACCAAAGCAGCCGAAGTGCTGTTCATTACTCAACCGACGATTAGCAAAACCGTCAAAAGCTTGGAAGACGAATTGGGCGTAACGCTGCTGGATCGTTATGGCAAGAAGGTAGCGCTGACGGATGCAGGGCATGTCTTTTTTCGGCAGGCGCTGGAGATTGAAAAGTCATTTCGCAGCTTATCGTCCGAGCTGGACGATCTAATGAATCTGAAGAAAGGGCACCTGCGGATCGGTTTGCCGCCGATGATAGGTTCCAGCTTTTTTCCGATGATTATCGGTGAGTTTCATAAAGCTTATCCACAGGTAACCATTCAGCTCTTCGAGGACGGTGCCAAAAAAGTAGAGGCCGATGTGATTAGTGGTGCACTGGATATTGGTGTCGCCGTTCTGCCTACTGTGGATGAACTTGTGGACCACTTTGTTTTTGTGGAAGAGAAACTGAATCTGATCGTACACCCTTCACACCCGCTTGCGGGTAAAGAGTCTGTCGCGCTGCGCGAACTGGAGCATGATGCATTTGTGCTGTTTCGGGAAGATTTTGCGCTGCATGACCGGATTATCGCCGCCTGTCAGCATGCGGGATTCCAGCCTCGGGTGGTGTATGAGAGCTCCCAATGGGACCTGCTCAGTGCGATGGTAGCGGCCAATCTGGGCGTGGCATTGCTGCCAGAAACGATCTGCCGTGAGGTGGATCATATGCGTGTGCGCATTATACCTGTGATGGAACCTGTGATTCCGTGGCAGCTCGGCATGATTTGGCGGAAGGATCGATATTTGTCCTTCGCAACCCGGGAGTGGATCAGTTTCACACAGTCGATGCTGAATGAATAGGAAATCGGTGTAAATGGGGAAGAGGGGACGGGATAAATCATTATCTTAACTCCACTGAAAGCTATAGAACCATATTAAAAAGACCCTCAACACGTGTTGAGGGTCTTTACTTTTCCGTCTATTTATAAAACGAGTAATATTAATGTGCTTCTATATGAACAATAAGAGTAGCTACAGCGTACATGCTAATGCAGTTAATGAAGCTCTGGCTGTGTTTTTTTCAAATATGCACGCCAGGTAATACACCATTGTTTCGGATCATCCAAAGATGATTCGTCATTGCGATGCACCGTGCTGTTATGCGGAGCTGATTTGACGATATCTGGCTGAGTATAGGCTTCATTCGAGATATGCTCCAGCGCATCGATATATTCGTCGAGATCCTCCTTGGAATAGGATTCGGTTGGCTCCAGTGTGAACGGCTGTGGAACAATATATGGGTGATGAGAGGTCCAGTAATGCAAGCCAAAATCGCACATTCTCCGCGTAATATCCTCCGTCGTCACTCCAGTCTCATCCGTGAGTTGTTTCCAGCTGTAGCGTACCTGTTCTAAACGGCGTCCTTGGACATATGGGGCACTCGCTCCGCGTATTTGAACAATTTTATGATATAGATAGTTGTTATTCAGCACCGCTACCTGGGCGACATCCTTAAGACCGTTCGGTCCGAGGCTCATAATCCAGGCATAGGAGCGGAGTACAGTTTGGGCTACACCGTGAAAACTCCGTACTTTACCTATGCTGACTTCCGTTTGATCTCTCAAGATATAACGTCCGTCATCTTCCTTATCCACCAAAGGCCCGGGCATGAAATTCTTCAATTCTTCCGTCACTCCGAGAGCGCCCGTAGCAGGACCACCACACATATGGGGTGCAGCAAAGGTTTTGTGAAGATTGAAAAAGCACATATCAAAACCCGCTTCCTTCGCTCGTGTAATCCCGAGCAGGCCATTGGCGTTAGCCTGATCATAATAGCAGACACCACCAGCTTCGTGCACGACATCCGTAAATTCGCGGATACGATGATTGTAGATGCCTGTGTCCTCCGGATTAGCCACAACAAATCCGGCTGTCCGCTCGGAGACAACACTCTTCAGCTTCTCAAGGTCCGGGAATCCATCCTCGTCTGGATGCAACGTAATAATCTTATATCCTTTAACGGCAGCTGTGGCAGCCTGGGAAGGATGAGAGAAGATCGTCGTAATGATCTCATCACGTTGTTCACCTTCACCGCGCGAATCATGATAGGCGCGGACGATGGAGGCCATAGCCAGAAGTGCCTGGGTTCCGCTACTCGGCTGAAAGGAGAATGCATCCATACCTGAAATCTCTCGCATTGCCAGATCAAGATTGTGGAAGATTTCCAGCATCCCCTGAACAGAATCCACATCCTGCAGCGGATGAAGCTCGGTCATACGTGGATTGCGGATAAGCATTTCGTTAATCCGGGGAATATATTTCATCGTGCACGTTCCTTGCCCGATCTCCACGTTCATATCTGATCCCAACGTTTCCTGGGATAATCTCAGATAATGCCGCAGTACCTTTGCCTGCCCGATTTCTGGCAGAGCGGGAATATCGCGCCGCCACATGGATGCCGGTATGCTGTCTTCTGCGGAGCCTACTTCAGCCGCTACAGCCGCTTCCGTTCCCGGTGGAACGACGCCCCGCTCTCCGGGCCGGTGAAGTTCAAAGATAACGGGCTCATCCCATTTAGCTTGGTGAAAATTACGAACCTTATGATCTCTGCGAATCCGTTTCATGGCGTTCAGTCCTCCTCTATATGATCATTATGATGTGCTGACAATGGAACGAAGAGTATCGACGAGTCGGTCTATATCCGCCTGGGTATGCGTTTCCGTGACGCAGTACAGTGCACATTGACCCCATGATGGGTAGGATAATGACAGATCCTTACCACCGAAAATCCCTGTTTCCATTAATCTCTGGTTGATCTCATCAACGGTTAGACCTGTACCATTAAAATCAACAACAAACTCTTTGAAGAAGGTGCCATTTTCGAAGCGAAGAGACACACCTGGAATTCGTGATATTTGTTTAGCAGCGTAATGCGATTTCTGGATAATAGTGGTGCCAACCTCCTGCATTCCGGCAGGACCGAGGAGGGCCAGATATACTCCTGCCGTAATGCCCCATAATGCGGTCTGGGTTCCTACCGATTCCTTGCCTTTCTCCCGAAGAGCGAATGAGGTACGTTCATAGGCAACGTCTCCGAAGCCATATTCGCCTTCCACTTCGGTGGGCACGATGCCAAATAACCGGGAAGGGTATTCCATTACGTATTTTTCCTCATCACGTGTTGCAATAAAGCCAGCCTGCCCGCCGCCAAAATTCATATGCATCCCCAGCGGTTGTAAATCTCCGCAAATGATATCCGCCCCGTAACGGCCCGGAGGCTCCAAAACTCCAAGTGAAATGGGATCAACACCTACGATTGAAACAGCATTGATCTTATGAGCCAATTCAGATATCTCAGCACCCTGATCCTCAATGATTCCAAGGTAACCGGGATTTTCAAAATAAATCGCCGCGATATCATCATTTAATTTGTTGCGCAGATCATTCAGATCCATTCGTCCTGTGACCTGATCGATGTCAACATACTGAATATCCATGACTGGAGTACAGTAATTACGAATAATCGCCGCCTTATCCGGGTCTACGGACCGCGGGAGCAGCACGATTTTGCGCCCGGTAATACGCCCGGCCATCCGGATCGCGGTGGAAGCCGCCTGAGCCCAGTCAAAGGTTGGAACATTTACGACATCCATGTCCACCAGCTCGGCAAGCAGGCTCTGATACTCGAACAGGGCCTGGAATCGACCATGGTCTTCGTAAGGCTCACCGGCATAAGCTGTCACGAATTCAGAACGCTGATTGATCTCGTCGCATACAGCTGGAATGAAGTGCTGCCAGCATCCTGCACCCAGAAAATTAAGATAATCTCCACTGTGCTTGTTCTTTGCTAGTAGTCCGTCAATATGTCGGCGCAGTTCGTACTCGTTCATGGCTGGCGGAAGGTCCATCTCCCGCTTCAGCTTCAGGCTGTCAGGGATCGCGTCGTGGAGTTGCTCCATAGACGTGAGACCAATTTCTTTCAGCATCGCGTCCCGGACCTCCGGAACGGTATTTGGAATATAGGGATGGGCATATGTTTTGCTGTCAGCCACAATTAACGCCTCCGTTCATATGTTGGGAAAATGGTGTTCTTATCCGCCCTAAGCGATTCCGCCTCCGTCAACAACGAGCACACTGCCTGTTACCCATGAGGACAAGTCACTCGCCAGGAACAATACCGCATTCGCGATATCACGCGGTGTACCCAGACGCTCCAGCGGTCTGCCTCCTGCAGAGGCAACCAGAAATGCTGACTCATCCTGCTGTAGCTGCTTCGCTTCGTCACGCAGGAGAGGTGTATCCGTATCCCCTGGTGATACACAGTTGACTCGAATATTCGCCGCGCCATGGTCGATAGCCATGGCACGCGTCAGATTGACAACGCCCGCCTTTGCGGCGCAATACGCTGCTGCACGGTCTCCGCCTTTCAGTCCCCAACCTGAGCCAGTGTTAATGATGCTACCGCCGCCGCTCTGCTCCATAATGGGAATTACATATTTAGAGAGGAGGAAGACACCTTTGAGTGAGACATCTAGTACAAGATCCCAGTCTCTTTCATCCAACTCGGTAACCGTTTTGCGGCGGATAACCCCTGCATTATTGAACAGGACATGAATCCCTCCAAAAGCTGATTTGATCTCTGAGGCTGTACGTTCGCAGTCTGCAGCAGAGGTTACGTTGCAGCAGTAAAAGCTGGCCTGACCGCCCTGTTCACGGATACTGGCGACGGCCTCGTTACCCGCCGCCTCATTAATATCAATCAAGACAGCATGTGCCCCGAAGCTCGCCAGAAGCTCGGCGGTGGCAAGCCCAATGCCTGATGCCCCGCCAGTAACAACAGCTACCTTGCCAGATAAATTCAAAACATCCTGTGTATTAAGCATGTTGATCTTCCTCCATTTCATATTGCATCGCTTCTGTACTCATTCGGTGGCTCAGCCTTGTAGGCGCGCTATCCTCCGCCATATACGCTTGAAGCAAGATGCGGAACCGGAACGCTTCCGGCTTAACTGTATTCTCAGGGGACTGTGCTGGGCCGCAGCTGTTACTACCCAGTCCGTTCTGTCGGTAATCCAGATTCAGAGTAATGAAATCACGAGGTGTCAAATCGCTCATATGCTGCGCCTTCTCCAGATCACCGTCCGTGTAATGTCTGGCACTGAAATCAAGCGTTGGCGCTCCTGCCGCTAGCAGACCGATTCCTGCCCCATCGACGATCGACACCCACCTAACATCTGTCCGATTTCCGTTCTCTTGGGGATAGATATACGACGTGAACAATCCATCAACACTGCTCTGATATACTCCGAAGCGTCCGGCCTCCCGGCTATCCGAATAGCTCTCTCCCGGCCCGCGGCCATACCATTTCACATGGTCCATATCACCGGGTACTTCCATTTGAAGACCGATTTTCGGCAGCATGGCGGGTGGTGTTCCCTCCGGTATTCCCTTCACATCCATAATGATTAGTCCGCTTGCATTAACCGTATAGGACGTTTCGCAGCGGAAGCCCCAGTCGTAGACAGGAGGTGCTATGCGTGAAGTCCAAGTCATACGCACGGACGTTTCATTCAATCTATCCCAGACGAAGTTATCTATCCGCTCGGTCAGTCGATCGAGGTGTACCTTACGCCAATCCGGGAGCACATACATATCGTTATCAATCGGAGCACGCCAGAAATTCAGTCGTGGTCCATGTTGAATGAGTTCCTTTCCGTTCAAGCGAAGCGACGTGACCCCTGCACGTAGACGATTAAAAGAAATACGGAAACTGTCATTCGCAAGGATTAGCTCTCGCCCTTCTTCGGTGACTGACAACTTCTGCTCTACAGACAACTGAGACAGGGAAGATACGGCTGAGGTGGAATGATTCGGCAGTGCAAACTGCGCCCAAGCCACCTCATGCCCCTGTTCCGCCCAAGCGCAGTCTGCTGCCAGCGTAAATCCGACATTCAGCCACATCTCCGTACCCGGCTCAAGATGAATCGACTGTTGATCTGTTAAATTCAAATTTGGAATCAATACGTTTGCGCTATCACCCGGACTAATCTGAGGAAGTACGAGTGCACCACTGTTTATGGTTCTTCCATCAGCCGTGATACTGTAATGAACCTGCAGATGATCTAAAGTCACAAAGTCATACCGATTCGTTACGCGAATCTTTCCTGCGTCTATTAATTCGACCCTCACAGGTTCGATGATTTTCTTATATTCAATGAGTCCTGGAGAGGGGGTACGGTCTGGGCGAACCAGCCCGTCAATAACAAAATTACTGTTATTCGGTACATCTCCGTAATCTCCGCCGTAAGCATAGTCAGTCTTGCCATCGATTAATTTTCTGCTGAGCCCATGATCGATCCATTCCCAGACAAAGCCGCCTTGAAGACGCCGATAAGCATCAAAGGTGTCAAAATACGTCCGTAACCCTCCGGGCCCATTGCCCATCGCATGGGCAAATTCGCATAGAATATGCGGTTTTGGATGATCGGTTAGCTGGCCGAATCCTTCCATTTTCTCGACGGAGGAATACATGGTGCTCACCACATCACATACTTCCGCTTCACGGTCTTCTTCATAATGGATAAGACGTGTGGAATCATTGGCTTTACACCACTCAGACATTGCACGGAAATTGCAGCCGAAGCCCGATTCATTGCCAAGCGACCAGAAAATCACGGAAGGGTGATTCTTGTCGCGCTCCACCATACGGCGGATGCGGTCAACATAAGCATCCTGCCAAGCGGGGTCGTCGCTAAGTCGTGAAATATTGCCCAGCGGCTCAAAGCCGTGTGTCTCCAGGTCCGTCTCTTCCATAACGTATAACCCATACTCATCACACAGATCATAGAACCTCGGATCGTTCGGATAATGTGCCGTTCGTACGGCATTAATATTGTGCTGCTTCATCATCTGGATATCTTCGAGCATGGTGGATACCGTAACGGTTCGCCCCGTATCTGGATGATGGTCATGCCGGTTTACTCCTTTGAGAAGGATCGCTACTCCATTCACCAAGAACTGTCCATCCTTGACTTCCACACGGCGGAACCCGACTCGCTGGGCAACAGTTTCTACAACCTGATTCTTCGAATCAACCAATGAAATGACCAGATGATATAAATAAGGAGATTCGGCATTCCATAAAGAAGGCTTCGCCACAGGCAGATTGAACTCGACACGTGAAGGATGGTTTAGATTCTTCTCAGCAGACAGGATCTGCTCTCCAATGTTATTCAGCAGTTGCAGCTGTACCTTGCCCTGAACTTCTTCTCCATCGAGGTCTAAGCGGACCGACAGTACCGCATTGGTAAACTCCGTATCTAACTCCGTTACAATTCGATAATCTGTAATACGGGATGCGGAAGGCTCGGAAACCAAATAGAGATCCCGGAAAATGCCACTCATCCACCACATATCCTGGTCTTCCAAATAACTCCCGTCAGACCACTGGTAAACCCGGACCGCCAATCGGTTAATTCCCGCCTGAAGGAAAGGGGTCAGATCGAACTCTGATGTCAGGCGGCTGCCTTGACTGTAGCCGACAAATGAACCATTCAGCCATACATGAAAGGCACTATCTACACCGTCGAACTTAAGTGAAACAACTCTTCCGTCCCAATGGTCTGGCAGCGTAAATTCCCTGACGTAGCTACCCGTTGGATTATCGTTAGGTACATGAGGAGGATCGACAGGGAATGGGTAGTCGAGGTCCGTGTAATGCGGACTTCCGTAACCTTGCAACTGCCAGTGTCCAGGGACAGGGATATCATCCCAACCTGAGGTGTCATATTCATTTTGATGAAAATCCGGGGTGGCCAGATCCGGCCCCTCAGCCAATTGGAACTTCCAAATACCGTTCAGCGATTTGAACCAAGGAGAGCTTCCTCTGTCATAGCTCAGAGCACTTTCTTTAGTGGAATGAGGAATAAAATAGGAGCGACTCTTCGCACGGTTTCTCTCCAGCACGCTGAGGTTATTCCAGTCGCGCTCAATGTTCATCACAGTCATGATCATCATTCCCTTCCTCTATTTGTGTGTCCTATCCTTTAATACCTGTCGTGGCAATTCCGCCGACAATGTAACGCTGGGCGAAGAAGAAAATCGCAAGTGGCGGAATCGAAATTAAGCAGGTGATGGCCATGATGGATTGCATATCAACACCGTACATGCCCTTAAATTGAGATAGGCCAAGTGTTAACGTATATTTCGTCTGATCATTCAGGAAAATGAGCGGTCCCAGATAGTCATTCCAACAACTCATGAACTGGAATACGGAGACCAGGATCAGCGAAGGGCCCATTAGCGGCACGATGATTCGCAGTAGAATCGTCATTTTACTAGCGCCGTCAATCGTCGCTGCTTCATCCAGCTCCCGGGGCAGGGTCATAATGAACTGCCGCAACAAAAAGATATAATAGGCAGAGCCGAACCACGACGGAATAATCAGCGGTTTGAGTGTATTGATCCAACCCAAATAGTTAAACTCCATATACTGCGGAATCATCGTTACTTCCCAAGGGATCATCATGGTTGCCAGAACGACAAGAAATAGGAAATCACGCCCCTTGAACTGGAATCTGGCGAAGCCGTAAGCGACGAGCGTACAGGATATCAGCTGACCCAGGGTGGATAGAACCGTAACGAGCAGTGTGTTTTTTAAAAATAAATTAAAGGGCTGGATGTTCCATGCCTCTGCGAAGTTACTGAATTTCCAGTCGGACGGAATCCATTTGGGAGGAAACAGATAAAGCTCCTGCGGTGATTTCAGCGCCGTGGTCACCGCCCAGAACAGTGGGGCGATGAACAGCAGTGAGAACCCAATCAGCAAAGTGTATGCAACTATTTTTTTCATCAGGACCGCCCCCTTTTACTGACCTTAAGTTTCTTCTGCGGCTGCTTTTTCATTTCACCTTCATAGAACACCCAGGCTTCCGAAGATTTGAATACCAGAAACGTCAAGGTAAGCACGATCAGAAACATAAACCAGGCGTTGGCGGCAGAGTAACCCATTTTAAAATATTTGAAAGCGTTCTCATACATGTACATCGCATAGAAATAGGTTGATTTCATAGGCCCGCCTCCCGTAAGTAGCAGGGCGAGAGTTAACTGCTGGAATGCTGCAATAATCGATGTGATGAGATTGAACAGAATAGTTGGCGTAATCATCGGAATGGTTACACTCAAGAACTTTCGGATTTTACCTGCTCCGTCGATTGAAGCGGATTCGTACAAGTCCTTAGGAATGCCTTTAAGTCCAGCCAGGAAAATAAGCATCATCGATCCCTGTCCCCAGAGGCTGGCAACGACCATGGCAACAAGCGACCAATTCGTATCATTCAGCCAATCGGGCCCCTGAATGCCAAGGACAGACAGGAAATAGTTCAGAATTCCATAGTCTCCGCTGTATACCCACGACCAGATCATGGCAAGCGCAACACCTGAAATTACAGAGGGAAGATAAAATGCCGTACGGAAAATGGCGCTTCCTCTTACCCTTTGGTTGAGCAGCATGGCGAGTCCGAGTGCGACTACAATATTGAGCGGAACGAAGAGGGCTGCAAATTTCAATGTTACAAATAGTGATTTCCAAAAAAGCGGATCATTCGAAAACATCTCTACGTAGTTGTCTAGCCCGATAAAAGTTACCTTACCTACAATTGGCCAATCAAAAAATGAAATGACCAGTGAGAACAGCAGGGGACCTAACGTGAAGACAATAAATCCAAATATCCAAGGGAAGATAAAGAGGTAGGGCGCAAGCCCACCCCATCTACGTTTTTTCAAGGCCTTAAGGGTAGCTGTCGGTTCTGATGTATTCTGCAGGTAGGTCTGAGCCATCTCCTAACCTTCTTTCTACAAGTGTTATTTCAAAAATCGCTCGCTATCCTTAACCGCCTGATTCAGCGCTTCTTGGGCATTGCTGCCATGCATGACTGCTTCCACTGCAGCCGACAGCTGTCGGTTCACTTCATTCCACTTCGGATTGAGTAGAAATGCAGGTGTATTGTCCGAACGCTCAAGCATGGTGTAATAAGGTTTGTAGAGCGGGTCCTGATCCTTCTTGAGTTCGTTTACAACACTTTGTCGTACTGGCAGGTCAGCAACGCGCATTTTGATCGATTCATTAGAGACATAAAATTTAACGAATTCCCATGCCAGATCTTTGTGTTTGGAGTCTTTGGCAATAGAGAGGGCAGATTCTGCAAGTACACCTTTAACCGGTTTGCCTGGAAAAGCCGGAATTTCGACTGTACCTACATCAACTCCCGCTTGTTTGAATGATTCGAGCGGCCAGATTCCGCTTTCCCACATGGCGATTTTGCCACCTTTAAAAATATCATCACCGCTTTGCTGGCCTTTACCACCTGTGAGCACGGCACTGCCGTTCTTGACCATATCACCAAACATTTGGATAGCTTCAGCGGTTTCTTTACTGTTCATGTAGCCTTCGATGGTTTTACCATCCGGGGAAATAAAGGAGCCACCGTTGCTCCAGACAAAGCCCTGCAAGTCATACGTATCATTCTCGGCACGGGCACCGAAGCCGTACTGCTTCTTGGATGTGTCCGTCAGCTTCTTAGCGATATCCTGAAAGTCGCTCCATTCCCATCCGTCTTTGGGATAAGGGACACCGGCAGCATCAAAGAGCTTTTTGTTATAATAGACGACACGAGTCGTGAAGCCTGCCGGAATGCCGTATAACTTATCGTCAATTTTTCCATAGTTGAACAATCCTTTGTAAAAATCATCTATCTTCAGGTCTGTATCCTTCTCTGCGAAACTATCCAGTGGTTCAAGAGATTGATGGTAAGTAGGGAAATCCCACATGTACATGACGTCTGGCGGGTTACCCGCTCCAAAGCCTGCGGCGAGCTTCTGGTCAAATCCGTCCGCATAGGCCTCAACCTGCACCTTTGTACCGGGATGTTCTGCTTCAAACTTCTTGGCGATATCCTGCTCAATTTTGAGCGCGTCTCCCGTATCCCAGGTTGCAAAACGAAGCGTCTTCGTCTGATCCGAACCGCCGTTCTCTGGATTGGCTGTTCCAGCGTTACCGCTACATGCAGACAGTATAGATACCATCAGCGTCGTTGCAAGGACAATGTGTGAAATTCTTTTTTTCATATTGTCAGCTCCCTGTCAGTGAGGTTTATAATAATTGAACCGCTTTCATCGTAACGCGAATGAAAGCGGTTCAAAACGTGTATCTATTCGAATGTTGTTGTGATTTTGTTCGAATTGTTGAAGCAGGTGTCAATCTGTTCGCGACCCTTCGTCTTTTTGTTGGGTACGGTAATGGCTCGGTGTCTGACCCGTACAGCGTTTGAACCATTTGCTAAAATATTTGCTATCCCCAAGTCCTGTCCGCTCCGCAATTTCCTGCATGGTTAGATGTGTATCCCGCAGTAAACCATAAGCAAGGCGCAGTTTCCGTTTATATTGGAAGGCAATGAAGCTATCACCGACAGCCTTCTTAAACAAAATGGAGAAATGACTGCGGCTGAGCCCAACCTCTTCCGCCAGTTCGCTGGCTGACCAGTCAGCTGCGGGATTAGCATACAGTAGATTCACGGCTTTCCAGATCGGTTCTGGCCAATGATTTACGGATATCCCATACAGCTTCTCTAGCTCAGCTTCTTTATGAAGGTTTTGGAACGCCTGCTTCAGATCATCGCTGTGGAGCAAGGATTCTTTACGAGTCCACTTCAACTGACTGTATTTGCTCTTACTCTCTACCAGAAGGCTGTCTGCTGACCCTCGCAGTGAATCAGGAACGATCCAATAGTAGTATTCTTCTCCATAAGGAATGATCGTACCCTCGCGCATGCTGCGGTCATTCTTCTCAGCTTCTTGTAGTAGCTCGGTCCAAGATGCTCCGCATTCTGTCGTTCGAATCAGATATATCACCAGCGGCAGACCATTAACATGCGATTGACCGCCATGCAGCTTCTCCAGTTCCTCTGGAAATTTACAGCTATGTCCGTTCAGCCAGGCAAAGAGCAGTGTTTCCATACGTTCTTCATCTTTTAAAAATGGGGGAGCGGAGACAGAAAGTTCCTGCTGGAACTTCTGTAACATGTCTTCAAGTTCTTCGTCCTCAAAAGCGGTTTTCAAAAGATATCCGGAGGCCCCAAGTTGAATTCCCTGCTGTGCGTATTCAAAATCTCGGTGGCAACTGAGTAGAATTATTTTGGTCTTCACATCCATCTCCTTTATCTTGCGAGACAGCTCAATGCCATCCATCTCTGGCATTACAATATCTGTTATTACAATTTCAGGCCGATGCTCCAGAAAGGCTTCCCAGGCTTTTTGTCCATTGGGCGCGTCAGCTATAACTTCCATTCCAAATTTCTCCCAAGCTACGGTCGAACGTAGGCCTTTCCGTACAATGCTCTCATCATCTGCAATCAGCACCTTAATTCTCTTTGCTGTATCCATCCGGACGCTCCTCCTCTTTGGGCCAATGAATGACAATCGCTGTACCTTCACCCTTGGTCGAATATACTGTAAGTCCGTACTGCGAGCCGAAATGCAGTTTGAATTTCTGGTCTGCGTTCTGGACGCCTAATCCTCCGCGACCACGACGTGTTGGATCTGGAACAAGCAAACGCTCCCGTTTTTCTTCCGTCATACCTGCTCCATTATCCCGGAGAGTCAGCAGAAGCTCATTCTTTTCTATGGTGACATCCAGCTTAATTACACCTATTCCATCCGTGAAGCCGTGGAAAAATATATTTTCAAACAGCGGCTGCAGAGTCATACGCGGGATCAGATACTGCTTCAGTGAGTCCTCACAATTCAGCTCATAGCTGAACACATTTCCGTACCTGATCTCCTGAATTTTCAGGAAATGCTCAATCATGCGTAGTTCTCTGCCCACCGTGATCAGTTCCTGCGATATATCCAGATTTCCTTCCAGCACCATCGTTAAGTGATATAACATCTGACGGATATCATCAGCCCCTTCCAGACGGGCCTTCCACTGAATGGAGTTCAACGTATTGAACAGCAGGTGGGGGTTAATCTGATAATGAAAAGCCTTTAATTCCGCTTCCTTCTTGAGTCGTTCGCTCTGTTCCACTTCTTGTACAAGCGATTGGACACCACTTACCATCCGGTTAAAACTCATATCAAGGCTACCTAGCTCATCTCTACCTTCGATTGGCATCCGTGTATCCAGCTTACCGAAGCTGACCTTCTGCATCGAATCCTTTAGCGTGCGAATACGTGCTGTAAACCTCGATGAGAACAGATAGGCGAATCCAAAGGCAAGCAGACATGAAATAACTGCCACTACAATTGTATTCGACCGAATAATGCCCGAGGACAGGTAGAAGGCTTTGGCAGGTAATCTCGCTTCTATGGTCCACTGGTTCACGGCAAGCGTCCGAATCCATGTAATATCACTATCCTTCTTCGTAAAAGTGGATACGCTCTCATATACAATTCTTCCGTCCGAAGCTTTAATGGTCAGATGTGACTTCGTATCTGTCTCAAACAGTTTGAACATATGAATCAGTTCCTGCGCATTCTCCTCTATGAGTATGGTGCTGCCGTTTTGCGTTCCGTTGGAATTATGAATCGGTACAGCGAGCCCAAGGACGGGAAGATTCGAATCACCTGAGCTGCTCATTGCGTGATTTTGCATATAAAAGCCGAGCCAATATAATCCTTTATAAGAGACGGGTTTTGTCTTCCATTCTGGGATATTTCTCAGCTTGGCAACATCCAAATTGTTCTCTCCATAATAATAGCCAGAGGGTGTAATGATATAGATTCCTGCAGTTTGGTCTGTCCGCAGCGATTTCAGTAGTGCTTCAAAGTCATTCTTCTCAATGATTTCACTATAGCTTACAGGTGCTTGATTCCTTAGATCTGTATGGGCGGGATCAAGCAAATACGAATAGATCGTTTCACTCATTTGTTTCATTCGGCTTAAAGATGAACTCGTTTGTTGTTCCAACTGCGCTACGGCATTTTCACCATATTTGCCAAACTGGGAATTAATGATTTTGGCGGATTGGTAATAGGACAATGCACCAAGCGAGAGCAGTGGAATCAGAGTCACGATGAGAAAACAGAAGAGCAGCTTGGTCCGTATACTGCGGTAGGAACCAGAGAAAATGCGTTTATTAAGCTGCCTGATCCATTGGATGTTCATAAACGGTTTCCCCTCTCGCTATAACTATATCTACCTGCATTCTAGCATGGACAGGTAGCCTATAGAAGAATCCAATCATTTTATGGTAACGCTTTCAATTTGTTGTTTGCAAATAAAATTTTTCGATGAAACGGGAAAAGCACCTCCCCGGAAAGCTGTTTAAAACAGCAGCCAGGGACGTGCAATATTGGTTTTAGATTGTGTACTCGTGCCCCAGAACCAGGAACACACTTGATGTCCATGTAAATGCCCTGTCACGTAGGCCTTCACCAGTCAGCGCATCGAAGTTCTCCGCCATACCACTCCGGCTAAGCATATTGCAGAAGCGGCGGGATACTTCCCGAGCCAGCTCCAGGTCACCGGCAGCAGCTACGCCCTCCACGAGCAGCATGGTTGATGGAGCCCAGATCGGTCCACGCCAGTACCCGTCTGGTATATAGTAAGGGCTGCTTATGCTCTCGGTCGCCCAACCATTTTCCGTTAGGAAGCGATTCTCTTCCCGCAACCCTTCCAGAAGAAGATCTCTGATGGGTTCAGGCAGGCGTTTGCCCAGTAGGATCGGAACGAATAACAGCAGACTGTCTCCAGCTGAAGGCTCATGTGTACCTGAACGTAAGGAGATAAATCTATCATCTTTCCAGAAGTGGCTGATCATCTTCTCCAGCGTATCATCCGCCAGTTTTCTCCATTCCGAAGATTCCTTCGTAAGCCCAAGCAACCCAGCAATTTCAGCCAGAAGCTCTGTCTGGATAATCAGAAAGGCAGCCAAATCAGGGCTTTCTACAGGAATTCCATTATTAAACGCGGTGCTGTTATCCCAACCGGAATCATTACCGTGGTTATATTGGGGAATCCCATCACCATCATCATCACGATACCGGAACCACCATTTCGTCCACTTGGACAATGGGGCGTACACTTCACGAAGCTGCGCCTCGCGAATATAATCCGTACGTTGCATCATCCAAGCCAGTGTCCATCCGTGAATAGGAGGTTTGTTGCAGTTCCACAGTTCATATTTATCGTTCACAAAGTCAGGAATTAATCCACTCTCATCTTGCCGATCAAAAAAGATCATGAACTGGTCCCACGCCAGCTTTGGATCATGGCGAACAAGCGCCATCGCATTGAAACAGTGGTCCCAGCTCCATATATTCGTCATCCAGTTCTTCGACATATACATAGCTGGACGCGTCAGACAACCCTCCGCCGGAACGAGGCAGGACCAAGTAATGTAAGCCGCGAGCTCCCGCGCATCCTGCCAGCGATCAGGGATCGCAAGACTGCTGTCCAGCCACTGGCTGAATTCAGTCCGAACCGCTTCTACGTCATCATCAAAGGAATCCCATTGTGGGCGAGGCTCCCATACTGTGCGGAACTCCTCAACGGCAAACTCAGCTGTATTCGTGTCTGTATCCGGATTGAACTCTGCGATTACGCGTGAGCTCTTTATTTTATCCCACGGCACTTCCAGCTTCATGTCGCCTACAATTCCAGTCAGCATGAAGCGGCATTCATGGGTGAAGCTATTTACTTCCAAGCTGTTCTTATTCACCTCATATGCATAATCATAAGTTGACGGGATAAAGGTCAACCTGATCCCGCACCCTTTCGAGCGTAAGCGGACCGTGCAGCTATCCGAAATACAGATTTCGGCAAAGATTGCGGGCTCTGGTGAATTCAGCCGGACATTTTCTGGAGAAGCTTCTGCAGTGAATGGAATCGTCTGATTCTGCTGATCCAACAGTTCAATACGGAACGCCTCGCCAAATTTATCATCCCCACCCCGCACAGTTCGTAGGTAGAGGCCCTGCTGTCTATTCTTGCCTTCAGGCAGAAGAGAGACGGCAAGGAACGACTCTCTGCGACTGAAGGGTACAAAGTTCAGATCGAATTTCATAATTCTCCTCCTTCAACAAGGAATAATACGCTTTCATTGTAAACCGCTGCTCTAGGAACAGGAACGTCCAGGTGTCTTCACTAAAGAGGGGAATTTGTTGGCAATGGATGATTCGGGTGGTTATAGGTGTCTTTTTGTTAGATGATTGGGGAGAAAGTGTTAGATATAGAGGTTAGAAGGAATGGAAAGAGCCCATGAATCAGGTCGTTTCAGACCTTTCATGGGCTCTTGTCTTTTTTCATGATGGATTAAAATTGTTAAAGTTAAAAATAAGTTCATTTCGCATGTTGGATCATTTTACGGCATTTCGATTCGGTAACTGACTCAGATAACTGTTGGATAAGTGTAGAAGATCCAAAGCCCGATCGTACTGTTCCTTCGTAATATATTCGGAAGAGGTCGATCCCTCTTCGGTTGGTATGGCAGATGCGGGCACGGCCGGTTCATCCTCCAGACTGTCTGGAATCGTCCCCTTCTCCTGATCAAGCTCTGCCGAGACGACATCCTGTCTCCCGGCATCCGCAAGGGAGTAGTGAGTACCGTCACCGTACCCCGTCTCAGGAACGAACAGTGAAGCATCGTTCAGTACGGAACCGGAGGGCAGATAATAGCGCTCTGGCAGCAGATTATTTCCCTCACGCAGCAAATCCTGCCCGAAATACAGTTGGTTCTGGAGAGAGGCACCGGTCAACCCGGCGATCGTTGGCAGAATATCCACCTGTCCTCCGATCTGTTCCAGCTGAGCTGCCGGCGTGATGCCAGGAGCCGTGACGATAAGTGGAATATTAATCATGTCCGCAGACGTGTACTCCCGACCGTAGATTTCCTGCATGAGCTTTTCGTCAGTCCGATCCAGCGAGTAGATAGGCAGACCCAGATGGTCACCGTAAACGACCAGCACGCTATTTTCCCATAGTGCACGTTCCTTAAGTCCCTCAATAAATTGCCCCACGGCCTGATCGGCATAATGCTGCGATACAAGATAATCCCCTGGCAACGTATTAACGTACCGTTCAGGCAACGTCAGACTTTTTTTATCTTCTGGTAGATGGTAAGGATGGTGTGCAGACATGGATATGATTTGTGCATAGAAAGGTGATCCCGTGTCCTGCATGGCCTCGAGTTTGTCGAGCGTTTTGCTGTACAATACTTCATCTGATGCCGAGAAGGCGATGGAATCCTCTGTTCCGAAATAATTTATGTCATAATACTGGTCAAATCCAAGCGCCTTGTATAACTGATCGCGATTCCAGAAGTGCACATCATTCGTATGGAATGTGGCTGTCTGGTAACCGTTCGCGGACATCAGTCTGGGCAGACTTGGCAATTCCTTATTGGCATAGACGGTAGCTGCAGCTCCGTTGGGCGGTGTATAAAACGATGTATTCACGACAAACTCGGCATCCGACGTGTTTCCCTGTCCCACTTGCTGATAAAAGTTGGGGAAATACAGGCTTTGCCCTGCCAACTTATTCAGATTGGGTGTAACTTCCTGTCCGTCCACCTGCAATCCGATCAGGAAGTTCTGGAATGATTCGAGCTGGAGGACAATAACGTTTCGTCCCTTGGCTGCACCCTCCTCCACAACAGCGGGTAGTGCTGTCGTTTGTTTAATCTCGTCGATATGCTTCTGATCGATTTGATCGAAGGGCACGGGTTTGTCAGGCCGGTCCGCCAGGATGGTGTACGCTTCGTAACCGAGAATCCCCATCTGCTCCGCCTGTGTAATTTCGCTCATGCTCGCCCGATTGGGGTATATGTTGAGCATGCACAGCATCATCGATAGAATCAGAATGACTGAGGCATTCCGTCTTCGAGCCCTTCGTTCAAGCGGCACTCTGCCTGGACGTTCAGTCCCGCCGAGCTTGATCCGCCGACGAATCAGAATCCCCGCGATGACCAGAATATCTGCAAAAATAAACAAATAATACGGATCGAGCAAAGAGAACATGCTGCTCTTGACCGAGGTTACCTGATTAACCTGTGCGAGTGCGTGATAATTGACAATCACACCATAATATTTGTAATACATGATCGCCGCGAAGAAGATGCCCGATAGCACCAGATTTAGTCCGAGATAGAGCCACATCCGGCGTTTGGCTGCGAACCATTCAATGAGACAGAAGCAGATCCAGATCAGCGGCAACTCTGTCAGCAGCGGTTTCCAGACGGGGATGTCATCGAAGATCACAATCCAGGCCAGAGAGCTTTTGATCATCATAATAACGGTAAACACTATAAACGGTCCGCTTAGAAACCGGGTGAGTGAATTGCGTGACAAGTTACCGCCTTCCTTCCTTTCCGAAGTTTCATTTAACAAGTATTATGCTATCTCATGGTATGTCGTGTCAAAAGCACCGAACTTATTGTTTGCTCAATTCTTGCAATTATTGGAAAAAGGAGAGAGGAGCTTGGGATCATTCTTGACCTCACGTATACAAAAAGCCCCTTCCATTGAAGAAGAGGCGGAAGGGGTTATCATTTTAAAGTACAAATAATTAAATGATGCTTGTCCAAAGTGTGATCACAGTATATCTGTAAACTTGCATACAGGTTCTGGGGCATAACATTAGGTTTGTTCCCGTTCGTTTACTCTATGGTGAAGGTCGTGACGAATGAAGGTCTTGGAAACATGGTGGGCTTCTGTGCAGTCAGCCCTTCACTCGTGCTGCGGTTGCGGTGAGCATGGTTATAGGCTTGGGACTGCTGCCAGTTTTTGAAATGATCCTCGGACTGCCAAAGTGTAAGTACGACATACGTATCGTCTTTTAAAGGACGAAGCACACGAATGCCGACAAAGCCGGGTTCGTCTTCCACTTTGCGTGCACGGTTCTTGAAGCGTTCCTCGAAGTCATTCCGTCCATCTTCGGATACGGGTATATTGTTGAGAACGGCATAACCGCCGCCTGTCCAGGAGCCTGCGGCATCGAAGGTTTCATACGCCGCTACGTTGTCATCGGACTCGATGTTCATCAGACGTTCTGTCGATTCAATGGCCAAACGAACCTGTTCCTCGCTGCGCAAAGTCAGATGCGGATATGCAGCAAGTGCATCCGGAATCGGTGAAGGGACCAAATAGATATACATAGAAGATGCCTCCTCATTTAAGTACATTCAATATAAGTTTAACTACACTTTTACACGAGAACGTAGAGGACAGAAATAAGCTGGAGAAGCGAAGCGTTCGCCTTTATCCTCGGATGTTTACCTTTGTAAAAATGAATCAAAAAAATCTGGGGATAACAGCGATCGGAAGATTGTTCTGTCATCGGAGTGGCAAGTGTAACTTTTATCTAGTTCAACTTATACACCCCAACATAGCATATGGGAAAGGACGAGTCCAATCCGCTGATTGGCTGGTTTGAGCACCGCTTTTCGTGATAAAGTATAGTCACTACAAACAGAACGGGTGATCGCATGACAACCGCAATTCGAATATCAGTCAGGCCTTTGGTGGAATATGTGTACCGCAGTGGTAGCATACGTCCAGGGTTCCGCTCGAATGCATCGATGCAGGAGGGAACGCGGATACATCAGCGAGTGCAAAAGGATTACACAGAAGAGGATTTGAAAGAAGTCGTTCTCGAAGTGGAACTGCAGCACGGAGACTTGACCTACGTGGTGGAGGGACGATGTGACGGACTGATTCGTCTGGATGGTCAACTGACGGTGGATGAGATCAAATCAACTGCGGGCAATCTGGACGATCTGGGCGAGGGGGCCCCCGTACACTGGGCGCAGGCCATGATGTATGCCTATATGTACGCCGTTCAGCATGATGAACCCCGTATGCAGGTACAGCTTACATACGTGCACACCGTGAATAATGAGGAAAGACGGTTTCGGCGGATGCTGGAACGGCAGGAGCTGGAACAGTTTGCAGCAGAGCTGGTCGCTGGTTACGCGCCATACGCAGAGATGATTGTGGCTTATGAAGAGAAGCGCGATATAAGCGTGCGAGAGCTGCCTTTCCCTTTTCGTAAATACAGAGAGGGACAGCGCAAGCTGGCAGGAGCCGTATACAAGACCATCCGCGAGGGGCAGGGACTGATGGCGAAAGCGCCAACGGGTATTGGCAAAACGATGTCAGTCCTGTTTCCCACGGTCAAGGCCATTGGTGAAGGAGAAGCCAAACGATTGTTCTATCTGACCGCAAGAACGACGACGCGAGTGGCGGCAGAAGAGGCTTTTGCCCGGATGCAGGCGGAAGGATTGAAGATGCATGTGATCAGTCTGACGGCAAAGGACAAGATCTGTTTCAAGGAAGAGGAAGCCTGTGATACGGGACAGTGTGGCATGTGCGAAGGATATTATGACCGTATTAATGGAGCCGTGCTGGATATGCTGGAACATGAGACGTTAATGACACGCCCGGTTATTGAACAGTACGCGCGCAAGCATCGGGTATGTCCGTTTGAATTTTCACTGGATGCTGCGTATGCAGCCGATGCGGTGATCTGCGACTATAACTATATTTTCGATCCGCGTATCTCGCTCAAACGAATGCTGGAGGAGCAGAAGCGCAAGACGGTATTATTGGTCGATGAGGCACATAATCTGGTCGATCGGGGCCGAATGATGTTTTCGGCAGAGCTGGAGAAGGCCGTCTTTCTGGATGTCAAAAGGGAGTTCCAGACGCTGGGCAGCAGTGTGACCGCTGCCAAAGCCATCGCGGATCGTACGGGTGCCATCGACAAATACCTGATTACGCTTCGCAAAAACGGCGGGGATGAGGGCAAATTGCTGCAACAGGAGGCGCCGGAGGAGCTGATTGAACTGCTGGAGCCTTTTGTCATGGTTGCGGAGCAATGCCTTGTTGAAGGCGGTTCGGGAAATGCCGAGACGGATGAATTGCTGCTGGCAGCCTACTTCACCGCACAGAATTTCCTGCGTATTGCCAAGCTGTATGATGATCGCTTCATTACCTATATGGAATGTGTGCGAAGTGAAGTACGAGTGAAGCTGTTCTGCCTGGATCCGTCCGTGCTGCTGCGCCAGACTGCCAAAGGGTTCCGTTCTACCATTCATTTCTCTGCGACATTGTCACCTCTTGGTTATTACCGGGATATGTTAGGTGCGGAGGAAGAGGATTATACCTTGCGTATTGCTTCGCCTTTCCAGCGGGAACAGCTGGATGTGAGATTGCTGCCATTATCGATTCGCTATCGGGATCGTGAGCGTTCCAGACAGCCTATTGCCAGTATGCTGCGCCAGTTGGTTGCCGAGTGGCCCCATAGCAACCTGCTCGTCTTTTTCCCATCCTATCCTTATATGCGCGAAGTACATGCGACGTATATGGAACAGCCGGGCGAGGCAGAAGTCGTGATGCAGGAGCAGGGTATGAGTGAAGAGGAACGGGAGGCGTTCCTGAACGCGTTCCAGCCACATCCTGAACGAACACGGTTGGTATTTGCCGTTATGGGCGGTGTATTTTCCGAAGGTGTGGATCTGCCGGGTGATCGTCTGAATGGAGTTGTGGTGGTCGGTGCTGGATTACCCCAAATTGGTCTGGAGAACAACGTACTCCGCGATTATTATAGTCGTACAGGGCGAAATGGATTCAATTACGCCTATGTTTTCCCAGGTATGAACAAGGTATTGCAGGCAGGTGGAAGGCTGATACGTACGGAAGAGGATAAGGGCGTACTGGTGCTGGTCGATGATCGTTTCACCGAGGAACCGTATCGTTCATTGCTGCCCGAGGAGTGGCAGGACTACACACGGATTTCACCTTCATAACGATTTATAGCTAAAAGATCGATCGTAAACTTTTCAGCTTTCTTTGCTGTGCATGATTGAAGGGTAGGCCGAAAAGGGTATTACTTGGATAGCATACGAACGAACAAGGACGATACAGATGCATGCCGTGGTCCGCTTCGGAAGCAATCAAGGAGGTCGGTTGGGAATGAAGAGAAATCATACGATGATGCAGTTTTTTGAATGGCACCTGGCCGCAGACGGAAATCACTGGAAACGATTGGCCGAAATGGCGCCAGAACTGAAAGCAAAAGGCATTGACTCCGTGTGGGTGCCTCCGGTGACCAAAGCCGTATCTGCCGAGGATACCGGTTACGGCGTATATGACCTGTACGATCTGGGCGAATTTGACCAGAAAGGCAGCGTGCGCACCAAATACGGTACCAAGCAGGAACTGGTGGATGCGATTGCCGAGTGCCAGAAGAATGGTGTTGCCGTCTATGTGGATTTGGTGATGAACCATAAAGCGGGTGCGGATGAGACGGAAGTCTTCAAGATAATTGAGGTCGATCCCAATGATCGATTGAAGGAAATCTCCAAACCGTTCGAGATTGAGGGTTGGACCAAATTCACATTTCCGGGTCGCGGAGATCAATACTCCTCTTTCAAATGGAACGCCGAACACTTCAACGGTACAGACTTTGATGCCAAGGAAGAACGGAGCGGTGTGTTCCGCATTGCAGGGGAGAACAAGAACTGGAATCAAAATGTCGACGATGAGTTCGGCAACTATGATTACCTGATGTTCGCCAATATCGATTACAATCACCCAGATGTTCGGCAGGAAATGCTCCAATGGGGAAAATGGCTCATCGATACGTTGCAATGCAGCGGTTTTCGATTGGATGCGATCAAACATATCAATCACGAATTCATCAAGGAATTCGCTGCTGAGATGATCCGCAAACGGGGGCAGGATTTCTACATTGTGGGCGAGTTCTGGAACTCCAATCTCGATGCATGCCGTGAATTTCTGGATACGGTGGACTATCAGATTGATCTGTTCGATGTGTCCCTGCATTACAAACTTCATGAAGCCTCTCTGGTTGGGCGGGATTTCGATCTTTCCAAGATTTTTGATGACACCCTGGTGCAGACACATCCAACGCATGCCGTAACGTTTGTTGATAATCATGATTCCCAGCCGCATGAAGCGCTGGAATCCTGGGTGGGCGATTGGTTCAAGCCGAGCGCCTATGCGCTGACGCTGCTGCGTCGTGACGGTTATCCGGTTGTCTTTTACGGTGATTATTACGGCATTGGTGGTCCCGAACCTGTCGAGGGCAAGAAGGACATTCTCGACATTCTGATGTCAGCCCGTTACGACAAAGCTTATGGAGAGCAGGAAGATTACTTCGATCACGCGAACACGATTGGGTGGGTACGCCGCGGGGTGGACGAAATCGAAGGCTCTGGTTGTGCAGTAGTTATCTCGAATGGTGATGATGGTGAGAAAAGGATGTTTGTTGGCGAACACCGTGCTGGCGAGCTCTGGACCGATCTGACGCACAGCTGTGAGGACGACATCACTATTGAGAAAGACGGTTGGGCCACTTTCCATGTATGTGGTGGAGGCGTCTCCGTGTGGGCTCTCCCGAATCAGGGTGAGGAATCTTCCGCTAAATAATACGTTGAGGATCAGTAAATCTTCATATAGAATGTTAAACCACCTGAACTGGCGATCTATCTGCCAGGCAGGTGGTTTATTTATGTTAGGTAGACTAAGCTTATTCGTGTTATCCTTATATGGAATAATAAACCAATATAATGATTGCTATTAAAATAGATTCGTGATCATTTTAGATAGATCATACCGAGGGGGAAATCGGGTGAGGAAATTAGTACAGTTGGGGTTGTTTCTGCTTGTGCTGGCGGTTTGTCTGGGGGCTTGCAGTTTGGGAACAAACAAAGGGCCAAGGGGAGAACCGAAGCGAACGGATGATTATACGCTGAATACCGAGCGAAGAGATTTGACCCAGCGCTTGCTGAAAAATTCGGATTCCTTTCAGGAGCGTTTGCCAGATGATTATACCTTGACTGCTACTGTTAGAGTTCATCATGAATCGGATCTGGACCGCATTATATATGAGATTTCTGTTCAAGAGGCCCGGTTACCGATGGTCAATGTGATACAGTCTTTTACACTTGATCCATCCTTGATGAACAGCATTAACGCCACTGAGCTTCTCAACTCCAATGCGGGAAATACGCACGAGACTACTCTGGGTCCTGGTAAAGAACCGTTGGGATTAAGTTTACTCCGAGATTATATTTTGAAGCCCAAAGCGGAGATCCATAGCAATAGCATTAAAACTTATCAGGATATGTATATCAAAATTTCTTACGGACCAAATGATCAGCGAACGGAAGATTACATTCATGTTAAGGCCAAACCATCTCCTGAAACTATTGAATATATGAAATCATGGAATGCAGATCAATAGAAAGGCAGATCAATAGAAAGGCAGCACCCGAAAAGCTCCTTCAAAGGAACCTGAATGGATGCTGCCTCTTTATTTTGGTGATACATATAGCTCGAGTTGCGTACTACACTTCCAGTTCAAACGACTCCAGCGTGCCCACCATTCTTAGATCATGTTCTTGGTTGAACTGTGCCCGTTTGTCCGCATCAGCGTATTCATCATGATAATGCATGAGCACGGTTTTCTGTCTCACTTCGGCAGGAAGTTGTTGCAGATCCTTCAGTGAGGTGTGTGATTTGATCACCAGATCATGCATATGACATTCGTGGAAGATCAGCTGTATGTCTGCGGCGGCCTGCTCTACCCGTTCCTGATCGAGCGTGCTATCCGCGCTATAGTAGAAGAAGGGCTTTGCAAGAAGGCCATTGCTGACCATACCCGGCACGTGCTGTGTTCGAAAAGTCTCAAACGTTACGCCCCCCAGCTCAAATGTGCCTCCATCCGGTAAAGGTACGATATCATAATAGTCGCTCATCGTACGCTCCCCATCGGTTGTATAACGCATGCCTGGGGATAAAATGTTCCATAACGGATCAACCAGTTCCTCGTGGATAAACAGGCGTGGCTTGCGGTCGCTCACAATCTGTGAATAATATCCGAGCATCTGTACTCCGTTAATATGATCTTCATGCAGATGGGTAATAAACACATTGTGAATATCCGTCATTGGAAAGCCGTATTCCTTTAATGCTTTTGCATTGGATTCCGGAAAATCAATCACCAGATGTGTATCGCCGAATTCGGCCAGCATACTGTTGTGGTGTTGCTCTACACTGAACATGTCTCCTGTACCGAGAAATGTTATTTTCATCCATTTCATCTCCTTCTATCATCTTCAGATCAGCATCAATTAGATTAAAATCAGTATACCTCGTTCCAGGAAATATGCCTAAATCAACCTTTTGTGATAACGCTATCATTTTATATTGAACTTTGTGGGCAAACAGTGTAGCGTAAAGATTGGGAAGTGAACCCATATGAACGTAAACTCACCTAAAGGGAGCGTGCGAGGCGAATGAAGTCTTTTCTGGATGAACAATTTTTACTGCACAATGAAACGGCGATCAGGTTATATGAGGACTATGCGAAGGACATGCCGATTATTGACTATCACTGTCACTTGAGTCCACAGGAGATCTACGAGAATAAAACCTTTGGCAATATTACAGAGGCTTGGTTATACGGTGATCACTACAAATGGCGGCTGATGCGCGCAAACGGAATTGAGGAGCAGTACATTACGGGAGGAGAGGGCGTAACCGATTACGATCGTTTTCTGGCGTACGCCAAAACCGTACCGATGATGATTGGTAACCCGCTGTACGCATGGTCTCATTTGGAATTACAGCGTTATTTCGGTGTCTATGAAGTGTTGAATGAGACGAGCGCCCCGGCCATCTGGGAAAAAGTAAATGCGAAGCTGAACAGTGACGGATTCGGTGCACGTGATCTCATTACCAAATCCAATGTTACCGTGGTATGCACGACGGATGATCCATGTGATTCCTTGGAATATCACCTGAAGATTCAGGAGATTGAAGGTTTCGATACCGCTGTACTGCCTTCATTCCGTCCGGATAAAGGATTGGAATTGAACCGTGACACCTTCTCGGAATGGGTAGGCAAGCTGTCGCAGGCAGCCGGAACGGCGATTTCCGATTATGACTCATTTCTCTCGGCCCTAGAGTCCCGGGTAGAGTTCTTCCACTCCGTAGGAGGCCGGGTGTCTGACCATGCACTCGATTATGTACCTTACGGCACGGCCACACGTGAGGAAGCAGCAGCGATTTTTGCCAAGGCTATTGCAGGCGAGAAGGTTAGTCGTGAGGAAGAGGACAAGTACAAGACGGTAACGCTGACTTTCCTCGGCAAGCTGTACGCAGATCGGGGCTGGGTAATGCAGTTCCATATTAATGCGGCCCGCAACAATAACAGCCGTATGTTCGCCCAGCTTGGCCCGGATACCGGTTATGATTCCGTTAATGATACGCCGCTTTCCTCAGCCATGATCGGTTTGCTCGATGCGTTGGAGCAGCAGCAGGCGCTGCCGAAAACGATCTTGTATTCCTTGAATCCTCGGGACAATGAAGTGCTCGCAGCGATTATCGGCAGCTTCCAGGGCGGCGCCATTCCAGGCAAAATCCAGCTTGGTGCAGCCTGGTGGTTCAACGATACGAAGGACGGCATGCTCGCTCAAATGAAGGCGCTGGCGAATGTAGGTCTAATCAGCCGTTTCGTCGGTATGCTAACCGATTCCCGCAGTTTCCTCTCCTACACACGACATGAGTATTTCCGCCGCCTGGTCTGCAACCTCATCGGTGAATGGGCCGAACAGGGCGAGGTACCACATGATATGGAACTGCTTGGACAGATCGTACAGGGCATCGCCTACAACAATGCGAAGGAGTATTTCCCTTTTGCTTCTGCGCTCAAAACTGTTTCTGCTTCACAGTCCTGATTCTTCTATATTTAGTTCAAAACCGTGACTTTAAAGTCACGGTTTTTTGGTGTGTATTTGCTATTTGACATTCAACTTTTGCAGGAATATACTTAGTACACCTAATTAATTGATTGGCTATTTAATTGGAATGCTATTTAATAGATGTCCTTTGATGTTGGACGTCTATGGAATGATAATGAAATTAAAGGGGGGACAATAATGACTGGTATAGATCCGGTTGCCCAGAAGCTTTTGTATTCCATTATGCAGTTTAATAAAGGCAAATGGAGGCAACATAAACCACATGGGCGTAATCACAATGAAATTATGGTACTGGGTTGTTTGCTCCACGGCATGCATCCGGGAGAACGATTGAATTGGCAGGATAATCCTCCTAATTTCAATGACACACTACATTCAAATCATCCAGGACTAAAAGTATCGGAAATTAGTGCTTTGTTGCGTGTGAAATCGCCGACGATTACTCCTGTCATTCGAGGGCTTGAAGACGAAGGGCTGGTTGAACGAACCATGGACCCGGAGGATCGTCGCGCAGTCCGCATCACCATTACCGAAGCAGGTCGTGAAATTATTCGGGCGGCACATCAGGAGCGCATGGAGATATTTAATAAGCTCGTTGAGCATCTGGGTGAGGAAGACAGTCTTCAATTAGCGGCGTTGTTGACCAAGGTGTACACCTTTTTTGATACAAGGGTTTCCCAACAGATGGATGCGTCCACACAAGGAGATGATAAGCCATGATGAAATTGTTTCGCATGCTTAAGCCTTACCGAGTCCCCATTTTCTTCATACTGGGTCTGGTGCTGTTACAGTCGCTAGCTGAACTGTATTTGCCAACCCTGATGGCGGACATCGTTAATGGCGGCATAATAAAAGGAGATGTTCCATACATTTGGCAGATTGGTGGCTGGATGCTGGTGATTGCGATAGCAGGCACGGCTTGTTCTATAACAGCCAGTTACCTTTCATCCCGCACAGCGGGTGGATTTGCCAAACAGCTGCGCAGCAGAGTATTCCGCCATGTGGAGAACTATTCGCTGCAGGAATTTGATAAATTGGGTACAGCTTCACTAATCACTCGTACCACCAATGATATTACGCAGGTCCAGAACGTATTAACGATGATGCTACGCATGATGGTTATGGCTCCGATGATGTGTATCGGCGGTATCTTCATGGCGGTATCCCAGGATGCCAAATTATCGACCATCTTCCTGGTTGTCTTGCCTGTACTGGCTGGAGCCATTGCACTGATTGGTGCGAAAGGTCTGCCTTTGTTCAAACAAATTCAGAAAAAACTCGACCGACTCAATCTGGTCCTGCGTGAGCAACTAACTGGGATTCGCGTGGTTCGTTCCTTTAATCGTGGGGAACATGAACGTGCTCGCTTTAATGGAGCCAATACAGATCTGAGAGACGTTTCCATTAAAGTGAATGTGCTCATGGCAACATTAATGCCTGTTATGATGCTGGTTATGAACTTTTCAATGATTGCCATCCTGTATTTCGGTGGACAGCGTATCGACAGCGGGAATATGAATATTGGTTCATTAATTGCCTTTATTCAATATGCGATGCAAATCATGTTCTCCCTCATTATGGTCTCCATTATCTTTGTCATGATTCCAAGAGCTTCGGCTTCGGCAGAGCGGATCAACGAAGTATTGGATATGCATCCGGATCTCAGCAACCCAGAGCAGCCTCGTGAGATGAAATCGCTGCAAGGCACGATTGAATTCGATAACGTGACATTCCGTTATCCGGGTGCGGAAAATGCTGCGTTGTCAGGCATTTCATTTACGGCACGCCCGGGTGAGACCACAGCGATTATTGGGGGTACGGGCTCAGGTAAATCCACATTGCTCAGTCTCATTCCACGTTTCTATGATGTAACGGAGGGCACTGTGCGGGTAAATGGAACAGATGTCCGTGAGCTACGGCAGGAAGATCTGCGGGCCAAAATCGGATTTGTACCACAAAAAGCGATTCTTTTCACCGGAACAATTGCGGAGAATATCCGCCACGGGAAGGATGACGCTACGATGGAGGAGATTGTTCGAGCCGCTCAAACGGCCCAGGCAGAGAACTTCATTACGGAGATGAAAGACGGTTACGATAGCGTCATTGCGCAGGGAGGTAACAACGTATCCGGTGGACAGAAACAGCGTTTGTCCATTGCACGCGCACTGGTTCGCCGTCCGGAAGTATATATTTTTGACGACAGCTTCTCGGCTCTCGATTTCAAAACCGATGCCAAACTTCGTGCTGCCCTGAAGTCCGAAACGACTGAAGCAGCAGTGCTTATTGTGGCTCAGCGCGTAAGTACGGTTATGGATGCAGATCGCATTCTGGTTATGGATGAGGGACGGATTGTCGGTTCGGGAACACATAAAGAGCTGATGGAGCACAATGAAGTATATCGCGAGATTGTATCCTCCCAGCTGACAGAGGAGGAGATCGCATGAGTGAACGTACAGAACGCAAGTCATCTCGTCCCCCTGGCGGGCCGGGTCATCCCGGAGGCGGAATGGGCATGCGGCCTCCCGTGGAGAAAGCGAAGGATTTCAAAGGTACACTGCGACGCTTGATGCGTTATCTTCAGCCCCACAGCTATCGTTTGCTGGGTGTGCTGGTTGCTGCAATTCTAAGTACCGTGTTCAGCATTATCAGCCCAAAGGTTATGGCAGAAGGTACGGATATTCTCAGTAAAGGCGCTATTGCCATCCTTCAGGGTGTACAGGGGGCCGGCATTGATTTTCCTGCCTTGATGAAAGTATTGTATCTGCTTGTGGGACTCTATCTGTTTAGTGCAGCTTTCATGTACATTCAGCAATACCTGATGGCTGGTGTTGCTCAGCGAGTTGTGTATGATATGCGTGAGCAGATCAGTGCCAAGGTTGGACGTCTGCCACTGAAATATTTTGACTCCCGTACCCACGGGGAAACATTAAGCCGGGCGACAAACGATGTGGACAACATCAGTAATACGCTCCAGCAAAGTTTGGCGCAGTTCATTACATCTGTAGTCACCATTGTCGGGGTTATCATCATGATGTTGACCATTAGTCCATGGATGACCCTGATAACCATTTTGACACTGCCATTAAGTGTAGTTGTTGTTATTCTGGTGGCATCTCGTTCGCAAAAACACTTTGCAGGCCAGCAGAAATCACTTGGTGAATTGAACGGCCATGTCGAGGAAATGTACACCGGACATAAGGTGGTTAAAGCCTTTGGACGGGAAGAACATTCCGTAGAGCAGTTCGAAAAAGTGAACGAAGAGCTGTATGAATCCGGTTGGAAAGCCCAGTTTATCTCGGGGATTATCATGCCACTGATGACGTTTGTAGGTAACCTTGGTTATGTGCTGATCTGTGTGGTCGGCGGGATCTTTGTTACACGTGGTGCCATCTCCATCGGGGATATCCTTGCATTCACACAGTACTCCCGTCAGTTCACTCAGCCAATTAACCAGATTGCCAACATCTCGAATATCATTCAGTCCACCATCGCTTCGGCGGAGCGGGTATTTGAATTGCTGGATGAAGAGGAAGAGGTTCCAGAATCTTCAAAACCAGTACAATTGCAGTATCCACAGGGTGCCGTTGCATTCCATGGTGTGAATTTTGGATATAAAGCGGATGAGTTACTCATTCAAAATATGAATATTGATGTAAAACCGGGACAGACGGTAGCCATCGTCGGACCGACTGGAGCGGGGAAAACAACGTTGATCAACCTCCTGATGCGTTTCTATGAAATTCAGGACGGCCAAATTACAATTGACGGTGTTAATATCGTGGACATGGAGCGCGGCAAGCTGCGCAGCCTGTTTGGGATGGTGCTTCAGGACACATGGCTGTTCAACGGAACGATTCGTGACAACATCGCCTATGGCCGAGAAGGCGCAACGGAAGAGGAAGTCATCAAGGCAGCCGATGCGGCCCATGCTGATCACTTCATTCGTACCTTGCCTGATGGATATGATACGGTGCTGAATGAAGAAGCATCGAACATTTCACAGGGGCAGAAACAATTGCTGACTATTGCGAGAGCAATTCTGGCGAATCCGGCCATTCTGATTCTCGATGAAGCGACGAGCAGTGTCGATACACGGACCGAAGTGTTCATCCAGAAAGCGATGAATGATCTGATGAAGGATCGCACCAGCTTTGTCATTGCCCACAGATTGTCCACCATTCGCGGAGCCGACCTGATTCTTGTCATGGATCATGGTAACGTGATTGAGCAGGGTAATCATGAGGAACTGATGGAGAAACAAGGCTTCTATGCTGATCTGTACAACAGTCAGTTTACGGAGCAACAGCCACAGGCGATCTGATCCTAGATGGCGTTAACATAATAGCCGGGTTCACCCTTTAGGTGAACCCGGCTATTTGTTTGCTACCGCGGAAAGTCCCACGATATAATTTCTTCTTTCTTTAGTCCTTTTTCGAATCTTCTGGAGCTTTACCTTCGTTGTCGCCGGATGACGTCTTTACTTCCAGCTTTGGATCTTCGTCTGCTTCCTCAAGCGCAGAAGGTGCCGGCTCGCCCGGTAGTAATTCACGCTGCTCGATCATACGTTTCACGACCTCATAACAGTCCTCAACATGTTTGTTGCCGACATACCGCATGGCTGTAAAGCTGAGCGCGGCAGCCAGTCCTTGACCTGCAAAAGGTACAAATTTGGCGACTGATTTGGTAGCTACGCGTACTCCGACCCTTTTTAGCACGACTACTACCAGTTCTTTGGTTACCATACGTCCAATGACTTTACTTCCGATGGACATGACGAATCCGTAGATCATGGATTTGGTCTCAGGGTCCATACCGTCGAGCTGTTTTTGCGATAATCCGAATTTATTGTTAATGGCAGGCAGTAGCTGCATGAGCATTCCCACATCAGCCAGGACGTCTGTACCTGGAAGAGGAACGAGTGTTGTACCAGCGGAAGCGGTGGCTCTCTTTTTGACCATGGTGCGGCATTCCTTGCGAACTTGCTCTAATTGTTCCAACGTTGCTGGAATCATAGGGAATCCCTCCATTCGTATATGGTATAGATATAACCGTTTTGACTCGTTTTGAATGGTGTTTTCTACAGTAGAAATTGGTGACCTTAGCATATGAGTGTAAAGTAACCTTTTTTCTCAACCGTACGTCTAGTAAAAAAAGGGAATCAGTAAATTGCTATGACGGGTATCTGAGTATTACGGATGAGGGGGGATTACGATGCATGCACGGTTAGGAGTACTACTGTTATTATGCTGTATAAGTGGGCTGATCATTACGAGCTGTTCAGCAAAGGGGGACCCGAACAAGATGCAATCTAATTCGAATCAGGAGCTATCCGAGTCAGAACGAAAGGCTGCTCTGAAAGAGATCGAACCCGAAAGAATCCAAGCCATGAACACCATGGGGCTGCGCATCCTTCAACAGATGGGTACCAAAGAGAAAGCTGATGGGAATAATCTGCTGATCTCTCCTTACAGCATTGCGGCGGCGATTGGCATGGCATATAACGGCAGCGTAGGCGAGACTAGGCGAGAGATGGCAGAGTTCATGGGCTGGTCGGGGCTAGAAATGGAGCAAGTGAATGCTTCTCAAGCGGCTTTGCAGCAGTTGTTGAACCATCCGGGAAAAGGAATACAGATCGGTATTGCGAACTCCATGTGGGTGAAGGACCGAATCCCGGTAGAGGAAACGTATCAAACAGCCGTACAGCAAACGTATGAAGCCGAAATCAGGACACTCAATGGACAACCAGCACAAGCAAAGGAAGAGATTAATCAATGGGTGAAGCAGCACACCGAAGGCATGATTCCAAACTTGATGCAGGAGCCACCTGCAAAGGAAACCCTGATGATTCTTGTGAATGCCATTGCATTTGATGGAAACTGGATGGCTGAGTTTAATCCGGAGTACACGACGGATGATGAGTTTAAGCTGGCAAATGGAAAGCACCTGTCTGTGCGGATGATGCATCAGACAAAGCAGTTCCAATACTCGGAGAATGAGGATTGGCAGGCGGTGAGGCTGCCTTACGGAGATGGCCAGATGCATCTGCTTGTCGTTTTGCCACGAGAGGGGCGTACGCTGGATGAGGTTCAGCAGCAGTTGCTGGATGACCCAAAACGGCTTGATCGTGGCTCCGAATATAGCCTAGTTGAGCTGTCCTTGCCACGTTTTCGTGCGGAGTATGGCATGAACCTGAAAGAGACGTTGCAGCAGATGGGGATGGAAATGGCCTTTGATCCGTATGCTGCCAATTTCACGGAAATGATGTCTCCCGGGCCGAACTTGCAAGCATACATTGGTCAGGTACTGCATCGTGCCGTAATGGAAGTGAGCGAGCAAGGGACTGTAGCGGCAGCTTCAACGCTGGTAGAGATGCAGGCTGGAAGTGCTCCACCAACTGATCCAATCAAGATGGAGGTTAATCGTCCATTTATGGTTGCTGTAGTGCATAAATCCACTGGAGCATGGTTATTTGCCGGGAACGTAAACCAACCGGATGAGATTCCCTCCCGGTAGCACGTAGTCTTCGTTATCCAAGTATGCTGACATGCCGCTCTCGGAATTCATTCTCCAGCATGCTCATCTGAATGGAATCGTGATATTGATGATTGTAATACAAGGCATCTCGCCGTAAACCTTCACGTTGAAATCCTAGTTTCTCATATGTACGAATCGCACGTTGATTGAAGGCATACACTTCAAGCTCGATTCGGTGCAGATTGCAGATACCGAAGCCGTAGTCCAGCATAAGCAGCAATGCCTCGCTGCCATACCCTTTTCCTTGATGCTCTGTATGATCAATGGCGATTCGGATGTGCGCACTGCGATTTTTGGTATGCATATCCATCAGGGCAATCTCTCCGATGACCTGGTCATTCTCCTGCAAGGCAATCAGCAGCATCAGGCGTGAGTCATCTTGGGCCGCGTTTTCGATGTAACGTTCTACTTGGGTACGGGTGAAGCTGTTTTGTGTTCCAGTAAGTTTACGCATCTCGGCGTCAAACAATCCGGGGAAATAGGTATCAACGTCAGTCGATTCAAATGGACGCAGATAGATGCGCTTCGTTTCCAACAGACGTGGGATGCGTGCGGATGGTGTTGGTTGGGACATGGTTTATTCCTCCTATGGGTTCAAATCGTCATGCAGGACTGATTGAGCTGGTATCGCCGCATTGGCAAAAGCATGGAGAGATCTTTACGCCTTGTGAGCGGCTCCGTCCAAAAATAAAGCTACCAGCTCATGTGCCAGATCGGCAATCGTTGCATGCATGTCGCGCACGCCTTCACGGTTAGCCAGCATCAGCAAGGACGTGAACGCGTGGGCAAGCAGCATCGGATTGGCAGATCGCAAATAACCGTTGTCCATCTCCCGCTTAAAGTGGGTGGCAAGGACTTCATAGATGCGGACTTCGGCTTCACGGATCTGGGCCAGCTGATCTGCATCCAGATAGGTATTGGCTTCACGCATCATAGTCTCGGTATCGACGTGGGATTGTTGCATCCGTCCTTCCGCAACTTTCTCCAACCGCTCTTGCAATGTACCTGGTGCATCCATACGAAGGGCTGTCTGCTGCATGCCCATGGCCATCATACTGGTGATGGCGACGGTGAACAGCTGCGGTTTGCTGGAAAAATGATAATAGATCGATGCTTTGGTTACGCCGCATAGCGAGGCGATTTGCTGGAGAGAGACGGGCTCATACCCGTATTCCATAAATAGCCGCGAGGCGGTCATCAGTATTTTCGACTGGGCTGATGCCTGATCAGCACCAGCTTTGGGCCTGCCCGGCGAGCGGGGAGGGTTCGTTTTTTTGCTCATGGTTGCATACCTCTTTACTTATTCATGTTGGCTGTACAAAAGTGTTCACAAAATTAGTATTTGCAATATTAACCTTCCGGTATATATAATTAAGTCAATTATACTATGACCCGTGGTTCATTTCTATATTTATCACATAAAAACGGCTTCATAGAACCAAAATAGGGAGATGAAGAGACAATGCAAGAAGGTTCGGGCTACGGCCGCTGGGTTGCCGGCAAACGAAGCAAATGGATTACACTGTTGGTATGGATCATCATCGCGGTTGTTCTTGGTGTGGTGTGGCCTGCTGTTGGTGACCGTGAAACGAATAACGCGCAGGATCTGAGTGATTCCAAGCCCTCGGTGCAGGCGGCAGCAGTTGCCCAGAAAGAATTTCCCGGCGGCGAAGGTGTTCCCGCTCTTATCGTATGGCGTCAAGCCGGCGGGCTGACGGATGAACAGATTAAGAACATTCAGGCGTTAACGGAGCGACTGGATCAAGATCCGGTGGAGCAGCAGCAATCTGTGGTGCCACTATATCAGTTGCCGTCAGAGGCTCTGAAAGGTCAGCTTTCGGAAGACGGAAGCACCTTGGTTATGCCGCTCTTTTTCAATCAGGAAGCTGATTCGTCACAGTTGAAAGAGGGCATTGAAGCGCTGGAGCAGAAAACGAAAGATATTTTTGGCTCAGACCCATTTAACGTTGCCATCGATGATGCTAGCGCACTAAGTGCACGGGTTACAGGTCCGGTGGGGATATCGATTGATGCAAGTGGATTATTCTCATCTGCGGATGTATCTCTGCTGATTGCAACAGTTGTGCTGGTACTCGTGCTGTTGCTGTTGATCTACCGTTCGCCCGTACTGGCGATTATCCCGATTATTGCAGTTGGGTTCGCTTATATGGTCACCAGTCCGATTCTCGGATTTATGGCGGATCAGGGCTGGATTACAGTGGACGCGCAGTCCATCTCTATTATGACGGTGCTGTTGTTCGGCGCAGGAACGGACTATTGTCTGTTCATGATCTCCAGATTCCGTCAAGTTCTCTATCATGAGCCGGATAAAAAGAAAGCACTCTTCCAGGCGATTACCGGATCGTCCGGTGCGATTGCCATGAGTGGATTTACAGTTGTTGCAGCATTGCTTGTACTGCTGTTCGCAGAATATGGTGCCTATCACCGTTTTGCCGTACCATTCAGTTTATCCATCTTCATCATGTTTATTGCGAGCCTGACGCTGGTTCCGGCTTTGCTCGCGATCTTTGGTCGGGGTTCATTCTACCCGTTTGTACCGCGTACGCATGATATGGAAGTAGAACGTGCGAAGAAAAAAGGCAAACCAGCGCCTGCTCCGCGTAAAATCAAGGAAAGCTGGATTGGCCGTACAGTAGTAACCAAACCGTGGACAGTACTGGCGATTACACTGGTGTTGTTGGGTGGACTGGCTGCTTTCTCCAGCCAAATTAAATTCACGTATGACTTGCTATCGTCCTTCCCGGAGAATGTTGCATCTCGTGAAGGTTTCAAAGTCATTGGAGAACAGTTCTCGGAGGGTGAACTCGCTCCGGCGAAAGTAATTATCGATACAGAAGGCAGCGAGACAGATCTGAAACAACGCTTGGAATCGCTGGATTACGTAAGCAAGGTGGGTGAAGCGCAGCAGGGTGCTGAGAATGCGAACATCACCGCTTACGATGTGGAATTCAATCTGAATCCATACTCCATGGAGGCGATGCAGCATATCCCGGATCTGCGGGCAACGGCTGAGAAGGCATTGAAAGATGCTGGTATAACAAGCGTGGACAGCCATGTCTGGATCGACGGTCAGACGGCTGAGCAGTATGATATCGAAGTAACCGGAGAGCGGGATGCCAGCATCATTATCCCAGTGGTGATTGGAATGATCACATTGCTGTTACTGTTGTATCTGCGCTCTGTTGTAGCGACAGCGTATCTAATCGCGACAGTAGTACTATCCTACTTCTCTGCATTGGGCTTGGGATGGCTCATCATCCACTATGGACTGGGGGCAGACGCCATTCAGGGAGCGATTCCGCTATATTCCTTCGTATTCCTCGTGGCACTGGGTGAGGACTACAACATCTTCATGATCTCAAGCATCTGGCAAAAACGCAAAACGATGCCACTTCGCCAAGCGATCAAGGAAGGTGTGGGTGAAACCGGATCTGTTATTACTTCCGCAGGTCTGATTCTGGCAGGTACGTTTGCCGTACTGGCAACACTGCCTATACAGGTGCTGGTGCAGTTCGGTATTATCACGGCTGCGGGTGTCTTGCTCGATACGTTCCTTGTTCGACCGTTCATGGTGCCAGCTATTACTACGTTGCTGGGCAAATGGGCTTTCTGGCCAGGCAAGTATGTGCCTGTTGCAGAGAAAGCCAAAGAGAAACAAAAACAATCCATGTAATTGATGGATAGATTCAGACAAGGACAGTGGGGATCTTAAGCCTACTGTCCTTTTTTTACTATTTTTCATATTGGAGTGTAGGTGCACCAAGTATATGCTGAGACGGAATGGAGGAACTGTAAAATATCCGCAGAAACAGACCTGGTCGCTATTTTCTTTGTACGAGGAAGGTTTACGTGGCCAAGGGTTTTGGGACATAATAGAGGTAACGTCAGCCACAGGCGGACGGACGGGATGAACATCAATGGGACAACCATGGGGAAGGATGAAAACAAGCATGATGAACCAACTTAATGTGTACTTTAACCATGACGGCGGCGTGGATGACCTCGTATCGCTGTTCATGCTTCTGCAAATGGACAATGTAAATGTAACCGGTGTATCGGTTATTCCGGCAGACGGATATCTGGAGCCAGCTACAGATGCCAGCCGTAAAATTATCGATCGCTTCGGCACATATTCCGTAGAGGTAGCGAAATCCAACTCCAGAGGTAAAAATCCGTTTCCTGCGGCGTGGAGATTGCATTCCTTCTATGTAGATGCACTTCCAGTACTGAACGAATCCGGCAAAATGGAAGCTCCTTTGTCTGCCGTTCCGGCCCACCAGCATCTTATTGAGAAAGTGCGCAACACCGAAGGCAAAACGCTGCTCCTGTTCACAGGACCGCTGACTGATCTCGCGCGTGCACTGGACGAAGCACCAGACATTGAAGAGAAAATCGACAAGCTTGTATGGATGGGTGGTACGTTCGAAAGAGGGAACGTTGAAGAGCCTGAACATGATGGTACAGCAGAATGGAACGTATTCTGGGACCCAGAAGCGGCTTACCGTGTATGGCAGAGCGGTATCCAGATTGATCTGGTAGCCCTGGAAAGCACAAACAAAGTACCTCTGACACCTGCTGTACGTAACCGTTGGGCTGCAGAGCGCCGCTTTGAAGGCGTTGACTTCCTGGGTAACTGTTACGCAGGATGTCCGCCACTGGTGTACAGCGAAACGAATTCCACGTACTATCTGTGGGATGTGTTGACTACGGCTTCCGTTGGACGTGAGGACATCGTGAAGAAGAAAACGGTGAACTGTATTGTTATCCCGGATGGTCCAAGCCAGGGCCGTACGGTGGAACAAGCAGACGGACGTCCAGTACAACTCGTGTATGATACCGATCCAGAAGCGTTCTTCACATACATGACGGATTTGGGCAAAAAAGCTGCTCCGCAGCGTTATTAATTCAGGCAGCCGCAAGGCCAGCCTCCATTAAATGGTAGAACAATAAAAAGCCGCAGGCAGAGTGAACAGGAATGGGGTAGACCCCATGTTTCCGTTCCCTGCCTTGCGGCTTTTTTGTATTCATCTGGTGGGCTCCCATGGATTGCCCACCTGCAATCCGATTTATAATTTGAATCGGCTTATCAACCCGTTCAATTCACTGGACAACACGCGAAGAGATTCCGCGGACGTACTCATCTCATCCATCGATTGAAGCTGCCCGTCAGTTGCTGCCGATACTTCCTGAATGCTGGAAGAAGACTTGCGTGAGATATGTTCCATATCCTCAACGGAGGCGGATACTTCTTCGGCACTGGCGGAGAGCTGTTCGGAAGCGGCAGACACCTCGTGCAAACGTTCATTCATCGTCTCAATGCCGGAATGAATGGACGTGAACGAACGTCCTGCTTCCTGAACAACAGCAAGACCGGCCTGAACTTCTGAAGTGCTGGCCGACATATGCGAAGATAAAACGGCAGTCTGTCGCGTTATTTCGGCGATCAGTTCAGTCACATGCTGGGACGATTGCTCTGATTCCCCCGCAAGCTTCCGAACCTCGGAAGCAACAACGGCGAATCCGCTGCCATGTTCCCCGGCCCGAGCAGCTTCAATGCTTGCATTTAATGCCAGCAGACTGGTCTGGGAAGCGATGCCCTTCATCATGTGGGCTACCGATTCAATTTTGCTGGAGTATTGCGCGAGCTGGGAGGTGGATGCTTCCATCTGGGCGTTGGCCTGATGGATTTTGTCCATGCGGTCAATCGCTGTGTTGATGTTGGTCTGGCCCTGTATCGCGTTATGGGTCGTCTCCTCGGATACATCAGCCACCATGGAAGATGAATTCGCAATATGCTGCATGCTGCGTGTAATTTCCTCCATCGCTACAGTAACTTCCCCCGCGCGTGCAACCTGCTCCGCAGCCCCTTTGGCTGTGTGATCCGTGTGCTCAGCAATGCGCTGGCTGGCTTCCGCTGTCGCCTGCGAGTGTCTGGATACCCCTTCGGCTGCTTGCAGCAGGGAATCGGAGCTTTTGCGGATGCCTGTCATGACATCTCTTGTATCCGTGACCAGATGTTTGAACTCCGAAGCCAGTTGTCCGACCTCATCCTTCCGTCCAAGCTCGACATCGACGGTCAGATCACCTTTGCCCACCTCAGCAATGATCTTCTTCAGTTTCACCAGAGGACGGGTCAAATAATGAGCAAATCCATAGACCAGCAGCACGCTGAGTAATACGATGGCAAGGGCAGTCCAGATCATGGTCATCCGATTGCGTGTCATTAACTCGTAGACGGCGGTGGAGTCGAGGTCGGCGCCAACCAGACCAAGCAGTTCCCCATTAGCCCCGTGAATTGGTACATAGGCTGTAATCGTTGCGCCGTACTCATCCTGGGTCAGATCGCCCCGGAAAGGTTCGTTTTGTGCAAAGGCTTGCAGCATTCCCGCATAGTGGTTCTCTTCTGGGGACCCGTAGGGAGAGAAATCATCCTCTTCCACATCCGGAGCAGCGCCATCCACCACGTAATAATACGATGCGGCTCCGTTATCTTCACGCTTACCAAGCGTGTATAGATACTTCAATCCATTGGACTGGCGAAGCTGGCTGAGTTGTTCGCGCAATGTATCGTAATACTCGGTTTGATCCTGTCCTGTACTAAGTGGCGCATACAGGGAGGTGTCGATGGATTGCGCTGCCCGTTCGGCAACAGCCTGTGCCTGCATGCCCATCGATTGTTCAACCAGCTGTGCAGATGAGCGATACATGGTAATGCCAAGAACGGCTCCTGCCGCCAGCATCAGACAGGAAAAAAATAAAAAGATACGCATAAACAAACTGTTCATTAGTAGAAATGTTCCCCCTTGATATGTAGGACTATGAATTCTTATATTGAAGTTGGATGAATCGTCTTATTGGGAATGCGTTTGCTACTTTGCTAACGTACATATATGTATTTCATTTCTATTTAAAATATCGGCATCTGCATGATAAAGAATTAGCCCCCGGATCAAGTAGATCCAGGAGCTTATCTTGTTTGAAACGTATAAATGGATATCTCATCTCTTGGACTCCCCATGATTGCAGGAACCATTTGCTGCTGTTACTACAAAGAGGGCATTACATCGTCCCGCCACCCTGGCGGATGGATGCAGGGATCTTCTCAGGTCCCTGATTAATATATTTATTAATAAAAGTGCCTACTTTGGCATCATTGAATTGGTCAAGCTTCATCGTTTTGGTCCATGCCGTCAAGACGACCTCACTGCCCTCGGGGATGTCCTTGTTCGGTACAGCGAGAATACCTGATCCAGCTTTGCGGAACTTGGCAAGGTATTTCAGATGCTCCTTCAGCTCATCACTTGCATTCTCACGGTAATAAATGATGATATCCCCATGCTCCAGATTATGTACTAGGTATGGATAGCCGGGGAAATCGGTGTAAAATCCAAACTTGATATCATGCGGGTTATGAGGCCCCGATGTCGGGATGGTCATCTCATATTGAATCGGCTCTTCCGTATGATCTGCACCGTAGTATTTATCGTCAGTCACTTCGATCGCAGCACCGGAATTCAGATCTGCAACATCATACTTGGTAAATGCGCCCTGCATGAAGAAAAGGACAAACGCAATGATCGACACCCCCAGCAGTGCATGTGCAGCAAGGCGGATGGATCGGGTTTTCTTTTTAATCACAGCTCGTTCATTCTTCTTCATATGGGACAATACAGACTTCTGGGTGCGTGCAGACCAGATATAAGCTGCGATGGAGAGCAATAGAACGACTGCCCCAATGATAAGCCAAAGATAGGATGTCCCTGCCTCGTGCTCCATTTGCATATGATTCATATTCATGTCCATATCAATTCCTCTACCCTTCTTAATAAAATGAATGATCACAACCATACACTACATAATGTAGTGTTGATGGCAATGGTACAGGTTCCATTTAAGCATGGAGTGTTTCTCACCTCATATCCTTACGTAAAAAAGGACATACCTTTTACACTACACATTATAGTGTATGGAACGCAACGAGTGCAATCTGCTGACGTTGAAAACAAATGAAGACCCTCCTCGCATAAGCAGGGAGAGCCTTCGTAAGAGCTTTTGAACTAGATACTACATACGACCGTATGGAGAAAACATGAAACTAATCAATCCAATGATTGTAGTGCCCAGAAAGCGAGATAGAATAAAAAACAATACAACATTGGCAATCAACACGCTGTACATGCTATCGATGGCTGCCTTCGTACGATTCAGCGGATACTGGAACAGCACCGTGTTAAGAGATACAAAGATAATCAAATACGAGACAACGAGGAAGAAGATAGCGATGGAATACGAGATAACAATAAACAGATTCGCCAGAACGAGCGACGCTACAGCGGGAACTAGTAATGATCCAAACTGGGCAACCAGCGTTTTGGGGCGAAACGTTATTTTCTCAATCTTCAGTATGGCATACATCAATGCGATCGCAACGATCAAGGAAATGGCGGTGAACAATAGCGGTCTGATAAACCCGCCAATGAACAATCCGTCCATATCCATCCGGCCGAATGTAATCAAAAAGTATGTAGAGGATAGGACCGCAATCAGAGCCATCGTGATCCAGCCGTTAAGAGAGTGCTGTTCACCAACGGTTTTCATGGTTTGATAAGGACGAGTGAGCACACTAAGGAAATAGGATAGATACTGTTTGCTTACTTCTTTGGCTTGCTGAACTTTCTCATTTTGTACGATGTTATTCCACTGATTGGTGTTTTTGTCTCCTGAAGATGAAGCGCCCTCTGTGCTGGAAGAGTCGGATACATGTTGTACAGGTCTGGGAGCAGAAGGTGTGTTGGGAGAAATGGGAGCGTGAGAAGGTGTCGTCTGTGTGCTCGACCAACGGGTATATTCAGGTTCGGCAGCAGCGGATTGTTGCTCCTGAGCGGAATTTGCAGTAGGGGAGGAAGGGGCTAGATTAGCGCCGCACCTCTCGCAAAAACTGGCATTTCCATTTTCATGATTACATACTGGGCATTTCATGGCATGAGCCTCCAATTTGATAAATTAAAGTAATCTAGACATTTTGTCTCATTTTAACGGCTGATGACGAAGTTTGTCTATGTTTTCAAGGGAATTAATACCCGGTATTTTCCACCTGAGTATATGAATAAACCGGTCCCCTTATTTTCATATTGACATAAGTATGCACTGGAATTATGATGTCATTACCGAAATTGATAATCATTATCATTAAATGAACGTTAATCCAAGGGTTTGTACTCATCGACATATTAATCGCGCGAGTATAGACAAATCAGTCTAACCAATAGGGAGTGTATCGTGTTGAAAAAAATATTGGCATTGCCGGCTGTTGTGCTGGCAACTTCGGTTTTACTCGCCGCTTGCGGCAATAATGAAGCGGCTTCGGACAAGCAGGCAGAAACACCTGTTGCTCAAAGCGAAAACCAAACTTCCACAGAAACCACGGATGCAGCAGATCAGGAAGCGACCGGGAGCGATTATACAACCGCAGTGGATGGCTATCGAGCGTTTGCAATTGAGCAGATCGATGAATTCGTGAAGCAAACGGAGAAGTTCACGGATGCCGTGAAAGCTGGTGATCTGGAGACTGCCAAATCATTATATGCACCAGCTCGTATGTATTATGAACGCATTGAACCGGTAGCCGAAGCACTTGGCGATCTTGACCCGAATATCGATGCACGTGACGGAGATGTGGAGGCTGCCGACTGGCGCGGATTCCACCGGATTGAGAAATCACTTTGGGAAGACAAGACGACCGAAGGCATGACTGACTTTGCGGATACATTGTTAAGTGATGCGAAGCTCCTGCGTGCTAAAGTCGAGACGATGGACATCGATGCGAGTCTGATGGTAACGGGTGCGGTAGAACTTCTGAATGAGGTTTCCTCCAGCAAGGTAACCGGTGAAGAAGAACGTTATTCCCATACGGATTTGTATGATTTTGCAGCGAATGTAGAGGGAGCACGCGAGATTTATAACCTACTCAAGGATGATCTGGCTGCCAAAGACAAGGATCTGAATCAGCAAATTGCGGACCGATTCGATGCGCTGGAGAAAGAGCTTGCTCCATTCAAGGATGGAGACGGGTACGTTTCCTATGAGAAGCTGAAGGATGAGGACGTGAAGAAGCTGAGTCAGAACCTGGATGCATTGGCTGAGCCACTGTCGAACATGGGACAAGTACTGGGAGTGTAGAACAATGACTGAGCAGAAAAAGGATTCGCTGAAAAAGCCGTTGTCACGGCGTGAAATGCTGAAGCTGACCGGCGTGGCCGGATTGGGTCTGCTCTTGGGCGGAGTTGGTGCCAGCGGACTGATGGCGCTGGGCCGCAAAAGCAGTCCGGCGGTAATGAAAGAGGCCGCGCCAGACAAGGGCCTGCCCTTCTATGGCAATCATCAGGCGGGCATCACCACCCCGGCTCAGGATTTCATCTGCTTCGCCGCCTTTGATGTGACGGCGGGAAGTGCGGATGATCTCCGCCGACTGTTCAAGAACTGGACGGCGGCTGCCGCTGCCATGGCCGCCGGAGAGATGATTGGCGAACATAATACAACGCTGAATACTCCGCCTACCGATACGGGCGAAGCGGCAGGCCTGACACCGTCACGAACTACGTTGACGTTTGGTGTGGGGCCCTCTTTGTTTGACGGGCGCTTCGGGCTGCAGGGCCGGAAGCCCAAGGGCCTGCGCGATCTGCCGGCATTCGCCGGAGATGCGCTGGACCCGCAGTGGTGTGGTGGCGACCTGTGCGTGCAAGTCTGCGCAGACGATATGCAGGTCGCCTTCCATGCCATCCGCAATCTCGCGCGCATCGCACGCGGGCATGCGGTATTGCGCTGGACGCAGGAAGGCTTCCAGCGCACGGGCCGAGCTGACCCTGCGGGTGGAACACCGCGCAACTTGCTCGGCTTCAAGGACGGCACCGGCAATCCGGATACTACGGATGCGGTGCTGATGGACCAGACCGTCTGGGCGCAGCCTGCTGACGGTCCGGGGTGGATGGCCGGCGGCAGCTATATGGCCGTCCGCCGGGTTCGCATGCGTGTGGAGGTGTGGGACCGCTCCACACTGAAAGACCAGGAGGCGACATTTGGTCGCCACCGGGACAGCGGAGCGCCGCTCGGCAGCCGCGGCGAGTTCGATCCGGTAGATCTGAAGGCCAAGTCTGCCGATGGACAGCTTGTCATTCCGGCAACGTCACATCTGCGTCTCGCCAAGGGTGACGGCAGTCAGCAAATTTTACGCCGCTCCTACTCGTATTCGAGTGGGCTCGATGCCAAGACCGGACAGCTGGATGCAGGTTTGTTGTTCATTAGCTATCAACGGGACCTGGAGAAGCAGTTTATTCCGATTCAGAAACGACTGGCAAAGAACGACAAGCTGAACGAATATACCGTGCACACGGGCAGTGCTGTATTTGCCTGTTTCCCCGGGATTACGAATGGCGGATATATTGGGGACACCTTAATTTAATAAAAGGTTAGATGGCACTGAACGGTTTCAGAGGAATGGGGAGGATGACGATGATGGGCAGGATCGGAGATCGGAAGGCACAGAAGCGGCTGCTGTACAAAGGAAAGTTGATGCGTTCCTTGCTGATGCTGCTGGTGTTCCTGATGGTGGGGTCCGGGGTAATTCGTTTGCTGGGCATGCCACACGCTTCTGCTGAAGGAATCCAAAACAAAGAGCAGTCCGTGCAAAAACAACTGGATAGTCTATTGCCGCCTGTGGGCAGTGCCTTGGTTGAAGCGGGGCAGGGCAAGCTGACAGAAGCAAGGGAGGACGTCACCGAATTCAGGCAACTGTGGGATGCTGCCAGCACGTTGGTGCCGGAGCAGAACGCAGATCAGGTTGCGACGAGCTCTAGCGTTGTAGGTGATGCCTTGTCCAAAGCAGAACAGGCACTGTCTGGCAATGATTCTGATGCTGCCAAGAAAGCACTGGCGGATCTTGCCCGTGCGACCAATCAGTACATTGAGGCGTTTCAGGGTGCGGAAGAGAGCAGCGACGCAGGCCGTAAAGCGGCCGAAAGGCTGCTGCCAGACGCACGTAAAAGTTTGAGTGCAATGGAACAGGGCGATTGGACCCAGGCTGAGCTTGCCTATAAACGGATTGTTACGGCCTGGAAAGGCACGGAAGCTCCGATCCGTCAGGATCATTTTGGCGTATACAGCCAGTTGGAGAAAGACATCAGCCTGGTTCGTATTTCAATGCAGGCCGAGCCCCGCAAGGAAGAACAGGCAACAGAGCGTATGCAGGAACTGGTCACGTTGCTCACGGACTACAGTGCAGGGACACTCAAGGAAGGGGAAGTTGAGGATACGTCAGCATCCTCTGGTGTTTCTTCATTGTCCGACCTGCTGAAATTACTGGAGCAAATAGAGCAGCAGATTCAAGCCGGGGATACCACTTCTGCTGCAACGGGATTGGAGCAGTTTATCGTGGCCTGGCCTTTGGTTGAAGGTCAGGTGCAGATATCATCTCCCGCTTCATATACGGCCATTGAGAATGAAATGGCGGAAGCATCCGGATATGTCGTCTCGAATCCGCCCAATACGGCGAAGGCAACCGAGGTTGTAACCCGCATGATCAATCGGCTGGAGCCGCTAACGGCTACTACCTCATACACGGCATGGGATGCAGCATTGATTCTGCTTCGCGAAGGCTTGGAGGCCATTCTGGTACTGGCTGCATTGCTCGCTTATGCCAAGAAAAGTGGCGAGACTGCGGCCCGGCGCTGGATCTGGGCTGGTGCCGGTAGTGGTCTGCTGCTTAGTGCGGCGCTGGCCGTTGTACTGTCGCTGACCCTTGCTGTGGCATCATCGGGTAGCACACGGGAGATGATTGAGGGGTATACGGGGCTTGCAGCCGTTGTACTAATGTTGACGGTTGGACATTGGATGCATAGCAAATCGAATACCCGCTCCTGGAATAGTTATGTACAGCGACAGGTAGGTGGTGCACTGGCAAGGGGGAGTCTGTGGTCACTCTTTGCTGTGGCGGGACTCGCCATATTGCGAGAAGGTGCCGAGACTGCGATCTTTTATATCGGCATGGCGCCTGCAATTGATACCTCGCAGATGTTGATCGGTATGGGGGCAGCATTGCTCATCCTAGTTGTATTGGCTGTGGCCATTATTCAGTTCAGTGTACGTCTGCCTGTACGATGGTTTTTCCTGACCGCTACGCTGCTGATTTATTATCTGGTATTTCGTTTTCTTGGAGAGAGTATTCACTCCCTTCAAGTCTCAGCAGCGTTGGGGGCTCATGTTGTGCCGAGTCTGCCAACGATTGGCTGGCTTGGCATGTATCCGACATGGGAGACCTTTATTCCACAACTCGTTGTGCTGGTCTTTATGATCTTTAATTTGATTCGCACAGAGGTACGTTCGGCCAAAGGAGCATCCAAGGCATCCGTTTAGCACGGAGCTACGAGTTTTGGTTAAAGGCTGCGTCCTGTTCGCATCATATTGTGACTGCATCATACAAAGGGCATATAGAAGTCCCTTTAAAAAAAGCCGTATCCTTCACGATCTACTCTGCGTGAAAGATACGGCTATTTATTTTTTTAGAGATTCATGAGATAAGTTAAACGGTTTGTGGATTGGCATTCATAAGTGTGGGAGTGGACTCCCGTATGATCAGTTTGGTCACGATATGCGAGACCTGATAAGGCTGTGACGGATGATCAATCCGGGATAACAGCATCTCCGCAGCCTTGATGCCCATTTCGTTGCTGTAGATATGAACCGTCGTTAATGCAGGCTCAATAATCCGTGATTCAGGTGCGTTATCGAAGCCGCATATGACGATATCCTGCGGCACTGTAACACTCCTCGCTCTCAAAGCTCTGATGAGATCGACTGCGATAAAGTCGTTGGCACACACATACGCATCAGGCAGTGACTTCAGCTCCGCTACTCGCTCGTTCAACCAGCCGGGCTTCGAGAAGAACAGGCGGTCATCATCCACAATGCATTGGGATGGATCGACCTGCAGGCCCGCTTCCAGCATGGCCCGCTGATACCCTACCCAACGTTCATTAAAGCTTTTGCAATGATTGTAATCCCCGGCAAATCCAATATGGTTATAACCGCTCTCAATTAACTTTCTGGTTAACTGGTACGTGCTGTGCTCATTCTCCATCAGCAGCAAATCTGCATGAAATTCCGGAAAACATATGTCAGAAGCGCAATCGATGAAGATTGTGGGAATTCCCAGATCGGTAATAAGCTGCGTATATTGCAGATCGAACAATTCAATGCAGATGATGCCATCTACGTTGGAAATATCAAAATTGTTAGGAAGTGTAAGTGAATCCTGATCAACCTCACGCACAATATGAATGGAGAGATTGTACCCCTCTGCGCTGATTCTTTTCTCCAGACCGCTGATTAACATTGAACCAAAGTGAGATGTATTGGGCAGATTTTCCGTTAACAGGGCGATATTGCTCGGTGCTTTGGTTAGAACATGCTCGTTTTCCATATAGGCAAACTGTTTATATTTAAGTTCAATTGCTTTTTTAATTACACGATTACGTGTCTCATCCGGGATGTTTCCGCTATCATTCAAGGCTTTGGAAGCTGTATTCCGGGAGATACCCAAAGCATCCGCGATGTCCTGTATCGTAACCTTTTCTTTTGCCATCTAGTGCTTCACCTCTAATGATCATATGGTCGTCCATAGTATTATCTTAGTCAAATGTATAATAGATCGAAACAAATAGCAATCTCAATTTTACATATGCACAATTTAGTTTACATTTTTAATTCAGATAATGCGCTATTATTTATATTCAGAAGTTTCGTTACAAATGATAATTAGTTCGAAGTATCCTACTGATGATAAGGGGAATGACAGATTTAAGGGAATTAAACAAACGTTATATATACCATTTAATGCACATTCATAACTCAAAAAATACACAAAATGTTATCAAATGCACAATTATTTTTTTACAAAATGTATTGACTAATGCCTAGATTACCTGCTAAATTGTAAATTATTAAATGAGCAATTGTAAATATTGAAAGCCCTTACTATAAACAATTGTCAACTTTAGGAATGAACGGAGGTCATGTGTTGGATAACACGGTGGATACCAAAAAGGGTACAGGAAGGGCGTTGAAGGAGAGGACATCAACCGGTCACAGGATGCAGCAGTTCAAAAAGAATTATTTTTTGTATTTGTTACTCGCACCAGCTCTGATCCTGACCCTTATCTTCAAATACATTCCGATGTACGGAGCCATTATCGCATTTAAGGATTTTAGTCCAATCAAAGGTATCATGGGCAGTGAGTGGGTAGGACTGAAGCATTTTGAGAAATTTATAGCTTCACCCAATTTCGATATCATTTTAATGAATACGCTTAAACTGAGCTTTTTGGGGTTGATATTCAGTTTTCCGGTGCCCATTCTACTTGCTCTTATGCTCAATCAGGTACGTAAAGCCGGAGTGAAAAAAAATATTCAATTGTTTCTGTATGCACCCAACTTTATATCGGTTGTTGTCGTTGTGGGTATGCTTTTCATCTTCCTATCCCCGACAGGACCAGTTAACCAATTCGCGACTTGGATTACCGGTCATCCAATCATGTTCATGTCCGAGCCGGAATATTTCCGCTGGATCTACATTTTGTCGGATATTTGGACCGGAGCAGGTTGGGCTTCCATCATTTATGTCGCTGCTTTGGCCAATGTCGATCCGGAACTTCACAATGCAGCCAACCTGGATGGAGCGAATCTCATTCAGCGTATTCGCCACATCGACCTTCCGACGATTCGACCGATTATGGCTATCGTATTTATTCTTGCCGCTGGCGGAATCATGTCGATTGGATTTGAGAAGGCCTACCTGATGCAGACGTCCATGAACCTGCCTTCCTCCGAGATCATTGCCACGTATGTCTACAAGGTGGGCTTGCAGTCCGGAGATTACGCTTATTCTGCGGCAGTGGGATTGTTCAACTCCGTCATCAATGTCATTTTGCTGGTTACTGTGAATCTGATTGTGAAGAAATTGAATGAAGGCGAAGGCCTCTATTAGGAAAGGAGTGTTATCCAATGGTAGTCAAACATACGGGGCTGGATCGTCTCATCATCGCACTAAACGCGATCTTTCTCACTTGTGCCGTGCTGGTTGTGGTTGTCCCCCTGATTTATATCGTCGTTGCCTCTTTCATGGACCCAACGGTGCTGCTGAATCGCGGGTTGTCCTTCAATGTATCCGACTGGAGTCTGGACGGGTATCAGATGATTTTGTCTAATCCGGCCATGATTCGAGGGTTTGCCAATGCGGTGCTGTACTCGGTTTCCTTTGCACTCGTAACGGTGACTGTCTCGATATTTGCAGGTTATGCCTTGTCTGATGAAAGGCTGGCTGGGCGGGGATTTTTCATGATTATATTTATCATCACGATGTTCTTCGGTGGCGGTTTAATTCCTACCTATCTGCTTGTTCGTAATCTCGGCATGCTGGACACGGTATGGGCCATTATCATCCCAGGCGCAGTCAACGTATGGAACATCATTCTCTCCAGAACCTTCTTCAAAGGGGTACCGCGAGAACTGAAAGAAGCCGCCAATGTGGATGGCGCCTCCGAGATGAAGATTTTCTTCCAGATCGTCATTCCGTTATCAAAACCTATCATTTTTGTCCTCGCGTTGTACGCGTTTGTAGGGCAGTGGAATTCCTATTTTGACGCCATGATCTATCTGGATAATCCGAACCTCCATCCGTTACAACTCGTACTGCGCTCCATTCTGATTCAGAATCAGGCTGCACCGGGCATGATCAGTGATCAGCTTGCGATGGCAGAACTGAAACGGCTCTCGGAAATGATCAAATATTCAGCCATTGTCATTTCGAGTCTGCCACTCATCATCATGTATCCGTTCTTTCAGAAATATTTCGAAAAAGGTGTCATGGTAGGTTCGCTCAAATAGTGAACAGCCTGAAATATAGCGCGCTCGATCCAACATAATCCACGGAGGTCATTATCATGAAAAAAGTGAACAAGTCCAGAAAAGCCGCTACAACGGCATCCATCTCCATGTTGTCAGCCATGCTCCTGCTCTCGGCCTGTGGCGGGGGAGGAGGCGGTGCAGCGAGTGAAGCCCAGTCGCCTGATGGCAAAGTGACATTGAATTTTATAACACAGAGTTCTCCGCTGGCCCCTTCTGATCCGAACGAGAAGTTGATTAACAAGAGACTCGAAGAGAAAACCAATGTGCATATCAACTGGAAGAACTATACGAGTGATGTGTTTGCGGAGAAAAGAAACCTGGCGGTAGCCAGCGGTGATTTGCCCGATGCCATCTTTGATGCAGGTTATGGGGATTATGATCTCCTGAAACTGGCGAAGGACGGGGCCATCATTCCACTGGAAGACCTGATTGAGCAATACATGCCGAATCTGCAAAAGGTGCTGGAGGAAGCTCCCGAATACAAGAGCATGATTACAGCTCCAGACGGACATATTTATTCCTTTCCCTGGATTGAGGAGCTCGGAAGTGGCAAGCAGCGCATACAGGCGGTTGATGACTTGCCCTGGATCAACGTGGAGTGGCTGAACAAGCTTGGACTGAAGATGCCAACGACGACCGAAGAGCTGAAACAAGTGCTGATTGCGTTTAAAACCCAGGATCCCAACGGTAATGGTAAGGCGGACGAAATCCCGTTATCTTTCATTAACAAGCCTGGCGGAGAAGATCTGACATTTCTATTTGCCGCATTTGGACTTGGAGAGAACTCGGATCACACGGTTGTAACCAACGATGGAAAAGTGGTATTCACGGCAGCTGATGAAGGCTACAAGGAAGCGGTCAAATATATTCACGAATTGGTTCAGGAAGGTCTCGTGGATATCGAAGCGTATCAGCAGGATTGGAATACGTATCTGGCCAAGGGCAAAGACAACAAGTATGGCATGTACTTCACTTGGGATAAGGCCAACATTACAGGCATGAATGATACCTATGATGTTCTGCCTCCGGTTGCCGGGCCCAATGGAGAGGTTAATGTTGCACGTACGAATGGTATTGGTCTCGACCGGGGACGTATGGTTATTACGAGCAGCAATAAAAATCTGGAATCCACAGCGAAGTGGGTGGACCAATTGTACGATCCGCTCCAATCCGTGCAGAACAACTGGGGAACCTACGGCGATGAGACACAGCAGAATATATTTGAATTCGATGAAGCCAAGGGCATGCTGAAGCATCTTCCGCTGGAAGGCTCTGCACCTGTTGAGCTCAGACAGAAAACGAGTATATCAGGACCACTGGCCATTCTCGACAGTTACTATGATAAATACACGACCAAACCGGATGATGCCGCATGGCGTATGGAATTGCTTGACAAAGTTATGGTTCCACATATGAAAGCAGAACACGTCTATCCAAAAGTGTTCTTCTCGATTGATGAACTCGACCGCCTCTCCACGATTGAGACCGATCTGTTCGCCTATGTGCTGCGTATGCGCACGGAATGGTATCAGAACGGAAAGATCGATAAGGAGTGGGATGCTTATCTGAAAGAGCTGGATCGTCTTGGCTTGCAAGAGTGGCTTCAAATTAAACAAGCGGGATATGACCGCAATACCCAATAAAACAAACTCGATGAGGAGACTCTGCCGTACATAGCATTAAGGTGCGTGAGTGAAGCAAGTCTCCTCTTCAACGGTTTGAATCAAAGGAGTAAACCAACATGTCTACCATTTCAACAACGGATTACCGGGGCGCCTATCACTTCTCGCCCAAGAAAAATTGGATGAATGACCCCAACGGTATGGTATTTTTCAAAGGCGAGTATCACTTGTTCTATCAGCATCATCCATTTGGCACAACATGGGGACCGATGCATTGGGGACACGCGGTGACCAAGGACCTGGTTACCTGGGAAGAGCTGCCTGTGGCTTTGGCGCCGGATGAGCATGGCATGATATTTTCCGGCAGCGCAGTGGTGGACTGGAACAATACGTCCGGATTCTTTGACGATGAGCCAGGACTGGTGGCTATTTTCACCCATCATCAGGAGGTGCCAAACAATCCTCCCGTTCAGTCTCAGAGCCTCGCATATAGCAAGGATAGCGGCAGAACATGGATGAAATACGAGGACAATCCGGTACTGGAGCATGAGTCGTTCGTGGATTTCCGTGATCCCAAAGTGTTCTGGCATGAACAGACCAAGGAATGGATTATGGTTATCGCTTGTGGTCAGACGGTATGTCTGTACCATTCTCCTGATCTGAAGGAGTGGACATTGGGCAGTGAATTCGGCGCTGGGATCGGTTCGCATGATGGCGTCTGGGAGTGCCCTGATCTGTTCCCGCTGGCCGTGGATGGAGATGCGAGCCAGGAGAAATGGGTGATGCTCGTTAGCATTGGTGCAGATCCGGCCTTCAAAGAAGGCTCCAGAACGCAATACTTCCCCGGAGATTTTGATGGCATTACATTTGTTCCTGATGAAGCTTCCCATACCGTTCGCTGGCTTGATCATGGTCGGGATAATTACGCAGGGGTCAGTTGGTCCGACATTCCGGCTGAAGACGGCAGACGTCTGTTTATGGGCTGGATGAGCAACTGGATGTATGCCAATCAGACACCAACCGAAGCATACCGCGGCGCGATGACCATTGCGAGAGAACTGACATTGGAGAAAAGGGACGGCGAAGTCCTGCTGGTTCAGCGTCCTGCACGCGAGTTGGAGCAAGCCCGCACGCCAGTACTGTCCTTACAGAATGCTTCCATTAGACAAGTGAGTGAGCAGTTGAACACCTTGCGCCTTGTAAACTATGAGATTCATGCGGAATGGCCCTCTGATCAATCTGTTCAATTTACATTACGAAGTGGTGCGGACAACGAAACGCTCATCGGCGTGAACGCTCGTCAGAATGAGGTATATGTTGATCGCAGTCGATCGGGTATTATCGATTTCCATGAACATTTCCTGGGTCGCCATGCAGCTGCATTAAAAGCAGTGGACGGCAACCAACATCTGCGTATCTTTGTGGATTACTCATCCGTAGAGGTATTTGCCAATGACGGTCAAGCGGTGATTACCGATCTGATCTATCCGGATGCGGGCTCCAAGGGAATCTCTGTTCAGTCCGAAAATAAGGATGTAGTATTTGCTTCGCTTCATATCTACGAGCTATCCCCCATCCGAGTTGAAGATCAGTCGGAATGATCGTGAGGGGGACAGTAAGATGCGTATAGGAGCAATAGAAGCCGGTGGAACGAAGTTTGTATGTGGTGTAGGTAATGAGCGAGGGGAAATTGAAGATTGGTGCAGCTTTCCAACGGAGCATCCCGAGACCACACTGGCGAAGGTTATTGACTATTTCAGGGATAAAGGAGTAGCCGCGATTGGAATCGGCTCCTTTGGTCCGATTGATCTGCAACCGGATAGCCCCACCTATGGTTACATTACAACAACGCCCAAGCCAGGGTGGGGAAACTGTAATGTTATTGGAACCTTCAAGCGCGAATTCCCGATTCCCTTCGGATGGGATACGGATGTGAATGCAGCGGCCCTTGGAGAAGTCACTTGGGGAGCAGCAAAGGGATTGGAAAACTGTGTGTATTATACAATCGGCACAGGTGTTGGGATTGGACTTGTGGCGGGAGGTAAACGTGTGCATGGATTGCTGCACCCAGAGGGTGGGCACATCCGGACGAGACGGCACCCGGAGGATCATTTTGCCGGATTATGTCCGTATCATGGCGATTGCTTGGAGGGCATGGCTGCGGGGCCAGCCATTCAAGCCCGCTGGCAGAGCCCTGGCAGCGAACTGCCGGCAGACCACCCTGTCTGGGAGATCGAATCCTTTTACATTGCGGAGTCCATCACGACAGCCATTCTGCTTCATTCCCCGCAAAAGGTCATCTTGGGCGGAGGGGTGATGCAGCAAAGTCATCTGTTCCCCATGATCCGGGAGCGGGTTGTACGAAATCTGAATGGTTATGTGAATGCAGCCTCAATAACGCAACATATCGATCAATATATTGTCCAGCCGGGATTGGGCCAGCACGCAGGACTATGCGGTGCCCTTGCATTGGGTTTAGAGGCATTGCAGCAACATCCAACGTCGGCTTTATAATTTCTTATATTAATAATGTCCCAGAAGGGACGGATGCAGGTTCACTTGGCTATGTGACCTCACCGTCCTTTGTGGGATTTTTGTCTCATTTACTACAAGAAAAAGTACGCCACGGTTCAAGGCGGATCAGGAAAAGGTGATGCTCAGTCGTTTTGAGTTTCATCCAGAGAACGAGTATCAAAATTGGGTTTTTAAGCAAGAATAATAGAGAAAAGAGATACAGGTAACGCTAAGCACGCTCACGGTGAATATTTACGAATTGTTTTCGCTAGTTTATACCTATCGTTCGCTTTTATGTGTTATTTGCATGTTAACTATATCTTTTGGGTTGCCTAAAATCGTAGATATATGTATAATCAATCGTGTTAACACGTCGAACGTACGGTAGTAAATGATGTGGGTGAGTTCATGGAACTGCTGGACAGCAATGAGAGCAAGAAGAAGATGTGCCAGTATTATAACGAAATTTCGAAGGAACTGTTCGGCTTTGGGACCACTCTCCTGAGAGTGACCATTGATCAGAACACTGTGACCTTCTACGCGAAGCACCGACGTTCACCGCGCTCTGACGCCCTGGAAGGGGAGGCCCCCGGCTTGAAGCTGGAAGTGGACTTCCGCATGTCTGTCTTGTATAAGAAGAAATTCAGGGAGAAGTTGGAGCAGCACATGGGTTTGCCAATCGAAGCTGTATTACGGGATTATGATGCGTCCACGCAGTGGGCCATCACGAATGTGATATTGGAACAAGCATAGGATGGATCGACAGGTTCGATGTATGCGTTGCACACGATTCTAATTCATCATTCGGATTCCAAACAATTTCATATGATGGCGTCTGACTTCGGATTGATTCTGAAGCAGAAACCGATGATGTACCGGCAGCGGGTGTCGCTTTCCTTTGTTTACGAAGAAAAGTGTTCTTGTTTATACAAGAATGCTTTTCTTTTTGTTTTTTTAAGTTGAACTAGCCCTAAATAACGCATGTATCCTTCGAAAATCAGAAGACCTTCCGATCGCTGTTATCCCCAGATTTCTTTTATTCCCTTTAATAAAGGTAGAAATCTTGTGATAGCTTATGTTTCCGAAGAAGCTTTCTTTCAGAAAGCTTTTAGACGAACACTTCGTTTCTCCAGGTTCTTTCTGTTTTCTACGTGAAATGCGTTATCAAGCTAGTTCAACTTAATGGTTTGGGTTGTTAAATCACACATATCAGGGGGAATCAGGATCATGATGAAGAAGTGGATTAGCGGTTTGGCGGCAGTGGCAATGACATCGGTATTACTTGCAGGATGCGGCAGCAGCACAGAGAACGCAACAGGCGGATCAGGCAGCGGAGGCACGGCGCCAACCAAACTGGTCATCTCCACTTGGGGGTTCTCGGAAGATTTCTTCAATGAAGAAGTATTTGGTCCATTTGAAAAAGAACATAATGTAGACATTGTGCTTGAAGTGGGTAACAACGCTGAGCGTTTGAACAAAATTCGCCAAGGTACATCCAATGTGGATGTGATCTATTTGTCCGATTACTATGCACAGCAAGGTATTGATGAAGGTTTGTTTGAGAAAATCGACCGCTCTAAAATTCCGAATGTGAATGATATTTATGATATTGCCAAAGCACCGCTTGGCGAAGATTACGGCCCGGCCTATACGGTTGGACAGCTCGGAATCGCTTATAATCCAGACCTCGTTAACAAAGAAGTCACTTCATGGGCAGATCTGTGGGACCCGGCGTTTGCGGGTAACCTGACCATTCCGAATATTACGGCAACAGCAGGCCCAATGGTACTGGATGCAGCTTCCCGTGTAGCCGGAAACGAAACGTTTAATGAAGATGCAGCATTTGCGGAACTGAAAAAATTAAGCAGCAACGTTGTTAAATTCTACACGCAAACTTCCGAATTCGTGAACATGTTCTCCCAGGAAGAGATTGCGGGCGGACCGATTATGGAAATGTACTTCAAAGACCTGAAAGCTGCAGTGCCAAATGCGAAGTTTGTTACACCTAGCGAAGGTGCGTATGCAGTCATGAATACGATCAATGTCGTGAAAGGCAGTAAGAACAAAGAACTCGCCGAAGAATTCATCAACTGGCAGCTCAGCCAGGATGTACAAACCAAATCCGCCAAAGCGAAAGTGGACTCCCCGGTAAATACGAAGGTTGAATTGAATGCCGAAGAAGCTGAAGGCGTAACATATGGTGCGGACGTGGTTGGCAAGCTGAACAAGCTGGATATGGAATTTGTGAATCAACAGGCCAAAGCATGGACAGATCGCTGGAACCGCGAGATTGCACAGTAAAACAAGAAGCCGATTGACTTAAAGTTATCTTTGATCTATATAGGTTCAACTAAACTTTTTACACGAGAACGGAGAGGACAGAAATAACGTGAAGAAGCGAAGCGTTCGCCTTTATTCCCGGATTTTCCCTTTGAAGAAGGGAATTAAAAAAAATCTGGGGATAACAGCGATCGGAAGGTTATTCTGTCATCGGAGTGGTAAGTGTAAATATTCTTTAGTTGAACTTATAAAATTTGCAGCAAGCAATCATTGAACGACAGAGGAGTTGGGAATGTATGAGTGAAACAGGAAATCGCATCATTCTGGATGTGGATACCGGTATTGATGACGCGCTGGCCATCTTGCTGGCCGTCAAGAGTCGGAAGCTGGACATTCTCGGAATTACCACGGTCTGTGGGAATGTATCGCTCCAGCAGGCAACGGATAATACATGCAAAATTCTCGAGCTGGTGGGAGCACCCTCCATTCCGGTCATTGCCGGAGCGGCTGGGCCACTCACACGCAAGTCTCACTATGAGCACCGGGTACATGGGCAAGACGGATTGGGTGGTGCGCTGCCCGATCCGGCCGTGTCCAAGCAGGCTGATGAAGGTTTTGCCCCGGAATTTATCGTTGAACAAGCGAAGTTGTACCCAGGCGAACTAACATTGATCATGACTGCGCCGTTAACGAATCTGGCGCTTGCGTTAATGAAGTGTCCTGAACTACCTACATTATTGAAGGAAGTCATCTTTATGGGTGGCGTCGTTCGTGGACATGGCAATGTTACACCTACTGCAGAGTACAACACGTACGCCGATCCCGAAGCCGCACGCATTGTATTGCATGCAGGTTTCGAGAAGCTTACGCAGGTGGGCTTGGATGTTACCCGCCAAACCCTGCTGAATGAAGAAGCCATTGGACGATTAACTGATCCGGTATTGCGCAATTACGTGGCACAGAGCACGGAGATTTATATCAAGCGGTATGAAGAAATGAACGGCATACGCGCCTGTGCCTTGCATGATCCACTGGCCGTTGGCGTCGCTCTTGCCCCGGAACTGGTTGGACGCAAATCGTATTACGTTGATGTAGAGACGGCCAGCCGCCTGTGCGATGGTCAGATGGTATGTGACTTCCAAAACCGTTTGGGTGAACAACCCAACACACTGGTATGCGAAACGGTAGATGCCGAAGCATTCCTTGAGTTGTTTATTAATGCGTTAAATTCTTAATTGCTCGACCCAATAAGATATTTATACGATTGCGGAGAGTGCAGAACCGATCTGGAGAAGCGAAGCGTTCCCCTTTATCCCCCGATTTTCTCCATTGAAAAGGAATCAGAAAAATCGGGGGATAACAGGGATCGAAGGACGGTACTGCAATCGGAGTATCCGAGTATAAATCTCTAATTCTTATGTCAGGAGTACCGCGATGAAGAAATCAGTATACTGGCTATTGCTGCCGGGATTTGTGTTTTTGGCGGCATTTATGATCATTCCGATTGTCCTGACGATCGGATCGACGTTTTTTCAAGAAAACTCCTTCACGTTTGAAGGATACATGCATTTTTTCAGAGACCCTTACTTTTTGAAAATATTGCTTACGACGCTGCAGGTCAGCGTGGTCACCACCATCGTCTGCGTGGTGCTCGGATTCCCGACAGCTTATTATATTTCACGGAAAGCGCCGCGCCGCAAAGGCATTCTGCTCGCGCTCGCAATCTTCCCGCTGCTAACAAGCCCGGTTGTGCGCTCGTTTAGCTGGATGATTATTCTGGGACGCAAAGGGCTGATCAATAACACCCTTGTTGGGCTTGGTATCGTGGACAAGCCGCTCGATATTCTGTATACGCCGGCAGCCATGATGATTGGTTTGACCCATCTGTTCCTGCCACTTATGATCATTTCCCTGGTCGGTGTGCTTGAGAACATCGATGGTGATCTGCTCAAGGCAGCACAGAGTTTGGGTGCATCCCGCTTCACGGCATTTCGCCGGGTGGTGTTCCCACTGGCTGTGCCAGGGCTTGTTATCGGAGCCGTACTTGTTTTTGTCGGAAGCCTGACGGCTTATACGACGCCTGCACTATTGGGAGGCAAACAGCGCGTAATTGCGACGTTCCTCTATCAGAACGCCATGACCCTGAACGACTGGTATCTGGCCTCGGTCGTTGCTGCGATTATGATTGTCATTACGTTTGTCGTGGTCGGTGTCATGAACAAAATGGCCAAAACTTTAAATCCGAAGGGGTAGACATATGCGTGAGAAACATATCGGGCTGGGCCTGTTCAGTCTGCTGGTCTTTATCTTTCTGCTGGGCCCGCTTCTGATCATATCGGTCACTTCGTTTGAACCGGGGACGGTACTCAAATTTCCGCCGGAGGGCTTCTCCCTCCGCTGGTACGAGAATATTTTCAACACAGGTGGTTTCCTCCGCACGTTCCAGACGTCCATCATCATTTCCCTGCTGGGGAATTTGCTGGCGCTGTTGCTCGGGGTTCCGGCTGCGTACGCACTTAGTCGTTATGATTTCAAAGGCAAGTCCGTGCTGAATGCATTGTTTTTGTCTCCGGTACTCATTCCGGGAATCGTGCTTGGTTTTACATTGATGAAATACCTGATCGTGATCTATCATCTGCCGATGTATCTGGGTCTGCTGATCGGCCACACGATTATTATGCTTCCATTTATCATTCGCGTTATCGCATCGAGTCTGTCGAGCTTTGACTTTGCGGTAGAAGAAGCAGCCCTGAGTCTCGGCGCAGGACGGGTTAGAACGTTTTTCCAGATTGTGCTGCCTAACATTCGCTCAGGAATTCTCGCGGCGGTGCTGATTGCCTTTCTGGAGTCGTTCAACAACGTGGACATTTCCGTGTTTATGACCGGACCAGGGGTAAGCACATTGCCAATTCAGATGCTGACCTATGTAGAAAATTATTTTGACCCAACCATTGCAGCCATTTCCGTGCTTTTGATGGTATTAACTGGACTTTTAATGTTCGTGATCGAACGGATCATGGGCGGATTCTCATACTTTACTAAACGTTAATTGGAGGCGCAGAACGCTATGGCATTGCTGACATTGGATCGCGTATCGGTGGCTTACGATAACCAGACGATCCTGAAGGATTTTCAATTGGAGCTGGAAAAAGGTAAGCTGCTCTCCCTGCTCGGACCGAGCGGTTGCGGCAAAACAACTACGCTGCGCCTCATCGCCGGATTCCTGGAAGCAACACAGGGCAAGTTTATGTTCGGCGGCAAGGATTATACGAAGGTTCCGGTCAACAAGCGGAATTTCGGATTTGTATTTCAGAGTTATGCGCTGTTCCCGCATCTGTCTGTCTATGACAACGTGGCCTTCGGCCTGCGGATGCGCAAGGTAAAAGACAAAGACATTTCTTCACGCGTAATGCGTATCCTTGAAGTGGTAAACCTGAACGGCTTCGAGAAACGCTTCCCGCAGGAACTGTCCGGTGGACAGCGTCAACGTGTGGCGATTGCCCGCGCACTCGTCATTGAACCGGATTTGCTGTTGTTCGATGAACCGCTCAGTAACCTGGATGCCAACTTGCGACTCAACATGCGGGTCGAGATTCGCCGGATTCAGCAGGAACTGGGCATTACGACACTTTATGTCTCTCATGATCAGGAGGAGTGCTTCTCCATCTCGGATCAGGTAGCGATTATGAACAAAGGCGTTGTCGAGCAGCTCGACCGCCCGGAGACGATTTTCAAATACCCGGCCACGGAATTTGTAGCCCAATTTATTGGCTTCCATAATTTCATTGAATTCGCAGAGCGCAGTGATGCAGGAGAGGTGATCACGCTGAAAGCGGGTGGTCGCTTGTTCACCGCAACAGCGCATCCCGGAACGGCACGTCCCGGTGCACGCAAAGGTGCGATTCGCCCGGATGATCTGATGGTTAGTGGAGATACCTCCGGGGACATGGCAAATGCTTTGCCTGGGATTATCAAAGTAAGCACGTACCTTGGACGCAGTTATCAGTACGTCATTGAGACAGAACTTGGTGACTTCACAGCCAATCAGGAGATGGAGACACCTTATCTCAGCGGACAGCGGGTTAATCTGATTTTCCCGCAGGATAAACTTGTCCTTGTGGAATAGCAGCAGGAAGCAGCAGCAGCAAAAGAGGCATTTATCAGCTAAATCCAGAGCAATATAGCTAGTTGTAGCTACTGCTCTGGATCGCTGTAAGATGCTCATGAAGAAGGAGATTATGCCCCATGCGTGCAGATCAACTAATTAAGAACGTACATGTGTATAACAGTTATTATAAACGATTCGAAATGAACAACGTGGCTGTACTGGACGGTAGGTTTATGTATGTTGGTCCAGGCGGCCCGGAGATGATTGAAGCCGATGAAGTGATTGATGCACGCGGACGTTACATGATCCCGGGCCTTATTGATATTCATCTGCACATTGAGAGTACAATGGTGACACCAGCAACCTTTTCCCATGGCCTGATCCGCTGCGGGGTAACGTCCATTGTGGCGGAACCGCATGAGATGGCGAATGTGTTTGGGCTGGAAGGTGTGCAGGAGATGATGTCGGCAAGTCGTGAGACAACGGTGGACATGTTCTACGCTATCCCAAGCTCCGTTCCGGCGACGCCGATGGAAACAACAGGTGGTTCAATCGAAATCGAAGACATGGATGTTCTTCTGGCTACTGGAGAGATCATCTGTCTGGGTGAGATCATGAACTATGTGGACGTCATCCGTGATCCGGAGTGCAAGACCAATCAGATTCTTCAGCATATTCGCAAAAACTATCCAGATCTCGTAATCGAAGGTCATACACCGAAATTGCTTGGGCTGGATCTGCACCGACTGATCTATGCAGGCATCGATTCGGATCATACGCATCAGAGCATTGAAGGCTTGCAGGCTCGAATTGCGGCAGGCATGTTCATTGAAATCCAGGAAAAATCGATGACGCCAGAAGTCATGGAATACCTGATTCAGCATGATGTTGCTCAGCATTTCTGCTTCGTAACAGACGATGTTATGCCGGATTCGCTGGTGGAACGGGGACATCTGGATCATATCGTACGTAAGGCCATTCGGATGGATATGCGCCCCGAAGATGCGATTTACGCTGCAACCTCAACCCCTGCATCCCGTATGAAAATGACTGATCGCGGTAGCATTGCCCCAGGCAAAGTGGCGGACTATGTGCTGCTGTCCAACTTAGATACGCTTGCAGTAGAGCAGGTATACAAAAATGGCCGTAAAGCTTATGACGACTACGAACCGTACAAGCAGGACCGAATTAGTGGACAGTTCCCACCTCACTTTTACCAAAGCGTGCAATTGGATCTGCTGAGAGCCGAGGATTTCGCAATCCGTCTGTCTGATCCAAAGGTGAATGGGCAAAGTGAAGCATCTGACTCAGACGCGCAGTTATCTGAAAATGGTTTAAACAACTGTCGGGTTATGATGGTGAAGGATGGTTCAACCTTTGTGGAAGAACATATCGCACAGGTTCAGGCTGCGAATGGTGAACTTCTCTGGGAAGAGAGCGGATATGGACAGATTGCGACCTTTGAACGTTATGGTGTGAACGGTAACCGAGCACATGGTTTGATTGGTGGAGACACGATCAAGCGTGGTGCCATTGCAACAACATATTCACATGATAACCACAACCTATTGGTCGTAGGACGTAATCGTGAAGATATGATATTGGCAGCTAACACAGTGATTTCGAGCCAAGGTGGGTTCTGTGTGGTGGAAGACGGGAAAGTGTTGTCCCATCTCGAACTTCCAGTGGGTGGTATATTGACGGAGGAACCGCTGGCTGTAGTGTCACACCAAGTGAAAGAGCTGCGTGCAGCGATGTTATCTCTTGGTTATGTGCACTATAACCCAATCATGTCCATCAGTACCCATTCCCTTGCGGTAAGTCCGGCTCTGAAAATTACCGATCACGGCCTGATTGATGTGAATGCAGGCAAGGTTGTTCCGTTGATTGTGGAATCGTGTTAATTATAAAAAAATGGAGACACCCATTTCACAACCATCATGTTGTGAGACGGGGTGTTTTTATGTATACTTCAACGGACTTGCAGAACGGTTTATGCCCATTATAGAAGTCTATTGGCAAGAGGATTCGGCAGATGTATAACTATATTGGACTGTTATGGAAAACCAAGGTATTGAAAGCCACTGTGCTGATCTGATGTTCTTTAATCAGTTATGGCGTAAAGCCAGGGAGCTGGAAGAAAATGAATCGGCAAATCTTAAAAAAATTGATCAGGTTTACGAGAGGATCAGGGCATTAGTAAGATATTTGAGGTTAGAGCCGGACACAGCTCAATAGAAACAAACTCTATATATTTTAAAACAGAGGATTCTATTTTCTGGCATGGGTGCTTGTAGGGGAGAATGCATGTTGGAGGAGATATATTTCATTATTTTCTGAAGATAAGCAGAAAAAAAGGCATCTCCCGAAGGAGATGCTTTTTTTGAGTAGAAGCATTGTTAGGATTGCTATTGGGAATCATTCGTCCTAAAATGAGGAAGTATAGATATATTACTCTCTTGTTTCATCATCTAATCGCCGACGAAATACCAAAGCCGAGACAGCAAATATAATAAAAGATAATGTTGAAGCAGCAGTAACCATCTTCAACACATTTCCTATTGGAGGGTTAAACAACAGAGCAATTGAGATGATTAAAACGGCACCAGTTAAACCCATTCCCAAAATCGAGAACGCTAAAATCTTGTTCATCGAATCACCTCACAGGTAATTGAAACAAGCTACTGCTCCAGCGATACCACCAGCACCAAGAACTGCATATGCACCAATACATGCAGCACATATCGGAGCAGTCACTGGTGTCGGTACTGCACACGAACCACCGCACGCAACCGCAATAATATAAGCCGCCGTACCACCAATGCCAAGCACTGCTCCAAGACAACCTGCGACTGCGCCTACACTCTGCGGTTGAATTCCAGAGTTAACTGGCTCTTCTGCAAGCATTTCTTGATCTGTGATATAAGGCCTGTCAGTGTCCACGGATTTAACAACTGATCCATTCAAATACGTCTCAACTCGGAAGTTTCCTGCCTCATTCTTGGTCACCAACATTTCATTTGTCTGCAATACGGTATTATCCTCATCGAAGAATATTGTTACGTTACTAGGAAGGCTATAATCCCCATGCAAAGGAACTGTAACAACCGTAACTCCACCGCCAACCGTGTACACACTCGATTTTTCCAAATCAAAAGCAGACACAGGGGCGATATTCTCAATTTCACCTGCTTCTACTCCATGTAGCGTTGCATCGATCAATTCCTTGGCTTCATTACCTATAACTACAGCAAAATCTTGGCTGTTATCCGCTTGTGCTGTAACACTCAAATTTGGAGATAAACTTAAACAGAAAATAGACAAAATCATTAATACTGGCAAAAAGATCTTTTTCGCCTTTAACATAATAAAAAAACCTCCTATTTTATAATATTTCGTCATAATATTTCCTCTTCAAGATTGACACCATCTGTATGCAATTGCTTAGATACCAGTTCGACAGCATCTGCATGTTCAATGAGGGCTTTTCTTTCTCGTTGTCCGGCGTACCTGGGAGTGTATTATAGAACTAAATGCTGCTATGCCTGAATTTGGACTTCTTTTCCTGCCCTGAGTTGCTCTCCTACACGTTGCCCATTAAGCTGAAGCTTAGGGCAAACGTACCGCAATTAACCAAGTCTTCTTAAATTTCAATAACATTCACGCTCCTTATAACCAGTGTTGAGTATTTCCCTCACATATATAGACACCTAAAAAGGAAAATGGTTACTTTTTTATTCATTATTTTGTAACAGAGTCTAAAAAAGTTAGAATAACTGCCTATATGGACGACACACCGTAGATACAAATTCCACATACTAAGTAAGAAAATCCGTCTCTAAAGGTATACCTTTAGGGAGAGTAGATAAAGGAACATAGTGCCTTGTTCAAGATTTCCAGATATTAGGATATATATTTCCGCCTAAAATCTGTGAACTAAGCCTTTTTGCCTTAAACAGCTTAAGTGTACATTGAACAAACAGTCTATTAAAAAGTAAAAAAAGTAGATCATTCGTAAGTTCACTTTTAGCAACAACATGCCCATTACATTAAAGGATGATGAGCTCTAATGTAATGGGCATCTACTGATTTTTAAATTGTAGATCACGATATAGGAGTATCAGGTACTATGATTTCATTAGTCTTTTCTTTTTCTTCATTATACTTCTCGTTACATCACGACGGTACTAGAAGCTATACCTTAGGGACAATAGAAAAATATTGATGCACTATGATCCATGGACGAGAACAAAAAATTTAGAAAGAAATAAGAAGCCTACTGTAGTAATATAGTAATTGAATTTTATTTAATTGTTATCCGAAGCAATAATATGTGTTGAGGGGGATTAATGAAATGAAAAGAGCATTTTACGCATACTCAAGTCAAAAACCAGATTTATTAGAGGATATAAGAACTGCGGTCAAAAAAATTAATGAAACGTCTCCTGAAGTAACTATCAGTACATGGGAGAATTACAGTATTAGTGGAAAATACATTATAGACGGTATCTTGGATGGAATTTCGTCTTGCGATCTCTTTATGTGTGACCTTACATATTTAAATTATAACGTTCTTTACGAACTGGGTTATGCTATTGGTTTAGGTAAAAAAATATGGATTACTTTAAATACCACCCATCCAAGAGCATCTGTTAATTACAAAAGTTTATCTTTGCTTACAACGATAGGCTATGCAAGTTATCAAAACTCTAATGATTTACAGGGCAAATTTTTTAGTGATCTACCTTATGTTGATACAGACAAGAGGAATATTACAATTCCAGATCAAAACGTAGATCGTCACCTTCTCTACCTAAAGTGTGAGGCAGCAACTAGTGCATCTTCAGAATTAAGTGACCGTATCAGCAAATCTAATATCCCCACTAAAATTGATGATATTTCTGAAGAAAGACAGCCACTAAGCTGGTACCTATCAATTCTTCCTAATGCTTTTGGTGTGATAATTCATTTCCATACTGTCGGAAGTGAATTCGAAGCTCATCAAGATGTTGCAAGAAAGGCTTTGATAGCTGGCTTAGCCAAGGGCATGGGACTTAATACATTGCTTCTAGCCCATAGTCCGTTTGAGCGTCCTTTAGATTACCATGATGAAATAAGAGAACATAAAAATAGTAATACTTGCGGTAAAATAACCAAAGACTGGCTGGAACCCATTACAAACGAATATCGTGAGATGCTTGAGGAGCATAGGGAATACACCACTGAGCGCAAAGCAGTTAATAAACTTTCAAGTTTCAAACTTGGGGATTATGTTGCGGAAAATGAAAATCATGATTTAATTGATTATTTTATGGAAACTGCAGAATTTCGGGAAGCTATAACTGCTCAACAGATTCTATTTGTTGGTAGAAAGGGAACTGGGAAAACTGCTAATTTAATAAATTTGAGAAGTAAAATGTCAGCTGATAAAAGGAACTTTGTTGTTGTAATACAGCCTCAAGGGCATGAATTTGAAGGCGTACTGACGATTATGGAACAAATGCAATACAGTTCAGAACAAGGTCACTTTATTGAAAGTATCTGGAAATATCTTATTTACACTGAAATATCACGTCAATACTATGAGTATTTGAATACTCTTCCTCTTCATGTTGAGAAGACAGAGGATGAAAAAAAATTCATGGAATTTGTGGTACAGCATAAAAGGGTCATTGATGCTGATTTCACTCTAAGATTAGAGAATATTGTAGGAGATCTCCGAGCTGTTGATCAATATGATAGTGTCGAGCAACAGCGTACAAAGATCAGCGAGTATTTACATAAAAATATGTTGGGTAACTTAAGACTTCATTTAGGTGGAGTCCTTCGTAAAAAAGAAAATGTAAAAATATTAATCGATAATTTAGATAAAGGATGGAATGATAGCGCCGATTTGAGCAGTTTGGGTGATCTTCTTTTTGGCTTGCTAAGCGTAGTCCATAAAATTACTGGTGAATTCCAAAGAAACGACTACAGGCACGAAGGTGTCAATTTGACATTGGTTGTGTTTCTCAGAAGCGATATTTTTTCCAGGATAATGAGTCATGCTCCTGAAAGAGATAAGATCGCTACAAAACGTCTCAACTGGTCGGATCCAAACTTGCTATTTCAAGTAATTGAAAAGCGGATAAACTTTAGTAGTAATGGAATAACAAGTCCAAGTACTTTTTGGAAAGATTATTTCACGGAGAAGGTTAACGGTCTTCCTCTAAGAGATTATGTAAAAAATCTTATTATACCTCGTCCACGTGATATTATTCTCTTATTTAAGCTTGCACTTGAAAAAGCAGTGAATAACGGTCACAAAATTGTAGAAGAAGAAGATTTCAAAGAAGTAGAGTATAAGTACTCAGAGTATGCATTACTGTCTCTCTTTCCAGAAAACGGGAAAAGAATAGAGGATCTAGAATCTATTTTATATGAATTTGTTGGTCGAAATGCTATTTTAAGTAGACCAGAGCTTGAAGAGTGTATATCACTGAATGCATCAACTGATAATATTGATTCTATTGTTCAAGTGTTGTGTGAGATGACATTCCTTGGGATGGAAGTTACTGATGGTGTATTTGAGTACTACAGTGATAGACGTCCCGAAAAAATAACAAATAAGTTAGCTATCAGACACTCGGAGCGAACTGGTCAACCTATTAACTACAAAATAAATCCTGCCTTTTATAAATACCTTGATATTATAACGTAAAATAGCATGGCTATAAGTATTATTTGCGGAACTATAGAACTAGTATGCATCCATTTCAAATTAATCGTACTCTGAACATCTGATGAATTCCAAGTTGCACTCAGGTCAATTTTTTTTATCGCTTTTCAACTAACGTAATAACAAAAGGGATCGTTGCAGAAATGCATACGATCCCTTTTGTTATACCTTTACGGATGATACAAAAAAAAGGCACTTGCTTTTGCAAGTAGCCTTTAACCGCTAAACCCTGTATGACGATAGTAAATAGAGAGTGGTGTTCTCCCAAATCAAGAGGACCTAATCAAAGGAGAGAGTGTATGAAAAAACAATTTATTAAATTCGCAGGAATAGCACTGGCAGCAGCACTTATGGTAGGTACTATCATCATCACAACATCTAACGTGCAAGCCGCATCTACGCAATTTTCTGATGTGAAATCGAGCCACTGGGCTTACAGTGCTGTTCAAAAGGCTGTATCGAAAGGATACGTCGATGGTTACACAAACGGAACGTTTAAACCCGATGTCAGTGTCACGCGCGCTGAATTCGCCAAAATGGTCGTTGCTGCTATGGAACTTGATGTACAAAACGCTTCTGGCAAATGGTACGTTCCATACGAGAATTCCGCGACCAAAGCTGGATTGTATGCGAGTACCGATTTCTCAAACAACGACGCTGGATGGAACAAAGTTATGACGCGTGATGAAATGGCCCGTATGGCAGCTCGTGCAATCGGAGAAACAACTAAAGAAAATGACAAATGGATGTACCTGGCAACGAAAGCGGGGCTGATCCAAGGCGTCGGTAAAGGACAGCTCGCTCCCAAAGGACTGACCACACGTGCGCAGGCTGTTGTTCTGATCGAGCGCATTCTCTCCAAAGATACCGGAGCTTACCTTGATGTCGATAAATATGCGGTCGGTAGTGCTGAAATCGCATGGCATGGTACGAACATCTTTACCGTTATGCCAGAAATGTGGGTTACTCCGGAATCTGATTGGAAACAAGCCGGTAAGTCGTCGGTCGAGGAAATGTGGAATGAAAAGCTTATGACGATTACATCGAAAGATGGACTGTATCAAGGTAAGTTGGACGCTCTTGTCGCAATTGACATGGCTGATCCTAACGATCCGAACCTTGGGCTGCTTGCGCCAAGTGAATACGCTCAAATGGTTCAATAACACCATCAACAAGAACCTTATGGTCAAAGATCAAAAGAACAGTTATGTTTTGTTTTTCAAAGGTGGAACGGTATACAACAAAGATACAAAAAAATATAATCCTTCAAAAGATCTGCAATTCCGGGTCGATGGATTTAGTAGTGCAGATCCTAAAGCCTTTTCCAAAGGTGAACTTAATGCAATCGCCAGACTTTATCGCAGCAGCTTTTTCGATGTTCCAGCCGTTATTATTCCAAAAAAGGGAACAGTACAAGAATATGGAAATCTAGAGATCCGTCTGCAAACCCCTGCAAGTGGAAATCTCTTCACTCAAATCGTCCCTCTTAGTCTGCGAGGAACTCGTTAATGAAAAAAAACCGACGACGCCTATTGCTTGTCGGACTCAGCATACTGTTACATTCGAGCGGTGTGCTGGGTGTTTTTTTTCCTTCAACTAAGTCGGAAGCAGCTTCGATAAAAAAAGAAGTACCCTATGATAGCGCATCGGGTGAGAAAACATCCACAAAAACAAGCTTGGGTCTTCGGAATCTGAATATCCTTTTTAGTATAGGAATAAAAACTAACGGAAGAGATCCTACAAGCAATTCACTTCTTGGACGGGGCAAATGAAAACATATATATTAAGTAGAGAGAATGTTTGGAGCAAAAGCAGGAGGATTAACAACGATGATAGATAAAATAAATGCTGCTAAAGCCATTTTTTTCGATGTAGACGATACCTTGTATGACCACTTGCAGCCGCTTCGTGGCGCTTTACAGCAAGTTCTTGGTTTATCAGATGAGTTCCCGTATGGGGAGGCATACCATCGCTTCCGTTATTATAGCGACTGGCTGTCTGCCCAAGAAGACTTGTCTGCTGTACCGGAACCGGAAGCGGTGGAACGGATGCGTCATCGCAGATTTGAGCTAACCATGGCGGAATTTGGACATCCTCTACAGCCGGGGCAGGCTGAAGAACTGCAAGCAGAGTATTTGAGTAGACAGTTTCAGATCCAGCCCTTTGAGGGAGCATATGAGCTTATTCGAAGACTTCTTGCAGAAGGCCATATGGTAGGGTTAATTACCAACGGAGAAGGAAAACATCAGCAGCGGAAGCTCGAAGCGCTGGATGTATTCAGTCTTATTCCCAAGGAACGCATCTTCATATCGAGTACCCTTGGTTACGCCAAGCCGGATCGCAGATTGTTTGAGCATGTAAGCAGGAAGACGGGATCGGATTCCGACTCCAGTTATTATATCGGCGATTCCTGGCGCAATGATGTTGTCGGTGCAGTGGATGCCGGATGGAAAGTGATCTGGTTCAACCATCGTGATGCTTTGCCAGAATCAGAGCATCAGCCTCATCACGTTGCGCGCAGTTATGAAGAGGTAAGCCGTATCCTTACATCCGAGTTGATTCAACAATAAAGCGTTCGCTATGTGCGTTGGTGCAGTCCTGATCCTCAATGAGGATTAGGGCTGTTTTTTGTTATATACCAGGTGAGGATTGTCATTGTACACCGGCGAAAATCGAGGTATAGATACTGTGTGTAAAGGTGTTTAAGGAGTCTTCCTACCCAAGCCAAACATGAAGCCTAGCTTCATGGAATCTTCATTCGAAAGAGTAGGCTAAAGCCTTCACAAAGGATAAGGGCAGTGTTATAATTAAAACAAGATTTAGATTAAGTCTAAATTAAAAAACGGAAGTAAGTTAAATTACGTGATCAAAATCAAAACTATATCGTATTCGAGAGGGGATAAATTCCATGAGCACAATCCAAACTAGAAACAATACTTTTGCAAACCATGCCACTGAACTTCAAGAGGTACTGAACCGCCAGATCGCAGGTTGGTCTGTACTGTACACCAAATTGCACCACTTCCACTGGTATGTGAAAGGTCCTCATTTCTTCACACTGCATGCCAAATTCGAAGAGCTGTATAACTTGGCTACGGCGAATATGGACGAAGCCGCAGAACGTCTATTGGCGATTGGTGGACGTCCGGTCGCAACGATGGCTGAACAACTGCGGTTGTCACCTGTTGAGGAAGCACAGGGACAGTTGTCGGCTGAAAAAATGGTAGAAACCGTAGTTACTGATCTGCAAGCGATGGTGGGTGTAATTAACGAGGGTATTCAAGCAGCTGGCGAAGCTGAGGATAATGCAACTGAAGATATGTTGATTGGATTCACTGCTGCATTGGATAAAGAGGTCTGGATGTTAAACGCATTTCTGGGCAAATAAGCTAAGTTACCCTGCATCCTGAACAACGATATGTAGAGTCCGTGAACAAAGTGCCCGTTCGCTTACAAATCCGGTGTGCTTGCCGTATAATGATGGCATTCAAGATGTATAGATTGGTGGAGTGAATAATGCGGACAGACCTGGAAGAACTGCGGGATGAAGCTGAACGGTTTATATATAGATGTTATGAAGAGCTGGGCCATTCGCGTGAAGACGCGCAGGCCCGGCTTGTTGCAGTTTTGAACGAGATTGAGCACACAGGCACATATGTGCATACTGCGGATGAACTGGAGCATGGCTGTAAAATGGCATGGCGGAACAGCAATCGCTGCATCGGGCGGCTATTCTGGGATAAACTGCGCATCGTTGATGCACGTCATGCAGATACGGTTGGAACGGCAGCAGATGCTGTGATGACGCACATCAGAGCGGCTTCCAACAAAGGGAAGATTATTCCCATGATTACGATTCTTCCACCTGATGGACCGAAGGGAGCCCCTGTGCGAATTTGGAATCACCAGTTAATCCGTTATGCCGGATATGAGACGACGGAAGGCATTGTAGGTGATCCTACCTCCGTTGAGCTAACGAAGACAGCAATGTCGCTTGGCTGGCAGGGAGAGGGTACGCCTTATGATGTGCTTCCATTGATTATCCAGGCTAAGGGGCAAGCTCCAGAGTGGTATCCTGTGCCCAAGGAAGACATCGTGGAAGTGAGGATCGAACATCCGGAGCGTCCCGAGATTGCCGAACTGGACATGCGCTGGTACGGTGTGCCGATGATTGCCGATATGCGGTTGGAGATTGGCGGCATAGCCTACCCGGCAGCGCCATTCAACGGCTGGTATATGGGCACTGAGATTGGCGCACGCAATCTGGCAGATACGTTTCGGTATAATAAACTACCAGCGGTAGCGGCAGCACTTGGCTTGAATACGTCGAGTGAAACGACACTTTGGAAGGATCGGGCTTTGGTAGAGCTGAATGTAGCGGTGCTGCATTCGTTCAAGAAAGCAGGCGTCAGCATTGTGGATCACCACACAGCGGCAGCACAATTTGCCCTGTTTGAGCAGCGGGAAGAGAAAGCCGGGCGCGAAATGACAGGCGATTGGGTCTGGCTGATTCCGCCGGTGTCTCCGGCAACGACGCATATTTTCCACAGTTCCTATCGCAATGAGATTGTGAAACCTAACTTTTTCTATGGAAATCATTTTTACACACTGGATGTAGAACAATCGGAAGCTGAACGAATGGACAGGGAAAAACAACAACCCGAAGGGGATCATCAGCCTAAGGCTGAGAACTCACCAATGAAATGCCCGTTTGCACACTGATGTGTGAACGGGTTGTTTTTTTGCTTTTTTTTCATCAAAGCACAGGCTTTAAAATAGGAAATAAAGCTGAATATTCTTTCTCTATATGGAAATTAATTGAACTTCTATAATGAGGATCATGACTTAATATAGGAGGGTTACCCATGCACGGAGTTTGAAGGTAAGTTGAAGCCCGATGGGGTGGAAGTTCTTGAAGTGAAGTTTTACAAGCCGACGGAATTGCCTGAGAACACAGACCCTTATTTGAAAAATAAAATCAAAGAAAATGCACTACATATCGCAGCACTATTGGGTAAAAAATGATTGGAGGCTGCCCACTGATGTGGGCAGTTTTTTGTGCATCTACACTCGTTTCGATTTGTAACGGCTGCGCATCACTGCCTGAACGGCAATTGCAGCAGCAATGAGAAGCAGATTGAACACAAACACGGTATACAGCGATCCACGCTCCACAAGCAGAGCAGCCACCAGAGGGGATACGATGGAACCGATCTCTGCCACAGAGACAATTTTGCCTATGACGGAGCTCCTACCCTCGTCCGGGATATGATCCCCGATATGAGCAAAAAACGAATCCATGTAACATGCACCGCCTACGCCGCCGATCAGCATGCCCACGTAAACCAGCACATACGAAGATGTACTCAGAAAAACGACCACTTCGATACCAATCATCAGCATGCCGAACATGCAGAGCAGCAGACGATCACCCATCCGATCAGACAGGTAACCGGCTACCGGAGCAGCCGCGAGTGTAGAGATACCAACGACGGTAAAGGCAAGACTGATCGCAAACGGGTCCCAGTGCATGATATGAGCGGCATATAACGCAAAATAAGTCAGAAAAACGGCATAAGCGCTCATCTCCAGGAAATGAACCATACCGTAGCCAATCAGTTGCTGCCTCCGGGTAAGTCCGGTGGACGGTTCAGGAGTGATTGGGCTAGGAGTAGCGTTTACTGGAGAAACTGTATAATCGGCAGGCGTTTGCGTTGGTTTGGCATTCGTTGGAGACTCGCTTGAGTCGTGGCCGTCCGCCACATTTTCAGATACAGGATTGGGCTTTGCTGCTGTCTTCATCCCCATAGCCGCAACCACAGCCATCAGACAGCACACGGTCACGAGTAAAAAAGGCACCGACAACGGCCAATGCAATGAGAGCCAGCCGCTGATGACCGGACCCAGCACCATGCCCCCGCCTTCACTGCTGCTGATATAACCGTTGTACAGCCCCCGATTGTCGACATTCCCTTCATCCCCAATGATGGAACGTACGACGACCGTAAGTCCGGTAGAAGCGAGCCCTTGCAGCAGCCGCAGCAGACCAAATACTAGTGCGGCAGAAGATACAGCGAAACCGCCCATACAAACAGCGAGCAGCAGAAGCATGGCAATAAGTGCCCGCTTGCCCCCGATTTTTCGATAGAGTGCCGCAGCGGGCACCCCGCCAATCACTTTACCGACATAAAAGAGTGCAAAAATAACCCCCATCATCCAGCCGGACAGGCCGAATTCCTCAATAAACAAAGGGAACAGGGGCAGGATCATAAAACCGCCCATCTGACTCAGAAAACAAATGATCATCAGCAAAGGCAGGTTACGACGAATATCCACGAACAGGACTCCTTTCACATGACTTGATTCCGAAATCCTCATGAAATCGCTCTACATGGATGCGTAGATATCGACATATACCCGTAATGTATGCTGTATTTGTGAGAATAAGAAGAAATAACACATGGCGTTTACATCAAAACCATTGCGGATATAGCTGAATCATATATAATAGATGGGATTTGTAATGAAGCATGCATGAAAAGAAGTGTACAGGCTCAAGGTATACCTCAAGTTTAAAGGGGGCGAAATGAAGCATGTCAGAACAACAACCGATTATCCGGTTCGACCGGGTGACCCAGCAATACGATCAGGATGAAGCCGTATTGAAGGAGGTCAGTTTCGAGATTGAGCGGGGTAAATTTTATACGCTACTCGGCCCGTCAGGCTGCGGGAAAACAACGATATTGCGCCTGATTGCCGGCTTTGCGGAGCCGACACAGGGCAGTATTTATTTTAACGGTGCACTGATTAACCAAGTGCCGGCTCACCAGCGGCAGGTGAATACCGTATTTCAGGATTATGCGTTATTTCCACATTTGAACGTATTTGAGAACGTAGCTTTTGGTTTGCGGATCAAAAAAATGAAAACCGCTGAAATTCAAGGCAAAGTGCTGGAAGCACTCAAGTTCGTCAATCTCTCTGGCTATGAAAACCGTGAAATTGGGGAGATGTCCGGTGGACAACGGCAGCGCGTCGCCATTGCGCGGGCGATTGTGAATGAACCCGAGATCTTGTTGCTGGACGAGCCACTTTCGGCGCTCGATCTGAAGCTGCGGACAGAAATGCAGTATGAACTGCGCGAGTTGCAACAGCGATTGGGCATTACGTTTATCTTTGTCACGCATGATCAGGAGGAAGCCTTGGCGATGTCGGATGAGATCTTTGTCCTGAACGGCGGCGTCATTCAACAGAGCGGCACACCGAATGATATCTATGATGAGCCGATTAACCGTTTCGTGGCGGACTTTATTGGTGAATCGAACATTGTATCCGGCAAAATGAAGCAGGACTTTGTGGTGGAATTTGCTGGCGCAGAGTACGAGTGTGTCGATCAGGGTTTGCAGCGGGACGAGCCTGTGGAGATTGTGATTCGTCCAGAGGATATGGAGATTACAACCGAGGAACAGGGCAAGATGCAGGTCAACGTGGACTCCCAGCTGTTCCGTGGGGTGCATTACGAGATATCCACATACGATGATGCGGGTAATGAATGGCTGGTGCATTCCACGAAGAAAGCCGTCGTAGGCGCTCGTATTGGACTGTATTTTGACCCGGAAGCCATCCACGTCATGCGCTTTAACGAGACGGAAGAAGAGTTCGATAAACGTCTGGAAGCCTACCAAGAGGCCGTTCATGCAGACTAAGGCGAGTACACGCAATGCGTATCTGATTCCATATGTATTGTGGATGGTGTTGTTTGTAGTTGCTCCGGTTCTGCTGGTGGTGTATTACTCGTTCTTCGATGTGGAGGGCAATTTCACGCTGGGTAACTACGCTCGGTTCTTTACACCTGTGTACATGCAGATGACCCTGAGCTCGTTCTGGTATGCATTTCTGATCACAGTGTTCTCACTGTTGGTCTCGTATCCGACGGCGTATTTACTGACTCGTACGAAGCACAAGCAGCTGTGGCTGCTGCTTATTATTTTGCCAAGCTGGATCAATCTGTTGTTAAAAGCGTACGCCTTTATCGGCCTGTTCGGCACGTATGGCTTGACCAATTCCTTGCTGGAAGTGGTGGGTATTGGCACGCAACAGATTTTATTCACCGATTTTAGCTTTATCTTTGTCTCGGTGTACATCTTCATTCCATTCATGATCTTGCCGATCTTCAACGCGTTGGAAGAGATGAATCCTTCGCTGATCTATGCGGCCCGGGATCTTGGGGCATCGTCATGGCTGACGTTCCGCCGGGTTATCTTCCCGTTGACGCTCAGCGGAGTGAAATCCGGCTGTCAGGCCGTATTTATTCCGGCGCTATCTTTGTTCATGATTACCCGCCTTATTGCGGGGAACCGGGTAATTACGCTGGGAACAGCGATTGAGCAGCATTTTCTCGTCACCCAGGACTGGGGGATGGGTTCGACGATTGCCGTCTTTTTGATTATTGCGATGGCGATCATTATGTTCCTGACTGGATCAGGCAAGAAGGAGGTGCGTAATGGGAAGAAACGGAAAGCTGTCTAACGTCTATCTGGCCGTTGTATTCGCCATACTGTACGCACCGATTGCGTATCTGATCTTCTATTCCTTCAACAGTGGCGGGCATATGCGCGGCTTCGAAGGATTTACATTGGAATGGTACAGGGAAGTATTTGCCGATACCCGGCTGCTGATCATTGTACTCAATACGTTCATTATTGCGCTCCTGTCCTCTGCGATCTCGACGATGCTCGGTGTGGCAGGGGCACTGGCGATCTACCATGTGCGGCGCAAACGGACCAAGAATACGTTGCTGTCACTCAATAACGTGCTGATCGTTAGTCCGGATGTCATCATTGGTGCATCCTTTCTGATTCTATTCACCATGATTGGCATCAAGCTTGGATTCACTTCTGTACTGTTGTCTCATATAGCATTCAGCGTGCCGATTGTCGTGATTATGGTACTGCCAAAGCTTCAGGAGATGAGCCCGACATTGATGGATGCGGCGCGCGATCTGGGTGCTGGATCATGGCAGATCCTGACCCGTGTCGTGCTTCCATATGTTAAACCAGGTATTTTTGCCGGATTCTTCATGGCATTGACGTACTCGCTGGATGACTTCGCCGTAACATTCTTTGTCACGGGTAACGGATACTCCACACTCTCTGTGGAGATTTATTCAAGAGCAAGGCAGGGTGTGTCATTGTCCATCAATGCGCTGTCCACGCTGCTGTTCCTGCTGACGGTGCTGCTGGTGGTTGGGTATTACTTCATTAACCGCCGTGCAGCGCGAACGCCTGCGGGAAGGGGGCTGCGTCCATGAAGCAACTGGTTCGGACATTTGCGATTGTATTTGTGGCTGCCTTTGCCTTGATGATTCTCGCTTCGTATCTGAACAAGAGTCAGGGGTATTCCGGCGGCAACACGCTGACGATTTACAACTGGGGCGATTATATCGACCCCGATTTGCTGAAGGAATTTGAACAAGAGACCGGCATCAAGGTGATCTATCAGACGTTTGATTCGAACGAAGCGATGTTAACCAAGATTGAGCAGGGCGGAACGACGTTTGATGTGGCGATTCCTTCCGAATATGCGATTAGCAAAATGAAAGAAGAAAATCTGCTCATTCCACTCGATCACAGCAAGCTGCCCAACCTGCACAACATCGATCCGCGGTTTATGGACCTGTCCTTCGATGAGGACAACAAGTATTCCATCCCTTACTTCTGGGGAACAGTGGGGATTGTGTACAATCCTGAACTGGTCGATGGGTTAACGTTTGAGAGCTGGAATGATCTGTGGGACCCACGTTTGAAAAATCAAATCTTGCTGCTCGACGGTGCCCGTGAAGTCATGGGCATGGGGCTGAACAGCCTCGGGTATTCGTTGAACGATACGAACGAAGATCATCTGCAGGAAGCTTTGAAGAAACTGTCCACCCTCACGCCTAACGTCAGAGCGATTGTCGGAGACGAGATCAAAATGCTGCTGGCAAACGAGGAAGCGGCGGTAGGACTCGTATGGTCCGGTGATGCGTCAGAAATTATGGATGAGAACGACAAGCTGGATTACGTGGTTCCGGAGGAAGGTTCGAACCTTTGGTTCGATAACATGGTCATTCCGAAGACCGCGAGTAATATTGAAGGTGCTCATCAGTTTATCAACTTCATGCTGGACCCTGATCATGCGGCTCGTAATACTGAATATGTAGGGTACTCTACACCGAACGCCGAGGCATTGAAGCTGCTGCCAGAGGATATTTCGGAGGATGAGCGATTCTATCCAGATGAGACACTGACGGGTAAGCTGGAAGTGTACAATAATCTGGGCAAAAAAATGCTCTCGCATTATAACGATTTGTTCCTCGAATTTAAAATGCATAGCAAATAAAAGGTATTACAGTGAGATGTATCGGATGAACATGGCGTTCCATGTAACGTCCAACGCGCTAACGAATCTCCCGCACCTTATTGGGCACATTTGCGTGGGTTACGAAAGCTAACGAACTTCAGCGAAGCTATTCTTTGTAAAAAAGGTGTTTAAACGGCAATAAGCTGCTGCATAGACAGAATAGCGTCACTCTGATTCGTTAAAACTCCAATCGGCGCAAATGATCACCAATAGCGTGTGTACAGTTCGTTAGAATAAATAGGGGTGCAGCTCGTCATTTCAATTGAATGACGAGCTGCACCCCTTTATTTTTACCCTACCTCAGAGCAATAGCTCAAGTGGTTGTCTTAACTTTGTTTACACGTTAACGGAGGGGACAGAACAGACGAAGGAAGCGAAGCGTGCGCCTTTATCCCCGGATTTTCCCATTCTAGATGGGATTCAAAAAAATCTGGGGATAACAGCGATCCGAAGTTGTTCTGTCACCGCAGTGTTCTAGTGTAAACGACTTAAGATTTACATGCGCTTTTTGCGACCCACAATGATCCACGCCCCGCCCATAATCAGCACAATCGCCACGAATGGCTGGACAAAGGACAGACTGTTCAGCATCGTGCCAATCGACATGACGGCGAAGAATAACAGTGAGATAACCGTCAGAATGTTGATCGGAATCAGCAACCATTTGTTACGGCCACCGAACCAATACAATTCAAACAGACCTACCGCTACCGCAAGAATGAAGCCAGGCCACATTGTGCTCCAGTTACCAAAGAGCATGGCGATCTGGCTGACAACACCTACCGTAAGTAAGATGCCACCTGGAACTAGCAATCCGATCCCTCGTCCAATCATGGAGAAGTAGAGCCAATGGAAGAATAGCCCCAGTGGAATCACAAATAGGGTGGGCCAGAACGTGGCAAAGATTGTACCTGGACCGAGTGAACCTCCCTGGTTCAAAATCAGGTACACGCCGAGCAAAATAAGCACAGGCGCAAGGATGGTGCGTTTAGCCATGATATCTCTCCTTTTCAATACAAGATCAATTCCCGAACGGTCATGGAGTATGTTTTCTCGTTATTCACAGCATACCATGAACCGCAAAAGGGTATCCTCGGTCTTTGGAGTTAAACTTCACCTAGACTAAAGTCTAGGTTCAAAACATGTAATCACTAATCCCCTTAGGAGGATTGGATTCGGGATTATTCAACTACGGGGCTGCATGGGCTGTTTGAGACTGGAACGGTATTGCCCGGGAGTCTGTCCCGTCCACTTTTTGAAGGCATTCTGAAACGCGCTTTGCTCCGAAAAATGTAAGGCATACGCAATATCCCCCACGGAATAGGTTCCCTTCTGCAAATATCGCAATGCCATTTCCTTGCGTACCTGAACGGATATCTCATGATACGTTGTATCTTCTTCACGTAATCGGCTCTGAAGTGTGCGAATGCTCACGCCCAGATGCTCTGCGGTGTGTTGTAATGTGGGAAAGAAGGTTGGAAGGCTCTCCATCATCCACCGACTTACTTTGCCAGAGAATGATTGAGATGAATGAAGCTCATCTTTGCTTTCCTGAGCCATGGTTTCAAAGACCTTCAGCATTCTTGCATCCGAATATAATACGGGCTGATCCAGTATGTCTTTGTGCATTCGCAGGAGTGTACATGTATCCCCGAATCGCGGCTCTATTCCGAACATGCCAACATAAGGAGATAGATCGCCTGAAGCATCGGGGGCTTGATGACCGAATCGAACCTCTTTTAACTCCACCCGGCGATTCGCCAGTTTGCTGATTAAATACACCATCGAGACAGCCATATCTTCCACACAATGACGGGACATCTGCTTCTCCGAATTTTGCAAAGACAATTGAAGGATCAGATCCGTTCCGTCTACTTTCCAATCCAGATTAAATCCACTATATAGAATGATGTTATATCGTTGATAAGCAGCGAGTGCATCTCCAATCGTCTTGGAATGCATCATGACGTAACCAGGAAGGCCAAGGTCCGCAAAGTCCAGCAGTTGTCCCTGGTTCAATCCAAAATACAGATCATCCGAGTATCTCGCAGCATACTGCATAATCCGTTCCAACTCTTTAACTGGAATACGTGCTTCCGGATTCTGCATAATAGCAGGATCTAAGCTGACGTACTCGAAAAACGCTTCGGATTCGTACCCTTTGTTCACCAGCGTCTTCATAATCGGATACAACATAGAAATGGACACACCGTGATTATGGTTGTTCATGCTACCCCCTTTTGCGCGAATCAGCAATGTTTTGGCGCCGTTGATCATTTGTTTATGTATACCTTCACTTTATGCTTGTGATATGCCTGCTTCTTCGGCCTTCATGAACATTATTATACAGGAGGAACAGATGTATGAAATCAAATATTTTGGTAATTAATGGTCATCCAGATCCGCAAAGTTACTGCAAAGCACTGTCAGAAGCCTATATAAAAGGAGCGCGACAATCGGGCAGTATTGTGGAACTGATCGACCTGAGCCATATTCAGTTTAATCTCAATCTTCAGTACGGGTACCGTCAGCGGACGGAGTTGGAGCCTGATTTGGTGAGAGCTCAGGAATTGATCCGATGGGCGGACCATCTGGTGTTTGTATATCCGACGTGGTGGGGAGTGATGCCTGCTATTTTAAAAGGGTTTATTGATCGGGTGTTTTTGCCCGGATTCGCCATGAAAGATCGGGAGGACTCACCCCTATGGGACAAATTGCTGAAAGGAAGGTCTGCCCACATCATTGTGACCATGGACACACCACGCTGGTACAATCGATTCATTTACAGACATGCAGGGCATCGGGTCATGAAATCCAATATTCTCAAATTCTGCGGGGTCTCCCCGGTACGTATAACCGAGATTAGTCCAATCAAAGGCTCCACTGAGGCGTTCCGCCTGAAATGGCTGGATAAATTAATGGAGATGGGCATGAAGCAAAGTGCCAGAACTAAACCCCATGCTGGTCAGTCAGCGAATCCCAACCAACAAGTTTAGCCCAACCTTTAGTAGCCATGTAGTTATATTAGCTATGTCACGTTGTTTGCTATGTGAAGAAGCCCACTCCGCGAAGAGTAGGCTTTTTTTATCTTTTATAAAAGGGAGCAGGCCCTTATTTCACCACATCAGAATGCTTCTTGCCCCAGCTGTTCACACCATCATCTTCGATAATTGAGATGGCTGCATCGGCGATGTCCGGATCTGTCATTAACTTCTCTTGGATACGGAACTTGATATCATCTGCATCGGCAAGGCTCAATCCTTTGGTCAGCTCAATCAGACCCTCGACGTGGTAATAACGACCTTCCTGAATAATGCGCATCATCTGGATATCTGCAACATGAGAGTCTGCCAGAATGGTCTGGGATACTTTATCCTCAACATCCTGTGGAGCCGCTACACCAATCAGTCCGATCATATTGTCATAACCTACACGGAAAGCGACAGCGATCATCAGGCATCCAATAATGGTTGTCACGACTCCATCGAGCAATGCAAAATTGGTCAGTGCAATGACAACGACAGAGATCAGTGCGAGTGTCGCACCGAGTACCGCTACAATATCTTCGTAAAATACAAGGCGTGTTGGCGGCGCGGCACGTCCTACATTTTTGATCGCAGCAGGGAACAGGGCGAGGCCTGACGCTTTGGGCGCACGTGCTTCGTGTAGAATTTCTTTCATTGCTTTAATCAAAATGGCTCCATCGATCACAATGTTAAGCACCAGCACGCCGATGTTAATCCAGATACCGCCGGAATGAGCAGCTGGATGCAGTAACAGGTGAATCCCTTCATGGATCGTTTCATACGCCATAATGGTAACAACGATAACGGCAATCATACAGAAAATGTTGATGACTCGCCCGAATCCGGTCGGAAAGCGGCGTGTAGGTTTTTTCTCGGACAACACACTTCCTACAAAGACAAACCCTTGGTTGATGGCATCGGCTAGAGAGTGCATCGCCGAGGCGAACATGGCGCCACTGCCACTGAATAGAAAGGCTCCTCCTTTGCACAGTGCAAGTACAGCATTTCCTGCCATAGCTACAGCCGAGGATGTGTTCCCCTTTTTGACGAGAGACATTAAGCTCTCAGACTTTGGTTGTTCAGCCACTTCGAATGTTCCTCCCAGAAAGATGTGATAGGTGTAAAAAGAGTATTCCTTAATTACAGCTTGGTCATTTCCACTAAATGTTATTATAGCTTGCTTTACAACTCCCAGCATTATGCAAAAAAGGTCATATCACTAAAAACACCCGTGCGAGTTCGCACGAGTGTCTGGTTATTTTTATATAAAATGTTATATCAATCGATCAATCAAATCTCCAGCAGGATAGGCTCAGGTTGCCATACTGATAGGCTTTGAACAGGAGTGATGCCTGCTTGTTCTGATCTCCCGCACCCATGGCGAGCAGCAATGGTACAAAATGCTCTGGCGTAGGCACGGCTGCTTGGGCTGATGGCGCCAGCTTGTCATAGGCGAATAGGGACGCTGTATCCCAGCTCACAAGTTTGTCTTGCAGCCAGTTGTCAAACGCCAAGGCCCAAGGGTCAATGCCTGCGCTTTCCCAGTTTAACTGACGCAGGTTGTGTACCGTCCCACCACTGCCAATGACGAGAACGTCCTGCTCACGCAATGTGGCGAGTGCCTGCCCAACCTGATACTGCTGTTCATTGGACAGATAACGGTTCACGGATAAAGCAACGACCGGAATGTCCGCATTTGGATAGAGCAGGCGAAGCACAACCCAGGCACCGTGATCCAGACCACGAACAGAGTCGCTTTCCACCGGAATACCAGCATCCCCGAACAGGCGCTGAATCTCCGCTGTTGTCTCTTCATGTCCTTGTGCAGGGTATTTGATCTGATACAGCTCAGGCTGGAAGCCGCCAAAATCATATATGGTCTCGTAATTGGCTACTGAAGAAACCAACTGAGTTGTGGATTCCCAGTGAGCAGAGAACAATACGATCGCTTTGGGTTTCGGCAGTTCCTGTCCAAGTTTCTGCAGAAATTCAGTATATGCATTTTCCTCCAGTGCAAGTGATGGCGCACCGTGAGCAATAAACAGAGATGGCATCATTATGAATTCAGTCCTTTCGGGTCTTCGGCAGTTAGCTTGGCATTCGTCCGAAGCCATTGCTGAAATTGTTGATATAAGTCGGGGGTGACTTGGTGTCCACCGTGATATGGAACATACGTAACGTTATTGGTCTGTTCCCGGAAGAAGCTGGCGTTATCTTCGCCAAGTTGCAGCGGGAAGAGATGATCCTGATCGCCATGCGATATAAATACAGATAACTCCGAGTTGGGCTGTATCTTGTATTCGTCTTTCACAAATTGCGGAATGTAACCACTCATGGCTACAATTCCCTTGATTGCATCTCCCATAATCAGCGAGAGCGTCATCGCCATAATGGCTCCCTGACTGAATCCGGCGATATAACGCCGTGCCGGGTCAATGGCATATTTGGCAGACAAGTCAACCATTAGCTGTTGCAGTCCCTGAACAGAGGCGTCGAACAACTCACGGACGGGATTGCCAATGCTTTTAATTTGAAAATAGGCGTAGCCGCTACCCTGAACAATAGGCCCACGTACGGCGACGATAATAAAATCGGACTGAAGAGGCTCCATTAAGCGAAGCATATCCTGTTCATCCGAACCCATGCCATGCAGGGCAAAGATAACGGGATATTGTTGTTCTGTATTGTAATCGGAAGGAAGCCGAACCTCGTAAGTCAATGAATAATTCAATGCAACCACCACCTGATAAGAAATGAGTAATCAAAAAAAGTTTACTAATATGAAATTAATATTCTTATTGATGAACAAAATTTATCATGATTCCATTGTAGGGTCAATATTTTTTTTGTATTATGAAAATATGTTCCGTATAAGAAATCTATAATGCTCAATAACGATGGTTGGGTATCGGATATACAGATCATAGGGGGAGGATTGCAACATGGATATTGGTCTAGCCATTCGTACGATCCGCAAACAAAAACAGATCACCATCATGCAAATGTGCGAGGGTACGGGGCTATCCAAGGGGTTTATCAGCAACGTGGAAAATAATAAAACATCACCGTCCATCGCGACGCTTGAAAGTATCGCGGATTATCTGGAAGTGCCACTGCCATACTTGCTGCTGTCACCGGAGCAGCGGATGAACGTGGTGCGCAAGGATGAGCGCAAAGAGACGACTGCCGGAAGTGGGCAGATCAAAGTACAGCATCTAACGGCAAAGGGTGCCATGCGCATGTCCATTGTAGAGCTGCCAGCAGGTGCATCGACTGGGGTTAATAAGCACGCCGGAGAAGAGAGTCATCTGGTTCTGCAAGGCCGAATTCGCGCAGAGCAGTGTGAGGACGTAGAGATTCTGGAAGCGGGGGATTCATTCAGCTGGAATGCCATCGTTCCCCACGAAGTAACCAATATTGGGGAGGAACCCGCGGTAGTACTGATCGCCGTGTCCAAGGAATTGGATTTGGACCATTTGTGGAACGCATAAGCAGAGAATCATGGAATGGAGAATGAGAGAAGTAACGCTGCATTAATCATAAGGGGAGAGATTCAGCGTGATGAATCGTATTCGGACACGATGGCGGCTGCTGAATATGTAAAAGGCCGCCCAGAGGTTTCTCGGGCGGCCGGATGGCGACGGAGTGCATCATTAGAAATGGTTGCTTCCGTCATTCATTGTTCTTTATAAATGGTCTGACTACTCCTGCTTACTGTGGATTAGTTGTCCAGATGCCTGCGGCTTTAACAAATACACGGTCCGACAGTTTGAGCGTCGCCAAAGCCAGTTCAGCTACGTCTTCCGCTTGCATCATGCGGTCTTCGTCTCCAATTTTGAGTCCGGCATTGGTTGCCAGCTCCGTGTTCACTGTACTTGGTGTTAACGCAGTAACCCGGATATTGGATTTGCGCACTTCCTGCATCAGGGATTCGGTCATGCCGAGCAGTGCGAATTTGGAAGCACAGTAAGCTGAGCCTGTAGCAAATCCACGCTCGCCTGCGGTGGAGGCGATGTTGATAATGCTACCGCTGCTTTCCTTAATCATGCTTGGCAGTACGGCACGAGTTACATAGTATGTACCCATGACATTAACATGCAGGATACGTTCCCACTCTTCCGGGTCCATATCCAGCAGTGTGCCGAAGCTTGCAATGCCTGCATTGTTGATCAGAATATCGACTGCGCCAAGCTCCATCTCAATCGCAGCTACGGCTGCTTCAGCCTGAGTGCGATCGGAAATATCCGCAATAGCACTGGTTACTTTTACACCATATTCCTGGCTCAGCGATTGTTGTAGAGCCTCCAGATCGGAGGCCGTCCGAGCGATCAGTCCGAGATGTACACCTTCCTTGGCAAGTGCTTCAGCAATGGCACGGCCAATACCTTTACCGGCGCCAGTGATGACAGCCGTTTTATTTTTAAGTTCCATGTGGGTAACTCCTCCTTAGAATTGGACTAGCATTTAATTATACTATATTACCCACAGTTCGAATATTTGCTTCATCATGATTTATGATGATTGTTTGATCTTGATGCTGCCTGAAGTGGTGCGAGCTTTGATGACCTCACGGCTTACCATGGGGGAATCAGGTATATTTACATCACCGGAAGTGGCCTGTGCATCGTAAATACCGTCAAAATCAGGCGCCGCCTGTATGGAAATATCTCCTGACTGTCCCGATACATCAATTGGACCGGAAACTTCTTGCTCGATCTTCACACTGCCAGAAGTGAACTTAACATTTGCTGCACCGTTCAATTGCGTAATTTTGGTATCTCCCGACTGTACACTTCGGGTCACATCGCCATCAATGCCATTCAGCGTGAAACTTCCGGACGTTTGTTTGACTTGCATATCCCCCGCAATTGCCGCAGCTTTAATGTCTCCTGAAGTTAGATCGAGTTGAATGGTTGGTACGGTAATGTCCTGAAGGTGAATGCTTCCAGACGTATTGTTAAGGTCCAAGGTATTGGCATGCAGGCCCTTCAGATCCAGATCACTGGAAGAAGAGACGATGTTAACTTCATCCAGCTGATGTCCTTCAGGTAGCGCAACCGTGATCGTTTGCTGCTGATTATTCCAATAAAGGGTGAAAAATTGCAAACGCAAACGCTCTTCCTGGTTTAACGTAAAGGTTCCATCCGTGATCGAAGCCTGTTTAAAAGCTTCAATGGTGGCCGGGTCCCACTTTCCGTCGACTTCAATGTAGCCATTGGAATCCGGACTGACAACGAATTCAATATCTGCGCTTAAGTTGGCATTCATCATGATATTGTGCAGCTCATCATTTTTGAATTCCCAACGTTTGGAGTAGGGTTCTCTCTCGTCTCCGAACTGAACTCCGTATATGGAGGTTCCGAGCAAACCGATGCCGATACATAGTATCGCTAAAGCGATCCATTTTTTGGTGCTCATGATTAGACATCTCCCTTCATCGTCTTTTGATTCCATCTTATATACTGAAGAGTGATCAACTTAAAGGCTGTAAACACCCTTTTTGTCGCAATGGCGAATAGAATGCCTATACCGAATACTCCAATCGAAACGAATAATTCAGAATACTCGAAATGGCCGAGATATAAGAAATCCACAGCAGCAGCAACCGGGGCTACGACCAGCAGCGACAAACTGGCAATCGTGAGCCATACCGACCACAGAGTCAGTCCTAGCGGAATCGCGAGTATGATGTTCAAGAAAAAAAGTCCGATTGCCGTGAAGAAGTTGCGTGCAGCTCGATTTCCCTTCTTTTGCTGTGAACGCATTTCTTCGAATGTCCGTGCGTAGAACGGATCAGATCCTGGCGTTTGTGCATCATACCGGTCACCGAGCGCTTCTTTGGCAATCTCGATCGGATGCCCCAGTTCCCGTGCAATCTCTTCTTCCGGTCTTCCTTCTCTTAATCCCATCTCAAAATGCTGTTCATAATCAGCGAGCAATTCTGCCCGTTCCAGCGGGTCCATCGGTCTTAAATGAATCTCCATTGCCTGCATGAATTGTTGTCTATTCATTGGGGGTACCTTCCTCTATAAGATTTGCGACATTGCGCACAAAACCATTCCATTCATTCGTCAGAGTCTTCATATAGTCACGGCCGGTATCAGACAGTTTGTAATACTTACGTGGTGGTCCTTCACTGGATTCCTGCAGGTAAGTAGTACAATAGCCGTCATTGACCAATCTTCGCAAAAGGGGATACAGCGCACCTTCCGCCACTTCAATATGCTGGGATACAGCCTGAGCCAGTTCGTAGCCGTAACGATCCTGGCGGTTGATTAACACGAGGACGCATAGTTCCAGCACCCCTTTTTTGAATTGAATATTAACATTCACTTGGGTTCCTCCTTGTTGCTCTATCCAATCACTAGTGTGTATTGTTCAGTAGTCGTAAATTCATCATAGCATCCGGTACTGTTTAATGCAAGGTAGTGATTTTAAAATAGTTCCGTATCACGATGTCCCGCTAAGTTGGACTAACTTCGTTTTCTAGCTATTTTATCTATAGATCAGCATACGCAAAACCCGAATCGGTTACTTCCGTCTGAAGGCGGATTCCGATCCGGGTCTATGGGATGAAGATATACGTTGATGGGGGTATCAGCTTGGTTTATTCTTGTGCTTCCAGCATCTTAAGGTCTTTAACGGCAGGTCCTTCAATGACTTTGCCCGCGTAATCATAGCGTGATCCGTGGCATGGGCAATCCCATGAACGTTCCCCGGCATTCCATTCGACTTCACAACCCAAATGGGTGCAGGTGGTGTCCACAAGAAAGAGTTTGCCAGTCGGGTCCTTGTAGGCGCCAGCGCGTTTGCCGTCATGGCGAACAACAGCCCCTTCATCGTTGCCGAGTTCTCCCGTGTTTTTGTGAATAATGCCGACTTTGCCAGAGATCAGTTCCGCGGCTACATTGACATTCTCTACAAGGAAGTTTTTCACACCAGGGTCTACCTTGAATCTTGCAGGATCGAATACTGCTGCGTAAGAGTTATCTCGTCCAGTAATCCGGTCTGTAAGGATATGTCCAGCCATCGTTCCTGTGGTCATGCCCCATTTGGCAAAGCCGGTAGCCACATAGACACGTTCATGTCGTCCAGTAATTGGCCCAATGTAAGGGACCTTATCGATGGAGATCAGATCCTGAGCTGACCAGCGGAAAGGGATGTTGCGAATGCCAAATGTATCGGCTGCATAACGCTCCAAATTTTCATAATGACCGACAGTGCATATGCCCTGTCCGGTTTTGTGATTTTCCCCTCCAAAGAGGATGTGTTCCTTCCCTTTATGAATGACAGTACGCAGGGATCGATAGGGTTTATCGTCAGAGATATACATGCCACCTGTGAAAGGTTTCTGAGGTTCAACAACAACAGCATAGGAACGCTCGGCGTGCAGCCTTGAAAAATAAAATCCGGGGTCATAGACCGGGAAATGGGAGGCAACAACGACATGTTCGGCCGTTACGGATGGACCATTCTCATATGTCCGCACATGTAGCGAGGCATCTTCCTCCACATCGGTTACCGTTGTATGTTCGTAGATGCGGACACCTTGCTTGACTGCGGATTCCAGCAGGTAATGTAAATAACTAAGCGGGTCAAAGCGAGCTTGTCCCGGCATCTTAATACCTGCTCTGGCCGGAACAGGGATGGGAAGGGGATCAACCCATTGACCAGGAATATTCAGCTTGCCATAGGCAGTCAGCTCAATCTCCAGCTTCTTGAGATTCTCCTCGGATTGAATGTAGACATAGGCATCTTCCTCTGCCCACTGGCAATCAATATGTTTCTCTTTTACCAGATCGCGCATCCACTTGGCGGCTGTTGCATTGCCTTCATAATACATGCGGGCCTGTTCTTCTCCAAAATGATGAAGCAATTCATCAAATATCACGCCATGCTGTGCCGATACCTTGGCCGTTGTATGGCCTGTTGTGCCATCCAGTACTTTTCCAGCTTCAAGCACGACCACGCTCATTCCCGTCTGGGCCAGTAAATAAGCTGTTGTGATACCTGCAATTCCTGCACCAATAATGGCTACATCGGCGGTTGTATTTTCTGTCAGTTTCGGATATTCATTGAATGTGTTTGTCGCTCTCCACAGGGATTCCGGTATGGAAGGCAAACCTGTCGGGGGCTGTTGATGCTCACTCACTTGATTTTCCTCCTTCAATATTCTTCTTCATTAAGGACTATGCTTAGCTCAATAAGTACGTCATATCTATACTCCTATCCATGATTACCATACTGTGCCAGAATAAAACGATTGTCCGCATACTTTCCTGAGGAAAGTTCACATTTTCATGTGAAGCCCCCCTGTTTTTTTTGCTAAACATGCTATATGATAGATTTACCGAAACCGTTTTAGTTAATTAAATGAAGAGTTAACGACGGCTCGTAAAGTGCTTGTTCTAAAAGGTTAAATCTTCGAATCGTGAGCTCGGATACGTCAAGAATACATCGTATTAATTTATCAATTATGTATCCGCTATCATTCTAAATAAATCAATGAATTCCCAAAGGAGATTCCATATTATGACCAACCAAACGAAATATCCGTTTCAGGATACAACGATCGAACTGGATACACGTGTTAAGGACCTCGTGTCCCGTCTGTCGGAAGATGAGAAAATCGAATCGATGCTGCAATACCAACCCGCAGTTGAACGACTGGGTATCGCAGCATATAAACACGGCACAGAAGCAGCCCATGGTCTGGCCTGGCTTGGCGAAGCGACTTCCTTCCCGCAGCCAGTAGGGCTGGCGTGTACCTGGGATGCGGACCTGATGAAAGAGATCGGCTCCGTGATCGGAGACGAGGCACGTGTATTTTATAAACGCAATCCAGCAGTAAACGGTCTGACTCTGTGGGCACCTACGGTTGATATGGAGCGTGATCCACGTTGGGGGCGGAACGAAGAAGCTTATGGTGAAGACCCTGAACTGACTGCTGAACTGACAACGGCGCTGGTTAAGGGAATCCAGGGCGACCATCCGAAGTATTACAAGGCGGTTGCTACGTTGAAGCATTTCCTTGCAAACAATAATGAAGTGGATCGTGGCAGTGGTTCATCGAGTATTGATCCGCGCAACATGCGTGAATATTATCTGAAAGCGTTCGAGAAACCGTTCAAAGAGGGCGGCGCACAATCAATGATGACCGCGTACAACTCTATTAATGGTACACCGGCATTGCTGCATCCGTTTGTAAACGAGATTGTGAAGGGCGAATGGGGCATGGATGGCTTCATCGTGAGTGATGCAGGGGATGTCATGGGGATCAAGAACGATCATAAATACTATGATTCTCACACACCAGGAACAGTGGAGTCCGTCAAAGCCGGAATTGACAGTATTACCGATGATGCGGATCTGTCGAAGCAGGCGCTGCGTGAAGGGCTGGAGCAAGGTACACTCACAATGGAAGACATCGATCTGGCGTTGTTCAATACGTTCCGTGTGCGTTTCCGTCTAGGTGAATTTGATCCGGCTGAGGGCAATCCATATGCTTCGATTGGTGAAGAAGCGATGATGACGGAGAAGGCGAAGGCCCTTTCACTGAGAGCAGCGAGAGAACAAGTTGTATTGCTTAAAAATGATCAAGGCACGCTTCCACTGGATAAAACAAAATCCGGCAAAGTGGCTGTGATTGGTCAACTGGGTGGAACAGTCTATCGTGACTGGTATGCAGGCACCATGCCATATAGCGTATCCCCAATTGAAGCGATCAGCGGCAAAGTAGGCGGCGACAAGGTTGCATTCAAGGATGGCAATGACCGCATTACATTGACTTCAGTGGCAAGCGGTAAGGCTGTCGGATTGGCTGAGGATGAGAAATCATCCATCATTGCTTCGGGAAATGCGGAGACATTTACACTAAGTGACTGGGGCTTTGGCAGTTACACGCTGAAGGCAGACAGTAATGGGAAATACCTGACGACGGATGAAGAAACGGTTACGGCATCGGCGGATGAAGTATATGGCTGGTTTGTGAAGGAAGTATTCCATCTGTTGCCACAACAGGACGGAAGCGTGGGGCTGAAGACTTGGAACGATAAAACAGTAACGGCATCCAATGGTGGAAACGATGCGTTTGCGGTATCCGAAGAGATGAAATCTTTCGGTGCTACGGAAACGTTCAAAAAGGATATTGTGGTGAATGGGTTGGAGGAAGCGGTAGCGGCCGCGAAGGAAGCGGAGACAGCGATTGTATTTGTCGGCAACAATCCACTTGTGAATGGTAAAGAAGAGATCGACCGCCCAAGTCTGGACCTGGCTGAATCCCAGCAGCGTCTGGTTGAAGCCGTTTATGCAGCGAATCCAAATACCGTTGTAGTTATCGTGGGAAGTTACCCGTTCACGTCCAACTGGGTGCAGGAGAACATTCCGGCTGTATTGTATACATCCCATGCAGGACAAGAGTTGGGGAACGCTATAGCTGACGTATTATATGGCGATTATGCACCAGCAGGCCGCCTGAATATGACGTGGGTGCAATCGGCAGATCAGCTGACCGATATCAGAGACTACGATATCATCCAATCTGGACGTACGTATCAGTACTTTGAAGGTGATGTACTGTATCCATTCGGACATGGATTAACGTATGCATCGTTTAAATACAGCAATTTGGAACTGAACCCGGCCCAAGCTGGAGTCGAAGAGGCCATTACTGTGCATGTGGACGTGACGAATACAGGAACGATCGCCAGTGATGAGGTTGTGCAGTTGTATGTGCGTGCCGGGCAGTCCCGTGTTAAACGTCCACTCAAAACGTTAAAAGGTTTCCGTCGTCTTCATATTGAAGCTGGGGCTACAGTGAAAGTCAGCTTCACACTGCCAGTTCAGGAACTGGCGATCTGGGATGTAACCCGTGATCGCTATGTGGTCGAAAGTGGTACCTACTCTATTATGGTGGGCAAATCTTCTGCTGATGTTCAGCTTGTTGCTGACCTGACGGTACAAGGGGAGACTATTCCTTCCCGTAATTTGAGTGTGGCTACACGTGCCGAGAATTACGATGCATACTTCAGTGTGGATCTGGATGAGAGTAAGGAAGGCGGAACCTCTGTCCGTGTGATTGGTGAACAAGGATGGATTGCCTTCAAGGATGCAGATCTGGGCAGCAATGCAGCAGCGCTTGAAGCTCGTGTATCATCAGAGCAGGCAGGTGCAGTATTGGAAGTTCGGCTGGGTGCACCTGACGGTACACTGGCAGGACGCGTGGAACTGGCACAGGGTGAGGCACAACAGTGGTCCACGGTTAAGGCAGACCTGAAAGGTGTATCAGGTCAACAGGATGTATACCTCGTGTTGTCCGCAGGAGTACGTGTCAGCCATTTCGAGATTCATTAAGTCGGATAGAATAACATTAGCAAGATGACCAAGATGGAATGATAGTAAATGAAAAATCCTCCGAAGAGATTCGGAGGATTTTGTTTGTGCATTTGGTTGAGTGGGTTAGGAGTTTCTTTTTCCTTTTTACTTTCCGTCAAATGTAATCAGTTTGTGCACAAATTGTTTCAATAGTTGGTTCGTTGCATTCAACTGCTCAATCGTGCTCATAAAATTGTTAACCAGTTCCGCTTGCTCCTGAGAACTCGCGGTAATCTCCCCAAGTTCATTCTCCATCCCCTGAATGGATTGGCGGACGGAGAGGAGGGACTCTTCAATACGCGTGGTCGCTTCCTTTGTATCTACGGACAGCTTGCGGATTTCCTTGGCGACGACGCCAAATCCTGCACCTGCTTCACCGACACGAGCAGCTTCGATGGCGGCATTCAGGCCGAGCAGATTCGTTTGCTCCGAGATTTCACGGATGAAGCTGGCGACCTGAGTCACGTTGCCTGATTTCTGTACAGCTTGTTTGGAGTTGTTGCGAATTTCTTCGGTGGTGGCGCTCAGCTCCTCCGAATGTGCAGCTACGTGCTGAACGCTGTCAATCAACTGGTTGGTCAGGTTTTCGGTAGCATTCATGAGCTGCTGCAGCTGATCCTGATCATCCATACTATAGAGCAGGTTGAATATAGCGATGACCTCGCCCTGTTCATTTTTGATCGGAAGGTAGGCGACATCAAACGGCACTCCAAATAACTCCTTCGGGTAATGATCAAATTGTTTGTCCGTACCGCCTTTCAGATCGGCAAAATCACGATTAGGCTCGAGCAGTGGATCACCTGCTTTGAACTCTAGTTGTTTTAACGACTCTCCTGCGGAAAAATACAGGAATTTCTCCCGGTCAATAATGGAAAGGGTTACATCTTGGCGAATCGTATCCCGAAAAAAGGGCATACATGCGATTAGTGATTGAATCATATCCATTGGAAAGGTCCATCTCCTCAATTTTCTGATCTGATAAACGATTGTTTTAAATTGTTATTTAATAACTGCCTATATCATATATCGTCATGCAATAAGGAATAAAATAGAGAGAAATGATAATATATGATCCTTTAGAAGAGTTAGCTGTAGTTTCAAATACCTTTAGCTTCTGCATGGTTGTTCCGGGTGTACCGGACGGTAACTGGCAGGACACGTTGAACTGGCGCAGGAGTACGTGTCAGCCATTTCGAGATTCGTTAAGTCGGATAAAAAAGACATTGCCAGATAAACAAATAGAATGATAGTAAATGAAAAAAGCCTCCGAAGGAATTCGGAGGCTTTTATTTGCATTCTCAAGCTTCGTTTAGATTGAGGAATCAGCGGTTACCCGTTCTCTTGCTGTACGAGCAGCATCCACCATGATGCTCAATGCATCTACGACTTCCGCTTTACCACGTGTTTTCAGTCCGCAGTCAGGGTTTACCCAGAACAGATCTGCTGGCAGCACTTGAAGTGCACGCTCAATCATATTCAACATCTCGTCCTTGCCTGGAACACGCGGACTGTGGATATCGTATACACCGAGTCCGATGCCTTTGTCATACGTATTCTGCTCGAAGCTGCCTACCAGTTCCCCATGGCTACGGGATGTTTCGATCGAGATCACATCTGCATCCAGGTCGCTGATGGCTTCAATAATATCATCGAACTCGCAGTAGCACATATGGGTATGCACCTGCGTTGTTGGTTTTACGGTAGCAGTAGCTAAACGGAAGGATTCCACGGCCCATTGCAGGTACTCATCCCACTTGCTCCGTTTGAGCGGAAGTCCTTCACGCAGAGCTGGCTCATCGACCTGAATCATCTCAATGCCTGCTTGCTCGAGCGCTTCAACCTCGTCGCGAATGGCGCGAGCAATTTGGTAGGATACTTCACTGCGTGGAATATCCGAGCGGACAAAGGACCAGTTCAGGATCGTTACCGGACCTGTTAGCATGCCTTTCACCGGTTTGCTGGTCAGTGTCTGGGCATAGGCTGTTTCTTTCACCGTCATCGGTTCATTGAACAGTACATCTCCGTAGATTACAGGTGGCTTCACGCAGCGTGAGCCGTAGGACTGTACCCAGCCATTTTTGGTGAAGGCAAATCCGGTCAGCTTCTCACCGAAAAACTCGACCATATCGGTACGTTCGAACTCACCGTGTACCAGCACATCCAGACCGATTTCCTCCTGGATAGTAATCCATTCTTGGATCTGTTCACGCACATAAGCGTCATATTGTTCCGCATTCCACTCCCCTTTACGGAAGAGTGCGCGTGCTTTGCGCACGTCTGCCGTTTGCGGGAAGCTGCCAATGGTTGTTGTTGGCAGCAGCGGGAGCGACCATTTTTGCTGCTGCAATTCGCGTCGCTCCTGGAATGACGCGTTGCGGAGCAACTGCTCGTCAGCGTGCACCCCTGCAGGCGCACCACTCAGGCGTGTCCGTGATTCGGACTCACTCAGCAGGCGCACCGCTTCGGTGCTTGCCTGGGCGCGGCGGCTGGCTTCAGCCAAAGCCGCTGCTTGGTCCGCCTGCTTTGCACCGCCGGACAACAACGTGCCGAGCGTCGCTATTTCCTCCAGCTTCTCGTCGGCAAAGGCCAGGGCATTGCGCAGTACCGGATCAAGCGCGCTCTCCTGAGCGGCAGTAACCGGTACATGCAACAGGCTGCAGGAAGGCTGAATGATCAGCTTGCCTTCGGCTGCGAATTCAGCCACCTGCTCCAGCAGCTTCGCCGTCTCTGCGAGATCGGCACGCCAGATGTTGCGCCCGTCGATGACACCGGCGCCCAACCATTTATCCTGCGGGAAGCCATGCTCCCGCAGGCTGGCGAGGTTGCCTTCATAGCCGTGGACCAAGTCCAGGCCGATTGCGGCTACAGGCAGTGCTGTCACGACCGGATAAGCTTCCACCGATTCGAAGTACGTTTGAAGCAGCAGCTTCAATTCCGGTGCAGCTTGTGCCAAGGCAGCATACACCTGTTGCAGCAAGGCTTCATCTTCGGAAGAGACAGCCAGCGTCAGAGCAGGCTCGTCGATCTGTACCCACTGTACGCCTTCTGCTTGAAGCTCAGACAGAAGCTGGGCGTATACGGGAACGAGGCGTGTGACAATCTCTGCAAAGCGTTCCGCGTCATAGCCTTTGGCGAACCGTACGTACGAGTACGGGCCGACTACAACCGGTTTACCTTCCAGCCCAAGCTCCTGCTTCGCTTCGCGATAGGCGGCAAGGGGTTTATTTTCAAGCAATGCAAATGCAGTATCATTATGAATCTCAGGTACGATGTAGTGATAGTTGGTGTTCAGCCACTTGGTCATCTCACAGGCTGTTGCCTGATCATTACCCCGGGCCATGGCGTAATAAGTAGATACGGATACCGGTCCGCCTGAATGGTTGAAGCGCTCAGGAACGACGCCAAACATCGCCGATACGTCAAGAATATGATCATAGTAGGAGAAGTCGCCCACAGGAATCAGATCGAGCTGCTGTGCTTGCTGTTTCTTCAGATCTTGCAACCGAAGTGTGGTCAACTCCTGATGAAGCGTGGATTCATCGATTCGGCCAGCCCAGAAGGACTCCAGTGCTTTTTTCCATTCGCGTCCCGCACCGATGCGGGGGTAACCAAGGTTGCCTGTCAGTACTTGTGGCTGTTGTTGCTGTGATTGCGACATGTAAAATTCCTCCTCATTTATAATAGGTAAACTCATCAAGTTGAAGCTATTGTGGTGTGTTTCTTTTGAAAGCATCAAAAAAAGGCATTCCTTCCGATTCCATACCCCGAGAAACAGGCATCATGAATGACGACTGTGCACAAAGATAGAATGGGAAAGAACGCCTGCTATATGTAGTTGTAGCGGTTGCTCTAACACCTTCCTATCTTCCGTAGGTCATGCGATGCTGTCGAAACAGGCAGGTCTCCTGGCTTGCGGATCATGGTCATATGCATTCCTTCCCGGTGGTTACACCAGTGGATTATATGCACAGACTCCCCGTATACAGTGGCGGGACCGCGACGGATTTACACCGTGCTTCCCTTTTAAGCCTGACCACGCATGTAGCGCGGTAGGCACCTGTTTCCGTGTGCAGAAATGTGCGTACACATCTCTGGCTATGAAATTGGCGACCAAGCATAGATGATAGATTGTATCATGATGCAATCGTCGTATACTTGCTCTTATGCTACCAATCATAGACGATAACCTAAGGGCTTGCAACATATATCATTAATCCGATCGGAAATAAAAAAGTGCTCTATGAATCCTAGATATATTGGCAGATTTGACTCCTTAAAATGAACCATATCATCGCCCACGCTGTGCTTGATCCCCCTCAAATAAAAAAATCGTTACCATGCATCTAACTGCATGGTAACGATTGTCTGGCCAGCCATTGTTGCTCCCACATTAACGATGCGCTGATTACGACTGCCACGAAAAGGAAGAGACACATCACGTTCAGCTGCGATATAAGGCCCGTCGATAATGACGTCGCATAGCCGGGATAACTCCGCCCGTGACGGGTCTGTAATCAATTCCTCATACACAAACCCCGTGTATGCCCATACAGTCAGATCAGGTCGTGCAGCCCGAAGCTGCCGAACCCAGGAGGAGCATTCTGCCGCAGAGAAAAAAGGATCACCTCCGCATAACGTTACCCCTTCCAGCAAGGGATGAGAGGTTACCTCATGCAAAATCTGCTGCTGCCGCTCCTCCGTAAATGGTTCGCCTGCACGGAAGCTCCATGAGCCGGGGCTAAAGCAGCCCGGACAGGCATGACGGCATCCGCTGATGAACAACACGGCACGCAGGCCAGGCCCCTCACTCACCGATTCCGGAATGTAACCATACAGATTCACCGGTGTTTCACCCGGTCTCTCACTTCGGCCTGCTTCGCCCCATTGAAGCGCACTTTATAGTCACCGGTCAGATATCCCGTCACCCGGCGCAGCCGCTGGAAATGCACGTGGGTTTCATGAGCCTCACATCCGGGACATACATCTCCAATAACGCCCTCATAGCCACAGGACGGACAGCGGTCAATCGGATGATTAATGGAGAAATACCCGATGTCCTGGGCCAGCGCGTATTGAACGATTCGTTGGAAAGCGGCGGTATTGGCCCTTACGTTCCCGTCGAGTTCGACATAAGAGATCGCTCCGGCATTACATAGTGAGTGGAAGGGGGCTTCCAATTCAATCTTGCGATAGGCAGGAAGGGAATGATAGACCGGAATGTGAAATGAATTGGTGTAGTATTCCCGGTCGTTGACCCCCGCGATGCTGCCGTATCGCTCACGATCAATCTTGGTGAATTTGCCGGACAGTCCCTCGGCGGGCGTAGCGAACAAGGTGATATTCAGGTTATGCTGCTCACTCATCCGGTCACAGAATTCTCTCATTGTACGAATGATATTCAAGGCTTCTCGATGTACATGGAGGTCTTGTCCATGGTGACGGCCATATAGAGCGGTCATACATTCAGCAAGTCCGATAAAACCAAGGGATAACGTACCATGTTTCAACAGATCGGCGACCGGTTCATTCGGAGCCAATTGTTCACCGCCTTCCCATACTCCTTCCCGCATCATGAAGTCCGATGCTTTGGCAGGCTGGTTCATCTGAATTCGATACCGGTGCAGCAGTCCATCCGTAGCATTGTGCATGACCGATTCCAGCGCCGTATAGAAGCCCGCCCGGTCAGCGATGGCTCTTGCTCCCTGGCAGATCCCATATCGAATGCCGAGCTTCACCAGATTGATGGTGTTAAAGGACAGATTACCTTTGCCGCTCTGACGATTGCGTCCGAAGCGATCAGCCAGTGTGCGTGTACGGCATCCCATCGTTGCAATGATCGTATTGGGATCTTCCGGTTGATAATAGGGCAGGTTGAAGGAAGCATCCACATTGACAAAGTTCGGATACATGCGCCGTGAGGAGCAGGTCACAGCAAGCCGGAACAAATCGTAATTCGGATCTCCCTCAGATTGGTTAATTCCTTGCTTGCACTGGAAAATATGTTGTGGGAACACGGGCGTTTCTCCGTTACCCAGTCCCCGAATGGTCGCTTCCAGCAACGACCGGGACACGAGCCGACCTTCGGCTGAAGTGCACAGCCCGTAGTTCAGCGAAGTGAACGGAATCTGTCCCCCAGCACGACTGCTCATGGTGTTCAAATTATGGATCAGAGATTCGGCAGCCTGTTCGGTCTCCAGTTCCGTTTCTTCACAGGCAAAGGCAAAGGCTCGAGGACACTTCTCCTTTGCTTCATCGCTATCCAGATGCAGTTGCTCATCCTCAATTGGGGCAATCTCCCCAAACAGCCGTTGCCCCTTCCGATAATGCTTACGGAACGAACGCTTCACATAAGGTGCGAGATCCCAGTCGATTTTATTGGCGGATACACCGCCGTACTGGCTGTTTTGCTGGGATTGAAAAATAATGGCCACCAGTGCCATGGCAGACATGATTGTCTGTGGTGTACGAACCGAACCGTTGCCGGTATTGAATCCGGAGGCCAGCAGTCGGTCAAACGGAATAAAGATACAGTTGGTCGTTCCAAGGGCATACTGATCCAGATCGTGTACATACAGATCGCCGTTCTCTACAGCTAGAGCGAGCTCCTTAGGCAGCACATGACGCAGAGCATGCCACTTGGCGGTCTCCGAACCGAGCCTGCTCATCTTGCCGCTGAACGAGTCTCCGTTCAGATTGGCATTCTCCCTCAGCGTATCGGCATCTTCAGCACCAATAATTCGTCTTCCCAGGTCAGATAGCAGATCAGATGCCGGTGGAGAGGCATGCTCAAGCATGTTCATATCAGTTCCTCCTAAATAATGAAATTGAAATTGTATAGGGATAATGTCCATTCATTGAACACTACATGTAGAGTTTCTTTATCCATTTATAAACTATATATTGTTATTTAGGTGTGATAATGATCACATGGGAGAGGCTGATCGACTGTCATGATTTATAGCCCGGAATGATAAATGTTTTCAAAGCTGGAGGGTAAGCGTATAATTTCTATTTACCGTGCAAGTTCAGTTGACGATGCTTGAAAAAAGGATAGAAAACTTCATATATGAATAGTTTGTGACAGCTGTTTTGGAACATTTGATCCCTCGTTAAACGATTGAATCATACTATGGGATACGGATTTGAAGTGCAGCTAAAACAAGAGGGGTGAATCATGGGAACGGTAGGCATTACAAGGGGCTTCTATGAAAATATACAGGAAGCCGCATCCCATATTGTAGACGTATTAAGCGGTATATTAAAGGTGAACACCATCTTCGTTGCCACGAATGATGGCGTGACCAATGTTATTATGGAAGCTTTTAACCGCGAGGAAGAGTTGATCGCCAAAGGTAGTGAACTTCCATTTGAGGCGTCATATTGCAGCCTGGTCTTAAGAGATAAGGGCAGCAGTCTGATCATCACGGATACATGTGAACATCCCCTTACGAAATCAATGGACGTAACAAGCGGACTGGGTAATCGTTTCTTTGTGGGGATTCCCATTATGCGTAGATCCGGAGAAACGTTCGGGACGATCTGTCTGATGGATGATCCTGATTATGTGATCAGTGAAACGGATATGAAAACACTGCAAGCCATGGGCGTTTTTCTCGGATATGTTGTGGATCTGGAAGATACGCTGCAAGTTCAGGAACAGAAGCTGAGTGATTCGGAGCAATTGCAAGAGCAATTGCAGGCAGAGAAGGAACGTGCGGAGTCTGAGGCAATGACCAAGACGCAGATGCTGTCGCTGATGAGCCACGAAATTCGTAATCCGCTGAACGGTATTCTGGGATTAACGGATCTGATGCGTACACCAGATATGTCGGACGAGCAGACAGAATATGTGAATATGATTGAAACCAGCGGTAACATTCTGCTCTCCCTGCTGAATAATATGATGAGTTTTAACGTCAATGACGCAGGCAAAACGGTTGTACACGATGATCCATTTGATCTGGTAGCCACGATTGAGAATACCGTTTATCTCTATGCGGGACTTGCGCTGAGCAAGAACATTGAGCTGGGATTGAACCTTGATCTGAATGTGTCCCAGGTTTTCGTCGGGGATGAAATCAAGATCGGGCAACTATTGGCCCATGTCATTCAGTATGCTCTAGATTCAACACGGACAGGATCGGTATTGGTTACAGCAACCGTAGCTGGTGGAGATGCAGAGGAGGCGGGTACGCTTCAACTCCATGTGAAGTACACTGGTCGCATGTTGTCTTCGGACAATAAGCTTAGATCATTTAACAATTTGGATGGAAATATAAGTACACAGAAGCTGGTAGGAACCAATCTCGGTTTGGCGGTCAGCCAGAATCTTGCCATCCTTATGAACGGCCGTATTCAGGTGCATGGCATGGGAGACAAGGAGACAGAATTCGAGATCTGCCTGCCGCTCCGCAGACATTGGGAACTGCCTCAGCTTGCCAATATTCAGCATCGACTGAAGGGCAAAAAGGTGCTGCTTGCCAAGGACCCTGACATTCTGCAAGGGGCCTCTTCCCTGATGCGCAGATGGGAGATGGATGTGCATATGACCTCAGTTACCACCGAAGCGTACGACTGGATTCAGGAGGGCTTTAAGCCTGATGTGGCCGTTGTGGATATGGGACTGTTGGAGGGCGGTGCTGTGGATTTTGTACACAAGCTGAAGCGCTTGGTTACAGATTCACCGGTCATTGTTCTGATCCCGTATGGCATGCATATCGATCCACATGAAGCGGAAGTCTTCGATGCGGTCCTGACCAAGCCGGTGAAGCAGGCTGATTTGTTGAATGCGTTAAGCATCATTGTGCATTAAGAATATGTGAACATATATTAAACAGGCGCACCTGTTACGGGTGCGCTTTATGTTGTTATTTTAAAGGAAGAGGAAGCTCGAACAAGCAGCTCCGAGTCGACTTTAAATACACGTTTGTCCTGAAAATCATTTGTATTCATCGTATCAATCATCTTCTCCATAAGAATGGCCCCCATCGTATACTTGGGCTGGTTCACCGAACTTAGCGTAGGATGAATGTATTTGCTGATTCGATTGTTGTCCACACCTACGATAGCCAATTGCTCAGGGATGCGTATCCCGTATTCCATACATGCTTTGTATACACCTAGCGCCATCTCATCATTAGCCGCATATACAGCGGAGAAGGACAGGCCTTTGTTAAACAGTCTTTTGATGGCCTCGTACCCACCTTCCTCATTGAAGTTCCCATTCTCGATCAGTTCGGGACGGAACGGAATCTGATGATTGCGCAGGGCCTTCAAATAACCTTCTAGCCGTTCATAGCTGTCAATTGCTTCAGGATAACCGTTTAAGAAAACGATATTTCGATGTCCGGCCTCAACGAGATGCTGAACAACTTCCTGGGAGAATTTCACGTTGTCTGTATATATACACGGGATCTGATCATGTTCGATATATTTGCCAACGATGCCAATGCGATACCCCTTATCCGCAAGCTGGAATAATTCCTCATCCGCCAGCATGGGCGTGATAATGATGACACCGTCAATGGTTCGATCCAGCAGCAAATTAAGATAATCGACTTCTCTCTCTTTCAGGTTATGAGCATCACATATAATGACCTTGTAATGGCGGGCATAGGCGATGTTCTCAATGCCTTTAATAATTTCGGCATAATAGGAGTTGTTAATATCGGGAACGATTACGCCAATTGTCATGGTTCTCTGTGAACGAAGATTCTTGGCTGCTGCGTTGGGGTGATATCCCAATTGCTCGATGGCGCGCATCACCTTATCTTTGGTCTTGGTGCTTACTTTGCTGTGCTGATTAATGACCCGCGATACGGTTGCCGGGGACACACCTGCAATGGCAGCTACATCAATGATTTTGACATCCATATTCTTCACAACTCCAAATAAGTGATTGACAATTAATTCAAATTCATTATAATTCCAATTGAAAACGATTACAAGTTATAACCGATTGAAACAATAATTGGGATAGTGGAGGAATAAAGGGTTTAATATTCAATAAAATGTAATCGATTTCACTAACTCCAGTTGTGATAAATAGCGGACATCCATGGATTGTCCCCCTCGTACACCCGCTGTTTATATAGCATTACCGTTACCTGTCGTGAGTGCTGCATCCTGGTTCAGTCATACCTCAAGATATGACCATTTAAGGGAGGCGTCAACATGTTGAAGAAGAGCACTATTATGCTATTGTGCAGCTGTCTGCTGCTGGGACTGCTGGCTTCGGCCGTAGGTTCACCGAAGGCCAGTGCGGCTTTTGGATCAGGGGATTTCCTGAAGGCTAACGGGACGGTTGTCCGCAATAATTCGGGTACAGGCAACGTGGTAAATATGCGTGGTACAAACTTGGGTGGTTGGCTGCTGCAGGAAGAATGGATGACGCCATCCGGGGCGGTAGATGAATACACGCTGCGTCGCACGTTGACGAATCGTTTTGGTGAATCGGGTGCACAGAGCCTGATCAATGGATATCAGGACAACTGGATTCAGGCTGGTGATCTGGATAACATCAAGAACTGGGGCATGAACGTTGTGCGTGTGCCGATCTATTGGGAGGATTTTATGAACACCAGCGGTGTCATGAAGCCTGATTCGGTTACGTTCCGCAAACTGGATTGGCTGATTGATGAAGCGGGCAAACGGAACCTGTATGTCATTCTCGATCTGCACGGTGCACCGGGAGCCGCCTGTCCATGGCATTCCTGCGGTCAGGAGAATTCCAACCAACTGTGGACCAATTCTACATACCAGAACTGGACTATTCAGATCTGGGAACGGATGGCGACACGTTACAAAGGTAATCCAACTGTTGCCGCGTACGACCTGCTCAATGAACCTCTGGTAACCATGGGAACGGGTGAAAATGCAGCTCAAATCAAGCAAAAGATGGATTTCTATGACCGGATGTACAAAGCCGTCCGTGCCAAGGATGCCGATCACATGATCATCATCGCAGCATTCTTCGACTGGTGGGCAGCTTCACCACCAACGACTCATGGCTGGACGAATGTGATGTATCAGACGCACCATTATCAATTCACGGATTATAACAACTGGGATCTGACCAATTCGGAGATGGATCGCTGGCTGAAGGATATGGCGTCCTATCAGAAGAATTGGAACGTTCCGGTGTTAGCGGGCGAGTTCTCGTTTGGTCAGGATGATCTGACCGAGAAGTGGCTGTCTGGTCTGAATGCACTGAATGCTTCATGGACGAACTGGAGTTATAAGGTCAAAGGCGGCGGAACTTGGGGCTATTACAATAACAACAACAACCCGGCACCGAACCTGAATACGGACAGCGCGGCAACAATTGCTTCAAAATGGAGCAAGTTCACAACGGCGAACTTTGCCTCTAATACTTCGTTCCAGAATGTGGTCAAAAAGCATACGGGAACGGCTCCTTTTACAGAGACATGGTCCAGTCTGAAAGCCAATGCCAACGGCACATTTGTTAGCGCAGAGAATGGCGGTGCAGATGCACTGGTAGCCAATCGGGATACTGCCGGACATTGGGAGCGGTTCAAAATCATCCAGAATTCGGATGGTACGGTATCCTTCCTGTCGATGAGCAACATCAAATATGTGCAAGCAGATCTGAATAATGGCGGGCGCTTGATCGCCTCGGCCACGTACCCATCCACATGGGAGAAGTTTACCCGTGAAGATCTGGGTGGGGGATTGATTGCCTTCAAATCGGTGGCGAACGGTAAATATGTCAGTGCGGATCTGAATAACGGAGGCGTGCTGTCTGCCAATCGTAACGCTGTGGGCGGAGCATGGGAACAATTTATCGTAACAGTTAACTAAGATTAACTAGTGCCCATTCATTAAAATGTGGTGACTGGGTAATATTTGACGCGTGTCGTGGCTCCGCTCTTTTAGCGGAGCTTTTCATATTCATCCCTATCTATTTCCCAAATTCTTCTCCAAAGCCCTTTTAATCCGAGCCGAATACGATACAATAGAAAGGGAACTTCATCATTAATCAGTTTAGAGGAGGATGTGCATTCAATGGAATACCGTAGATTAGGTGGAAGCGGACTGAAAGTAAGCGAGATTAGCCTGGGTAGCTGGCTGACATACGGAGGATATGTGGAACGTGAAAACGCGGTGAAATCAATTGAAGCCGCATTCGATGAAGGCATCAACTTTTTCGATACAGCCAATGTGTACGAGCGGGGTGCAGCAGAAGAACTGCTGGGGCAGACGTTGAAAGCGTATTCCCGCGATTCCTATGTCCTTGCAACCAAGGTTTTTGGCAAAATGGGTGACGGTCCAAATGACCAAGGGTTATCACGTAAACATATTAAGGAACAATGCGAAGCCAGCTTGCAACGGCTAGGTGTTGATTATGTAGACATATATTATTGCCATCGCTATCATACCGAAACACCGATTGAAGAGACACTGCGAGCACTTGACGATCTGGTGCGTCAGGGCAAGGTGCTCTACGTAGGTGTTAGTCAATGGACCGCGGCACAGATGGAAGCTGCGCTGGGTACTGCTGACCGCCTGTTGCTGGATCATATCGTGGTGAACCAGCCGGTATACAACATGTTTGACCGTTACATCGAAAGTGAAATCATCCCTTTGGGTGAGCGCAAAGGTATTGGACAAGTCGTCTACTCCCCGCTTGCACAAGGATTGTTGACCGGGAAATACACTTCGGTGTCCGATATTCCCGAGAACAGCCGGGCAGCGAAGCTGGGATGGGATGAAGGGAAAATTAATGCTGACCGGATTGGCAAGGTTCGCCAGTTGATTGAAGTGGCGGACAAGCTGGACTTGAAGGTTGGTCAATTGGCTCTGGCGTGGATTCTGCGTCAAAATAACGTGTCCAGTGCGCTTGTAGGGGCAAGTCGCCCTGAGCAGGTGAAAGAGAACGCTGCCGCTTCCGGTGTGAAGCTGGATGCTGCCATCGTTGAAGAAATCGAACAAATCTTAGCTTAAGGCGAACTCAACCTCACAGGTTGCTTTTTACCCGTACGCGAGTTGATTCGAATGCTGCAAAATGGTGAGATAAGAAAGGGATGTCCTGGCTAGCCTGATAGGCTATGAGGACATCCCTTTTTTGGCTTGAGATTAGAATGGGCTTTGGCCGCCGGAGAGCGACCTGGAATGCAGCGGAATGGCACATACGCGGTTCCTGCCCGTATTCTTGGCTTCATATAATGCACGGTCTGCCTGTTCAAAGAAATCGTTATCATCCCGGTCGTCGCAGTGATCCGGAAAAACAGCGACCCCTATGGAGATGGTCAGCCGGATCGTATTGCCATCAGGCAGCGCAAAATGGTACTTCTCGACCGATTGTCTGATGGACTCGGCAATGGCCATGGCTTGGTGATGACCACAATCGAGCAATAGTATAGCGAATTCCTCGCCTCCGTTTCGAGAGACGATATCCGCTGAGCGGGTATGCTCAATGAGCAATTGTCCGAGTTGTTTCAGGACCGCATCACCTGAAGTATGACCGAAAGTGTCATTTACTTTTTTGAAACGATCGATGTCGATGACCAACAGGGATAGTTTTTGCTTGTACTCACGAGCCCGTTCCAGTTCCAACTCAAGTGATTTCTCAAATTGTCTGCGATTACTGAGATTGGTAAGATGGTCGGTGGTTGCTTTTCGTTCGAGCAGGAACAACATCTCATTCGATTTATTAATGAATTCTGCGATGAAATAAATAAAGATTCCACCGACAAAAGAAATGGTCATCTGTAAAGGATATACTTTCATTAATGAGTTCATGCTGGTTGTATTCAGCATCAGGATCACAAAGATCAGCGTCATACCCAGCAGGTTCATGGTAATAATTTTGGTTAATCTCGACCAGGGAGCATAGGCAAAATATACACCGGACAGTCCGATGATCGTCATGACGAATGCTGCATCGATGGCAGCGGATGACATTCCAAACATGACAATACGCAGGATGGAAATGACAAGTCCCGAGATGACCGAAGCCAGTCCTCCTAAATATACGGCTGCTGTGACGATAGCCAAATGACGCAAATCCACAATGGTAGTTTCATTTAAAGGAAAGGAATAATTCATCAGTACCGTTCCATAGATCCCGAACAGCAGACCACCGATCATCTGAACACGCATCGAGGGAAAGGGCACGCGGATACGATAGAATTTGGCTATGATTCCGGACACATACATGAACGTGATCATGACACAGAGATTGACGAAAAACGTGCTTAGCAACAAGCATCCCCCCTTTAGCGCACATTACTATATTTTAGCTGAAAAGCAGTATAGTAGCGAACCATATTATCCCAAATGAGAGCAACGGATGCTTAGAAGAGGCTTGGCTATAAGTATTCATGAATAAAATAGTCGGATATTGACTTCATTGTGCAATGAGATTTATACTTAATCTAAATCAAAATTGATTTTAATGTTTCAGGGAATCATAGCAATCAGTAGATTGCTGTGTCATCTTATATACTATTGAATGGGTTAATAAAGGAGAATTGCTGGTGAGAACTCTAAATCTGACGATACAGCGTCAAGCCGTTTACGATGTAGTCCGTCATTCCGAAGACCATCCAACGGCAGCAGAAGTGATGAACCGTCTGGTGGAGCAAGGTTATAATTTGGCTTATGGTACGGTATATAATTCACTCCGATATTTAACGGATAAAGAATTGATTCGAGAGCTCAAGTTAGGCGAGACGGCCAGTCGTTATGATGCCCGCATGGACGATCATCAACATATTATGTGTGAAGTATGTGGCAAGGTGGATGAAGTTATGACGGAAGTTCCTCCGCAATGGATGAAGCAAGTCGCGGAGGAAACCGGGTATGCGATTGATCACGCTCATGTGGTCTTTGGAGGTGTCTGCGCGGAATGCAGAAACAAACGGGTCAAGTAAAAATCAACCTGTCCGGTCGTCGTTTGCCGCTCCGGGTCAAGCCTGCCCTTGCGGATCCAACTCCCCTTGTGGATAATTGCCCGGTTACGAGACGGGTCATTCTGATTAGTCCTATGCCAGGGCAAGTACATGAGCTGGTTAAGGCACTTACGGATAGCTGCTTCGATGTGCTGGTGTTCCACCGCTGGGAGCCTGATTTGCATGAACGGCTTGTATTTGATCTGTTGATCTATGACCTGTCTGTTGCTGGAACCATTGATGCTTTTGCCGGTATCAGCAGCCGATTGAATCGTGAAGCGGAACATGCAACACCCTGTCTGTATCTGGTGGGGGAGAAGATGATTGGCAGTGCCAGTGGCCCGATGCTTCAGGAGGAATTACTGGTCTGGCCGGCCCGTCCGCAGGAAGCGTTGTATCGTGTGCAACGCATGATCGGCAATAGTCCTGCAGCACCGAAACGCGGATTTCTACCTCAGGAAGGCCAACGCATTGGTTTCAAGGATCTATGGCTGGATCGTGAGCGGATGAGCGTGCACCGGAATAATGACCGCATTCACCTGACCAAGACAGAGTATGATCTGCTGCTGAAGCTGATTGATGCCAAAGGTGCAGTGATTTCCCGTGAGGAGATGCTCAGCGATATTTGGGAGACTGATTTTACGGGTGGAAGCAATGTGGTGGATGTTCATATCAAAAGCTTGCGCAAAAAACTTGGCGATAACGCGGCTTCGCCTCAATATATAGTAACGGTAAGAGGAGTGGGCTACCGCCTGGCGGATTAGTCCGCTTTTTTTGTTTGGACACATTGCGCTGTTCATGTCACTCGTATGCGGGTATATCCACTAGAGAGAGTAGATCAAGCAATCGGAATGGATCAATGCTCATCTTACTCCAAGTTGATGTTCATATTTCATTCATGAAACGAACAAGAAACTCATCTTAATCTCATACGAACCTCATGCAAGGGGCGAGTGGGACATGTTAGAATCAATTTAACAGTTAGATCAAGTCTAAATGTATATTTAAAGCGATGGCGAATATGATTTTAATAGAGTATATACAGCAGGCATGAGACCAACATGAGGAGGATAACGATATGACAGAACGCATGACAACCAATCAGGGCGCACCCGTAGGTGACAACCAAAACTCCCGTACCGCAGGAAGAAGAGGTCCCACATTACTTGAGGATTATCATCTTCTTGAGAAGATCGCACACTTTGACCGTGAACGTATTCCGGAACGGGTCGTTCATGCAAGAGGTGCTGGCGCACATGGCGTGTTTACGCTGGAGAAGAGCATGAAGGCTTATACGACAGCCGATTTCTTACAAGACCCGGGCACAGAGACGGATGTACTGGTGCGGTTCTCCACGGTAATTCACGGTACGGGTTCACCGGAGACAGCGCGTGATCCACGTGGTTTTGCCGTGAAGTTCTACACGCGTGAAGGGAACTATGATATTGTGGGTAACCATTTGCCCGTCTTTTTCATCCGTGATGCCATGAAGTTCCCGGATATGGTTCATTCCCTGAAGCCTGCGCCAGATACGAATATCCAGGACCCTGCACGCTACTGGGACTTCATGACACTGTCACCGGAGTCGACTCATATGATGACTTGGTTGTTCTCCGATCTGGGTACGCCAGCAAGTTACCGTGAAATGGATGGATTCGGCGTACACGCCTTCAAATGGATTAATGCTCAAGGGCAAGTCCATTATGTGAAATACAAGTGGGAATCGGCTCAAGGCGTGCGAGGCTTCTCACGTCAAGAGGCAGCTGAGGTACAAGGACAGGATTTCAACCATGCCACCCGAGATTTACACGATCATATCAAAAACGGTCAATACCCGCAGTGGAAGCTGCAGGTACAGTTGCTGAAGCCGGAGCAGATGGATGATTTCGCCTTCGATCCGCTCGACCCAACCAAGACTTGGCCGGAAGATGTACTACCGTTCCAGACGATCGGAACCATGACATTGAACCGTAATCCACAAAACTTCTTCGCAGAAGTGGAGCAAGCAGCCTTTTCACCAAGCGCTTTGGTGCCTGGAATTGAGCCTTCCGAAGATAAATTGCTGCAAGGTCGTCTGTTCTCTTATCCGGATACACAGCGCCACCGGCTCGGACCGAACTATTTGCAGATTCCGGTGAACTGCCCTTATGCTCCGGTTCGCAATCATCAGCGTGATGGATTGATGAATGTGAGTCAGGACCCGTCCCCGGTAAATTATGAACCGAACAGCTCGGGCAACAGCCCGGAAGAAGCACCGGAATACCGTGACAGCCAGGTTCCGTTAGAGGGTCATGTTACGCGTGAGAAAATAGAGAAAACCGATAACTATACGCAGTCAGGGGAATTGTTCCGTTCGTTCACGGCGGTGGAGCAGCAACATTTGCTCGATAACCTGATCAATGACCTGAAGGCAGTACCGGAACAGACCCAGCTTCGTGCTTTATGCCATTTCTTCCAGGCAGATGGACAGCTCGGTGGTCGTTTGGCTCACGGACTTGGTGTGGATATCTCCGCATTTATGCCCTCACAGGATCGCAATTAAATAAAGCACTGATTTCATCATTATTTCAGAAATGAATAATCGATTTATGAATTAGACCGGGCAGGACTGCAGAATAGCAGACCTGCCCGATTTTTAGTCTTTTTTTAGCTGCAAACCGAACTTGTGCATCAAAATGATGTTCTGAAATGGAAAACATATTTACAAATCATTTACAATAAATAGCTGACATAGAGGTTGACTTCTCGTTTGTTGGCACTACAATGAGTAGTGTGAGGGGTGTCTGAACATGAGAATACACAATTTTAAAGTGGGTGAGCGTGGGCTGAACCGGTTTTTCGGTCCGCTGGAGGCGAAGATTATGGACATTCTATGGGCGCGTCCAGGCAGCAGCATTCGCGAAGTGCAAACCGCACTAGAAAAAGATAAAGACGTTAATTTCAATACAGTCATGACGGTGATGAATCGCCTCGTGGACAAGGAGCTGCTCCACAAGTCGCAGAAGGGCCGAACGTCACTGTACCATCCGGTACAGAGCAGGGAGGAGTTTATGAACGACCAATCCAAGGAATTGTCACATGAGTTGGTGGATGAATTCGGGGCACTTGCTGTGAATCACATGCTGGATGCGCTGGATGAAGCAGATGCAGGGCTGATTGAGCGTCTGGAGCAGAAGATTAAGCAATGGAAAAAGGATAGCGGTTGACATGTGGAAGGCCCGCTCGAAGCTGTTGTTTACCGTCGGGTTTGGCATTCCGTTATTCGTGTTCATGCAGATGTTCATGTACGCGATGTACAAAATATTTGGCTGGGACATTCCGTTTAATCTGCTCTGGCTATGTAATCACTGGATGAGCAGGCTGGGTTGGTTGTCCATGGGGCATGTTCTTATGGCACTGGTGCTCCTGACGTTTGCCGGTACAGGCTGGCTGCTGTTCGATCGCATGATCAAGACAAGTGCAGCGGTACGGAAGCTTCGGTCGTTGGAAGACGGGGCCATGTCTCGTAAACTTGAGGTGCGGTACCGTCATCTCAAACAACCTCGATTCATTGTGGTGGACAAGCCGTCACAGGTTGCATTTACGATTGGTCTGTGGAAACCCTGTATAGTGCTTTCCACAGGGCTGCTCATGATGCTGGATGCTGAAGAAGAAAGAGCAGTTGTGTACCATGAGGTGCATCATCTGTGGCATCGTGATCCACTCAAGACGACCTTGCTTTCGGTATTTGCCGTGATGATGCCTTATATTCCGGTGTTGAAGCATACTTCAAAACATTACAATATCATTCGAGAAATTCTGGCTGACAATGAAGCGATTGAACGTACAGGGAACGCTGCGGGCATTGGTAGTGCACTGCTCAAACTGATCCGAGCTTGCCCTGAACCTTGGAGGATTAGAGAGACAGCTATTCAATCGTCTTTTGCCGATACTTCGGTAAATGTACGTATTTCCCGTCTATTAGACCCGGAACAGGATGTTACGCTGACGCTTCCCCGCTATGCGGTATTCATTTCTGCCACAGTGATCCTGCTGCTGTCTGTCTTGTTTGTTTGGTCAATTGGTTGAAATTTAACGTTGAACTTAAACTCCAAGGAGGAAGATGAATATGAATAGAAGTGTGGAGATTGGGTTATTTTTCTCAAGGATCATGATTGGTCTCATCTTTGTATTACATGGTTGGAGCAAATTCGAAGGTGGAATTAGCGGTACAGTCGGTTTCTTTGAAAGTATCGGCATTCCTGGTTTTCTGGCATCGGTTGTGGCGATCATTGAATTGGTGGGTGGTGCAGCCATGATTCTGGGGTTAGGAACACGTGTATTTGCTGCATTGTTCATCGTAGTTATGGGTGGGGTTCTGCTTACTGCCAAAGTAGGGCAGCCGTTCATGAGTGGTACCGAGTTTGATTACCTGCTGCTGGCGGGTTCATTGACACTACTCTTCACAGGCAGCCGTTTCCTGGCGGTGGATCATTTCTTCTCTAGACAAGGGAACGCTCGACAGAATGTGAGTGCATAACGGGTATATCACCATCCAGTAGGGATGGACTAACAATTTCATTCAAGCAGGTATATCCTGTATAGAAGCCTTTTCTCGCTAGTTCGGATACGCGTAATTATACGTGTGAACCATTCGAACCGGGAGAAGGCTTTTTGTTTTGGACGAAAAGCCCATCGATTTGGTACAATGAGAATAAGTATGCTACTAAGAAAAAATAAGAGAACATATAGGAGGATGTCTTTATGATTAATGTCATTCCATCCGATTCCCGTTCCAGCTTCGACCGGGGCTGGCTGCGCGGCAATCACAGCTTTTCCTTTGGTGAATACCAGGACCCGGAGAATACTGCGTTTGGACCCATGCGGGTAGCTAACGATGATGTAATTGCCCCTGGTCGTGGTTTCGGGGCACACCCGCATAGTGATATGGAAATTGTGTCCATCGTGCTGAACGGGAAGTTGCGTCATGAAGATAACCTGGGCAATGTGGCTGTTACATCATTTGGTGGAATTCAGCGCATGTCAGCAGGCAGCGGCATGATCCATACCGAACACAATGCCTCCGATTCTGAAGAAGTGCGTATATTACAGCTTTGGTTCATGCCACATACGAAAGGGCTTGAGCCGTCTTATGAGACAACTTCTTTTGATCCAGACGCACTCACGGGAGCACTCGTACCCGTGGTATCCCCTGAAGGTGGGGCGCGTATCGCATCCATTCAACAGGATATGACCATCTATCTTGGCCGATTGGCTGCAGGTCAGACCTTAACATATGAACAGGCTGCAGATCGCCGCATGTACATTTTTGCCATTGAAGGAAAGCTTGGCTTGAACGGAGAGTATCAGCTAAATGAAGGGGATACGGCTCGTGTGGAACAGACGACATCCATGAACCTGGATGCAAGCGAGGACGCTTTCTATATGTTGATCGATCTGCCCTAGATTACCGAAATGGATTGAAACTCCAAGATCAAAGGAGGAATTACGTTTATGACGCAGCAGGAATGGTTCATGGTTAAGCATGCAGTGACAGGGCGAGGGTTAGTGAACAGCAAAACAGATTCGATGTCCTATCGCTATCAAAGAGAAGGCACTGGGTTTGTTTTTACCGTTACGGGTCTGGAACAACAGGTGGTAGATAGCATTATGGAGCTTAGACAGGAGCTCAATGTGTTTCGATTTGTACAGCGTAAAGATCAGCCCTTGGTGAAGCACTGGTATTACGTTCAGGGAGACCGGGTGCAGTATGATGGAGAAAGCCATACATTGACGATATATGCGGAATCTGAGATCCGCTATGTTCCTGAAGATTATTTTGCCGACTAACTGAATCATTAAAAAGACCTTCCAATTGGAAGGTCTTTTTCCTTATATACAATTAAACTTGAATTATATGTGTTTCAGGTTGTTTCATGAAATTTAGAATAAGAGAAGCAGAGAAAGGTTGACATGACGAAATTAATATCGATATAATTACTCTAATTGATAATGAGTATCAATATCAAGTTGAACTAAGTAGAGCTGCTACAAGTGTTTTACGGCTATTAGTGAGGGGATTAGTAGAGAGATGAAGTTAGGCTATATGTTGATCGTGCTGGCTTTTTTGTCTATCGTATACCTGTTTATTGGCAATTCAGCAATTTCGCCCATGGATATATTTCATTTGACCCCAGTCCAGCTTCAGGTGTTACAAGTCAGTCGTTTTCCCCGTCTAGTCAGCATCCTTGTCGCAGGTATCAGTATGAGTGTCATTGGACTGATCATGCAGCAGCTGACACGCAACCGATTTGTTTCTCCGACAACGGCCGGAACAATGGACTCAGCCCGATTGGGTATCCTCGTTACTTTGATGTGGTTTCCCGGTGCTTCTCCACTGCAAAAAATGTTGGTCGCTTTTGCCTTCGCACTGGCTGGAACGCTAATTTTTATGCGGATACTGGAGAAAGTCAAATTCAAGGATACGATATACATTGCTCTCCTTGGTTTGATGTTTGGCAATATTGTAAGTTCAGTCACGACTTTTTTTGCTTACAAGAACGATTTGATCCAGAACATGTCGTCCTGGCTGCAAGGTGACTTCTCCACTATTATGAAGGGACGCTATGAACTGATTTATATCAGTATTCCGTTGCTTATTATCGTTTATCTGTTCGCTAATCGCTTTACACTTGCGGGCATGGGTGAAGATTTCTCTACCAACCTTGGACTGGCTTATCGCAAAGTGGTTAATCTCGGACTGATTCTGGTTGCGATGGTTTCAGCCGTCGTCATTATTACCGTAGGTACAATCCCGTTTCTGGGTCTTGTAGTACCGAATATTGTGACATTGTATAAGGGTGACAACTTGCGGGATACATTGCCTCATACGGCAGTACTCGGTGCGATTTTTGTTCTGGTCTGCGATATTTTGGGTCAATTGATTATTTATCCTTATCAGCTGTCCATCAGTTTGACTGTGGGCGTTGTGGGCAGCGTGCTGTTCCTGTATTTACTGCTTCGAAGAAAGGCTTATGAATCATGAGAATGAAGTATACGGCGAATACCTGGAAGTTTGGCATTTTGATTGCAGCGGCAGTGTTGTTAATTGGTGTATTTCTGGTCATTCAATCCGGGGGCAACTGGGATTATATTCTGCCTCGCAGAGGGAAAAAGATTCTTGCCATTGTGCTCACGGGTGCCTGCATCGCGTACTCCACTGCCATTTTTCAAACGATAACCAACAATCGAATTCTTACGCCTGGCATTATGGGACTCGACTCCCTGTATATGTTGTTTCAGACCTTTGCCGTGTTTGTGTTTGGGAGCACGCATATCAGCTTTGTGAACAAAAATCTTAACTTTGCGGTATCTGTCCTGTTAATGAGTCTGTTTGCTCTACTCCTGCATCAGTTCATGTTCCGTAGAGAACGGGGGCGCAATATCTATTTGCTGCTGCTCGTTGGCCTTATTTTGGGAACGCTGTTTCAGAGCATGTCCTCCTTCATGGAGGTGCTGATTGATCCCAATGAGTTCCTTGTGCTGCAGGGCAAGATGTTTGCGAGTTTTAACAATGTGAATACCGATTTGCTGATCATCTCAATGGTGGCCATTATTTTGATCCTGCTGTATGCACAGAGGTTTACCAAATATCTCGACGTACTATCCCTCGGCAAAGATCACGCGGTTAATCTTGGCGTGGACTATCAATACATCGTGAAAAGGTTGCTGCTGGTTGTGATGGTTCTGGTGTCTATCTCCACAGCGCTGGTCGGCCCAATCATGTTCCTGGGACTGCTGGTCGTGAATCTGGCGCATCAGATATTCCGATCACATCGTCATAAAGTGCTGATCTGGGGTTCAGTCATTATAGCCGTGGTTTCATTGGTCGGTGGACAGCTCATTGTAGAGCGAGTATTTACTTTTGCCACTACAGTAAGTGTCATTATCAATTTTGTAGGCGGTGTGTACTTCATCTATTTACTGCTAAAGGAGAATAAGTCGTGGTAGAAGTCAGAAATGTAACCAAACAATACGGCGGCGTCCGGGTAGTGGATGACGTATCACTGAATATTGCCAAAGGAAAAATCACTTCATTTATTGGTCCCAATGGTGCAGGCAAAAGCACACTGTTATCCATGATCACCAGGCTAATCAGCAAGGATACAGGACAAGTCCTGATCGAAGGGCAAGAGATCGAAGGCTGGAAGAACAAGGATCTGTCCAAAAAAATATCAGTTCTCAAACAATCCAATCACATAAATATCAGGTTGACTGTGGAGGATTTGGTTGCTTTTGGCCGTTTTCCTTATTCACAAGGAAGACTCACAGCAGAGGATCGGCAGTGGATTCAGGCAGCCATCGATTATATGGAGCTGGCTCCATTCCGCAAAAAGTATTTGGATGAGCTAAGCGGTGGACAGCGACAGCGGGCTTACATTGCCATGGTTATCGCGCAGAATACCGAGTATATTCTCCTAGATGAACCCTTGAATAATTTGGACATGAAACATTCCGTGCAGATTATGAAGGTGCTTCGCAAAATGGTGGATGAATTGGGCAAGACGATTGTTATTGTCATTCATGACATCAATTTTGCCTCCTGTTATTCAGACTATATCGTTGCACTCAAAGATGGGCGTGTCGTGCAGGAAGGTAAGACGGAGGACATCATTAATACAGATGTATTGCAGAAAGTATATGACATGCACATCCCTGTGCAATGGATTGATGGGCGTAAGATTTGTGTGTATTTTGCTTGAAAAAGTTAAACTAATATAGAGAGAGCGAGAGGTGTCTATTTATGAAAAAGGGTTGGTTGTTTACGTTGCTTGTGGTGTTGTCGGTTGTTCTGGCAGCTTGCGGTGGAAGTAAAACAGCAGAAAATACAGGTGCCAGCAGTGGCACAGGATCAGAAGCGAATGCAGCAGCAGATCAGTCCAATGATGAAGTCGTCATTAAACATAAACTTGGCGAAACAACAGTGAAGAAGAATCCGGAGAAAGTGGTTATATTCGACTATGGTGTGCTGGATACATTGGATCAGCTTGGGGTAGAGGTTGCCGGTGTACCTCAGGAGGGAGTTCCCTCTTATCTGGAAAAGTATAACGATGCAAAGTACGCCAATGTTGGCGGTTTGAAAGAGGCTGATTTTGAGAAAGTAAATGCTCTGAAGCCTGACCTGATTATCATCTCAGGACGACTGCAAGACTCCTATGAAGAGCTGAGCAAGATTGCACCGACCATTTATATGGCGGTAGACACGGAAGATTATATGAACTCCCTGACTTCCAATGTGAAGACACTTGGAGAGATCTTTGGTAAAGAAAAAGAAGCAGAAGAGGCACTGGCATCCATTGATACCTCTGTTAAAGCTTTAAATGATAAAGTAACGGCTGCTGGAAAGAATGCACTGGTTGTTCTGACGAACGAAGGCAAATTGAGTGCTTATGGTGCAGGTTCCCGATTTGGTATCATTCATGATGTGTTCGGTTTTACTCCGGCAGATGCAAATATTGAAGTGTCGACCCATGGACAAAGCGTTTCATTCGAATATGTTATGGAGAAAAATCCGGATTATCTGTTCGTGGTAGATCGGAGTGCAGTGGTTGCAGGCAGTGGTGAGGCAACGCCTGCCAAACGGGTGGTCGAGAATGATTTGGTCAAAAATACGACTGCTTATAAAGACGGACACATTGTTTATCTTGACCCGGATTACTGGTACTTGTCTGGCGGTGGTTTGGAATCCATTCAGGAAATGATTAAAGAAGTGGACAAGAGTATCAATTAAGTGAATGAAGATTTGATGCAAACTTTTTGATGAAGCCCCAAAGGTCTCTGTAATTCATACAGAGGCCTTTTTTGTTGTCTGAAATGAAGAAGCCATTGGAAATTTTATAAAAAGACCACATAATTCTGCGCGCTCTGGCACAAGCTACCTTGTATAAAAAAACAGGAACGGAGGGGCGGCATATGGCGGACAAAACATCAGGGAAAGATGGTTCCAAGGATTCAGAAAAGAAGAAACACATCCCCTTAGGGCTGCCGTCTCCCCCTATTCTGAGGCAACCGATAGGCCTTTCACATGAAAGCCATATGTTGGCACTGGAAGACATTTTCTCGGATTGCTCGGATGTGATCTTCCGCAATGTCAAGATTTCACCTGAAGTGGAAGGACTGCTGGTGTACATCGAAGGCATCGTGAATTCGACGGATATTCAGGATCATATGCTCCGGCCTCTAATTCGTGGTCTGATCGAGCAACGCACCGATGAACCTGCAGCTCCTCTGGATGATACACGAATCGCCCTGACGCAGGTGAAGAAAGTGGATACCTGGGCAGACGCAGCGGATGGGGTGTTGGAATCCTCTGCACTTCTGTTGGTCAACGGAAGCAAGGAGGCTTGGCTATTCAACGTCAAGGGCGGCATGCGGCGCGGCGTCGAGGAACCCCAGACCGAGTCGGTTATCCGAGGACCACGCGAAGGCTTCACCGAGACATTACGCGTGAACACAGCTCTGCTTCGTTTCAAGCTGAAAACACCTGCACTTAAGATGTTAAGCATGACGATTGGGACCGAGACCAAAACCAATGTCGTATTGACCTACATCAGCGATATTGCTGATCCCAAGCTGATTAAGGATGTCAAAAAACGCCTCAACAAGATCAAAATCGATGGGATTCTTGAGTCTGGTTATATTGAGGAATTGATAGAAGATCATCCGTATTCCCCTTTTCCGCAGATGCATTATACCGAACGTCCGGATACAGTGGCGGGCAACTTGCTGGAAGGGCGATTTGCCATCTTTGTGGATGGTAGTCCGTTTGTCCTTATTGCCCCAGTAACCATGTGGCAGATGCTTCAGGCCAGTGAGGATTATTACGAACGGTTCTTTATCAGCAATCTGGTGCGGTGGATTCGGTTTTTGTTTGTAGCTATTGCTCTATTTCTGCCTGCACTCTATATCGCCATTACAACCTTCCATCAGGATATGTTGCCTACCACGCTGATTCTGAGTATTGCCGGGGCAAGAGAGGCCATTCCATTTCCTGCACTGGTTGAAGCCCTCATTATGGAGCTATCATTCGAGGCTTTGCGAGAAGCGGGGGTCAGGTTACCCAAAACGGTAGGTCAGGCCGTCAGTATTTTGGGGGCACTTGTGATTGGACAGGCAGCGGTTCAGGCGGGAATCGTCTCTGCTCCCATGGTTATTATCGTATCCATGACAGGCATTGCGTCTTTCACGATTCCTCGTTTTAACTTTGCCATTACGGTACGTTTACTGCGTTTTCCCATTATGCTGCTTGCCGGAGCGCTTGGTTTATACGGCATTGTAATCGGACTAGTGCTGATCTCGGTACATCTAACGCAAATGACCTCTTTTGGAGTACCTTATCTGTCAGGTCTCAGCCCCTATAGCAAGACGGATACCAAGGATATTGTTATTCGTACACCATGGTGGAAGATGATTCATCGTCCTTCAACGGTTCATCGTGACCAGCAGCGGATGAATGAAAAGATCAACGGTTCGCCTGAAGCAGAAGAAGGGTGGTGAGCACATGGTTCTCATCCGTAAACGACGGGCGGTAGCCATACTGCTCCTATGTACTATTTTCATATCAGGTTGCTGGGATCGGAAGGAGATTAATGATATCGCTTTTGTCATTGGTCTCGCCATCGACAAGGAAGAGGATAATTACAGAACCAGTCTGCAAATTGCCCTTCCCGGCCAGTCCGGTTCCTCTGGAAGTGAAGGTGGTGGTGGGGGCACAAGTGGCGACAAATCGTGGTTCATGTTATCCAATACAGCCAAAACCTTGCGCGGGACTTCTATTGAAGGCCAAAAGGCACTTTCCCGTGAGCTTTATTATGCACATCGACGTACCATGCTGATCGGAGAAGAGCTTGCACGTGAAGGCGTTGCTCCCATGCTGGACTTACTTACGCGTTACCCGCTTAACCGACTCTCTGCTCTACCAATTGTTACCAAAGGATCTGCTTACAAAGTGCTGGATACCGATGCGCCAATTGAAAAATTCCCTTCCGAAATGGTACGCGAGCTGTGTTTCCTGAATATGCGCAGACCACGTTCACTCAAGACATTTACGGATGCAATTCTTTCCGAAGGAGTAGATCCATTTCTACCAGTTGCTTCGACTGCTGATAATGTGCCGAGTAACTGGAAGGACGTTAAGACGAATATCAAGTTAGATGGGATCGCTATTTTCAAGAAGGACAAACTGGTAGGCATGATTGAGAAAGCTCCCGCTGATGCGCTTATTTTAGCCATGGGTGAAGCCAATGAGCCGGAAGTGATGGTAAAGGCTCCGCGTGGAAAAGGTGATGTGTTCATTAAACTAAACGAGAATAACTCATCCTTGCATCCTCATGTTGAAAACGGAAAAGTCACGGTGACGATCGAGTTGTATGCGAAGGGAGTCATGGTAGATAACGAATCCAATTATGGAGATTTGCGAGACCAGGAGATGCAGAGCCTTACTCAGGTCCTTCACCAGAAAATTGAAGATGACATTAAGGAAGGGGTTAGGTTGATTCAAAAACAATATCCTGCGGATATTTTGGGTCTGGGTCGTTCCATTCATCAGCAGCTTCCTCGGGAATGGAAAAAAATAAGGGATCGGTGGGATGATATCTATCCGGATGTAAAGGTCATTGTTGAACCACACATCATAATTGAAAATGTAGGGGTTATCAATAAACCGATTGGATTACAAGAGGAGGATATTGTCCATGATTAAGCCGCTGTTGTTCACTTATTTGGGTATGGTTATTGCCGTAATCATCATGGACTTCAAACATGTGAAGCAGGCAGCGGCCATTAATCGGTGGTTATCCTACGGACTAATCGCCATTAGCGCCGGGATTTGGTTCTATGTGACTAACTTGAGCAAAACCGTCTTTGTGTCGGCATGGCTTACCCAGTTAATTCAACGTTGGCTACCGTTACCGTAAGGCTTTTCAACGAATTTTGAAGCATTAAGACAGAAAGGAGGTATTCCATGAATCAAAAAGTGACCAATCGTCAGTTGGTGCTGCTCATCATGCTGCTCAGTATTACAGGCACGTTGATGCAGCCCCATGCACAAGCCATTTTTTATGCTGAACAGCACGCGTATTTATCTTATATCCCTGTGTTTCTTGTCATGGTGGTATCACTATGGATGTTAAGCCGTGTTCAGCGACGGTTCCCCGATCGGGATTTGTTTGAATCTCTAGTAGAGCGTTTTCCCTTTTTGGGTCGTGTGACAGGTGCGTTGTATATCCTGTTTTTTCTCTTTATTTTCGCCCGTGATATCCGGTTAATCGGTGACTATGTAAGCATTACCTTGCTGGAGACGACTCCCATTTCCATAATTGTATTGACCCTGCTGGTCATGGTTGTTTTTATCGTGAGGGGTGGGTTGGGGTCCTTAATAGGGATGTCCGAACTGTATGTTACTCTGTTTGTGCTGAATTCATTGATTTTGCCGTTTATGCTCATTCAGCAAATAAACATGGATAATCTCATGCCGTATTTTGACATCGATGTTGCTGGAGTTGGCAAGGGGAGTTGGTACATATTTTCCTTTTTTGGTGAGATGATTGCAATCCCCTTTGTAATCAAAGGCAGTGATTTTCGATTCAAGTCGGTTATGTGGGGGATTACGATCGCGGCCCTGTTAATGATGCTGATTGTCATCGAAACCATCTTGGCTGTGGGTGTACCCATTGCATCCAGACTGGTATATCCCTCCTATGAGCTTGCAAGGCAACTACAAATCAGTGATTTCCTTGATCGGTTTGACCTTGCACTAGCAGCGGTAACGCTACCTACGTTAATTACAAAGATCGCATTTGATCTGTATTTTGTCTGTTGGGGACTGAAACGAATGATTCCAAAAGTTTCGGGTAAAGTGATGACAGGACCCGTGGCTTTGGTTGGTTACGTGTGTAGTTTCTGGTTTTTCAAAAACGCGGTTCAGCTCTTTCGTTTTACACGAGAATGGACATGGATTGGGATTGTGTTCGAGATATTGTTTCCCATCATACTTTTCGTGTTCCTGCGTCCTCGCAAAAAAGGTGCGAAAAATCGCCGAGCAACGGATGACCAGAACCAAAAGCAGCAACCAAAAGAGGATAAACAAGGGAAAGCATCACAGGAACGAGATGAGCCTGACAAAAGTAAACGTGATGGACATCAGGGTGGAGAACTACAGCCTTCCTGATATATCCCATCAAAAATCGTTATAGATGAACCGCCGAAAAGAGGGGAAACTCGGTTTCCCTCCATAGAAGTACCCTGTATACTGTAGTCAGACTGATGACTTTCGGCTGAATTAACGGGGGGGAACATGGATGGCTCAACATTTGGCAGGTATACGCGTAGCATTGACAGGACCACGAAAATCCAAAGAGATGTCTTTGCTGGTTGAGAAAATGGGCGGGATTCCACTAGTCCGACCTGCACAGGGAACTGTTTTTCTGGACGATCGTAATATTCGAGATGGTCTGGTATCCTGGATATCCGACCCGCCAGACTGGACGGTATTAACCACGGGTATGGGATTGGACGCTATTTTTGATATGGCTGAGGATATGGAGATTGCTGATCAATTGCTGGACGTATTATCGGAATCCTTGATTGCAGCAAGAGGGTACAAAACAGTCAATGCACTCCGAAAACGTAAACTGACCCCGCTGGTGCGGGATGATGATGGCAGCACAGACGGGCTGATTCGTGAATTTGCGCCTCATGAACTTAAGGGACAGAAGGTCATGTTGCAACTGCATGGGGAAACTGCGCCCAAGTTGGTCGGGTGGCTGGAGGAACAAGGGGCTCAAGTACGTCAGGTGCTTCCTTATCGTCACGTCCCGCCCGAAGAGAGCGAACTGGAACAGTTGTTGAATGAAATTTTGCAGCATGAGGTGCATGCTGTCGCGTTTACAAGTGGGCCGCAAGTGCGGTTTTTGGTTGAATACGCGGCGTCAAAGGGCAAGCTCGAATCCATGCAGGAAGCCTTCCGGCAAGGCGTAGTGCCTGCTTCGGTGGGCAGGGTTACGGCAAACGCGATGCGTGAAGAAGGTATTGAGGCGCTCGTAGTCCCGGAGGATGAGAAGATGGGGGCACTAATCGTTGAACTGGGGCGTTATTACGCTGCCCGATCTGCGGACAAGGCTCAACTGCTGCAATAATATGTGATCCCGCCTGGAGTCATATTAAGCGTTGAATGAAACGCATTTAAGATGCCAAGTTGTTCCCGGTTCTGATCCGATATATGGATCAGAACTTTTTTTGTTGCTTGTCTCTGTGATCGGTTCATTTTCTATAAGCTGAATGAATCTGATTCAAGGGAATTCACCTGAGACTTTGGTCATGAAGTTAGTTGTACCCATTCAAAATTAAAGGTTTTTGGATAATAATGTGGAATGAATTAAAGACAGATTAAGCTTGTGGGGGAGGGACAGCATGATGAAAACCGTATGTGTAACCGGGGCGGCCCGGGGACTGGGGTTAGCTCTTACGGCACAAATGCTGAAGAGAGGTTATATCGTTTATGCGGCAGGGTTGGACATGGAAGAGTCAGAAGGAATTCGTCTTCTGACGGATGCCTATCCAAAACATTTACGCGTCATCGAACTGGACATTGCGGATGATCTGTCCGTAGCTTTGTTCACGGAGACACTTAAGCTGGATACAGAGCATTTGGATATGCTTATCAATAATGCGGCTATACTAGGAAGTATTACGGATCATATCCGCGGACCGTTAAATATGGCGGAGATGGCAGAAGTATTCAACGTAAATACCTTGGGGACATTACGTGTGACTCATGCCCTGTTGCCCCTCCTTCTTCAAGGGACAAACAAGCTGATCGTCGATATATCTTCGGAGGCAGGCAGTATTGAGCAGTGCAGCCGGGATGGATGGTTTGCCTATTGTATGTCCAAATCTGCGTTAAACATGCAGGCCCGTCTTGTGCATAATGGTCTGAAGAATGAGGGTGGGCAAGTGATGCTGATACATCCCGGTTGGGTACAGAGTTATATGAGCGGGGAATTGAATACCGATGCAGACCTTACGCCAGATCAATCGGCTCAGCATATCACAGCACTCATCGATCGCCATAAGGAGTTCATGGGCGATCAGCCCGCGTATGTAGATTACAAGGGCGATACCCTTCCTTGGTAATTCTGTTAGAGGTAATTTGAAAGGAGTTTTTATTGATGGATCATCGTAAAAAAGCGTTATTACTTGGTGATTATACTCATCCGGACTGGCATCCGCTGCAAGGTGTGGATGCGGAAATTAGTCGGATTTTTCACGATACTATGACTGTGCAGTGCAGTGAGAATCGCAACATGCTGCTGCAAGAAAATATAACCGGATTTGATGTGTGTATCTGTTACATGGATGATTGGAAGGGGAAAGTCTCTCCACAGCAGACAGCAGGCTTATTGTCCTATGTTAGTAATGGAGGTGGACTGGTCATTATACATAACGGAATTTCGCTCCAAAATCGTTATGAGCTGAAGCAGATGATCGGTGCCAAATTCCTGCATCATCCACCTTATGCCCCACTAGAGTTCACAGTAACGGCAGAGAGCCATCCAGTGACGGAAGGCATTTCCCGATTTACGATGGAGGAAGAGCCTTATCAGTTCGAGTTCGGTTCATTTGCCGAAACGAAAATTCTGCTGGAGTATCAATCCGAAGAAGGGCCGAAGCCCGCAGCTTGGGCGCATAGATATGGTCTTGGACGCATTGTTTACTTGATGCCAGGACATCATGTACCATCTTTTGCCCATGAAACCTATCGTCAGTTAATTCTGCAGGCAGGAAAATGGGCTGCGCGCTACGTATAGCCGTACCGTTTCTTTTGTGAGCAGCTGATTAGGGGTATACTATAGAGATCAACGAAGAGGAGGATGACAAGAATGAGCGATTTGTTCAAAAAGGCAATCTCGTTAGGGCTCGGTCTTACTGTTGTAAGTAAGGAGAAAATTGAGAAAACCGTGGATGATCTGGTCAAGCGCGGGGAACTGGCGCCTGGTGAATCCAAAGCGTTGGTTGAACGCCTGATGGAACGGGGCGATGAAGAGCAGGGCCAGTTCAAAAGAATGATTCACGAACAGGTCAAGCGCGTCCTTCAGGAAGTGGGCGTTCCATCCGAGAGTGATGTAACCAGTTTGGAACAGCGTGTTGCCGTCCTTGAGAAAAAGCTTGCGGAACTGGGTCACACACCACAGCTTCAACCTGATGTATCCCCAGCTCCACTTGAAGTTCCTCCTCTCAAAGGAAACGAGATCGAGTAGATGGCTGTGCGAATCAAACATGTCGGCAGATACCGGGAAATTGCCATGGCGCTGGTGCGTCATGGCTTCGGTTATATGGTCGAGGAGCTGGGTTTGTTCCAGCTGCTGGCCATCCCCCGGCGGTGGATGTCGCGTGAAGCCCACACGACCAAGACGCTGAGTGAACGCATACGACTCGTGCTGCAGGAGCTGGGGCCGGCTTTCGTTAAGCTGGGGCAACTGGCAAGCACAAGGGCAGACTTGTTGCCCGAGTCTGTGATCCGGGAATTGGTGAAGCTGCAGGATCAGGTCCCGCCGTTTTCCTCGGAGACGGCACGGGGTATTTTGGAACAGGAATTGGATACACCGCTGGAGGAGATCTTTTCCCGGTTCGAGGATACCCCTGTGGCTGCGGCTAGTATTGGACAGGTGCATCTGGGTAAACTCCGAAGCGGTGAGGCCGTAGCTATTAAGATTCAGCGGCCCGGCATATCGCGTATCGTTCAGCGCGATCTAGATATTTTACGAGAATTGACAGCGATGGCGGAGAAACGCTGGGATTGGGTGAAGCAATATCAGATCCCGCAAATGGTAGAAGAGTACGCTCAGGCATTGATGGCCGAGCTGGATTATACCGTCGAGGGTCGTAATACGGAAAAGATTGCACAGCAATATCAGCAGGATAGCAAAGTGAAAATACCACTGATCTATTGGGATCAAACTTCTTCTCGTGTGCTCACCATGGAGTACATCGAAGGCATCAAGCTCAATGACCGTGACGAGTTGATTAAACGTGGGCATGATCTGAATAACATTGCGCAGCGACTGGTGGATTCGTTGTTGAATCAGATCTTCATTCATGGATTCTTTCATGCCGATCCACATCCGGGTAATCTGATGGTTCTGAAGGATGGCAGGCTTGCCTTTATTGACTTTGGCATGGTAGGCAGTCTGAGTGATGAGATGAAGCAGCACCTGGCTTCGCTCATTATTGGATTGATGCGCAAAGATACGGACAGCATGATCCGTGCGATTGAGAAGCTGGGTATGATGCCGGATGATATGGATCTGCGAGGGCTTCATAGCGATCTGGACAAGCTGCGCAGCAAATACTACGATATTCCCTTTTCCAAAATCAGTGTGGGTCAAGCATTGAATGATCTGTTCGGCGTGGCTCAGCGACATCGGGTTGTGATGCCTGCCGACATTCTGCTGTTAGGGAAATCGCTGCTCACGATGGAAGGTGTCATCGAACATCTCGATCCTTCCTTGAGTATCGTGGATATGGCAGAACCATTTGGTCGAAAGCTGATCAAGGAACGCTTCAATCCTGGGAGGATCAAGAATCGTCTGTTCCGCAGTGCTGCGGATATGGCCGAAAGTGTCATGGGTCTGCCAGGGCAGTTAAGGCAATTGTCTTCTATTATTAGCAAAGGTAAGCTGAGGTTGGAGATCAGTGTCCCCGAACTGGATGCGCTCATGCGCAGAATGGACCAGATCAGTAATCGGCTGTCTTTTAGTATTGTACTGCTCGCATTTTGTATCATTATGGTTGGATTGATCATCGGTTCTTCGATCAGTCATCAATCAACCATGCTGTGGGATATTCCGGTCATTGAGATCGGTTTTCTGGTAGCCATTCTGATGGTGGCCTTCCTGCTTTATTCGATATTTAAATCGGGGAGATTTTAAGTATAGACGTAATCAAGAGAGTCGTTAACGCTTCCTGTCAGGGGAGCATTAGCGGCTTTTTTTGTTTGGGCATGGACAGGTAATATTTAAACAAGATAAACAGAGCATAACTGAGATATTTTATATAAATACGAGATAATACAAGATAATATACCAATTACGGATACATACTCTGTTCGTGTAGAAGAGACACTGGGACTATAATAATAGGTCAGTACATTAACGGACCCGGTTTTTCTGAGAGGGGAAAACCTAGAGAACTTGTGATTGGCTCACGATGCCTCGAAAGCAAGACACCTGAATGTTGTAGTGGAAATAAGAGGTGCACACTGGAACGGATGAGACATGTTCAGACATGGTATCGGATAACTTATTCGGATCATGGGCAATCCAACATGTTTTCAACTTATATAGACACATTTTTGCGGGAGGGTATTCCGCTGTTTTGTGTTGTTTGTTGTAGTTGCTCAGTGACGAACCATTCCATTGCCGTTCAGGAGATAAGTCAAATTTGAGTTTAAATACGTAGGAGGACCGGCAAAGGACGATATGAATACTTTAAAACAACAATGGTTTGGTAACATTCGCGGGGACGTGCTAGCAGGTATTACGGTAGCGCTGGCGCTTATTCCGGAAGCCATTGCCTTCTCGATCATTGCGGGTGTCGATCCGATGGTGGGATTGTATGCTTCAATTACGATTGCCATCGTGATCTCGATTGCGGGCGGAAGACCGGGCATGATCTCGGCAGCAACGGGCGCTATGGCGGTACTGATGGTGGGACTTGTCAAGGATTATGGCGTGGAATATCTGTTTGCCGCTACAATTCTGACAGGTATAATCCAGTTTATTCTGGGAATTTTCAAGGTTGGTCGGTTTATCACATTTGTGCCTCATTCGGTACTGACCGGGTTTGTGAACGCACTGGCGATTCTCATCTTTATGGCTCAACTAACCCATTTCACAGGTGCGAACTGGATCATGTATGCGATGGTAGCGGGTACGCTTGCGATCATTTATATTTTGCCACGGTTTTTCAAAAGTGTTCCGGCTCCACTGATTGCCATTGTGATCATGACGATCATTACGGCGCTATTAAATCTGGACGTCAAAACGGTAGGAGATATGGGGAATCTCACGAGTACCCTGCCTATGTTCCATCTGCCGAATATCGACTGGTCTCTCAATACGCTAATGATCCTTCTGCCTTATTCGTTCACGATGGCTCTGGTAGGTTTGCTGGAATCTTTGCTGACTGCAACGATTGTGGATGAAATGACCGATACCAAGAGCAGCAAAAACCGTGAAGTACGTGGTCAGGGGATTGCCAACTTTGTTAATGGCCTTTTCGGTGGCATGGGTGGCTGCGCGATGATTGGACAGTCGGTTATTAATGTGAAATCTGGTGGTCGAGGTCGATTATCCACATTTACGGCTGGCGCTTTTCTGGCCATATTGTTGTTATTGCTTAGCGGTGTGGTGAAAGAGGTGCCAATGGGCGCGCTCGTAGGTGTGATGTTTATGGTGTGCATCGGTACGTTTGACTGGAGTTCCATCAAGAACGTTGCGCGTGTGCCACGTGCGGAAGCCTTTGTTATGGTAGTCACAGTTGCTATTGTAGTGTATACCCACGATCTGTCTATTGGTGTGATGGTCGGCGTTGTTCTTAGTGTGCTTCATTTTGGTTGGAAACAGACCAAGATTCGTGTGCAGGCAAATGAGGAGCAGGGGCAGAAGGTGTACCGTGTCCACGGACCGTTCTTCTTCGGTTCATCTTCCCGCTTCGTCGATGAGTTCAATGCTGAGGCTGATCCGCAGGAAATCACAATTGATTTTGGTGGCTCACATATTTGGGATAACACGGCGGTTGTTGCCATTGGTAAAGTTAAATTCAAATATGCCAAGCTGGGCAAAACGGTACATCTGCGCGGACTGAACGAGGAAAGCTCTCGTTTGCTTGAAAAAAGTGGATTTGCCACGGTGCAAGGGCACAGTTCGTAATTTAATAGGGCTGGGCTATAGTTGAATCCAAATGAGTAACATTGATAGATGATAAAAGGTGCTGTCCTGTAAGTCATGATGGATCATGACAGGGATGGCCCTTTTTTGTTATAGGGTATAATTAGTTGAGGTCTAAGGACCCCTAACAAGTCCTATTGCCTGTAATTTCAAGCTTCCGATATTCTAACGAACCGTAGGCGATTTAAATGCCCGCTATCTGTATTTTTTCGCTAAATCTAGCCGGAATAGCAGGGCTGAAGTTCGTTACAATTCCTTAGAGTGTCATGATTGCGGTATAAGGTCTGTATGATTCGTTAACGCTTTAAACACAACGATCCGGGACATTTGTGGACAAATGCAGGAAAGTAACGCCCGATCCCCTTTTGTTTTGCTTGACTAACGTGTAAACTACAGGGTATGGAGAAGAAGAGCAACGGACCGATTGCTTTTTAAAAAATTCATTTCATAATCATGATTGATATACGGAAAACTAGTCTTGATTGAAGCCAAGTGAAAGCAATTATGAAATGGACTTATCTAAATGAATATACAGAGGTGTAACGATTGGCAAACTTTGAACAACTGGGCATTCGCCCGGAATGGTGCGAGATCCTGAAACATCAGGGTATCGCCGTGCCGACTCCGGTACAGGAGCGTTCGATTCCGGTATTGCTGGGTGGGCGCGATATTATTGCTGAGGCACAGACGGGAACAGGGAAAACGCTGGCTTTTTTGCTGCCGATTATTCAGAAAATTAACGTATCCGACCGCTCGCCGCAAGCACTGATTATTGCCCCTACGCGGGAGCTGGCGCTGCAAATTACGGAAGAAGCGAAGAAGCTGACTGCAAACGACGATAAGTTGCATGTTCTCGCGGTATACGGCGGACAAGATGTGGACAAACAGCTGCGCAAACTGCAAAACGGCACACAGATCGTGATTGGTACGCCGGGACGTCTCCTGGACCATCTGCGTCGTGGCACGTTGAAGCTGGATAATGTTAAAAAACTCGTATTAGATGAAGCCGACCAAATGCTGCACATGGGCTTTCTGGATGATGTTGAGACCATTCTTAGTGAACTGCCACACAAACGTCAGACGATGCTGTTCTCGGCAACGATGCCGAAAGGCATTCGCAACCTGGCGAAGAACTACATGAAAGACCCGGAGGATGTGAAGGTATCCTCCAAGTCCGTGATTCCGATCAATCAGATTCGCCAGCAGGTGCTGGAGTGCACGGATCGTGGCAAACTTGAGGCACTTCGCGGCATGATTGATACGTATCGCCCGTACCTGGCGATTGTTTTCTGCCGGACCAAGCGCCGTGCATCCAAGCTGAATGAGGATCTGCGTGAAGCAGGTTATGCGAGCGATGAACTTCATGGTGATTTGTCTCAATCCAAGCGTGAGAACGTAATGAAAGCATTCCGCGATGCGAAATTGCAAATCCTCGTTGCTACGGATGTTGCCGCACGCGGACTGGATGTTGAAGGCGTAACGCATGTATTTAACTACGATATGCCGCATGATGCGGAAAGCTATATCCACCGGATCGGCCGTACGGGTCGTGCTGGCGGCACGGGCCTTGCCGTGACATTTGCAACACAGCACGACAGACCGGAGCTTGCTCGTATTGAGGAAGGCACCAATCAGAAGCTGTCCCGTATCCAGTGGACAAGTGAAGGTCCGGTAGCATCAACTGGAGCAAATAGACGTTCCATCAACAGTCAGGGTGATGAAGAACGTTCTGGAGGACGCTCCGCTGGGACAGGCAGTGCCCGTCGCGGCGCAGGTCGTACCGGCCGCAGCGAAGGCGGACGTGGCGGTCGTGGTGGTTCCCGTGGCGGCGAAGGTGGACGCAGCGGTGGTCGTAGTGGCGGCCGCAGTGGCGACGAGCGCAGCGCAGGCCGTGGTTCCGCGCGCAGCAGCGACAGCAGTCGCGGTGCAGCGGGCCAAGGCGGGCGTGGTGCAGGTCGCAGCGGCGATGAGCGCAGCAGTGGCTGGGGCGGCCGTAGCGCCGACAAACGCAGCTCCGGGCGCAGCAGTGAAGGTTCACGCCGACCGGACTCCGCAGGACGTGGGCCAGCCAAGAGCGACCGCCGCGATTCTCGTCGTGGGCGGTAATAACGATAAAACCTATGGTAAGTAATTTGGAAGAATGCCATACATTTTCCAAATATCAAAACACCTCATCCTAGACCTAAGGATGGGGTGTTTTTTCGTCGAAGCTTATATGATAAAAACGATACAATGTCACGCGTGAATCCAGTACGCATGCAGGGGTAAACGAAGTTTGGTTCGTCTATATACAGGGATTGAGTTTGCACTAATTTACATTTCGAGTCCATATACATCAGCTCTATACACGAACATCTGCGTACGAATCCCGATATTTCTCGTTATACACCCGACCAACCGACTCCGCCAGACCACCGCGTGCCTTACCAGGATACAGCTCCAGAGTTCGATAGAGCCGCATAAACCGATCTTTGGGCATAAAGCGGGCGTAGCGGGTAATAAGACTTGGGAACGACTCAATATATTTACTTTTGCGTACAGCAGCGGCGGCTACAGCCGTCAGAATCTGGATCCCGTTGTGCAGCTGCAAAATATTCACTTCGTACGTGGCGATATAACGGATCGCATCTTCACGGACCAATTCGGGCTTCAGTCGTGCGATTTCACCGATATATTCAGCGAGCAGCCGCTCGAAGCTGCGTAGCAGCAGAGGTTTGAGCTGCAGGTCCATATCACTGCGCAGCACGAAGGATTGCAGCAGCGCAACCTGCTGCAGACGAATCCGGTCGTTATAGACGAGTGAACCGATCTCCCTGAGCATTTCATAGGCTAACGCTTCATCCTGTTTGCGCGCTTCTGCGACAAGAGCCCAATTCCGGTTAATGCCTTGGCGTATCGCTTCCTCATCCAGACGCAGCATGCGTTTAAGTTCGCGCTGCTGTTCGACCTGGAAGGATCTCTTTTGCATGAAGATCAATCCAGCCAGAAGCAGCAGGGAGACGCTGGCCGCCGCCATCGTTTGGTCTATGGTTCCACCAAAATAGGTGGCCGCTGCACCAAGGATTACCGTAATAAACAGGTCGCGTGCAATACGACGTTTGACGCGGGAAGAGGCGCGTTCTTCCACTGTGGCAAGGGTGCCGCGTCCACAGGCAGTGCAGTGATCCTCCCACAGGCAGGTATACTGACCGCACCGCTTACAGACACGCAACTTTTGAAACGCATGCGTCGTTCTTATAAATGGTCTGATGGATACAACTTGTTTATTGCTCATGCTCAATCACGCTCGCCATTCAGAATAGTGTAGAGGGTTCGATCTGCATCTTCCCGGGAAACGGGTTTGCGCCGATGAAGCAGGAACGCAATCACCTTTATAATGACAAAAAGAAACAATATGGCGAGGCATCCGTATGTAACCATAATCCGTTCCTTTCTAGGCATAGTTAAAATATGCGTAGTTATAATGTTTACTGATCAAGCGTCGTTATATTGCAGTTTGCTGGCAATAACTATATCATATTTCCATAGTTGGAACTTTTGTGCCAGCTACTGACATGAATTCGTCGATTTTTGTCAGTCATTACAAAACTGTAACTGAAGATAGGGGTGCTTTTCAGAATTTATTAGTAGACTGTTAAGATTTCCTTAAGGCTTGACGCCTATAATAAACTATTCCCATTTTAATCTCAAACGTGAAGGAGTACACCCAATGCTGCGGACAAGCAAAATACGCTGGCTCAGCGGAACTCTGGTTCTGCTGGCATTTCTAACGCTGCTGCTACCTCAGGCGTTGCTGCCACATGCTGCAGCGGCTCAGGCACAGACAAGCGGAATCGATGCGGTACTTGTAGCCGATGTAAGTAATTCAATGAATACAAGTGACCGTGACAAGATCAGCAATGAAGCCATGAAAATGTTTATTGATATGCTGCCGGTCCAGGGGGACAAGGTAGGGATTGTCGCTTACACCGATCAGGTGGAGCGGGAAAAGGCATTGCTGGAGATTCAGTCCGATGCGGACAAGAGCAGCCTGAAAGATTTTATTGATCAGCTCGGCCGAGGGCCATATACCGATATCTCTGTCGGAGTGGCTGAAGCGGTGAATGTGCTGAACCATGGGGCAGACGCATCTCACTCGCCAATGATCGTGCTGCTGGCTGATGGCAACAACGATTTTAACAAAACCAAAGGTCGCACCCAGTCTCAATCCGATGCGGATCTGGCAAAGGCCGTCAAGGAAGCACAGGATCAGGGGATTCCCGTCTATACGATTGGACTGAACGCAGACGGCAAACTGAACAAGGACGCACTTGCAGATCTGGCTCAGCAGACCGGAGGCAAGTCTTTTATCACAGATACACCGGATGATCTGCCACAGATTCTGAGTGAGATTTTCGCCGATCATGCCAAACTGAATGTCGTGAAGCTGCCCTCCATTACAGGAAACGGCAGTTATCAGGAAGTTACCGTGAACGTACCGAACGACAGTGTACTTGAAGCCAACATTTCGATCATGTCTTCAAAACAAGTCCAGATTGAATTGACCGATCCTTCGGGCAAGGCCGTAGATCTAAACTCTGACGCAGCCAAGCTTTCCACTTCCAAGAGTTATTCCTTGGTGAAGCTGCTCAAGCCTCAGGAAGGCGACTGGAAACTTCGGGTAAAAGGGGCTCCGAAAGACAGCATCGATATCAACCTGTTGTTCAACTATGATCTCCAGCTCGTTGTGGACCCAATTAAGACCAAGTCCTATACGAAGGGCGACAAAGTCGATCTGACCGCCAAGCTGGAGAATGGAGGGCAGCCGCTGCAGGATAATGATCTGTATGCCGATATGAAGGCGACGTTGGTCGTAAACGATCAGGATACAGGCAAAAGCACAGAACAGCCGCTCGAAAACACGGGCTCCGGGTTCGCCGGAACGTTCGAAGTGCCGGACAAACATAACTACGAGCTTGTTATCCGTGCAGAAGAAGACAGCTTCTACCGGGAAAGTGCTCCAATTACGATCAATGCGGGCGGAGCAGCCGGTAGCGGAACTCAGCCAACGACACCTGCGGGCGAGCAGGACAAGCCGTTTCCATGGATGTCTGTTATTTTGGGCGTGATCGCCTTGATCGTTGTAGCTGTGGGTGTCTGGTTCCTGCTAGGCTGGCTGAAACGCAAAAACCGTGGATTTGTCGGACAGATGGTTATCGAAATTCGCGATGAGAATACCGGGGACAAGTCGTACCCGCAATATAAAAAGTTGGCATCCTTCCGGGGCAGATTCCATCTGCACCAGCTGTTACAGCTGGACCCTGAATTGAAGGAAACCGAGAAATATGTATTTACACCCAGCAATGGGGATCGAATTATAATCCGCAACACCGCAGGCGGAACGCTGGAGAAATCCGGCCGTGCTGTTGATGCAAGCTCAGGCGTTGAACTGAAGAACGGTGACCGACTGAGCATCCCGCTGCAACAGGCGGACAAGACGATTTTGATCGAGTATTTGGTGTGAAGGATTAATTGGTATAGAAGGAATGCAAATTTAGGTTGGGTATAATTGTTTACACGAGAACGGAGAGGACAGAGAAAACCTGAAGAAGCGAAGCGTGCGCCTTTATCCTCAGATTTTTCCCTTTAGAAAAGGGAATCAAAAAAATCTGGGGGTAACAGCGATCGGAAGGTTACTCTGTCATCGGAGTGGCAAGTGTAATGAGTTTGTAGCCCAACTGTTCTAACTAAAGGGAGGACAACGAATGAAACCGATTGTTAGAGAACATATTCAGCAACTGGATGTATCGCTTGGCGGAGGGATTGTCAGTGAGAAAATCAGAGTCGATACGATTGATAACCCGATTCTGATTATCGGTCTTGGAGGAACAGGTATTGATGCGCTGTTGCGTCTTAAATACCAGATTAACCGACGTTTCAAGTTGCCACAGGACCCGGTATCCAAGAAAAAAATGGACAAACCGTCCAACGTGGAGTTTCTTGCTTTTGAAACGAACGAACAGGATCGCGCCAAGAAGTATAAAGGCATCGGGCTCGATCCAATTAATGAATTTGTACTGTTGTCCAATGCCGAGATTGGTGGATTGCTTCAGAACCGCAGCGTATTGGAACCGTATATTACGGACTGGCTGTCTCCGGAGCTGAGCATCACCGATGGCATGAACGGCGCCGCAGGGGTGCGTCAGGCTGGACGCCTGCTGCTTTTCACCAAAATTAACCAGGTCGTGCAGGCGATCGACAAAAAGATCAAAACATTATCTGTAGGCACCAACAAAAAACTGATGGTGTTCCTGCTGACCGGTCTTTCCGGTGGTACGGGAAGTGGATGCTTCCTCGATATCTCCTATATCGTGCGCGGGATTATCGAACGTGATCACGGCTCTGCCGGGATTGACCGCGTGAATACGCTTGGATATCTGTTCACCCCAGACGTGAACCTGTCCAACAAAAGCTTGAGTGAACACACTCGTGAGTACATCCGCAAGAATGGATACGCTGCGCTCAAGGAATTGGATTATTGGATGAACGTGGACAGCCGGGGTGAGCGTTTCTCCCAGAAATACGGCAACATTCTGACGGTGAATTCTCCGCTGCCACCGTTCAACCTGTGTCATCTGATTTCCGCTACCAACACGGAAGGCAAACTGCTGGAGAATGCTTATGATTACTGCATGAACGTCACCGCCGAGAATATCACCAACTTTATGGCGAGTGAGGAAAAGCAATCCGGCGAGGAGTTTGCCATCCACGATTATATTAGCAACATTCGTACGAACATTGCACAGATGAACAAAGCCTATCCGGCCAACTATGATTACAACATTATCGGTGCATCCTCGGCGGTACTTCCTATTGAAGAAATGACAACCTATCTGGCTTACCGCATGTTCGACAAAATGAACACCATGTTCTCCAAAGCACCGAACCAGGAGGATACCGAGAAGTTTGCCCGCAAGCTGGGCATTGATCTCGAAAGTGTGGTCAAGTCCTTTGAAGCCCGTGTGCCGGAGCCGCTGCCAGGTTATCAGAACAGTGAGCGTCTGTCCTATAGCAATGTGGTGAAATCACAGGTCGTGAACATGGACACCGAACTGGAGCAGAACTTCCTGGCTCGTGCCCGTGAAGAATATATCAAGGCGAAGAAGCAGCTGCCGGGAGAGATTGCGGGTCAGTTCACCGAACAGATCCGGCGTATGTTTTTGCATCCCGAACAGGGTCCGTTCTATGTCTCCCGTCTGATCTACACAGAAAAAGGCTTCTGTGTACTGAAGATGATTCAGTCGTACATTGAAACCCTGCGTGAGAATGCCTTCCGCATTCCGCGTGACATTGAGGCTGCTCAGGAGCAGTCCGAAGAGAAGCTGGGCGATGCGAAGAGTGCGTTCGTCTCCAAAGAGAAGAAGAAGAATGCTTATATTGAGGCGAAAATTCATGAGTACTGGCTGCACGCCGATGTGGAACGCAATGATCAGATGATTGAGTTCTACGAAGACCTGTACGAATTGCTGAACCAGGAGAACAGCCGCATTTATAACGTATTTACTGAAACGCTGAACGCACTCAGCTCGATCTTCTCCAAAAACGGGGATATCCTGACACGCGGCGAAGAACAGTCCGATCACAAAGGCAACAAAACGTATTACTGGAACGTTGTAAGTGTGCCGGATATCGTCAGTGTGGTGGATGGACTGCTGGACAAGCGCGATACGGATGATCTGATCCGTGACTTCTCGCGTGAATTGCTGGAGAACTCTAGCCAGTGGGTGAAAGAAAACGAGATCGATATCGTCAGCTCCATCTCTGATTTCTTGACTGAGAAGTTCGGAGATCTGATTACCCGCTCAATGGAGGACTTCCTGGTTATCAAATATGGACAGGACGAGTCGGTCGAGAAATTCGTGGAACGCTTCATTGCAGGCAAACTGGATGATGAGGCAGTTCCGGTGTTCAATCTGAGCAACAGCACAGGCAGTCTGCATTTCCCATCATGGGGATTCGTATCGGTGCCAGCACAGGCGCCGGGCATTCTGAGAGGGATTCGCAATTATCAGAACAATGCGGTGGGCAAATCTCATTTTACCGTTAAGGAAAGTGAAGTGCGCAACCGGATCTTCTGGCTGAACACTCGCAACGGGGTACCACTGTTTGTGTACACACCACTCAAAGTATATGAGGAAAGTTATGAACGTACCATTTTGGACAAAGAAGGTATCGGACGCCATCTGGTGCAAACCGAAAAGAATAACTGGACCTATCTGCCATCGCCAATTCCGGAAAAGTCATGGGGAGATGTGTACGAGAACGCCCGGGTCAAGCAGTACAATGCCCGTGTACGTACCGAATTCGAGCAGGCGCTCGGATACAACATTGTGACAGCCAAATCCATTGATGAGAATACAAGCAACCGCTATGCAATTGTGACAACGGAACCGTTTGACTTGTCTGCTAAGCTGGGTGCCTACGACATGCGCCTCACGTCCACCACGCCGAACCTGGGTGAAGTGAAGCGGGCAGTTATTGAATTGAAACGCCTGCAATCCGAAGGATTGCCACGGGTGTCGGTGAAGGACATTTTCGGAAGTATTAATGAAGATATGGCCAAAGAAAACCTGGTGCGTTCCCCGCAGCTGATCGCACGGGTACGTGAAGAACTGGCGAAGATGAACGCTATCTCAGCCAAAGTCGCCGAGCTGGAAGGCATTCTCGCCCAGCATCAGGACGAGGAGCAGTGGTATGACCGCTTCATCGAAGCACTATACACCGATACCATCGTGAAGAAAGGCGCGCTGTACGTCTATGACCGTGATCCGGAAGAAGACGCGTGGGAGCCGTTTGCGAACCTGATGAAGAGCCGTAACTTTGCCGAATATGAAGTGTTTGGCAACTTCCGTGGACTCGCAGAGAAGGATCGCAGCACATTGCTGCGCAAAGCTTCCCGCCGTGATAACGACCTGACCGCTTCTGAAGATATCACGCCACTGCTTACGAAGTTGGATGATCTGGCTGCATTGTTCATGGAATCCCGTGATCGTCTGGAATACGAGCGAGTAGAACTGGCGAACGGGGAAGACATCTACCAGTTCTACAGAACGATGTCATCGAAACTGAATGACATTCGCAGAAGGCTGAAGTAAGATGGCGGCCGGGATGGAGTTCAGCTCGAACAATGCTCTGAAGCGCAATCTGGAGAAGTATGCAGCACAGTATGCAACAGAGCAGGAGCGTCAAGGCAGCCTGGGTGATGGTCGAAGCAGCATCCATTACCCCGCGTTGTTCTTGTTCGTGGGTGACCAGGTCGCTCCGGCAGTGTCTGCTGTCCAGGAAATCAACCGGCTGAAGTGGGATAACGGAGAAGGCGTAGTCTATGTACAGATTGGAACGGAAAATCAGGAGCATGCCCGACATCGTGACCATGACACCGCGCAAACGAAGCATGACCATTACAGCGATGGTGCTCATTCAGGATATGCGCGTGTTAACGGCGGGAGTGATGCAAGGAATGGCAGCACTTCTGATGATGGTCAGGTGACCCGTCACGTGCTTCCCTTGTCCACCATACAGACGGATCGACCTTCCAAAACGCTTCGCAAGGATGTGCATCGCAGTTTCCACGATTCAGATCAGGCACTCTTTGGTCTGAATCGTACCTTGCGGCGGGTGAGTAATCGTATTGCCGAATACGGACGCCTATATTCATCGTTCGATCGAATCTACGTGACCGTTGTGACCAGGGCAGATGATCCATTGAATGTGTTGTTGCCTGAGCTTACCAAGCTGACCGAGACGATACTGGCTCAATCCTTCAAGTCGGTACAGACCGATTTGCATGTGCTGGTCAGCGAGATGGAGCAGGTCGATTCCTTTGGATATGCAAGTGCGGCGGGACTCGCTTTTCTGCGGGAACTGGATTACATGCAGGGGCTGGACTATACGTTCAGTGGCAATCTGCTGGTTACGGAGGACGGAATCTCCATTCCGGTTGTACATCCCGCTTCTCCGTTATTCGATCTCGTATATATTTTGTCAGACAAAAACGAGCGGGGAACCGGTGTACCCGGCGGGTGGATCGAAAATGCCGAGATCATCTGCCGAATCTGTCTGCTCAAGAATCGGAAGCAGGATGCAGATAGCTCTGGTTCCGTATCAAGCACGGGGGCCAACACGTATAACAATACATCGTTCAAAAATAACATCCGTACGACCTCGGATCAGCATGGTTATGCCAGTGCAGGTTTTGCCGAGATTAGACGGCCGAACAAACCCATTGCACTCGCGGTGTTGTATCATCTGTATCGTTATTTGCTTGAACGGATGCGGCAGGAACCCGAGTGGAGCATCAAGGACAAGCTCGCCTTTTTCGGACTGGATGGGGCTTCGGTAGAGCGCAAAGTGGAAGGGATTCTTCCCGATGAGGATCTGGTGAGCGGCATGAGCGGCATAATGACGCATAACGTCAGCTTCACCGATCTGAAGCCGCTCTCGCTGCGTGAAGCGGAGAGAGCATTGTTCGGACATGGGGCAGAGGCGTATTTCCGTGATAATGTGGTCCGTCTTGCGGAGGAACGAGTACGTCAGCGCAGCACAGAAGGTTCCCTTCGTCGTAAGGCTGAGCAATCGCACACGGAGCATCCTGAGGTTGGCTATTTTCAATGGGCCGCCTGGAGTGACAATGGGTTCGGCAGTGTGCGTGAGGCATTGCTTGGATTGATTCGTGATAAATCGGTGCAGCTTGAATCCGCACGTGCCTTGCTGGAGCAGCGTCAGCAGGAGCGAGTAGAGGATCAGTCGTTCAAACGGGCCTTGTTCCGTGACAAACAGAACGTGCGCAACCTGATCGATTGTTTGCTGGAGCGTGTGTATGTGCCCAAAGTTGAATTGCTGCGCCTGGAGAATGAATTGCAGCTGCTTCGTGTCTACGACACAGAGATGGAACAACTGCATACGTTCAGCCGGAGTGTAACGGAGACACTGGCAACGCTGGAACGTGTTTTGCGTGAGACAGCGGTAGAGAGCATAGCGGCTGCAGATGAATATATCGGTCAGAACGTAATGGAGTATTACGGCAAAGTGACGGAAGCGCTGATTGCAGATTTGGAGGCAAAGCGTGGACGGGATGTCTGGTTTGAGGACCGCCATATGGGGGATATGAACGGGCTTGCCACAGAAGGAAACGAGCGACTCCTGCAACGTCTGATGGAGGTATGTCATGTGATGCTGCTTACAGCAGAACCGCTCCGGGTACCTTTCGAAGAAGAATTGCTGTTGCGGGCGAATGTTACAATTACCTATGGGGACAAAAATGTACTGACCCGTGATGATCTGTTCCGCCGATTGTATCGCACACTGGAGGAGCAGGCGGTCGTTCGGGTAAGAGTATTCGACTATACGCAGGAACATCGTTATGAAGAAAAATATTTCTTTGGTGATCACCATAGTGCCTTCATGGACTATGCGGCGTATGCCGAAGAAACGTCACGGATCTATAAGCTGGGTGTGGTATACGAAGAACGAAGCAGTGGTGTGGAGAAGCTGAATCTGATGGGAGGCTTCCATCTGGAAGACCTGATGGTGTATCGCAATGGTCGGGTGTATTACGATTCGTATACGGAGAATGGTTATGAGCTCCATCCCTCCGATCTGGCCGAGAAGCTGTCACCCATGCGTTAAAACATAAGGCTGTATCTTATATGGACGGAAGGGAGGTACAGATAGATCTATCTGTTTCCGTCCAGTACATTATACGTTCATTTTTCATCAACCCATCTTGTATTAATTCAGCCGTTCATCGGCTGGTTTGGAAAGGATGCATGCAAACATGCAGCGAAAAATCAATCTTCTCCTGGTCCTATTCAGCCTGATTGGCGGAGCTGTGGGCTTTGCGGCTGGAGAAATCATGCTGCGTCAGTGGCTCGGGGAAATGCCCCGTCTATTGCTGATGGGATTATACTTTGGCGTGTTGGCGCTTAGCGTGGGATTATTCTGTTTACTGGCAGAGATGATCTCGCCAAAGCTGAACGGAGCTTCCTGGAAACTGCGATATCTGGGACTATCCTGGAAACTGCTTGTTCCTGCAACGCTTGCGCTGTTGTTTGTCGTCGGACTTGCCCTGCAATTGCTCTATCAGATTAATCCAGGCGGTGCGAAGCAGGTCAAAGATATTGTACTGATGATCGATAATTCGGGCAGTATGAGGGACACGGACCCGGATAACGGTCGCTTTGAAGCGGCCAAAACGCTGATCAGCCAAATGGAAAGCGACAAACAGGTCGCGGTGATTACCTTTGATGATCAACCGCAGTTGTTGCAGCCGTTCATCCAGATGGACAGCGAAGCGGCCAAAAATGAGGTGTACAGCAAGATTGACGGCATCGTGACGACGTCGGGCGGCACCAATTTTGATGCAGTGCTGCGCGAAGCGATGGAGCAAGTTAAAGGCAAACAGGACCCGAAACGTGGAACGGTAGCGATCCTGCTATCCGATGGATTCAGTGATGCAGACACATCCGGCATTTTGTCTGAGTATGCGAATGAACAGATTGCTGTCAATACGGTGGGTCTGAGTCTGGTGGACCCTTCCGGAACTGATCTACTGCGTCATATCGCAGAGCAGACGGGCGGTTTGTACTATGATGTGCCGGATTCCGGGGGACTGAATCTGGCATTCCAGCAAATTTACGATACGATTGATGAACGAACGCTTGTGACTGAACGTACAGGCATGATGGAGCACAGTACGTATCTGGCTATTTTCCGAGTGGCTGCTTTACTGCTGATTGGTATCGCACTGGGCGTGTCGCTCGGACTTGTGTTCGATAACCGTCATTTGGCACTCAGTTTCGGAATAGGTGGTGCCGTGTCTGGTTTATTGGCAGGACTTCTGCTCGAATGGGGTCTGGACGGATCAACGGTTGGTGATACATTTGTAAGATTTGGAGCGATGCTCATCTTATCTGGTGTGTTAACCCTGTTCACCTGGATCATTCCGATCAAGGAGAACACACCGCGGAAGACACGTGGACGCCGCGATGCTGGTGGAGGGACCAATTCGGTAGAAGGATTCGGTCAGCGGGCAAGAGATTCGCGCAGCAAAGGATTTTAACGTCTGGAGGTAGGCGATAGATGCGTTTTACGGATGCAGACCCTTCAGCGCCCCTGATTCGCAGACTGACACTGGCAGTGGAAGAGAGCCAGTGTACACTTCGCTGGCTCTGGCCAGAGAGCGTGGAAGCTGTATATGTTGAACGGCTGGAGCTCGATATGATGGGTGATGATCGTACCGGGGAACAGGCTGCACAGGGCAAGCTGAAGTTATACACAAAAGAAGAATATAAGGCGAGCAATGGATATATGGATCGAATTACGGGTTTTGGTGCAATTCGTTACACGGTGTATGTATGTCAGATGCAGGAAGATGGGCCCGTTCTGATGCGTCAGCGTGACGGGGACAATACGGTAATTGCCAGTGCGGGCAAGGCGGATATTCGCTTTTCCATTCGGTACAAGAGCGGTTTTTTTCAAAAACGAAAAAGTGTATTGATGACCATCACAACGGAAGCACCTGTTCCGAAGGAAGCACTCTGTTATGTTCGCAAACAAGGCGGGGTGCCTTTAAATAAGGAAGATGGCACGGTGTACCCTTTTGTGAGTGATTTTGCTCCCGGGAGAAATGAAATGCCACCCGTTGAGGTAGCCAAGGACGATTTCGTGAGGCTATTCTTCACGGATGGACCAAAGTATGGAGCCGCCTATAGGCTTATATCAGACTAGATAGTTAGGCTAAGTGTATATCAACTTTGTCTAACTGATCAGGGGAGGGGAGTGGCTATGAGCTTTTTTAGTCGGTTTTTGAAGAGACAGCAGCCAGAAGAGCGGCCGTTGTTTTACGATATCGTATGTCCGTATTGTTTCAGTAAGTTTTCACCGGAGGAGGTTGTGTTCCGGGCTGCGCATCATCGCGACGATGATGAGGACTACGCACTTGGGGAAGATGCGAAGCTCAATCGATATCGCGAACGGTTTGGACTGGATACGGTGTTTGATATGGAGGCCGTGCTGGCTCCGCATGATGTACCTGAGGAACATCGCATCTATTCGGATCACATTGTGATGGGCCTGAACGATCGTTATGGTGTGGTTACACGGCGTCGGCTGTGCCCACAGTGCCATAACGAGCTGCCTGTCACAGCAGGCAAAGCACCAAGCAATATCATTTCCATTATCGGTGCATCCCAGGTGGGTAAATCCGTCTACATGACTTCATTAATTCATACATTGCAGCATTATACAGCGGATCATTTTGACGCGGCTTGCATGCCACTGAATGCGGAGATCAGCCGACGGTTCCGTGCGGATTATGAAGAACCGTTGTTCGAACGGGGCGATCTGCTGGATTCCACACAGAAGGAGAAGTTGCAAGAGCCGTTTATCTTCCAGTTTGTGTTCAAAGATGAAGATAAAGCGCCGCTGACCTTGGTATTCTTTGACGTTGCGGGCGAAGGTATGGTGGAGCAGGATTATCTCGGACTTCACGGGCAGCACATCAAGAACTCGGCAGGTATCCTGTTCATGGTGGACCCGCTTCAGATTCGTTCTATCCGGGACAAAATCCGCATCAACCTTGGCAACGAGCCAGGCGAGTGGACGCCAAGATACGATGAGCCGCGTGATGTGGTGTTAACGATGTTCGGTGACTTTATCGCGTACCAGGACAAAGCCAAGACGAATATTCCGACAGCTGTTGTACTCACCAAAAGTGACATGCTGCATTCCCTCAAGGATGAAGAGGGTGATTATATCAAATCCAACAGCAATGTATTCCGCAACATGGTGCACCGCGACTGGTTTGACCTGACCGAATTCGAAAATATTGACGGGGAGATCCGGCGGTTTATTGAGAAGGTGGACCGTCCGTTCAAAGGCACGATGGATGTGTACTTTAAGGATACAGCTTACTTTGCGGTGTCTGCGCTGGGAAGCAATCCGGTGGATATGAAGCTGCAAGGTGTGGTCAGTCCAATCCGTGTCGATGAGCCATTCCTCTGGCTGCTGTACAAGCTGAAGTACATTGAGGGGAGAGTGGGATGATGCGTTCTTCCGTAACCCCGCCAATTGAACAACAGCTGTATACTCGAGAGCGGCGCGGGGTGTTTCGCACAACGGAGGGGTTCGATACGGTTGCCGCATCGCCGGGACTGGACCCTTCTTTCATCAAAAAAGTGCTTCATCCCTATTGCGTCTATGACGCTCCAGCGGAGCTGACGGGGCGGAGTGAGAAGGATGAGACGAAATTCCCGCCGTCCATTCATCTGCTGCATCTGGAGAGCGGTGAGACGATTCTTGGGCAAAATGTGTACCAGTCCGCTGATTTCACCGGGCTGCGCAGCGCCTTTTTCGCTCATAACTATGTCTTGTCTCCTGAACGCTCGGAAGAGCAGGTGAAGCAAGGCGGCTGGCTGGATGCTGTGTTCGCCACGTCCTATGACATCGAACAAGGCACAGTGCTGCCTGCGCTTACTGAATTGCCACGTGCAGCTGGTGTTGGACAAAGCTCTCCAAGCCAGATTCTTAGCGCTCTGAAAATGGACGAGGTGGTATTCAAGCGTCTGCTCTACGCCGTCATGCAAGCTGTAGCGACACGTCGGAAGGTATATATAGCGCTGGATGTGCCCGCTGAGGAAGTTACTGCCGGAGCCAAGGGACTGCTGCGTTTGTTATATACGGCGCTGCCTTACGCGTTCCGGCGGCAGTTGGGATTCATGACGTTTGCCAAGGAGCCGCAGGCGAAGAAAGGCATTCACCTCCAGTTTGTGGAGCGGGGCACGCTGCGTCCGAAAGATCGGAATACGGAGAAGGATTTTACCTTTGATCTGGTATCGGGCAGAGTTACCCATGCAGATGCATCTGTGGCGAAGCTTCCATATGCGGAATTCGCTTGGTCATTGCTGCACGAACCTGCGGCAGCCGATTCATTTTATGCTTTTGCGGATGAGATGCTAACTGGAATGGAACCTGGACGGGAGCTCTCCATTGAAGCATACGGGGAACTTTCTATGTTCTATCGTCTGGAGCAGGGGATGGAAGAGTTGTACCTGGATAACAAAAGCGATGTCCTAAGTGGATTGCTCACCTACTTGAAACCGGAAGGCGGAGCGCATCAACGTTCACGCTTGAATGAGTTGTTCCTGACGTTGCTTAGTCGTGAGCTGGACAGCGTCAAACGGGAGAATGTACCTGAGGAATCAGTTGCAGCACGCATCGGGGAGTATTTTCGGGTCGCTGCGCCAGTCGTACAGTCCCGAATTGTGGATTATTTCATCTATGGCGTTAATAACGCCCGTTCGCAGAAACGTATGCGTGCTGTGCAGGAACTGTATGGCTTGCTGGATCGGGACAGCCTGTTAAGCCGTGCTTTCTTCGACAAAGTGCTGGCGAACGAATCACTGACCAAGCTGTTGTTCGAGCCCTATCTGGATAATCAGTTGAAACGCACAGAATCAGCTGCCGACGTTGTGGAAGTGATCCAGAGATGGATTACATCTCACCCGTCTGCCATCCACAATAGTTTCTTGCTGGAACGGACAGGAACGGAGCTGCGTGAACGTTTGTGTTCTGCGCCCAACCCTGTTCAGTCTGCCAATGAGGCACTTAAGCGGGTTAGTATATTGGATCGTGTACCAGTCGCAGGCGGCTTAGACACAGGTATTACCGCCCGGATTGGACAGTCTGGAGCTTCAGTTCGCGCTAATCGGAAAGGTGGACCTGGGTCCGCTGTCCAACCACCAGCGTATCAGGAGGATTTAACCCGGCTCGCAGATAAGCTGGCTTACGTCATTAACTTGTTTATGATTCAGGATCTCGATCTGGAGCGGGTTAACCGTGAACAGCTGTTAAGCATTGATATTTTGTTGCACGGAAACGAGGTTCGGGACTGGGCTGCTCGCCAGGGCTCAGATGTATCTGGGCGTACAAACATGATGCTGGCAGCGAGAGCATGGCTTAGCGGTGAGGGGCGTGACGAAGAGGAGTTGGAATCCCTCTCTTTGGCCGAACGTAATGAGCTCCAGCGCTGGACGCGTCGCTGGCTTGCCGGAGAGCTTCGTGATCGCCCAGATACGGCTGCATTTGAAGCACTGCCGCTGGCTTTCTATCGCGGTGGCAGCGGCAGCAACAGACTCGATTATCCAGGCCTGATTGAATTTATCTATAGTAGTTCAGGACGTACAGAAGTGTTGTATCAATTTATGGAGTGGTCGGGGACTCAACGCTTGTTTATTCGCGGCTCTAACGCACATAAGGGATACTCGGATGCAATCGTGGCCTATTTCAAGGCCCATGATCGCGAAGCTTTCAAGTCAAAGTCAGCTTTCAAACCCTATTATGCCAGAGCAAGCAAGACGATGAAGCCGGCCTACGACCGCGCCAAAACAGAGTTGTCTTCCCCGCTGGTACGCATGCTGACAGGTAAAACGAAGAACCTTTTTCTAGGATCGGTTATTGTCATCCTGATTATTGGTATTGCTGGAGGCACGTACGCTTTGATGAGCGATAAGGCGGAGACACCTGAGGCATCACCTCCACCGACACAGGAGCCCGTTGTTCCCGCTGAACCGGAGGTGGAGCTCGCTGAACAGATCGCCTACCTCGTTCCTGCATCCAAAGCGGACGACGGTACACAGATTCCTGCCCAGTTGGTGATCCGGTACAGAAACGAAACGGACAGCAACGCATTGCAAACGGGCGCTCTCCAATGGAACTTGAAAGATGATACTACACAGGAGCTCCATGCTGAGGGTGAATGGGAGAGTTTCAACCGAAATGAGGAGCCGGATGGGGAAGGTGCGGCTGGAAACAGCTCAGAGGGTACGCCAGAAGGAAGCTCTGCAGATTCTTCTACCGATAAGGCGGACGATACTCAGCCGAGCGGAGAAGCCGAGCAAGGGGCAGATTCAGCCTCAACGGGGGATACCACTTCAAATCCCGCAGCAGGCAGCACATCGACGGATGCCGGTACTGGCACAGCCTCTGACACTACGGATGAAGGAGCTACACAGGGAGATGCAGGCGGCACGCCTTCAGATTCGTCTCAGTCTAAGGGAACAGAATCATCTTCAGTGGAAAATCTGACTGTTGCTGAAGCAGATCGTCTGTATCCCTATGGGCACCAAGTGGAGCTTCCGGCCGATTTTGATCTAAAGGACATCGTGAGTATCCAGAGTGGAACGCTCGTGATCAACCTAGTCCCGGAACCGAAGCTCTAAGCGGCATTAATTGAATATATTATTAATGGAATACAGCCACCTCGAAGAATTTCGTAGGGGCTGTATTTTTGTTTTTGCTCAATTGATGGGGAATGACATATACAAAATGAATCAATATAGGTCTAATTTTCACAATTCGGACACATTATTAAGATGTTGGGCAAGGATGAACATACGCAAAGCGATGAAATGCACGTACACGATGAGAAAAGCTCTCACATAAAGTGCGAAAAATTTGAACGATTTCTAGTAAAACACTTCAAAAATAGCTCTTAACCGTCAAGGAATTTGGTATTTACTGTTGACAAATGATAATGATTATCAGTATCTTTAGAGTATAAGATCTTGTTGCGCCGGAAATACGCTGAACTATAATTTCGTTTTCGTTGTCATAGCCGGAATACATAACCGGGATAAATGAGAGAGGGATGATCGCATGTTTCGTCTGGAGACGTCCAAGTTGGATATCGCTTATGAGGAAAGACTGATTGTTGATAATCTAAATATTCAAATTCCCCAAGGAAAAATTACAGCACTTGTTGGAGCCAATGGTTCAGGGAAGTCTACCATCCTGAAAACGATGGCACGGATCATGAATCCAAAAGCAGGTAGTGTATTGCTCGACGGGAAGTCCATCCATAAGCAGTCCACGCGTGAAGTAGCCAAGCAGCTTGCGATTTTGCCACAAAATCCAACAGCTCCCGAAGGACTTACCGTAACCGAACTGGTGTCCTACGGACGGTTCCCTTATCAAAAAGGTTTTGGATCGATGCGTGCTGAAGACAAACGCATGATTGAATGGGCTATCGAAGTGACAGGCATGACGGAGTTCCATGATCGTCCAATCGATCAACTGTCCGGTGGACAGCGTCAACGTGCCTGGATTGCCATGGCTCTTGCACAAGAGACAGATATTCTGTTCCTGGACGAGCCAACAACGTTCCTGGATATGGCTCACCAGCTTGAAGTACTGCAATTGCTAGAGCAACTGAATGCCACAGCAAACCGTACAATCGTTATGGTTGTGCATGACTTGAACCATGCTTCCCGTTATGCGCATCACATGATTGGTATTAAAAAAGGTAAAGCCATCGCTACTGGTTCACCTGTAGAGGTTATGAACTCGGATGTGCTTCGCGAAGTATTTAACATTGAAGCGGATATCGTGATTGATCCACGTTCCGGTGTACCGCTTTGCTTGCCTTACGCCCTTGCGGGTGAACGCCAGCAATCAGCACCTCCAGAACAAATGGTCATGAACAGTGCAATGGTTCATGCTGGAGGACTGACAGAGCAACGCGTTCGTCACGCTACAGGAAGTTAATGAAACGGGCCATATGTGGTCCTAAACTATAGAATGAAGCCGCTGTGCATTACGCACGCGGCTCATTCGCATTCTAGGAGGTCTACAGGAATGGGAGAAATCAACTACACCTGGTTACAGCAATATGGACGAATAACAACCGGGATGATCGATGAACCAGTCTTTGGCATGCCTTTGACGGCATTGAGACATCCGGAGCAGGCCAAGCTTATGCTGGAAGCTTATAATGAGCATCTTCGTGCCGACTCTCTTCGCTCTGCGGCTGTTTATTTCATGCATTCGGTTCGTGGCCTGATGATTGGGGTGACGAAGGCAGAGCGGCAAGAGCGGTATGATGCTATTTTGGTTGCGAAGTCAGGCTAAAAAGGTATATGTCCATGTCGATGGACAAAATTTGATTCTACGCATGAACTTGGGCAGGGTTTAATCGCAGACTTGGTAATTGACCGCCTCAGGTCTATAATATAGAGACAGGCTGTGTGCCGCATGCTTATTCGGTACAGTACATACAGCAGCCCAACCTACATCTTACTCATGGGAGGAATCAGTCATGTCCGTATATTCGTATCAGGCGGTAACGACCGCAAATCAGGAAGTTTCACTCGATTTGTATCAAGGCAAAGTGTTGGTGATTGCCAATACAGCCAGCAAGTGTGGGCTGACTCCACAATACGGTGAATTGCAGAAGCTCTATGATCGCTATCGTGATCAAGGCTTGGTTGTATTGGGATTCCCTTGTAACCAGTTCGGAGGCCAGGAGCCGGGTACCAGTGAGGAAGCAGAATCATTCTGCCAAATCAACTATGGCGTTAATTTCCCGGTGTTTGCCAAGGTCGATGTAAATGGTGAAGATGCGCATCCATTGTTCAAGTATCTGCGTGAGCAGCAACCTGGTGTTGGCGAAGACAATAACATCCAATGGAATTTCACCAAATTCCTCGTGAATCGTGAGGGTGAAGTTGTAGGGCGTGTTGAACCAAAAGAATCCCCTGAAGCCATGACTGCAGAGATTGAAAAGCTGCTTGGCGTATAAAATAAACGAAGAAGCCTGCCTCCAGATTGGAGGATAGGCTTTTTTTGATACAATTTTTTAGTGCAAATATCCTCTTCATATAAGTGTCTCCTCAGTAGTTATTACGCTTATTTTGAGCATAAACCAGCCATAAGCAGGGAAAACTGAAGTCAATGGAGATTGAGTCGATGACTCGCTTGATCGTAAATAAACCACATCCGAAAAATTTATTTTGATTAACCCCTTGCAATGTGAAAAATATCACATTATAATAAGTGTACAAAGTGAAATAAATCACATAAGCAGTATTCATTTAGAAGTGAAATATTTCACAACCACAATGACGTTAAATTCAATTTTTTATTTATATACTCCAAGGGGGAACCTTATCATGAAAATCGCAGTTATCGGATGTACACATGCAGGAACCGCAGCCATCGTTAACACCGCCAAATTGTACCCGGATGCTACCATTACAGTGTATGAGCGCAATGACAACATCTCCTTCTTATCATGTGGCATTGCGCTTTATGTAGGTGGCGTGGTGAAAGATCCAGACGGATTGTTCTATTCTTCGCCAAACCAACTGGCCGAGCTCGGTGTCGTTACCAAAATGCTTCATGAAGTGACGTCAGTAGATGCTGCGGGTCACAAACTTCAGGCTAAAAACTTGAAAACAGGGGAAGAATTCGAAGATACCTTCGACAAGCTGATCGTGACCACGGGTTCATGGCCTGTCGTACCGAAGCTGGAAGGCATCGAGATGGACAACATTTTACTTTGCAAAAACTATAACCATTCCAACACGATTATTGAGAAAGCCAAGCATGCCAAACGTATTACTGTGGTAGGAGCCGGATATATCGGCATTGAGCTGGTGGAGGCTTTCCAAATGAACGGCAAGGAAGTTACACTGATCGATAGCGTGGACCGGATCTTGAACAAATATCTCGACCCCGAGTTCACGGATGCCATTGAAGAAACGTTGACCGGACACGGCATCAAGCTGGCGCTGGGCCAAACTGTTCAGAAGTTTACCGGAGAGAATGGCAAAGTGAACAAGGTCATTACATCCAAAGGAGAGTTCGATACAGACCTCGTTATTCTGTGCATTGGTTTCCGTCCAAATACCGAGCTGCTCAAAGGCCAAGTGGATATGCTGCCGAACGGTGCAATCATCGTGGATAAATATATGCAAACCAGCCAAAAAGACGTCTTCGCTGCTGGAGACAGCTGTGCAATTCATTACAACCCAACTGGCAAGGCAGCGTACATTCCACTGGCAACCAACGCAGTGCGGATGGGTACACTCGTAGCACGGAATCTTGTTCGTCCGACGACACGCTATATGGGTACACAAGGCACATCAGGAATTAAAATTTATGAGCAAAATATTGCAGGAACAGGCTTGACGGAAACATCTGCTGCGGATGAGGGTCTGGTGGTTGAAGCTGTAACGCTTGAAGATGCTTACCGTCCAGAGTTCATGCCAACGGCAGAGAAGCTGCTGCTCAAAGTAATCTATGAACAGGCTACACGCCGCATTGTTGGTGCGCAGGTGATGTCACAGGCTGATCTGACACAGTCGATCAATACGATCTCTGTCTGTATCCAGAACAACATGACGGTGGATGAGCTGGCCTTCATCGACTTCTTCTTCCAACCACATTACAACAAACCGTGGAACTTCCTGAACTCGGCTGGTCTTAAGGCGTTGCCTCCAGTAGAAGTAAAAACACCAGCGATGGTATAACCATATTATCTGAGAACTGCCGCATTCATTATGCGGTAGTTCTTTTTTTATTTTTTCTGCACACCAAGCAACATACAACGGAAATATTAAAATGTAGTTTTCAGACTTTGTGATAAAAGTAACAAACCTCTTGAAACCTTCGCGATACAATGAATATATCAACCAAACAAGTTGAATTATGATGTTCATGAACTGTGAAGGAGAGGATCGTTATGGCAGCAAAAACACCTCTTGAGGTTGCACAATATACGGTGTATACGGGGATGAAGAAAGCTCAAAATCCGGTGTCCTCCGTATTGATACTCAGTTTTCTGGCAGGCGCTTTTATCGCGCTTGGATTTCTGCTGGATATTCGGGTTATTGCTTCTGCTCCGGCCGAATGGGGCAGCTTGGTTAATCTGATTGGTGCAGCAGTGTTCCCGGTAGGTTTAATATTGGTGCTGATTGGCGGCGGGGAACTGCTGACAGGTAATATGATGGCTGTTCCACTCGCGACGATTGCACGTAAACTGTCCGCAGGCAACATGTTGAAGAATCTCACCTTAGTAACGATAGGTAATTTCCTTGGGGCGATCTTTGTGGCCTATGCGTTTGGGCATGTGCTTGGTCTGACGGCAGAGGGGGCTTATTTGACCAAAGTGGTGGATATGGCTGGACACAAGCTGGACGACAGCTTCCTTCAGGCTTTTATATCCGGGATCGGGTGTAACTGGCTGGTAGCTCTCGCGGTTTGGTTGTCTTATGCATCGGATACGATGAGTGGAAAAGTATTGGGCATATGGTTCCCAACGATGGCCTTTGTAGCTATTGGATTCCAGCACGTTGTCGCCAACATGTTCCTGATTCCTGCTGCGATCTTTGAAGGGCATTATTCGTGGGGACAATACGTCATGAATTTCATTCCGGTATGGCTTGGCAACCTGACGGGAGGGGCGCTGTTTGTTGCAGCTGCTTACTGGATGGTGTACCTGCGCAAGCATGAGCCGGAAGTGAAGCCTGAGATGGCCATGGCGGCGGCCCAGCCTGTGGAGTCGGAAGCCAGACCGATGTGGAGCAAGCAGGCGTAGCGGCATTTTGCACAGTAACCGAGTTAGCGGTGTAACCGTGGTGCGAGTGCGAGAACGAGTGGAAAGACGAATGCAAAGTAAACAGGAGGCGATTCTGATCTCGTTCAAGTCATGGCTGTCTGCTGTGATGGGCGGGAAAAGAATCGTTTTTTTTTGCAAAAAAATATCCACGCAAAATAAATTCGCCATGACAAGGTTCGGGGGAACGAAACCTGTTCATGGCGAATTTCGGGAGTGGTCCATGATATGGCATGAGGAGGAAGTGGGGAAACACTAGCCTAATGCCTTATTTTTAATTTACCCCTGAATTTCGAGATTGAATCAAAGGGAAAAAAGATTTTTTTAAAAAAAATTTTGGAGCGGTTGTGGCGTTAAAAAAAGACTGTTCTCTTTACGCGATTACCAGGAAGAAGATATGATATGAGGATAGCTTTGAAGGGGGAGGGACTTGTATATGATCGATCAGGAGAATGGCGTATTCCCGGCAGTTTGCCCGCTCGATTGTCCGGATACTTGCGGCCTGCTGCTTCATAAGGAGAACGGTAAGATCGTGAAGGTAGCGGGCAATCCGGACCATCCGATTACAAAAGGCGCCATCTGTAACAAAGTCCGAAATATGACGGAGCGGGTGTATCACCCCGAGCGGCTGCAATATCCGATGCGACGCATCGGAGCCAAGGGCGAAGGCCAGTTCGAGCGAATCAGTTGGGACGAAGCCATCGGCGAGATTACGGCGAAATTTAGTTCGCTGGCAGATACCTACGGACCGGAGAGCATCCTGCCCTACAGTTTCTATGGAAACATGGGCATTCTTGGTGTGGACGGCATGGATCGTCGATTTTTCAATGCATTAGGTGCGAGCAAGCTCGAACAGACCATCTGTAATGCAGCGGGAAATACCGGGTGGAAATATACGATGGGTGCGAACCGGGGAACCTTGCCCGAGGATACAGAGCATGCGGATGTCATTCTGGTGTGGGGAGGAAACATCGTCAGCACCAATATGCATCAGGTTGTTCTGGCCGAGAAAGCCCGCAAAAAGGGCGCCCAAATCGTCGTTATTGATGTCCATCGCAATCGGACCGCCCAATGGGGAGACTGGTTCATTCCACTTTACCCGGGTACAGACAGCGCATTGGCACTCGGATTAATGCATGTACTGTTCGAGCAGGGGTTGACGGATGAAGCTTTTATGCAAAAGTATACCGTTGGCCATGAGGCACTGCGTGATCATGTCCGCAGCTACACCCCGGGGCGCGTTTCGCGTATTACAGGTGTGCCGGAAGCGGACATCGTGAAGCTGGCTGAGCTGTATGGCAATGCGCAGGCAGCTCATATTCATATCGGCAATGGCCTACAGCATCACGACAACGGTGGCATGAACGTACGCAGCGTAGCCTGTCTGCCTGCCATTACAGGCCAGTGGCTAAAGCGCGGCGGTGGTGCCATTCGTACCAACAGCTACGCGAGCACGAATAGCGATGCGCTGGAGCGTCCGGAGCTGCGACAGAACCCGGAGCCGCGCGTGGTGAACATGAACCGGATTGGCGAAGCACTGCTGGAGGCGGAGCAGCCGATCCGGGCGTTGATGGTCTACTGCAGCAATCCACTGGTGGTGGCACCAGATACCGAGCGGGTGGAGCGAGGTTTTGCACGGGAGGATCTGTTCACGGTAGTCCATGACCTGTTCATGACGGATACGGCAAAATACGCGGATATTGTGCTACCTGCGACATCTTCATTTGAAACGACGGATCTGTATACGTCCTACTGGCATCAGTATGTTCATTTGCAAGAGCCAGTCATTGCGCCTTTGGGTGAGAGCAAGAGTAATGTTGAATTGTTCTCTTTGCTTGGACAGGCGATGGGGTATGATCCGGAGATTTTCGGTGAGACACCGGAACAGATGATCGAGGAAGCACTTCAGGGTACGGGCAATCCCTACATGAACGGAGTAACCTTAGAAGGGCTGAAGCAGCATCATTTCGTCAAGCTGGATATGTCTGCACATGACTCCTATTTGGATCAGTTGCCCACGCCTTCGGGGAAAATCGAGCTGTATTCGGAAACGATGGCACAGAAGGGACTGCCTCCGTTGCCTACGTATAGTGCACTCGTGGAGGGGTATGACGGGGAAAACCCGGCTGGACCTGCGGATGTTTATCCGCTGATGTTTCTGTCGCCGCCAAACCATAATTTCCTGAATTCCACCTTTGCCAATTCGGCCAAACATCAACGTTTGGAGAAGATGCCATTATTGCAAATGCACCCGGAGGACGCCGCCCGCAGACAGGTGGAAGACGGGGATGCGGTGGTCGTATGGAACGACCGTGGCCGGATCGAGCTAACCGCCAAAGTGAGTGAATCCATGCTGCCAGGAACGGTGATTAGTCAAGGCTTATGGTGGGATGGTAATGGCAAAAAACAGCGGGCGAACTCGCTCACGTCTAATCGTCTGTCCGACATGGGGAATGGGGCAACATTCTTCTCGGCCACTGTCGAAGTGAAGCGTCAATGAATGTGCTTGCAGATCGGATCTTTTCAGGTAAGATGAACAATGGATAGTTCGTAAGCAGAATGATAAAGAGCAAGATTCGGAAATCAAATTTCTAAATTCTAAATTCAAGTGGCCTTCGCTCTGGCTAATTATGCCGTCAGGGCAAGGGTCTATTTTTTATGGCAATATGCTTTTTGAAGGTACTAAGGAGAATAAACAAGATGATGAGATGGCTGGATACGTATCCAAAAGAAGTGAAAATATTTTTGCTGGCAAGTTTGGTCAATGCGACAGGCAGTGCCTTGATGTGGCCGCTGACCACGATGTATGTATTTGACGAGCTTGGACGCACGATGGCGAACGCGGGGTTTGTTATTCTGATCCAGTCGCTGGGCGGCATCTTCGGGCAACTGCTCGGTGGTGCATTGTACCACCGGGTGGGCGTCAAGAAGCTGATCATCGGATCGCTGGCGTTAAATGCGGTAGGGCTGTTTGCTCTGCCGTGGATTAGTGCGTATTGGGTTGTGTTTATATGTGCCATGGGCTGGATCGGCCTGTTCAGTTCATTGTCGCTGCCAGCGATTCAAGCCTTTATTGGCTTCCGGTTTGCGGAGCGACGTGGGGAATTGTTCAATGTGATCTATGTCGCCAACAATATCGGTGTGGCAATTGGTACAGCGCTCAGTGGTTTTCTGGCTGACTTTTCCTATCACCTCAGCTTTGTACTGAACGGGGTGACCTCCGCCGGGTTTGCGATTTTCTTCTGGTATTATCTGTCGCGGGCAGAACCGGATCAGGGCGAAGTACATCTGACCAAACGCAAAACGGTTCCCGATGGGCCGGGCGTCTGGGCGCTACTGGGCAACACCAGGTTATATCTGTTCATGAGCCTGGGCGTGCTGTTCCTGCTATTCGGTAATTCTATCTGGAATACGGGTGTGTCTCCGTATATTATTTCCGAGGGTATGGAGAAAAGAATGTACGGTCTGCTCTGGACCCTGAATGGGGTGCTGATCTTTGTAGGACAACCTTTTACCAGCTGGGTTAAGCGCACGATGGCCCGTACATCGACTGCTCAGATGACTGCAAGTGCCGTGTTCTATGGCATGGCTTACATCGTCATGATCACCATGTATAGCTATCCGGGGATGGTGCTTGCGATGGTACTGGCTACCTTTGGGGAAATGCTGATCTCACCTGCTACCCCGGCATTCATCTCAGAGCACGCAGGAAGATCGGCACCCTTCTACATCGGGATATCCGGTGGGATTGGTGCGGTCGGACGGGTTATCGGACCGTATGCAATGGGGGTCATGTACGACAAACAGGGATTGATCCCTGTAGCGTGGCTTGCGACTGGCACGGCGGTTATTGCGGTGCTTGGCTTTGTACTGCATGCGGTACTGAACCGCAATCGTGAAGTGAAGGAGTACGGATTGGACGCTTAGCTTTTTCTGATTGAGTGCTATGAGGGAGGAAGAGGACAGATTGGAGTGGAGGGGCAAAGAAAGCCGCTTTAATCTGTCGGAGCATTCTGTAATTTTAGATTGACAAAAAAATGTTTTTATTCTATAATTTACATATTAAAATATTCCGTATATACTAAGGTTCTCCTGGCCAGGGGGAATCTTATTTTTGTTTGTACGGGAGGATGAAATATGAAGCAAAGTGAGTCCAGCATCACATCCTTGATTTCGGCTTTTGGCCGAGCCTACCACTGCCAGTACGATACACCTCTTATTTTCGATGATTATATAGCTAAAGAGCTTATTACTCCTCAAGAGTTTGCGGGTATTCGCGAGAATATGATTCAAGGTATCCATTTTTTTAACCCGGACATGGCTCATCTGATCAAGGACGAGCCGGATACGATTTTAAAATGGATTACCCAGGTGCAGTTATCACCAATAACACTGGCTCGGGCCGCCTATTGTGAGCATGTACTGCTTCATGAAGTTGTGTTGGGATTGAAGCAGGTTGTCATTCTTGGCGCGGGGATGGATACATTTGCTATGAGGCATCCGGAACTGGAGGACACTCTAGAACTATTTGAAGTGGATTATCCAGCTACACAGCAATTCAAGCGGGAGCGTCTGAACCAGGCCAAGTTGATCATGCCGGACAATCTTCATTTGGTGCCAATGGATTTTACCCATGAGCCTTCGTATGAACGTTTGACTAAGGAAGGCTTGAAGAAGCGAAAGACGATGGTTACTCTATTAGGCGTTTCGTATTATTTGACCAAAGAAGATCTGTCCAACTTGCTCCGACATGTATTTTGGAATCTTCCAACGGGTAGCTCCATTGTGCTGGATTATGCAGATGAGCATCTCTTTGAGGAAAAAGGAAGGTTTAACCGGGTTGAAAATATGGTTAAGATGGCTGCAATGGGGGGCGAGCCGATGCAATCCTGCTTCACTTACGATGAGATGGAGCGGTTATTGGCGGATGTGGGACTTCTCATATATGAGCACCTATCGCCAGAAGACATACAGGATCGATATTTCAGCAATCGTACAGATGACTTATCTGCCTTCGAAACAAACCATTTTATCCATGCGGTCAAAAAATAAAATCCTATTCCTGATGTGATTATCACAGATTAGGATCTGAATAAGAAAAGGGATGTCCCATAAGTCATGAACATGACGAGGGACATCCCTTTTTAGCGTTAGTACTGTTTAACGAACTGAGCGCGTGTTATTAGCGCCAATTTCCACAGTTAGGCGGTCCTGCCGCAGGTTTTGCGGGAATAACGTGACTGAAATTCGTTAAACTTTATAATCCACAATAATCTGCAACCTATCCAAACTGGGCTTGATGTAATCGGCTATACGAGCCCTGACGCGCCAGAAGTTCATCATGGCTGCCTTGCTCGGCTACGCCGCCGTTCTCCACAACCACAATACGATCGGCGTGTCTGATCGTTGCCAGTCGATGGGCGATGATTAGCGTTGTACGTCCTTGTGCCAGCTCGGATAAAGCCAGCTGAATGGCGGCTTCCGTCTCGGTATCAAGTGCGGAGGTCGCTTCATCCAGAATGAGGATCGGCGGATTTTTCAAAATCATGCGAGCAATGGATAGACGTTGCTTCTGTCCTCCAGACAATTTGACGCCCCGCTCACCAATTAGAGTATCGAGTCCTTCCGGTTGAGATTGTACCAGCTCTTCCAGTTGGGCCCTGCGGATGGCTTGCCAGATTTCTTCATCAGGTGCATCCAGTTTGCCGTAGGCAATATTCTCACGGATTGACCCATCAAACAGGAAAATATCCTGCTGCACAATCCCGATATGAGAGCGCAGCGACTCCAGTGTCATATCCTTTACCGGAATCCCATCAATAGAGATGTGCCCCGCATCCACATCGTAAAAGCGTGGAATGAGACTGCATAGTGTAGATTTGCCGGCACCCGAAGGTCCAACCAGCGCAACCGTTTGTCCTGCCTGAATTTCCAGATTGACCTGATCCAAGGTAGGTTTGTGTTCGCCGTAAGCAAATGAAACGTCATGGAAGGCGATGTCGCCTTTCACATGCGGGAATGGTTTGGCCTGTGGAGTATCATCCACATCGGGCTCGGCCTCCAGCAGCTCCAGGTAACGTCTGAATCCAGCGATGCCTTTGGGATACGTTTCGATGACGGAATTGATCTGTTGAATCGGTCCAAGAAACACATTGGATAACATAACAAAGGCAATAAATTCTCCGTAGGTCATGCTGCCCTGAATGACAAACCACGTACCGCATACCAGTACAAACAGCGAGACAAATTTCATCAGAATGAAGCTGAGCGAGGAATTCCACGCCATAATCCGATAGGTAATCAGTTTGGTAAGACGGAAGCGTTCATTATTTTCGACAAAACGTTTCACTTCATGCTTTTCATTGGCAAAAGCCTGTACTACACGAATTCCGCTCACATTGTTCTCTACGCGTGCGTTATAGTCTGCAATATCCGCAAACATACGCTTGAACGCTTTGGACATTTTGCGGCTGAAATAGAGGGACAGGAAGATCATCAGCGGTACGATGATGAAGGTCATGACAGCCAGTTGCCAGTTGATACCGAGCATAATGCCGAAGGCTCCGGCCAACGTCATCAGGGCAATGAATAGATCCTCGGGTCCATGATGCGCAATCTCACCAATATCCATCAGATCGTTGGTCATGCGAGAGACGAGGTGCCCCGTCTTGTTGTTATCGAAAAAGCGGAAGGATTGCTTCTGCACACGCTGGAACAGTTCCCGCCGCATATCGGATTCGATGTTAATACCCAGCTTATGTCCCCAATAGGTGACTGCATAATGGAAAAAGGAACTGAGCAGATAGATGCCCAACAATCCGGCACAGGCTGATAAAATCATGGACCAGTTGCCTGCGGGAAGCAGCTGATCGACAACTTTGTTTACAGCCAAGGGAAACGCAAGTTCCAGCAGTGCAGCCAGAATCGCACAGGAGAAGTCCAATATAAAGAGTCCCCGATAAGGACGATAATAGGCCATAAAACGGCGAAGCATATGTAAGTCCTCCTCCATATAACGCAAATGCCCGGACAGGTTCCATAGCCTGACCAGACACTTGCATCTCTCATATGTTATTTACGATTTTGCTGTGCACGTTCTACGATCATATCAGCGAATTCTTCAGCCTGACTCTGAATTGCAATCGGATCGAAGTACCAGTAGCGATCTTCCTGTAATTCGTACACCTGATTGTTTTTCACAGCCGGGAGCGATTGCCAGATGGAATCGCCTTGGTAATTTTTGTTGTTCTCCCCTACGGTCAGGAAGATATGGTCTCCTGCATAATCACCAACGACTTCACGCGATATCTCTTTCCACTGGGTATCGCCCATCAGTTCTTTCTTGGTGATTTCGAGTGGTGTAAGTTCCAAAGCGCGATAAACGGCTTGTCCACCGCGACCAAAGTTGTCTCCATAGCCATAATAGCTCTTGTCTGATACTTCGAGGATGGAGAAGGTTTCCTCCGGTTTAATGACTGCTTTTACTTTGGCGCGAGCGGCTTCAATACGTTCGTCGTACGTTTTCAGCCAGGCTTCAGCTTCTTCGGATTTGTTCATGAGTTCTCCGAAGCCCCGTATTTCATCCTCCACATTGGTAAACGTGCCGTAGGGAATGACCACGGTAGGTGCGATTTTTTGATAACTCTCAATTTCTTCAGCTTTATCAGAGTAGGTAATGATCAGATCCGGGTCCAACGCGACGACCTTCTCCAAGGATACGGCACCCCGGTCGCCAATATTCTCTATGCCCTCCACTTGATCGGCGTAGAATGGATTTTCCAGATAATATTTAATAGAGCCAACGGGCTTTACACCAAGTGCGAGCAGATCACTTACGTACATATCCGTAACAATCCGTTTCGGTTCAGCCGGAATTTCCACATCTCCACTTAATGACTTGTAGATCCGCGTAGCACCCGAAGAATCGGTATTTGTTTCGGTCGAACTTGTAGTCGATTCTGAACCCGCCGCTGTTGGTTCCGTTGTGCCGGAACCCGTACCACTGTTACAGGCAGCCAGAATCATGATGATGGCGAGCATGATCAGCAAGCCGGAAAAGCGTTTTTTTGCAGCAAACATATAATTGTTCCCCCTGTGTATATAATCAATAATGATTATTATTCTCATTACTAACATAGAGGATGACGTAACATTTGTACATGGACATCTATGATGACTAATGCATGGACAGATGTGATGTCAGTTTGTGCATGATGTGCTGTAACTGTTCCATAATCGAGATGGGGTCGAATCCATAAAACATATCCGCATCAATCTCGTACAGGCGCCCTTCCCGGACCGCACTCAAGGTGTTCCAGGACTCCTGAGCAAATAGCTTGTCTACAGCATCCTGCTCTGATGATTCCCTGGCATAATCAATAAAAATATGATCTGCCGCATACAAATGAATTTCATTTAGCGGAACATGGATGTAACCTGTGAGCAGTTGTCCATCCTTCTTCATCCGTGCAGGAGGGGTGAAGCCCAGCGATTGATACAAAATATGAGAAGCTCTACCCCATCCGTGACCATAGATGTATGCTCCACTCTCACCAATCATGAATATGCATACCGCTGAACCCCGTTCACCCATGATCTGATCGAGTGTACGATTGGCCTCTTGCTGAAGCATATCATAATGGTCTAACAGCGCACGTGCTTTGGCTTCCAGACCCGTGATACGTCCCAAATGGATGAATTGCTCCTGCCAGTCAAGTTCCTCAAAAGGCATCAAAATCGTTGGTGCAATCTGCCGTAATTCATCCATGCCGGAATGAGGTGCATAACCAAGGATGACATCGGGATGAGCGTCTGCGATTAGATCCGGATGATTAATGAGATCATGCTCATAACACTGATCAAATTGGTTTTGTCCATTTTCAATAAGTCTACTTTTCATCCATCCTGCAACGGCACCCAGATGCGGGATGTGGCCCAGTGCGAGCAAGGAAGCGGTATAGTTGTATGTAAGACTTGCGATTTTTTTTGGCGTTCTCCGATAGAGAGTCGGTGCACAACCTACCGTTTGTTTAAATTTTCGACTTAAATAAAAGGTATCTCTGTATCCCGTCAACTGCGCAAGCTCATGCAATGTGGGATTGGCAAACAGCAGGTGTTCCTGGGCAATTCGAATTCTTAACCGGGTAACATACTCCACAAACGTAAGTCCGGTGTACTTCTTGAATTCTCTTGAAAAATGCTCTGGACTCACATTAACCTCTTTCGCTAATTGCTCACGCGTAAAGGAATGAGTAACTCTTTCATGGATGTGTGCGATGACGATGTCCAGCCAGGAATGATCTTCATGAGCCAAACGCACAGCATGATCTCGCAACGTATCCAGCAGCTGATAAAACAGCATATGAGGTTTGAATGGTCCGGACTCATCGCGTTTCGAGCTGGACTGAACCAACTCGGAGATCAGCTCGGCAATAAGACGGCTCGTAACGGAAACAGGATGTCCGAATGGCCAGAGCCTTTGTTCGTTATCTGTAAAATCAAAGGCCATTGCAATTCCCTGAACCGGTGAAAGGGAACCACGCTTGCTTTCATGCTGAAGTAGGGTTCCAGCTTGGCGTACGATAGCAGAGCCGGTATTTACCATCAATTGACCATTTGAACTGATCAGTCTTGCCTGACCAGAGGTGATGACATAAAGAACGTGCTTGCTGCTCCACAGCTCATCGATACGGGAGAAGGCTTCCCGATCATGGAGCTGCACCAGATGACACAGCTTGAACATTGCCGGAGGCACGTTTGTGATTGGCTGCAAGCGGCCGGGGTTGTTCAGGGATGATTTATGAAAGCTTAGATCCAGATTGCTCATAACTTAATGGACTCCTTATAGAGGATTGGACTAATAAGCAGTATAATACCACAAAGGTGTAATGGGGACCCCACGAATCATTCCCTGCACATATTTCTGTGAAAAATGGATAAAGAGGTTGAAATCGCTATCAACACCGACTATAATGAAAATGTCGAAACGTTTCAATCTATGGTTTACAGGCGTGTTCATTGTGATTTATAATGAATTCTTGCTCTTGTCCAATATTGAAATGTTGTCAATCGACCAAGCTATATGTACAATAAAAGGGTATATGATTCAGCAGTGATGCTTAAAAGACGTGAAGAGAATTTTTTTTTGAAAACACTTCGAAACGTTTCGATAAATGAGAATTGATGCCATTTCTAATGGATAATGCATAGGAATGAGTGGTTGTTGCAACCATTTACAGTATAAAATGATAGGTAACAAGAAAGTTAGAAGGAGCGAACGTGGAATGGCAACGATTAAGGATGTGGCAAAGCTGGCAGGCGTGGCGCTCTCGACCGCTTCCTATGCACTGAATGGGGACAGCAAGGTAAGTGCCAAGACCAAGGCAAAAGTGCTGGCGGCAGCACGGGAACTGAATTATCGCAAAAACGGCTTTGCCATGGACCTGAAACGGAGCCGGACGAACACGATTGCGTTGATTCTTACAGATCTGTCGGGTCCGTATTACTCCGAATTGATTCGCAGCGTACAGGACGTAGCGCTGGCTAACGGATATGATCTGATTGCTTGCAGCTCTATGGGAGGACGCGACTCCACAGCGGTTCGTTTCTTGCGAGAAAAAAGAGTGGATGGCGCTATTATCCTGGCTCATAACATCCATGATGATATCCTGGTGGAATCTGCAGGGGAACGTTTCCCTATCATTGTGATGGATCGGCAGCTGTCGAGCAGCCATCTGGTCAACGTGCTGGTGGACGGGGAGCAAGGTGGTTACCTGGCTACACGTCACCTCATTCAGAAGGGGCATAAGACCATCGCCTATATCAGCGGCCCAGCCAATTCTTATGATAATGCTCTGCGTTATCAAGGATATTTGCGAGCAATGCAGGAGGCGGGCCTTGAAGAGAAGTCCAAATGGCGTCTAAGCGGTAATTTTGTACGTGAGGGCGGATATAGTGCAACCAAGATGATGGTTATGCAGGGTGAGCTTCCATCTGCTGTATTTTACGGGAATGACGAAATGGCGATTGGTGGACTGAAAGCATTTGAAGAGAGCGGCATTTCGGTACCGAATGACATTTCGATAATCGGGTTTGATGATATTCAACTGTCCGAATATGTTCATCCTCCGCTTACAACGGTGCGGCAGCCCAAGCATGAAGCAGGTTCATTGGCAGGACATTTGCTCTTCCAGATGCTGAACGGCGAAGCTGTGAATACATCGTATACGTTAACCATTGATCTGGTGGAGCGCGAGTCTGTACGATCGGTACAGGTAGAGTCAGGAAACCAGCCGGCCTAGGAAGTAACTCGTCGGATGGGATATGGCTTGGATACTGCTTACAGAAGTCATACCATATCCGGTCAGTCTAGATTTGAGGAGTTGTTCTTTTCTAACTCGCGTGGTTGTAAAAGCGATTGGCCCTCTTGAATTAAGAGTTGAATGATGGGGATCACCGTCCGAATGGCCAGACAAAGGTCATTTCGCAGAGGACCCCTATTCTTTTTCAGATTTATCGAAACGTTTCGATTTTATACTAATTGAAGGAGTGAATAGTATGACAACGATGATTAATGAACCAATCCGGCTGACTGCCGGGGATTTATCCTTTACCTTTTTGAACAGTGGGGACCTGTACCAAGCTAAATCTGGTACGACCATGTTGAATCAATTGCTTAGCAACCAGATCGATGGATCTTTAAATAACCTGTATCTGCGTGTACACGAGGGAGAGAAAATCAGCTCGTTCCCACTGCTGGGTGTGCGTTCGAACAGCAAAGTGATCACAAGCAAAGCGAATTCCGGCAATCAACTGATCTGGGAAGGTACAGTACAACTTGAAGGCAAAGAACAAGGCATTGGCTATCAGGTTGTGTTTACCGCCACAACGCAAGGTGTCTGGTTCTGGGATGTGAAGCTCACAGGACGACAACATAACGTTGACGTGGTATATGGACAAGATGTAGGTCTTGCTGATCCAGGTGCAGTACGCAGCAATGAAGCCTATCTGTCACAGTACATTGACCATACGGTGTTCGAGGATGAAGCGAAGGGATATGTGGTATGTTCCCGTCAAAACCAGCCTCAAGGCGGTGCTTTTCCTTACATGCAACAAGGTTCTCTGACTAAGGCAATTGGTTACTCTACAGACGGATTCCAATTCTTCGGTCTGTCCTACAAGGAAACGAACCAGCCAGAGAGCCTGAGCCATAACACACTGGCAAATGAGACGTACCAGTATGAATTTGCCTACACAGCATTGCAATCGGAGCGCGTAAGCTTGGACGGGGAAGCCCAAGTGGTCTTCTACGGACTGGCCAAAGCAGATCATCCTGCCGGAATTTCCGCACTGGAATTCGGGGATGAAGTGACTGCAGCATGGAACGAAGTACAAGCATTGACTGTGGAGCAAGGCGAGACGTTGGAACAAGTGAAACTGTCATCCTTCTTGGGTGAACCGCTTGCTGCGCTTGATTTGACACAAGATGAGATTAATGATCTGTTCCCTGACCGTCATCAGGAAGAGCGTAGCGGTGATTCACTGTTATCCTTCTTCACGGGCAGTTATGAACATATCGTCCTGAAAGCGAAAGAATTGCTCGTAGAGCGTCCGCACGGCCATATCCTGATGAGTGGTGGCAATGTACAGCTTGGTGCGCAGGTTATTACGACGACATCGTATATGTACGGTATTTTCAACTCACAACTCGTTATTGGTAACACCAATTTTAATAAAATGATCAGTAATGCCCGCAACGCATTGAACGTGCCGAAGACGGCTGGACAACGCATTTATGTGGAAATGGATGGACAATATCGTCTGCTGACGATGCCTTCCCTGTTCGAGATTGGCTTCAACTATGTGCGTTGGATCTACAAAACCGAATCGGATACCATTATCGTGACCAACTACACTGGAGCACACACGACTGAAGTGAGCATGAACGTGCGCTCAACTAGTGGCAAAGCATATCGCTACCTGGTAACCAACCAAGTTACGATGAATGTCAATGAATACGAGTATCCGTTGCATATGACGCAAGATGGCAACACGCTGATCTTCAAGGCTGATCCACAAGCGATTAGTGCTGGAACGTATCCTGACCTGCAATACCGCATGTCGGTGGATGGCGCAGCCGTAAATGTTGGAGACGAAACGTTGCTGGCGAGTGGTATTCGCAGTGGATCTGCATCGCTGGTTACACTTAGTCTGGAAGAGAGTGCAGAATGGACGCTCAAGGTACAAGGCGTATTGGAAGGTCAAGTAAACGAAGCAGACGGTTCTGTCGTAGCAGGATCCAGTCTTACTTTTGAAGAGGAAGTGCAGGCGTACCGTGAATTCTTCGCAGGTGTAATGAACGGTTTCCGTTTGTCTCGTGGTGAAGGCCAAAGTGCAGAGGATCTGTTCAAAGTGAACGCACTGGCTTGGTGGTACACACACAACATGCTGGTTCACTACTCCGTGCCTCACGGTTTGGAGCAGTACGGCGGTGCCGCATGGGGTACTCGGGATGTATGCCAAGGTCCGGTTGAATACTTCATGGCAACGCAAAAATACGAGCAGGTTCGCGATATCATCAAAATGGTATACACCCACCAATATGAAGATGATGGCAACTGGCCGCAATGGTTTATGTTCGACAAGTATTTTGCAATTCAGCAGGAAGAGAGCCACGGTGACATCATCGTATGGCCGCTGAAAGTGCTGGCGGACTACCTGACAGCGACTCGCGACTATGCGATTCTGGATGAGAAAGTGCCTTATACCGTTAAGCACAGCTTCGGATTCACGGAAGAAACAGCGACTGTATTGGATCACGCGAAAAAAGAGATCGAATATATCCGCTCACACTTCCTGCACGACACATTCCTGTCTTCTTACGGTGATGGGGACTGGGATGATACACTCCAGCCAGCTAATGCACAGCTCAAACAATATATGGTGAGCAGCTGGACCGTTGCTTTGACTTATCAGTCTGTAAATGTGCTCGCACAAGCGCTGCAACATAAAGACGCTGGATTTGCACAGGAGCTGGACGTTCTGGCTCAAGGCATCCGTGAAGACTTTAATCGTTACATGCTGGGTACAGATGTGATCCCAGGTTTCGTATACATGGAAGAAGCGGATCAGGCGAAGCTGATGCTTCACCCAACAGATACGGAGACAGGCATTCAATATCGCCTTCTGCCGATGACGCGCAGCATGATCGGTGAATTGCTGAATGCAGAACAGGCTGAGTCACATTATGCGCTGATTCGTGAGCAGTTCCTGTGCCCGGATGGGGTACGTCTGATGAATCGTCCAGCTCAATATGCAGGTGGTGTGAGCACTCACTTCAAACGGGCAGAGCAAGCGTCCAACTTCGGTCGCGAGATCGGTTTGCAGTATGTACACGCTCATATCCGTTACGTTGAAGCGATGGCGAAGCTCGGTAAGACGGATCAGGTGTGGAATGGTCTTGCCATGATTAACCCGGTTGGCATCGGCGAAGTTGTACCTAATGCGGAGATTCGTCAGGCGAACGCGTACTTCAGCAGTTCCGACGGCAAGTTCAACACGCGCTACGAGGCGCAGGAGCACTTTGACCAACTACGCAAAGGAACAGTACAGGTGAAAGGTGGATGGAGAATCTACTCCAGCGGCCCTGGAATCTACATGAACCAACTGATCTCGAACGCACTTGGCATTCGTCAGGAAGGCGGAGATCTGGTTATTGACCCTGTATTGCCGGCTGAGCTGAATGGCATGCAATTCGAATTCGAATATGCAGGAGAGCCGGTAACATTTATCTACCATCTGAACGAAGGTTCGGTTAACCGTGTAACGGTAAATGGCAAGGACATCCGCACCGAGCAAACGGCGAACCGTTACCGTCAAGGTGGGGCTCGTATCGCGCTGGATGAATTCAAACAAGCGCGTAATGCTTCGGAGCGCACGATTGTTGAAATTTATATGTAATTTCAATACAAGCTCGATGTTTCACTAGAGTGGAAGGTCATCCTCCTTAACAGGCAGGGTGACCTTTTTTTATTTGAGAAGGTTTATTGGCAGATCAGGGGAACTCGTTACGATACGATGATCATTCTAACGCAATGGAACGGCCAGCAACGTGTGCAGAAGCGCATTATGGCGTATATGTTTCGTCACATAGCCTGCGTCCTCCAGCGAGCCGCACAGGCCGTCCAGCAGCGGGAAATGACGTTCCTTTATCGTTTGTAACTGGTCCTCATGACCTGCTGCCTCAGTCTGTTGGATATACGTCTTGCGGTGAGCTGCATCAACAAACATGAGGTCTGTCAGACAGATTCGTCCACGTGTAGTTAACACCCGCTGCATTTCCTGTAACGCCAACTGCTGCTGGTCTGGGCTCAGATGATGGAAGGCGAAGCTGGATACGACAAAATCGAAGGAATGGTCGGCGAAAGGCAACGCCAGAAAGTTGCCAAGCTTCACATGCATCTCTGGATATTTGGTGCGGCATGTACGCAGCATCTCTCGGGATTGATCGATGGCGGTCATCGCTGCGCCGCGCTCTAACAGTTTGCCAGCCAGATTTCCCGTGCCTGTACCGATATCAAGTCCTTTTTCGCCGGGCACAGGAGATATCCAGCTTGCTGTCTGCTCCAGCGCCTCGTCATAGTTTTCATATATATTGAACGGTCCTGCGCCTACTCTTACTCCTAATTCTCCCGATCCTGATCCTGCATCTTCCGTATACGTTGTATCGCTGTTTGGACTGTGTGCTGTCTGGCTATTGTTCTGGCTATGGATTTCATCGCCGTTATGATCTGGTCCGCCTTTTCGATCCGACTCAACCGCTGCTTGCATAGCTCCAGGTCTCGAATCAATGCTGACGTTTGAGGCAATTTGTCCTGGCAGACGACCATTCGCCGCCTGTACCCGCTGATCGTGGATGGCTGCTTGCATATCGTAATTCCAGCGGTCATGCCAGTTCTGCCGGGCTTCCCTGAGACGGCGCGCACTGTCTGCAAGATCATGCAGATGACTGACATCCAGTGGCCCGTCTTGGCGATTGAGATCAATCATGCGCTGGGTTGTATCCAGCATGCGCTTGAGCTCAACCCATTGGGCATACATGACCGCCTGCTGCAGCTCCAGATATTCTTCCAGCCGCTGCTGATTGCCTTGGTCAATCTCTCCGAGCGCTTGGGTGATATCCTGAAGTGACATCCCGATTTCACGCAGAGCTGCAATGGTTTGCAGCCGCCAGATGTCATTCTCGGTATATGTACGATATCCGTTACTTGTCTGTTTGACGGGGAAGATCAGTCCTTTTTCCTCGTAAAAGCGAATAGCTCTCGCCGATATGCCGAGTCTGTCCGCGGCTTCTTTGATGTTCATCACATGCACCTCCTTATCAATTCAGTATAAACGATGACGTTACGGCAAGGTTAAGTGTTCATTTCTTTCCACTGAGTGAAATTTTAGTCAAGTCTGAGGCTATGCTACAATATAAAGCAAAGGAGCATTTTGCACGTATTCAATTGCAAAATGTCGAAATGAGTAAGGAACAAGCCGTTTTTTCTAACGCTGCTTTGCGCAGTGTTATCGACTATTGCACGAAAGGTTGAACTTTTATGCTTATCAGCCATACGTACACCATTCGACCATCTGAGATCAAAGATGCCGCCCAACTGATGGAGCTGGATGCATTGGTATGGGATAAGCATACCTCTCCGGCCCCGTTTCAGTGGCGATCCAGACAACAATATTTGCAGCATTGTCCTCCAGGCAGTCAGCTGATTGCCGTTCAGGGAGAGCGGGTATGTGGTTATGTGGGCTTTTATCTGCCAACAGGAATGCCTGTTAACCGCCATGTATACGAGATTAATATCGCTGTTCATCCCCGTGATCGGCGCTGTGGTATTGCTACAGCACTGATGGATGCGATGAAACAGCATGCCTTTGAACAAGGGATCATCAAACTTAGGTTGCGGGTGTTATCCAGCAATCCAGGGGCGATTGCTTTTTATACACAGTGCGGATTTGTGACGGAAGGCAGACTGGTGTCGGAATTTTATATTGCAGGCAATTATGTGGACGATATTCTTATGAGCTATTTCATCCGGGCCAACGGATAGAACAGAGTCGAAGGAGGAACAACAATGGACATGGGACTTCGGGGTAAAAAGGCGCTGGTGCTTGCATCCAGTCGAGGACTGGGCAAAGCGGTAGCCGCTCAATTGGCGGCAGAAGGAGCTGATGTCATGCTCGCCAGCCGGAACGAAGAGAAGCTTGCAGCGGTGAAGCAGGAGCTGCTGGCGCTGGGTGGCGGTGGACGTATCGAATATTGTGCAACCGATGTGACAAGCAAGGAAGATATTGATGCCCTGATTCGCAAGACAGGCGAGCGGTTTGGACAGATTGATATTTTGGTGAATAATTCAGGCGGCCCGCCTTCAGGAACATTCGAGTCATTGACGGATGAAGATTGGGAACGTGCATTTGAATTAAATGTACTTAGCTATGTCAGACTGATTCGCGGTGCGCTCCCTTACATGAAGGAGAATGGCGGACATATCGTGAACATTGCCTCCACCTCTGTGAAGCAGCCGATCCCCGGTCTGATTCTGTCCAATACGTTCCGTACGGGGGTGTTCGGATTAGCCAAGACCTTGTCACAGGAACTCGCGCCATATGGCATTCTGATTAATACGGTTGCACCGGGTAGAATTGGTACGGATCGGATACATGAACTGGATGCTGCACGTGCAGAGCAGAACGGAATAACTGAGGAAGAAGTTGCCGAACAATTCCGTAAGGAAATTCCACTGGGACGTTATGGTCAACCCGAGGAGTTTGCCAAAGCAGTTGTGTTCCTCTTATCAGGAGCGAATACGTACATTACAGGTACATCTCTTGTAGTGGACGGTGGCATGGTACGTGCGCTCTAAGAAGAAGTCGGATCGAGAGATTCGAAGTTATATGGATGCATAAATGCGCAAATAAGATAAGCCCCTCCTTATTCTCCACGTGTTGTGGAGTAGGAGGGGCTTTAAGGGTTGATGTATGCATTGTGAGGGCCGTCATTCGTAATGGAAGCTGGTCCTCCAACCATTCAAATTATGTAAGTCTAATTAGCGTAAAAGTTCCCATTCATGCTGCAGCATGCCATACACCGCATGGTTAACATAGCCCTTAGGCAGTTTCTCAGCCTGGCGAATAACGCCTTCAAGGACGAATCCAAGCCGTTCAGGGATGGCCCGGCTCCGCTTGTTGTTGGTTGCTGAGCGAATCTCGACACGGTTCAGATCCAGGGTGACGAGAGCGTAGTCCACCAGAACGCGGCATGCGCTGGTCATCAAGCCTTGACCTTCAAAACCTTTGCCAAGCCAGTAACCGATGCTTACCGTGCGGTTGGTCCAGTTGATTTCGTGGAAGCCGATGATGCCGGCAAGATCGCCTTTCAGCCAGACACCTGCGGTGAACCCGCCGTTGTCAGCGCCCTGTTTCAATGCATTGCTGATAAAATTTGAAGTGTGCTCAATCTCGGTCACGTTGTCCACCCACGGTAACCAATGCCTCAACTGGTCCCGCGAGCGGTCCGTGAGTTCGAACAACGGTTTGGTGTGCTCCATGGCAAGTGGGCGGAGTTCGGTATATTCATCCAATGAATAGGTAAACATGAGTGCAACCTTCTTTCTTTAAAATAATGGTTTATCGGGAATTCTTCGGTAGCTTGCGCTCCAATGCAAACAGGTCTTCTTCCATCGAGGCCATGCGTTGATTCACCGTAGTACGGGCGTCACCCAGTGCCTGATTATATATGAAGGGAGCCAACTGGGTCATGAAAAGATCCAGCACACCCCAAGCTGCCAGATCGCCCAGTTCTTCGCCGCGTTCCTCTTCGAAATACGACTGGATGGTACGTATGGCTTCATCCTGTTGTTCTTTGGACAGTTTTAGCGCGTTCAATGGGAAACCCTCCCTTAAATTCTGTTTTTCTATCATGCTACATGATTCGTGCGAACCCGTCAAAATGGTTTTGGGCCTATCTTGTGTGTAACTGATCCTGATTTTGGGGCGTTATTTATTGAACTCCTCCCTCGTTAAAGGTATATTTAAATGAAACGCGTACGAAACTTTCCAAGAAAATAGATTTTTTCAGGAAATGACTTCGTTATAAAGGAATTTTAGCCGGAATTGCTGCAATTCCTGAAAGCTCCAATCAATTCATGAAAGGTTTGATACCTGTGGACAATCGTACAACCCCACCTAACTTTATCAAAAATATTATTACCGAAGATCTCCGGTCAGGGAAAGTTCAGGAAGTCATTACCCGTTTTCCTCCGGAACCGAACGGTTATCTGCATATCGGCCATGCCAAAGCGATCTGGATTAACTTTGCACTGGGTGGCGAATTTGGCGGCAAAACAAATCTGCGCTTCGATGACACAAATCCGGTCAAGGAAGATGTAGAGTATGTTCAATCGATTCAGGAAGACGTGAAATGGCTTGGATATGAGTGGAGCGAGAAACGTTTTGCTTCCGATTATTTTGATGAAATGTACAGCCGCGCGGTCTTGCTGATCCAAAAAGGCAAAGCTTATATCGACGACCAAAGCGCTGACGAAATCCGTGCTATGCGTGGAACGCTCACTGAGCCGGGCAAGAACAGCCCGTACCGTGATCGCACTGTAGAAGAGAATCTGGACCTGTTCACACGGATGCGTGCAGGCGAATTCCAGAACGGTGAGAAAGTGCTGCGCGCCAAGATTGATATGGCTTCACCGAACATCAATCTGCGTGATCCGGTCATTTACCGTATTGCTCATGCACATCATCATAATACGGGTGACAAATGGTGCATCTATCCGATGTACGCATTCGCACATCCACTTGAAGATGCAATTGAAGGAGTAACCCACTCCCTCTGCTCCCTGGAGTTTGAGGATCAACGTCCATTCTATGATTGGGTTATTGCCGAATGTGAGATGGAGAACCAACCACATCAATATGAGTTTGGCCGCCTGAACCTGTCGCAAATGGTGACAAGTAAACGGAAGCTGAAACTGCTCGTGGATGAAGGCCATGTGGATGGATGGGATGATCCGCGCATGCCAACGATTTCGGGTCTGCGCCGCCGGGGATATACACCCGAAGCCATTCGTGATTTCGTATTCGAAACAGGCATTTCCAAAAGCCAAGGCGTCATCGACCTGCAAACGCTGGAGCACTTTGTACGTGAAGATCTGAAATTGAAAGCTCCGCGCACGATGGCTGTCCTGCACCCGCTCAAAGTAGTCATTACCAACTACCCTGAAGGGCAAGTGGAATGGCTCGAAGCAGAGAACAATGTGGAGAACCCGGAGATGGGCAATCGCCAAATTCCGTTCTCCCGTGAGATTTATATTGAACAAGACGATTTCATGGAAAATCCACCGAACAAATATTTCCGTTTGTTCCCTGGCAACGAAGTTCGTCTGAAACATGCGTATTTCATCAAATGTAACGATGTAATCAAGGATGCAGAAGGCAATGTGACTGAAATCCATTGTACCTATGATGTGGAAACGAAGAGCGGCAGTGGATTCACAGGCCGTAAAGTTAAAGGTACCATCCACTGGGTGGAAGCAAGCCAAGCGGTACCTGCTGAATTCCGTCTGTATGAACCTCTGATCGCCGCAGAAGCACCGGATGCTGAAGAGGAAACAGAGCTGGAAGAGCAACCGGAGAAAACGTTCCTGGATCAATTGAATCCAAACTCTCTTGAAGTCGTTCAAGGGTTTGTGGAGCAAGAGATGAAGGAAGCGAAAGCACAGGATAAATTCCAGTTCTTCCGTCATGGTTACTTCAGCGTTGATCCGAAACATTCCGAGCCAGGCCGTCCGGTATTTAACCGGGTCGTATCCCTGAAAAGCTCGTTCCAACTGCCAAAAGCATAAGGTTAAGTACAAAGGTAGAACAATAGGTGAAGTTAGAGGTTTAGGGTGAGAAAACAAGTTAGGGTTATACGCCTAAGCTGTAAACCTAAATCTATAAACGTAAAAGGCATCTCCAGGGCAACATGCCAATGGAGATGCCTTTCTCTTTATTACTACTATTCTTAATCTTTTGTTTGATTGTTTGAACTTTGTTATTTACACCATAACGGAGAGGACAGAATAAAGCTGGAGAAGCGTAGCGGTCGCCTTTATCACCGGATTTTACCCTTATAGAAAGGGAATCAAAAAAATCCGGGGATAACAGCGATCGAAAGATTGTTCTGTCCTCGTAGTGCTCCAGTGTAAATCTTGAAAGGTTCAACCTTTGCCAACAAAAAATTACCTTTCACCCATTTCCGTCAACACAGTTGGCTGATAGCCATTGCGGCGGTTCGAGAGCCACATGATTGCAAAACCAACAGCACCGATCAGGGAGAAGAATACCCCGATGTTATACATTACTTCGGCACCGAAGCTCTGGAACAGCCAGCCGCCGAACAGGCCGGCAATGACACCAGAGAGGCCGCCCCAGGCCATTGTATACACGGCCTGACCAGAGGAACGGTACGGCCTTGGAATGAACAGCATCGTCAGCTGGGTTCCTACATAGAAATACCCGCCGAACGTAATCGAGTGCATGAGCTGAATGAACACAATCTCTAACGGATTGTTCGCTAAGGCCATGAGCTGCCAGCGGATGGCGAACAACAGACTGATTAGTATGAGAGATGAGAGAAGCATGCTCATTTTGCGTTTGAGAAAACGGTCCAGGAGCAAGAATACACCCACTTCAAGGATGGATGATGTGAAGATGGCCCAGCCAACCATCTGTTTATCGCCACCCATTTCCACGATGTATAATGACATAAATGTACTGTTCATGGCGTTGGGTACGGAAACGAGCACTCCAAGCCCGATAAAGATCATAAAGTACGGATTGAACATCACCCTGCCGAAACGTCGAAAGCTCACTACAGGTGTATCTGAAGCGATCGGCTGTCTGGGTAGAAACAGGGCAAAGACAAAGGCAATGACAATCATGAAGGCAAAGACAATCGATACGCTGCCCGCTCCCAGGCGGTCAATCAGCGGTCCGGCAGCCACAGCGGTTAGAGCCCAGCCGAGCGATCCCCAAAGACGAAACGTACCGAATTTCTGATTCGTGCCATCGATATAACCAAGAATCAGGCTGTTGGTTTGGGCAAACAACGGACTTTGAAAAAAATAAAAAAAGATCATGGCTGCATAAATCCAGGCATACGTAGGCGCATAGAATACGGCCTGAGCAAGTACAAAGGTGCCACCCATCATCATCATCAGAATAATGCGAATATTGCGTGATTTATCGCTCCAGAATCCCCAGAACGGATTAGCGAACAAGGATACAAACGGACCAATCGCCATCAGACTGCCAATCTCCAATTTGGTCATCCCGATTTCCTGCAAATACAACTGAAGAAAACCGGCGAAGATTGAAATGGCTCCATAAATGAAAAAGTTATATAGTTTCAGCGAAACCAAAGAGGGATTGCCTCTTCCGGGTGCATATCTGTCCAATAGAGCCATTCCTTTCAGAATCATATTCTTCAATGTATCATTTGTTGAAAGGGTATTCAATGTATAGAATAAGTTTATTGAACGAGGAGGATTACCGTGAGCACGATGGAATGGACAGGTATTGTATTGGCAGGAGGTTTATCCCGCCGTATGGGTTCCAATAAGGCATTGTTGGAATGGAATGGTTCCAGCGTGCTGGAGCAGGTCATCCAGGCGATGGCACCAGCTGTGAATAGTATTATCGTTTCCGCAGGAGCCAGCACAGCTGCATACAAGGCATTGCCCTATGACTGCGTTCAGGATTATTACCCTGGGAAGGGACCGCTCGCAGGGTTGCATGCCGCGCTGGAAGCCTCGGAGACAGACTGGAACCTCGTCTGCGCCTGTGATATGCCGCTTATAGAGCCATCCTTTTTCAAAGGTTTGAAGTGGCTCACCGAATCAGGTCAAGAGCATCACGCGATCGTTCCACGACTGGCAGGGCGTGTTCATCCGCTTGCAGGTGCATATCATAGACGTGTTCTCCCCGAACTTGAACAGCGCTTAATAGATAATAGACTGAAAGTAACCCAATGGCTTGAAGAGATCAGCTGCCGATATGTCGACGTCGATGAGCTGGAAAGCGCTGGTGTCCATGATGTGGCCATTCAGCTTAGTAATATGAATACCCCGGAAGAGTATGAGCATATTCGCAACAGATCATACGGCCCTTAACCCATCTATTCATTCATCTTCTGATTCCTTTCTTAGTCCGATTGGGTCTCCCAACTCTGGTCCACTGGACCCGATTCGTTGGATAGATCCTGAACGGCGTTGCGATATTGAAGTGGACTCTGGCCAGTCCATCGCTTAAATTGGCGACTGAAGTGCGACAGATGGGTATAGCCCAGCTTCCATGCGATTTCCCCCAAAGAGAGCTGCGGCTGTTCGATCAGCACTTTGGCTTCCTGCAGCTTCAGGCTGGATAGATAGGCCCGTGGAGATTGTCGGTACACCTTGCGGAAGATTTGCAGCCCATATCCCGGACTGATGCCAAATGAGGATATGATCTGCTCCACTTTGACGGTGGATACATTACCCTCTTGGATTCGGAGCTGCGTATGGAACGCCTGTTTAATGGCTTCTGCGATGGCTCCTGCATAATGCATGGCTGCGGGAGCTGGAGCATTAGGCGAAGCTTCAGATCGGGTGGACAGTGGTTCACGGTCAGCTGCTTGGGACAGCAGGGCAAACAATTCAAACATGCGTGCCTGCATGATAAATTTGTCTGTGGAAGTGTATGCCTCTGATGTTCTGATCATGTTCATCCAGTTCTCCAGGACAGGGCGCATTTGCATGTTATCTGTGGTGCCTGCCTCATAGATTCGGCTGTGAAGTGACATCAGCTTCAGGGTAAATACGGGATCATCCACATTGAAATGAGCACTGAAATACGTCATGCCCTCTGATGATACACATTGGTTCGTATGTTTGAATCCGGGTGGAATCAGCAGAATCGAACCTTCCTCAACCGTATAGGTATACCCGTGAATTACACTCTCCTGAGTCCCCTTTATAATCAGCATAATTTCAAAGCCCGGATGGCATTCCTCCGGCATCGCCCAACCGTATGGAACTTGTTGGCTGTGCGCTCCATAGAATTTAATGTTACAGTCGATAATAGGCAGCCAGTGAGCCAGTGTATGATGTGGCATTTCTCGAAGCTGCGATCGGATATCCATGACATTCACCTCGGAAAAGGGTAAAAATAACTCGCCTTGTACAATCGGCACCCATAGTATACTTCATTATAATCAGTTTAACGCCAACATTGAAAATCGCAGAACAGGAGAGCGTTCGACAGATTGCTAAGTCTCTGATGTACTTCAATAGATAATAATGTAAACGTTATCATTTTTCAATTGGATCATTTCATTTTGTATAAATGCCAAGAGCTTCATACTTCCGGATGAAAAGGGGATTTTAACATGGACAAGTTATTGTACGGGGTAGCCTACTATGATGAATATATGCCTTATGAGCGATTGGACAAGGATATTCAGATGATGAAAGATGCAGGCATCAACGTGGTGCGGATTGCGGAATCAACATGGAGTACGCATGAACCACAGAATGGTGTATTCGACTTCTCCTCAGTAGATCGTGTTCTGGATGCCATGCATGCGGCGGGTATTCAGGTTATTGTGGGTACCCCTACGTATGCTGTTCCGACGTGGATGGTCAAGGAGCACCCGGATGTTCTGGCAACAACGGTACAGGGACCGGGGAAATATGGAGCGCGGCAGATCATGGATATCACACATCCAACATATCTGTTCTATGCGGAACGCATCATTCGCAAGCTGATATCCCGTGTTAGCAAACACCCTGCCGTGATTGGTTATCAGACGGATAACGAAACGAAGCATTACAACACTGCCGGAGATAATGTACAATTGCAATTCGTCAAATATATGCGTAACAAGTTCAGCTCATTGGATGAACTGAACAAGGAATTTGGTCTCGACTATTGGAGTAACCGTATCAATAGCTGGGAGGACTTCCCGTCTGTTGTTGGTACAATCAACGGCAGCCTGGGAGCTGAATTTGCCAAATTCCAACGCCAACTGGTAACCAACTTTCTAGCGTGGCAGGTCGGAATTGTAAATGAGTACAAACAGGAGGGTCAATTTGTCACCCAGAACTTTGACTTCGACTGGCGTGGATATTCGTACGGCATTCAGGGAGATGTGGACCATTTTGCCGCATCCAAACCTTTTGACATCACCAGTGTGGACATCTACCATCCGTCGCAGGATGATCTGACCGGCATTGAGATTTCATTCGGCGGTGACGTGGCACGTTCCACCAAACAATCGAACTATCTTGTACTGGAGACGGAAGCGCAGGCTTTCTGGCATTGGGTTCCCTATCCGGGGCAGCTTCGCCTTCAGGCGTTTAGCCACCTGGCATCGGGAGCAAACATGGTCGCCTATTGGCACTGGCATTCCTTGCATAATTCATTCGAGACGTATTGGAAAGGATTGCTGAGCCATGATTTTGAACCAAATCCGGTGTACAACGAGGCCAAAACGATAGGCCGGGATTTTGCCAGACTTAGCCCGCAACTGGTGAATTTAAAGAAAATGAATCGGGTAGCCGTACTGTTCAGCAATGAGGCATTGACGTCGATCAAGTGGTTCGGATTTAATTTTACGAGTGACAAAAAATACAACGACGTTATCCGCTGGATGTATGACGAATTATACAAAATGAATATTGGCTGTGATTTGATTGATCCGTCCGTGGAGAGTTATGAAGGCTATGATGTGATCGTTGTGCCTGCTTTGTACGCAGCTTCCGATGTCTTGCTTGAGAGGCTGAACCAATTCGTACAAGATGGTGGGCATGTCGTTTACTCCTTCAAGAGCGGATTCGCTAATGAGCATATTAAGGTCCGCTCTACCCGCCAGCCTGGACTGATCAGTGAGGCTTGTGGCATCAGTTACAACCTTTTTGTAGAGCCGAAAAATGTGTCGCTTCGAGATGATCCGTTCGAGGTTGGAGAAGAACAGAATCAGATTCACACCTGGATGGAACTCATCACACCAACAACTGCAGAAGTGCTGGCCTGGTATGATCATCCTCACTGGGGAGAATATGCAGCAATTACCCAGAATACCTATGGCAAGGGCAAAGCAACCTACGTTGGATGTTATACCAGCTCCGCGGTGATCCGCAACGTGTTGGAGCGTGTCATGAAGGAAGCTGGACTGTGGGGAACCGATCAGGAATTGGCTTTTCCAATCATCGTGAAGAGCGGAGTGAATGATCAAGGGAATACGATTCGGTATTTCTTTAACTACTCCGATCAGGCGATTTCGTTCGTAAATGCCTACGGGGACGGAACGGAACTTTTGGCAGGAACAGCGGTGTCCGGAGGGCAGAATATGAAGCTGGAATCATGGGGGTTCTGCATTATTGAGCAATAATGGGAAATCATAAATGAATTGACAAGTCTGTTTTCAATGATTATAAAAAGAATACCAAGACCAAAGCGCCCTCGGCTTCATGCTGGGGCGTTTATCTTATTTTAGCTCATAGCTCAGGAGTGGATGCCTCGTGTTTACCGAATTATATCGGAAGCTTACTGATCCGTTCAAACGCAGCATTCGCAACAAATTAATCCTCACCATGACGTTTCTGGCCATTCTGCCCGTCATTGCCATGACGGTTGTAGCAGCCGAAAATACCCGTTCTTCCATGGAAGAAGAGATCATGGAGACCAACCGTGCGAATATGAATTGGGCCTCCATCTATTTGGGTGAACAATTCGCGCGAATGAACAATCTCATCTATTCCATTCAGATTAGTGATGAGCTGCATCAGTATTTGGCATTGAACCAGGATGCTCCAGCTGCCAGCCGCTTCGATGAACAGAAGGCTGTGTTCAACATGCTGAACAGTGTATATTATTCGGCCGGCAACTATGTATTTGGTGTGGAATTGTACCTGAAGGAACTGGACACGCTGTTTACCTTCAACTCGATGGAAAGCCGAATCCGATCGGTTCCGGACATTCCTTCGGCATACCATGAACTTTTTGAGCAGCATAAGGACCTTACGATTATTAATGATCCGAATGATCCAGAGAAGTTCCATATGACCCGCAGCATGAACCGTTTCGAGGATCAGGCACAGATCGGCGCAATCAGTCTGGAAGTCAAGTGGGCCGAATTCAATCAGACGCTGGAATTGCTGGACAGCCGGGGAGATTATGCGGTGTACATCGCGGATAGTACGGGAAGTCCGGTTTATCAGCCTAACAAGGAGATACAGCCTTCAGCAGAGGCACTGGAAAAGCTTGCAGCTACGAAGGACAGTTCCGGTTTCATTCGAACAGCCAAGGAATATGTATTCTATCATGCTATTGATCCGTCAGGGATGCGTCTGATCAAAATTGTTCCTTCCCATGTTATCAATGAGAGTGCACTGGAAACGATGAAGTATGGTCTTGTTGTGGGTGGGCTGGCTACCGTGGTTTCGGTGTTGTTGGCAGCATTTGTGGCTTGGCGAACATCCAAACCGATTGTCAGACTGGCGAATTCAATGAAGGGAATCCAGTTGATCAAGGACAAGGAAGTGGTGCGCAGTGGTCGGGTGGATGAGATTGGCCTGCTGGAGAAAAATCTGCATGGTATGGCAAGCCGCATTCGGGAGCATATCCGGGATAACTATCTCATGAATCTGGAAAAACAGACGGCCGAGCTCAAGGCGCTTCAGTCCCAGATTCACCCGCATTTTCTGCAAAATACGTTGCAGATGATCGGAGGTATGGTGTACTCCCAGAAGCCGGCAGACAGTTATAAAGTTATTCGTGCACTAAGTGAGATGTTCCGTTATATTGTCAGAGCGCCGGATGGTCTCGTGCCATTACAGTCCGAATTGGACCAACTGGAGCATTATATGCTCATCCAGAAGCAGCGTTTTGGCAGCAGACTTGAATATAAACTGGAGATTGAAGGCGGGCTGAATGACTGTTACATCCCCAAGTTGTCCCTGCAACCGATTGTGGAGAATGCATTTGTCCATGGTCTGGAGAAAAAGCAGGGAGAGTGGAAATTGAACATTCAAGTTGTCCGACTAGATCATGAGGTAACCATCCGCATTTCTGATAATGGGATGGGCATGGATCAAGAGAGACTGGCCGAGATGCAATCGAGACTGTCCAAGCTCTCCCAGCAAGGAGACAGAGTATGGAGCTCGGGCACTAGCATTGGTCTGGTCAATGCCGCATCACGCATTTTGATGCACTTTGGGCCTGCATACGGTATGAACATGGAGAGTGGGGAAGGACAGGGAACCCGTGTCACTGTTCGAATTCCTTGCCATACAGGAGGCGAGATCTCGTGAACAAGGATCATTATAGAGTGCTTTTAGTGGACGACGAGCCATGGAACAGAGATATTTTGCGCAATTTGGGCACGTGGAATGAGCTTGGCATGGTGGTAGCAGGTGAGGCAGAGGATGGCGGAGAGGCGATCCGGTTGGTCGAGCAGCATCAGCCCCATATTATCATTACAGACATGCGTATGCCGGGTAAAGACGGCGTGGAACTGCTCCAGACGCTGAGCGCACAATATCCGCAGATCAAAGTGATTGTGGTCAGCGGTTATGATGATTTTAATTATGCGAAACATGCCATTCGTCACCGTGCCGCTGATTATCTGCTTAAGCCAGTAAATCCCGATGAATTGAATAACGTTCTGGCCAAGTGTAGACGTGAATTGGAAAAGACAGAGTCCGGGCCGGAGTCCTGGGAACCTTATCCTTCCGCTTTTTCTGGCGAGTTCTCGTTGTTTCAGCAGCAGGCACGCTTGCGTTTTAACGACTTGAACAATCAGGGACTGCATGAGCTGTTCGGGCAACTGGAGCACCGACTTGATACTAGTGATATCCGGAGACCGCAACAGCTTGGGCGGATCGCATACGAATTACAGACGCTGCTGGGCGAGCTGTGTGTTTCGAACGGCTTATGCGAGCAACCTGTAGCAGCTGTGCTCCCGCCGCCGACTGCTCTGGCGTCCATCGCATCGGCGGTGGACTGGATATCAGCGCCTTACTATACTTCGTTGGAGCAGCTGATTGCGCAGCGCAAATTCAAGAACAAGCTGAACCTGGATGAGGTGAAGCAATACATCGAGCAGCATTGCATGGAGATGATTACGCTGGAGCAGCTTGCCCAGATCTTTTTTGTTAGCAAAGAATATCTCAGCAAGGTGTTCAAAAAAGAACACAGCGTGAATGTGACCGACTATATTGTCCAGTTACGGATGGCAAGAGCCAAGGAGTGGGTGCTCGATGATCAGATTCCATTCAAACATATTGCTGAGATGACGGGTTATGAGGATGTATCCTACTTTTACCGGGTGTTCAAGAAACACTTCGGAGTTTCGCCTGGAGAGATGCGAAAGGGACAACCTCGAATATCAGGTAACAGCCCTAAATAATTCGTTCACAGAGAGCTTACTGTTGGATTAAGGTTTAAAATAATCCAATAAATGAGTCTAATAATGTCCAATGAAGCGCTTTCATTTCGTGATATATAATAATCCTATGAAAGACAAACCAGTTACACCGGGAGGTCATAAGAGATGAAAGTATGGAAAAGCGTAGCAAGTGCGGTACTTGTGAGTGTTCTGCTCGCAGGCTGCGGTTCCAATGCGGGTACGGATGGTAAGGCGGAGGGAACTGCATCGGGCAGTACGGTGTCCCTCAAAGTATTCATTGCACAGCCGCGGCTGAAAGAACATTACGATAAATATATAGAACAGTTCAAAGCCAAGGAGAAAGCCGAAAAGAATATTGAGGTCAACGTACAACTGGAGATGCCGCCAGCAGATAATGCGCCTCAAATTCTGAAAACACGACTTGCCTCCAATGATGCACCGGACGTGTTCGCACTTCATGCGGTCAATGAAATTCCACCGTTCAGCAAAGCAGGTTATCTGGAAGACCTCTCGGGTCAACCTTTTGTCGATAAATTACTGGATTCCGTTAAGCCTTCCGTAACGGATGCATCGGGTAAAGTCGTGGCCGTTCCTTTGGAAACGTTATCTTGGGGATACCTGTACAATAAGGATATTTTCAAAGAACAGGGGATAGAGGTACCTACAACTTTGACGGAAATGAAAGCAGTCGTGGAAAAGCTGAAAGCAGCCAACATCACCCCGTTTGAACTTTCATACAAAGAAGCCTGGATTCCACAACTGTTCCTGCCACTTACTGTAGGTGCACTGACTCAGTCAGAACATAAAGACTTCTTGGATAAGATGAATCAGGATCAAGGTTCCTTCTCGGATATGAAATCCTTGTTCGACATCTTCGATCTCGTCAATGCCAATGGAACGGAGAAAGCACTCGAAGTGGGCGGCGATGATGGTTCAGCAGCCTTTGCAACAGGCAAAGCAGCAATGTGGATTCAAGGACCTTGGTTCGCGGAAACCATCCTGAAGTCCAATCCGGATATCAACTTCGGCGTAGCTCCACTGCCAATCAATGACAACCCGGATGATACCAAAATCAATCTGAGCACATCGACTTCACTGGCCGTATCTTCCTCCAGCAAAAACAAGGAAGTGGCACTCGACTTCGTAAACTATGTTCTCGATGACAAGGATTCAAGTGCATTCTACGAAGCACTGAAATTCAATCCGGTTGCCAAAATTCATGACTTCAAAAGTTTCCCTTGGGTAGACGATGCCCTGAAATATGTTAATGAAGGCAAAGCGTATCAGGATCCATCCATTCCTCAAGCGGTTAAGGATGAATCAGGCAAAGCGCTGCAAGGTTACTACTCCGGACAACTGGATCAGCAGCAGGTGATTGATGCGCTCGACAAGGCGTGGAAATCCTACAACAAAGTCAACAAGTAAGCAGATGAAACGGCTGGCAGAACGGTCTTCGTTCCCCCGTTTCCGCGAGTCTGCTTATAGTGAAAAGGGGGAGAACCAATGGCTACGAATGTATTCAAGAAGTATCTGTCGCTGCTAGCGTTCACTGCGCCTGCCTTTGTTATCTATGCCATTTTCCTGCTATATCCCACATTTAGCGGCTTGTTCTACAGCTTGACGGACTGGAATGGTCTGAACCGGGATTACAGTTTTATCGGTCTGGGGAACTTCGTGGAACTATTCAAGGAAGATCCCGACTTTCTGAATTCCCTGTGGTTCACGTTGAAATATGTGGTGTTTATGCTGATCCTGCAAAATGGAATTGCCTTGCTGCTCGCCGTGTTCATTGAGACACGGACGCGCAGCAAGGGGTTATTCCGGACCCTGTTTTTCATGCCGAACATGATCAGTACAATCATCAGCGCCTTTATGTGGACATTCATTTTCTCCCAGGTGCTGCCGCAACTGGCCGAGAAGTTAGCCGTCTCCTTTTTGGACCAACAGTGGCTGGGTGATCCGAAATTTTCATTCTACTCCATCCTGATCGTATCGCTCTGGAATGGTGTGGGGTATATGATGATCATCTATCTGGCTGCACTCCAGGGTGTGCCGAAGAGTCTGAAGGAAGCGGCTGTTATTGATGGAGCCAACGCGTTCCAGGTCCTGCGTAACGTCGTATTGCCGATGATCACTCATGCCGTGACGATCTGTTTCTTCCTGACACTGAACGGAGCCTTCAAAGTATTTGAAGTTGTGTACGGTCTGACAGGTGGCGGTCCAGGCAGAGCCACTCAGGTCATTACGATGAATATTTATGAAGAGGCATTCTCCAACAATTTTAGATACGGATATGCCAGTGCCAAGTCGGTTGTGTTATTCGTCATCGTGCTCATCTTCACGCTCATCCAGATTACGGTGATGAAGAAGAAAGAGGTGGAAGCATGAGGATGCAACGAATTAACAGCTACCTGATTCGACTGCTGCTGGTGCTGGGCTCCCTCGTCGCAATGCTGCCAATCTACATGGCGATTGTGAACTCATTCAAAACACAAGGCGAAATGTTCCAGTCCTTTATAGCTCTCCCAACGACATTTCATTGGGAAAACTACTCGGATGCATTTAACAAAATCAATCTGCTGGGCAGCTCATTGAACTCGGCGATTGTATCCTTCCTGGGTATCGGCGGTATTGTATTCTGCGCTTCATTGGCCGGATACAAGCTGTCACGTACTTCTGGCAGATTGAGCAACCTGATTTTCTTCCTGTTCGTGGCATCCATGCTCGTTCCTTTTCACTCGATCATGATTCCGCTGACACGGGTTGCCAAAGGACTTCACGTCCAAGGCAGCACATACGGATTGGCCCTGATCTATATCGGACTTGGTGTGAACATGGCGATCTTCCTGTATCACGGGTTTGTTAAGTCCATCCCGCGTGAATTGGAAGAGTCGGCACAGATGGATGGATGTAATGAGTTCCAGACGTTCTTCCAGATTATCTTCCCATTGTTACTGCCAATTACGGTCACCATCGCCATCTTGGACTTCCTGTGGATCTGGAATGACTTCCTGTTGCCACTACTCATGCTGACAGATGTGAATCGTTATACGCTGATTCTGTCCACGAACATGCTGTTTGGCGAGTACAATAAGGAATGGCCGTTGATTCTGTCCTCCCTGGTACTGACCGCTATTCCGGTGGTTCTCATCTATGCGTTCTTCCAAAAGTTCATCATGGAGGGGATTGCAGAGGGTGCGGTAAAAGGGTAAAGAAAACCTGCCTGCGATCTAGACGAGATGTATCTGTCTTATTAATACAAAAATTCAAAAGAACCGCCTTGATCGGAGGGATGTCACTCCTTCCGATCAAGGCGGTTCTTTCATTTTATGATGACATCAGCTTTTTGACTGCCTGTGCCAGCAAGTGAAGACCACGCTCCATCTCATCCGGTGAAGCATAGGCATAAGACAGACGAATGTGCTCTGCATCCAGACGGTCATAGAGATAACCCGGATGAATCAGCACATGATTCTCCAGACAGGCATGGAACAGTTCGCGAATGGATAGAGGACTGGCGGTAAATCGGAGCCAGATATAAAAGCCTCCGGCAGGTATGCTCCACTCGGCGAGTTCACTGAAATCGCGTTGCAAAAGCTCAAGCATAAAGTCTCTGCGTCTGCGCAGTTCTGGCCGCAGGCGATCCATATGCTGCTCGTGGTATCCATCGGCAAACCAGAGTGCAGCAGCCTCCTGAGCGAGGGAGCTGGTGCCATAATCCGTCTGCATCTTGATGTCTGCGAGGCGACGGATGACCGGCTCCGGCCCAACCAGCCAGCCGAGGCGCAGACCGGGGCTCACTGCCTTGGACAAGGTGCCCATATGCAGCACCCGTCCTTCTTTATCACGCGCCTTCAGCGATGGCGGCGGGGGGGCGCCCAGCCACAGGTCGCTGTAGGCGGCATCCTCCAATATGGAGATGCCGGTGTTCCGCGCTGTGGCGAGCAGTTCTTCCCGGCGGCTGTCACTCATGACGGAGCCAGTAGGGTTGTGGAAGCTCGGAATCGTGTAGAGCAACGAGATGCTGTCCCTGTTTGCATTGTTCTGTACGGCATCTTCCAGACGCGGAGTGTGTAATCCTTCGGCATCCAACGGAATGCCGCTCATTTTCAATCCGGCGGATTGGAAGGCATGAATGGAGTACAGATAAGATGGTTTCTCCAGCAGAACTGCCGATCCGCGGGGCAGAAGCCCAACTGAAATAAGGTGCAGTGCCTGAAGAGAGCCGGATACGATCAGAATGGAGTCAGGGGAGGCTTGGATGCCACTTGCTTGCAAGTAAACGGACAAAGCCTGACGGAGCTCCAGACTACCCTGAGGTTCGAGGTAGTTTAGTGTACGAGAACGACTGGATAGAGCAAGGAGGATGTCGTTAAAAGCCTTCTGGGGCAGCAGCTCAGGTGCAAGCTCACCTGTACCAAGCCTGATGATGCCTGGCTGGAACTCAGCCCGGTTAATCTGCTGTACCTCTGGCAGATTGGGGTAATACCAGCCTTCTTCGATGGCTTCCTCCCAGTTGGGCATGGCTCCGTGAGCCAGCGCATGCCAGCCAGAGCCGCAGACATAGGTTCCGCCACCATGTCTGCCTTCAATCATGCCTGCGGCGGCCAGATTTTCCAATGCAGTAACCAGCGTGCTGCGATTCACGCCCATGGATTGAGCCAGTGTTCGTTGTGAAGGAAGCCGATATCCTGCTGTCCATTCGCCGGCAGTAATTTTCTCGCTGATATAGACTTCAATCTGTCGGTACAGAGGTAGGGAATGGGACGGGTCCGGCTTCCAGCTGCCCCCCTGTCGAGAATCGGAACGATTCATGGGCAGGTTTGCCTCCTTTATAGAATGAGTGATGGGATTTACGTTTTCTTTTATTTTGAACACTATATCATTTGGTTGGGTCCAATGCCATCCAAGTGGTTGGTTACGCCTGACGTTATCTCTACTATTATGGAGACATGTCTAAGGGGGATGAACGATGGGGGTAATTATTCACGCGGTGGTGCTGGCGTTTGGCCTGATTTTGCCACTCGGTGTACAAAATGTATTTATTTTTAATCAGGGCATGAGTCAACGAAGTTATGCGCGGGCGCTGCCAGCTATAGTAACCGCAGGACTCAGTGATACGTTGTTGATTGGAGCAGCGGTCGGAGGGGTGTCCCTCATTTTGCTGCAATGGCCGCTGTTGGCGAATGTATTGTATGCAGGAGGGAGTGTGTTTTTGCTCTATATGGCATGGAGCATTTGGAAGTCATCCGGGCCTGCGAATAGTTCAGCAGTAGTGCTGTCTGCGGGAAGACAGATCGCTTTTGCAGCTTCCGTTTCCTTGCTTAACCCGCATGCCCTGCTGGACACGGTAGCTGTGATCGGTACCAGTTCACTTCAATACGAAGGGGTCACACGCTTTTATTTTGCGATAACGGCGGCAGTGGTATCATGGGTATGGTTTCTGGGACTTGCAGGTGCAGGCAGGCTAGTAGGTAGAACGGATCGTACAGGCCGGATCAGTGTTTTCTTCAATCGGTTGTCCGCTGTAGTCATGATCGGAATGGCGGGCATGATGCTGTGGAAGCTGATCCTCTAGTAAAAATAGAAAAGAATCCCCTCACGTTAAACGTGCGGGGATTGTTTATATGCTGGCCTTATAGTTAATGCGCCAAATGAGTATTCTATCTTATTCTGCCTTCAATAGCATGGATTCAATAAAAGCTTTGAGATCCTGGGATGCGTTGTTCAGTTGATCAATGACCTCGCTGAACTCGGTGACGAGTTCGGCTTGCTGATTACTGGATTGGGCGATGGAGGTAATCTCCTGTTCCATCTGACGAATGGAATGCTGTACTTCCTTCAAGGAGCGTTCAATGTTCACTGTAGCTTCTTTGGTTCCGGTAGATAATTTGCGTACTTCGGTAGCAACAACGCCAAAGCCAGCTCCTGCTTCTCCTGCTCGAGCCGCTTCAATGGCAGCATTCAGACCTAGCAGGTTCGTCTGCTCCGAAATTTCACGAATGAATGAAGCTACCTTGGTGACTTCACTGGAATTTTGCACCGCCATCCGTGTGTTGTCCAAAATCTGTGAAGATGAAGCGGTCAGTTGCTGGGACTGAGCAGCTACGGTCTGAACCATATCAGTTAACTTACCGCTGATTTCTCCGATCAAGTCGGTGAAGTGCTCCAGTTGTTCCTCGTTCTTGAGTGAAAATCCAATGGCCAGTGCGCCTACGATCTGGCCTGCTTCATCGCGAAGCGGGGTAGCCGCAGAGTTAATGGGAGTCCCGTAATGATGCGCTTCAATACGATTGGCTGAAGTCTCACCATGGATAAGTGCCCGGCGTAGTGTAGGATCTTCAAGTGAGATCGGATCTCCGGCCTTGATACCCAAATCAAGATCTTCGCTCCGTACGTAATACCGGAACTGCTCCATATCGGTAACAGCAATCATCAAATCATTTTCCTTGAGCATGATTTTAAAATACGGGCTTGCTGCAACAAGTGCTTCAACAATATTCAATTGGATCAACTCCTATATATGTGTGCGTATTATCGTGGTGTATTGTATATTCATCGTCAGAATTGCGGGATTCTTGAAGGCCTAAAGAGGACATATGGCAGATTAATTTTATTTTAATCTTGGAATCAGGAAAATTGATCAACAAGGTTAGAAAAAAGAAAAATACATGAAAAAAAAGCTGCTGAGGATCATCTGACCTCAGCAGCTTTTAGTACATCGATAATGGCTGTATTTTGAGAAGTATATCGGGTGCTTACGTTTATTATTTCTTCCTGCTCTGATGCATTTAAACGATGAGCAGGTACCCGCTAGATCACGCTTGCCTATCCACCAATCTGGGACATGCGTCGTACCGTCGGTGTATGACTTTGCATTTTCTGCTCCAGGGCAAGCGCCATTTCATGATTCTTCGGTTTGGTGCCAAGCGCTTTGAGGAAGAGAGCTGCCATAGCATCGGGAGCATCTACGAAGCGGCGAACGTTGTATTCATCCGACCAGTACAGACAAGCTTTGATATGCCCGTCTGCTGTCAGGCGAAGACGGTTGCAGTTGTCACAGAAGTGATCACTGACCGGATGGATCAATCCGAAAGTCCCTTGTGAACCGGCAATCTTCATGTTTCGTGATGGACCATTACCTGCCGGACCTGCCGTATTTTCCACCGCCCAGCCAGCCTCCGCGCATACATCCGTGACTGCTTCCAGCGGCATATACGATTTGCGCCATGAATCTGAAGCCTGCCCAATCGGCATATATTCAATGAAGCGTACATGCAGTGGCTGATCTATGGTCATGGCAATGAAATCCTTAATCTCATCATCATTGATGCCCTTCATTAACACGACATTCAGCTTGATCGGAGCAAGTCCAACTGCTGTGGCGGCTTCAATGCCTTTCAGCACCTTATTTACATCCCCACCGCGAGTAATCATGGAGAAACGGCTCGCCTGCAGGGAATCCAGACTGATGTTAATCCGGTTCAGTCCGGCGTCCTTCAGGGCCTGAGCCTGTTTGTCCAGCAGCAATGCATTGGTAGTCAACGCAATATCTTCAATCCCGTCAATGGCCGAGATCATACTTACGAGTTGATGCAGATCTTTCCGTACCAGAGGCTCGCCTCCGGTCAGACGGACTTTGCGCATTCCCATTGGAGCCAGCACTTTGAGTACCTGTGCGATTTCCTCGTAGCTCATAATTTGGTCATGCGGGGAAAATTCCATGCCTTCTTCGGGCATACAGTACACACAACGCAAATTACAGCGGTCCGTAACAGAAATACGGATGTAGTCATGTATTCTGCCAAAAGAATCCTGGAGCATTTCCATGCAGACCACCCTTTCATTGATTCAAATTGGAAAGCTTCTATATGAAATGAACCGACAATATCTAAACGAACAGTTGCATCAAATTTTAGCTATTTCTCCAATCCGCGTCAATGATGACCTCAGATAATCGCGTTTTTATCGGGATGGGTCAGTTGGAATTGTCCGACAAGCTGCTGCAAGAAGACCGTGATAGCTTCCACATTGTGCGATGAATGCTGAACGTGCAGCATGTCGTTAATAAGCTCGACCATCTCGGCCTCCACCTCCGAAGACGTGGAACGATTTTTGTGGCTGATGGCGGCGATATTCTCCATCAATACCACGACCTGATCCACAACCTGTGTTCTTTGGGGTTCTTCAGCAGTCGCACTTTGGAGTAACTGCGAAGCAGCCTGAACAAGCGTGGTGCCTTCAGCCAGCACCTGATCGCCTTCCTTGATGGATTGCGAGGCTGCTCCTGCCGCTACAGAGATATTATCCAGAATCTGATGAATATCTTCCGTGGAGGAACGGGATAATTCGGCAAGTTTGCGGATCTCACCAGCAACGACGGCAAATCCACGTCCGTGTTCGCCAACATGAGCTGCTTCAATGGAAGCATTCAGTGCGAGCAGATTGGTCTGTGCCGAAATTTCATCAATGACAGCAAGTGCGCGGTAGATGTCCTGCATGGTCGCCATAAAGGATAAAATCGTATGGTTGGTGTCGGACACGGCTCCCGAGATCTGAGTCATTTTGTCTCCGATACGCTCCACTTCCTGACGGGCAACGTCAATCTGCTCGGTGGCAGACACTTCAAGCTGCTGAAGGGTGAGGCGCATTTCGTCGGCGGCTACTTTGGCCTGATCCAGGTCCTCAAGCTGCTTGCGTATCCCCTGAATCATGGAGCCAAGTTTGAAATTTACACGTTCGGTTGTTCCCTGTGTAGTTTCCGTTGACGCCCGCATCTGGTGCTGGTTATTCATCACATCCACGGTGGCAAGCTGTACTTTAAGCATAATTCCTTCCAGAGAGTCGATCATATTGTTGATCCATTTCGCCAGTTCACCTGATTCATCCTGGGCAAAAGCCGACGTGTCTAGACGCTGGGTCAGATCCCCTTTGCCTTCAGCGTTAATCCGAATAAATCGGCTAATGCGGCGCAAATCCTCATGGACCCGTTGAACATGTTTTCGTTGCAGCTGGCTTGCAGTCAGGAATCCATAGATGATATTAAAGGCAGCGATCGCTGCTGTGCTCCATGCACTTCCAGTCAGCGCATATATAAGTGCTGCTCCTGCAATGCCTGACAACAGGATGTACAAGCTGTGCTGCTTGAATTGGCGCCAGCCAATGCTGCGTATCCGATACACTTCCTCCAGATCGCCTTCACACATCATGCCCCAAAGATCCGGACAGTGGGGGAGCTGGAATGTGATGCCTTTTCCAATAACTGAAATATGACGATAGTCTGAATAACCGGGAAAAGCCACAAACAGATTGGAGCCATTGCGAATGGTATTCGCTACACCAGGATGAAGTTCGTTGGTGGAAGGATCGGTAAACATCAGTTCCAATTCGGTATGTTCTTTAACGGATACAACGCCCCATTCAGTGGTTACGCCGTCTTTCAGATTCTCCCCATGGGTGAATGTAAGATCCTCGAAGCGGCTGCGGGACAGGGCAGTCCCGGGTTGAAGCGTGGGCCGCAGTTTTGATTCAGCCATAAAAAGATAATTATCCCCGGAATCGGGGTAGATGTGGCCTGATTCACGCTGGATCAGATCGCCCAATACATCATTAGGCACACGACTGCACAGGGAACCGATGTAACGGCCGTTTTCCATGATCGGTACGATAAACGTCAAGGTTACATCATCGTGAAACGTGGAAGAACGTGGTCCAATTTCTAGTGTGAGCGGATCAGAATAAGGTCCAAACAGGCACTTTTGTCCGTTGATATCCGCTTGGGTATACCTTAATCCTGGCCCGATCAAAGCATTTCCATCTTCGTAGACTTGCCCAATATGTTTCTTATATGTAGAAAATACAACCTGGTTTTGCTCGTTAAGCATAAAAAGCTCAGTACTATCCGTAGCGCGTACATAACTTGCTGCGAACCATACCTCCAATCCATGTACATCTTCTGTGCCTTGCAACATACCTTGCGGATGAACAGCTAGTACCTGCTGAAGCAATCGATCCAGATGATTCCACTGCTCCTCAGCCCAATCCATCAAGAGCTGCCGCCGGGTCTCGGCGATGCCCTCAAAGATTTCCTCTACGTCTTGCTTAATATTTGCATTCAACCGATACGACCGCCACAGCGGCCACCCTTTTCTCCATCCCAGCCAATCAAACATACGGACCACCCCGATTTCTGATTTTAAAAACCTTTGCGAGACTGTTCGGAAACGCGATTATCCAGCCACTATGGGTGGTGGACGGGAATCAATGACACCGCCTTCATGATCCCAGAACCAGACACCGTATCGGGGCGAGATTTCACGTCCTTCTATATAAGCATTTTGCAAAATGCTGTTACCAATGTTTATACAAGAAAATCAACAAGAATACGAGGGTATATGTCATATTTTCCGAATATTTATTCAATAAATACAAATGATTATGCGCCTTTGCTTGGATATTACAAGAGTTCTGTGTGAGTGAAGCAGATGTAAGATAACATACACGGACATTGACATGTTTAGGACTGAGAACCGGTATCATTTTACACTCTGTAACATGAACAGGCCCATACTCAAAACAGTCTGTATAATGTAATCCCTGCCCAAAGATATATAGTATTACCTAACAAGCAAAACCTGTTACGTTCGTGTATACAAACCTTCCATTCAGCCTTGGTGTGAAAAGATTGCGAGCTTCCCGCGAAAAGGAGAATGCCCATGTCCTCAATCATCGTCCCCGACACCTGCCATATTGAGCTGGATCACGTGTCCGTTTTATTTGGCAGTGGAGCACAACAAGTTACCGCCCTGTCCGACGTTTCGTTTCAAATCCATTCCAATGAATTTGTCTCTCTGCTTGGCCCCTCGGGTTGTGGCAAGTCCACACTGCTGCGACTCGTAGCCGATTTGCTCCAGCCAACGACAGGCAGCATCCGGGTTGCCGGGGAAGAACCGGAGCGGGCGCGGTTGCAGCGCCAGTTCGGTATTGTCTTCCAGACTCCAGCGTTATTCGATTGGCGCACGGTACGCCACAATGTGGAGCTTCCCCTGGAGCTGCTCGGCACAAGCCGGAAGGAGTGCCGCCGCATAAGTGGTGAACTGCTTGAAATGGTTGGGCTGACTCGCTTTGCTGACCATTATCCATGGCAGCTCAGTGGGGGCATGCAGCAGCGTGTTTCCATTGCACGTGCACTCGCGCTTGATCCGCCATTGCTGCTTATGGATGAACCTTTCTCCGCACTGGATGAATTCACGAAGGAGAAGCTGCAATTGGAGCTGCTTGATATTAAGCGATCTACAGGCAAGACATTCCTGTTCGTTACACACAGTATCCCCGAGGCCGTATTTCTATCTGACCGCATCATCGTCCTCTCCGCACACCTTGGTCAGGTGCACTCCATTCATTCCGTTAACCTGCCAGCCGAGCGGGATCGAGAGCTGAGGGAAACCGAAGCCTTTTACCGCATGATGACCACCATCCGCAATTGTTTCTATGAGGAGCGTGATCCAATCCATGTTCCTGCACACCAATAAGCTGGGTTTTCGCTCCTGGGTAGTGATCTGGATTTTGTCCGTATTGCTACTGTGGGAAGGTATCGCCTGGATTCTCCACTTGTTCTTGTCACCCCAGCAGGCAGCATCCCGTCTTCCTTATCTGCACGAGGTTCTAGCAGCCCTGTTTCGTTACTCAGGCACATTGGCTGAACAGGGGGCCGTAACGTTTGGGAATGCAGCAATTGGTTTTGCCGGTGGAACTGCGTCAGGCCTGCTGCTGGCCCTGCTCATGAGTGTGGCGGTTTGGGTGGAGCGTACCTTATCTCCGTATGTCATCTCTTCCCAGATGGTGCCCGTAATCGGTCTTGCGCCCATTGTCTATGGCATTATCCATAATGCCGAGTGGGCCCGAATTATAATGGCGGCTTACGTTACGTTCTTCCCGATTATCATCCACACACTCAAAGGATTAAAAAGTGCAGCGCCGGAGCATCTGGAGCTTATGCGTTCCTGTGGAGCTTCCCTGCCTGCGCGTTATGTCAAATGTCTGCTGCCTTCTGCACTGCCTGGTCTGTTTTCCGGTATGAAAATAGCTGCTCCACTTGCAGTCACTTCTTCCATTGTGGTGGAGCTAATGGGAGCCCCGGATGGACTTGGCGTACTGATGGTCAGTTCCTTGTATTACGGCAGTGCCCAAATCGGCATGTTCTGGGCAACCATCATGCTCAGCATTGGCATTGGACTCATCTCGTATCTTGCCATCAGCCTCGCTGAGCGCTGGCTAACCCCATGGCAGCCCGAATTCAGGGCCAAGGGAGGGCGTGCTGCATGATGAATGAAAGTGTGGTGGTAAGCCGCAAAGGTGAGGAGGGTGCGACGGTCGCTGTCTCTGGCACGGGCTCCATTGGGGAATCTATTGTGGATACGATTAAGGTGCCAACTGCTTCAGGCTCGGATATCCATGGGCAACAGGGACAAGCCGGACAGAGACTGCGGAGTAGTAGTGTTCGCAAAAGATCAATTGGATTGCGCCTACTGCCGTGGCTTGCCGGAGGCTTATTTCTTACCTTATGGCAACTTCGATTGTTCCATCAGTTATTCTCGCTTGAAAGTTACCAACTGCCTGTGCCATCAGCAATTGCAACGTCCATCAGCGAAAATGCAGAAATGCTCTTCCGATACGCGATGTACAGCGGAACTGAGATGCTAGGTGGCTTTCTGCTCGGCTCCTTGCTGGGAGCCTTGGCGGCTGCGGGTGCATCCTTCTTCCCGACGAGTGGCAGGGCGGCAGTTGCTGTAATGTCAGCACTGAACGCCGTTCCGATTGTTGCGCTGGCCCCGATTATGAACAACTGGTTTGGGGACGGGATATGGTCACGTATTGCCGTCGTGGCTGTAATTACGATGGCTGCCATGGCTGTGAGTCTATTCAAGGGGTTGACCTCAATTCAGCCGCAATACAGTGATCTGTTGGGTGGTCTTGCCGCCAGTAGGATGCAGGTTTTCGTGAAGCTGCGCTGGCCTCATGCACTGCCTTCCCTCTTCGCAGGTCTGAAAATTAATATGTCGACCAGCATCATTGGCGCCATTGTGGGTGAATTTTTCATCGCCTCTCAGGGGCTGGGTTACTTGCTCTCGGATCAGATCCGACTGGCAAACATGCCACTTGCCTGGTCCTGTATTGTTATCGCCGCCGTGCTCGGTATTGTGTTGTATGAGGCCGTCGTTCTGGCCGAGAAACGGCTGATCCCGTGGAATCATGCACGTACCGATCCGTAAAAGCTCATCAAGATGCCAACCTTCCACAGATCGATTGACTCGTGAAGCAGGCTTCACAGTACCTGATTGAAAATCCTTATATAAACAGGGGGTTGTTCTGTATATGTACAAAACGTTAAAACCGGGTTTTCTGGTGTTGGTACTGTTGGTCGTTGCGATGCTGGGAGCGTGCTCCGCAAAATCAGAGTCGTCCGTCACCCCTGCTGCTGCCAGCTCGGAGGTAGCGGAAGGGTCAGATCAGCCCTTAACCAAAGTGAAGATTCAGCTCAAATGGGTACCGCAGGCTCAGTTCGCGGGGATATACGCCGCCAAGGAGAAAGGTTTCTTTGCAGATGAAGGTATTGATGCCGAGATCATACCGGGTGGCCCGGATATCGTGATCGAACAGCAGGTGGTCAACGGCGCAGCCGATGTGGGCATCACTGGGGTAGACAGTTTGCTGGTCAGCCGGGATAACGGTCTTCCGCTGGTCTCCCTCGCCCAGATTTCGCAGAAGAGCAGTTATCGATTGATTGCCAAGAAGTCCGCAGGTATTACCGATCCAGCCCAGATGAAAGGCAAGAAAGTGAGCACATGGTTCGGCAGCCAGCAGTTCCAGGTTCTCGCTTTTATGGAGAAGAACGGCCTTGATCCAAAGAAGGATATTGAACTGGTGAAGCAGGGTTTCACGATGGATCAGTTCTTCAACGATCAGGTGGATGTCGCCACGGCAACGATTTATAACGAATATCACGTGGTACTGGAAAGCGGAACGAAGGAGACCGACCTGGATGTATTCAACATTGAGGATGCCGGGGTAGGCATGCTGGAGGATACGCTGATCGCGAAGAAGGATTGGGTGGACAGTAATAAAGAGCTGGCGGTGAAAGTGACCCGTGCCGTTCTGAAAGGCTGGAACTACGCCATCGACAATCAGAATGAAACGGTGGATATCGTGATGAAGAACGTAACGGACGGCAGCACGACCCGCGAACATCAGGTGACCATGCTCGAAGAGATTGCGAAGCTGATTCGCCCGGAAGGATTTACGGAGAAACAAGTGGGCAGTTTCGTGGATGAATCGTTTACCCGGACTGCGGATATTGCCCTGAAGTATGGCCTGATCAAGAAAGCCGCTAACCTGGACGAAGCACTGGAGAAAAGCATCTATGAAGAAGCCGTGAAGGATGTGACGAAATAAATAAGCGTGGAGTGTTCGGAAGAGGGTACTGCAATCGGAGTGGTCAAGTGTAAAGTCCATAGGTTCAGGTTAGAGAGGAGGATGACGAATGAGCTCAGTGGATCAGCAACCTCAGCCGCGTGGTGGTACAAAGGAAGAGTGGCTGGAAAAAGATCGCAAATATGTGTGGCATCACATCTCGCCTCATAACGATCATCCGATGATTGCCGTAAGCGGGGAGGGCAGCTGGATCACGGAGCAGGATGGCACACGGTATCTGGATGCGATGTCGGGACTGTGGTGTGTGAACGTCGGGCATGGACGTGAGGAGATTGCCCAAAGTGCCTACGAGCAGATGAAAGCTCTCGCGTACGTGCCCCTGACCCAGAGTCATGAGCCGGCGATTCTGCTGGCAGAGAAGCTGAACGACTGGCTGGAGGGGGAGTATCGCATTTTCTTCTCCAACTCGGGTTCAGATGCGAATGAGGTGGCGTTCAAAATAGCCCGTCAGTTTCATCACCAGAATGGTGAGCCCACCCGTCACAAATTTATCTCCCGTCACCGTGCCTATCACGGCAACTCCATGGGCGCACTGGGTGCTACCGGGCAAGCCGCCCGCAAAATCAAATACGAGCCGCTGGGCGTAGGCTTTTCTCATGTACCACCTCCCTATTGCTACCGTTGTCCGTTTGGACGAAACAAGGATGGATGCGGACTGGAATGCGCCACCATCTATGAAGAGGTTATTCGCTGGGAAGGGCCGGAGACGGTAGCTGCGGTCATTATGGAACCGGTCATTACAGGGGGCGGCATGATTGTCCCGCCTCCGGATTACATGCGCACCGTGCAGGAGATTTGTCAGCGCTATGGCGTGCTGTTGATTGTGGATGAGGTCATCTGCGGGTTTGGCCGCTCTGGGCAAAAATTCGGTCATCAGAATTACGGGGTGCAGCCCGATATCGTCACGATGGCAAAGGGCATGACGAGTGCGTACGCTCCACTATCGGCGACAGCCGTTCGAGCAGATCTGTATGACACCTTCAGAGAACCCGGACCCGATTCACACTTTCGTCATGTGAATACGTTCGGGGGCAACCCAGTCTCCTGCCGCGTGGCACTGACCAACCTCGATATCCTGGAACGAGAGAATCTGGTCAGCCGTGCCGATGAACTTGGATACCTGCTCCGGGATAAGCTGGAGCCGCTGCTGGAGTTATCGGTGGTTGGAGATATCCGTACATTTGGCTTCGCCTGCGGGGTGGAGCTGATTGAAACAGATGGTTCGCCTGCTCATGCGGATAAGGTCATGAAAGTACTGGCAAGCTGCAAACAGGACGGTGTCCTGATTGGCAAGAATGGCGATACCGTGCCGGGATTTGCGAATATTTTGACCATCTCACCGCCGTTTGTCACCACCGAGGAAGAATTGGACCTGATCGCTGGTAGTTTGCTGGCTGCACTACGCAGTCTGGATGCAGGGTAGCGATGGAGGAGAGGCGCTAATCTAGTGGGATCTCTAATTATATCGTGCCTGTGAATATGTAAGGAGGCGATGGAGGATGCAGACCACCACCGGCAAAATCATTAATCAGCTGCGTCTGGATGATCGAATTGAACAGTTGTCCCGTATTGGCCGAATAGTGGAAACGGGTGTCTGTCGACTAGCCTTAACTCTGGAAGATATGGAGGGCATTATCCAGTTTCGCCTCTGGATGGAAGAGGCCGGACTTGTGACTCGCCTTGATCCGTTTGGCAATCTGATTGGTCGCCTTGAAGGTACAGATTCGTCCTTGCCAATCCTCATGATCGGTTCACATATCGATTCCCAGCCGTATGGCGGTCGGTATGATGGGGCCATCGGTGTCCTTGGTGCGCTGGAAGCTGTTCAGTGTCTGATGGAACAAGGCATTCGCCCTCGGATGCCGATTGAGGTCATTGCCTTTTGTGATGAAGAGGGATCGCGTTTTAACAAAGGATTATTTGGTTCACGTGGCATAACCGGACAGCTGGAAGAGGGAGAATTGGAGCGACAGGACAAAAATGGGGTGACCCGACGAGAGGCATTGGAGGCCTTTGGCTGTGCACCACAACAATTTGCCGAAGCGATCTATCCGGCGGGTTCGATTGGCAGTTATTTGGAGCTGCATATTGAGCAAGGACCTGTTCTCGAATCGCTGGCCGCTCCGGTAGGTCTGGTGACTGGTATCTCGGGCCCGCTGTGGCTCACGGTGACGATGAAAGGCATGGCAGGGCATGCCGGTTCCGTACCGATGGGGATGCGTCATGATGCGCTGGTGGGCAGCGCCAAGGTGATTGCGGCTTTTGACGATATGGTCAGAGAAGATCCGGAAGCTCCGACAGTAGGGACCGTGGGGAGCCTCCGTGTCTTCCCCGACTCACGCAACATCATCCCTGAACAAGTCAGCTTTACGGTTGATTTGCGAGATATGGAGATGGAGCGCAGAAATCGGCTTGAGGGAAGGTTAATGAGCCTCTTGGATGACGTTAGCTCGGAATACGGCCTGACTTACTCTTTGACCGAAGATACCAACAGCGAGCCGCGATATTGTGCAGAACGAATCAAGAATGCCATTCGCTCTTCTGCCGAAGAAATCGGCCTGCCTTTACCGGAGTTGATGAGTGGTCCGTTTCATGATGCACTTGCTCTTTCTTACGTGTGTGACTATGGCATGATCTTTGTTCGCAGCAAGGATGGAATTAGCCACCATCCAAGTGAGTATTCTTCGCCCGAGGACATTGCTCTCGGTACAGAAGTGCTGTACCGCACGATCAGGCAGATGTGCAGCCCGGAAACCGGCGAGTAACGAGGGGAACATACAGGAGGGAGGACGATGGAAGTTCATTTCGTTGGTAACCATCCGATTGATATTTCAAATCCAATCATATTCGGTGGGGTTTTACAGTCATATAAGATGATGGTGATTTTCATATAAACGGACAGCGGACAGTTTCTTAGAGGAGGCGATGTGACATTATGGGCAAAATCAGCATCGGAATGATTCAGGCTTCACACGAGGTGGATGGCTCGGCATCAGTTGAAGTGCATAAGGAGGCCGCCATTCAGAAACACATTGCGCTGGTGCGTGAAGCGGCTGCTCGGGGAGCGCAGATTATCGGCTTGCAGGAAGTGTTCTACGGGCCTTACTTCTGCACGGAGCAGAGCCCCAAGTGGTATGCATCTGCCGAGCAGGTGCCGGAAGGACCGACAACCAGGCGTTTTCAGGGGCTCGCGAAGGAGCTCGGCGTGGTGATCATTCTGCCTGTATACGAGGTGGAAGGGATCGCTTCGTATTACAATACGGCTGCTGTTATAGATGCGGACGGCTCCTACCTGGGGAAATACCGTAAACATCATATTCCGCATGTGGAGGCGGGCGAAGGCACGAATGGGTTCTGGGAAAAATACTATTTCAGGCCCGGTAATCTGGGGTACCCGGTATTTGATACAGCCTACGCCAGAGTGGGCGTGTACATCTGTTATGATCGTCATTTTCCGGAAGGAGCAAGGTTGCTCGGGCTGGCGGGTGCGGAGATTGTATTCAACCCTTCCGCAACGATAGCCGGAACATCGGAATATTTGTGGAAGCTGGAGCAGCCTGCCCATGCGGTAGCTAATGGCTATTATGTGGCTGCCATTAACCGAGTGGGAGTGGAATCGCCATGGAATATGGGTGAATTTTATGGTCAGTCGTATCTGGTGGACCCGCGAGGCAGGATGGTGGCCATGGGCAGCAGGGATCAGGATGAGGTTATCATTGGCGAGATGGATCCGGAGTTGATTCGGGAAGTACGCAATGTATGGCAATTTTACCGCGATCGACGGCCCGAGACCTACGAACATCTTGTTAACTTGTAGCTGAGCGAAGATAGTTTTGGCATCGCAGTCCTGTGTGAGTCAGTCATTAACTTTATCCGGCGGCGAAAGGAAAAACAGAGATCAACCTTATGGAGGTGCATGATATTGATGAACAGCGCAGGAGCAACGCTGTCCGACTACGGATGGGAGAGTCGTTTTACCGAAATGAAGCCTGCAATGACGGGCAAGGAAGCGATGGAGGAATCGAACCGCTGTCTGTACTGTTACGATGCACCCTGTATCAAGGCATGTCCAACCGACATTAATATTCCTTCGTTTATCAAAAAAATCTCGACAGGTCACCTCAAAGGTTCGGCTCGGACTATTATGGAAGCCAACCCGGTAGGTGCTAGCTGTGCACGGGTCTGCCCGACAGAGGAACTTTGCGAAGGCGCTTGTGTACTGAATGAGTCATCCAAGCCGATTCAGATCGGTGACTTGCAGCGATATGCAACGGACTGGGCACGGACGAAGAATGAACCGTTATTCAAGGCAGCGCCTGCCAACGGAAGAAGTGTTGCAGTTGTAGGCGCAGGGCCTGCGGGATTGTCTGCGGCCAGAGAGTTAGGGCGTGCAGGGTATGAGGTGACGATCTATGAAGCCAAAGCGAAAGGCGGAGGACTTAACACGTATGGTATCGTGTCCTTTCGCCTGCCGGAATCCGTAGCCTTATGGGAAGTTGAACAAGTGCAGGCACTGGGGGTGCAGGTTCGGTATGGTGTACGCATTGGGGTGGATGTATCCGCTGAAGAGTTATTGGAGCAGCACGAAGCCGTTATTCTGGCTTGCGGGATGGGCGCTGTTCCGATGCTCGGCATTGAAGGAGAGACGCTGGAAGGTGTCTATGATGCCATTGAGCTGGTGGAATCCACGAAGCAGGGTGTGCCTCCGGCGCTGAACGGTCTGAAGGTTGCCATTATTGGTGCGGGCAATACGGCAGTGGATGCAGCCACCTGTTCGGTACGCCTAGGTGCCGAGCGTGTGCAGATGCTTTATCGACGCGGTGAGAGCCAGATGACAGCGTATGCCTTCGAATATACATTTGCGAAGCAGGAAGGTGTGGAATTTCGCTGGTTCACCATGCCGAAGCGCATTATTGGAGACGAAAATGGGCGAGTCCAGGCTATAGAATGTATGAAAATGAAGCTGGTTACTCCACCTGGAGGTGGTCGGGCATTGCCTGTGCCGATTGAGGGATCGGAGTTCATGCTTGAATGTGACACCGTTGTTCGAGCCATTGGACAGAACCGTTTGCTGCCATTAATTGAGGTATTTGGCCTGCGTCATCACTGGGGTGTTGTTGAAGTGGAACCACAGACGTACCGCACGTCCCATCCACAGATCTACGCGGCAGGAGATGTAATCTTCGGACAGGGGCAGGGCGAAGCGATGGTGGTCTCCGCTGCACAGCAGGGCAAGCTGGCGGCTGCATCGGTGATGAAGGCGTTGCCCGGACAGGTGGAAGAGACGGCTTGAAATATATTTAGTTATAGCTAACGAATCTTATGCACCAAGCCTTCTACGATTCGTTAAAACGCTCACCTACCGCATTTGCACCAAACAGAAGGTGTACGGTTCGTTAGAATGTACACAAACTGTATATAACAGCAGGTTGGCAACACCAATCACTCATACTAACCCTGATCAAGCAGGATTCCTGGGTCATACGTGAGATTCCAGTCTATCTTGTGAAGTTCAAACAAACACCATTGTGAGTTCAAACCACACCAAGGAGGGATCGTTATGGCTGACTTATCCATTAATCTGGCAGGTATTCGATCGCCCAATCCATTCTGGCTGGCCTCGGCGCCGCCGACGAATACCGGATATCAGGTTCAGCGCGCCTTTGAAGCAGGCTGGGGTGGTGCCGTCTGGAAGACGTTGGGCGAGCCGATCATTAATACCTCTTCGCGTTTTGCAGCCGTTCATTTTGGTGGACAGCGCGTCGCGGGTTTTAACAATATTGAGTTAATATCTGATCGTCCGCTCGAGGTGAATCTGCGTGAAATTGCTGAGACCAAGAGGCGTTTCCCAGATCGTGCAGTGGTTGCTTCACTCATGGTGGAACCGAAACGCGAGAAGTGGCATGAGATTGTGAAGAAAGTCGAAGCTGTCGGCGTAGACGGGCTGGAGCTGAACTTTGGGTGTCCGCACGGCATGGCCGAGCGTGGTATGGGAGCAGCGTCTGGTCAGCAACCGGATCTGGTTGAATTACAGACGATGTGGGTGAAGGAAGTGGCGACCACACCTGTTATTGTGAAGCTAACGCCTAATATCACCGATATTACGGCGACTGCCCGGGCGGCCGTGCGCGGCGGTGCGGATGCGATTTCCCTGATTAATACGATCAACTCCCTGGCGGGTGTGGATCTCGATTCCTGGAATACCGTGCCGCATGTAGGTGGCAAAGGGGCACATGGCGGCTATTGCGGTCCGGCTGTGAAGCCAATCGCGCTGAACATGGTTGCCGAGTGTGCGCGCAATCCGGCAGTTGGGGTGCCGATCTCCGGCATCGGAGGCATATCCGATTGGCGAGATACCGCAGAATTTTTACTTATGGGCGCGACGGGGGTCCAGGTATGTACCGCAGCCATGCATCATGGCTTCCGTATCGTGGAGGACATGATCGATGGATTGAACGATTATTTGGATGAGAAAGGTCTGCGAAGTGTATCTGAATTGATTGGTCAGACGGTTCCGCGTTATTCGGATTGGGGCAATCTCGATTTGAATTACAAAGTGGTAGCCCGCATCAACCGCGATGTCTGCATCAATTGCAACAAATGCCATATCGCCTGCGAAGACACCTCGCATCAATGTATTGATATGTTGTCTGACCCCTCTGGCTCGTATCTTGAGGTCGTTGAGGAAGATTGCGTCGGATGTAATCTGTGCTCGATTGTTTGTCCGGTGGACGGCGCAATTGAGATGGTAGAGATCGCACATGAACAGGAACCGTTAACCTGGAATGACCGTCAGTCTGCGATTGCCCTGCTGCAATCGGCCAGAGATCAATCCACCAAGGAGGCGATATCATGAGTACCCGCAAATTGATTCGTAATGGAATGTTGGTCACAGCGTCGGATACGTTTGAAGCGGATATCTACATTGAAAATGGAAAGATCGTGCAGATAGGCTTGGGACTTGTGCCGGATGAACGAACGGAGGTTGTGGATGCGTCCGGCTGTTATGTCATCCCTGGCGGGATTGATCCGCATACTCATCTGGATATGCCGTTCGGCGGGACGGTGACGGCGGATGATTTTGCAACAGGAACCGCAGCTGCTGCCTTCGGCGGCACAACGACAGTCATTGATTTCTGTTTGACGCAAAAAGGCCGACCTTTGCTTGAATCCCTACAGGAATGGCATACCAAAGCCGAGGGCAAAGCCGCCATTGATTACGGGTTTCATTTGATGATTGGCGAGATGAATGATCAGGTGCTGGAGGAACTGCCACAGATCATTGAAGAAGAGGGTGTGTCTTCCTTCAAGGTGTTCATGGCGTACAAAAACCAGTTCCAGGCCGATGACGGCATTCTCTTTCAGACGCTGCAAAAAGCCAAAGAGTACGGTGCACTCGTCATGGTGCACGCTGAGAATGGCGATGTTATTGATCTGCTGGTCCGGCAGGCGCTGGCGGATGGAAGAACCGAGCCGATCCACCATGCACTTACCCGACCTTCCATGTTGGAAGGAGAGGCTACAGGGCGTGCGGCCCGATTGGCAGCACTTGCCGATTCACAGCTCTATGTGGTGCACGTCACCTGTGCTGAAGCCGTGGAGCAGATCGCGCGTATGCGAGACATGGGTTATCGAATCTGGGGCGAGACCTGTCCGCAGTACTTAACCCTGGATCAATCGAAGATGGATCAACCGGATTTTGAAGGCGCGAAGTATGTCTGGTCCCCACCGCTGCGTGAAGCCCATCATCAGGAAGTGCTGTGGAATGCACTCAAGAGCGGTCAGTTGCAGACGATTGGCTCGGATCATTGTTCGTTTAACTTCAAGGGACAGAAGGATCTAGGACGGGATGATTTTAGCAAAATTCCAAATGGCGGACCTGTCATTGAGGATCGGCTCAGCATTTTATATTCCGAAGGGGTAGTGAAGGGGCGGATTTCGCTTAATCAGTGGGTGGATTTATGCTCTACACGGGCAAGCAAGTTATTTGGGTTATTTCCGCAGAAAGGAACCCTTGCTGTGGGGACAGATGCGGATATCGTTATTTTTGACCCATCTATCTCAAGGGTGATTTCGGCAGCTACCCATCATATGAATGTGGACTATAGCGCCTTTGAGGGCATGCAGGTTCAGGGATGTCCAGTGACGGTGTTATGCCGCGGGGAATATGTGATTCGGGACCGGCAGTTTGCCGGAGTGGCAGGCGCGGGTCGCTATGTGAAGCGTGACAAATATGATGCCGATGCACCATTACCTGTAAAACAGCCTGTGACGGCAGTGAATGGAGGGTGAAGCTGATGTCTGATCATGAAGTATTTGAAGCGGAAAAGATAGTGATCGAACGAATGGTGGCGCAGGGTTATCGCATTTATGCCGTTCGGGAACATCTGGAGGGTGCTCATGTCGTGTGGGGGCACCCCGATCATCCCGGAGAAAAACAGGAGCAATATGTGGGTACGGCGTCTGGGCGGAAGTGGTTCAGTCATATCCTGATCAGGCAGCTTCAGGAGCAAAAAGGAGCGTAGAGGTTCACGCGAGTGGTCCATGAACGTATTCATATGCATAGATGGCAAGTTCGATGGCGACACGTTTCTCGGGGAGGAGGGTGTAGTCATCACCCAGGAGTGTCTCAATTTTGTGTAATCTGTGATAAAGCGTCTGTCGGACGATAAATAAAGCCGAGGCCGTCTCCTGCTTGGAGCAGCATAGAATAAAATATTGTTTAAGCGTACGTAACAACTGGCCGCCTTTTTCGGCATCATAACGAATGATCGGCCCGAGATATTCCTCAATGAAATCATCCAGACTACCACTCTGCTTCATGCTGGAAATAATGCGGTAACAGTGGAGATTGCTGTAAAAGGGCTGCTGCATCACACCGATGTCCTTCTGAATGCGCAGGGTATCCTTGGCTGCCTCAAGGCTGTCTTTCAGACGTGATAGATCAGCACAGCTGTGACCGATGCCGAACAGACCTGAGAAGAGGCGGTGGGTCTGTTCCTGTTCATGCTGCTGCAACTGTTCAATGCAGCGCCAAAGACTGCTTTTCCGCTGAGATCCAGGCAGAGGGTCAAGGATAATCAGAATGATCTGGTGGTTTAAAACCGTGCTGTACAGGGCGAATCCGTCCCGTGAGAACACGGAACGGGCAACGATATTGCGTTGAATTAACAGTTTCTGTAGCTTGAGACTGTCTGTGTAGTTGGGATTGCTATCGAACAAAATGACGGTACCTATTCCAGAAGCAAGCTGGGCGTCGGCGGCAGATACATATTCATGGATTTCTTTCGCAGAATGATGTCCGTTAAGCCAGTCAATGACCCACATATCTTCCTTGTAGCGTCGCTTTTCCTCCATGTATTTGGTACGCATCCAGTCCTGAGCAATGGCGGCTGCACAACGTTCCAGTGCCTGGATGATGAACTCATCAGAGGGTCTGTTATGCAGCTCCTGATCGTGATCCGGCAGTTTGTCGAGCATCAGCACGAGATCGGCAAATGCATAATCAAGCGCCTGAACAGGCAGGGTGAGTGCATCCAGTGAATGCACCGAATGATTCCTTTGCACGAAATGATCTCCCAGATGATCTCCATTGTCCAAATGACCACCACGTGTGAACCACTCCTGCCGACGCATCTCCAGTTGGTCTGGTGGGCAGTAGGGAGCGGCACTCGCTTCGCCATCCAGTGGATATAACGCTACAGAGTAACCCGTTGTTCGAGACAATAGTCGGAGCAGTGGTTGTACACCGTCTCCATTCAAAAGAAGTTGGTTGAACGAGGTGGTAAGGCTGTCGAGCTCGACAAGCATACGCTGGTGGCTGCGAATCAAAGCGAAATGCAGGTCCTGTGTAATATCAATATAACGTACTTGTTCGTGAAACCAGATCAGTGGAAAATCCTCTTCTGCTGCAAGTTCCTTCATGGATCCAAGCTGGGACTTGGTGTGAGCCCCGAGTTCGATGCAGAGTCCCGCAGCTCCACGAGCAATTAACTGGCGCATGAAAGACAGTCCCTGCTTTTCATCATCCTGCCAGCCAATGCCGGTTGTTAGCACCAGTTCCCCGCCATTCAGCAAATTGCCTACCTCGGTAACCTCCATGATATGCACCCAACGCACATATCGCTCCAAGGCCCGTTCACTGGCGAGCACCTCAGCCTTGCGGAACACCGGACGTTTCAGCATGTCTCTCATCTGAATATGCAGCGTCGTTTCCCCCACACAACCACCGTCCTTCCCACAAATACATGCAGTTTTACATACCCGTTTTGTAAGTCGGGCTTCTGAAGAGCGTTTTTTTTGATTATAAGTCCGTTTACAGCAGATGAGCTGAAATCTCACGTTCATTTGTTTTATTTCACAAAATGATCTCTTCCTTTTATGAAATAAAACAAAATGGATTATTCCTATGTAGCTCTATCTAACATCTGGATGTTTCTATAATCGATGCTAAGAGATCGTATCTAAATGTAAAACACCCCTTAGCCGCAGATCAGAATGTACAAACCATTCTAATGTGGACTAAGGGGTGTTCTATGTTAGAAGCTCATCATAATTCTGAGTGATGATTTAATTCAATCAACAGAAGGTGTCGATTAATCTTCAATTCTTTTCTTTTTGAACTTCATTAGGAACTCATACACGATTGGCACGATAACCAGAGTCAGCAGCGTGGAGCTGATCAGACCGCCGATTACGGTAATACCGAGACCTTTCGAGATGATCCCTGCGCTTTCTTCAAGTCCTGTCACCAGTGGCAGCAAGGCACCAATGGTAGCCAGAGCTGTCATCAGAATTGGACGCAGACGCGTTGCTCCTGCTTCCAGCAAGGCTTCACGAGTAGGCATTCCCTCTTTTTCCTTGTGAATAACACGGTCGATCAGGACGATGGCGTTGGTGACCACGATCCCGATCAGCATCAGTCCACCCATCATGGCAGATACGTCAAGCGTACCCCCAGCCACGAACAGGCCGACCATAATACCAATGACGGTAAATGGCAGGGAGAACAGGATGGCAAATGGCGCCAGTCCACCGCCGAACGTAACAACAAGCACAAAGTACACAATCGCAATGGCTGCCAGCATGGCCAGACCAAGTTGGGTAAACGTGTCATTAATCTGTTCGGTTGTACCACCAAATTTCACTTCAACACCATCTGGCAGGTCCAGTTTGTCGATGTTCGCCTGCAAGTTTGATGATGCTTTTTGCACATCGGAAGCCAGAATGTTGGCTGATACCTGCACAACGACTTTGCCATCAATACGCATGATGGAGTTCGGTGAAGTACCTTCTTCCACTTTCGCGACATCTTTGATAGGTACTTCAATGCCGAGTGGTGAAGTGACTTTTTCGTTTTCAATATCAGCAATGCTGGTAAATGTCTTTTTGTCAGTCTCTACATAGACTTTATACGTTTTGTTGTCGATATCCACTTCTGTGAGCACAGGGCGTTCACGTGCAGGACTTAGCGTCATAGCCAGTTGGCCAGCTGTCAGACCCAGCGAGCTCAGCTTCTCCTGATCCGCGACGAGCGTGTATTGCCCGTAGGTATCGGAGAGCGTAGTGTCGGCTTTTTCAAAAGATTCGGTATCTGCTTCAACCAGTTTCAGAATTTCATCCGAGACAGGTTTGATCTGATCTACATTGTCACCATAGATGGAAAGGCTCAAGCTGCTGCCTCCCAGACCCCCGGACATATCAAGCTCATTCCAGGTTCCTACAGTCACTTCTTTCTTCAGACCTTCCACAAGCTGTTCTTTCACTTTTGTAAAGTCTTTCGTATCTTCGTTATATTCGATATAGAAGAGAGCAGAGTTGGAGCTGCCTCCACCCATGCTGCTCAGTGGATTGCTGCCGCCGATGGAATACTGCATTTTCTCCAGACCTGGCTGCGTCAGCAACCATTTTTCGGCTACGAGTGCTTCTTTTTCTACATCTTCACGCAAAGCTCCAGTTTCCGGGCTGTACGTAATGGTCACATACTTATCCTGTTGTTCCGGCAAGAAACTTGCACCGATGAACGGATACAGGAACAAACTGCCGACAAGCAGCAATACAGCAACGCCGACGGTGATAAGTTTGTGTGACAATGTCCAGTTCAAGAGTCGTTTGTAAGCTTCCGCCATCTTGCCTGGTTTTTCCTCATGATTCTGCTTGTTCTTCAGACCTTTGCGGAACAGCGTGTGTGCCAGCATAGGTACAATCGTAACAGCTACAATCAGGGATGCCAGCAAAGCAAAGACCATCGTCAAGGCAAATGGCATGAACAGCTCACCGACCATACCACTTACCAGTGCCAGCGGCAGGAATACCGCAATGGTTACGATCGTGGAAGAAAGGATCGGAATGAACATTTCACGGGTAGCTTCCCGGATCAAATCACGGCCTTTAAGTTTCTCTCCCTTGAGTGTCAATCGACGATAGATATTCTCGATAACAACGATGGAGTCATCGACAACCCGTCCAATCGCAACCGTCATGGCACCCAGGGTCATCATGTTCAGCGTAATGTCCATCATATTCAGTGCTGTCAATGCAATGAGCAAGGAGAGCGGGATAGAGATAATAGAAATAATGGTAGAACGAATATCACGCAGGAACAACAGAATGATCAGAATGGCGAACAAAGCACCAAACATCGCTTTGAACAACATCGTGTTTACGGAGTCCTGGATAGGTTTACCTTGGTCAAGCAAAACAGTCAAATCGGCGTTTTTGAACTGCGTCTGCAACTCTTCCGCCTTGTCTTTAACCGCCTTCACGACATCAACTGTATTGGCATCATTGGACTTAACGATGGAGATCCCGATGGATTCCTTACCGTCTGTCCGGGAAATGGATTCCGCCTGACCAATGACTTCAATTTTGGCGATCTCGCTTAATTTAACCGTTGGAATTCCAGGAGCGTTAGCGGCACCTGAAGTGCTGCCCACACTGGCATTTCCGCCAGCGGCTTGTCCTGCAGCCGGGTCAGAACCTTGTGCAGAGCCTTGAGCTGCTCCACCAGCTTGTGCGCCGGCGCCTTGTGGTGCTGTGGCCGAACCACTGCCTGCTCCTGCACCGCTTGGTACAACCGGAATAGCGAGATTTTTCAGATCATCCAGATCGATGATATTGCCATCAACAACAACAGCTTTCTGCGCTTTATCCAGTTCGAACAGTCCGAGTGGTACACGGACAGAAGAGCCTTGAACGATACCGTTGACTGTATCTTCAGTCAAACCGAGTTCAGTCATTTTTTTCTGGTTAAACTTCAGTTGAACTTCCTTAACATATTGACCGGAAACTTGGACTTGAGCTACACCGTCAATATCTTCGAGTGCAGGCTGGATATCCGTTTCAACCAGTCGAGTCAATTGTTCCAGATCGCCGCCGTCCTTGTCAGACAAGCTGAGCGAGACAACCGGGAAGGAGTTGATGCTGAACTTGGAAATCGTAGGTTTCTGCACACCATCCGGCAACTGCACCTCATTCAGTGCTTCGCGAACCGCTGCGGTAGCGTTATCCAGATCGGTACCATAATCAAATTCGAGGGTGATGGAAGAGGCATTCTCCATAGAAGTGGAGGTGAGTGTCTTAATTCCCTCTACATTTCTTAAGGTCTGTTCGAGTGGTTTGGTGACATCCTCCACAATACCCTCTGGAGCTGCCCCTGGATCAATAGCGGTAACACTCAAGAATGGCACATTGATGTTGGGAATGGTCTCCTGTTTCATCGTCAGCCCGCTGTACAAACCGGCGAAGGAAACGATGATGGTCAGAATCCAGATCGCAAACTTGTTGTTCAGTGAAAAATTAATAATTCCTTTCATACGATGGTTTCTTCTCCTCTCTGTTTCTCCCTGTATTTCTTTATTGTTGTGACGAGTCAGCCTGGATGAACCGGCTATACATGGCATCCATAATGTGCTGAAGCTCGGAGTGCAATGGCTGGATGACAGCAATGTGATCCAGATTGCGCATCATGCCCAGAATAATGGCACGTCGCGGTGTGAATTCCATCATTTCCTGACTCAGGATGGCGATGGTCTCCAGCGCGTCATTGCGCAATTGCCCTGGAGGCATATCAGAAGTGATGATATCCTTCATCTGTTTGATGATGTGAATGGGATGACGCATCACTGTGGAATCTGTATCTGAATCGCTGCTCCAAGCTGGCCAATGTTCCAAAGGAACCAAAGGGGCGGGGCGTTGTTCGAGCAATCCGCGAGCTGCATAATCGATCGTTTGCAGCATGTTGCTTGCCATCTTGGATACGGTAAGGGAAGGCATTTGCGTAAACCAGATTTTGACGTAGGAGAGGAACAGACCATGCGTGAGCAAAATAAGGTCTATGGTATAGGGTTCAATCTCCGGTCCATACAGATCCTCCAGTTTGTCCTTAAACCAGTGCAGGGTACGGATCTCCAAATCCTTTTGCTGCGGGTTGCACTTTTCTTTGCGATGCTGTTCTTCATCCATCATCATGCTGCGCATTTGCACGCGTAAAAATTCCTTCAGCTCGGATACATGGATAAGCAGTGTTTCAATCTGCCTGTGCAGACGTTCTCTCGAAGTGAGCCCAGCTTCATGTTCAATTTGGGAGATTTCGTCCATGAGCGTGAATATGCAGTACTCCATCGTACTGGCTTCTAACTCCTCTTTGGATTTAAACATGAGGTAGAGGCTGCCTTTCGACATCCCGCATATCTCTGCAATCTCCTGCATGGAGGTTGCAGCACTGCCTTTGGCTGAGAACAGCTTGAGTGCTGTGGTAATAATGAGCTTTTTCTTCTCATTCATTTCATGGATAGGGTTCATTAACGATACATCCACCTCACCTGCGGAACTTATGAGTTCTTGAATTGACTTTATGGTCAAACCAAGTATAAACGATAAAGACAATGGAATTCAAATGGGAGAAAAATGGAAAAAGAAGAGGATGTACTATAGGAGGAATGGAGCATTTTCCCTACGTAATGCAGACGCAATAAAGGCTGTATATATGAGTGACGAATGTTCATTGCAATATGTATGATGATTTCATGATCCGCCTTTAAAGACGTAAATGGCTAGAAGGATGATGGCTACAAGAGCAATCAAATAAAAGGTTCCCACAGTGACCAGAAAGATATATCCGGTAAAAGAACCCATACGCGCGAACCATTTCTTCATCATCAAGACATCCTTTCTTACGTAACAGAGTGTGGGGAGGTTTCTTACTTACATCATATTACAAAAAGACGACTTTCTGATCGAAAGTCGTCTTTTTGTAATAATCAAATATTATTGATGATATTTAATGGAGGTTACGTAATCAGTTTCAATCCGATCGCTGCCACCAAAATCATGGCAATAAACAGCAGCCGCTTGGCTTCCTTCCGCTCACCGAACAGGAACATACCTGTTAACGTACTGCCCACCGTACCGATTCCAGTCCACACTGCATACGCTGTGCCCATGGGAATGGAGGTCATCGCATAGGATAACAGGGAGAAGCTGATCACAAAGGATACAAGCATGAGCACGATATAAGGCCAGCCCTTCCGGGAAGAAGCACCATTAATGCCGATGACGCCAAAAATTTCACATATGCCTGCACCCACAATTGCCATCCAAGCCATTATGCTTCACCTCCTTTTGCCGATTGTTGATCCGTGACCAGTTTCAGTCCGATCACACCACATAGCAACAGACCGATTAACAAAACCTTGGCAAGTGAGAATGCTTCACCAAATAGCAGCATTTCAGCCAGTACCGTACCTGCAGTACCAATCCCCGTAAATACGGCATATACCGTACCCACAGGCAATCTTTTGGAAGCAGCGATGATTAATCCAAAACTGAGGATGATGGCCAGGGCCGTCAAAGCCCACTCCCAAACATTAGAGGCGTGTTTCAGCCCACTTACCCATACAATCTCAATGAGTCCTCCGATAAATACATATAACCAGTTGCGGTTCATGATGATGAATCTCCTTTCAGAACAACGGGCTGTGCCTCTTGTTTCAGATGATGAATGCCATGCCAGTATACTGGCCAGGAAGCTTCAATCCGTCTCCTGTATCGACGTGAACTTCCATAAATAATCTCAACCGTGATGCCATCGAGAAAAGTCATATAAGTAATCGCAGCTTGTTCTGCTGGAACAGCCTGTAGTTCCCCCTTGCGCGTCGCCCTTTGCAGCATTCGTGTCAGGGACCGCTCCATACCGTCCAGAAACGGATAAACTAAATCCATCACTTCGCTATATAGCGAAAGCGGCGGGAAGTAACACATACGCAGCATAAAGCGGGCAGAGGCATTACAGTTATACTCTTGCTCAAACCATATCAGCAAACCCTTCAACCTTTGTTCCAGTGGAAGATCGGCGTGATCACGGAAGTATTCGAGCGTTCGACGCTGAACATCTTTGAACGCATGCGCAAGGGTTTGCATAAACAGGTCATCCTTGCCGCTAAAATGTGCATATATGGACGGTTTTTTAATCCCGACTTCGTCAGCGATAGCTCTTAAGGAGGCTCCTTCATATCCATCTCTCGCAAAATGGAACAGGGCTGCATCCCGAATCAAATGTGCAGTCATTAATATCACCTTCCTAACGGTCGTTAGGTAACCTATATTTTCACATTTTACATTCGCTGTCAAGGCACAAAAACGCCTGCACGATAGTGTACAGGCGGCTTTATGCTTGGAATTTCATTTTCAATTAGAAGGTCGTTAAACCCAAAATCAGCTGCAGCTTATATACGATTTCTTTCAAAAATGTAGTCTTTTCCTGAAATTCATCCAGGTTCAGGGTGAACTCGGCATCTTCATTATTCCATATCCGGTCAAAATAATTCGCCACATCATGAGTAAATGAGTTGTCTGGTGGTGCAGCAACCCAGAGGTCATTTTCCAGATTGTAATCATTCATGTTTCTGGGGGTGAAGTTGGTCGATCCTCCAAGGACGATATGATCCCCGGTGGCTTTGGCGATGTACATCATCTTGGTATGATATTGCTCCTTGGTTGTGTTATACCAGCGAATTTGGATTTTGCCATCCGATTTATCATGTAACTCAGCAGCTACAGGACGATTGGGAATGCCAGTCTTCTCCTGACCAAAGGCATTTTCGTTCGGGTCGAGTACAAGCCGTATCTCGGTTCCCCGTTTCGAGGCTTCGAGTAGGGCATCCAGTACTTTGGGTGAAGCGATGTAGAACATGCCCATCCACAAGATGTCACCTTTTGCCGATTGATCAATCTCATGGAGCACTGCGTCATTTACTTTGCCCTCGGTCAGATAGCGAATTCGTAAATCTCCTTTATTCGGGTCTGTGGTAGGAGCTGTATAGGAAGGAATTTCACCTCCACCCGAGATGTTTAGTACGGCCTGCTCGGACTGGAGGATATCTCCAATGATCGGTCCGGTTATTTCAAAAGCAATGTTCGAATGATAGGCACTGGCATCATGAACATTGCCTGAGGACACAATAGCCGTCTTCTCACTGACTACCACTTTGCGATGATTGGCTTTCACATTGAGCAACTTAAGGTAGGAACGCACAGTGACATCCGGTCCGTCGGTTGCCATCAGGTTCGGAATCCAGCCATTGCCGGATTGTCCAAACCACTGGAAGAAGGTGCGCCAGACTGCGGAGTAGACAGGGGTGGAGTCACGTAAAGGGTCCACATCTGTGATGACCACGTGAATTCCGGCCTGCTTCATCTGCTCCAGTAACGGGTTCGGTGCGGAGTTATAGTTGGTGTTCACTTCATCCGTAATGAACCACATATCCATATCCGGTTTCTTAAGTTTTTTGGCAACCAGTGTTTCCGTAAACTCTGTGCTGATGGGTGGGAATTGCTGACCTTTGTGCTGGTAGTTATTGAATAAAAACATATCAACGACGACGAACTGTTCCGCGTCCTCGATAACCTGAAGCATGCGCTGGAAGATCTGCTGTTCGTGTTCCATCTGTCCATCAGCGGATGGATAGGTCAGATCATGCAAAAACTGTACCTGATCGACCCTGTATTCAGGACTTTCATAGGCAATGTCGGATGGTAACGGTTTATAGGTCTGGTAGAGCATGACGGCGATGAGCCATAGTGCCAATAGGACGAGTCCTGTTCGTATGTATGGAAATTTGCCGCGTGAAGACTTGCGGTCTGATGTCTGGCGGCGATAAGAAAACAACAATAACTCCCCTTTCTGAACTTGCTGACTTCTATTACCACCCGGATGACAACATTGACGCAGAGAGCCTGACAGATTATTTAAGTCGTCAGGAAAGGCAAAACCATTTCGATTGATTCAATCGACATGCATATGACCGTTGTGTATAATGAGTGTATTATTTTTGTGGAATGTTCGGATTTTCATATACCTGACAAGGACGGGATAAGGATTCGTTTAACCTATGAAAGTCCGGCTATTTCAGGAAAGAAAGTAGGTAATAAGGTGTATTCCATCAAACAAGTCGCTGCCATGCTGGGTATTCCGACGGTAACGCTCCGGGCTTGGGAGAATCGGTACAGTGCGGTCACCCCTGAGCGGACGGAATCGGGTTATCGCTTGTACACGGAAGAGAATGTTGCAGATCTGCGCTGGTTGAAAGAGCAGGTGGAGCAGCACCAGACCAATATTTCGGAAGCGGTACGCATGCTGAAGGTGAACAAAACCAGTTCACAGGAAGCTGCTGCAGTGCCTACGTCATTTACGCCACCAGTACCCACGATGGAAGAAGCATATGTACGTATAGCCGATCAGATCTACGACTCCTTATATAACTTCCAGGGCGAACGGGCCAATGGTTTGATTGATTTTGGCTTCACCATGTACGGATATGATTCAATGTTTTATCATGTGCTGGTGCCTATTCTCGTTCGTGTTGGGGATGCATGGGAGCAGGGCAGGGCTTCGGTCGCTCAAGAGCATTTTATGACTCAATTGATTTCACAGCGCTTTTATCAGTTTTTCCATCTGTTCCCGATCTATCCGCATCTGCCCAAAGTTCTGGCTTTGTGCCCGGAAGGGGAGCATCATCAGGTAGGCTTATTGTTGTTCTCCCTGTTTATGCGTAAAAATGGTGCAGAAGTGCTCTATCTCGGTGCTGACACACCCGAAGAAGGAATCTATCCAATTATCCGGGAGCAGAAAATTCGGTTGGTTTGTCTTTCGATTACCAGTTCAGAACTGCTTGAACGGTGTGATCAACTCATAGGACGAATTTTGGACGAGTTCCCTGATATACGCTTTGTTCTTGGAGGGAAGGGTTATGAGCGTGCAGAGAATGCACGTTATCCGCAGTGGATTATGCCCGGAAATTCAGCGGATTGGCAATCGTGGATGGAACGTGAGTATTTTGTTGAACCATCGCCTGGGCGAAGATAACGGATACGTGTCTTTTTGAAAATGTATTTAAAAATAAAATGTATAGGTTTAGATATACAGGACATCCTTTGACGCAAGAGCGCGGAGGGTGTTTTTTTTGTTTTCTAAAATATCTTAATAGATAATTTGACCAGCGGGTCATTTTTTGATTTAATAGGTCGTATAATATTTGTACTACATTTGTATAATGTTTTTGCGTTTACCCGCTTGAACAGTTCAAGGGCGGTTTAATAATAGGTTAGAGACTATAGTACTAGAGATAGTTCTTAACATAGGAAAGGTGAGTGGCATGATACCGAATCAGCAACGTAAACGTGCAGCAGTCATTGGTGCAGGTCCGGGTGGACTTGCAGCAGCGATGTTATTGTCCGGCCAGGGGTACGAAGTAGATGTATATGAGAAACAGCCAGTCATCGGGGGACGTTCTTCCAGACTGGAGCTGGGCGAATATCGGTTCGACCGGGGTGCAACGTTTTTGATGATGCCTCAGCTGATTGAAGAGATGTTCGATGTTGTGGGACGCCAATTATCCGACTATGTGGAGATGAAAGAGCTAACTCCGCTATATGCACTGAACTTTGGCGATAAGGTGTTTAAGCCTTCCCGTAATCGTGAAGATACAGCCGCACAGATCAAGGAGCTTTTCCCCGGCAACGAGGACAATTACCTTCGGTTCATGCAGGAAGAGGAAGTGAAGTTTGGCAAAGTCATGCCTTTGCTGCGCAGGCCTTTTGGCAAACTGGCAGATTATTTGCGAAAAGATGCCATGACAGCTCTGCCGAAACTCGATATTAACAATACAGTCTATGGCATTCTGTCCCGCTATTTCACAGATGAGCGCTTGCGCTGGGCATTCACATTCCAATCCAAATACCTCGGCATGTCCGCTTGGGATTGCCCGGGTACGTTTACGATTCTGTCATTCATTGAGCACCATTATGGATTATTTCACCCCATTGGCGGCGTCAATCGCGTATTTCAAGCCATGGCTGATGTAGTTGAAGAATATGGAGGACGAATACATACATCCTGTCCGGTTAGACAGGTCATTGTTCGCAATGGCCGTGCAGAAGGCGTTTTGCTTGAAAATGGCGAACGCATTGAAGCGGACCATGTCGTTGTTAATGCAGACTTTGCACATGCCGTGAACCATCTGTTTGAACCAGGCGTACTCAAGAAATATACACCGGAGAAAATGAAGCGTAAAAAGTACTCTTGCTCCACAGCCATGTTGTATCTGGGCGTGGACGGTGAAGTGGATTTACCGCATCATTCGATCTATTTTCCCGAGGACTATCGACTGAACGTCGACGAGATTACGAAGCACAAAGTGTTGTCTGCGGATCCATCCCTCTATATTCATAACCCTTCCAGACTCGATTCGACGCTCGCACCGGAAGGGAAATCTGCATTATATGTTCTCATGCCTACGCCGAACCTTACCGGAGACATCGATTGGGAGGTAGAACGGGAGAATGTGCGGGAGGCGATGATGAAGCGGATGGAATCGATTCCTGAGTTGTCAGACATCCGCAGTCGTATTGAAGAATCCATGATGTTTACACCGCTGGATTGGCAAAATGAACTCGACGTGTACCGTGGAGCAACATTTAACATGGCTCATAATCTTGGGCAGATGATGTATCTGCGGCCGCATAACCAGTTTGAAGAGTTGAAAAGGGTATGGCTGGTGGGCGGCGGAACGCATCCGGGCAGTGGATTGCCGACCATTTTTGAATCAGCTCGAATCAGCGTGAAGCTGATCCAGGAAGAGGACGCTCGCAAGCGCTCGAAACCATCCTCGTATGTGAAAACGGCGGAAGCGGGAGGCCATTCATGAAACGGGCAGCCATCGTAGGTGCAGGCATTGGCGGTCTTACTTCAGCATTGCTGCTGAATAAACAGGGTTGGGACGTAACGGTATACGAACGGGGTTTCAGAGTTGGAGGTCGTATCGGCTACGAGCAGGAAGGGGAATATCGGATCGATCAAGGCCCGACCATCGTACTTCTGCCCGAGATGCTGCTTGGCATTTTGGAGGAAGCGGGTGTGGATCGTTCGAAGATTGAGCTGCTGCGTTGTGATCCATTGTACAGGGTTCATTACAGCAGCGGACGTGTGATGACCAAAATGACGGCACGTGAACAGCAGGCCGAAGAGATTGAACGTCTCTTCCCTGGAGAAAGCCAGGGATTCTCGAAATTTATGAAAGATATGGACACGCTGTTTCCGGCGGGACGGGCTGCGTTTCTGGAACAGGCTTTTCCACGAAAAAGGGATTTCTTCACTCCGTCTCTGATGTCCCTGATGCGCCGATTACGTGCTCACAAAAGTGTACGGAAGGCTGTAGGCGATTATTTTCAGCATGAGGAACTGCTGGATGCATATTCGCTGCAAAGTCTCTATATTGGAGGATCTCCCTTCGGCACGCCGGGTATTTATTCCCTGCTTCCTTATGCAGAGCATGAATATGGCATCTGGATGGTGAAAGGTGGCTATGCTGCATTACCTGCCATACTGGAACAGGAACTGATATCACGAGGTGGTCGGGTGGTGCTGAACACGGAAGTGACGGGACTGAATATTAAAAATGGTGTATGCGAAGGTATAGAAACTGCCGCAGGCGCAGAAAATGTGGATGCAGTTATCTACAATGGCGATTTCCCCCACCTGTCGGGTCTGCTGGGTCAGACGACTGAATTTTCACGCAAACGAAAGCCATTTCGCCCCTCATCGGGATGTGTGTTGATCTATGCGGGTGTAGACAAGACCTGGGATGATGCAACGACGCATCAGTTTTTCCTGCCTCCAAGTCTGGACGGCAGTCTGCGGGAAGTGTTCGACCAGCGCCGCATTCCGGCGAAGTCCTCTTTTTATGTATTCAATCCGGCTGCATTGGACGAGACGGCAGCTCCGCCAGGTCAGAGTGTGTTGTATTTCCTCATTCCGGTGCCGGATGCCGATGGTGTCGACTGGTCTCGGGAGAGCGAAGCGCTGGCAGAACGAGTGTTGGAAGAAGCGGAACAACGCGGATTTCCGGGACTTCGTGAAGCAATCAAGTGGAAAAAAATACGTACTCCCGCTGACGCTGAGCGTGACGGGCTGTATGGCGGCGGCAGCTTTGGCATCGCACCTGTACTGTTTCAATCCGGTGTATATCGTCCGCAACCGAAGCCGTTCCCGGCAATCCGGGGACTGTATGCGGCAGGAGCTTCTGTACATCCGGGAGGCGGGGTTCCTATTGTGATGCAAAGTGCACGGATGGCAGTGAATTTACTGACGAAGGAGATGGAAACATGAATGAAGCGATTTTGAACAAGTGTGAGGAATTAATGCAAAAGGGCTCGTCATCTTTTTATCAAGCCTTCAGAGGTCTGCCCAGCCCACGCCGCGAGGCCGTGTACGTGATCTATGCCTTTTGCCGCATGATCGATGACAGTGTAGATGAGCCGGAGCAGTCGCCCTATACGATTCATGAAATCCGCAATCTGTTCAATCAACTGGAAGAAGCGGAAGGACATTTTATTTGGCCGGCATTACGATGGCTGTTTACGAGTTTCCCTCATTTGGACAAGGGGCCTTTCTTCCGTCAAATGGACGGACAATTAACTGATCTTAAAGTCACACAATATACAACGATGGAGGAACTGGAACAGTATTGTTATCTGGTTGCCGGAACCGTCGGCGAGATGTTGCTGCCTGTATTGCGCGATGACAACGGTACAGACGTGGCTATGAACGGGATTGCGCTGGGCAAAGGTATGCAGATCGTCAATATTATCCGTGATGTGGGCGAAGACCGGGCAAGAGCCCGCCGCTATGTTCCGCTGGAGTTGATGGAGAAGCATGGATATTCCGAACAGGATTGGGCTAACGGTGTTGTTGACGAAAGGTTTAAAGCCATCATTCATGAATTAAAAGCAGCTGCGCTGGGCTGGTTCCGTATCGGTATGGACCGGTTGGATACGTATCCAACCGAAAGTGCATTTGCCATTGAGCTGGCTGCAGCCTTTTATTCGACTATTCTGCATGCGGTTGAGCGCAACGACTATGACGTGTATACGAAGCGTGCATTTGTTAGTGATGAACTGAAACTGGAGATGCTGGGTGCTATTGTGAAACGTTATCCAATGCTGGCTTACCAAGCCTCCCGCACGGCGGTATCCTGATGGTTCAGGGCCTGTACTGGGCGTGGTACTTCATCGGAGCGGTACTGATGCTGACGATTGGTGTTCCGGATGTACTGTCCTTCTCCAACGGTTTGTTTCTAATCTTCTATGCACTGTATGTGCTGGATCTGATATATCAAGGACGGAAACGGACAGGGTTGTCCGACCAGTCAGTCATTTGGATGAAACCTGGACTCTGGCTGGTTTCCTTTATTATATGGCTGGGTGGCATGGGAGTAGAATGGGTCGGCGTGCATACACACTGGCCCTTTGGCGAGTATTCGTATTCAGACTTCTTCGGAATCCACCTGTTTAGTGTACCCGTTACATTAGGCTTCGCCTGGATTGCCGTGGTGGGTAACTCGGCTCTGCTCAGTGGCGGTGGCTCGACCTGGATCAGTAAGCTGATCCGGGCGGTTAAAACTGGATTTTGGGCCATCGTGCTCGATCTGGTGCTGGACCCGGTTGCGCATGCCAGAGGATTCTGGCAATGGCAAGCCCCAGGTGGATTCTACGGTGTGCCCTGGACCAATTACATAAGCTGGTTTGTAATGGGAGCGTTCCTCTCTTTGTTTCTTCCGGCAATGCCTTCAGATCGAAGCTCATTGCTGCGTGCAAAATGGTTATATCAGCTGTTTATTCTACTGTTTGGGTTGTTAGCTCTCAAAGAAGGAATTACAGGCAGCTTCATCATTGCTATTGTAGGTGTGCTTCTTGCTGAGGGGAGCTGGTTATATGATTCGCGCCGTAAAATCAAAACCGTTTAACCGGATTTTTTCCTTATACAATCATTATTATTTGCTGCGGAGACGTTTTCGCTCGTTTACGTTATCAGGGTCACTGGACCCGCTTTTACCGAATACTGGTTCACCCATAGATCCGGATCAACCGGTTATCTATTTCATGAACCACAGCTCCTGGTGGGATGGTCTGCTGCTCTATCATGCATCTCAGCAGACTTCCCGAGGCGATCATTATGTCATGATGGAAGAAGAGCAGCTGCGACAATATGCCTTTTTCCGCAAACTTGGCGCGTATTCAATCAATAAGGAGAATGCATCCAGCATTCGAACCTCCTTGCAATATACCACCGAGCTGCTTCACTCCGGCAAAAGGGTCTGGATCTTTCCCCAAGGGGAAATTCTGCATCAGGATGCCAGGCCAATCGAGTTTCGTCCAGGCATTGGTTTGTTGCTACGCCGCTCTCCACGCGCCGTAGCTGTACCTGTGACTTTATGCCATGGCATGGTTCAGCATGATTTGCCGGAAATATCGATGCAGGTGGGTAGGCCTGTAATAGAAGATTGGAAGACATGGAAGAGTGACGAGATTGCCACCAGATTGAGCAGGGTGCTGGAGCAGCAGTTGAATGACCATAAATCAGAGCTGGTACGCATCGGGCAGGGGAGTTTACCAGGCGCTTTTCCACTGATTCGTCATGTACGTTCTACGAGTGAAAAATACGATGCGGCACGAAAGCGGGTGAACCGTTAGCGATGAGTGCATCTGAAATAGGATGGATTATACTGACTTGTGTATTGGGCGTTCAGTTGATGTTTGCAATATGGAACGTCTCCTGTCTGCCCAAAGTGCGTTCATTCAACGCAGATGAATTGAAGGACAGGGATATGCTGGTCTCTGTGCTGATTCCTGCCCGCAACGAGAAACTGCACATTCAAGGATGTCTGGAAAGTGTGCTTGCCAGCGATACATCTGGATTTCGGATGGAAGTACTGGTGCTGGATGATCGCTCTGAAGATGAGACGGCAGACATAGTTCAGGGGATTACTGATTGTGATCCACGTGTGCGGCTGCTGCATGGCGTGGAACTTCCCGTAGGCTGGATGGGAAAATCTCATGCTTGTCACCGACTGGTGCAGGAGGCCGAGGGTGAGTGGTTTATGTTCGTGGATGCCGATGTGCGCTTGGAACCGCAAGCCATCCGGCAGACTATTGCTGCGGGGTGTGAGCAGGGCGGCGGCCTGGTAACGGGATTCCCCTATCAGGTGACGAAGACCTGGATGGAAAAGCTCGTTGTGCCCATGATGGTGTTCACCATCATCAGCCATCTCCCCATTTTCATGATACGCAGATCATCCAATCCGATGTTTGTAGCCGCTACTGGGGCGTTTTTGCTCATTCATCGTTCCAGTTATAAGGCCTCCGGTGGACATGCTGCAATCCAGGCTGATCTGGTCGATGACATGAGTCTGGCGAAGGCGGTTAAGCGTGCGGGACATCCAGTCATGCTGGCCGATGTTCATGATGTAACGAATACACGAATGTACCAGAATGGTGCTGAAGTGTGGAACGGGTATAAGAAAAACATGTACGAAGGTATGGGGCGCAAAGATGTGCTGCTGTTAGGCACGATGCTGATGTATACACTAATGTATATTGTGCCTCCGCTTGGTCTGATTATCGGTTTGTTGTCAGGCAATGCTACGTCCATCACCTATGGTCTTACGGGAACCGTACTCGGGATGGCAGTCAAAAGGGTATCGGATCACGCTGGAGGACAACCCTGGTGGCTAGCTTTCCTGCAGCCGATTAGTATGGCCTGTGTCATTGCGATCGGCATCGCTTCCTGGCAGGCAGGTCGTTCTGGCAAGGGGTATGTATGGAAGGGTAGGCGGTACAGTTGAAAGGTAACGTCATTATTATCGGAGCAGGATTTGGAGGTCTATCGTGTGCCATTCGTCTAGCTTCGCAAGGAGTGAGGGTCACCATTCTGGAACGGCAGGAGCGGGTCGGTGGAAAGCTGCAACAGATTGAGCAGGAAGGATATCATTTTGACCGGGGGCCAAGTACGATTACGATGCCCGCAAGCTTCCGTTCCGTCTTCGATCACGCAGGTGTGGTGATGGAAGATTACGTGCAGTTATATGAGCTGGAACCACGTACACGTAATATATTTGCAGATGGGACCGTGGTCGATTTGTCGGGCAATCGAGGGAACATGAAGGAGCAGATTGCTACCTACAGCCCGGAGGATGCGGCCCGTTATGACGCATTTATGGACGAGTCTGCAGCGCTGTATGTGGAAGCCAATCATCATTTTCTTGGAAAGCTGCTGTTGTCGCCCAAGGATAAATATAATCTTCGAATGCTGCGCAGTCTGTTGCGCGTACGGCCTACAGTGAAGCTGGATAAACTGCTGCGTTCTTATTTCCAACATCCCCATACCCTTGCGATGTTCGGTCGGTACGCAACCTATGTTGGGTCATCGCCATATCAGGCGCCGTCAATCTTTGCCATGATGGGTCATGTGGAAGCGGAAGAGGGCATCTATGGAGTCAAGGGTGGAACCTATCAACTAATAGAAGCAATGACACGGCTTGCACAGGAAAAAGGGGTGCAGATCGTTACTGGCATCGAAGTCCATCAAATTGTTGTCAGACATGGTAAAGTGGCAGGTGTGGATACGGATCAGGGCTTCCGGGAAGCTGATCAGGTCGTTGCCAATGGAGATGTGCTGAGCGTCAATCGGCTGCTGCTTGCGCCAGAATATCGCAAACAGATGAGCGATGAGCGAATTCGCAAGTATGAGCCGTCGATTTCGGGGTTCGTGACACTGGCTGGTGTGCAGAGACAGTATGAATCCCTGCTGCACCATACCGTCTTTTTCCCAGAACGGTATGAACCGGAGTTTGACCATATTTTCCGTGACCGAAAAATGCCTGCCGACCCCACGATCTACATCTGTTATTCCGGTTATTCGGAAGCGGGTATGGCTCCGGCAGGAGCGAGCAATCTGTTCATTCTGGTGAACGCTCCGTATTTGTCGGACTCATGGAATTGGGATGAACAGATGGATCGTTATGGCGAATTGGTGTTGGAGAAGCTGGCCGATCGGGGAATTACGGGATTGAAGCAGTCGGATGTGCTGATCCGGTACACGCCTCAACATATAGAACGGGATACCCTCGCCCATCAAGGGTCGATCTACGGCATCTCGTCCAACTCGGTGAAGCAGACCTTCATGCGTCCCGGCAACAAAAGCAAGGATGTACAAGGGCTGTGGTATGTGGGTGGAACAACGCATCCGGGCGGCGGCACGCCGATTGTGACGTTATCCGGGCAGCTTGTTGGTGCGCAGCTTGCATCGGAAATCCTAGGGTAAATTATAGAAGAGATTCATCTAACAGAATGACTGACCCAACCTCCAAATATTTAGTAGCAAATATAAATTTGACCTCGAAATTCAAGTTATTGTTGGGTTTCGAGGCACCCTTTCCATTGCTGGGCCGGAACGTTATACTGGTAGAGTTGACGCGTTGAGTGTGAATATCATTTATAATATAGATCCAAATCATACCGTTTGTACGTTACATAATTAGAATGAATATTTCTGAGAATCTCTCTGCTGTATCGGGCAAAATCCTGAACGGAACCTAGCCGAAACTGGCAATTATCCTGTCCATCAGCACTATTCTCACATAAGGAGGTCTCATCATGAATGAACAAGAGCGAGCCGGCAAACGGCTGCTTCCCGAGGTGGCTACGGGGGAACGGAAGCTGGAGCATGTGCGCCTCTGTCTTGAAGAGAATGTTGCAGGAGAAGGGGTAACCAGCGGAATGGAGCGGTATGCTTTTCGTCATAACCCGTTACCTGAATTGAATTTTGAAGAGGTAAGTCTGGAGACTGCGTTTATTGGTAAAAGGGTGCGCACACCCTTGCTCATCAGTTCGATGACGGGTGGAAGCAAAACAACGGGCGCTATCAATGAGCGCCTAGCACGTGTGGCGAACGCCCGAGGCTGGGCACTAGGCGTAGGATCCATTCGGGCTGCCGTGGAACAGCCCGAGCTGGCAACCACCTTTGATGTGCGGCGCTGGGCACCGGATATTCCGGTCATCGCGAACCTTGGTGCGGTGCAGCTGAATTACGGCTTCAACACTGCTGATTTTCAGCGGGCAGTTGAGATTGCTGGTGCAGATACGCTGGTGCTGCATTTGAACAGTTTGCAGGAGATCTTCCAACCTGAGGGCAATACAGATTTTAGCGGATTACTTCGTCGAATCGAGGAGTTGTGTCAGCAATTGGACGTGCCTGTTGGCGTGAAAGAAGTGGGTTTTGGCATCGATGGCGTGACGGCACAGCGATTGTACGAAGCAGGTGTGGCCTTTATCGATGTGGCTGGAGCAGGTGGTACAAGCTGGGTGCAGGTCGAGAAGTTCCGGAATTCGAATCCGATACGTCGTGCGGCAGCAGAAGCTTTTGCAGACTGGGGCATTCCGACAGCAGAGTGCATTCAGGAAGTCAGAGCGGTAAACCCGGAGGGTATTCTGATTGGCAGCGGTGGATTGTATAACGGTGTAGATGCAGCCAAAGCGCTTGCGCTTGGTGCGGATCTGGCCGGGTTCGGTCGATCTCTGCTCGAATCCGCAGTTGCTTCCGATGATGCGCTGAATGAGCGGTTGGAGCAGGTTGAATTCGAGCTGCGTACGGTCATGTTTGGGATTGGTGCGGGGCGGATTGAAGATTTGCAAGGCACGTCACGTCTGGTGGAGCGGCGTTAGGCCACCCCTGAACCTATTCCACAGTTGTATTCTAATTTATAGAATATGATGAGTTTGATATGCCTTTAAATAAATATAGTATTAAGTTATAACCTATCACTTGTGTTTAGCATGTCGGCGATAATAACCGATATGCTTTTTTTATATCGTTAAATAAGATAAAGATTTAATTCAGAGTAAAATTTTTTATTGTTTGTTAATACATTACACATTATGATTAATGAGTCTTAAGGAGTGTTTTGGAATAGATTATTAGGTTTAAAGACTCAGTTTATTATGAGGAGAGGATGAGTTATTTGGAGATTATAGAATAGAAATATAGATTGGGAATTTGGAATTAGAAGTAGTTAATATTCATGAGAAATTATCTAAATTGTAAGATTAAACGATCTACATAAAACAGTATGAGGCATGATATACAATTCTAAGAGGTGATACATATATGAAATCTAAGAGTTTGTTAATTTTAGTGTTGGTTATGAATCTAGTGTTGGGTAATATGGTGTTTTGGGGAGGAGGGACAGAAGTAGCTCATGCCAATTATGAGCCTCGTACAGATAAAATAATTACTGAGTCTTCCAAGTCGAATGATAACTCTATAGACTCGTATAATTCCAACACTACTAGTACGTCTACATCAATTAAAAAAATAAGTGACACCATTACTACGTCATATTTGCCGAAACCTAACGTAACGGTAACCACAACGGATAACTCCATAAAGGTATCTTGGGATGAAATTCCTGGTGCAACCGAATATGTTGTTAATGTCAATCGTGATACCGCACAGTTCAATAATCAAACAACATACACAATAACGAGGGCGTTACCTGAAATAACATACAGAATTATGGTTTTTGGCTATGACGGAACGAACTACGGAGAATCAGAAATACTCTATGTTAGATTGAAGGAGCCTGCACCAATATATGATGATGCGGGTAGAATTGATTTTACCGGAAAGCTTGCAGGGGAATTAGATCAAATTGATAGTGGCTTCACTTATGTAAACTGGGGGCTTGTGAATGGCAATACGATTAGTCTGTTTTACAAGCTAGATGCCATTGTACAGGCAGATGTGTACGTCAATGATGTGAAGAATACTGAGCTGAAGAGCCAATCCAGTTCAAGTGCTCTCATTAATGGTCTGAAACCAGGTGAGAAAAATGTGATCAGGTTAGCTTGGACGAATCCTACAGACGACTCCAATCAACGTTCATTAGAATTTATAATCATGCCCCCTGCTCAGGATTCTTATACTTTAGGGGATTCCAAGGCAGGATTTGGGTCAATTGTTGATCTTAAGCAATTCGGTAAATGGTACCTTGTTGATGATCAAACATTAATCTCCCAAGATACAGTATCAAAATATATCGATATACAGGGTGAGGCTGCAACGTGGAGAGTGGATACATATTCTAAGTTCATAGATAGTGTTGGCTATGATTTAAGTAGAATAAATGTTGATAAACAGTCCCCTTTTTATACGAAATGGTGGACAGTGAATGCATTTGATAATGGTGAGTACAGTTATGGTTATTCATCTCCTGTGGGGCTTGTTACCAAGGAAGATTTGGAAAAGTATACAGGGATTGTTCTGAGCGGCCATAAGGAGCCTAATCGGATGATTCCTAGCCTTGCTTTGGTTAATCCCAGTACATATGAAAGTGCATTAGGAAAATCCGGGAATAAGGGATTTGTTTTTACAGAGAATGCGTCCGATTCAAATACATTTCCAAATAATCACATGAACCCTGTTGATGCAGGGACGTTACAAAACTTCAGATATAAAGCCATGTTAAAAAATAATATTGAATTTAAAGGACAGGGAACCAATGAAAACCCTTACGTTATTCCGACTCTAGCTGGTGGGGAACCTGTAATCACAAAACTTGATAAACCTAGATATTACTACTCGGGTCCTGCGGGTAATAATGGCATTCAGTTGAAGTGGTATGCTGTGGAAGGTGCCGAACAATATATACTCAAGCGTGGTTCCACAATCCTTTATGAGGGTCCACTTGTAGAATATATAGATGAAGGTGTGGATTTTAATTCTGTCACTACGTATACATTAGTAGCTCGCAAAGGCGAAATTTACAGTGAGGAAACGAAATACACCATCGGAAATGTACCTCATATTCCATATCCACCTGATTTCCGAGCTGAAGCACTGGATTCCACCAAAGTTAGACTTACGTGGAGCAAGGCAGACCATGCAGTAGAGTATGTGATTACCCGTAATGATCAGCCTCTAGCGGTAACCAAGTCAACCTCATACGAGGATGTAAATGTGATACCTGACACAACGTACATCTATAAAGTGATTGGCCAGGATGGAGACAACGAAGGTCCACCTGCAGTTAAAAGCGTGAAGATACCTAAGGTGACTGAGGACGTGGCACCGAAAGGTCACATTAACATCAGAGTCAATCGAGTGTACGATAATAGAGTGGACCTGCAATGGAATATGGTAGAGGGCGCAACCCAGTATGAGATCTACCAGGATCAAGTGAACAAAGTATGGTCAGGTCATTCGAATACCATGATTGCGTACACGCTCCAGCCAGGAAGAACATATACGTATCGGGTTGTAGCGAGCAACAAATATGGAAAAATTGAATCTAGTACAATTGAAGTACAGACGGCAGGTATACCTCAATCGATGAATGTCGCGCCGATGAATGCCTCGAACGCAACAATTGCCTTTGAGTATCAACCTATTGAAGGAGCAGTTCATTACGTTGAACGTAATCCGCAAACGAAGTACGAGCCTCTAGGAAATGGTCTTTATCGTAAGACGTATGTCAATACGGCTACTAGAGAAACCCGTGATGAGGGGATCGTGGCTACTGTGAATGGTAAGCTGCAATTTAGCGAAGTGGGTGTCGAGAGAAGTAAATACTATGAGTATAATATCATCGCTGTACGTGTCAGACCTGATGGGTCAGAAGAGGTCATTGGCAAACAGACAGTCGCTGTAACAACTCCAGCAGATGGAACTGGTGCAACGGTATATGGATCTAATTATCCTGATCCTGGTTATCAAAATGTAAATAATAACTCAAATTTTGGTATAAATACGGGAAAAGGAAACGACAGTATTACGATTGATACCCAAGTTGTGGGTTCTAGTAGAGAAGTAAAGAATCCAGCAAGTGTTACTTTTAGGGATATAGAAAAGAGCTATGCGAAGGAAGCTATTATCTACTTGGCACAGAAAGGAATTGTTAAAGGCTATTCGAACGGCTCGTTTGGTGGAAGCGAAAAAGTAACGAGAGCGGAATTTGCAATCTTTTTAAAGCGTGCTTTTGGATATAACTCTATAGTTCCTTTTCAGAAAGAGTTTACAGATGTGTTCTCTAGTGCTTGGTATTATTCAGAGATAGCTCCTGTTCTGGAGCAGGGGATAATTAAGGGCTTCAATGATGGTACGCTTAGACCGAATGCGTACGTTACAAGAGAACAAGCATCAAGCATGATTGAGAATGTGATGAAGAAACAAGGCTATGTATTATCATCATTTACATGGTATGAAGATAATCAAATGATTTCTAATTGGGCTAGAAATAGTATTAACCTTGTAGCTCAGGAAGCTATTATGAAGGGATATCCTGATGGAAAGTTTATGCCAAAAGAACATTTAACCCGGCAGGAAGCAGCAATGATAATATACAACCTGTTGCTTAGTAAGAAATGAAGATCAGGATATCAGCCCCCACATGATGATCAACTTCAATTGTGGTAGATGTGGTAGGAATTGCAGAAAATAGTGTATAATCCATGCATTCTCCGATATCGGAGAATGCATTTCTTGATTTTTAGTGAAAAATTTTCCTATATTATTACATACATTCCTGTTTCACGGTAATCGTTTCGTTGGTTACCGTCACATAGGAGTTGCCAGACAAGTATTCGGTATAACCGCATACCGTCTTGTTATAGGTTTCACCACGACTGTCCGTAAATTCCAGATTGATGGATCCTTCACCGGAGAGTCGCAGCTGTGGAGCGAACTTCACTTTTTCACCGCTGGGTATACCATTCTTTAAGGTGTATACCTTACCCTCATCGTTTGTATTGAACGAGTTAATGCCGCTGCTCACGCGTGCTGTGATATTAGAGAGATTATAATCGGACTGATTATAAATTGTGATCCTTAAATGTCTGAACGGTTCCAGCGTCTGATAACCCATAGAAATAACTAATCCAATGAAGAGAATGAATGTAGATAGGATGATTATTTTCCTTTTTGAAAAGGGACGACGCGTATTCATAAGTATTCTGCTCCTTTCTTTCATATAGATATAAACAGAGTGAGGCAACTAAAAGTTGTACAGGAATGCGTGGGAACAGGGGCTTGAATTGTGGACTGCGCATTAAAATGCGTGTTATAATAAGGTCAGAAAATGTATAAAATGCAAAGAGAGCCGTGATACCAACACGACTCCCCGTTGCAACAGCCGCTTTTAAGGGCGGTTCGGCTCCGGATTTAGAATGAAAGCCTAAAAATAGACCGCTTCCTTTTGCCGAGGGCGGTCTATTTCCGTTTGTTTGTAAGTATCAAGACAACAAGAGTCGCAAATGAAATCATTAGCGTCATCGCTTGGTATACTTCCACGGGGCATCACCTCCCTTCCGAGAGGTTAGCCGAGACCGCCCATATTAGCCTTTCTGTTGCTTCAGTGATTATACCATAATCTTCATTTTGTTGAATAGGATAACATATTTAGATAAGGCTCTAATGTAGTGAATACATCACCAGAACTGTATACATATTTATGAATGTGGAGGGATACTCTGATGAAGCTAACCGCAATGAATCAAGAAGAATATGCAAGTTTCCGTATACGCTCGATTAAAGATTTTGCAGAAGAGAAAGTAGAGGCGGGTACTTGGGCTGCGGAAGAGGCGCAGGGACTTGCGGAGGCATCCTACGATAAATATTTGCCTGAAGGACTGAATACACCGGGTGCTTACCTATATAATCTGGTACATGCCGTAGACGGGAATGTGGGTTATATCTGGTTTAACGTTACGGATAACCGCCGTGGGAAGGACGCCTTTTTGCTGGATATTGTGGTCGAAGAAGCCTATCGGGGCAAGGGTTATGGTACAGAGACGATGGAGGCGCTTGAAAAGGAAGCCTTGGGCCTTGGCGTGGATCGCATTGGTCTGCATGTGTTTGGACATAATGTGCGGGCAAGCAGCCTGTATCGGAAGATGGGGTATGAAGTAACCGATTTGACGATGTACAAGGAAATCAAAGGGTAAACCTAAAATCGGATAATCTAAGCCGAACGGTATGATCTACGCAAAACGAATCATCCGCAGTAACCGGGAATTTCGGGAAGCCGATGGTGCTCTGGTCGAATTGGCGAAGTTCCTTGATGCCTTGGGGTTTGTCATATATAATGTATAGGATTATCCATACCGAACAATTAATCAATGAGGAGTTGTCATATACATGGCTTTGAAAGCTGGAATCGTGGGCCTGCCTAACGTTGGTAAATCCACACTGTTTAACGCAATTACACAAGCTGGTGCCGAATCGGCAAACTATCCGTTCTGTACGATTGACCCTAACGTGGGGATCGTTGAAGTACCGGACGAGCGTTTGGACAAATTGACAGAACTCGTTGTACCGAAAAAAACGGTACCAACGGCGTTTGAATTTGTAGATATCGCAGGTCTTGTTCGTGGTGCTAGTAAAGGCGAAGGTCTTGGTAACAAGTTCCTTGCCCACATTCGTGAAGTAGACGCCATTGTACACGTGGTACGCTGCTTTGTAGACGAGAATATCACACACGTCGATGGCAAAATTGATCCGGTAAGCGACATCCAGACGATCAATCTGGAGCTGATCCTGGCCGATATCGAGAGTGTCGAGAAAAAAATCGATCGCTCCAAGAAAAACATGAAGGGCGGCAACAAGTCAGCTGCTCAGGAAGTGGAAGTATTGGAGAAAGTGAAGGCTGTTCTGTACGAAGACAAGCCGGCACGTAGCATGGAGCTTACGGAAGAAGAACGTCTGATCGTGCGCGATCTGCACTTGCTTACGCTGAAGCCTGTTCTGTACGCAGCTAATGTAGCTGAGGACGAAATCGGAGATGTGGCGAACAATGCGTATGTGCAAAAAGTAAGAGAATTCGCAGCTGCAGAAAATGCAGAAGTGGTACCAATCAGTGCGAAAGTGGAAGAAGAGATCTCGGAACTGGAAGGCGAAGATAAACAAATGTTCCTGGAAGAGCTCGGTATCGAGGATTCCGGTCTGAACCTGTTGATCAAAGCCGCTTACAAATTGCTGGGTCTGTACACGTACTTCACAGCAGGCGTACAGGAAGTTCGTGCTTGGACGATCCGTAAGGGTACAAAAGCACCTGGCGCAGCGGGTGTCATTCACACCGACTTCGAGCGCGGATTCATCCGTGCAGAGGTTGTTTCCTACGACGATCTGGTTGCTGCCGGTTCCATGAACGGCGCGAAAGAACGTGGACAACTTCGTCTCGAAGGTAAAGAGTATGTTGTCAATGACGGCGACGTTATGCACTTCCGCTTCAATGTTTAATGGATATCCAATCCACAATTAGATATACCGTTAATAAAGTCCTGTTGTCTTCTCGTGAAGATGGCAGGGCTTTTTATATGCTAGAACCTTTTACATAACCTTTATTTTTGCTGGATTGTTTGCAGTTGGTGGATATAATAAAAAGTAGTAGAGACAGGGGAACTGTTATTTCCATCCGTATTGCCTCAGCTACGAGTGTTCTATAATCCAGCGAGGGTCATGAACGAGGTGACATGGTGAAGTGTTGTACTTGAACAGACAGAGGATGAGATATTGCGGCTGGTTACCTCTGATGTTCTGGTTATGCAAATATTGGGGCATTGTCCGGTGAACAGTCGCTATTCAGGAGCATAAGAATATGCTATAATTAAGAGTCGTATACCCACGTTGAATTTCGCGCTCCACTTGATGAGCTGAAGCGGGTTTCCACACAGGGTACGCGATTTCTTTATATAACTTAAAAGTAAAGGATTTGATGACGTTGTAGCGATGTTATACGTCGATCATAAAATGAATGTTACGGTCAGGGATTTCTGAGAACTCCGTGCCTTGTGAAATATAGATGGTCTGATGATGCATGCATGAATGCTTATCGGGATCAAAATGAATGTTGAAATGATGGAACGAAAATAAAGCGTGAGGTGACTATATATGTTGGATAAATTACAGGCGTTAGCCGACCGTTATGACAAACTAAGCGAGTTGCTGTGTGACCCGGATGTAGCAAGTGATAACAAGAAGTTACGGGAATATTCTAAAGAACAATCCGATCTGCAACCTACCTATGAAGCATACAGTGAGTACAAACAGGTAAGTCAGGATCTCGAAGCCGCCAAAGAGATGCAAGGTGAGAAGTTGGACGACGAGATGCGTGAAATGGTCAAAATGGAAATTGATGAGCTGAGCACTCGCCAGAAAGAACTGGACGATCTGATTCGTGTTCTCATGCTGCCAAAAGACCCGAATGATGATAAAAACGTCATCGTGGAAATTCGCGGAGCGGCTGGTGGAGATGAAGCGGCGTTATTTGCAGCGGATCTGTACCGGATGTATACACGTTATGCCGATAATCAAGGCTGGCGCGTGGAACTGATGGATGCCAATACGAATGATGTGGGCGGCTTCAAAGAGGTTATTTTCCTCATCAACGGTCGTGGTGCTTACAGCAAAATGAAATACGAAAGTGGTGCGCACCGTGTGCAGCGTATCCCGACAACCGAATCGGGTGGACGTATTCATACGTCTACTTCGACAGTAGCCGTTATGCCTGAAGCCGAAGATTTCGATATCGAAATTCATGATAAAGATATCCGTGTAGATACGTTCTGTTCCAGTGGTGCCGGTGGACAATCGGTTAATACCACGAAATCGGCTGTACGGGTAACTCACGTTCCAACGGGAATCGTGGCGACGTGTCAGGATGGTAAATCCCAGAACTCGAACAAGGAAAAAGCATTGCAGGTTCTGCGTACGCGTATCTTCGATATGATGCGTCAGGAAGAAGAAGCAAAAATTTCGAGTGAACGGAAGAGCAAAGTGGGTACAGGCGACCGCAGTGAGCGGATTCGTACCTATAACTTCCCACAAAGCCGTGTTACGGATCACCGTATCGGATTGACGATGCACAAGCTGGATCAAATCATGAATGGTGAAATTGAAGATATCTTGTCTGCACTGACCATTGCGGAGCAGACGGATATGATGGATAGAGGAGAATAATGCTGTGACCCGCGCGCAGTTTGTCATGACGCCGGAACAGAGCTGTCGGGAAGCCTTCGTGGAGGCTTCCTCTTTTTTGGAGAAGTGCGGCGTGTACGAGCCGCACAACAATGCCCGGCTGCTGCTGGAACATGTACTCGGCCGCGAAGGGGCCGCGTACTATATGATGCAGCCGGAGCCCTTTCCCAGCGAGCTTCGCAGCCGCTGGGAAGACGCCGTCACGCGCAAGGCTGCGGGTGAGCCGGCGCAGTACATTATCGGCAGCCAGGAATTCTACGGGCTGCCGTTCGAGGTCACGCCGGCCGTGCTGATCCCGCGGCCGGAGACCGAGTTGCTGGTCGAGGCTGTGCTGCGCGAAGCCGACCGCGTGTTTCCCGGCGGCGCTCCGCTCGCCGTCGACATTGGCACGGGCAGCGGAGCCATCGCGGTGACGATGGCTTCGCAGCGCCCGCTCTGGCAGGTAGGCGCCGGAGATATCTCGGCGGCTGCCCTGCAAGTGGCCGCGCGGAACGCGGTCGCGAACGGGGTACAGATCGACTTCCGTGAAGGCGATCTGCTGGCCCCGTTCGCTGGGGTACGGGTGGACATCCTGGTGTCCAACCCGCCTTACATCCCGGCGGCAGATATCGCCGGGTTGCAGCCCGAGGTGCGCGATCATGAGCCGCGCACGGCACTGGACGGCGGCCCCGATGGGCTGGGGCCGTACCGCATCATGCTGGAGCAGCTGGCACTGCTGCCTGCACCGCCTCAGATCATCGGTTTTGAGCTGGGTGAGGGTCAGGCTGGGGACATCGCAGCTCTGCTTGAATCGGCCGGATATTGGCCGGAAATTATCGTCGTGCCAGACCTTGCAGGTATTGAACGGCATGTACTGGGTGTTCGTACTTCGGAACAGGTGACGAAAATGTAAGGTTCCACGGGTTTTCTTTTTGCCGTGAAATCCTCTACAATGAGATATACCGAAGATTGCTGAATGCTTGGAGGAACATAACTACATGCTGCATAAATTCAAAAAAATAGACTATTCGATTGTTTTTATATTGCTCATACTGATGGCTATTAGTATTTTGTCGATTTATAGTACCACCTTCGGCCGACCGAAGTGGGAGGCTTATCCCCAGAAAGCAGTAATTTTTTACATTATCGGTTTTATTGTGTTTTTCGGAATGTCTATGATTAACTACAAATTGATCATTAAAAATTACCTATACATTTATGGCGTGGGCATGATACTGCTTATTCTTGTTATGTTTATCGGTAAGGAGTACTACGGGGCTCAAGGATGGTTATCCATATTTGGCCTGAGCTTGCAGCCTGCCGAGCTATTCAAACTATGTCTGATTGTCTTCCTGTCAGCGCTTCTGGCGAGGAAGAAAAACAGGCCGTTGTTTTTTGGACGAGATGTCATCCCAATCTCACTCTGTGTGCTTCCACCGTTGTTGCTCGTCTTGCTTCAAAATGACTTGGGGAATGCGCTGAGCTATGTCGTTATCCTGGTGGGGCTTCTATGGATAGGCAATATCAAATTCACGCATGCCCTGATCGGGTTTGTCATAGCGGTGACCGCTTTGATCGCTGGAACACAAGCGTATATTCATTATCATGATGAAATTGTGAAATTTCTGAAGGACATTGGTCGCTCTCACTGGGCAGATCGTTTCGACCCCTGGCTAGTACCGGATCAGACGTCAAGGGATGTGCTCTGGCAGACCTACAATGCCAAGTTGGCTATAGGCTCTGGAGGTATTAGCGGTAAAGGATACATGGAAGGTACCACGATTCAGTCGAATCGGGTGCCGCTGGCCTACGCGGACTCGATCTTTGTGCAGATTGGTGAAGAATTTGGTTTTGTTGGAGCATCGGTGCTGCTGCTGCTCTATTTTATCTTGATTCACAGGCTGGTGCTGATTGCACTGGAATGTAGGGATAGGGCAGGGCCATATCTCATTGTCGGTATTATAGCGATGCTGCTCTACCAGATCTTTGTCAACATTGGTCCATTCATTGGTCTGATGCCGCTGACAGGCATTACACTGCCGTTTATCAGTTTCGGGGGAACCTCGCTTGTTCTCAACATGCTTAGTATGGGACTTGTGATGAGTATCAAAGTGCATACAGAAGAGAACGAGGATATTCTCGGTTCCGCAGAACAGCCAAGCATTACGGAGTTGGTATTGAAACTATTTAAACGCAAATCAACGCAACAGGAGCAATAGTCTTTATCCTAGGACAGACTCTTTGCAAATGAATACGATATAAGTTAACCCTGAAATCAACAGATCGGAGCAAGACAGATCTGTGGGTTTCAGGGTTTTTCGTTGTTTTGTTTGACGGATTTCCATTTTCTCTTCCAATTCTATACAATGGTAATATTAAAGACTAATGGAAATAATTAATGGGTATTGAGCCTCAGGGGGATACGTGGGAACATGCTGAGAATGCTGAAGAAGATGGACGGGGTTATTCTGTTTGTGTTGCTGCTGCTTATGGTCATGAGTGTATTTACGGTGTACAGTGCGATTCAGTCCGATCCGAAATTGGGCAATCATCATATCAAAACCTTGCAGTTTTACGGAATTGGATTCGTAGCCCTCATTGGTATTGGATTGGTCAATTATAAACTGTATATCCAATATGCGTTTTATATTTACGGGTTTGGGATTGTCCTGTTGATTCTTGTTAATTTCATAGGAGGCACGATCAATAATGCGAATGGCTGGATAAAGATTAATGATTATCTTTCTTTTCAACCGGCAGAGTTGTTTAAAATGATCTTGATTCTGTTTCTGGCTCATGTATTGGTCAAAAGAAAAAATTCTACGCTTCGTTTCTGGAAAGACATCGTTCCTATTGGTTTATGGACGTTCGTTCCCTTTGCACTCGTAATGATTCAGAATGATCTGGGCAACGCCCTTGGATACATCGTGATTCTGGTCGCTGTGTTATGGATAGGGAATATCAAGTTGTCGCATGCACTAATTGCTCTTGCCATTGTGGGGATAACCTTTTTTGGATTCGTCAAAGCATATACGTCATATCACGATGAGATTTTTACCTTTCTGGAAAAGGCGAACCGGGAGCACTGGGCCGAGCGTATTGATCCTTGGCTTGTACCGGATAAAGCAACGTCGAAAGCTTCCTGGCATACGAAAAATGCGGGTCTCGCCATAGGCTCGGGAGGCATAACAGGCAAAGGCTACATGCAAGGCACATCTGTTCAATCGGGGCGTGTACCTTATACATATTCGGATTCCATTTTTGTGGTCATTGCCGAGGAGTTTGGTTTTGTAGGTGGATCTGTTCTGCTCTTAATGTATTTTATCCTCATTCATCGTATGGTGTTAATCGCTTTACACTGTAGAGACCGGGCGGGACCTGTCGTGATTGTGGGGATTATCGGCATGTTGTTATATCAGGTGTTTGAAAATATTGGCGCTTTCCTTGGGCTGATGCCGCTTACGGGCATTACGCTGCCATTTATCAGCTATGGAGGCACCTCGTTGCTCATTAATATGGCATGTATCGGACTGGTGATGAGCATTAAATTGTATGGCCAGGAAGACGAGGACGAGCTTCTTATGGGTGAACAACGACCTACCTTATTGGAACGTTTATGGAGTATGGTCAAAAAGGAAAAGACAACAGCGTAATCTTGAACTTTGGTATGATTCATCTCTGCTAGGGACATCCAGCTTCTCATTAAGAGGGGGGAGTATGTTATAGAGCAGTAAGTGATTTGTTTGTTATTCTGATCTTTGCCTGCGCAGCCAGGTGAAGATCTTTTTTTTTTGTTAAAAAGGCAAGGCGATCTTTGGAATTTTGAATGAATGCCAAATTTAAATTTTATTGACAAATATTTCAATTCTGTATTATCCTAATTTTAACTAGATTATATACGTATTTTACCCGCCTACTTACACTCTACACGTCAGACAGTATTCAATACTTTGAAAGTCGGTTATAAACCTACTCCTCATCCATGCAACCAGTCATGCCAATGATGAATGTAATTGTAATTTCGTTGGTGTACTTCTTCCCTAGATTATCAAAATTGTTCAGCCACAAATTTCCTTTGATATCCCATTGCCCTTCAGCTCAACGTACTATGATCCTTTTTGAGTTAGCCTATTTTTTCTGCGAATCTATGAATTCCATCCATGAATGTTCAGCGGCTCAGATTCCTTTTTCTTTAAATGGAATCGATTACATTTAATTGTAAACGCTTCCTTTATTTCGAGTCTAATTGGAACAGAAAGGGTGGAAAAGCGATGTGGATCAACAAACATAGCCTTTCAGCGGCATTAACGAGAGAAGCAGCAGGGATTACAGGGCGTGATCCTCCTGCTAACCAAAACGTAAGGCTACTGCTGAATTCCTAAAATTAAAACCCAAAGGAGAGTTAAGTGATGAACCTAAATCGAGTTGGTACGATCCCTTCATTTGTAAAAGTGTTCATGCTCTTGTTTTTATCTTTTGCACTAACCGTTTCAACATTTGCCTTCGGACCAGCGAAACAAGCTGACGCAGCTCCTCTTCCAAAGAAAATTATTGCTTACGTGGCTGGTTGGGCTAATTGGACCGCGAATGATATCAAGGCAGAACAGCTCTCTCATATCAATTACTCCTTTGCACTCATCTCTAACGGCAAAGCAACCATTACAAACTCGGATCGTACCAAACTGCAACTTATGGTTGGACTGAAATCCAGAAACCCTGATCTGAAGGTGATATTGTCTGTTGGTGGCTGGGGAGCTAACGGTTTTTCAGACGCTGCGCTAACGGACGCCTCACGCACAACATTTGCCGACAGCATTGTGCAGTTGGTAACCTCCAACAATCTGGACGGCGTCGATCTGGATTGGGAATATCCGACCAACCCTGCTGCCGGTACAACTGCACGGCCGCAAGATAAACAAAACTTCACACAACTGCTCTCGAAGGTTCGTGAGAAGCTGAATGCTCAAGGACAAATGAATGGAAAACAATATCTGCTGACCATTGCCGCCGGAGCGAGCAGCAGTTATCTGAACGGTGTGGAAATCAATAATATCACGCCTCTGCTCGATTGGATCAATCTGATGACTTACGATTTTCATGGAACCTGGGATGCAACAACAGGTCATCATACGAATCTGTCCGGAAGAGATATTAGTGTAACGTCTGCGGTCAATCTGTTCAGAAATAGCGGTGTTCCCGCGAACAAACTGGTCATTGGCGGAGCCTTTTACGGCCGGGCCTGGACTGGGGTTCAGAATTCGAACAATGGTCTGGACAGGCCCGGTTCCGGTGGTTTTGAACCCGACTACAACACTATTGTCAGCCAATATTTGAATAAAAACGGATATACACGGTACTGGGACAGCAGTGCCCAAGCTCCTTATCTGTTTAATGGGAATACCTTTATCTCCTATGATGACCCGCAATCGCTCAGCCTGAAGGTGCAATATGTGAAAAACAGCAATCTGGGTGGCATCATGTTCTGGGAGTACAGCAATGACCGCTCAGGGGCGCTGCTTCAGGCCGTATATTCGGAGGTTACGGGTGGGGGCACGGTGCAGCCTCCGAATCCAAGTGGTTACAACTATCTGGTTGCTCAAGCCAATCAGCAAATCGTCTCTGCCGAGAATCAAGGCAATGACCAGCTTGTCGCCAATCGGACGACGGCAGGAGACTGGGAGCTTTTTGAATGGATCACGAACTCCGATGGAACGGTATCCCTCAAGTCCAAAATCAATAATAAATATGTCACAGCAGATGTTAATGTGGGTGGTGCCCTGATCGCCAAAGCCACAACCATTCAGCAATGGGAGAAATTCAATCGTGTGGATTTGGGTGATGGAACAATCGCGTTGCAGGCACTCGCCAATAACCTGTATGTGACCTGTGATCTGAATAATGGCGGTAAGCTTGTCGCGAGCCGCAATTCGGTTGGCGGGGCTTGGGAAGCTTTCCGGGTGAATAAGTAACAGCGAAGCCGAGAAGCAAGGGCATCCATACAGCATGCCAAATTGGAACATCAAGGGTAGGTTGAATTTTAGATTTATCAAAGAAGTGCCAGCCGACAAGCGTTCCGTAGGCAGGTGCTTCTTTGATTTCCGCCAGACATAAAGCGAGCTAACAGTCCTTTCGTTTTAAATCTTACCCTCCTATTAAAATTTTAGTAGATTTGTAATCTAGCAGGTTTACTTCCGTCTCTTCCGGGCATACTGATAGACATGAGAGAGTTACAGGGATCATGATCACGGGAGCCGAGGGGGAGAACGGAATGAGCAGAAGAATCGTGAAACAAAATGGACTTATAATTGTATGTCTTATGATGATTATTATGATGTGGGAAGGTCAGAAAACGGATGCAGCTGTGGCGGCCACAGCGATTCCGGAACAATCCATTCGCTTGCGTATTCTCGCAAACTCGGATGCAGCGGGAGATCAGTTGGTCAAACGAGAGATTCGGGACGCCGTCGTTGCCCAAATGAATGGGTGGGTAACCGAACTGGAGAATCCGCAAAGTCTGGAAGAAGCGCGTGGGGTCATCCGTCAGCATTTATCTGAAATCGAGGATCGTGTGGGAGAAGAGCTTGCCAATCGTGGCTTAACCTATTCATATCAGGTGGAACTTGGGGTTGTTCCATTTCCAACCAAATTATATGGAGGTACCGTATATCCGGCTGGAGATTACGAAGCAGTGCGGATAACACTGGGAAAAGGTGAGGGACAAAACTGGTGGTGTGTGTTGTTTCCACCATTATGCTTCATAGATGCAGGAACAGGTGATGCGCTGGCGAAGCCTGCAACAGCATCTGCAGCTGCCGCAGAGCCTGGGGACGCACAAGCATCTGTGCAGGCAGCTACACCAGAAGCGCGTTTCTTCCTGTGGGATATGGCGGTCAAATTGTGGGATTGGGTGACGGGATTGTTTGCATAACTGCATAACAAGCTGCTGGATATAAGCTTTATCAGGGGACTTCGATTCATGGAAGTGCCCTTTTGTTTTATCATAGGCTCGAGTCAAAGATCGCATGATGTTAATCGCTGGGAAGATTCAGACCGCATCCTTGGGCAGAGCAGATATGTTATAATTATAGGAATCAGAAAACATAAGCGAAGAAGGCATCTCGGAAGCGGAATGTCTTGCATTAACTACCCTACTGAAGTTTAGGAATGATGGATATATGACGAGAGAGAACGAGCAATTGCATCAGTCTTCCATGAAAGGCATGGAGAACGATGAAAGTACAGAGGAAATGGTTACAAGTATGTGGGATGTCAATATACTGGTAACCAATGAGGACAAGGATGATGTGGCAAAAGGAAGTGCATATAAACAGGCCCTTGCTGACTTGCAGGATGCCGCAGCCTGTCTTCGTCAAGAACAGACCGTGGCATTCCCAACCGAGACGGTATACGGTCTCGGTGCAGATGCTCGCAGTACAGCTGCGGTGGAAGCTGTATTTGCAGCCAAGGGACGGCCTTCGGACAATCCACTGATTGTCCATATTGCACAGCGTGACCAGTTGGATTCACTGGTCACGGAAGTGAATGGCACAGCGGAGGCGCTGATGGCGGCCTTCTGGCCGGGGCCGCTTACGCTTGTGCTGCCGGTTAGGCCAGGGGCGGTATCCCCGCGAGTAACCGCCGGTTTGGACACGGTGGCCGTGCGTATGCCGGATCACCCGGTGGCTTTGCAGTTGATCGCGGCGGCGGAATGCCCGGTCGCCGCGCCGAGCGCCAACCGCTCCGGGCGGCCAAGCCCGACCCTCGCAGCACATGTGCGCGAGGATCTGGCAGGCCGCATCGGCGGCATCGTGGACGGCGGCCCCACCGGGGTGGGCGTCGAGTCCACGGTGGTGCAGGTCGGTGACGACGGTACGGTCACCATCCTGCGCCCTGGCGGCATTACGGCGGAACAGCTGTCCGCCGTTGCCGCCCGTGTCGCCACGGACCCGGCGTTGCTCGCCGAGGGGCCCGGTGGCGATGACAGCCCGGCGCCGCGCTCGCCGGGCATGAAGTACACGCACTACGCGCCCACAGGTGCGCTGTGCGTGGTGGAGGGGCCGCCCGCAGCGGTGGCGGCCTGGATCAGCGCCGCCCTCGCAGAGGCGGCGCAGCGCGGGGAGCGCACCGCAGTGCTGGCGTTCGCCGAGCACGCGGAGCAGTACCGCGCCGATGCCGTGTTCTCGCTGGGCGAAGCCAGCGAGCTGGAGGAAGCAGCGCGCCGGCTGTACGCCGCGCTGCGCAGCTGCGATGAGCAGGGCGCCACATATATTGTGGCTGAAGCCTGCTCGCGCGAAGGACTGGGAGCAGCCGTCATGAACCGGCTGCTCAAGGCGGCAGGTCACCGACTCATTCAGGTCGGTGACCGATAGCTCCATTTTTCCATAATATCGCTATGAATATTTCCCTCTGGCACCCGTCCTCTAGTTACGACTAGCAATTCAATTTTTTTGAGCCGGGATTGCAAAATGTCTTCTCAGGTCATGTTTATGTCCTTGTCCGCATAAGGTGTACAAGAACCTTTACGTGACTTGGGGGTATGGGGATGTGGGATGTGTCTGCCCATGTAGGGCAGTTGGTAACCATTTTGATTATGGCCGTCGCTCTCGGACTCGACGCGTTCTCACTCGGCATCGGGATTGGCATGAAGGGCATTCGTATGAGAGACGTATTGCGAATCAGTACCGTAACGGCCCTGTTTCACATCATCATGCCGCTCATCGGCATGTATACGGGCAAATATGTCAGTTCCCTGCTTGGTGACATTACGACGTATGCAGCTGGCGGTCTGCTGGTCCTGCTCGGCGCCCATATGATCTTGAACGCTTTCCGGGAGGGAGATACCAAACTGGTGGATCATCGATCTCTGCTCGGAGTGATTCTGTTCTCACTGAGTGTCAGTGTAGATTCGTTTTCCGTTGGAGTTTCGCTCGGCATGTTCAGCAGTGATTTGGTGTTAACGGTACTGGCTTTCGGTGTCTGTGGTGGAGTAATGTCCGTCATGGGTCTGCTGTTGGGACGGCGTGTGAGCCAAAATATGGGCGATTATGGGGAAGCGGTCGGCGGAGCGATCTTGCTCGCTTTTGGACTTCTGTTTATATTTTAAAAAACGACGTTAACCATAATTACAGCCTAGTGCAGTCTTCAATATATAATTAAGAGTTTCATTGGTTCAGATGGAGTTTCAAACATGATTCGACAACATTTGCAAAATGGGGAGGCTAACCACAATGAAACATATTTTGTTTGTATGTACAGGGAATACATGTCGCAGCCCCATGGCGGAGGGACTTTTACGTAAACTGGCGTCTGAGCGGGGCATTCAGGTGGACGTTCGTTCCGCAGGTGTAGCCGCAACAACGGGCATGCCGATTTCCCGTCATGCGGAGGCCGTATTAAGGGATCACAACGTTGAGGGACCCCCACATTCGACGCTCCTTAGCTCGAACCTAGTCGGCTGGGCCGACCTGATTCTCACGTTGACACGCAGTCATAAACAGCATGTCATGCAGGTTTTTCCTGACTCGGTACACAAGACATATACCTTGAAAGAGTATACGGAAAATGACGAGCAAGTCTTGAATGATCTTCAGGAATTGGACAGCCTGTTTGCGACATTCGAAATGAAACGTGCGCTAGGTCAGGAGATTTTGGCATCTGAACGTGAGCGGGCAATCGAGATCAGACAGCGCATTCCGAGCTTTGATATTTCGGACCCGTTTGGCGGCAGTCGCGACGATTACAACATCGCTGCGGCAGAGATTCGGACTGCTCTCGACAGACTTTTGGACAAGTTGGAGTAATTGGATTCGTTTAATCATTCCCAAGTACCGATGGATTTCCATATAAAAAACGTACACGGGATGTAAATTACCCATTGATTTTAAACGCAGGTTGTTTTATGATGAATGGGAAAACAGGGATCCGGTGTAACTGGCGACGAAGTGGGCATAACCACGATGGAGCACCGGAACAAACGGCCGGTCGCCTGGGCAAAAGAGCAATTCTGCGTTACCCGCAGACTGCTCTTTTTTTCGTCTTTCATCTGATTATTCGCTATAATAGTACCTGAAATGCCATACAAGAGAATACCAAGGGCAGCCAAGAGGAAGCCGGGCATGATTTTATCGGGAGGCGATAGGATGACTATTGAGTTAGATTCGGAACAACCCGGATTGCATGAACAGACCGCATCCATTCTGCGTGAACTGGCGCTTGCCGGACAGCTTGGACCTGGACAGATCGTTGTGATCGGTACAAGTACAAGTGAAGTTGCAGGCAAACGGATTGGTACAAGCGGTGCTGTTGAAGTAGCGCACCAGCTTCTTGCGGGTATACGCGAGGTGCAGCAGGAGTTCGGTTTTGATGTTGTATTCCAATGCTGTGAGCACCTGAACCGTGCGCTGGTTATGGAGCGTTCACTGCTTACACGTCTTGGATTGACTGAAGTGGGTGCAATACCTGTGCCCAAAGCAGGTGGTTCCATGGCATCCGCAGCGTATCGCTCGCTGACCGATCCATGCCTGGCTGAACATGTGCAGGCCCATGCGGGACTGGATATTGGGGAGACGATGATTGGCATGCATTTGCGGCATGTGGCAGTACCTTTCAGAACAGCACTCCGCTACATCGGTGATGCCCGTGTAACTACAGCACTGACCCGTCCGAAGTTGATTGGCGGCGAGCGTGCAGTGTATCGTATGGAAGAGCAACCAGATTCGACATTTTGTGACTGATATCTTCAACCTATATAAAGCCAAATTAGACTTTACACGAAAACGGAGAGTGCAACACCAATCTGAAGAAGCAAAGCGTTCGCCTTTATCCCCGGATTTCCCCCTTATTATAAGGGAGTTCAGAAAAATCTGGGGATAACAGCGATCGGAAGATGGTGATGCAATCGAAGTCAGGAGTGTAACCACTGTAGTTTCGCTTTATAACTTCACTTATAACTGGGAGGAATTTAATCATGGAACAATTGCGCAAGAATGACCCGGCAGTACTGGAAGCGATGAATCTTGAACTGAAACGTCAACAAAACAACATTGAGCTGATCGCGTCCGAGAACATCGTAAGCGAAGCGGTTATTGAGGCAATGGGATCTGTACTTACTAACAAGTACGCTGAAGGATATCCAGGCAAACGTTACTACGGTGGTTGTGAGCATGTGGATATCGTAGAAGATATCGCGCGTGATCGTGCCAAAGAATTGTTTGGAGCAGAACATGTGAATGTTCAACCTCACTCCGGTGCACAAGCGAACATGGCAGTATACCTTGCGGCTCTGAAACCAGGTGATACTGTGCTTGGTATGAACCTTGCGCATGGCGGACACCTCACACATGGTAGCCCGGTTAATGCTTCTGGATTGCTGTACAATTTTGTGGCTTACGGTGTACAAGAAGATACATTCCTGATTGATTATGATGAAGTGCGCAAAGCGGCATTTAAACATCGCCCTCGTATGATCGTTGCAGGTGCAAGTGCATATCCGCGTATCATTGATTTTGAAAAGCTTGCTTCCATCGCTAATGATGTAGGTGCTTTGTTCATGGTGGATATGGCTCACATTGCAGGACTGGTAGCTGCAGGCTTGCATCCAAGCCCGGTTCCACATGCGCATTTCGTAACGACAACAACACACAAAACGTTGCGTGGACCTCGTGGTGGTATGATTCTGTGCCGCAAAGCTTGGGCAGCAGCGATTGATAAAGCGGTATTCCCGGGTTCCCAAGGTGGACCTCTGATGCACGTAATTGCTTCCAAAGCAGTAGCATTCGGTGAAGCACTGCAACCTTCGTTCAAAACGTATGCACAAAACGTGGTAAAAAATGCACAAGTATTGGCTGAAACGCTGATTGCTGAAGGATTGAACATCGTATCCGGCGGTACAGACAACCACTTGATGCTGATCGACACACGCAGCGTGAATATCACAGGTAAAGAAGCCGAGCATGTACTTGATTCCATCGGCATTACCGTGAACAAAAATGCAATTCCGTTTGACCCAACTAGCCCATTTGTAACGAGCGGTATCCGTATCGGTACACCTGCAGCTACTTCCCGTGGTATGAACGAAGAAGCGATGGTAGCTATTGGTAAGATTATTGCCAAAACATTGAAAAACCCTAAAGATACAGCTAAATTGGACGAAGCCCGTGCTGAAGTAACGGCGCTTACCGATCAATTCCCACTGTACACAGATCTTAAATACTAAAAAACTTGCTCATGGTGTTTGTATTTGAGATGTTCTTATGTAAACACACAGACGGAGCAAACCGAAAGAACCTGAAGAAGCGTAGCGCTCGCCTTTATCACCGGAATTCCACCATTTATTTATGGATCAAAAGAATTCTGGGGATAACAGCGATCAGAAGGTCATTCGGTTTGCGGAGCTTCATAGTGTTTACACATTTTTAACATTCAACTGACATAACAGCGAGAGCAAAAAGGACCGGAAGACTCATTTTTCCGGTCCTATTTTTATAGGATTCGGTTTTCTGTAATGATTAAGTGCCCTTTGATGGTGTAATTCGGAGTAGGTGATGATATAATATACAGGATTTATCGGGCCTATGAATGATGATTAGGCATATTTGGTAATGCTGAACATGAAGAACATACCGGAGGGACAAATTAGATGGGAAAATTAGTAATATGTGATCACCCTTTGATTCAACACAAACTGACGTTTATACGCGACATGCGTACGAATACGAAAGATTTTCGTGAATTGGTGGATGAAGTGGCTACACTGATGGCTTATGAGATTACAAGAGATGTTGAGCTGGAAACTATTGATGTACAGACACCAGTAGCTGAAACACAAGGAAAAGTAATTTCTGGACGTATGCTTGGGCTGGTTCCGATTTTGCGTGCGGGCCTTGGGATGCTGGATGGTGTTGTTAAATTGCTGCCAGCGGCAAAAGTTGGACATGTAGGTTTGTTCCGTGACCCGGAAACCCTGCAACCGGTTGAGTACTACACCAAGCTGCCTACGGACGTTACAGAGCGTCAGTTGATTGTCATCGACCCTATGCTCGCAACTGGCGGTTCTGCCATTGCTGCTATTGACGTGCTCAAAAAACGCGGCTGCACGCAAATCAAAATGATGAACCTGGTTGCAGCTCCTGAAGGAGTAAAAGCTGTTCAGGATGCGCATCCAGATGTAGACATTTACGTTGCTGCACTGGACGATCGTCTGGATGATCACGGCTATATCGTTCCCGGACTGGGAGATGCAGGAGACCGTCTATACGGCACTAAATAAGCATATCGCATGCTTTGTAAGAGGTTGTTCAAAAAGTCCAATTTTGATTACGAAGGATGCCCAAGGGCATCATCGGCATCGAATATGAAATTCAGCCGAAATGTCCGTTGCTCACGTAGTTTTCCCTACGCTCCGCTACTCCATTTCTACCTTCATTCCATATTCTTGGTACTGAAAACCGGACTTTTTGAACATGAACTTATAGAAAAGGGGCTTTGCTTCAATGTCCAAGAAAATTAAAGTCATGACGATATTCGGGGTGCGCCCGGAAGCCATCAAGATGGCTCCGCTTATTTTGGAACTGCAGAAACATCCCGAATCTATTGAATCGATCGTTTGCGTTACTGCACAGCATCGTCAGATGCTGGATCAGGTTCTTGAAGTATTCGATATTCATCCAGACTACGATCTGGATGTGATGAAAGATCGCCAGACGTTGAATGAAATTACGATTCGTGTGCTGGGAGGCCTGGAGCCGGTTTTGCGTGAAGCAAAGCCGGATATCGTGTTGGTCCACGGTGATACGCTGACAACGTTTGTAGCCAGCTATGCTGCGTTCCTGCAGCAGATTCAGGTGGGGCATGTGGAAGCCGGTCTTCGCACGTGGAACAAGCTCTCTCCATACCCGGAAGAAATGAACCGTCAGTTAACAGGTGTGCTTGCTGACTTGCATTTTGCACCTACGGACTGGTCTTCTTCCAACCTTGCCAAAGAAAATAAATCGGAGTCTAGTACGTATGTCACAGGCAACACGGTAACAGATGTGTTTCAATATACAGTACGGCAGGATTACACACATCCGGTACTAGATTGGGCACAGGGCAAGCGTCTTGTGCTGATGACAGCTCACCGCCGTGAATCCCAAGGCGAGCCTCACCGTAACATTTTCCGGGCCGTCAAACGGATTGCCGACGAGTTTGAGGATATTGCCATCGTGTATCCGGTACATCTAAGTCCTGCTGTGAAGGAGCCGGCTCACGCGATTTTGGGGAATCACCCCCGTATTCAACTTATTGATCCACTAGACGTGGTGGATTTGCATAACTTTTACCCGCATACTCACTTGATTTTGACAGATTCAGGTGGTTTGCAGGAAGAAGCGCCTTCGTTTGGTGTGCCTGTTCTCGTCCTTCGGGATACAACGGAGCGTCCGGAAGGAATTGAGGCTGGAACACTGGAGCTGGTGGGTACCGAAGAGGAACGTGTATATGAGCGGACCAAAGCTCTGCTTACAGACGAAACACTGTATGCAAGCATGAGTCAGGCTGCCAATCCTTATGGTGATGGACATGCTTCAGAAAGAATTGTCAATGCGATTTTGCATCATTTTGGTGTGAATAGTGAACGTCCGGAATCATTTCACAGAAAATTCAAAAAATAATTCATTTTTTCTAACGGATTATTAAAGGGTACAGCATACAGTTAAACTGTACGGTTTACGCGGGTTTATGGGCTCTGAGGGCCTGTATTCCCGTCGTTTCCCCCTTTAAAACGCTAAAATCATTCAATTGACAAAGGCTCTCATCATTCAGTAAAATTAACTGGGATTGCAAGGGTGGCGTGGAAAATGGCCGATTCGAACAAACCAAATTCATCCCGTAACCATGACGATAATGTATGGAAAGCGATGGGGCTCGTGACAGCTTTTGGAATCGAGATTGCCATTCTCGCTGTTGCCGGATATTACGTTGGCTCCTGGGTGGACAAGACCATCGGGGGTAGCGGAATATGGATCGCCGTAAGCGTTCTCTTTTTTTTGGCAGCAGGCGGCGTAAGCATCTACTTTATCGCGAAAAAATTCATGGGGGAAAGTGATGAGTGAACTAACCAGATACCGCAGATGGATGACTGTTTTCATCATGTACTTTCTTATGATTTGTTTTCTAGCAGCGGCCTTTCTGCCCCGTGTGGAAACAATAGCTTTGGGACTGGCCCTAGGAACGGTGATCAGTTGGATCAACGCGTCTTATCTGGGTCGCAAAGTCAGGAGAATGTTGGATGGTGCAGCGGAAGGAAACCTTAAGCGTGTGAACCTGGGATTTTTGACTAGAGCAGCTCTCGCAGTACTCGCTGTTTTCGTGGCGATGCAGTATCCGCAATACTTCAATTTATATGCGGTTGTAGTTGGCTTGGTCATAGCGCAATTTTCCTTACTATTTATAGGGATATTGTTGTCCCGCAAAGCAGACTCATAGAGGTGCTGCAAGCTTTCGAATGAGAAAGGGGTGAGAAAAATATGCATGAATCTCCGATAATTAACCTGGGTGGGTTCCATCTGGATTTGTCTGTTCTGCTGATGCTGATCGTAACATCCGCCATTGTATTTATTGTTGCAAAACTGGCTACGCGGAACTTGTCAGTGGAAAATCCGGGCAAAATGCAAAACTTCCTAGAGTGGGCGATTGAGTTTGTACGTAACCTGATCTCGAGCACGATGGACATGAAGAAGGGGCAGCATTTCCTTACCTTGGCAACCACAATGATTATGTTTATCTTTGTGGGAAACATGTTGGGTCTCCCTTTGGGCTTTGTAACTGGGGCTACGGATGCAAGCCAAGCTGAAATCTTTGGCAAGCCAATTGTCTCGGTCCAAGAAGCGTTCCATGAAGCTCATGAGAAGAATCCTGAAGCTCATCCACATATCGAAGTTGCCTGGTGGAAATCACCTACGGCTGACCTTTCGGTAACCATGGGTCTAGCGTTGATCGCATTTGCTATCGCGCATGGATTGGGACTTTTCCGTAACACCAAAGCGTATCTCAAGCATTATTTCCAACCACACTGGCTGTTCTTCCCAATCAACATTGTGGAAACGGCATCCAAGTTGTTGACACACGGTATGCGTTTGTTCGCCAACATCTTTGCAGGTGAGGTTCTGATCTCCACGATTATGAAACTTACAGCATTCAAATGGATTGGCGCAATTGCAGCAATTCCGCTGTTGACGGCATGGCAGGGATTCAGTATTTTCATCGGAGCCATACAGGCATTCGTATTTACGGTTTTGATGATGGTATACATATCACAAACCGTCGAATCGCACGAGGAACATTAAGATTCAGGTCCAATACGGTTAAACCTGTAGGGCTGAACTATAAAATTTGAACGAACATTCTAAGGAGGATATACAAATGGGAGCAATGGCATTAGTGGCAGCAGGAATTGTTGCAGGATTGGGCGCACTTGGCGCAGGTATCGGTAACGGTTTGGTAATTAGCAAAACGGTGGAAGGTATTGCACGTCAACCGGAAGCAAAATCCACTCTTCAAACAACAATGTTTATCGGTGTAGGTTTGATCGAGGTATTGCCGATCATTGGTGTAGTACTCGCGTTCATGTTCTACGGAGCGGCTTAATAAAATCAGTGCAGGTTTGGCGGGGAAGGCCACAGCCATCCGCGCCTTCTTTTTAGGTAGCGTCCGTAAACCGGAGTTGCGGCCTGAGGATACCTTCAGGAAGGAGTGAACAGATTGAATTTCGTATGGGAAAATACAGTTCTGGCGATTATAGCATTTGGTATTTTATATTGGCTGCTTAGCCGTTATGCATTTGGTCCACTTTTCTCCATTATGGAAAAACGTCGTGAGCTCGTATTGGCGCAAATGAATGAGGCTGCCCAAACGCGGGATCAGGCTATTGCCTATGTTGAGGAACAGAAGCAGGCTCTTGAAAAAGCGCGTAAAGATGCTTATGACATCATTGAACAATCCAAACAAACAGGCGGCAAACAGGCTGAAACGATTCTGGCGGATGCAAAAGCAGAAGCGAATCGCCTGAAAGACGATGCTGTGCGTGAGATTGAGAGCGAGAAGAACAAAGCGGTTGCAGCGCTTCGCAGCGAACTGGGTACAGCTTCCGTTCAAATCGCTTCCAAGCTGATCAAAAAAGAAGTTGAGAACGGTCCTGCACAAGAGGAGCTTGTGAACCAATACCTCAATGAGGTAGGAGGCCGACAATGAGCCGCGATACGATTGTTGCTAAGCGTTATGCGAAAGCATTGTTTGAAGTTGCTCTCGGACAGCAGAAGGTGCTTGAAGTCGAACAAGAGCTACGTACTGTTGTAATTGCCATCACTGGCGATGCGGAAATCGGTAAATTTATCGAGTCACCCAACATCTCTGAAGAGGCAAAACAGAACGTACTTCGCACAAGTCTTGACGGCAAGGTGTCTGAACCTGTTCTGAAAACCGTCTTGCTTTTGATTGAGCGTGGACGCGTTGAACTGCTGGAAGCTCTGCTGAATGATTATGTGAAGATCGAGGGCGAATCGCTCGGCATAGCCGATGCACGCGTGTACTCGACTTATGCCTTGAATGATGAAGAACAAGAAGCGGTAGCCCGTGAATTCGGTGGCCGTGTGAATAAAAAGATCCGTATCGAGAACATTGTCGATCCGACTTTGCTGGGCGGATTGAAAGTTGCCATTGGCGATACGATCTATGACGGTAGCTTGGCTGGCAAGCTTGAACGTCTTGAGCAGTCTTTTAACAGACGAGTACAGTAGATTGGGGTGAGGACACTTGAGTATCAAACCAGAAGAAATCAGTACATTAATTAAGAGCCAGATCGAACAATACAAGAACGATATCGATGTAGTCGAAGTCGGGACGGTTATTGAGGTTGGTGATGGTATCGCTCGTGTCTACGGACTTGAGAATGTCATGTCCAACGAGTTGGTTGAATTCCCAAGCGGTGTTATGGGTCTCGCCATGAACGTGGAAGAGAGCAACGTCGGTATCGTTATCCTGGGACCTTACTATGATATTCGTGAAGGCGACCAAGTAAAACGTACCGGTCAAATCATGCAAGTGCCTGTTGGCGAAGCATTGATTGGACGCGTTGTTAACCCGCTCGGTATTCCAGTGGATGGCAAAGGGCCAATCGCTACAACGGAATTCCGTCCGGTTGAAGGTAAAGCACCAGGCGTAATGGATCGTAAATCGGTTCATGAGCCGATGCAAACAGGGATTAAAGCCATTGACGCAATGGTTCCAATTGGTCGCGGACAACGTGAGTTGATCATCGGTGACCGTCAAACAGGTAAAACATCAATCGCGATTGATGCCATCCTGAACCAAAAAGGCAGCGGCATGAAATGTATCTATGTTGCTATCGGTCAAAAACAATCTACAGTTGCACAAGTCGTAGAAACTCTTCGTCGTAAAGGCGCAATGGAGTACACGATTGTTGTAACTGCAGCAGCATCTGACCCATCACCATTGTTGTACATCGCACCGTATTCCGGTTGTTCGATGGGTGAGTACTTTATGTACAAAGGTGAGCACGTTTTGGTTATCTACGATGACTTGACCAAACAAGCTTCCGCATATCGTGAGCTCTCCTTGCTGCTTCGCCGTCCACCGGGCCGTGAGGCTTATCCGGGTGACGTCTTCTACCTGCACTCCCGTTTGCTGGAGCGTGCAGCGAAGCTGAATGATGAGCTTGGTGGTGGTTCTTTAACCGCACTGCCGTTCATTGAAACACAAGCTTCCGACGTATCTGCTTACATTCCGACGAACGTAATCTCCATTACGGACGGACAAATCTTCTTGGAAGCTGACTTGTTCAATGCTGGACAACGCCCGGCGATCAACGTAGGTATCTCCGTATCCCGTGTTGGTGGTTCTGCTCAGATCAAAGCGATGAAAAAAGTTGCAGGTTCCCTGCGTCTCGACCTCGCTCAATATCGTGAGCTTCAAGCGTTCTCCCAGTTCGGTTCCGATCTGGATAAAGCGACTCAGGCCCGCCTGAATCGTGGTGCTCGTATGATGGAAATCCTGAAGCAAGGTGTAAACCAGCCTCTGCCTGTAGAACAACAGGTAGTCAGCTTGTACACAGCGGTTAAAGGGTTCCTGGATGAGATTCCTACAGGTGATGTTACTCGTTTTGAGGGTGAGTTCCTCGCGTTCATGGAGAGCAGCCATCCGGAAATTCTCGGGTCTATCCGTGATACAAAAGAATTGACTGCAGACAATGAATCCGCTCTGAAAGATGCTATTGAGAAGTTCAGAAAGAGCTTTGCTGTCTCTGTCTAAATAGATGATATGCAGTTGCGGAGTTGTTTAACCGATTCCGCATGTCTGCATGTAAAACTTTGATCTATCAAAGTTTCAATATGCTTATGAGGTAGTTTTGACTCTGTCAAAACTGGTATAGGCTTACGAAGTAACTTTGGCTAGCCAAGGTAAAGATTATGCTTACGAAGTAGTTTTGACTATGTCAAAACTTTAAGGTGGTGAAATCATGGCAAAAGGCATGCGCGAAATAAAGCGGCAAATTAAAAGCGTACAAAGCACCAAGCAGATCACCAAAGCAATGGAAATGGTAGCTGCCGCAAAACTGCGTAAAGCGCAGGAGAAAGCGGAAGCAGCTCGTCCTTATTCGGAAAAGCTGAAAGAAGTTGTGGCAAGTATTGCAAAAAGCACGCAAGGGGTTCAGCATCCGATGCTGGAAAGTCGTCCGGTCAAAAAGACAGCTTATCTGGTTATTACATCGGACCGCGGTCTTGCGGGTGGTTACAATGCGAATATTTTGCGTCAGGTCAACCTGACACTCAAAGAAAAGCACAACTCTCAGAATGACTACGAATTGTTCGTCATTGGACGTAAGGGACGCGATTATTTCAAACGGCGTGAAATGGCGATGACATCCACTACAACGGATCTTTCCGATTCGCCATCATTTGCAGATATCAAATCCATCGCACACGAAGCTGTTAAAGGGTTTGAATTGGGTAAATTTGATGAATTGTACATTTGTTATAACCGCTTTGTAAATGCGTTGACCCAGATTCCTACGGTAGAACGTCTTCTTCCGATGGAAACACCTGAGGTAACTGCTGCAGAAGGACCGACTGCAAGCTACGAGTATGAGCCGTCTCCTGAAGCTGTACTGGAGGTTTTGCTTCCGCGTTATGCGGAAACGCTGATCTATGGTGCACTTCTGAACGGTAAAGCGAGTGAGCTGGGTGCGAAAATGACGGCCATGGGTAATGCAACCAAAAATGCATCTAAACTCATTAATGACTTGTCATTGACCTATAACCGTGCCCGTCAAGCGGCGATTACGCAGGAGATTACGGAAATTGTGGCAGGTGCCAACGCAGCACAAGGCTAACCGTTTTTTATTAATGAAGGCTTGCAGAGCAAAGATAAAAGAACGGTACATTATTTTTGCAAAAGTAGCAGGCTTGTAGGAGGGGAACGTTAAGATGAACAAAGGACGCGTTGTGAGCATCATGGGTCCGGTTGTTGACGTCGAGTTTGATCGCGGCGGTCTGCCGGAAATCCTCAATGCCATTACGATCACTACAGTAAGCGAAGCTGGCGTAAGTGTTAATCTGACACTCGAAGCTTCGAAACATCTGGGTGACAACCGGGTACGTTGTATCGCGATGTCCTCCACGGACGGACTCGTTCGTGGTATGGAAGCCGTAGATACAGGAGCTCCAATCTCTGTACCTGTTGGGGAAGCGACACTGGGTCGTGTATTTAACGTACTCGGCGAAGCCATTGATACTGGCGGCACTGTAGCTGCTGCACATAAAAATCCGATTCACCGCTCGGCTCCTGCATTTGATGAACTGACTACCCAGGCTGAAATGCTGGAGACAGGAATCAAAGTTATCGACTTGTTGGCTCCTTACGCCAAAGGTGGTAAAATCGGTCTCTTCGGTGGTGCCGGTGTAGGTAAAACCGTAACGATTCAGGAATTGATCAACAACATCGCACAAGAACACGGCGGTATCTCCGTATTCGCAGGTGTTGGTGAGCGTACACGTGAAGGTAATGACTTGTATCACGAGATGAGTGATTCCGGCGTTATCAACAAAACAGCAATGGTCTTCGGACAAATGAACGAGCCTCCAGGCGCACGTCTTCGTGTAGCCCTCACTGGTCTGACTATGGCGGAATACTTCCGTGATGAAGAAGGCCGTGACGTGTTGCTCTTTATCGATAACATCTTCCGTTTCACCCAAGCAGGTTCAGAAGTATCTGCCTTGCTCGGACGTATGCCTTCAGCGGTAGGTTACCAACCAACGCTGGCAACGGAAATGGGTCAACTGCAAGAACGTATCACTTCGACTAAAAAAGGTTCCGTTACATCCATCCAGGCCATCTACGTGCCTGCGGATGACTATACTGACCCGGCTCCAGCAACGACGTTTGCCCACTTGGATGCAACGACGAACCTGGAACGTAAAATTTCCGAGATGGGTATCTACCCTGCGGTAGATCCGCTGGCATCCAGCTCCCGGATCTTGTCCCCTGAAGTTGTAGGCGAAGAGCATTACAACGTAGCTCAAGGCGTTAAGCGTATCTTGGCACGTTATAATGAATTGCAGGATATTATTGCGATTCTGGGTATGGACGAGCTGAGTGAAGAAGACAGAGCGCTCGTTTACCGTGCTCGTAAAATTCAACGTTTCTTGTCCCAGCCATTCCACGTTGCTGAAGCATTTAACGGTATTCCGGGTAAATACGTTCCGGTTAAAGAAACGGTGCGCAGCTTTAAAGAAATTCTCGAAGGCAAGCATGACGATCTTCCGGAAGCAGCTTTCCTCTTCGTGGGTACAATTGAAGAGGCAGTGGAGAAAGCCAAAACACTGGTATAATCTGAATCCAGGATTGTCCTTATGAAGCGAGCTATCGGATAGTTTCAGGAGGGATGGAATTGAGCACCTTTTTGTTGGAAATTGTAACGCCTGAGCGTTTGGTATTTACAGAGCAAGTGGATAGTATCATCGTTCGTGGTGTTGAAGGGGAACTGGGTATTATGCCAGGTCACATCCCTATGGTTACACCATTGCAGATCGCACCAATCATTATCAAAAACGGAAAACAGAACAAGCAGGTCGCTATTGGCGGCGGTTTTATCGAAGTCCGTAAAGATAAGGTTGTTGTCCTCGCAGAAAGTGCCGAATTCCCGGAAAGTATCGATGTGGACCGTGCGCGTGCGGCGAAAGAGCGGGCAGAACGCCGTCTCAGCAGCCAAAGCAATCAGGATCATTTTGATCACCGTCGGGCAGAGATTGCTCTGCAAAAAGCGGTTAACCGGATCAACGTATACGGCAAATAAACTGTTCATTGGAGCCTGGCGGCTTAGTCTGCCGGGCTTTTTTGAGTTTTTGGAACGTTTCCTTTTCCAGTTACAGTAAAATATATGGTCATTTTCTTCGGTTGAAGATCTTGATTTAACGGCAAATAAAGTTAATTGTATTCACCGTTTATGGGCAGTTGAATAGAATGTAGGACTAAAGTCGTGGCGATAATGATCACTGTTGGAACCATTTTTAACGACGGAAATCCAAATTATTTCCGAGGAAATGACAGGATCGATATCGAAATAACGCTCTTTTATGTCGTTTTAGTCACAAAATCCCGGCATTTTGAATTTAAAATATTATCAAAGTGGAAATCAATGTAATTGACAATGTATGATGAAAGAGCCTATATTCCATAGAGTCAGCAGATGCAGGAAGCTGCGTTGATGAATTCCATAGTCATTCACAGCCAGATTGTTGCTGCTCCGTGATTGGGCATCCAGATTTCCTGCATAGCAGGAGTAAGTCTGACAGTAGGCTCAGTACGTTGTGTTCAAGTCATTCCATTGTTCTAACAAGTTATGGATGCCAGGCATAATTATGCTGATCGCTGCAACAAATGTGGAGGTAATGAATATATGGATACTGACCTGACGAATCAGTTGAACCAGACATTAAGTACGAATGGCTTAGTTTCGATTATCGTCTCTCTTTTATGTATAGCGTTGTCGTGGTGGGCTTTGCAGAATCTCAAGCTGGATTTAATCATCAGGCAGCCACGAGGAGCACAGGGAAGACTGTTACATTTACTGTTGGCCATTATACTTGGGCATGCTGTTTCAGGCTTTGTCATTGACTATTTGTCATGGACACAAATGTTGCGCCATTTGTTTTAATGTTGAGATGGTTGGTTAATCATCTGTTAGGTTCTTCAAGCACTGTAATGTCGAATAACATCGATTAATTGTGTTAACAATTAGAGTATGAGTTGTCGGCAAAGAAATTAAGAAAAAAGTGTGACGTGCAATTGGATGAATTTGAGATGTTTTATGTAAAAATGCTTGTATCGTACAATTCAACAATGTTATGATGGAAGTTAGGGAATTCACAATTGTTCACTTATTTTGTGGTTATAAACGGGATATCCGGTTGAATCCGGCTACTAATCATCCCAATCTGTCTGTTCAGATGTTTGCTGGCCTGTAAGGCATTACATTTACAAGTCGGAGGGCATCATGCAACGCACGTGGTATCATCGATATGGATCATAAACCAATTCTTTTCTGAATAGACATCAAGGGCATTATTTGCCAGGCTATGTCGAAATTCCACACACAGCAACAGTCTTTTCTATTACAGAAGGGCTTACGTATTCCGGAATGAAGAAAAGGGAATAAAAGCGCGGAGGGAACCATGATGAGCAAATTTATCGTCCGCGGTGGCAAAAGGTTGACCGGAAGTGTCAAAGTTAGCGGCGCTAAAAATTCTGTTCTTCCGATCATCGCTGCCTCTCTCTTAGGGGAAGAAGGACAAAGCGTTATTATTGACGCTCCTCCTCTAGACGATGTGATGACGATTAACAAGGTGTTGGAATCGCTGGGAGCGGGTGTTACATACCGGGACGAAGTGATTACCGTAAATGCGGAGAAACTTACTTCCTGTGAGGCACCGTATGAATGGGTAAGTAAAATGCGGGCGTCATTTCTGGTCATGGGGCCATTGTTGACGCGTATGGGTCATACAAGAATTTCGCTTCCTGGTGGATGTGCCATCGGTACACGGCCTATTGATCAGCATTTGAAAGGTTTTGAAGCCATGGGCGCTGAGATCAGCTTGGGCCAAGGCTATATAGAAGCTCGTAGCCAAGGGCGGTTGCGTGGCGCGAAAATTTATCTAGATGTGGCTTCTGTAGGTGCCACTCAAAATATTATGATGGCTGCAACATTGGCTGAAGGTGTAACTGTTCTTGAGAACGCGGCAAAAGAACCAGAGATCGTGGATCTTGCCAACTTCCTGAATGGAATGGGTGCCAAAGTACGAGGTGCTGGAACAGGAGTCATCCGCATCGAAGGTGTGGAGAAACTGTCTGGCGTGAAGCATACCGTCATTCCGGACCGGGTTGAAGCAGGTACCTATATGGCTGCTGCTGCAATCTCCGGTGGTGATGTGTATATCGAAGGTGCGATTTCAGACCACTTGGGTTCTGTTATTGCGAAGCTGGAAGAGATGGGTGTAACCATTCATCCTGACGAGAATGGCGTTCGTGTCATTGCGGATCGTCCGCTCAAGGCTGTGGATGTGAAAACATTACCATACCCGGGTTTCCCTACCGATATGCAATCCCAAATGATGGCGCTTTTGCTTGCCTCTGAGGGAACCAGTGTTGTAACAGAGACTGTTTTTGAAAATCGCTTCATGCATGTGGATGAATTCCAATTGATGAATGCGGAGATCAAAGTTGAAGGACGTTCGTCCATCATCACGGGCAATGCCAAGCTGAAGGGTGCCAAAGTAACTGCTACCGATTTACGTGCGGGTGCCGCACTTATTATCGCGGGTCTTGTTGCTGAAGGTACAACGGAAGTGGGCGGTGTTCATCACATCGACCGTGGCTACGTACATCTCGCTGAGAAGCTTAACGGACTTGGAGCCGATATTTATCGTATTTCGGTTGAAGAGCCTAAGCTGGATGCAGTTAAAGCATCGAATGAAAAAGTCGGGGAAGAAGTACCGCTGTTCAAAGTACAACCGACCTGGGCATAACATCGAATTGGACAATAGGCGTTGCTCTCTAATATGAATCACACATCATTGTATATTGCGGATACGAGAGCATGCGTGCTGTCATTTAAATTCAGATCAAAAGCTAAGCCATCTGGCTTGGCTTTTTTTTGTGTTCAACGATCCATTGAATCAGTACCTGATTCTATTAATAGCTGGTCCTAACTTATATAGCATAACATCATATTCTGTACCAATTCTGAACAAATGAAAGAGCATGCTTTTGGAGGAACGGGTGGTACCTTATGGAACCGGATTCCGCGACAGATCAATGTTTTTTAATAATACATAGCAGAATTAAGTTAGAAATCGCCACATATGGAATGCCTTCGTTTCTCTTAAATCAGGTTCTATCAGATCCAGCCAGCTCATACCCTAAACTATGGATTTGAACAAAAGGACCGGCGCTTGACCGGCCATGGACAACGGAGGGTTATATCAAAATGAAAGAAGCCCGTGTGCAGGTTAAGGTACCTCTTGTCCCTCGTCCACTAGTGAAGGAGCCAGAAGAGATTGCTGGTTTCGGTGTGGAAAAAGACAAGCTTGCTTCAACGAACATCAGAACTGTTCCAGATGAGCCCGTAACAACATCTCCTAGACGGCCTAGCTCCCAACAGGAGTCAGCTCAACACACTGCGGCACACATACCTGTCATTGAATTAGACCAGTTTCGTCGTGTGAAGCGCCGCCGAATGCGTACGTTCGGCCGAGGCCGCAGATGGGGCAAGAACAATACTCGGTGGCAGCCAGCGGCCGCTGTATCGGCAGTGCTTGCACTTGCGCTGTTGATCCCCGCCATTCTGGTCTGGCCGCGGACGGATGATCCGGTTAAACCGATCCCTGTCCCACCAGGTACAGGCAGTGTAACGACTCCAGCACCTTCTCCAGCTGTACCTGTTACCTACCCTGAACCTCAAGTAAGGGTGTACCTGTCTGCAACCGGTACGACGATGAATCTTCCACTTGAAGATTATGTTACCGGAGTTGTCGCTGCCGAGATGCCAGCTGAGTTCAGATTGGAAGCTCTGAAGGCACAGGCCATCGCTGCAAGGACATTTATCGTGAGAAGGCTGGCAGCCAACGATACAAGCGGTGTACCTTCAGGAGAAGCCGATGTAACAGATACCGTGAGTCATCAGGTGTTCATACCACCAGAACAAGTGAAAGCGGACTGGACGCGTCTGGGGAAAGCGAAGGAATGGGAGAAGCTGCAGCAGGCTGTCCGCGAAAGCAAGGATGCTGTCATGACATATCAAGGCAAGGCGATTACCGCATCCTTTTTCTCCACAAGTAATGGGTATACTGAGAATGCAGAGGATGTATGGGGCAACCCCGTACCTTATTTACAGAGTGTAGCGAGTCCGTGGGATAAAAACCTAGCTCCGGGCTTTGAAGAAACCATAACGATGAAGCGCAGTGAGATTCTTCAAAAGTTGAATCTGGGGGCAAATGCCATCCCTGTGAGCGCGCAGCAGAGCGGTGGTTGGATGGAAGTATTGTCTACAACGGAAGGCCATCGGATCAAGGAGATACAGATTGCAGGTAAAACGTTTAGCGGACCGGAGGCTCGAAAGCTGCTTGGGCTTCGATCCAGCCAGTTCAGCTGGAAGACCGATGGAGATGAGGTTCAGATTACAACGTATGGATACGGTCATGGAGTCGGCATGAGCCAATGGGGAGCCAACGGGATGGCACAGGAAGGTCACACCGCGACCCAGATTCTCAAACACTACTACACAGGCATCTCCTTCGGACAGGCATCCAAGATGCTGGCTTCAAAGTAGGAAACATGAATACGGTTGGATAAGGATAGAGCAATAGATTATTAACAGATGTAAAACGACGAACAGATTAACAACAGTTTAACAGTGAAGTGGAACTGTGCAGTTTTCCTACTCTCGGTGTACGTTTGAGAAGCTAACGAATCTCAGAAGCGCTATATCATGACATATCACGAAATGGAGCCGATAAAGCGCCAAAAAGAGTAATTAGCGTGCCTAAGGCTCGCTAGAATTTCCAGGTTGCGGCTTTTCCATCAATAAGGCCACCTGAGTTCGTTAGAAATATTTCATTATCTAAGCATGATGTTAGAAGGAACAGTCATTAGTGCCGCGGCCTCGCCAATCTCTCATCTCACTTTAACGAACCTATGGCTCCTTAAATCGGTATTAACGAATCAAAGCCTATATCATGTTGCTTTCAGCTAATGAACTCACTTCTTAGAAGGATTGGCTATTACAGCAATCCAGGCTTCTCTACCAGCAACCCCTTCCTGAGCTTTCAAAACTTGGCTATATCAGTTGCAATTAATAGTTACACCGGAACGGAGAGAGCAGAAAAAAGCTGTAGGAGCGGAGCGTCCGCCTTTACTCCCGGATTTCACCTTTGAAGAAGGTGATAGAAAGAAATCTGGGAGTAACAGCGGCCGAAAGGTTGTTCTGCGCGCGGAGTGGTCCAGTGTAGCCCCCTTTTTCGCCTTATATAGCACTCTTTGAAAGTTCTGTGAAAATAATTAGAGTCGCGCGTGTATAAAAGAGTTGCACCCGGTAACACTTGTTACTGAGGTGATTAAGATGAATGAACAAAACAAAAAAACAGGCCAAGAAGAAACTCCTAAAACAACTCAAGGAGTACCGGCTAGCCAGCCCTCTTCATGGAAAAGAGCAATGTCCAAACGTTGGGTCTTCCCGGCAGCCTACATCGCAGCAGCAGGCATTATACTAACCTTAGTGTGGGTCTATCAGGGCACAGGCGACAAAACGCTGAACTCGGACCCTACAAGTGGGATAGTAGAAACGGGCGCATCGGGTACAGAAGGAACAGCGGTTAACGGAGAACAGGAAAGTGTGGAAGTTGTTGCAAAGTCGGAGAATTTTGTATGGCCGGTAGCGGTTCCGTCCGAAATTTCGGTAGTAAAACCTTTCTATGACAACGAAGCTTCAACTGAGGAACATGAAGCAGCGATGGTGCAGTACAATGACACATTTATTCCGAACACGGGTGTAGATCTGGCACGTGGGGATAACAAAACGTTCGAAGTCAAAGCAGCACTCGGCGGAAAAGTTACCCGGGTTGAACAAAACCCGCTGACAGGTCAAGTTGTGGAAATCACACACAGTGATAACCTCAAAACCGTATACCAAAGCCTGGCTGACGTCAAAGTGAAACAGGATGATGAAGTGAAGCAAGGAGATGCAATTGCATCGGCTGGCGTTAATGAACTGGAAAAAACGCTGGGCAACCACCTTCACTTTGAAGTTTACGAAGACGGACAACCGGTTAACCCGCAAGGATATCTTCCGGAAAAATAAATGATTTTTACCGCAGCAACATGACGGGCAGAGGGAATTCTCCTCTGCTCTTTTTGTGCTTTTCAGAAAATAATGGGACCTTCGAAGCTTGTCACACCTTTAAACCGCGAATATATAGGCATGCTCCTCATATAATGTACCAAACTATCCACACAGTAGGGAGGCGGGAGCGTGCACGATTACATCAAGGAACGGACCATAAAAATTGGTCGCTGCATTGTTGAGACGAGGAATACGGTCCGTACCATAGCCAAGGAATTCGGCGTGTCAAAGAGTACTGTGCATAAGGATCTGACGGAGCGTCTGCCGGAAATCAACCCTGATCTTGCTGACCAGGTGAAACACATTCTGGAGTATCATAAGTCCATCCGTCATTTGCGGGGCGGTGAAGCGACCAAAATTAAATACAAAAAAACAAGCGGTAAAAAACGCGAGGTGCTGGCTTCCGCTAAATCGTAGAGACCTGCGGAAAGACGTAGGCCAAAAAGCTCACACATGCATTGAATCCCTCCCCTGAAGTATGATATGTTAAAAGCTGGTACAGGATCGAATTATGACATCTTATCAGCCCGATTTTTACATATATATGTTGCACTTTGTCGAACGAGCGGTGACGTGATAAGGGACTCTTTTTCACAGGATACGCTGACCAAATAATATCACTTTGGGGGCTCTTTTATGTTTAGCAAGGATATCGGTATTGATCTTGGCACGGCAAACGTGCTTATTCACGTGAAAGGAAGTGGGGTTGTCCTCGATGAACCTTCCGTCGTGACCATTGAAAGCGATACGAAGCGGGTCCTTGCTGTTGGGGAAGAAGCGCGTCGTATGGTGGGGCGTACTCCAGGTAACATTGTTGCCATTAGACCGCTGCGTGACGGTGTTATTGCGGACTTCGAGATTACGGAAGCTATGCTTAGACATTTCATTAATCGTGTGGGGGCAAGAAGCTGGTACAGCCACCCGCGTATTCTGATCTGTGCACCAACCAACATTACTTCCGTGGAGCAGAAGGCTATCCGTGAAGCTGCTGAGCGCAGCGGTGCCAAAGAAGTATTTCTGGAAGAAGAGCCGAAAGCGGCAGCGATCGGTGCGGGGATGGATATTTTTCAGCCGAGCGGCAATATGGTCGTGGATATCGGCGGCGGAACGACTGACGTTGCAGTCCTGTCTATGGGCGACGTAGTCACCGCCTCTTCTATTAAAGTCGCAGGGGACAAGTTCGACGAAGCGATTACCAAGTTTATCAAAGCCAAATACAAACTCATGATCGGTGAACGTACAGCCGAAGATCTCAAAATTGCGATTGGTTCCGTGCATCCGGGTGGTCGTCAAACAGAGATGGACATTCGTGGTCGGGATATGGTATCCGGTTTGCCTGTTACCGTAACGGTGTCGGGAAATGAAGTGCAAGAGGCGCTATGGGATTCCGTGCAATCCATCATCGTGGCAGCCAAGTCGGTATTGGAGCGGACGCCACCAGAATTAGCGGCAGACATTATTGACCGAGGTGTCGTGTTGACAGGTGGAGGCGCTTTGCTGAACGGACTGGACGAACTGTTGTCCAATGAATTGCATGTACCGGTATGGGTTGCAGAGGATCCGATGCATTGTGTCGTGAAGGGAACTGGCATTATGCTGAATAATTTGGATCAAGTGGTTAAGAAAAAGTTCTAATCTGCCGATATAAAAAGCAAAGGTTCGCCCAAGCTCGGGAAGCAGAACGGACAAGCAGCCATCCTGTAATGCAGGACAAGCGCTTGAGGAGAGGGGTTAATACATGTTAAGAGGTCTGTACACCGCTACCGCGGGAATGATTACGCAACAACGCCGCCATGACACCGCAACGCAGAACATCGTAAATATGAACACAACGGGATATAAACAAGTGAACAGTGTAAGCCGTTCTTTCCCGGAAATGCTCATTACTTTGGTAGGCGGAGATGCCAATCTTCCGACAAAGCGGCTGGGCAAGCTGAACACAGGTGTGTTCGCGGAAGAAAGTTTGTCCATGAATTTGCAGGGAGCCATTATGGAAAGTGGGCAAAAGAGTGATTTTGCCATTTCGTCCAATCTGGCCGTGAATGATCCACAGACAGGACAACCTGTCCCGTTTGACGGTTCAGGCAAATTTGTACGAGCTGATGGCACGGTAACTTACCAACCTCAGGCGTATTTTACAGTACAGGATGCAGAAGGCAACACAAGATATACACGTGATGGTCACTTCGAGGTTACAGGAACTGGACAGCTGCTCAGCTCAACAGGTTCACAGGTTCTGGATAATAATGGACAACCTGTTGTATTGACAGGCTCGGTAGACCAATTTAAAGTGGATGAGCAAGGTCGTCTCGTCAATGCAGAGACGGGTGCACCTACAGGAGTCACATTGGGAATCAGCGTCATCGATCAACCCAACCAACTGGTACGTCAAGGCGATGGTAATTTCAGCCTGAATGATCAGAATGGAGCAACCGCTCGGATGATGGCTGCCGGTGATAATGTGCAGATCCGTCAGGGCTACCTGGAAGGTTCGAATGTGGATGCATCACAGGCAACTGTAGATATGAACGCAGCATTCCGTGCATATGAAGCGAACCAGAAGGTCGTACAATTCTACGACCGCAGTCTGGATAAAGCCGTCAATGAAGTTGGGCGTGTATAACGCCAACGTATAATATAGCCGCGTAGCGGAGAGCCAAACGCCCTTTGCGAAGCAAAGCAGAGAGGCTCACGCGAAGCGCAAGCCTAACCGCAACCGAGCTTATGTGAGGATTGCGCAGCAGTACCTTAGCGCAGCGACGGTCTCGACAGTCCTTTGCGGAGCAAAGCAAGGGAGACCACGCGGAGCGCAAAGCATAAACGCAGCCGAGCTTATGCGAGGATTGCGCAGCATTAAGCTGAGCGCAGCGACGGTCTCGACAGTCCTTTGCGAAGCAAAGCAGGGAGAGACCACGCGGAGCGCAAAGCATAAACGCAGCCGAGCTTATGCGAGGATTGCGCAGCATTAAGCTGAGCGCAGCGACGGTCTCGACAGCCCTTTGCGAAGCAAAGCAAGGAGAGACCACGCGGAGCTACACGCCGCATAAAGAGCGTGCCGGGCTATGATTCAGCCATGTGAAACTATGGCGGGAATCATAGCCCGGCAGTCGCGGCGCACACACACCACCGTCACTTAGCAAGATCGTACCCCACGCACCCACTCCGCCTGTTTTCGGGAGTCCAGAGGGCAGCGCCATCTGGGGCCCTCCCTACTAGGGAGGGTTTGGGAGGGTGGACAGGAAACAGGGAGGGTAACCACCGAATGAATAATTCCATGATTAGTGCAATGGTCTCCATGACCGGAATACAGCAGCGTCTGGATGTCATTTCCGATAATATTGCCAACGTAAATACGGCAGGCTATAAGAGTAAGCAAGCAGCCTTCGAAGATGTACTGACACGTGTGCAGCAGCAACCTGACAAGTACAAGCTGGATGGACGCTCGACCCCGATGGGATACAACCTCGGGTTTGGTGTACGTTTGGCTGATGTGACAAAGGATATGAGTCAGGGTACGCTCAATGAGACAGGTAATCCTACCGATCTGGCGATTGAAGGCAATGCGATGTTTGCCGTTGAAGCGAATGGTGAGAAAATGTGGACGCGTCAGGGTGCATTCCATTTTGTCCCTGATACAAGACCCAAAACGAATCCCAATGCGCCAGACATGATGGTATTGGTCAATGGCGAAGGCCACTTTGCATTGGATCGTCAAGGTAATCGCATTACGGCACCGAATAACAGCAAGGTTGCATTTGATGAAAAAGGCAACTTGTTGATCCGTCGTGGCAATGAAGCCAATGCAACGATTGGAGCCCAATTGCAACTCGTAGATATCGAGCGCCCGGAAGGGCTTGTGCAGTATGCGGATAATCTGTTTGGTCTGGATGCGGGTTTGACCGAGGATGATGTATTTGGAGCTAATGCAGCTACACGTGAAGCAACAGCTATGATTCGTGCAGGCTACATTGAACAATCCAACGTGGATTTGACACAGGAGATGGCATTGCTGATGCAAGGACAGCGGACCTATCAACTGGCAGCACGTGCGCTGACATCCAGTGATTCCATGGCGGGTCTTGCCAACAATATGAGAGCATAAAAGGTGAATGTGATGACAGATACACAGCAGCAGAACAGTAAGCCGGATAAGACGAAAGTCAAGAAGAAGAAGAGTGGATGGCGCATCGCAAGATGGTTTTTGGTTCCGGTCCTGCTTGTTCTTGCCCTCGCTGGCGGATTGGTGGCTGGCTACGTGGTACTGGGCAAACAGGATATCGGTTCCGTATTGCAGTGGAGTACATGGGAACATGTATATGATTTGGTGTTCGCTCCGTAGATGAACGATATATGCAAAACTCCTGCGCAGGCAGGAGTTTTCTTTTTGGTGTTGAAAACAGTATAATGATGGATGACGTTTGACGTCAAAAGAGGCCTCCCCTGCGAAAGACATTCGTCATCGCGAAGAGAGACCCCTTATCTCAACCTTCACTACTGCAGTCATGAAGGATATAACTAGTGTTAACCGAAAATATGCTTTCCATACAACATTAAAATTAAAAACCCATTTATATGAGTTTTTGACTTTGTCATGTTGGAATTGACCTTGCAGCACCGAAGTAAGTGGAGGGAACGGAATCGTTCAGAAGAAGCGAAGCGCTCGCCTTTGTCACCGAATTTTGACCTCTCTGAGGTTGATCAAAAAAATTCGGTGACAACAGCGATCAGAAGGACGATCCGTAACCGTAACGACCATCGTAGTGCTAAGAGTCAATCCATGATGGAGAATTCTCATATAAACATCCCGAGAGGAGATTATACTGTGCTCGATATCAAACAGATCCAAGAAATTATTCCACACCGTCCCCCGTTTCTGCTGGTGGACAAGATTTTAGAGATAGAGGATGGCAAACGTGCCGTTGGTTTGAAAAATGTAACCATTAATGAACCTTTCTTCATTGGTCATTTTCCAGAGTATCCGGTAATGCCGGGTGTGTTGATTACAGAAGCACTGGCACAGGTTGGTGCAGTAGCCATTCTTAATTTGGAAGGCAACAAAGGCAAAATTGGCTTTTTGGCGGGACTGGATAATTTCCGATTCCGTGGACAAGTTGTGCCTGGAGATACGTTGATGCTGGAAGTGGAGATTACGCGTCTCAAAGGTTCAATTGGTAAAGGCAAGGCTACAGCCAAAGTAGGCGACAAAGTGGTAGCTGAAGGCGAAATCATGTTCGCACTGTCTGACCCAAGCTAAGGATTGTATAGTTCAGCATTTAATTGAATTTTATATAGAAGGAAGGGGTTTGCAGGAATGGAACAGTTAAGCACAACAGCAGCACAAACATTGCAGCAGTGGTTGGAGGATGCTTCGATTGATGAAGCGACGAAACAGGAGCTTCGTGATTTGCAGGATCAGCCGAAAGAGCTGGAGGATCGTTTCTACAGAAATCTGGAGTTTGGTACAGGTGGATTGCGTGGTGTGATCGGAGCGGGAAGCAACCGGATGAACCGTTATACCGTGGGTCGTGCAACGCAAGGGTTTGCCCGTTATTTGCTGGAGCAGCATGGCGACAAAGAAGGTAAACCTTCTGTAGTGATCGCACATGATTCCCGTCATTTCTCACCTGAGTTCACACTGGATGCTGCCCTGGTTCTGGCTGGAAATGGCATTGTGGCTAAGTTGTTTACTTCCCTGCGTCCTACGCCTCAGCTTTCCTTCAGTGTACGTCATCTGCAAGCTACCGGCGGTATTGTGGTGACGGCGAGTCATAATCCTCCTGAATACAATGGCTACAAAGTGTACAACCACGAGGGTGGCCAACTGGTACCACACGAAGCAGAGAAAGTCATTCAATACATTCAGGAAGTTCCTTCCATCACGGATGTGAAAAAGCTGACACAGGAAGAAGCCGAAGCTCAAGGATTGCTCGTATGGCTTGGGGAAGAGGAGGATCAGGCATTTGTTGATACCGTTGCCAGCCTAAGTCTCAGTCGTGACCTGATTCAATCCGGCGTCGGCCGTGATTTCAAAATCGTCTTCACTCCACTGCACGGAACAGGTAATGTGCCTGTACGTCGTGTGTTGGAACAGATCGGTTTTGAGCAGGTTCACATTGTCGCAGAACAAGAACAGCCTGATGCTGAATTTTCCACAGTGAAATCCCCTAACCCTGAAGAGCGCGAAGCATTTACGCTTGCAATGAAGCTGGGTGAATCTGTGGGTGCGGACATTCTGATCGGTACAGATCCGGATGCAGACCGCATGGGTGCAGTAGTGAAAGACAAGGATGGCAAGTATTTCGTACTGTCGGGTAACCAATCCGGAGCTATCATGGTGCATTATGTGTTGAGTCGTTTGCAAGAGACAGGTAAACTGCCGAAGAACAGTGCAGTTGTCAAAACGATTGTAACAAGCGAGATGGGAGCGGTCATTGCTGAGCATTACGGTGCAGAAGTGATGAACACCCTGACAGGCTTTAAATATATCGGTGAAAAAATGAACCAGTTTGAAGCAACCGGCAGTCATACGTTCTTATTCGGTTATGAGGAGAGCTACGGCTACCTGGCAGGCAGCTACGCACGTGACAAGGATGCAGTCCTGGCTGCAATGCTGATTGCTGAAGCAGCTGCTTATTATAAAAACCAAGGCAAAACACTCTATGATGTCCTGCAAGAGCTGTACAGCCAATTCGGATATTTCCTAGAGAAGCTGGAGTCCCGTACGCTGAAAGGCAAGGATGGCGTAGCTCAAATTCAGGCGAAAATGACCGACTGGCGTTCTAATCCGCCACAAGAAGTAGCTGGCATCGCTGTACAAGATGTGCTGGATTACTCCCTTGGCTTGGATGGCTTGCCGAAAGAGAACGTTCTGAAATTTATTTTGGCAGACGGATCATGGTTCTGCCTGCGTCCTTCGGGAACAGAACCGAAGATCAAAGTGTACTTCGCCGTGCGCGGAGAGAACCTGGAAGACGCGGAAAGCCGTATCGAACGTTTGGCTACTACGGTGATGACGCGTGTAGACGCACAATAAATACGTATGAAGTACTGAGCAAGAACATGAGAAAGCCTCTCCGCACCGTAAGGTTGGTTGGCGGAGGGGCTTTTCTTTTAGGTAAAAAGGGTAAATGTCTACTTCTATTTTGGATGAATTGCGGATAGATGCACGTTTGTTAACACAAGCTGTTTGTATCCGGTATTTATTCACTATTTTGCAATGAAAATCATGAGCTGAACGTGCATTTGGTTCCAACACTTGAGGAGGTACATGTAGTGCGTCAAAAATGGCTTTATTGGAATACCGCTTCACGGAAGTGGCTGTGGATTGTTGTCATTATCGGTTTGATTGCTTCCATCCCTGTCATCAGTGATCGGGTGCAGACGGAATCTTCCGCCAAAAAGGTGGAGCTTGTCTTCAATTACCGGGGTCTATTGGATATCTCGGCTTATCAGGCCCATCCGCAAGACTTCATGAACGAACAACTGACTCGGTTGAAAGACGCCGGAGTGACAACCATGGCGGTGTTCGAAAGTACACTGGATGAGTTGAAGAAGTCCCGCCGTCTGATGGTATATAACGGGCAGGACCTTGCTAACATGACCAAAAATGTCATTCCTGCTAACGATAATTACACGTATGTGTTATTCACAAATGAGGAAAATGCACAAACGTATACCCCTATCATTGAACAAACGTTCGCCGATCGGGAGATTCCTGTGCTTCCATGGGAATATGAAGGTCGTAGCGGCTTAATATTGCAGACTCCACCGGAGAACGCCAACATGCAGCCTTTGCAGCCAGATCCGGTTGCCGTGAAGATGCTGCGTGATAAAGGATTTTACATTTTGCCACGGATCTCAGACAGTGTGCCTTATAATCAGGAATCCATGGAACGCCTGCTTACCTTCTTCGAAGAGAATGGGGTAAAGCGCATCTTGTTTGATGGTGATGCTGTGAAAGGGTACAATGATAATGCAGAGATGAAGAGTATCGATATGTTTGCCCAGTTGCTGAACAAGCACCATATTGGACTGGCGGCTATTGAGAATTTGAAGAAACCACAATCCGGTTTTGAGACTCTCTCCTATAAAATTGACTACAATGTAACTCGTCTGTACTCCTTAAGTGACGGGGATGCCAATCTGGATGTAGACACCATTGCTGACCGTTTTGTTTTGGCTACCAAAGACCGCAACATTCGTATGATCTATATGAATGCTTCGCCAAGTCGGAATACGGCCAAAGCCATGATCACCAATCCGATTGATAACCTGATCAACAGTTTGGGTGAGCCTGGTCATGCAATTGAACGTATGGGCAAACATGGCTTCGAATTGGGACAAGCTGAAGCATTCACGGTGAAAGATTCTTCTATTCAGCGTTATGCCAAGCTGGTTGCCCTGATTGGTGCAATCGCAATGATTACGCTTATGGTTTCATATTTTGTGCCACTGCTGACATTGCTGGTATTTGCGCTGGCTCTGGTGGGCAGTGCCGGGTTATTCTTGCTCAAACCGACGTTGCTGGAACAAGGAATTGCCTTGCTGGTCGCAATTAGCGCGCCGACCATCGCGATGGTGCTGGCGGTTCGTACAGTGAACTATCAGCAACAACGTCAGCCAGACGCGCCTGCGGGTCGTCGTTTAGCGCAAACGTTATTCTTATATGTAAGAACATCGATTCTTTCGTTCCTGGCGGTACCTTTTGTCATCGCATTGCTGAACAGCATTACGTACAGTCTGGTGATTAACCAGTTCCGAGGCGTGAGTCTGTTGCACTTTGCACCTATGGCGCTGGTAGCAATTTATATTGTGTTTTACCGTGGTTCGGGTACGTTCTCTATTAAGCAAATTAAGAACCTGCTTCGTACTCCGATCACCGTTGTGATGGTTGTATTGGCACTTGTTGCTGCCGTTGTTGGGTATTACTATTTGAGTCGTACAGGCAACTCGGGTTCGGTTACGCCATTCGAGATGTTCCTGCGTGTGGTTTTGGAAGACACGTTCGGCGTGCGACCAAGATTCAAAGAATTTATGCTGGGACACCCGCTGTTTATCGTTGGCGTGTTCGCCGCTTTAAAATATCGTAAAGTCATCTTTGTGCTCATTATTGCAGCAATTGGACAATTGTCCATGGTGGATACGTTCGCGCATATCCATACGCCAGCTGTATTGTCACTCATTCGTGGAGTGATGGGATTGGGACTTGGCTTAATCTTCGGTATCGTTGCTGTGGGTGTGTGGCAAGTAGCGGAAGGATGTTGGAAAAAATGGTCACCACTTCTCAAAAGTTAGTCATCTCGGGATATTACGGTTTCCGCAACAGCGGAGACGAAGCAGTACTAAAGTCAATTTTGACGGCGCTGGAAGAGGAGAGTCACAGATCGAATGTCACGATTGAGCCGATTGTGCTCTCCGGTGACCCGGAGTCGACCACTTCAATGTACGGTGTACGTTCAGTACATCGGATGAAGTTGAAGGAGGTTCGCGAAGCGATCAAGGAAAGTGATGGTTTAATTAGCGGAGGAGGAAGTCTGCTGCAGGATGCAACCGGACTGAAATCCATCCCTTACTACCTGGGTGTCATCAAACTGGCCCAGTGGTTGAAAAAACCAACATTTATCTATGCGCAGGGCATTGGACCTGTAAATCGTAAAATTTTCAATCCAATGATTCGTTCAGTCTTCAAGGCCTGTAATTATGTATCTGTACGTGATGAACAATCTGCTGAATATTTGCGCGGGCTCGGATTGCAGTGGAATCAGATTCATGTGGTCCCTGACCCGGTGATGGGTCTGCCACTGCCTGAAGCCAAAGTGGAAGAAGTAAGTTCAGTCGCGGTTAATGCTCAAGGAGCAAGCGTTCATACCAAACTCCCGGTGATCGGCGTTTCGGTACGTTTCTGGGAGTCGGATCGTAAAGAGCTTACAGCCATTGCTGCTGGACTTAAGAAGCTTTGCTCCAAAAAGGCCGTTCACTTGCGCTTTATGCCGTTTCACTTACCGATTGATGAACAGGCTTCAAGGTTTGTCATGGAAATGCTCGGTGATTTGGGGAACAAAGGTAGCGAGGTCAGCATTACCAAGGATCTCACTGATCCCCAACTGATGCTTCAGGAAGTCAGCAATTGTGATGTCGTTATCGGCATGCGTCTGCACAGTCTGATCTATGCAGCTTCACAGTATGTTCCACCCGTTGGTATCTCGTATGATCCGAAGATTGATCAGTTCATGCTGCGTCTGGATAGTGAAACCGTGGGCAGTACGGATGCGCTGGATGGGGATAAACTGGCGAAGACAGTGGCTAACCTGTTGGATCAGCGTTCACAGTGGCTGAAGGAACATGAAGAAGGCATTACCGAATTGAAGCAGGAAGCCAAAGTGCCTGCTCAGCAAATTATTAAATATTTAGGCCGCAAAGGGTGAAATAAGATGAATCAGACCGGACCAATACCTACCGTTTCAATCTATGGTATTCCTTTTTCCAAACTAACGATGAAAGAAACGGTGGAGGTTCTACGCCAAGCAGTGCTTACAAAACAGCCGCACCAAGTCATTACAGCCAATCCCATCATGGTCATGGCCGCGCTGGAGAATCCAGCGATGATGAAGGTTATGCAATCTGCAGAAATGATTGTTCCCGATGGAACAGGTGTTGTATGGGCTGCCAATTATTGTGGGGAGCCTGTGGCAGAGCGGGTGCCTGGATTTGAGCTTTTACATGAATTGCTACGTGTTGGAGAAAACTATCGGTGGGGCGTGTATCTGCTCGGTTCCACACCTGAGGTGATTCAAGAAACGGCAGTTCGGTTACAAGAGCAATATCCGGCGATTCGAATTGTAGGTTATCGCGACGGTTATTTTGGTCCGGCTGAGGACGAGCAGGTTGTCGCTTCCATCCGTGAAGCTGCACCTGATCTGCTGTTTGTTGCACGTGGGGCAGACACGCAGGAACCTTGGATTCACAAGTACAAAGACGCGCTTCAGGTTCCCGTTACCATGGGGGTTGGAGGCAGCTTTGATGTGATTTCGGGCAAATCCAAGCGTGCACCTAAAGTGTTCCAAAAGTTAAGACTGGAATGGTTTTATCGTCTGCTTCGCGAACCTAGTCGGGCTGGCCGAATGCTTGCGCTTCCGAAATTCGCTGTCAAAGTGATGCGGGACAAAGAAAACGTGACTAAAGTCCGTTAAAATTAGGCTATTACGCGTAAAATGCACGTTTTTGCTAAAAATTGAGGTTGGCATTTCGCCTGTGATCAGCGTATAATTCATTCCGGATTACATGTGTGCCACTCAATTAAAAACTTTTAGTTGCACATGGCCACTCCGATGTCAGAATAACCTTTTGATCGCTGTTATCCCTGGATTTCTTTTATCAACCTTTGTAAGGTTGAAATCCCGTGATAAAGGCGAACGCTTCGCTTCTACAGGTTATTTCTGCCCTCTCCGTTCTGGTGCAAATGGTATTTTTCTTAAAAGTGACGAACAATAATTTATATATAAAAAGAGATCAGGGGATTTATAATTTCTTACAGGTATTATAATTGGGGGTCGAATGTTCAAATGGTAGCGATCTTTATCATTGGATTTATCGTGTCAATGGGACTGGCTCTTGCCCTGACACCACTTGTCAAAAAGTTCGCAGTCAGAATCGGAGCAATGGATACGCCGAATGCTCGTAAAGTGCACACTCGGATTATGCCACGTCTTGGTGGTCTAGGGATTTTCCTGGCCTTTGTCATTACCGTTGCTGCACTGCTTCCTTTTGTATCGGCATGGTTTACGACAAGAGACATGAGCTTTGTCAGTGCTTTTCTGATTGGTGGATCGATCATCGTACTGATTGGTGCATTGGATGACCGTTTTGAACTGTCAGCCAAAGTCAAACTGCTCGGACAAATTGTTGCTGCTGCTGTAGTCGTATTCGGATTCAATATCCGTGTAGACTTCGTAAATATTCCTTTTCAGGATGCTTACTCCTCACTGGAAGCTTGGGTGTCCATTCCACTGACGATTCTCTGGATCGTTGGTGTAACAAATGCGATTAACCTGATTGATGGTCTGGATGGTCTGGCTGCCGGTGTGTCCGGTATTGCCATTGGTACCATTGCTGTGATGTCCTTCCTGATGGGTAACATGATGATTGCCTTGATGTGTCTTGTACTGCTTGGTAGTATTGTTGGTTTCTTGTTCTTCAACTTCCACCCAGCCAAGATCTTTATGGGGGATACGGGATCACTATTCCTTGGTTTCTCTCTGGCAATGCTGTCCATGCTGGGATTCAAACAAATTGCTGTCGTGTCCTTCATTACACCGCTGATCATTATCGGTGTGCCGCTCTCGGATACCTTCTTCGCGATCATTCGTCGTGCGGTACAACGGAAACCGATTTTCTCACCGGACAAAGGTCACCTGCATCACTGCTTGCGTGAGCTTGGATTCAGTCACCGTCAGACGGTGCTGATCATCTACGGTATTGCCGCATTCTTCGGTGTACTGGCGATTATCCAATCTTCCGCTGCGATGTTCGAAGCCAACTGGGTAACGTTCGTCGTGATCTGTATCATGATGTTCTTCCTCCAGGTGGGTGCAGAAGTCATTGGACTTGTAAGTAAAACCAGAAGGCCGGTCATTAACTTCCTGATGCGTATGCGCGTCAAGTTGAACCCGGAGACCCGGTCGAAATCCTAAATAGAAACGTTTGATTACTGATCTTATTGAATATTCTTTCAGACCCAAACCTTGTCCCCTGTGGACAAGGTTTTTTGTTTATTTTGCTGTTTTTACTAAATAATTGGAACCTTTCGGCCGATAAAAAAGTTAACTGACTTAAATAGAGGAGAGATGATTGCATGCAGCGTACGAAGAAGCCGATGATTTGGCTGATGATGGTGGCACTGGTTGTATCTCTAATACCAGCAGGCCTTGCACCAGTCGCGTCGGCGGCAGGACAGACGAGTTATTTTACTCCAGATAATGCTGGGAACGTCCAATTGAAAAATACAGTAGGTCTCAAAATGAGTGGAACTGGCTTGGATGTGCTATCACGTTCAACTGCTTTTGTTGTAACTAACAGTGAACAGGCGGTAACGGGTACATTTACAAACGTAACAGGCTCTACACTGGGTGCCAACGTTCAACTGATGAATCTAAAGGATGGCACTTGGGTTCCAGACAGCACGCGAGTAGCACCAGCGGTTGTAACGGTTGATCCAGATCGGCCAGACAATCGTTTTAAAGCAACACTTACATTGTTTCCCGGAATGAACAAAGTAACGTTTACCGGTTCCCAGGGACCAAGCGAACGTTCTGAAAGCTTCTATATCTTGTATGACTCTGTACCATACATTGAAAAGCTGCAAGTTTTGGGTGGGGCCGATAACCTTGATCTAAATGAAGGATCACAGGTTGTTGTAGATACGGGTGATGTGACTATTCAAGGTGTAGCCCACAACTCCTCTAAAGTAACAGTAAGTTTGAATAATGGTGAGGCATTACCAACATCATTGTCTCAACAAGACGGTGCATTTTTCTCGCCAATGCTTCGATTGAAGGCAGGCAAGAATGATCTTGTCATCACTATTGAAAGCGGCGTAGACAAAAATAAATACACTTATTCTCTTCTCTACTATGATGAGGAAAATCCGTTCTCTCAACTGGATTTGAATGAGGGATCAGGTGGACTGTCGCAGAGTATGCTCTCGGAAAGACCTACTTATGGAGGTGACCCTTCACAAGCCAGTGTAACTGTTCAATTACTTTTGCCGGATGATAAAACAACTGCTGTTCCTGAAATCTCGGTGGATGGCGCATTGAGTGGCATTGTTCCAAAAATTGAACCCATTCCTAGTGTGGGAATCAACACGCCTTCATATGCTCTGATTTCGTTTGAAATTCCATCATTGAAATTTACAGAATCAGGAACTGCCCCTAATACTACGATCGATCGCTTGCAAAATCATTCGTTGAGTGTGAAGTATGGAAAAAACACAGCAAGTGTAAATATGAATTTTCAATATCTAGAGAATGAAACGGTTATTACGGATTTAAAATATCTTAAGGACTATAGCGGCTCTGGTGATGCACCAGAAGGGGTACCTCTTTCGGGTTCAAGTGTCACTTCTGCGGATTTTTATATCCTCGTAGAAACCAGCAGAAATCCTAATGGAAGTGTGTTGACAGCCGAATATCTTCCAAGAAGCACAAGCCCAATTGAGCTCTCACCACCGATACAAGTATCACCAACTAAATATATCTATCAAATCAAAGGTTTCAAAAACGGAAATCAAACCGTTCAGTTCAAGTTTGCTGGATCAACATCAAGTCGTAATGCGACGATCTCGTTTGCATCCAAAAACTATATCTTCGTGAGCAACCTGACGGATGGTCAGACGTATGACATGAACTCCAAAAAAACTGATAAATTGCTGGTTGAAGGTAAGTACGTTGACTTTGCAACATTAGATAGCAAGTACTTTGTAGCAGAGATTTTCGCAAACGGTGTAAAAGTGTATTCGACACATCCTGCAGCGAACACGACTCAAAAACAGTTGACTTTGGGCGCGGATGGAAGCTTTAAAGACGTCGAAATTGATATTGACGGGGATAAGGGACCTTTATTCTTTGGGGAAAACCGCATCGTATTAACGGGTACAGGAACTGGAGAGAAAGGCCAGCTGAATGAAGTAACCAAAGAATTGCGCATATACATTAATGATAATAATGTATCGACAATCAACAATTTCCAGCCGGCACCAAGTAAAAATCGCTCCACATTCCTTGATCCGTATAACCCGGATGATCAATGGGTGAAAAACCTGTTTAACCTGTCCACGGATTTCACATTTGCCGACAAGAAATACACGACCAGCCTTAAAAATTTTGACTTGGCAATACGTGGTGCAGGTGCTATTCGAATGAGCCTGAGTATGGGTACTCAAACTATTTTTGACGTGAATATACCAGAAGGATCGGCAGGTAATACAACTTGGGCAGATCCAACAATTTCTTCTGAGTATGCCCTGAATAATGGTAATGTTATTGTGGATCGTGCCGGAAGTCAGAAGGACTTTGTTGTACGATTGAGAGACCTGAAAGCTGAGACACCAGGAACATATATCTACACATTAGATCTTTATAACAAAACTGGAGCAAAAACAAGTCAGAAGGTAGAAGTGGTCAGAGAAGCTGCAGGTTATCGTATTATAGCTCCGCAACCTACTTCAGGTAGTCAAATTGTTGTCAACAAAAACTTTGTTCATTTTGATATTGAGGCAGAGGGAGCAACTTCCGTTATTATTGATAAAGAGACAGCTAAAAAGCTTCAAGGAATAGAAACGGACCGTTTTGCTCTTGATTATGTTGGACTCAAATCCGATAAAGTGAACAAAATTAAACTCACAATTGATCGTAATGGTGTAAAAACAACGAATACAATTGAAGTGTACTATACTAGTGCTACCGGAGTGGATTCTCAGTATATGGCTCCTAAAGTAGCCACTAAGTACTCTGCCTTCAATAAACAGCTTGAGCTAAGCTTCCCGAAAGGGACGGTAATGGAAAGTTTAGATACCAGTGGAATCGCAAAGTTCTACCCTAATAACAAACTGTTGTTTGGTATTGCGGATCCGAATACTGGTATTGTGGAACGTCGTAACGATTACGGAAGTATTGTTGGTTTCAAAACAGAAGAAGGAGATCCCAATCCATTAAGCGTACCGGATGATTATTACAGAAGGTTCTCGGCGATCACGGGAGATTCTGTGAACTTTAGTCCGATTTCAGACATTTACTGGATTAGTGGAGGTTTAGGGGAGTCGGGCACAAGAGGCACTGACAACTACAAAGAGCCCACAAATGGGATAGGTCCATACACTATAGATTCATTGTATGGTAACCCATTAACACCAACTGAACGCAAAATCAAACCATCTCAACGTGGTACATTGACATTGACTTACGATTCTAACGTGGTAGATGACGCGGGCTCCACAATCTCGGTATTCTACTACTCTTCAAGTAGAGAATGGAAACGTATTGGTGGAGAAGTGGATTCCAAGAAGCATACAGTAACCGTTCCGTTCGATAATTTCGGGTACTATAAGGTCATGAAGCTTAGAAGAAGTTACAACGATATCACGAACCACGGTTGGGCCAGAAATATTCTTAATGCATTATACGCCAAAGGATTTATGGCACCATTGCGTTTTGAACAATTTGGAACAGATGATCGGACTTCCAGAGGAGAGTTTGCCACACTTTTGGTAAAAGGATTGAATCTTCCGATTACTTCTGATAGCAGAAGAACATTTACAGATGTGGCGCCTGGAACAAGTTCATATACTTGGGATTATGACAGTATTGAGACAGCCGCCAGAGCAGGTATCATTACAGGATTGACCGATGGTGTGTTTGGACCGGATCGTCCTCTCACACGTGAACAGGCAGCGGTCATGATAGCGAGAGCACTTGAGCTCAAATTAGCTGCAAATGACAACAAGCTCCAAAGTGCATTGGCCAAGTCTTTCATCGACTCGGGCAGCATGGAGAACTACGCAGGTCCTGCTGTGCAAGCCGTTACCAAAGCGAAGATCATGGAAGGATCTCCTGTAACAGTTACCGGCCAAAGCAAACCACAGTATGCATTTAACCCGAAAGGAAACCTGACTCGTGCAGAAGCAGGGAAGATCGCGGTTGAATTGCTCAAGAAGAGTACCAAAGTATTCCCTAAAAACTTGAGTTAATTTATGTGATAGTATCGATGCATTTTAGGAAGGACCTGTCCCTTGCGCTAAAGGGGCAGGTCCTTTTTATGACTGTTATATAACTGATAAGAACACTTTTATAATAGAAGAAATAAGTTTTTTACCAATAACTATTTTTGTAATTTGCTAGAGTTTAAGATACAATAACGGTAAATACACAATGATCTAGAGGGTGAAGTTAGCTAATGAAACCGATTTATTCGAAGGCCCAGCTGGGCTACATGAAGGCAAAGACACAGTTCGAGAAGCAGGCAGTCATTCTGGAGAAAAAGTTGGAAGATACACGTAAGACGGAGGAGATCTCTCAGGAAGTGATGGAAGGGCTTGTACAGACTACTGGCTTCCATGATGCGTATAACAATCTGGTTCTGGCTGAGAATGAACTGATTGAATGGTCTCACACGACGATGAAGCATGAGAAAACGTACCGTGAGAACAGACAACCAATCGATGATATGTATCTGAGATTGAACAGTGATCCGCAGATGCGTGCTCAAATTATCGATCTTGCGATGAAAATTCGCTAACTTATATAACCAGGATAGTACGAAAAGCATCCCATTCAGGGATGCTTTTTATTTTGTTTTTTGTGGATTTTGTCGCTTCATAGTATGAAACTATGGGTATAAATAAACGTTGGCAACATAGAAGAAGCACCTTTTATATTGGAAAGAACACAGTCGCATCAATGCATTATATGGGTTTTGAATGGCTATCTTACCCGCACTGTACCTATACATAAATAAATTCAAAACTTTTTTTGTGGAATCCGCAACTTTTTGAAATCTGCTGCGTTTAAGATGTAGAGTCAAAAACATTGGGCCTGTTACCAAGATTGACCTCGTGAAGAATCTTGTCTATTTATTAGAAAAAATTGCTTTACGACTCGGAAGACCCATTGTATAATACGAAGGTAGGATTAGGAAACTACTCTATTTTCGTATGGTTCTGCTTTACAACCTAGTTTACAAGTTTCTGTGATATGCTCACAGACATCATTTATATTAACTTGCTCACAACTCTGGAAAGGGGGTGCAACAATATATGAGGAATACGAGCGACCCTATTAAAGAAAATTCAAATGTTATGAACACCCAAGGAGGAGAAAAAAAGGTTATGAAGAAAATTTTATCCGTAGCATTGTCTACAGCAATGGCATTCTCGATGTTTGCATCTGTAGCATTCGGTGACACAGCAGTTTCACCACAACAACAGTTTGATGCATTGAAAGCAAAAGGTATCTTCTCTGGTTACCCAGATGGTACTGCAGGTTTGGATAAAGACATGACTCGCGCTGAGTTCGCTAAAGTCATCACTAAATTGCTCGGTCTGAAAGAGATCACTGGAACTCTTTCTTACACTGACAAAAACTACACAGCTAAAAACTGGGCTGTACCTTACATCGAAGCAGTAACTGCTGCGGGTATCATGGAAGGTAAAAACGTTGAGAAGAAAATTTTCGACTTCAACGGTAAAGTAACTGTTTCCGAGATGGCTACCATCTTGACTCGTGCACTTGACCTGGAAATCCCAGCTGAAACTAACAACAATGCAGCTGATTGGGCTAAAGGTTATGTTCAAGCAGCAATCAACGCTGGTTTGATCGATTCTAAAGCTAACTTCGGTGCTAACGCTTCCCGTGAATTGCTTGTAGGCGCTGCTTACGCAATTGACCAAGCGCAAAGCTTGAAAGTTACTAAATACGAAGTAAGTGAAGGCGGTAAAGTCGTTACTTTCACAATCAGTGACGGCGAAACTGTAAAAGTTACTTTGGATAAAGCTCTTGAAGCTAACAAAGAAACTGAAGTGAAATTTACTTACAAAGATAAGAACTTCACTGAAAAAGTTACTTATGTTGTAGAAGCTGCAACTAAAGTACAATCTGCTACTTCCACTAACCTGAAAGAAGTAGACGTTGCTTATGACGGTAAAGTAGATAAAGTTACTGCAACTGACAAAGATAACTATTCCATCACTCAACAAGGTACTAAGCCAGTTAAATCTGCAACTTTGTTGGAAGACGGAAAAACAGTTCGTCTTTTGATCGAAGGAACGTTTACTCAAGGTTATGAGTACACAGTTGCCGTGAAAAACGTTAAATCTTCCACTAGTACTGTATTGAGCGCATCCAGCGTTAAATTCACTTCTGCGGACAACACTCTTCCAACAGTAAGTGAAGTTAAAGCTCTGGGTAACAAAGCAATTAAAGTTACTTTCTCTGAGCCAGTACGCAACGTAGCATCCAACAACTTCCAATTGAATGATAAAACATTCGTAGGATCTGTCACTAAAGGTGCTAACGAAAGAGAAGTTATCCTGAAAGATTATGCAGGTAATTTGGCAATCGGTAGCCACAAATTGACTACTTCTTTGGTTGAAGACTATGCAGGTCTGAAATCACTTTCTGCTACTAATGATTTCACAGTAGCTGAAGATAAAGAAGGTCCAACTGTTACTGAAATCAGTGCTACACTGGAAAAAGTAACTGTGACTTTCAATGAAGAAGTTGATCCAGAAAGCGTTAAATCCGAAAGCTTCTACTGGTTGTCCGGTACTACTAAAAAGACTGGTAAAGCTACACAAATCGCAGGTAATGTTTATGAAGTTGATTTCGGAGCAAACGACAACCGTCTGCCAGGATACGAAACTACTTTGTACATTGACGTGAAAGATTACTCTGGTAACGTTAATGCTGTTAAAGAACATAAAGTAACTGCTTCTGTTGACTTGACTCGTCCTAAAGTATCTGATGTACGTTTTGGTGAGTACAGTGCAAACACTTTGAGAATTAAATTCGACAAAGCTGTAAATGCATCTGACAGAACTTTCTACACAGTTAAAAAAGGTGACGATGTTTACCCTGTAAGTAGTGCTACTCCTGTAGCTGGTACTGACTACAAAGAATATGAACTGACATTTGCGAAGACTCTTCCAGATGGTGATTATTCTCTGAAAGTTACTGGTGTTAAAGACAGAACTACTTTGGGCAACCAAATCGAAGATTACTCCACGACTTTCAAAGTTGATGATGTAAGTCGTCCTACTTTGACTAAAGAAATTGACGCTAACAACGCTAACCGTACACTGGTAGTTACTTTCGATAAGAAAATGGATCTGGCTAGTATCTCCAATCCTAATAACTACTACATTGATTTGAGTGCTAAAGGAGATGGATCAGACGTTGTTGCTAAGAGTCTCCCATCTGAAGTGACTATTCGTCCAATCCTTGAAGGTCGCGCTGCTGTACTCGTGTTCCCTGAATATGTTCAAAGCAACGTAAGAACATTGTTCCCAACAGCAACTAGCAACACTGGTACTGTTCGTCAAGTTACAGTAGTAGGTGTTAAATCTGCTGCAGGAAACGTTTTGAACCAAACTTATGCTCCAAAAGCTGTTGTTGAAACAAAAGCAACTGCTACTAAAGCAGAGCAAAAAGATTACAGAACAATTGAAGTAACATTCGATCAACCAATCAGCCAAGCTTATGTTACTGACTTTGCTGTAAGTGGTGCTTCTGTATCCAGCGTGTCGATCAAAGATAGTGGTGATGTTGTTGAAATCAAAACTTCTAACGATCTGAACGCTGCTGGTAATACTGTTTCTATCAATGGAAATAATGGTCTTAGAACTTATGCGGGTAATACTGTGAATTCCGGTAATATCAGTTCTATCGGTGGAGCAGCACCAAAAGTTGCATTGAAAACTAACGAAACAATTCCATCTAATGGTAATGTGTTTGTAGTTCCATTCACTACAACTCTTGCATCTGCAAATGCTGCACAATACGGAAGTGACTTGGAAATCAGATTGGATGACGAAGTTAACAAAACTTTGCTTGCTAATGTAACTGACTATACTACTAGCTGGACTGCTAACGGTATTCAAGTAACTATCAATAAAACTACAGGTCAAGCTAAAGATTACACTGGTCGTTATACTGTACAAGTTAAAGAAAAACCACAGTATATCGAAAGCATCAACGGCGTTCGTGCTGAAAAATCCGATGTATACACTGTGCAAGCTAGTTCCACAACTACACCAGTTGATGCACCAAAAGCTAACAATGCTTCTGTAGTTTCTAATGGAGCTGTAGCTGCTGTTAAAGCAGATGCGACATTGACTTACTCTACTGATGCTAATATCACTTTTGAAGCAAAAACTGCTGGTGCACGTGAGAATGGTTACACAATTACGTTCACTACTGATGCTGCTCAAACTGCAAAAGCTACTGTTGCAGTAACTGATAAAAATATCGCAATCAAAATCAAAGATAACACTGTATTAGCTTCTGAAGTCGTAACAGCATTAGAAGGTAATGCAACTGTTAATAACTTGTTTGCAGTTGGTAAATCTGCCGAAAATACTGCTCCTGCAGCTGTATCCGGTATTACTCAAACTGCTAACGGTAAAAACGAAGTGGAAGCTAACTTCACATTTACTGTCGATAAGAAAGTTACCTCTGTAGATGGTGTTATTGTAAAAAATACAGCTACTGGAGTATCACAAACTTTCGCTAAATCCGCTGTTAAAATCTCTGCTGATGGTTTAACTTTGACAGTTAACTCCGGTACTTATACAGTACCTGCTGCAGTTGAAATTACTTTGGTAAACGTGAAGTAATAAGTTATTCGAGAGAGGAGCCCCAAGAAGTTGGGGCTCTTTTTCTATATAATATCATTATAATTTTCTCGCCTATCAAGCTTTTTTACTATTAACAAGAAACTTATGGGAGGTTCAGTGGTGAATGTTAAAAATATTATCACTCCAGTGGTTTTAAGTGTTCTAGTAGTCAGTTCAAGAGTAAGTGTTTTAACAGCAGATATTAGGGATGTTGGTCAGATGAAGAATAATAACTATTATGAGACTAATATCTTAAAATATACCTCGAATGCACCTAATTCTCACACTCTGAATGAGGTCATAAATCCTATTTTTTTACAATAAGGGTTAATTGTTATAAAACCTCCCGAGGTGAGTCTCAGATCTGAAACTCTTATTCCCCAAAAGAACAAAGAGATCGAAATTCCATTTACACAATCACTCGATACTACTAACCAACAATTGTACTCACATGATTTAGTGATCAAGCAAGTAGGGCTGACTAACAGCCCAACATTAAATCACATGACGGATTATACAACGAGAGTTGAAGGAAACAAGAATATCGTAACTTTCTTAGTCGATTACACAGATGAATACGCCGTACAAGTGAAAGATGCACTTTTTATTCGTTCCAATGGAACACCAGCAATGCAATCAGAGTGGTATACAACAACTAGAAATAATCAAAATTAGTAAATTAGAGAACCCACCATATTCTCACCTCAAAAACAAACAACATCGTAACTTTCTCCCCCTCTCAAACGTTTATACTATATAGCAACAAGCAACTTATGGGAGGTTTGGAAGTGGATCATAAAAAAGTCATGATGACTTTAATGGCAAGTATGTTGTTGATCAGTTCAAGTGGAGGTATCGCAGCAGCTGCGAATACGTCAACGAGTTCAAATAAAACATCGAAGAACAGTGAAACGAACAATACAACGAAGAAAGAACAAACATCCACAGTTACAAAAGTGGTACATACTTTAGCCAACGTTCCAGCAGTGAAAGTCACTGCGCGGAGTACCGTGAAATTAACGGATGTAAATCTCTTGTCTCAAGACGACGGGAATACAGTGACGTATACGCTGACATATAAAAACAACGATAGCACACCAATGATGATGCTCGATTATTGGAGCAAAGTGAAAACCAAGGGTGGGACAAGCTTCTCACCTAAATTGATCGCCAAGGACCAGGAAAAAAAGACAGTATCACCTGGTTCTACGGTTGATCTTACTTATGTCATGAAAGTTGGACGTGAGGTGAAGTTGAGTGACCTGAACTTCCTCATTGTGAAATGGGATTTCAGTAAACCTAACTATGAAAGCACTTTGGGGAAATTCAACGTTCCAGCTTCATATAGCATTACAACACCTGTAGGCAAGACCAAAACGGTTCGTTTGAGTGATTCAGCGGTCAAAGTTAAGGTGTCCGGAATCAAAGTATATCCGGGTGAAGATAAGAAGCAATATGTCAAAGTTGGCGTGAACCTCAATAACATTAGTTATAAGTTGTTGGATAATCCGAATATCAAGTGGATTTTGCGTACACCGAATGGTGTGAATTATCCATTAACCCCGGACAAAGACAGTACAGGCATCAGCATTCAGGCACAGGCCAATAAAACATTGAGCTTAATGGCCTCTTTGCCCACAGCGTTGAAAATCGAAAAGTCCGAATTGCTGCTTGTGGAAGAACAAGGTGAAGAGAAGACAGCCCTGCCTGTAGCTGCGTTACAACTGCCAAAAGCTAGTCAATCTAATGTAGATACAGCAGCCAATCAACCGAATATCATTTCGATTGATGGACAACCTGTATCCACCCTTCTGGAATCTGCGCGTGTTCGTGCAGAGGATGAAGAATACGATCTGACGATGCAAATGGTCATTAAAAACCAAGGTAAGAAAGAAGTTAAGGTTCCTAAATATGCATTAGAGATTCGAACAGCAGATGGTACAGCATACCCGATTGAGACGAAGGCATTGGATGATCTGAAGTTGAAGCCAGGTGCAACCAAGACGATTAAGCTGATCACTACCATTCAAGGTGATGGGGATACCAGCAAAATCAAACTATATGCCATGACTCCGATAACGAAGGAAGAAAGTAAGGAAGGAAACACGAATACTAGCAGCTTTGAGTTCTCCTATCCTGTGGGTATCTATGCTATTCCGGAGTCGGTAACTAGTGGAGATGGGCTTACTACTGAAACGGTGATCAAGAACAGCAAAGGCACATTCGGAGTGTCTGTCGGCTCTCTCCAACGCCTGCCATGGACAGACAGTGATATTATTGCTGCCAAGGTGACCATTCGTAACGCATCGGCCAAAACAGTTCAATTACCTGAACTGGAAGCGATGTTTACTATCGATTCCGCAAAGATCGACGGTGATACGAAGCTAATTCGTGCGCAAGGGGGCAAGCTGCTCGGCCCAGGTATGACAACAGAGGCTTATCTTTTGACCAAAATTCCTTCAGAGTTGAATATGAGTCGTCTGGAAGTAACTTTGCTGGAGAAGGTAGGCGAAGAAGAAACGAATGATTGGATTACTCTTAGTACATCCGGTATAATCCAGCCACTTTCGTATGTAGGAGCAGGGAAGACCTTTACTCAAGGTACTTCAGAGAAGGAAACAGAGCTTGGTGTACGCAGAACCTATGTGTATCCTGGATCTTCTTCGGATATCGTATATACCGAGTTTGAAATGACGAATAAGTCCCTCAGACAGAATGGTCTCGGAAAACTCGTAGGATATTATAAAACAGCAGATGGTCAGTATTATAAAGCTACTGCTAAACAGGCTGATCGTGTACCAGGACCGGGTCAGAAGAGTGTTGTGACCTTCTGGGCCAAAGTACCGAAGAGTGTAACGTCAACATCCGATATGCGACTAATTGTGGGTGAAGGTGTGGCTGACAACAAATTTGTATCTGGTGAAGGTGAGGCTACGGCTTATGTCAATGCGATGGCATTTGAAGTACAGCCAAAATCACTACAAGTGCTGGCTTCCCTGAACGATATTGATTTGTATCCGTACAAATTCTCTGGCAGCAATATCAGAGCCTATCTCACAGGTGGTACATCGGTTCAGATTGAGATGATTTACTCGTTAACGCAGGAAGAAGCAGTAGATAGCGGCGAATATGGACACAAATTGATTCTTTCTCTCACAGATGGATCTGGTAAAGTGTTTGATAAAGAGCTTACGCCGGGAACCGATCTGAAAACCGGTATTAATCAGACGCTGAACTGGAGCATAGATGACACTGTTTTCGATAAAATACGTGGAGGTTCATATCGCGTAGCGTTGTATGATGTGTTTGAGGGCCAACGGATTCGTCTTGCAGAACAAGGGTACAGTTACGATGTGTCCAAACTGCCAAAAGAAGAACCAGAGTTTCCGGAAGAGGGTTCCGGGAACAACAATACAAAATAATAAGTAGATAGATTATCTATACTACTATACTGTGAATACAGACAAAACCTCCTTTCCGAGAAATCGGGATCGAGGTTTTGCTTGTCCCCACAACATTTTTTCTCTATAGTTAAAGTTAATAGATTTCCAGAGGAGGAAAATAAATCACATGAAACCTTATATGAAAGTTTCCCTGGCTGCGCTGGCAATTGGTGTTGGCGTGTGGGTTGGGTCTGTATACAGCAACACGGCAATAGGTGCAGGCACAATTCAACCGGGAACAGCAGATGATCCTGTAGTCACCAAAAGTTATGTAGACCAACAAATTCAGCAGGCGTTGGGGGGCAAGATTTCCACAGGTAGTAGTAATACCAGTAGTGGTGCAGACAGTAATGCAGGCAATGGTAGCAATACTGGCTCAACTGGAACCGGAAACTCAAGTAACACAGGTGGCGATACCACGCTTCCTCCACTAGTATCCGGTGCTTCGGATGCGCTTGAGATCGTTATGGTGAAACCGGGTCAACAGTTGATAGGTGCAACTGGTGCGGAGTTCATCGTACGTAGCGGCAAGGCTGTGATCGTCAGTGAAGGTACGAATGGTGTAGCCGATCTGACGGATGGAGTAGACTTGACGAATGGTCAGGAAGCACCGAACAATCACCTGCTTTCTTTTCCAAAGGATGGTCGAGGCATTACAGTTCTCGATGGCAACAAATACAGTCTGACCGTTATGGTTCGCGGTGGATATTCTTTGAAGTAGTTTGAGCATTGTAACCTGAAATTATTCAATATTACGTAATAAGGATTGCTGAGATTACCCAGTTCTAACAAACATTAATACGGCTAGCCTGCCTTGTTCCTGCTCACTCTATAACTGTACACAACCAATAATCGGAGGTGCAGGAATCATGGCTAGAAGTAACCGCAAAGTGGTACCCGAAAGTCGTCAGATGTTGGATCAGATGAAGTATGAAATTGCCGCTGAGTTTGGTCTGAATGTAGGATATGGCGGTAGAAGTCTTGCTGGTGCAGATACTGAATTTGGTTCTGAACTGGGTGAGGTGAGTGATCACTCTTATGGCCAGTATAAAGGCTGGGGCCATCTGACTTCCCGTGAAAATGGATCGGTCGGTGGAGAGATTACCAAAAGGCTGATTCGCCAGGCACAGCAGCACTTATAGGGTGTTTTCCTTATCCCAATCCGTTTGACACGTCTTGACAAATACGTTAAGATGGCAGTTGAGGTACGCAACCTTTTCCGCTAGGGAAAGGTTGATTTTTTGTTGAGGCCATTACCTGAAAAATCCTTATCTTCGTAACTGCGGACCCTGCGTCCTTATTCCGCCCGGAAAGCTTTCGAGGGTACAGTGAACGAATCAACGTAAATGTTTTGTTCGGGCAATCGCCATACTACTCGTTATGGGAGGTTGAAACTTCAATGTCTATTAAAGGCCGACATCTATTCACATCGGAGTCTGTAACTGAAGGACATCCGGATAAAATTTGCGACCAGATCTCGGACGCCGTATTGGATGCGTTCCTCGCGAATGATCCAAACGCTCGTGTAGCGTGCGAAGTTTCCGTAGCTACAGGTCTTGTGCTTGTCATCGGTGAGATCAGTTCAGCTTCTGAATACGTGGACATTCCGTCCATCGTTCGTAATACGATTAAGGAAATTGGGTACACTCGTGCCAAATTTGGTTTCGATTATAATACTTGTGCAGTCCTGACTTCTTTGAATGAGCAGTCTGCTGACATCGCACAAGGCGTTAACGCCGCTCTGGAGAACCGTGACCCGGAACAAATGGCTCGCGAGACAGAGAATATTGGTGCGGGTGACCAAGGTCTGATGTTTGGTTTTGCAACCAACGAAACACCTGAACTCATGCCTTTGCCAATTGCATTGTCCCACCGTATCGCTCGCCGTTTGGCTGAAGTGCGTAAGAACGGTACATTGGAATATCTCCGTCCGGATGGTAAAACTCAAGTAACGGTTGAATACGACGGTGACAAACCGGTACGTGTTGATACGATCGTCGTGTCTACTCAGCATGCTGAAGAGACCACATTAGAGCAGATCCAAAAAGATATCAAAGAACATGTAATTCTGCCTGTCGTTCCAGCTGAATTGCTGGATGAGCAGACTAAATATTTCATCAACCCAACTGGACGTTTCGTTATTGGCGGACCTCAAGGAGATGCAGGCCTGACTGGACGTAAAATCATCGTAGATACCTACGGCGGTTATGCACGTCACGGCGGTGGCGCGTTCTCTGGTAAAGATCCAACAAAAGTAGACCGTTCCGCAGCTTATGCAGCTCGTTATGTTGCGAAAAACCTTATTGCTGCAGGTCTTGCCGACAAAGTGGAAATCCAGCTCGCTTACGCGATTGGGGTAGCTAACCCGGTATCGATCAACGTAGATACATACGGAACTGGCAAAGTCAGCGAAGAGAAATTGGTTGAGCTTGTGCGTAACAACTTCGATCTTCGTCCGGCTGGTATCATCCGTATGCTGGATTTGCGTCGCCCAATCTACAAACAAACGGCTGCTTATGGTCACTTCGGCCGTACAGACCTGGATGTACCTTGGGAACAAGTGGACAAAGCAGACGTTTTGAAAGAGCAAGCAGGTCTGTAAGTTAACGATAAAGTCATCAATAGAAGCCCTTGGTTCCGATATGGAATCAGGGGCTTTTTACTTTAGATATTCGTATTTTCTTTAGCTTAGGAAAAGAAAATAAATTTACATATTATAACTATTCACTAATCAAATATTTCCTTTTAACCGAAATACATAAAGAGGTCTATACATTGTTCAGACAGATGAATATGGACGAGGAGGAACGAAAGGTGAGCATAAAAGGACTGATCCGTAAGGGGATCATCGGGTTATTAATTGCGTTGTTGATCACGCAAGGTTGGTATAGTGGTTTTGATTGGAAAGAAAGTAAAGTGTATGCTGATGATTTGACAAGTTTAGGAATTGAGTCTTCCGTACCAGCATTAGGAGCAAGCAATGCTGATAGTACATCACCATTTATTCTTGTTTTTAAGAAGCCGGTTAAAAAAGTTGTAGGAACGCAAGAGAACATATCCATATACAGATTGCCGGAGGAACGGCTTGTAGCTGAGGTTCCTGTGAGTTCTGGGGTGAACCTCATTCCTGACTCGCCAGGAACTCCAGATGTAGGAAAAACAATTACTTTCCAGCTACCTGAATCTCTTAAAGGTGGGTATTACGCAATTAGAATTGGTGGTAAATCTTTTGAATTTGAAGCTAATGAACCCTTTAATGGATTGAATCAGGAGGCATGGTCATTCAGTACCAAGGGAGTAGGGGCGACAACGGCGGTTTCCTTTTCACCAGCTAACGGTGCAGTATCCGTAGCACGAGACTCAAATTTACGGGTGACTTATAGCAATCCTATTGAGGCTGGTGTGGGAGAAATTGAAATTTTCGAAGATGGTGTGCTGTTTGAGAAATATGATATGACATTAACGCAACCTCGTGTTGTGATTAGTGGGAATACACTTACGATTGATCCTATAAGAAGTTTTTCCAATAATGCTACATACTCAGTTGGTATATCTCAAGGGGCTTTGAGAGATAAGGCGGGGAACGATGTTGCTGGAACAGGACTTAATGGATGGAACTTTAAAGTGTTTCAATCTGATCCTACTTCCTTAACAGTATCTTCCCTTTCACCAACTAATGGAGCAAGTGGGGTGGCGCTGACAGGAGAGTTGATAGTTACATTTAACAAAGAACTGGATCCTCGTTATCCGGGATCAGTGTCGCTGAGAAATGCCAGTGGTGCAGTAATTGCAACAACAACAGCAGTGAACAGTTCGAATCATCGACAGTTACGAATCATTCCGCTAAATAGTCTAGCGAGTAATACCAGCTATATCGTGGACATTCCAGGAGGGGTATTACAGGACAAATCAGGAAATATATACATGGGGCTGAACGGAGCGTCGTCTTGGACATTCAGAACATTAACGCTGGATCGAACGGCTCCGGTTCTAAAGACATCTAAAATGTACAGTAATACTATTATTCGTCTCACTTATGATAAATTGCTCTCGAGTATAGATCCTTATACTTCAAGCTTCACGGTTACCGTTAACGGGGAGTCACGAAGTGTGAGCACGTCTTATGTGTCTGGGGATAGCGTCTATGTTGTACTAGATACAGGCGTAGCTGTAGGGCAAGTGGTACGAATTGCTTACTCTCCTGGATCATCAACGCGCAAGATTCAGGATTTATCTCTGAATTCCGCCGCTGCTTTCTCGGCCAGAGATGTGGAGAACAGTCTTGAATCGATTATGTCCAAACCAAGAGAAGGTAGTGCCTATAATAATACGATTAGTCTCTATTATCCGGAGACCGTATATATTAATTCTAGTGAAACATTTAAACAATTCAGTGTGACTGCAGATGGGTCAGCAGTGGGTGTAAGTAGTATGTCGACTAACAACAGCTCTCTTGTTACTCTGAACTTGAGTCGTTCGATCACGAATGGTGAAGTCGTCCGTGTATCCTATCAGCCGGGTGAATGGTCTGTGAAGGATAGCCGCGGTCAGGCTCTTGCGGGGTTTAGCGGCTTTTACGTTCGTAATAGCATCGATACCAAGAATCCTGAATTCCAGAGTGCAGAGGTTAGCGGCAATAAATTGTGGATTCGTTATAACGAGCCGCTAAGTCGATCGAACAAGCCACTGAAAAGTCAGTATTCCGTACTGGTAGACGGCAAAGCCTTGTTTGTAAACGATTCGGAAATCGAGGATGATTTTGTCACACTTACACTCGCTTCAGCGGTGACGAGCACACAGACCATTACGCTGTCTTACGTTCCGGGGGCGAGCCGTCTAACGGACCTGAACGGTAATCCTGCTGGATACTTAGATTTAATCCCCGTGAAGTATACATACGGAAACGGAACGATCTTGTCGGGTGTACTACAAGGAGACACAATACTTATCAACTTCCGTCATGCTTTAAAGACAGAGTCGGTATTAACACCTTCTCAGTTCAATGTTCAGATCGGTGGCAACACAGTATCCGTTAACTCAGCATCTGTATCCGGCTCAGTCGTTACCTTGAAATTACCAAGCTCGGTAACTGCGGGCCAGACGGGTACAGTTAGCTATGCCCCAGGTTTAGTTTCGCTTAGAGATGCTCTTAATTCTGAAGTAGGGGCATTCGGCCCACTGACGTTGCAGCAAAGTGTAAGCTCTACTCCTACTACCACTCCACTGGAGGGAAAACCTTCCTGGATCACCGAATGGAGTGCTGCTGAATCCGGATTTGGGCAAGCGATGTTTGTAATGAATAATGATACGGCTTCTGTAGAAACCTCAACTTCACGCAATAATCGTTCTACGCGGCAGTTTACCATAGATGAGACGAAGCTTGCCCAAGCATTCGAGTATGCTTATTCAAGCGGGAAATTAAATCAACCCGTAATGTTTGAAGTACCAGAAAGTGAGGCGACTGCTTCTGTTGGCATCCCGTTTCATACACTCTCTCGGATGGCTGCAAACTATCGGTCGGGTTCAATTGGAATTAAGTATAGTGACAGTGTGTGGATCGTTCCCTTTTCCAAACTAGACGTTGTGGCTATGGGACAAAGTGCAGGTATAACGACTGCTCCTGGTACTGCTATATTATACGTACAGTTGGAGGCTCTTCCTATTTTCTCCTTAGGAACGCTGGAGTACATGCTGTCAAGTTTCAACGCTCAACGTTTGGCTAATGTAACAGAAGTCCATATTGATCTCTACAATGGTAATACCGGACAAAATGTAGAACAGAACATCAAAGGCCAGTTTTGGATGCAACTCCCTGGAAACACGTCAACAACCTTATCTAGTATGACAGCTGTTGATTCAGTTACACAGACTTTATCCTATGTACCAACAACATTCAGAAACACGACAGCTGGAATAATTGCTAAAGGGCAATTAAACGGCAATCAGATTGTAGTGCCTGTAACTCATTTGGTTAGCTTCCCGGATGCAAAGCCCTGGGCGCGTGATGCTATTACAGAGTTGGCATCAAAATGGATCATTAGTGCCGACAACCTTGCTGCTTACAAGCCAGATAAGAAAATTACGAGAGCAGAATTTGCGGAATTGATTGCTAAAGGGCTGGGTCTGAAAGGAAATCGTGAAGCTGCGCAACGTTTCCGTGATCTTAATGGGAATAGTACAACGATTGCTTATGTTGGAGCTGCGGCAGAAGCCGGAATTATTAAAGGGGTTGAGGACAATAAGTTCAAACCCAATAGCTTAATAACCCGAGAACAGATGGCAATTATGATGATTAGGGGGATGGAATATGCTGGGCAATCAGCGACTCTTCAATCATCAGCTAAAGACACCTTATCTAAATTCAAGGATAACAAAAGTATAAAATCCAAAGATTCTGTTGCTAAAGCAGTACAGACAGGAATTATTCAAGGGGTGACTAAAATGGAATTTCAGCCCTTGGAAAACGCAACAAGAGCGCAGGCAGCAGTCATGCTAAAGCGCATGCTTAACAAAATAGGATATCTATAAAATAAAAAAAATTATTATGACTCAAAAAGAAGCATATCAGATTAAAACTAGCTGATATGCTTCTTTTTTATGAGATAGTTCTTGTAAGGAACATGAAATTTAACTGCGAAATTAGAATTCAGAAAAAAATTCAAAACATAAGCTTGAAATCCATATTTTTAATCAATGAGTGCTAATATAGGCTCCAGGCGTAACTTTTTCCACAAAAAGTAGTCTATTAATAGAAGAGTATACTAGAAATCTCGCTGTCTGCTGCCACATGGTAGAGATCGTGATATCTAAGATTGATATACAAGATGGGAGAGACGTTTCAAACATGCTGGGGAAACAAGGGAAACGGCTGAACGACGTTAAGGGTAGCAAGGCGAAGAAATGGGCGATTGTGACGCTGGCAGGCGTGATCTGGATTGCACCGGTTCTGGGAGCGGGACAACAGGTGTGGTCGGGAAGTACATGGCAGTCGGTGGCTGCAGCGGCCTCTACAACAACAAGTAAATTGAGCGAAGAAATTCTGACTTCGGGTGCGAAGTTGATGAAATACAATTATACAACGACACGTTCCGGCTCGAAGGTGAACGTACTGGCAGATGTCATTCAAGTGGATTTACAAAATCCCTATGTGAAGCTGGATGTCATGACAGGCAAGGGCGGCAATCTGAATAGTAAACAAAGCACGGGTGGCATGGCTAAGGAAAACGGAGCAGTAGCCGCCGTGAACGGCGATTATTTCAATGTATCCGGGGAACTTGCCCCAATTGGTGGACAGGTCTCGGATGGGGTCCTCGTATCTACTCCATCAGAGCTGTCAGGGATGTATGCCCTCACCGTAACCAAAGACGGCAAGCCGATGATTGATGAATATTCATTCGATGGCACCGTGAAGGCAGATGATGGTTCAACGTTTGCTTTGCGTGGGATAAATAAAGAGGACTACACGGTCGAATCAAGCTCGGTGAAATACAGTCACGCCAATTCGATGTATATTTATACACCGGCTTGGACGTCAACGAAGCGACCGAATGATCCTTCCACAACACCAACTGAGGTACTTGTGCAGAACGGTGTGATCACCCAAATTTCGGATAAAAAGGCGTTAAACATGACGGTGCCGGCGGATGGGTACATTTTGCGTGCGCACGGAACGGCAGCGACATGGATTATGACTCACCTGGCGGTAGGACAGTCGCTGAATGCGGATTACAAGTTAAAAGCCAAAACGACGGGGGAGACCGTTGATCCAAGCAACCTGCAGATGATGATCGGTGGACATACCATTCTGGTGAATGGTGGCAAGGCGGCTACTTTTTCCCGTGATATTGCTGCTTCCGGCATCGGTGGCATTCGTGCGAGAACAGCAGTCGGCTACTCCCAAGATGGTCGGTATGTCTACATTATTGCAGCGGAGAAAAACAGTAACAGCAGCGGTTTGTCGCTGACTGAACTGCAATCCTTCATGACCAGCATTGGTGTATGGAAAGGCATGAATCTGGACGGAGGCGGTTCCACAACGATGGTAACTCGTCCGCTTGGCGAGGAGACAGCAGGGCTTACGTTCAACACGGAGTACGGTACAGAGCAGCGTCAGGTCGTAAACACGCTGGGCGTGTTCTCTACGGCTCCGGAAGGTAAGCTGCAGGGCTTTGCCGTGAGTGGCAGCCAAACATTGCTAGTAGGGCAAGAGGGCAAGTATACAGCTAAAGGATATGACACCTACTATAACCCGATTGCGACAGGCGATATCAAGATGACATGGAAATCGAGCAACAACGGCATCGTGAGTGTAAGCAATGGAACGATCAAAGGTGTGAAACCAGGTACAGTGACGCTGACTGCAACAAGCAATGGAGCTTCATCTTCCATTAAAGTTACCGTGTTGGGCGGAAGTGAACTGGCTTCGCTGACAGCCGGATCTGGCTTGGGATCGCTCCAAGCGGATACAACGATTTCCATTCCAGTAACGGCGAAGACCAAAGACGGACAAAGTGTGACAGTTCCGGCGGATTCGCTGACATGGGAGTTTATTGGATTCAAAGGTAAAGTGTCTGCAGACCAATTAACCGTATCCTCCGTGAACGCTGGCGCTCAAGTTGGCTATGCGATCGGTCGTTATGACGGCTACAGCACGGTGGTTGTGCTCTCCGCTGCGGCAAGTGAAACGATATGGGAGAACTTCGAGAATGTTAGCTACCCGATCAACTTCACGACCAATGCATCAGGTGTAACTGGATCGGCGTCCGTGACAGCGGGAACAGGTGAAAAAGCTGGCTCCAAGGTGCTGCAGCTGAGCTATGACATGACCGCAGGAATAGGTAAAATGTATGCATATGCCCAATTGAACGGTTCCACTGGCAAAGAGGTATCTGCAACAGCAACATCCATGTCGATGGATGTTATGGGAGATAAGAGCCTGAACTGGCTGCGTGCTGAATTTACGGATGCCAGTGGCAAAACGGTATATGCCGATCTCGCTAAGGCAATTGATTGGGATGGTTGGAAAAAACTGAACGTGGACCTGAATGGGCTGAATATTTCTTATCCGGCGAAGCTGAAACGGGTTTATGTGGTGAATGTGGAAGAAGGTCAGGATGAGCGTGCGAAGACAGGCACGGTTGCTTTTGACAACATTGCTTTCACCATGCCATCCAAATCCAGTGAAGTGGGCTTGCCTACAGGAACTGCTTCTCTGGTGCTTGGACAGAAATCCATGACCGTAAACGGAACGAAAAAGGCAATCGATTCTGCGCCAGTACTGAAAAATGGTACAACATATGTTCCAATCAAGCATGTTTTGGATGCTTTTGGCGGACAGGCGAGCTGGGATAGCAAAAATCAAAGAGTTACCGTCGTGCGCGGTGGCAAGCTGATTGATCTGGTTGTAGGCCAGAAAGAATTCATCATCAATGGCAAAAGACAAAGTGCAACAGTAGCACCTTACGTATCTGGTGGTAGGACTTTAGTCCCTCTCAGACTCGTTTCAGAGCAGCTTGGACTGACTGTAAAATGGGAACAGAACACGAAGACCGTTACCATCTCATCGTGATATGGTATGATATATACCGGAAACGATAGAAATGGAGTCGAACAAACGTGGATTTACAAGCCGATGCCATAGACCGCGTCATAAAAAACGCCATACAAGTCATGGAAAACAGTAAATATCAAATGTTTGAGATTATGGACTCGACTCGGAATGAGCTGAAAACGCTGAACGAGGAATTGAAGTCGGTTCTGAAGGAGACGGCGGAAACGATCGAGAAAGTAGATCAATTGGAGCTCAACTACCGCCGCTCCCGGATCCGGCTAACTGAGGTTAGCCGCGACTTCGTCCGTTATTCCGAGCATGATATCAAGCAGGCGTATGAGAAAGCGACGCAGTTACAGCTGGATCTGATGATTTACCGTGAGAAGGAAATGTATCTGAAAGCCCGTCGGGATGATCTGCAGAAGCGTGCCAAAAATGTGGAAGCTTCCGTGGAGCGCGCCGAGACGATCGGTTCCCAGATGGGGGTTGTACTGGAGTATCTGTCGGGTGAGCTGGGTCAAGTGACCCGCATCATTGAATCCGCCAAAAATCGACAAATGATTGGTTTGAAAATAATTTTGGCCCAGGAAGAAGAGCGGAAACGTATTGCCCGTGAGATCCATGACGGACCTGCGCAGATGCTCGCAAATCTAGTGCTTAGGACGGAAATTGTAGAAAGAATGCTCATAAAGCAGGATTTTAAGATGGTCCAGGCCGAAATAGTAGATTTGAAAGGCCAGGTTCGTTCGAGTCTTGGAGAAATGAGAAAAGTTATTTTCAATTTGCGTCCTATGGCACTGGATGACCTGGGATTGATTCCAACGCTTCGGAAGTACGTGCAGGATTTTGAAGAAAAAACAAAAATCCGCTCGCTTTTTGAAACGAGAGGCAAGGAACACCGTTTATCTTCGGCAATGGAGGCTGCGATCTACCGCCTCGTGCAGGAAGGTCTGTCCAATGCTGCGAAGCATGCTTATCCCACTTATGTTGTAGTGGAAATTACATACCAGGCTCAGCTCGTTAAGATTGTCGTGCAGGACAATGGGCTTGGGTTCAAACCGGAGCTTCTTGCGAAGAAGAGCAAGGATCATACCCACTTCGGTCTGATTGGGATGAGAGAGCGGGTTGAACTGTTAGAAGGAAGAATAGAGATCGAGTCCGCGGAAAATCAAGGAACCAAAATAGTGATTCATATCCCGACAAACGTGGATAAGGGAAAGGAGTAGCAGGATGGAAAACCGTGATACTGGAAAGACATCAATTAAAGTTCTTTTGGCTGATGATCATCAGCTGTTCCGTGAAGGTCTGAAACGCATTTTAAATATGGAGGACGACATTGAGGTCATCGGCGAATGCGGCGATGGGATTCAGGTGCTCGAATTCTGTAATCAGGATAAACCGGACATCGTATTGATGGACATCAACATGCCTGTGGAAAACGGGGTTGAAGCGACGGAGAAATTGCGTGAGCTGTTCCCGGATGTCAAAGTCATTATCTTGTCTATTCATGATGATGAGAGTTATGTGTTCGAGACGCTGCGTAAAGGTGCTAATGGCTACCTGCTCAAAGATATGGAGGCCGAGTCCCTGATCAATGCGATTCGTTCTGTTCATGAAGGGCATGCATTCATCCACCCTAAAGTAACTGGCAAACTGATCATGCAGTTGCGTCGTATGACGTACCTTAATGAGACAGGGGCAATGAGCGAAGGAGCTTCGAAGGAAGCTGGCGTTAAATTTGTCGCTGGCGACAATAATCCGCTTACTCGTCGTGAGGCTGAAGTATTGCGTCTGATGGCTGAAGGTAAGAGCAATAAAATGATTGGTGAGTTCCTGTTCATCAGTGAGAAAACAGTAAAAAACCATGTCAGCAGTATTTTGCAGAAGATGGAAGTGGACGATCGTACACAAGCGGTTATCAACTCGATCAAATATGGTTGGGTTACCCTCTAATATACGATTGTATTTAGATGCAGTTTGATTATAGCAATTATAGGATTCTGTTTACTCGCGCCCATTCCAGAGTGTTGGACTGGTTAGCGGGTTAATGGACTTTATTACTGCAAATGAGCAAAGTGTGAAGTTAGAAGAACTTATGTTCAAGCTTCGGCATGAATGATTGAACGACCTGGCCTGTCTTCTTCGTCCGGTGTCGATCAGAATGGAATATGCGCTTTAGGATTTGCAAGTGTAACCCTTCGGGGAATGCAGCATATACTGCTGTATACAGGGATGTTCGCCATGGGTGAGCATGACCTTCCGAGGAGGTGCAGTTGCCATGGTTGCTCATCTGACTATGATTCTGCTCATATACTTCCTGGCGGCAATGGCCGTTCATGCCATGCACCAGCGCCATCTTTCCCGTCCGGACCCCGAGGGCTACGAGCAGATTATGCTCATTCCTTCCAATCAGGAGCAGCGGATTGAAGGCATTGTAAGAGCGCTTTGCCGGGAATTATTTTACCGTGGAAAGAGCTTCACATTGACGGTTGTCGCTGATCGTACGGAAGCCGAAACGGTTCGTATTATTGAGAAGCTTATGCATAGGCAAGGAATGGAGTTATCTTACTTGTCTGCTGTCCCTTCGGATATGGAACAGTGGAATCAGACTGGGAGTCATTCTTTTCGCCTTATCGATTTGCGTGAGCCAAAGCAGTAGATGCTTTTTTTTGCAACAGTTGGGTCCATTAATCGTGCAAGCTGCTGAGACAGACTGGCTAAAGCGTGTCAACAGTCAGAATGCACTTTCAATGAGGTCATGCCAGTTTGCCAAAATAAGCATAAATTTCATCATGTTTGAGGTTAAAGATTACAGCTTATGCTGTAGTCTTTTTTTGTCATTGTAGCCAAGCTTGCTGTTAAATTAAATATGGGTTTTTATGCAATCTATGGTTATTGTCCCTGTTGGAGCCTTGTGGGGATCGCAGCACGAACCTTTTTGAATTCAGAACTCTTAAGTTAAAAGTATAGACGAAGCAGATTGGAAAAAGTTTCGCATGATCAAAGAAAGATTATCGCTTCTCATTGAATGGGTAAAATGATCGTATCGGTTGCTTTTGGAAACTAAACGACTTGTGGGACGACTTCACAATTGATATAGTGATAATACAAATGAATAAAGAATAAATGAGATATGGACATGAAGCACATGCTCCGACGAATAGTCGGTTGGCATGTGCTTTTTTTGCGTTTTGGGACATGTAGGATGAGGGAGGAGAGCGAATGAAGGTTGGGTTGTATGTGTGCCGAGTGAGAGAAGAGTGGAAGATGGTGCTGTCACTGGATATCCGAGTGGATGTGGCGTGGTGGCTTGAGGGATTGAGCGGACAATGGGTGTTGCGATGGTTAATGTTAGGCAGGGAGTTACCTTTAAGTCAGGCCTCGTGGATGGTAGAGAATTTTGAGGTGGAGCGAGGTATGGATCAGTGGGGAGAGGAGCATTGGCAGACGCATATGCAGCGCAAACTGGAAGAGTACGAGAGGGCCTCCGGGGAACTTGCGGCTAGGGTAGAGATGGGAGGCAATGTAGGGATTGGCGCTGAAAGAGGTGCGGAGGTGGGCGGGATGCCAGAGTCGTATCCCGCCGGGGAGTGGGCTCAGCTTGAGCGGGGCGCGGCCCTGCTGGCTGAGCGGCTTCGCGGCCGCCAATTTCTGGCGGCCGAGGCAGAGGCGCTGCTGGCGGACACGTCGCCGCAGCTTGCCTCGGTTTGGCGCGCGGCTGCGCAGCTCGCGCACCTGCGTGGGCGGCTGAGCATAGCAGCCGCCCTGGAAGGGCCTGCCACGCGGCGGCAACGCCTCGCGTGGCTTGGTCGCGCGCACAGCGCGCCCCGCTGCCGCCGATGCGGCAGCTTTGCCGGGCAGCGCGTGCCCTGCGCTGCCTGCGGCCTGGCGGCGTGCGCCTACTGCGAGGCTTGCCTCGCGCTGGGGCGCAGCCGTGCCTGTGCGCTGCTGCTGCGTAGCGCAGCGCCATGGGCCGTGCCACACGGTGCATCGCAGCGTGGCATGGCCGTTGCCCCCACCGAGGGCGGACTTGCCCGGTGGGGGCTCAGCCCAGCGCAGAGCGCGGCTGCTGCCGCGGCGCTGGCCTTTTTGGCCCAGCCATCCGCAGGGGATGGGCCGGGGCGGTTTTTGTTGTGGGCCGTGACCGGGGCCGGCAAAACGGAAATGATATTCCCTTTGCTCCAATACATATTGGAGCGCGGTGGACGAGCGCTTGTCGCTACGCCGCGCCGGGATGTCGTGCTGGAGCTTGCCCCTCGTTTGGCGAAGGCGTTCCCTGACATCTCGCTCGCTACGCTATACGGAGGCAGCACCGAGCGCTGGAAAGACGCAGAGCTTACACTCGCGACCACGCACCAACTGATGCGTTTTTACCAGGCATTCGATCTGGTCATTATCGACGAACTCGACGCATTTCCCTACCATAATGATCCCATGCTCGCTCATGCGGCGACGTCCTCGTGCAAGCCTGATGGTCATTTTGTTTATCTGTCCGCTACGCCACCAGCTAGACTACAGCGGGAAGCGGCGCAAGGGAAACTCACTCACGCCAAAGTTCCTGTCCGCTTCCACCGCCACCCTTTACCCGTACCGCGTTTATTGAAAATGCCTACCGTCGCTGAATGTATTCGAAAGGGAGAGCTGCCCGCGACACTAAAAAAGAGTATTCAAACCTCCTTGCTACGGGAAGCTCAGGTATTTGTTTTTGTGACACGGATCGCTCAGATTGAGGCATTTGTAAATCTCATGCGTCGCATGTTTCCAAAAATCCATATCGAAGGAACATCATCCCAAGATCCGGATCGTGCGAGCAAAGTAATTGCGTTTCGTGAACGGACCATACGTCTGCTCGTGACCACCACTATCTTGGAGCGGGGCGTCACCATTCCACGTAGCGATGTATTTATTTTGGATGCGGATAATGGTCTCTTCGACGAAGCATCTCTGGTACAGATGGCGGGTAGAGCGGGTCGATCTATGGATGATCCAGCAGGAAGAGTCGTCTTCGCATCATCCCGTCGTACGCGTTCCCAGGTAAAAGCGGTGGCACAAATCCAAAAGATGAACAACATCGCAAAACGCAAAGGCTATCTTCACCCGCCAGCACATCAATAGATACTGAGGGAGGTTACAATCGGATGTCGAACTGGCTAAGCAGCATCACTGACCACTTGCACCAACTTACCCATCGCTTGCATGGATTACTCGCCCCACCCGGAGCGACTTGTCTAACCTGTGGTACACGAGCGATATTGTCCCCGATCTATCCCGACATCTGTCCGCGTTGTGTGCAGCAAATTCCATGGATTCGTTCCATCCGCTGTCTGCGTTGTGGTCGGGGGATCGGCTGTCCGGACTGCGTTCGCCCACATATGCAAAACCGTTCTTTCATATGCAACCGCAGTGCCGTCCAGTATAACGCTCTTATGAAGGAATGGATTGGGATGTACAAATTCAGAGGCCATGCGCGCTATGCGCCACTGTTAACTGCTCTTATTATTCAAGCATTTCAAGCAATGAGTGAAGAACTCAACCCTGTTTTGGCAAAAGAAACCCTGGCCCCCGTAGCTCATTCCGCCACGCCCGCTCAATACCATGTGGATGTCATTTCACATCCACATGGCTCGAGTGCGTCAACAAACGCACTCGTTCACCGACCTAACGGGCACGTAACATCGCCCTCGCCCGTCCACTTACCTGCCGCGTTAGCGCCCGTGCATATACACGCGCAACACAACAACCACAGCTCAGACGCGTACTATACGCACGCTCATCCCGGAGCAACGATGCGCAACCGCCAGTCGCTGCTCCAAAGCAATAAGCCACGATGGCGGCCAGACGCCGTGACCTATGTCCCCGTCAGCGACGAACGCCTTGCCGAGCGCGGCTTCAACCAGGCCGAGCGGCTCGCAGCAGGACTTGCCGCTGGCGTCCGCCTACCAGTTGTTGATCTGCTACAGCGTCGGATCAACACCACCAAACAAAGCTTCAAAACACGCGGCGAGCGCATTCAGACGATGCAGGATGCATTTGCAATTCAGCCAGGTGGAATGGAGATGATACTTGAACTCTATAAAGTCGCCACTCAATCCGTTCAAAAGAACGTGTATTCACAATCAGCCAATTCATATACGATTGGACAAGGAGCCTCTTCGAATTTCAGACCGACAACACAAGGCTGGCAAATTGCTCCCTTACGCTTGCTAATGATCGATGATATTTATACAACCGGTAGTACTCTGGATGCATGTGGACAGGTGATCTTAAACGCTGGATCTTCTATTAACCTTCCAATAGAGATTTACACGCTGACTTTGGCCAGATCTTAAGCTTAAGAATCAATAAGTGATATATGAAAATGCATGTTAAATTTAACGTGATGCCTGTCTCCATTACTGGTGATAACTTTACTGATTTTCGAGTAACAACATATCTGGGTTTAATGCTCATTAGTTCATCAGTTGAGAAAAATTGATGTGTAATTCTGCAAAAACAACTTGTTTAATATCCATAAGATTGCGCATACATGCATTTTAACCCCTTGCTATGTTTGCAATAGACTATGGCTTGATGTGTGAAAATAAGGTAATGTATAATTATTATCCATTCGGAAAAGGAAGTATGAGAGGGGCGTTTTAGCAATGAATCTAGGTAATTGTCCTCGCTGCGGCAGATTATATGCGTTGAATTTTCGGGATGTATGTTCGAACTGTATCAAAGAAATTGAGCAGGAATACCAAACATGTGTAGACTACCTACGTGAGAATAAGGGTACCAATATACAGGAATTATCTGATGCAACGGAGATTTCGATTAAGCAAATCACCCGCTTTATTCGGGAGGGTCGGATTTCCATCGAAAACGCCCCTAACATGATGTATCCTTGTGAAGTATGTGGAACGCTGATTCGTGAAGGACATATGTGTGATTCATGTCGAAGCCGCTTGACCAAAGATTTGGCAGGAGCAGCCCGTGAAGTAGGCCAGAAGGATAACAATAATATAGGCGGGCGAGCCTACAATGCTGTCGACAAACTGCGCGATTCATAGGAGCGAGGGCTTAAATACAGTTTTTGCTATAACAAATGTTTTGGAACGTACCGATAAACTTATTAAAGATTATCGGTTTTTTTTATTATCTCAATCATTCAATAACATAAAGATAATGTAAAAAATCCTAGGGTAAAGGAAGTGTAGTTTGTATGAAAATCAATGAACCGAATAGAATTGGTGCTATCAATTCCTATCAGAGAAACGTTGAATCCAATCAGCAGGCTGATGCCAAAAAGAGCCGCCGTAAGGACGAAGTATCCATTTCTCCGGAGGCGATGAAGATGCTTGAGGAACAAGGTCGTACACAGGACGCAGGCCGCACACAACGTATTCAGGAATTAAAGGAACAGGTGAATTCGGGAACTTATCAAGTAGACAGCCAGAAGCTTGCAGAGAAGCTTGCTCCATACTTTAAGAACTTCCCTAATCAATAGGAGGACACATGGCAATTGAATCGATAATTGATGTACTTGAACAGTTGGAAGCCGCACATGTGGAGATGCTTGAGCTGGGGGAACGGAAGAAGGAAGCTGTTGTTGCCAACAAAGTTGATATCCTGATTTCTCTAATTAACCAGGAATCTAAACTGCTGAAAAGGATTGAGTTGATCGAGCAGCAAAGAATTCTGGCAGTCCACCAGTTTCTGGAGGAACGTGGTATTAAGTCCAAGTTAAATCTGACCATTAGTGAGTTGACAAGACTGGTCTTTGATACCGCAGAGAAAAAGAGGCTTCTTCAAGCTCAAACTTCATTAACAGATGTGCTAGAAAAGGTGAAATATCTTAATGAATCCAATCAACAGCTTATTAAGCAGTCGCTCTCGTACATCGACTTTTTTATTGAGACAATGTCATTTCATGCTGAATCAGAAGCCACATATCAGAATCCTTTAGAGAAATCTTATGGTATAGCTCGCTCTGGTCTTTTTGATACTCGTGGTTAACAATGGGGGAAAAATAATATGGCTTCAACATTTCATTCAATTGAAACGGCCAAACGCAGTCTGATCACACAAACGGCCGCTTTGAACACAACAGGACATAACGTTGCCAATGCGAATACACCAGGTTATTCACGACAAGTTGTCAACATGACGGCAGCAGATCCAATTGATGCAGTGGCATTTTACCGTACAACAGCACCAGGTCAGCTTGGAACGGGTGTGGAGTTCAACTCAATTATGCGTGTTCGTGAATCTTTTTTGGACGGGCAATTCCGTAATGAGAACACCTCACTTGGAGGATGGACCATTCGTAATAGTACACTTGAAAAGCTTGAAACCATCATGAATGAGCCTTCGGATACGGGTATTCGCACAGTGCTGAATAACTTCTGGAACTCTTGGTCCGATCTTAGTCAAGATCCACAGGATGTTACAAACCGCAAAATTGTGAAAGAGACAACTTTGGCGTTAACAGATGGTTTAAATCAAATCAGTCTTCAATTGGATGCACTGACTAGTGATTTGACCAATAACGTTTCGTTAAAAACCACTGAGATCAACTCATATCTGCAGTCCATAGCGGATCTGAACAACAACATTGTAAAAGTGGAGCAACTGGGCGACAATGCCAATGATTTGCGTGACCAACGTGATTATGCCGTTGACCAGCTCTCCAAGATTGCAGGCGTTCAGATAACAGAACTGGATAGTGGCTACCAGGTAACGATTGCAGGCCAAGTAGCAGTCACTGGAGCTGCGGTGGTTCCTGTCACGGCTGATATTCTAGAGAATGCCTATCAAGCGGGGACTTTAACTGGCGGCGAAGTCTACGGAATGATTCATTCTCGTGATCAATATGTAGCAGACTATCGTAATCAAATCAATCAACTGGCGAATACGCTCGCAACCGGGGATATTGAGATTACCATTCCTGCTGGATCCGTACTGCCTAGCGGCACGGTTTTCAACAATGTGACCTATTCAGATGCCAATAACAATAGAACGTTAACGTCAGATTTGAAAGTGACGGTTCAAGGGATTAATGGGCTTCATAAACTGGGGTATACCCTTAGCGGTGATACTCCGACAGCAGGCGGGGATTTTTTCTCAACCAAAGACGGTTCTGGAACGATTACGGCTGGTAATATTACATTAAGTACAGATATCCAAAATGATCCGAATAAGATAGCTACTTCGATGCGGACTACCGGAACAGGTACAAGTGAGAGTGTAGTACTAGGGAACAACAGTTTAGCCATAGCGTTAGCTGGCTTAAGAGATACAAAGTTTGATTTTGGATCAGCATTGTCTAAACCAACTACGGTGGATGACTTTTTCGGCGCGATTGTAGGCCAACTTGGTGTCCAGACTCAGGAAGCTAAACGACAAGCTCAAAATGCTCAACTCCTCACTGAACAGGTCGACTTGAATCGTCAATCCGTAAGTGGAGTCTCTCTAGATGAAGAAATGAGCAATTTAATTAAATTCCAGCACGCATACAGTGCAGCTGCCCGTTTCATGACTGCCTATGATGAACTGCTTAATAAGCTCATTAACAGCACTGGTGTGGTCGGTCGCTAAGACGTAGAAAGGGGTAATTAATAATGGCTATTCGCGTAACCTCAGGTATGATGAGCACTCAGATGCTGAGTAACCTGAACCGGAACCTGAACCGTATGGATACAATGTCCAACCAAATCTCTACCGGTCGTAAAATTAATAAACCTTCTGATGATCCTGTTGGCGTAACATATGCTCTTCGTTATAGAGCAGATTTGTCAGCGAATGAACAATATCAGACTAATACCGATGCTGCTGTGAGCTGGCTTGATGCGACGGATTCGAATATGCAGCAAGCCAGTGATGTGATGAAAAGGCTAAAGGAACTCGCGGTTCAAGGATCCAATGGAACCTTGGCTGATTCCGATTTGGAGGCGGTTAATCTTGAAATAGTGGAATTGAAAAAGCACCTAGTGGATATTGGTAATACTCAAATCCGTGGGAAGTTTATTTTTAATGGCCAAACCTATGACAAGGCACCGTATGAATTATCTGGAACAATAACGGACTATGCAGATGTGGAGACGGATACACAAGGAGTAATGTATTCCATCAGTGAACAGGTCACATTCCGAATAAATACCTCCGGTTCAGAATTTTTTGGTAATAAGGGTGAGGACAACAATGTTTTCAAAATCATCGATAATCTTTCAGCTGCGTTAAATAGCGGGAATCAAGCGGGGGTACAGCAACAACTACAAAACATTGAATCCCGTTCAACCAAAATGCAGGCGTGTCTCTCGGAGGTTGGGGCTAGAACCAACCGGATCGAATTGGTTCAAAATCGCCTGGATGATCAGAATTTGAACTTTACAACATTGCAATCAAAAACAGAAGACGCGGATGTGGCAAGTCTAATGATACAGGCTACCTCTGCACAGACGATCTATCAAGCAGCTCTCAAATCATCTGCTCAGATCATGCAACCATCTTTGATGGACTTTATGAGATAATGTTTGATTTTAATTATAGATAAACAGTAAGCTATGGACATGGATGCTCCATAGCTTTTTTAATAGTTTAGGAGGATGGACAAATGAATCAGCAGAATAATTTAGACTCAACTGAAGAACAGATGGCAAAAGAAATATATACCCTTCCTAAAGGAATACCAGGTTTTGAAGAACTGAGATCTTTTACTTTACAGCAACATGATGAGGTGTTCAGCTTATTCAGTTCAGTTGAAGAGCCAGCTATTTCCTTTGTAACAGTGAACCCTTTCGATTTTCATTCGGATTACGAATTTGAACTCTCTCCAGAAATTGTTAATGAACTCAGTGTTATTGATCAAAGTGACATCTTGGTTCGCTGCATTGTAACTCTTTATGATGAAATAAAAAACTCTACAGCCAACTTGCTGGCGCCCATTGTACTAAATAAGCAGAATAATTTAGGTAAACAAATTGTATTGCAAAATACAGAATATATAACAAAACATGCATTATGGAGAGATAATGATTCTGAAAATAAGGTTGGTGACGTCTGATGCTTGTACTTACGCGCAAGAAGGGTGAATCCATTGTGATTTCGGATAATATTGTACTGACAGTACTTTCTGTAGATGGGGAGCACGTCAAACTTGGAATAGCAGCTCCAAAAGATATTGATATTTATCGTAAAGAAGTACTCGATGCAATTCAAGAAAATAATCAAAATGCAGTTATGAATTTAGATACGTTGCAGAAAACCATAAACGGATTTGGAAAGTTGATTGAATAACCTTGTAATATTCATATCAAATTAAAAGTTTTGAAGAAAAAGTAGAAAAAAAGTTAAAAGAACTATAAACAATTTATACCATGACGTCGATATATATATTAGAGCGGTAATCTTCAGGGCGGCCGACCTGTGAAGACGCTAATACCACATGGATGTGGGCATATAACTATTTCAAGGAGGAAATAAACAATGATTATCAATCACAATATTTCTGCTGTTAATACACACCGTAACATGGGTCTGAACCAAGCGGCATCAAGCAAAAACATGGAGAAGCTGTCTTCCGGTCTGAAGATCAACCGTGCGGCTGATGATGCAGCAGGTCTGGCAATTTCCGAAAAAATGCGTGGTCAAATCCGTGGTCTGGAACAAGCGCAACGTAACGTTCAGGACGGAATTTCATTCGCACAAACAGCAGAGGGCGCAATGAACGAAGTATCTTCCATGCTGACTCGTATGAAAGAACTGAACGTACAAAAAGAAAATGGTACTTATACATCTGGTGACAAAGGTAACATCAATGCCGAGTTGACACAACTGGGAACTCAAATTGATGCGATCATGTCAAACACGAAGTTTAATGGTATCGCGATTAAAGGTACAACTAGCATCTCTATTCAAGCGGATGATGCAGCTTTCAAAATCGACATTAAACAAATCAGCACAAGTGGATTCAACGGACTGAATTCTGCTACAACGCTGTCTAACATCACAAATGCGATCTCCAAAGTATCAACTCAACGGGGTAACTTGGGTGCGATCCAAAACCGTTTGGAATATACTTCTAACAACTTGGGTACAACGGTAGAAAACCTGACAGCTTCCGAATCCCGTATTCGTGATACTGACATGGCGAAAGAAATGGTTGCTCTGTCCAAAAACAACATCCTTTTGCAAGCTTCGCAATCGATGTTGGCACAAGCAAACCAAGCGCCACAAGGCGTTCTGTCCTTGCTGCGTTAATCACTGGCTTACAAGAGCTAATATTGAATTTTTTTGGAGCCCTGCATATGCAGGGCTCTTTATTTTTGAGAATACATAAAGTAATGATAGAACAATGCCGATATATAAGGTAATAGAATTGAAGAAGCTTAAGAAGAGAACGGGAGGAATAGGATGAGTACAAATGCAACCCCAAATCCCTTAGGACCGAATTCATCTTCGTATGTAAAAGCAACACAATATGTATCTGAAGGAAATTCAAAACCACAAGATGTTAATTTAAGTGTATCTGCTCCCCGAACAACTATCTCTCAAATTGCCCAAGATCGGGAACAGACCATGAAAGATCTGGAACGTGCCATTCGTGCAATTCAAGGCCCACAGAAAACATTGGAGATTTCTGTACATGATACGACACATGCCATCATGATTAAAGTGAAAAATCAAGAAACCGGCGATGTAATACGCGAAATTCCGTCGGAAAAAATATTGGATGTTGTCGCCAATATGCTTGAACATGCAGGTATATTGATTGATGAACGTATCTAGGAGGAAATAAAAATGGTAATGCGTTTAACAGGTTTGGCCTCAGGTTTGGACATCGATACCATGGTTCAAAAGCTTATGCAAGCAGAAAAGGTACCTCTGAATAAAATGAATCAACAGAGGCAACTGCTTGATTGGAAAAGAGAAAGTTATCGGGAAGTTAGTACTAAAATGGTGACTTTTTTGCAAGATAAAATCAAGGATACGTTCAGTAAAGCATCATCGTTAAATGCACAAAAAGCTACCGTGACGGGGAATACAACAGCGGTGACCGCTACTGCCTCTGCAACAGCGAGCGGGAGTATGACAGTAGGTGTGACTAAACTGGCTACGGCTGCTAATGTTATATTGACTGGGCAGAATGGTAAATCAGAAACTACAAAATTGACTGATTTGGGGCTCACAAGCGGAACTTCTCTACAGGTTGGAGGATCGACAATATCAATTGACGAGAGTGACACTATAGCTACATTGGTTTCAAAGATTAATAATAATTCAGCAACAGGAGTTACTGCGATTTATGACGCAACGAGTGGTCTGTCACTTACAGCTACGGCTTCTGGTACTGACGGGAAATTATTCACAAACAATTCGGCTCCTGATAATAATAGTTTGAATATTGATAGTAAATTGAAAGATATCTTCTGGGCAGACCCAACAGATGGTACTGTTAAAAAAGCCCAAAACGCAGAGGTTACGGTGAATGGTTTGAGCATGGAGAAAACGTCCAATATGTTCACAATTAACGGTGTCACACTAACTCTGAATACAATAACTGCAGCAGGCAGTGAGGCAAATGTTACAGTAAGCAAAGATACGGATGCAATAGTTAAATCTGTCAAAGATTTTGTTGATTCTTATAATCAAGTACTGTCACTAATGAATAGTAAGGTTTCTGAGGAACGTTATACGAAATATGCACCACTGACCTCAGAGCAGAAGGCAGATATGAAAGAAGACGAAATCACTGAATGGACGAACAAGGCGAAAAGCGGGATGTTAAAAAACGATAGCATTTTGCAAGAGGCTATCTCAAGCATGCGTTCTGCGATTATGGGAGATGTAGATACAGGTAATGGTAAAGTTAATCTGTTGCAAGGTCTGGGTATCTCAACAGGAGACTATCAAAGCAAAGGGAAGTTAACGCTGGATGTCGATAAACTTAAAGAGGCACTGGAGAGAAATCCAAATGCCGTGAACGAAGTCTTTACGACCAATTATGATAAAGTATATACAAGCGACAAAGTTACTGATAAAGATGGTATTCTTGCTCGGTTACAAAAAATTACCACCAATGCTCTGAAAAGTATGAATACCACAGCAGGTGTTTCAATCTCAAGTAGTGACATCACGGCTTCTTTTATGACAAGCAGTACAATTGGAACACAGCTGTCTTCACTAGATCGTCGAATTTCAGAATTTACATCTAAACTGAATAATATTGAGACTAACTACTTTAAGAAATTTACAGCGATGGAGACAGCGATCAATAAATACAACAGCTCAGCATCAAGTTTATTTGGTTAATCGTTTGAAAAGGAGGCTTCACTTTGATTCATTCACCTTATCAGAAATATCGGCAAGCACAAGCGGAGACGGCATCTAAGCCTAAATTACTGATTATGTTGTATGATGGTGCGATTCGGTTTACAAAAGCAGGGGTTGAAGGAATTACCTCCCGCGATTATGAAATGGCTAATAATAACCTGGTTAAATCTCAGGCAATTATTCATGAGTTAGTTTCCTCACTGAATTTTGATTACCCAATTTCGAATGAATTAGTCCGAATTTATGAATATATGCTTCTTCTATTAATTGAAGCAAATGTAAAAAAACAAGTTGGACCTGCTGAGGAAGTTATAGCCCATCTTGTTGAATTGCGCGAAGCATGGGTCGAAGCTAGCAAGTCGGCTGTTGCGGGTAGCATGTGATGAGTCAAAGATCGGCAGAAGAGATCTTAAGTGAACTGCAGCGCGTTACTGAAGAAGCGGTCAATCAATTAAATTTACTGCAGGAGGAAGAACTTTTTCGGCTCGCGGAAACCCGTGAAAGGCTTGTAAATGAATTTCAATGTCATAAAGCGCGTATGACTCAACAAAATCGCGAGCAAATTGAATATATTTTGAATTTTGATAAGATGATTGTCGAACGAATGGAATTTCTGAAAAATGAAGCCGGAGCCTGGTTGCAACGGCGAGGTTCAGCGAAACAGCAACTAAATGCTTACCAACAGCAGTATGCAGCGGATAGTTGGTTTATTGATCATCGAAACTGACTGAAAGCAAGAGTTCTCTGAAAACAAGAGGACTCTTTTTAGGGATTGGCAGACATTCTCTAGTTGATGGGAAATATATTTTCAAACTAATAAATACACGACATATTTAATGGAATTATGTCATTGAGAGGTAAAATGGATAATTACAATAAGAATATAACCGTAATAAGGGAGCGCTTTTACGAAGATTTCTCTAAAGAATTACTTCTTACATTACAAGGCGATGTGGAAATTGGAAGCATGATGATCCAGGAACATATTGAATATGATGCACAATGGATGCAAGCTGTTGAACTCTCTGTTCAGAATATTGGGATTATTTTTGTATATGGATTTGGTCAAGGGATTGGCATTTCTGATCTGATTGAAAAATATCCAGATCGCTTTTTTGTAGTGTATGAGCCAAATGAACTTTCTTTCCAATATGCAATGAAACAATATGATTTGACTCCTATTTTAGAATGGTCTAGATTACTATGGTTGTCTGTCGGAGAAAAACAGCTGAATTTAATGTTTTCTAGACTGAGTACACATATACAAGAAGAATTAGCCTTTGTTCCACTACGATATTATCTTGAAAATGAGATTGAAGAACTGCAACAAACGAGAGAGAAATTTATGAATCACTATGCTGCTTTTGTAACAAATCACAATACACGCGAGCATTTCAAGAAATTGTGGTTTGAAAATACATTGTATAACATTAGTGAGTTTAGTAAATATCCTGAAATTTATGACTTGGAAAATCGTTTCTCCGGTGAGACTGCGGTAATTGTTGCATCGGGTCCATCACTTCAAGAGGATCTGGAATGGTTAAAAAAAATCAAAAATCATGCTATTGTCATTGCCTCAGGTTCCAGCATTCAGTTTTTTCAAAAAAATCAAATCAAGCCTCACTTGGTCACCTTACTAGATGGAAATGAAATTAATGATCAGATTTTCTCTTCGGAGATTGCAAGCCAAACTCCGTTGATGGTAGCGACTAGAGGTTATCAGGGCGTTGTCAATAAAAGAGAAAAGCGCGTGGTCTATTCTCTTTTAAATCATGATTCCGTCACGCCATATGTTCTAGGTTTAGACACAAACCGTAAATATCTTCACTCTACAACTACAGTTGTAGGTACGGCAATTCAGACTGCAATTATATTGGGAGCTAAGCGCATAGTTCTCTTTGGGCAAGATTTATCTTTCCATAATGGAAGTTATTATGCACCTGGAGTGAATCACACTGCAGGAGAGGTGAGCTCGTCTGAACATCCTGAGAAGAAGCTTAAAGTGAAGAATGTAAAAGGTGGGTATAACGAAACGACTTTGAGTTTGATGTTGATGAAAGATGATATAGAAAAACTGATTGAGTTATTCCATGATGTTGAATTTTTGAATACTACGGCACATGGTGCTGAAATTGCAGGTGCTGCATGGGTATCCGCACAAGATATATATGAAAAGCTTGCATGTGAGAGGACACTGTCGGAGGATTTTTTGGAGAGCTTTTTAGATCAGAGCAGTGCTTCGCCGTTGATTCAACTACCTAAGTTTGAAGCAAAGCTTGAGTTCTTGATCGATGCACTACAGGTAGCCAAAGAAGAAGCGATACAAATTAAAAAGTTATTAAACAAAGGACGTGACCAATCTAGAATAAAGCAAGTAAAGGCTTGGGATCTGCTTGGAAAAGTTGAAGAAAGATGGAGTGCACTTACAAATCAAGAATGGTTTGATGTGATATTTGAAGCCTTTATCCCAATTGCAATGATGGAGTTTGATAGAATACTTCCAATCATTGTGAATGAGCAAGATGTGCGAAAAAAATCGGACCTCATGCATGAACATCTGGGATCACTATTGACTGCAATGGTTAGTTCTATACCGGAATCTATTGAAATAATGACTGAAGCAATTAGACGATCAAGAATAGTCAGGGGAGATGAGTGTTAGATGGAACCTTATATTCAAATTAACCAAAGATTGATTGGTGCAGACTTTGACCCCGTAGTTATAGCTGAGATTGGCATCAATCACGAAGGATCCCTTGCTGTAGCAAAAGAGATGGTAGATGCTGCTTTTTCTGCAGGAGCCGAAATCATCAAGCATCAGACGCATGTTATTGAAGATGAGATGAGTCAGGAAGCCAAAAAAGTAATTCCCGGAAATACGGATGTATCAATATATGATGTTATGGCTCGATGTGCGTTAAGCGAAGAAGATGAGAGAGAACTTATGCGATACGTTGAATCAAAGGGAATGACATTTATCAGTACACCTTTTTCTCGCGAGGCTGTAAACAGACTTGAACGAATGAATGTTGTTGCTTATAAGATTGGTTCAGGCGAGTGCAATAACTATCCGTTAGTAGAGTATATTGCGCAAAAGGGTAAACCAATTATTCTCTCTACAGGGATGAATGATTTGGCGAGTATCCGGAAATCTGTAGAAATATTCAGACGTTATCGTACACCATATGCTTTATTACATTGTACGAATGTGTATCCTACTCCTGCGCATTTGGTCAGACTTGGTGCGATGAGTCAGATGCAGGATGAATTTCCAGATGCGGTAATCGGACTTTCCGATCATACGTTAAACAACCATGCGTGTTTAGCAGCAGTAGCATTAGGTGCCTCCATTTTGGAAAGGCATTTCACCGATCACTTCGATCGTCCTGGACCGGACATTGCTTGTTCTATGGATCCTGAACAATTAACAGAACTTATTCAAGGTTCCAAGGAGATTGCTATGATGCGTGGTGGAGAGAAAAACGCTGTAGCTGAGGAGCAGGTAACCATAGATTTTGCTTTTGCAACGGTGGTAACGACAAAAGAAATTCAAGAAGGAGAAATATTGACGGAACAGAATATCTGGGTAAAACGTCCAGGTGCAGGGGAAATCAAAGCAGAGCACTACAATGATTTATTGGGGAAGAAAGTAACGAGATCCATCCAGCAGGACGAACATTTGAAATTTAGCGATGTCTCGCATGTGGAGTGAGAACGAATGAAAAAAATTGTTTTTCTAACAGGAACGAGAGCAGACTATGGCAAATTAAAATCATTAATGATGAAAATTGATCAAGACCCTGCTTTTGAGTTGAACTTATTTATAACGGGAATGCATATGCATTCCCGTTATGGTTCTACATGGCGTGAGATTGAAAAGGATGGATTTCGGCAAGTATACCACTTTATCAACCAGAACCATAGTACTCCTATGGACTTAACACTAAGTAATACCATTAGTGGACTGAGTAATTATGTTTCTGAAATCAAACCAGATTTGATTGTAGTTCATGGGGATCGCTTAGAAGCACTAGCGGGGGCAATTGTAGGAGCATTTAATAATATTTTGGTCGCACATATTGAAGGCGGCGAAGTCTCGGGTACGATTGATGAATCCATTCGGCATGCCATTACCAAGTTTGCACATTTGCATTTTGTCAGTAATGAAGAATCGAAACGTAGAATTATGCAGTTAGGCGAAAAAAGTGAACACATTTATGTTATAGGTTCACCAGACATTGATATTATGTATTCCGAAACACTTCCATCTTTGGAAAAAGTAAAACAACGCTATGAAATTCCTTTTTCCACATATAGCATTGTTATGTATCATCCTGTTACAACGCAAGTAGATTTGTTACCCAAGCATGTCGAAGAGTTTAAGAAAGCTTTATTGCAATCGGGCCATAATTATGTAGTGATTTATCCGAATAATGATAAGGGTAGCGAACTGATTATTAATGCATATCAGGAACTGGAAGACCATCCTCGCTTTATAATTTATCCATCTATTCGATTTGAATATTTTTTAACGCTTTTAAAGCACGCTCAATATATTATAGGCAATTCAAGTGCTGGCATTCGTGAAGCAGGGATATATGGAACGCCGACGATTGATGTTGGGAATCGACAGACTGGAAGATATATTTCTGATCAAGATTTTATGATTCAGCATGTGGGAGAAGAACAAAAAAAGATTTTAGAAGCTATAGCTTCTGTGCCTCCACATGGAGTGATTAAACAGTCTAACTTGTTCGGGAATGGGGATAGCTCCGAGCGTTTCATGAAAATTTTGCAGTCAAATGCGATTTGGAACACTCACATTCAAAAAACGTTCTTGGACTTAATTTAGGGGGAGCTAATGTTTCATGATAAGAAAATAGTTGCGGTTATTCCGGCTAGAGCTGGAAGTAAAGGGATTCCAAATAAAAACATTGTGGATGTGAATGGAAATCCCCTTATTGTGTATACGATTAATGCTGCGTTAGAATCTCGGTACATTGACCGCATATACGTATCTACAGATAGTATTGAGATTGCAGACGTATGCCGTGCCCATGGAGTTGAGGTTGAAAGATTGCGGCCACAGCATCTTGCTACAGATGAGGCGAAAACGATAGATGTTTTGAAATATACACTTCACTCCTTACAATCACAGAATGAAATTTATGATTATGTCGTTTTGTTACAACCAACGCAACCTTTGAGAAGTTGCGTTCATATCGATGAAGCGATCAGTCTTATTGCCGCTCATGAAGATGCTAGTATCATTAGTGTATCAGAAGTGGAAGATCATCCGTTGTTTATGAGAAAAATCAATGAATCAGGTAAACTGGAGTCACTTTTGCAGACATCAAGTACAGTCAGAAGACAAGATCTTCCTATCTACTATAAAGTAAATGGTGCTATCTACATCAATAAAGTCAGCGATATTGTAACGCAAGATATTAGTCTCAATGATAATAAGATTCCTTATGTAATGGATAAGAAATATGATCTTGATGTTGATACCTTAGCAGATTTAGAGAAATTGAGATGGCTATTAAAATAAAGTGTAGCATTCATGAAATATTCCATCTGATTAATAATACCGGAAGTTAAGCAATTAAGAAGATGTCAGAGACTCTTTCACCAACTTAAGTATGCTAGAACTTCTTTTATTAACGATACGTCTCTGAAAGAGTAATAATTATATGACTCCAAGGCAGTTTTTTTATATACGCTAAGATTCCAAGTTCCGTTTATGCCCGCTCCAGGCGAGCAGCAAAGGTAAGTAATAATACAAACTCTTTTTTATAAGATCTTATTTTTTCCTTTCTTAAATCGGAACTCTACCATAAAATTGGTAGAGTTTTCGCTATTATTCCTGTGCTCTAATTGTTTGATAAGCTCAGGAATTGAATCGTTTTAAAGCGCAAATGCTCATAAAGCGATTTTTTTTCAACAAAGTGACCAATCAATCAAAATATCTCTAATTATTTGAATGGATTTTGTCGTTAAAGTAATTAAAGGTTTGAAACCACAGTTCATTTTCTATGATTTGTATTCGTTTGATATAGACCACATTTTTCCAGCCTTTAAAAATAAATTTAGCAAGAGGGCTATGATTATAAGGAGTGTGTAAATGATTAAGCAGGGAAGTATTTTTCGTATAAAGGAAACTGAAAGTTATGGTGTGGTTGCTTGTGAAATCAATGATGATACAGTTGAAATCTATCCAGTGGCGTTCGATCCCCCACATAAGTATGACGAAAAGTATAGTATTGAAATGACTTTGTCAGTATTTGAGCAAACAGTATATTTAGATATTTGTAATAAAGACACAATAGAGCCTGATAATCTTGTGACAATTGGTGAAGTTGATAAATTCTATCTCGAAAAAATATCCCGACTAGAAATACTCTCAAAAGTAGAAAACTATTACGATTTGTTCCATGCAGATAAGGATAGAGATTTCATTCCAAAAGTATCCTCAGTTTCATATGGCGGACGTGTTTACGATGAAAAAGAAATGAGGAGTCTAGTTGACTCTTCACTGGACTTTTGGTTAACTGCTGGCCGATACAATAAGCAGTTTGAGCAAGAGTATGCTAATTTTCTGGGAGTGAGATATGCTCTTTTGACCAACTCTGGCTCTTCTGCTAACCTTTTAGCTTTTTCTGCCCTCAGTTCGCCTAAATTGAAAGATCGTCAGATTAAGCCTGGAGATGAGGTGATTACAGTTGCGGCAGGATTCCCAACAACAGTAACACCTATTGTTCAGAATGGTGCTATTCCTGTATTTATAGATGTGGATTTAGGAACGTATAACATTTTGGTTGACCGGATTGAGGCCGCTATTACTCCCAAAACCAAAGCAATTATGATAGCTCATACGATGGGGAATCCATTCGAGATCGACCAAGTTATAGAAATTGCCTCTAAGTATAATTTATGGGTTGTTGAAGATAACTGTGATGCCCTTGGGTCAACTTTTAAAGGTCAATTAACGGGAACTTTTGGACATATTGGCACATCCAGTTTTTACCCGCCCCATCATATGACGATGGGAGAAGGTGGAGCGGTCTATACAAACAATGCACTTTTAAAGTCCATTCTTGAGTCGTTCAGGGATTGGGGAAGAGATTGCTGGTGCCCTTCTGGCTGCGACAATACCTGCAATAAACGCTTTGGCTGGGAACTAGGCTCGTTACCGTTTGGATATGATCATAAATACACATATTCGCATATCGGTTACAATCTTCGAGTAACTGAGATGCAGGCAGCTATTGGAGTAGAGCAGTTGAAAAAGGTACCAAGTTTTACTCAAGCCCGTAGACTTAATTTTAGTCGTCTTTTAGAGGGGCTTAAGGATTTAGAGGAGTTTTTTATTCTACCAAGAGCTACGAGGGATTCGGACCCCAGTTGGTTTGGATTTATCTTAACGTTACGCGATGGAGTGAAGTTTACAAAAAATGAAGTTGTAGCTTATCTAGAAGCTCATCGTATTCAGACCCGTATGCTATTCGCAGGCAATCTAACTCGTCAGCCTGCATTTCAACATGTCAATTATCGAGTTAGTGGGGGTCTAACGAATACAGATAAAATCATGCATGATACATTTCTGGTTGGAGTCTATCCAGGACTTACAGTAGAAAAGGTAGATTACATGATAGAGACCATTCGAAGGTTTGTGCTTGAGAAAAAATAGATTCGGAGGATCAGGTATGAAAGTAGTCATTTTGGCGGGGGGATACGGCACCCGAATTAGTGAAGAATCTCATCTCAAACCTAAACCTATGGTTGAAATCGGGGGTAAACCAATTTTATGGCACATTATGAAATTATATTCCCACTATGGGTTCAATGATTTTATTATCTGTTTAGGTTATAAAGGATATGTAATTAAAGAGTATTTTGCTCACTACTTTTTGCATGAGTCGGATGTCACCTTTGATTTTACCACTAATCAACAAGTTATCCATCATATTCATGCTGAACCATGGAAGGTTACATTGGTTGATACGGGCTTGGAGACGATGACGGGGGGGAGGCTTAAGCGAGTAAGAGAATATCTAAATAATGAACCCTTCATGCTTACCTATGGTGATGGAGTTTCTGATGTGAATATTAAGGAACTCGTTGAATTTCATCAGAGTCATGGGAAACAAGCCACAGTTACAACGGTTCAACCCAATGGTCGTTTTGGATCGTTGGAATTAGATGGGGATTCAAATGTGCTTGGTTTTAAGGAAAAGCCAAAAGGAGATAATGGATGGATCAATGGCGGGTTCTTTATTTTGAACCCGATAGTTATTGATTATATTGAAGATGATCAGACGATTTTTGAAGAAGAGCCATTAAGGAATTTAGCTTTGAATAATCAGTTACAAGCATTTAAGCACTCTGGTTTTTGGCAGCCTATGGATACGTTGAGAGACAAGAACTACTTGGAAGAGTTGTGGATGAAAGGGAATGCTCCTTGGAGTGAAAGGAAATTGAAGGTGGAATTTAAATGGTGAACAAGGAATTTTGGAAAGGGAAAAAAGTTTTTTTAACAGGTCATACAGGGTTTAAAGGGTCTTGGTTAAGTATATGGCTAAGCTCACTGGGAGCAGAAATTACCGGATTTTCATTATCGGCTGTAACGAAACCTAGCTTGTTTGAGATTTGCCAAGTCGAGAATCTAATTTATAAAAGCGTTATTGGGGACATTAGAGAGTATCATCCCCTAAGTGAAGCTATGCAGACCTCCCAACCTGAAATTGTTATTCATATGGCGGCCCAACCTTTAGTGAGAGAATCATATAAATCTCCAGTTGAAACCTATATGACTAATGTTATGGGGACAGTCAATGTATTTGAAGCTGTAAGACAGTGTCAATCAGTCAAATGTGTTTTAAATGTAACTACAGACAAGTGTTATGACAACAAGGAATGGGTATGGGGTTACAGAGAAACGGAGCCACTTGGTGGATATGATCCTTATTCTAGCAGCAAAGCATGTTCAGAGCTGGTGACATCTGCTTACCGCGATTCTTTTTTTAATAATGAAAGTAGAAAGGTAGCGGTAGCAACAGCACGGGCAGGTAATGTCATAGGTGGGGGAGATTGGGCTGTGGATCGTCTTGTGCCTGATTGTATTCGTTCTTTATCGGCAGACGAGAGTGTTCAAATTCGAAATCCGAATTCAATTAGACCATGGCAGCATGTTCTTGAACCTTTGAGTGGCTACCTTCTGCTATTAGAAAAGTTGTTTGAAAAAGGATCGGATTATGCAGAAGCGTGGAATTTTGGCCCAGATGAATCTGATGCAAAATCAGTAGAATGTATCGTTCAAATGATGTGCACTAAATGGAGTGATTCTAACAAAGGATACGAGATTTCTGTTGGTGACCATCCACATGAAGCGACATATCTTAAACTGGATTGTTCTAAATCTAAAAAGGAATTAGGTTGGAGGCCTAGATGGTGTCTGGAAAAGACGATTGATCAAATTATTTCCTTTTCAAAGGCTGATCCTAACAAAGAAACTCTCCTTGATCTTTGTTTGAGTCAGATTGAAGAGCATCAAGTAACATAGTTTGGGGGGAAGGAATTGAAACTATCTGATTATGTAGTTCATTTCATCAAAGATCAAGGCGTTTCTCATGTTTTTGAGTTTATTGGAGGGGCAATTGTTCACCTACTTGATTCAATATCCAAAACTCCTGAGATTGAATGTATTTCAGTGAGACATGAACAAGGGGCAGCATTTGCCGCCGAAGCTTACGCACGTGTGAATGGCAAATTAGGAGTTGCTATGGCAACCAGTGGTCCAGGGTCGTTGAACTTGCTTACAGGAATAGGTAGCTGCTATTTTGATTCCGTTCCTTGTTTATTTATCACTGGTCAGGTTAACACCTATGAATACAAATTCGATAGACCGCTTCGGCAGGTAGGTTTTCAAGAAACCGATATTGTTAGTGTTGTAAAATCCCTCACTAAATATGCTGTGCTAATTACTGATCCAAAAATGATCAGATATGAGCTTGAAAAAGCCACCTATTTTGCTCAAAATGGACGTCCAGGACCTGTTTTAATAGATCTCCCAATGAATCTTCAGCGCGCTGATATCGAACCGGAGGAATTGCCAAGTTTTTTTAATAGCGAAGAGTATGAACTTCTTAGGCAAGGTACAGCATCGAAGACTATTGCAGAAGAAAAACTCAATGAAATTATTGATTTGATAAGTTTCTCAAAAAGACCACTCGTGTTAGCAGGTGGAGGGGTTCGAAGCGGTGGTGCTCAAGGAGAGTTGGAAAAATTTCTGAGTCTCACAGGAATTCCAATTGTTAGTTCGCTAATGGGACTAGACGTTGTTTCTACAGAGTACAATCGTAGCTTTGGTTTGATTGGTTCCTATGGGCACAGATATAGTAACTTAGCCGTGGCCAATTGTGATCTTTTAATTATACTGGGTTCGAGATTGGATAGTAGACAAACCGGAACTCGTCCAGACACATTTGCTAGAGCAGCTACCAAAATACATGTAGATATCGAAGCATGTGAGCTAAATGCTAAAGTACATGTGGACATTGCTATTACGGCTTCGATTAAAGTGTTTTTAACCGAGCTGAATATCAAACTAGCTAATTACAGAAAAAAACCTCTCGATTACTGGCTGAGCTTTATTAATGATAAAAAAAGCAAATATCCTACATTGTCATTTGTTTCTGAGGGTGTTGAGGTAGAACCAAATCAATTTATTGAGAAGTTATCTTTACAGGCAGGTCAGATTAATACAATTTGTTTGGACGTTGGACAACACCAAATGTGGGCCTCCCAGTCATTTAGGCTTTCTTCTGGTCAGAGATTGTTGAATTCAGGGGGGATGGGAGCCATGGGATTTGCACTGCCTGCGGCTATCGGAGCTGCCCTATCCTCACAAAAAGAAGTCCTTGTCATAGCAGGAGACGGCGGTATTCAACTGAATATTCAAGAATTAGATACAATTGTGCGTCTTGATTTACCCGTAAAAATAGTTGTATTCAATAATCAATCACTTGGAATGGTTCGTCAATTCCAAGACTTGTATATGAATGGCCGGAAACAGTCTACGGTGAATCCGAATCCTGACTTTGGTCGCATCTTCCAAGCGTATGATATCCCAAGCTTCTCAATTACATCAATGGACGAAATTGAAATAATGAAGGAATTTTTTGATACCTCTGGGCCAGCTTTTTTGGAGGTCTTGTTGTCAAGCAATTCTGAAGTATATCCTAAATTGGTAGTTAACAGACCATTAGAAGACATGTTTCCATATTTAGATCGACAAGTACTTAAAGAGATTATGTTGATCGATTTGGTAGATGAAATTGATTTCTCTAGTTAAATTCTTTTAATCACAAAATACAGCATTATAGGGGTTTTTAATTATGAAGGTTGTAATTACAGGACCTACGGGCTCTATTGGAATGGCCCTAATCCAACTGTTCTTGGAGAACAACGTGGAAGTACTTGCTATATGTCGTAAAGAATCTACAGGCATTAAGTACCTACCCAAAAGTGATTTAATCAAAATAGTTGAACTTAATTTAGCTGAATATGCAACAGCAAATATTCAGGGACATTATGATGTTTTTTATCATTTTGCGTGGAATGACAGCGTTGGTCCTGAACGTAATAACGTTGATACACAGAACAGCAATATTAATTTCACATTAGACGCGGTACGTTTAGCAAAAAACTTTGGTTGCCGGATGTTTATTGGCGCTGGGTCTCAAGCAGAATACGGAAGGTCATCTTATCCTCTTACTTCCAAAACTGCGACTTTTCCTGAGAATAGTTATGGTATAGCTAAGCTAAGTGCGGGACAATTAAGTAGGATACTTTGTGAACAGTTAGAGGTTAAGCATATTTGGACACGAGTGCTAAGTGTATATGGTCCCTACGATGATAGCCAAACAATGATTATTGACACTATTAGAAAAATGTTGTTAAAAGAAAATATAGTTTTCACAAAAGGTGAGCAAATATGGAATTTTATTTACAGCAAAGATGCAGCGAAAATTTTTTATGACTTAGCCTTAAAGGGACTGGATGGAAAAGTTTATTGTATAGGTAGTAAAGACACTCGTCCTTTAAAAAGTTTCATAGAGCAAATGAGAGATGAGGTTTCACCTTTACAGCTACTGAAGTTTGGTGGAATTCCTTATTCTCCCAACCAAGTGATGCATCTCTCAACCGACCTTGCTGAATTGGAACAAGATATTGGTTTGGTTGGACTAACAACATTTTCTAATGGGATTCGAGAGACGGTCGATTATGTGAGAAATCAATTTGAAATTTGAGAAACGAGGTTCAATATGAATGATTTCGAGTGGGAGCAGCTTTTGCAGTGGATACAAGAAGGGGATGAAGAACAAGCTGTTTTTAAACTCTATGAGATTTATGATGATGTTTCAAACAATCCTGACCAATATTCCAATGAAAATAAACATCGTTTTTATAAATTTTTTGGAGAGGTCTTATTTGAATCAGGAGAATATCATCGGGCTATATCGATGTTTAAAATTGCACAATCACTGGAATTTTCTGAGGAAATAGACTGTTTTATTCGGCAGGCTTTTATTGAACCAAACATTCCTGAATTTGAAACGAATTACATTGAGAACTTAAAGGCATTAAAATTACCAGTTGATGGAAAACCGTTCTCTGAATTGCTCTACTATTTAATTCCTACAGAAGTGGAAAACCAGTATTATTTTTACAACAAAAAGACAAAAGAAATAAAGGACACTTTTACTTTATTTGAAACAAAAGCATCATGCTATAAAAAAAATGAATTTGACTCATTCTCTTCTTTTTTGTATGTAGAAAAGTTTGAGATCGGTAATTCGTTATCTGCAGTGTCCTCGATCGCTAAAGAGCAACGTGAATGTTTCGTTCTAATTGAGGAGGGTGACAAATTCCTCGCAACTCTCCAAGGTGGTTGCAATGCACAGTTGAAGCATCTGACGTTGTTCCTATCCTATCATACAATGAAAACTTTTTTTGAGCTTTATACGAACTATATACCAAGAAACATAATAAGTTTCTCAACTGAAATACAAAAATCTCAAGAGTATATTCAATATATTCATAATCACCGGAGAACGTCACTAAACAAGAATCGTGAGAATGTTTTACTGAGTATTTGTATACCTTCATACAATAGAGGTCATAGAGCGTTAGAAAACGTAATTCATTTGCTGAGTAGTAGTTATGACTATGAGTTAGAGATAGTAGTTTCTAATAACGGAACTCAAAATGACACTGCATGTTTCTACAAAGAAATAGAAGCTTGTACTGATAGCCGAATTACATATTCTGAACTTCATAAAAATGAAGGGTTTTATGGTAATTTGGTAAATGTATGTAAGGAAGCGTCGGGAAGGTTCATGCTCTTATTAAGTGATGAAGATTCGGTGGATTTAAATATATTGGAAAAAATGGTATCATTTCTGCGCTCGGAGCCTAATCTCGCTTTAGTTAAATCAAGTACAACTAACCAAAGTGCGTTTGAAGAAATTATAACCTCACCGGGAACAGAATCATTATATCAATTTATGCTAACTTCAAACTATATGTCAGGTATTATTTTCAATAAAGATTTACTTGTAGAAAAGAAAGTAATTGAAAATATTGAAATAATTCATTCATTAGGGAATGAGGCTACGCTGCATTATCCTCATATGTGCTGGGAGTTGCTAATGTGTCAGTATGGAGCAGTTTACTCTACTTCATTGAAACTGATCAATGAAGGAGCACCAGAAAAAATGGAAGCAGAGAATATCAAGATAATAAAAAAGCGTGGAAAAGTGTCACAATATGCAACTATTGAGAGTCGCTTGGAGCAACATCGTGGCTTCTTTGAAGTCATGAAATCTATGGAAATTTTTAAGGATGAAGAGATCATAAAAAAAATGTATAAAATACTATGTGATAAGACATTTTGGTTGATATACATTTCTTTGGAGAATTTTTATAAAAATTTCTCTTCGCAAGAAGAACTTTTGGATATTATTGATGAGGTTCACCTGTATTGCTCTGATTTACATTATTTAAATTATTTTAAAGATTACACTGAGGTTAACAGGAGTAATGAAGTATGGCGTGAGACTCTGAAAAAATATGTATTACAACTTAACTGAGTATGTCTCTTTTTTTGTATTTTATACCAAGAAAACATTTACTTTACCAATTGACAATGGATAAGATTAGGTGATATCATCTGAGTTGTGGGCAAGGGTCTTTGACACAACCTCACTTCATTTGATGACGAAGGGAATGTTAGTGCATGCAAGGTAAAGTAAAATGGTTCAACGCAGAAAAAGGTTACGGTTTCATTGAAACTGAAGACGGCGGCGACGTATTCGTACATTTCTCCGCAATTCAATCCGAAGGATTCAAAACTTTGGAAGAAGGTCAATCCGTAGAATTCGACATCGTCGAAGGCGCGCGTGGACCGCAAGCAGCTAACGTAATCAAATTATAATCATCCGGACAATCCGACCTACATATATGGTTAGATGGTTACCAATTGAATTATCGCTAGCATCAGACTCCGGTTTTTCCGGGGTCTTTTTTTGTTTGCGGCTAGCTAAGGTAGACTCAATTAGCTGGGTGAAAGTCCGTTCGAGGTAAGAGCCACGGTGCAAGAAGAAACATTTATTTAGGACAAGAGAGAGCCACCCCTCGAAACGATGAGCAAAGGCTTTGTAACGTGTGAGCCCTTGGAAGTTTTGAGGATAAAGAGAAAGTTGAGTCTGGAACTAGAGAACTCCCCTTCGTGGGTTTCATGCGCTATACGACAAGGGTTACCTAGTAAATGTTCTTTGGGGAGTATGGAAACATTTCAAGTCGAGTGGTGGTAGTCTTGGCATTTATGGAGTAACGCCAAGCTATTAGAAAATGACTAAATGATGAAAAGAATCCGTATTGACACAGGAAGAAGAACATCATAAAGCAGTTTGAAACCTCATGCGCAGTTTTATGAAGGGGAGCTAGAAAAATAGAAAAGTAAAAACAGAGGGCTTATCCATGCAATGAAATTTCAGTCTCCTATTCTACTAATAACAAAAATCTCAAAAACTTATGATACATCAAGACTATTTGGATAAAACGATTTCAACATGATTTTTATAGTACCTCTTGTTTTTAATAGTTATATCATGCTACTTGAGGTACTTTATGGCCTTATTCTGGAATCAGACTTGGTATCATTTTTATCAGTGCACAAAACTGAAAGGTCTACGGGGTAAATATGCAAATTTGACGCTGAGTAGCTGGATAAGGCTTGTAAATAATGAGGTTTTGTGGAAAAAATACTAGTTACCTTCCTGAACTATTATTAAAAGTTAAAATATAGTAGAATAATTCTATTAACATATGGTAGTATAGATCTAGTTTAGTAGTTAATTAGACTCATATAACAGATTGTTAGATTTATATTAATCAGCTAACAACCTGTTAAAACGATTTTTGATGGATAATACATAAGACTTTAGGAGGATAACATGAGTAAAAAGAAGAAACTACGTGGAGCAGTTGTTAGTGCTCTAAGTTTGAGTATGGCATTGTCTTCGCTTAGTGCTGTATCTGCACAATCTGTAAATGATGTACAAGGACACTGGGCAGAGCAACAAATTCAAAGCTGGATTGAGAATGGAAGTTTGAAAGGTTATCAAGATGGTTCAGTAAAACCGAATAATTCAATTACACGCGCTGAATTCATTACTTTGGTTAATCGCATGTTTGGATTCACAGACACAGCCGAAGCGAATTTCAAAGACTTGTCTTCGTCTAACTGGGCATATAATGATGTAGCAAAAGCCCTTAAAGCTGGTTATGTGAAAGGATACTCGGATAATACCTTCCACCCTGGTTCCAACGTAAGTCGTCAGGAAGCTGCAACAATGATTTCAAATATTCTTGGATTGAACACTAGCAACACCGAAGAGATCAAACAATTCACAGATGCAGGAAAGATTCCTACGTGGAGCCAGGGGAGTGTTGCGGCAGTAATTAAGAAAGGAATCATGAAAGGGTATCCAGATGGAACATTCCAAGCCCAGAAGCAGCTAACTCGTGCAGAAGCGGTAGTGCTTATTGAATCTGCTATGAGTAACCGGGAAGTTGCTGCAGAATCAGTAAATATTGATAAGGCTGGAATTTACGGTAATACGCAAGAGACAAAGATAGTCAACGGCGATGTGATTATTAATGTGCCTGGTGTAACTCTGGAAAACTACGAAATTAAAGGTAATCTGTTACTTGCAGCAGGTATTGGCAGTGGAGACGTAACAATTAAAAACGTAAAAGTTCACGGCACCACTAACGTCGAGGGTGGCGGTGAAAATTCTATTCATTTCGTGGATTCAGTGCTGGTCAACATTTTAGTTAATAAAAAGGACGGTACAGTTCGTCTAGTAGCTGAAGGTACCACTAAAGCCCAGAAGGTTATTGTTCAATCATCAGCCAAGTTGGAAGAGAGCGATCTGAACGGCGAAGGTTTCACCGATGTTGAGCTGGCCAAAGAACTGCCAGCCAACGCAACAGTACAATTGAACGGTAAATTTGACGACGTTGATATCTTTAGCGCATCCGTATCCGTGAAATTGCTCAGTGGTTCGATTCAGGATGTAACAGTTGATGCTGCAGCTGCTAACAATACAATCCAACTGAGCAGTGGTGCGCAAGTTGTAAACTTGGTATTGAACGCCATCTCTAAACTACTGGGTGCTTCCAATATTACAACAGTAACACTTAATTCTGGTTCTCAAAATTCTACTTTTGATGCAAGACCGAGCAATGTCCAGGGTGACCAGAAAGGTAGCATTATTGTAAACACACCATCTACTGCAACTTCATCATCAAGTGGCGGTTCTTCTTCAGGTGGATCTTCTAGTGGTGGATCTGGGGGTGGTTCCACAGGTGGAGGCGGTGACCAAACGAAGGTGACATATACAGTGACTTTCAACCTCAACGGAGGAAATGGCAATGCTCCAACTGCAGCTACAGTGGAAACAGGTAAAACAGTGACTTTGCCAGCTGAACCTACAAGAGAGGGTTATGTCTTTGCAGGTTGGAACACAGGAGTTGATGGCAGCGGAACATCTGTGGACGGTACAACAGTGATCAACGGGAACACTACGGCATATGCACAATGGCATTTAGCCGCGCCAGCTAATGGATTAAAAACGCTTAACGTTGCCAGAGTAACCGCAACTGGAGCGAAGTTCTTAGCAGCAGGTTTAGTTAATGAGAGTGGTGCCGAAGTGCCAAGCACCCTGGGAGAAATCAAAGATTATATCGAGAACAAGTATGAAGTATCGTTCAATGCAGAAGCCATTTCGGTTGTAGATGGGAAAATCTCCATTACAGGAAGTGTGTTGAGTCCAGCGGATTGGGCCAAAGTGAAGGCTAACGGCAATAAAACAATTCCGTACCGCATTACATTGCTGGAGGATGGCACGAAGGTCAAAGCCGCTAAAATTGCGATGTATCAGGATGGAAATGCTGTGATTGAGTCCTTCCAGTCAGAGTAGGACAATTATAAGCACTGCAGTAGTAGAAGGCAAAAGCTAAAGAAACGAAATTTTTAGTGTTTAATATGGTTCGGAAAATATATTATTATGTAGCCTTATGGAGAGAGAGAACCTCCATAGGGCTATTTTTCTATGAAGTATACCCTAATAGATTGAAGGAGCTCGGAAACGGTTAATTACATCATCAAGCGCCTAATAAGACAATGCATGTTAATTAACGATTATGCCTCAAAATGGTGAAATATCGCGAAATATGGCGGCAAGCCTATGTTGGCTGATGTGGCTTGAACAGATGTCATTATTCGGTCACCAGGAGTTTTTACATGGCGCTTACATTCGTGTTATAATGAAGTGGCAAAGGAAAAGGAGGAGTGCCCTATGAATTTAAGTATTCGAGGTCAACAAATCGAGGTTACCGATGCTTTGAAGGATTATGTCGACAAAAAGTTGAGTAGACTCGAGAAGTATTTCGATGCACCCCTTAACTCTGACGGTGCTGTTACCCTGAGCACGACGAGAGGCTTGCATACAGTAGAGGTGACGATCCCTTTGAAAGGCATTGTGCTCCGCGCCGAGGATGAGAGTGACGATATGTACGCATCCATTGACTCCGTGGTGGACAAGCTGGAACGTCAGATCCGTAAACACAAAACGAAAATTAACCGTAAGTTCCGCCAGGAAGGCAGCCTGAAAACGCTCTTCGTCGAAGATCCGACAGGTACAGTGGCTACCGCTGAACTGGATGCGGAGACTGAAGATGATGACCTGGAAGTGGTACGGACGAAACGGTTTATGTTGAAACCGATGGACGTGGAAGAGGCTATCCTCCAAATGAACATGGTTGGCCACAATTTCTTCGTATTCTCCAACATTGAGAACGAAGAAGTCAGCGTTGTGTACAAACGGAACGATGGTAAATACGGTTTGATTGAACAAGGTTAACGGATTCAGTGAAACCTAACTTAGTTCAGTAACTGAACCAATGAACTGAAATGAAAAATGATTCCTTAATAATAACGAATGAAGACAGGGATACTTTGGATTCCTGTAATGGATTAAACTAACAAGAGCCTCCATCCTTTATGGGATGGGGCTCTTTTGTGCGTGCTGGCGCTGGAAAAAAGTCACTGAAGCAAGATTGTGAAACTATTTCCCATGCTACTGCGTCTAATAGATAGTAGGAATAGACAAATCTGTGCAAAGTGAATGCAAAATTATAAGTACTCACGGAGAAGTCGTTAAAGATGTATTCTTTTTCTCTATATTGAGATTTTCATCCAAATTTACCACCAAAATTCGTTAACCTGCCTTATCTTACTGGAAAATGAAACGATAGAATCCAGGGCTTCCGCTAACGACTATGATTTTTTGCACTTAAACTCCATCGGAGAGGCTTCAGAAGTTCAAAGAAGTGTGCCGTGGCGTGTTGCGGCGACCCTTACAAACTGTTACAATTTATGCAAGAGAATCATTGTCCTGATGGGGAATTGTCAACGAATGATCGCTAATCATAATCAATGACAGGCACAGCACCATGAACATGATTCATAAGGCTCGGTATTCGGCTTATTTCTAATAACCGGATCCGGTTGAATACCGAATCAGCTTCATGAGGGAACCTTGGCAAGCCTGGAGTTGATTCATCTATATTATTTTTTATATCGTTTGTCACCCCCGGGCAAGTGGATACATATCCATCCGATGGTGTCGCGTGGCGGCAGCAGGGGGTCTATTCTGTTTTGCACGAAAGGGGTATACCATGCTAGGACTTGTCAAAAAGATCTTCGGCGACATGAACGAACGTGATGTTAAACGTCTGATGAAGACAGTCGATGTGATCAATAAACTGGAACCACAATTTCAGGCTCTGTCTGATGAACAACTGAAATCCAAAACGGATGAATTCCGTGCCCGCATTGAAAAGGGAGAAACAACAGATGAACTTCTTCCTGAAGCATTTGCAACCGTACGTGAGGCATCTCGCCGTGTACTGGGCAAACGTCACTATGACGTACAGATGCTCGGAGGCATTGCCCTGCATGAAGGCCGGATTTCAGAGATGAAGACGGGTGAAGGTAAGACACTGGTAGGAACACTCCCGGTATACCTGAATGCATTGACGTCCAAAGGTGTACACGTGGTAACGGTCAATGATTATTTGGCTCAACGGGATAGCCAGGAAATGGGACAAATTTATGAATTCATGGGCATGACGGTAGGGGTTAACCTGAGCGGTATGGACCATGCTTTGAAACAACATGCTTATGCATGTGATATTACGTACGGAACGAATAATGAATTTGGCTTTGACTATCTGCGTGACAACATGGTGTTGTACAAAGAGCAGATGGTACAACGTCCTTTGTTCTTCTGTATCATTGATGAAGTGGACTCCATTCTGGTCGATGAGGCACGTACACCTCTGATCATTTCCGGACAAGCTCAGAAATCGACAGATCTGTACTATGCAGCTGACCGTTTCGTGAAACGTCTGGTTCCAGAAGAAGACTTTACGGTGGACATCAAGGTGAAATCCGTAGCTTTGACTGAAGCTGGTGTGGCGAAGGCGGAGAAAGCATTTGGTATCGAAAACTTGTATGATCATGCCAATGTTACGCTCAACCATCACATCGTACAGGGATTGAAAGCTAACGTAATCATGCGTCGTGACGTTGACTATGTGGTGAGTGATGAAGAAGTACTGATCGTCGATGAGTTCACAGGCCGTCTGATGGCAGGACGTCGTTATAGCGATGGATTGCACCAAGCGATCGAAGCCAAAGAAGGCATTGAAGTACAGAACGAGAGCATGACTCTTGCTACAATTACATTCCAGAACTATTTCCGGATGTACCGCAAGCTCGCCGGAATGACGGGTACAGCGAAGACCGAGGAAGAAGAGTTTAAAAAAATCTACGGTCTCGAAGTATTGCAGATTCCAACCAACCGTCCAAACAAACGGGATGATATGGCTGATGTGGTGTACAAGAGCATCGATGGCAAGTTCAACGCGGTTGTGGAAGAAATCGTGGCACGTCACAGCAAGAACCAACCGGTTCTGGTTGGTACGGTCTCCATCGAAAACTCCGAGCGTATTTCTGATATGCTGAAACGCCGTGGTGTCCGTCACCAGGTATTGAACGCCAAATATCACGCGGAAGAAGCGGAGATCATCACAGGAGCTGGACAAGCCGGTGCAGTAACGATTGCAACCAACATGGCTGGACGGGGTACAGATATTATCCTGGGCGAAGGTGTAGCTGAAGTGGGCGGCCTTCATATCATCGGTACAGAGCGTCACGAATCTCGCCGGATTGATAACCAGCTGCGTGGACGTGCAGGACGTCAGGGTGACCCGGGTTCTACACAGTTCTACCTGTCACTGGGTGATGAGCTGATGAGACGTTTCGGTGCAGACAATGTACTGAACATGATGGAGCGTCTTGGTTTTGAAGAAGACCAACCGATTGAGAGCCGGATGATTACCCGTGCGGTAGAGTCGGCACAAAAACGCGTTGAAGGTAATAACTTTGACGTACGTAAAGTCGTTCTCCAATATGATGATGTCATGAACCAACAACGTGAAATTATATATAAACAACGCCGTGAGGTGCTTGAGTCCGAGAATATCAAACAGATCGTTATGGATATGATCAAGCCTTCCATTGAACGTATTGTGGAAGCTCATTGCAGTGATGATATTCCGGAAAACTGGGAACTGCAGGAAGTTGCTGACTACATGAACAGCAAACTGCTGGATGAAGGTTCAGTAACGAAAGATGATCTGTGGGGCAAAGAAGCAGAAGAGATTATTGACTACCTGTTTGAGAAAGTTCAGAACAAGTACAATGCACGTGAAGAGCGAATCGGTGAAGAGATGGTTCGTGAATTCGAGAAAGTGGTTGTGCTCCGTGCAGTAGATAGCAAATGGATGGATCATATTGATGCGATGGATCAATTGCGTCAAGGTATCCACCTTCGTGCCTACGGCGGTACAGATCCACTGCGTGAGTACCAGTTCGAAGGCTTCGAGATGTTCCATCAGATGATTGCTTCGATTCAGGAAGAAGTGGCAACCTATGTGATGAGAGCACAAATCGAGAGCAATCAGGAGCGTCAAGCGGTTGTGGACGAAAGTCAGATCTCGACAAGCGGAGAACCTACTGAGAAACGTCCGGTAAAAGTGTCTGACCAAATCGGACGTAACGATGCTTGTCCATGTGGCAGCGGCAAAAAGTTCAAACACTGCCACGGTCAAGAGTAGTTAAACGACTCTCTTATATACCCTGTGTATAAGTTGGAACTGAATGGAGAGTGCAGAAGGAATCTGAAGAAGCGGAGCTAAAAGCTTTCTGAAAGAAAGCTACATCGGAAGCATACGCTGCGCCTTTATCACAGGTTTTTTCCCTTGTGAGAGGGAATCAAAAAAATCTGGGGATAAGAGCGATTGGAAGATGCTACTGCAATCGGAGTGGTAAGGTATAACGAATGCTGGCTCAACTTAAATAGAATGACATGAACGGCTCCTTGCAGCCGGGTATTCCAAATGATCAAGTGAAGGATGCATAACCTGTAATTGGTGCATAGTTATAACTATGTGACCATGAACATGGAGAAGAGGATTGCCGACATAAAGGTAACCCAGACTCCAAGGTGAAACATCGGAAACTTGATCTAGAGGAATGCCCTGGATGCGGGGAGCTTATCTTAATGAAAAGAGGAATTGCACATGATCGATCCAAGCGTGAAGCAGGACCTGCGTGAAATTGGCAAGAAACTAACAAATCTTAGGGGGTCTCTTTGACTTAGATCTTAAGCAAGAGATGATTGAGAATTTCGAAGTGAAGATGTCCGCCCCGGATTTCTGGGATGATAATGATAAGGCACAATCTTTAATCGCTGAGCTGAACGGGGTAAAGGGATCTGTGGATCAATACACCAAGCTGCAGCAAGATTATGATGATGCGGTCATGATGGCAGAACTGGCTGACGAAGAAGGCGATGATGATCTGGCTGTGGAGATCGGCAACAGCGTGACAGCCATCGTGAGAAAGGTAGAAGAGTTCGAGCTACAGCTTCTCCTGAATCAGCCGTATGACAAGATGAATGCGATTCTCGAGCTTCACCCAGGTGCTGGTGGTACCGAGTCACAAGACTGGGGACAGATGCTGATGCGGATGTATACACGCTGGGCCGAGAAACGTGGCTTCAAGGTTGAGGTGCTGGATTATCTGGCAGGAGATGAAGCAGGCATCAAGAGTGTCACGCTATCCATCAAGGGGCATAATGCTTATGGGTATCTGAAAGCCGAAAAGGGTGTCCACCGATTGGTGCGGATATCACCTTTTGACTCCTCGGGACGCAGGCACACTTCCTTCGTATCCTGTGATGTGGTTCCTGAGATTGATGACACGATTGAATTGGATATTCGAACAGAAGATCTCAAGATCGATACGTACCGCGCGAGCGGCGCGGGTGGGCAGCATATCAACACCACCGACTCAGCCGTACGGATTACTCACCTTCCAACAGGTGTGGTGGTAACGTGTCAGAATGAACGTTCACAGATCAAGAACCGTGAGCGGGCGATGACGATGCTCCGTTCGAAATTGTATGAGCGTAAAATTGAAGAACAAAAACAGCATCTGGACGAAATCCGAGGAGAACAGTCGGAAATTGCGTGGGGTAGCCAGATTCGCTCCTATGTGTTCCATCCCTATAGTATGGTAAAGGATCACCGTACGAGCGTAGAGACGGGAAACACTGGTGCAGTAATGGATGGCGACCTCGATGGATTCATCGATGGTTATTTGCGCAGCCAGATTAAAGTAGAAACTGATTAATCAAAAGTTCCTGTATAGACCTGATACGTGTAGACGTATGCTGGTGTATATAGGGGCTTTTTTTTGAACATATATACAAAAAAAGGAGAGCACGATGACATGCAGCAGCAACAGCAGTTACAAAATAACCGCAAGAAGAGGTTAACCACTCTCATTCCCCTGAACGGCCCTTGGAGAAACGTTGTGGATACCGTATCCATCATTTTAGGTTCGTTTTTGATTGCCGTGGCCTTTAATTTATTTTTACTACCGAACCAGATTGCTTCAGGTGGGGTATCCGGGTTATCAATATTGGGCAAACAATGGCTGGGGCTTGAACCGGCATACACCCAGTGGGCCATTAATATTCCGCTTCTAATCGCGGGTTTTCTCTTGATTGGCAAGCAGTATGGTATACGTTCTGTACTCGGCAGCGTTGTACTGCCACTGTTTGTATTTCTCACAAAAGACTGGGCTATTCCAACAACGAATCCGCTGCTCGGTTCACTCTATGGAGGAATTGGGGTTGGTCTCGGGATTGGGATCGTCTATCGGGGGAGAGGTTCAACAGGAGGCATGAGTATTCTTGCCAGAATCGTTCAGAAATACAGCGGACTGAGTTACTCTATTTGCGTAGTGATAATGGATGCTACAGTTATTATTATGGCTGCCTTTGTATTGTCATTGGAACAGTCACTCTTTGCCCTAATCGGGTTATACGTTACAGGAAAAGTAATTGATTCCATCGAAATGGGACTTGGTTATTCCAAGGTAGCTTACATTATTTCCAACCAGACCGAACCGATTACGAAGGTGATTCTGGATGATCTGGATCGTGGGCTGACGAAGCTGGAGGCAAAAGGTGGCTACACCGACGATCAGCGAACCGTCCTGATGGTGGTCGTTGGACAGAATGAGGTGCCGAGACTAAAAGCTTTAATTCGGTCCGTGGACCCTGGGGCTTTTGTCATTATTAGCAATGCGCATGAAGTACTGGGTGAAGGCTTTAAGCGTGGGGAATTGTAAGGCACAGCGAGTAGGCACTCTAGCATTGAACTTAACATTCACATAATAACAGAGAGCAATGTAGAGGTCATTCGTTTAACTTATAAGAAGAAAGTAAACATATAATCTAAAAAAAGCAGGTACTCCTCCACCAGACATAGCTGGAAAGGAAGAACCTGCTTTTTGTTTTGTCTTTTGGAACGAAAATCACTGTACTACTTACTATCTGCTATAACTACTGTATTTACAGAATCGGAGACAGCAGACGAGAAATCGCTTCTTTAATTTTGATCTTCACACTGCGATTATTGTATTCATCAAGCGTCATCTCACGGGATACAAGAAGATCATGCTCAAATGTCTGCACAAGAGTAGTCGCAATCGCTTCATCATACATAAAGGCATTAACCTCAAAGTTCAGACGGAAGCTGCGGTAATCAATATTAGCGGTTCCCACGGATGCAACCATACTGTCGATAATGAGCGTTTTGGCATGAATAAAGCCGTTATCGTATATAAATACGGTTGCCCCTACTTTTAACAACTCACCGATATAAGATAGTGTAGCCCAATATACGAAGGCGTGATCCGGTTTATTTGGAATCATAATTCGAACATCGATTCCTGACAGGCACGCAAGACGAATGGCTTCGAATACACTGGCATCTGGGATAAAATAAGGCGTCTGAATCAGAATGGAATGTTTAGCTCCATTAATCATTTTCAGATAACTGTTCTTAATATGCTCTGTCTCTGCATCCGGTCCGCTAGATACAATCTGCATGGCGGTTGTTCCTGTGCCCTCTATATGAGGGAAATGCGCCGGAACATACGGGGTATCGTGCTGCTTGGACGCTTCATTCCAATCGAGAAGAAAACGAGTCTGAAGAGCATGAACAGCATTACCCTGAATACGTAAATGAGTATCGCGCCAGTAACCGAACTTGGAATTCAAGCCGAGATATTCATCCCCTACATTAAACCCGCCTGTATATCCAAGGTTGCCATCAATGATGACGATTTTACGGTGATTTCGGTAGTTCATACGCAGGTTAATCAGACTGAATTTGGAGGGGAAAAAGACCTCAACCAAACCGCCTGCTTCGCGCAATTCTTTGAAAAAGCGTTTGGATACCCGCCGTGATCCCAGCGCGTCATACAGCAGACGAACTTTGACACCTTCGCGTGCTTTACGAATAAGTGCATCCCGGATTCTTTTGCCGAGTCGGTCACCTCTATAAATGTAGTATTGCACATGAACATGATCCTGTGCTGCTTCGATATCATCGAGCAACCGCTGAAATTTGTCTGTACCGTCGGTAATAATCTCGACTGCATTGTCTTCCGTCAACAGAGCATCGTTTTGCTTCAGATTCATATAAATCATGTCCTGACTACTCTCTGTCGCTTGATTACGGAAAGGTGTTCTATTGTCTTGCAGCTGTGCAAGCTGGGAAGCAATACGTTCTTCAAGCCCAAGCTTCTTGCGCTCTTTCCACTGGAAAAGTCGGTAGCGCGTCAGGTTTTGCCCTGTTAATAAGTAGAGTACAAACCCGAACACCGGAATAAAGTTCAAGACGAGCAGCCAAGCCCAGGATGCACTGGCATCCTTTCGTTCGAAGAAAACGACCGCTGCAGCGAAAATAATATTCAGGCCCAGGAGTACAACAAGTAAAATGGATTCGATATGCACTGTAGTCCCCCATGTCTCATAATGACCATCATGAATCCATTCATAAACCCTTCTTCGTGTAGATTGATTATGAATTAGACCCTGGTTGTAATGTTTCCTATAATACGTATTTTAGCAGAAGTATACGGGTTCGTCCGCAGATGTTGGAAAGATATGTTCGGAAGCGATGAGAATCCATGTAAAATTGATGATAGAGTGTTGTATTTATATAACTAGAGTCGTATAATAATACACAAATATGCATAGAAGCGACGGAATTGCTGTATGAAAGCTCATTGGGAGCAGGAGAACAGTATAAGTAGCGCATACGACAAGATTGGGGGAGCGAGAGTGAATAACAAATTAAAAGTGGCAATCGTCGGTTCCACCGGCTACGGCGGGGTGGAGCTGATTCGTTTTTTCCAGAACCATCCGCAGGTTGAAATTACTTCGGTAATCTCTTCATCCAGCAGTGGTGAGTCCATCGCAGATGGATTCCCGCATTTGACGGACGTGATTCAGAGGCCACTCGACGGCGTAGACCCGGCTGAGATCGCAAGTCGTGCAGATCTGGTGTTCACAGCGACCCCGTCTGGTGTAAGCGCAAAGCTCGTTCCAAGCCTGCTTGAAGCAGGTCTTAAGGTCATTGATCTGTCTGGAGATTTCAGACTCAAGGATGGAACGGTGTATGAAGAGTGGTATAAACATCCGGCACCATCTGAATCATTGCTGGAACAGGCGGTATACGGCATGGCAGAGGTGTATGGCGACAAAGTGAAGGGCAAGAACTTTATTTCCAACCCAGGCTGCTACCCAACGGCTACGTTACTCGGATTGATTCCAGCTGTTGAGGCAGGATGGATTGACCCTTCCAGTATCATCATTGATGCCAAATCCGGCGTATCGGGTGCGGGACGGGGAACAAGTCTGACGAATCATTATGCAGAGATGAATGAGAATTTTAAAGCATATAAACTGAACAAACATCAGCATATTCCCGAAATTGAGCAAGAGCTGGGAAATATCACTGGATCTCCTGTCACAGTAACGTTCACAACTCAACTGGTGCCAATGACTCGCGGAATCATGAGTACGATGTATGCTAATTTAACTGGTGAATATAGTGACCGTGAAATCGTTGATCTGTACCGTAAATATTATGAAAATCGTCCGTTCGTGCGTGTACGTGAGCCGGGGATCTGGCCTTCAACGAAGGAAGTGTACGGATCGAACTATTGTGATATCGGATTTGCAGCTGATCCTCGTACAGGTCGTTTGACGATTATTTCGGTCATCGACAACCTGGTAAAAGGTGCATCCGGGCAAGCCATTCAAAATATGAACCTGATGATGGGATGGGAGGAGAACCTCGGGCTGAACATGACTCCAGTATATCCATAAGGGTTGAATCATTGGGAGAGCGTCTAGACGCAATTCCGATACAATGTGGGGAAAACGGATCAGGCAAAGCAAGCGGACAATCGGCATGCAGCCGAACGCATAACGGGGGATAACATATGGGAACGAATGTGGAGCAAAAGGCTTTTACTATAGTTGAGAACGGAACGATTGTAACCCCGCTCGGGTTCACTGCTGGTGGACTGCACTGCGGATTGAAAAAAACGTCTCGTAACGACATCGGAGCGATTCGCTGTGACGTGCCGGCAACTGCAGCTGCGGTGTATACAACGAACGTATTCCAAGCCGCACCTCTGAAAGTCACACGTGAGAGCTTGAGCAATGGACGCCTTCAGGCAGTCATCGTGAACAGCGGGAATGCCAATGCATGTACTGGACAACAAGGTGAAGAGGATGCCTACGCCATGCGTACGGCGGCCGCACGTGAGTTGGGTGTAGCAGAAGAGGATGTTGCTGTAGCTTCTACAGGTGTCATTGGTGAATTGCTGAAGATGGACGCTGTACACTCGGGGATTAGCGGACTTCCGGCACATTTGGGCAAGGAAGCAGAAGAGGCGGAGCATTTTTCCCAAGCTATTCTGACAACCGATTTGGTGAAAAAAGAAGCCTGCGTCTCCGTTGAGGTGAACGGCAAAACGATTACGATTGCGGGTGCTGCCAAGGGATCAGGGATGATTCATCCGAATATGGCGACCATGCTGGCTTTTATGACTTCTGATGCGGTCATTAGTGCAGAAGCGTTGCAGCGCCTGCTGCGTCAGGCGACCAATCATACATTTAACATGATTACAGTTGATGGAGATACGAGCACGAACGATATGCTTGTAGCCATGTCCAGCGGTCTGGCAGGGAACGAAGAACTGACCGTGGAACATCCGGATTGGGATGCTTTTGCTGCCGGATTCACTTATGTGTGCGAAGTGCTTGCCAAAGCCATTGCGCGCGATGGCGAAGGAGCAACCAAGCTGGTAGAAGTACAGGTAACGGGTGCCGTAAGTGATGAATCCGCGCAAGCTATTGCAAAGACTGTCATTGGGTCCAGCCTGGTGAAATCCGCCATGTTTGGCGCTGATGCCAACTGGGGACGGATTATTGCAGCCGTAGGGCGCGCGGGACAGCCGGTGAACCCGGAGATGGTGGATATCCGTCTGGGAGACATCTCTGTTCTCGCTCAATCCCGTCCAGTCGTATTCGACGAAGAAGCGGCGCTGGCCTACTTGCAGACCGATACCGTACGTATTGTAGTCGATCTGCACCACGGCGAGGGTACAGCCATTGCATGGGGCTGTGACCTGACGTACGACTATGTACGAATTAACGCGGCATACCGCACGTAATAAGCAACTATTTATATTTACACGTTAACGGAGAATGCTGCTTTCCTATGAGTAGCTGCTTCGTAAAATATGTTGAAAATGTATAAGGATTGAACTTTCTTTGGTGGTTTATAACTGCGAAGTTAGTGGAGAAGGCGGAATCGATTCTGTAGAAGCGAAGCGTTCGCCTTTGTCTCCGGGTTTTCCCCTCAAAAGAGGGGATTTAAAAAAACCTGGAGACAACAGCGATCGAAAGAACGATCCGGATTCGGAACGTCAGCCGAAGAATATTGCATCAATGAAGTGTTAATCTCGTTAAAACATTTGAATTGAAAGGAGTGCCCTCATGAATTCAACATTGCAAAATGAGAGTATCGGAACAGAGGCTGGTGCTGAGAAGCAGACGTTTGTAATGAAATGCGGAGGCAGTACGCTGGCGGCGTTGCCTGAATCCTTTTTTGCAGATCTGCGTGACTTGCAGTCCCAGGGAACTCAGCCTGTCATCGTACATGGCGGCGGTCCTGCGATCTCGGATAACTTGGCTAAGCTGGGCATTGAGACCGAGTTTGTGAACGGATTGCGCAAAACAACGGAACCCGTGCTGGACGTCGTGGAGATGGTTCTTGCGGGGAGTATTAACAAACAGATTGTACGTCTAATCCAACGTGTTGGTGGACGTGCACTGGGATTGTCGGGTGTGGACGGTGGTTTGATCCAAGCGAAACCGGTTAGCAACCATGCAGAGATCGGTTGGGTAGGTGACGTAACGGGCGTTAACGCGGAGATTATTCAAGGTATTGTGGGAATGGGCTATATGCCAGTTATTGCGCCAGTTGGTGTGGATGCAACCGGGCAGCGCTATAACATCAACGCGGATACAGCCGCAGGTGCGGTAGCTTCCCATCTCGGAGTGAGCCGGATGATCGTAGTGACTGATGTCCCTGGCATTATGAAGAATGTAGGTGGCGAGAAAAAAGTACTGCCATCTGTCTCTGTACAAGAGATCGAGGATATGATCCAAACCGGAGAAATCTATGGCGGCATGATTCCAAAGGTACGTGCAGCCATCGCTTGTATTCACGGAAAAGTGCGTGAGGTCATCATCGTAGATGGCAGCGAACCACAGATCCTGAGCCGTGTGCTTGGCGGAGAAACGATCGGAACCCGCATTATCCGTATGCAGTAAGGTGAAGTTGTGATAACCAGAGGAATCAACATTATGTACACGGCATTTTTTATATAAGGTGAACTGGACATGACACGAGAACGGAGAGTGCAGTACCAATCTGAAGAAACAAAAACGCGAGAACGGAGAGGACAGAAATAACCTGAAGAAGCGGAGCGTGCGCCTTTATCACTGGATTTCCACCTTTAAACAATTAATCAAAGAAATCTGGGGATAACAGCGATCGGAAGGTTGTTCTGTCATCGAAGTGGGAGTATGCATATGTTCGGAAGGTGGACTGCAATCGGAGTGGCCTTGTGGAAAGTAGGTTTAGCTTATATGGTTTGCCTAGTGTACTCATACCAACAAATAAGGAGTGATAGGTGATGGCAAAAGGCAATGAACAGCCAGGTTCTGGCACAGCAGTAGCGGGCGTAGCAACGACAGGTGCAGCGGCACAGACGGAAAGCTCTCTTTTCCAAACGTATGCGCGTTATCCAATCAGTTTGGTCAAAGGTAAAGGTAGCTGGCTGTGGGATGATCAGGGCAATCGTTATCTTGATTTCATGTGCGGGTTGGCTGTAACGAGTCTGGGCCATGCACCGGAGAAAGTCGGAGCCAAGCTGAAAGCTCAGATTGATGAGCTGTGGCATGTATCTAACCTGTTCCAGATTCCCGGTCAGGAAAAAGCAGCGGCTTTGTTGACTGCAAATACGTGCGCAGACGCTGTATTCTTTTGTAACAGTGGTGCAGAAGCGAATGAAGCGGCAATCAAACTGGCGCGTCGCTATCACCAGAAGGTAAAAGGCACAGGTCGGTACGAAGTCATTACATTTGCCCAATCCTTCCACGGACGGACACTCGCAACCTTGACAGCAACTGGGCAGGATAAGGTGAAAGAAGGATTTTTGCCATTGCCAGCCGGATTCGTAACTGTACCATTGCATGACACAGCGGCTCTCGAAGCTGCGATCGGACCCAATACAGCAGCGATTATGCTGGAGATGGTGCAAGCCGAGGGTGGCGTGCATCCGGTCAAACCAGATTTTGTTCACCACGTTCGGGAACTGTGTGAAGAGCACGGACTGCTGTTGATTGTAGACGAAGTACAGACGGGAATGGGACGTACAGGTAAACTGTTCGCGCATGAGCATTATGGCATTGAGCCGGACATTTTCACGGTAGCTAAAGGAATTGGTAGTGGATTCCCTGTAGGTGCGATGCTGGGTAAAGGTTATCTGAAGGATGCGTTTACTGCAGGCAGTCATGCAACAACGTTTGGCGGAACACCACTTGCTTCTTCCGTTGTCATTGCAACGATTGAAACCATGCTCGAAGATCACCTGCCTGAGCGTGCAGCTGAAATGGGCGAATACCTGATGAACTCTCTGCGGGAGCGTTTAGCTGGTAATTCGTTTGTAAAAGAAGTTCGGGGTATGGGGCTGCTTGTTGGAATCGAATGTGCTGAAGCAGTAGGCGACATCGTGCTTGCTGGTCAGAAGAGAGGCATTCTCTTTGTATCCGCAGGGCCGAATGTCATTCGTCTGCTTCCAAACTTGTATGTGAGCAAGGAAGAGATCGATGAGGCGGTATCCTTGGTTGCTTCGTTGATTGAAGAGCATGTAGCTGCGAAGAACGTCTAAAAAGACTGTATACAACCTTCTGACTCGGGGCCTTCGCGGGCCTCGAAGCGGAACCAAAATGATGAATCATGAATCCCTGTAGCCGCGCGGTAAACTAGCGGAAGATGAAAGTGAGTAGTCGGATGGCAAGATATCAACCTTCTACACTTTTCTGCCCATGCGGGTGCAGGGAACCGGAAATAAGGAGGACAACACTAACATGACACAAGCGCAACAGACGGAAAAGGTACAGAAGGTCGATCTTAGAGGCCGAGATTTTATTGAATTTATAGATTATACAGCGGAGGAAATTCGCTATTTGCTGGACCTTGCGATTGAGATTAAAGGCAAACAAAAAAACGGTGTGCCGTATAAGCCACTCCAAGGCAAAACGATCGGACTCATTTTTGAGAAATCATCTACACGTACGCGTGTATCCTTTGAAGTCGGCATGTTCCAATTGGGCGGACACGCGCTCTTCCTGAGCAAAAACGATATCCAACTCGGTCGCGGGGAAACGACACATGATACAGCCAAAGTCCTGTCACGTTACCTGGACGGCATCATGATTCGTACCTTTGGACACCATAATGTGACTGAACTGGCACAACATGCGGATATTCCAGTTATTAACGGCCTGAGCGATGCAGCACATCCATGCCAAGTACTCGCAGATTTCCAAACAGTGCTTGAGCACAAAGGAAAGCTGGAAGGTCTGAAAATGGCTTATGTCGGAGACGGCAATAACATGGCGCACTCCCTAATGCTTGGTGCAGCGAAGATGGGTATGCATGTTGCGGTAGCGACTCCGGAAGGATATGAGCCTGACAGCGCAGTTGTAGAGCAAGCGCGCAGCATTGCACAGGAAAGCGGCTCACAGGTGACAGTAACGTACAGTGCACAGGAAGCTGTGAAGGATGCAGATATCGTGTATACGGATGTATGGGCGAGCATGGGTTTTGAAGAGGAACAGAAGATTCGTGAACAAGCATTCGCTGCGTATCAGGTGGATGAGGAACTGATGAAAGGCGCGAAGCCTGATTATATGTTCCTGCACTGCCTGCCAGCTCACCGCGGAGAAGAAGTGAGTGCTGGAGTGATTGACGGTCCAAACTCCCTGATCTTTGATCAGGCGGAGAACCGACTGCATGCGCAGAAAGCATTGATGGCTGCGTTAATGAGTGAATAGATGCTGTTTGCCTGAATGGGTTGATTTTAGGCACAGATTTCGCGATGATAGATTAAGCAACTGAACTTGGGGAGGACCATCGAACATGGCTAAGGAAAAAATCGTACTCGCTTATTCTGGCGGGTTGGACACATCTGTAATTTTGAAATGGTTGAAAGAAACATATGATGCGGAGATTATCGCATTTACGGCGGATATCGGACAAAAGGATGAACTGGACGGCCTTGAGGAAAAAGCTCTCGCTACAGGCGCTTCCAAAGTGTACATCGACGATCTGCGCGACGAGTTCGCCAAAGATTTCATCTATCCAATGTTCCAAGCAGGTGCCCTTTATGAAGGACAATACCTGCTCGGTACAAGTATTGCACGTCCACTGATCGCTAAACGTATGGTGGATATTGCTCGTGCAGAAGGCGCTACAGCGATTGCTCACGGCGCTACGGGTAAAGGGAATGACCAGGTTCGCTTTGAGTTGAACGCAGCTGCGCTGACACCAGACATTCAAGTCATCGCGCCTTGGCGTCTGGAAGAGTTCCGCAACCAGTTCCCGGGACGTGCCGAAATGATCGCTTACGCTGAAAAACACGGCATTCCGGTAACCGCATCGGCGGCTAAACCGTACTCCACAGACCGTAACCTGCTGCATATCAGCTATGAGAGCGGCGTGTTGGAAGATCCTTGGTTCGATCCAAGTGCGGACGAGAACAAAGACATGTTCCTGCTTAGCAGTGCACCTGAAGATGCACCGGATCAAGCGGAATATGTTGAACTTGAATTTGAACAAGGCGACTGTGTTGCACTGAATGGTGAGCGCTTGAGCCCGCTGCAAGTGATGGAGCAGCTGAACGAACTTGGTGGCAAACATGGTATCGGCCGTGTGGACATGGTAGAAAACCGCTTTGTCGGCATGAAGAGCCGTGGCGTATACGAGACACCAGGTGGAACAATTCTGTTTACGGCACACCGCAAAATGGAATCCATCACGATGGACCGTGAAGTCATGAACCTGCGTGATAGTCTGATCACACGTTACAGCACACTCGTTTACAACGGCTTCTGGTTCGCACCAGAACGTCTGGCGCTGCAAGCGCTGGTGACTGAAAGCCAGAAAAATGTAACAGGTACCGTTCGTGTGAAACTGTATAAAGGTAACATCATCGGCGCAGGTGTGAAAAGCCCTGTCAGCCTGTACAATCCTGACATTGCCACGATGGAAGCTGATCCAACGCAAGCATACGATCAAGGGGATGCAACTGGCTTTATCCGCCTGAACGCGTTGCGTTTGAAAGTAAATTCCGGTGTGGAACAAAACAAAAACTAATCTCATTATGCAGCATATAAAGCTTCACGATAATAACTGACAAGGCGGGCCGTTCTTGCACATCTGGCAGGAGCGGCTTTGTCCATGAGCGAAAGGGGAGTACTCACTGTGAGCAAGCTGTGGGGAGGACGTTTTACCAAACAAACCAATCACCTGGTTGAGGAATACACAGCGTCAATCAATTTTGATAAAGCGTTGGCCGAGGAAGATATTCAAGGAAGTCTGGCTCATGTAACGATGCTGGGCAAATGTGGAATTCTGCCAGCAGAGGATGTAGAAACGATTAAGGAAGGTTTGATCACTGTTCTGCATAAAATCCGTGCAGGCGAAGTGGAATTCTCCGTATCGGATGAAGACATCCACATGAATATTGAGAAAAACCTGATCGATACCATCGGCCCTGTAGGCGGCAAATTACATACAGGACGTAGCCGGAATGACCAAGTGGCAACGGATATGCACTTGTACTTGCGTGAGCGCGTAGTTGGATTTGTTGGCATGCTGCACTCGTTGCAGGAAGCGCTGATCGGACAAGCCAAAGATAATCTCGATACGATTGTACCGGGATATACGCATCTTCAACGTGCACAACCGATTCTGTTCGCCCATCACCTGATGGCGTATGTATCGATGTTCCAACGGGATGCAGAGCGTCTTATGGACAGCTACAAACGCATTAACGTTTTGCCACTGGGTGCAGGTGCGCTTGCAGGCACAACGTTCCCGATTGACCGTCATTTTGTGGCGGAACAACTGGGCTTCGATGGTGTATATGAGAACAGTCTGGACGCGGTCAGTGACCGTGACTTTATTGTGGAGTTCCTGGCAGCCGCTTCGCTGATCATGACTCACTTGTCCCGTCTGAGCGAAGAGTTGGTCCTGTGGAGCAGCACAGAGTTTGGTTTTGTTGAACTGGATGATGCATTCTGCACGGGCAGCAGCATTATGCCACAGAAGAAAAATCCAGACGTTCCGGAACTCGTTCGTGGTAAAACAGGACGTGTGTACGGCAACCTGATCGGTTTGCTGACCGTGCTGAAATCTCTGCCGCTCGCTTACAACAAAGACATGCAGGAAGACAAGGAAGGCATGTTTGACACGGTAGCGACGCTGGAAGGCGCACTTCAATTGTTCGCTCCGATGATTGCGACGATGACGGTCAATAAGGGTCGGATGCGTCAAGCAGTCAATCAGGATTTCTCGAATGCTACGGATATTGCGGACTTCCTCGTGGGCGAAGGTTTGCCATTCCGCCAAGCGCATGAAGTTATCGGTAAGACGGTATTGTATTGTATCCAGAACGGTAAGTATCTGCTGGATCTGACAATTGATGAATTCCGTCAGTTCTCTCCGTTGTTCGATGAGCGTATTTACGACGTGCTGCAACCAGAAGCGGTTGTAAATGCTCGTAACGTATACGGTGGAACAGCTTCGAACCAGGTGGCTGATGCGATTGGACGTAGTGAAAAGGTGCTTAAAATTACAGAGCAATGGATCACCAATCGGGGTTAGTGACGCATTTACTAGAATGAAATAAAGATATATAACGCAAAAACAGGCCGGAGAATATGTCTCTGGCCTGTTTTTTTGTTTTTCATATTTTATAAATTGAACCTATTCTCGTTCACGCAAAGGCAACCATTTCAGCACATTCTGAATCTTCTCGTCCCAATATCCCCAGTCATGTCCACCGGGTTCTTCCTCGTACGTCAGTTGAAAATCGGTCTGTGCACAAGCTTGACGGAACGATTGATTCTCTTCATACAGGAAATCTTCTGTCCCACAGCATTGGTAGAGCAAAGGTTTTGGATCTTTGAATGTTTTGCTTTCTTCAAGTAGATGCAGCAAGTCATTCTCCGAGCCTTTAATTTCTGCTCCGAAAATCCGCTTGAATTCAGCATCACTTAATGCCTTAACAATTCGGTTATCCATATGTGCTACCATGTCGAGCGCTCCCGACAAACTTGCCGCAGCTGCGTATTGCTCCGGTTTGTGAAGTGCCAGCTTGAATGCTCCGTAGCCACCCATGGACAAGCCAGCAACAAAGTTGTCCTCACGTTTGTGTGATAGCGGGAAGAAGGAACGCGCGAGTGCAGGCAGCTCTTCACTGATGAACGTCCAGTAGCGTCCGCCTTCTGCCATATCCGTATAGAAGCTGCGATGTACCTGAGGCATCACAACGGCAATACCAAGGTCCGCAACATATCGTTCGATGGATGTACGACGCAGCCAGATGGAATCATCATCCGATAGCCCATGCAGCAGATACAGCGTGGGATGTAATCCCTGACCGGATACGTTATCCATGCCAATCTGATTGTGGGTCTGTTGTGGAAGAATAACATGCATACTGGTGCTTAGACCAAGCGTGTCAGAGTAAAAGTCACATTTAATAAGTGCCATATATATGAGAAACCCCTTTCATAAGTCCATTAACGATGTGTTCTGACCCGATTCTATAGGAAGGGATCTGAATCCATAATGGTTCCATAGTGTCTATAATAAACAGGTTATACGCAAAGTCTTTTCATTGCAATAATAAGAAATTCACCACTAGTTATTCACCTTATTTACAACGTAACAATGTTATGTTACACTGTTTTCAACACAAAGGGGGACCATATATGACGGATGATTTGATCTCCAAAAAAGAATTGCTGGACCTGACGGGTATCTCCTACGGCCAGTTGTACCGCTGGAAACGGAAGAATCTCATTCCGGAGGAATGGTTTATTCGGAAGTCGTCCTATACGGGACAAGAAACTTTTTTTCCAAAACAACAGATTTTACTGCGGATTGACAAGATTCTCAATATGAAAGACGGCTTGTCGCTGGATGAACTGGCAGACGTGTTTTCACCAACATTGGGTGAAGTGGAAATGTCCGCTCAGGAGCTGTTAGAGCGAAACATTGTTTCGAGCATTTCGCTTGAGCTGTTGAAAGAAGCGGGTCGGGAGCGGCCGCTGTATGCTTTGGAGCAAATTATGATGCTCTATGTACTTGATAAGCTGCTAATGAGCGGAGATATTACCCGCCAGGAGGGTACGCTGCTGATCGATGTCATGTCCGAGCATTATTATCGTTTCACAGGCAAACCAAGCGAGCTGGTGCTTATTCGCAAGATGGGTGTCCCTTCATTCTTGCTGGTAACGGCAGGAACAGAGCTTTATTTTGACAATGGAGTGAAGGTCGTTTTCAGGCAATCGATGGGGACGTTCATGGAAGAGTTAAAACTCAAATTGGGATAAGGAGAGGATCATATATGGAGGAACGTAATTTGCGCAATGATCTGAACGTAGCGGGCATGAGCCAAACGGCAGGCGGGAATTTTCACCGGGTATCTATCGATGGCATGGCTAAAGTAAACGGTAACCTGGACTGTACCTCCATGAATGTGAATGGAACATTGAAGATGCACGGTGCTTTGAGCTCAGAGAGCGCAACGATCAACGGTATGTGCACGCTGAACGGCCCCTTGATCAGTTCTCGTGTTCGTGTGGATGGCTTAACAACCATTAACGGAGACCTCCGAAGCCCTGAGCTCGAAGTCAACGGGAAGTGTACTGTTCGTGGACGGGTTGATGGGGAACGAATTGATATTGGTGGCGTGATCGATATTGAAGGCGACGTACAATGTGAGTCTTTGAACGTACAGGGCAATATTAAAATTAGTGGCTTTCTGAATGCGGGAACGGTAGAGATCAGGCTGCATACATCTTCTTCGGCGAGAGAGATTGGCGGAGAACGCATTGATATTCGGCGTAAGGAACAGACGGGTTTTTGGAAAAGTATTGGCCTAGGCGGTACCCCGTCCTTCAAGACATCCTTGATTGAGGGAGATGAAATCGTGCTGGAAGATACCGAGGCTGATATTGTTCGTGGTAGCAAGGTTCATATCGGTCGTGGCTGTAACATCAGGTTGGTCGAATATTCGGGTGAACTAGAGGTTGATCTAGATGCCAAGGTGGGCAGTAGTCAGCGGATTTAAATTTGATATGAAAAGAAAGGGATGTGATGGATTTGAATAACCATTTTGCTGGTTCATTGGATAAAAAACATGACATTAGCATCATCGGCGACGGCAGTTCTTCTGGCGGTGTGTACGGCAAGGTCAAGGTAGTGGGGGATTCCTCATTTAATGATAATCTGATCTGTGATCAATTCAAATGCACCGGCACATCCATCATATACGGAACTCTGGAATCAACGGATATCAAAATTACAGGAACCCTTACCCTGAAAGAGCGGGCTGCTGCCGGCGACGAAGATCAGGAAGGCAATTATGCTTCTAACCTGTATGCAAAAGCTGAACATATGAAAGTGGTAGGCGAGCTTCATGTATCAGGCGATTGTCAGGTGGAGAATATGAAGTTGAATGGCCGTTTTACGATAACGGGTATGCTCAGTGCCGAAAGTATGACACTTAAAATTATGGGTCCATCCGAGGTGAAGGAAATGGGCGGTTCCATCATTTCAGTGAAGAGTTCGCGGGGGAAACTGCTGGAGGGTTTGTTCACTGGTAACAAGTCTATTCTCAAGGCCAATCTAATCGAAGGCGACGAAATTGAACTTGAGAACACGGAGGCCGAGGTTGTACGAGGAGATAAAATAAAAATTGGCCTTGGGTGCCGAATTGGTACTGTGGAATACCGCTCTTCTCTGCAAATTCATCCGCAATCGGAAGTTTTGGTGCAAAGCAATCGGTCCTTGGACTGATTATCCGCCGTAACTTTTCGGATATACTAATTCAGTCATATGAATCGGATGTGAATGGGAGAGATTGAGTAGAATGGCTACACGTAAAAATAATATTGGATTGGTGCTGGCAGGGTTACTGCTAAGCATACTGATGGCTTCGATGGACAATACCATCGTGGCAACAGCTATGGGCGACATTGTCGGGAAGCTAGGTGGGCTCGACAAGTTCGTATGGGTGACCTCCGCTTACATGGTGGCCGAGATGGCCGGTATGCCAATCTTCGGTAAGTTATCCGACATGTACGGACGGAAGAAGTTTTTTGTTTTCGGAATACTGGTATTTATGCTTGGATCCGCATTATGTGGAACGGCAACATCAATCGTTGAGTTAACGATGTACAGAGCCATTCAGGGTATTGGTGCAGGTGCACTGGTGCCGATTGCCTTTACAATCATGTTTGATGTGGTCGCACCAGAATCACGGGGTAAATTGGGCGGTTTGTTCGGAGCTGTGTTTGGTTTATCCAGCGTATTTGGTCCACTGCTGGGTGCTTACATTACGCAGTATGCGACTTGGGAATGGGTATTTTATATCAACCTGCCGCTTGGTCTGATCGCGTTTGTGTTCATTGCATTCTTCTACAAAGAATCGCATCAGCATCAATCACAACAGATTGACTGGCTGGGCGCAATCACACTGATTGGTGCGGTGGTCTGTCTCATCTTCGGGCTTGAACTGGGTGGCAAAACGTTCGCCTGGGGCTCCTGGCAAATCATTGGCCTGTTTGCCGGATTTGTGGTGCTAGCGCTGCTTTTCCTGTTTGCAGAAACGAGAGCCAAGGAACCCATTATCTCGTTCGGCATGTTCCGCAATCGGGTGTACTGGTCCAGTAACGTTATTGGCATGTTCAGTGGTGCCGCTTTTATTACTGCATCCGTGTATATTCCAATCTTCATCCAGGGGGTACTTGGTGGCAAAGCGACTAACTCTGGTCTCGTATTATTGCCCATGATGCTGGGTTCCGTTGTGACAGCTTCCTTGGGTGGGGTACTGATGACCAAAATTAAGTATCGCAACATTATGATTCCTACGCTGGCGTTGCTGGTGGTTGGTCTTGGATTGCTGACGACATTGGATGAAACTTCGTCTCTATGGACGATACGTATATTCATGGTGATGATTGGTCTCGGTGTCGGGGCGTCATTCTCAGTGCTCAGCAATGCAGCCATGAACGCGTTTGAACCGCAAAGACGCGGAGCAGCAAGCTCCACACTTAACTTCCTGCGTTCACTTGGGATGACGATGGGCATTACCATCTTTGGTATCGTGCAGAGCCAGGTATTTACGCGCAAAATGAATGATGCCCTCGCCGGATCGGCGGCGGAAGCGGGTGGTGCTGGTGCTCCTGCAGGCGGCGTGCCTCAGGGAGTGGATCTGAGTGATCCACATGCGTTGCTGTCGCCAGAGCTGAGAAAGGCGATTCCGCCTCAGGTGCTGGATGCCATTACGCATGCATTGTCTTCCTCCATCGTGCAGCTCTTTGCCTGGGCTGCGATTCCCGCTGCACTCGCGTTGATTGCTGCTTTCTTCATGGGTAATGAGAAGATGGTTATCGGCGAGGAGCAGAAAGAGTACACAGGCGGACATTAAAGTTTCAGTCTAGTTAATACACAATATGTATCTGTAAAACAAACCAAAGACACATCTCTCAGGCGACCCAGTATGGGGAACGGGAGATGTGTCTTTTTGCATTTGTTTTACTTTTGCTGAGTTGAGCCTATACAGGTGAACGCAAGTGAACGCAAGTGAAAGAAAGATTAAGGCTGCTTCGTGTCGCTGATGCCATCCTCTACGACTGAAGGCTCCTTGGGATCAGGCAGGTTAGTATGACCAGAGCGGGCAATCAGGCGATTCTGGGCTTTGTACGTGTCACGTGTAATGGTTTTGGATTCGACAATTTTACCATCCACCTTTTTGGTGCGTAGCGTCTCCACAATATATCCGGGTTGACCGTTTTGGAGCACCTGTTGGGCACCGTCAGGCAGCACATTGCTCGATACATATTTGACGGGAGCACTTAATGTCTCAATTGTACGGGATTCCAGAGCATAACTGACGTTCTCCGGGAAGGTCCCGAAAAATTTGATCGTTAAGCTTCCACCTTCCACTTTGGCATGAATCAGCAGAGACTTACCGGTATTGTTTTTGAACCGAAAATTGATAGAACCTGAGGCGAACGTGGCATCCAGCCCCTTCGGCAAATATTTGACGGGCAGGGAGTGGTTGCGGCGTTCTACTATATCCAGTCCGGTCAACAGGGCTGCGTTGTAAACGGTGCTCGATACCTGGCAGATGCCGCCTCCAATGCCGGGGGTCAGCTGCCCATTCACGATAACCGGGGCTTCCCGGAAACCATAGTCTTCCTCGGCCTTGTGAATAACCTTCTCATAATCAAAAGTACCATTTGGCGGCAAAATCATGCCGTTAACGGCTTGCGCTGCTGCGCTGACGTTATGTATCCGGCCTGCACTACTGTTTCCAAGGCCAGTGGAGAACTGGATGATCTTCCGGTCAATTCCCTCTTGGCGCAGCGAATCGAGAGTCACTTCGGGTTGCAGCGTATACAACGGCAGCTGAATCAACAGCGGGTTGGGCTTCGCATCATGGTCCAGTGGAGCGAAATCCCGGTGCAGCTTAGCCTGCATCTGGCTCGCGAGTTCATCCCAGGCGATCCGGCGGACGCCTTTTTCCGGGATGTACTGGACCTTGTCACTTGCGGTAATGCGGCGAACAGCGTTCGCGGGTGTACCGAAGGTTTCCTTTTCCCAGGCAGGGGTAAGCTGCTCTTTCAACGATTTTGAATTATACGTCAGCTTCAGGGACCACTCCTTGATGAAATGATATCGGGCATACGCGCGCTCCCACAGATTGCCTTCATCCAATTGCTGCACAGCGGTCCGGAAGTCGTCAGCACTGTAGCTTGCGCCTGTCTGGGCGGCGCTGAACATCATCGTTTTTGGTGTAGGATCGTCAACCTCCAGAGTGATCGGCCACGCTTCCATTTGTTTTAATCGTTCATCCAGTGCCGGTAGAACTTCCTTGCGATTCACGCCCTCAACCGACCACTCCGCAACACGTACACCTTCCGGTAGGGCGGGTTGGTTCACGTACATATACAGCAATCCATAGGACGCGGAACCGATTAATAGGATGGAGAACAGTGCAATGACCATCAAATGTATTTTTTTCATATCCGAACGCTCCTTTGTACTTCTGTTGTTCCGCATTTCGTAACACTTTCCATATATATGATCCAATGATGGAAAACTTTCGGGTACTCAATAGGTAACAAATTTGTTACAATAAAATTCATATGAATCCATGCTTCACCATCGAAAAAGGGGCGAAATGGATTTTCCCTGATGAAATTCAGGTCTTTTTAAAGGAAATGCCGGGATTGTGTCGAAATGATAATGGCTAACTATGCAACGGGAAGTGATGATGTGATAGAAATGCAGGACGTGTGGAAGACCTACGCCAATGGTACCCACGCATTACAAGGGGTGTCGGTGAAGATCGACCGCAATGAATTTGTCTATATCGTCGGTCCGTCCGGCGCAGGCAAATCGACATTTATGAAATTGATGTACAGGGAAGAAGTTCCGACCAAAGGACAAATATCCATTAACGGATTTAATATCGGAAAGTTAAAGCCACGCAAAATTCCTTATGTACGCCGGAATATCGGCGTTGTGTTTCAGGATTTCCGACTTCTGCCACGCATGACGGCATTTGAGAACGTGGCATTTGCCATGGAAGTTATTGAAGCACCGAAGCGTCACATCAAGAAACGAGTGATGGAAGTGCTTGATCTGGTTGGATTGCGCAGCAAGGCGAATCGTGAACCGTCACAGTTGTCGGGTGGGGAACAGCAGCGTATTGCCATCGCACGTGCCATCGTGAACAATCCGTCTGTTATTATTGCGGACGAGCCTACGGGGAACCTTGATCCGGAGACGTCATGGGGCATTATGCAGCTGCTGGATGAAATTAATTTTCGCGGAACCACCATTGTTATGGCGACCCACAACAAGGATATCGTCAATACGATGCGTAAACGGGTTATTGCGATTGAGCGGGGTCAGATTGTACGGGATCAGATGAGAGGGGAATACGGTTATGAATTTTAGTACTCTCTTGCGCCATTTACGGGAGGGATTCAAAAACGTATTCCGCAACGGCTGGATGTCCGTGGCCTCCATCATGTCCATTATCGTGTCATTGCTCATTCTGGGCGTGTTCATGCTGCTGGTGCTTAATGTGAATTCCATGGCCAACCAGGTGGACAGTCAGGTCGAGATCAGTACGTTTCTTGAGCTGAACGTGGATGAGAACCTGCGTAACACGCTGGAGCAGGAAATCAGTGCGATGCCTGAAGTCAGTGAAATTCGTTTTGTTTCCAAAGAAGAGGGACTCAAGGAATTCCGTGAACGTCTCGGAGAAAGTGCAGACAACGTGCTAAGCGGTTTCGATGTGGATAACAATCCACTGCCGGAGACCATTGAAGTAGAGGTTATTGAACCGGAAACCGTCACTTTTGTGGCGCAAAAAATCGAAGCATTGAACGATAAACACCCGGAGAAGCCGATCATGAAAGTGAACTATGGCAAGGAAACGGTGGAAGTGTTGTTCAAATTTACGAAGCTTGTCCGGAATATCGGATTTATTTTTGTTGGGGGACTGGGGTTAATGTCCATGTTCCTGATCTCGAATACGATTCGCGTAACGATTCTGGCTCGGCGCCGGGAGATCGGTATTATGAAACTGGTTGGAGCAACCAACACGTTCATTCGTTGGCCTTTCTTTGTCGAAGGGGCATTGATTGGATTGATCGGTTCGGCGATTACGGTAGCGGTACTGTTCTTCGGCTACAGCCGCCTGATGGCTACGATTGGTCAGGATGTATTCATGCAGATGCTTAATCTGATTCCACTCGGTGATATTTGGCTGCTGTTTGGAACATTGTTGATCGGACTGGGTGTGCTGGTAGGTATTTTGGGAAGTACATTGTCCATCCGCAAGTCTCTTAATGTTTAATCGAAAAAGAATGGCAAAGCAGGTTCACAACTGAACGCTGTTTGACGATATGTAGTAAAGACGGAGTCTTTAGTGTAAAGAAAGCAAAGAACATGCTGTTCACCACCTGTGCAGGTTGCTTTCTTGTGAATTCATAGGATGGGGGATCACATTTTGAAAAAAACAGCTTCGCTGCTGGCTTTAACGTTATTGGCCAGTTTGACGCTTCAACCTTCTGACGGATATGCCAAGAGTAGCATTAGCGACATTGATCAGCAGATTCAGCAACTGGAGAGCAAGGCGGCTTCGGCCAAAAAGGAGCAGCAAAAGGCTGCCAGCAATAAAAAGGAAGCCCAGCATTACAAGAACAAGACCAATGCTTACTTGAAAGTAGTCATGGAGCAGATCAATGTGGTTAGTGATGAGCTGGCAAACGTATCCTTGCAGATTGAAAATACGGAAGAGGATCTCCGGACAACGAAAAAAGATCTGCAAGCCGCAGAAGAACGTATCATTGCAAGAGAGAAATTACTTGAATCACGTGTACGACTGATGTATACAGACGGGGCCGTTTCTTATCTCGATGTGTTGTTAACTTCCACAAGCTTCTCTGATTTCCTGACTCGTGCCGATTCACTGAAAACGATTGTGGATCAGGACCAGCATCTACTGGATGAACACAAAAAGGACAAGCAGCTCGTCGTGGACAAAAAAGCAGAACTCGATGTGCAATATGCAGAAGCCAAGAGTCTGTATGCGCAGAAGAAACAGCGTAAGTCCCAATTGAATGAGAAGGAACAGGAGAAGCAAGTGCTTCTCGCTTCTTATGATGCTAAAATTGAAGAGTCGGAAGAGCTGACGCAAGAACAGGAAGACGTATTGATGCAGATTGCCAGCAAACGTTCGGCCCTTCTGCAAGAGAAAAATAAATTGCGTGAGCAGCAAGCGGCGGCAGCAGCCAAAGCAAAAGCAGCAGCAGCTGCACGTGCCGCGGCAGCTGCGAAGGCGGCGACCAAGGTTAGCTCCAACAGCAGCAGCAGTAGCAGTAGCACGTCATACTCCAGTGGTAACGGCATCTTTGGCATGCCAGTATCAGGTGCGCGTGTATCTTCCGGTTTTGGACCTCGTATTCACCCGATCACGGGTGAAGTAGGTAAAATGCATGCAGGTGTAGACTTTGCTGTTGCTCAAGGAACGTCCGTTCATGCTGCTTCAGGCGGGATCGTCATCATGGCTGAATGGTATAGCGGATATGGTTACACCGTCATTGTTGACCATGGAGGCGGATTATGGACGCTTTACGGTCATTTACGTGAAGGCGGATTTAAGGTAAGCAAGGGTGACACGGTAAGCCGTGGCGATATTATTGCTGAATCAGGCAGTACAGGCAACTCCACTGGACCGCATTTGCATTTTGAAGTACGTGATAATGGAACAGCAGTGAATCCATTTAACTATTTGTAGTTTTTAGCCAACAGTTGGAATGGAACAAACATATTCCGTACAAGCTAGGCATATACTAAGCTGGCATGTTCAGGGAATGATTCACGGAACAATTGAATTTGACACGCTTCAATACTAAAGGCGGTGACAAACGGATGATGAAGAAAAGATCGGCCCTGCTGCTTGTCATTGTAGCCCTTCTCGGAGGCAGCCTGCTTACGTTGGTGCTGATGAGCTCTCCTGGCCTGGCACAGACGACACCTGGCGAAGGATTGCTCGCCAGCGTTACTGGCAGTTCGCAGCAGAAGAACGATTTGAAGAAGATTGAAACCGCGATGGATTTGATCTCAAGCAACTATTATAAAGACGTGGATCGAACCAAACTGATTGATGGTGCGATCAACGGCATGATGGAATCCCTTGGTGATCCGTACTCCAACTATATGGGGCAGGAAACAGCAGCCCAGTTCGAGGAGTCGATTGAAGGTTCATTTACCGGAATCGGCGCAGAGGTATCCTCACAGGACGGGAATGTCGTAGTGGTATCACCGATCAAAGGATCGCCTGCCGAGAAAGCGGGTATTCGCGCGAAAGACATGATCATGTCCGTGAATGGGGAATCTCTGCAAGGTTTGGAACTGAACAAAGCCGTTAACAAAATCAGAGGTCCAAAAGGCAGTGAAGCGAAGGTACAGGTTAAACGTGCCGGATCTTCCGAACTGATTGACTTTGTCATTGTACGTGATGACATTGACCTGGAGACGGTTTACGCCCACATGGAGGATAACGGTGTTGGTGTTATTACGATCACCCAATTCTCGCTGAACACAGGAGATCGCTTCAAAGAAGAACTGGCGAAGCTGGAGAAGCAGAACATGAAGGGCCTGATCATTGATGTTCGTAATGACCCGGGTGGTGTTTTGCAGGTCGTTATTGATATTGCAGAGCAATTTGTTCCGAAAGGCAAAGTTATTGTTCAAGTCGAAGACAAGAACGGTAAAAAGGAACAAAGCAAATCGAACGGATCAGGTAAATCGTACCCAATTACGGTATTGATGAACAAAGGAAGCGCGAGTGCGTCGGAAATTTTGGCTGGTGCATTGCAACAGTCGGCAGGCGCAACGCTGGTTGGAGAAAACTCCTTTGGTAAAGGAACCGTACAGACGAGTTATGACAAGCAGATGGGTGATGGCAGCCTGCTTAAAATCACCATCGCGAAATGGCTGACTCCGAATGGGGACTGGATTCATGAAAAAGGGATCAAACCGGATATTGCGGTGAACCAGCCGGATTACTTCTCGGTGGCACCAATCAACAAAGAAAAATTACCTTTGAAATACGACAGCAATAGCACGGATGTGAAAAGTGCGCAGACGATGCTGAGAGGACTTGACTTTAAGCCGGATCGTGTAGATGGATACTATGACCAGAAGACAGAAGAAGCGGTCAAAGCATTCCAGAAACAAAAAGGCATTCAAGCAACTGGCCAGATTGATGAGAAAACCGCGGAATCACTGGAAGCGGCTCTGATTGAACGCATTGCCAATCCTCAATATGATGCACAGCTGAAGCGCGCGATCGAAAATGTCTCAAAGGATATTTCGTCCGCAGTGTCGAAGCCATAAAGAAGGCTGATTTTCAGCCTTCTTTTTTTCTGAACCGGCTGAAGGAGAGGGGTGACCGTCCACAATGGAATGGGCTTGGCCATGGTTGACCACATTAGGAGAAGCATTGTTGCAGTTGTTTATTCAGCCGTTTTATTATATTGCGGTAATCTTGATTGCTCTCGTTTATCATCGTCAACTCTTACAGGAACGTAAATTGTTCCACGTTCGTCTGCAAAGCTCGATAACACAGACCATTCGTGCAGTACTTGGAGGTATTGTGATTGGTGTAATGGTCTCAGTCGTGTCGCTGTTTCTCGGGGCACATCTTACACTGGGCAGCCTGATCTGTATTTGGGCAGCTACGTTATTCCTGGCATTATTCCGTATCCGATACTTATGTTTTGCTTATGCTGCAGGTTTGCTTGGCGTGTTGCAGTTTGGTTTAAATATGGCTTCGGGCTGGCAGCCGGCAGGATGGATGGGAAGTGTCACTGAAGCATTACGTGCGCTGGATATGCCTGCACTTCTTGTGCTCGCAGCTGTATTACATATCGGTGAAGCACTGATGGTACGTATGCAAGGGGTATCGATGGCATCTCCTCTGCTCTTCGAAGGTAAACGAGGAAAGCTCGTTGGAGGATACCAGTTGCAACATTTCTGGCCGATTCCGTTACTGATTCTTGTTCCAGTTACGGGCGGGGCCGAATTGCCATGGACTGCTTTGATCAGCGGAGGGAATGGCTACATGCTGGTTGCTCTACCGATTATGCTGGGATTTGGAGAAGTTACGCAAAGTATGCTCCCCGGGAAAAAAGTCCAGATTTCCGCAAAACGATTGCTGTTATATGGGACAGGGCTACTTGTGCTCAGCCTCCTGGCTGCGTGGTGGTCTCCACTCATGGTTGTCGCAGCCTTGGCTGCTTTCATTGGGCATGAGTTCCTGGTGTGGTACAGTGGCTTTGAGGAGCAAAACCGCAGCCCACTGTTTGTACACCCTGAGCACGGCCTGAAGGTGTTGGGTGTCATACCTGATAGTCCTGCGGAAGAACTGGGAATTGAAGCAGGGGAAACCTTGTACAAGGTGAATGGCGTATTGGTGCATTCGCCTGAGCAATTACATCGCGCTTTGCGTATGAATCCAGCCTTTTGTAAGCTGGAGGTACGTAATCATCAGGGTGAGAGCAAGTTCATGCAACGGGCGATCTATGAAGGTGAGCATCACCAGCTCGGGGTGCTTATGGCTCCGGACAATCATGAAGCCTGGGCGCTCCGCTTGCGTCCGCTAACTCTGTTTCATATCGTAAGTCTCAAGTTGTTCGCACGACGTCGGAAAGATCAGCTTGATGTTGAGGCTCCACTAGCACTGCCACCCGCACCGGCGGGGGAGCAAAGATCTGTAGAGATGTAATGAAGAAAGGGTATTTCCTCCGCCTAATTAGGCGAGGGAAATACCCTTTTTACTACTTTTTCAACATGAAAATGGCGATTTGGGTCCGGTCGCGCAAACTAAGCTTGCCGAGAATATCCGTAACATAGTTTTTGACCGTGCCTTCGCTCAAGAATAGCTTTGCGGCAATTTCTTTATTGGACAGCCCTTCTGATATAGCCTCTGCAACAGCCAGTTCCATACGGGTTAATCCGTAAGAGTCAATGGGTTCATGTGTTTGAGGAGCTGCAGCAGGACGGAGTAGACTCGCGAGCTTACGAGCAATATCGGGATGAATCAACATATCCCCGTTATGTACAGTCTTGATGCCTTGAATGATCCGGTCAGGAGGCACATTTTTGAGTAAATAACCGCTGGCTCCGTTTTGCAAAGCCTGGATAATATACTCGTCATCGTCAAACGTGGTAAGCATCAGTACACGCACGTCAGGGAAGCTTGCCTTAATAATTCGGGTACCTTCAACTCCGTCACAATCTGGCATGCGAATATCCATAAGTACAACGTCGGCAATTGTTCCTGACTCCAGCAGTTCCAGAGCTTCCCGGCCGTTTGAAGCTGTACCTGTAACGGTAATGCCGGGATCGAGTCCAAGCAGGACTTTGAGACTTTCACGGATAAAGGAATCATCATCCGCAAGCATCAGCCGAATGGACTCAGGGTGAACAGAATGGCTCGAGTTATTTAATACATTCAGGTCTGACATGAGCAAATCACTTCCTTTTTTAGATCAGTTCAGCTTTGTTCGTCATGGGCAGGCGTGTAATCACCGTATAGGGATAGTCCGCCTTGATCTCCAGTTTTCCACCAACCATCTGTGTGCGTAGGCGCATTCCTTCGAGCCCCATGCCGAGTCCTGTAGACTCTAACTTTACGCCCGGGTTAGCACGAGATCTTTCATGTCTTGCTTTCGTTTGTTCCTTGGTGGAAAGGGTATGGATCTTCCCATCGTTGCTGATAGACATACAGATTTCTCTTTCTCCAAATTCCAGTTCCACTGTAATCGTAGTGGCATTTCCATGACGGAGGGCATTGGTCAGGGCCTCTTTTGCATTTTTGTACAGAACGATTTGCATACTGGGATAGAGTACATGTGAATGACCACGCACTTCGTAACGCGTTTTAACACCCGTTTCCCTTCCAACGTCTTCAAGCAGACGATCTAGTGCGTAGGCATCGGATATATATGAGTCAGGACGCAATTTGTGAAGCGTGGTTCGCATGTCATCCATACTGGCGGCCAATTGATCCCGAATCTGTCTCACCATTTCCGTCCCCTGTTCTGGGTGTATAGGGAGGGTGAGGAGGGCTGCCTCAGACATCATTTTGGTGCGAATCAGGCGATGACCAATATCATCATGAAGCTGTCTGGATATCCGGGTACGTTCCTCAACCTGTGCCGCTCCTTCAAGTTGCTTCGTGAATTGCAGCAATTGTTCTCGTGCCTCCTGAAGCTCGTAATGTTTACTACGCAGCTCATCGTACACCTGTTCAAGCTGCCCACGGCTGCTCGCGCTTCTAGAACCCTGCCAAGAAAGTGTTGCGGTGATGAGCAGGAGCAAGTTACCTGCAACCCGAGCTATTGTCTCTTGGGTGAAGCTAAAAGGAATGGCCGTGTTGGTGTGAAGTGTAAGCCATGCATGAAGCTCCTGTGTTGGGGCGTAATACCAATGTAACGCGGTATTGCTGGCGATAAGCTGAATGGCGAGCATTAACCACCGTTGGGTCCTATCCAGTCTGTACATGTACACATAAAGCGCAGATAAGGAGAGGAAAAACATAAATGGGCCGTATAGAGCGATCAGCCAGCAGCTGAAGAGAATTTCGGCCGCAAGCAGCAAACGCTGCATACCTGAACGGGAGAAGTCTTTCCAAACTGCGAGTCCTAGCGCAATGATAATATACAGAGTATAGCTATCTTCTTGTTCCAGGGGTAGCACCAGAATGTACAGAACCGCAGGAACTATGAGTAAACCGTATTGCAGCAACCGCATCGGCATATGTCAGAGACATCCTTTTTTTTAGAAGTGAAGGTATACCTTCCGGTAATCTATATAAATTGAACAAAACATTTACACGAGAACGGAGAGGACAGAAATAACCTGAAGAAGCGGAGCTAAAAGCTTTCTGAAAGAAAGCTGCATCGAAAGCATACGCTTCGCCTTTATCCCCGGATTTTCCCCTTTGAAAAAGGGAATCCAAAAAATCTGGGGATAACAGCGATCGGAAGTTTGTTCTGTCATCGGAGTAGCAAGTGTAAATATCCTTTAGTTCAATTTATCTATGTCGATTATATCATAGGCAGTTTTCCCAACCGAACATGACTTAAGTCACCTTTGTTTCATGACCTTTCGTACCTTCGCAGAAGATCACAATTCGTTACAATACAGATATGAAAATCCAGTCGCAGGAAGCTGGACGGAGAGGAGTGTATAATCTATGGCTATGCTTGAAGTGGATCATGTCGTGAAACGATACGGTAGCAAGCTGTCAGTGGATCATTTAAATCTGAGTGTCGGTAAAGGTGAGATTTTTGGATTGCTTGGACCCAATGGAGCAGGGAAAAGTACCACCATTAGCATGATTGCCGGTCTTTTAAATATGGATCAAGGTGAAATTCGGTTGGATGGCATATCGGTCAAGGAACGGCCGCTTGAAGTGAAACGCAAAATCGGGCTGGTACCGCAGGATCTGGCTCTATACGAAACGATGACCGCTGCGGAGAATGTCACTTTTTTTGCCCGACTATATGGACTCCGTGGAAAAATGCTTAAAGAAAGGGTGCAGGAATCCCTCGAATTTGTAGGTTTGCAGGACAAAGCGAAAGATGCCCCGTCCACTTTCTCAGGCGGTATGAAACGCAGGCTGAACATTGCGTGTGCCATTATGCATCGGCCGGAATTAATCATTATGGATGAACCAACAGTGGGCATCGACCCGCAATCACGGAATCATATTTTGGAGTCGGTCCGTACGCTTAATCAGATGGGGTCAACCATCATTTATACAAGTCATTACATGGAGGAAGTTGCAGCAATCAGTCATCGGGTAGCGATTATGGATCAGGGGCATATCATTGCCTGTGGCACCGAAGCAGAGCTGAGAGAACGGGTTGCATCTGATGAAAAAATAGTGCTCACCACTTCCGGCATTGGTCCCGATGTTGTGGAGGAGTTGAAACTTCACCCCCGTGTGCGGGCGGTAGAAGTATCAGACGACACATTGACCATTACGCTGCCTTCCGCGCAGCAGGATCTGCAGGATATGCTTTTCATTTGCAGCAAACATGAAATCTCCATTCAATCGCTCAAGGTTGAAGAGCCTGATCTGGAAACGCTCTTCCTCAATCTGACCGGACGTACGCTTCGGGACTAGGAGGATTCAGATGAACATATGGCATATTTGCATCTTTGAATTGAGAAGAATCCTGAGAATTCGCTCCGTTCTACTGAATCTGTTTATTCTGCCGCTGCTGCTCATCTTTATATTGGGTACTGCACTTTCCAGTACAATGGGTACTGCAAAAGAAGCCATTCCTGATCCGGTGAGAGTAGGAATCATTCAAACAGAAGAGAATTCCGATTCTGGAGCGATCAGCAAAGCTTTAAATACATTTGTGACATCCCCGGCGATATCCGGCATGATGAAGGTACAGAACATTTCAACGGAAAAAGAGGCTGTAATTGCACTGCGACGTGGTGATCTGGATTTTGCCGTAATCGTCCCATCAGATCTGGAGGAGCGGATCGTGAAAGGGGAAGAGGCAAGGTTGCAATGGATACTGGGGAAAGATGGCACGCTCAATGTTGTAGGTGAGACTTTGTTTACGCGGTTTACGGATGAATTGAACAGACAGGTCGCTGCTGCGAAAGTGCTAGGTCCTGATGCAGTAGCTGCAATGGCTGAGCATTCACAGACCAATAGCGCCAACACTTCATATATAGCCGTCAGCAGTCCCGGAGAGGTGGGTACCTCTTATAGCGCTTCACAATATTATGCAGCTTCCATGCTCGCCATGTTCATGCTTTACTCAGGCATGACAACCAGCAACAGCTTGTTTGGTGAAAGAGACAAAAAAACGCTAACTCGCTTACAGGCAGCTCCAATCGGCAATGGGGTCATTTTTGCAGGGAAAATTGCAGGCAACAGCCTGATTGCTTTCTTGCAGGCCATCATCATCGTACTGGCGACACATTGGTTATATGGTGTGAACTGGGGCACACATCCCGGGTTGATTGTTCTGATCTGTGTGCTGATTACGCTGGCTTCCATGACTCTCGGCGTGATTGTTGCCCTGGTGTGCAAGAATGCCGCATCGGCAAGTGCAGCTCTTCAAGGCATCATTATTGCCATGACGTTTATTAGCGGTGGATTCACACCCATTGCCATTGGTTTTGTACAACGGATAAGCGAATTTACGGTAAATCACTGGGCTCTGCAAAGTTTTCTGCGGATGATGCTGAACGCTCCCGTAAGTGAGATTATGTACAGCATCATGATGCTTGGTGCGGTATGTGCGGTAATGGTGGCGGCAGCAGGACTGATCTATAGAAAGGCGGGATATCGCTATGAATAGCCTGAATATTGCCTGGCTGATGATCCGGCGCACGATATTGCGAAAACGGGGTTTCATCACGTTCTTTCTTCTTCCTTGCCTTGTCGTCACAGGTACAATTGCGCTGTTTGGGAGCGAGGAGGGAACACGTGCCGTCATTCCTTATGTAAACGAAGATCAGGGTGCAGCAGGCAGATGGATATTGGATGAGCTGGGCCGCAAAGAGGAATATCTGCTCAAACCCATGAACAACGTTGCGGAAGTTAAGGAAGCCATTGCGCAGCAAAGGGGGAGTTCAGGACTCATTATCCCGGCGCATTACACGGACAATTTACTGCAAGACAAACAACCTGAAGTTCAGCTAGTGGAACTTCGTGTCAGTGAAAGCTCCTATACTTTGAGGGCTGCGGTTGAAGGTTTGGCAGCGGGATTGAGACAATCTGCTTCGGCAGTATTGGCAGCGACAGATGCGGCATCGGATGAGACTCCTGATCCAGCTCTGGCCCAAGCAAAATTTAAAGAGTTGTTACTTGAACTTGATAAACATCAAATTTCGGGTGAAGCAACTGAGCTGCAGATTTATCCCAAACCGGGTCTGAACAACGTGACCGGATTTACGATTATGTTCATGATGGGGCTGCTGACCAGTACAGTTGCTGTTATCATGGAAGACCGCAGGCAGCGTACGATGACAAGAATCTACACGGCTCCGGTCCGCGCTTATGAAATCGCACTGGGCAACTTTCTAGGGAGTTTTGCGATCGGTTTGATCCAAATTGTTTTGGTACTGGGGATTAGCAGATGGGTGCTTCATTATGATGCGGGGATTCCATTTGGCACCCATCTTCTTATTCTGGCCGCATTTATGCTGGTCTCCATGGGAATTGCGAGTACGGTTGCCGGCTTGATTCGTGAATCCAAAAATGCAACCATGCTGAATTCACTGATTATCACACCGACGTGTATGATTGGCGGCTGTTTCTGGCCGCTATCGATTATGCCGGATTATATGCAAAAACTCGCTAATTTTGTTCCACAGAAATGGGCGATTCAAGCGGTGGAAACGATCTCTGCTGGCGGTACGTTGTCGGACATTGCCCTACCGCTGCTGATTCTGTTTGGCATGGCAGCCATTTTGCTGACGGTCGGTTCTGCGATTCTTCGTCCCAGCCAGCCAGGCGTAGATGCGTAAAGTGTGAATCGTTTGTATGATGAAGGTAATCACTTCGTGTGCCATTGCTGTAAAACGAAGGAAGAAATTGATCCGCCTTTTTTTGCAATAAAAGTATAGAAGTAAAAACAAAAAGCACGTTCTGCTGAATCGAATTCAGTAAGAGCGTGCTTTTTATAATAGAGCAAGGATACTTCATACGAAATGTTGGAGATTAAGGCTGGAGTTGACGCAAGACGGTGATTTCCACACGTCTATTTTTTTGCCGCCCTGCTGCGGTGGTATTATCCGCAGTTGGGCGCGTATCCGCGTATCCGGCATATTGAAAGCCGTCAGGGTCGAGCTTTTCTTTATCGAGAAAAAATCGTAATACAGACAGTGCGCGTTCACCGGAAAGCTCCCAATTGTCTTTATAGGTAGCGTTTGCCCCGACAGGAACGTTATCCGTATGCCCTTCAATGCTGACAACTGTGCTCAGATCACGGAACAGGCTTGCCAATTTGCTCAGTGTGGGTGAAGCATCACTTTTGAGTGCGGCTTTTCCCTGATCAAACAGGAAGCGGTCACTGAGTGTGATAGAGATGCCTTGCGGCTTGTCCGCAACAAAAATCTGATTTTCCAGTTTATTGTCCTCGATATACTGGGTAATCACATTGAACAGATTTTGCAGCTCCTGCTCCTGTGATCTGAATTGCTCTTCACGCTCCGTAAGTGGCTGATCGTCATCATCTGGCTTACCTGTCTCGGAGCCGGAAGAGGGTCCTTCGCCTTCTACGGGGTCTTCGCCCTGAATCTGGGAAGGCGGATTCTTGGTAATGGCTTGTCCAGCTGTACCACCAATGCCTTCACCTTGATCAAGCAGGGAGTTGGATTGGTTGAAAGTATTTTGCAACGATTGAGTAACCACATCGTATTTACCAGAATCCAGATGGCTCATGGCATACATGATCACAAAAAAGATCAGCAGCAGGGTAATGAGATCGGCATAGGTAATCATCCAGCGATCTCGATGATCTCCAGGTTCACGTTTTCCGCGCCGTTTACTGCGCCGACTCATCCAATCCCTCCTTCACTAAAGGACGTGTAATCTGGCGGTGAGTGAGTGTGAAGGACTCCAGCCGTTTACGCACAAGCTGAGGATTTTCCCCGTTCTGGATGGATAATACGCCTTCGAGCAGCATTTCCATCGTCTGGATTTCGTCTGCTCCACGGGATTTAATTTTGGAAGCAATGGGTAAAAAGATAAGATTGGCACTGGCGACCCCGTAAAGGGTTGCGGTAAAGGCAACAGCAATTGCTGGTCCCAGTCCGGTAGGATCAGTCAGACTGCCGAGTACCTGAATAAGTCCCATCACGGTACCAATGATACCCATCGTTGGAGCATAACCGCCTGCTGATTCAAAAATTTTGGCATAACCTTCATATTTTTGTTCGACGGAATCAATCTCCATCTCCATGATCTGGCGAACAACATCCTGATCTGTGCCATCGACAACCATCTGAATACCATCTTGCAAAAATGGATGCGGATGGTCCATTACTTTTCGTTCCAGTGCAAGCACGCCTGAGCGGCGAGCAATTGAAGACATATCTACAAGTTCTTCAACCCACTGGCTTGAGTCATTGTTGTTACGCCCAAAGGCCATGCGGAGGGCAGCAGGAATCGTACGCAGTCGATGTGCAGGGAAACTGGCAACTACTGCGGCAATTGTTCCACCAAATACAATTAAAGCAGCCGTCTTTTGCATCAGACCGGATAATTGGCCACCTTCCCATAAAAAACCACTAATGACTGCGGCAATCCCGGCAATAATGCCGATAAGTGTCGCAATATCCATAAATTAACCCACTCCTATCTTTAGTTCGCGATTGCATCACTTGCACAGACGAGGTATAATTATACGGGAACAAATATTCCTATTACTATAAGTTTTCCCATATGTAAATTCGGGGAACTTCGACAATATATAGTGACTATTATTTTAGACGATAGGGTGAGATACGGCAATGAGCGATATTATAATGAGCGACAAAACGTTCGAAATCGAGTCAGAGTTTTCTCCCCAAGGTGATCAGCCTGCAGCCATTGAAGAATTGGTGAAGGGCGTTCAGGAGGGGAAGAGATATCAGACTTTGCTGGGTGCAACCGGTACGGGTAAGACGTTCACCATTGCACAGACGATTGCCAAGCTGCAACGTCCCACACTGATTATTGCCCACAATAAAACGCTGGCAGCTCAGCTTGCAAGTGAGTTCAAAGACTTTTTTCCAAATAACATGGTTGAGTATTTTGTCAGTTACTACGATTACTTTCAGCCAGAGGCCTATATTCCTTCCTCGGATACGTACATCGAGAAGGATTCAAGTATCAATGAAGAGATCGATAAGTTGCGCCATGCGGCTACGAGTTCATTGTTTGAACGCAGGGATGTCATTATTGTAGCGAGTGTATCCTGTATCTATGGTTTGGGTTCTCCGCATTCGTATTCCAGCATGCTTCTGTCCCTGCGGGTAGGGATGGAGAAACCGCGCAATCAGATTTTGTCCCGTCTGGTGGAGATTCAGTATCAGCGAAATGACATTAACTTTGTGCGCGGTACGTTCCGCGTGCGGGGCGATGTCATTGAGATCTTTCCAGCATCCAAGGGTGAACATGCGATTCGGGTGGAATTATTCGGAGATGAGATTGAGAAAATTACGGAGATTGATGTGTTAACCGGAGAACTGGTTGGGGAACGTGAGCACATTGCGATATTCCCGGCATCTCACTTCGTAACCCAGGAAGAGACGATGAAGGTTGCGCTAGTGAATATTGAGCGTGAACTGGAAGAGCGTCTTGAAGTATTGCGTGAACAGGGGAAATTGTTGGAGGCTCAGCGACTGGAGCAACGTACCCGGTACGATATCGAGATGATGAAAGAAGTCGGCTTCTGTTCAGGGATTGAAAACTATTCCGGCCCACTGACATTCCGCGAACGAGGCGATACACCTTACACGCTAATGGACTATTTTCCGGATGATATGCTGATTGTGGTCGATGAGTCCCACGTGACTCTTCCACAGATCCGTGCGATGTATAACGGTGACCAAGCACGGAAGACTGTACTGGTTGATCACGGATTCCGTCTGCCATCTGCGCTGGATAACCGCCCTCTCAAATTCGATGAGTTTGAAGGGAAGATGGATCAGATTATCTATGTATCTGCGACACCAGGTCCTTACGAGATTGAGCATACGGATACGATGGTGCAACAGATCATTCGTCCAACCGGTCTGCTTGATCCAATTATTGAACTGCGTCCAACGAAGGGGCAGATCGATGACCTGATCGGTGAGATTAATGACCGGATTGCGAAAGACGAGCGGGTCCTGATCACAACATTAACGAAGAAGATGTCCGAGGATTTAACAGATTATCTGAAGGAGATCGGAATCAAGGTACGTTATTTGCACTCCGAGATCAAGACATTGGAGCGTATGGCGATTCTACGTGATCTAAGGCTAGGGGTTTTCCATGTCCTTATCGGAATCAACTTGCTCCGAGAAGGTCTGGATCTTCCTGAAGTTTCCTTGGTAGCCATTCTGGATGCCGACAAAGAAGGCTTCCTACGTTCGGAACGCTCACTGATTCAAACGATTGGGCGGGCGGCGCGGAACAGTGAAGGTCGAGTTATCCTGTACGGTGACAAAGTGACAGATTCGATGGAAAAAGCGATGAAGGAAACGGAACGCCGTCGTGCGATCCAAATTGCGTATAATGAAGAGCATGGTATTACACCACAGACGATTCGTAAAAAAGTGCGTGATGTGATTGAAGCGACCAAAGTTGCCGAATCCAAGAAAGACTATCTTACAGGCGCTGCCGAGAAGATGTCGAAGAAGGAACGTCAGTCGCTTATTCAGCGCCTAGAGGCAGAGATGAAAGACGCAGCCAAAAACTTGCAGTTTGAGCGTGCTGCTGAACTTCGCGATGCTTTGTTGGAACTACGCGCAGAATAGCTTCATGAAGGCAGACTGCATAGATATAAGATATAGGCAGAGGTAATGTAATATGACGCTGCAAGGATAGATCTGTAACAAGAGAACGGCCAGGTGGCCGTTCTCTTGTTGAGTAAGGAAATCAGTGATATCTACCGATAATTAGACATGTTGAAAACGTAAAATCAGGTCTATACTGATAGAAAAGTTGAAATTGGTTAAAAGGTTTATAGAAAAGCATTTGGAAGTCATGTACTCGGGAGCCGAGCCAAAGGCAATGGCGACCCTCGCGAGCAAGGCGAAGCAGTGAGCGCCCTCTCGTGGTAGAGCGGCCGTCCAAGAGACCGGCGATCGGCCGGGATCTTGGACGAAGCTGCGGGCACACGACAACCTTCACATAGCAAGACCCGACCATTCACCATGCACCGCCTTGTTTCGGGTGTCCAGAGGGCTGCGCCCTCTGGGGCCCTCCCTTGGAAGGGAGGGTTTGGGAGGGATCGAAAAGCCTTTAAAAAAGGTTGGAATTTCAACATTGAAAGGATGAATACCATTGGCGAGCGAGAACATTGTCATCAAAGGCGCGCGAGCGCATAACCTCAAAAACATTGATATCACCATCCCGCGTGACCGTTTTGTTGTATTGACCGGTCTGAGTGGCTCAGGCAAGTCCTCGCTGGCTTTTGATACGATATATGCCGAAGGACAGCGACGCTACGTTGAATCATTATCGGCTTATGCACGGCAGTTTCTGGGACAGATGGAGAAACCGGATGTGGATTCCATCGAAGGTTTGTCTCCGGCGATTTCAATAGATCAGAAAACAACAAGTCGCAACCCACGTTCCACCGTTGGAACTGTGACCGAAATTTATGACTACCTGCGTCTGTTATTTGCACGTGTGGGGCATCCTCATTGTCCGGATCATGGCGTGGAAATTAGCTCCCAGACCGTAGAACAAATGGTTGACCGCATAATGCAATATCCTGAGCGGACCCGGTTGCAGATTCTGGCACCGATTGTCTCGGGACGCAAGGGTGAACACAAAAGCATATTTGCCGATGTGTCCAAGCAGGGCTTCGTTCGTGTACGGGTGAACGGTGAATTACGTGATTTGTCGGAAGATATTCAATTGGAAAAGAACAAAAAGCATACGATTGAAGTCGTCGTTGACCGGATCGTAATTAAGGAAGATGTGCAATCACGTTTGGCCGATTCTATTGAGACTGCACTTAATCTGTCCGGTGGACAGCTGTTGGTAGATATTATGGGTGAGGAAGAACTGCGCTTCAGTTCCAACTTTGCCTGCCCGGTGTGCGGATTCAGTATTGAAGAGCTAGCGCCGCGCATGTTTTCGTTCAATAGCCCATTTGGAGCCTGCCCGGATTGTGATGGGCTAGGTGTCAAAATGATTGTTGACCCGGACCTGTTGGTACCGGATCGCAGCAAAACAATTGAAGAGGGTGCGTTTGATGCCTGGACAGGTGGTACATCCACCTATTATCCGCAGTTCCTCAAATCGGTATGCGAACACTTTAATATTCCGCAAAACGTACCTGTAGAAGATCTGCCTGCTGAACAAATGAACAAGCTGTTGCAGGGTACAGGTACGGAGAAAATTCGTTTCCGGTACGAGAATGATTTTGGACAACGGAAAGAAGCACTGGTTACCTTTGAAGGTATTGTGAATAATCTGGAGCGTCGTTACCGTGACACAGCATCCGAAGGTATCCGTGAATTCATTGAAGGTTATATGAGTGCCAAGCCTTGTGGAACATGTAAAGGACAGCGACTGAAACGTGAAAGCCTTGCTGTTACGATTAACGATCACAACATGGCGTATGTGACAAGTTTGTCCATTGGAGAAGCTGGTCGTTTCTTCGATTCGCTGCAATTGAGTGAGAAAGAAGCAATAATCGCCAAACTTATTTTAAAAGAAATCAACAGCCGTCTCGGCTTCTTAGTAAACGTAGGACTGGATTACCTGACGCTGAGCCGTGCTGCAGGAACGTTGTCCGGTGGTGAAGCCCAGCGGATCAGACTGGCGACACAGATTGGTTCCAGCCTGATGGGTGTGCTGTATATTCTGGATGAGCCGAGTATCGGCCTGCATCAACGGGATAACGATCGTCTGATCTCTACACTCGCTCACATGCGGGATATCGGTAACACACTGATCGTGGTTGAACATGATGAGGATACGATGATGGCTGCCGATTATATTATCGATATTGGTCCGGGGGCAGGTATCCACGGTGGTACCATCATGTCGCAGGGTACACCGGAAGAAATCATGAATGACGAGAACTCGTTAACGGGTCAATATCTGAGTGGGCGCAAGTTTATTCCGGTACGTACCGAACGCCGTAGTGTCGGGGATCGCTGGCTGGAAGTGCGTGGAGCGAAGGAAAATAACCTGAAAAACCTGAATGTAAAAATTCCAGTGGGTGTATTTACCGCAGTAACGGGTGTATCCGGCTCGGGTAAATCTACGCTAATTAATGAGATTTTGTATAAAACGCTAGCTCGTGATTTGAACCGTGCACGGGTTCGCCCTGGTCAGCACAAAGAGATTCGGGGTCTGGAACATATCGATAAAGTCATTGATATTGATCAGTCGCCAATCGGACGGACACCACGCTCTAACCCGGCTACGTATACAGGCGTCTTTGATGACATCCGTGATCTGTTTGCACAGACCAATGAAGCCAAAGTGCGCGGATACAAAAAAGGCCGTTTCAGTTTCAATATTAAAGGTGGACGTTGTGAAGCCTGTCGCGGGGACGGCATTATCAAGATCGAGATGCACTTCCTGCCGGATGTTTATGTTCCTTGCGAGGTCTGCAAAGGCAAACGATATAATCGTGAAACCCTTGAAGTCAAATACAAAAATAGAAATATTGCAGATGTGCTGGAAATGACGGTAGAGGATGCAACGCAGTTCTTCGAGAACATTCCGAAAATTCATCGCAAAATGCAAACCTTGCTCGACGTGGGGTTGGGCTACATTAACTTGGGACAGCCTGCAACAACGTTGTCCGGCGGTGAAGCACAACGCGTGAAGCTCGCTTCCGAGCTGTATCGTCGCAGTACGGGTAAAACGATCTATATTCTGGATGAGCCAACAACTGGTCTTCATGTCGATGATATTGATCGTCTGCTGAACGTCCTGCACCGTCTGGTGGACTCCGGTGAATCGGTACTGGTTATCGAGCATAACCTGGATGTTATCAAAACAGCCGATTATATCGTTGATCTGGGTCCAGAAGGTGGAAGCGGTGGCGGAACTATTGTTGCGACAGGTACGCCTGAGGATATTATTAAAGTGGAAGCTTCTTATACCGGTAAGTACTTGAAGCCAGTATTGGAGCGGGATACGGAACGAAGCAAGATGTTACAATTGACGGAGTAAGTGCTCCAGTTTACAGCTTGTTTCTGAATATCTAACCCTTCTTTTCATGAAGTAGGTGGCATCGATGTATGATCTGATGTCCTCTTCTTCCGAGGAGAAGGGTTTTCTGATATTTTGCGGTTGTGCCAAATCTTAATATGACATCGGTGAAAGTGTTTACATATGCGGTAAAGCAAGCATTCCATCAATCTACTGCCAAACTGGATTTTTTTCATTTTTCTGGATGATAGGGCTTGCATTACAAGCAGGGTACAGATAACATAGAGGAAGATATTAGGGTATGCGTTTAGCTGTTCAACTATGGTGAGGAGGTCTGTCTATCCATGCTGTTTGCAGAAGCTGCCGCGGCGAGTACTTCGAATTTTAATGCGTTTGATATTTTTGTCATCTTATTTACGATCCTGATTTTAATTGGAGTTGTCCGCCTGGTTCGCGCACCGAAGAAGAATTTGTTTGCTATCGGATTTGCAGTGGTCAGTCTGCTGGTATTCCTTTTGACGGACTATGCCATGATTACCGGTTGGTTTGGTTCGTAGAGACACCGCTGAACTTATTTGAAAACAGCAAGTAGAAGAACAGACAAACACTTTCCAGGGAGTTAAGGAGGGTGTTTTTTTGTATTTTGCTGAGTGGTTCGGATAATAAGGTCTTCTCTATTGAAATTAGGTCTTAAAGAGATTGTACAGGAATAATTTGTATGTTAAATTTGAGGATACCGGTATTGCAGATAATAGAGAAAGAGATTCAGTGATGAATCATATGGTTCGGTTGCATAACGGAGGATATATAGAGAGGGTTAGGTGAGAGAATGAGAGTGTTGGGGAAAAAGGGCGTAGCCATACTGATGGCTGCTGTACTCTCGATCAGTGTTGCAGCAACGGCTGGAGCAGCGGAGTCTTCATCAAGTATGCAAGCCAAAGTGGTAAATGGACAGGTATATGTTAATTCAAAGGATTTAGTCAAAGTGCTCGGAGGAACTGGGCAATATGACGCCAAATCTGGAACGTATCAGTATAAGGGCAGTGAAGCTGTTCCGAAAGTAATTGAAAAAGTATCTCCGTCTGTTGTCGGTATCATCGGCAAATCTACCGAATTACAGGATGGCGTCACATCGGATCGCTATAACCTGGCTCATGGCACTGGCGTGATCATCCGCTCCAACGGCTGGATTGTGACGAATGCCCATGTGGTTGATGGATTAATCAATCCGTTGGTCGTGACGACTGATGGCAATACATATAAAATCACCAAAACATACAGTGATCCGTTAAGCGATATCGCTCTAATCAAAATTAATGCTAAATCTCTTAAACCGGCGACCTTCGCCAAAGCTTCCCAAACAACCGTTGGAGAAACCGTCATTGCCATCGGTACACCGATCTCCTTCTCTTTGCGTAACTCGGCGACAGTGGGCGTAATCAGTGGTCTTAATCGGGGAGTGGAGGCCACCTATCGGTTGATTCAAACAGATACGGCCATTAACCCGGGCAACAGCGGCGGACCGCTGGTCAACCTCAAAGGTGAAGTTGTCGGTATTAACTCTATGAAATTTTCAGCAGTGGGTATCGAGAGTATGGGATTTTCAATTCCAGTAGATACCGTTCAATATATTATCAATCAGTTCTTTGAATACGGAAAAATCAAGCGTGCAAGCCTTGGCCTGCAACTGGAAGAGAGCTGGTCAGCGATTGTGGGCCTGCCTACAGACGATCCTTTGACGATTACGGGGGTGCTGTCAGCTCAAGCGAAGAAAGCCAAAATTAAAGAGGGGGATGTGTTATACAGTGTGGCAGGCACACGTGTGTCCTCTGTGGTGGATATCAATGAGTTGCTCAAAAAGTATGTGCCAGGACAGAAAGTCAAACTGTTAATGCAAACGGACGGCGATATTGTCACTCGTACGGTGGTCCTTGCTGATCGAGCGGATATCCAAGACGATGAAGATGAGCAGTTCCCTGTAGATGAAGATCAATAAAGTCCGGCGAGCAATCCGGATCCAGAGAGGACGAATGAACGGCATGAAAAAATCATTTTTACGTGTGCTAAGCACAGGTATGTTAGCCGGGATGCTGAGCATTGGAGCGGCATTGCCTGCGTGGGCATCCGATCTTATAACAAGTGAGCTGCGGATCACAGCGGGTAGTACGAGCGCTTATATCAACGGCAGCAAGCAGGCAATCGCCAAACCATATATGTTCAAAGGGGTTACGATGGTTCCTGTCGGTGTATTCAAGAAGGCTTTTGGCAGCGAGATCCGACTGGAGAAGAATGATGTGGTAAAAGTTAAGGAAGGTCCGCATACTGTCACCTTAAAAATTGGCAGTTCGATTGCCTGGGTGGATGGAGTCAAAAAAGAGATGGGCGCAGCCCCAAAAATGGTTAATGGCGTGCTTATGGTACCACTCCGCCCGGTAGCTGCGGGGATTGGCGCTACACTTGCTCCAAGCAGTTCAGGAGAAATGGTCATTCGATTATTGCAAACGGACGAATCGACGGATGAGGACGAGGGCGGCATTAATCTGGACGAAGGCAAAACGAGAATTGGTAACAGTTATTACGGCTGGTCCATTAATTACCCATCCGACCTCATGATTCTGCAAACGGGTGAGCAGGAGCGCATGATGACATTTGGCGCGGAGGACAGCAGTTATTATCTTGAAGTGTATGTGAGTGACCAGGATGTGAATTTGGATTCGGATGATTTGTTACAGCAGCTTGTTCAGGAAGCAAAAGAGAGCGGAGATACGGTGCTCGATCGGGAATCGATTGCCAAAGGGAAAACACCTTATGCCCGGATTGTGGTTAAAGATGCGGACGGGGTGTTATGGGAAATGCGCCAATATATCCATGATGGTCGCCAATATGACGTATACCTCGCGGATTATGGAGCACTGAATTACAAGGATCTGGGCAAACGTGCAGCACTGCTCAATTCATTCCAGCCTACTTATGTTCAGTCGGATCGTACAATTAAGGATCTTTCAACCGTGGATGAGGGAATGCGCTCTACCTGGAATGACGATTATGGCATTGAACTGAAGATTCCAGCAGGCTGGTCCATGGACAATACCCAGATGATATACGAAGCCAAGGATGGTGCATATCTGCAACTGCGTGTTACATCTGCACCGAAGGGTGCGACGATCAAAGAGTGGAGCGGCCAACTGGACAAATGGATGCGTGAGACGTTCACGCCGGAAAGTTATGAACCGATAGGTTCGTATACGATGGATGTATCAGGCGAAACTGCTGAGGTGAATGAGTTCCGTTATAACTTTGGCGATGGATGGCAGACAGAGTTCGATGTTCTTTTGCAAAAAAACGGCTATCGTTACTATGCTGAGTATACGTTCCCTGAGGAGCAGACGAAGGACCGTGAATGGTTTAAGAGTATCATGAAGAGTGTTGAGATTGATTTTGATACCGTATCTGATAATTTCGGACAGCTGGATGAAGACCCGTATTTGACGGATAAAACAAAAGCCGTGACACGAACGTCCAAACGTTATCATTACAGTGTTGATATTCCGCGTTACTGGACGCCGTACAATGATCGATTTGAGTATTCTCCCGTCGTGTATACCTTCACAGGAGGTCAATTCTCCATTGCCGCGAGTGAGGACAAATCCATTGAAATGACGGTCAGTCAACTTAGAGAGGCGTATGCGGAAGCAACCAAAACGCGTAAAAACTTCAAATTGCTTAGCAGTGAGGAGTTGACGTTTGCGGGTGTACCTGCATTTTCCTTCATCTATCATGAAGTGGACAATGGTGTGCCGTATACCGGACGTCAGATTGTGTTTGAACAGAACGGAACGACATATACCATTACGAGCGGGCTGAATGACGCCAACAAGACAGAAGTGCAGGCAGCAGCGCTGGAAAAAGCCGTGAACTCATTTACTTTTATCAAATAATACGAAATACTGAAATAAATAAATGTATGTTGCCGGAGGGTCGAGAGACCTTCCGGTTTTTCGTATATGCATGTTGAGTGAGATGGAAATGAAAATGATAAACGGTTTTTTCAGGAAAGCGTAGAAGAGTCGTTGCAGAAGTGGTACACTATACTAGTTCAGGAGTTATGACTGCTGTTCTGAAAAATAAGAATGACTGTAGGCTTGGGAATCAGGCAATACAGACATAATGTATAGATATAGCGATACAGTGACAATGCAGGCGTATGGAATCAAGGAACAGGATTAGCGTACAGGGTATTAGGGATGAAATCCGGCTATGCCGGTTATGGGGAGGATACACATGAAAACAGCAACAATACGAAGAGAAGACGTTGAGCTTCTGGCACCCGCAGGTGACTGGGACTGTATGCGTTCAGCGGTAGCCAACGGCGCGGATGCGATTTTCTTCGGAGTCGAAAAATTTAATGCACGGGCACGCGCGAACAATTTCCGTATGGACGAGCTACCGGAGATTATGGCGTTTTTGCACAGTTATGGCGTAAAAGGTTTTTTGACCTTTAATATATTGATTTTTGAAAATGAATTGACGGATGCCAAAGAACTGATCGACGCTTGTGTCGATGCAGGTGTGGACGCCGTGATTGTACAGGACTTGGGTCTGGTCAAAATGATTCGCGAGATCTCGCCGGACTTCCCGATTCACGGTTCAACCCAAATGACGATTACGTCACCGGAAGCAGTGGAGTTTACGAAGCCGTTTGATATGGAACGTGTCGTGCTTGGACGGGAGAACAACCTGAAGCAGATTCAGAAGATCGGAGAACAGGCGAAGTTGCCGATGGAAGTATTTGTTCACGGTGCATTGTGTGTGTCTTATTCCGGGCAATGTCTGACTTCTGAAATGTGGGGTGGACGCTCCGCCAACCGTGGGGAATGTGCACAGGCTTGTCGTCTGCCGTACGACCTGATGGTAGATGGCGAGCATAAACCAATGGGCGATGTGGCGTATCTGCTGTCTCCGAAAGATCTGGCTGCGATTGACTTGATGCCGGAACTGATCGAAGCAGGCGTAACTTCATTCAAAATCGAAGGACGTCTCAAAACGCCGGAATACGTGGCCAACGTGGTTAGTAAATACCGCAAAGCGATCGACCGTTACTTTGATGGAGATAATACTCCTCCAAGTAAGGAAGAAGTTCGTGAATTGCAGCAGAGCTTCTCTCGTGGATTCACACACGGTTTCCTGGACGGAACGAATAATAAACAGCTGGTTGACGGTACGTTCCCGAAAAGCCGTGGCGTCTATCTGGGTCGTGTAGACCAAGTATTGCGTGATGGTGTCGTCCTGAAGCTTGATGCACCAGTGAAACGTGGAGACGGAATTGTATTTGATGCCGGAGATCCGACGAAGAAGGAAGAGGGCGGGCGTGTCTACGATGTACGTCGCAAAGGCGTGAAGCTTGAAGGCGAAGCAGAGGAAGGCTGGATCGTGGACGTTGTACCAGGCCGTAGTGACGTGGACCTGCGCCGCGTGAAAGTTGGCGACAAAGTATGGAAAACGAATGATCCAGCGCTGGACAAACGTCTGCGTCAGAGCTTTGAAATCGAGAAGCCTTATCGTATCTTCCCGGTAAACGTAAAAGTTATCGGCAGCCCAGGGCAGCCGCTTAGCACATGGTGGACGGACGTGCAGAAGGGCACGACGGTCCGTGTTAATTCCGAGATGGAACTGGATATTGCCCAGAAGCGTCCAATGACACACGAACTGCTCGAAGAGCAATTCGGACGTCTGGGCGGCACTGTGTTCCAGCTGGAAGAATTGGACGTCAACTTGCACGGTGACGTCATCATCCCGATGCGCGAGTTGAATAACATTCGCCGTCAGGCGGTGGAACAACTCGCGGGCGAGCGCCCTAAACCGCCCGTCTACGTGAAACGGGCGGTGGAAGTCTACGGCGATGCGGTTAAACCAGCAGCGCCAGTCGCTCGCGGTCATGCGGAGCTGACCGCGCTATGCCGCAGCCTGCCACAAGTGGAGGCAGCGCTGGAAGCAGGTGTCGGCATGATCTACGCCGACTTCGAGTTTATCAAGCAGTTCCCGGCAGCGGTGGAAGCTGTTCGTGCCGCAGGCCGCAAGATTGCGTTGGCGACACCACGCATTCATATGCCTGGCGAGAACGGATATCACAACAACATCCTGCGTTTGCAGCCGGATGCTGTGCTTGTACGTAATACGGGTGCATTGTACTTCTACTTGCGCCATCGGATGGAGAACCCGGAAGCGAAGCACCCGGAATTGATCGGTGACTTCTCACTGAACATTGCCAATCACAAAGCAGTGGAACTGTTCCTGGAAGCGGGTTGTGACTGGATTACACCTTCTTATGACCTGAACATTCAGCAAATGGTTGATTTGCTGGGACACTCCCGTACAAGTCAGACGGAAGTCGTTATTCATCAGCATTTGCCGATGTTCCATACTGAGCACTGTGTGTACTGTACGTTTATGAGTGAAGGAACCGATTTTACGAACTGTGGACGTCCATGTGAAGATCACCGGGCTTCCTTGCAAGACCGGATCGGCATGTCTCACCCGGTACGTGTGGACGAAGGTTGTCGTAATACCGTGTATAATGCGGTGGAACAATCCGGTGCAGAATACCTGACCAACTTCATGGATCTGGGTGTATCCCGTTACCGTGTGGAATTCTTGGAAGAGTCACCGGAGCAGGTACGCGAGGTAATTGATCTGTATAACCGTGCTCTGCGTGGCGAGATCAGTGGTACACAAGTTTGGAAAACGCTGAAAGCAACAAACCAGCTTGGCGTAACGCGTGGTCAACTGGTGAAATAGATCGAAACCGGAACAAACAGCAACAGGCATGAAGTATGAAGCAACCCCAATCTCTGCTTTACGGAGCTCTTGGGGTTTTTTCTATAAAAGAGACTTGAACTACACCTATACTAAATTCGTATGTGGTATCTTGTTTGTCAGAGAAATATAGGAGGCGAAGAACCGTGGCGCCATTCACGATGATGGATATCAAATTGCTGTGCGGGGTCACGGCTTTCAAACGGGGAGAAGCGTATAACCAATCTGGGAGGGTGACCAATCTGGTTGCCAGTCAGGATGAACGTCATTACGAAGCTGTGGTTCGAGGTACAGAACGATACAAAGTAACGGTTGATCTGGATGATGCAGGTGAGGTTGTTGCCGGATGCAGTTGTCCGGGCGATGGGAGATATTATGACTATTGCAAACATGTGGCTGCCGTTTTGCTGGCGATTCATGAATGGGGAGAACAGCGTGACACGGGCTCTCAAACATCCTCGAAGCTGGTGTCTAAACCTGATCGTGGCTCCAGTTCCAGAGTAGGAACGCTGGTGGAGGAGAATGAGTGGGAGCGTCCAAACTCCATTTCAAATACCGACTCAGTAATGAATGTGGGATCTCATTCAACTTCATCTGCTCAGGCCTTTGCAGCCGAGCCATTGTCTTCCGAATCCAAGCTTGATGACTATTCGGATATGGATCGTCCGTCCGTACATTTCGCTCAAGCGGGTCGACCAAGCTCGGCTCCTGGATGGGGTAGATCAGCAGATAAACCTTCCTACCGCACAGCAGATCAGATTCTTTCCATGTTTGCCAAAGAACGCAGCCCCCTGCAATCAAATGATCGTAAATACACTGCGCCTGTAACCCGGTCTTCATTGCGGGAGGAGCTGCAGCTCCAATTTATATGCAAGCTTGTTCAAGTTCACAAAGGCGGAGCCAAACTCGCGCTTGAACTGAAAGTAGGAAATAAACGCCTGTATGTCGTTCAGAAAGTGAAGCAATTCCTGAATTGCATTGAGAATGGTGAGCCGATGTCGTTTACCAAGCTATTTTTCTACGACCCTTCAATGCATTATTTTCGGCCACAGGATCAGGCGATCTTGTCTATGCTTATTCGGATGATGCAGAGTGAGGAAGCTTACCGCGAATCCATCTCCGGTTACTTGGGTGCTTCAGACGGAAGAGATATATTGATTGCTCCGCTGGTCTGGAAGCCTCTATTGGATTTGCTGCTGCAGGCAGATAGCCGGATGGAGGGAACAGGGTTAGCCAATGGTCCACTCACTTTGGGTGAAGGGGCACTGCCATTATTTTATCGTATTGCGCAGGGGACTAATGAAGGATATCAGCTTGAGATTTCCGGATTGCGTGAGTTAATTCTTCTTCCAGCCTATGATGCTGCCGTGGTGGAAGGGCAATTGCATATGTTGGAGCCGATGCAGATGCGAAGTCTGGAGGATTTGAGCAGAGCGCTCACTTCTTATGGAATCAAGGAAAGTATCGATATTTCTGCTCAGCAGGTGGATGAATTCGTGCAGCATGTAGTGCCGGAATTGCGTACACTTGGACATCTGTCGATCGACTCCCAGGTGAGAGAACGAATCGCAGAGCCGGAGCTTGCGCCAAAGTTGTATATTGATTTCTACCGGGAACGGATTACTGCGCGTCTGGAGTTTGATTACGGTGTAATGGTGATTAATCCGCTGGCCGAATATTTGATCGATGAGGAAGAGAAAAAGGTGATTTTGGTACGTGACCGTCATGCGGAGCGTAACCTAATCGACCGACTAGATCGCTCTTTCCTGGAACGGGATGGCAGTGTATGGGCAAGTGAAAGAGAAGATGCGGTATACGATGTGATGTATCATTTGCTGCCGGAGCTTGAGAAGCAGGTAGATGTCTATATCCCGAATGCGGTGAAGGCCATGGTGCAATCCTATCCGACACCGCCGAAAGTTCGGGCAGATCTGGGCAAAGGCTTGGATTGGCTGGAGATCTCATTCGAGATGGAAGGTGTAGATGAGCTGGAGCTTCAGGAAATTATGCGCAGCATTGTGGAAAAGAAACCGTATTTCCGCTTGCGCAGCGGTGTGTTTGTCTCTCTCGAAAATGACGGAGCGGACAGCTTTGCACACATGGCGGATTCCCTTGGACTGGCGTCGGGCGATATCAATGGCAGTCATATACGGATGCCAGCAGTTCGAGCCTTGCAGCTTCCTGGCCGAGACGAGGTTTCGGGCCATGTGAAGTGGGGAGGTTCTCTGAAACGTTTCCTGGATGATCTTCGTGATCCCGAGCGGATGGATTTTGCATTACCGGATGCGCTTGCTCCCGTGTTGCGTGATTATCAGGCCAGTGGATATCAGTGGCTGCGTACACTCGCATTTTACCGATTTGGCGGTATCCTGGCAGATGATATGGGACTTGGTAAAACGCTGCAAAGTATTGCCTATATCGCGGCAGAACTGAAAGAAAAGCCGAAACAGCACATAAGCAATCCAGGTGATGTTGATTACACTGTCAATGAGGGAACTTTCGGGAATAACATCCCAGATGAAGTACAGGCCGGACTGTTGGACCAACAAGCTACTCATCCCCCGGTACTCGTCGTTGCACCAGCTTCGTTAACGTACAACTGGGCGAATGAATTTGCCCGATTTGCGCCGCATTTGCGAGTTCTGATTGCGGCTGGGCAGAAAGACGAACGAGCCAGTATGCTCGCAGGCATGGATGACGCAGATGTTATTGTGACGTCCTACCCGCTATTGCGCCGCGATCTGGACACATATCTCGGGAGAACGTTTCATACGCTTATTTTGGATGAAGCCCAGTCTATCAAGAACTCTTCTTCCCAGACAGCCCAAGCGGTTAAACAGATTGAGGCACCACGTCGCTTCGCTCTTACAGGAACACCCGTGGAGAACTCATTGGATGAGCTATGGTCGATCTTTGAAGCGGTTTTCCCGGGCCTATTTCCAAGCTATCGCAGATTCCGGGACCTGCCTCCTGAACGAATCGCGCGAATGGTCCGTCCGTTTATTCTTCGCCGTCTGAAGAAAGATGTGCTGGAGGAATTGCCGGATCGTATTGAAACCGTTCAGCGCTCCGAGCTGAAGGACGAACAGAAGAAACTGTATGCCGCGTACCTGTCTCAGCTTCAGGATGAGACATCCAAGGATATGGAAGAGAACGGCTTTCAGAAGAACCGGATTAAAATACTGGCTGGTATTACACGCCTGCGCCAGTTGTGTTGTCATCCCGCTCTCTTTGTGGAGGGTTATCAAGGGGATTCCGGGAAAATGGAGCAGCTGCTGGAGACGGTCCAGGATTGTCTCGCTGCTGGGAAACGCATTCTCATCTTCTCCCAGTTCGCTAGCATGCTGAATCTGATTCGACAGACGCTCGCTGCACAGGGGAGAGATTTGTTCTACCTGGATGGTCAGACACCTGCACAGAGTCGGGTAGAGATGTGTCGCAGATTCAACGAGGGTGAAGCTGAGCTGTTCCTGATCTCCTTGAAGGCTGGCGGTACCGGATTGAACTTAACAGGTGCAGATACTGTTATTTTATATGACCTTTGGTGGAATCCCGCCGTGGAAGAACAGGCCATCGGACGTGCCCATCGTATGGGGCAGAAACAAGTCGTACAGGTTATCCGCCTCGTTACGGAAGGTACGATTGAAGAGAAGATTCTGGAGCTGCAGCAGCGCAAAAAAGATTTGATTGCCGAAGTCATTGAACCCGGAGATCGAGGATCTACCACCTTATCCGAGCAGGATATCCGGGAGCTGTTGATGGTATAATGAAGTCTAGCCAAATTAGTATTCGAGTTATCTAATATATAATTATTTCTCCACCAGAAGGAGCGGATCTAGCGTGCGTATTCGCAAAGCAATCATTCCAGCGGCCGGGCTCGGTACCCGGTTTCTGCCTGCCACGAAGGCGATGCCTAAGGAAATGCTGCCCATCGTCGATAAGCCGACGATCCAGTACATTATTGAAGAAGCCGTCGCTTCAGGCATTGAGGATATCATTATCGTAACAGGTAAAGGTAAACGGGCCATCGAGGATCATTTTGACTATTCATTCGAGCTGGAGCAGAACCTGGCCGGTAAACAGAAGTGGGATCTGCTGAATGAAGTTCGCAAGCCCTCCGAGATGGCAGACATCCATTATATCCGTCAAAAGGAACCGAAAGGTCTTGGACACGCCATCTGGTGTGCCCGCAAGTTTATCGGAAACGAACCATTTGCCGTGCTACTGGGGGATGACATCGTGGAATCCAATCATCCTTGTCTTCAGCAGATGATCGAAGTCTATGATGAATTGCAATCACCGATCGTAGGTGTGCAGCCTGTTGATTGGAGCGAAGTGTCACGTTACGGGATTGTGGACGGGGAATTGGTATCTCGTACCGAAGATCGTGTGTACCGTGCGCGTCGTTTAATCGAGAAACCGAAGACGGAAGAATCACCTTCCAATTTGGCGATTATGGGACGTTATATTCTGACGCCGGATATCTTCGATATTCTTGGTCAGCAGTCTGTTGGCGTGGGTGGAGAAATCCAATTAACGGATGCCTTGTCCCGTCTGAATGACCAGCGGCAGATTCTAGCCTATCACTTTGACGGCCTGCGTCATGATGTTGGGGAGAAGCTTGGTTTTATTGAAACCACGATTCATTATGCCCTTCAGCGCCCGGATTTGCGGGAGGATTTGTTGAAGTATTTGGAGCATATAGTACAGAACAAATAGAGAAATCGCTATGATCAAGCCCAGCCGAAAGTAAAACACCGGCTGGGTTTTAATTATTTTATGGAACAACGTATTGAAATATCATGATTTAACCAGGCCAATGAACGATCACTTGCCCGATGCTTTACATATACATAGATTAATATGAAGAAATGCTGTTAATAGCAATAACGGAGGGATAACATGAAGGTGATTCCGTTGTTTATGGATGGCGCAGCTATATTGGAACCTAAGGTTTATGGCGATCATCGGGGATATTTCATGGAAAGTTATAATGAGCGTGTTCTGTATGAAAATGGTATACATCATGTGTTTGTTCAGGACAATCAATCCCTGTCCGCCGAAGCTGGAGTTCTTCGCGGACTTCATTACCAGCTTCAGCCCAGAGCACAGACCAAGTTGGTCAGAGTAATATCCGGAGCTATCTATGATGTTATTGTAGATATTCGTACGACTTCACCAACCTTTGGACAGTGGAAAAGTGTCATTCTTAGTGAGTATAATCAGCGGCAGTTGCTTGTCCCCCAAGGTTTCGCTCATGGATTCTGTACACTGGTGCCACATACACAGGTGACATACAAGGTGGATGCATACTATTCGCCTGAACATGACCGGGGTATTTTGTGGAACGATCCAGCGCTCGGAATTGATTGGCCTGTGTCGGATCCCATTCTCTCCGAGAAAGATCAGAAGCACCCTTTACTTCAAGGGGCGGAACTGAATTTTGGCTAACTAAAACAAGCTTCTCGGATCGAACAGTATCTGGGGGCAGAAGGAGAGAGATAACATGAAACTGCTCGTTACTGGAGGGGCTGGATTTATTGGCAGCAACTTTGTGATGTATATGCTTCGTGAGCATCCTGATTATGAAATTGTTAACGTGGATTCCTTAACGTATGCGGGCAACCTTGAGAATTTGCAATCCGTAGAATCGAATTCCCAATATACGTTTATCCGAGCGGATATCACTGACGTTCAGCAGATGGAACAAATTATCTCCCAAGGGATCGATGTAATCGTCAATTTTGCGGCTGAGTCTCATGTGGATCGCAGCATTCTGTCCCCCGATATTTTTGTGCGTACCAATGTACTCGGAACTCAGGTGTTGCTGGATGCGGCGAAGAAATATCAGGTTACCAAATATGTTCAGGTGTCTACGGATGAAGTATATGGCTCACTTGGTCCAACAGGTTTGTTTAGAGAAGACACACCTTTGATGCCGAACAGTCCATACTCTGCCAGTAAAGCAGGTGGGGATTTGCTTGTAAGAGCGTATCATGAAACCTATGGTTTGCCTGTAAACATTACACGTTGTTCGAACAATTATGGACCATTTCAATTTCCAGAGAAACTTATACCGCTTATTATATCTCGTGCATTAAATGATGAGGCTATTCCTGTCTATGGCGATGGGCTTAATATTCGTGATTGGCTCTATGTAGAAGATCACTGTAGTGCTATCGACCTGGTCATTCATAATGGCAAGATTGGAGAGGTATATAACATCGGGGGAAATAATGAACGTACCAATATATATATTGTTGAAAAGATTCTAGAACAACTAGGCAAACCTGCAAGTTTGATTCAATATGTACAGGATCGACTAGGCCACGACCGACGTTATGGGATTGACCCGACCAAATTGCATACTGAGCTTGGCTGGAAGCCCGTGCACAATTTTGAGACAGGAATCAAGGAAACCATCCAGTGGTATCTGAACCATCAGGAATGGTGGACACGAATTCAATCAGGTACGTATCAAGATTATGTAAAACTTCAGTATGGTGATCGAATGGGTGATCCTACAAAATGAAGTATAGAGTGATGGTGACGGGGGCTGCGGGACAGCTCGGATACGATGTTGTAAAGATATTTCGAGCTGGTGGTCATGATGTCATGGCCTGTGACAGGGACCAATTGGACATTACCGATCAACAGCAATGCAGAGAAACCATTAACGCTTTCCAGCCTCACATCATCGTTCATTGTGCTGCCTATACAGCCGTTGATAAGGCCGAGACAGATGAGGATATGGCGTACACAGTCAATGTAACAGGGACTAGAAATATAGCCGTCGCTGCAGAGAAAGTGAAAGCCAAACTGATTTATATTAGTACCGATTACGTATTTGATGGCACGGCAACGAGACCTTATCAGGAATTTGATTTGACGAATCCGCAGACCGTGTATGGCAAGTCAAAGCTTGCCGGAGAGAGACTGGTTGAGAGTCTCTGCACGCGATGGTTTATTATACGAACATCATGGGTGTTTGGAGTACACGGCAGTAATTTTGTCAAAACCATGTTGGAACTTCTAGAAAAGCGTCCCCGACTTCAGGTGGTTCATGATCAACAAGGATCGCCCACATATACTGTGGATTTAGCCAGACTCGTGAGTAACCTTTCATTAACTGAGAAATATGGTATCTACCATGCCTCTAATTCTGGAACATGCACCTGGTATGAATTTGCACAGGCCATTGCAGAAGAAGCATCCAAGCAATCCGGATTCAAACAGAGTGCTGTTCTCGAGCCTTGTACCACCGGGCAATTCCCACGTCCTGCTCCTCGACCTCAATATTCCGTAATGGATCATCTCGCTATTCGTACAAACGGTCTGCCACCCATGAGAGCTTGGCGCGAAGCTTTGATCGCATTTCTGAATGAATTGAGTGTGCAACAAACCGAATAGATGGTGCTTCTTATCCATCCGAAATACTGCATCCCTAGATTTAACAGCCGCCTTCGGGCGGCTTTTTGTTTTACACCTCTCCAATCAGGGTAGTTAGCTATCAAAAAGGAAAAACCGCACATGCTTCGTCATATCATGTTATTCGTACTCTTTTTCTTCCCTACCACCCTGATAAGGATGTGAACGCCATATGAAACGAATTGCCGCCGTCATTACACTACTCATCGTAACCGTGGGCACACTCTTTTTTGCCTATGACAGTCAGAGCGAGGAGCAGCACGATGGGTTTACGGCCTATCGACTGATTGCTCATGCCATGGGCAGTATCCGTGAGCAGCCCTACACCAACGCCTATGAGGCGATGATTGCCAATTATGAGAAGGGCACACGTGTGTTTGAGATTGACTTTATGCTGACCTCGGACCGCAAAGCAGTAGCCAGACATGAATGGACCGCCAACATGAGCAAAATGCTGGGACAGGACGAGGAGTTACCCGAAGACAAACAGGCTGGGGCATTGACACATGATGAATTTATGAATACCCCCATTCTGGGCATGTACCAACCGATGGATGCCGACGGCATTATGGATGTATTGGCCAAGTACCCGGATATGTATATCGTGACCGACACAAAAGAACAGAAGGACGAGGATATTCAGCAGGTGCTGAAATCACTCGTGGACGCAGCCAAGAAACATGACTCTTCAATTCTTAATCGGGTTGTAGTACAGATCTATAACGAGCCGATGCTCGAAACCGTGAAAGAAATCTACGCGTTTCCTTCTATTATCTATACCCTTTATGCTACGCAGGATACTGAAGCCCAGGTGGTTGATTTTGTACAAAAGAATGACATCGATGCCGTAACCATGCCGGAATATAAAGTGAACCAGAATTTCGTTGCCAAGCTGAAGCAGGCAGGAGCCGTCACCTACGTGCATACCATTAATGACACCGATCAGGTAGCAAACTATGAGAAATGGGGCGTGTACGGCGTGTATTCGGATGTTTTGACTGAGCAGGAACTGGATGAGATGAACACACGTTTTGCCTGGAAACCTTGAGTATTAAATGTTGATTCAGAGGTTGCGGTATCCCTACTTGAGACTTTGGATCCAACTCTACTCAAGATATTGATGTTCGAAGTGGCACCAGGCGCTGGCTTAAATTCTGTAGTATCACATCCCTGCCATCTAAAATTACAGGCTTCTCCTGCAATTCCAGGGAAAAGTCTGTGATTTTTTGTTCCCCTTTTTATACGAACATTGACACTCACTCCCTGCTGACTTAGACTTAGTTTACAAGCTTTTTAGGATGCAGAAGAACCTCTGGAGGAATGTTCGTTGATAGACATGATTAAGCAGTGGAGACATGTATTTAAGCTAGACCCGGACCGGGAAATAACGGATGAAGCCCTCGACCTGATCTGCATGTCGGGTAGCGATGCCATTATTGTTGGCGGGTCTTCGGGAATTACCTATGACAACACGGTTGACCTGATGTCCAGAGTACGTCGCTACGAGCTGCCCTGTGTGCTTGAAGTATCCGATCTGGAGGCAGTTGTGCCTGGTTTTGACGGATATCTGATTCCGATGGTGCTGAATGCAACGGATAGCAAATGGATGATCGGACAGCACCAGCAAGCTATCGAACGTTACGGTTATCTGATCCCATGGGATCTGCTTATTGCAGAAGGCTATATTGTCCTCAATGCCGACTCCACTGTTGCCCGAATGACTGGAGCGGATACGGAATTGACGACGGATGCTGCAGTTGCTTACGCCCAGGCTGCGGAACGTCTGCTTAACTTGCCTATCGTATACATGGAGTACAGCGGAACGTTTGGAGATATGGAGTTGGTTGGAGAGACACACAGACAACTCACCAAGGCGCATCTCATCTATGGCGGCGGGATTGATAGTCCGGAGAAAGCTGGACAAGCTGCACAGGTCGCAGACACCGTTGTGGTTGGAAACATTGTGTACAGTGATTTGCACAAGGCGTTGGAGACGGTCCAAGCTGTGAAACAATCCGTTTAATCGGTTTAGTTTACCATTCCCCCAATTTCCCCTCTTGATCTGTTAAAATAGAACTTTGACCTTACTATTATAGAACAGCTTTTATAAGGATTAATTATCTTTTACACTAAAACGGAGAAGGCGGAACCGATCTGGAGAAACGAAGTGTTCGCCTTTATCACCGGATTTTCCCTTTGGAGAAGGGAATCAAAAAAATCTGGGGATAACAGCGATCGAAGGACGGTTCTGCAATCGGAGTCCTAGTGTAACCTCTGAATTAGACTTTATATTTTAACCAATGAAAGGAGCATGCATGCATGCAACCTGTAAATATACATGATGCCGTAGCACGGCTTAACACCCCCCAACGGCAAGCCGTCGAGGCGACGGATGGACCGCTGTTGATTATGGCTGGAGCGGGCAGTGGCAAGACCCGTGTGCTAACACACCGGATTGCCTATCTTATTGCAACGCGAAAAGCACCCCCTTGGGGTATTTTGGCTATTACGTTTACGAACAAAGCGGCACGCGAGATGCAAGACCGGGTATCCCAACTGGTTGGCAGCTCTCAGGGTCGTGACATCTGGGTATCAACGTTTCACTCCATGTGTGTGCGTATTCTGCGCCGTGACATTGAACGCATCGGCTTCACCTCCAATTTCAGCATTTTGGATTCATCTGACCAATTATCTGTCATTCGTAGTTGTATGAAAGACCAGAACATCGACACCAAGAAATTTGAGCCAAAAGCCGTTCAATCGATGATGAGTACCGCGAAGAATGAATTGATCAGTCCGGAGCAATATGAGAAACAGGCTGCTGACTATTTTGAAGGCATTGTGGCGAAAGTGTATAAGATGTACCAAAAACGGCTCAGAGCCAACAACTCGCTCGATTTTGATGATCTCATCATGGCGACTATTCAACTTTTCAAAGAGGTACCGGAAGTTCTCGACTTTTACCAAAAGAAATTCCAGTACATTCACGTGGATGAGTACCAGGATACCAACCGTGCGCAGTACATGCTTTGCCGTATGCTTGCTGATAGTCATCACCGCATTTGCGTCGTAGGGGATAGTGACCAATCAATTTATCGCTGGCGTGGAGCGGATATCAGCAACATCCTGAATTTTGAGAAAGACTACCCTGAAGCCAATACGATTTTGCTCGAGCAAAACTATCGTTCCACTTCGAATATCCTGAATGCAGCGAATGAGGTAATCGGCCTGAATACTGGGCGCAAACCGAAGAAACTGTGGACGGACAAAGAGGGTGGCTCAAAGATCAAGGTGTACCGTGCGGATTCCGAACATGATGAGGGGTATTTTGTAACCTCTGAGATTAGTAAAAATGTGAAGAACGGCAAATCCTATCAGAACCATGCCATTTTGTACCGTACCAACGCCCAGTCCCGGGTTATAGAGGAAATTCTGATCAAGTCTGATATTCCGTATCAGATCGTTGGCGGCATCAAGTTCTATGATCGTAAAGAGATCAAGGACATTCTGGCGTATCTGCGCCTGCTTTCGAACCCCGATGATGACATCAGCCTTACCCGGATTATTAATGTACCAAAACGCAGCATTGGTGATACAACGGTAGCGAAGCTGGCAGCTGCAGCAGGAGAACGGGGGATTTCAATATACCGTGTGCTTCAGGTTGTGGACGATCTCGGTTTTGCCGGTCGAACGCGGAATGCGCTGGTGGAGTTCTATGATATGATCGCCGCGCTGCATCAGATGGTAGAGTATCTGTCTGTGACTGAATTGACCGAGAAGATTCTCGAGATGAGCCAGTACCGACTTGAGATGCAAAATGAAAACACACTCGAATCCCGTGCACGGTTGGAGAACATTGATGAGTTCCTGTCCGTAACTATGGAATTTGAGAAAAATAATGAAGACAAAACGCTCGTTTCGTTCCTCACCGATCTCGCACTGATTGCGGATATCGACAGTATGAACGATGATGAAGAGGATCAGAGTGACGCAGTTACCCTGATGACGATGCACAGTGCCAAAGGTCTGGAATTCCCTGTCGTCTTTATCGTTGGTATGGAGGAAGGAGTTTTCCCACACAGCCGGGCCTTTATGGATAACGAGGAGCTGGAGGAAGAACGCAGACTGGCTTATGTGGGCATTACGCGTGCGGAAGAACAACTCTTCCTGTCTTGCGCGCAAATGAGGACCTTGTTCGGACGCACAACGGCGAACCCGCCTTCGCGCTTCCTGGATGAAATTCCGGATGAGCTAAAAGAAGATACTTCGATGGCTCGTGACCGCTACCGTCGTGGTAACAGCGCAGGTGGATCATATGGTGGCCGTGGACTTGGTGCCAGTGGAGGAAGCAATTTTGGTGGCGGAGCAAGCAAGCTGTTTGATCGTCAGAGCCAAAGCGGTTCTTCCGCTTCGTCAGTTACTTCCTCACGGGTTACCATGAGTACGTCGTCCAGTACATCCAGCACGCCTGCCCCGTCGTCGGCATCTAAACCGGTCGCTGCCGGAGCTGGTTCTGACGGATTCAAAGCCGGAGATAAAGTACAACACGGCAAATGGGGAACAGGTACCATTGTTGGGGTGAAAGGATCGGGTAATGACACAGAGCTTCAGATCGCATTCCCGGCCCCGGTTGGCCTAAAACGTCTGCTTGCAGGCTTTGCCCCAATCACCAAAGTGGAATAGATATTCATGAACGAACTTAGAGATTGCTCTAACGTTCGTTCTACATAGATCCAAATTATAATAACGGAGGGATGGCCCTGTATGGACCCGATGCACCGGATGGAGCAACTCGTTACCGAGCTAAACCAGCATAATTATCAGTACTACACGATGGATCAGCCGCAGATCAGCGACAAGGAGTATGATCTTCTGTACGACGAACTGGTTACGCTGGAACAGGAGAGTGGCATGGTTTTGCCTGATTCTCCGACACAGCGTGTGGGTGGTGAACTGCTCAAAGGGTTTACACCGCATCGTCATTTATCCTCATTGTGGAGCTTGGACAAAGCCCAGAATATAGAGCAGCTGCGAAACTGGAATACTCGCGTGCTCAAGCTGGTCAATGACTTCAACACCAAAAATCCAGACAATCCGTTGCCCGAACCTGGCTATGTGATTGAACTGAAGTTTGACGGTTTGACCCTGAATCTAACGTACACAAACGGTGAGTTGGTTCAAGCCTCTACGCGTGGAAACGGAGCTGTAGGGGAGGGCATTTTGGCTCAGGTTAGAACCATTAAATCTGTTCCGCTTAAAATCCCGTATACAGGCGGCACAATTGAAGTCCAGGGTGAAGGCATCATGAATCTGTCTGTATTGAATCGTTATAATGAAACGGCAGCAGAGCCGCTCAAAAATGCCCGGAATGCCGCAGCAGGAGCACTGCGCAACCTTAATCCGAAGACTACCGCTGAGCGACGGTTGAACGCCTATTTCTATAATGTAGGTTATTCGGATGATATTCAGTTTGCTAACCATCAGGAGATGATGGACTTTCTCCGTGAGAATCGATTCAAAGTCAATCCGTCCATTACGTATTTCCATGAGTTTGATGATGTGATGGAGCAGTTGGCTGCGATACAGGAGAGCCGTGGTCAACTAGACTACCTGATCGATGGAGCTGTTATCAAAATCACAGACATGCGCACCCGTGAAGCACTGGGTTACACGGATAAATTCCCGCGTTGGGCGGTAGCGTACAAATTCGAGGCGGAAGAGACCACAACCGTTCTGAACTCTGTAGTCTGGAATGTGGGTCGTACCGGCAAAGTAACTCCACTTGCTCGAGTTGAACCGGTTGAGCTAGCTGGGGTAACGGTACAGAACTGCACGTTGAATAACGTAGGTGACATTGAGCGGAAAAATCTGAAGTTTGCCTTGGGTACACGTGTCTTTATCCGTCGTTCCAATGATGTTATTCCTGAGATACTGGGTAAAGTGACTGAAGAGAGTGACGGCGAGGAAATCGTGTTCCCTGAGCAATGTCCGGCATGTGGATTCCCGCTGGAACAGCGTGGAGCGCATTTATTCTGTAACAACAAGCTGGCGTGCAAACCGCAGACGGTGGCCCGGATTTCTCATTTTGCTTCCCGTGATGCTATGGACATTGAGACATTCAGCGAGAAAACGGCGATTCAGCTGTACGATGAATTGAACGTGCGTGAGCCTGCTGACCTGTATACATTGCAATTCGATGATTTGGTGAAGCTGGAGCGGTTTGGTGAAAAGAAAGCGAACAACCTTATTGCTGCACTGGAGCAGAGCAAGGATCGTGACCTCGCTTCGTTCCTATATTCACTGGGTATTCCGAATACAGGTAAATCGACTACACGTATGCTGGCTGATCATTACCGCGACCTGCATGCCATTATGAATGCAACGGCAGAGGAACTCGTTGAACTACCTGATGTAGGTGGTATTGTAGCTGAGAGCATTGTGACTTTCTTTGCAGACCCGTTTACAAAGGCAGCTATCGAGAAGATGCTGAATTTAGGCGTGAAAGCTCAGGCGCCTGAGGCACCAGCAGCGATTGTGGAAGATTCCTTCTTCAGTGGCAAAACGGTCGTGCTGACCGGAACGCTGCATCAACTTACGCGGGAAGAGGCAACGCAACGACTCGAAGCACTTGGAGCGAAGGTAACGGGTAGTGTCTCCAAAAAGACAGACCTCGTTATTGCCGGAGAGAAGGCAGGTTCTAAACTGACCAAAGCTCATGATCTCGGCATTCCTACCATTGAGGATGAGGACGAACTTGTACGTCTTTTAAATCAAGAGGGATAGATTCTGAATGTGGAGTAGGCTTTGATTAAATCGGAGCGTAACTCGAATAAGGTATAGATAACTTAAAGACCCCTGTACCACGAATAAGTGGAACGGGGGTCTTTTGTTTGCACATTTATTTAAACTCAACTGTATATCGGCAGTAACTCAAATCAGGAACGCGCCTGAGAAGCACCAGTAAGCCATGCATCCTTGTCATAACCTCGTTCTTCCCAGTAGCCGATATGTTCGCTGTCAATCAGTTCAATACGATTCAGCCACTTGACGGACTTATAGGCATACATCTGGGGAATGACCAATCGTACCGGACCGCCCAAATCTGCCGGGATCGGTTTGCCGTCATGCATGACAGCTACCATAATATCATCCATCTGTGCCTGATCCATCGTAATAGCATCCGTATATACGCCGTCCCCGGAGTAGAACTTGACGCTGTGCGCTTCGGGTTTCACTCCGGCTTGGGTTAGTAATTGCTTAAGAGATATGCCTTCCCAAGTGTTCTTATATACAGACCAGCCTGTAACGCAATGAAAGTCACTGACCTGAACGGTACGTGCAAGCTTCACGAACTGCTCCCAGTTCCATACCTGTGCGCGTTCGACAAGCCCATCAATCCGGAATGACCAGTTTGCATTGGAAAAGGAAGGTATCGGTGTTACCGTGTATACGCGAAAATGACCTTCAGCCCCGCCTCCGACGGGAGGGGAGGAAGCTGGCAGCGCTTTTGGCAAAGGCACCATGTGATTGGGATCGTTCTCCAGCATGCTGTCAATACTGTTGTCTAGTTTGAGGTTTCGTCCAACCCATGATATAAAAGTAGGCCCCAAAGTCACAGCTAGGCCCACGCCTACAGCAGACCGAATAAATGCCCGCCGTGTATACACGGGTTGAGGTTTCTCTGGTTGATGGAGAGGACTCTCCTTAATGGTACGTATAGATTCGGTAGAAACTATCGCTGCTGGCGTCGTATATTCATCAGGAGCATCAGTTGGATGCACCATATTTCTACCCTCTGCTACAACTGTCGTTGCTTTTACTGCACGGCGTGCAGGATCTTTTAACCATCTCGTTCGCGTGATGGAATGGTAGATAATATAAGGCAGGCCCACCCAAGTCAGCAAATCATGAACCAGAAGCGCGGCATTCGACCATCTCGGCCCAGCGAGCTTGAACTGCCATAACACTATACCTGATAACAACCATCCTACCAGCAGTACAAGAACAACGATTGTATTTGCTCTCTGCCATGGCCTATTGCGAAGTTGTTTCCAGTGCTTTCCGGCCAAAAGTAAGTAATACACCACAGGTGCTAGCATAGCTAGACCGACGACAATATGTAGCCACTTTAACCATACGCGCCCAATCCCGAGTAACTCACGCCAGAAACCACCGACCAACATAAGACCTGATACCGCGAGGATAACAACAATCCAGGCATTCCAGGCATGAATGGAAACGAGCTTTTTACCATAACCCTTTCGAATGTTCTTCAGCCATTGCTTCATATGCTTTCACCCCATATAGGTTATTCATCAGAGCATCCTCGATATAAATGAAGCCGATTGTGATTAGAGAGCGGTTCTGAATTTAGTATTATTGTGTACTGTGTCAGTGATTACTTGAACGGGAGTATCCTATTCATTCCTTATTCTATATTATATATACCTTATTATAGAGCGTTTTGGATCACTTGTATCAAAAGGTGAAGGGAAACACTTCTAATATAAAAGTATCCTCTAATTGGTTATCTAATACTATTGGTTCAAAAGTAGATGTACCCTTTCTGTTTTTAGTAAATAGAATTCATTTTTCAGTAACTCGAAGTATCTGTATGTAAATAGAGTTGATCCATCCGGATTCATATAATCTGTCGATTGATGTAGTTGAGAGTTTCGTTAGATAGCGGGAGTTGTGGATTATAAATCATTTATATAAAGGTTATTAAAAAGTGCTTGCTAAATAAATTAGATCATGATATATTATTTCTTGTCGCCTCAAGCGAATGATTGTCGAAACGCTTTGAACGCTGACGAAAAAAAGAGTTGACAGTTAGTTAGTTAACATGATAAGATAAGATTCCTGTCTGGTTGACAAGCATTAACACAAACGGACAACAAGTTCCTTGAAAACTGAACAAATGGATAGTAACTTTTGATTCATAATGAATCGTCAGTTTCAAAATGAGCTTATCGCTCTTTTCAATACTTTATTGGAGAGTTTGATCCTGGCTCAGGACGAACGCTGGCGGCATGCCTAATACATGCAAGTCGAGCGGACTTGAAGAGAAGCTTGCTTCTCGGATGGTTAGCGGCGGACGGGTGAGTAACACGTAGGCAACCTGCCCTCAAGTTTGGGACAACTACCGGAAACGGTAGCTAATACCGAATAGTTGTTTTCTTCTCCTGAAGAGAACTGGAAAGACGGAGCAATCTGTCACTTGGGGATGGGCCTGCGGCGCATTAGCTAGTTGGTGGGGTAACGGCTCACCAAGGCGACGATGCGTAGCCGACCTGAGAGGGTGATCGGCCACACTGGGACTGAGACACGGCCCAGACTCCTACGGGAGGCAGCAGTAGGGAATCTTCCGCAATGGGCGAAAGCCTGACGGAGCAATGCCGCGTGAGTGATGAAGGTTTTCGGATCGTAAAGCTCTGTTGCCAGGGAAGAACGCTTGGGAGAGTAACTGCTCTCAAGGTGACGGTACCTGAGAAGAAAGCCCCGGCTAACTACGTGCCAGCAGCCGCGGTAATACGTAGGGGGCAAGCGTTGTCCGGAATTATTGGGCGTAAAGCGCGCGCAGGCGGCCATTTAAGTCTGGTGTTTAATCCCGGGGCTCAACCCCGGATCGCACTGGAAACTGGGTGACTTGAGTGCAGAAGAGGAGAGTGGAATTCCACGTGTAGCGGTGAAATGCGTAGATATGTGGAGGAACACCAGTGGCGAAGGCGACTCTCTGGGCTGTAACTGACGCTGAGGCGCGAAAGCGTGGGAGCAAACAGGATTAGATACCCTGGTAGTCCACGCCGTAAACGATGAGTGCTAGGTGTTAGGGGTTTCGATACCCTTGGTGCCGAAGTTAACACATTAAGCACTCCGCCTGGGGAGTACGGTCGCAAGACTGAAACTCAAAGGAATTGACGGGACCCGCACAAGCAGTGGAGTATGTGGTTTAATTCGAAGCAACGCGAAGAACCTTACCAGGTCTTGACATCCCTCTGATCGGTACAGAGATGTATCTTTCCTTCGGGACAGAGGAGACAGGTGGTGCATGGTTGTCGTCAGCTCGTGTCGTGAGATGTTGGGTTAAGTCCCGCAACGAGCGCAACCCTTGATCTTAGTTGCCAGCATTTCGGATGGGCACTCTAAGGTGACTGCCGGTGACAAACCGGAGGAAGGTGGGGATGACGTCAAATCATCATGCCCCTTATGACCTGGGCTACACACGTACTACAATGGCCGGTACAACGGGCTGTGAAGCCGCGAGGTGGAACGAATCCTAAAAAGCCGGTCTCAGTTCGGATTGCAGGCTGCAACTCGCCTGCATGAAGTCGGAATTGCTAGTAATCGCGGATCAGCATGCCGCGGTGAATACGTTCCCGGGTCTTGTACACACCGCCCGTCACACCACGAGAGTTTATAACACCCGAAGTCGGTGGGGTAACCGCAAGGAGCCAGCCGCCGAAGGTGGGATAGATGATTGGGGTGAAGTCGTAACAAGGTAGCCGTATCGGAAGGTGCGGCTGGATCACCTCCTTTCTATGGAGAATCGTTTCCCGCGTGGAAACATTCAAATACGCAGCTTAGCTGCAACAGCAACACAGTTACTTATCCATTTGTTCAGTTTTGATGGAATTTGAGGGGCCATAGCTCAGCTGGGAGAGCGCCTGCCTTGCAAGCAGGAGGTCAGCGGTTCGATCCCGCTTGGCTCCACCAAAGAATTTCGTCTATTTAGCTTGTTCTTTGAAAACTAGATATCGAAACGAAAATTGCGAATTAGAACATTCCTTTTAGGGATGGATACTTGTTCGGTTCAAGTAACCGAAACAACAATCATCCTAGCTGAACTTGTGTAAACAAGTGAAGTGTTTATAAGGTAGAATGCTATTGCGATGGTATCGAATGGGAAGCGACTTTTGGCTTTGGACGTAGTCCAAAACAAGCGGAGCGCGCCATCGAAACCGGAGCAACTGGTTAAGCTACTAAGAGCACACGGAGGATGCCTAGGCGCTAGGAGCCGATGAAGGACGTGGCGAACAACGAAACTGCCTCGGGGAGCTGTAAGCAAGCTTTGATCCGGGGGTGTCCGAATGGGGAAACCCAGCTGGGGTAATTTCCAGTTACTCATAACTGAATACATAGGTTATGTAGAGGCATACCAAGGGAACTGAAACATCTAAGTACCTTGAGGAAGAGAAAACAATAGTGATTCCGTCAGTAGCGGCGAGCGAACGCGGAGAAGCCCAAACCAGAGAGCTTGCTCTTTGGGGTTGTGGGACGTCTCACATGGAGTTACAAAGGAACCGGTTAAGCGAAGAGGTCTGGAAAGGCCCGCCAAAGAAGGTAAAAGCCTGTAGTTGAAGTCTGTTCCCTCCGAGACGGATCCCGAGTAGTGCGGGGCACGTGAAACCCCGTATGAATCCGGCAGGACCATCTGCCAAGGCTAAATACTTCCTAGCGACCGATAGTGAAGCATGTACCGTGAGGGAAAGGTGAAAAGCACCCCGGAAGGGGAGTGAAATAGAACCTGAAACCGTGTGCTTACAAAAAGTCAGAGCCCGTTTTAGGGGTGATGGCGTGCCTTTGTAGAATGAACCGGCAGTTACGTTCCCGTGCAAGGTTAAGGTGAGAGCCGGAGCCGCAGCGAAAGCGAGTCTGAATAGGGCGACATAGTACGTGGACGTAGACCCGAAACCGGGTGATCTACCCCTGTCCAGGGTGAAGGTGCGGTAACACGCACTGGAGGCCCGAACCCACGCATGTTGAAAAATGCGGGGATGAGGTGGGGTAGCGGAGAAATTCCAATCGAACTCGGAGATAGCTGGTTCTCCCCGAAATAGCTTTAGGGCTAGCCTCGGAAAACAGAGTCG
>NZ_LXQN01000020.1:0-2664 GCF_001659845.1 Paenibacillus sp. AD87
CAGCCTGCGTGAAAGAAGCCGCGGTCTTTCTTCCGTTAAGGAAGCTTTGGAAAACCGTTCGCATCTTCCGGCATACGTAGAATTCAACGATACTGCTCTGGAAGGTAAATTTATCCGTTTGCCTGAGCGTTCGGAATTGTCCCAAGACATCGACGAAAAACAAATCGTCGAGTTCTACAACCGTTAATCGTTGGAATTTCATTAAGCTTCAGACCAAACAGCTGTCCGAGATTTTCTCGGCAGCTGTTTTTTTTATTTCGAGAGAAAAAAAGAGCAAAAAAAGTGGTCTTACCTGCACCTATTACATGGATATGGCCTCCTTCCTATACATAGTCATCTATTTTCATCCACACTCGGACGCTCAATACTTCCACGTTTTATTGAAATTCTCCATGACTTCTCATGATATGTAATTCAATTCCGCATGATATATATCATAATCCAAGAAAGAATGGCAATTTTCGACCATTGCTTGTATTTCTCAGGCATGCAAACCAGCCTTTTTATGCTATAATAAGTGCTGTTAAAAGGAGGAAGACACTGAATGGTTGATGTTAATAAGAAAAAGCCCGATGAACAGCCTGCCCGCAAGCGCAGTTTTGCCCGCAGACTGGGTAGTTTCGTCAAATGGATGGTTGTCCTTGGATTCATGGGGGTACTATTTGTAGGCGGTGCTCTAATGGGATACGTCAGTTCCATTGTGAAAGACGAACCCGTCCGTTCAAGGGCGCTGATTGAACAAAAAGTCAGCGAAAACTCCATCACAGGCTTTGCTTACTTTGCCGACGGCAGCCCGATCGGTCAATTACGAACAGAAGAAGACAGGCGTCCGGTCACCTTTGACCAGATCCCACAGAACGTTATTGATGCAGTCATTTCGATTGAAGACAATCATTTTTACGAACATAAAGGTGTAGACATGAGCGGAACGCTCCGTGCCGTGAAACAGAAAGTGCTGAAAGAATCTGTTCAAACAGGCGGTAGCACACTGACTCAACAATTGGCCCGGCGTGTATTCCTCAATCTGGATCGTACCGAAGACCGGAAAGTGAAAGAAATATTACTTTCGCTCCGACTCGAACGTTTCCTGACCAAAGACGAAATTATGACAGCGTATCTGAACAAGGTTCCTTTTGGTAACGGCTCCAGTGGATATAATGTATATGGAGTCAAGGCAGCTGCCAAAGGACTGTTCAATATTAATGATTTGAGCAAAATAAACACAGCTCAGGCTGCTTATCTTGCCGGATTGCCTCAGCTCCCCTCCTCTTACTCTGCCTTTAATGGAAAAGGCGACTTTGTTGAGGACAATTTTGAGCGTGCAATCAATCGTCAGCATCTGGTGTTGCGCCGTATGCTGGAACTGGGCAAAATCAATCAGTCCGAGTATGACGAAGCTCTTGCTTTTGACATCAAGAGTTCACTCGCACCCAAAACCATCAAAGCTTACAATACTTATCCATACCTTATGATGGAAACAGAGCGACAAGCTGCACAGATTTTAATGAAGCAACTGAATTCGGCTAAGGCTGAAGGCACGGATGCCAATGCGGATACAGCCAAGGATACGGATACCGATACACCGCAAAAAGAAAGCAGTGCTCTGCTGGAAGAAGCTCAGCAGCAATTGCGTACAGGCGGATATCGTATCTACACGACTATCAACAAAAGTATCTACAAAACAATGCGTACCATTGCCGAAGATGACAGTAATTTCGCTGCTGACGATCCCGTGAAGGGAAAAGAACAGACTGCTGCCATGTTGATCAATCACAAAACAGGAGCTATTCTCGGCATGATTGAAGGCCGTAATTTCCAGGATGAGCAGATGAACTATGCAACTCAGATGGTGCGTCAGCCAGGTTCAACTATGAAACCTATTGCCGCTTATCTACCTGCACTGGATGAAGGGCTTGTTCAACCGGCTTCCATTATTGACGATTCACCGATAATTCTGAAAGACGGCCAGACCGGATTCCATATTCCGAAAAATGCCAACAATCGCTACCAGGGACTTGTGACTGCCCGTAGAGCACTCAACTACTCGCTGAATGTGCCTGCGCTGAAGCTGTTTAACGAAGAAGTTGGTATCGACAAATCATGGGCTTTTGCCAAGAAGCTGGGGATTACCACCATCCAGCCGGCTGATTACCAAGCTCAGACCGGTGTTCTTGGAGGACTTCAGTACGGTGTTACCGTTGAAGAGCTTACCAATGCCTATGGAGCCATTGCCAACAATGGTGTGTACAATGATTCCTATATGATTAGCAAAATTGTAGATTCAAAAGGGAATATCGTATATAAACACGATGCAGAACCTGTTCAAGCTTTCTCAGAACAGACGGCATACCTGATGACAGATATGCTTCGCACCGTTATTACGGAAGGTACAGCCGATAAAGTTCGTGAAAATTACAAGTACTCCAAGAGTGTGCCTATCGTAGGCAAAACGGGTTCAACCCAAAACTATGCGGATGTCTGGTTTGAAGGCTATACGCCGGATGTCACATTGGGTGTATGGGTTGGATACAAACAGCCTATAAACACGCTGGAGACAAGATCACAGAAGAAACGTGCACAGCAGCTGTGGACGCAAATCATGAATCAAGTCATCGCTACAGACAAAGAGATGTTCGTAACCGATTCGTTCAAGAAACCATCCGG
>NZ_LXQN01000021.1:0-76252 GCF_001659845.1 Paenibacillus sp. AD87
ACTTGAAGAGAAGCTTGCTTCTCGGATGGTTAGCGGCGGACGGTGAGTAACACGTAGGCAACCTGCCCTCAAGTTTGGGACAACTACCGGAAACGGTAGCTAATACCGAATAGTTGTTTTCTTCTCCTGAAGAGAACTGGAAAGACGGAGCAATCTGTCACTTGGGGATGGGCCTGCGGCGCATTAGCTAGTTGGTGGGGTAACGGCTCACCAAGGCGACGATGCGTAGCCGACCTGAGAGGGTGATCGGCCACACTGGGACTGAGACACGGCCCAGACTCCTACGGGAGGCAGCAGTAGGGAATCTTCCGCAATGGGCGAAAGCCTGACGGAGCAATGCCGCGTGAGTGATGAAGGTTTTCGGATCGTAAAGCTCTGTTGCCAGGGAAGAACGCTTGGGAGAGTAACTGCTCTCAAGGTGACGGTACCTGAGAAGAAAGCCCCGGCTAACTACGTGCCAGCAGCCGCGGTAATACGTAGGGGGCAAGCGTTGTCCGGAATTATTGGGCGTAAAGCGCGCGCAGGCGGCCATTTAAGTCTGGTGTTTAATCCCGGGCTCAACCCCGGATCGCACTGGAAACTGGGTGACTTGAGTGCAGAAGAGGAGAGTGGAATTCCACGTGTAGCGGTGAAATGCGTAGATATGTGGAGGACACCAGTGGCGAAGGCGACTCTCTGGGCTGGTAACTGACGCTGAGGCGCGAAAGCGTGGGGAGCAACAGGATTAGATACCCTGGTAGTCCACGCCGTAAACGATGAGTGCTAGGTGTTAGGGGTTTCGATACCCTTGGTGCCGAAGTTAACACATTAAGCACTCCGCCTGGGGAGTACGGTCGCAAGACTGAAACTCAAAGGAATTGACGGGGACCCGCACAAGCAGTGGAGTATGTGGTTTAATTCGAAGCAACGCGAAGAACCTTACCAGGTCTTGACATCCCTCTGATCGGTACAGAGATGTATCTTTCCTTCGGGACAGAGGAGACAGGTGGTGCATGGTTGTCGTCAGCTCGTGTCGTGAGATGTTGGGTTAAGTCCCGCAACGAGCGCAACCCTTGATCTTAGTTGCCAGCATTTCGGATGGGCACTCTAAGGTGACTGCCGGTGACAAACCGGAGGAAGGTGGGGATGACGTCAAATCATCATGCCCCTTATGACCTGGGCTACACACGTACTACAATGGCCGGTACAACGGGCTGTGAAGCCGCGAGGTGGAACGAATCCTAAAAAGCCGGTCTCAGTTCGGATTGCAGGCTGCAACTCGCCTGCATGAAGTCGGAATTGCTAGTAATCGCGGATCAGCATGCCGCGGTGAATACGTTCCCGGGTCTTGTACACACCGCCCGTCACACCACGAGAGTTTATAACACCCGAAGTCGGTGGGGTAACCGCAAGGAGCCAGCCGCCGAAGGTGGGATAGATGATTGGGGTGAAGTCGTAACAAGGTAGCCGTATCGGAAGGTGCGGCTGGATCACCTCCTTTCTATGGAGAATCGTTTCCCGCGTGGAAACATTCAAATACGCAGCTTAGCTGCAACAGCAACACAGTTACTTATCCATTTGTTCAGTTTTGATGGAATTTGAGGGGCCATAGCTCAGCTGGGAGAGCGCCTGCCTTGCAAGCAGGAGGTCAGCGGTTCGATCCCGCTTGGCTCCACCAAAGAATTTCGTCTATTTAGCTTGTTCTTTGAAAACTAGATATCGAAACGAAAATTGCGAATTAGAACATTCCTTTTAGGGATGGATACTTGTTCGGTTCAAGTAACCGAAACAACAATCATCCTAGCTGAACTTGTGTAAACAAGTGAAGTGTTTATAAGGTAGAATGCTATTGCGATGGTATCGAATGGGAAGCGACTTTTGGCTTTGGACGTAGTCCAAAACAAGCGGAGCGCGCCATCGAAACCGGAGCAACTGGTTAAGCTACTAAGAGCACACGGAGGATGCCTAGGCGCTAGGAGCCGATGAAGGACGTGGCGAACAACGAAACTGCCTCGGGGAGCTGTAAGCAAGCTTTGATCCGGGGGTGTCCGAATGGGGAAACCCAGCTGGGGTAATTTCCAGTTACTCATAACTGAATACATAGGTTATGTAGAGGCATACCAAGGGAACTGAAACATCTAAGTACCTTGAGGAAGAGAAAACAATAGTGATTCCGTCAGTAGCGGCGAGCGAACGCGGAGAAGCCCAAACCAGAGAGCTTGCTCTTTGGGGTTGTGGGACGTCTCACATGGAGTTACAAAGGAACCGGTTAAGCGAAGAGGTCTGGAAAGGCCCGCCAAAGAAGGTAAAAGCCCTGTAGTTGAAAGTCTGTTCCCTCCGAGACGGATCCCGAGTAGTGCGGGGCACGTGAAACCCCGTATGAATCCGGCAGGACCATCTGCCAAGGCTAAATACTTCCTAGCGACCGATAGTGAAGCAGTACCGTGAGGGAAAGGTGAAAAGCACCCCGGAAGGGGAGTGAAATAGAACCTGAAACCGTGTGCTTACAAAAAGTCAGAGCCCGTTTTAGGGGTGATGGCGTGCCTTTTGTAGAATGAACCGGCGAGTTACGTTCCCGTGCAAGGTTAAGGTGAAGAGCCGGAGCCGCAGCGAAAGCGAGTCTGAATAGGGCGACATAGTACGTGGACGTAGACCCGAAACCGGGTGATCTACCCCTGTCCAGGGTGAAGGTGCGGTAACACGCACTGGAGGCCCGAACCCACGCATGTTGAAAAATGCGGGGATGAGGTGGGGGTAGCGGAGAAATTCCAATCGAACTCGGAGATAGCTGGTTCTCCCCGAAATAGCTTTAGGGCTAGCCTCGGAAAACAGAGTCGTGGAGGTAGAGCACTGATTGGGTGCGGGGCCCGCAAGGGTTACCAAGCTCAGTCAAACTCCGAATGCCATAGACTTACTTCCGGGAGTCAGACAGTGAGTGCTAAGATCCATTGTCAAAAGGGAAACAGCCCAGACCATCAGCTAAGGTCCCCAAGTGTGTGTTAAGTGGGAAAGGATGTGGAGTTGCACAGACAACCAGGATGTTGGCTTAGAAGCAGCCACCATTGAAAGAGTGCGTAATAGCTCACTGGTCGAGTGACTCTGCGCCGAAAATGTAACGGGGCTAAACACACCACCGAAGCTATGGCTTGATGCTTTGCATCAGGGGTAGGGGAGCGTTGTATAAGGGTTGAAGGTGTACCGTAAGGAGCGCTGGACATTATACAAGTGAGAATGCCGGTATGAGTAACGAAAAGATCAGTGAGAATCTGATCCGCCGAAAGCCTAAGGGTTCCTGAGGAAGGCTCGTCCGCTCAGGGTAAGTCGGGACCTAAGGCGAGGCCGAAAGGCGTAGTCGAAGGACAACAGGTCGAAATTCCTGTACCACCGTAAGCCGTTATGAGCAATGGGGGGACGCAGCAGGGTAGTGACGCGGACTGATGGATGTCCGTCTAAGCAGTGAGGCTGATGTGTAGGCAAATCCGCACATCGTTAAGGCTGGGCTGTAATGGGGAGCGAAAATTATAGTAGCGAAGGTCATGATCTCACACTGCCAAGAAAAGCCTCTAGCCAGGTGATGGTGCCCGTACCGCAAACCGACACAGGTAGGCGAGAAGAGAATTCTAAGGCGCGCGGAAGAACTCTCGTTAAGGAACTCGGCAAAATGACCCCGTAACTTCGGGAGAAGGGGTGCCCCGGTAGTGTGAATAGCACGAGGGGGCCGCAGTGAAAAGGCCCAAGCGACTGTTTAGCAAAAACACAGGTCTGTGCGAAGCCGTAAGGCGAAGTATACGGGCTGACGCCTGCCCGGTGCTGGAAGGTTAAGGGGAGCGGTTAGGAGCAATCCGAAGCTGTGAACCGAAGCCCAGTAAACGGCGGCCGTAACTATAACGGTCCTAAGGTAGCGAAATTCCTTGTCAGGTAAATTCTGACCCGCACGAATGGCGTAACGACTTGGGCGCTGTCTCAACGAGAGATCCGGTGAAATTTTAATACCTGTGAAGATGCAGGTTACCCGCGACAAGACGGAAAGACCCCATGGAGCTTTACTGCAGCTTGATATTGAATTTGGGTACGATCTGTACAGGATAGGTGGGAGCCTTTGAAACGTGAGCGCCAGCTTGCGTGGAGGCACCGTTGGGATACCACCCTGATCGTATCTAGGTTCTAACCTGGTACCGTAATCCGGTGCGGGGACAGTGTCAGGTGGGCAGTTTGACTGGGGCGGTCGCCTCCTAAAGAGTAACGGAGGCGCCCAAAGGTTCCCTCAGAATGGTTGGAAATCATTCGAAGAGTGCAAAGGCATAAGGGAGCTTGACTGCGAGACCTACAAGTCGAGCAGGGACGAAAGTCGGGCTTAGTGATCCGGTGGTACCGCATGGAAGGGCCATCGCTCAACGGATAAAAGCTACCCTGGGGATAACAGGCTTATCTCCCCCAAGAGTCCACATCGACGGGGAGGTTTGGCACCTCGATGTCGGCTCATCGCATCCTGGGGCTGAAGTAGGTCCCAAGGGTTGGGCTGTTCGCCCATTAAAGCGGTACGCGAGCTGGGTTCAGAACGTCGTGAGACAGTTCGGTCCCTATCTGTCGTGGGCGTAGGAAATTTGAGAGGAGCTGTCCTTAGTACGAGAGGACCGGGATGGACGTACCGCTGGTGTACCAGTTGTTCCGCCAGGAGCACCGCTGGGTAGCTATGTACGGAAGGGATAAGCGCTGAAAGCATCTAAGCGTGAAGCCCCCCTCAAGATGAGATTTCCCAGTATGTAAGACCCCTTGAAGACGACGAGGTAGATAGGCTGGGGGTGGAAGTGCAGCAATGCATGGAGCTGACCAGTACTAATCGGTCGAGGGCTTATCCAAATATGCACGTTGTAAATCGCACATTTCGTTTCGGATCTAGTTTTCAGAGAATAAACTCTGAATGTAAGCTAAGCTATGCGTTTGGTGGCGATGGCGGAGGGGTTCCACACGTACCCATCCCGAACACGACCGTTAAGCCCTCTAGCGCCGATGGTACTTGGACCGCAGGGTCCTGGGAGAGTAGGACGCCGCCAAGCGAAGAACCACTGCCGATGTTATTCGGTGGTGGTTTTTATTTGCGTTTTTTAACTATAAATCATAGGTGAAACAATTATAATACACGAAAAAAGTTATTCCCCGAGAGATGCCCGTGCATCTCTTGTTTGACTTTGTCCCGTTCCTCTGACACACTCATAAATGGATACATACATCACGTATCAGGCCATGATTTGAAAGATATCATAACTTAGAGAACGGGGTGCAGGACGACATGGAAATTCAGAAATTAACCGTAGATGATTTTGAGCCAGCTATGGCACTCTCCGAGTATGCTTTTCAAGTGGTAATGAGTGAAGAGCAAACGGAGAAGAGACGGAGTCAATTTGATTCACAGGATATATGGGGTGTATTTGAGGAAGGACAATTGGGTGCCAAACTTCATATTATTCCTTTTCAAACCTATATTCATGGGAGATCGTTCGAGATGGGCGGTATTGCGGGAGTAGCGACATGGCCAGAATATAGACGTAAAGGCTGGGTAGCTGGGCTGTTGAAGCATGCGCTGGAGGAAATGAACCGTAACAAACAAAGTATATCGTTTTTGCATCCGTTTTCTTTTGCATTTTATCGGAGATATGGATGGGAGACGTATGTTGAGTTTAAACGATATAAAGTGCCTACAGCTCATCTGCCTGCGAAAAAGGCAACCCCTGGAACAATTCGCCGTGGCGATCCGGGACTCAGTATATTAAAGGAAGTATACAGTGCGTACGCTGAACGCTATAACGGAACCTTGATTCGGGATGATGCGAGATGGGAGAATTCAGTTCTATCTAATGGCGCCAGCCAGAAGGCTGTATATTATGATGAAGCTGGTAAAGCACAAGGCTATGTTTTATATGAGGTTAAGGAAAGAAAGTTTACCATTAAAGAGATCATTTATCTGAATGAAGAGACAAGACAAGGTTTGTGGACCTTTATTGCCAACCATGATTCCATGATTGAGGAAGTCACTTTACAGGCACCAGCCAGTGATATGCTTGCTTTTCAATTAGATAATCCGCGGATTCAGCAGGAAATTGTACCTTTCTTCATGGCACGTATTGTGAGTGTAGAACAATTTATTTCACAGTATCCTTTTGCGAGCCCAGACTCACCAGTACAGATTAATCTCCAGGTAGAGGATGCCCATGCACCATGGAATGAAGGGGTATGGCAGTTGAATGTGGCGATGAATGGTACAGCTTCGATATGGAAAACATCTGAGTCGGCAGCTAAAGATCAGACTGTTAAAGTAGACATACAGGCGCTCACCGCAATGCTGATGGGGTATCGTAGGCCCGCAGAGATGGCTCAAATAGGTAGAATTGAAGGACCGAATGGAGCGATTAAGGCTTTGGAGCAAGCGATTCCTGAACGGGAAACGTATTTACTTGATTTTTTCTGATCCTCATAGAGTAACGAGTATTTTAGGATCAATTTCATAGACTTAACTTGTATAGCATTACGACGTAAGTGTGAGACAAATGGACTTCTCCAGCTATTTTGGAGAGGTTTTTTTGTGTCAGCCGAATATTTCGTGTAAAATCGTAAAAAATGAATAGTGCTCCCTCTTGGCAAAACCACAAAATATGCTATAATGTATATAAAGTCAAAGAAAGTCAAAGTCAACTAAAGGTTAAATACTTACGTAGCTTTCTTTCTGCAATCCGGTGGTGGGAGCCATATTAAAGGTAGTACACATCAGCGGATAAAAGCAATATTAAAGGACCTTCGAGCGTCCTTCGCTCTCCTGTTGAAGACCGTTGAAGATCAGTTTCGCTGTTTCCTTGATTGGTTAAATGGGTTGAGAAGGTGTACTCTGTAGGGGCGTGTGGGTCCTTATTGACTTAACGTTTCAGACAGTGGAGGATGAGTGGATGCGTAATATCTCTGATATTATCGAACAATATCTGAAGAGTATTTTGCATGAAAGTCCCGAAGGATTGGTCGAAATTCAACGTAATGATCTGGCTGATCAATTTTCATGTGTGCCTTCCCAGATCAATTATGTCATCAGCACCCGATTTACACTCGAAAAAGGTTACCTTGTAGAGAGTAAACGTGGCGGCGGCGGTTATGTTCGCATACAGCGGATTGAATTGCCGGCTCACTCGGCTCTGCATAACCATTTGCACCATAGTATTGGAGATGAGATCGGGCAGACAGCTGCCGAAGGTCTGATCTACCAACTGGAAGAAGCACGTTTCTTAAGCAAAAGGGAAGCCGGGTTGATGCGGGCAGCTGTATCGAGAGAGATTATATTGGTCAAACTTCCTTACCGGGATCAAATTCGTGCCAGAATGTTAAAGGCGATGTTAATATCTTTGCTCGGTAAATGAAAACTATCGGGATCAAGGGGGTACATCATTGTGCTGTGCCAAGAATGCAACAACCGTCCGGCAACACTCCATTTCACGAAGATCGTGAACGGAGAGAAGACGGAATTCCATATTTGTGAGTCATGTGCTCGTGAAAAAGGGGAAATGATTCCAGGAACATCCAACGGATTTTCCATTCATAACTTATTGTCCGGGTTGCTTGATTTTGAACCCTCAGGCAAGAATGGCAGTGCGGGAGCAACACCCGCGCAATCCCTTCGTTGTGAAGAATGCGGCATGACCTATTCACAGTTTAGCAAAATCGGCCGCTTTGGCTGTAGTTCTTGTTATAAATATTTTGACAGTCGTCTGGACCCGCTATTCAAACGGGTTCATGGCAGCACTTCCCACGTGGGTAAAGTGCCTGCACGAGCTGGTGGTCGCATCAAGGTCAAAAGACAGATTGCTGATCTGAAACGGGATCTTCAGGAGAGCATAACGCAAGAGGAGTTTGAAGAAGCCGCTCAAATTCGTGATCAGATCAGGGAACTTGAAAAAGAAATAGCTCAGGAGTAAAGTTTGTGATGAGTAGGAGGGATGCGTAATGCCTAATCTGCGTTTTACAGAGAAGGCGCTCAGCGACTGGATGCGTAGTGATGCGGCTGATTCCGAAATCGTCATTAGCAGCCGAGTCCGGATCGCACGCAACCTGCAGCATTATCCGTTTCCGATGCTGGCTTCCAATGAGCAATCGGAAGAAGTGCTGAATAAGCTGAGCGAAGTACTTCAATACGATGACGTTCATGCCTTTGGAGATTTTCATACCCTGGATCTGATTGATATCGATGACCTTGACAAACGGGTGCTGGTGGAGAAGCATTTGATCAGTCCCAGTCTTGCGAACGAATCCAGAAATGGTGCTGTTATTCTCAGTGAGGATGAATCTGTCAGTATTATGATTAATGAAGAGGATCATCTTCGTATCCAGTGCCTCTATCCGGGGTTCCAGGTAAAAGAAGCCTGGGAGAAAGCTTCCGCCATAGATGATGCTTTTGAAGCGCATGTGGATTATGCTTTTGATGACCGCAGAGGATATTTAACCAGCTGTCCTACGAATGTAGGTACAGGTGTCAGAGCATCTGTCATGATGCATCTGCCCGCTCTGGTGATGACACAGCAGATTGGCCGCATTCTAACCGCAGTCTCCCAAGTCGGACTGACTGTACGGGGAATTTACGGTGAAGGCAGTGAGGCGATGGGTAACCTGTTCCAGATCTCCAACCAGATCACACTGGGGCAGACGGAACAAGAAGTCATCGATAACCTGCATAGTGTTGTGTTACAGATGATTGGGCATGAGCGTACCGCCAGAGAACGGTTAATTACCGACTCCAGATTGCGGATTACCGACAGGGTTATGCGTTCTTACGGCATTTTGTCCCATGCAGCCATCGTCGATTCGAAGGAAGCTGCACAGCGTCTGTCTGATGTTCGACTTGGTGTAGATCTCGGATTGTTGGACGGCTTGTCCATTACCGTGATGAACGAGTTGAACGTGATGACGCAGCCGGGCTTTTTGCAGAAAACATTTGGGGAAGACATGCGGACAGATGAGCGTGACATATATCGGGCTCAGTTGATCCGTGATACGATCAGTGCAGCCAATCAATCCTAGGTTGTTCAATAGTTGTTTATAAAGGTTTCACGCCGCATCTGCGGCTTTTATATAATAGAGCATTTCTATAAATGAATGCTGAATGATTTTATTCGCAGCACGGCTGCAAACAAAAATGATATGAAGAATACGGTGGGATCCTTTCAACAGCCCCCGTTTTATCCAAAACCATGGAGGTGCAGGAGATATGATGTTTGGAAGATTTACGGAACGGGCCCAAAAGGTGCTCGCATTGGCGCAGGAAGAAGCTGTCCGTCTTGGTCATAATAACATCGGTACAGAGCACATTTTGCTCGGCCTCATTCGTGAAGGCGAAGGCATCGCAGCCAAAGCGCTGATCGGCCTGGGACTCGGATTGGAAAAAATTCAAGATGAAGTAGAGACGCTAATTGGCCGTGGCCAAGAGCAACCTACGAACATTGCATATACGCCTCGTGCGAAAAAAGTGATTGAATTGTCTATGGATGAAGCTCGCAAATTGGGCCATACCTATGTAGGCACAGAGCATATCCTGCTTGGATTGATTCGTGAAGGCGAAGGGGTTGCAGCACGTGTGCTGAACAACCTGGGTATTAGTTTGAACAAGGCACGTCAACAAGTGCTGCAACTGCTTGGCAGCAGTGAAGCTGTATCCAGTCATAATGGTACGCCTTCCAATGTCAGCACACCAACACTGGACAGTCTGGCACGTGATCTTACGGCGTATGCCAAGGAGAACAACCTGGACCCAGTGATTGGACGTAGTAAAGAAATCGAACGTGTTATCCAGGTGCTGAGCCGTCGTACCAAGAACAACCCAGTACTGATCGGTGAGCCAGGTGTAGGTAAAACAGCTATTGCTGAAGGACTTGCACAAAAAATCATCGCCAACGAAATTCCGGAGACTTTGCGTGACAAACGTGTCATGACATTGGATATGGGTTCAGTTGTTGCAGGTACAAAATATCGCGGTGAATTCGAAGATCGTCTGAAAAAAATTATGGATGAAATTCGTCAAGCGGGTAACATTGTCTTGTTCATCGACGAATTGCATACCCTGATTGGTGCAGGCGGAGCGGAAGGTGCAATTGATGCTTCGAACATTTTGAAACCGGCTTTGGCCCGTGGAGAATTGCAGTGCATCGGTGCTACAACGTTGGATGAATATCGCAAATATATCGAGAAGGATGCTGCGCTAGAGCGTCGTTTCCAACCGATTACGGTCGATCAGCCTTCTCCAGAAGAAGCGGTTCAAATTTTGCATGGTTTACGTGATCGTTACGAAGCGCATCACCGGGTAAAAATTACGGATGAAGCGATTGTGCAGGCGGTTAAACTGTCTGATCGGTACATTACAGACCGTTTCCTGCCGGACAAAGCGATTGACCTGATTGATGAGGCGGGTTCCAAAGTAAGACTGAACTCTTACACGATCCCACCTAACCTCAAACAACTGGAGAGCCGTCTCGAGGATATCCGGAAGGAAAAAGACGCAGCGGTTCAAAGCCAGGAGTTCGAAAAGGCAGCAGCGCTGCGTGACACGGAACAAAAAATCCGTGAAGAGCTGGATGTAACGAAGAACCAATGGAAAGAAAAACAAGGTCGCACGGATTCTGAGGTAACTCCTGAGGATATCGCACAAGTAGTAGCCAGCTGGACGGGTATTCCGGTGAATCAGCTGAAAGAAGAAGAGACACAACGCTTGATGAATCTGGAATCAATTCTGCATGAACGTGTCATCGGTCAGGATGAGGCTGTGAAGTCCGTCAGTCGTGCAGTTCGTCGTGCTCGTGCTGGATTGAAAGATCCGAAACGTCCAATGGGTTCATTTATCTTCCTTGGTCCTACAGGGGTAGGTAAAACCGAGCTGGCTCGTGCTCTTGCAGAAGCAATGTTCGGGGATGAAAATGCAGTCATCCGGATTGATATGTCCGAGTATGGCGAGAAGCATTCCACTTCAAGACTCGTCGGAGCGCCTCCGGGATATGTGGGATATGAAGAAGGTGGACAGCTGACAGAGAAAGTTCGTCGCAAACCTTACTCTGTCGTCCTGCTCGATGAAATCGAGAAAGCACATCCTGAAGTATTCAACATCTTGCTGCAAGTGCTTGAGGATGGTCGTCTGACCGACTCCAAAGGTCGCGTCGTAGACTTCCGGAATACGTTGATTATTTTGACATCCAATGTGGGTGCAGAAGCGATCAAACGTAACTCTACACTGGGCTTTACGGCAGTAGTGGATGCAGGTGCGGATTACGATAACATGAAGGGTAAAGTGATGGATGAGCTGAAGAAAAGTTTCCGTCCTGAGTTCCTTAACCGGATTGATGAAATTATCGTGTTCCATTCTCTTGAAGAAAAACACATTGCTGAGATTGTTACACTGATGAGTGAAGAGCTTCGTAAACGTCTGAATGAATACGAGGTCGACTTCGAGCTCACAGACAATGCCAAGGCTTTCCTTGCCAAAGCAGGCTTCGATCCAGCCTATGGTGCTCGTCCGCTTCGTCGGGCGATCCAGAAGCATATTGAAGACAAATTGTCGGAAGAATTGCTTACGGGTAATGTGACTAAAGGTGATTCGTTGCTCATCGATGAAGAGAATGGAGCATTGTCTGTAACTAAAAAAGACGTTGTTGTTCCTTCCACTGAGGAAATCGAAACGAAATAAGTAACACTCAACTAGTGACATAACTACTGAGTCTGATGTATAAAACAAAAATCCTTCCTGGCTTTAGTCGGGAAGGATTTTTTTGTGTTTTTGTGCCAGTCAGAGACCCAGAGCTGTTGTTTATCAGAAAATAAACTTTGAAGTGCTACGAACATGTGTAAAGTTTGCGATAATCCTTTACGAAAAATCTCAAACAATGGTAAACTTTTATTAACCCTGCACGTCAGGGAATTAAGGCAAAATTCGTCGAAAAATGCAAAATGCTGTTATAAAATAAATCCTAGGAGTGCTGAAGTGGCCAAAGTTAAAACCAAGTTTCAGTGTACGGAATGCGGCTATGAAGCCCCCAAATGGTACGGCAAATGTCCGGGTTGTCAGTCTTGGAATTCAATGGTGGAAGAAACCGAAACGGTGGTCAAAACACAAGGGAGAAATTCCCCTCTCTTTGAGAGTAAAGATAAGCCACTTCCCATCATAGATATAGATAGCGGTCAGGAACCGCGTGTACAGACTGGAATTGAAGAGCTGAACCGGGTTTTGGGCGGCGGAATTGTTCCAGGATCTCTCGTTCTGGTGGGCGGAGACCCCGGAATCGGAAAATCAACATTGATGTTACAAACATCTCATGCTTTGACTCACTCAGGTTTGCGTGTGTTATATGTCTCAGGTGAGGAATCAGTTAAGCAAACGAAATTGCGGGCTGACCGTCTGGGTGCGCTGTCTCCTGAGTTATATGTACTATGTGAGACCAATATGGAGCGGGTAGAGGAAGCGGTAGAGCAGATCCAGCCGCATTTTCTAGTCATCGACTCTATTCAGACCGTATATCTGCCAGAAGTCACCAGTGCACCCGGCAGTGTAGCTCAGGTAAGGGAATGTACCTCACGGTTCATGCGAATCGCCAAAGGGCGAGGCATTGCAACCGTACTTGTGGGGCATGTTACGAAAGAAGGCGCCATTGCAGGTCCACGTATGTTGGAACATATGGTGGACTGTGTTCTTTATTTTGAAGGAGAACGGCATCATACGTATCGCCTTTTACGTGCGGTGAAGAACCGTTTTGGTTCGACCAATGAGATCGGCATTTTTGAAATGGGCGAAGATGGACTTCGTGAAGTAGGCAACCCTTCTGAGCTCTTTTTGTCAGAACGTCCACTGGGTGTGGCTGGTTCTACCGTAGTTGCCAGCATGGAGGGCACACGTCCTCTGCTTGTGGAATTGCAGGCATTGATTTCAACCACACATTTCCCTTCTCCGCGGCGTATGGCAACAGGGGTAGATCTCCATCGATTAAACCTGATTATTGCGGTACTGGAGAAACGGATGGGCATGTTCTTGCAAACGCAGGATGCTTATCTGAACGTAGCTGGTGGTGTGAGATTAGATGAGCCGGCAGTAGATTTGGCGGTTGCTGTAAGTATCGCATCCAGCTTGAGAGATGTACCGACCAAGCCAGATGACGTCATCTTTGGGGAAATCGGTTTAACGGGTGAAGTTCGGGCCGTTTCAAGGGCTGAACAACGTGTGAAAGAAGCTCAGAAATTGGGCTTCAAGCGTGTCATTTTACCAGAAAAAAGCTTAAAGGGCTGGAAACATCCTCGCGGGATACAACTGATCGGTGTGAATACCGTGGCAGATGCACTAGCGGTTGCTTTAGATTAGGGGGCATAACAAGATGAAAGATTCGAGCCAACTGGATAATATGAACGAATTGTTAAGGCTGATTGCACCAGGTACACCTTTCCGCGAAGGTCTGGAGAACGTGCTGCGCGCCAAGACGGGTGCACTGCTGGTTGTAGGATACAGCCCTGAAGTAATGGAAGTAGTGGATGGGGGATTCTCGATTAACTGTGATTTCTCCCCGAACTATCTGTATGAACTCGCGAAGATGGACGGTGCCATTATCCTTAGCGAGGATTTAAAGCGTATCCTATATGCCAATACTCAGCTCATTCCTGACTCATCCATTTCTTCATCTGAGACGGGGATCCGTCACCGGACGGCTGAGCGTGTGGCGAAACAAACAGGCAAATTAGTCGTATCTATATCGCAGCGCCGGAATATTATCACCTTATACCAAGGAACACTACGGTATTCCCTCAAGGAAATCGGGGTTATTTTGACCAAGGCGAATCAAGCGATTCAAACCTTGGAGAAATACAAGGCTGTATTGACACAGTCCCTTACGAATCTGAGCGCCGCCGAGTTCGAGGAACTGGTAACGATTCCTGAGGTAGTCAATGTCATTCAGCGTACGGAAATGGTTATGCGCATCAAAACGGAAATCAAGCGTTACATTCATGAACTCGGCAACGAGGGACGTCTGATCTCCATGCAGATGGAGGAGCTCGTCGGTACAACAGAAGAGGAAGCCTGGTTGCTGTATAAGGACTATGCCCGTGATGACAGTGATGACAAGATTCGTGAGATTATCGTTGGTCTGAAAAGATTGTCGGACGATGAATTGCTGGATGCACATCATATTGTACGTCTTCTGGGATACCCTTCGTCAGCGGCTACGTCTGAAGATTCGGTTGCACCTCGGGGATATCGGGTATTAAATAAGATACCCCGCCTGCCGAATGTCATCATCCATAACCTGGTGGATCAATTCGAACAATTGCCTCATGTCATTATGGCTACAATAGAAGAGCTGGACGAAGTGGACGGGATCGGAGAGGTACGGGCCCGAACCATTAAGGAAGGTCTCAAGCGTTTGCAGGAGCAGATGTTTATTGACAGACAAATGTAAGGGTTTGCCTATAACGGCTTGAAAATAATGAGGTGAAACAACGATGTTAACCAGATTCATTCCGAATCTCTTTACCTTGGGTAATCTGTTTCTTGGAATGATGGCAATCCTGCTTGCAATTGATGGGAAGTATAGTTTGGCTGCCATTTTGGTCATTATTGCAATGTTGCTGGATGGCCTGGATGGCCGTGTCGCACGTGCACTTAATGCCCAGAGTGAGTTTGGCAAAGAGCTGGATTCTTTGTCTGATATGGTTTCATTTGGTGCAGCTCCAGCTCTAATTATATTCATGGTCTCGTTTCAGGACGCAACTCCGGTTCTCGCCTGGATCGCAACCGCAAGCTTTCCAATCTGTGGGGCTATCCGGTTAGCCCGGTTTAACGTTCGCCCCGGTATCCCCGGGTACTTCACAGGTTTGCCGATCCCAGCGGCTGGAGGGGTACTAGCAACACTATCCTTGTTTAATAAGGATATCGGTCCCGTGAGTATGATGATTGCGACCTTGCTGTTATCGTATCTGATGGTAAGTTCGCTGAAATATCCCAATTTCAAAAAGGTTGGTCTACCGCGTAAAGCGATCTGGATTGCGCCTTGGGTCATCGTCTTCGCGGTAGTGGTGGCTGTTATGTTTCCAGAACAATTGTCCAAATTGATCTTTATTCCACTTGTGTTATACGCTCTATATGGGATGAAGCATAATATGCGGACGGCAGCCTCGCGGAACCGAGCCAAAAAGCGTAAAGAAGAGAAGTCTTCCCGTCCTTCCGATCGCTAGGCATTCCATCATTTCGGGAAATAAAAAGAAAGCACGTACGCTCCTCAACAGGAGAATACGTGCTTATTTTTGTTTTTAAAATCTATACGTTAACTTAATCATTACAACGAAATACGTATTGTTTACGACAAATTGAACATCCCTAACGTCGAACATTTCTGTGACTCGTGATTTACGACCTCTTCCATGTTGATGTCCAGCAGATTGCAGAGAGCCGACATATAAAACAGGTTCCGCCCCAGTTCAGAGCTGATTACCTCTTTACAATTCTCGCACAATTCACCTTCCACATGCGTTTCCAGCAGGCCTTTTGATTGAGCAATATCGCTCTCCGGGGCATATTTCTGCTTGGTGGCGTGCAGCTCAATGCAGCCGCATTCGGTAATGGCCTTGGACACGGCACGGTTGACAGAGGCGCCGGCTTGTCCTGTTTTGGACAGTACATCAATCAGGCTGCGATGACGCAGCAACAGCTCGGAAACTTGATCCTGAAAAGCCTGTAAACTTAGCGTACTCATTTTGCTACTCACCTCGGGATATGAATTGAATTCATTATATGCCAATAATTTACCTTCTTTCAACTGACGATTGCAACATTTCCAAAAAGTTCTTCAAAAGCGGGATTAGCAATCTGAGAATTGGATCATACTGGATATAAAGATGAAGATATATTGAAGGAGGTGCAGGGACTTATGTGGAAAAAAGGCATTTTAACTTTTACAGGATTGTGCGGTGCATGGTTCGGCTACACGGCATATCATCTGGCAGGAAAATCCGTCCCTTGGATGGCTGAATGGATTCAATCAGCAGGATTATTGGGGGCTGGGGTATCAACCCTACTAGGTGCTGTATTGTTTATGTCCGTGTGTAACATTGGTGGAACATTAATGGCAACCAGACTACATAATAGTATTGATTCGTTGGCCAAAGTACCGATGAATGAATTGGCTGCGGGTGCGGCGGGTACAGTTGCAGGACTGCTGGTGGCCTTGCTGTTATATCCTTGTGTAGCATGGCTGGGGACGGCCGGAGAAGTGCTGCAAGTGGCACTGACGGTCGTAAGTAGCTATATAGGCTATATGCTTGCCATGGCGAAGAAAGACGATCTGGCGGCCTTTTGGATGTCAGGACGCTGGGGTCATCCTGAGGTGGATGAGGAAAGACGGCTAGAAGAGCACAAAATTTTGGATACCAGTGTAATTATCGATGGTCGCATCGCGGATATATGCAAAACCGGATTTATCGAGGGCACGATTGTAATCCCGGAATTCGTTCTGGAGGAATTGCAGCACATTGCAGATTCATCGGACTTGCTCAAACGGAACAGAGGACGGCGTGGGCTTGATATTCTGAATAAAATTCAGAAGGAATTGGACGTTAAAGTGCTCATCTACGAAGGTGATTTCGAGGAGATTTCGGAAGTGGACAGCAAGCTGGTCAAGCTCGCCAAGGTGCTTCAGGGTAAAGTTGTCACCAACGACTTCAACCTGAATAAGGTCTGTGAACTGCAAGGAGTATCCGTGCTAAACATCAATGACCTCGCCAATGCTGTTAAGCCGGTGGTATTGCCAGGTGAGGAGATTATGGTGCAAATTATCAAGGATGGTAAGGAACACGGTCAAGGTGTAGCCTATCTGGATGATGGCACCATGATCGTGGTGGAAGGCGGACGCGAGTATATCGGCATGATGATGGAAGTGCTGGTGACCAGTGTGCTGCAGACGTCAGCAGGACGAATGATTTTTGCCAAGCCGAAACTGTTGGAAAAAGCCCAATAAAGCGGTATGATGGGTAGTGTATCGTTTAACGATATTTAATATCGATAGTAGATATTTTGTATCTTAGGACGGTAAACTGACAGACAAGGCAGGGATTGCGGCATGGATAAAGGGTGGGGTGTTGTCATTGTGGCGGCAGGTCGGGGGACCCGGATGGGAACAACCGAGAGTAAGCAGTTTCTGCTGCTGCAGGACAAGCCCGTTTTCATACATACGCTTGAAGTGTTTACGGCTATGGACGAGGTCAGCGAAATGGTGCTGGTCACGGGAGCTGCCGATGTTGAACGCTGCCAGGATTGGGTAAAAGAATACCGACTGGAATCACGTGTCCGTGTCATCCCCGGAGGGAAAGAGAGACAACATTCGGTCCACGAAGGCCTTAAGGCACTAGGGACAGACTGGGTCCTCGTTCACGACGGGGTACGTCCTTTTATAAACCGTGAGCAGATTATGGGGTGTATGAAGGCCGCTATGTCGGGTGGAGCAGCTGTACTGGCCGTTCCAGTGAAGGATACGATCAAACAAGTAAATGCGGATGGAATCGTTACGGCGACGCCGGACCGCAGCAGTCTGTGGAGCATTCAAACCCCGCAGGCTTTTCGTCTTTCTTCCCTGCTGATTGCGTACGAATCGGCGGACCGGGACGGATTTCTAGGAACGGATGACGCAATGCTGGCTGAACGCCAGGGAATGTCGGTCAAGGTTGTGGAAGGCAGTTATAAGAACATCAAATTAACGACGCCGGAAGATTTGGAATACGCCGCGTTTTTGCTCAAGGGAGAGAAGAAGCGATGATACGTGTAGGACAGGGATTCGATGTACATCAACTGGTAGAGGGACGCCCATGCATTATTGGCGGGGTAACGATCCCTTATGAAAAAGGACTGCTGGGTCACTCGGACGCAGACGTGCTGCTGCATGCCATCAGTGATGCCATTCTTGGTGCGCTTGCACTTGGGGATATTGGCAAACACTTCCCGGATACGGATCCGGAGTTCAAAGATGCTGATAGCCTGAAACTGCTGGAGCATGTCTGGCAGTTGGTGAAGGATCGTGGATACCGTCTGGGGAACATTGATTCAACCATTATTGCACAGAAACCGAAGATGGCACCTTATGTTCCGCAGATGGCCGAAGTTATTGCCAAGGCACTTGAAGCGGATGTAACTCAGGTGAATGTCAAAGCGACAACAACAGAGCAACTCGGATTCCCCGGACGGGGAGAGGGTATAGCTGCCCAATCGGTTGTTTGCCTTGTTCGCGTGTGATATTATCAACCAATTAGAGACGGAGGGGATATTATGAGCACCGAAGTTCGCGTGCGCTACGCGCCGAGTCCAACGGGACACCTGCATATCGGGAACGCCCGTACGGCGCTGTTTAACTATTTGTATGCCAAACATAATAACGGCAAATTCATTATTCGTATTGAGGATACGGACGTGAAACGCAACATTGCCGGTGGTGAGGAAAGCCAGCTGAAATACCTGAAATGGCTCGGAATCGAGTGGGACGAAAGTATTGATGTCGGCGGCGAGTACGGACCATACCGTCAGACGGAACGTTTGGACATCTATCGTAAATATACGCAGGAGCTGCTGGATAAAGGTCTGGCTTACCGCTGCTATTGCACGGAAGAAGAGCTGGAGCAAGAACGTGAAGAACAGACAGCACGTGGAGAAACTCCGCGTTATTCGGGTAAACACCGTGATCTGACACCGGAGCAACAGAGTGCATTTGAAGCAGAAGGCCGTGTGGCGAGTATTCGTTTCCGTGTACCGGAAGAACGCATTTATACGTTTGATGATATGGTCAAAGGAACAATCTCATTCAATAGCAAGGAATCCGGCGACTTCGTTATTGTGAAAAAAGACGGCATTCCTACGTACAACTATGCAGTTGCTGTCGATGATCATTTGATGAAAATCTCCCACGTCCTGCGTGGGGAAGATCACATCTCTAACACACCGCGTCAACTGATGATTTATGAAGCGCTTGGCTGGGAGCCGCCGCAATTCGGTCATATGACGTTGATCGTGAATGAAAACCACAAAAAGCTGAGTAAACGTGACGAATCCGTTATTCAGTTTATTGAACAATATGATCAGCTCGGCTATCTGCCTGAGGCGATGTTTAACTTCATCTCCCTTCTTGGCTGGTCGCCTGAAGGAGAAGAAGAGATCTTCTCGCAGGAGCAGTTAATCTCCATTTTTGATACGAAGCGTCTGTCCAAGAGCCCGGCGGTATTTGATACCCACAAGCTGGCTCACTTGAACAACCACTACATCAAAAATGCTGAACCAGATCGCATTGCCGAAATGGCGATTCCACATCTGCAAAAAGCGGGACGTATTGCCGCTGAGCTCTCACCTGAACAAAAAGAATGGGCATATACGCTTGTTCATCTCTACCAAGAGCAAATGAATTCTGCCTCCGATATCGTGGAGTTGTCGGAAGTGTTCTTCCGTTCCCACCTGGAGCTGGAAAGTGAAGGGGCTGCTGTACTGGCTGAGGAGCATGTACCAACCGTTCTGAAGGCATTTGCTGATAAAGTACAGGCTAGCGACGAATTTACACCAAGCAAGATGGCTGCGCTGATCAAAGAAGTTCAGAAAGAGACCGGATTTAAGGGTAAACAGCTGTTTATGCCGATCCGTGTAGCTTTGACAGGACAGACTCATGGACGCGATCTGAACCAAACAATTGTACTGCTTGGCCGCGATACGGTCATTGATCGATTGCATGCTCAGGTAAAAGGCGCGTAAGTAACGCCCTTGTTTAGTCTACTTTGACTTAAGGATGGAACTTCGTTCCCACCGATATGAAGGAAGATTGTTGTCAGTCCATAACCTTTTCGCTATAATAGCAACACAAAGGTTAAATGGTATGATTTTATCATTCATCATAAAAACAGCAAAGACCGGGAGAAGTAGGCTGAACCGGACAGATTCAGAGAGGATGGTCCCGCAGTAAAGAACAAGATTCTTTGCTGAGGTGGCTGTGAGCCATCCGCTGTCCGTCAGTCGAAATGCACCCGTGAGCTGCATAGCCGAATCCGGCCCCGCCTCTCGTTATTTAGGAGAGAGGAAAACGTCAGGATAGGTTGTGACGGTTGGTTCCCGTTACGGAACTGTTGAGGGTTCATTCTTGTGCAAGGATATGAGGCAGCTATAACAGGTAGCCTAGTTCTTGTATGTTAAGGCATGAACCGAGCAGAGTGGGACCGCGATAAACGCCTCTGCAGCTTAAATAGCTGCAGGGGCGTTTTCTATTTAGGTCGAGTCAGAAGTACACTACCATGAGGGCCGCGCCATCCGGAAAGCCGGAGGACGAAGACCTGAACAAGAGGGGAACGAGCATGTTCAAGAAGATCAGATCAGATATCCAGGCGGTGTTTGAAAACGATCCGGCGGCCCGGGGATGGTTTGAGGTTGTATTTACCTACTCGGGGCTGCATGCGATATGGGCGCACCGGGTGGCACACTTTTTATACAAGCGGAGATGGTTTTCTTTCGCACGGTTCATTTCACAGGTCAGCCGCTTTATGACAGGTATCGAAATCCATCCCGGCGCTACGATTGGCAATCGGTTGTTTATTGACCATGGCATGGGCGTCGTAATTGGGGAAACGTGTGAAATTGGCGACGATGTTGTCATCTATCAGGGGGTCACACTTGGCGGAACGGGTAAAGAAAAAGGGAAGAGACATCCGACAATTGGCAATAATGTGGTTATCTCATCCGGAGCGAAGGTGCTAGGTTCCTTCAGCGTGGGGGATCAATGTAATATTGGTGCGAACTCGGTTGTGCTGAAGGAAGTCCCTTCGAATAGCACCGTTGTAGGCATACCGGGCAGAATCGTGAAGCAGGATGGCCGCCGGGTGGACCGTCTGAATCAGCAGCTTCCCGATCCGGTCATCGATTCCCTGCGCACTATGCAGCAAGAAATCGAACGATTACGTGAAGAAGTGCGTACTTTGCAGAGTACACGTGAAAGTGAGTTTTCCCGTGGTACAATAGAATAATGATGGAAACGGATGAAAGGAAAGTGACTATGACGCTTCAAATTTACAATACGATGAGTCGTACCAAAGAGAATTTTGTTCCTCAAGAGCCGGGGAAAGTGAAAATGTATGTGTGCGGGCCGACGGTATATGATTACATTCATATCGGGAATGCACGTCCAGTTATCTTTTTCGACACAGTTCGCGGATATTTGGAACAGACCGGACATGAGGTGAACTATGTCGTAAACTTCACGGATGTCGATGATAAGCTCATTCGTAAAGCTGAGCAGCTTGGCACGGATGTTCCTCATGTCGCAGAGAAGTTTATTGCAGCGTACTACGAGGATCTCGAAGGGCTGGGTATTCCGAAGGCAAGCAGTAATCCAAGAGTGACCGAAAACATGCCGCTTATTATTGATTTTATCCGTGAGCTGGTTGAAAAGGACTTCGCCTATGAAAATGGCGGTGACGTATATTATCGCACAGGCAAATTTGCGGAGTACGGCAAACTATCGAAGCAAAACCTTCAGGAATTACAGTTTGGAATTCGTATTGGTGTAGATGAGCGCAAAGAGCATCCAGAAGACTTTGTCCTCTGGAAAGCTGCGAAGCCGGGTGAGATTTTCTGGTCCAGTCCATGGGGCGATGGTCGTCCGGGCTGGCATATCGAGTGCTCTGCCATGGCACGGGAATACCTGGGGGATACGTTGGATATTCACGGCGGAGGACAGGATTTGCAGTTCCCGCACCATGAGTGCGAATGCGCTCAATCCGAGGTGTTGACTGGTAAACCACTGGCAAACTACTGGATGCATAACGGATTCATCCGTATTGATAACGAAAAAATGTCGAAATCACTCGGCAACGGTGTGCTTGTCAAAGACCTTCGCAATCAATATAAACGCGAAGCCATTCGTTATTTCATGTTGTCTACTCACTATCGCAATCCGTTGAACTTCACGGAAGATACGATGGAACAGGCACAGAATAGTGTGGACCGGATCGCAAATGCCGTAGGTAACCTTAATCATCGCTTGCAGGCTGTGAGCGTGGATCAGGCTGTGTCAGCTGAGTTTGCAGCGAGACTGGAGCAGATTCGTGAGCAGTATCATGAGAAAATGCAGGACGACTTCAATACGCCTGATGCGATTACGGCAATGTTTGAGTGGGCTGGGGAAGCTAACCAACTGTTGCAGCAAGATGTGGTAAACGCTGCGGACATTCGCGCTCTACTGGAATTGTTCAGTGAGTTGAATGCAGTTCTTCGTATCTATACCGAGGCTGAACCGGAGCTTTTGGACGAAGAAATCGAACGTCTAATTGTAGAACGTAACGAAGCACGCAAAACCAAAAACTGGGCGCGGGCTGATGAAATTCGGGATGAACTGTCTGCGCAGGGCATCTTGCTTGAGGATACGGCTCAAGGAATGAGATGGCGGCGCAAATGAGCGAGGAACAACTGAAAAAGTTGTCAGAATCCGTCGAGCATACCGAGCAACGAGATGAACAGCAGACAGATGAACAGTCTCTGAGCGTTGACCAGGGAGGATGGTTTCCTTATCCCCCCTCCCGGCCTGCACGGTTGATTCCTCCCATCGCTCTCGCCTACATTGGTGATGCGGTATATGAGGTAGCAGTACGGCAGTATCTGTTATCCAAAGCCAACATGCGTCCTAACCATCTGCACCGTAGTGCGACCGGTTTGGTATCGGCGAAGGCACAAAGCCGTATTCTCACAGGTATCGAGGCTGAGCTGACCGAGGAAGAGCGTGACATTGTCAGACAAGGTCGTAATGCCAAGTCTGGCAGTATTCCTAAAAACGCAGACGTTTTGGAGTATAGACATGCCACGGCTCTGGAGTGTCTGATCGGTTACCTGTATAGCAGTGGTCGGCATGATCGCATGATTGAACTGATTCGCCGGGGTATCGAGCATGCGGAACAACATTCGCAATCACCGACAAAATAATATAAATTACAACAAAGCCGCTTCTGTAGGGTGCGCCGATTAGGGTGCAGTAAATCACAGGGCGTTATAGAGAGGATCGAACAAAGATGGAAGAAGAATGGATCGCCGGTAAGCACTCCGTAACGGAGGCGCTGCGTTCAGGCCGGACCATTAATAAAATATGGATTGCAGATACAGCGCAAAAACATTTGACGCAGCCTATTATCACTGAAGCAAAAAAATTAGGTATTGTCATTCAGCACGTAGACAAGCGTAAACTGGATCAAACAGTGCCGGGCATTCAACACCAGGGTGTGGTGGCGCAAGCGGCTCCTTACGCTTATGTGGAGGTTGAAGACATTCTTGCTGCAGCGGCTGCTAAAAATGAACATCCATTTTTGATTTTGCTGGATGAGATCGAAGATCCACATAATCTTGGATCGATTTTGCGGACGGCCGACTGCACAGGTGCGCATGGTGTCATTGTACCTAAACGGCGTTCAGCTGCAGTTACAGTGACTGTATCCAAAACTTCAGCAGGTGCTGTTGAGTACGTGCCAGTGGCTCGTGTAAGCAATCTGGGTCAAACTATTGACCGTCTCAAGGAAGAGGGCGTATGGGTTGTAGGTACGGATGTTGCAGCTCAGGAGAGCGTGTTTGGTAACGGCGTCTTTACAGGCCCGGTAGCCCTCGTAATCGGAAACGAAAACAAGGGAATGGGACGACTCATTCGTGAGAAATGCGATGTGTTGATCAAATTGCCGATGCAAGGTCAGATTAATTCCCTGAATGCTTCCGTGGCAGCGGGTGTTGTCATGTATGAAGTGCTCCGCTCGCGCCAAGCGCAGGACTAGAAGATATGGCTGATTCCCGTGATGTGCTTCTTGTAGACGGGTACAACATGATTGGTGACTGGCCGGAGCTATCCAGATTGGCGGAGAGTGGATTGGAGGAGGCCCGCAACAGGCTTCTATCTCGACTAGCCGACTATCAGGCATTCTCCGGCTTGAGAGTCATTGTTGTTTTTGACGCCTACCTCGTGCCTGGACTCGGTAAATCCTTTACACAGAGCAAAGTGCAGATCTTTTTTACAAAGGAAAAAGAGACGGCAGACGAATGCATTGAGAGACTCGTTCGGGAACTAAGCACGCGAAGACGCCAAATCTATGTGGCTACAAGCGATATGGTAGAGCAGCATGTCATTTTTGGACAGGGAGCTCTGCGTGTATCCGCAAGGGAATTGCTGATCGAAGTAGAGCAGAACGAAAAAGAGTTACAGAAACGTCTGGAAGAAGATCAAGCTAAAGCAACGCGAAATACACTTGGCGGGAAGTTAAGTCCGGATGTTTTGAAGCAGTTTGAGCGGTGGCGCCGGGAATAACAGTACGATTTTACAAAAATTAGAATTTTGAAACTCTTGACAATTATGTTATTGATGTTCTTTTTTAGGCAGAGCGTGGTTGACGGTGTGAGGTACCATCATATATACTGATCCTATATTTCATAGAGTAGAGTAACGGGGTACCTTGCGTTGCAGCCGGAGGGATTGTCTGTGAGTGTCGACCTCAAAGATATCATGTTATCCAAGTATGATTACCAAAGTGACGAAGACATTGTCGAAGCGGTCCGTGAAGGTGAAAGCGAAGCGCTGGAGTTTTTGATTAACAAATATCGTAACTTTGTACGCGCCAAGGCAAGATCTTATTTTTTGATTGGGGCTGACCGGGAAGATATCATTCAAGAAGGAATGATTGGACTCTATAAATCCATTAGGGATTTCAAAGGGGACAAGCTCGCTTCTTTCAAAGCCTTCGCCGAGTTGTGTATTACACGACAGATTATTACGGCAATCAAGACAGCAACACGTCAGAAGCATATTCCGCTTAATTCTTATGTATCACTGGACAAACCTATTTATGACGAAGAGTCCGATCGTACGTTACTCGATGTGATTTGTGGAACACAGGTCAGCGATCCGGAAGAACTTATTATCAATCAGGAAGAGTTTGTGGGCCTGGAAGATAAGATGTCTGAGATTCTGAGTGATCTGGAACGTAAAGTATTGATGTTGTATCTGGACGGGAGATCTTATCAAGAGATTGCAGTGGATTTGGACAGGCATGTAAAGTCCATTGATAATGCACTTCAGCGCGTGAAGCGTAAACTTGAAAAGTACCTGGAAGTTCGAGATAATTGAACACATGTTGTCGTTGACGGAAAAGGCTCGGGGTTTGAGTCTTTTTTTGCTGCCTCAAGTTTATAAAGTTAAAGAATGATTATACTAGTAATCGCTTGGTCCATGCAGGAGAAGAGAAAAACAGAGATGAGAAACTGAATGTGTTTGATAGGAACTTTTTACCCATTGATGAAAGGCTATTCTTTCATTGACATGGTTATACCCTTATGATAAAGTGTTTTAGGTAGGCCTAAATTCGCGGCTTTTTTTTAGGATTAATTTAGAGACTCCGCTTGAATGTGGAAGTCTTCGGGAGGTGTACATCATGCGGGTAATTATTACTTTGGCTTGTACAAACTGCAAACAAAGAAATTACACTACGACAAAAAACAAGCGTAATCACCCCGACCGCATGGAGATGAAGAAATTTTGCAAGTTTTGTAACGAGCAGACTTCTCATCGCGAAACCAGATAGTTTTTTGGAGGTGTAGTCGGCGTGAAACGTAGTTTCAAATCTCTGATTTCCTTTTTCTCTGAAAGCTGGGCTGAACTTAAAAAAGTTCGCTGGCCTAATCGTAAAGAGCTGACCAACTACACATTGATCGTTCTTGGTACTGTTGTGGTTATGACGCTGTTTTTTTGGGTCATTGATATCGGCATCTCCGCTGTGATCGAAGCGATTATTTAAGAAGGGTCCCAGGTGGCTTGATATGGAAAAAAGATGGTACGTCGTTCATACCTATTCAGGGTATGAGAATAAGGTCAAAGCCAATTTGGAAAAACGCGTAGAGTCCATGGGCATGGAAGACAAGATTTTCCGCGTTCTTGTTCCTATGGAAGAAGAAGTGGTAAACAAAGACGGTAAGAAAAAAACCGTTATGCGTAAAGTTTACCCCGGATATGTCTTGGTGGAAATGGTCCAGACGGATGACTCTTGGTATGTTGTTCGCAACACACCAGGTGTTACGGGATTTGTCGGTTCGACAGGTTCCGGGTCCAAACCAACAGCCTTGCTGCCTGAAGAAGTGGAACAAATTCTGAAGCACATGGGCATGGTTGAGCCGAAGCCTAAAATTGAATTCGATATTAAGGAATCCGTACGTATTAAAGTTGGTCCTTTTGCGAATTTTGTGGGCTCCGTGGAAGAAATCTTGGTAGACAAAAGCAAGTTGAAAGTGCACGTGAACATGTTTGGACGGGAAACACCGCTTGAGTTGGAATACACGCAAGTGGAGAAGATATAGTCTCTTCAAGTTTCTTGTGGGAGGGCTGAGAGGCCCGTTAACCACTATTTTGCAAGGAGGTGTCAATCATGGCAAAAAAGGTAATCAAAATGGTAAAACTGCAAATTCCAGCAGGTAAAGCGAATCCAGCGCCGCCGGTAGGTCCAGCTTTGGGTCAAGCAGGTGTCAACATCATGGCATTCTGTAAAGAGTTCAACGCTCGTACAGCCGATCAAGCGGGATTGATTATTCCTGTTGAAATCACAGTATTCGAAGACCGTTCCTTTACTTTCATTACTAAAACTCCACCAGCAGCAGTTCTGTTGAAAGTGGCAGCTAAAGTAGAAAAAGGATCCGGCGAACCGAACAAGAAAAAAGTCGCTACCGTTAAACGTGATGCGGTACGTCAAATCGCGGAACAAAAAATGCCTGACCTGAATGCTGCTGACGTTGAGTCTGCAATGCGTATGGTCGAAGGTACTGCCCGCAGCATGGGTATCACCATCGAAGACTAATTTTTCATCTGAAACATGGCTTCGTAAAGCCGGCCGATTCGCGGCCGGTTGATGTGGGAGGTATATCCGCTAACACCACAAAGGAGGAATATAACATGGCTAAACACGGTAAAAAATACCTGGAAGCTGCTAAGCTGATTGACAGCGAAGCAACTTACGAGCCTTCAGAAGCTGTAGAGCTTGTGAAAAAGGCAGCCACTGCAAAATTTGATGAAACTATCGAAGCAGCAGTACGCTTGGGCGTTGACCCACGTAAACAAGACCAGGCAGTACGTGGTGTTGTTGTCTTGCCACACGGCACAGGTAAAACACAACGCGTATTGGTATTTGCAAAAGGTGACAAAGCGAAAGAAGCGGAAGCGGCTGGCGCGGACTATGTTGGTGATGCAGACATGATCAACAAAATCCAACAAGGCTGGTTCGAATTCGACGTCTGCGTAGCGACACCAGACATGATGAGTGAAGTAGGTAAATTGGGCCGACTGCTCGGCGGTAAAGGTCTGATGCCTAACCCTAAAGCCGGAACGGTAACTTTCGATGTATCCAAGGCTGTTCAAGAAATTAAAGCCGGTAAAATCGAATATCGTCTGGATCGTGCAGGTCAAATTCATGCACCGATCGGTAAAGCTTCTTTCTCGACAGAGCAATTGAATGAGAACCTTAAAGCTCTCATGGATGCTTTGACTCGTGCTAAACCGGCGGCAGCAAAAGGTGTTTATCTGAAGAATGTAAGTCTTTCTTCCACGATGGGCCCTGGCGCACGCGTGAACGCAGCATCTTTTAGATAATATCGCTTGACAGGCTTGTCCTGTTCTGATATTCTATAAAAGTTGTGAGTCCGAGTGACTGACCGTTGACATTTGAATATGCTTGCCGTAGACAGTAGGTGCCATTTTGGCTTAATTTCCTGCCGAGGTGTGATTATAGAACTTAGAACGATGAAAATCGGTTATGAGTATATATCAAGCCTTCGTGATTCTACGGAGGCTTTTCTTAATGGGATAAATTTGATCAGGAGGTGTACAGTTTGGCAAACGCAAAAGTGATTCAAGCAAAACAAGAGTCCGTTGATGCAGTAACAGCAAAATTGCGCGAGAGCGTTACTAGTGTTGTTGTTGACTATCGCGGTTTGAACGTTGCCCAAGTAACTGAGCTGCGTAAGCAGCTTCGTGAAGCCGGAATCGAATTCCAAGTGCTGAAAAACTCGTTGCTTCGCCGCGCAGCAGCTGCAGCAGAACTGACAGAACTTAACGAAGTACTGACAGGTCCTAGTGCAATTGCATTCAGCGTAGACGACGTAGTGGCTCCAGCCAAAATTCTGAACGACTTCGCGAAAAAGAACGATGCACTGGAATTGAAAGGTGCAGTTGTAGAAGGTCGCGTAATTGGAGTACAAGAAGTCAAAGCGTTGGCAGAATTGCCATCACGCGAAGGTCTCCTTTCCATGCTCCTCAGCGTGCTTCAAGCGCCAGTGCGCAACTTCGCGCTTGCGGTTAAAGCTGTTGCTGAAAAAGAAGAACAAGGCGCGTAAGCAACTTGATCTGAATGCTGCTTAGGCAGTGATGAAATACAAAAAAAATAATATTATATATGGAGGTTCAATCATGAGTAAAGAGCAAATCTTGGAAGCAATCAAAGGCATGACTGTACTGGAATTGAATGATCTCGTTAAAGCAATCGAAGAAGAATTCGGCGTAACTGCTGCAGCTCCAGTAGCTGTTGCAGGTGGCGGAGCTGCTGCAGCTGAAGCTGAGCAATCCGAGTTCGACGTAATCTTGACTAGCGCTGGTGCTTCCAAAATCAACGTTATCAAAGCAGTTCGCGAAATCACAGGTCTTGGCCTGAAAGAAGCGAAAGAAGTAGTTGACAATGCTCCAAAAGCATTGAAAGAAAAAGTTAGCAAAGAAGAAGCAGAAACGGTTAAAGCTAAGCTTGAAGAAGCAGGCGCTTCAATCGAAGTTAAATAATTTAGCTTTCATTAGCTAGATGAACAAAACAACAAACCCCTTGACTTATATCAAGGGGTTTGTTGCTGTAATTGTAAAAGGAAAGTGAGTGAGGACATGTCCAATCATTATTATTCGGACAAACCGCAGGTGGCACATGACAGACGGGCTACAGAAGCGGAGCTACGCGGATGGAAATTACGACTCGTTACGGATGCAGGGGTATTTTCCAAAAACGGAATCGATTACGGCAGCAGAGTGTTAATTGATGCTATAGAGTTGCCTGCTGGAGCTCATGTACTGGATGTGGGCTGCGGGTATGGACCTATTGGTCTTACAGCAGCTAAACTTGTACCGGATGGACATGTCACCATGATCGATATCAATGAGAGAGCGGTTGAGCTTTCCAGGGAAAATGCAAAAGCGAACGGCATAACGAATGTAACGGTTATGCAAAGCAATCTTCTGGCTGAAGTTAAAAAGGAAGACTTTGACGCGATTCTGACCAATCCTCCGATCCGTGCGGGTAAGGAAACCGTGCATACGATCTTTGAACAGGCATATCGTCATTTGAAGATGGGCGGAGCGTTATGGATTGTCATTCAGAAAAAGCAGGGAGCACCTTCGGCAAAAGCGAAGCTGGAATCTCTCTTTGGACGAGTGGAGGAAGTAACGAAGGATAAAGGCTACCGAATTTTCAAAGCGGTAAAATTGGAAGAGGCGCCTTTAGGCTAAATCCTAATTTGTAAAGTAAGCAGGGTGGCATTTTTTTTGCAATAGGACTATTGACTTGAAATTCAGGTCGTGGTATTATTGTAAAATGTCAGTATTAAAATGCCCTATTTGGCTTTAGCTAACTAAAAATGTCAACCTTTTTTACGCCGAACGGGCTTATTATGCCTACGTTTGGCGTATAATATGTACATTTTGGGCAAACTGGGGATAAGTATGATTTGGAAAGACATCCGCCGATCAAAGTTGCTCTTTTTTCGAACGACATTCGAGTAAGGGCTTTTCTTTATTTGTGGATGCATTGCTTTGCTCTGTATGTGTACCATTATAAGGTTACAAACAGAGGTTCGCAACGAAATTTTTAAAGTGAGTAGACATTGAGGGGTGAGTTTAAGTTGGCAGGACATCTTGTTCAATATGGTCGACGCACTCGGCGCAGTTATGCACGAATTAACGAGATACTCGAAGTTCCGAACCTGATTGAGATCCAACAAAAATCTTACGATTGGTTTTTGGAGGAAGGGTTGCGCGAAATGTTCCAAGATATCTCGCCGATCCAGGATTTTACAGGTAACTTAATTTTGGAATTTATCGATTACAGTCTCGGTGAACCGAAGTATACAGTAGACGACGCGAAAGAGCGTGACGTTACTTATGCAGCACCGCTTCGGGTCAAAGTCCGGCTCATTAATAAGGAAACCGGCGAAGTCAAAGAGCAGGAAGTATTCATGGGAGATTTCCCGCTGATGACCGACACCGGCACATTTATTATTAATGGTGCGGAACGGGTTATTGTCAGCCAGTTGGTTCGCTCTCCTAGCGTTTACTTCAGTACCAAAGTAGATAAAAACGCCAAAAAAACGTATACCGCTACAGTTATTCCTAACCGCGGCGCTTGGCTCGAACTGGAGATGGACGCGAAGGATGTTGTTTACGTCCGGATCGACCGCACACGTAAAATACCGGTGACGGTTCTCCTGCGTGCACTTGGTTTTGGCACAGACGCTGAGATTCTGGATCTGCTCGGTAATGACGAATATATTCGCAATACGCTGGACAAAGACAATACGGATTCCACGGAGAAAGCGCTGATTGAAATTTATGAGCGTCTTCGTCCGGGCGAGCCACCAACGCTGGATAATGCGAAAAGCTTGCTCGTAGCGCGTTTCTTTGATCCAAAACGTTATGACCTGGCTAATGTGGGTCGTTACAAAATCAACAAAAAGCTTCACATCAAGAACCGTTTGTTCAACCAACGTTTGGCTGAGTCTCTTGTGGACACCGAAACCGGTGAAATTATCGCTGAAGCAGGTCAAATGATAGACCGTCGTCTGTTGGATGAAATCATGCCGCAACTGGAGAAGAGTGTTGGTTTCCGCACATATCACGTCGCTAACGGCGTTTTGGATGCCAATGATATCCCGATGCAAACAATTGATGTATTTTCACCGATTGAGGATGGTAAGGTCGTTAAACTGATTGCCAATGCTAACATTGATAAATCAGTGAAGAACGTTACACCAGCTGATATCATTTCCTCCATCAGTTATTTCATTAACCTTCTGCATGGCATCGGAAGCACAGATGATATCGATCACCTGGGTAACCGTCGTCTCCGCTCGGTGGGTGAACTCTTGCAAAACCAATTCCGTATCGGTTTATCCCGTATGGAACGTGTGGTTCGTGAGAGAATGTCCATTCAGGATGCTAACGTAATCACGCCTCAGGCTTTGATTAACATACGTCCTGTTATCGCATCCATTAAAGAGTTCTTCGGTAGCTCCCAATTGTCGCAGTTTATGGATCAAACAAACCCACTGGGTGAGTTGACACATAAACGCCGTCTGTCCGCACTCGGACCGGGTGGTTTGACACGTGAGCGTGCCGGCATGGAAGTCCGTGACGTGCATCCATCCCACTATGGCCGGATGTGTCCAATCGAGACACCAGAGGGACCAAACATTGGTTTGATCAACTCCTTGTCGACATTTGCCCGTGTGAACGAATATGGATTCATTGAAGCACCTTATCGCTGGGTAGATCCGAAGACTGGTGTCGTAACCGAGCAAATCGATTACCTGACAGCAGACGAAGAGGACAACTATGTAATTGCTCAAGCGAATGCGAAGCTGAATGAAGACAGTACTTTTGCTGAAGAAGCGATCATTGTACGTTACAACAAACAGTCGGATAACATCCTTACGATGCCGAGTGAACGTGTTGACTACATGGACGTATCTCCTAAGCAAGTTGTATCTGTCGCTACAGCGCTCATTCCGTTCCTTGAGAACGATGACTCCAACCGTGCGCTCATGGGATCGAACATGCAGCGGCAAGCCGTTCCACTCTTGATTCCTAAAGCTCCGCTGGTCGGAACAGGTATGGAACATAAAGCCGCGAAAGATTCCGGTGTATGTATTGTCTCCAAATATGACGGGATTATTGAACGTTCTTCTGCGAATGAGATTTGGTTGCGTCGTATTGAAGAAGTTGATGGTCAAGAAGTCAAAGGCGATATCGTTAAATATAAATTACACAAATTTATGCGTTCGAACCAAGGAACATGCATTAACCAACGTCCGATTGTCAAAAGAGGTGCTGTTGTCAAAGCTGGCGACATCCTTGCAGACGGTCCTTCGACGGAAATGGGTGAATTGGCACTGGGACGTAACGTAGTGGTTGCCTTCATGACTTGGGAAGGTTACAACTACGAGGATGCGATCTTGCTCAGCGAAAAACTCGTTAAAGAAGATGTGTATACATCCATTCATATCGAGGAATATGAGTCTGAAGCACGTGATACTAAGCTCGGACCTGAAGAGATCACACGTGATATCCCGAACGTAGGGGAAGAAGCGCTGCGTAATCTGGATGAGCGTGGTATTATCCGTATCGGTGCTGAAATCAGTGCTGGTGACATTCTGGTTGGTAAAGTAACACCAAAAGGTGTAACGGAACTGACTGCAGAAGAACGTCTCCTGCATGCGATCTTCGGTGAGAAAGCGCGTGAAGTACGTGATACTTCCCTGCGTGTACCTCACGGTACTGACGGTATCGTAGTTGATGTAAAAGTCTTTACCCGTGAAAACGGTGATGAACTGCCTCCAGGTGTTAACCAACTCGTTCGTGTCTATATCGCTCAAAAACGGAAAATTTCCGAGGGTGATAAAATGGCCGGACGTCACGGTAACAAAGGGGTCGTGGCCCGTATCCTGCCGGAAGAAGATATGCCTTTCCTGCCGGACGGAACACCAGTTCAAATCGTTCTTAACCCGCTGGGCGTACCTTCCCGGATGAACATCGGTCAAGTGCTTGAAGTTCACTTGGGTATGGCAGCCATGCAGCTCGGTATTCACGTAGCTACTCCTGTATTCGACGGAGCGAAGGAGTATGACGTCTTCGATACGATGGAAGAAGCAGGTATGCAGCGAAATGGTAAAACCGTTCTGTACGACGGTCGTACGGGAGAAGAGTTCGAACGTGAAGTTACTGTGGGCGTCATGCATATGATCAAGCTGGCGCACATGGTTGACGATAAAATCCATGCTCGTTCCACAGGTCCTTACTCACTTGTTACGCAACAGCCATTGGGTGGTAAAGCCCAATTTGGTGGACAGCGTTTCGGGGAGATGGAAGTATGGGCGCTTGAGGCATACGGTGCTGCTTATACTCTGCAAGAAATCTTGACTGTTAAGTCCGATGATGTTGTAGGTCGGGTGAAAACGTATGAATCCATCGTCAAAGGCGAGAATGTTCCTGAACCAGGTGTTCCTGAATCATTCAAAGTATTGATCAAAGAGCTGCAAAGCTTGGGTATGGACGTTAAGATTTTGAGCGAAGATGAGCAAGAGATTGAAATGAAAGAAATGGACGATGAAGATGACGCTGCGAGCGATAAGCTCAGCCTCAACCTTGAGGGTACAGAGGTCGGAGCGGAGTAACCGCTTCGGGCGCATGATGACCGGCGTTTTTCATCAGGCTCGCGTCTTGCTCCGGCTTCGGCCGGAGGGGGCGTAACCTAGAATACAGGACTTGGTTAAGGAGGGTTGCTCCTTGTTGGACGTCAACAATTTCGAATACATGAAGATCGGGCTTGCTTCCCCAGAAAAAATTCGTTCTTGGTCCCGCGGAGAAGTGAAAAAACCGGAAACGATCAACTATCGTACGTTGAAACCGGAAAAAGAAGGGCTGTTCTGCGAAAAGATTTTTGGCCCTACAAAAGACTGGGAATGTCATTGCGGTAAATACAAACGCGTGCGTTATAAAGGCGTTGTCTGTGATCGTTGTGGCGTTGAAGTCACACGTGCGAAAGTACGCCGCGAACGGATGGGCCATATTGAGCTCGCTGCTCCGGTATCGCATATCTGGTACTTCAAAGGTATTCCGAGCCGCATGGGTCTCGCTCTGGATATGTCTCCAAGATCTCTCGAGGAGATTATTTATTTTGCATCATATGTAGTAACTGATCCAGGAGAAACTCCACTGGAGAAAAAACAGCTGTTGTCCGAGAAAGAATACCGCAGCTACCGTGAGAAATACGGATATGGATTCCACGCTGGCATGGGTGCAGAAGCGGTTAAGAAACTGCTTCAAGACATTGATGTGGATAAAGAGCTTGAATTCCTGAAGGAAGAGCTCCGCACTGCACAAGGACAACGTCGTAACCGTGCAATCAAACGTTTGGAAGTTATCGAAGCGTTCCGCAATTCGGGTAATAAACCTGAGTGGATGATCATGGATGTACTTCCTGTTATCCCACCGGAACTTCGTCCAATGGTACAGCTGGATGGTGGACGTTTTGCAACGTCTGACCTGAATGACCTGTATCGCCGTGTAATCAACCGGAACAATCGTCTGAAACGTTTGCTTGACTTGGGCGCGCCAGACATTATCGTGCAAAATGAAAAACGGATGCTGCAGGAAGCTGTTGACGCATTGATCGACAACGGCCGTCGTGGACGCCCTGTAACGGGTCCTGGTAACCGTCCTTTGAAATCTCTCAGCCACATGCTGAAAGGTAAACAAGGACGTTTCCGTCAGAACTTGCTCGGTAAACGGGTTGACTATTCCGGTCGTTCCGTTATCGTAGTTGGACCTTACCTGAAAATGTATCAGTGTGGTCTGCCTAAAGATATGGCGCTTGAACTGTTCAAGCCTTTTGTTATGAAAGAGCTTGTAAATAAAGGGCTTGCCCACAACATCAAGAGCGCTAAACGTAAAGTTGAGCGTGTAAGTCCTGAAGTATGGGATGTTCTTGAAGAAGTAATTAAGGAGCACCCGGTTCTGCTGAACCGTGCCCCTACACTTCACAGACTCGGTATTCAAGCGTTTGAACCGATTCTCGTTGAAGGTAAAGCGATCCGTCTTCACCCGCTCGTATGTACGGCATACAATGCCGACTTTGACGGTGACCAAATGGCCGTGCACGTTCCATTGTCTGCTGAAGCTCAAGCAGAAGCACGTATCCTGATGCTTGCATCAGGTAACATTTTGAACCCGAAAGACGGTAAACCGGTTGTTACCCCTTCCCAGGATATGGTGCTTGGTTCTTACTACTTGACCATGGACAACAAGGAAGAAAAGGGAACAGGTATGATCTTGCGCACGGTTAATGAAGCTGTATCCGCGTACCAACGTGGTACTGCAGGTTTACATGCACGTGTAGCGATTCCGGTTAGAGCGCTTGGCAAAACAGTCTTCACCGATAAGCAACAAGATGCAATGATGTTGACTACGGTCGGCAAAATCATCTTTAATGAAATCTTCCCGGCAAGCTTCCCTTACATCAATGATGCAACTCGTGCGAACCTCTACCAGGGTACCGCTGAGCATTCATTTGTTTATGAGAAGGGTGCTGACCTTAGAGAAGCGATTATGAACGCTCCTTTGGCTGGTGGTGTCGGTAAAGAATATCTCGGTTCTATCATCGCACGTTGTTTTGAAATTTATCATACAACGGAAACAGCCGTTATTTTGGATAAAATCAAACAACTCGGATTCACATACTCCACTCGCGCTGGTATCACTGTAGCGGTGTCGGATGTTATCGTTCCACCTGAGAAATTTGAAATTCTTAGACAGTCTGAGGAAAAAGCACAAATCGTTACGAACCAATACCGTCGTGGTCTGATTACGAACGAAGAGCGCTATGACCGCATCATTGATATCTGGTCGAAATCGAAAGATGATATCACCGAGATTCTGATGAAATCGATGGATCGCTACAATTCCATCATGATGATGGTTGACTCCAAAGCACGGGGTAACAAATCGCAAATCACCCAATTGGGCGGTATGCGTGGTCTGATGGCCAACCCATCCGGTCGAATCATTGAACTCCCAATCAAATCGAACTTCCGTGAAGGTCTGACGGTACTCGAGTACTTTATCTCGACTCACGGTGCCCGTAAAGGTTTGGCCGATACGGCCCTGCGTACAGCGGATTCAGGTTACCTGACCCGTCGTCTCGTAGACGTGGCACAAGACGTGATCGTGCGTGAAGATGATTGTGGTACAGATAAAGGCTTTACCGTAAGTCGTATCCAGGATGGTAAAGAGGTTATTGAGGATCTCTACGACCGTATTGAAGGCAGATACTGCTTCGAGACTGTTCGTCATCCGGAAACAAAAGAAATTATTGCACACCGTAATGAACTGATTGACTCTGATAAAGCTGAGGCAATCATCGAAGCTGGCGTAACCAAACTACAAATCCGCTCCGTACTTAGCTGCCGTGCACGTCACGGTGTCTGCAAGAAGTGTTATGGTCGCAACTTGGCGACTGGTAAACACGTGGAGATCGGTGAAGCAGTTGGTATTATCGCAGCACAATCCATTGGTGAGCCAGGAACACAGCTGACAATGCGTACATTCCACACCGGTGGTGTAGCCGGAGACGATATTACGCAAGGTTTGCCGCGTATCCAGGAGTTGTTCGAGGCTCGTAATCCTAAGGGTCAAGCAACAATCAGTGAGATCGACGGTGTTGTTAAAGAAATTCGCGAAGCGAAAGATCGTCGCGAAATTGAAATTCAAGGTGAAGCAGAATCCAAAGTTTACTCTGTTACCTACGGTTCTCGTGTACGCGTTAGCGAAGGCATGGAAATTGAAGCAGGCGACGAGTTGACAGATGGTTCTATCGATCCAAAAGAAATGCTGCGCATTAAAGGCGTACGTGGCGTACAGAACTACATTTTGCAGGAAGTACAACGCGTATACCGTAACCAAGGCGTAGAAATCAATGACAAACACGTTGAAGTTATGATCCGTCAAATGTTGCGTAAAATCCGTATCGTCGATGCAGGGGACACTACATTGTTGCCAGGATCGTTCGTGGATACGCATGAGTACGAAAGAGCTAACAAGACAGCGATTCTGAGTGATAAAGAGCCAGCGGTTGCAAAACCAATTCTGCTCGGTATTACGAAAGCATCCCTGGAAACAGACTCCTTCCTCTCGGCGGCTTCGTTCCAAGAGACTACACGTGTACTGACAGATGCAGCGATCAAAGGTAAAGTCGATCAGTTGCTCGGTCTGAAAGAGAATGTAATCATCGGTAAACTGATTCCTGCAGGTACAGGTATGCACCGTTACCGCAGCATCAAATTTGCTGAGCCGGAAGATGGCCAATCTTCGGTAGAAGAACTTGAGCCAGTTTCGGTTGATTAAGATATTTCACTAGATTCATCCTTATTATTAGGGTGAACTAAAGTTTTGTACGCCGGGAGGCGACGGCTGTTTTATACAGAAGGACGTTCCCGGCGAGGCAAAACTTTAAATGAAATATTTTAGGATTAGCATTGACATTGCTTGCGCTAGATGCTAATATATCAAAGGTGCGTGAGTAGCTGATTGTATTTGGTCCTATTCGGAGGAATGAACAATGTCTAATGAAAAAGGTCTGCAAGATGCTCATGTCAAAATAGGTACCAAACAGACCACGCGGATGGTTCAGACAGGTATGGCTTCTGAAGTTTATGTGGCTGAAGATTGTGATCCGCAGCTTACTTCCAAAATCATTGCTTTGTGTGAACAACACAATGTGAAGTGCACGAAAGTGGACACAATGAAAAATCTCGGCAAAGCTTGCGGGATTGGAGTAGGAGCAGCAATGGCTGCTGTCGTAAAATAATACGGTAAGGAACGTTTTTGTCCGAGAACTTTTAGGGATTCTCCAAGGCAAAAACTTTTCATTTGTCTTTTTATGAACCGCCTGGGTCTGTGGACTTAGCGTAAGAGGTTTATAAAGAAACATGAAAAATTGAGGAAGGGGGTGGCAATCACATGCCAACTATTAACCAACTGGTACGTAAAGGACGTCAAGCTAAAGTTGATAAGTCCAAATCACCAGCTTTGCAAAAAGGGTTCAATGCTTTGAAACGTGAATCAACTAACATCAGTGCCCCACAAAAACGTGGTGTCTGCACTCGTGTAGGTACAATGACTCCACGTAAACCAAACTCTGCACTTCGTAAGTATGCCCGTGTTCGTTTGACGAACCGTCTCGAGGTAACAGCTTATATCCCGGGTATCGGACATAACCTTCAAGAGCACAGTGTTGTGTTGATCCGTGGAGGTAAAGTTAAAGACCTTGCAGGGGTTCGTTATCACATCGTTCGCGGAGCTCTTGATACTGCAGGCGTGAACAACCGTATGCAAGCTCGTTCGAAATACGGTGCTAAACGTCCAAAAGCTAAAAAAGCCTAAAATATTATAAGTAGCAGTCCTGAATATCTTCTGGGTTAATCCCAGGAGGTGTAGGATGTGCTCATGAAGAAAGAAAGGGGGATATCCATGCCACGCAAAGGTCCAGTTACGAAAAGAGACGTGTTGCCAGATCCGGTATACAGCAGCAAGCTGGTTACTCGTTTGATCAATCGCATCATGCTCGACGGAAAACGCGGTGTTGCTCAAAGCATTCTGTATAATGCGTTTAAGTTGATTCAAGAACGTACGGGTAATGACCCTATGGAAGTATTTGAAGCAGCAATCAAAAATATCATGCCAGTCCTGGAAGTTAAAGCTCGCCGTGTCGGCGGTGCCAACTACCAAGTACCAATCGAGGTAAAACCAGAGAGACGTACTGCTTTGGGATTACGTTGGCTCGTGAACTACTCCCGCAACCGCGGTGAGAAAACAATGGAAGAGCGTTTGGCGGCTGAGATCATCGACGCTTCCAACAACACAGGCGCTTCCGTTAAAAAACGTGAAGATACGCATAAAATGGCTGAAGCGAACAAAGCGTTTGCTCACTACCGTTGGTAGGATTCGGTTCACAATAATAACTTCAATTTTGAAGGGAGACCCATTTCATGGCAAGAGAGTTCTCCTTGAAAAATACACGTAATATCGGGATCATGGCTCATATTGATGCGGGTAAAACCACGACAACTGAGCGGATCTTGTTCTACACAGGACGTACGCACAAAATCGGTGAAGTACACGAAGGCGCTGCGACAATGGACTGGATGGAACAGGAACAGGAGCGCGGAATTACAATTACTTCCGCTGCGACTACCGCTGCTTGGAAAGGCCACCGCGTTAACATCATTGATACCCCGGGACACGTTGACTTCACTGTTGAAGTTGAACGTTCCCTTCGTGTATTGGACGGAGCAGTTGGTGTATTCAGTGCGAAAGAAGGCGTTGAGCCTCAGTCCGAAACCGTATGGAGACAGGCTGACAAGTACGGCGTACCTCGTATCGCTTATGTAAACAAAATGGATATCATCGGTGCTGACTTCCTGAACGTTGTATCTGACATGCGTGATCGCCTTCAAGCGAACGCAGTTGCGATTCAACTTCCTATCGGCGCTGAAAATGATTTCAAAGGTATCATTGATATCGTTGCACAAAAGGCTCATATGTACAAAGATGACCTTGGACAAGATATCGAAGAAACCGAAATTCCTGCGGAATTTGTTGAGCAAGTTGCAGAACTTCGTAACGAATTGGTTGAGCGTGTTGCAGAACTCGACGAAGATTTGACAATGAAATACCTGGAAGGCGAAGAGATCACTATTGATGAGATCAAAGCGGCCCTCCGTAAAGGTGTTGTTGATGTTAAGATCTTCCCGGTTATCTGTGGATCCTCGTATCGTAACAAAGGTGTTCAACTGATGTTGGATGCTGTTATCGACTACTTGCCGGCTCCAACAGATGTTCCATCTATCACTGGTCATCTTGAAGATGGAACTGAAGCAATTCGTAAGTCATCCGATGAAGAGCCTTTCTCCGCATTGGCATTCAAAATCATGACTGACCCTTACGTTGGTAAATTGACATTCTTCCGCGTATACTCCGGTGTTCTTCAATCCGGATCTTACGTATTGAACGCAACTAAAAACAAACGTGAGCGTATCGGTCGTATCCTTCAAATGCATGCAAACAGCCGTCAAGAAATCACTGAAGTTTACTCCGGTGACATTGCAGCTGCTGTAGGTTTGAAAGATACGGGTACAGGTGATACACTGTGTGATGAGAAAAATCCGGTTATCCTGGAGTCAATGAACTTCCCTGATCCGGTTATCGAAATCGCCGTTGAACCTAAAACCAAAGCTGACCAAGATAAAATGGGTGTTGCTCTCGGTAAGTTGACTGAAGAGGATCCTACTCTTCGTGCTCATACTGATGAAGAAACAGGCCAAACGATCTTGGCAGGTATGGGGGAGCTTCACCTTGATATCATCATTGACCGTATGCGTCGTGAATTCAAGGTTGAAACTACTGTGGGTAAACCACAAGTAGCTTACCGTGAAACTTTCCGTGCACCAGCGCGTGTTGAAGGTAAATTCGTTCGTCAATCCGGTGGTCGTGGTCAATACGGTCACGTATGGGTTGAGTTCGAACCTCTCGAAGCGGGTACAGGCAGCCAGTTCGAAAGTAAGGTTGTCGGTGGTTCTGTTCCAAGAGAATACATTCAACCAGCTCTTGCAGGTATCGAAGAGCAAATGAAAAACGGCGTTATCGCAGGCTTCCCGCTTGTTGACGTTAAGGCTACAATCGTAGACGGATCTTACCATGATGTCGATTCCAACGAGATGGCATTTAAAATTGCCGGATCGATGGCGCTAAAAGCTGCGAAAGACAAATGTAAGCCGGTTCTGCTTGAGCCAATCATGAAAGTAGAAGTAACCGTTCCAGAAGAGTATATGGGTGACGTTATGGGTATGCTTAACTCCCGTCGTGGCCGCATCGAAGGTATGGATTCCCGTAGTGGAGCCCAAATCATCCGTGCTAAAGTACCTTTGTCTGAAATGTTCGGATACTCTACAACTCTTCGTTCCGGTACTCAAGGACGCGGCGTATTCTCCATGGAGCTTTCTCACTATGAAGAAGTTCCTAAGAGCATCGCTGAAGAGATTGTTGCCAAAACAAAAGGAACCGAGTAGTTTTCTCTCATTGAATGAAAGTGCATAAGAGTCATGTATTCTTTGCACTTCATTTAGTGAAAACATAAAATTATAATTTTAAGGAGGCCACGTTCAAATGGCAAAGGCTAAATACGAACGTAATAAACCCCACGTTAACATTGGTACTATTGGTCACGTCGACCATGGTAAAACAACTCTGACTGCTGCAATCACTACTGTATTGTCTAAAACTTACGGTGGCGCAGCAATTGCATTCGATCAAATCGATAAAGCTCCAGAAGAGCGCGAGCGCGGTATCACAATCTCAACATCACACGTTGAGTATGAAACTGACACTCGTCACTACGCTCACGTAGACTGCCCAGGTCACGCCGACTATGTTAAAAACATGATCACTGGCGCGGCACAAATGGACGGAGCTATTTTGGTAGTATCCGCAGCTGACGGCCCAATGCCACAAACTCGTGAGCACATCTTGCTCTCCCGTCAAGTAGGCGTACCTTACATTGTTGTTTTCTTGAACAAATGTGACATGGTTGAAGACGAAGAGTTGTTGGAATTGGTTGAGATGGAAGTTCGCGACCTTCTTAACGAATATGAGTTCCCAGGTGATGATACTCCAATCACTCGTGGATCCGCTCGTGAAGCTCTGCAAAACCCTGATGGTGAGTGGGCTCAAAAAATCGTTGAGATGTTCAAAGAGATCGATACGTACATCCCATTGCCTGAGCGTCAAACTGACAAACCTTTCTTGATGCCTGTCGAGGACGTATTCTCCATCACTGGTCGTGGTACTGTTGCTACTGGCCGTGTAGAGCGTGGTACTGTTAAAGTCGGCGAAGAGATCGAAATCGTTGGTATTACTGAAGAAACTAAAAAATCCGTAGTTACGGGCGTAGAAATGTTCCGTAAATTGTTGGACTCCGCTCAAGCGGGCGACAACATCGGTGCATTGTTGCGTGGTGTTGATCGTACTCAAATCGAGCGCGGTCAAGTACTTGCAAAACCAGGTTCTGTTAAGCCACACACAGAATTTACTGCACAAATCTACGTTTTGACTAAAGAAGAGGGTGGCCGTCACAAGCCTTTCTTCACTGGATACCGTCCACAGTTCTACTTCCGTACAACTGACGTAACAGGCATCATCAACTTGCCTGAAGGTACTGAAATGGTAATGCCTGGTGATAACATCACGGTTACTGTTTCCTTGATCTCCCCAATCGCGATTGAAGAAGGAACTAAGTTCTCCATTCGTGAAGGCGGACGTACAGTAGGTGCAGGTTCCGTAGCATCGATCCAAAAATAATTCGGCTTAACGCTGAATAAAGCATATGCAACAGTGTACTGGAACGAGTAACATTGTATTGTAACGAAGCTTCGGAAGAGTTCTTTATCCGACATCGGATAAAGAACTCTTTTATTATGTAATAGTTTCGGAACCTGCGTCATACGAAATGAACATCATTTACGAATGTAGATGGATTGGTAAGGCAGCATGTATATTGAAGATAAACACTGCACTAAACGAAGTCATTTCATCAGAAAAGATAAGTTTAAATGTTTTTCTTAAATATGCTTGCAATATGCCCATCTTTTCTATATAATAATGAATGTTGTTCTGTGACGTTGCGATGATGTGAGAGGTTACTGGCACACCCGGCCCCTTTGCCATGGGACAGTGGCTAGAAAATTTTCACGGAGTATGTCCGATAAAAAATTGGGCGATAGAAGGAGGGACTAAAATGGCAAAGCAAAAAATTCGTATTCGTTTGAAAGCTTACGACCACAGAATTCTTGATCAATCCGCGGAGAAAATTGTTGAAACAGCAAAACGTTCGGGTGCAGGTGTATCCGGTCCGATTCCGCTTCCTACTGAAAAACAAATCATTACTATTCTTCGTGCGGTGCACAAGTACAAGGATTCTCGGGAACAATTCGAACAACGCACACATAAGCGTTTGATCGACATCGTTAACCCGACTCCACAAACTGTGGATGCCTTGATGCGCTTGGATCTGCCGTCCGGTGTAGATATCGAAATTAAATTGTAATACAAGCTACAACAAAGACCATGTATAAAGGAAAAGAGGTGTCAACATGAAAGCAATCTTAGGAAAAAAACTCGGAATGACTCAAGTATTTACACCTGAGGGTAACGTTGTACCAGTAACGGTTATCGAAGCAGGCCCTTGTGTTGTTTTGCAAAAGAAAGACATTGAGAATGATGGCTACGAAGCAATTCAAATCGGTTATTCCGATAAGAAAGAGAAAAATGCTAACAAGCCAGAAGCAGGTCACGCTAAAAAAGCGAACACTGCCCCTAAGCGCTACGTTCGTGAAGTTCGCGGTATCAACATCGCAGAATATGAAGTTGGCCAAGAACTGAAAGCTGACATTTTCGCTGAAGGCGAATTCGTTGACGTAACGGGTATTTCTAAAGGTAAAGGTTTTGCCGGCGTTATCAAACGTTGGGGACAAAGCACTGGACCTATGTCACACGGTTCGCGTTACCACCGTGGCCCTGGTTCAATGGGTTCGATCCAAGCTAACCGCGTTCCTAAAGGCAAACGCCTGCCAGGACACATGGGACATGATACTGTTACAATCCAACGTCTTGAAGTAGTTAAAGTAGACGCTGAACGTAATGTGTTGCTCGTGAAAGGTTCCATTCCTGGACCGAAAAACAGTCTCATTAAAGTTAAAGAAACAGTGAAAAAATAACCACTGAAGAAAGGAGGAACACAAAATGCCAAAAGTATCAGTTTACAATGTAGATGGTAGCCAAGTAGGCGAAGTTGAATTGAACGATGCGGTTTTCGGAATTGAGCCGAACCAACACGTTCTGTACGATGCAGTTCTTATGCAACGCGCATCCCTTCGTCAAGGTACCCACAAAGTAAAAGGACGTTCTGAAGTACGTGGCGGTGGACGTAAGCCTTGGAAACAAAAAGGTACAGGTCGCGCTCGTCAAGGTTCAATTCGTTCACCACAATGGAAAGGCGGCGGTATCGTATTTGGTCCAACACCACGGAGCTATGCGTATAAACTGCCTAAGAAAGTTCGCCGTTTGGCGATCAAATCAGCTCTTTCATCCAAAGTGATCGACAATGACATTATCGTTCTGGACGCTCTCACGCTGAGCTCACCTAAAACGAAAGAATTTGCAGCCATCTTGAATAACTTGAAAGTTGGACGCAAAGCTTTGATCGTAGCTCCTAGCTATGATGATAATGTGGCTCTTTCCGCACGGAATATTCCAGGCGTGAAATTCGTAGCTGCTGACGGCATTAATGTTCTTGACGTGCTTTCGCACGACAAACTGATCATTACGAAAGAAGCAGTTCAGAAGGTAGAGGAGGTGCTCGCGTAATGAAGGATCCTCGTGATATTGTAAAACGTCCGATTATTACGGAACGTACTGCTGACATGATGAATGACTTGAAATATGTATTTGAAGTCGATATCCGTGCAAACAAAACCGAGATCAAGAAAGCCGTGGAAGCTATTTTCAACGTAAAAGTGAAAAACGTGAACACGCTTCGTGTTCCAGCTAAGCCAAAACGGTATGGACGTTATTCCGGATATACTAGCGAATGGAAAAAAGCGTTTGTAACGCTGACACAAGACAGCAAAACGCTTGAGTTCTTTGAAACTGTATAATTGAATTTTTGAAGTAAGGAGGGAAACCCAGTGCCAATCAAAAAGTATAAACCAACATCCCCGGCAAGACGGAACATGTCCGTTTCTACATTTGAGGAAATCACCACAGATCAGCCGGAGAAATCGTTGTTGGCCCCATTGAGCAAACAAGCAGGCCGCAACAACCAAGGTAAAATTACAGTTCGTCACCATGGTGGTGGACACAAACGTAAATACCGTATCATCGACTTCAAACGTACTAAAGATGGAATACCGGGCCGCGTTGCTACGATTGAGTATGACCCGAACCGTACATCTAACATCGCTCTGATTCACTATGCTGATGGTGAAAAACGTTATATCATCGCTCCTAAAGGTTTGAAAGTTGGAGATCAAGTATTCTCCGGACCTGAATCAGACATCAAAATCGGAAACGCATTGCCACTTGAAAATATTCCAGTAGGTACTGTTATCCACAACATCGAGTTGAAACCAGGTAAAGGCGGACAATTGGTTCGTGCTGCTGGTACAGAAGCTCAATTGCTTGGTAAAGAAGAAAAATACGTTTCTGTTCGTCTCTCTTCCGGAGAAGTTCGTCGTATTTTGAAAGTTTGCCGCGCAACAATTGGATCTGTTGGTAACCAAGACCACGAGCTCATCAAAATCGGTAAAGCCGGTCGTAGCCGTTGGTTGGGTAAACGTCCTGAAGTTCGTGGTGTAGTAATGAACCCTAACGATCACCCACACGGTGGTGGTGAAGGTCGTGCTCCAATCGGACGTAAATCGCCAATGTCACCATGGGGTAAACCTACTCTTGGTTACAAAACGCGTAAGAAAAATAAAGCTTCTGATAAATACATCATTCGCCGCCGCACGAAGTAATACACATTGTGCATAACTTCGTGAGGCATCTGCGGATGCATAATAGCTACGTTTGAAGGGAGGATCTCCACATGGGTCGCAGTTTGAAAAAAGGGCCATTCATTGATGGCTACATGCTGAAAAAAGTAGAAGACATGGAAGCATCCGGTAAAAAGCTTGTTATTAAAACCTGGTCCCGTCGTTCTACAATTTTCCCGCAATTCATCGGACACACATTTGGCGTATATGACGGTCGTAAACACGTACCAGTATACGTAACTGAGGACATGGTCGGACACAAATTGGGTGAGTTCGCTCCAACCCGTACGTACAAAGGCCATACTGATGATGATAAGAAAACAAGAAGATAAATGAATATCTTTAATGTTTGAGAGGAGGTTACACAATGGAAGCAAAAGCACATGCTAAGTTTATCCGGATTGCTCCTCGTAAAGTTCAACTCGTTGTTGACTTGATTCGCGGCAAGCAAGTAGGTGAGGCGGTTGCCATTCTCCGTCACACTCCGAAATCCGCTTCTCCTATCGTTGAGAAGTTGCTTAATTCCGCTATTGCGAATGCGGAACATAACTATTCTTTGGATGTTAATAACTTGGTTATCTCGCAAGCTTACGTGAACCAAGGACCGACAATGAAACGTTTCCGCCCTCGTGCAATGGGACGTGCAAGTCGTATTAACAAACGTACTAGCCACATCACTTTGGTGGTATCTGAAAAGTAGAAGGAGGGGAAATGTGTGGGCCAAAAGGTAAATCCAGTCGGACTCCGTGTCGGAATTATCCGTGACTGGGAATCTAAGTGGTATGCAGGTAAAGACTTCGGCGATCTTTTGATGGAAGACGTGAAAATTCGTGAATTCCTGAAAAATAAATTGAAAGACTCCGCTATGTCTCGTGTTGAAATCGAGAGAGCGGCTAACCGCGTAAACGTAACGATTCACACTGCGAAACCAGGTATGGTTATCGGTAAGGGTGGTTCGGAAGTTGAAAATCTGCGTAATCAAATTACGAAAATCGCAGGCGGTAAAAAAGTACACATCAACATTTCTGAAATTAAGAACCAAGACCTGGACGCAATCCTGGTAGCTGAAAGCATCGCACAACAATTGGAACGTCGTGTTTCTTTCCGTCGTGCTCTGAAACAAGCTATTCAAAGAACAATGCGCTCTGGTGCAAAAGGTATTAAAACTCAAGTGGGCGGACGTCTTGGCGGTGCTGAGATTGCTCGTTCGGAAGGCTACAGCGAAGGAACTGTTCCACTGCACACGCTTCGTGCCGACATCGACTACGGTACAGCAGAGGCTCATACTACTTACGGCCGTATCGGCGTGAAAGTATGGATCTATCGTGGAGAGGTTCTTCCTACGGCTAAGAAACAAGCTGCTAAGGAAGGAGGCAACTAATCATGTTGGTACCAAAACGTGTAAAACACCGTAAGCAACAACGTGGACATATGAAGGGCCAAGCTAAAGGCGGAACTACGCTGAACTTTGGTGAATATGGTCTGCAAGCTACGGAACCGGCTTGGATTACGAACCGTCAAATCGAAGCGGCTCGTATTGCGATGACTCGTTACATCAAACGTGGTGGTAAAGTTTGGATCAAGATCTTCCCAGACAAACCAATCACTCAAAAGCCTCTCGAGGTTCGGATGGGTAGCGGTAAAGGTAACGTAGAAAAATGGGTTGCAGTTGTGAAACCAGGTAAGATCATGTTTGAACTTGCTGGTGTACCGGAGGATGTTGCTCGTGAAGCAATGCGTCTTGCCGCTCATAAACTGCCAATCAAAACGAAGTTTGTGAAACGTGAAGAATTGGGTGGTGAAGCAAATGAAAGCTAGTGAATTTCGCAACCTAACCTCTGCTGAAATCGAGCAAAAGATTGCCGGATTTAAAGAAGAACTCTTTAACCTCCGCTTTCAACTCGCTACCGGTCAGCTGGATAACCCGACTCGAATCCGTGATGTGCGGAAAGAAATAGCTCGTGCTAAAACCATTATCCGTGAAAGAGAATTGGGAATCGGTTAATTAGGGATCGGATGTATAATCCGTCCGTAATCAGGAAGGAGGCCAACAATGAGCGAAGAACGTAACGCACGTAAAGTGCAAACCGGTAAAGTGGTCAGCGATAAAATGGACAAAACGATTGTTGTTGCTGTAGAAACTTACAAAAAACACAACTTGTACCATAAACGCATTAAGGTTACTAAAAAATTCAAAGCGCATGACGAAGAAAACACTGCGAAAATCGGTGACACGGTGAAAATCATGGAGACTCGTCCGCTTTCGAAAGATAAACGCTGGAGACTTACTGAAATCGTAGAAAAAGCGGTTATCATCTAATGCATCAGCAGCATAGCTGAAAGGAGGAATACTAAATGATTCAACCATTTACACGTTTGACTGTGGCTGACAACTCCGGTGCGAAGGAACTGATGTGTATCCGCGTACTCGGCGGTACGGGACGTCGTACAGCTCAAATCGGTGATCTGATCGTTTGTTCTGTAAAACAAGCAACACCAGGCGGCGTTGTCAAAAAAGGTGATGTAGTTAGAGCGGTTGTCGTTCGTACGAAGCGTTCTGTACGTCGTAAAGACGGTTCCTACATCGGTTTTGATGAAAATGCAGCGGTTGTTGTAAAAGACGACAGAAGCCCACGTGGAACACGTATTTTCGGACCTGTTGCTCGTGAACTTCGCGAGAAAGACTTCATGAAAATCGTTTCCTTGGCCCCAGAAGTTATCTAAAGCTTAATCTCGTGATGTTAGAAACAGGAGGTGTACGAAATGCCAAGAGTGAAAAAAGTTCTGGAATCCCATAACAATAAACTTCATGTTAAAAAAGAAGATACAGTTATGGTGATCAGCGGTAAAGACAAAGGTAAAAAAGGCCGTGTCATCGCTGCTTATCCTCGTGAGAACCGCGTCCTTGTGGAAGGTGTTAACATGATTAAAAAACACCAGAAGCCTAACCAGCAAAATCCGCAAGGCGGCATTATCGAGAAGGAAGCTCCGATTCACGTTTCCAACGTAATGCACATCGATCCAAAGAGCGGAAAAGTAACCCGTGTAGGTTACAAAGTGTTGGATAACGGAAAGAAAGTGCGCGTTGCTAAACGTTCCGGAGAAATTATCGACTAATTGAACCGAATGAGAAAGGAGGTCTATGATTCATGGCAGCAAGAATGAAAGAACGTTACCTGAACGAAATTGCTCCTGCTTTGATGCAGAAGTTTAACTATACAACGGTAATGCAAGTGCCGAAAATCGAGAAAATCGTTATCAACATGGGTGTGGGCGACGCTGTCCAAAACTCCAAAGTGTTGGATTCCGCAGTAAACGATTTGCAATTGATCGCAGGTCAAAAACCTGTAATCACTCGTGCTAAAAAATCTATCGCAGGTTTCAAACTGCGTGAGAACATGCCTATCGGTGTGAAAGTAACATTGCGCGGCGAGCGCATGTACTTCTTCCTCGATAAACTGCTCAACGTTACGCTTCCTCGTGTCCGCGACTTCCGCGGTGTATCGAGCAAAGCTTTCGACGGACGTGGTAACTACACACTGGGTCTGAAAGAACAATTGATCTTCCCAGAGATCGAGTATGATAAAGTAGACAAAGTCCGCGGTATGGATATTGTCATCGTAACAACGGCGAAAACAGACGAAGAATCCCGTGAATTGCTCACGCAACTCGGAATGCCTTTCGTAAAATAATGTTGCTATAACGTTTCCGGGTGTCTGGAAAGACTCCCTTTTCTCCGAAATTATTTAGGAGGTGTCAGGCTAAGTGGCAAAAACTTCGATGAAAGTTAAACAACAACGTACACCAAAGTTTAAAGTACGTGCTTATACACGCTGTGAGCGTTGCGGACGTCCACATTCGGTCCTGCAAAAGTTCAAAATTTGCAGAATTTGCTTCCGTGAATTAGCTTATAAAGGCCAGATCCCTGGCGTGAAAAAAGCAAGCTGGTAAAAAGTCCTGAACGGGAAGGAGGTTAACTCACAATGACTATGTCTGATCCAATTGCAGATATGCTTACTCGTATTCGTAACGCGAACACAGTTCGTCACGAAACGGTAGAAATGCCTGCTTCGACAATGAAAAAACAAATCGCCGATATCCTGAAGCGTGAAGGTTTCATCCGTGACGCTGAAGTTATCGATGATAACAAACAAGGGATTATCCGTGTTTTCCTGAAATACGGTCAAAATAACGAGCGTGTTATTACTGGTCTGAAAAGAATCAGTAAACCTGGTCTTCGTGTTTACACGAAAAGCAACGAAGTACCTCGTGTACTTGGTGGTCTGGGTATCGCTATCATCTCGACATCCAAAGGTATCATGACGGACAAAGAAGCTCGTCAATCAAAATCCGGCGGAGAAGTCGTCTGCTACGTATGGTAATATAACGTCACAAGATAGGAGGTGCAACATATGTCTCGTATTGGTCGCAAACCAATTACAGTACCAAGTGGTGTGGACATCACACTGGACAACACCGTTATTACGGTAAAAGGACCAAAAGGATCTTTGACTCGTGAACTTCATAAAGATATGAAGGTAACAGTTGAAAACAACGAAATTACAGTTGTGCGTCCTTCCGATAACAAAACTCACCGTTCTTTGCACGGCACAACGCGTAGCGTTGTAAACAACATGGTGAGTGGTGTTACTGAAGGATTCGCAAAATCTCTGGAGCTGGTTGGGGTCGGATATCGTGCAAGCAAATCCGGAGATAAAATCGTTCTGAACGTTGGCTACTCTCACCCGGTTGAAATTACACCGGAAGCGGGAATCGAATTCGAAGTTCCTTCGAATACGAAAATCATCGTTCGCGGAATCGATAAAGAGCGTGTAGGTGCTTACGCTGCTAAAATCCGTTCCGTTCGTGAACCTGAGCCGTACAAAGGTAAAGGTATTAAATATGAAGGCGAGCGTATCATCCGTAAGGAAGGTAAAGCCGGTAAGAAGAAATAAGATTTTTCTTACCGCCTTTGCGCGGTTTTCGGCTTGCTTGCTTCTTGTGTTTCTAATATACCCCGTGGCTTCCGGTTTGAAGCCAGCGAGGTAACCTGAAAGGAGTGAATCCCTGAGATGATTACGAAAACAGATAAAAACAAGGCACGTCTGAAAAGACACCTGCGTGTTCGTAAGAAAATCCAAGGAACGGCAGCACGTCCTCGTTTGAACGTATTCCGTTCTGGTAAACATATGTATGCTCAAATCATCGATGATGTTGCTGGTGTAACAATCGCTTCCGCGTCTACCGTAGACAAAGAATTGAGCACTGACATCAAAAATGGTGCATCTGTTGAATCAGCTCGTAAAGTTGGCGAACTCGTTGCTAAACGTGCTAAAGACAAAGGTGTTTCCAACATCGTATTTGACCGTAGCGGTTATCTGTACCATGGTCGTATCGCAGCATTGGCTGAAGCGGCTCGTGAAGCAGGACTTGAGTTTTAAGATATTTTTCAAAAGGAGGTTAACGACTTGCGTGTAGATCCGAATACTTTGGAACTGACTGAAAGAGTTGTAAATATTAATCGCGTAGCTAAAGTAGTAAAAGGCGGACGCCGTTTCAGCTTTAGCGCACTGGTTGTAGTCGGCGACGGCAACGGCTGGGTTGGAGCTGGTATCGGTAAAGCGGGCGAAGTACCTGATGCAATTCGCAAAGGTATTGAAGACGCTAAGAAAAACCTTGTACACGTTCCACTCGTAGGAACATCGATTCCTCACTTGGTAACAGGTAAGTTCGGCGCAGGACGCGTGCTGTTGAAACCAGCATCTGAAGGTACTGGTGTTATCGCTGGTGGTCCTGTACGTGCGGTTCTCGAACTTGCTGGTGTAGGTGACATTTTGACAAAATCTCTGGGTTCTTCGAATTCCATGAACATGGTCAATGCGACTTTGGAAGGTTTGTCCCGTTTGAAGCGTGCTGAAGACGTGGCTAAACTGCGCGGAAAATCCGTCGAAGAGCTTCTGGGTTAAGGAGGGAATTCTCATGGCTAAATTAGAAATTACCCTCGTCCGCAGCTTGATCGGACGTCCGGAGACGCAAAGAACAACTGTGAAAACATTGGGTTTGCGCAAAATCAATAGCAAAGTGGTACAAAACGATAATCCTGCCATCCGTGGTATGATTAACAAAGTAAGCCACTTGGTTGCTGTTAAAGAAGTAGAAGCTTAAAAACGGGTTAATCCCACAAATCTTTAAGGAGGTGCAACGAACGATGAAGTTACATGAGCTTTCACCATCTCCTGGATCCCGCAAAGAACGTAAACGTCTTGGTCGCGGTCCAAGTAGTGGTACAGGTAAAACATCAGGTCGCGGTCACAAAGGACAAAACGCTCGTTCTGGCGGTGGAGTACGTCCAGGCTTCGAAGGTGGACAAAATCCATTGTATCGTCGCTTGCCAAAACGTGGTTTTGTAAACCCAACTCGCAAAGAATATGCAGTTGTGAATACTGAAGACCTGAACAGTTTTGCTGCGGGTACTGAAGTAACTCCAGAATTCTTGATGACGAACGGCGTAGTTAAAAACGCTAAATCCGGAATCAAAATCCTGGGTAACGGTGATGTCACTGTGAAGCTGACTGTTAAAGCTAACAAGTTTTCTCAATCTGCTATTGAGAAAATTGAAGCTGCCGGCGGTACAACTGAGGTGATTTAATGTTCAAGACCCTAAAGAATATCTGGCGGGTTGAAGATCTGCGCAAAAGGGTATTATTTACCCTTTTTGTACTGATCATTTACCGCATCGGCTCCTTTGTTCCCGTACCGGGAGTTAACAAAGATGTGTTCGAAGCGACAAATTCTGCGGGTAAAGAAGTTTTTGGACTTCTCAATACGTTCTCGGGTGGAGCGCTCTTCCAGTTCTCGATATTTGCGCTCGGGATCGTGCCTTACATCACTGCGTCTATCATAGTGCAGCTGCTTTCCATGGACGTTATTCCTAAATTAGCGGAGTGGGCAAAGCAGGGTGAACAAGGTAAGAAGAAATCTGCACAACTGACCCGTTATTTAACGGTAGGTCTGGCATTGATTCAAGCGTTTGGTACGTCGATCGGATTCAACCGCTTGTACAATACAGAAATGGTGCCTAACGCAACATTTGCAGATTATATCTTGATCGCAATTGTACTTACGGCCGGTACTTCATTCCTAATGTGGCTTGGTGAGCAGATCACCGAAAAGGGCATAGGAAACGGGATTTCGATTTTGATCTTTGCGGGTATCCTATCAACGGTACCTAATATTATCAAACAAACGATCGAATCCGACTTCATCCAAGCTGATCAACTGTTCATGAACATTCTTAAAGGGGTAATCGTCGCAATTGTTATTGTGCTGATTATCATAGGTGTCATTTACATCCAGCAGGCGATTCGGAAAATTCCTGTACAGTACGCTAAACGTGTCGTAGGTAACAAAATGTACGGTGGACAGAACACACATATCCCGCTGAAGATTAATGCAGCAGGTGTTATCCCTGTCATCTTTGCTTCATCTCTGTTGATGTTCCCATCGATCATCGCAAACTTCTGGGCTGATCGTACGTGGGCACAGTGGATCGGAGCCAATCTCACTACTCACAAACCTCTGGGTATGTTACTCTATGTAGTGATGATTTTCGGGTTCACATTCTTCTATACTTTTGTACAGATGAATCCACAGCAGATGGCTGACAACATGAAAAAGAACGGCGGTTACATCCCAGGCATTCGTCCGGGTAAAGCAACCGAGAAATATCTGACCCGTGTCATGACTCGTTTGACAACGGCAGGTGCCATCTTCTTGGCAGTAATTTCCGTTCTGCCTGTAATCTTGGGGGCACTTTCTGGTTTGCCTCAATCAGCGCAAATTGGAGGAACTTCTCTCCTGATCGTTATCGGTGTTGCGCTGGATACCATGAAGCAAATCGAAAGCCAATTGATCAAACGCCACTACAAAGGTTTTATCAATAAATAGGCAATAGGTACCGGTCAAGCTAAGATTTACTTGCCGGCACCTATTGTGCTGTTTGTTGATGTAGGGTAGTCTTGGAGGGAGTGACATAACGTGAACATCCTATTCATGGGCCCTCCGGGGGCAGGAAAAGGAACGCAAGCAGACGTCATTGTGAAAGAGTTCGGTATTCCCCACATTTCAACAGGCGATGCATTTCGTCTGGCGATTAAGCAGGGAACTCCCATTGGCCTGAAAGCCAAAGAATATATGGATCAAGGATTGCTCGTACCAGATGATGTAACCATCGGCATTGTTGAAGAACGTTTGCAGCAGCCTGATTGCAGAGAAGGATTCCTCTTGGATGGATTTCCAAGAACCCTGTCTCAAGCAGAAGCGCTCGATGGTATTCTGGATCGACTGAACTCAGGTCTCGATCATGTAATCAACCTGAAAGTGGACCGCAACAAATTGCTCGCCCGTTTGACGGGTCGTCGTATTTGTAAGAACTGTGGCGCCACATATCATGTCGTGTTCAATCCGCCCAAGCAGGAAGGTATTTGTGATAAATGCGGCGGTGACTTGTACCAGCGCTCTGATGATAATGAAGAGAGCGTAGGCACACGTCTCGACGAATATATCAACAAAACAGCACCACTCCTCACATTTTATGAGAACAAAGGCCTTCTTCGTCAAATGGACGGAGAGCAGGATATCGATCAAGTTTCTCATGAAATCGTGTCCCTGCTGCGAGGTTAATTGAATGATCATTGGTAAGTCCGAAACGGAACTGGGCTTGATGAGGGAAGCAGGGAGAATTGTTGCGGAAACGCATCGTCTCTTGGCAGAGCATATCGCTCCCGGTATTACGACTGGAGAACTTGACCATATGGCCGATCAATACATCCGCAGTCAAGGAGCTGTGCCGTCTTTCAAAGGTTATAACGGTTTCCCTGCCAGTGTGTGCGCTTCAGTGAATGAAGAGTTGGTGCATGGATTTCCCGGCAAACGAAAGTTGAACGAGGGCGATATCGTTACGTTTGACATTGGCGCGCAGTACCAGGGTTATCACGGAGATTCCGCCTGGACTTATCCAGTCGGCCGTATTTCCGAAGAAGCCCGTCGTCTTCTGGACGTTACCGAGGCTTCGTTATACGCAGGTCTGGCGCTGGTAAAACCGGACGTTCGCTTGTTTACAATATCTCATGCGATTCAGAAATATATTGAAGATGAAGGGTTCTCGGTAGTACGTGAATATGTCGGTCACGGTATAGGAGCGGATCTGCACGAAGAACCACAGATTCCGAACTATGGTCTTCCTGATCGGGGACCACGGCTTAAAGCGGGCATGGTGCTGGCCATAGAGCCGATGGTTAACGCAGGTAGACGGTATGTGAAAACGTTGGAAGATAACTGGACTGTCGTCACTGTTGATGGATCGTTATGCGCCCACTTTGAACACACCGTAGCAGTTACACATGAAGGCATGGAAATTTTCACAAAACTGAATGCGTAGGTGATAAGGCATGAACAATCAGTCTAATCCGCAGCTCGGTCAACTTGTGAAGATCCGTAAAGGCCGCAATGCGGACCAAGCCGCAGTAATTGTTGCTATAGCGGACAGTAAGTTCGTATATATTGCGGATGGGGACAAACGTAAGTTTGATCAACCCAAGAAGAAGAATATCCTTCATCTTGAACTCCAGCCGATGATTAGCAGCGAGGTTGTAAACAGTTTAAACGAGAGTGGTCGGGTGACAAACGGAAAGCTCCGCTATGCGGTTCATTCGTTTCTGGAATCCACCAACATTCAAGCTGAAGAGAAAGGAGACTGACTAATGGCCAAGGAAGATGTCATTGAAGTGGAAGGTACGGTTCTCGAACCGCTACCGAATGCAACGTTCAAGGTTGAGCTTGAGAACGGTCATCAAATTCTCGCTCACGTTTCCGGCAAGTTGCGGATGCACTTTATCCGTATCCTGACTGGAGACAAAGTAGTTGTTCAGTTATCACCTTATGATTTGACAAAAGGTCGTATAACTTACCGTAAATAGTAGTAGACAGTTGCAATGAACTGTGAAGCTTATGAAGCGGGTTTTGCCCGGCAAAACTTGCGAAAGCTTCGAAGCCGGTTTTACAATGGTAAAACAAGGTCAATGCTTACGAAGAGGGTTTTGCTTAGCAAAACTTTGAGGAGGTAATTCACATGAAGGTAAGACCTTCGGTCAAGCCGATTTGCGAAAAATGCAAAGTCATTCGCCGCAAAGGGAATGTTATGGTTATCTGTGAAAATCCGAAACACAAACAAAAACAAGGTTAAAGAAGGGGGTGTAGCGTAAAATGGCACGTATAGCTGGTGTGGATTTGCCACGTGATAAGCGCGTTGAGATCGCCTTGACTTATATTTTCGGAATCGGTAAAACGACTTCCCAGAAAATTCTGAGCACAACAGGCATCAATCGGGACACTCGTGTCCGTGATTTGACGGAAGATGAAGTCAGCAAATTGCGTGAAAGTATCGACAAAGAGGTCAAAGTAGAAGGTGACCTGCGTCGTGAAATCTCTTTGAATATTAAACGTTTGACGGAGATCGGTTGTTACCGTGGAGTTCGTCATCGTCGTGGTCTGCCTGTTCGTGGACAACGTACGAAAACGAATGCTCGTACTCGTAAAGGTCCTCGTCGTACTGTAGCGAACAAGAAGAAATAATAAGGGGGGATAAGAGAAAATGGCTAAACCGAAAAAAGTCGTACGTACTAAACGTCGTGACCGTAAAAATATTGAATCTGGCGTGGCACATATCCGCTCCACGTTCAATAACACTATCGTTACCATTACGGACCCTCACGGAAACGCAATTTCGTGGGCAAGCTCCGGCGGCCTCGGATTCAGAGGTTCCCGTAAATCGACTCCGTTTGCTGCACAAATGGCTGCTGAGACTGCTGCCAAAGCTGCAATGGAACATGGGATGAAAGCCGTTGAGGTTATGGTTAAAGGACCAGGCGCAGGCCGTGAAGCAGCGATCCGCTCTTTGCAAGCTGCTGGTCTTGAAGTTAACCTGATCAAAGACGTAACTCCAGTCCCGCATAACGGATGCCGTCCTCCAAAACGTCGTCGTGTCTAATGAGATTTGCCCCTGCGTGTGGTATATTTCCGGCACAATCTGCTAATAATGGTTGTTTAGGCATACTACTACATGTTTTCGCAAGAGAAGGTAAATGTTTCATAGAGGACCGACGTTTTGAAGGAGGGGTATTGCAGTGATTGAAATCGAAAAGCCGAAAATTGAGACGGTAGACGTCAACGATGATGGCACCTATGGGAAATTCGTAGTAGAACCGCTGGAGCGCGGATACGGTACGACGCTTGGAAACTCGCTTCGCCGAATCTTGCTCTCGTCACTGCCGGGTGCGGCAGTGTCTTCGGTTCAAATCGATGGCGTTCTGCATGAATTTGCTACAGTTCCTGGCGTAATGGAAGATGTTACGGAGGTCATTCTTAACCTGAAAGCTTTGTCGCTTAAAATTCATTCTGATGAGGAGAAAGTGCTCGAGATTGATGCTGAAGGCGAAGGAGCAATTACGGCTGGAGATATCCGTGCTGATTCCGATGTGGAAATCCTTAACCCGGATTTGCACATTGCTACGCTCGGACCAGGTTCGAGACTTCACATGCGTATTTTTGCCAATCGCGGTCGCGGCTACGTCCAGGCAGATCGGAATAAACGCGATGACCAGCCGATCGGCGTCATCCCAGTCGATTCCATCTTCACCCCGATCAGCCGCGTTAACTACGCTGTGGAAAATACGCGTGTCGGCCAAGTAACCAACTATGACAAGCTCACGTTGGAAGTTTGGACTGACGGAAGTATTCGTCCTGAAGAGGCTGTAAGCCTTGGCGCTAAAATTTTGACCGAGCATCTGATGCTCTTCGTGGGTCTTACAGACGAAGCGAAAGATGCAGAGATTATGGTCGAAAAAGAAGAAGACAAAAAAGAAAAAGTACTCGAAATGACGATCGAAGAGCTGGATCTCTCTGTTCGTTCCTACAACTGCCTCAAACGTGCCGGTATTAATACCGTACAAGAGCTGACTACGAAAACAGAAGAAGACATGATGAAAGTCCGTAACCTCGGACGCAAGTCTTTGGAAGAAGTTCAAGAGAAGCTTGAGGAACTTGGTTTGGGACTCCGTACAGAAGAATAGACAGCCGAGTGCTTGAAGTGAAGGAGGGAAAACAATGGCATACCAAAAGTTGGGCCGTAATTCCAGCGCACGTAAAGCTTTGTTCCGTGACCTGGTAACCGACCTGTTCTTATACGAACGCATTCAGACAACTGAAGCGAAAGCAAAAGAGGTTCGTTCTATTGCTGAAAAACTGATCACTAAAGCGAAAAAGGGAGATCTTCATGCCCGTCGCCAAGTGGCAGCTTATGTTCGCCGCGAAACAATCGATGGTGAGCAAGATGCAATCCAAAAACTGTTTAGCGAATTGTCCGGTCGTTACGCTGAGCGTCCAGGTGGATACACTCGTATCCTGAAACTGGGACCTCGTCGTGGTGACGCTGCGCCTATGGTTTACTTGGAACTGGTTGACCGCGCGTAAAACAGATGAGATGAGGAAAGGGGACAGAATCACTGATTCTGGATTAACCCTTTTTTTCTCTTCATTTCGGAATTCGTGCTGTAATAGAAGCTCCGAAAGGGGCTTCTTTTGCTGTTCGGGATAGGCACTTGTATAGTATGGAACAAAGGTGTGGTATTGATGCGCAACTTGTGTATGACGTTAACTTATGATGGCACTGCCTATTACGGCTTTCAGGTTCAACCAGGAGGGAATACCATTCAGGACCATCTTGAAGATGCCATTCGTGCTTTAACCGGTGAGAAGGTTAAAATTACGGGTTCAGGCAGAACGGATGCTGGCGTTCACGCACGCAGACAGATCTTCAATTTTCCTACGGAATCCCAGATCCCGATTGAACGATGGTGTATGGCGCTCAACTCCAGATTACCATCCGATATTATCGTTATTGATGTGGTTGAAGTACCAAACGATTTTCATTCTCGCTATGCTGCGAAAAAGAAAACGTATCGGTATACCGTCAATGCGAATCAATTCCCGGATGTATTCAACCGGAGGCTGCAATATCATCACCATGCCAAGCTGGACATTGCGGCAATGCAGGAGGGGTTGCGTCATTTTATTGGTACGTATGATTTCACCTCCTTTGCTTCACGCAAGTCTCAGAAAGAAAATCATGTACGTTCGGTATACGAAGCATGGATAGAAGTGGACCGTTCAATGTGTAGGGACCATCCGCGCGATCAGGGTGTCATTCACATCTATGTGAGTGGTAACGGCTTTTTGCAGCATATGGTTCGTATTATTGTAGGTACACTGCTGGAGGTCGGAGAGGGCAAACGGAAAGCCTCTGACGTACCGAATATGATTGCTGCTTGTAATCGTTCTGCTGCAGGACCTACTGCGGTTAGCTGCGGTTTAATGCTCTGGGACCTTGAATACAAAAAAGATTAAATTTGCGAAGTGAAATGCTTAATTAACACTTGCGATTTAAGCTCCTATCATGTAATATAAAAGTTGTGTTTTCTTAATGGCTTTCCCACAGCCCCAATTAAGAGGGTCACAACGAAAGAACTATCCATCAACACCTAAAGTTATCACTTAATGAATGAAGATAAATGAATATAATGATGTTGAACATTTTAAGGAGGAACTTTTCATGCGTACCACGTACATGGCGAAGCCTAACGAAGTTGAGCGCCAATGGCACATCATTGATGCCGATGGCAAAACGCTCGGACGTTTGGCGAGCGAAGCAGCTGCTTTGATCCGCGGCAAACATAAGCCACAATTCACTCCACATGTGGACACTGGCGATTTCGTTGTTATCATCAATGCAGAGAAAATTGTATTGACTGGTAAAAAAATGCAAGGTAAAAAATACTACCGTCACTCGATGCACCCAGGTGGTTTGAAAGTAACTACTGCTGAAGAGATGGTTAAAAACAAACCGGAACGTATGTTGGAATTGGCTGTTCGCGGTATGCTTCCTAAAACTCGCATGGGCGAGAAAATGAAGTTGAGACTTAAAGCGTACAGAGGCACTGAGCATCCACATGCAGCACAAAAACCAGAAGTTTATGAACTTCGCGGTTAATTAAAAGGAGGACAGTTTCATGGCACAAGTACAATACTATGGGACAGGTCGTCGTAAACATTCGGTAGCTCGTGTTCGCCTTGTACCGGGTGAAGGACGCATTGTCATCAATAAACGTGATATTAATGAATACTTCGGTTTGGAAACACTCAAACTGATCGTAAAACAACCACTGAACCTGACAGAAACACTCAGCAACTATGATGTTCTTGTTATCGCTCATGGTGGCGGAATCTCCGGTCAAGCCGGCGCTATCCGTCATGGTATCTCCCGCGCTCTGTTGAAAGCAGATCCGGAATACCGTGCTTCCCTGAAAAAAGCAGGATTCCTGACTCGTGACCCACGGATGAAAGAGCGTAAAAAATACGGTCTCAAAGCCGCACGTCGTGCACCTCAGTTCTCCAAACGTTAATATGCATTACAAGCCTTTGGCCTCGGTCAAAGGCTTTTTTTGTATTTACAGAGCAATAGGTGTATTAAATGTTCTTTACTTTAGAAGATGCACCAAAGTAGCTTCGGGTTCCTCTGTATCGGTTAAAGTTTCTTCCTCCAGCTAATATCCCAGTAAACGCAACCCTCCTATAGCACAAAGATCAAATTTGCAGGTTAGGAACATCATAATGGTTGTAATCATTCATTTTTCAATCTCAATTTTCATCAGTTTTTCTTATGGTTTTGATAAAGGTCCCTTACAATTGAAGAATAGGATTCCCGCATTTATCTCATTATTAAATCCTTCTCGTTTTTCTATATTCCTTCGATTCTATAGAGTTATTCTATACATCGTTTTATCAAATTGGCACCATAAACCCAGCAGTGGCAAAGGATTTCAATGACGAAGAGATAAGGATAAAATAAAAGTCGAAGACGTTACACATGGATGCTTTTATCCACAAATCGTTTAAATGCATAATTAACACCAAATTATATTCAAAACGAACAACAAAAAAATGGGCCAAAACTGATGTTTTTTACCATATGGCAGGCATTGACATCCCCCATGAAAGATTTATACTATACATAATTCATATTAGATTAGTCGGCTTTAGTGATTGTTGAAATGCAGAATGGGGGAAATGCAGACATGAACTTGTTGGAGAAAGAAGAACTTGCACGGACGAAGGCTGAAGAATTGGAAAACGCAAGTCCAGAGGATATTATTCGTTATGCTATTGAGACGTTTCCAAATATCACTTTTGCATGCAGCTTCGGTGCGGAGGATGTTGTACTTGTAGATATGCTTCAGAAGATCAGCCCATCCACGGATATATTTTATCTAGATACTGATTTTCATTTTAAGGAGACATACGAAACTCGTGATAAAATGAAAGAGAAATACAATCTTGATTTTGTACGTGTGGCTCCGAAAATTACTCCGGAGGAGCAGGCAGCTCAACATGGAGAACAATTGTGGAAGTCGGATCCTAATGCTTGCTGTAATATTCGGAAGGTTGAGCCGCTGACACGTATTCTATCCCAGTATGATGCATGGATTACCGGTATTCGGAGAGATCAAGCACCGACACGTGCAAATTCCAAGAAGGTCGAATATGATGCTAAGTTTGGACTTATGAAGTTCAACCCGATTGCACATTGGACTACAGAGGATGTATGGGATTATATTCGTGTCAATAATGTCGTGTACAATCCGCTGCATGATCAAAATTACCCGAGTATCGGTTGTGAGTATTGCACACGTCAGGTTATGCCTGGAGAAGATCCACGTGCGGGACGCTGGTCTGGGAACGAAAAAACGGAATGTGGTCTTCATAAATAATTTATTCAGAATAAGTGATGGATTTAGGATTCATTCTTGATGATATAAAAAATGGTGAAACAGGGAGCTGACAAGATGACTTCGATTCTGCCTCATGGAGGTACGCTGATTCAGCGTGTCGTACAAGGAGAAGAACGGGAACAATTATTACGAGAGAGTGAGAAACTGTCCTCTTTACGTATTAACAGCTGGACAATTTCGGATTTGGATCTCATTGGTGTGGGTGCATTCTCACCGCTTCAAGGTTTCATGAATGAAGAAGACTATCTTTCAGTTATATCTCGTATGCGTCTTGCTGACGGAACAGTCTGGAGTATCCCCATTACCTTAGCTGTAGATGAGCAGCAGGCTGCTTCACTCCAGATCGGTGAGACTGTGGTACTTATAGGCGATAATGACGGGGTAACCTATGGATTGCTGGAAGTGAAGAGCTTATATAAAGTAGATCAGGGTGAAGAAGCGCTTCGTGTCTTCAAGACGGATGATCCAGAGCACCCGGGTGTGAAGAAACTGCTGGAACGACCTGCAACGTATGTAGGAGGTCCAATTCAAGTGCTGAATCGTCCCAAACCGGCCAAGTTCGAACAGTTCTATTATGATCCTGCTGAGACACGGAAAACGTTCCAGGATAAAGGCTGGAAGACGGTTGTTGGTTTTCAGACGCGTAATCCGGTCCACCGTGCCCATGAGTACATTCAGAAGAGTGCAATGGAGATTGTGGACGCCCTGTTCTTAAACCCGCTTGTAGGCGAAACGAAGTCTGATGACGTGCCTGCCGATGTACGAATGAAGAGTTATCTGGTTTTGCTGGAGAACTATTATCCGGCTGATCGTGCGTTCCTAGGCGTATTCCCGGCGGCTATGCGGTATGCTGGCCCAAGAGAGGCCATTTTCCACGCAATGGTACGTAAAAATTATGGTTGTACTCACTTTATTGTAGGTCGCGACCATGCAGGTGTGGGTGACTATTACGGAACATATGAAGCGCAGGAGATCTTTACTAACTTCACACTGGAAGAACTCGGTATCACGCCTTTGTTCTTTGAACATAGTTTTTTCTGCACCAAATGTGGCAACATGGCATCAAGCAAAACCTGCCCGCATGATAAAGAACATCACATGGCTCTGTCTGGCACGAAAGTACGTGGTTTGCTACGAGATGGCCAATGCCCTCCACCTGAATTTACGCGCCCAGAGGTAGCTGAGGTACTGATTGAAGGAATGGCAGAGCAAGTCCGCTCCTAACGGTATATTTGTCCATCTTGTCCCATATAGATGATTAGAGTCATTTATAGGGACGAGGTGGTTTTTTTATGCGTAAAAATATGGGGAAGCACTTTGTGATCTGGATTAGGTTACGCACCATGAAGAGGGTCATGTTAAGCCTTTGTTTGCTTGCCATGTTTGTGGCGGTGGTGACGTATGAGTTGCCCTCCTCCAAAATGTCCGGTTACTGGGGGCTGCCATTAGCGGGAAAAGTCATTGCCATTGATGCAGGACATGGTGGGCCAGATGGGGGAGCAGTGAGTAAGCAGGGAGTCATTGAGAAAGATATCAATTTATCCATTGCGCTGTACGTACGAGATTATCTGCAGCAAGCAGGGGCCTTGGTTGTGATGACCCGAGAAATAGACACCGATTTGGCTGCTTCAGATACGAAAGGTTACTCCAAACGCAAGACGGAAGATCTGAAACAAAGAGTAAGAAGAATCGAGGATAAGCAGGCAGATCTCTTTATCAGCATTCATATGAACAGTGTACCTTCGAACCGCTGGAGTGGCGCTCAAGTTTTTTATACACCCAATCATCCCGATAATGCAGGATTAGCCAATCTGCTTCAGCAAGAAATGATTCGTAATCTGGAAAATACAGATCGAATCGCGAAAACGGTAAATACCGTTTATTTGCTCCAGGCGTTAAAAATTCCCTCGGCACTGGTGGAGGTCGGTTTCCTTTCTCACCCGGAAGAGGCGCGTCTGCTTGCTGATGAGACCTATCAGCGTAAAGTGGCTGCCTCCATCTATAACGGGATTCTCCGTTATTCGTCAGGGGAACGTCCTAAAAGTTAGTCACAATGAGAAAGGTAATGATATAATTGGATCAGCATACCTAATTACATGCCAATAGATAAAGCTGAGGTGCTGTCTGATGTTATCAAAAGAACAGATACTTGAACTATTGCAACCGTTGCAGGAACCGCAATTGGGCGTAAGTTTGACTGAACTGCAGTGGGTCCGTGATGTCATGGTTAAAGAAAATCATGTTGCTCTTACTATGGTGACGCTGGAGAACCGCACAGAGGATACAACTGCTCTAAGCGATGCCGCGCGCAACCTGTTGTCCCAACACGGAGTGAATGATGTACATATTCGTCTGCGTGCAGCGTCAGAGCATGAGCGTGAGAGCCTGAACATAGGACAAGCGGATCATGAGGAAGACCAGGACGAAGTGCTTGTCAAAGGCCATGCAGCAGGGCTGGACGGACATGAGTTGTTAAGTCCTGAATCCGGCGTACGTTTTATTGCTGTTGCTAGTGGTAAAGGCGGCGTCGGCAAATCGACGGTAACCGTTAATTTGGCTGCAGCTCTGGCACGTCAAGGCAAGAAGGTTGGCTTGATTGATGCAGATATATATGGCTTCAGTGTACCTGACATGATGGGCATTGAGGAATATCCAGTCGTTGAGGACGGGGTAATCCAACCCGTTGAGCGTTTCGGCGTAAAAGTGATGTCGATGGGATTCTTTATTCGAGAGAATAACCCGGTGATCTGGCGTGGACCTATGTTGGGGCGGATGTTGCGCCAATTCTTTACCGATGTAAACTGGGGAGAGTTGGATTATATGCTGCTTGATCTGCCTCCGGGTACGGGGGACGTCGCACTAGACGTACATCAGATGCTGCCTCACAGCAAAGAAATCATCGTTACAACACCTCATGCAACCGCTGCCTTTGTAGCTGCGCGTGCAGGTGCCATGGCCATTCAGACGGAACATGAGCTGCTTGGTGTGGTAGAGAACATGGCTTATTATGAATGTAGCAAATGCGGAGAGAAAGATTATGTATTTGGCCGGGGCGGTGGGGGTACTCTTGCCGAGAGTCTTCATACAGAGCTGCTTGCGCAGATTCCACTGGGAGCGCCGGATAATCATATTTCGGAGCCGGATTTTTCACCATCCGTGTATAAAGCGGATTCAAGCATCGGTGCGATCTACGACGAGGTTGCCCAGACTGTTGATGGCAAGTTTTAAATTTTCTAATGACGTAAAATATATAAAAAGGCCCACATCCATGGATGCGGGCTTTTTTTCAACATGTGATAACTTTTAACTTTAAAGTATGATCAAATTACGATCCTCCATTACTTCCGTCGCCACCACTGTTACCATCACTACTTCCGTCACTGCTGCCACTTCCGCCATCCCCATTGTCGTCTTTGCTTTGGCCCTCCTGTTTGCCGCCTTGTTCTGTTTTGGGTTGCAACTCATCCTGGACTACCTTCTTAAGCAAAGTCAGTACTTCCATTCGAAATAAAGGATTTTGCATGACTTCCTGCATAACGGTCATCGTTTGTTTACGATATTCTGGCGTTTTGGTCATATCCATAAACATCTTGGACACTTCAGGAGATTTCATGACATCCCCAATGGATTTTTGATACGTTGGATCTTTGATTAATTGCATATGCAGTTGCTTGCTTTGGGAGTTGATCACTTTGGCGAATTCACCTGCAAACTGTGGATCCGTCATAATTTTCTCGAATTCCTTCTGGTATTCAGGAGCCGTGATGGTATCTTTTACAGCTATACGTATTTGTTCTGAAGATTGCATAGGCATTAACATTTTCATACCCACTGTTCCAGATCCACCGCCAGAAGCCCCACTTTGGCCAGAAGCGCCGCCTTCGCCACCACCAGAAGAACTTTGTCCAGTGAGAGCTTCCTCGACCGCCTTTTTACCTTCGTCACTTTTGAGAATATCCACGACCATCGTTTTCATCTCTTTATAACCGCCCTGAGGAGGCGAATAATTCTGATCTGAGCCACAGCCGGCGAGCATGACGGATAGTCCAAGTACGACACAGCATAACTGCCACAAAGGCCGTTTCATGTGCACAACCCCTCCTTGATTAGATACTGGATGTAGTATGTGATGGGAAACCGCTAAATATGTTGAATGATGATGGTTTTTTGCTGTGAAGGTTGGTAAAATAAACTCTCGGGGGTGGAAAAGATTTGAATTTACGTAAATGGTTTTTCCTATTTTGGTCAGCTTTGCTTATTGGGGCTGCAGGATCATTAGTGACGGGTCTAATTATGATGTTGGTTAATGGAGAAAAAACGAATGGAATGACCGATTTTTTAATTTATCTCCTGATCTTGTTTGGTTCCGGTATTATGATTAGCGTGTATTCGCAAATGGGTTTTTTCGCATACTTGATATTGAACTATATGGGCAAAGGTGTATTTTCGAAACGCAGTTGGCAAATTGTACAGATTGTTCTAACCGTTTTGGCGTTACTTGATGTCATGTTTTTACGTTTGTTTGTTGGTGGGGAACGAGAACGGCTATCCGATATTGTGCTTGGAATCATTATTTTGGCAGCTGGAATTGTTACCGCTTACGTAAAGGTGAAAAAGACACATATTTCGGCGCTGGTGCCTACACTCTTTTTCATGGTGGCTGTTACCGTGGTGGAAACGATCGGTGTGCTGCGAATTGATGTGAATGCGGCTACCATCTTTATTGTGGTTCCACTGTTAATCTGTAATGCATACCAAATGCTGATATTGCACAGGCTGGTAGATGGGTCCATGGAGCAGCGGGTGAGTGGAAAGACCGAGGTACAAGAAAGTCATGCGTAGCGATTATCTTAAAAAAAACGCCAAAAAGAGCTAACCTGGTTAGCTCTTTTCCATTTATGGCGCTTCAGCGCCTTTTTACAAGGCATGGAGTACAGAAGGGAAGTATACAGTTTGCCTCAGCAATACTGCTTTAATTAACGTTTACTGTGCACTGGCTTGGTCGCGAACTTCCGTACCTTTGACACTTGAATGATTAAGCAGCTCAGAAACCGTCACGAATTCATACCCTTGATTTTTTAACTTGTCGATAATGACGGGTAATGCTTCATGCGTTTGTTTCGAGGAATCACTAGCGTGCAGCAGCACAATGTCACCAGGATGCGCCTTGCTAACTACACGATCAACAATGGTCTGTACACCAGGGTTCTTCCAATCCTGCGAATCGGTGTCCCATTGGACAACCTGATAATTCAGACTGCTGGCAACCTGGAGAACACGTTTGTCAAAGTCGCCATTAGGTAGACGCAGCAATTTCGGTTCTTTTCCCGTTAAATCGGTTAAAATGCTATGAGCTGTCGAAATTTCCTTGCGGATTTCCTCTTCAGTCAGGCTGCTGTAATTATCATGCTTGTGACCATGGCTGCCGATTTCGTATCCTGCGTCTTTGATGGCTGTTACAATCTCGGGGTGTGTCTTACTCCAGGGGGAGGACAAGAAGAAAGTGGCTTTCTGAACTTTATTTTCTTGGAGGACCTTCAGAATAGGCTCTGTCCTTTTATCTCCCCAGCTAATGTCAAAGGTGAGTGCAATAACCTTCTTCTCGGTTGGAACGCTGTATACGGCGGATGGTGCATCCTCCGAGAATACAGAAATATTGCCGCTCTCCAGATAAATAATCCCGATAGCAAAGACGGCAGCAACCAGCACAATCAGGAAACGTTTGATCTTTTTGCCGCTAAATACATAGAACGAGTTCATTTCAATAAGCGCCCCTCTCCCATAAGAAATGCTTGTTTACTCTCCAATGTATGCTCGTACCTCGCAGTTATTCGTATCAGACGTTTGTTTGTCCAACATCTTGGTTCCACAGGAGGATATTATGTTAAAATTCAGTACATTTCTTAGAGCTTTAGGTTCCATTCGTGGTGCATTAATCTGGTCGATCGTATTGTTTGTTGTTGGAATAGGCACGGGGTGGGTGAGTACAGGACCACTTGAGGATATATTGTTGAATCAAATCGGGGGACTAAGGGAAGTAAGTGAACGGCTAGAGCAGGGGAACAATGTGCAATGGAACTTCTTCCTCTTTATCTTTTTCAATAACGCCATCAAAAGTGTACTCGTGATCTATGCCGGTATCTTCTTTGGCATTCTGCCTGTCGTTTTCCTGTTGATCAATGGCATGGTTATCGGTTTTCTGGTACACACCACAATGAACTATGGGGCCAGCTTCTTTGATATTGTTGTAAAAGGACTTCTTCCACATGGCATTATTGAAATTCCGGTAATTATTATCGCTTGTGCATTCGGTTTAAGGTTTGGTGGATTAGCTCTCAAAAGTCTTGGTCAATTTGGCGGGGAGAAACGAAATACGATTGGCAGCCAATGGAGTGCGTTTATGCGCACAACGGTAACTGCATCCTGCTGGATTGTTATTTTGCTACTTGTTGCAGCGATTATTGAAAGTACACTTACCTACAGCCTGGTGCGAGGATAAATTTGTATGGGATGACATTCATAAATTTTCAGAAAGTTGACCATAACAATAAAACGGGTTTCAGTAGCAACCACCAAAGGACAAATAAAGATGATCCTGGGTTTGCTACTAAAACCGGCGCTGTCCGATATATAGCCTGAATTAAAGGGGCTCGAATATGACATACACTGGGACACGCCATTATCCATATGCAGAAAAAGGAGAACTCTAATGCTGGGTATGCTGTTTAACGAGAAGGAATGCAAGGAACTGGATTATGTATTGCGCAAAGAGCTTGATGAAATGTTGTTCGACTTAAGTGACAACCGTCTCGATCAAGAAATTAAATACGCCATAGCGAGTCGCTACAAGACTGTGTTCCGTATGTATGCGCGCTTTGCGCCACCCAAAGAGTTATCCAAATATGCTAGAGGCGGCAAACTAAAAAAATCCAAGCCATAATGATGTGGTCAGTGGGATGCTGAAGTTCACCATATAAGAGAGGTGCGGCCCGTAAAGCCAGCGCTGTACCTCAGACACCATGAATTAGGTATAGGTAGAATAGGCGGCTTTGAAAAGGGATATGAAACATTTTGTCGAAAAAGGGTTGACCTTTTTTGTTCAATATGATAAATTAATTTTCGTTCCTTTTTTAAGGAAAAGTTAACCGGAACAAGCGCTGGAATAAAGCGATTGAAAATAAATCGAAAAAAGTGCTTGCAAAGTAAACTTAAACATGATATATTATAAAAGTCGCCGCTGAAAATACGGTGACAAAGAAAACAGGAACAAATTGAATGTTTGATCTTTGAAAACTGAACAACGAGTGAGTAACGATCTTGCTTGCAAGATCGACGCTGAGAAATTGGTGCAAGTCTTCGGGCTGTATGATTTCGAAGCAAAAATGAGATTTTAATCTCGTCAGATTCAAAATGAGCTTATCGCTCTTTTCAATACTTTATTGGAGAGTTTGATCCTGGCTCAGGACGAACGCTGGCGGCATGCCTAATACATGCAAGTCGAGCGGACTTGAAGAGAAGCTTGCTTCTCGGATGGTTAGCGGCGGACGGGTGAGTAACACGTAGGCAACCTGCCCTCAAGTTTGGGACAACTACCGGAAACGGTAGCTAATACCGAATAGTTGTTTTCTTCTCCTGAAGAGAACTGGAAAGACGGAGCAATCTGTCACTTGGGGATGGGCCTGCGGCGCATTAGCTAGTTGGTGGGGTAACGGCTCACCAAGGCGACGATGCGTAGCCGACCTGAGAGGGTGATCGGCCACACTGGGACTGAGACACGGCCCAGACTCCTACGGGAGGCAGCAGTAGGGAATCTTCCGCAATGGGCGAAAGCCTGACGGAGCAATGCCGCGTGAGTGATGAAGGTTTTCGGATCGTAAAGCTCTGTTGCCAGGGAAGAACGCTTGGGAGAGTAACTGCTCTCAAGGTGACGGTACCTGAGAAGAAAGCCCCGGCTAACTACGTGCCAGCAGCCGCGGTAATACGTAGGGGGCAAGCGTTGTCCGGAATTATTGGGCGTAAAGCGCGCGCAGGCGGTCATTTAAGTCTGGTGTTTAATCCCGGGGCTCAACCCCGGATCGCACTGGAAACTGGGTGACTTGAGTGCAGAAGAGGAGAGTGGAATTCCACGTGTAGCGGTGAAATGCGTAGATATGTGGAGGAACACCAGTGGCGAAGGCGACTCTCTGGGCTGTAACTGACGCTGAGGCGCGAAAGCGTGGGGAGCAAACAGGATTAGATACCCTGGTAGTCCACGCCGTAAACGATGAGTGCTAGGTGTTAGGGGTTTCGATACCCTTGGTGCCGAAGTTAACACATTAAGCACTCCGCCTGGGGAGTACGGTCGCAAGACTGAAACTCAAAGGAATTGACGGGGACCCGCACAAGCAGTGGAGTATGTGGTTTAATTCGAAGCAACGCGAAGAACCTTACCAGGTCTTGACATCTGAATGACCGGTGCAGAGATGTACCTTTTCTTCGGAACATTCAAGACAGGTGGTGCATGGTTGTCGTCAGCTCGTGTCGTGAGATGTTGGGTTAAGTCCCGCAACGAGCGCAACCCTTATATTTAGTTGCCAGCACTTCGGGTGGGCACTCTAGATAGACTGCCGGTGACAAACCGGAGGAAGGTGGGGATGACGTCAAATCATCATGCCCCTTATGACCTGGGCTACACACGTACTACAATGGCCGGTACAACGGGCTGCGAAATCGCGAGATGGAGCCAATCCCAACAAAGCCGGTCTCAGTTCGGATTGCAGGCTGCAACTCGCCTGCATGAAGTCGGAATTGCTAGTAATCGCGGATCAGCATGCCGCGGTGAATACGTTCCCGGGTCTTGTACACACCGCCCGTCACACCACGAGAGTTTATAACACCCGAAGTCGGTGGGGTAACCGCAAGGAGCCAGCCGCCGAAGGTGGGATAGATGATTGGGGTGAAGTCGTAACAAGGTAGCCGTATCGGAAGGTGGCGGCTGGATCACCTCCTTTCTATGGAGAATCGTTTCCCGCGTGGAAACATTCAAATACAAAATCTAGCCAGGTCGGCTAGTTACTCACTCGTTGCTCAGTTTTGAGAGCTCAAACTCTCAAACGTTTGGTGGCGATAGCGAAGGGGTTCCACACGTTCCCATCCCGAACACGACCGTTAAGCCCTCAGCGTCGATGGTACTTGGACCGCAGGGTCCTGGGAGAGTAGAACGCCGCCAAGCGTCAATATGATATATAATGTGGCCTTGCTCAGTTGGTTAGAGCGCACCTCTGATAAGGGTGAGGCGGTGGTTCGAGTCCACCAGGGCCCACCATGTATACCTTACAATCTAATATGGGGCCATAGCTCAGCTGGGAGAGCGCCTGCCTTGCAAGCAGGAGGTCAGCGGTTCGATCCCGCTTGGCTCCACCAACAAGATTTTACAAGCTTGTTCTTTGAAAACTAGATATCGAACGAAAATTGCGAATTAGAACATTCCTTTTTAAGCTGAACTTGTGTTAAAACAAGTTTTAATAAATAGTGAAAACTGCATTGCGATGGTATCGAATGAGAGCGACTTTTGGCTTTGCGTAAGCAAAACAAGGGAAGCGAGCAGTCGAAACCGGAGCAACTATGGTTAAGCTACTAAGAGCACACGGAGGATGCCTAGGCGCTAGGAGCCGATGAAGGACGTGGCGAACAACGAAACTGCCTCGGGGAGCTGTAAGCAAGCTTTGATCCGGGGTGTCCGAATGGGGAAACCCAGCTGGGGTAATTTCCAGTTACTCATAACTGAATACATAGGTTATGTAGAGGCATACCAGGGGAACTGAAACATCTAAGTACCTTGAGGAAGAGAAAACAATAGTGATTCCGTCAGTAGCGGCGAGCGAACGCGGAGAAGCCCAAACCAGAGAGCTTGCTCTTTGGGGTTGTGGGACATCTCACATGGAGTTACAAAGGAACCGGTTAAACGAAGAGGTCTGGAAAGGCCCGCCAAAGAAGGTAAAAGCCCTGTACTTGAAAGTTGGTTCTCTCCGAGATGTATCCCGAGTAGTGCGGGGCACGTGAAACCCCGTATGAATCCGGCAGGACCATCTGCCAAGGCTAAATACTTCCTAGCGACCGATAGTGAAGCAGTACCGTGAGGGAAAGGTGAAAAGCACCCCGGAAGGGGAGTGAAATAGAACCTGAAACCGTGTGCTTACAAAAAGTCAGAGCCCGTTTTAGGGGTGATGGCGTGCCTTTTGTAGAATGAACCGGCGAGTTACGTTCCCGTGCAAGGTTAAGGTGAAGAGCCGGAGCCGCAGCGAAAGCGAGTCTGAATAGGGCGACATAGTACGTGGACGTAGACCCGAAACCGGGTGATCTACCCCTGTCCAGGGTGAAGGTGCGGTAACACGCACTGGAGGCCCGAACCCACGCATGTTGAAAAATGCGGGGATGAGGTGGGGGTAGCGGAGAAATTCCAATCGAACTCGGAGATAGCTGGTTCTCCCCGAAATAGCTTTAGGGCTAGCCTCGGAAAACAGAGTCGTGGAGGTAGAGCACTGATTGGGTGCGGGGCCCGCAAGGGTTACCAAGCTCAGTCAAACTCCGAATGCCATAGACTTACTTCCGGGAGTCAGACAGTGAGTGCTAAGATCCATTGTCAAAAGGGAAACAGCCCAGACCATCAGCTAAGGTCCCCAAGTGTGTGTTAAGTGGGAAAGGATGTGGAGTTGCACAGACAACCAGGATGTTGGCTTAGAAGCAGCCACCATTGAAAGAGTGCGTAATAGCTCACTGGTCGAGTGACTCTGCGCCGAAAATGTAACGGGGCTAAACACACCACCGAAGCTATGGCTTGATGCTTTGCATCAGGGGTAGGGGAGCGTTGTATAAGGGTTGAAGGTGTACCGTAAGGAGCGCTGGACATTATACAAGTGAGAATGCCGGTATGAGTAACGAAAAGATCAGTGAGAATCTGATCCGCCGAAAGCCTAAGGGTTCCTGAGGAAGGCTCGTCCGCTCAGGGTAAGTCGGGACCTAAGGCGAGGCCGAAAGGCGTAGTCGAAGGACAACAGGTCGAAATTCCTGTACCACCGTAAGCCGTTATGAGCAATGGGGGGACGCAGCAGGGTAGTGACGCGGACTGATGGATGTCCGTCTAAGCAGTGAGGCTGATGTGTAGGCAAATCCGCACATCGTTAAGGCTGGGCTGTGATGGGGAGCGAAAATTATAGTAGCGAAGGTCATGATCTCACACTGCCAAGAAAAGCCTCTAGCCAGGTGATGGTGCCCGTACCGCAAACCGACACAGGTAGGCGAGAAGAGAATTCTAAGGCGCGCGGAAGAACTCTCGTTAAGGAACTCGGCAAAATGACCCCGTAACTTCGGGAGAAGGGGTGCCCCGGTAGTGTGAATAGCACGAGGGGGCCGCAGTGAAAAGGCCCAAGCGACTGTTTAGCAAAAACACAGGTCTGTGCGAAGCCGTAAGGCGAAGTATACGGGCTGACGCCTGCCCGGTGCTGGAAGGTTAAGGGGAGCGGTTAGGAGCAATCCGAAGCTGTGAACCGAAGCCCCAGTAAACGGCGGCCGTAACTATAACGGTCCTAAGGTAGCGAAATTCCTTGTCAGGTAAATTCTGACCCGCACGAATGGCGTAACGACTTGGGCGCTGTCTCAACGAGAGATCCGGTGAAATTTTAATACCTGTGAAGATGCAGGTTACCCGCGACAAGACGGAAAGACCCCATGGAGCTTTACTGCAGCTTGATATTGAATTTGGGTACGATCTGTACAGGATAGGTGGGAGCCTTTGAAACGTGAGCGCCAGCTTGCGTGGAGGCACCGTTGGGATACCACCCTGATCGTATCTAGGTTCTAACCTGGTACCGTAATCCGGTGCGGGGACAGTGTCAGGTGGGCAGTTTGACTGGGGCGGTCGCCTCCTAAAGAGTAACGGAGGCGCCCAAAGGTTCCCTCAGAATGGTTGGAAATCATTCGAAGAGTGCAAAGGCATAAGGGAGCTTGACTGCGAGACCTACAAGTCGAGCAGGGACGAAAGTCGGGCTTAGTGATCCGGTGGTACCGCATGGAAGGGCCATCGCTCAACGGATAAAAGCTACCCTGGGGATAACAGGCTTATCTCCCCCAAGAGTCCACATCGACGGGGAGGTTTGGCACCTCGATGTCGGCTCATCGCATCCTGGGGCTGAAGTAGGTCCCAAGGGTTGGGCTGTTCGCCCATTAAAGCGGTACGCGAGCTGGGTTCAGAACGTCGTGAGACAGTTCGGTCCCTATCTGTCGTGGGCGTAGGAAATTTGAGAGGAGCTGTCCTTAGTACGAGAGGACCGGGATGGACGTACCGCTGGTGTACCAGTTGTTCCGCCAGGAGCACCGCTGGGTAGCTATGTACGGAAGGGATAAGCGCTGAAAGCATCTAAGCGTGAAGCCCCCCTCAAGATGAGATTTCCCAGTATGTAAGACCCCTTGAAGACGACGAGGTAGATAGGCTGGGGGTGGAAGTGCAGCAATGCATGGAGCTGACCAGTACTAATCGGTCGAGGGCTTATCCAAATATGCAAGTTGTAAATCGCACATTTCGTTTCGGATCTAGTTTTCAGAGAATAAACTCTGAATGTAAGCTATGCTATGCGTTTGGTGGCGATGGCGGAGGGGTTCCACACGTACCCATCCCGAACACGACCGTTAAGCCCTCTAGCGCCGATGGTACTTGGACCGCAGGGTCCTGGGAGAGTAGGACGCCGCCAAGCGAACTCTTTCATCCTACATAGAAAACAGGCTCTGCATGTTAACGTTGTATGATGAATTGCATTTGCACTGCAAATGCATATTATTCCCCTGATAGCTCAGTTGGTAGAGCACTCGACTGTTAATCGAGTTGTCACAGGTTCGAGCCCTGTTCGGGGAGCCATTTGCTCTCATAGCTCAGTAGGTAGAGTGCATCCATGGTAAGGATGAGGTCACCGGTTCGATCCCGGTTGAGAGCTTTGGAAATGGGGCCCGTTGGTCAAGGGGTTAAGACACCTCCCTTTCACGGAGGTAACAGGGGTTCGAATCCCCTACGGGTCATAGCTATATTTATTAGCTTAAAAAAGGGATGAGAATCCCAAAGGTTCGTCGGAGGATAAACTTCGTTAGCAATGGCTTCGCAGTCTCGAACGAAGTGAGAGTATCCCCTACGGGTCATAGGATGGAGGCTTAGCTCAGCTGGGAGAGCATCTGCCTTACAAGCAGAGGGTCGGGGGTTCGATCCCCTCAGCCTCCACCACTTAACTTAATGGGGATTAGCCAAGCGGTAAGGCAACGGACTTTGACTCCGTCATGCATAGGTTCAAATCCTATATCCCCAGCCATTTTAATTTTTAGTTTGAGTCATTAGCTCAGTTGGTAGAGCACCTGACTTTTAATCAGGGTGTCGAAGGTTCGAGCCCTTCATGACTCACTTTTCACATGCGCGTGTGGCGGAATTGGCAGACGCACTAGACTTAGGATCTAGCGTTTCACGACGTGGGGGTTCAAGTCCCTCCACGCGCATAGGTTTTGCGGACGTGGCTCAGCGGTAGAGCATCGCCTTGCCAAGGCGAGGGTCGTGGGTTCGATTCCCATCGTCCGCTCCAATCTTTTTAAAGTTTTATATGCGCCCTTAGCTCAGCTGGATAGAGCGTTTGACTACGAATCAAAAGGCCGGGAGTTCGAATCTCTCAGGGCGCGCCATTATTTTCATAAGTATCGGGATGTAGCTCAGCTTGGTAGAGCACCTGGTTTGGGACCAGGGGGTCGCATGTTCAAATCGTGTCATCCCGATTTTTATTTGCGGGTGTAGTTCAATGGTAGAACTTTAGCCTTCCAAGCTAATAGCGTGGGTTCGATTCCCATCACCCGCTTCATGTTTCATTAGAAAGCCTCTGTATACAGAGGCTTTTGTTTTTTTCATAGAAACAACACCTCATTAATAATACCAATCTCCTCTATATTCGTTTGTTAAGTGAAAGAATACCTCCGAACTCCTTCATTAAATTCTGCTAAAAGAATCAAAAAATTATAAATACACTCTTTAATTTATTGCGTCACTGTGATAAAGTATACAAAAGCTTGCTTTGCCGGTCATGTTTCTTTATGTTTCGTCTGGTTTGTAACAATGGAAATCATGCAGATACGAATCGATTCAGGTACAACAAACATTCCCAGTCTAACTGTATATTTATGAAAAATTTAGAATAGGTATGAGTTATTCGAGTAATGAAAGTACGTGAAAAAGGTATCATGCGACAGCATTTGACCATTAATCGAAGCAGAACAAGAAAATGAATAATAAAGCGTGTTTTTGTGCTGTAAATCAGGGTAAATCCCATTTTTACTAGTAGAAAATAAAGATTTTCGTACCATTTTATTGTATGATGTTATGAAGGTGTCAAATTTACGTGTACGAATGGAACGATCAGATGGGAGGATAAGCATGACTGAAACTATGGTAACCGCCAGCAAAGCCAATCCAACAACCTGCTTCGGCGAGACGTGCGGTTCCTGGGCAATATACTCGGAGAAGTTCTTGTCCATCAAGGAGGCACGGAGCTTCTAGATATCGTTGAGAAGATTCGGGAAACGAGCAAATCGTTGCGTGCAGAGTTCTTGCCAGAACTTTATGCAGAGTTCAAAACGATGATCCAGGAATTAGACTCGGAAAATCGCCATCAGGTGATTCGAGCTTTTGCGATTTATTTTCAATTAGTTAACATTGCTGAACAAAACCATCGGATCCGGCGTAAACGGGATTATGAACGTTCTGCAGGGGACGCTGTGCAGCCAGGATCGATTGAAAAAGCAGTACAAGATCTGAAGGAACGCGGACTGTCTCACACGGAAGTAGAGGATATTCTAGACGAGTTATCGCTGGAATTGGTGATGACAGCTCATCCAACCGAAGCCA
>NZ_LXQN01000022.1:0-659496 GCF_001659845.1 Paenibacillus sp. AD87
ATGACGGGTGTATTCTTCTTAATGTAGTGCACGCCTGTGTCTTCCAGTTGCTTAAACCGGTTACACAGAAAAAACATTTCAAGCTGGAAGCTCCACTCATCTATATCCTGATAGAAGGAAGCCAAAAAGGGATTCTCTTCTACAATTTCCTTGACCAGCGGAAGGTTCAATTCCTGAGAAAGCATCGTGCTAACGTTGTTTTCCCGCACCAATCGGACCCTCCACGGCAATAAACGGGGCTGATTTCATCGTGATTCAGTTCCTCCTCGTACTCATGCGTGTTTCCGTTTCTATATAGACCCCACCTATTGTATCACAGCTTGGATGATGGGAAGGCCAGTATTTTATGTATAGAATGAGTTTTATCTCTAAGACGAAGATATATAAAACAGCCTACAGAAGTTATATTCATTCCCATGATCATAATAACAGAAAAAGACACGATCGCTTATCTACGATCGTGTCTTTTGATTGCTTGGCGGCGTCCTACTCTCCCAGGACCCTGCGGTCCAAGTACCATCGGCGCTAGAGGCTTAACGGTCGTGTTCGGGATGGGTACGTGTGGAACCCCTCCGCCATCGCCACCAAACGCATAGCTTAGCTTACATTCAGAGTTTATTCTCTGAAAACTAGATCCGAAACGAAATGTGCGATTTACAACTTGCATATTTGGATAAGCCCTCGACCGATTAGTACTGGTCAGCTCCATGCATTGCTGCACTTCCACCCCCAGCCTATCTACCTCGTCGTCTTCAAGGGGTCTTACATACTGGGAATCTCATCTTGAGGGGGGCTTCACGCTTAGATGCTTTCAGCGCTTATCCCTTCCGTACATAGCTACCCAGCGGTGCTCCTGGCGGAACAACTGGTACACCAGCGGTACGTCCATCCCGGTCCTCTCGTACTAAGGACAGCTCCTCTCAATTTCCTACGCCCACGACAGATAGGGACCGAACTGTCTCACGACGTTCTGAACCCAGCTCGCGTACCGCTTTAATGGGCGAACAGCCCAACCCTTGGGACCTACTTCAGCCCCAGGATGCGATGAGCCGACATCGAGGTGCCAAACCTCCCCGTCGATGTGGACTCTTGGGGGAGATAAGCCTGTTATCCCCAGGGTAGCTTTTATCCGTTGAGCGATGGCCTTCCATGCGGTACCACCGGATCACTAAGCCCGACTTTCGTCCCTGCTCGACTTGTAGGTCTCGCAGTCAAGCTCCCTTATGCCTTTGCACTCTTCGAATGATTTCCAACCATTCTGAGGGAACCTTTGGGCGCCTCCGTTACTCTTTAGGAGGCGACCGCCCAGTCAAACTGCCCACCTGACACTGTCCCCGCACCGGATTACGGTACCAGGTTAGAACCTAGATACGATCAGGGTGGTATCCCAACGGTGCCTCCACAGAAGCTTGCGCTCCTGCTTCAAAGGCTCCCACCTATCCTGTACAGATCGTACCCAAATTCAATATCAAGCTGCAGTAAAGCTCCATGGGGTCTTTCCGTCTTGTCGCGGGTAACCTGCATCTTCACAGGTATTAAAATTTCACCGGATCTCTCGTTGAGACAGCGCCCAAGTCGTTACGCCATTCGTGCGGGTCAGAATTTACCTGACAAGGAATTTCGCTACCTTAGGACCGTTATAGTTACGGCCGCCGTTTACTGGGGCTTCGGTTCACAGCTTCGGATTGCTCCTAACCGCTCCCCTTAACCTTCCAGCACCGGGCAGGCGTCAGCCCGTATACTTCGCCTTACGGCTTCGCACAGACCTGTGTTTTTGCTAAACAGTCGCTTGGGCCTTTTCACTGCGGCCCCCTCGTGCTATTCACACTACCGGGGCACCCCTTCTCCCGAAGTTACGGGGTCATTTTGCCGAGTTCCTTAACGAGAGTTCTTCCGCGCGCCTTAGAATTCTCTTCTCGCCTACCTGTGTCGGTTTGCGGTACGGGCACCATCACCTGGCTAGAGGCTTTTCTTGGCAGTGTGAGATCATGACCTTCGCTACTATAATTTTCGCTCCCCATCACAGCCCAGCCTTAATGATGTGCGGATTTGCCTACACATCAGCCTCACTGCTTAGACGGACATCCATCAGTCCGCGTCACTACCCTGCTGCGTCCCCCCATTGCTCATAACGGCTTACGGTGGTACAGGAATTTCGACCTGTTGTCCTTCGACTACGCCTTTCGGCCTCGCCTTAGGTCCCGACTTACCCTGAGCGGACGAGCCTTCCTCAGGAACCCTTAGGCTTTCGGCGGATCAGATTCTCACTGATCTTTCGTTACTCATACCGGCATTCTCACTTGTATAATGTCCAGCGCTCCTTACGGTACACCTTCAACCCTTATACAACGCTCCCCTACCCCTGATGCAAAGCATCAAGCCATAGCTTCGGTGGTGTGTTTAGCCCCGTTACATTTTCGGCGCAGAGTCACTCGACCAGTGAGCTATTACGCACTCTTTCAATGGTGGCTGCTTCTAAGCCAACATCCTGGTTGTCTGTGCAACTCCACATCCTTTCCCACTTAACACACACTTGGGGACCTTAGCTGATGGTCTGGGCTGTTTCCCTTTTGACAATGGATCTTAGCACTCACTGTCTGACTCCCGGAAGTAAGTCTATGGCATTCGGAGTTTGACTGAGCTTGGTAACCCTTGCGGGCCCCGCACCCAATCAGTGCTCTACCTCCACGACTCTGTTTTCCGAGGCTAGCCCTAAAGCTATTTCGGGGAGAACCAGCTATCTCCGAGTTCGATTGGAATTTCTCCGCTACCCCCACCTCATCCCCGCATTTTTCAACATGCGTGGGTTCGGGCCTCCAGTGCGTGTTACCGCACCTTCACCCTGGACAGGGGTAGATCACCCGGTTTCGGGTCTACGTCCACGTACTAAGTCGCCCTATTCAGACTCGCTTTCGCTGCGGCTCCGGCTCTTCACCTTAACCTTGCACGGGAACGTAACTCGCCGGTTCATTCTACAAAAGGCACGCCATCACCCCTAAAACGGGCTCTGACTTTTTGTAAGCACACGGTTTCAGGTTCTATTTCACTCCCCTTCCGGGGTGCTTTTCACCTTTCCCTCACGGTACTGCTTCACTATCGGTCGCTAGGAAGTATTTAGCCTTGGCAGATGGTCCTGCCGGATTCATACGGGGTTTCACGTGCCCCGCACTACTCGGGATACATCTCGGAGAGAACCAACTTTCAAATACAGGGCTTTTACCTTCTTTGGCGGGCCTTTCCAGACCTCTTCATTTAACCGGTTCCTTTGTAACTCCATGTGAGATGTCCCACAACCCCAAAGAGCAAGCTCTCTGGTTTGGGCTTCTCCGCGTTCGCTCGCCGCTACTGACGGAATCACTATTGTTTTCTCTTCCTCAAGGTACTTAGATGTTTCAGTTCCCTTGGTATGCCTCTACATAACCTATGTATTCAGTTATGAGTAACTGGAAATTACCCCAGCTGGGTTTCCCCATTCGGACACCCCCGGATCAAAGCTTGCTTACAGCTCCCCGAGGCAGTTTCGTTGTTCGCCACGTCCTTCATCGGCTCCTAGCGCCTAGGCATCCTCCGTGTGCTCTTAGTAGCTTAACCATATTTGCTCCGGTTTCGACTGTTCGCTTCCCTTGTTTTGCTTACGCAAAGCCAAAAGTCGCTCTCATTCGATACCATCGCAATGCAGTTTTCACTATTTATTGAAACTTGTTTACACAAGTTCAGCTTAAAAAGGAATGTTCTAAATCGCAAAATTTCGTTTCGATATCTAGTTTTCAAAGAACAAGCTCCATGCAAAAGCAAGCTGTTTGAGAGTTTGAGCTCTCAAAACTGAGCAACGAGTGAGTAGTATTTGCAGATCTAGTCTGCGTATTTGAATGTTTCCACTCGGGAAACGATTCTCCATAGAAAGGAGGTGATCCAGCCGCACCTTCCGATACGGCTACCTTGTTACGACTTCACCCCAATCATCTATCCCACCTTCGGCGGCTGGCTCCTTGCGGTTACCCCACCGACTTCGGGTGTTATAAACTCTCGTGGTGTGACGGGCGGTGTGTACAAGACCCGGGAACGTATTCACCGCGGCATGCTGATCCGCGATTACTAGCAATTCCGACTTCATGCAGGCGAGTTGCAGCCTGCAATCCGAACTGAGACCGGCTTTGTTGGGATTGGCTCCATCTCGCGATTTCGCAGCCCGTTGTACCGGCCATTGTAGTACGTGTGTAGCCCAGGTCATAAGGGGCATGATGATTTGACGTCATCCCCACCTTCCTCCGGTTTGTCACCGGCAGTCTATCTAGAGTGCCCACCCGAAGTGCTGGCAACTAAATATAAGGGTTGCGCTCGTTGCGGGACTTAACCCAACATCTCACGACACGAGCTGACGACAACCATGCACCACCTGTCTCCTCTGTCCCGAAGGAAAGATACATCTCTGTACCGATCAGAGGGATGTCAAGACCTGGTAAGGTTCTTCGCGTTGCTTCGAATTAAACCACATACTCCACTGCTTGTGCGGGTCCCGTCAATTCCTTTGAGTTTCAGTCTTGCGACCGTACTCCCCAGGCGGAGTGCTTAATGTGTTAACTTCGGCACCAAGGGTATCGAAACCCCTAACACCTAGCACTCATCGTTTACGGCGTGGACTACCAGGGTATCTAATCCTGTTTGCTCCCCACGCTTTCGCGCCTCAGCGTCAGTTACAGCCCAGAGAGTCGCCTTCGCCACTGGTGTTCCTCCACATATCTACGCATTTCACCGCTACACGTGGAATTCCACTCTCCTCTTCTGCACTCAAGTCACCCAGTTTCCAGTGCGATCCGGGGTTGAGCCCCGGGATTAAACACCAGACTTAAATGACCGCCTGCGCGCGCTTTACGCCCAATAATTCCGGACAACGCTTGCCCCCTACGTATTACCGCGGCTGCTGGCACGTAGTTAGCCGGGGCTTTCTTCTCAGGTACCGTCACCTTGAGAGCAGTTACTCTCCCAAGCGTTCTTCCCTGGCAACAGAGCTTTACGATCCGAAAACCTTCATCACTCACGCGGCATTGCTCCGTCAGGCTTTCGCCCATTGCGGAAGATTCCCTACTGCTGCCTCCCGTAGGAGTCTGGGCCGTGTCTCAGTCCCAGTGTGGCCGATCACCCTCTCAGGTCGGCTACGCATCGTCGCCTTGGTGAGCCGTTACCCCACCAACTAGCTAATGCGCCGCAGGCCCATCCCCAAGTGACAGATTGCTCCGTCTTTCCAGTTTCCTTCAGGAGAAGAAAACAACTATTCGGTATTAGCTACCGTTTCCGGTAGTTGTCCCAAACTTGAGGGCAGGTTGCCTACGTGTTACTCACCCGTCCGCCGCTAACCATCCGAGAAGCAAGCTTCTCTTCAAGTCCGCTCGACTTGCATGTATTAGGCATGCCGCCAGCGTTCGTCCTGAGCCAGGATCAAACTCTCCAATAAAGTATTGAAAAGAGCGATAAGCTCATTTTGAAACTGACGAGATTAAAAATCTCATTTATTTTGCTTCAAAATCATACAGTCCGAAGACGTGTACCGATTTCTCAGCGTCGATCTTGCAAGCAAGATCGTTACTCACTCGTTGTTCAGTTTTCAAAGATCAAACTTGTTTTCGTTGCCGTCGTTGTTCTCTTCAGCAACTCTTATATATTATCACGTCCGAACCAACTTTGCAAGCACTTTTTTTTAAGTTTCTTTCGAAGCTTATTCATTCGCTTGCCGCACCGTGTTTCTCGTGTTTTCTTGGCCGGATTAATAATATACCATGTTCTAATACTAATTACAACCCATATTATAAATTAATTTTATTCACTACATTGGGTTGATCTACTCTCCTATTATAAATGCACTCCAGTAGTTGTTAGCTACAGGAATCTACGGAACCGTTCTTTGAGTTCTATGGGACAGCCTATATTGGTTGTAATCCTAACCCCTAAGCTCTAATGAACAGTTTGTCTTGTAGGGCCATGAAAACTTTTCTTCATTAAAGTCACTACTTATTAAGTTAGCTTCATCTATACTGTTGTCTTTCATTACAGTGATAGGATATCGTTCATTGATCTTTTCGTATTCACCAAGTCTCGTTTAGAGTCATTTTTGCGTATTAATGTATTTCATATATGCGCATATCTTTATTTCAACATAAATCCCTCTCCCCTTGATGTATATACATGTTAGGCACAATTCACTTTTTAAAATGAAGGGACCTTATTCCTTTTAGCATTTAATTTCCCCAATCTTCAAAGAAATTGTCTTTATAGATTTGCGCATTTTTTAATAATGAACACAATAATGAAAGAAATGAGGGAAATTCTGAAAACCTTGGTACTAAAGCATCATTTTCATTCAAAAACTAACATTAGTCTAACCCTATTACGATATATCACATGGATACGAAGCACCATACGTAGAGCGAACACGCATCCAGATGGTCACAATTAGAAAAAGGAGTGAACTATGTTGTTAGATAAGATAAGGTGGAGTACTCTTCCCTTCTTTGCTAAAAATCTCGTTATTTCATTCGGCAGCATTATGTTGATTGGGGTTATCCTCATTGCTGCGGGATATCAACTGCAAAAGAATATTCTGAGTCAACAATTGTACGAGCAGGCTGAAGTTACAACACAGAAATGGTTTGATGATCTGGATACAGACAAAGTAATTGAAGCAGTAAAAGAGAAAAGTTATTCTGGACCTGTTCAGAAAGAATTAAGAGAATACCTGGATTCCATCCACGAGCTATATCCCAATATTGCACAAGCCTATATCTTCGGCACTGAACTGAAGGAAGGAAATCAGACATCCATCATTGCGATTCCTACTAATTTGTTGGGGCCTTTTGAAGAAAGCAATATGGCAGCAGGTTCAATGTATCCATTACCACAGAAAAATGTTATAGCTCTTGAAGGTATGAAAAACGACGAGGAGCCCGCATTAAGCAGTTTTTATACGGACGAATACGGTACTTGGACTACGATTATGTACCCTATTAAAAATGCCGAAGGAAAAATGTACGCCGCACTTTACTTCGACGTTGATGCAAACGCAGTTCCAAAAGGACTTCATAAGCTGATTACATACAGTAGTATTTTCCTTATCGGTTTCCTGGTCCTGTTTATGGTATTGCAGTATATTCTATTGAAGAAAACACTTAAGCCAATCCGTGACCTTATGAAGGGTATTGAGACTGCAAGCGCAGGCAATCTGGATGTAACCATCCAAACCGGACGGGATGATCTGGGAATTATCAATGAAAAATTCAATACGATGATTCAGCGATTCAATGACACGATGTTCAAAGTCCAAACGACATCTTATCACCTCTCTGACTCATCCAAGAAATTACTAGATATTTCCGAGAAGAATAATGATAATATCCAGATGATCAGCAGCAATATTCGGGACATCTCTCACGGCCTTCGCTCCCAGGATCAGGCGAGCGTGGAAAGTGCCCGAGCAATGACAGAAATGTCTACCGTTGTGCAGACGATTGCCAGCAGTTCTGCAGATGTAGCGGATGAGGCATTAAGCATGGAACAACGTTCCAATACAGGTCATGAGATTATGCAACAAGTGGTTGAGCAGATGAGACTCATCTCTGGTGCGGTGAAACACACGTCGGAATCGATACAGTCTTTGGAAAGCCGCTCCAACGAAATTAGCAGCATCGTAAATATGATTACACAGATTGCAGATCAGACTAATTTGCTCGCCCTGAATGCTTCCATTGAGGCGGCTCGTGTCGGTGAGGAAGGAAAAGGGTTCGCGGTTGTCGCAGGGGAAGTCCGCAAACTCGCTGAACAGTCCCAGGATTCTGCCAAACAGATCCGTACCTTAATTGACGGCATTCAGCGCGATATCCTTCAATCTGCCGAAGCCATGCAGCTTGGCTCCCAAGAAGTGGAGAAGGGATCTCAAGTCACTATGGAGACGGGCCAATTCTTTGAAGATATTCTGACAGCTACGAACAAAGTCGCTAACCAAATTCAGGATATCTCCAGCTCTACCGAAGAAATATCCGCCAGCACACAGGAAATGTCCGCTACTGCAGATGAGTTGTCTGCGAGCGTCAGCAAAGCAGCACATAGCAGCAAACAGATTGAGCAATCCATTGCCGAACAGGAATCATCCATGGCCTCCATTGTTGCTGCCTCTGATGAACTTTCGGCTGTATCGGGCCAATTGCAAGAACTGATCTCCTTCTTCAAAGTAAGAGCTAAATAGAGCTGAATACCAAGTAAACAATAAGAACGTTAATAACAACAAAAAACCAAGATGCTTGAGGGTAATTCCTGCGTCTTGGTTTTTTTCTATTCGTTTAATATGATGCGCTTGCGACGAAATAAAAAAGAGACCATCCCTGTATTCAGGTCAGTTCCCTTCTCTACTCTATCTCGTGCCCATTGAAACGGACTTGTCACTGGAAGTTTCGGAGCCATCTTCTTTCATTCAAGCTGCTATATAATAGACTGTATTACAGATTTAAGAGATCTTATCCAGATATCGGGTGGGCAGATCTCTTATACCTTTATAACTTCACCTTTTATTTTCCTTGTAGGTACTTGTATATCTCTGATACTCATTCTTTACCCGATCATATCGACCCTCACCCGTATAGAACACGATCTCTACAAAATGATCCTGTGCTTCTAAAATGGTGTGTAGCTGGACAATCTTACGTTTATTTACTACTTGGTACCCTTCCATCTGAATCCCCTTCAAACCATTGATTTCAACAGACGTGCGTTCTGGAACGAGAATGGAGTTCTCTGGATCAGCATACATTTCAGCGACATAACGTCCATACTCCTCTAACGTTAGATCGGAATCAGATTCTTCCTTTGGTTCGAGATATATCGACATGTAATCATTGTTTGCCTGCAGAGAGATATCCAGATCTGAACCCCGTAATTCAAAATCTTGAACTTCCCAATTAGATGGAGTACGGATCTGGAATTAAGAATATTTTCCCTGATGCGATGTAAGATCGGTCGATGAAAGGACAAGGTCTGATGGTTCATCATTCAATATCCGAAATTGTTGAGACATTTTTTCGAAAAATTCCCGGTCTGCTAACGTAAATTCATACATCGATGTATATGTAATGATATAAAAATGGTAGTTACTTTCTAGGTATGCTGTAATGTACCCGAATTGATTCCTCTCATAACTGGTTCTTCCTTCTTTTACGTAAGCCTCCTTTTTATCAATAGTTAGATTGCTGGTTCTGATGATCTCATCTTTCTTTCTCTTTGGGCCTTGTGTAGATTCAATATTTTTCTTGTGGATTGCCATGCAATCGGTCAATGACGTATCCGATAAGTAGTCTGCCCGGTTCACTCGGTCGATTCGGATGGACTTTGTTCGATCCACTGGCGATAACTTCAATAGTGATGGATTAATAAGTTCTGTTGAAACCTTCCAATCCGAAGAGAGGGTTATTTCCACTTCCTTGTTCTTAGAGAATATTGTTACAGGTATTTCATTCACCGTTTTTTTCTAAGAAATAAATTTGGAGACCGCAGGAGTATTGGGAACACCTGACGAAGAGCTGCACGCAGTAAGCGTAACACCAACCATAAACAAATTAATTGTGTGTATCATTCTTTTATTGGACAATGACAAATCTCCTTTGTTCTAGGTAGTATGTCGACACAACATAGGGGTAATTTACCATTTATATCGGCAATTTGGATATCACTTATTAGGCTGTGTTGAGCATAATTTTTTAAACGCATCAAACCAAAAAAAGAGATCTGCCCTGTTTCAGGTCAGATCTCTTCTCCAACTTATCTCGTGCCCATTTACACGGACTTGTCACTTGGCGTTTCGGCATCGGTTTTATTCTTTGTGCCTTTACTTTTATAAGGCTTCGGAGCACTTTTCGCCCGGTTAGCAGCGGCTTGCCAACGGTTCCAACCTTTTTTGCCAGTACCACGGCCGGTACCGCCTTTTCCTTTTGCTTTGCTCATGTTATCACTCCAATAATCCTGTATATGCTTAAAAATGACCGTCCTCGGTAACTTATTATGCAACCCAGCCCATCTAATTCACTTCCAGCTTTCTTATTATAACAAAAATTGACGTCTTTACGTTCATTTCCATAAATCATTGTATTGTTATTCTGTTATGAAAGCGGTATAGTGGACATAATTGAAAGAGGAAGCTGCGTCTTCTTCGGGATTGTTACTGGTAAGCAGGCGATACCCAAACAAAAGGCTGTCTAATAAGCCTTTGTTTGGGTTTTTTGTTATTATTACGAGCTATTGAGGTGAACACATACATGATCATCCGACAGATTTTCAACAACAACGTCATTCGCGCCGAGAATCAGGTAGGCCAAGAGTTTGTTGTCATCGGCAACGGTCTAGGTTTCAAGAAGAAAAATGGACAGCCCGTGGATGAGGATAAAATCGAGAAAACCTTTGTGCTGAAATCGGATAAAATACCGCAAAAATTGATTGACCTGATCGGTGAAACATCGGTTGAATATTTAAAATTGGCTGACGAAATTGTAGGCTACGCCAAAAAGGAAATGGGTGATATTTTTAGTGATAATATCTATATTTCATTGATTGATCATATTCAATTCGCCATTACGAGGTACCGCAAATCCGTCGGACTGAAGAATTCCCTTTTGTGGCAAATCAAGAAATTTTACAAAAAGGAATTTGGGATTGGCATGAATGCCGTGGATCTGATTCAGGAACAATTCGGCATCCAAATGGATGAGCATGAGGCCAGTTTTATTGCCATGCATTTTGTCAATGCCCGCCAAGATGGTCAGGGTATGAAACAAACGGTTGAAATTACCGAGGTTATTGATGATATTTTCAACATTGTCACCAATCATTACCACATCGCCCTGGATGAAAATTCATTTAATTATTCCCGGTTTATTACCCATCTGCAATACTTTGTTCAGAGAATGCTGAGTAATGAACAGGAGCAATTTGCATCGGGTGATAACTTCCTGTATGAGCAGGTTAAAGACAAATATGCCAAGGCTTTTCAGTGTACACAACTGATTAATCAATACCTTGAAGAGAAGTTTGAAAGCGCCATGTCCATTGATGAAAAAGTGTACTTGACGATCCATATTCACCGTGTCACTTCCCGTAACGAAATGCTGGACGCTGAATAAAAAAAAGCTTGCAAACGATTTCGGCGTCATTTATAGTAGGTCTCACAACTTAACGACAAGGATTGTTACTGGTAAAGCAGGCGATACCTAAATGATTGGCAACGAGTCATCTTTCCGATGATCATAGCCATTCGTTTAGGTATTTTTTTGTTTTCAGGCAATCTTAACAACAAAGGAGAATGAACATGGATCATAAAAAAATGGGGGATGACATCGTTCGTCTCGTCGGCGGAGAAGCCAATATCAATGGTCTTGTCCACTGTGCAACCCGGCTGAGATTCGATCTGAAGGATTCGAAAAAGGCTGAACGCGAAACGCTCGAGAAACACGATGGTATCATTACCGTTGTCGAAAGCGGCGGACAGTTCCAGGTCGTCATTGGCAGCAATGTGGCTCATGTATATGCAGAGATCATGAAAAACAGAGATTTTGGAGGGGATTCTTCCTCATCTGCTGAGTCCACAGGAGAAAAAACCTCGGTATTATCCAAAGTTTTTGAAATTATATCCGGAAGTTTCTCACCGTTAATCCCGGCCATGGCAGGATCAGGTATGTTAAAAGCTTTGTTGACTGTCCTGACCATGCTTGGATGGATGTCTGATACAAGTGACACGTACCTGATTCTATCTGCTGCCGGGAACGCAGTCTTTTATTTCTTGCCTATCTTCCTCGGTATCACACTTGGTATGAAACTGAAAGCCAATCCTTATGTAGCCGGTGTAATTGGTGCCGCTCTGATGGAGCCGAACTTTACCGGACTGATGGATAAAGGCTCGGATGTATCGTTCCTCGGCATACCCGTTGTCATGATGAATTATTCAGCCAGCGTGTTCCCGATCTTCATATCGATCAGCATCTACGCTGTACTCGACAAACTACTGAAGAAAATCATTTTGAAAGATCTGCAATTGTTCCTGGTACCGATGATTGCTCTGATGATTATGGTTCCTTTGTCCGCAATGGCCTTCGGCCCTTTCGGCACCACGGTAGGTGACTGGATCTCCTCCGGCGTAACTTGGCTTATTGGCGTCAGCGGCATTTTGTCAGGAGTTGTACTGGGTGGATTCATGACCTTCATGGTTGTCTTCGGACTCCACTGGGGTTTCACACCAATCACGATTCAGAATATCGGGGTTGGCGGCGATCCGATTGAAGCCATGGCAGCTGCAGCTGTGTTTGCACAAATCGGTGTAGCATTTGGTATTTTCCTGAAAGCCAAAAAGAACAAAACCCTGCGAACCCTTGCAGGCTCCACCAGCCTTACCGGTTTACTTGCAGGTGTAACTGAACCGATCGTATACGGTCTGATCTTGCGTTATAAACGAGTGATCCCTATCGTTGTCATTGCAGGTGCGATCGGCGGTGCTATTAATGGTCACTTTGGCGTTAAAATGACTGCTTATGTGTTCCACAATATATTTGCCATTCCTGTCTATACACCAACGGTTGTCTACGTGATTGCGATTGGCTGCTCCTTTGCTGTAGCAGCGATATTGACCGTGATGTTCGGATATGAAAGCAAAACCAAAGACACAGCTTCTTCCGAAAAAAATGAATCTGTTTCCAATACATTGACTGAAAGTACACCGGAAGAACTTCCTGTCGTACCTGAGGCAAAAACAACTGAAATCAAAAAAGAACAAATTTATAGTCCTCTTACAGGTAAAGCTGTAGCCTTAAGCACCATTAACGATCCTGCTTTCTCAACAGGTGCCATGGGCAAAGGATTGGCCATTGTTCCTGAGATTGGTGAAGTCGTCGCTCCTGTGGATGGCGTTGTAACTTCAATCTTCCCAACTGGACATGCCATTGGATTAACGACCAACGCAGGTACCGAGATTTTGATTCACATTGGTATTAACACGGTGGCGCTGAAGGGAAAACATTTCAATCCTGTCGTTCAGGAAGGCGATATCGTTAGACAAGGCGATCTGTTGATCCAATTTGAAATCGATAAAATTAAAGAGGCCGGATACGAAACCGTGACCCCTGTCATTGTTACTCTTACGCAGCAGGAAGTCGATGTATTCGAAACGACTCAAGAGCATGTACAGAAAAACGATGTCCTGCTGACTTTGGTTGTCTAACTCAACTTATATTATATGTATTCAATTTAGGAGGAACTAACAATGAAGCACACTCAACTTAAACCATTTCCTAAAAATTTCTTCTGGGGAGGTTCAACCTCCGCCTATCAAATTGAGGGAGCCTGGAATGAAGATGGCAAAGGCCCTTCTGTCATCGACATGGGCAACCATGTGGAAGGCGTAACCGACTTCAAGGTAACAAGTGATCACTATCATATGTACAAAGAAGATGTGGCCCTGATGGCCGAAATGGGCTTCAAAGCCTACCGTTTCTCCATCGCCTGGACTCGCATCTATCCGCAAGGTGCAGGTGAAGTAAATCCAAAGGGACTGGCATTTTATGATTCCTTGATTGATGAGTTAATTAAATACGGTATTGAGCCCATTGTGACCATGTATCACTTTGATCTTCCTTATGCGCTTGAAGAAAAAGGGGGCTGGTCCAACCGTGCAACGATAGATGCCTTTGAACAATATGCCAAAACACTTTATGAAAACTACGGTGACCGGGTCAAATATTGGCTGACCATTAATGAACAAAATATGTTGATCCTTCACCCCGGCTCGCTGGGTACACTGGATACAACGCTTGTTGATCCACAAAAAACACTGTATCAGCAAAATCACCACATGCTGGTCGCTCAAGCCAAAGCCATGGTCCTGTGTCATCAGATGCTGCCTGAAGCCAAAATCGGCCCAGCTCCCAATATCGGTGTTATCTATCCTGCGAGCTCCAAACCGGAAGATACGCTCGCTGCTGATAACTATGCTGCCATTCGCAACTGGCTCTATCTCGATATGGCGGTATATGGACGCTACAATCATATTGCCTGGAGTTATCTCGAAGAAAAAGGATATACCCCTGTCATTGAAGATGGAGACATGGATATCCTGGCTCAAGGAAACCCTGATTTTATCGCTTTTAACTACTATACATCACAGACCGTTGGTGAAAGCCTGAATGATGGCAATGACTTCTCCCATACAGGAGACCAGCATGAAATCGTCGGGGAGCCAGGAGCTTACAGAGGATCTGTAAATCCAAATCTGCAAAAGACTGAATTTGGTTGGGAAATTGATCCCGTTGGTTTCCGCTCAACGCTGCGCCAGATCTATTCCCGTTATCATCTGCCATTGATCGTTACCGAGAATGGTCTGGGTGCATTTGATAAACTAGAGGAAGGCGACGTGATCAACGACCCTTACCGCATCGAGTTTTTCAATAAACATATCGAGCAGATTCAATTGGCTATTACAGACGGTGTAGATGTATTCGGCTTCTGCCCTTGGTCTGCGATTGATCTGGTCAGTACACATCAAGGATCAAGCAAACGTTATGGATTCATCTACGTGGATCGGGAAGAATTCGATATCAAGGAATTAAGACGTATCCGCAAACAGAGCTTCCACTGGTATCAAAAACTGATTGAAACCAATGGAGAAGTCCGTTAATACTGTAAAATAAAAAGCCAGTCGTTTGCACATCGTTCATGTGTAGCCGACTGGCTTCTTATGTTGGTTCACTCACTCATTCATATTCAATTCAGGATTACATCTCTGCTTTGGCGTTGCCTGTGGAGTTAACTCCTCTTAACACCCGCAGAGATAACAGGAAACAGATTGCCAGAACAACAGCTGCTGAAACGTAAGGATAGTTGATATTCACATCAAACAGTGCTCCCGCTACAATTGGACCTGCGATATTCCCCAAACTTGTGTAGGCTGAGTTCAATCCGGCCACAAAGCCTTGCTGTTCTTCCGCCAGTTTGGACATCTGCGTACTGATTGCCGGACGCAATATATCCATACCAAGGAAGACGATAAACGTTACGACAAGAATCATCCAGTAGGTGTTCACAAACAAGGTCAACAGTACAAATACGGCTACAAAAAGCAAGCAGACAGAAATGACTTTTTTCTCACCAAAACGGTTTAACAGCCAGCCAATCATGGAGACCTGCACTACAGCTCCCGCAATGGAACCAAACGTAATAATGAATGCAATATCCTTGGTGGTGAAGCCAAATTTGTGATCCACAAACAAAGAAAAGACCGTCTCATAGTTAGCCAGACCAAAAGCCATGACAAATACGATAATCAAACTGAAAAAGTAAGGCTCCCGGTACGAATGCAGCAACTGGGAAACCATGCCCGGGCTTTTGACCTTCGCTGCACCCGCAACAGGTTTGGTTTGCTCTCCGGTAATTCTGGTCGATTCCGGCAAAATAATCAATGTAATGATGGATGCCAGCAAACCTGCAATACCTGCGGCATAGAAAGGAATTCGAATGCCAAAGTCCGCGATATATCCGCCGATCCCCGGACCAATAATAAATCCTGTAGTAATTGCCGCATTGATTAATCCCATGCCTCTACCGCGTTCTTCATCTGTCGTAATATCTGCGGTATACGCCATAACTGCCGGGAAGATCATTGCTGCACCGATTCCGCCAAGCATCCGGGCAGCGAAGAGCAGCGATGGTGCATTCACAGCACCAAACATAAACTCCGATACAGCAAAAATTAACATGCCGCCAACAATAATTTTTTTACGTCCCAAGATGTCAGACCAACGGCCCGCAACTGGAGAAAACAGAAACTGCGTGAAGGAGAATGCTGCTACCAGCAAACCAACCGTGAACCCAGTGATATGCAGTAGATCCATGTACGCAGGCATAATAGGTACAACAAGACCTATACCTGTAAAAACGAGAAAAATATTAAACATTAACAGCAGCAAAGCGCCCCTGTTCCGTGTAAGTAATGCCATGATTCCATCCTCCGTAGTTGTCAAAATGTTGCCTTAAGCTTTATCTTTTGCTATTCCATACAAGAATACGCTAGCCGCCTGGCGGTATAAGGCAAGAGCCTGTTCTGGCTCCATTCCGCGCGACAGCTGACTAAGTCCAATAATGGTGCTTTCCAGAATGAGCGCAAGATTGTCTGCGTTGTCTGCCTTGAACTCTCCGCTCTCTATCCCGTGTTCCACCAATTGTTTGTTAAATTGAATATGCCGCTCAAACATCAAAGCTATTCGTTCTTCAATATCATTTTCTTTCTTTTCCCCCGTAAAGAACTCATCTGCCGCCTTCGTTAGCGGGTGATTCATATCGTCGAGGATTAATTGTTCTGCCAAGCCGTAGATCTTCTCGGTAGAAGTATGATACAGATGCTCCTTGGCCGCCCAATTCTCTTCCCATTCCCGATCCCACTCATCAATCAAATACAGAAAGAGGCCTTCCTTACTTTTAAAATGGTAATAGATATTGCCTTTGCTGCTGCCTGTCGCAGCCACAATATCTTCAATGGAAGTTGCTTTATACCCTTTTTGCACAAAAAGAGCTCTTGAGGCATCCGCAAGTTTCTTCTTGGTCTGCTCGGTTTGAATTTGCTTTTTATTCATACTCATCCATTTCACTCCGCCTCTTGCATACTGAACGTTCGTTCTGTATTTTAACAGAACCATCAAACTTAAGCAATCAAAAAGGAGAATCGGCTTTGGCGCCCATTCTCCCTCCACAACTTTTATTTCACTTTTTTCCCTTGACCATGAAGTATTTTCAGTTGTCCATTTTCATAACCGACTTGATACGTAACTTTATATTTCGTGGTGACCAATTCACTGTCTTTTCGTTCATCCGCTGTAATAACCGCAGTGACCTCTATTTCATCATTTGACTTGTCTGAGGACGAAACTTCGGCAATGGTAACATAACTGGTGTTGATGTAACCTTCACGGAACTTGGCATAACTTATACCGCTCTGCCACTCACTGCCAAGCAAGGCATAGGCGGTAACATAGTCATTCAGATTCAGGTTCATATAAAATTCGGTCACCAGACCCTCCGCTTCCAAAGAAGCTGAGTCTGCTCCCGCTCCCTGACTGCCACTCGTCTGAACCGCCGTTTTAGACGATGATGGTTTCTCAGACCAGGCCTGGACCTGCTTCAATACACTGGTGATAGGAATGCTGAACCCAATTCCACCTTCCTGCTCCACAACGGCTGAATTAATGCCCAATACTTCACCGGTTTCTGCACTGATCAGTGGGCCACCGCTGTTGCCGTGTGTAATAGGCGCCGAGATTTGATACAGATTACTATAGATATACGGGGCAATTTCGAAGCTGCGGCCAACTCCGCTGATAATGCCTGTAGTTACGGTGTTCTCCAGACCCAGCGGACTACCCAGAGCGAGAATCTCATCACCCGTCTCCGCTTTGGATTTGGCGATAGGTAGCGGTTTAACTTTTTTCAGATCAGGCACCCTGACGACAGCAACATCCGTCTCTTCTCCAATCCCGATAACGGTTCCCTTATACTCCTCATGATTCAGGGTTCGAATCGTTACTTCTTTCGACCCCTCCACCACGTGAGCATTAGTTACCACATCCCCCTGATCATTGTAGAGAAAACCGGAACCCAGTCCGCTGCTGCTCTCAATCGTAACCACTTTCTTCTGACTCTCTTCAATAATCTGTTTACGTGTTTTCTTCACGGCTGTCTGGGAGGACGGTTTAGACGCTGTGGTTGCCGTTTCCTTCGTAGTGACAACAGCCAGTCTTGGTCCATCCTGCAGTTGATCTGCTGAATACTGATGAATCCAGAACACCCCTCCTGCTCCCGCTCCAATAATGATTGCACTGGAGATAATCGTACTCCATGTTCGTTTGGCCATTCCAACCTGTCCTCCTATTCCAGATACCACGTTGCGTTCACTACAGAAACTTCTGCTTCCTCGTACACACCGTAATAATACGTTTCAAAAAATCCTTGATCCCCTACATCAAGCCAGCTTGGATACACATCCGCATAGGTTTGACCGAGATATGCCCCGTCTGAGCTGTAGATGTCCAGCATAACCGTTACGGAAGAGATAGGCCGAGTGGCATTATTCACGATTGAGCCGCTTATATACAGATCGCCATACATATCAAGCGTTGCTTCTACTTCTACAATGCTCACCGCTGCTGTGCGGTTTTTCAGGTCTTCTTCTGCCGCTTGTTGCTCAGCAAGTTGAATTCGATCGGCTTCTGCTTTTTCAAAAGCCTTTTTCTCACTCAGCACCCGTTCGCGATATGCTGTCAGTTTGTCATCCTCGGGCGCGTAGGACAGTCCCAGATCAACGGTTTGCAATGCAGCCGTAAAATCCTTTTTCTTCACTTGCTGTTCAGCTTGCTTATAGCTAAGGCCAGCCAGCTTGTCGATGATTTGTTTCTGAACCGCCTCTGCTTCCTTGCCTTTCAATTTCGATACCGTGTCCAATTTCTCAGCAAGTGCCTGTACGGTTGTCAAACTATCGATTTCTTTCTTTACCTTCAGGACAGCCAGTGTCACCTTGTTGTTGTTTAGGGTCGTACGTACCTTGGCAAATACCGGTTCTTCTCGCTCTTTCAACACTTTCGCTACAGCCTGAAGTGTCTTGTCACCTGCAGTAAGTTTCCCAGTTTTCAAACTTGTCGCAGCCTCGTTCAGCTGATTCATTAGATTGAAGGCTTTGGCTGTAATTTGGCGATCCTGCACAAGTCCATCAACATTCGGCCGTTTCGCAAGAGCCGAATCTAGAAGTTGAAGCGCCTCTTGATATTTTCCGTCCAAGCCCGCCTGCTCCGCCTGTTGATGCAGTGATTTTACCTCCGCATTGATACCCATCTCCTGCTTGTAATAATAAGTCAACAAGGCCCCCATCACCGCTGCTAGAAGCAGTGGAATAATCCAGCTAAATGCTCGGCCTTGTGCCGTGTTGCTCTGCTTCGGTGCAGACTGATGCTGTCTGGATAACTGATCTAATGCTTTGCCCGTTCCACTTTCCAGACCAACTGCTGTTTCTGCCCAAATCTGTTCATCGGTAGAGCTTGAATCTTTTAATTTCGTTCTACACTTCCTACATGTGCTGTCCCCTGGATTGCTTTTGGTCCCACATACGTGACAATACACCCTGATCCCTCCATCAAAAAGAACGTATGTATACTATGCAATTTTTACATGAATCGACACTTATCATATAGTAAAAAGGTAAATTACACCATATGTTACTGGGATAAATGAACGCAAAAAGTGCCTCCCTGTTAATAGAAGGCACTGATTAACTAATGTATTCTATTCTTGCGTAGGAAAGCTACTTAGATCCATATACGAAACTTCCCACAGATGATCATCCGGGTCCTGAAAACTCCACCCATACATAAACCCATGATCTTGAGGATCGTTATACGGCTTGGCGCCAGCATCTAGGGCAGCTTGTACAATCAGATCGACCTGTTCACGACTCTCCACCGACAAGGCTACGATGACTTCTGCCGTGTCCGCTGCATTGGATATTTTTTTGGGAATAAAAGATTGAAAACGATCCTCCACCAGCAGCATCGCATAGATGTTGTCTCCAATGATCATGCAAGTTGCAGACTCGTCTGTAAAATTCACATTGAACTCAAACCCTACTTTGGTAAAAAAATCAACGGACCTCTTCAAATCCTTAACGGGCAAATTAACAAAAATCTGCTTAGCGCGAACAGCCACCATCGATCACCTCAATCTAATAGAATGGATTTCACCTCAAAATAACATCTCGCGTATACGCTGTCAATTCATTATAATAACGATATTCCAAATTGTGAGGTGAAACGGATGTTATTCCGAATCGTTCGAAGTAATTAGTCGTCGGGCTGGGTCAAAACGCGTACCAGCTAACATGGGATACGTCTGCCCTTTTGAGCCTGTTCGGTATTTAATCGTAACGATTTGACACAACATCTGTCTAGAATCAAGAACTCACATTGGAGGAATCATATAATGAAGAAAAAGATGGACTATATTACTTTTTACGAACATATTGGGCCATTGAATGGCTGGGACTTCAGCTCCCTGAAAGTGACTTCAGAGGGCATTGGATGGGACTTTTACGAGGAAGTTATACGTTGCACCAAACCGTCTGATCTGTTGCTTGATATTGGCACAGGTGGTGGGGAAGCTGTTCTTTCCATCGCGCATGCTGCACTGTTATTGGTTGGAATCGACCTTTCCAGGGGAATGATTGAGACTGCCCAGCGTAATCTAAAGACATCTGGTTCCAGGTCGAATGTCCGTTTTGTGCATATGAATGCAGAGCAACTGACATTTCCGGATCAATTCTTTAATGTGGTGTCTTCCAGACACTGCGACTTCTGCGCTACAGAAGTATTCAGGGTATTGGCCGATGGCGGTGTATTCCTTACCCAGCAAGTCAGTGAAAATGATAAATATAATCTCTCAGAGGCTTTTGACCGTGAACAATCGCTAGGCGTTCAACCTGGCACATTAATGGAACGATACAAACGTGAACTTCGCGAAGCGGGTTTTCGAGACATTGAGGCACACGAATATAATGCGACAGAATATTACGCCACGCCTGATGATCTGCTTTTCCTGCTGACCCATGCACCGATCATTCCCGGTTTTGGAGAGAAGGAATCCGACTTAGAGCATTTCCAACAGTTTGTTGAGCATAATCGCTTCGATAAAGGTATACGAACAAACTCGGCACGTTTTATGCTGACTGCTCGGAAATAAATCTTATAACATAAAGGCAAAATAAAGCCCATCCACCATTTTAGTAACATGAATGGTGGATGGGCTCTTCAAATACTAAAGATACATCGTAAATCGCAAATCAATTTACTGCCTTACTCCCTTTTTCTCCAGGAAAGGCTTTAATTTGTCCAAAACATAATGACTGCCGCCTCTTCCGTTCACTTGTTCAATGACTGCGGCTATAAGGAAGGATGGTGATTCGGTATCAAACACCACAACAAAACCGTTCTCCTGTCCTTTTTCCCCCTTCTTAGCCTTAAGCTCGGCAGTCCCTGTCTTAGCCGCCAGTCCTTCAGGGAGTGAGTTCAAGGAATGAGCCGTTCCTCCCGATCGGGTCACGACCTCGCCCAAGGCATCCTTCACCGTATTTGCGACTTCAGGTGTAATCACAACTTCCGGTTCGGCGTTTTCCTTTTCCTCTATCAGTACAGGCTTCACCATTTTTCCTTCATTAATAAAAGGGGTGAAGGAGGATGCCAGATGGATCGGCGACATCAACATTTCTCCCTGTCCATAGGATGTGTCAGCGAGCAACACCTCGGATGACAAATCGAGATGTGCCTCGTTTGCATACTGACTTGGTTTCAAATACAGTTCATCCAGTCCAAAGTTGTCTCCAAAACCAAACTTCTGAATGCCATCTATGAACTTGGCGCTGCCCATCTCAACAGCTTCCTTCGCAAAATAAATATTGTCCGAGTAGACCAGCGCATCAACCATGTTCACCGGGGATACACTTTTCACACGTTTCACATAGTAACCGCCCCAGCTCTCATCCTTGCGCCATTGCAGACCAGAGATATCATGCGATTTGTCCGCTGTGGTAACCTTCTCCATCAGACCTGCTGCTGCCGTAATGGCTTTGAAGGTTGAACCTGGTGCATAACGGTTCGTAAATCGATTGATAAAAGGAAGCTTCTCATCTGCTGAATAGGCATCCCACTCTGCCTGTGTCAGTCCCGTAACCATCTTGTTCGGATTATAGGCAGGCGCACTTGCCAGTGCCAGCAGATTGCCATTCGTTGGGTTCATCAGCACCATTGCTCCGGCGTCACCACCACTCGATAATGTCTTATACAACTTGCGCTGTTGCTCAGAGCTTATCGTCAGTTGAATATTCTCTCCATCCACTGCATCCTTGCGAATAAGCTCAGAGCGAGTATTTCCAGATTCATCGGTGATCTCGATCAGGCCACCTCGTTCGCCGCGAAGCTGTTTCTCCAGGGATTGCTCCAGTCCGGCTTTGCCAATCCAATCTTCCGCACGATAGTAGCCTTCCGTATCTTTCTCCAAATCCTCCTTGGTGGCCTTGCGCACATAACCGATTAAATGAGCAGCAGCCTCACCAAGAGGATAATATCGTATTTCCTTGGATTGAACTTGCACACCAGCCAGTGCTGTAGGCACCCGGGAGTCCTCTGTTGAAGCAATCGGGACAAAATATTCCGGCTTCACCCATTTCTGTGCAAGTGCGGTGTTAATCATAGCTTCTGTTACTTTGTAATGCTCCGCGATCAGGGCGATCATCGGCTCCGGATTTTCTCCCAGCTTCTCAGGTATGATGCCCCATTCATATATATTTCCCTTTGTTGCGAGGGGCAGCCCTTCACGATCAACAATGTCTCCCCGTTCCGGGAAAAGGGTTTTCACCCGAACTTTGCTTCCCTTGACCATGTCAGTCAGAATCATGGATGGCTTCCAGTTGATCCGCCAGACTTTGCCACCCTCCTCAAGCTCTTCACGCACCAGTTTCAGTGTATGCGTCTCGTCCACTTCCCCGAGGAAGGTCGTTAACTGCAGACTGTAGTCCACTTCGTAGGCATCCGGATTTTGATTTTGGTTTTTATTTTCATTACCCATGCCGTCCGTTGTCTCTTCTTTTACTTTCGGTTTCAATTCTGCCTTAATTGCAGAAACCTCCATACCCGAATAGATTGCATTGTATTTTTCCACAAATTGTTCACGGTTCATGCCGGACTCTGTCAATGAAGCAGGCGTCATCAAGGTATACAGTTGATCAAATTCTTTCTTTTGCAAATGCTCTATGTACTGATTAACGGTTACCTCAGGCTTTACTTCCTCTGTTTTGCTATTCTGCATGTATAAGTACATTCCGATTCCACCGGCAAATAAGATGGGAAGCAGTCCATAAATAATTTTACGTTTTGATTTCATGATCATATCACCTCTAATATACACTATAGGTTTCCAGCCTCATTTAAACAATGGAACAAATCTGACGAATTTATCATTAAAAATAGCCGAAAGCTCACATAATATGTTTAAATAAGGAGAGTGAGATTACAGTAAAGGAGCCCGATGATGGAAATCAGCTATTTTTTACTCCCCAAAGCCGACGTGGCCTATATCAAGTCTTCCGCTTCGATGAAAGATGCGATCGAGCAGCTTGAATTGCAGCATTATACCGCCATTCCCGTGATTGACCAGGATGGAAAATATGTTGCCACCCTGTCCGAAGGCGATTTGTTATGGAAAATGCGGAGCACTCCCGGACTGACATTTGAGACGATGGATCAGGTCCAGGTGCATGAGATCGACAACCGTGTATATAATGAATGTGTCTTTATTAAGGCAGAAATGGAGGATATGCTGACGCTGGCAGCAGATCAAAACTTTGTGCCTGTGGTGGATGTGGACCGTGTGTTCCTCGGTATTATCCGTCGCAAGGATATTATTGAGTATTATACGCGCAACATCTCCGACTAAATTTGAAATGAATATATGCCTTTTGCTGATCGTAAGGGCAAAAGACTGCAACAGAAATGACGAGTCCTTGGGGCAATATCATTAAGTCACTTGACTTAATGACATTGCACATTGGGCTCGTCATTTTTGTGTTTTCACATAACATCCAAGCCCCACTTTCATCTTTGCGAAAAAAATAAATAAACATATTGCGCAAATTTCGACAAATAACTACAATAATTATTGTGATACGACAAAATTAACCATCAAAAATTGAACCAATTGCTCTATATTTAACGAGGTCCTATCTCTTTTTTCAGAATTTGTTCAGAATCGTTTAGTACAATGATCACATTCTTTTTATTCCGATAGGCGGCACTACTCAGAAAAATCAGGAAGAGGTATTCAGTTGAACTACTTAAGTACACGCAACAAGATACTTGTCACAGCTACTGTGATTATGTCTTGTATTTACGTCATTTGGCGTACATTTTTCACCATTCCTTTCGGACATGGCCCTCTCGCCGTAACCGCAGGTCTTGCCCTCCTCATTGTCGAACTTATAGGTATGTTCGAACTGGCCGTCCATTTTTACAATATGACCCGGCTCGAATATCCCGAACTTCCCGTTGTTGACGCAGCCTTATATCCGGATGTGGATGTATTTATAGCAACTTATAATGAACCCACATCGCTTCTGTTCAAGACGATTAATGGCTGTCTGAACATGGATTATCCTGATCGCTCCAAAGTACATATCCATCTGTGTGATGACTCCAACCGCCCCGAGATGCGGGAACTGGCTGCTCATCTGGGCATTAACTACCTTACGCGAACAGAGCATGTACATGCCAAGGCGGGTAACCTGAACAATGCCATGAAGCATACGTCTTCCCCACTAATCGTCACCTTTGATGCAGACATGATTCCAAAACATGATTTTCTGACGTCGTGCGTTCCCTATTTTCTGACCGGAGAAAAAATTGGTTTTGTGCAAACACCACAGAGTTTCTATAATCCCGATCAGTTCCAGTACAATCTGTACTCCGAGAACCGGATACCGAATGAACAGGACTATTTCTATCGGGACGTACAAGTGGGACGCAACAAATCCAATTCCGTCATCTATGGCGGAACAAACACCGTACTCTCCAGACAGGCACTGGAAGACGTCGGCGGTTTCTATACCGGTTCCATTACAGAGGATTTTGCCACTGGTATTGAAATGCAGAGCAAAGGGTATCGCTGCTTCGCTACCAATAAAGTACTGGCCTCCGGACTTGCTCCCGGTGATCTGAAAAGTCTGATCAAACAGCGTCAGCGCTGGGCGCGCGGTTGTATCCAGACAGGTAAAAAAATGAACCTTCTCTTCAAAAAAGGACTTAGTTTTGCGCAAAAACTGAACTACATTTCTTCCATTACCTACTGGTACTCCGGGTTAAAACGACTGCTGTACATCATGTCACCCATACTGTTTGCCGTGTTCGGCGTTCTGGTTGTGAAATGTACCATTCTGGAGATTCTCGTGTTCTGGTTGCCGATGTATCTGTTGACCAACACCTGCCTGCGAATGTTATCCGGCAATATTCGAACCACCAAATGGACCAATGTATATGAGACCATTCTGTTCCCTTCCCTTCTGCCCGCCGTCATTCTGGAAACTCTGGGCATCACGATGAACAAATTCGTCGTTACCCGCAAAGACGGTGCGCAAAATGATGATCGGAACTATCAGATTAAACAGATGATTCCTCATCTGATTCTGGCAGTACTATCCATTATCGGAATCGTGAATTGCATCCACTGGACATTTAGCCAGGGAACAATTGGTTTCCTCGTTGTACTGTATTGGTTATTGATTAATTTCTACAACATCATGATGTCGATCTTCTTTCTGGCTGGACGCAAAGTGTTCCGCAATCACGAGCGCTCAATGGCTGCTGTGGATTGCACGCTCACAACGGAAGGGGAGATCATCTCCTGCATCACTCATGATCTCTCGGAAGGCGGCATTTCCGTCATGCTGGATACACCGAAGTACATTCCAAGTGATATGGAGATTGGCATTAAACTGGTAAATGACCGGTATTCAAGCGAGTTTACAGGCAAGGTGGCACATGTCGCTTCGATCGGAAACCGTTGGAAATATGCTTTTACCGTTAAGGATATCACGGAACAAGAGCAGCGCCAGCTGCTGCACATCATCTATGATCGCGAACCTACGCTGCCTCAGAAACTGGACAAGGATATTAGTACATTTGAAGATATTCGTCTGAATTTTGTACGTCGGGGTCAGAGTGAGTTCATGTCCAACCGGAAGCTGGCACGAATTGCGCTAAATCGCGAATTGCCAACGGCAGATCATGGAACCGTGACATTGATGGATTTCAACTATGAATTCGTCTTGGTGGAGATGGAGCCTCATGATTTGGTCAATGAGATCCAACTTCCGCTTAGCGAAGACATCTCACTGGAATGCGTGTGGGTGCAGTCCCTGCGTAACAAACGAGGCAATTTGTACCGCGTGACCAATATTCGAGATATTGCTCGCAACCATCAGATGCCAACCTTGGAAGCTCTGCTGAAACAGTGGAATAAGGAACATATCCAGTTGGATAAAACAGGCCCTGCATCCCAGGGCAAGAACAACATCTCTCCAGACGAACTGAACGAGATGGCTTATCTATAGAGGGGAGGCAAGAAAGCATGATCAAGAAGTGGAAACAACTTACACTTGTCGCCAGTCTTGTTGTGTTGTGGAACGTATATCCCATTCAGGCTGTTCAGGCAGAGCAGCTTAAGGTGAGTGGGAATACACTCCATGAATGGAACAACGGAGCTAAGGTAGACGCCAGCGTTGATAACAAAGGCAGTATCCAGATTAAGACCTCCACGCTGGGGCTCAAAAAAGGATACTATTCGGCCTACGTCTATGAGCTGCTGAATCGAGACTGGTCAAGCTATGGGGCTTTGACCTTCTCCATCCGCAATGAATCGGACCGAAAGCTGCCTCTTAATATCGTACTGACCCGAGCGGATAAAACTTCCCTTACTGTGTCTGATGATCGAAACGTCATCGTAGTCGAGAAATTAACCGGACAGGCTGAACTGGTTCGCCCGGTATCCGGCCTGATTGCATTGGAACCGGGATTTGTCGGACAGATTCGCATCCCCTTTTCCAGCCTAATGGTCCAGGACAAGGGCAGCACGGCAGGTCAGGTGAACTTGGGTAAAGTCATTGGCTGGGGCATTACAACCACAACTCCCGAAAACGCCAAGCTGAGCTTCCGCATCGGCAACATCAAGCCGTTGTCCAAGAAGCAAGCTGTGGTGGAGAATGGGCTCACCACCTTGCAAATGACTGGTGACGAACGTGTGGTGAAGCCTGTAGCCGGGGAATCCATTGCCCAATACGGTGTTGAATCCTCCTCAGAAGAAAAGCCCAATGTAAAATTCCAGCTCGACACCCCCGTGCAGGGAGTATCCATTACACCGGATGGACTGCTAACGCTTCATACCGATGTCGATGCTGAGCAAGCCACTATACGTGCACTTGTGAATGACAAATGGAATCTGACAACGACCGTCATGCTGGATCGCTCTTCGGCCATGAATGTTCAGGAGAAAGACGGAACGCCACGTTCTATTCCTGACCCATCTGAAGTTACCAAGGTACTCAGCCCTGCGGACCCACTGATGAAAACATCGGTGGGATGGTTTATTCGACTCTTGTTAACAGCTGCCGGAATCCATGGACTCGTCCTCTACTGGATGTGGAGAAGACAACGGAATACCCAGGGCGCCAGAAAACGACGTTCCCGGGATGATCGACAAGCACGGCGACCTTTTCGCATGTAAACGACCCTTGCAGACCAACTCGCATCCTGAGATGCGGGTGTCTGTCTGTTTTACTTGAGCATGTTGCATCACAATAGATACAACGTGCTCCCTTATATGATCCTCAAGGAGGAAAGGCAGTGCTCTTTTCCAGTGTAATCTTTCTATTTTATTTTCTGCCGCTTGTGCTGGGGCTGTATTACATACTGAGATTCTCGATTACGGCCAAAAACATGCTGCTGCTGGTTGCCAGCCTGTTCTTCTATGCATGGGGTGAACCGTGGTTTGTCCTCATCATGCTGGCCTCCATCTGTTTCAACTATATCTTCGCCCTGCTTGTGGACAAGTTCAGAGAAAAACGGAATGCCGCTTACACCATCATTACGTTGATGCTTATCGTCAATCTGGGTATGCTGTTCGTCTTTAAATACATGGCTTTTGCACTGCGTATTGTGAATGAGAATACAAGCTTTGGCCTAAATATCCCGAATATTGCGTTACCGCTAGGGATCTCGTTCTTCACCTTCCACGGAATTTCCTACGTCATCGATGTGTATCGCGGACATGGTGCTGTGCAAAAAAATCTCTTTTATGTGGCGCTGTATATCTCCTTCTTCCCTCAGCTCGTTGCCGGACCGATTCTGCGCTATAACACGATTGCCGATCAGATGGTTAACCGAAAGGAAAGTTGGGACAAGTTCGCACTGGGCTGCTGCCGCTTCATTGTCGGTCTGGGTAAAAAGGTGCTGCTATCCAACAGCATGGCGATTGTCGCTGATCACATCTTTAGCATGGGTGGGACCTCAGATATTCCAGCAAGTCTGGCATGGCTTGGAGCCATCGCCTATACGTTGCAGATTTATTTTGATTTCTCAGGATACTCCGATATGGCGATTGGTCTCGCCCTCATGTTCGGGTTCAAGTTCGAAGAGAACTTCAGATATCCGTATATCTCCCGGTCCATCACTGAATTTTGGCGCCGCTGGCATATCTCGCTTGGCACCTGGTTCAAGGAATATGTTTATTTCCCACTCGGGGGATCACGTGTCACCAACAAGGATAAAATGATTCGCAATCTGCTCATCGTCTGGGGATTGACTGGCGTGTGGCATGGTGCGGAGTGGACATTTGTAGTCTGGGGATTGATTAACTTCGCATTCATTGCGCTGGAGAAAATCTCTAACTTTGATAAAGGTACACGCTTCAACCCGCTGCGGCATCTCTATGCCATGTTTATTGTGGTCATCGGGTGGGTGATCTTCCGTTCACCGGATCTAATACAAGCTGGCAACTATCTGGGCAATATGTTTGGACTGTACGGTAATGGGTTCTGGAGCGAAACAACCTGGATGTTCCTGAAGGAATACGCGCTCTTCTTCATCCTGGGTATTCTGTTCTGCATGCCGATTGCCACGCGAATGAACAAACTGATGGTTGACGGCGCACGTTTCAGCAAACCATTGGAACTGGTGTACCCGATCACGATCATCGTTTTATTCCTGGTCTGTGTATCGTATCTGGTCAAAGGTACATACAATCCGTTTATTTATTTCAATTTCTGAGAGAAGGCACAAGCATGCACAACTTTTTTGCCAAAAAGAGAATCACGGCTTTCCTCTTCATTCTCGTGCTCGTGACATTCTCTGTCCTAAATATTATTCAATCCTTCGGGCCGATCCAAAAGACACTGGCTTCAGCGGACTTCCATTATTCTGAAGCCAAAGAACTGATTCACGAACTGGATGACGATATTAATGAACATGTCTTCGATAAATTCGGCTTCGTGGAAGCGTATGGATATATGCAGTCACTCATGTGGAAGAACGAGGAGAACAACTTCGAGGTCGTAAAAGATATGGAGGGCAAGCTGCACTATACCTACTTCGCTACAGGGCCGACGGATACAAAAGATCTGTCGGATCGGGTTGCTGCGCTGGGAGCACATTTGGACCCCAAAACTAAGCTGACCTATGTGATGACACCAGACAAATACGTACGTGGGTATACCCAGTTCCCGGAAGGCATTCCTTACAATTATAACAACGAAACCGCCGATGGCTTTCTGGCCAATCTCAAGCAGGATGGCATTGATACGGTGGATCTGCGGGAAGGGCTGTTGGAAAGTGGCATTCCGGCAAAGGATCTCTTTTTCACCACGGATCACCACTGGAAAATTAAAACCGCGTTCTGGGGCTTCGGCCAGCTCGTGAATCATCTGGACGGCATGTACGACAAGCCGCTGGACCCGGATCATTATTTCACGGACTTAAATAACTATAATGTGGTTCCGTATCAGGACATTTTCATTGGATCACAGGGTCGAAAAGCCGGGAAATACTTTGCTGGTGACGATGACTTTGACCTGATTTATCCGAAGTTCAAAACGGACTATTCCTTTTACTTCAAAACCGGCGAGACGGAAGCCACATTGAACGGCCGCTTTGAGGATGCTCTGCTTACGACCTATCCGCTGAATGTACAAGGAGCTACCTATGATCTAACCGCTGACAAGTACTTTACGTACCTGTACGGAAATCAGGGAATCGTTCATGTGGTGAACAAAGACAAACCGAACGGACTCAAGGTACTGTTCATCAAGGACTCTCTCGCAGTGCCGATGATCTCCTTCCTGTCGACTGTCGTGTCTGAGATTTATCTGATTGATCCACGGTATTATACGGGAGACATCATGGATTTCGCTAGCAAAACCGACCTGGATCACGTCTTTGTGTCCATATCGCCGCAGGATCTCGTAGATGAATTTTTCCCTTACGGATCGAAAGATTAACTTGGTGAAGGATCATACTTTACCACTACAGTGGCAGAACAATCTTCCGATCACTGTTATCCCCAGATTTCTTTTATCCCTTTTTATTAGGGAGAAATCCGGTGATAGCATATGCTTCCGATGTAAGCTTTCTTTCAGAAAGCTTTAAGGTGAACGCTTCGCTTCTCCAGATTCTTTCTGCCCCTCCGTTCCGGTATGATCTTGTAGTCAAACACAAGAAATGGTACCCCACAGCCAATGATCTGGCAGACAGGGTACCTTTTTCTTTTTGTAATCCAAAAGAGATAGAATCAGTTTCGTTCACGCTTCGCCTTCTGTTCCTTATAATATTGCAAAACGTCACGAGGGCTGCCTTGAAACGCTCTTTCCTTGCCATATGCATACGCCAGATCCAAATTTGCAAAAGCCTCATCATGCCGCTCTAGCCTCATGCAGACTACACCCAGCTCAATCCACGGCCCGGTATTAATATCCGAACCTCGGGTTTGCAGTGCTAATTCAGCCCACGGCTTCGCCAGTGCGTACTGCTCCAAGTCCATATGTGCATTCACGTGACAGGAAGCGATCCAGCTTGCCATTTCCCAGTCGGTTTTCGGCTCGGGCAACATCCCCCAAGCCTGATCATAATAGATCAGGGCTTGCTCATGCTGCTGCGTTTCATCGAGAACATTGCCTGCTTCTACTGTTTCGATAATTTGTCTCTCCAGTTCGGGATGCTCCGGTGTCAGATCCTTCACTCCGTAACCTCCTCCTCCAGCTCGAAATACCATTCCAGAAAGTTATTGAAGCTCGCCCACTGCGGTGTACTTTCACCGCTCAGGAAACGTTCGATCGACTCACCAAGCTCCACCAGAGCCACATCTCCCGTTTGACGGTTATAAAAGAATCCACCCTCGCCCTCAAAGCTGTCCAGTGGGATGTAGGCTTCTGGCAATCCCAACGTGAGTTGAGCCACCGTCATGTCCTCCACATATACGGTGTTTTCCATCACCCAGCAGATCTGATAGATTTCCTGATGTCTGCTGTAAAAGGTCGGACCATCATCAGCATGCAAATAAAAATGTGCAAACTCAGATTCAAGATCAATACCCAGTTTACGTAAAGCTTCTTCATACTCTGCTGGCACATCTTCATGCCACCAGCCCTGATTTTTACAATAATCAATCACTTTATTGGATAACATATTAAGCCTCCTAATGAATCGAACATGCTGCAGCCATGATAAGTAAACCCTCTGGTACTAGTTTATATTTATCTATATAACGATATAACCTGGCCTGTTATTCGTTAAATCACGACAAAGGTTTAACAGGTATCCATACTTGAGGAGGAAGACCCTGACCTCGGTATACCTCAAGTTCCGGAATTCCCGAGTGCTTGTAAGGGGTCGCTCCGTACCATTCGCTCATAATATACTTCCACAACCGCTGTATCGCTTCTGGCGCCAATTCATCGGCTTCGAACACCATCCAGTGGGACGCGGGAATCTCTATTGAAAACAAACCCTCAGGCACTTCCCCGGAGTGTGAGGTTGCGATCCAATATTCCATTTGATCGCTGTGTAATTCCCTCTGATCTATACAAATGCCGACCAAACCGGAGACGGCCCCGTTATTAAACTCGTTTAAACGATCTTCTATTCCGTCCGCCAAAGCTTCCTGCCACATCTTTGGAATCTCTCTCAAATTCTCGCCATCCACACAAGAGAACGTTCTTTTAATGCCTACGAAAGTTAGGGACTGCTGTTCAATCAAATTATCTTTCACATTCATGGGATAGGCTCCTTTCAGATTAAGTGCAGAACGATATGGAGTGTGGTTGCCCATCACCCATTCATGAAATAATTGGTGAGCGCTGCTGGCATCCGGAGCCATGAAGAGATACGTTCCTTCCACCTCTCGGCGGCTCAGCTTGGAATCAAAAAGCTCCCGATCCTCTTCTTCATTCAAAACAATTCGGTACGTCCCATCTTCCTCTCGGAAACCGATCGCGTGCACATTCGTATTTTGTTTATAATATCCCAGCTGCAAAACGGCTGGTTGCTCTTCTGCCATTTCCCCTGTGGAGGCCGGATTAGGAAACTCCTCGTCAAATCTCTCTTCTTCCAGCACGATGCCCTTAAAGAAACCATCAACCACTCTGCCCAGACGATCCACCATGAGATTTGCATATTCATAGGGAAACTGTTGGATCTCGTACACATCCCGATCCGAATGATGCCATTGCAGATGCTCCATGATTTTGGAATACGTGAAGCTAACGGCGCTCGCCATTTCCCGATCCAACGGCTGGTCCGCGGTAAGACGGGTCAATTCCATAATACTGTTCACATACTTCCAGAATAACAACTGGTCGATGCGCGCTTCCTCGTGCAACATGTACAAAAAGGTATTCTCCTCCGCACGCGCATTGCGCAGCAGTTCCTGAAGCGATTGTTCCATATACAATATATCCTCCCGGGTTTTACTATAAATACTGTATCAAAAGAGCAAGACGATTGGAAATGGGTTCATGCATAACCAGCCTCAATTCCCTTATTCTGGAGCAACTTTACCTTCATTCTTTCGTCTAATGATTGACTAACAACGAAGGAGATGACTATGCGAATAAGTTGCAGTCCCGGTTTCCCCGGGAGCATGATTGGGTCAATTGATCTTCAACCCACCAAGTTTAATACGGGTGTATCCAGCAACAGCGAGATTTCTCATCATGTTGACCCTAAACTCATTGCCATTCCCTATGTGGATGATCCTGAATTCGGTTCTTACTTTGATGCGATGAACATGATGAAGGGAACGTACCAGGAAGAGTTTCACGTAAGCTATGATGTGGAATTTACGATTGATGTGGATAAAAAGGGGTATATCACTCAGTTCGAGCATACCTTTGCACTGGATCGTTACCTTGATCTTGTCCGGACACAGTCCTATAAAGTGATTAAGACGAATTGGAAAGGTCGTTCCTTCCATGTCATGACCTACAGTTATATGGAGGAAGTGTGTAATCCGAACAACGTAATTTTCAAATGTAATAATGCAGAGGATGTTTTCGTCGTAACTGAACTTGTCCCCTATTCTGTCGGTGGTGTTGTGGTGCAACCCCATAATCGTTACTTGCACCTTCGTGCAATAATCTCCGCGCGGGATGATCTCTACCCGATCGACTATATGTGTGAGCCTGATTTCGATCTAAGCATCGAAGCATAACTTCTACATCATTTGAATACAGCAAAGAGCACAAAGCGTTCCTGACTTATCCGGATCACCTGTGCTTTTTTTGATTATAGGTCCTATCTACCAAAAAAAATCAAATCTCAGGGGTGGTTACATGGATTTTCGAGAAGAAACACCTGAAGAAAAGAGAGAACGTTTGAGACAAGAAGAATTAAAGGGAAACCCCATGGGTACGTTTGGTGATGGCATAAATCGTGCTCAATTTGGAAGCTTCGCAGATTTAGTTGGCGGTTTGGGATGGAAAGGCACTGGAATCCTCATTATATTATTGGTGATAGGTTATGTAATTTATAAATTAGTGTTCTAGATAAGGATTGGGATAACTATGCATTCTTCGTTATTTGAATAAAATAAGCGTATTCAAAACTTTCCATCGAATACGCTTATTCGTTTGCAGAAAATACTCAACCATTTAAGCACTCAAGTCTTTCTTTTCTTCCTTTGCCACCAGCTTCTTGTGCTCCCACTTCTCAATCCAACCCCCAACCCGGATGAAAAAGAAAGCCACCGCCATCGAAAAGGTCACAATTCCGTAGAAACCGGCGCCTGTACCAATACCGACCCCACCTGCAAATAGGATCATTGCTGCAGATGTCAGACCTTTCACTTCAAATCCTGCCTTCATAATGAGCCCTGCTCCGAGAAAGCCAAGGCCCGAGACGATTTGAGCCGCCAGACGCATTGGGTCCATCATCGTTCGGTTATGCAGCTGTCCGTACACTTCAACACTCTCAATGGATACGATTGTAATGAGTGCAGAAGCGACCGTGACAAATGTATATGTCTTTACGCCTGCCGGTTTGTTCTTATGGGTCCGATCGAATCCGATTAACAGCCCAAGCACAGCACTGATCAGAATTCGAACATAATATTCAAAAGGTACAGAATTGCCCATCCAGGATGTAAACGTTATCATATTTAACCTCACGACATCCGAAACTCATTCTTGCTAATTCTTGATCGAGGAACAAGAGTTTCTTTCTATGATTTTGCTAGGCACGATCTTGTTATTCTCGTACGTTCCCTCCAGAATACCCAGCTTATGCATGAGCAGCCTTACCGACTGAACACCCAGCTCAGATGGTTGCAGATCCATTCCCGTCAAAGAGGGTCTTACCTGGTGCATCATGGACTGATCACCGCAGATGACAAACAAAGAGATATCTTCCGGCACACGCAGACCCGCGTCGTTGATGGCATTAAGGGCGCTAAATGCAGTACGATCGTCGTCTGCGATAATGGCCGTAACCCTCCCCATGGGATTCTTCACATTATGAAGTGTCTCATCATAGCCGTATTTAATATACTGGTCTGAATGAATACCCGGTTTATAATGAATCATTCCGGGCTGGATCATCACACCATGCTCCTGCAGCACCTGGACGAACTCTTCCGACCGTTCAATGGAAACCGTCATCTGCTCCCCGGCGTTCAGGAACATAATGTTCCGATGACCCAGTCCAAGCAGATAATCGCAAATATCGCGCATAACCTGTTTATTATCGTTATTGACGGTAGAAACACCCTGAAGTCCCTTGTTAATGATTTTGCCGATCGTGACAAACGGAATGTCATGCTGATACAGCAGATTGATCCGGTCATCCTCTTCTGTAGGTCCCAGCACAATGGCCCCGTCAATAGGATAGCTCGCAAGTGAAGGTGTCTTCACCTCTTCGGCAGCAATCATGTCCAGAAGCACCCGATATCCGTAATTGGAAGCTTCCAGAATGACACCATTGATAAACTGATTATGGAACACGCTGAAAAAGAATTTGCCGTGCGGAATCGTAAGCCCGATCGCCATTGTTTTCTTGGTGACCAAGCTTCTCGCAATATGATTCGGCACGTAATTCAATTCCTTCGAGATTTGCAGCACTTTCTCGGTTACCTTTTTGCTCGTTGGCCTTTTCTGGCTGAATACGTTGGATACCGTTCCCTTGGATACACCCGCCAGACGGGCTACATCATCAATCTTTGCCATTAGGAACAACCTCTCCTCAACACTAGTTCGATTTCGTCCTCGCGAGTTCAAAGATGACTGATGGTATCGTCAGGTTCATGTCGCTGGTTAGGATGTCCTGGACTGCACTTCATCCTCAGTCTCGATTGGAACGCCGCGAAGCTGAAGCTGCTCTGCATAATGACAGGCAGCAAAATGATTATATCCTACTTCACGGAGTTCAGGAACGTGCTGGATGCATTTATCCGTCTTATACGAGCATCTGGGATGAAAATGACAGCCACTTGGCGGATTGGCCGGATTCGGTACTTCCCCCTCCAGTATAATTCGTTCTTTTTTAAAATCCGGATTCGGTTGGGGCACAGCTGACATTAGCGCCTCCGTATAGGGATGCTGAGGATTCGAGAACAATGATTCCGTTGTCGCCAGTTCCACAATTCTGCCCAGATGCATAACTGCTACCCGGTCGGAAATGTTCTGTACGATGGAAAGATCATGCGAGATGAAGATATATGTGATCTTGAATTGCTCCTGCAAATCTTTGAGCAGGTTGATAATCTGAGCCTGAATCGATACATCCAGCGCAGAGACCGCTTCATCACAGACAATCAGTCTGGGTTGTGTAATCAGCGCACGCGCAATGGCTATCCGCTGCCGCTGTCCTCCCGAAAATGCATGTGGGTAACGTTTCAGGTAACCTACATTCAGACCTGTTTTCTCGGCAATCTCCATCACTTTCGCTTCTACCTCAGCCCTGCTCAGCTTAAAGTTCGCAATCAGCGGTTCGGCGATAATATCGAATACGCTCATTCGGGGGCTGAGTGAGGAATACGGGTCTTGAAAAATCATCTGGATATCCTTGCGATATGCTTTGATCTCTTTGCCCTTCAAGTTTAGGTAATTCACTTCTTTTCCATCATCCGCATGATAGACTACACTGCCTGAAGAAGCATCCACACCTCTAACGATACAGCGTCCAAGCGTCGTTTTTCCACATCCGGATTCCCCGACAATACTGAGCGTCTCCCCTTCTAGGAGTTCAAATGAAATTTCGTTCAGAATATGAATGGGTTTTGGCTTTTTGAACAGGGCTTTTTTGGATTTGACCTGAAAGCTTTTGTTCAGGTTGAGGACTTCAAGAATGGGTTTGGTCATTATGCTTCTCCTTCTCTCTGGTCCGCGTACAAGAAACATCTGACCATATGCTGGTCGGAAATCGCGGTTTTCGGTACAGCTTGTTGATTACATACACCTTCAATCCTGTCCTTGCAGCGATCATAGAATCCGCACATCGGAGGCATGTTGACCGGCATCGGAACGGAACCTTCGATGGAATCCAGCCGTTTGCTTTTATTCCCTCCCAGTCTGGGCATCGATTTAAGTAACCCTTTCGTGTAGGGATGCTTCGGATTGTTGAAGATTTCCCTCATTGGAGCCTGCTCAACAATTCTCCCGAGGTACATCACCGCAACCTCATCACACATCTCGGCGATAATACCCAGATCATGGGTCACCAGCAGAATGGCCATGCCAAACTCCGCCTGCAGGCTTTTCATAAGTTCGAGTACCTGAGCCTGAATAGTCACATCAAGCGCTGTCGTAGGCTCATCCGCAATCAGAATTTCGGGGTTACAGGACAATGCCATGGAGATCATCGCCCGCTGACGCATCCCTCCCGAGAATTCATGTGGATATTGATCGAAACGCTTGGCTTGATCGGAAATCCCGACTTTGCTAAGCATCTCTAACGCGATTCTTTTGGCCTCTTTCTTATTCCTCGTCTGATGAATTCGGATCGCTTCCATGATTTGATTCCCGATGGTATACATCGGTGAGAAGGCCGTCATCGGCTCCTGAAAGATCATCGAGATTTTGCGGCCACGGATGGAGCGAATCTGCTTGCCCGTCGGCTTAAGAGACAAAAGATTCAGACCATGGAGAGTCGATTCCGAGTCGGAATTGTAAGTGATTGTTCCACTCGTTTCACATTCCTTGGGATTGATGCTGATGATCGATCGACTTGTCAGGCTTTTGCCGCAGCCCGATTCCCCCACAAGCCCAAGGGTTTTGCCTTTGTATATATTGAAGTCGACTCCATCCACGGCATTCATGACGCCATTTTCCATCTGAATCCGAATCTTCAGGTCTTGAACGGACAGTAAAGGTTGCTCCTTCTCAACAGCTTGAGTTGCCATGCTATCCCCTCGCTTGCCTAGTATTTGGACAATTATTTTTTGTACGGATCAGCCGCGTCGCGCAAACCATCGCCGATGAAGTTATAGGTCAATACAGTCAGAATGACAAAAGCGAGTGGAATGAGCTTCCATGGATACAGGGCCACATTTTCAATTTTTTGCGCCTCCTGAAGCAGCACACCCCAACTGGTTGCCGGCGAACGAACGCCCAGACCGAGAAAGCTCATAGCCGTCTCACCCAGAATCATGCTCGGAATCGCCAGGGTTGTCGCCACGACTAAATAACTCATGAAGCCTGGCAGCAGATGTTTGACAATAATCTTTGCGTCTCCTACACCAGCGATCTTTGCAGCGATTACATAATCTTCATTCTTCAACGAAATGAACTTGCCTCTGACCACCCGTGCCAGATCCGTCCAGCCAATAAATGCGAAGATGATAACGATGTATAAATACATGGTCACGACCGGAATACGTGGCGGAATTGCAGCGGATAGTGCCATCCACAACGGCAGCGTCGGAAAGGAACGTATGATTTCGATGATGCGCTGTATCATGGAATCAATCCAGCCGCCAAAATAACCGGAGATGCCTCCAATAATCAAACCCAGAATAAAGCTAATGCCTACGCCGACCAGCGGGATGCTTAGTGAGATTTGACTGCCCAGCACGATCCGGGAGAACAGGTCACGCCCCATTCCGTCCGTACCCAGCAGGAATATCCGCCCTGGCTCATCTACAGCGAACAAATGCGTCGACATGGGGATCAGACCAAGAAACTTATATTCTTCTCCCTTTACAAAGAACTTGAAGAAATGCTTTTTTTCGGTATCCGGGACAAACATTTTACGCAATGTTTCGGGGTCACGCTCGCTCTTCAATTCATATACAAACGGCTTGATGTGAAACTTGCCGTCCGCATCAACGAATCGAAGTCCCATTGGCGGGGCATTCACATATTTGCTGTCATAGCTTTGCAGCCCATACGGCGCGATAAACTGTGCGAACAGTGCGATGATGTAAAATGCGCCCAGAATGTACATGCTGATCCGGGCCAACTTGTGTTTCTTGAATTTCTGATATATCAGCCGCCACTGCGAGCTGTATACAGTTTCTTTTGGTGCTGCTGTAACTGGGACTGCCGGCCTTTGACCTTTAAATAACGGTAGTGGTCTCATCATTAGGATCCTCTGAACTCTGTACGTATTTTGGGATCAAGCCAAGCCAGCAAAATATCGGAAATCAGTGTTCCGAGAACCGTCAGCAAAGCCATGATCAATAAAAAGGTTCCAGCAAGATACATGTCTTGACCGAGCAATGCATTATGCATAACTGGCCCTTGAATCGGCAGGTTCAATACGATTGCTGTAATGGTAGCGCCGGTAAAGATGGAGGACAGTGACCAGCCAAAGGTACTCACAATAGGATTCAAGGCTGCACGTGTCGGATACTTGAACAGGATTTGCATCTCTGATAAGCCTTTGGCACGGGCTGTAATGACATTCGGTTTGTTCAACTCATCGAGCATTTGTCCGCGCATGATCCGAATCAGATCTGCAGTTCCCGAAAGCCCGATAACAATAACCGGAATCACCATATGCTGCATTAAGTCTTTTACCTTGTCCATGGACCACGGCGCATTCACGTATTCGTTGGAGAATAAGCCGAGCAATGGATTACCGAACCACTTATAGGAAAAGAACATGAGAATAATGGCTAACAAAAAGTTGGGCGTTGCCATTCCGATAAAGCTCAGGCCGGAGAAGAAATAATCGCCAGCAGAATACTGCTTTACCGCCGTGTAGATCCCAACCGGAATCGCGATTATATAATGGAAGGCCATTGTCACCAGCGAGACGACCAGAGTCAGTCCCATATACTGCTGGATCACCGCCATCACCGGTTTGTTGTAGTTGAACGAGAAACCAAAGTCGCCATGCAAAATGATTTTCTTTACCCAAACAAAATATTGTTCATAGATTGGCCGATCGAGCCCCAGATTCGCCCGCATATCATCCATCTCAGCCTGGGTCATGATATCGCCGGAAGCGGACATCTTGGCCGAGTAGGAGGATACGTAATCGCCAGGTGGCAATTGAATAATGTAGAAGACGATAAAGGAGATCACAACAACAACAGGAATGGCCAACAGGATTCGTTTTAAAATGTATTCAAACATCTATTCCTCTCCTCTGCACCGCGTGAATGATACAAAAGGAAACAATAGCAAGGATAAGCCCCTCCTCACTATTGTTTACCTGAATGCTTCACCAGCTATTGCTTGATGAAAAATTGTGCCGGATGGCCTTGACCCAGCGAGCGATACTCATCGGACCAGATAAGATCCGTAGGGATGTTATGAATTTTATTCGAGGCTGTAATCAGAACCGGAGTTGGTCCCGCATATCCGATTACCCACTGATTCTTCTGGTGCAGTTTCACGATCTCATTGCTATACTGATTGATTTCATCCAGTGTCTTGCTTGCTTTCACTTTTTCCCAATACTCAAGGATTTTAGCGACATCCCCTTCAGGCTTGACACCTTCCTTGCCGCCAGATTGGCTGTATAAGCCGTAATGGCCGAACCATGGTGTTATAACACGGAGCGGAACCATTGTATCCGGTCGGAAGGCTACGTTGACGACAGAAATATTCTCGGTAGTCATCGGAATTTTGTTGGCATATTTCATATCAAAATGTGTGCCTCCGTCAACCACTTTCAGGTTCGTTCGCAGCCCCATATCCTCGTAGTATTTCTTAAGCAATTCAAGGAATGGTGCTGTATCGGTCGTGCTCTCAATCACCGTGAGCGTCAACTCGGAACCATCAGGGTTCAGACGGAAGTTGTCTTTATCCCGCTTGTTCAAGCCTAACTCGTCAAGAATTTGGTTTGCGCGTTCAGGATCGTATTCCGCCCACTGTTGGGACCACCCTTCCTGATAGCCCATTACGCCTTCGGGTACGGAAGCTTGAATCGGTTCTCCCAGTCCACTGGTGACAATCTCAGACACCTGGTTACGATCTACCCCAATGGAAAGTGCTTCCCTGAACTTAATGTCCTGGAAAAGTTTGCGGAGATTCGGATCTTCCGTAGTCTGGTTTAACTGTACTCCCGCGCTGGACCAAGCTGGTTGTGTCCAAGGGATAATCCGGTAGTCACCTTTTTTCTCATTCTCTTTCAGTACCGTGAAGTCTTTGGAATCAAAGATCACCAGGTTGTAATCACCGGCAAGCGTTCCAAGTACCTTTTGGCTCGGATCTTGAATCTTAGTCGCTACAATCCGGTCAATATACGGAAGCTGTTTGCCTTCTTTATCTGTTTTCCAGTAGTACGGGTTGCGCTCCATGACAAACTGATCGCCATTAGGATCATTGGTTGGCACCCATGCTCGGAGTGTAGGAATCTGGTAATGCAGCCAATCCGTATACCCGGTTTCCATCAAGAATACTTTGGGATCTTCATAGCCCCACTGCTTCGTAATCTCCAATGTTTTGGCATCCCCTACGAACTCAGGAAGGATGGTTTTGTGAAAGTGTGCAGGAGCGAAGAACCACTTGTTATCAATGGCCACACGTTCCAGGAAGAGCACACTTGGATACTTGTGAGTTACGGTAAACGTGTAGTCATCCACCTTCTTCACTTCAGCCAACGCTCTATCCCCGGTAACAGGGTCAACGGAGTAATAAGCATCATAGATCTTTTTGCCAAAGGTCTCTTTGGTCAACATATGCTCCCAATAAAAGAGAACATCATCCGCTGTGAAAGGAACACCGTCGGACCATTTCATACCTTCTCGCAAATGGATGGTGAACACGGTGGAATCATCATTCACTTCATAGCTCTTGGCTACGTTTGGTTCAACTTTGTTTCCTTCCTTGTTGAAACGAAACAGCGCTTCCTCTGTCGGTTGGCCTATTCCCCACTTATCAGGAACACCAGTCCAAGGCATGTTCCAATCTCCACCATATTGCCCGATTTCCTCGACGACCTCTTCAACCATAATGTCTTTGGAAGCTGGCAGGCGCTCAGCCAGGGCAGGCAATTTACCTTCATCGACAAGCTTTGTCAGCATCGGGGCTTCTTTGGCACTGTTGTCCGTAACAACAGGTTCTTTCACTGTCGATTCCTCATTTTCATTGTTAGACGAAGATGCAGAGCATCCCCCCAGTATTGTCGTGATTAGGACAAGAACAATTAACAAGTTGCTTTTCCTTTTCAAGCTAAACCCCTCCACGTTTGGATTTGCTATTAACTTGCCTGAATATGCTCTGGTTGGCGCTCACCTCCCTAACGAAATAAACCCTTTATGTACATATGTAGATACAATTAAACCGGTTTAATTTTTATGCAACAGAGGTGCTCAATCGGGAAAACATCTCGTAGAATTAAACCGGTTTAATTGACATATAAGAAAATGTAAACGCTTTATTTGTATATAATACATGGATGACTACGTTCAAGCAATAGGGATTTTACAAAAAAATTCTGTTTTTTTAAATTCATTTCAGGAACAGTTCCGAACAATTCAAGTCTGCTCAAACAGCACCCTCACTCACAAATCCAAGTATAGGTTCCAATTGTACTAGGATTATTATCCGATCATCAATTTTTGGTAAAATTCTACATCAACTTCTCTTATTTGCGGTTTGCAGCTGTATTTAGTCGAAAGCGGAATTTGGCATCCTCCCCGTACCACATTGGGAAATTGGTACCCCAGATATTGTTATGCAGATTAAACTGCCAACCGGATTCAAGCGAGACAAACGAGTTGTCGAATTGCAGCAGTCTTCTCTGTCCAGGTGCGACCAAAGCGGAATCCAAAGCTTCAATAGAGGCCTGGCCATCTGTGCCATCATAGAATACTCCCTTGTCTACAGCATGCAGATTGCGGTTGCCGTCTTTTACAACATTCAACGGAGAGATTCGTCCTCCAAGCTTGTCCATCATCCACAGATTGGGGTTATCCACCTTAAGTCCGCATCCAAACCAACTGGCCTCCGGAAGACGATTCGCTTCTTTTCCAAACCATTGCAAGCTAACCTCTACCACTCCTGCCTGTGAAAACGTATATACCAGTTCCAGTTCCTTGGGTGCTCCGTACAATTCATGACTTTCTGTTGGCATGGACAACCGGAACCCATACGTATCACCATTAGCATTGCCTGACTTGTGCATATCGGTCACGATTGGCAAGTACACCTGATGGCTTGGCAGTGGGCGCACAAATTCAAATCCAGGCTTGTTGAAGTCGGCATCCGCCCAAGGATGTGTCACAGGCAGGTTCTGCATATAGGTACGGAAATACCTGTCGTAATCCTGCGTCCCGAAGGTTTCATAGGCATAGGCTCCGAACGGATGCTTCGCGTCCACCCAATTCTTTCCCTTCTCGTCCGTCAGCTGAATCAGTGCACCATTGTTATTGAAGGCCAGCTGGTATCCGCCACTGCTATAAACTTGATGACTTGCCGCAGATACGATGTCGGAAAACGCACTTTTAACCGGGTTTAGTTGTTCAAAAGCTTGTCGCGCTTCCTTCTGCTTGTCATCACTCAGGCACGCCACAGCCGTGTCCAAATATTCCCGCTGTTCCGCCCAAGAGCTCTCTATCATGGAATAGGTACGGCGACTCGTCTCCGAAGAGAATAGTCCGCTAGAATGACTGTCGAACTCGTCCATGGCGAAGGCACCGATATATTGAAATTTTGCAGGAATATCCTCCACATCGACGTCGTTCATTTCCCGTGCGCGGTTGAAGTCAGGCTTGGCATAATTCCGGAAATCCGGAAGCCATTTCTTCACATCAAGCCCCCACGTATGCTCCACAACCAGCAGCATGGCATCACTCATACCTTTATATTCAGCGCTTGCCGGATCGATCCGGCCTTCGGTCAGCCACTTGTCTCTTAACCGCTGCAACTGGCGGAATCGGGCTATTTTAAGCGGGTCGGTACCTCCTCCGTGAATCCAAGTATCCCCGAGCTCTTCACATACAACAGGTAATTGGTCCCGAACCTGATCAAGGTGTACTGCAAATGCATCAAGAGACGACGCCATAATCTCTGCATCGGGGTATCGTTCCTGGATATGCTGGAATTGTTCACGAATCTCTTCTGCGCTTGGCGGTCCGCAATTGTCGCCCGTATGGGCAAACAACAAGATATCATCGATACCTTCTATTTCGACTGCCTCACCATAGGTGTCCGCATAATTGACAATGATCTCACTGCCATCCGCTGCCTGCCATCTGAACAGTTTAGGCACATCCGGGCGCATGGAAGCTGGATTAACCCCAAGATGCATATACCGGATACCCACTTCATTCATCAAAGGCACCATAGACAGGGTATGACCGGGTACATCCGTCATTTTTGCTGCAATGGTCGTTTTGCCAAATTGTTTATCCAGCTCCAGTCCAATGGACAATCCGTAGCGAAATAATGAGGGGTCCATCAGTTCGGTATGCGTCGTGAACGGTAATCCATGCCATACAATATGACCTTTGCGGATCGCTTGTTCCATGGCCTGTTTACCCTCTTCGGACGCATGATTCAGATAATGACGGATCAGCCAGGAACCCGTGGTCCATATGAACTGCTCTCGTCCTCCCTCTGCTTCCAACTGCGCGGACAAAGCGATAGCTTTGGGTACATACTCTTCCATGTACTGCTTTACGACGTTTTCCGCCAAGTGCGTAAATCCGATATCCAGGTGAGTTTTAAAAACAACATGTACTTTTTTACGGTTAGTCATGGTTGTCTGAGCCTCCGTTGTTAGATTCACAGTTAATACTGTTTATTTGAACAATAAGCATGGAAGACCCGCTTCATGTGAAAGCGAGTCCCCTCGTTAATTATCGTCTAATCTAAAATAACATCATTCGTTAATGCGCCTTTTTCCTGCGGTCCTGTTGGTCCCCCTGCAAGTAGAGGCTGACCAAAGAAGGAGCCTTGGGACGGATTTCCGAATCTATAGACAGACAAGCTGTTCGGATTGCTGTAATCCCTGTCCAGCCATGATGGCCAAGCATTACCCAGACCGTTGCCTGTTCGGGTATTCGGATAATACTGGAAAGCCTGGATATTGTTCCAGGTATCCCATGCCGTCCCCTGATTCGTCACATCAATCAACTGGGTCACGACGAGTTCCTGATAGACATGATTGCCAGGATCTTTCCACATCCCATGGGAACCAAACGCGGAATACGCAACAGGATGTGTATTGTTTACTTTGTCCACTTCACCCCAGGAGTAGGTTGTACCGAAAGAATGCGCGCCATAGTAAACTTGAACCGGCTTCACATAGTTACTGTTCTGATCAGTGAACTTGGCCAATCTGACCGTGACCCGCTCCCAGTCTCCGACATGATCTCCCACTTCCGTGCCAAACACCGTTTTCCCAAGATCATAGGGACTGAACTGGAAATATACCAGATCGACGTTGTTATACTCCTTCTCCACCCAAAACGCATAGATCGGCGCATTAGCCAGATCGCCCGTAAAATAAGGTAGTTTCAGGGTATATGGATTCAATTCCGTTTTGGTCTTAAATTCATACAAACCTGAACCTGGATTCACATAGCGATCCACATGCGGCAGGGTATGTTCTACCGAGGACGGGAAATAAACTTCGCCTTGGGCAAACCAGATTTTAGGAGCAAAGGTTTGCAATATTTCACGCTTGGCTGTGTCACTGTAATCGTTACCCGGAACGGCAACCGAGGTGGCATCGAGCGGCGAGATGGCTTCAACCTTCAGGCTCGATACCGAATCATTGATATCTCCGCCAACATAGATCGCATCTGCGGTCAGAACCTTGGAATATCCAGCGAAATTGTAGTCTTTGTACAATGTGACCTTATACCCTGGGGCTACCCGGAGTGCAGAGATGGCATCATTGCCTACTCCAGCCTTCAGTTCATCCACATTATAGCTGCCGATATCAAACTGCTGCTCAAAACCTCCATAAGGCGAATTGGAATATGCGATAACTGGTTTATTGGGGCCTCCGATCTTCTCTACTTTCAGACTGGAGGTCGCGTCGTTAAAATCATCAAGCCATCCCGCATCGCCGGTCAGCGTTTTGGTGTCACCGGAGAAATCCTTGTCACGATACAGGGTCAATCGATATCCCGGAGCTACCTTTACCGAAGATATTTTGTCGTTACCAACCACGTTAAGCTGATTCACATTGAACTGGCCAATCCCAAACGGTTGGGAGCTGCCTCCAAAATCTCCATCCTGGTAAACCGTTACGGCGTTGTCCTCTTCCGCCTGCGCGGGCTGCGCCAGTGGAAAGAAAAGAGATAATGCCAAGAACGAAGCTGCAAGCAAGGATTTGATTGTCATATTCGGGCTCCTCTTCGAATAATGATTTCGATTATTGCCAACGTTCGTACGTTACATTTCTTTTGGCTCTGCAGGTCATTTCCCAGGATGTATGGTAGCGCTTTCCAGAATATCCTCCCTTCATCCTTGAAAGATAAGTGGCATATCTTCACACTAATATATGTCATTGACATATACAATGATATAAATGTAAATTTTTCTCCAAATAAACTTCATATAACTACTATTATTTACATTATTTTTGCATAAAAAGGTAACAAACATAACAAATTTTGCATTGTTGAGTTTGAATAAGATAGCAAATACATATATGTCACTGACATATAAAAAATCTTCCTTATCATTAAAACGAGATAAGGAAGGTTTAAATGGCGGAACCGCATCAACACTCATTGATTAAGATTACGTACGGAGCTTCGTTCGATGATGGTTGTGTTTACCTTGATGGATAAAGCCCCTTCTCGGGAATTCTCCATACGTTTGCACAGCAAATTCACTGCTGCCTGTCCAAGCTTCTCTGTGGTTTGTCTTGCCGTAGTCAGTGGCACGGGCAGCAGACTCGCCAACTGGATGTCGGAAAAACCTATGATGGAAAGTTCCTCAGGTACCTGCTTGTGGATGGATAAGGCCGTGTACAGACAAGAAGTCGCGATATAATCATCCGCACAAACAACGGCTGTCATTGCGGGATTACTTTGAATGAAATCCTTGAGTTGGAGATTCGCTCCATTCAGGTTGAGCATGTAATCCTCAGCACAATCCAGGCAAATATTGCGACCGTTGACGGGAAGTGAATAGTCCAGCATGGCCTGCACATAACCCTTATAGCGGTCCTCCCGGCTCGTCACTCCATCAAACGGCATAGAGATATACCCAATTTCCCGATGTCCTCTATCAATCAAATATTCCGTCAAGTTGTAGGCTCCCTGATAATGGTCATGGTACACACAATCAATATTGACCTCACGGAAGATTCGATCGATGATCACCAATGGATAATTTAGCAGATTAAGCTCGAGCACCTTTTCACTGCAGCGTGTTCGTCCCCTTGGAAACAGAATAATTCCATCGATTCCTTCCTCGTATAACTCTTGTAGGCAGAAGCTCTCATCCTCTTTATCCATAGTAATTCGAATGAGCAACTGGCAACCTGATTTACGTGCTTCCTGCTCAACGGATGCTATAATTCTGGCTACGTAATCATCCATATTGGGGAACAACAGGGCAATTTTTCGCTTCATAAGCTTCTTGTCTGTACTTAAATTCCCCGGCATTGACTCCTTAACCGGGCCGCCCAAATAATCACCCGACACAAATGTACCCCGCCGCGCCAACCGATAGACAATACCTTGTTTCTCCAAAATTTGCAGCGCAAGCTTGGCTGTCATACGACTGACAGAATACAGTTTCGCGAGCTCGCCTTCCGATGGCACGGGATCATGTGGCTGCAATTTCCGGTTACGGATTTCTTCCATCACCAAATCGGCAGTTTGCAAGTACAACAACGGTTTCCGATGTGGTTCTTCCATATGAACACCTACCCCAGTTCCGGTTTTTACGATCATTCTATCATTTTCTCATTTAAAAAAGTAAAAATAGCCCTTGAGCAGAAGGTAGAATGACATTCAATCCTTCTGCTCAAGGGCATGCAAGCAAACATTTATTTATTTAACTTCGGCATTTAGCCGTTCAATAAGTTCAAGCAGCTCCAGCGGTTCACCAACTGTGTGAGTCGGACGTTCTGTCTCATCCACCGGCTCATGGGGATAACGTGGCGTCCAGCTCTGAAAGATGCTGGTGATGCCAAGTGCGTTGGCTCCCTTCATATCACGACTCAGGTTATTGCCAATCATCACTGTTCTTGAAAAATCCCCTTCGGACAAATCAAGGGCACCAATTGCTGCCTTAAACATCCGCGGGCTTGGCTTGCTGGCTTTAATATTTTCCGAAATAATCATTGCGGTAAAATAATCATGAAGTCCATGCTGCTTAAATACGTTCTTGAAGGATTGTGCATCGCCGTCAGCAACCAGGGCCAGCGTGTACCCTCTTTCATGAAGCTTCTGAATCGTAATATCCGCACCCGGAATCAGATCCGCACTCAGAACAATTCCCTCTTCGTCCCGAATCTCGGTCGATTCATCAACAATGGTATCGCCGCTGTCAAAAAAGATAATTAACTTTTTGTCGTCCATGTTCGTTATGACCGTCCTCTTCATTCAATTGGTGAAACGAATTGCCGGTTTCCACTTGACCATGTAATCCAACATTGATGTTTTAATAAAAGGTATAGCGCTTAATCTAATGTTACAATGGAGATGAATAAAAAATCAATCATTATTTCGTTGCACTTATGCAGAGGCCTGATTTAACCTTAATCATCTTTGCTGGAAAAGTAATGAGAATCAATTGGTCGGTAGTTGGAGGGGCTGCTGCTGACCAAACTGTTTTGCTTTTACTGCCATCGATTTATCCAGCCTTGCTCTTAATCCACTCATCCATTCCGGCTCATGCGCCCATTGTTCTGCCCCAGATCGAAGCACACGTACATAACCGTACAGATTGGCAAAGCGACGACATGCTGGGAACATCGACTCCATATCATAGGCGTCTCCTGCTTCTTTCCAATACCCTTGCAAGAATATTTGCTTCTTCTGTTCCCATTCATCCGGCTGAATTTCATCCCGTAAACTATCCAGACTCTGCTCCACATCCATTGCGTACCAGTGGTACATGGCGTCATCGAAGTCAATGGCGTAACAGGAATGACTCTCCTCGTCATAGAAGACATTATCCAGTTCAAAATCATAATGAATTAACCCGAAGTTCTGCTGTGTAACGGGCCAATTTGCAAAATAATTCCGGAGAACTTCTACCTCATTGAGCGCCGCATTCTCGCCAGGGAACTCCCCCAGAACGTCCTTCATCCAATCCAGTACATCGATATATGTCCAGCGTTTTGCCTGTTTGGGTGTGTATTCACAAGATAAACGATGCAGCTTACCCAATGCCTCACCCAAGCTGTGCACGATCTGGTCATTTATATCGATACTCCCCATCTGGTTACCAGGAACTCGTTTGAATACAGAGGCATAATACATTCCCCAAGGCGTATGAGCCACTACCAGCTCTTTTCCTGCATGGGAAGGTACTGCTTCCATGGCGCCATATTGATTTAGTTTAAGATAGGACAGGAACTCCAACTCCGCTGCAAGATTGGTTTGATTTTTCTCATCTACAGGGGCAAAACGAAGCAAGTAAACCTCTCCCTGATCCCTGAACGGATACACGGCATTGGAGGATATACGATAATACTGGAACATGTCCAGTGACTCCGGATCATAACCCCAGTTTTTCAAAATCATCTCGGCGAGATCGTTATTATGGAATAAATATTTAAGTTTTAACATGAGCATATCTCCTTAGTGGTCATTTAATATAGAACGCTTTTAGAGTTCCGAATCCTATTTTTGCGCGCAAAAAGCCGCAGGCTATGCCTGCGGCTTTAAAAATTCTGGATACACGGGGTTTACTTGCATAAGCAAACAAACCTCGTGCATACCAGGAAAACTGAGCAGTTATATCCCTATATGTCGGCAGATTTCAGATCGTCACATTAGCAGACTCCGAATGCTTCGCCATGTGTTCGTTGCTCTGCCGGATCTATTCAGTTCGTAATCACCTTAATTGTTGTAGTAACGCTTTGCATCATCTTAGCCCGTCGTTTCATGACGCTCACTCCTTCTGAAAATCAAGTTATTTCCATAATACTCCATCAAGTGATCATAGGCAACGAATATCAAGACTGTGTAACAACCATTCGCTCTACGGTCTCGGTGTTCTCCTTATACCAAACCATAACGACATCTCCCTCTTTCAGATCAGACACCTGAATGGATGAATTAGCATTTTGGTTGTTGCCTGGGGCACCCATGCCCATGCCTTCCGTGATATCCACATCCTCACTGATGTCCAATTTCATTTCAATACCCGTATCTTTCATATCCATGCTTCCGCCTCTGGAGGCGCCTGGTTGTCTTCCATTTCCATTAGTCGAGCCTGTGGATGAGTTGTCCTGCACCTCAAGCAACGAGATCGTGACGGTACTCCCTGTGGCAGAGATCACTCTGCCTGTAAGATCGGCATTCATCATCCCTTGCCCTCCACCCCTCTGTGTTCCTCCATTCATGCCCGGGCCACCGCCATTCATCATTCCGCCACCGTTCATACCTTGTGCAGAACCGGTATTCGTAATGTTCTGGGCGGTAATAACATCACAAGCAGAGAGCAAAACTGAGCAGGTCAGCAGCAAGAGTATAGCCGATGTGAGATAACCATTTTTTCGCATATGGATCACCCTTTTCTCAGGGAAGAACGTTCCCAGCCAAGTTTTCTATGAAACATGAAGTTATACACATCTTTAAATCCCATGTACGACAATACAACCAGCAGCGGGTATACGGGGTAGATATACCTCGATTTAATCTCCCACAGAATGTAGAACCCGATAAATCCGAGAATAACCAGAATCAAAGAGACTTCGTCATACCGCTTTCCACGAATCCCACCGACCAAGCGAATGAAAATAAAACAGTACATCATGAAATTCATCACATAAACGATCCAAAGCACCCCCGTCCGGTAGACGGAATCTCCCTTGAATAAGTCTGTTAACGCATTGGTGTAACTGTAGGAGCCGGCAATTCCGCCACCTCTTCCTCCTCCCATACCCGAGGAGCTTTCGTTGCCGATGCCATATCGATCCATTTGGTAGGTACCTTCGGTCCAGGTCCAAATGATCTTTTTGTAATACATCTGCGCCAAGTCACTTAAGCTGGCTTCCGACAGCTTGCGTTCAATCTCCTGCTTGTACAGTTCTGTACTTTCAGCTTTATTATAATTGGATTCTCTTTGATAGATCTGGTAGCTCTCCATGTTGTCCCAGAAGCCAAATCGTTCCAGATTAATACCCATGTTCAACCACATATAGACTGGTGCCGAATTTTCCCCAACAGGTTCACTTACAGCACCTGAAGATTTCAAGACCGCATTCTGAGTCCACCCTGGGACGTTGAACAAAATAGCCAGCACGAATATGGAGGCAATCACTTTCTTGAATCCAATACTTCGCATATTTAGTAGGATAGTTAATATAGCAGCAATCAGCACTATCACACCAATGCTTCGGAAGTAGTTGCCAATCGCGAGCAGAATGGCGGCAATGACAATCGTCTGCCAAGACTTTTCACGTATAAACCGAATCAAAAAGTATAAACAAGACGTCAGAAATGCCGTAGCAATTACATCGTTATAGATCAGGTTGTTCAGAAACAGGGATGGTAGATACGTGGCTGCAAAGATCAGAACCCCGTAATCACGTTCCGCGGACTTATGATTTAACTGTTTATAAATGAGATAAATCATTAATGTCGTTACCGTTGCAAACAAAATATTGAACAGCTTGATCACCAGATAATTATCCGGGAACAGGTACAGCAATGTCTTTAGATACAAGACGGTAGAAAAGTTGAACGGGAACATGTGCAGATATCCGCCCGTTTCGAACGAAGAATAATCCTGATCGTAGAGCATGTTCATCGCGAGTGAAAGCACGGTCTGTGAATCATCCGTAGGCACTCGTGGAAACACGAAGATAATGATGATTTGAATTGCCAGTGAACATAGCAGTACCACCGGAATGACAACCTTTGGACTGTATTTGTTCAGCTTCAGGCAAAGGCGGTATAATCCGATACCCGAAACCAGAAGTAAAGCAATCACCGGGATAAAAATACTCCACTGCTGCGTGCCCAGAATCGGATTATCCCCATACAAGGTGTAGTTGTACTGCGCCCGGACAAACAGGGACGACACGATAAACACGCCGACAAAAACAAGCAGAATGAGATAAAGCGACTTATGGATCACCTTAGACATGCCAAAACTCCTTTTCCAGTACAGGATTCGGGAATAGTATAATGCCTCTACCTGAAAAAAGGCTGAATTCAGATTCGTGCTTAAGAATGCTCATTGGGGGATGATTTACAGCACAAAAAAGACCGTCCCTTGGATAAGGTAACGGTCCGTATTTCTATTTTTTTAAAAGAGTGTGTGGGCTTTAAGCTAATCGTTGAAGATCACTTCTCATCCTTAATAAACTCAATAATCTCCTGGATCTCACAATTCAAAGCTTCGCATATTCGATTCAGCGTATCGAACTTCACGCCATCTGTTTCCTCATTATATAAATTTGGCAATTCCATTTCTATGTAGTCCGGTTAGTCTGGATAAATCGGCAATGTTAATTCTTTTCTCTCCCATAATGCGAGATAAATGAATCTTAATCATACGTGTCCTCCTCCAAACAAACAGGTATAACCCCATGATTGTAAAAGTGCACCTCATCCTAATATTGCCTGTTAAACATCACTTCTCGTCAATATACTTAATTAAGTCGCCTGGCTGACATTCCAGTGCTACACAAATTTTCTCAAGGGTTTCGATTGTAATCGATTTGACTTCAAAACCGCTATCCGTTACCCATTGTCCAATGGTATTCGGACGAACTCCTGTTTTTTTAGCCAAAGCATACATAGACATACCCTTATCCTTTAGAACTTGTTCGAGAGTGAATTTGATCATATGAAAACATCCCTTAACATAAAATATAGTAACTCTTGACGTTAATAACTAATTAAGTTATCATAACTCTATGAGTTATTAATTCTCTATAGTTCAATTCATAGAAAGTAGGAGAATGCATGATAGAATCTCTGGAATCTTTGGCAGAACCGTTAATCCGAACGCGCTTAGAGTTATTATACAACAATTTGTCTCACACGCAGCCTGATTATACCCAACTATCTGAAGAATCTGATCATTATTTTCATACCATCCGTCAAGCTATACCTGAACATCTGAATCAGACCATTTTTTTATATGAAGATACTCAACTTTCTATGCAAACACTTCTGGAAAGAGAGATTTATTTACAAGGGTTTCGGGATGCCCTGCAACTAATGAGCGAGTTACATATACAAAGATTCTGACGCCATAGCTTCTTACAAAAGAAGCTATAATCAACAAAGCAATAGAATAGGCTTAAAGGGTCGGTCGGCTACCTCGCCATGAAGGGAGGGATGCCCTGTGACAGTGTTTGAAGCAATCATGCTGATGCTTACCTTCGGTACGCTCATCGTTGCCATTCTGTCCAATAAACGCAAATAGACCGCCCCCCTCGCAAAAGGATGCGGTCTATTTATGATCATCTTTCTAAGCGAAGCCCACCGCCCTTAAAAGCGGCTATTGCTCAGAGGAGTCGTGTTACCAGCACGGCTCTCTTTGCATTTTACGTCTAATCTGCTCTAATTATACCATTCTCAAATCTGTGAAGTCACATATAAACAGTGTTAATCCTCATACAACTTCTTATACTCGCGCATATATTTACGGTACCACCCACTACTTCTTTCGCTTCTTTTCCCGAGCCTTTTCCACATTTGCTTGCACCCGAAATTCCACGATCCGGCGGATCAATTCTTCTGGCAATGGTTGATCCAGTGGAAACTGAACTGACCCTTTGGCTCCTTTATACCGTGAGAGTTCTTCCTTAAACGCTTCAATCCCACTGGCACCCGGGTAAAATCCGATATGCTTGGAGTACGCTGCAAAATGAACCAAGTTCCCGTGCTCTGCATACGTTGGCATCTTGTAACTGATCTTCTCCACGGCATTGGGAGCGGAATCGCGAATAATCTGTCTTAATGATTGTAATTTGATCTGTACATCTGAAGGAAATTGCGAGATATATTCATCTACCAGCACATCAAAAGAGGTACTCTCTGACATCTTGAACTCCTTCCACCACGTCCATTCGTGGTACGCATATTTTTACAACGTCATGGCTCGGCCATTTCGCATCAAATAATCCTCCTTGGCTTTGTAGTCGGGCATAATACTGCCCACACGGCGCCAGAACGAACGATCATGATTCATATGATGGATATGGCATAACTCATGAATGATCACGTAATCAATCACCTCTAGTGGAGCCATCGCCAAGCGGTAGTTAAACGTCAGCTTTTTATCCCAACTGCAGCTTCCCCACTTGGTTGCCGATTCCACGATATCCACAGACTTCGGCTTCACCTTCAACTCCTGCTGGTAACGGCCGATGCGCTCACCGATCATTCTTTTACACTCGGCAAAATAAAACTTCTTCAGATTCGCACGCAAATCCTCTTCCGAACATCCCTCTACGTCAATTAACTCATGCAGTGCATGTTCTTTACCAAAGAGCAGAAACTTCCCTTTGCCTTCCTCTTCATATTCTTTCTCTTGCGGACCGTCCAACGCCTGCTGCATCAGAGCAGATTTCGTCAAAATTACTTCCCCATGCTGCGCAACAAGTTGCCGGATCATGTCTTCGCTGGTACCATTGGGAGCCTTAATTGTGACCATATAGGGTAAATCCATCGTAATGGAAGCTTTCTTCCGTTTCCCATATTCGATATGACAGTTAATGATGTGATTGTTTATTTCAATAGTTAGCATAACTTGCTCCACTTCTTTCGATATTTCAATTTCAAAACTTGGATTTATTCATTCAAATTGTAACCCATTCTGTGACTCTATGCATAATGTTCAGCGCCATTACATATCTTATATTGAATTTTTATTCATTAATATGTATTATTATAAAATTATGAGATAGGAGGATAGATATGATCCCTACATCGAATTCGGAATACAAAACGATTGAGGAACTATCACTCAACCATTGGCAGCCCTTATCCACCTTGCTTTTTGACGGATGGGTACTGCATTTTGCACAGGGGTATACGAAGCGCGCTAACTCCATTCAACCTCTTCACTACTCGACCATGGATGTGCATGAAAAGATCGAGCAATGCGAGCAAATTTACGCTTCCAATCAGTTAAGTACCATATTCAAGATTACGCCGTTTATCCAGCCGGATCATCTCGACCAGCTTTTGCATGAAAAGGGGTATGATGTAGTGGATCTGAGCCGGGTCCAGACCCGGAGCTTGGAAACCATTAAGGAACCTGAGCACTCTGCTGTGAAAATGGACGAACAGTTATCCGGAGAGTGGCTGGATCACTTTTGCAGACTGAATCAGGTATGTGATCTGCATCGGGGAACGATGGAACAAATGTTGACCAACATCCGTACGCGCACAGGTTTCATCTCGCTGTTCATCGACAGACAAGTCGTTGCTTGTGGATTCGGTGTGGTGGAACGAGGCTATATTGGACTGTATGACATCATTACGGACGCTAACTTTCGGAATCGGGGATTGGCTGAACAAATGATCCTTCATCTATTGCATTGGGGAAAAGAGAATGGCGCTACCTCCAGTTACCTGCAAGTAGTTGCTAATAATGCTCCCGCATTAAAACTGTATGCCAAACTTGGATTCTCGGAAATCTATACATACTGGTATAGGGTCAAGAAAGCCAAAATCTGATCTAGATCAGATTTTGGCTTCGAGCAATTTAAACAACAAAAAAGAGCTGGTTATCAGCTCTGATTGCGCTCCAATTGTTTTTCGATCCCCAGCCTGTCGATCTGAATCCAGTATTCTGCAATTCTCTCATTCTCCACTCGATATACCGCACTCGCCATTTCAATCACGGGCAGGTTGGTCGGTGCATATCCATCCACTTCTCCAACATGAGTACCCGCTTGTCTCCAGCGTACATATACTTTATCTCCCTGTGCAAGCAACTCCTGAATCTGCAGCGAAAAATCTCCGTACGCCTCAATCATTTCCCTCACATGATCCACATAGACGGAAGGTGTTCTTGTGACTGTCACTTCCTCTTCCGAGATCACCTGGTGAGCCAGTACCTGCTCGGCCATCAGTGTATTGGCATAATCAAGATTGCGACCCGAGCGCACTTCTTCAAAAAAAGTTCTGACAATCTGTTCTGGCGTCATCCGATCCACTCCATTTTTCGTTTTATCATGCATTGTACCAGAAGTCTCGACAATTCTCACTCTCTCGCAAAGATCAATTTAACTTGCTCTTATACAGGATTCTCACTCTATTGTATATAGTCATAATATACCATTACATATCTTGACAATAAGTCTATATGACCATAGACTAGCAAAAGACATTAGGGAATTAATAGGAGGTTTTGCTGATAAGAGGTTCGAAAATGAGTTTTAACCAGAAATGATAATGTTCGATGTTTAGAAATTATTTTAGAAATTAGCCTTTGCAACAACTTAGAAAAACGAGAAAGTGGTGTACCATGAAACGTTTATTTTTGATTATGTTTACGCTCACCCTGTTATTGGCTGGATGCCAGAGCAATGACAAGGAGAGTAGCCCGTCCGAGAATAACCCCACAGAAATATTAGAAGGCTCTAGCGTATTAAGTTTGAAGCAGAAGTACGGCTCTGAATCGAATAAAGCGATTATGCCGATGTATAACGTAGCTCAAGATGAAGAATTTAAGTTTAAGTTTAAAGCAGATTTAAGAAAAAGTAGCTTGTCAGCTAGTGACATTATTAGTGTACATACCGATATTAAGGCCCTTGAATCCAGCAAAGTTTACGCCATACCAGAAATCAATGACAATAGTGTCTCCATTAAGCCTCTTGGATGGGGTGTTTTAACCTCAGATAAGTTACGGACACAGGAGCAAAGCACTTGGGGCGGTGCCCCCATTTATTACATTCGTATTAATTATGATCTGGATACCGAGAAGCTCACGCTACTGGATCAACCAATGATCATTCCTTTCACAGTGAAATCCGAACTGCCTGTTCCCAATCTCAAATATGAAATCGACAAGGATAAGCGCTTTAAACTGACTTGGGACAAGGTCGAAGGTGCAACCGAATATAAAATTTATAATCGTGCAGATCGAACGGTTATTTTTGAAACAAATAACGTACCCTTGCAAGGAGCGGAGAAAGCCTTCAATGGAAGCAATCCATTGGTTTTAACCACAACAACGGAAACATCCTTTAATGACTTTATGGAAGATGGAAAAGGCGGTCTCGGCACCATTAATGAGCAGATGACTTCCTATCAGAACCATGGTATGAAGGGTGAATATTACGTCACCGCGGTCAGCGGAGATAAGGAATCCAATTTCAGCAACGGTGTTGCCACTGCCCCCCTCTCTAATCAGTTGCCGATGGCTTTAAAAGAACAACTGTATATGAAGAAATTGAAGAACATGAATGAATTGCCTAAAACAACAAGTATTGAGTACATCGATGGTTCGTTTTCCCAAGGAACGATTGTTTATGACACCACTGGGGTAGAAATCTCGGAGTTCAACGAAACGAATATTCCGTTTCACATCAAAGGAACAACTCTGAAAAGTTACGTACGCGTAGAGAATATCACTCAAGAAGATCTGGACAAATTGAATCATCAAACGGTTGCCGAGTCCAGTAACGGACTGGTAGAACCGAAAAATGACACACCATTCGTCCCTGCACCTGATGTGCCAACGATCATCAACAATCATGATGCACCTGCGAATGAGCCGGCAACGGAAACAGAAGCAGACACAGAACCGACGGTGGAAGAAACTCCATCTACGGAGTCCACTACCAATACTGGAACGTCAGAAGATAAAACTGATTCTGCATCCAACGAGGCTTCCGATGATACTTCCGATAAGTCTTCCGATAAAGTTTCTGATGAAATTTCGAGTGAATCACCTGATTCAGCTTCTGAAACTGAAGAGGACAACCTGGTAGATGAGCAGAAATCCAATACACAGCAGAATGTGGAGCAAGGAAATCAGGAAACGGTTCCTGAGCCGGCTACAGGCGATGCAATGATCAATGCAGATTCTGCATTGGAAGAAGTTTTGGCTAAAAACATGGTTGCTGCCCAAGACAAGATCTCATTAAAAGCTTTTCCAGAGGCCCAAAATTTCACAACACTCTCCGATGTTGTCCTAAAAGTGATGTACCAGAATCCATTGATTCTGGGTGTGGAAGGTTTTGAATACAACTACGGTACACTTACCCTTTCGATCCATTACAATGAATCGGCAGATGTCATCCAGAAGAAGCAGAGCGAGATTATTGCCAAAGCAAACGAAGTTGTTGCTTCCATCATCAAGGATGGCATGAAGGATGATGAGAAACGCAAAGCCATCTACGATTATCTGAACGATAACGCGAAGTATGATGATGCAGCATTGGAAAATGCGGAACAGAACAACTTTAAAAATGTCGATGCACAGTTCAATGATTCGTTTACCACTTACGGTATCCTTGTCAAAGGCGTTGGCGTATGTGCCAGCTATGCTTCCGTCTACAAACTGCTCTCCGATCTGTCTGGACTGGAAAGCATCGTCGTAACGGGAGCATCTAGCGGTGTTCCTCATGCATGGAATAAGGTCAAAATCGGGAATGAATGGTTCCATGTGGATGCCACCAACAATCTGACCAATTCCGGTATTCCTTACTTCCTGTACAATGCAAATGATGAGACGGCTGCAAGTCAGAAAACGATAGCCGATAAGGATTACTGGCTTGATTCCGAACTCGCCCTGTTTAATGGCGAAAGTGATGCGAACGATTATTATATACAGAACGATCTCGAAGTCGCTTCGATTAGTGAATACAAAACGAAGGCTGAGAGTGAACTGAAAAATGGAGAAAATCGGGTGATTCTCCGTTTTGCCTCACCTGTGGACTCTGATGAGCTGATGACAGCTGCCGGTGAAGCCCTCGCTGCGGTAGATGAAGCCCTGCTGAATACGGCGCAATTGGCCACGCTCGGCAGCTACGCCATTTTGGAGCCTAACCCGGATCAGAAGTAATGCAATAATCAGGAAAAATTCCATAACAACAAAGAACTCCATTCACCTTTATCGGGAATGGAGTTCTTTGCTTCACTTGCCTATGATCACTGACCTATGACTCATAGGCTTTTTATATCCAAAATTACGGACTAACTGTACCTCCATTGGCGTTCAGTGTCTCACCGCTCACATAGCTCGATTCCTGGCTCGCAAGGAACACAAACGCTGGCGCCATTTCCGCAGGCTGCCCTGCACGACCAAGCGGAGTATTGGAACCGAAATCAGCAAGCTTCTCTACGGGCTGTCCACCAACCACCTGAAGCGGTGTCCATACCGGACCTGGTGCGACGACGTTCACACGGATGCCTTTGCTGCCGACTTGCTGGGCCAGCGCTTTGCTGAATGTATTGATTGCTGCCTTTGTTGTCGCATAATCCAGCAAGATTGGCGATGGCTTATATGCCTGAATAGAAGACGTGTTAATGATGGAGCTGCCTGGTTTCATGTGTTTCACAGCTGCTTTGCAGAGCCAGAACATCGAATAGACATTGGTTTTGAATGTCGCATCAAATTGTTCCGTGGTCAGATCGGCGATCTGCTCAACAAACTGCTGTTTACCTGCCACGTTGGCGAGGATATCGATCCCACCGAGCTCTTTTACAGCAGATTCAATGAGTTCTTCGCAGTATTTCTCATCCTTGAGGTCGCCTGGAATCGCAACAGCCTTGCGGCCTGCTTCCTCGATCAGCTTGACCACTTCCTTCGCATCGGCTTCTTCCTCAGGAAGGTAAGCCAGAACGACATCCGCGCCTTCACGAGCAAAAGCAATGGCTGCTGCCCGACCAATACCGCTGTCGGCTCCGGTTACAACAGCTTTACGCCCAGTCAGACGCCCGCTGCCTTTATAGCTTTTCTCACCTGCATCAGGTACAGGGGTCATTTCCCGCTGAAGCCCGGGCTCCTCCTGCTGCTGCTTCCAATCTGATGTTGCCTTCGGATATTGTGTCGTCGGATCTTGCATGGTGTGCTGGTCTTGATTAGCCATGTACAATTCCTCCTCGGATTTATTTTATTTATTATGTTGTTTTCATAAACGTTGCACTCTTTCCTTTGTAACCGAGATGGGTAAAATTTAAACTGGCTCTGAACATTTCCATGGCAAACCTTCCAACTTTGAATCTCCTGTAACTGGAGGTTGTATAATAGATCCTGAGGTGATTTCATTGAACCAAAGCAAAGATACATATTCAATCGGTGAAGCAGCCAAAATGATCGGGTCAACCGTCAAAACGATTCGTTATTACGATGAAATCGAGTTGCTCCGGCCCTCTTTTCATACGGAAGGTGGTCACCGTCTCTATACACCGCAAGACGTGTGGCGGCTGGAACTTATCACAACGCTACGCTATTTGAATTTTGGCATATCGGATATTCGCAAGCTGATGTCCGGTGAACTTGGCGTGTCACAGGCGCTGGATTTACAGATTGAAGCCTTGGAAACTCAGATCGGGACCATGAATTCCATGCTCTCCATTCTGCAACAAGCCAAACAGCATGAAGTGGAAGATACGCTTCATTCCGGACAGTCTCTTACCTATGTGTCAAGCCTGGTGGATTCGCTGACCGTCAATGCTCAAAAAAGGAAAAAATTCATCTCCGCCAAAATGGAAGAATCTCACCTGCTGGACGAAATCCCGCACGAATGGAGAGTTTCGTTTCTGCATTTTTTCGATAAATACATGATGAAAGATACAAAGCTATCTGCCCAGCAAACACTGGCATGGAAGGAAATCCAGGATATCATTAACGATCCGGCCTATATAGCCGATCTGGCCCGCCTCGAACTTCCCTTCTTCACCATGGCGAATCATCCACAGATTGAAGCAGACGCCTGGGTGAAAAAAATGGAGACCATCCGCATTCGTGCCACCGAAGCTCTGGACAAACGTTGGCCGTTAGATAGCCCCGCAGTGCAAAGCATGGTATGGGATTTTGTGATGATGTACGCCAGTATTGAACATGCTGGAGATCCGGAAGCATTTTTTCGCAAACAAGCTCGATATATGCTCGACTCCGTAACAGAGCGCATCCTTCGTTTTAACAAGCTCTGCAAGATCGTGAATCCTGAATGGAGCCAGATCGTAGACGGCATTAATCTGTTGCAAGAAGGCATGCGACTGCGGTTAAAACAAATGGAAGAAGACTGAATTCCAGTCCTCTTCCATTGTTACATTCACCCTTTTTTCAATGAATAGGATGCGTGTTCTCCCACTTCACTGTCCAACTGGAGCGGTTGCCCTTTCAGATAGTGGTTAAAGAAGTCGATTGTTGTATCATTTACGATTTGGTGAGCTCCTCTTGCATCTACACCCTGTGACCATTCCAGAATGGGAGATATCAGATAGAGGTCCGAGAAGCTTAGATGTTTGGTATTACTCAGCTCCATCCAGTAGTTTCCTCCCGCAGTCACAGGTTCATAACGCGCATACACTTCTTCGTAGTATTTCTCGGCTTCCGGACGAGTGGTGCCCATAGCTGCAATCTCGTCGTCACTCATGACACTTGTACCTGCAACGGTTGTGTCCGCGCTCATCATGAGAAACGGTTTGCCTACACCTTCAGCAGGAATGCGCTTCTCTCCAAACAATACGCCATCCATGTTCATACCTGCTTTGACACGAGGATCATCCATCAGCATCTGTACGGTTGTCGCCCCGCCAAATGAATGTCCAAACATGCCGATGTTGTCCAGATCCAGATGACCGTTAAAACGCCCGTTTGCGTCATTAGCAGCCAGTTTCTCCACTTGATCCAGCACAAATTGCGCATCCTTCACCCATGTCTCGTTGAGCTTGTCCATATAACTGAACTGCAGTTGATCGAAGCCTTCCTTGCCCTCCGATTCAAATTGCGCCACACGCCCGTCCGGGAACACCGAGACTAGACTGCTGTACGTATGATTAATACCCACAACAATATAACCTTGGCTGACCAATTGCTCCACCTGGAACGTATTTTGGTTTTCATAACCATGCAGGCCATGAGAGAAAAGGATAACTGGATACTTGGCTTCCGCATCAGACAATGATGCCTCCTGAATGGCATGGGTTTTGACTTGACTTAGGCTTGAAAATAAAAGCTTTGGCAGCTTCAGCACATCATTAAAGGCTGTTGCATACACTTTCGGATCATTCACATAAGGAGCCGTTGTTCCCTTGGTGTCTTTATCCGTTGGATACCAGATCTGCACCATCAGTTCCCGTTTGTCTCCGGCAGTACTCGTCAGCAATTCCTCCCGGCTCTCATCCGTCCAATCGTAGGATACCGTACCGATTCCGTAAGGTCCTGTTGGTTTATCAAATAAAAATACCGGGAACAGAAGTGGCAGCCCCATCGTCACGGCAGTGTATACTAATACCAACAGCGATGTTCCGATGATTTGAACACGTCCGAATTTCCGCACAACGGCTGATTTTAACCTCTTAGCGATTAACACAATCAGTGGAACCAGTGTGAGCAGATACGCCGGAATCATGGGCCAACGCAATCCCTCAATCATCCCATGAACCAGCAATAATACAACCGATATGACCAATCCTCCCCAAATCATTTTCCGAGGTTTGTTCCGACCCCCAATCAACCACACCAGCATTACTACATTGAACATAAGATAAATCCATTCTAGAGTTCTCATTATTCCTTGCCCCCTTCTCTGCCACAATGGATCTTGAAATATATCGTGCAGCAGCTCTTCTATTTTCAATCATAAAACCTCCAGTTACAGGAGATTCAAGCATGAATTCTGAAAACAAAAAAATGCACTCCCTGTATGACACTGGATCTCCCGAAGGTTCTCCCATGTATTCAAGGAATGCACGTATGATATTACGATATTAACATCAACATTTTATAATATGAGGCTAGTGATCTTCGCCTTCATCTACATGCTGTCTTTTCCCTATGCCAAATACGAAATATCCGATCACAACGATCGCCATAAATGTAGCCCCAACAATGAGGGGTAACCGCGTATCAGGGTTAAATGCCATACCGATAATGACGAGCGTCAGATATACGATGATGATATAGTTGCTGATTGGGAACCATTTGGATTTAAAATTGTGATCTCCCATCTCATTGCCCCAACGCTTTCTGAATCGGAACTGACTGAAAGCCAGCGCGAACCACGGAACCATCCCCGGAAGAACACTTGCGCTGTAGATGTACAGGAACAGTTTGGAGTCCGGCATCAGATAGTTGAGTACCACACCCACCAGCAGCAAGGAAATCGTAATGATAATACTGTTGCGGGGAACCCCGCCTTTGGACAGCTTTTTGAAAAAGGCCGGTGCCTGTCCATTCTCCGCAAGCGTGTAAAGCATACGTCCTGCACTATAGATCCCACTGTTACATCCCGACATCGCGGCGGTAAGCACGACAAAGTTGATAATTCCCGCAGCAGCGACAATCCCGACTTTGGCAAACGTCAGTACAAACGGACTTCCCGTCTCTCCCACTTCATTCCAAGGATACAATGTCACGATGACAAAAATGGCCCCAACGTAAAAAATGAGAATACGCCACACGATGTTTTTGATCGCTTTACGCAGCGTGATCTTCGGATTTTCTGCTTCACCTGCCGTAATCCCTACCATTTCGACACCCTGGTAAGCAGCCGTTACGATACACAGGGCAAAGAGGAAACCTTTGATCCCTCCTGGGAAAAATCCGCCATGGCTCACCAGATTCGATAGCCCAATGGGCTGTCCTCCATTCCCCCAGCCGAAGAAGATCAGTCCGGTTCCGATCACGATCATGAAGACAATCGCCGTCACCTTGATCAGTGCAAACCAGAATTCGAATTCACCATAGTACTTTACCGCTGCCAGATTCGCTGCTGCAATAATAAGCACCCCAGCCAAAGCAGGCAGCCATTGTGGAATATCCGGGAACCAGTAGCCTACATAAATCCCAATCGCGGTGACTTCTGCCATACCAACCGTTACCCAGAGGAACCAGTAACTCCAGGCAGTCAGGAACCCGGCGAGTGGACTGATATACTTATGAGCAAATGTGGCAAATGAACCGGTGACAGGCTCCTGAATCAACATTTCCCCCATAATACGCATGACAAAAAAGATAATGATCCCGGCCAGCAAATAGGCCAGCAGCACCGAAGGACCTGCCCATTTGATCGTACTTGCCGATCCCATGAACAATCCGACCCCGATTGTACCTCCGAGTGCAATCAGCTCTACATGGCGGGGCTTTAGCCCTCTAGATAGTTGCTTTGATTCCAAACGATTCTCCCCTTTTCTTGTGTACAGCTTCTTGTTGTCAGATTAAATTGTTATATTCACATTAACGCAATGCAGAATTACTCCACCAAATTTTACGAGATGTGCCACAGAAATACAACAAGGAATGTAAGGAAGCGGATTCAGTGCACAAAATCATGTTACACGTCTTTGGCGGGTCAGCGTTTTCGCAACAGGTAACTGCTATACAAAAAATCCACCAGCCGCGAAGCACCAGTGGATATACGGTGAAACGGTTTAGCCGGCATAAGGCTTGAGCGAATAACACTACCGCCTAATAACTCCGAGGGCAATAGGTAAATGACAAAAACCTTTCTGAATGCCAAGTTAACTCATCAGTTCGTTGAATACCTTTTCCCAACGGCCACTGTGCCCATCCTCCATGAATAATGGAACAAATCCCAATCGGAGATAGATTGCAATTGCAGGAAGCCTGAAGTCATCCGTCTCAAGCAGGGCCGCTTGCTTCCCCTCATCTCTCATTCGGTGCAAGGCCGCCAGTGCAATGGTATATCCAAGCCCTTTCCCGGAGTGCCCCGGCAGAGCACCCACCATATGCAGATATCCACAGTCGATATCCCTGTCCTCTTTCTCCCATGCTACAGCAGTGGCAACGGCAAGCCCCTGATAACAGAGAAACAGAATCTTCTCAGGCAAAAACGGCGGCTGAAATCCGATCTTGTCACCGAAGGCAATCTCCCTGGCAAAAGAAATTCGGATCACATGCTCCCATTCCGTTACATCACCGGATTGAAACGATCTCAAGCTGTAGCCTTCCGGTATGTCCAGCTGCGGCAGATCTGCCAAAGTATCCTTTTTCATGACCAGCTTGGAGCGTTCATCCCTCATCCTGTAAAGCCTGCCTTTACTCTAAAGTTCGGAAAGGAAACCGTGTTCCCGCCCTGCTTCACGGATTGCATCGAGAGGAAAAAGACCGCGCTCCAGGTCACGGCATCATACACATCAACCAGCGGGCTGCGGTTTTCCTGAATCGCCGAGATGAATTCCTCCAGCACCAGAAAATCGCCCCCACCATGCTTCGTGCCCGCCGCTAAGTGACCCCACTGCTTCCATTTGGGATGATCATATTCAGGCTGATAACAGGACATTTTCTCCCATACCTCTGAGCCATCCTCTCCGTTTACCGGAGAGCGGTTCTGCAGCCATACGAGATCTTCCTCATAGGGATGACGCGCGGACAAGTAAGCTCCCCTAGTTCCCTGTAGCATATAATGAGTTTTATTATGCGGCCGGACGGAGACCCAGTCGATACGCAGCGTAATCAGAACGCCATTCTCGGTCACCAACGCGGCGACGGCTGAATCCCCTTGACTCCAGTAGCCTTCACGGGCAGCAGGATGGTCCTTGCCAAACTGCTCGCTAAAATAATTCTGCAACGCCCTCGGTTTGGAGACTTGCGTCGAGATGCTTTTAAGCCGATCTCCTCCCGGTTTATTCAGCCCGATCCACTGCGCGGCAGGCCCAATCGAATGCGTCGGATAATTGACCCCGTTATAATTTTGGTGGAGCTGTCCTCGCCAAGTAAGTGAGCCGTCCGGATGATGAATCAGATGACGTAAATCATGAATATAGCCACCCTCAACATGGGTAATCTCCCCGAATAAACCTTGTTGCGCCATGTAATTAACCGTAAGATTGGACCTGGAGAAGCAATAGTTTTCTGACATCATATATTTCAAACCTGTGCGCTCCACCGTCTCGACCAATTCCCAGGCTTCCTCAAGCGACTGCACAGCAATCACCTCACTTAACACATGCTTGCCAGCGTTCAGTGCATCAATGGAATGTCGAGCATGCATATGCATGGGGCTAATTACAAAGACGGCATCAATGGAAGCGTCCTGCAGCATTTCCGAATAGTCGCTATACGTCCTGATCCCCGGAAAAATCCCTTTCCACTGCTCCAGGACCAGTTCATTCAAATCACAAGTAGCCGTAAGATCAATTCGGTCAGCCAGAGAATGTAAGGCATTCAGAAAGCTTGCCCCACGGTTACCTCCGACTATAGCCAGCCTTACCCGCCTGCGGGTCATCGCGTCATCCCTTTCTTCTGAGAGGATAGTGACACAATCAGTTCTGCGGAATGGCCGTCGCCTTTGGCATCAGGATGCGGTTCATAATCATACATGCCTTTGACAAAAATGTTCCCCAGCTCCTGATACGGTGTCCCCTTAAGCAAAATAGTATTGATGCTCAACTGCTGCTCCTGTAGGTTCACGAGCAGCACCGCAGGGATATCCGTTACGGCTGCCAATTGTACGAAATGCCAATGATTACGTTGGAAGACAGACTGAACATGATTATGTCCGTTAAAGAAAACGCCCGGTCCCTGATGTTCATTCAGTATCGACCAGATATCGAGTGCTGCATCAAGAGACATCATCGGCTCCGTGGATCTGGCCGTTGTAGCGTATACCGGATGATGGGCGAACACGAGCAGCGGCTTCTGTCCGTACCTGTTCATCTGTTCGCGCAGCCAGTTCAGTTGCTCTTCATCGATCATACCGCCCCAATGGTTGGGATTCTCACGCGCAGTGTCAAGTACTAGCAGCACTGCCTCCTCTTCTTCAATGGCCAGATAGCGATGCTGTCCCGTCCTTGCCTGAAGATCGACCTTGGAACAGGTATGCGTGTCATGATTGCCCAACGCATATAAAAATTTGCCTTGCGATAGCTCACTTTTAACCTTGTTCATAATAAAATCGAACTCCGAGGGTTCCCCGGCATGTGTCAGATCACCAATAGACAGATGATAATCAGCGGAGAATGCCAAAAACTCTGACAGATAACCGGTATAGAAAGCCTCCCTGGCCTCAATCATCTGAACATCCGCCTCTATCAGCTCGCTAGAATAGTGCAAATCGCCCATTACAATCAGTCTCATTATCATCATCTCCCTTATCCTTTGATGCCTGAATGCATAAAGCTGCTGATAAACTGCCGTTGGAACAACAGAAAGCCAATCAGCATCGGCGCCGTTACAATCAGGGTTGCTGCGCTGACATCCGTCCACTGCGCACCTGCTTCGGTTGATTTGGCAAACATCGCCAGTCCCACAGTCAGCAGACGATTCTCCGGGGAATTCGTCACAATAAGCGGCCAAAGAAAATCGTTCCAGTGAAAGCTGATGGAAACGATCGCAAACGAAAGATAGACGGGCCTCGACAGCGGCATATAAATACGCAGCAAAATGCCTAGTGAAGAGCAGCCCTCTACACGCGCAGCCTCATCCAGTTCGTAAGGAAGCTGCTTAAAGGCCTGCCTTAACAGGAAAACGCCAAACGCAGAAGCAAAATAAGGCAGCATAATACCGATCTTTGTATCCAGCAGTCCCAACTCGTTAATGATTTGGTAGTTGGAGAAAATGAGTACATCCGATGGGACCATAATCTGGACGAGAAAGAGCATAAAGACAATATGGCGCCCAACAAAAGCAACGCGGGCAAACGCATATGCGGCCAGGGTTAATGTAACAATTTGAACTGCAAATATTCCAGAGGTTACAAGTAGAGTATTCCACATGTATTGTCCGAACGGTGCTCCTTGCCAGACCCGACTGAAATTATCCAGCGTAAAATCCCAGGACCAACCTGCGCCAATGGACGCATCCTTTGGAAGAAAGGCATTGCGTAGCATCCACAATAGCGGAATCAGCCAAGCGGCAGCAAACAACAGCATAATTGCATGCCACAACGCTTGTCCGGCCATCCGGCGGCGCCTTGCGGATCGAAACTTCCGGTTCAGCGACTGCTTGGCCTTTTCTGGCCGCAATGTAGCGGACAAGGACAGCTCGGCAGCATTTTTCATGATTCCTATCCCCTTTCACCTTTCACCTTCTACTGATAATGAATTTTGCGTTCCCATCCCGCAAACTGGAAGCAGGATATGACAAGAAGCAGAACGATCATCACCACGGTCATTGCCGCTGCCATCCCCTGGTCATTGAAACTAAAAGTCGTCTCATAGATATAATATAGAAGCAGGCTACTGGCATGATCCGGCCCTCCCTTGGTCATCATCCACAGATGATCCACCCATTTGAAGGCATTCGTAATCGCGACGACGGTGACAAACAGCGTTGTGGGCATCGTCAATGGAATGGTGATCCGCAGCTGCTGCGTCCACACGCCAATCCCGTCTACCGAAGCCGACTCGTAAAGATCTTTCGGAATTTGCTGAAGGCCAGCCAGATAAAAGATCATGAAATATCCGGCCTCCTTCCAGACAGTCATCACAATCAGCGAGCCAAGCACCGTATCCGGATTGCCAAGCAGATTAACCTCGCTTCCTGTGAACCAGGAAGCAAACCGGGCAAACAAACCAAACTGAGGCATATAAAGAAACAGCCAAATGCTCGCAGCGGCGATCATTGGAATCATATTCGGGTAGAAAAAAGCAATACGGACCAGACCTTTGCCCCGGATCGCTTTATCTGCGAACAACGCCATTACAAAGGCCAACGCCATTGAGACGGGAACCGTACCAACCGCAAACCAGATGTTATTTCGGAACACTTCAACAAAAACAGGATCATGCAGCAATGCCTTATAGTTGTCCATCCCTACGAATACGGGCGTGCGAACGGCCAAATTCTGCTCAAATAGACTGAGCCATGCCGATTTAAGCATCGGATAATAGGTGAACATACCAAGAAACAGAAGGGATGGTAACACAAGTGCCCACCCAAACCCGTTCCGCCTAAGCTTTTCGTTCCAACGGGTATTCATGCCCGATTCTCCTCCTTGTACAATCTGCGCCTTACATCCCTGCAACTCCGTGAAAAGAAATATCGGCGGGAAGCACTGTAATGGCTTCCCGCCAGGATCATAACTGAGGAAGGTTCTAATTCAGCAGCTTTATTTGTTAAAAGGAGCGAGCACACGATCCGCTTCTTCTTGTGCGGCCTTCAATGCACCGGCCGCATCGATTTTGCCAGCCAGCGCGGATTGAATCTGGTTGGTCAGTGCGGAGGACACCTTGCCGTGATTATGCGTGGATAACTCCCGGAACGCATACTGCAACTGGTCGCGGGCCACGAGTGCCTGCGGGAATCCATCTGTGTACGCCTTCATGGCTTCCGTATCGTAGGTGGATTTGCGAACCCCGACATAGCCGGATGAAGAACTGAACAGTGCAGCCTGTTCCGGAGCAGTCATATACTTGGCAAATTCCCAAGCCGCTGCCTGTTTCTCCGGTGTGGTATCTTTGAAAATATACAGATCCCCCCCGCCCGTAGGCGATCCATATTGCTTATTAGCTGGTGCAAAGGCTACACCAAAATCAAATTTGGCGTTGGTTTTCACGTTCGTCAAGTTGCCGCTGGTGTGCATCATCATAGCCGTTTTGCCTTCAATAAAATCGGTTGGCGTAGCCGCCCAATCAATAACCCCTTCCGGCATTACTTTGTACTTATGGGACAAGTCAAGCCAGAATTGCAGAGCTTCGACGTTCTCCGGCGTATTGAAATTTGCCTTCCTGCCGTCGTCCCCCATAATGCTCTGCTTGGGGTCGCTCGCATTTTGGCGGGCAAGCATCTGGAACATCCAGTAGGAATCATCATTCCCCGGAATCTCCAGCCCTGTATGTCCATCACGATTCAGCTTCCCTGCATATTCCACCAGCTCATCCCAGTTTGTCGGCGGCTTGTTCGGGTCCAGACCAGCAGCTTTGAACATGTCTTTGTTGTAATACAAAATAATTGTGCTTCGCTGGAACGGTACACTGTACGTATGTCCATCCGCTTGGGTATCCTCCACAAAGGCTGGATAGAAATCATCCTTGTTATAGTCCGCATCCTTGGCGATAAAATCATCCAGAGGAATAATCGCGTCCGTGTCCATCATGCTGTACAGCTCAGTCGACATCATAACAGCCACATCCGGCGGCTGCTTGGCCTGTACACCTGCCTGAATTTTGATCGTATTATCTCCGTAGTTTCCGGTATAGACCGGTTTAACCTTAATATCCGGAAATTTTTCCATAAAAGATGCGCTCATCCCGTCAATAACCTTTGTAAGTGGCCCACCTACGTTAACCGGGTAATAGAACGAAATTTCAACCGGCTCCTTGGGAGTCTGATCCAAAGTGGTGTTTGCATCAGCTGTTGAAGCCGTTGTACCTGTACCCGCCTTGGTATCAGCTGCATTACCCCCTCCCTGACCGCACCCGACCAGCATTAACGTTAACCCCAGCGCAATCAGCGCCATTTTCCCCTGCTTTAGCATTTGTTTTCTCCCCTCATATGTGCAGAGCGTTCCTGTTGGCTCTGTTTAAAATGCATAATGTCTGAAATTCATGCTTACACGGTTGGAGTCTACATCAAGGATATGCAGGACAGCACCTTCGGCTGTTGGAAGTACAGTGATGCCTTGCGCTTCATTACTACTTCCGAGGTTCCGGTCAAAGGCCAGCGTGACAGCTCCGGTATCCGGATCAATCCGGTAGACGGATTTCTTGGAATTATTATCGGAGGAGGCATACAGCGCACCATTATACATCTCGGCGCCTTGAATACGATCTATCGTTTGACTAAGCGGTACGGTTTTGATGAGGGACATGTCACTGAGTCGAAACACATTCAGCACCGGGGCATTGTTCCACTGGGCCGTATAGACCTGACCGCGATTGGCATCTACGGCTACCCATGGCACACCACCGGGATGAAGGTTCAGCGGAAGCGCATAGGAGGTTCCAGTATATTGAAGTGTGGAGGCATTATAGACGGCGATGTAGGGATGTTCGTATTTCTTACTGTCTTCAATAGGAGCATAAATCAACCCGTTGTAATAGGAAATGTCCCCAATGTGGTCACCGCCCTTCACTGCTATCTCAGCCGGGATTGCTACCGCATTTCGTTTCTGAACCGTCTTTCCGTCCAGTGCCGTCTTTAATAAACCAAGCTGTGAATTGAAAATCCACGAGTTTCCATCTGTTGTGACGCCTTGTCCGCGCTCAAAGGCATCCGTTAGCCAAAAGGTTTGCTTGGACACCTCATGCCAAGATTCGGCGGCCTGTGCAGCATATACCGCATTTTCCGCAGCTTCGGCCGATACGGGCACCGCCCATGCTCCTGATGTAAGAGAACCTGCAATTAACATTCCCGCACAGACCCAGCCTGACACTTTTCTCAGTTTCATGATATTAACGCCTCCTGAATTGTAGGTCTGCTCCAATAATGGTTCGTCCATTATAGAAGCAGTGACCCCCGTTTTAGCCAGCGGGATTCACTGCCCGATCGGCTTAAACTAATTGTAGCTTTCAGGCCAAGCACGTCTGTTGGACAAAATGCGGTTTTTATTGAACAAAACAATCATTTTAGAATGATCCGGTTCGAAGAAACCTCGTTCATATACTGTTTGGGCGTCGTTCCAGCGATCCGCTTGAACATTCTTGTGAAGTGACCCTGATCGGAAAAACCGGCACGGTCGGCAATTTCCTTCAGCCCGTACTCTCCCTTGCTGATCAGCAGCTTGGAATGTTCAATCCGCAGGCGAATCAGATAATGATGCGGTGTATGCCCCGTCTGCTGTTTGAACAGCCGAATATAATGGGACAGGCTAAGGGCAGCCTTGTCAGCAAGCTCCTGGATGGAGAGCTCCGCCTCCAAATTTTCTTTCATATATTCTATGGACTGATAAATTTCCTGATTGGCCGTCATTCTGGAGGGAGTGCTGCTCGTGCATACCTGAGAATAATGGTTCAGGAGATGCAGGATGAGCATATTGGAGAGTGAATCACTATATATCTTTCCTTGTCTGCCGCCATTCTGCAGCTCTTCAAGCAACCAGAGTCCTAATTGCAGCAACTTGGGGTCCTTGACATAATACTTCAGTTCCAACTGAATATACCCTTCCTTCAGCAGTCCCGATTCACGTGCGATGTGCTCCAGATAGGAAGGCGGGATTTCGATCTGCAGGAAATACAGGGAGGCCTTTCCCCAGGAACAGAGAACGGGTTCTCCAGCAGGCAGGATGTGAATGGTGTAATAGTTCTCATAGTAAGCCGAACAATGTATGGCAATCTGATGCTTCGTTCCGGTAAGCCCCCCGGCAGCATGCTGAGGACTCGGCCAACGGGACACCTGCAGATGATCCCATCCAAGAGTATGGCTCGTGAGTACAGGCTGGTTGTCAGCAGGATATGCTCTTTCGGTTGTTCTCATCCTTATCACCCCTTTTCATCACGTTAGCAATCTACTATGCGGGATGTATAAACTGTGGGTAAAAGAGTTTGTCTTTTTCGAAGGTGGAGCCAGCTGACTGCTTTGTTGTTTGATCTAAATATTCAGCGAAAATAAAAAAACACGCCAACCGTGGCGCGTTTGAAGCGATTATTATTATGCTTATGATAATGGTTACCTTAGCTTCGCTAACAGTCTTGATGCTGTCCACTCATGCAATGGAATCTATAGGCAGATGAACCAGCACCGTCGTACCCTCACCCTCCTGGCTTTTCATTTCGACGGTTCCGTGATGGAGCATCACGATTTTCTTGACGATCGCAAGACCCAGACCGTTACCGCTGATGCTGCGGTTTCGCGACAGATCTGTTTTATAAAACCGATCAAACACATAATCCAGCTGCTCTGGCGCTATTCCAATGCCCGTATCCGTTATCGTGATGAGAATTTCGTTCTCTACCTGGTGCGTCCGTATATGAATATGCCCACCTGCTGGAGTAAACTTGATGCTGTTCCCCAGCAGATTCATCCAAACCTGATTAAGTTGATCTCGATCTGCTGTAACTTGAATCGGTTCTGCCAACTCCAGATGAACCTGAATATTTTTGGTGGACCACTGCGGCTCGCAGGTAACGATAATTTGCCGAATTTGCTCGTCAAGATTAAAGGTAGCCGCCTCGAACGGATGATGATCGGATTCCAGAGATGCAAGCTCCAGCAGATTATTGCTAAGTCTGGATAGCCGTCCACTCTCCGTAATAATGATATCGAGGTAATAGTTACGATCATCCTCAGCAACCAGGTTACTATTTTTCATCGCCATGGCAAAACCGGAAATAGAGGTCAGCGGGGTTTGAATCTCATGAGATACATTGGAAACAAAATCCTGTCTCATCTGTTCCAACTGTTTGAGCTCACTCGCCATCTCATTAAAACTGTGTGTCAAAGCTCCCATTTCGTCCACACGTTTTGTTTGGATTTCCACGTCAAAATCACCCTTCGCCAGCTGTTTGGTTGCACGCGTCAATATCTGAATCGGTTTCACCAAGTATCTTGCAGCAATAAAAATACATAGGCTTCCGATAAACAGTGCGAGTAATAATATCAGGAGGACCATCCGATTAATGATATTTTCGTTCTGCGGGGAATATTGCATAAACACGGCTTGCGGCTCCCCTTGGAATGGGAAAGGAAGACCGATAAAGGTCTGATCCACCTCAGCCGGAGAACGATAGACCTGACCCTGCAATACCATTTGAACCACCTCTGGTGCAATTTGAACGGTCTCCGTATTGTCCAGATCATAGTATGTTACGTTGCCGGAAACATCATATAGATGAATGGGATAGGTGGATATCTTCACCATACTTTTAATGAATGCCTCCCGGTCCTCCGGGTGTGTTTGTTCATAGAGACGTATCATTTCCTCACCTGTTGCAATCATGTCATTCTGACCGAGATGGTTTACTTCTTTTTTGAACAGAAAGAGCCCTATGAGGAAAGACGACAGCAGGCTGAAAATAATGACAACCAGAAATGTGAAAATGATGCGAACGTATAAGGTCTTGATCATGTGATCACTAACCGGTAGCCCAGACTGCGGGCCGTTTCAATCTGAAAATGGTGGGCATCACCAGCGAATTTTTCCCTTAATCGCTTAATGTGAACGTCAACCGTTCGGTCATCCCCTTCATAGTCGCTCCCCCAGATTTTCGTAATTAGCTGTTCCCGGGTAAATATCTGCCCAGGCTGATTAGCCAGCATGAACAGCAATTCGAACTCCTTTAAAGGCAGATTAAGCGTCTCCTCCCCTCGAATCACTTGAAAGCTGCGGCGGTTCAGTGTAATGCCCCCCAATTGAATTGTTTGGGAAGAGACAATCAGATACCGTTTCAGCAATGCTTTCACTCTCATCACAAGTTCCAGTGGATCGAAGGGCTTCGTCAAATAATCATCTGTTCCAAGCTGGAATCCCTTCACTTTCTGAGCCGATTCCCCTTTTACCGTAACCATCAAGAGCGGCATGTTCAGATCCATGCGCCGGATCTCCCGGCATAGTTCCCAACCATCCAATTTGGGCATCATAATATCGAGGATAACCAGGTCAATTTGCGATTTCTCAACAATATCCAATGCTTCTGCACCGTCTTTAGCCACCACGATCTCAAATCCCTCATTCCGCAAAAACAAAGTAATCAGCTCACGAATGTGCACATCGTCGTCCACGACAAGGATTTGGGTCATATCAAATGCATGCCTCCAATATATTTCTTTTCCTCTTCCACCGGGGTGGAGGGTTCAACCAAAATGCCAGCCCAACAGATTCCAATGATAGAAAAATAAACATAAGGTTACTGCTGCTAAAGTTACGAACGTATAATACACACGCTTAGGTAACGTCCAATATTTGTTTTTCCATGCCAGAACGTTCATCGTTACGATGGCCACACTCCATCCCACAAGAATCAGAGGCATGAACAGATAAAGACGTAGAGATAGTGAAATATGACTGAGTCGATCGATCAGATCCATGTTCACCACCAGAAGTGTAGCTCCCAAGGTCACCAATGACCACACGGACGTAACTACCGACAGCAGGACTGCCCATTTCTGCGCCCTTGGCATCGCTTTGATTTTGCGTCTGCGATAAATAGCTCCCAGTAGTACAGTAATGAACAGAACGGCCGAGATACCGAGCAGCGGAAGCCAAAACTTCGATTGATTGATTAACGGTGTAGGCTCCAGTGGCATGGGGTTGAGTATATCCAGAAACAGATACGTGACCTTGCCCTCTGTATCCGTACGGAATCCCATCTGATGCTTCCCGCCGACTTCCTGGAATAGATTCACTCCAATCGGAGTGTATACTTGCTGATCTGCACCACTTCCAATCGACAGCCGGTTATCCGAAACCTCAATATTGATCTGAGTCAGAAAACTGAAAAACTTATCGATCTTCGTGTGATTACGACGTGTAAATTGATATGAGCCAGCATATTTCTCCAGAGGCTCCCCTAGTTCAATAGAGGTTGCAGCAGGCTGATTCGTCATATGGGCAGGATAGTAACGATCAAAGAAGGCTTCCACTAATCCTCCTGCTGCCGTTCCACCATCCCCTCCACTATAGGAAACAAATATGCCGACTTGTTGGTCTGGTACAAGATAGAGCGCTGTATTAAATAGCTCGTCGGCACCTCCATGAGAGATCACACGCAGTCCATTCATATTCAACTCATAAAAGCCCAAGTCCATGGCGGGTAAACGTTCGTCAAACTGGAATGCAGGGGAATGCATAAGCCTGGCGGTTTCCGGCTTGAGAATTTGCTTATCCTCATATCGTCCGTCCTGTAAATGGGCAATCATGAAATGAGCCATATCATTCGCCGAGACACTGCCTGATCCTGCAGGTCGGAAGCCACCTTCAAACGTAGGGCGCTTGGTTACATACTCGCCATTGGCTCGGGCATATCCAAGTACGGCATAGGGCTTCAACGATGCCGGAACAGGCTCCTCCACCGTAGCATACTTCATGCTCAGCGGATCAAATATATTTTTCTGTATATAGTCATTATAAGCAATGCCACTAACTTCTTCGACGATAAGTCCGGCGAGTGAGGCACCATAGTTGGAATAGGCCAGCATCGCGCCTGGAGGCATGACCCGTGCTGGCATATGGTTTGCCATTGTTTCTTCAATGGAGACGGGGAGCTTCTCTAGATCAGTGGTAATCTGATATCCAACACCGCCTTCCTCAAAGCCTGCCGTATGGGTCATGAGATGACGTAACGTAATTGGTTCCGCATAGGTTGGTGGTATTTTCACCGTTTTCAGATAGGTGTTAACGTCAGTGTCCAGATCAAGCTTTCCCTCCTCAACCAGCTGCATCACTGCGGTCCATGTGAACAGCTTTGTGGTCGACGCAATCCGAAACAGGCTGGTCTCGGGATCAACGGGTTTATTTTCTTCGATGTTCGAATGTCCGTACCCTTTGGAGAGCAGAATCTTCCCATCCTTCACAATCGAAATGACTGCACCCGGAATCTGTAAAGAATCCATTTGAACATCCATAATCCCATCAATGAATGCTGCTAGCTGTTCTTTATTATCCAGGTTAACAGCGACTCCCTTCTCTTGTGTACCAGAACTCAATCCGGAAGAGTAAGCCTCTGCTGATACGGGGGCTTTCATCCCTAACCAAGTTGCCCCTAGCGTAGTACCCAACAATACCAGTAACATCATTTTGCAAACCATTTTCCTTATCGACGATGACATAACAAACCTCCACCACTCCGTATATTTTGTGTTGATCACTGTTCCTCGGCTTTCTTTCGAGAGCATATCAAGAACGTATGAACGGAGCGTGAACCTTTTAGTCATATTTTGCCAAATACAATTGGCTTTAGTAAGATAGGGGAAGGATGAATATGAAAGGGAGAATGGGTATGCCTGACTTTTTACTAGTCTTATTTTTGTTTAATTTATCTTTATTTCTACTGCACGAAATGGACGCCATTAGACGATCTGAGTGGAAATTGTTTATGGTACTGAAAGATATGGAAGATGAAAAAGCCTATAAATGCTTCACATTCGTTCACCTACCACTCTACACCGTCATACTCGCACTGCTTTTCAGCTCATATCAGACGGTTACGTTCTGGGTGCTCGATATATTTTTCATCATTCATGCGGTACTGCACCTATTTTTCGAAAAGCACCCTCGTAATGAATTTAAGAATTCATTTTCCAGATCATTCATTTACCCCATGGGGATTATTGGGGCCATCCATTTGTTAGCGTTAATATTGTAATTTCATTAAATCTTCCACTCAACCGTATGACCGCCTAAAGCGGTCATTTTTTGTATACTCTTTTCCGCTATTTACAACTGTATTTTTTTGGTATATATTATAGCCGTCAGGAATGTTAACGCTAACATAAACTGAAAAAGGAGGATGCTTCAATCCATTTTCGAAAAGGTTTTCGTTTTAGTGAGGTTACACTTTAAAACATTTCATTTTGAAAGGATGAGGTATCGATGAAAAAACTAAGCAGCACATTATTTGTATTTTTTATGGGCATATCCCTTATGTTCGGTCTGACCGCTTCAGCTAATCCCGCCATCGTAAGTTATGGAGGCAGCTATTCCACTACGCTCACTGCTGGTCAAGGATACGCCTACATTCTCCCTAATGCCAAAACCACCGGTACAAGCGTAAAAATTACGGCTTCCGCAGCCAATGCACTTCAACTGCACTACTACTGGAGCTACAATAATACGACAATCGATCTGGGGACAGCCATCGTAAACAACAACAATTACACCGGCGGTTCAGCCTACTACAATCCTGGCACTCTGGTCACTGTGGTAGAACGCGTACCCGCGTCCACGACGTTGTACCCTTCCGTATCCTATACTATTTCTTTTAATTAACAATACAACGAACACATAGTAACTATTCTTATATGAAGATTTAAATACATGAACTCTTTCAGTTAAATCAAAAATGCACCTCTTAGAAGTACAAATTGGAGCCTGCCAAGGAATCCATAAACTTCTGTTGGGGTGCTTTTTTTCTGTGAACGGTGAGGCCCCATTTATAGTAAACTGGAGAAAAGATCCAATCACTCGGGAGGTCTGCTTATGCAAGAGCAACATGCTGCACGAGTCGAATTATTCGTTACCAACACTCAGATCATCAAGAAATCATTCAAATGGCAAAATGTGATGATGCACCGTCTGGCGGCCCTACTATATGCAGCGGAAAATAAACAAGCTGATGGCGAAGCTATTCGTCAAAGTCATGAATTGATTAAGCAAAACACCAATCTCTTCTCGGCCTTCAGGGGAAATTCGGCGATCAGCATCGCCACCTTGCTCTCGCTTACAACAGATCAGGAAAAGAAACTGGAAGACACTCTCTTTATCTATGATCTGCTGAAAAAAGTGAAATTTCGTACGTCCGATTTTCTGGTTATTGCCGCCTATCAGATTGCAGCTCACGCGACGCCTGACCAATTCGAGCATAAGGTCGAACGAGCCAAAGCATTTTATGATCACATGAAAGCCCAACACCGCTTTCTTACCGGACAGGACGACTATATTTTCGCTGCCATGCTGTCACTTTCCGATCTCGACGTAGAATCCGGTGTGACCCGTATGGAGCAGCTCTATGCTGAGTTAAAACCTGAGTTCTCACCGGGCAATAGTGTGCAGGCATTAACGCAGGTGCTGGTCCTAGGCGATGATAATCCGGAGGCGGGCACTCATGTAATAGCGTTAAATGAGGCATTCCGCAGACGTGAAATACGATTAGACAAAATGTACACCCTGCCGGCTCTGGGGATCCTCTCCTTACTGCCCGCTGACATAGATACGCTAGTAGAACAAGTTGAGGAAACGTATGAATGGTTACGCACACAAAAGGGCTTCGGTGCCTGGTCAATTAACAAACAGGAATTGCTGCTGCTCTCGTCCTCGCTGGTGGCAGTGCAATATGTAGAGGATCTTCGAAATGGCGTTCTGACCACGACGGTCTCCACTAGCATCACCAACATTATCATTGCCCAACAGGCCGCCATGGCCGCTGCTGCAACATCGGCTGCCGTCGTAGCTTCGACTTCATCGAACTAAGTAAAGGTCATGAAATGCATCTTACAAAATAAAAGGGGCCCTCTGGAACCATCCAGAAGGCCTTCTTCATTTGAATCCATCATTGCTGTTAGTTATCACCCGCTAAACAATCCCCGTATCCCGGAACTCTTCCACGAAACTATCCAACCAATCCGAACCATAATCCAGCGCACCCATATCACTTTCGATAAAAGCAACATCCAGACCCATAACCCAGAATCGACGAGCAATAATAAAAAGGTCAACAGCCTGTTCATCTTCGGCAGAGAAGCTTCTAACCGAACGATATCCCGCTATGAGCGTACTCCATAACACTTCTTTTTGCTCACCAGACTGTCTCTTTCGAGCCTTCACCTGCGCCAGATCGTAGGCACGCCAGCCTTTAGCCGCCCACTCGAAGTCGTAATGGATGAACTGATTCCCCTGTTGAAAAGCGTTATTGTTCCCATGCATATCGCCATGGCATAATCCAAAGTCCAAACCTTGTCTGGAAACGGAAGCTATGCGTTCTTTTAACTCTCTAGCAAACGTATGTAGAAATGATGCTGCTTCATTTTTTTTACCGATGTAGTTGATGATTCGTTCAAGAGGCTCGTCAATGAGAAGCTTCGTATCCAACTCAAATCGCGGCTGCTCCAATACCACTTGGTCCATCGCTTTATGCAGCTCAGCCGCAGACTGACCAAAAGCGTAACATGACTGTTCATCTTCAAGGTTGTTCTCGATACCCTCAATATACCGAAACATCACAGCAACCCGCTTGCCTTCCGCGGCATCCAACACAGTATATCCAGTATGATCTTTCTTCTCGATGTACTCTCCAATATCGGTATGTACAGATGAACCTAAAATGCCCTTTAATTGAGATAACAGGGACAGTTCGTAACGTACATCGTTTTCCGTAATTTCAGTACGGTAGACACGAAGAATAAACATACCAGTGGATGTAGTTACCCGGTAGGTATCATTTAACCCTCTCAGCCAAAATAAACATTCTTCCCACGATCCGATGTCATATTGATCACTCAATACAAACTCCAGATATTTAGGGTTGAGCACTGAACGTAAAGCAGTCGGTTGATTGAACATATGTATGCTCCTTCAGTTTGATATGATCATCACTATATTTACAGATAAATAATCCCTTCATCTATCAACCTATAACATAGTATATTTTTAAATTATTTTCCAGAATATATATTTAATCAGGTGAATGCTTAGCTGATCTCATTTCGCCTCTTTTATGCGCACCAATCACTTTCACAGCCTTGACCTTGAAGTATACTTCAGGCTTTATACTGTGGATAACATACTTTATGGATGAGAGGCGGCGCACAGATGAGTGTAAATATATATAACAAAAAACGCTCTATCAAGAGCTATTTACTAGAAAAATACATTGGAACTTTAGATAGCAAGAAGAATTTATCCACGCGGGAAAAGACCCTGAAGCACCTAGAGCACATGGGTGTAGAGAACACTAAGCCTTATGAGCTGGGTAAAATTAAATTAATTTCTTCAGTAAACGAACGTTCCTTTGAAGACATGCAGGTATTTACTTTGAATGACCAGATGTCTGCTGATCAAAAAGTGATTCTATATATACATGGCGGCGCTCATACGCACCAGCCTCTAACCTTTCATTGGAAGTTCATGGACCGCATCGCACAATCGTTGAATTCCAAAGTTATAGCACCCATCTATCCCAAAGTGCCTCATTTCAACTACCAGCATACATATCCAAGACTCTTGAACTTATACCGTGAAATCATTGAATCGATAAAGAGTCCTGCACAACTTACCATTATGGGAGATTCAGCGGGCGGAAATATTTCGCTTAGCTTCGCACATTACATCAAGACGAATCTTCTTCCTCAACCCAAAGATATCATTTTGTTATCTCCATGTGTGGATATGGTTCTGGACAACCCGGTCATATTCGACTATGAGACCCGAGATCCGATGCTGGCTGTGGAAGGCTATGATGTGATTCGGAGAATATGGGCGGCAGATAAAGATCTGGATGATCCACTGATTAGTCCAATCTATGGAGATTTCAAAAGACTCGGAAAGATTACCATTTTCATCGGAACTCATGAAGGTTTATTTCCAGACAACATGAAGCTCGACAAACTGCTTACCGACCAGGGCATTGACCATAATACCTTTGTATATCCCAAAATGAATCATGTCTTTGTGCTTTACCCTATTCCTGAAGCCAAGGATGCAGAGCACAAAATCATTAATATTATTAAGCATGCATCACATGAATTGCATATATGAGACTACTATTGAAAAAAAACCAGAAAAAATCATATTCAGCACTTGTAAATTGTATTATTCCGGGTATAATACTCGGTATATAGAAAAGAGTAGCTGACTGGAGTGAATAACGCCATGGATTCTTTGACACAAACTTGGGTTAACGATTATTTGGACTTATATAATTATGCCCGTACCATAGAAGACTCGGAATGGGCTGAAGATATTCTCAGGAAGCTTCAAGATCAGAAGGACGCGTTACTGGAGGAAGAACGAAAAGCGATACTGCTTCGTGAGCTGCTTACAAGCTACGACCGAATCAACAAACAACTGGTAGACATTTTCAGCAAGCTGAGAGTCGCTTCAGAGGGTTACCAGACTGAGTCTTTACAGGAGCAATGGTTCAAATTGAAGCTAATGCGGATTGATGTCTCTCGGAAGATTCTTCAATATAAATAGAATAAATAAGAAAAAAAGCCGGTCTGCAGTTCGTCTGCTTAACCCGCCTTGATTAAAGGCTTACTATTCTTTTGATGCGTACAGTCAACTGTTCCACACATATGTAAAGCCCGCCAGCTTTACATAAAATGAATGATTGATAATTACATGGATGCTTTCTTCATGTTGCTCATCATACCCATCATTGTGGTCATCATTTCGTCGCATTCTTGCATACAGGACATCATTTTATTCATGTCCATGCCTTCCATCATGCTTTTGTCTTCCATGCATTCCATCATCATCTTCATGGATTTCATCTTGCACATCATTTCTTCCATACACATGTTCATCATCATGTTCATACACATATTTTCCATTTCAACTTCCTCCTTTCAAATATAGTAAACTTCCTTTTTTTAGCATAAACGATTCCCCACTTAAAAGCAATCTTTTTCCTCTTGCCTTTTCTGTAAAATCGATGTATAATACGCACTTCACTTATCAATCCTGTCGGAAATAAAGGCTTTTGTTGAGAGATGATCTCTCCGCAAAGGCCTTTTTATATGCTTACCTAAGTCTTGAATAACTGGATTATCTATCAAATTTATCCTTGTTCAGCAAATGTAGGTCCTTTACAATAACTTTAGAAATTCCCGTATATCGATTTCTTCATCAAACGATATCCATATATGGTATATGGCATAGCACTTCCTTAATTACGATATAAGCTCTTACTTGAGTTTATATAAAAAAAATGATACAGGAGGCTATCGAATGTTCAGATTCATTTTACCGTCTTCAAAGCTAGTATTGATTTGCTGTCTGCTGGTGCTTACAACGGTAAGCATGCTGTTCAACAGTCCAAAGGCGTTGTCACATGGTTACGTAGAAGGGCCGGCGAGCCGAGCTGCACTGTGTGCTTCGGGAGTCAATCAAGATTGCGGCAGTATCGTGTATGAACCCCAAAGCCTGGAAGCACCTAAAGGCTTCCCTACTGCAGGACCTACGGACGGCCATATTGCAAGCGCTAACGGCGTCTTCCCTAAGCTCGATGAGCAATCCGCCACACGTTGGTCGAAAGTGAATATGTCTAGTGGCAGTAATACGTTTACTTGGAAGCTGACAGCTAACCATTCAACGGCAAGCTGGAAATATTATATTACGAAAACGAACTGGAATCCGAACGCACCTCTATCCCGTGATTCGTTTGACCTGACACCGTTCTGTTCAGTTCCCTATAATGGCAGCCAACCTCCATTTAGCTACACCAACTCATGCAACGTACCCGAACGTAGCGGTTATCATGTCATTCTAGCAGTCTGGGAGGTTGCGGATACTCCCAACGCCTTCTATAATGTCATCGACGTAAACTTCTCCGGGACGAACCCGGTTGATAATGTGGCACCAACACCTCCAGCTTCACTTGTGGCAACTGCAACTGCTGCGACCAGTACATCTTTATCGTGGAAGGCTTCATCAGATAATGTAGGCGTAACGGGGTATAAAATTTACAACGGGACTACCTTAATAGGCAATGTGTCCGGCACAACTACAAGCTATAACGTAACAGGGCTGACAGCAAGCACAGCTTATACCTTTACTGTCAAAGCAGTCGACGCAGCAGGCAATGAATCTGCAGCCAGTAATAGTGTAAGCGTTACCACGACTGCGCCTCCTGCAAACGACACTACTGCACCTACATCTCCAGGCGGGCTGCATGTGATGGGAGCACCAACCTCCTCCAGCATTCAGCTGATGTGGACGGCATCCACGGATAATGTAGGCGTGACAGGGTATAAAATTTATAACGGCTCTACTTTAGTTACAACGACATCCGGGACGGCAACGTCTTATACGGTAACCAATCTTGAAGCGAACACAACCTACAACTTCTCGGTTTATGCTGTTGATGCAGCAGGTAACCAATCTGCTTCCAGCACAGTCAGCGGTAAAACAGCCGCTGCTTCTACTGCACCTGCATGGGCAGCTAATACTCAATACACAGCGGGTACAATCGTGAGCTACAATAACTTGACTTACAAATGCCTTCTTACACACACGTCTCAAGTGGATTGGATCCCTTCGGCAACACCAACCCTCTGGCAGCTGCAATAACGGGATTGACTGAAGGATTAGTTAAAAAGAAGTCCATTTAGATTCTGATTACAACCATAGCCGGTCCATATTCAGGGATCGGCTGTGTATTACACCATGCAAAATAAGACGCTTCAGGAATTAGTCCCGAACGTCTTATTGCTTGCTTTTTATGTTTCTATACCGATTTTATCAAGCCAATATGGGTGATCCGGGTGTCATACGGATCTAATTCCACGGTTTGTTTTCCATACTCGGTATTGATCGTCGTCGTTTGAACCTGATCACTATTGTTAATGACGACCAATATTTTACTCTCCGGATAATAAGTACACTCTGTAAATAAGTTATCCGTGATGTACTTCGAATCATGGAATTCATGACCTGCAAAGCGAATCAGATTCAGCAGCAGCCTTGTGTTCTCCCAACTGAATTCAAATGAAGGCAGGTAGATTCCTTTTCCTTTACCAAAATCATGTGAAGACAATGTAATCATACCATCCGTTTCATCCACCACAGCAGCTGTTCCATCGGTAAGGTATATGTTATTCTTCGGCGTTATTCTTGCCCCTTCCGGCAACAAATCATGCTCATCGCGAGTCTCATATGTCCATTTTCCATGAACCACCCTGGCGCCAGTATCCTCATCTACCCCAAGAACATGTGCCATTCTGAAAAAGCTGTCGTACCCTTCTACCGCCGATGGCTGGTTGATGCCAATAAAGGTACCACCTTCATACACCCATTTGGTCAGCAGGTCCACACATTGGTGGTCATTCCAATGTTCTCCGCCGCTCCAGGCTGAACCGGCAGAGCCGGCATTGATCACGACATCTACATGTTGCAGCACGCCCTGACGGATATCTTCAAAATCAATGAAATGCACTTCAACCGGTAAGCCTGACAAGGCTTCATTTACATGAATCAAATCATGCATATACGTTTCATGGAAATGGCCGGACAATGTCCACGATCTTAATTTGCCCCAGCTATGCAGAACAGCTACCTTCGTCTTAATATGATAAGGCTTGCCTTCATGATGCAGCTCTTTTATTTCCCTGAACTCGTCCGCAATCTTCTCAATATAATCGCAAAAGTCCGGGTAAGGCTCAACTAGATGCAGATATCCACCCAACCCAATCCGGTCAATCGGTTCTCTAAGCAAAGCACGCCTGATATTGATCCAATACTTTTTGGCATCCAGCGTAGGGTCTCCGCCCTCCTTAAAGGTAGGAAGTCCGCCTAAGCCCACCGGAAACAAGTAGGGATGCAGACGAATCTCATGGGTATCCACCTTGACACCTGAACACATTCTTGCCTCATAACCGGAGAACACACATTTAATCATCCCATCGAATCCAAACTCCTGAAAGCGGTCATTATAAGGCTCCATGCCAACCCAGCTATCATCATAGAAGACATACGCCAGCTTGCCGTGGTTATGCACGATATCAATTAACTTCTTACCGAATTCGATGACAAAACCATTGATAAATGCCATCCAGTCCAGCTTGCGCTGCTGCGCCGGGATATGACTTACGCGATATTTGCCGCCATTCACAAAATCCTCAGCAGAGAGCGAATATCCAACTTTTTTGGCAAACAGATCAAGTGCTCTCGAACTTACCGTAAAATCATATGAGCCCCAATCCGAGAAGAGATGGCGATTACGCTCGTCGCTGCCCCAGATCCAGGCGAAATTATAAAACAATGAGGTGAAACGAACCACCGTTGTTTCCTGATGCTGCTGACACCAATCCTCCATCCAGTCCAGCAGATATGTCTGCGTTTCCGAATAGATCGGATCAATTTGCATCAAGTGCTCCTTGTCCCAATGGTTTGTGGTGTGATTGTACATCGAGATCTCTTCCCAGATCCGATAGGCCATGAAGCTTACCGTGTATTTATGCCAAGGAACGATGCCGGTAATGACTACATGGCCGGATTCCCTCTCATAATTCCACTGTCCTCTTGGCACTTCCTCCCCGGTTGTCCGGTCAAAGACCTGCCAATACTTAAAGGCCTCTTTCGAATCATTCACCTTGAATTGTTCAGCAAAAAAATCCTCCATCAGATAGAACGATACATAATCTTGTACAGCTACCTTCGGATTCGTAATTAAAAAACATTGCTGGAGCTTATCTTGATTTCGGGATGCCCACTCGTTATGATCCCGGATGATGCAGATGGTCGAATAAATACCATATCCCGCATTAATAATCTCAGCGGATAATTGTGTACCGTCACTGTCACGAATGACATCGGCACTCCACCGTTCGGCAAGTTCCAAAGTCAGTGCCTCATAACCGGATTCGCCGGGTAGTGTAAAGGAGCCTTTGATTGGTTTGGACAACTTGGTTCCCTCCCTATTTCAACATGTCGGACAGGAAAGCAAGCGCCAGGCCCTGACCCCAGCCCTGAATCCAGTCTTTTGGAATATTGCGATATCCATCCCGATCCTTCATCACCGCCGTACCACCAGATACTCCAAGTACACGTCCATCTTCACTAATGTTGTTCAGAATGCCTTCCAATGCTTTTTGCACGTATTTGGTATGTAGCGGATTACCGTTATTGATCATGGCTGCTGCAATACCAGCGGAAGCCGACACCTCTTCATACGAATCCTCGTCATCCAGAACTGTCCGCCACAAGCCATTCTCTGTCTGCACGAGCTTCAGAGCTGCCAGTTGATCCCGCAGCGAGCACTCCACGTCCATGCACTGTGGATATAGATACCAGTCCTTCAACTGTGGTTTTACTTGCGACATGGTGTAAGCGCCCCAGGCGTTCGCTCTACCCCAATATAATCCGGACATGTGGTCCTTGTTGACGTTATTGTAGCCATGGTACCAGAAACCGCTGCTCGGATCTTGCAGGTATTTGATATGCCAGTAATATTGATTCAGAGCATCCTGGATCATTTCCTGATCCTTTAATTTGCTTCCCACACGGAGCAGGAAAAATGCCGCCATAAATAAAGTATCCGCCCATGCCTGCTCGGGAAAATCATTGGAAATGGATACAGTATGCTGCAGCACGTTATCTCCAAATCTGAGCGCATGATTTTGAAGATAATCCACCTTGCTCATTACAATATCCCAGTATTTCTGGTTCCCTGTTTCTTCATATAAAGTAATCAGCATATGGCCCATCGCACATGTATTTACGGTCCAGTCCGGCAAGCCCAGCTCGATGTATTCATCCGCCCATTGGACAAGCCTGTCCAAGTACTCTTGATTGCCTGTCGTTTGATAAGCTCTGGATACACCATAATACGCCACACCGCAAGGCCAATCCCACGTCAAATCCATCGCCAGTGTTTTTTTCGTAACGTTATCAATAACGTTTAAAATTTCTTCCCTGTCATATTTCACTTGAAGCATCGGAGATTCCCCTCTCGTGGCGCACATGCCCCCAAATGCGCTTGAGAGCTGTCCGTCCTTGGTTTGAAAACGCTTTACTTATTCCATTGTACGCAGTAAAATAGTGTCAATCTAAGCATATTCGCAACAAAACTGCGCAATTTCAATCATTTATGAATGGGAGTTATCGAATGTGCCCAGAAAAAAGCAGCCTATTATTGAATACCGCCACTATAGCTTGCCAATCCACTTTCCTATTCTGCTGTTAAGCGGTGAACGTTGGAAAATCTCTGATATCAAAAGTGAACATCTTCATTTCCACAACCATCTGGAGATTGGTATTTGTCATTCGGATAGCGGCATTATGGAGATCAAAGGTGAATCGGTACCTTTTAAAGCCGGTGATGTAACCTTTATCCCCAGATATCTTCCTCATACAACGTATAGTTCACCCAATGAAGCTAGCTTATGGTCTTATCTCTTTTTCTCGCCCGAGGACCTCTTTCAACAGTCGTTTAAGAACAGTGCCTGCAGTAACTTTGAACCCAATTTGAGGGCCATTAAGGGATTGAACTGCATTTTAAATAGAGAGGAACATCCAAGGATCTATACCCTTGCGACATCTGTGGTAGAGGAATTAAAGCAGAAAAGTCCTTTTTATCAGGAAAGTGCCTACGGCTTATTATTATCCCTTTATATCGAACTCCTGCGAATCCATTCCCGGAATGAACCCTTTGCAGACCAAGAAACGCAGCATAATCTAAAAGGTGATTTTGTTATTTCTCCGGTTCTGGAGTATATCACCAAAAACTATATGTCGCCCATTACCATCGATTTTCTCGCTGATCTGTGCCACCTAAGCACCACCCATTTTCGCAGGAAATTTCATGACATTATGGGAACGGCACCTCTGGATTTCCTGAACAGCACCCGAATTGAAGAAGCCTGCAAGCAATTAAAAAGCACAGACGCTTCCATTCTTTCGATCTCCGAACAAGTCGGTTTTCAGTCCATTTCCAGCTTCAATCGCTGCTTCTCCAGACTTATGGGGAAATCACCGAAAGAATGGCGCAAAGGCGCACAGTCCGAAGTGCAATCTGCGAAAGCCTCCATATTGGAGTTTACGGGATGGGTGTAGGGAAGGGATATCTGCGATAGAATTTATAGGCAAATTAAAGACGCTTCGGGAGCGAGTCTCGAGCGTCTTCTTTGAACTGAAATGTTTAGTTTAATTGCCATGCTAAATGTACCACTCACTGTACTACACATTACAAAAACGACTTAACACTTGAATGATTTGGTCTTTGCTCATTGGTGCATCATGTCCTGGAACATACGTAGTAAATGAAAGGTCCTTCAAAAACTCAACATATGCTAGCATTTTATTAGGATCAATCTTGCCTTCCCCATGATAGTAATCTCCACTATGTGCATCACCTGCAAATAAAATTCCGGCTTCTTTTAAATATACAACACAAGAATCTTCTTCATGAGGTCCGCCTACCTTTAGTATCTGGCAAGTAGTATCACCCAAATCTAGCGTCAAAGAATCCTTGAACATAATCGAACCCGTGCTAACCGCAATATCATCAAAGTTATCATATTCTTTTTTCATACAGTTATAGGCAAAATCTATTTCTTCTTTTGTCTCCAAGCGTTTTAAGACAGATTCTTCATCCCATTCCCATCCTTTTAGTCTCTGGAGTATTTCATTCGTTGCCGATGAGACTATGGTTTCTCCATCAAACGCATGCATGCCAAAAGTATGATCCCAATGCCAGTGGGTGATCAAAGCATATTGGGGACGTGGCAGATCTTGATCATCCAGGCACTTGATAAATGCATCGAAATGCGATTTAGAATTGCCACAATCAATCATAATGGAGAAGTTTTCTCCTAAAACATACCCTAGAACAGGTCTATCTGTTGCTCTGACACTTTCAGAATAATAAATAGATTCATTTAATTTTTTCAGTTCCATAATATAGCGTTCCCACCTTTACGATACAGACTTAAGATGTACTATACCAAATCATTCATGCCAAAAAGAGAAAAATAAGTTACAACTACAACATGGGCTATCCAAAATCCTGATAAAAGATTTTAAGAATAGCCCATATTAATTTCCATCTATTTATCTCAAAAAACAAAACTGTGAGGCAATTCTACAGTACCTCCGTCGTAAGCGTGAACCCTTCAATCACGACATCTTCGTCCACTTCAATCATGATACACCGTCTGCCTTGAAAATTCACTTGTTTCACATATCTCAAGTCTTGTGGGCTAACCGAAATCGTAGCAACTTTGGTTTCAATCTTAATGGACTTGGACGTAAACTTCGGCATAACACTCGTCGCTTTCATTTCATAATTCTTGTTGTCGACGATGGTTTCAAATGCACGTTCCACCTTCTCCGACGTCAGGTCCTCTACACCGCTTGCAGTCAGTACACGCTCCAGATCTTTATAATCCAGCTTCGGAGGTTCTTCCTCATGTGACTCTTCGTTAATTTCGATGACCCGGTTGATCTCCTCGTACACATGTGCAATTGTGGCTGAGTCGAGCTGTTCACCAGCCACTTCCTTCACGATATCTTCGAAGATCGCCCGTTCTTCCAGCGCTGTCACAGACCTTTCTCCATTCAATACATTTTCAACAAAATGCGAATCCGGGAAATTCGATTTCCCTGTGCAGTATAGAATGCGATTAACATCGGAATAATTGTCCGTCACGCTCGGGTATAGGAAACCCTGCTCCGGTGTGCTTAATTTGACAACCGGATCTACAATGACATTGTATTTAAATTCTCTCTCCACGTAATCAAACAAGAGCGTTTTCCGCTGCTTCTCCGTGGAATTCACACTGCACAGAATGAATGGATGTGCGAACACTTCGTTTTTCTCGCTTTCTTCCGCTTCATCATTACGAGCCTTGGTAGGCAAGTAATACTGTCCACGAACGAACGTGATCACCATATCCCGTTCATACTTGGCATCCGCCAACATTCTTTCCACCAACAGGAGCATCAGGTCCTGCCATTCCTCCGGATCTCCTGTTACCAGTGCTTGGTGAAGCATCACCTGAGCCGGCTCCTCCGCTTGCTCCTGGAACTTCAGCTCAAACAATTTCTGATCCAGCTCACCCGTCAGCAATTTTTTGAAATTGCCCATGTACAGTTCCTGTTTTTCTCTATCCACCAGCTCAAACGGATGGCGCTCCCAATGATAAATCTCGTTCGTTTCTTTCGTAATATACACGTTGAGTATATCGTAAATATTCAGTAAATCATGATCCATCTTAAACTGTTTACGTATATGCGCGACTTCTTTTTTATTCATGATTCGTTAGACAACTCCTCAAGTAAATTGGCCTTACAAGTATAAACGATATAAAAAACCTTCGCTAGAAGGACCTTTATCGTTATATGTCATCTACAGTAATAAAAAAGAAAGACGCATCAGGAATGATTCCCGTGCGTCTGTTTTTCGATTCACTGCTTATCTTTTAAATTAACTGCTGCTCGGCAACATAGCTGCATTCAAAAGTGGTTCACGGCTGGGAGACACTTTGCTCCCTTCACGCAAAAACAGTAACCCCATGAACAAGGACAAAACGCCAATAATAATTAGCAATGCCCCCAACTCCTGACTGTAGGCTGTAAGTGCTCCGTCCCGAAAAGCCATTCCACGAATCAGGCGGTTAAGCCAGTTCATTGGTAGTGCCCATGCGAAAATTTGGAACGGTTCTGGAAATGCCAGCGGCGTTAGTTGAATTCCCGTAGCTAGAAAGGACGGATACAATACAAAGCTGGTTCGTAGGTTGACTTTGGATATGTCTTTGGCTGTGTATCCAATCAACATACCCAGAAGTGACAAGGCGAAGGCATAAATAACCAATGGGATGATAAAAAGATAAGGCTCCGCTTCAAAACGCATTCCCCCCACCTGCTTTAATAATCCATAGGATAGAAGCAGCGATAGGGAGCTCAACACAGCGTACGGCACACTCCTAACCCATAGCTGGAAAGGTGACCTTCCGTTTGCAAACAGCTTTCCTTCCTGACGAAGCCGAGGTGCAATCGAGCCCGCTGCACTTGTCGTAATCATCAATACTACGATATTCACAAATCCTAGCACCATAAAACCGACATAACTGGAGGTTGGATTAAACAGCATCCGTTGCTGAAGGGATAACGGTGACACGATTCCTTTAGCTGTTTCGGCATCCATCCCTTTCTGGATCAGACGTGTCATGGAAAGGGTCATATTTTCCGTCTGGATGATCTCCTGAATCGCGGTCCGGATTCCGGTTAGCCCCGAGGGCATTGTGTTATCCATCAAGATGCCGATATTCGTCGATTTCCCTTGTTGTTGACGTAAGCCCAATTGATTGGGAAGCATAATGACCGCTACAGCCTGCTCATTGGCAAGCAATGTTTCCGGACTCATTCGGCTCGCATATACGCTTTTGACGCTCATATATTGCGAGGCATTTATTTTGGAGATCAACTGCCGTGAATATTCGCTATGATCCTCATCAATGACCACAACTGGCGATTTGCTAATTTGATTCTGCGAGAACATTAAACCAAAGAATAAGGCTGCAATAAGCGGGCCGATAAAAATCAATCGAACATACTTGCTTCCCGATACGTACTTCCATTCGTCAATCAGTGATTTCATCAAGTTTCACCTCTGCTGTCATCCCCGGAAGCAAATCAGCATTCGAATCCATCGATATTCGGACCAGAAACATACTTAGATCGGCTTGCCCCTTTTCCCGTGACATGCGCAAGCTCGCGAATTGCGGGGCAGATGAGATGGACTTAACAACCCCGCTGACCTGTATTGGCTGATCCAAATACGGAAAATGAACATCAATGGCTTGATTCACTTCAAGCTTTTGAACTTCACTTTCCTGGATGTAGAGGTCCGTATAGTAATTATTCTTTTGCAGAACCGCCAGCGGCACTCCTGCTTGTACTTGATCTCCCTGCTTTACAGCAACTCGGTCAACCAAACCATCATACGGTGCGAGTACATCCACATCTCCTTCCCCAGCTGACTTCACTTTGAATAGCACCTCTCCCTTCTTCACGGAGCCACCTGCAGACGCACCCGCCTCTACAATGGCCCCAGGACTATTCTGATAAAACAATGTCGTTTGCTCTGCCTCAAGCATGCCTTGTTTCCTGCTCTCGGCCTGACTTACAGCATCCTTCCCTTTAACAGCCAGAAGTGAACCTCCAACAATAAACACCATCGCAATTCCTATATACAGACCTGCTTTTATCTTCATTCTTTTATCTCTCCCATTCCCAATCCTCGTGTATGGTTAAATTTGCTGACTATTTTTGCTTTTTCATTTTGGTGACCGTGTTCTCGGAAGCCTCCATAATCACTTCTCCCAACGTGGGATGAGGGTGAATCGTCATGGCCAGATCCTCTACGGTTGCACCCATCTCAATTGCAAGTGCGAGCTCCGATATCAGTGTGGACGCCTCCACGCCAACGATTTGCGCACCAATGACAATTCCCGAGGTTGGGTCAGCCACAATTTTTACAAATCCTTCGGTTTCCCTTAATGCCAATGCTCTTCCGTTGATCCCAAAAGAAGATTTTCCGATAACCACCGGAATAGCCTGTGCTTTGGCTTCCGTCTCACTTACTCCAACACTGGATAGCTCCGGTTCCGAAAAGACAACAAGCGGGATCACCTTGTAATCCACTTTGGAGGTAAGACCCGCAATGGCCTCTGCTGCTACTTTTGCTTCATAGGAGGCCTTGTGAGCGAGTGCCGGACCAGCCGTAATATCTCCAATGGCATAAATGTGCGGAATAACCGTCCTGCACTGTTCATCCGTCTCAATCAGTCCCTTGTTCGTTACGGACACACCTATGCGTTCCAGTCCTAACTGGCCGTCTGTATTGGGTTTCCTGCCGATTGTGACCAATACATATTCCGCCGTGACTTGGTGCTGCTCTTGATTTTTCGAATAATGCAGTGTAATGGAATCAGCCTTCTGCTCCACCTTTTCAGCAATCGCTCCGGTTACGATGTGGATGCCATCCGCCTTCAATTGTTTGACTACAGGTGCTGCAAGTTCCGCCTCGAATCCGGGCAATACTTGTGCTCCACCCTCCAGAATCGTTACCTTTGTTCCGAATTTGGCATACATCTGTCCAAGTTCCACACCAATATACCCTCCGCCGATCACAACCAGACTACTCGGAACCTCCTGCAGAGACAGTGCTTCTGTGGAAGATAAGATACGACCTCCAACTGGAAATGCTGGCAGCTCAATTGGACGAGATCCCGTTGCCAGTATGAGGTTTTTAAAAGAAATGCTTTGCTCCTGTCCAGCTTGCTGAATCATCGCTGTGTGCTCATCCACCAGACTGGCCTCTCCTTCGAGAATGGTCACACCCGCAGTCTTCAATAAATAGTGGACGCCACCTGCCTGTTTATTCACAACCCTCTGTTTAAAATCCTGAGTAATCTTAAATGTCTCTGCCGCATCAACTTGATTGAACGGTCTAAACAATTCATAGCGATGTGATTCCGCAATTAATGCTTTGGATGGTATGCAACCCACATGCGTGCAGACCCCGCCGAGCTGTTTACGTTCAACAATTGCCGTCTTCATCCCCAGTTGCGAAGAACGAAGCGCCGCCACGTATCCTCCCGGACCTGATCCAATAACTAACGTATCTACAAATTCAAGTTTACTCATATCCTGATACCTCCCGATTTGAAGCCGATTTAAAATATGATGATCGTAATATATTATAACCATCATATTTTGAGACAGTCAACAACCGTATTTGGCCCTTTTGTAAATCAACAGACATCCAGTCGCCAAATTGACAGGCTTTATTATGATGACTATAATATTTTAAAAGTATAAAAATTGAACTACAAATTTACACGAGAACGGAGAGGACAGAAATTACCTGAGGAAGCGAAGCGTTCGCCTTTATCACCGGATTCCCCCTTTTGAGAAAGGGATTCAAAAAATCTGGGGATAACAGCGATCAGAAGGTTGTTCTGTCATCGGAGTGCAAGGTGTAAATATTCTTTAGTTCAATTGCTATAGAATGATGAAGTTATGGAGTGAATGATAATGCCCTATCCCAAAGGCCATAAAATAAAAGTACGAGGTAAAATTGTTGAGAGTGCTGCTCGGGCTTTTCGCACCAACGGTATCCAGGACGTCAGTGTACCGTTCATTATGAAGGGTGCCGGATTGACTCATGGAGGGTTCTATTCGCACTTTGACAACAAGGAACAGTTGGTCGCCGAAGCCTGCGAATATGCCATCAGCGATACCATCGCACTTCTTCAGAAAGTCGCGGATCAGGAAGAGCAAAATCCAAAAATCAATACAGTCATTGATTATTATCTCAGTCCCTACCACCGCGACAAAACGGAAATGAGCTGTATATTCCCTGCCCTTTCCGGCGAAATATCTCGCTCCTCCGAAGAAGTTCGGCAGGTATTCACTCATGAACTGGACAGGATGGTTACTTTTATCTCCGACCTGGCAGATATGGATGTATCAACAAGTCGTGCACTGTTTAGTACATTAGTCGGCTCACTTGTTCTTGCACGCTCTGTTAATGATCCTGAACTAAGCGACAGCTTTCTCGCGGCGGGCAGGCAGCAAGCCAAAGAAATGGTTAGAAGTAATTAAAAAGTAAACGCTCCGGGCCCTTATAAAATGCGTAACTTTGATGCTGTTTAATTTTTGTTATTCAGCAGTAAGCACAAAAAACACGCCTATAAATGGCGTGTTTTCTCTTATTTGTTTTCAACTAAATAATGCTTCATACTAGCCGCCGTAACGCTCTTTTCGATACACTGTACTGGGGAATTATCATGCCAACGGTTTGCTGATTGTAGCGCTGCTGTCCAATAAAGACAAATAGACCGCCCTCTGGCTAAGGGATGCGGTCTATTTAGTCGGTACCCTGCTTGTTAAGCCCACCGCCCTTAAAAGCGGCTATTGCATCAGAGAGTCGTGTTAGCGCACGGCTCTCTTTGCATTATAAGCTGTTTCTGTCCTTATTATAACATGGTGATTGTGGATTTCAATTCGCAGATTCGGACGTTCTCTATGCCAAAACTGACGATAAGGCGAAAGCATCAGCACCTTACATATTTACGCTTGAATCCAGTTCGCCCTTTTTCAACTGCCTTTTGAATATTTTCGGAAGCTTGCAGGAAATTGCTCTTAGGTTTGTCCTTGTTGACTTCAACAGGTCCTACGGCCTGGGCTGTCTCCACTGCCTGATCGTGCAGCGGTTGATAGGATGTCGCGACGGTGTACAGGAAGTTGTTCATCGAATATTTCGTTCGTTCCGGAGATTCGTGAATGGTCTGTTCAACCTGTTGAAGCATATCTCTCAGCTTGTTTTCGGAGAATTCGCTATCTTTCCGGCTACCGAGTAACCAGCAATAACAGCTCCAGCCTGCAGACATTTTCAAATCATCCCCGCTCGCAATCCACTTGTCCGAAACCGCTTGAGCAATATCCGTCTCCGCCAACGTGACGGCAACGATGAAGTCAGAGATCATGTAAAAATAAGCGGCATCGATCCAACGGTCAAAATCAGCTTCGGTCATTGCTTGGGGATTGGCAATCACGCCAGCAAAGTACATGGCATCATAGTTCCCCGTAGCGTAAAGCAGCTCAGCCAAAGGTTGATCCTTTTTTATTTTCTTCGCAATGGGTTTCATCGCCCCGGTTGCTACTCCAAAAAGCGGCTCGTGTGCGCCATTGGACATATATATTTTCTTTGTTCGTTCTTTCCCGAGCGCTTCTAGCTCCTGCATAACCTCTTCCAAATTCATTGTGCATAACTCCTTTTTTATAGGACATATATATTTCTAATTTATCGTTTAGAGGGAATACCACTTGCGAGATGATCCGTACAACAATTTCATTTTCATTGTATCACAGCCTGTTGTCACGCTATACATCCAGATTCCACTATATTTACTCCCATTCCAACATAGGGTATGTACACAAATAACCACTACTCTGAAGAGCATTGGCCCATTACTGATAATTTATTTTCCTTGTTACTATCCTTGGTTTACAGTCTTTGACGACTTTTCCATTCCCAATAACGTTCAGTAATAATTGGCTCAATGATATGATAGTTCTCATTGGAGTCTTGCACATGGTAGACCGTTGGCAATCCAGCTGCCAATGTGTTAGTGAAATCAACAGCCGTGTATAGGTCGTTATGGATATCCAGATATTCGCGAGCAAAGACATCCGCTTCCTCCGACATTTCCTTTGAGCTCAACACACCATCCCAGTTCTTGCGATAGAACTGAGCACCCGTCATTTCATTTCGTTTCACAAGCTCGATATCCGATGCGTCGTTTTTACAGCTTTGTTTGCCGATCATATCGTTTTTGATTAACCAAGTGATGAACATCCCTGTTGGAACATAGGCTTGAGCGATGTCCAGCTCTTTCGGAAAGTCTCCCTCATAATGCCACTTCGCTTTGTCATACACATATATTTCTTTTCCCGGGATCTGAAACAAGACCTCTCTCTGCGCTTCCACAAAACCTTTAGTTCTCAGTTCACTAGCCAATTCATTCAGCCGATCAACGGTTTCCTGCTTGGTAGGATAGGGTTCGTACGTCGGATTCATCGTCTTCTTATCAGGATATAATCGGCCTTTAATGATATTAAGAATGCATACTTCTGTTGCTTCCGTAATGATCAAATGTCGATAATTCGTAAACGTCTTTCCAGGTTTGATTAATACAAGCTCGATCTTTCCCATCCTCTCACCTCACCAATAATGCTAACAACTCCACATATGTCGAGTGATTAGCGTCCACCCCTATGATATCAAAATTTGGAACGACTAACATGAGTTACTCTATAAAACGTAATCTACTCCGTTTCTCTCCTACAGTGTCTTAATCACCGATCTGAGAAAGAGCCACTTATCGCGCAATACAATGGCGGTCCAGATACATCCTGTGAGGCTGCACTTAGTTATGCTATTCGAGTATAGTCCTGCAACCTTAAGCAAGAAACTACGTTATTTGGGAGAGAAAAGATATATAAAAAATAGAGATGCCTCGCAGGTCCATTTCTGGCCCTACGAGGCATCCCTTTTAGCTCAAGATGTTGCTATTCGAAATTAGTTTTCCCAGTATTGCTTGGCAATCTTTTGACCTTGAACGATTTTGGCCCATTGTTCGGCTTCGCTTAGCTCGTTACCGCCATCGCAGGATGCAAAGCCGCATTGGTGCGAAAGCAACAGACGATCCTTATCGATAATCTTGGAAGCTTCGTCAAGCAGACGAATTACGCGCTCTTCATCATCAAGTGTATTGGTCTTAGATGACAACAACCCTAATACGATTTCCGTTTCAGGTCTGTCCTTGAAAACCTCCAGGGCTTCGATAGAACCCGCACGATCATCATCCCACTCCAGGAAGAAACGATCATATTTCAATTGCTTCAGGAACAGGTTAGCGATTTTCGCGTAAGATCCACCACCCATGTTGCGAGAATCATAGTTGCCGCGGCAATTATGTGTCCACATTTTCAAGCCCAGGCTATGACCGAAGTCAATCACTGTATTGTTAATATCAATAAATTCGGTAGCGAGACCCTGTACTTCCTCTTGATTAATATGCTCCCCTGTAAACGGAGAGTTCGGGTTGTCGTCTGCAAACAGCTCCCACAAACAGTCATCCATTTGCAGGATTTTGCCGCCCACCGCAGCGAATTCTTCCACAAATTCCTTATAAGCTTTCACAAGACCCGCTTTGAGCTCCTGAATATTCTGATAAACAGCGTCAGTACCGCCGATATTATCCGACCAGGAAAAAATTAAACTTTCGTTTGAGAAGAGAGAAAGACAAAAAGAATCAAGAAAGATTATTCTTGACTCTTTTTCGTCTTTTCTCACATTTGAATCCCCAATAATTTCAACTGCTCATTAATCTTAGCTTCAAGCTCGGCAATTTCTTTCCGGTGTTGCTCTAACAGCCTATTCACTTCGGCAAGGTCAATAAAGGGCATACTGTAACTTGGCCAGTATTTTGGATTTGTACACCAAACAAATTGTGGGCTGGAAACTTAGTGATCGGATGACTACGGATCTGGTGATGGATGCATTAAACCAGGCATATGCTGCAAAAAAGCCCGAAATCGGACACATTCACCACACGGATCGTGGAGCACAGTACGCTTCCAAGGAATACCTTCAACAAACTCAACGAGTATGGGATAAAAGCCAGTATGAGCAGGCGTGGAAACTGTTATGACAATGCCTGTATATTGTTGAAGTGCTTCACAGCATCCTGAAACGGGAAATGATCTATTGCATTAATTCGGCATTTAAGATCACTAGTTTCTCATCCATCTATATATTCTAAATACATTTTCCACTATAGAACCAATTAAAATCCAACTAGGTAGTAAAAATAAGACTACCCATTTCATTATTACATTTTCAAGTATTGGAGTATGGGAAGATAATAAAACCAAAAAAACTGTAAAGAAAATAATCACAGCACCGGCTGAATAATACCTTCGTTTCCATGTAGATTGTGAGTAAGTCCTTATTAAAGAAACAAATGTATATATAAGCAAGAGAAAAGTTAGTCCAATCGCTATTAAATCTTCTGCAACCTTTTTATCGCCGTTAACAAAATCAACCAATCCCCGCCAAAGAAGATCAATATAGGTCTTGAAAAACTGATTGCTATTATGGATATTTTGTAAATACCACCACATGAATAATGAGGAAATGATCCCACCACAGATGGCCCTAATGTAATGCCATCTCCCTCCTATTCTCCAGTCTAATATGATAATACTTAGTTCGAGGAGAAATTCCCTCTTTTTCCTATGTAGAGCATTCAACAAGGAATCAATAGAATATCTTCGAAAACACTCATTCCAATGTTCCATTATTGGTTCAGCAAAATATTGAGAAAATAATTCAAACAGCCTGAAACCTTTATCAGCAACTGTCGGCATAGTCAAAATAAGACCAAAAACAATTGATGCGACTGTCACAGCGTTTGGGGTTGACGCTGTGGACAGTGTGAGGTTTATTTGATACGCACTGAAAACGGTAACTCCCCCAAGTATCATAAGCCATAATACAAACTGACGATATGTTCTTATTAATTCATTAGCTGTTCCGTAACTAAACAAAAACGAAGTTATAATAAATGAAGCAGAAATCGAATAAATACTAAGCTTGTTAATTGAATGATTGGTAAGTTCATATCCACCTTTTGCAAAAATATATGCTATTGCTATAAATAGGATAATGCATAGAGAAATACAAATAGTTAAAAAGTAAATGGCCCCACGAATGAGCTCTCTTCTCGGTCTTGAAATAACAATTGATACATACATCACATATAAAACTCCAGGTAAACTAAAAGATTCATTTCGGAAGTTTAGTAAAACGACTCCTGTAAAACAGACAAATAAAAAAATTGAAGGTGTGAGAAGAGTAATTCCAGTAAATAAGTACTCTGTTTTTATAAATAATGAGAGGACACATAATCCAAGAAACGAACCTGTAACTCCAAGTACCGATGAAATAATAGCGTTAAATAAAAAATGAACACAGAATCTTATAACGTGTTGTAAATTTCGTTGTTGATTAAACCGAAGTAATAAACTATCAAAAAAGACTGACATTATAATAAAAAAATTCTCAATAGATGCCCGCACAAACATTATCGCCCACCCCATATGAAAAATTTATAAAATATCATAGTGTTTGAACATCACTTTTCATTCATTAAGGTAAATTCCTCTAATTGGCTTCATATTCTTGCGAATCACAAGACAGATCTGAAGTTCTCTCATTAAGTGGTGTTCCTTCCTGTGATTCACTACAAGGCCTTCTTTGCTAAAGCGGCTCTCATACGTTTGTAGCCGAAATAAGGACGGAGTCGGTTGATACCTAAAATGTTTCTTCTTCCAGCGTCCCCGGTAATCCTCAAAACTCTCTCCGTTTTGGCTTTTACAAACCCATGTGATAATCTGGCTTTAGCTCTTAATCCAAACTTCTACATGATCCGACTGTACGCCCTACCTTCTTCCACCCTCAGACAAACGGCTTCTGTCCTCGCTGACATAACAAAAATCCCCTCCGGTATCCAGTTTTTGAGTTCATTGTAAAATGTACTCTTTTTCACTGTCTACCATGAGGGGCTGATACCATTTGTAGCCCTACGAATCATCCCTTTTATCTAAATGAGTTGCATATTGAATTAATTGCCCCAGTATTGCTTGGCAATCTTCTGTCCTTGAACGATTTTGGCCCATTGTTCGGCTTCGCTTAGCTCGTTACCGCCATCGCAGGATGCAAAGCCGCATTGGTGCGAAAGCAACAGACGATCCTTATCGATAATCTTGGAAGCTTCATCAAGCAGACGGATTACGCGCTCTTCATCATCAAGTGTATTGGTCTTAGATGACAACAACCCTAATACGATTTCCGTTTCAGGTCTGTCCTTGAAAACCTCCAGGGCTTCGATAGAACCCGCACGATCATCATCCCACTCCAGGAAGAAACGATCATATTTCAATTGCTTCAGGAACAGGTTAGCGATTTTCGCGTAAGATCCACCACCCATGTTGCGAGAATCATAGTTGCCGCGGCAATTATGTGTCCACATTTTCAAGCCCAGGCTATGACCGAAGTCAATCACTGTATTGTTAATATCAATAAATTCGGTAGCGAGACCCTGTACTTCCTCTTGATTAATATGCTCCCCTGTAAACGGAGAGTTCGGGTTGTCGTCTGCAAACAGCTCCCACAAACAGTCATCCATTTGCAGGATTTTGCCGCCCACCGCAGCGAATTCTTCCACAAATTCCTTATACGCCTTCACAAGACCCGCTTTGAGCTCCTGAATATTCTGATAAACAGCGTCCGTACCGCCGATATTATCGGACCAGGAGAGTTCACCAAAAATATGGGATGGCGATGGAACGCAAAGTTTCGTTTGCTGGTCACCCGCCGTGTCTTGCAGTTGTTTAAACAGTTGAATGAAATGATGATTTTTACCGCTCAATTCGCCCGTTATGCGCAGGCCAATATCTTTACGTGTTTCATATTTTGAAGAGCCATCCACATCACGGAAAAAATAGCCATGGTCTGCAATATAACGCTCAACTCCACCAAAGCCCCACACAAAATCCAGATGCCACATCGATTTGGAGAACTCTCCATCTGTAATGATTGACAGGTCATGCTCGATTTCCTTTTTCACCACTTGTTTGATAGCCTCAGTCTCGCATTTTTCATAACCTTCAAAACTCTCATAGAATGGATATTTGATATCATCACGATGTTCAATTTGCGTTTTATATGTCAGCAGCTCATCAGGACGCAACAAACTACCTACGATCTGGAACTTATCAGTCATGTCAAAAACCCCCTCGTTGTATACTATTATCATATCATGCAGAACGAGGTTGGCTGAGATACTTAAATGCCATAACTAGTTATAGTTAAAAGCTATAGCAGAAAAAAATCGAACAAAAAAAAGTAGACTTTCCAACATTTCGAAGGTTGAAGTCTACTTGATCATATCTTCTCTTGTTAAGCTAATGTTCAGTAGGACCACCCTTGACACAGGGTACTCCGTCATTGAGATTCATTAAATTTTTACAACGTACTACGCCTTAATTCATAAAAATACTGCACAGCTGGATGCTTTAACTTTATCTGCTCGGACATATTTAGGATTCGCTTTTTACCAACTCGTCTGTCTATCAAAGCCAGAACATTCAACAAGATATCGTTGCTCTCCAGATTATCCTCTATCGAAGTAGATAGAAACGTCGTAGCTACAACGGTAAAATTAGATTTACTTAATACGGCCTGCGCTGAAAGGAGCTCTTTGGCATGTCCTGAACTTTTTCTGCTTCTTGCTATGACTTGAAGACGATCCTCTGGAACGGTCCCTTTGGTATCTTTTCTGACGGCTTCAATCTCTTCATGACTTACAGGAATCAGGACATCCGGGTCGTTCTTGATCTCCTGCTCCGTCTGATACCATCGGATTAAGCCAGTGATGTCATTCATATTGAGTACGTTCTTTTTATCTACGGTAATGTAACAATTCCCTGATTTATCAGGTGAATAGCGGTAGCTCGTCGCCCGGTATTCGACCCGACCAACCAACGCGGGACTAAGGAAACTCTCCAGTTGCTGCTTCAATTTACTCCAGGACATGTGACCTCCTGTATTCTATTCATTTTCCTCTGCCCCACCATGCTCCATGCTGTCGAATTCATCGAGCAATTCCCGTACTCTAGTCGTTGTTTTGGCGTTCATCAAGCTGTTTCTGAGTTCACTTGCCCCGCGGAATCCACGGACGTAGATTTTGAAAAAGCGGGCCAGCGGGCTGAACGAACGCGAATCGAGCTCTGAATATTGATCATGCAGGTCCAGGTGCAGCCGCAGCAAATGAAGGAACTCCTCTGTGGTATGCTCCCTTGACTCCTTTTCAAAAGCAAACGGATTATGGAAAATGCCTCGTCCAATCATAATGCCATCCACACCGTACTGCTCGGCGAGTTTGAGTCCGGTCGCACGGTCAGGGATATCTCCATTAATGGTTAGCAGCGTATTAGGTGCAATCTCATCCCGAAGTTTCTTAATTTCCGGAATCAGTTCCCAGTGAGCATCGACCTTACTCATTTCCTCTCTTGTACGCAGATGAATGGACAGGTTCACAATATCTTGCTGCAAAATATGAGTTAACCAGTCGCGCCATTCTTCCACCTCGGTGAACCCGAGGCGAGTTTTGACACTGACGGGCAAGCCACCGGCTTTGGCCGCCTGAATGATATCCGCGGCAAGTGCAGGACGGCAGATCAGACCACTTCCTTTTCCATTCTCCGCCACATTGGCGACAGGACAGCCCATATTAATATCGATGCCTTTGAAACCTTCTTTCGCCATCCCGATGCTCATCTCGCGGAAGAACTCCGGCTTGTCTCCCCAAATATGTGCCACAATCGGCTGTTCATCTTCGGTAAACGTCAACCGCCCGCGGACACTTTTGTTCCCCTCCGGGTGACAGTAACTCTCTGTATTCGCAAACTCCGTAAAAAACACATCCGGTCTGCCCGCCTCACTAACGACATGCCGAAACACAACATCTGTCACATCTTCCATCGGTGCCAGTATAAAAAAAGGTCGTGGCAAATCATGCCAAAAATTTTCTTTCATATTAGAAACTCCTCTATATATACCAGGACAGCCTTTGTCCTCATTAATAGTAAAAATCGTAAGCCATACATCTGCAATCGTATCATTTACATTAGCAGATTCGTTGCAATATACACTTTGATGTCCTTGCTTTCTTCTTCACTTATACCATGCAAATGTAACTTCGTTCAAATATCAGTATCTGTTAATGACATCAAGGTGAATAGATCCTACCCCGAAGAGAAGCGTACTCTTCAATAGACTCGCATAAAAAAGAGGGGCGATGCCCCCCTTTGCTAATGGCCGTATGGGTTCGAGTTTTCCTTTTCTCCATTTATCACTCCACCAATTTTACCACGTCTTTAGTTGATTTTCAGCACGGGTTTATTAGTGATTATTTGAAGCATAACTTTATCTTCTCGTTTTGGCCCCCAGTATAGAGATCAGACCGTCTCCATCGTTCTAATGATTCGCTTTGTTCGCTCTTGCCGAACCGGACAAGCTCCTCTACAATAAAAGTTCGGCAGGCTTTTGTACCTGCAAATCGTGACATGGAGGAGGCCTGAATCAAACATGGAAATTACGCTGGATATTATCAAAGACAAAGTCGAATGCTTGCAGGCTTATGACTTCAATGAACTGGAACGGGCAATCGAAGACCGAATCGGAATGAACAAGGCATTGCTGCTTCGGGTGAAGCAGATTCAGCATCAAGTGACGTTCGACCCGCTTCGCAATAAGATGTTATATAGTGCAGTTGTTCATTTTTCTGCAGAGTGATGTACGAGTTTTTTTACTTCGATATGAAATAGTAGAACTACCCCCGTGTGGATTATACGGGGGTAGTCTTTTTTTTTAGCTGGTTTAATTACACTTTACGTGTTCCAGATGCGGTACAGAATCACCGCTGCTTCAGCACGGGTCAATGGTTCGCCTGGCGCAATTTTGCCATCTTTGCCGTTGACGATTCCGTTTCCTACGAGGGAAGTTACACTATCCATCGCGTACGTGGAAATGCTTGCAGCATCGGAATAAGGAGCCAGATTTCCGTTGCCGGCAGATTGCTTACCTGCTGCCTTTAATGCTTTCGCCGTAAGAACCATCATATCTTGACGGGAAATGCTGCTATCTGGTCTGAATGTGTTGTCTTCGAATCCAGAAGCAATTCCAAGTTCTTTGGCAATGGCCACAGCCTGTGCATAGTGAGCAGTTGGCTGTACATCGCTGAAGGCTGCTGTGTTCGTGCCCGACCCCTTCAACTCAAGTGCTCTGACAAGCAAGGTGATAAAGTCGGCCCTCGTGATGGAAGTTGCAGGAGCGAAGCCGTCATCAGAGATTCCTTTAATAATATCGCGTGCAGCCATCGCTTCGACTGCTTGTTTTGCCCACAGGACATTTTGCACATCGGCAAAAGTCTTGGTTACGTAGGCTACTGCATAAGTGCTGAAATGAGTTGTTTTGAACACCATCGAACCGGTTTTAGCATCATAGCGTCCGCTTGGCACGGCTGTTGCATTGCCTTGATTGTCAATGTAAAGAATCACGATTTGATGTGCATTAACAAGCTCCTGTGCAGCAGGCGTGTACGGAACAGATACCGTTACAGGCGCCGCAGGATTGTTCCAGGCAATTAGTCGGTCACCAGCTTTTACGCTTAGATCGATCACCGGACGGCTGCCCACAATAGCGCGAACATCTGCGCCCAGAAGATCTGCTGAGACTTTGTTAATCTGAATAGAGACTTGATCGGCTTGCTCCGTAATATTAGAAAACATATTGGACGGAATTCGAAGTGTTGCATTCTCCGTCTTAAGCACAAACTCAACATTATTGTTGCTTTGCAGGCTGGAAGTCGGCAGTTGCACAACATAGGATTGTGCATTTGCTTGCTTCGGCACGTCGATGGTAACCTGCTTCTTGCCATTTGCACCTGGAGAAGCTTTTTCAATCGCTTTATTCAGGCTGTCGCTTGAAATGGTTGCTGTGGCTGTTCCATTTTCGACTTTAATTACCGGCACAATTACCGAGTCGTCGCTTGGAAGCTGTGGTTGAGGCTGGGGCTGCGAAGTAGTCCCGGAGTTCGATCCGCCACTGCCGCCATTGTTCCCCTCGCTGTTATTGCCGCCACCGTTGTTGCCCCCGCCATTGTTTCCGCCAGAAGAAGGTTTGCCCGTGAGCGTCAATTCACCGAATACGGACGTATCTTGGTAACCTTGACCGGATGGATCGTTCCATGCGTTCACGCTGATTCTGTTGCCGTCTTTGGCATCATTGATCTGCGCATCAAAGCCAATTTTGGCATTGTTCGCAGGCTTAACCTTTTTGAACGGAATCTTCATTTCAACGATGTAGTTGGTACCGGAAACAGAGACTTTGGATTCGAAGCCTGCAGCGATTTCCGCCGGATTAAAGGAAGCTGCGTTCTCGAAGTTCACTCTGTATTGTCCATCATCGTCTTGGAAGTTAGCTGTTTTCCCGTTGTTTTCATCGACGAATACTTCAACGGAATCCTGCTCCCATACATTCGGGTTGGACTTGTTCAGTTGATCATCTCTGACTTGAACCAATACATAGAGATTGTCGTCATCCCAGAGTGCTTTTGCTGTTCCTGTTGCACCTGACCATGCCATTTGCTTTGTATCCAGTTTCAATTCAGGAGCTTTGCTCCATATGCTGTCTACGGAGCCATCAATAGCTGGTGTCCCATAATAAGCGCTTGAGCGCTTGTATTCAAGCTCTTCAGGCGGATTTTCCGTCATGTACTTTTGCGGATCAACCACCGCGTAGAACGCCTCTTTTGCTTGAAAATTCTTATCAAACAAGGTAGGATTCTGCTCGGCTCTCCAGCTGGTGCTGTCATTTAATCCCCAGAAGGTGACACGTGGAATATGCTCGCTGTTCTTCTTATAGAGATCCATAAATTGGGCATACAGATAGGCCTGCTGCTTTGCTTCTTTTTCAGTAATTGTAGAATTGGTACCTGCCATAATGTCCAACTCGGTGACACTGACTTCTACTCCCAAAGAAATGAAACGTTCGAGCGACATCTTGACATTGTCCAATCTCGTGCCCAAATTGTAGTGGGCTTGCATGCCGATGCCATCAATCAGTTTCTCGCCAGGGTGATTTGCGGCGTAATTCTCATTGAGCTCTTTCACCATGCTGTAGATGGCTGTAGCTTTATTTTGGTTGTCATCGTTGTAATCATTGTAGTAAAGCTTGATATCCCAGCCGTTTTCATCAATGACTTCTTTGGCTGCAACGAATGCCTCCTCAAGAAAGTCAGGGCCGATGGCCTGTAGCCAGCCTGAATTACGCAATGCATTTTTCCAGTCTTCCGGATTAGCCGGGTTATCGTTCATGGCTTCGTTGACAACATCCCAGGAAATGACTTGGTCACCAAAATGCTCAACGACCGTTTTAACATGTGTTCTTAGGTTCGTCAGAGCTTCTTCACGACTTAAAGGTTCGCCGTTTGCTGCCGTATAAAGCCAAGTAGGTGATTGCGCATGCCATACGAGCACGTGACCGTGCAAATCTAGGCCCGCATCCTTTACTCTTTGGACTAGAGCATCTTCTGCGGTGAAATCAAATTGTCTGTTCGTGTCATATGCATAATCTGGCTTCATGTCATTCTCAAACGTAACGACATTGTGATGTTTCTTCAGAAGCTTGAGCCGAGTCTCGTCAAAGGTAGACGGATTAACTATGTTCCCGATCAGGAAATCATCCTCGTAAATATCCTTGAGATTAGGTAGATTTTCTTGGATCGGAGGTGCAGCAGCTATGGGTCCCACATATTTTAGAGTAAAGTCATCCAAGAAGAAGGTACGGTTGCCGCCGTCATTGTTTGCTGTTTCAATGTAAGCATTAAGTACGCTTGGAGTAGTGATGAGCGTATACTTACCCGTTAAGTGAACCCACTCCTGATCGGTAACGGTTGCATTTGATGAAACGTTCGCAAAGCCGCTGTCAGCATATTGAACACTAATTCGAAGGGTTGTAGGTGCCTGGCCAGGTGCCATTTTCACCCAAGCGGAGAGCTCGTATTCATGATTCTTTGCCATTTTTCCAGTAGCATCAACCAAGGCTGCATCATATTGTGTCGTAGTCGTCACAAGCAAGCTTTGCTTGCCGCCAGATGTATGATTATCGTCTTCGGAAAGGACTACCGTTTCACGGCCATTTCGTGCTTTGAATCCATCCAGACCATTCTCAAAGTCTGCAGAGATGCCCGTTTTATCTACATTTTCCGGCGCGGTTTGATCAGGGGTTACATCGGTGATAATGACTTCATCAATGTAAATATCCGAGGTTAACGTATTGTCTGATGGTTCAACATAGATGATGACCTCATTCGTTTTGGAAGGGATTTCGTAGCCTTTGGTTTCTAAGAGTGTCCAGTCAGAAGCGGTTACAAGCTTGTTGCCTATAATCCAAGGATACTTCTGATCATCGGCTAATATTTCAGAATTTATTTTGGAAGCCAGATGGAACTGGCCTTCACCCGAACCGAGTCTAACCTTGAGAGAAATATCGTACTTACGGTCGGATTTCATCTTGCCCGTAAGTACGAGGGCAGGAACGGCCTTCTCATCGGCCCGGTTGAAGAACTTCAGAGATTTCGTACCTTCGGAGGCTAAGTTATCAACGACCGCAGTATCCCCGCTCGATCCCCAACCCAGCTTGCCCCATCCATCGGTACTGCCGTCTTCAAAGCTTTGGTTAAGGACTACCGTGGGTTCGACAGGTGTTACTGTCTGGGTGATCGTGATATTCCCGATATAGAAAGAGACACCCTTACCTGCTTCATCAGACTTGATTCGCAGAGCTGTATTCTCCACACTGTTAACGGAGAGATCGGCGGATAGCGTAATGTCTTGTCCTGCTTTAAAGTCAGCAGAGCTAATTCCAGTGTATGCCTCAGATCCAGCAACGCCCTTATTGCTTACAATTTCCAGAACGGCTTTCCCGTCTGCAGGTGGGTTATCATCAGTATCGACATATACGGAAGCGGTTACAGAATACTCTTTGCCAACTGACAAACCAAGGTCATCAAAAGCGAGGTCCACGCCATCCCAGTTATTAGAACGGTTACTAACTTGTAGAGCCGCTCCATCATCATTGCCTTCAAACGGCTTGCCTGTTACAGCGTCCAGCTGGGCACCGCCTGATTGACTTGCCTTGCCTTGACCATTCTGGAATGTTTCCTGATACACAATTTGTGAATTAGTTGCCACTAGATCTGCAGCGCTAACTGCCGGAGCTATCAAGCCGCCCGGAAGAAGCAGAGCCGCTGCGAGTAACCCGGAAACGACCTGCTTAAATGATTTCCTCATTCGAAGCATTCCCTCCACACCAAATTTTTTATTAAATTTATAAAGCGCTTACATAACTTGCTGTAGCGAGCCTCCTTTCACCCCAAATAATACCACTTCATAAAAGAGAAATCTTACCCCAAATTAAAGGTGAATCTTAGTTTTTTACAGCACTATACCAAGACTGATAATTGTACGGACATGCTCTTCGTTCCGCTGACCAGGCCGCGGCAGATAAATTCGTCGCAGCACTCACAACAGATCGCCTCTTAATAATGCCTACCACCAGCCATACTTAAAAAAGATCAAAAGGAACAGGATTTCCCTGCTCCTTCGCTATGTGAAACTTCTTTCTCTCATCAAACGTAAATTCACAAGGTATAATGAAGTCAGATGACCGTTCAGCATGATCTTATGACCATCATAATGAAGGAGGGGACATTCGTGGCGTTTATCCCGTTAAACTGTCCCAATTGCAACGGAAGAATTGAATACAAAGAGGGTGAGATTTTAAAGTGTCCCTATTGTGAAACAGAGCTTTTATTGAAGCAAAATCATGTCTATTACGTAGACCAGACCATTAATCATTACCACGGAACGCCCCCTAAAGCACCGCGGAAGCAGGCTGTCTCCCTAAAGCTACTGCTGATACTAATGTTCGTCCTAACTGGCGCCATCGGTACGTATTTTTATTATAGCAACAGCTCCACCTATTCAAAAACAGAGGCTAATCTGCCTGTGCGAAAGATGCCCGAAAGCGAGGTTCTGCTCTCATTTTTGCGAGATATCTTCGATAAAGGGTCTGCCTTGCCGACAGAGGAGGAATTGGCTCGTCTTCGCTATTTAACCGTAGCGCATTCGGAGAATGATCAGTGGAAGTTTACATATAGCCTCTCCGATCCCTTCAGCGATGAACAGGCCGAGAAGATCACTTATATTACTCAGGACAAGAAACTGAATAGCCAGCGAATTGATCAGCGAGATTTTGAAGCTTTTAAAGGACTGACGGCATTGGACCTGACGAATACCTATGAAATCTCCCAGACGGACCAAACCACTTTGGCCCATATGCCCGGATTAAAAAGTTATGGAGGCGCTTTTAACGAATCCTTGAGCAAATTTTCGGGCTACTTTGGCGACAAGTCTAAAATTACGGAGCTTTCCACTCAGCTTCGCAGCAATCAGGAATTGGCCCTACTGCTGGAATTTCCTAATCTGAGCTCTTTATCCATTACCTATGTGGATGAGTCCGTGACGGATTTCTTTCTGTTGAATAAACTGCCGCTCAAGTCCCTGTCGCTCACCTTTGTCGATGAACTGGGATGGTTGTCGTCCATGACCGGGCTGTCATCCTTGTCCATACAGCACAGTGAAGCCACAGACCTGCAGCCGCTATACGCCTTGACCCAGCTTCAGGAGCTTCAGTTGTCCTATTTATCGAATGTAAAGTCCATCGACTTTGTGCAAAATATGCCTGCTCTACAAACGTTAGATATCGAAAATGTAAACTTTTCCAGCTTGGAGCGCTTGGCCGGCAAGGCCTCCATTACTACACTACGCCTGGCTTCTCTAAGTCAGCTTGGCTCTGTAAAGGCCATAAACAGTCTGTCTTCACTGCGGGAATTAACGTTGTCCGGTTACTACGAGAAAGCAGAAGCGCTGACATTGCCAAATGTTATGCGGGTGGAAATCCCAGGCTCCTTTCTCCCGGGGCTAAAGGCGCCCGCCGCAACCAGCCTGACGCTCCGGGGCGGAAGCGGGGAATTAAACTTGGCTACGCTGGGGAAATTCCCGAAACTGGAGCAACTCTCCCTTTGGGAGATCAGTGAAATAACCCATCTTGGCGCCCTGGACGGCTTGTCCCGCCTAGAGACCCTAAACATTTACGACTCGTCACTGTTCAAGGAAAGCGATGCCTTATTTCGTTTGAAGCAGGTGAAATCTTTGGTGTGCTCCGAGTGTAGGCTGAATTTTGAACAAAAAGCGGCCGCGGAGAATAGCGTGTTTGAACATTTGACCTTAGAGCAGCCATATTTCAGCATAAACAATACCTCTGTTAATGAAGTTGACCAGATGATGCCTTACTTTGCCAAAATGACCGCTCTACGTTCCTTCACTCTGCAAGACAGCAATTTGGCTTCTCTCGAATTTATGAGTAACTGGCAGGCCATAGAAGAGCTTCATCTCGAGAACAATGCCATTTCCAATATCGAGACCCTAAGCCAGCTGCCTGATCTGCAAAAGGTATATCTATCCGGTAATACCGTACAAAACAAATCCGTGCTTGGTAAGGGTGTGCACGTATATTAATTACCGGCTGGCATGATGGGGAGTTTTAGACTACTGTATGATCTGTTTGTCGGCACTCCAGAATTACTCACAAATGAAGGGAGGGTATTAAAACAAAGACAAAAAGGGGTTCGAGAATTATGTATAAATTCTCGAACCCCTTCTGTTTTTGTTTAGCTTCTCACCAACGTCGCCACACTCTCCACATGCACTGTGTGTGGGAACATATCCACTGGTGTTATCTCAACCGTCCGATACCCGCCATCCTCCAGCACACGAAGATCACGTGCCAGCGTACTCGGATTACAGCTCACATACACCACGCGCTCCGGCTTCATCTCCAGGATCGTTTCCAGCAAACGTGGATCGCATCCCTTACGCGGTGGATCGACGACGATGACATCAGCTTCAATGCCTTGTTCTTTCCAGCGTGGAATAACATCCTCAGATGCACCAACTTCGAACTTCACGTTCTTCATCTCGTTCAACATGGCATTGCTGCGAGCATCTTCAATCGCTTCGGGTACAATCTCTACCCCGTATACCTGATCCGCATGCTGAGCGAGGAAAAGAGAGATCGTACCGATTCCGCAATAGGCATCGATGACAGTCTCTTTGCCAGTCAGTCCTGCGTACTCAACCGTCTTCCCGTACAGCACTTCTGTCTGCACCGGATTCACCTGATAGAACGAACGCGCTGAGATGGCAAACTGCACATCTCCGATATAATCGTAGATTACATCACGGCCCCACAGGACGCGGTTTTCATCGCCGAAGATGACGTTGGTCTGCTTTTTGTTCACGTTCTGGCAGATGCTCGCCACATGCGGGATCGCTTCACGAATACTGCCAATCCATTCGTCCTTGTACGGGATGTCTCGGCCATTGGTGACCAGTACGAGCATCATCTCACCTGTACGGAACGCCTTCTTCACAACCACATGACGCAGCAGACCGCGGCCTGTCTCTTCGTTGTACGCACTAATGCCGAGATGGCTGCCTAGCTCCTTGACCTTGGCGACCACTTCATCGTTGTGCTCATGCTGAATGAGGCAGGTGTCCATGTCGATGATCCGATGACTTCCTTTAGCGTAAAAACCACCCACCAAGCCGCCCTCTGCTGCACCGATAGGCACCTGTGCCTTGTTGCGATAGCGCCATGGCTCGTCCATGCCCATTGTCGGTAGTACACGAATGCCTTGTTGCTCGGCACCTTCCGCATCCTCCACCAACACATTTAACTTGCCGATCCGCTGCAAATTATCCACCACCAGCTGGCGTTTCCATGCTAGCTGTCCAGCGTAACTCATGTGCTGGATCTGGCAGCCGCCACATTGATCGTAGATCGGGCAGGGCGCGGATACACGATCCGGGCTGGCCTTCACGATCTCCAGCAGTTTGGCGTAGCCGTACTGCTTTTTGGTTTTCATCACTCTTACGCGTACGGTTTCGCCTGGAAGCGCACCTTGCACGAAGAGCGTGTATCCATTCGCACGGCCGACACCTTCACCGTCATGGTTCATGCCAATGATGTCGATGACGGTCTCTTCATTTTTGCTGACAGGAAGTCCTTCAATTGGTGCAGATTCACGTTCCCGTCCCTTCGGACGAACGGCAGAAAGAGATGCGCCTTGTGGCCGCACCTCTTTCCCTTGCTGACGTGTAGATGGACGAGATGATTTACTCGGCTGACGGGATGCTGACGCATTCCCTTGCCCCTGAGAGGCAGCCGAATTCCGGCGGTTTTTTCCACGACCGCTGCGGTTCGTATTAGACAACGTACATTCACTTCTTTCTTCATATATGTTCATCCCTTGTTCAAGGGAGATTCCATTCATTTTCAGGCACCATGAGATTATACGTGATCCCACTGCACACAGCAACAGGAAATCACATTTTCTCCCCGAGAATACTACGCTTAACGATACAACATCAGGTGATGACGCAGGTTCTTGAATGTTGCAGGCAATGTGCCGCCCAACTCGCCATCCAAATTCAACTGAACATAGCCCGGCGATGTTACTTCCATATAATCCGTTTGGAAATGAACGACTTTCTTATCATTCAGATGTTCACCACGCAGCGCAAGAGTTACGAGGCGAATCATATCAGCCAGATTACATTTGCGCACACCGATTACATCGAACAGACCATCATCAATGGTGGCACCTGGAGCCAACTTCTCGAAGCCCCCGACAGAGTTTGTATTGGCAATGAGGAACAGCATGAATTCATCATGAATTTCTTCCTGACCCGAGGCACGGATAACCAATTCCTGCGGAGACAGGCTCGCCATTTTCTCAATACCCTTCATATAGTAGGCCAGTTGCCCAATCATCGTTTTCAGTCGGCTTGGCACCTCATAGGTCAGTTCGGTTAACGAACCCCCGCCTGCAATATTGATAAAATATTTATCATTCGCCTTGCCCAGATCGAGCGGACGAAGCTGCTGGTTAATGACCAGATCCACGTAATCTTCCCACTGTCTCGGAATACCCAGCGCACGCGCAAAATCATTCGTTGTTCCCAAAGGAAATACACCTAGCGGAGGGCGATTCTCCCGCTCGGCCATACCGTTAATGACTTCATACAATGTACCGTCGCCGCCAGCGGCAATAATCATGTCATAGCCGCGTTCAATCGCTAACTCCGCTTCCCGGGTTGCATCTCCCTCACCCGTTGTTGCGTGACACGAGGCTTCAATACCACCTTGATCCAAACGCTGCAAAATATCTGCCAGACGTTTCTTCATTTCTTCCCGGCCTGAGGTCGGATTATATATCAAGCGAGCTTTTTTCATCTCATACGCCACCTATTCCACATTATCCATGAGTCTGAACGACCTCATATTCTTACTATTTGAGAGTGACCTTAGTCGGGCATCATTTTACACAATGACTCACGTCCGTTAATCCTGCCCCAACACTTTTCTCTACTTATATATATGCATAAGGAATTCCGTCTCATTCCAAAGCCTTTATGTACTATCATATCATCAAATGTGAAGATGTCCTAGCCTATGATACATAAGTAATTATTTTCATATCGATTATAGCGAAATTTACATTTGGATAACAATAACGATAAATCCTAGAGAATTACCTCGTTCCAGCAATGGCCATACATTGGAGTTTATGCTCTCTGTTCACTTCCGAACTTGTCTATCCTTTACAAAATAAACCTCTGGCACTCCTCTTGAATCTAATCCTAACAATTTGCTGTCATTTATAACCATCCATAACCATTCTGCCCGCTTGGGCCGGAAATAGTCTTATCCCCTCTCAAATCATAAGGACAACCATATCCTGCAAAAAATTAACAAAAACTCGAATGAGATGACAAATAAAATGAAACCTTTTCCAATATAGTCTTAGTGCATCCTCAACTCATTCCAAAAATCATACCTATGAAGGAGATCACCGAATGAAAAAACTCGTATTATTGCTTATGGTTTCGCTTTTGGCCTGTATTCCCTTTGTCACAGCCGTTGAAGCCGCAGTCATTAACCATGATCAGGTTGTCGGATTTCAGGAAGTAAGTCCCGTCACAGTCACGCAAATAACAGCCAAGCGTTTCCAACCCTACTTAAAAGTCTACCATGGATGTGTTCCATTCCCCGCCGTGGATCAACAAGGCAATACTAATGCAGGCTTGCAAACCTCCGGTTCACCTAATGGAAATTGCAGCTCAAGTACAGGCCAAGTCTACTCCCGTTCGGCATGGCATAATGGCGTATGGGCTATTATGTACGCATGGTACTTCCCGAAAGACTCCCCTTCCTCCGGCCTCGGCCATCGTCATGACTGGGAAGGCATCGTTGTATGGGTAGACAATCCCGCAGCACAAAATCCTCAAATCCTCTCCATCGCCTATTCAGGACATGGGCAGTTCACGAATGTTGCACCAAGTAACACGAACCTGAACGGTACTAATCCTTTGATTAGTTACAACAGTACCTGGCCTCTAAACCATGAGCTTGGTGTTACGGGAACCGTAGGTGGAATGCAGCCTTTGATCGGCTGGGATGATCTGACGTCTGCGGCACGCGATGCGCTGAATACAACCGATTTCGGCAGTGCCAATGTTCCGTTGAACGATAGTAATTTTACGAACAATTTAAACAAGGCCTGGTTTAGATAAAAAAAATAAAAATCCCCTTCAAGTAGACCACAGAACTTGGAGGGGATTGTTTTGCCACTACATGTAGTTTATAAGCCAATCTTTCTGCCAGCACGGAGCTGTTTATACCAAAAATATACGGTGCAGCCCACACAGTAACCGAGCAATGCGGCACTTGCAGCCAAGAGAAGCATCGACGAGAAAATATAACCTGCTACCTGCCAACCAAGGCCGAATGAGACAAGTGCCAGCGTGAGAAACAATACGGCCAGAACATTGTTGAAGCGTTGCAGCTCCACCGCCTGTGTCTCTGTCCCTTTTCCCGTTAACACGGCCTTCCCAATCTGCACAAACAGATTAAGCTTGCCTCCAGATGCCAGACCGACAACTTGGATGATCCATAACGCTCCCAGAATTAACGGCTGATTGATCAGAAATGACAGGACAACAAATAGCACAATCCCAATCTGGTTGGCTTTGACATAGCGCATAGGCACTTCCCGCATCTGCATATCTCCTTATCCCCATTTTATTAGTTGGTTTAATTGTAGTTGGTAAATGAAGTAAGAGCAATAGAAAGTTGCTTTGATCATGCTTATAAGATGGAATAGTCCCTTTTCAAGATCTCCCAATGCGGTGTTGGTACACCTGTAGCCTTTTTCCAATCCGTAAATGCATTATCTAGTGCCTCAATCTCCCCAAAGGAACCCGCAACCAGTTTATAGATCGGAAGCATACTATACATCTTCAACAAAAGGTAAAACATCCGTTGATGTTTGCGAATCAGTTTCGCCTGAATCTCCGGTATAATTGTTATGCCCATAGCCTCAAGCACGCTAAAGCCCTCATCCATTGCCCCAATCATATGTTGGATTTGCTTTCTGTTCCCGTCCAACTTGATCATCTCACGCTTCTCATTAAAGCTCACCGCATTAAGCATCAGAATGGGAACAATATGGCTTTTCAGCCAGGCATCGATATCGTCCAGGTAATTCAACTTGTATTTCGTCTTCTCAAAAGCTTGATCCAGTATGGATTTAAAGGTAATCTCACCGTCCAGCCCACCAATCACCATTTGCCCTCTTGCTCCACCAATGGATAACATCCGATCTTCTTGCCGCCGCCCACCGCTAACCTGGAAACCAAACGCGACCTTTTTTTCCACCTTGCTGTTTTCCTCCAAAAAGGTTTGCATACTTCGTGCATCTGCGTTATTGCCGACGATCACTATGTTCCTGCTCTGATTGGCCGCCAAAATAGGCAGCACTGATGGAAAATCGTTATATTTCATAACCACGAAAATAAGGTCATATTCATCGTTCTCTTCCAGTGTTCTGGTTACCCGAACCGGATCAACGGTCGTTTTAAACTGGAACACATGACGAATGACAATACCATCTCTCTCCAGTTCCGCTGCCCGCTTTCCTCTAGCCAGAAGGGTGACGTCATTTCCCCCACGTACCAGAACCTGCGCCAACTGACTGCCCAGAACGCCTGCGCCATACACTAATATATTCATTAGTTATCCCTCTATTTCAAATTTTTATGGATATTCGTTGCTTTATCAACATTTGTTGATAAAATAAGATTAACAAAGCATCTGCAACGCTTCAATCGCTAAAATATCCATTATTGTTGAATAATCAACGAATTGATCCATATTGTTGAAAACATCAAAGGGGGAGCCATGGACAGACGAGTTGTCAAAACAAGAAAAGCCATAACCGATGCCTTTATCGGGTTGTTAGAAGAGCAGGATTTCGAGCAAATTACGATTAATGAGATTGCTGATCGGGCCAATGTAAACCGTGGCACCGTCTATTTGCACTACACGGACAAGTTTGATCTGCTGGATCAAAGCATTGAGACGTATTTGCAGCAGCTGGTGGAGAGCTGTATGGTCGAGAGCCCTACAACGCCCATGACCGTCAAGGACGCGCTGCTCTCAACCTTCCGGTACCTGGAGCAGCATGCTCCCGTTTATACCACACTTTTAACCCAAAAAGGTATTCCTGCTTTTCGAAACCGGCTGATGAACATCCTGATTCAGGGAGTGGAAGAACAAGTTGATGCGTGTGGTATTCACAAGGGAATTAATAGGGAGATTACTGTACAATTTCTGGCCTGTGCCTCCGCTGGGCTGCTGGAATGGTGGATCATGAATTCCATGCCTTATCCAGCTGAGCAGATCGTCGAAGAACTGATGTCTTTGCTGGAGCTTCATCTGATTCTTCCTTCTCAGGTATAGGGTTAATAAGGAGCTACGGATTGAATGAACAGGAGATCATATGTCGCTGTGACTCCTCCCTGCGTGCTGAACTTATCCTCATACTCCTTATACATGTTAGTGAATAAACGTCGTAAGCTGTACCCAGGAATCGTTGCTGCTTCTGTAGTGCTGGCTCCCATTCCTTTAACCGAATACAGGAAATCTCTTGCGGAAGTATACTTTTCTGTATGAATCGAACGCTCACAATGGAAACTAGAATACCCGGATTCCTGAAGCATGATTTCCCATTGAGCAGGTGAATGAAACGAAAGTCCATGCCGCTGTGATTCCATCCCGTTGGCTCGATAAACTTCATCAAATGCCTCATGCATCTCACGAAATGTATCAGGCCCGAAGGTCGTAAATATGAGCAAACCTCCAGGGCGCAGCATTCGCCGCAGGTGGCCCAGTGTTTCCTGTGGCGAATTTAGCCATTGAAAACAGGCGTTAGAGACGATAATATCCACGGAGCACTCCGTAGCATTTACGGCCCACATTTCGATATCTGCCTGTAGAAAACGTAAACGATCCGCTGTACAATTCGCAGTACCTGGATGCTCTGCTGATCGGAACCGTTTTGAAGCCACTTCAATCATCTCGGGTGCAATATCAATTGCAGTAATATTTGCACTAGGCCATTCATTTACCAGGATTTGAGTCAAAGCCCCTGTGCCACAACCGATCTCAAGAATGCTCGGATCACTTATGAACCCTTTGTTCTTGCAGTCTGCGAGGGATCTTGCCAGCTGATCAGCCATAGAACGCTGAATATGAGCATGTGCATCATAAGAAGTGGCACTACGATTAAATTGGCGTTGAACAGCACTGCTTCTCCCCATGGTCACGCCACCATCTCCTCCATTCATCAGCGATGTGTACTTCCTTTCCCAAAAAGGGTGCATGCCCGCAGCCTGTTAATGTCATTAACTTGGCTTGAGGTAAATGAGCTGTAAGCTCCAACCCAGCACCGTAAGGACATATCCTATCCTCAGTCCCATGAATAAGAAGAACCGGACAACTGATATTGGGCAGTTGAGACAAACATTCCTCGCTTCGTAAAATCTGAAGACCTGCCAGTAGTGCTTGCGTTGTCCAGCTACCCATAGGAGGTAGACACTCAGCCAGACCTGCCTTCCATTCATGCTCTGTGAACATCCTTTGACGAAAATTGACTTCAACGGCATGTCGATCCTTTAAAATCCCTTTGATCATCTGCCTAACGTAGGCATCTGCTATGCCGAGGTCCAACTCTTCTTTTGGGCGGGTAAAACGAGCCGTTGCACCGAACAGCACAAGGCCATCCCCGTAACCTTTAGCCGCTAGTCTGAGCGCAAGTAAACCTCCGAGCGACCAACCTGAAATCAGAAGCGGACCGTGGAGCACTCTCTCTCTGGAAGGGGATCCTTCAATGAATAACAAATCCCTAACTACTGTATCAGTTAAACACAGCATTTCCTCTGGAGAATCCGCAGCACTGTAATCTACAGAAATATGTCGAAAATCAGGCAATAACAGGCGAAGACGGTCATACACCGCATCTGGCATGCTCCATCCTGTTAGCCATAATATGGTTCCACTAGTCTCCTGCTCGATTTGCAGCGAGATATTTTCCGAGACATTCATGAGCTCAGCACCCCTAACTGAAGCCCGATTTTGCAGATTTTTGCACTGGCATCATTCAGCTCCTCAGGGGTATGGTCGGCTGATAAAGAGAAGCGAATTCGCGCAGTGCCATCAGGAACGGTAGGCGGCCGGATGGCAACCCCAGCAATACCGCCTGCTTCAAGTGCCTCACTGAAACGAAGAGCCCTTTCGTTATCACCGACAATTATCGGTACAATAGGGGAGTCCCCGGTCCCAACGTGAAATCCGCCATCACTAAGCGAAAAACGAAATAATTGATTTGCCAAGTTGAGGCGTTCGCGGCGCCAATGATCCTCTTGTACCAAAATTAACGCAGTTGAAATACCAGCTACGAGAGAAGGCGGCAATGCGGTTGAGTAGATAAGCGGCCTTGCTTTGTTGATGAGAAAGCGGATTAATGTTCGGCTGCCGCAAACATAAGCCCCATATAAACCGAATGATTTGCTAAACGTCCCCATATGCACATCCACATCATGATGCAGACCAAGCTTAAAGCAAAGTCCTTCCCCCCGTTTCCCGTAGATGCCCTCGCTGTGCGCCTCATCCACCATCAGCATGGCCCCGTATTCTTGTTTGAGCGCAACGAGTTCTTCCAAATGTGCTTGATCACCATCCATTGAAAAGACAGCATCCGTAACAATCAACTTACGTCGTTTATCCCGATGTTTGTTCAATAATAGCTTCAAATGCTCCATATCATTATGCCGATACCGGGCATGTTCCGCGCGGCTCATCACAATACCGTCCACGATGCTGGCATGGTTTAATTGATCACTAAAAACCACATCACCCCGGCCCATGAGTGCACGAATGACACCTGAATTAGCCATATAACCATTTGCAAAAACAAGCGCGGCTTCACTATGCTGCCAAGTGGCCAGCTCTTCTTCCAGACGACCATAAAGCGGTCGATTCCCCGTAACCAGACGAGATGCGCCCGAGCCTCCTCCTTCGGAAAGAAGCGCCTCGCGCATCGTATCCATGATAGCGGGATGTTGTGCGAGTCCCAGGTAGTCATTGGAGGCCAGGTTGAGGAGCACTCGGTCTCCTCTCCACGTATAACCAGGACGATCTGGAACCGGGGCACTGTCACGCAAGTAACGTTCATTGGAGGCATCAGCCAATAACGCAAGTTCTTTTTCCATCCAGTTCATAGTCCGTACCGCCTTAAAGTGCATTTAACTCAATCTCAAAACCCAAATCTTCAATCATTTGATGATCATTCGATATTTCCTGACCTGCTGTCGTTAAATAATCACCTACAAAGAGTGAATTTGCTGCATACAGTGACAAAGGTTGCAATGTACGGAGGTTGATCTCGCGTCCACCTGCAACACGAATCTCTTTAGATGGACAGATGAGTCGAAATAGTGCCAGTACCTTGAGCGCCTTCATAGCGGGTGTGCGTCCTGCTCCTTCCAGAGGGGTCCCCGGTATCGCATTGAGGAAATTAATTGGAATTGAATCCGCATCAAGCTTACGCAGTGCCAAAGCCATCTCGACAATTTCCTGATTACTTTCACCCATACCGATAATGACACCGGAGCAGGGGGACATGCCGTATGCTTTTACCTTTTCCACGGTTTCAATTCGCTGGTCATAGGTATGAGTTGTGGTTATCGACGGATAATTGGCCTTGCTTGTGTTTAAGTTGTGATTGTATCGGTGCACACCTGCTTCAGCCAAACGTTCAGCTTGACCGTCCTTCAAGATTCCTAGACACGCACAGATTTTAAGGGGCATCGTTTCACGGATTTCTTTTACCGCCTCTACAACTTGATCCAGCTCCTTATTCGTGGGACCTTTGCCTGAAGCTACAATGCAATAAGTTCCGGCTTTACGCGCCATAGCTTCATGTGCTCCTGCAAGCAACGTTTCTTTGTCGAGTAAGCTGTACTTTTGGATGGGGGCAGTTGATACGATAGATTGTGAGCAATAACCGCAGTCTTCGGGACAAAAGCCGCTTTTGGCGTTGATGATCATATTCAGCTTCACTTTTTTGCCGTAAAAATATTGCCTCACTTGGAAAGCCGCTTGCATCAGCGGCAGTACCTCATCGTCGCTTGCTTCAAGCACGGCAAGTCCCTCTTCCATTGTTAAACATTCGCCATTCAACGATCGATTCCCAAGCGACGACCATTCCAGATTAGTTACCGTTGTTTTCATCTTCATTCCTCCTCCATGAATTGAACGGTTAATGCCTGTCTGATCGGTGTTAACTGGATCTTCTCTCGAATCACCTGGATCAACATTTCCGTATTTAATTCGTCCCTCAAGCGGGGAAAACGTCCAAGAAAGGGTATGCCGCAATAACGTTCAATCAGCTCCGCGTTTGTTGTGATGCTGGAATCGTTATAAATCTCGTCAAATTCACCATCGTTCAAAATGAAACCTACGATCGGTACCCCATGCTGCTGCAGGTACGATACCGTAAGAAGTGTGTGATTAATCGTACCTAGACCTGTCCGTGCAACGATCAGAGCCGGTGTTCCAAGCTCCGAGATTAAATCCACTACAAGAGAGTCTTCGGTCAGTGGGACAGCGACGCCGCCTGCTCCTTCAATGAGTACCGACTCGTATCGGTTTGCCAGCGGCTGACCCGCACTGATAATCTCCTGTAACGTAATTTCCACCCCATCCTGCTTGGCAGCGAGCATCGGGGTCAGTGGAGCTTGGAATGTAAATGGCGCCACATCCTCGGCACGCTCATCAATTCCGGTGTATTGTAACAGACGTTCTGCATCGCTTTCTCCGCTGCCAAGAAGTGCACCGGATTGCACGGGCTTCCAGACGCCTATATTCTGCTTTTCAGCACGAAGCGCAGCAACAAGAGCCCCTGTAACGATGGTTTTCCCAACTCCTGTGTCCGTACCTGTTACGAATAATCCGCGAATTACATTCATGATTTTAAACCACCTTCGGTCACGTCAAAAATGGATTGCATCAAGATATCAATCATGGCTTCAAGCTCATCCTCTGTGCTGGCAAGAGGAGGAATGAACACAATAACATTGCCAAGGGGTCTCGTAAGCATGCCAAGCTCTCTGGCCCGCTCCGTTACCTGAACGCCGATTCGTTCGGCCCAATCATACGGTTCCCGAGTTGCTTTATCCCGGACAAGCTCAATTCCTAACATCAGTCCCTTTTGCCTGATATCCCCGACGTGCGGAGAATCTTTGAGCACGGAGAGCTTCTGCTCTACAAAAGCCGCCTTATCTCTTACACCTTCCACCAGGTTGCGCTCTTCAAATAGTTTCAAGTTAGCCAAAGCAACGGCGCAGCCGAGCGGATTACCTGTGAAGGAATGGCCGTGGAAAAATGTTTTTTGCTCCTCATAATCGGCATAAAACGCGCTGTACACCTCATCTGTTGCCAGTGTCGCTGCCACAGGTAAGTAGCCGCCTGTAAGACCTTTGCCTATCACCATCAAATCAGGTGACACCTCTTCGAGATCACAAGCAAACATAGCCCCTGTCCTGCCGAAACCTGTCGCCACCTCATCGGCTATGAACAGTACGCCATATGTACGGCAAAGTGCTGCCATCTCGCGCAGACAGCCGTCTGGCATAATCAGGATGCCGCTAGCTCCTTGCACAATTGGCTCCACGATAATAGCCGCGATTTCATCCGCACTGGTTTCAAGTACATTACGCAATGCGGTTAACGTAGCTTCCATGGCTTCCCGTTCGCCGTCCTCATGTCGATAAACGTAAGGATATGGAATGACATGAGTAGGAAACAGCATGGGACGGAACACATCATGGTACAACGGAATTGCACCGACACTTACCGCACCAATCGTATCTCCGTGATAGGCTTGATTCATCGTAATAAACTTCGTTTTACCGGTTGCTCCTCGGTTCTTCCAGTATTGAAACGCCATTTTCACTGCGATCTCGACACCGGTTGCTCCCGAATCGGAATAAAATACTTTATTTAATCCTTCTGGGGAGATTTCTACTAGTTTCTCTGCAAGTTCTATAGCAGGCACATTAGCCATTCCAAGTAACGTAGAATGTGCAACACGTTCCAACTGATCCGTTATAGCTTGGTTCAGCTCGGGTACGTTATGTCCGTGAACGTTAAGCCAAACCGAGGAGAATCCATCATAATAAGCACGTCCCTGGACGTCATACAGCATGACGCCTTCGCCTCGTTCAATGATGAGAGGATCGGAGTTATTGTAATCTTTCATCTGCGTAAAAGGGTTCCATAAATGGGCCTTATTTATAGCTGCAAGCCGTTCATAATGTGTCACAAGATATCACCTTCCTTTAGAGTATTTCAATTGTTAACCAAAATTATTTTAAAGGTTAACAATTGAATGTTGACATCTTATCAGACAAAAACTTTCCTGTAAAGAGAATCATTTCTGAGTTAAAACCCTCACCTCCACTCTGTATGAACGGATTGAACCCGGAACTTCGGCTCGTAAAGGGTTTGGCCTAATACAAAAAAACACGCCTGATTCAGCGTGTTTTGTCTAAAATACATACAAAAACAAAAAAACGGCATCTCTGCCGTTTGTGTTTAAGCTATTGTTAGAGATAACGGGAATAATCGCTAGCAGCGACTTGTTTTCCCTGAATTAAACCCTAACCTTATTACATCTTTCCAGTAAAAGTTGAATTTGGCGCTCCAGCCACTTTCCTAATAAAGGATGTGGAAGCAGTGTCTCACCACTATACGCGTAATCCAGTTCCTTCAGCCGACCCGGGATCACCTTCATGGTGAAATAACCGGCACTCAAAAACAGCGGCGCCACAATAACCCGGCTCCCCCGCTCTTCACTCCAGTATTTCGCCTTGTCGTACACACTATCCGGATTTAGCAGCGCATAATCGGTATGAGCAACACCGCTTACTTCCTGCACCCGCTGTGCGAGTGAAGAAATGCCCGCTTCCCAGCGCTGACGGAAACCATCGTGAATACTCCCATGTCCGACTAACAGGATCGTCTCCTGTTCTGGTTGCTGCGACAGGGCCTTTACCTTGTCCCAGACCATAACCGCAATATCCGGGTCGTTATCCACAGGATAACCGAAGTGAATTTGTGCTTTCACCTCGAATGGTTCCAGATCCGTCTCACGCTCCGGAGCGTCTTTGGCACCGATGGCATACTCAATCTCATCCACATGTGTACTACCGGACGAAACAAACAGAGGTACGACCAATATATCAGTTACGCCCTGTGCTTCCAGTCGGTTGATACCGTCCTGGATCAGGCGTCCCTCCACAAGCTCAAGAAACCCGGCTTCAACGGGTAAGGGTACAGGCAGATTCAACCGGGAGACCGCGTCATCGACGGATTCTACCCAGGTCTTCTCCTGAGAACCGTGACTAATGATGAGTACACCCGGTTTCTTCATCCTTAACGTCCCAGGCGTTCCAGCGTCATTTTATAACCGTCATTACCGTAGTTCAAGCAGCGTTTTACACGAGAGATCGTGGCTGTACTTGCACCTGTCTCAGCTTCAATCTGGTTATAGGTATTTCCTTTGCCAAGCATACGCGCTACTTCCAGCCGCTGGGACATGGATTGAATCTCGTTTACCGTGCAGAGGTCATCAAAAAACACATAACACTCTTCAATATCTTTCAGAGTCAAAATAGCCTCAAATAATTGTTCAATGCTTTTATCATTTAGCTTTTTCAGCTGCATTTCATCATCATCCCCTAGCGGTTACTGTGTACCTTCATTGTACCCAGCCTGAGTTGGTATTTCAAGCGTTAACGATTTCACGCACTACAGAATAAAAATACATGTTACCGCTTTCATATAGCATTAATGTCCTCCCTGCGCGCACAATCCCCCTCTATCTCACGATTTATCCCCTTTTTCCGCGTATATTTCCGATTAATTATGTAGGAATTATTATGTTTAAAATGTGACAAATTTGTGTCCAAACCATATAATTCCACTGCGAACCTATCATACTCTCCTGCGCCCAAATCCGCAAATATCCCGTTTTACGGGATACTCGCCTACGCCGTCTCTCCGCTAATGACATACAGTATAGCAAAAGGGAGTTCCAACTCGGTCTGTTATGCACGTCCAGCAGCTGAAGGAACGCAATTCCGAAATCCAACATAGAAGGAACGTGATAGTTCATGCCACAGCATTATTATCACCGCCAGCCCGCTCCACGGCAGCGTCCGGCTTCCCATACGCAACGGCAGGCCCATACTACTGCCTATATGCCGCCACGGGCATTGAATGAAGCTCAGGTTCCACCCATGTATCCTGGAGTAGAGCCTTACTACCCTCAATTCCAAGAGGTTGAAGCATCCGGACTTGTGCCTTATAGTCCAGGTGGTCCCGGAGGACCCGGTGGAAACTTTTTCGGCGGGGGAGCTCCTGTTGCTCCCCCTGTTCCGGTGGAAGCGCCTGCGTCTTCCTCAGGCTTTTCCCTGGCCAACATCGGAGAACTGAAAGGAATGATCGACCGCTTCGGTGGAATTGATGGCATCATGAGTGGAATCGGCAAAATGCAAAAGGTCGTTGGCGGCTTCCAGCAGATGGCACCCATGATGAAACTGGTGATGGGGATTCTGCCTTTTGGAAAAGGAAAAAAGGGAAGCAGTGTTGCGGATAAAGATTATGAAGAGTATTCGCCACCTCGCTCACGCAAACGCCGAAAAAAAACGACCTCTGCTCCGCGCAAACGGAACACGAATAGTAAAACTGGCCGGAATAAATCCAATTCTACCAAACATCGTCCTAAAAAAAGCAAAAAGCTCTAACTCTTTTCCCAGGCGCCCTCTTACATAAGGGGGTGCCTTAATCCACTTCCATCTTATTCTCCCCTTCAATCCACTCATTCTTTCATATAAGAGAATATTCACAACCTTTTCTTAAGAACCTATGTTCTTATTCCCGTGAATTGAGGTATACTGTGTTATAGATAAAGGAGGCGGATTATGGAACTGTTTAAAGACAAATATACTCCCGCATTAATCGACCGGACAGGAGAAAGGTTACACCAATTCTACCCCAAGTTGGACAAGCAGCAATTTCGTGAACTTGTATTTGCCGAAGGCTGGGGAGAGCTGGAATTCAAAGCTCGTATCCGCCGCATTACGTCGGCATTGACCGAAGTGCTCCCTGACAACTATGAAGAGGCATTACACGTGATTGAACAGGCAGCACCACAGATGCGAGGGGTCGAGTATTTGTTCGTTCCTGATTTTATTGAAGTCAACGGACTTGCGCCGGAAAACTACGAACTATCCATGAAGTACTTGACCCTCTTCACACCTTATTCCAGTTCCGAGTTCGCGGTACGCCCGTTTATTGAACGCTACCCGATCGAAACGATGAAACGCATGATGGAATGGACGGGAAGTTCCAATGAACATATACGCAGGCTTGCCAGTGAGGGCAGCCGTCCACGTCTTCCATGGGGTTCCAAACTTCGGGAATTCATCACCGATCCCACCCCAGTACTTCCCATTCTGCATGAATTGAAGCAGGACGAGTCCCTGTATGTCCGAAAAAGTGTAGCCAATCACCTGAACGACATCTCGAAAGACCATCCAGAACTGGTCCTGGATTTGGCCTCAAGCTGGTACGGACAACATGAACATACGGACTGGATCGTTCGTCATGCAAGCCGCTCATTACTGAAAAAGGGACATCCGAAGGCGCTGAGTCTCTTTGGTTATGTCGAGCAGGATGCGACACATATCGAGCATCTTCAGCTTGCAAGAGATACCGTGGCCATCGGGGAAGATCTTCATTTTTCCTTTGATGTCGTTAATGAAAGTGGTCAGTCACAGATGCTGCGAATCGAATATGAAATCGGATATATGAAAGCAAATGGCAAGCAGGCACCCAAGCGGTTCAAATGCTCTGACAAAACCTTCCCTACCGGAAGAACCAAGGTTGCAACGAAGCAATCGTTCAAAGTCATTACGACGAGAAAGCATTACGCTGGTTTGCATACGCTAACGATTGTCGTTAATGGACAACCTACAGCTACAGCCACATTTGTATTGGAGCAAACAGAGTAACCTGCGAAGGGCCAGTAGCCATCCAACTTATCATAAAAAGGTAGCAAGGTTCTTTTATGATATAAATCCCATGTTAAAATTCAGCTCATAGCATCCATTCCTTGAGAAATTCCCCAAGGCGTCTTCAGTACTGAAGATGCCTATTACTTTTTCCATCCTGTTCGTAACAGCCAAATTCCCCCTCAAATAAAGTTATGCACATGATGCTTCTTCATTTACTTTTATCCACATGTGGACATCTATTCCGAAAATGAATCTATATGTACTCTTATTTGCCCTCTTATGCACATCATACACAGGCTAAAGAAGCGATCTGTGGAGATCGCTAACTCTTCACTTGCTATTCAGTTTCTATTCTTCCTTACTTAAACCAGCCCCGCTTCACAAACCAGGCCACCATGCTTCCGCCCAGAATAAACATCAACAGCAGCACAGCCCCATAGCCAAACTTCCATTGCAGCTCAGGCATATAAGCAAAGTTCATGCCATAGATCCCTGCGATCAGCGTCAGTGGCATAAAGACTGTTGTAATCACGGTGAGAGTCTTCATAATCTGGTTCATTCGATTGGAATTCAGCGAAATATAACTGTCGCGCAGGTCTGCCGTCATCTCCCGATCAGCTTCAATCATATCCGTCAGCTTCAACAAATGGTCATAGATATCGGTAAAATATACGGTATGCTCTCCTGTTCTCTGCACATGCTGAGAATTGACTACACGATAGAGCAGATCCCTCATAGGCACTACCGTCCGTCTAAGCTTCAGCAGTCGACTGCGCAAGTCGAACACCTGATTCATCAGGTCTTCCACCGACTCCTTGCCGCCCCGGTTCTCCAGTTCAGCGAGCTCATCCTCTATGGCAAACAGAGACGGGAAATAATGATCGACCAACTTGTCCATCACCGTATATGCCGCTGCCACCGGGCCTCGGGCCCAGATGGTTCGTTCGTGCGCATGATGCAGCAACCTCTCCCAAGCTTCATCGACTTCCTCCAGTGCCCCGTGATGAAAGGATACCAGGAAGTTCGCACCCAGAAACAGGTCCACCTCTTCCGCTTCCAATGTGGTCGGATTCAGTGCATGCAGCACGAGGAACTGCAAATTGTCATAATAATCGAGCTTAGGTCGCTGCAATACATGCATACAATCCTCAATAGCTAATGGATGAAAATGAAAATATGTATCGAGCAACTGGCTTTCCTCTTCGGAAGGCTGATTGAAATCTGCCCATACCCAAGCGTAATCCTGCAGATCCAGCTGTGTAAGCGGTACATTTACAGATACCTGATGATCCCGTGAGATGGCGAGTGTACGAATCATAAATTAGACCACGTCCTTGTCTTGTATCCTTTACGTTATTGTACAACTTTAACCATTGAACCGTCTCCTGCAACAGCCCATTATACACACGTTATCCTGCAAACGCGACAACAAAAAAAGCCAACCCTGTTGGCTTCTCTCATTTCCCTATCCACAGTCTCCTGTATCCACAGGAATATCTTCTTTTGGTTTATCATTCCACGGATGGCTATCCACATATCCAGCCTGTCCACACGTTCATGCACAGGCGTCTCTTCTTTTTGGTTGTATAATTGTCCACATATCCCGATATTCACATAGTTATGAACAGTTTGTCTGAAACCCAGAATTTGTCCCGGAACACATTTTCGAATTAGAAAATGATCCAGTACAATAATCCTGCCAGCGCCCCGGTAATCGGAATCGTAATAAACCACGTAATAATGATACGTCCGGCAAGTCCCCATTTCACGGCTGAGAAACGTTTCGCGGAACCTACACCCAGAATGGCAGATGTGATTGCGTGAGTTGTACTCACCGGCAGGTGGAGCAAGGTTGCCGAGAAAATAACAGATGCGGCTGATAGATCAGCTGCAAATCCGTTAATCGGTTCAATTTTGAAAATTTTGGTTCCCATCGTTTTGATGATTTTCCAACCACCGATGGAAGTACCGAGTGCCATCGCTGTTGCCGCGGAGATTTTAACCCACAACGGAACATCCAGATGATCCTGTACGCCTGCTGCGACCAGTGCAAAAGTAATAATCCCCATTGCCTTCTGCGCATCATTGGTACCATGCGTAAACGCCTGGAGCGCTGCTGTGAAAATCTGTACCGTACGGAAACCTTTGTTCACGTTATGCGGACTGCGTTTGGCAAAAATATATTTGAGAATGGTCATGACCACATAACCGATGGCAAATGCGATCAGAGGTGATAATAACAATCCTCCGACGATGTCAATAAATCCACTCCATTTGACTTTATCAGCGCCTGCGCCAACGAGTACAGCTCCTGCAAGGGCTCCAATCAATGCGTGTGAGGAAGAGGACGGAATACCAAACCACCATGTAACCAGGTTCCAGATAATCGCCGCGATCAAGGTGACTATGACGACCTCAATCCCGTTATCTAGCGTGGTGGGGTCGGTTACACTCCCCCCAATCGTCTTCGCAACTCCCGTAAACATCATGGCACCGACAAAGTTCATCACCGCAGCCATAAGAATAGCTCGGCGTGGCGTCAGTGCTCGGGTCGAGACCGAAGTTGCAATGGCATTCGCCGTGTCGTGGAATCCGTTGATGAAGTCAAACGCCAGTGCAAGGAAGACGACTATACCCAATACCCAAATCGTTGTTTCCATTATTCTCTGGCTCCTTAAGAATTACGCATGATGATGGATTCAAGCACATTGGCAACATGTTCACAAGCATCCGTTGTCGTCTCAAGACGTTCATAGATTTCTTTGCGCTTGATCAATTCAATCGGATCAGGCACGGTAGCAAAAAGGTTCTTGATACAGTTGCGCAGCACTTCGTCGCCCTGGTTTTCCAGATCGTTCAAACGAATCGTGTACTCGCGAATCGCCAGCAATTTTTTCTGAGACAGCAAATGAATGGCCTTCTGAATTTCGTAAGCCGATTGGCGCAAAATTTCAGCGAATTGAACAATATATTCGTCCGGGTCAGTCAGTTGGTACATATAGAAACGGGAAGCCGTTGCTTCAAGCCCGTCCAATACGTCATCAAGTGTTGTTGTCAGTTCCATAATATCATCGCGTTCGATCGGCGTGATAAATGTCTTGTTGAGCTCTGTAATGACGGTATGCACATAATCATCACACTGGGACTCGTACTTCTTCATTTCATTGGCAAAAAGAGTCACATCCTGAAGGTTGGAAACATGTTGGGAGAAATAATCAGCCGCTTGCACGACCGTATCTGCCATGTTCTCTAGTGTCTCAAAAAATATATCCTTCTTCTTCTTAAGCTTCATAGCTCTATCCCCTTTACGAGAAATTGCCGATAACCGATGAAACATGAAATGACAACCTTTGATATCTTATCATAAATGTTTCACGGTTTGTACATAAGGCATGATCCTTTTTTATATTCTTATCACATAAATCTGAAATGAATCTTAATTATTTGGAATGGCTGGAAAAATGATGATGAAATTTTACACTGCGTTTACATTTCTCTTCAAATTGGATTAATTTTCAATTTCGACGTGCCCTGCAAAATCAGGCTGATTCGGAACGATACTAATAAAAGTCTTGCCAGGAATAAGAGCAACTTCGGACCCATTTTGCACAAATCGAATAATGTCACCTGGTTTTTTGACCCACTGTCCTCGAATCATCTTGCCTTTTTGAAACAGCATGGCTTCACCACCCTGCTCCAAATTAACGGAAATTCTGCCCACATTGTCGAGCACCTTGTGATCTGCACCCGCTACAATAATATTGGCCGCTCCAATGGGATTGCCGTTATCCAGATCCTGATCTGCCTTTCCGTTCACCAATCTCATATATCGTCCGCTAACTTCATCATAATCATACGTGACCCGGTAACTCTCCAATAAATAATGAATATCGAACTGCTTGACCAACTCTCCGGCGGACGTGGCACCTTCTTCGTTATACGTATATACAGGGGACTTAAAGTCGTGACTATAGCCTTTGGTATCCGCGCCTTCTCTCAGCTTGTCCGCCGACGTATATAGATTGTGCGGTGCTTTGCGATCGGAGGAACGCCAGAAATAAGGGCCGCTATTCGATATCTCATCCATATGCTGTTTCTGCTGCTTTTGTAAAATAGAATAGGCATCCGGGCTGCCACCCGCATGAACCAATACCCCATCGTAACTCTCACCAAGCTCGATCAGATACGGACGGATACTGCGCACGGGTCCAACCGTTCCTGCCCCGCCTTCACTTTGGAAGATGGCAATAAAACGGGTAATACCTCCCTCAGCGAGCACTTCAATAATAATATCTGCCGCACTCAGACCTGACTGGGGCCGCGCTGCAGGTGCATTGTTAATCATAACTGCCAGCGGACGGCGCGTAATTGCTTCATCAACAGGCAGACCCGTCAGTGGTGCTGTGTAGAGCGATGTGGCAGGTTCTTCCGTTTCTTGTTCTTCCTGTACGGGTGTGGGAACGGACTCCGGCTTCGGAATCGGGACCATCTCCTTACTCTGGCAAGCGACCAGACTCAGGGCCAGAATAAGCAGCGACGCCACTGACGTCGGTTTGTTCCATTTCAGTTGCTTCAATATATGTACCTCCTGGACGATATGGCTGAAATCTAGGCTGTAGTTGCTCTTATGTAAGTGACCATTTCACGTATTTCTTTCCATTTAATCACACACAGCACCATTTGTCTTCGATAAGGAGAGCATTTTCTACCCCGCATTTCACGTTTGAAACTTGAGACAGGATGAAAAATATGTCCTAAATGTGAACTTCTCAAACCTTACTTAAAATTTGAACTAGATTGTGATAATAATCACAAACAGAATGACTTTTGAACTATACAATAAAGACATCAAAGGTGATCACTTAGAAAAACAAAAAAAAACAACACACACTAAATTCCATGAAGGAGTGGTTTATATGTTCAGCTTCAACCAATGGCTTAGAGAAAACAAAGTGGCAATGTGGATTTTGACAGTACTTCGGGTGTATATCGGTTACGACTGGATGACACACGGATGGGGCAAATTAACAGGTGGATTCCAAGCTGGCGGATTCCTTGCAGGCGCTGTAGGAAAAGCAACGGGTGAAAACCCAACCGTTCAAGCTTGGTGGGGAACATTCCTTGAGAACTTCGCGGTACCAAACGCAGGACTGTTCGACTTCATCATCCCGCTGGGTGAATTCCTTGTAGGTCTGGGTCTCATTCTTGGATGCTTTACAACACTCGCAGCACTGATGGCGATGGTCATGAACTTCGCATTCCTCTTCTCTGGAACAGTAAGCACGAATGCTCAATTAGTTCTGATGGAAATCTTCCTTGTAGTCGCTGGTGCAAATGCTGGTAAAATTGGTTTGGATCATTGGGTAATGCCTTACCTTCGCGGATTGTTCACTCGCAATAAAGGCAGTCAGCCTAAAGATACACCAACGATAAATCATACACACAAAACAGCCTAAATATTAAATAGACATTTTCCGGTCCTGCTCCCCTCCCCCTGGAGAGCAGGACTTTTTTTGGTTTTTTATATATGCTTGTAGGTCAACTGACTTGCCCATCGACAGAAACACGTATTATGATGAACATATCGATCGATTACAATTAAAGGAGTACATGACATGCCAACCCAGCGCCGTCTTGAAACCAATGCCGACTTCCAGGAAGCCATGGAAATGAAGCATAAAGTTCGTGTTTTTAAAGATAATCACCAGATTGATTCTGGTGGCGTCATTATCCGTTTTGACAGCAATACCGTTGTTATTCAGTCCAGTGTAAGTGAACTGGCATATCACTCGCGTACAGCATGTGAGCTTTTTGAGATTCGCAAGTGATTATACTAAAATGCAGAATGCTCAGTCATAGAAAAAGGTTCCTGAGGCCCATTACGCTGGCCGCAGAAACCTTTTTTGGTTCAGCTAATTCATAACCTAAGTCTGTCTGGTCGATGAACTAGGTGTATTTGCAAAATAAAACTCAAAGACTTGTTCACATACTCTTGTTTGTTCCAAGTTATACGCCGTCACCAAACTGCCAGCAGTTTAAACTGAGCGTACCGTAAGGATACGACTGGAATAGACGTTTTGCAGATCGTGACATATCGGCCGTACCCATAGCATAGAACAAAGGCGCAATGTGCTCCGTTCCATAAGATGGAACTGCTGTGCGGGCATGGGGCGCTTTTTTGTCATACTGAAACAGCTCTCTCGTATTCCACTGCTCAAGCCGCTCGCCAATCCAGTTATCGAATTCCACTGCCCAGTCTTGCGGCGGTTCATCATTACTGCCAAGCATACGCAAGTTATGAACCGTTCCACCGCTGCCAATGATCAGCACATTATCATGACGCAGCTGCTCCAGCATCCGGCCTATATCATACTGTTCCTGCGGGGAACGCAACGAGTCGACAGATACCGCAATAACAGGAATATTGGCCTCTGGATACATGTGTAACAGCGGTACCCATACCCCGTGATCCAATCCCCGGCCTCGAACCGGTTGATGTGGAAGATTACTACGAGTGAACAGAGCGCAGATCTCATTCGCAAGGTCTGGCTGACCAGGAGCCGAGTAATTCATTGTATACATATTAGAGGGAAATCCGTAAAAATCATGCAAGGTCTGATGTGTATCATCCATTGTCACGGACGGTTCGGGACGATCCCAATGCGCCGTAAATACAACAATGGCTTTCGGAGCCGGCAGCCTGTCTCCAAGCTGGTTCAAAAAGTGAGTGTAGTCATTGCTCTCCACCGCCAGAGCGGGAGAACCATGCGCAATGAATAGTGCGGGTAATGTCATTGCTGCCAACCTCCAGACACGGATAGGATGCTTACCCTTCTATTTTACCCCGAAGAAGGCGCTTTTCCAAGCTAACATCCCAATCAGATGCAATATGGACGCGCATGTTACCTTATGGACCGATCCATGTTGGCTATAGAATGCTCCAGCCTAATCATAGAGATTGATATTTAGCCCTCTTAGATCATCCAGTGCTGCCAATCCTGTTCAATCTTCTGACGCTCTCCTAGCCATTCTCTCGTACGCGTAATCAGCTGTTCACGCTCTTTACCGGAAGAGAAGGTATGATCGCCCTGGAAAATAATCTCCTTGTCGCAGCGGCCTTCCTGGCGCATCCAGAATACCTTTTGATACAGGAATGCGTAATCGACAGGAATGATCTCATCCGACGTGCCGTGCACCACCAGAACATCTCCGTTAAATTTAACGGCTTCCTGGTAAGGCTGATGTTCAGCCAGTGATTCAAAGAATGCTGGTGTAAACTTGTAGCCAAGATAATCAGCAGACCCCAGTTTCACCCCTTCATCGTACACATCACGTCCGGTAATCTTCACAATATCGTTGAACGGATATCCCACTGATGACCACATGACGAGATTCTTAACTCGTTTGTCGCGGACAGCAGTCAGCAGAGCAACAGCTCCACCCAGACTATGACCAATCAGCGTTACACGGGTTGGATCTACATCACTGCAATTTACCGCATAGTCCAGCACAGAACGTGTTTGGGTAATCATGGATTCAAGTCCTTCAGCTCCATACTCACCGCTGCTCTCCCCGCAGCCGATGTAATCGAAGCGCAGCACCAAATACCCATCTTCGGCCAGCTCACGGGCGGTCTTCACAAACAGACGATCTACACCGATCCGACTTCCTACGAATCCATGGCAGATGACAGCAAGAGGCACGCGCTGTTGGTGATTTCCCTCCTTGATGTCTTTAACGACCGGATAATGAATCGTGGCTGTTAATTCTTCCTGCCCATGACGAATACTGATCTGACGCTCCATGCCTATTTCCCCTTTCCATTCTTCCCTGCTCATGTTCACTTTGTTAATTATATATAAATCCGATAAGTTTAATGTGTATTAAGATGATATTAGTATATTATCATCCTGTGAACCTCAAGTCAACGTGAGGAAATGTCTATTTCCAGACGTACCTTGTCTACATTTTATCGGTAATTCCGCAAAAAAAATGAGCCAAGCTGACCACAGCTGACTCGAATCATTTCTAATACTTAAAGCCACTACTCATAACTGCGACGGAACATCTCATGGGTCTCCACTCGACCCTGCCATTCATGTTCATGAACCGAATTCGAGCTCCCCCAGAAGCTCCCTGATTGAAAGGTTCCTTCTGAATACTCTTCCGCATACTCCGCATCCTCCAACGTCTCCTCCATTGGCACAACCTCATCCGTTACTCCACGGGAGTTGCTGTTTAGCAGCAGCTTCCTTGTTAATTGTTCTGTTTGTTGATCCATCCCTGCCACACTCCAATCCCTGGTTTCTGTTGGAAATGCTACTATTGTGGTGGAATCGGCTGTACTTTATTCATTCTTCACACAATCGTTAGAACTGGATGAGCACTTACGCATATTAACGTCAAACCACGGAGAACCTAAGCCATATATCATAGCCAACATTTGCCTCCGATTCCTTCTGGCGAAAGGGTTGAATTCATGGAACACATCTTGGAATGGATTCGTAGTCACGGAAAAATAGTGCTGCTATGCACATGTGTCATTCTGGCCTGCGCAGGGCTGTGGTCGAATCGTAAACAGTTGTTTTATAAGGAATGACTTTGCGAAACGAGAGCCCTTCCCGTATACTAAAATACCGTCAGGGTCTCCAGATTCACCGGGGATCAGAACGTGTGTAGACAGGGGGAGCAATCATTGGGGATTTCCTATAAGAAGTTGAAAGAAATACAGAATCGGCAAATGACCGAAATGAGTAAAATGACACCGGAACATGTAAAACTGTTTGACCAGATCAGCACCATTGCGCGTCAATCACCTGCAGATGAGAGAACACAGGAAGAATGGATTCTCTCTGCTGGAAGATCCATCGTACAAGCTCAGCGTGACGGCAAGCCTGCTCGTGAGTTATATGGACCTGATCTGGAACAACATATCTATTCACAACTAGGAGTAGCAGACAATAATCCGGCTGCAACTGCTATTGAATCAAATATGGACTCATCCAGAGCTTCAAGTACGGCCGTACAGGGCTCCGGAAGCAAATCCAATGAACGCAGTACTTCAGCCAAGAAGGCAGCAGAAGTTGAAGCCGAGCCTGCGGAGACTAAGGATCAAGTTAAACGGACGCCCAAATGGTACTTCATGATCTCCTGGGCAGCTTTGTCTTTTGTCATGCTGATTCAAGGTGCAGTTGGGCTATTTATTGGTTGGACGGGTGGAGATACGGAACCATTTAGCCATATCAGCCTGTTCTCCCTTATCGTTGCGGCGGTTGGGGGTATTGCACTGGTTGAAATGCTTCGTCGCCTTGCTGAGCGTCCAGATGATCAGGGAGCAGACAAGACTGCCAGGCCACAGGTCAATCTTCGCGGAATCGCCATCTATATCGTTATCGTTGTGCTTGTCTTATTTGTAGGATATCCGCTGCGTGACAGCCTTCCTGTATTTACGCTGGCTCCGTGGATTAGTCTCGTAATCGGGATTGTGGGATTGGCTACGTTGAGACCACTCTTCGGACAAAAGAAAGCATAAGGATGTTGGTGCCCTTTGTGGGCAGCAGCATTGGGTATATCCCAGTTATGTGGTGTGCGAAGATGAAGTACGACAATTCGGTGATGAAATAGAATATCGAGTGTCAAAAAAGGGGCCCTAATGGCCCCCAACCAGCTGTTGAGAAATTCTCGACAGCTATTTTTATTTTCAGACCCTTCAGGTAAACCCCATAATGCTTTTTATCTAGCATAGGTAAAGATAATCACTTACCATAACTCATAAGTAACCTTATATTACGGCCAGTAGCTCGTTTGAAACTGAATCCATATCCGAAAGGATGACCTTGTCATACTTCATATAGATGATCCACAGGGCCCGTAGAGTCTTTCTCCATTTTGAGCTGAATGCGATGCTTGATTTCCTTGCCCGGAGTCTCTCCGAACTCTCGCTTATACATGCGGATAAAGTAGTTCACTTCCATACCAACTGTCTCCGCAGCCTCTCTTACACTTGCTTGTGGGTGCTTGTCCAACCATTCGGACGCCTTCTGCAAACGCAATCGCTGCATGTACTGATGTCCCGTTATCCCATGCCTCTGGTGAAATAATCGGTTCAGGTGCTGCACCGAATAACCAACGGCTTCAGCTACATGCTTCAGCAGCAGATCATCCTGGTAGTGCGTTTGCATCAGTGACACAGCTCGGGTGAATGCTTCATTTGCCGATTCCGACTCGCGCTCAGAACGTGTTAACGACCTATTCCTTGCTTCTCGCTCTCCTGTCTCATCATGCAGCGGGAGGATGGACCGGGATATGTCCAGAATAAGCTGGTAGATGATCGTTGAACTGTTCCACATTTCAGTCATCCCATCGTCCAGTGAGTGCCAGATAGCCGTCACTCGTGACCAAAACTTTTCAAATTCGGACAAACGCAGTGGCCCCATCGGCAGCAGTCCTGCCGACCGAAGCACCGCCCCCGCCGCCTCTCCACCAATGCCGATATATCCAAGCTCTCCGTGTGTTTTGGAATGCGGAATATACTCATGTGCAACCCCAGGTTCCAGCACGAACAGTTCACCCGCCGACACATTCCACACTCCTTCATCTTGAACTTTAAATTCCCCCTTGCCACTGCGTAACAAAAAAAGCTGATACACCGGAAATCCATCCGGTCTGAACTGAACCTTCTCTTCTTGTGTTCCCACACAATACAGATACAGAGGCAACCGGGAATCCGGCAGGCCGGTCAAGCGAAATGCAAGCATTCCATCATTCCTTTCGGATCATGCTCTTCTTTCTCCTATTATCCATCGGTTGACTCGTTGCAGCAACAGCCAAAGGAACCTTTTGGTGACAGGATTTTTATAAAGAATAAACGTGTTCTCACATGCGAAAATTAAAGCCTCCCTTTCACTTTTCCAAAGGGAGGCTTTAACAAACTTTGTTTAATAAATACTTATTTATTTCACACTGAACGGTGGACTATTTAGATATCCATCATTCAAACCATATAAGCTGAGAATTAAATTTTTTGATTTATGCTTCACTACTACTTTAAAGTCTAATAATCAATTACTACCTGTAGATGAAGTTTGATTATTCGTGCTATTGCCATCTTTACCATTTGGGCTTACCTCAGTATTAGGTGTGCCTGTGCCACCCTGATTTGTATTAGAAGTCGGCACTGTGAAAGATCTTGATGCTGCGGAAGTTGAATTTTTATTAGTTGTCTGATTACCAGCTACAGATACAACATAGATGATATAATCCTTTCCTGCTTCCAAATCAGCTCCGTCCGAGTCTTTTGGATTTAATCCTAAATTCGCCGTAAAATTATCGGCAGTATTTATGTTTCCAGAAGGTTTTGTTAAATCGAAGGATGTTTTCGATGCTTTTACAACATACAAATTATAACCGGAAATCCCATCCGTACCACTAGGCATATTGAAACTTACATTGATCCCCGTTTCAATACTTGCCGTTGCCGTTACATTGGTTGCAACAGGAACCTGAGACTGTTTTTTAGCATTAATTTTGAAAGTAGCTGAATCTAGGCTTGATTCACGTTTGCTGTCGGAGGACTCTGATAAAATATATGCAGTATACGGTTTACCTGCTTCAATATTTTGACCGTTAATGTCAAGCAGAGCATTTGAAAGTAAAACTGGACTTCCATTTATTCCTACAGATCTACTATTATTAACTAATGCAATATTCTTTGCCATACTTAGATCAAATGTGCTTCCAGTCGGGGCAATCATTAAAACATAACGACTGATCCCTACCTTGGAAGCTGGTTCAGTATATTTCAAAGTCACATCCGTTGCATCACCAGCAGCTTGCTCTTCATTTTTAACTTCTACATCAGTGATTTTAACTTTTCCAACGGCACTTGTTACAGACAATTTAATATCAGCATACGCCGTGGACAGCACATTGGAAGAGTTGCTGGTATTGCTTACTGCAAGCACAAATATACGATAGTTCTCATCATTGCGAATATCTGTACCATCTGTTGCTTTTACATCCTTTAAAGTCAGAGTATAATTTCCGCTTCCGCTAGCTTTATTCACAACTTTATAGTTTGGATTCCGATTTGCTTCTGCCAAATCGAACCCACCCAAATTCGCCGTTTTGACTGCGAAAACACGGTAATGATAAACATTCGTCTCATTAGACGATCTATTAAATATCACCTGCAAATCACTACCGTCTGCATTATCTCCGATGTCCGCTGCATTCACGTAGGTCGGAGCGGCCACAGTCGAGTTCTGTACTAGCGTAATTTGTGAAGAATAAGATGACAATGCATTCTGGCTGGAATTGCCGCTATTGCTTACCGACAGGACGAACACACGATAAGAAACACCATTAGAGATTCGAGATCCATTAGTATCTACCGCGTTGCTCGGAAGAGTAAATGACTGATTTCCACCCGTTTTGCTCACCTGATAATAATTGTTCGATGCGTTAGCCGCGCTCAGTGTGAAGCTGCCTGCATAAGCAGAACGTACCACATATACCCGATACGCTGAAACGTTAGTTTCATCCGAAGCTCTATTAAACGAAACCTTCAGGTCACGTCCATCGTTGTAGTCACTCACATCAGCCACACCAATGTTGCTTGCAACTCCAGCATTACTATTCGTTGTCAGTCTCAGCAGCGTTGACGAGGAAGACAGCGCATTGGTATATCCATTCTGCTGGTTGCCTACAGCCATAACGTAGATCCGATAATCCTGTAAATTCGTTACGTTATAACCACTTGTGTCCTTCATGGAGGATGGCAGTGTTGTTGTAATGTTGTTGCCTGTTTTGTTCACGTTATAGTACAAGCTGGAAGACAGATTGCTCGCCGTAGTCAGATTAAAGCTGCTGGATACCGAGTTCCGCACTACAAAAATTCGATAATTAGCAACTTTGGACTCATCGGATGAACGGTTGAAGCTCACCTGAATGTCACGACCGTCTCCATAATCCGAATTATCTCTCACAGATGTGATAACTGGTGCCGTTGCTGTGTTTACGCCCAGCGTAAGTGAAGATGATACTGTGGACAGTTTATTGTCTGCTGTTGCCGCATTGGAGCTCACAGATACAATGTAGACGACATAGGATGTGCCGTTTTTGATCAATTCCCCCGATGTATCACGTGTCGAGGAACTTAACTGGGTTTTGACCGCTGTGCTGTTACCTTTGTAAATAATGGTTGAATTCGAACTGGACACATTATTTGCTGTAGTTAGATTGAATGAAGAAGCGTCTTTCGCCTTAACTACAAAAGCACGGTAATACGTAATATTGGATGTGGTACTCGGCTGTGTGAAGTTAATTTCCAAGTCACGTCCATCGCCATAGTCACTGATATCTGCGATCCGCAGACCTGTGACAGGTTGAACCGTCGTTTTCACATTGTTTAATTTCAAAGACTGGGAAGACCACGCCAGCAGATTTTTGTAGCTGTTGTTGCTATTTCCCACCGTGAGTACATATAAACGATATGTTTCATTAGAATTCAACAGATCCCCGTTAACGTCACGGGTCTGTGCATTAAGTGTCAGTCTAGGGTTACTACCATTTGGAGTAACGGATGTATAGTTCGAAGCAGGCACAGCCGATGCCGCAGACTCAGTAAAGCTGTTCACATCACGTGTTTTTACCAGCATAATCCGATATGCCGACACAGCCTTCTCGGACGTCGGACGTGTGAAGCTTACGGTCAGGTCACGACCATCCCCATTGCTTCCTGACACAGCACCGTAAATATTCCATGCTGCATATTGCGTCTCATCCACAGGAGGAGTGGACGTTGTTTTGATATCTACCCGCTGATTACGGGAATTCCAGAATACTTTCTCTCCAAAAGCTTCACTGACAAAACGAATCGGAACCATTGTATTTCCTTTGATGGTGTTCGCTGGCACATCCAGTGCGATCGCTTCGCCGTTGATGTAAGCCGTTTTGGAACCCAGCGTCAGCGAGACTTCTTGGTCACCCCGGCTAGCCTTAATGGTTTTAGTTCTGTTGGTGTACTCTACTGTTGCATCCAATCCTTCAAAAATGGAGCGCAATGGAACCAGTACACGTCCACCTTTCATGACAGGAGCCTGTGCAGAGGATAACTCCGCGTCGTTAATATAAATGCTGATTCTTGCAGCTGCATCCATAACTGACGTTGGAAGTGCAGACATTAACATGGCCGATACGGCCAGTGCTGACATCACCTTTTTCACTTGACGTCCTCCAGCTTTTCTCATATCCAATATCCCCATTCTCTTCATTATTTAAGTTAAAATGTGATCGTTGTTGAATTTCATTTTATTCCTGTAATTTCCTGTGCACATCTAAGACGTATGAACATCAGTAAAAGTTTCCAATCCCACAAAAAATATTTTCGCAGAAATGTCCTTATACCATCTACCCTCCAAAGGTTAAAAATAACAGAAGAATTTGTCATTATTCCGCAACAACATCCTTCCCAAATTCGTTTAATGTATAGTGAATAACAACCTATTATTTTTAAAATTACGGGAGGTTCACACAGATGACATCATCGTATTTATATGGACAACGCAAAGGGATGCGATTCTTCCTCACATTCCTTGCCATTGCTGCAATTTTCACAGGAACCGCAGCTACATCTGGAGTTGCTACTGCCGCTCCTTCAAGCCCGGATACCAAAGTAACCACCAGCAGTTCAACCGCCATATATAAAACATTTCAGTCCATGCTCAAAAAAAAGAACGACTTACCCGCCGCTGACACCTTTCTGGAATCCAATATCAAAAAAGTAACAAAGCATCACGCCACCCTGATGGTGCTTCAGTTGGAGAATGCACGTCTGAAGGCTCTAACCGCCATGACGGACCGTTTGCTTGTTCCTAACGTTCAGGACAAGATGCTCAAGGCATACCAAACGAACGACAGCTTCACCAAACTCATGGGGCGTACCCAGGAATCCGATCTGCGTGTACTGTTAAAAGAAGCCCGTGACAGCGGCTATCGCCTCGTTATGCTGGAAGGCTCCCTCTATCCCATTATGAATTATGCGGCACTCGTGAAATATACCTCTGATATTACAGAGGATATTTCAAGCTACATCTTCATCATGACGAAGGAAACGAAAAACCTGCCTGCGGATGACGGAGCACTGGTCATTGGCTATCAGGAAATTCTCCTTCGGGCACTCAGTCAGGAAAGATTCCTGGAACTTTATCCGAAGTCGAATCGGGCCAAGCAGGTGCAGGATCTGTTGAACAGTTATACCCTGTATACCTTTTATGGGCTGAACAACACACCGCTGTTTGATTATGAAACGAACAAAATGGTTGCGAATGCTCAAAGAGGCTACAACGGCGTCTTGCAGCGTCTTGCATCCGTGGATAGTGAATTCCTCACCAAGCTGGATGCCTTTATGGGTGTGGTTAAAGAAGCGAAGTATGAGAAAACAGCTGCGGTGGAGAAATGGCTGGAACAGAACGTTCCGAACGGGGCCGATGCCGGCTATTAATAATGCATGGTATTAATCACCTAAAGGCACATAAAGCACACAAAGAAAACCGACATAGGATTTGCTCCCATGTCGGTTTTCTTTGTGGATTCTATCGATGAATTGAATTTGAATTGAATCTCCTACACCAGGCTAATTCGGATGCATGAACTACAGAATTGGCTTGACCATATGGTTATACTCATGTCCAGCAATGACAATTACTTCATCCTTGATATAGCCCTGGCGTTCGTACAACATCAAGGCACGGCCATTGTCACGTTCAACAATGAGGGACACCTGGGAGTGTCCCAGTTCCCTGCCCTGCTGCTCAAAAGCAGCCATCAATGCCTTGCCGATACCCTGTCCCTGATACGCTTCGCTTACGGATAGAGTATCTAGATAATACTCCCCGGGACGTGTTTCTTTGACCAACGTATATTTCTCATCTGTACTCCGACCAGGCCGATCCAGTATTGGCTGATCCAGAAGATCTGCTTCACCGCCATCATACGCTACCAGTATTCCAGCGACCTGTTCGTTCTGCTCCATTACCGTTATATTGCGATAACTGATCCGATTGTCTTCCTGCGCGTAAAATTGCTGCAAAATCTGCATCGCTTTCTCATGCTCACCTTCACCCGCCAGCGCATAGGCAATATCACCAATCGCCTGATAAAGCAGAGGAATGACTTGTGCCGCATCTTCTATGCGAGCAGGTCTCAACAGAGGCTGCGCCTCACTACGGTCCGACTTCACATTGGAATGATTCATCAGATTAACATGTTGAACAGATTGAGATTTTTGTTCAGCTCGGTATACGCGAGACCTTTACGATTCATACGTTCAATCAGCGGCTGGTAATCTTCCTTGTACATCAACTCGATGCCCACCAAAGCAGGTCCATTTTCCTTATCATGCTTCTTCGTATATTCAAAACGGGCAATGTCGTCATTGGGTCCCAATACTTCCACAAGGAATTCACGCAAAGCTCCCGCACGTTGTGGGAAATTGACCATGAAATAATATTTCAAACCTTCGTAGATCAACGAACGTTCTTTGATTTCCTGCATCCGATCGATATCATTGTTGCCGCCGCTGATCACACAGACAACCGTCTTGCCCGCAATCTGTTCGCGATACTGCTCGAGTGCAGCAACCGCCAGAGAACCGGCAGGCTCTACAACAATCGCATTTTCATTATATAGCTCCAAAATGGTGGTGCAGGCTTTGCCCTCAGGCACCTTCACAATGTCATCCAACGTTTCACTACAGATGTCGAAGGTCAGGTCACCAACACGTTTCACCGCAGCACCATCCACGAATTTATCAATATCATCCAACGTGACAACCTGCTTACGGAACATGGCCTCACTCATGGAAGCCGCGCCAAGTGGTTCTACGCCAATGATACGTGTTTCCGGGCTAACCGTCTTCATGTAGGTTCCAACACCGGCAGCCAGGCCGCCACCACCGATTGTGACGAATACATAATCCGCTTTTTCATCCAGACTCTCCATGATTTCCATCGCCACCGTACCATTACCTGCAATGATCTTCGGCTGGTCGAACGGATGGATAAACGTCATACCCTGTTCATTACACGCACGCATAGCTTCTTCATAAGCATCGTCATACGTATCACCTGTCAGCACAACTTCAACATTATCTCCACCAAATCGACGTACCTGTTTCACCTTCTGGTTAGGAGTTGTGCTTGGCATGAAGATTTTCCCGTGAATGCTAAGCGCGTTACAGGAAAAAGCAACGCCCTGCGCATGGTTACCTGCGCTCGCGCAGACAATGCCTTTCTCCAGTTGAGCCGGAGTCAGACTACGAATCATGTTGTAAGCTCCACGAATTTTAAACGAACGTACCACCTGTAGATCTTCCCGTTTAAGATACACATTACAGTTATATTTGGCCGACAATACAGCATCCCGCTGCAACGGTGTTCTTACAATGACTTCACGCAGCACATGATGTGCGCGCACGATATCTTCCATGCCAACACCGGTACGGCCGGGATTGGCAGTTCCCGTTGGTTCTTGTTCCACTGGTTTCATCTCTTATCCACACTCCGCTTATCTTGGTTGGCAATGCAAGCATTGCTTTTTCTTTTTATTGTATCACTTTTGTTCTGTTCTTGCGCCTGAGCTCGCATCATTTATCATTCGCAATATTTCATCAACAATGACCTGGGGATCTGTAAACATAACCATATGGCTGGATTGATCGGCTCCGATCCATTTTCCATTCGTTAAAGTACTCACAGTCCGGCGGTGTGCCTCGATAATAGCGGGTCTTATTTTACGTTCTCCCATGCCCGTTTTCGTACCTGATATGATGCTGACTTCCAAATCACCAAGATCGAGAGGAGTAACCAGCAAGGAAGCCAAGTCATTCAGAAAAGGTTTCGACTCAGCAACCATAGTCTTAGCCGCCTGTACAGTGAAATCCTCTGAACGGTGATCCCTGACAACATCGTCAGGCTGTACACTTCCAGGTCTGCTGCCTAATAATCTGTACAATCCTGTACGTGCCATGAGGGGAATTAGGAGACTGTTCAAGGCAAAATTGAATTTGGCTGCTTTGGAAAAGTACAATTGGCAGTGCTCGTCTGAAGGATCAACCAGGATGATTCCCCTTAATCGTGATAGGTTCGAGGCCGCAGCCGCTCGTACAATGGGTCCTCCCCAGCTGTGCCCTACTAATATGAACGGACCAGGTCCCAATGCAGTCAGCATATCATCAAGGTCTTCTGCTATTCTACGAAGTTTGCGCGGAGACGAATCAATTTCACTTCGTCCTGTCCCCGACCTGTCGTACACAACGGCATGTGCATATTCAGCAACTGCAGGTGCTACCAGCCCCCAGGTCGATCGTGAGAAGCCCATACCGGACTCAAATACAACTGTCAGATCGCCTGTTCCTCTGGACATATAATGTAGTTTGCGACCATCCCGGGTCTGAATAAAGGCACTTGAACCAAAAGAATGTGAGCTATGGTTAGGCTTCATCTTCCCCTCCTAATTACACGCATAGTCATAACAAACCGAATCTAATTGAAAATGATTATCAATTACTTGATTATAGATTATTCCATACTTTAGGACAAGGCATAGTGTCGCTCTGATTCATTAAAAAGTGGATCGTTGGAAATTAGCACGAGTAGCATGCTGCTCGGTTCGTTAAACCTTAAAAACGGCAAAAAAGGGGTGTCCCCGTCATTTACATGACCTACGGGACATCCCTTTTAAAAGAAGTATTTAAGCAGCCAGTCAAATTTTTCAAGCCAGAGTCTTAAACCAAGCCGCAGCAGCTTCCGCCTCGGTACGAGTTAGTTGATGGCCCTGACGCTCCCAGTGCATATGCAATGCTGCACCTGCTCCACTTAGAAGTGAAGCGAGTTCATCCGCTTCACGTTTCGGCACAATTGGATCGTTCTCTCCTGCGCCGATGAATACAGGCAGCCCTTTCAGGTCCGGCAATTCCAAACCACGAAGCGGTACCATCGGATGGTGCAGAATCGCTCCTTTGAATACGTCAGCCTGATGGAAGATCAGACTTGCTGCAATGTTTGCTCCGTTAGAATAGCCCAGTGCGAAGACATTGGCACGATCAAAGCCATACTCCAAAGCAGCTGCATCCACAAATGAACCCAATTCCGCTGTCCGTGCAATGAGATCTTCTTCGTCAAACACCCCTTCCGCCAAACGGCGGAAGAAACGGGGCATTCCATTTTCAGATACGTTGCCACGCACCCCCAGAATACCAGCTCCTGGGGCAATCATCTCGGCCAGACCTACCAGATCGTTCTCCGTTCCACCTGTCCCGTGCAGCAACAAAAGGGTGGGTGCATTTGGCTGAGAACCTGCTTTATAAATATGTTTCATTGTATTAGTAGTACTCATGATTTGGACTCTCCTTTCCATTCACGTACTTGAATAGGTGGCAGCAACTGTTCAATCTGCTCACGCTGTGGTTCGTACCATTCAGGCAACATCAGTTTTTCACCCATGCTCTCCTGTGGTTCATCCCGTGCAAATCCTGGAGGATCAGTAGCCAGTTCAAACAGTATACCTCCCGGTTCCCGGAAATACACAGCGTTAAAGTACTGGCGGTCAATGACCGGAGTTGGATGATAACCGGCTTTTTGAAGCTCCTGCTGCATTTGTTCGTGCTCAACATCATCTTTTGCACGCCATGCGATATGGTGAACCGTCCCTGCTCCGCCAATTCCCCGCTGGATTCCAGTCGATTGAATGTCGATGAGTTGACCGATGTCACCACTCGCCTGCAGACGAATGATTCCATCCTCTTCTCCTACCTGCTCCAGACCGAGCATCGTTGTCAGCACATCCGTTGTTTTGTCAGGTACATGGCTGAATAGTACAGCTCCACCAAAACCTTTGATGGCATGTTCAGACTGCACACCGTTGAATGCCCACTGACTTGGCTGGCCTCCATCACGCTCGACCAATTCGAGCAAGAGACCCCCTTTATCGAAGAAGCGAATGTACTGCTCACCAAATCTTGTTTTATTTTCAAATGGAATATCGAAGGATGTCAGACGTTCTTTCCAGAATGGCAGACTACCCACCGGAATCGCATATACGGTTACGCCAGTCTGTCCTGCACCGATGACACCTCTTCTGGCATTTTGTTGAGGGAAAAAGGTGATAATAGTACCTGGTGCGCCATCCTCATTGCCATAATACAGATGGTACACATCCGGTGCATCAAAGTTAATCGTTTTTTTCACCAGTCTCAGTGCCAATACACCTGCGTAAAAATCAACATTTTTCTGTGCATCATCTACAAAAGCCGTAACGTGATGGATTCCTGAAGTTCTGAACATAATCTTCACTCCCTTGGTTTTATTTGTATCGTTGTTATATTTAGCAGTTTGTTATGCATCGCTTTTTGTTATTTATCTTTAAATTAAGATTCTTTAAATTTATATTAATCCATTGGAACTAAATATGCAAGCTTTTGTTTTGAAGTTAAGATATATGCTTTTTAACCTGCTGAATTCCGCCTGAGTATACTGAGATCGACAAAAAAACAGGCCCCGATCACTCGGAAACCTGTTTTCCTTAAATCTTATTCAATTGCTTGCCACCACACAACATCAATCCTTGAAACTTCGTATTACGCTTTAGTTAATTTTAATCGCTTAGACGGTTGAACCAGATCTTTGCCATCATACTCATCCTTGATATCCCCAACAATTTCTTCAAGAATATCCTCCATCGTAACCAGACCAACTGTTTCCCCTTCTGCATTATGCACTGATGCGATATGGGAACGACTTTGCTGCATCTGGACCAAGACATCCTTAATCGGCGATAACTCCGAAAATTTCAACATGTCGTGTACAAACGTATCCATGTTGAAAGCCCGGCCTGCGGCAACACTCGTAAGCATTTCCTTTGTATGAATAAATCCAACGAAGTGATCCTGATTTCCTTTTTCGATCACAGGAAAACGTGTATATTCATGCTGCTTTAGAACCTCGATCATACGTTCCAGCGGCATTTCTTTGTCCAGCGTAACGATTTTTTCTTTGCGGATCATAATCTCCTGAAGCAAACGCTCATCAAAAGCAAAAATGTTTTTGAGGTAGTCCAGCTCTGTCTGATTAATTTCTCCACTCTCATAACTCTGCGCCATAATCAGCTTCAGTTCCTCTTCGGAGTGAACCGTATCGTGACCGGCTGGTTTTATACCGAAGATGCCAAGCAATAGACGGGCAGCCCCATTCAGCGCGTAGATGAACGGATTCATGATCTTACCAAACCAATACAGCGGTGGTGCAAGCAATAGTGTCATCTTCTCTGCAAACTGGATCGCCAGTGTTTTCGGTGCCAATTCACCGATAACCACATGCAGGAACGTAATGATTGCCAAGGCAATCCCGTACGAAAGTACCGTAGACAACGCCGCTGGGACTTCTAATCGCTCAAACAGCGGATGCAGCATTTTCTCAACAGTGGGTTCACCCAACGCACCCAATACCAGTGCTGTGATCGTGATACCCAATTGACACGCAGATAGATAATAATCCAGATTGTGAGCCACTTTTTTGGCCAGTACCGCTTTTTTGTTCCCTTCCAAGATCAACTGATCTATTCGGGACATCCGTACTTTCAGAATTGCAAATTCCGCTCCAACGAAAAAGGCGGTCAGTCCTATAAATACGGCTACTAAAAATAAGTTTAAGGCTATTATTCCGTCCAATGATTTCCCTCAATATGAGGGATTCACCTCCAAGTAAAATTTATATTAAGGTTGCACGAGTGACGTTCCGGTGACGGCTCGTTCTTCCGATCGCCATTGCCTCCAAATTTCCCTAATTGTTGTTTTCAAAGGTTTAAAATTGGTTTGCAAACGCGAACGCTACGCTTCTTCAGAATCGATTCCGTCCCCTACACTGCTACGTTGCCAAAACATTTAAATTCTGAGGGCAGTAGCCAAATGGGCAGTCATACCCTAGATTACAGTCATGATCGAACCAACATCACGCCAGGTCACTGGCAGATTCATCGACCTCAGTACCGTTTACACGTTCAAGCAGAACCTGCTTAATGTGAAAATTTTCTGCGTCCACAACAGTCCAAACGTAATCACCGTGTTCTACTGTATCACCTTGTTCCACACCGACACCCTTCTGGAATTGAATCCATCCGGCCACAGTATCCATTTCTTCGTTGCCTTCAAAGACAATCCCAAACTGCCGCTCCAACTCATCCAGCAGCACTCGGCCGTTAATGAGATATTGGTTTTCTCCGGTTACCTGAATGTCAGCAACTTCATCAGCATCGAACTCATCCCGAATCTCACCGACAAGCTCCTCCAGAATATCCTCCATTGTAATGATTCCCGAAGTACCTCCGTATTCATCCACGACCACAGCCATGTGCACGCGTTCCTGCTGCATCTTGATCATCGCATCCTGGATACTTGTAACTTCAGAAACGAAAGGAATCTCCCGAACAAAATCGATAAGTTGGTGCTCCCTAAGGGCAACCATGTCAGGCAAAATCTTTTTCACATTCACTACACCGACAATTCGGTCCTTGTCCCCATCCTCGATGACGGGATAACGTGAATAATTATGCTCATCCAATATCGGAATGATATCGTCGTAAGTCATATTCTGATTCAGCGTCACAAGCTCTGTCCTCGGAACCATGATGTCTTTGGCATCACGCTCATCGAACACGAATACGTTTTCCAGATACGAAAGCTTGGTCTTGTTGTTCTCGTCTCCTTCATAACTCTGGTTCATGATGATTTTGATCTCATCCTCCGAGTAGGCCTGTTCATGTCCGGCAGGCTTCACGCCAAATGCCCTAAGAAGCACGCGGGATGCACCATTCAGCGCCCAAATGAAGGGATACATAATTTTTCCGAACCAATATAGCGGCGGCGAGAGCAACAGCGTCAATTTTTCCGAAAATTGAATCGCCATCGTTTTGGGAGCCATCTCCCCAACCACAACGTGCAGGAACGTGACAAGGATAAAGGCAATCGCATAGGAAGCAACCGCCGATATGGAAGCTGATACGTCCAGATAATTAAATACCGGGTATAACAACCTTTCAACAGTTGGCTTACCGAGCGCTCCCAATCCAAGGGCAGTTACGGTAATACCGAGCTGACAGGCTGACAGATAATAATCGAGGTCCGAGACTACTTTTTTGGCCAGTATGGCTTTTTTATTCCCCTCGGCAACCAGTTGATCCACTCTTGATGTACGAATCTTAACCACAGCGAACTCAGATGCAACGAAAAATGCGGTCAATGCAATCAAGATAATGAGTAATACAATATTTAATATGGTGATTATGTCCAATGATTTCCCCGCTTCTCAGGGATTCACCTCCAGAGATAGTTACAGCGTCATTGGTTAACTTCGTTAACCATTCAACAGCTGATTGACGTTCAATATGGCGTATGCCTTATATGAAATCGAAAAGATAAAGTGTGTATAGGTTGTACTTTGACCTTGTAAAATTGCAAAACAGGAATTCAGGATGAAGTCAATCACTTATAGAAACTACTTCACTAAAAACAGGGTTCCCCCTCATGCTGTCATTGTTTCTCGATTTACTCCACCAAAATTCTCCATTTGGACAGTTTACAATATCGCCTTCCCAATAGATATCCACCTCCCCTCTTATTCATTCCTGTTTCAGAAAAGTATAACATGTTCTACGCCAAACCATCCAGTTGCACGTTATGGTTTGGAATATAGATTATAAAATGAGTTCACAAAATAAACTTTTATGTATGTGGTCTTTCTCGCATCTACAGTTCATTTTATGTGATATGGTTCACATAATTAGTATAGACCAGTTTATAGAAATGGTACCCTTTACTTTAGTCGATTAAACCTGCTACAGGCCTTTATTTACAGCCATTCTTCTTTGCCGTATCCGGACTGCGACACGTCCAGCAATTACACCATAATCATGTATACGTTGAAAAGGACCCGCGGGATGCAAACACCTTTTTCGGTGTACATCTTTACGGGCCCTTAGGTTTCACTTTATCAAGTTACAATTAATTAGAATTAGTTATACCAACGCTTTGGCAGCAATATCAGAACGTTGATGTTTACCGTCAAAATGAATACGTTCCGCTTGAGCGTAGGCTTTGTTTCTAGCTTCGGCAATATCAGAACCAAGACCCACAACGCCTAGAATTCGTCCACCATTGGTGACCCATTCTCCAGATTCATTGCGTGCTGTTCCAGCATGGAATACCACTGCTTCGTCGACTTGATCCAGTCCTTCAATAACTACACCTTTTGCATACGGACCAGGATAACCTCCAGAGGCAAGCACCACACATACAGCGGCTTCGTCGCTCCATTCAATCTCAATATCCGCCAATTTCCCGTGCACAGTTGCCCAGAAAATGTCGAGCAAATCACTCTTCAGACGCGGCAATACAACCTGTGTCTCGGGATCACCGAAGCGCGCGTTGAACTCAATCGTTTTGGGTTTACCATCTGGTGAAATCATCAGCCCGGCAAACAATACACCTTGGAACGGGCGCCCTTCGGATACCATCGCTTTGGCTGTTGGTTTGATAATCGTCTCTACCGCTTCTTCAATAATGGAGGCTGGAATGTGTGGCAATGGTGAGTACGTACCCATTCCGCCTGTGTTTGGCCCCTGATCATTGTCGAATACCGGTTTGTGATCTTGTGCAGCAGCCATCGGACGAACGGTCTCCCCATCGACAAAAGCCAAAATCGACATTTCCTGACCTGCCAGGAATTCTTCGATGATAACTTTGGCTCCTGCTTCACCAAATACTTTCTCCACCATAATGCTGCGGAGTGCCTGGTCAGCCTCATCACGGGAATAGGCTACGGTAACGCCTTTTCCAGCCGCCAACCCATCGGCCTTGATTACCACAGGGATGGCCTGCTCATTCAGATAAGTCTGCGCTTGCTCGTAATTGTCGAACTTCTCATAGGCTGCAGTCGGAATATTGTATTTGTGCAGCAGGTCTTTCATGAACGTTTTGCTGCCCTCAATCTCTGCTGCATTGCGGCGTGGTCCAAATACAGGAATTCCTGTTTTATCAAAAGCGTCCACAATGCCGTCTGCCAGCGGATCGTCTGGCCCAATAACAACCAATCCCACGTTAAGTTCAACGGCAAGCGCCGTCAGTTTATCGAATTCATTTACCGCAATCGGATGACACTCAGCAAGCTGTGCAATGCCTGCATTTCCCGGAGCACAATGAATCTTGCCTGCCTTCGGGCTTTTCGCCAGTGCCCATATGATTGCGTGTTCCCGGCCACCGCCACCCACTACCAGAATATCCATTAGCGTTGTTCCCCCTCCGTGTATAACTGGTTTTGTTATACTATTACGTGTTGAAATATCCTAAAAAAGAAGGGGTGTACCATAAGTCATAAGCATGACAGGCGACACCCCTTATTAAACCTTTTTCGCTCTAGTGTTTGAAGTGACGAACGCCAGTGAAGACCATGGCAATGCCGTATTCATTCGCTACTTTAATGGACTCTTCGTCCTTGATCGAACCACCTGGTTGAATAACGGCTGTAACTCCAGCTTTGGCTGCAAGTTCCAGTGTATCGCCCATTGGGAAGAACGCATCGGATGCCAGAATGGCACCTTTGGCTAGTTCTCCAGCTTGTTCAATAGCAATCTTGGCTGCGCCGACACGGTTCATTTGCCCTGCGCCAACACCTACAGTCATGTCGTTTGCTGCAAGCACGATCGCATTAGATTTCACATGCTTAACCACTTTCCAGCCAAACAACAGCTGTTTCAGTTCTTCTTCGGATGGTGCACGATCTGTAACTACCTTAAGCTCGCTCGCTTCAATGGAATGCACATCGCTTTGTTGCACGATCATGCCGCCGTCGATGGAGGTAACTACGAACTTACTCTCCCGATTGCGGGCAGCGTTCAGTTCACCGGTTTTGAGCAAACGAATATTTTTCTTTTTGGTCAGGATGTCGAGTGCCTCTTGTGTAAAGTCAGGAGCCAGTACGATTTCCAGGAAAATTTCACTCAGTTTAGCCGCTGTATCGCTGTCGATAATGCGGTTGGCTGCCACGATTCCACCAAAGATAGAAGTTGGATCAGCCGCATAAGCTTTGCCATAAGCCTCGTAGATGCTTTCGCCAATACCTACGCCGCAAGGATTCATATGTTTAACCGCCACAACTGCCGGTTCTTCAAATTCTTTCACAATCTGCAAGGCTGCGTTCGCATCGTTGATATTATTGTAAGACAACTCTTTGCCGTGCAATTGCTCGGCTGTTGTCAACGTATCTTGGGCTGCCAGCGGTTTGCGGTAGAATGCCGCCTGCTGATGTGGATTTTCGCCATAGCGCAAATCCTGGAGTTTTTCGTAAGTAACCGTCAGACGCTCTGGCAGTGGATTACCGTTCAGGTTGGAGAGATAATCGGAAATAACTGCATCGTATGCCGCTGTATGGCGGAACACTTTTGCCGCAAGCCGTTTGCGTGTCTCGAGTGTGGTGTCCCCATTGCTGCGGACCTCTTCAAGCACCTTGCCATAATCTGCTGTGTCTACAACGACACTAACATAAGCATGGTTTTTGGCAGCAGAACGAAGCATGGTTGGACCACCAATATCGATGTTCTCGATTGCGTCCTCATACGTTACGTCCAGTTTGGCGATGGTGTCCTGGAACGGATACAGGTTTACAACAACGAGGTCGATATAGTCCAGTCCATTCTCCTCCATCTGGCGCTTGTGCTCTTCGCTGTCACGAACAGCCAATAAACCACCATGCACTGCCGGATGCAATGTTTTAACACGTCCGTCCATAATCTCCGGGAATCCGGTCACATCCGAAATTCCGATGACAGGTACGCCTTCCTTCGACAACAGACTGCTTGTACCTCCTGTCGAAATAATCTCCACACCCATTTGCGACAGCTCGCGGCAAAAATCCACGATACCTGTTTTATCCCATACGCTGACCAGCGCTCTTTTGATACTCACAATATGCTCCTCCTTTAATGTCCCATGGTTTCGCGTTTCATGGCGAAACACAACCGATTTATTTCCCGAGAAATATCACAAAATGCGTACCAATTTTCGACTTCTGTTATACAAGTTGAACCAAGATGTTTACACGAGACACTCCGATGACAGAACAACCTTCTAATCGCTGTTATCCCCAGATTTTTGATTCCCTTTTCTTAAAGGGAAAATCCGGTGATAAAGCGTATGCTTCCGATGCAGCTTTCTTTCAGAAAGCTTTTAGGCGAACGCTTCGCTTCTTCAGGTTTTTTCTATCCTCTCCGTTAATGTGTAAAAAATTTTCAACTTATATCAAACCGGTTTGTTAACAGTGACGTGACGTCCGTCTAACTGAACCAGACCTTGCGCAAACCAGGAAACAACCTCGGGGTATAACTGCTGTTCGGCCGCATGAATAGAACGGCTGATTGACTCAGGCGTATCATCTGGCAAAATAGGAACAGGGTGCTGGGCAATAATCGGCCCTGTATCCATTCCCCCATCCACAAAGTGGACGGTAACCCCGGTGATTTTAACGCCATATTCCAGTGCCTGCCCTATGGCATCTTTGCCTGCAAACGCTGGCAACAATGACGGATGAATGTTAATCAATCTTCCTGCATAGCGATCCACGACTACCGAAGTCAACAATCTCATGTATCCGGCAAGAACAACCAGGTCAATGTCTTTGGATTCAAGCACTTCCACGATCTCAGCCTCGTAGGCTTCGCGGGAATCATAATTTTTAGGAGTAAACAGATGGCATTCCACGCCTGCCTCCTGCGCCCGCTGCACCACACGTGCAGCCGGTTTGTCACTTACCAGCAGATCTATGGATGCCCCCAGCCCTCCGTTCCGTGCTGCATCTACCAATGCTTGAAAGTTCGACCCTTCACCAGAGGCAAATACAGCAATACGGTAGTTCGCCATTAAACATCCGCTCCCGTGAAGGTTACTCGCGCATCTCCTTCGGTCACACGTCCAATGATGTACGCTTCTTCACCGGATGCTTTCAGTTGTTCCAATGCTTCAACTGCGTCAGCTTCATTCACGACCAGCACAAGTCCGATCCCCATATTAAACGTGGTGAACATGTCGCGGTTCGAAACGGAGCCCTTTTCTTGCAACAGATTGAAGATTGGCAGAATCGGCCAAGAACCATAGTCAATATCTACATTCACGCTGCTTGGCAGCATACGCGGGATGTTCTCGATGAAGCCACCACCAGTAATGTGGGCCATGCCTTTTACTTTTACCTTTTCAAGCAGGGACAGGAGTGGTTTCACATAGATTTTCGTTGGTTCCAGTAGTGCGTCACCCAGCTTACCACCCAGTTCAGCAACTTCATCCTGCAAGCCCAATCCGGCTTGTTCCAACAATAGTTTGCGTACCAAGGAGAATCCGTTACTATGCACTCCGCTGGATGCAAGTCCGATCACTGTGTCGCCAGGAGAGATCGTTGTACCGTTAATGATTTTCGCTTTGTCCACGATACCTACGGTAAATCCGGCAATATCGTATTCACCCTCACTGTACATGCCCGGCATTTCAGCCGTTTCCCCACCGATTAATGCACAACCGGATTGATGACAGCCTTCTGCGATTCCCGCAACAATGGCTTCGATTTTCTCCGGTATGACTTTGTCACAAGCCAGATAGTCGAGGAAGAACAGCGGCTCTGCACCCTGTACCACAATGTCGTTCACACACATGGCTACCGCGTCGATTCCGATGGTATCATGACGGTCCATGGCAAATGCGATTTTCAGCTTAGTTCCTACACCGTCTGTACCGGATACAAGCACCGGCTCATCATATTTATCTTTGTTCAAACCGAACAGGGCGCCAAAGCCTCCCAGATCTGTCATCACTTCCGGACGGAAGGTACGCTTCACGTGTTTTTTCATCCGTTCAACCGCTTCGTTGCCTGCCGCGATATCGACGCCGGCGTTTTTGTATGCTTCGGACAAGTGGAATCAGCTCCTTATTTTTCGCCCCTCCTAAATCCTCCCGCCCGGGAGGACCCCATAGGACCTTGGCAGGCCCTCTGGACACCCGCCAAACAAGCGGTGCAGGGGTGGCTGGTATGATCTTGCTATGATTGGTTCGTTCGTGTGCTCGCGTGGTTGTTCGCCGATTCCGCTGGCCGAAGGCCATCGGTCGGCGAACCCCGCTCGGCTGCGCTGCGGGGCAAGCCCGCGGGGGCAGCTGCTTCGCTTGGCTGCCCTGGCCCCTATTGCTCCGCAAGGCGGGGCTTAAGGGCCGGGCTGCGCTCGGGGGCAGCTGCTTCGCCTGGCTGCCCGGCCCCTGTTGCTCCGCAAGGCGGGGCTAAGGGCCGGGCTGCGCTCGGGGGCAGCTGCTTCGCTTGGCCGCCCTGGCCCCTATTGCTCCGCAAGGCGGGGCTAAGGGCTCGGGCTATGCCCGGGGGTAGCTGCTTCGCACTGCTGCCTTGGCCCCTGTTGCTCCGCAAGGCGGGGCTAAGGGCCGGGCTGCGCCCTGAGGCCAGCTGCTTCGCACCGCTGCCTGGGCCCCTGTTGCTCCGCAAGGCGGGGCTTAAGGGCGCGGGCTACGAGTTACGTTTGTCTCGCAGGATAACAGCTAGCAGCTGCAGCCGAATTTCTCTTCGCCGCCGAAGTCGAGGCGGGTTGGATAATCATTATCAAAGCATGCGAGGCAAAGCCCGCCTTTGTAGTCATCCTGATTATCTCCCTGAATCGACGTAATCAGCCCATCGGGGCTGAGGAACGACAGGGAGTCCGCATTAATTTCACGGCAAATTTCTTCCACCGACAGCTGTGAAGCAATTAATTCACGGCTGTCAGGCGTATCGATGCCGTAAAAGCACGGGTTTTTGAACGGTGGTGATGTAATGCGTACATGCACCTCTGTTGCTCCGGCATCACGCAGCATGTTCACGATTCGGCGGGAAGTGGTTCCCCGTACGATGGAGTCGTCAATCATGACCACGCGTTTGCCTTCTACCACACGGCGCACAGCACTCAGTTTCATCTTCACGCCTTGTTCCCGCAGTTCCTGGCTTGGCTGGATAAACGTACGTCCGGTGTATTTGTTTTTGATCATACCCATCTCATACGGAATCCCTGTCTGCTCGGCGTAGCCGATTGCCGCGGAAATACTGGAGTCTGGTACACCTGTTACCAGATCGGCATCCACAAATGACTCAATCGCCATCCGGCTGCCCATCCGTTTACGCGCAGCGTGCTGGTTTGCACCATTCATGTCACTGTCCGGACGGGCAAAGTAAATATACTCCATCGCACACAGTGCCTTGCGGTGTTTGTGATGATCGAAGCGGTCCTCGTGAAGACCATCCGCATCCAGCACCAACAGTTCACCCGGTTCAATGTCACGAATCAACTCTGCACCGATCGTCTCCAATGCACATGTCTCGGATGCGAACAGATACGCATCTCCCAATTTACCCATTGTGAGCGGACGCAGACCATGGGGATCAGAAGCAACCAGCAATTTGTCGTTGGTCATGATCAGAAATGCATAACCACCCACAATACGCTGGAACGCATCCTTCGCGGCTTCTACCAATCCTTTGGAAGATCTCGCGATTAGATGGGCAATAACTTCGGTATCACTGGTCGTTTGAAAAATAGATCCGCCCTGCTCCAATTCACGCCGGATTGTTGGCGCATTTACAATGTTTCCGTTCGTTGCTACAGCCAGATCACCATCACGGTATTTGAATACTAATGGCTGTGCGTTCGTCAGCTTACTGTCACCACTTGTAGAATAACGGACATGTCCAATGGAAATATCCCCGGTCAACGTCTGCATCAGGTCTTTAGTGAAGACTTCCTTCACCAGACCCATGCCGCGATGATAGTTAAACTGGCTGCCATCACTCACACACATGCCTGCACTTTCTTCGCCCCGATGTTGCAGCGCATGCAGTCCATAATAGGAGAGCGAAGCTGCGTCAGGGTGTCTGAACACCCCGAACACGCCGCATTCTTCCTTCAATTTGTCGAGTCCCTCCTTGCCGGACCCTTCATTATAATAATCACCTGTCCACAACGGTCCTGTCGTCAGTTCATGAGACATGGAATCGCATCCTCCCAGACCTGAGCCAAACCTCCTACAGGTTCGCTCACGGCTGATGTTCCGTTCAATTCAATCGTCAGGTTACTTCCTTCTACACGTCCAATCACAGCTACAGGTACACCGCGCTCACGTACAAATGCTTCAAGTTTCCCCGCTTGCTCTGGCGTAGCCGACAACAAGATACGGGATTGGCTCTCACTGAACAGGGCGTGATCTGCACGCAGTGCAGTCTCCACATTCACCTGTGCTCCTACGTTACCGCTGATACAAGACTCTGCGAGTGCTACAGCCAAGCCGCCTTCAGACAAGTCATGTGCAGAGCGAACGAGACCGGATTGAATAGCTTCCAGCACCGTGCTGAGCAACGCTTTTTCTGTTTGCAAGTTCAGTTCTGGAGGGCGACCTTCCGTCTGACCATGAACCGCGTATTGCAGCTCGCTGCCACCCAGTTCAGCTTTTGTTTCACCGAGGAGGATGATAACATCTCCTTCGGATTTGAATGCCTGTGTCGTGATATGATCCGTATCATGAACGAGACCTACCATACCGACAACTGGCGTTGGATAGATAGAGCCTTTGGCGTTTTCATTGTACAGACTTACGTTACCACCGATGACCGGCGTATCCAGCACATGACAAGCTTCCGCCATACCGTCTACCGCTTTCTCCATTTGCCAGAAAATATCCGGCTTCTCCGGGTTACCGAAGTTCAGGTTGTCCGTAATCGCGAGTGGCTCTGCACCGGAACATACAATATTACGGGCAGCTTCGCTGACTGCAATCCGTCCACCTACTTCAGGATCAAGGTAAACATAACGTCCATTACAGTCCGTTGTCATCGCGAGACCTTTGCGTGTACCACGAATCGTAACTACGGCTGCATCCGAACCAGGACGAACGGCAGTGCTTGTACGCACCATGTAGTCGTATTGGTCATACACCCATTTTTTACTTGCTACTGTTGGTGAAGCCAGCACTTGTTTCAAAGCTCCGCCGAGATCCGACACTTCGTCGTAACGAAGCGTGTCGATGGAAGCACTTTGCTCGTAGTAGGCAGGTACAGAAGAAGGTTTGTCATACACAGGACATTCGTCAACCAATGCCGTTACCGGCATATCTCCAACCACTTCGCCGTGGTGAATCAATTTCAGACGACCATCATCCGTTACTTTACCGACTTTTGCACAGATTACGCCCCAACGTTCAAAGATTTCCATCGCCTGCGCCTCATCCTTCGGCTCAACGACGAACAACATCCGTTCTTGGGACTCGGACAACATCATCTCGTAAGGTGTCATGCCTTCTTCACGCTGTGGCACCTGATCCAGATACAGTTCCAAACCATTACCTGCTTTACTTGCCATTTCCGCACTGGAGCACGTCAGACCTGCTGCGCCCATATCCTGAATACCAAGCACGATACCGGTATCGATCAATTCGAGGCAAGACTCCATTACGAGTTTTTCCATGAACGGGTCACCTACCTGAACCGCTGTCCGTTGGGACTCGGATTCTTCCGTCAGTTCAACTGATGCAAAGGTCGCTCCATGAATACCATCCCGGCCTGTTGGCGGCCCTACATAATACACTGGGTTCCCCACACCTTTAGCCACGCCGCGCTGGATTTTGTCATGATCAATAAGACCCACACACATAGCATTAACCAGCGGATTGCCTTCATAGCTCTCATCAAACATGACTTCACCAGCAACAGTAGGAATACCAATACAGTTTCCGTATCCAGCAATACCTGCTACCACGTGCTCGAACAGATATTTAACGCGATCACTTTCCAGCTTGCCAAAACGCAAGGAATTCAACAAAGCTACCGGTCTTGCTCCCATAGAGAAAATATCACGGATAATGCCGCCAACACCTGTTGCCGCACCTTGGTAAGGCTCAACCGCGGAAGGATGGTTATGGCTTTCAATTTTGAATACAACGGCCTGATTGTCACCGATATCTACGATCCCGGCACCTTCACCCGGACCCATCAGGACACGCGGTCCACTTGTAGGGAATCGACGCAGTAACGGCTTGGAGTTTTTGTATGCGCAGTGCTCCGACCACATAACACTGAAAACACCAATCTCCGTGTAGTTCGGCTTACGCCCCATGAACTCACAGATCAGCTCATACTCGCTGTCAGACACGCCCATTTGTGCGTAAAGTTTATGTTCTGCGACCTGTTCTGCTGTCGGTTCCTTAGCGGATAGCTGCTGCGTCATGCCGATCCCTCCATGCTTTCAAAATAGATGTAAACATACGTTTGCCGTCTTCCGAACCCAGCAGTGAGTCCACCGCGCGCTCTGGATGTGGCATCATACCAACCACGTTTCCACCCTCATTACAGATTCCCGCGATATCACCCAGGGAACCGTTCGGGTTGCTGCCATACGTAAAGACGATCTGGTTGTTTGCCTGCAAACTCGCGAGTGTTTCCTCGTCACAGTAATAGTTTCCTTCACCGTGAGCAATTGGAATAACAATCTCTTCCCCCGGTGCATAGTCACGTGTAAATGGAGTATCTGCATTCGCTACTTTCAACACCGTATCGTGACAACGGAATTTCAGCGACATGTTGCGGATCAAAGCGCCAGGAAGCAATCCTGCCTCAGTAAGGATCTGAAATCCGTTACAAATGCCGAGAATATATTTACCTTGTTCAGCAGCCTTAGCTACCTCATTCATTACGGGTGCAAAACGGGAGATCGCTCCGCAACGCAGATAGTCACCATAAGAGAAACCACCTGGAACTAGGATACAATCATAAGCCGATAGATCTGTAGCCGTGTGCCATACATAATCAACCTCTTGTCCAATCGCATCTTCTACTGATTTGTAACAGTCGATGTCGCAGTTGGAGCCAGGAAACACAAGAACTGCAAATTTCATGGGATTAACCCTCCAATTCGTAGCGGTAATCTTCAACAACGGTGTTAGCCAGCAGCTTTTCACACATTACTGTCAATCGTTTCTCCGCTTCCGCACGGTCTGTTGTATCCAGAGTCAGTTCCATGACTTTACCAATCCGTACACTTTCCACTTCATTGAATCCCATCGAATGCAGGGCACCTTGAACAGCTACTCCTTGCGGGTCGAGAACGCTTTGCTTAATAGTGACATAGACGGTTGCTTTGATCATGATCCTTATGTTCCTCCTCAGTAATGAACGGGATAAATGCTTTACGCTGTTAAAAAAAGTGACTTGGGAGCTTGCTCCGGGGCGGATTGTTCTTTCCGGTCGCTGTTGTCCCCAGGTTTTTTGGATTGTTTTGGCCCGCTATGCGGTCAAAACCCGGGGACAAAGGCGAACGCTATCGCTCCTTTAAGAACAATTCCGCCCCTCCGCTAGTCCATACGGACGTTTTTAAAGGCCTAAACCTTTTACGTTGCACGGTGTGTAATGGTCTAGTCTGACCATTACGTGAAAACAGTGAATGGTCTATAAAATAGTTTAGTAATCAATGAATTTAATTCTCGTAATTTTTTCAGGCTTCCCTACCTGTGGGAAGCCTCCGCACTTAATTGCCTCATCCCCAGTTTGAAACTGGCGGAGGGAAAGATTTGAGCTGGAGAAGCGAAGCTAAAAGCTTTCTGAAAGAAAGCTACTTCGTAAGCATATGCTTCGCCTTTGCAACCGGAATGTTTCCTTTTGAAAAAAGGATTCCAATCCAAACATTCCGGGGGCAACAGCGATCGAAAGCCAAACTTTCCCGTAGCCCGCTCAAACGTTAGCCTCCTCAAACTTTCCCGTAGCCTACACTCAAACGTCCCTTACTCAAACTTACTTTTCCGTTAAACGGTTATAAATATCGACGTACCTTGCGGTTGTGGCCTCCACTACCTCTTGTGGCAGCGGGTCAGGTTTGCTGTTCTTGTCCCAATCGCTGCCTAACAGATATGTGCGCACTGGCTCTTTATCCATGCTATCGATCTCGATGTCGAGTTCGTAATTCTCTTTGGCCCAGAAGCGAGAAGCGTCTGGCGTGAAGATTTCATCGATCAGAATGACTTTGCCATCGACCATGCCGAACTCGAATTTGCAGTCTGCGAGAATGATGCCCCGCTGATCGCAATAGTCGCGAGCAAATTCGTAGAGACGCAGGCTCTTTTCCTGAAGCTCAATCGCGAGAGCATCTCCGACAAGTTCTTTCATTCGGTCCATCGGAATGTCTTCGTCATGACCGACATCATTTTTGGCCGCCGGGGTGAAGATGGGAACGTCGAGCTTGGCATTTTTGCGAAGTCCATCAGGCAGCTTGATACCGTTGACCTCTCCGCTTTTCTCATATTGTCTCCATCCGCCTCCGGTAATGTATCCACGTACCACACATTCAATATCAATGCGCTCGGCTTTGCGGGTCACCATGATGCGGTCTTTGAGCAGTTCAGGATCAGTAATGATATCGCCCAATTGGTTTACATCCGTATGCACCACGTGGTTATCCATCATGTCGCCCGTCAGTTCAAACCAGAAGCTGCTCAGTTTATTAAGCACATTGCCCTTCTCGGGAACGGCTGGGTCCAGCACATAGTCAAATGCCGAAATCCGATCCGTAACCACGATGAGAAAATGTTCACCCAGATCGTACAACTCACGTACTTTTCCCTTATATAACAAAGGAGCTTTAACGAGATCTGCCGCAGTGGACAGCGCCATGGAGGCTCACCTTCTTTCAGGAGATGTAAGGCTAAGAACAGAATCCTGATGGTGCGGACTCCACTCCGATGACAGAACAATCTTCCGATCGCTGTTATCCCCAGATTTTTTGATTCCACTTTTTCAAAGTGCAAATCCGGGGATAAAGGCGAAGCGTATGCTTCCGAAGTAGCTTTCTTTCAGAAAGCTTTTAGCTTCGCTTCTTCAGCTTATTTCTGTCCTCTGCGTTCCCTGCTGACCCATCATTCTGTTCTCTAGCCTTATGAGAGTATTATATTAGTCGTTCAAACCAAGCTTTTTAAAGATGGTGTCTACGTGCTTCAGGTGCCATGATGGGTTGAACGCATCTGCGATTTCCTCTTCGCTCAGCACTTCCGTGATTTCCGGTGTGGATTTCACGATATCTTGGAACTGGCGTTGTTCTTCCCATGCTTGCATCGCACGTGGTTGAACAGTATCGTATGCCTGCTCGCGGCTGAAACCTTTGTCGATCAGCTTCGTCATTACGCGACCGGAGAATGGCACGCCGAAGGTGCGCTCCATATTACGTTTCATATTTTCAGGAAATACCGTCAAGTTCTTCACGATGTTACCGAAACGGTTCAGCATGTAGTTCAGCAGCATCGTTGCATCTGGCAGAATGATACGCTCTACGGAAGAGTGCGAGATATCACGCTCATGCCACAGTGTCACGTTCTCGTATGCCGATACCATATGTCCACGAATGACACGGGACAGACCGGAAATATTTTCACTGCCGATTGGGTTACGTTTGTGCGGCATTGCCGAAGATCCCTTTTGACCCTTCGCAAATGCTTCTTCCACTTCACGGAACTCGCTCTTTTGCAGCGCACGTACTTCTGTAGCGAACTTGTCCAAAGATGTTGCGATCAATGCCAGTGTAGCCATGTATTCTGCATGACGGTCACGTTGCAGCGTTTGAGTCGAGATTGGTGCAGGCTTCGTACCCAGCTTCTCGCAGACAAACTCTTCAACAAATGGATCGATGTTCGCGTAAGTCCCAACTGCTCCAGAGATTTTACCGTACTGTACGTTATCTGCCGCGTGGCGGAAACGCTCCAGATTCCGTTTCATTTCTTCATGCCAGAGTGCCATTTTCAGACCAAACGTCGTTGGCTCTGCATGCACCCCATGTGTACGTCCCATCATTGGCGTGTGCTGATAAGTCTTCGCTTTGTCACGTAAAATTTCGATAAAGTTCACGATATCACGTTCCAAGATTTCGTTTGCCTGACGGAGTACATATCCGAGAGCCGTATCAACGACATCCGTGGAAGTCAGTCCGTAGTGCACCCATTTCCGCTCTGCTCCCAGACTTTCAGATACCGTACGTGTGAAGGCAATAACGTCATGACGTGTTTCCTGTTCAATCTCGTAAATGCGGTCGATATCAAAAGAAGCATTCTGACGAAGCAATGCTGCTTCTTCCTTAGGAATGACTCCAAGCTCCGCCCAAGCTTCACATGCACAAATTTCAACTTCCAGCCATGACTTGAATTTGTTTTCCTCCGTCCAAATGGCTCTCATTTCGGGTCTGCTATAACGTTCGATCATAAATTTGTATTCCTCCAAAGATTAGTTTGTTCAATCCATTGTAATCCTTCTTCGACATCCTGACAGAGCAGATTGACATGCCCCATTTTCCGTCCTGTCTTCGCTTCAGTCTTACCATATATATGAAGCTTAGGAATCACACCGAGTTCCAACGCTTCCGCGTCAGCCTGACCCGTTCTGGCAATTATACCTTCCAGATGTTCTCCAAGCACATTGACCATAACAACCGGGCTCAATAATGAAGTATCTCCAAGCGGCAATCCGCAAATCGCACGAATATGCTGTTCAAATTGTGATGTGGCACAGGCCTCCATCGTATAGTGACCGGAATTATGCGGCCTAGGGGCCAGCTCATTCACGTAAAGTCTTCCATCTGCCGCAACAAACAATTCCACTGCCAGCAATCCAACGGCTTGGATGGATTGAGCCACTGCTGCCGCCAACTTCTGCGCCTCAATCTGTATTTCGGTCGCCACTCTTGCTGGTACGATCGAAGCATGCAAAATGTTGTTCACATGAATGTTCTCCGCAGGCGGGAACGTCTTAATTTCCCCATTCGTGCTGCGTGCAACAACGACTGAAATCTCGCAGTCAAATTTAATAAATTGCTCCAATACCAGTTCCGCACCGGTAGCTGCGAGTTCTTCATAGGCAGCTATCGCCTGATTTGTTTCTCGTATAACCCGCTGACCCTTGCCGTCATATCCACCAGTCACCGTCTTCAGTACACAAGGAACACCAAGTTCACTCACGGCCGCCTTCATTGTGTCCTTGCTTGTAATTTCCCGATAAGGGGCTACACGTACACCAGCCGCCTCAATGGCTCGTTTTTCTCGTAAACGATGCTGGGTTGTGTACAATAATGCACTTCCTTGCGGTACATAGGATTCCCGTTCTAGGAGAGAAGCAACATCTGCATCTACATTCTCGAACTCATATGTGATTACATCACACTGCCGAGCCAGTTCGAGTGCAGCCTTTTCATCGTCATATCCCGCTTCAATCTGATCGGCAATTTGTCCACAAGGAGCATCTGCTGCCGGATCAAGTGTAACGAACCGATAACCCATCGCTGTTCCGGCAAGTGTCAGCATCCGTCCAAGCTGCCCGCCTCCGAGAACACCAATGGTTGTTTTTCCTGGGAGCAAGACACGTTCTGCTTTGCCTGCTGATCCGGGTTGTATTCTTGTATTATTCATATTTCGTCACTGCTTTCGAGCACTTCTTGTTTGATTCGCTCTCTGCGGGCTTCGCTGCGACGTTGGACATCCTGGTCAAAAGCACCGATGATCTGAGCCGCAAGCAATCCGGCATTCGTTGCACCTGCTTTGCCAATCGCTACCGTTGCGACGGGAATGCCACCAGGCATCTGAACAATGGACAGCAAGGAATCGAGACCATTTAGCGCCTTGGATTGCACGGGAACTCCAATGACCGGAAGCATCGTTTTGGAAGCAACCATACCGGGCAGATGAGCTGCCCCACCCGCACCCGCAATGATAACCTTGAATCCACGGTCAATCGCTTGCTCCGCATATTCAAACATCAAATCTGGTGTGCGATGCGCGGATACGACTTTTTTTTCATACCCAATCTCCAGCTCGTCCAGCACCTCACAAGCATACTTCATCGTTTCCCAATCCGACTTACTGCCCATAATTACAGCCACCTGTACTGACATGAATACATCCAACTCCCGTCTGAGCGTTTTGGTTTCATCCTGTTGCTTCTCGTTTATTGTGAAATGAAAAAATCCGCTACCCGCGAAAACATCACATTTTCTCCGGACACCGGACTCCAAGAAATACGTATCCCGCATTTGGGCATGCCAAAGGCAGGCTTGCTGTCCGCATCTGATTTCATGCGTCTCTCAGCCGTATCTCCTCGTAGTCCGGAAATTTACGGTTCCCGGGTAGATACTTCCGGGCCCTATTCCCGGCGTTATACGAGCAAATATCTATTTCAACAAATTAATTCAATAATATTGAAAATTCCACATCTTTCGAACCTACTCGACCTTATATATAACTGATCGACACATCTAACATTCTAACAATCCCCTACAGCTAATGTCAACTTAAAGACGAACATTTAACATATTGACAAATTTAATGTTCGGAAATAACCGATCATTCGGAGATACTGCATCCCTTTTATTCCAAAAAAGAAAGCCGACCCCTCTTCAACCTATCGAAGACAGCCGGCATTTCTCTTTTATGTGTACACAAATTCTATAATTATTTCACGATAAGTACCGGAACCTGAGCATGCTGCACTACGTTGTGACTAACGCTACCCAAGACAAATTCCCGGATTCCACCAAGACCACGACTACCAATAATGATGATATCCGATCCGTTCTCTTTGGCATAATCGAGAAGGACCTCGGCAGCAGCTCCTTGAATCAGATCCACGTTTGCTGTAACGCCAGCAGCCTGAATCCGCTCTTTCGCTTCATCCGTCGTTTGCACCGCCAGATTATAGTAGTCATTATTCAAAGAAGGTGGCAAAGGTGCCAATCCTTCCCCGATGAATACACGTGGAAAGTCAAAGGCATGAATAACATCCAAGACTGCACCCGGAGAAACTTTGGCTAACTCAATCGCACGATCGAGTGCTTTATTTGAAGCTTTCGAACCATCATAAGCAACTAGTATTTTGGAGAATAACATGTAAATCCCGTCCCTTCCTTTATATGTAGAACATTCGAAGCCAGCTTCGGTCTGACATAAAATACAAGAACCATGTAACTCCTTAAACGTCCCCAGGTCTAAATGAACCATTTATAAGAAACATTTTACATAATCATTCTAGCCACTCACCTGGAGTACAGCAGATCCTAACCATTAAATTCTACCTTATTGCAGGAAATACCCATAAATTACCGCATTCAGGAATAACAACAACGGAATGCCGATCGTAAAACTGGGATGTTTGGTCTTGTGACGTTTACGATACATTGCAATCCATACTCCCAATGCCCCACCAATAAAGGCCAGCAGAAACAGCGTTCGTTCGGGTGTACGGTCTCGACGGCGCTGCGCACGTTTCTTGTCGTCCGACATGACCAGGTAACCTACGACATTGATAAATAAAAACCACAGTATCAATCCGGTTTGCATATAATTCTAGCGGTCCCCCTGTCCCGGGACATCTCCCTGTACCTCCATTATAGTCCTCTGAAGGAACATGATCAACGCGAGAAGGGAACCGCAAAGATATTTAGAAGCAATGAATCCCGAATACCTAACCTATGACTCCTGTTTAGGAATACCATTCAGGTTTGGTGCTCTTTTTGCTGCCTTTTCGGGACGTACAGAGATACTCTCTTCCTGAATGCTGTCTTTGTTCTGCTGATTATGAATCTTCTCTGGTTTGTTATGTGGCATCTGCGTATCACCTCCTAGGCTTACGTTGCCTGAAAAAGGAGAATCTTATACGACAGTCTTACTCTCCCTTTTTCTCCATGGCTGCCTTCAACAGTTCTCCCAAATTGGAACCGATCGACTCCTGTTTCGCATATTGTTTGACCAGCTTTTGCTGATCACGTTTGTTCACATGCTGTTTGTCTTTATCCAATGTTTCCGTTATGCCGCAAGGCAGACATTGCACGTACAAACCTGCCTTACCCTCTTTGATTTCCATCTTTTTGTGACACTGTGCACAGCGACGGTTGGATAATCGTTTCTCCGCCGAACGACGATATCCGCAATCCTCTGTTGGACACACGAGGAACTTGCCGCGTTTGCCTTTCTTCTCCAGTAAGCGGGCATTACAATCCGGGCAGTGACTATTCGATACATTATGTGGCTTGTACTCCGCTTTGCTACCTTTTACTGTAGATACAAGCTCTTTCGCCATCGAACGGATGCTCTCCAGGAAAGGCTCAGGCTTCCCTTGTCCACGGGCGATTCGTTCCAGCTCAGCTTCCCAGCGAGCTGTTAACTCCGGTGAACGCAGCTGTGGAGCAGCCAGTTCAATCAGCTGTTTTCCTTTTCCCGTTGGATGCATGCTGTTCCCTTGACGATCAATGGTGTCGGAACTTACAAGCTTCTCGATAATATCCGCTCGTGTAGCCGGAGTGCCCAGTCCATGCTTCTCCATTTGAGAAAGCAAAGCTGCCTCGGTATACCGTTTTGGCGGCATCGTCCGTCCACTTTTGATATGACAACGTTGAACCGTCACGGACTGACCTTGCTGCACGTCTGGCAAAAGCGCACGCTCATGGTCTGAGGAATCGTCAGCACGATCATCATCCTCATCGCTATAATCTCCGCCGTACACTTCCCGCCAGCCGCTTTCTTTCACCGTTGTGCCTTTCACATGAAAGGAATCGTTGCCCACCTGAACAGTGATCGCAACAGAATCGTACTTCGCAGCCGGATAGAACAAGCTGATAAAACGGCGTACGATCAGATCGTATAGCTTACGTTCCTCTGGATTCAGCTGATTGAGGAGAACCGTCTGTTCTGTTGGAATGATCGCATGGTGATCCGTTACCCTGCTGTCATCCACGATACGTTTGGTGATATTCAGATTTTTGCGCAACAACGGACGAGCCAGAGACGCATAGGGGCCAATCGCTACACTATCCAGTCGTTCTTTCAGCGTTCCCGTCATATCCGATGTCAGGTAACGGCTGTCTGTACGTGGGTAGGTTACCAGCTTGTGCTGTTCATAAAGACGTTGCAGCACATTCGATGTTTGCTTGGCGGAGAAACCATATTTTCGGTTGGCATCCCGTTGTAATTCCGTCAGGTCATAAGCCAGCGGATGCGGCTCAACCTTTTCACTTTTTTTCACTTGGGCAATCGTACCCTTGCGACCCTCTATTCGTTTCTTCAATTCTTGTGTCTCTTGCGGATCGAAGATGCGTGAATCCCCACCTGCAGCGCGCCATACCGCCTGGAAACCTCCCAGATCGGCCGTTAACGTCTCATACTCTTGGGAACGGAATCCATTGATCTCATTTTCCCTGTCCATAATCATGCCAAGTGTAGGGGTCTGTACCCGTCCAGCTGACAATTGTGCATTAAATCGAACCGTCAATGCACGAGTCACGTTAAGGCCGATCATCCAATCCGCTTCTGCCCGGCAACGTGCCGATTCATAGAGACGATCAAACTGGCTGCCTGGCTTCAGCGATGCAAATCCATCCTTGATGGCCTTGTCGGTCTGGGATGATATCCACAGCCGCTTAAACGGCTTTTTCCACTGGGCCATTTGCATAATCCAGCGAGCCAGCAATTCACCCTCACGTGCTGCATCCGTTGCAATGACCAATTCACCAACATCCTGACGTTTCATCAGCTGCTGTACCGCTTTGTATTGATGGTTGGTCTCTTTGAGTACCTTCAGCTTGGTACGATCAGGCAGAATCGGCAGATCCTCCAGATTCCAGGTTGCATACTTTTTGTCATAGTCCTCTGGTTCAGCCAATCCAACAAGATGCCCAAGCGCCCAAGTCACGATATATTTCGGGCCTTCCATATAGCTTTTATGTTTATCACGCGCTCCCATCACTCTGGCTATTTCTCGTGCCACAGATGGTTTTTCTGCGAGTACTAATGTTTTCAATCCATATCTTCCTTTCTTTGATAAACCTATGACTCTCTTGCTTCTATCGTAATTAAAAGAGTTCTTCTACTTCTATCTTTTCATTATATCATTTCATGGTATTGGTTTGCTTTGGCTTCACAAATAACGATTTGTCCCATAAGATGCCTATCTTCCGGCTCTTATGTCATATTAGTTAACACAATATTCTTCGACATTTTTCTTCCGCGCATGGAATTAGGAGCATTTGGTAGGTTCTATAGCGGAAAAATAGTATGTATACGTTTTTTTGGATAAATATGAGTGTTGTAAGAATACCTTACATGTACTTAGAATGTGAAAAAAGCAACTATATCAGATTCGCCAACACACATCATTGATACACAGGAAGGGAGCGTGGATGCATGACTTATCATGGATCTGTATTGAAAAAAAGTGGGGCCTTGTTACTGGCCGGAGCGGTTGTTGCCTCAACATGGGGAGGAACGGTTCCCTCAGCGTCAGCTGCAACGGCAACGCCTTCTAGCAAAACTACGGTTGCAGCCGTAACAGCTGGTAAGGCACCTGTCACAGCAGTAGCATTTGTTCAAGCTATGGAAGAAGCGGCTACACTTGCAGGTGTTCCTTTTTCCATGGACAAACTTTCCGGCACAACAGTACAGCGTAAAGATGCTGCTTTAGCTTTGCAAACCTGGCTGAAGCTGGAGTCCACTCCAGAATCGTTCAAGGATGTTCCGGATCAGGCGAGCTTTGCCGGTGCCGTTGGTGCGCTGAACACCGCGGGGTTGATGAAAGGATATACCGACGCCCTCTTCCTTCCTAATGCAGTACTGACCCAAAATGATGTTGCTATATTGAAAGACCGCATTTATAACTACATAAAACCATTTGTTCTGGAGGAAGCGACAATTACGGATCTCCAGGCTGCCATGACGCAAGGAAAGCTAACATCCAAAGAACTCGTGCAGAAGTACCTGGATCGGATTGAAAAATATGATGATCAGGGTGTGAGCATTAACGCAGTTCTGACCTTGAACCCGGATGCCCTCAAAATCGCTGAAACGTTGGACGAAGAACGTGCAGCTCAGGGTGCCCGCGGACCTTTACATGGTATTCCGGTTTTAGTTAAAGATAACTTTGATACCAACGATATGCCTACAACCGCAGGATGTATCTGTTTGAAAGATTCTGTTCCTGCTCACGATGCTGAACAAGTGAAGAAACTCAAAGCAGCCGGGGCCATTATTTTGGGCAAAACCAATCTGCATGAATTCGCATTCGGCATTACCACGTCCAGCTCGCTGGGTGGACAAACACTGAATCCTTATGCGCTGGATCACTATCCAGGCGGGTCAAGTGGTGGTACGGGTGCCGCCATTGCCTCAAACTTTGCAGCTGCAGGCATGGGTACTGACACGGGCGGATCAATCCGTATCCCTTCCAGCTTCAACAGCCTTGTTGGTATTCGTCCAACGATCGGACTGTCCAGTCGTGAAGGAATCATCCCTCTCGCATTGACACAGGATGTCGGTGGCCCTATGGCTCGTACCGTAAGTGATGCCGCAATCATGCTGGATGCTACAGCTGGCTATGATAAAAATGATGTCGCTACAGCTTATGCTGTAGGCAAAATCCCTTCCAGTTATACAGATTTCCTGGATGTAAACGGTCTGAAAGGTGCACGGATCGGTGTGGCCACCGAACTCATCCCAAGCACCAAAGCTGAGGAAAAAGCCGTTGCTGACGTGATTAACAACGCTGTAGAAGAACTCAAAACGCTGGGAGCTACGGCAGTCCCAATCAGCATTCCGAACCTGGCTGAAATAAACAAATACCCAAGCTTGAGTGGATACGAGTTCAAATTCCAACTTAATGACTATCTGGAGTCTCTTGGTGACGAAGCCCCTTATCACAGCTTGTCTGAGATTATTGCTTCCGGACAGTTCGACAAATCACAAGAACAGTCGATGAAGACTCGTGATGCACGGGAAACGTTGGAAACTGCCGAATACAAGGACATCGTCCTGAAACGTACTCAAATCACACGTGAGTCCTTGCTGAAAGTTATGGCGGACAACAACCTGGATGCCATCATCTATCCTACGTCCACGCAAGCCGCTGGTGTTATTGGCGAAGGACAAAACTCCGGCGGTAACAACCGATTGAGTCCATTCTCCGGCTTCCCGGCAATCACCGTACCTGCTGGATTTACAACTGAAGGTTTACCAGTAGGTATGGAATTCCTGGGCCGCGCCTTTGATGAAGGAACCTTGATCAAGCTGGCTTACAGCTATGAGCAAGGGACTCATCACCGCCAAGCACCAAAGCTCACGCCATAAATCGTTAATGGGATTAAGAAAATTTTTAAACATAAACGTACACCTCATGGATTACATGAGGTGTACGTTTATTAAGTTTACTCAGTTATACAATTTAAAATTGATCTTACCATCATTTGTCGACTACAATAAATAGGATGTAATTCTAATTTTAAAAATCATAGGAGGTTCGAATGAGGTATCCAAAGTGTAGTATTTTCATTATTATTCTGACACTCAGTTTATCACTGTTCACTACGTCACTAGCAAACGCAGCTTCAAGCTCAAGCAAATATGAATGGGCCAAACCATCTGTTGAATTTATGGCATCTCATAAGGTCATGCAGAACTTTAAGCAAGAAGAGAAGAATTTAAGCAAGAACGTATCAAAAGCAGAACTCACTCGTATGATTTACCTCTTATTCCAAGAGTTCCGGGTAGATAGCAGTAAAGATGTAGAAATCCCTGGTGTTCCTGCAACCAGTACATATTATCAAACTTTTAGAGACGTATACGGTAGTATCCCTAGCAATCCCTCAGGATTAATTGCAGCAGCAGATAAAATCAATTACAACAATGGGACATTTACATATCAACCTAGTAAGATCTTATCTCGCTGGGACTTATTAATTACACTAAATACTCTTTTTCCGGATATCGGTTACTCCGTCAATGAAATGTCAGAGAAAGAATCACTCACCAAACTGCAAACATTCAAGGATATTCCCAAAAGATATTTTAATTCCTATGATACTTATGAAAAATGGAATTATGCTTACCAGCCATTAGCACCCGAATTTGGCTTTATTAAATCCAAAAACGAAAATCATTTAGGTTCCGACCTTGATTATGTAAAACGTGATGCTCTGCTTGGATTCTCCCAGCAGGGCGTGATGAAGCCCAATTCCAAAGGATACTTTTATCCAAATCAAAAGGTAACTTTAGCCGAAACGGCAGTGATTCTACATCGGATTTATAAGTATTATGGCGGAACAGGTTATGTGCCAAAGCCATCCAAAGATGAAGAGGTCACCAATGGAACAAGATTGTTTTTGTACAAGGATGATGTATCAACGATGAGTATTTCAGATGATTTTGCACTAGTTAATGCAGATGACGTTCCAACACTTTATCTCGCTTTGAGCGCTAAAGCACCTGTGGATCTGAAAGTAATAGTAAACGGAGAAGCTATGTTCTACACTTATGAGCGACTAAGTATTTTGGATGCACCTGTTATTATCCCGTTTGATGGAGCTTACTTCGCTGAGATCTATCCAACACTACGAAGTACTGGTGAATTGGTTCATGATGTTGAAAGCATACAGTTAACATACTATGTATCTGATAAACTTGTCGATTTCAATTCAATTGAACCTTTATCTTGGCAGTAACAATATGGGGTACAGCTCTTCTTGAGAGCTGTACCCCTTTTGTGTAGTAACTATAGCGATATTGATAGCAAAGGACTCATACATTATCGAAGACGGCACTGTATATATATTTTATCCCTCGTTTGCTGAAGGACTGTCCGGTACACTCCATCTAAGCACAAGACTTGCGTAGGTCAGGCCGCCTCCAAAACCAAACAGTGCTATTTGATGCCCATGCTTTAATTTCCCTGCGTCTACTGCAAGCTGTAAAGCGAGCGGAATGGAAGCTGCCGAGGTATTTCCCCTGTACTCAACACTTGTTAAAGTGCGTTCCAGCGGAATAGGACCGCGTTCACAAACCGCTTCAATCATTCTTAGATTCGCACTATGGGGTACAAACCAATCGATCTGCTCCGGCTTCATCTCTGCTTTGGCTATAAGCCCACTCAATTGTTCTGGAATCGTGCGTACTACCCACTTATAGATCTCTCTGCCATTCTGGACAAGGCATCCCTCACCCTGCAGAGGTACACCATTCATCTCAGAAGAAAGACCACTCTTATAGAGATGAATACCGCCTTCTCCACTCGTACCTGAGATGGCTGCCACAAAATCGCCTTTCCCAGCAGCTCTTTCTACCAAAAAGGCTCCTGCCCCGTCGCCGAACAATACACATGTCGTACGGTCTGTATAATCAGTAATCTTGGACAACGTCTCTGCTCCAATAACCAACACTTTATGATACATACCACTGGTTACCAGACTGTCCGCCAGTTGCAATCCATACGTAAATCCTGCACATGCCGCATTCAAATCAAGTACTCCCGTACGTGGAATCTTGAGATTTGCCTGTACTCTAGATGCTGTGCTGGGAAATGAATATTCAGGTGTGCTGGTAGCAACCAAAATCATATCCACATCTTCTACGCTAACATTATAACGGCGCATCATATCTTCTACAGCCTTGGTGGCCAGGTCAGATACAAATTGATCATCAGCTGCTATGCGCCGTTCTCTCATCCCTGTACGCTGTACAATCCATTCATCACTCGTGTCGACCAGCTTCTCCAAATCAGCATTACTTAATATTCGATCCGGTACATACGTACCCATTGCGGTAATGGTTGACATTGATTGATTCATACCGGTAGTCACCTCGTTTGTTTTTTTATCATTATAGCACTAAGTATTAGTACTTGGTACTAATTTTAAAAAATATTTATTATGATTCATTCGTCAGTTGTTTATTTTAAGCGCTCTCTTCATCCTATTACCCAGGAGTCATGCAAACTATCGCATGCATTTTTGATGAAGAATTGTGGATATCCTCTGAGTAACATGAAGAATGCCTTAATTAAATGCGTTTTCTATAGACAGTCCATTCCAACAGGAGGAAAATAAACAGATTGCCCTACATTACTAAGGAATAGAGATGATGTATACCCATGAAAAAAGAATTTAATATCCTTGCGATTTCCGGAAGCCTGCGCAATCAGTCCTCCAATACTTTACTAATGCATGCCATGATTAAGCTAGCTCCTCCTAACCTTAAGTTTGGAGTATATGGTGGATTAAATGATCTACCGCATTTTAACCCTGACCTCGATATTGAGGAAGCTCCTGAGTCCGTACAGAATTTGAGAGCCCAACTGAAGTATTCGGATGGAGTTCTGATCTGCACACCGGAGTATGGAAATGGAGTTCCTGGGGTCTTAAAAAACGCATTAGATTGGATTGTATCTTCAGGAGAATGGCTCAATAAACCCACCGTTGCCATCGCTGCTTCTCCCAGCCCCATGGGCGGTGACAAAGCCCATGCTTCACTATTGCTGACGCTAAACATGATTAATGCTCAAGTCTTACATGAGGCCTCTCTAACCATTCCTCATATTACATTGAAGATGAATAAACAAGGAGTCATCATTGATTCAGAGACCCATTATGCATTGGAGAACTCACTTTTAAGCCTAGGGGATGCATGCAACCAAATGATTAAATAGACAGAACCTTCTTAAATTAATCTGACTATAAAAAAATTAGCACATTCACATAAATTGAAATAAAAGAACAGCCCTGGATTTTCTCCGGGCTGTTACGGTTTATATTAGATACTTATTAGATACTTCGTATATAACAAATAAAAACCACCACCGAATAACATCGGCAGTGGTTCTTTGCTTGGCGGCGTCCTACTCTCCCAGGACCCTGCGGTCCAAGTACCATCGGCGCTAGAGGGCTTAACGGTCGTGTTCGGGATGGGTACGTGTGGAACCCCTCCGCCATCGCCACCAAACGCATAGCTTAGCTTACATTCAGAGATCATTCTCTGAAAACTAGATCCGAAACGAAATGTGCGATTTACAACTTGCATATTGGATAAGCCCTCGACCGATTAGTACTGGTCAGCTCCATGCATTGCTGCACTTCCACCCCCAGCCTATCTACCTCGTCGTCTTCAAGGGGTCTTACATACTGGGAAATCTCATCTTGAGGGGGGCTTCACGCTTAGATGCTTTCAGCGCTTATCCCTTCCGTACATAGCTACCCAGCGGTGCTCCTGGCGGAACAACTGGTACACCAGCGGTACGTCCATCCCGGTCCTCTCGTACTAAGGACAGCTCCTCTCAAATTTCCTACGCCCACGACAGATAGGGACCGAACTGTCTCACGACGTTCTGAACCCAGCTCGCGTACCGCTTTAATGGGCGAACAGCCCAACCCTTGGGACCTACTTCAGCCCCAGGATGCGATGAGCCGACATCGAGGTGCCAAACCTCCCCGTCGATGTGGACTCTTGGGGGAGATAAGCCTGTTATCCCCAGGGTAGCTTTTATCCGTTGAGCGATGGCCCTTCCATGCGGTACCACCGGATCACTAAGCCCGACTTTCGTCCCTGCTCGACTTGTAGGTCTCGCAGTCAAGCTCCCTTATGCCTTTGCACTCTTCGAATGATTTCCAACCATTCTGAGGGAACCTTTGGGCGCCTCCGTTACTCTTTAGGAGGCGACCGCCCCAGTCAAACTGCCCACCTGACACTGTCCCCGCACCGGATTACGGTACCAGGTTAGAACCTAGATACGATCAGGGTGGTATCCCAACGGTGCCTCCACAGAAGCTTGCGCTCCTGCTTCAAAGGCTCCCACCTATCCTGTACAGATCGTACCCAAATTCAATATCAAGCTGCAGTAAAGCTCCATGGGGTCTTTCCGTCTTGTCGCGGGTAACCTGCATCTTCACAGGTATTAAAATTTCACCGGATCTCTCGTTGAGACAGCGCCCAAGTCGTTACGCCATTCGTGCGGGTCAGAATTTACCTGACAAGGAATTTCGCTACCTTAGGACCGTTATAGTTACGGCCGCCGTTTACTGGGGCTTCGGTTCACAGCTTCGGATTGCTCCTAACCGCTCCCCTTAACCTTCCAGCACCGGGCAGGCGTCAGCCCGTATACTTCGCCTTACGGCTTCGCACAGACCTGTGTTTTTGCTAAACAGTCGCTTGGGCCTTTTCACTGCGGCCCCCTCGTGCTATTCACACTACCGGGGCACCCCTTCTCCCGAAGTTACGGGGTCATTTTGCCGAGTTCCTTAACGAGAGTTCTTCCGCGCGCCTTAGAATTCTCTTCTCGCCTACCTGTGTCGGTTTGCGGTACGGGCACCATCACCTGGCTAGAGGCTTTTCTTGGCAGTGTGAGATCATGACCTTCGCTACTATAATTTTCGCTCCCCATTACAGCCCAGCCTTAATGATGTGCGGATTTGCCTACACATCAGCCTCACTGCTTAGACGGACATCCATCAGTCCGCGTCACTACCCTGCTGCGTCCCCCCATTGCTCATAACGGCTTACGGTGGTACAGGAATTTCGACCTGTTGTCCTTCGACTACGCCTTTCGGCCTCGCCTTAGGTCCCGACTTACCCTGAGCGGACGAGCCTTCCTCAGGAACCCTTAGGCTTTCGGCGGATCAGATTCTCACTGATCTTTTCGTTACTCATACCGGCATTCTCACTTGTATAATGTCCAGCGCTCCTTACGGTACACCTTCAACCCTTATACAACGCTCCCCTACCCCTGATGCAAAGCATCAAGCCATAGCTTCGGTGGTGTGTTTAGCCCCGTTACATTTTCGGCGCAGAGTCACTCGACCAGTGAGCTATTACGCACTCTTTCAATGGTGGCTGCTTCTAAGCCAACATCCTGGTTGTCTGTGCAACTCCACATCCTTTCCCACTTAACACACACTTGGGGACCTTAGCTGATGGTCTGGGCTGTTTCCCTTTTGACAATGGATCTTAGCACTCACTGTCTGACTCCCGGAAGTAAGTCTATGGCATTCGGAGTTTGACTGAGCTTGGTAACCCTTGCGGGCCCCGCACCCAATCAGTGCTCTACCTCCACGACTCTGTTTTCCGAGGCTAGCCCTAAAGCTATTTCGGGGAGAACCAGCTATCTCCGAGTTCGATTGGAATTTCTCCGCTACCCCCACCTCATCCCCGCATTTTTCAACATGCGTGGGTTCGGGCCTCCAGTGCGTGTTACCGCACCTTCACCCTGGACAGGGGTAGATCACCCGGTTTCGGGTCTACGTCCACGTACTAAGTCGCCCTATTCAGACTCGCTTTCGCTGCGGCTCCGGCTCTTCACCTTAACCTTGCACGGGAACGTAACTCGCCGGTTCATTCTACAAAAGGCACGCCATCACCCCTAAAACGGGCTCTGACTTTTTGTAAGCACACGGTTTCAGGTTCTATTTCACTCCCCTTCCGGGGTGCTTTTCACCTTTCCCTCACGGTACTGCTTCACTATCGGTCGCTAGGAAGTATTTAGCCTTGGCAGATGGTCCTGCCGGATTCATACGGGGTTTCACGTGCCCCGCACTACTCGGGATACATCTCGGAGGGAACCAACTTTCAAGTACAGGGCTTTTACCTTCTTTGGCGGGCCTTTCCAGACCTCTTCGTTTAACCGGTTCCTTTGTAACTCCATGTGAGATGTCCCACAACCCCAAAGAGCAAGCTCTCTGGTTTGGGCTTCTCCGCGTTCGCTCGCCGCTACTGACGGAATCACTATTGTTTTCTCTTCCTCAAGGTACTTAGATGTTTCAGTTCCCTTGGTATGCCTCTACATAACCTATGTATTCAGTTATGAGTAACTGGAAATTACCCCAGCTGGGTTTCCCCATTCGGACACCCCCGGATCAAAGCTTGCTTACAGCTCCCCGAGGCAGTTTCGTTGTTCGCCACGTCCTTCATCGGCTCCTAGCGCCTAGGCATCCTCCGTGTGCTCTTAGTAGCTTAACCATATCGCTCGTGTTCGAGCTGTCTCTTCCCTTGTTTTGCTTGCGCAAAGCCAAAAGTCGTTCCATTTCGATCACTCGCTCATGCAATCTACCTTATAAACACTTCACTTGTTTACACAAGTTCAGCTTAAAAAGGAATGTTCTAAATCGCAAAATTTCGTTTCGATATCTAGTTTTCAAAGAACAAGCTCCATGCAAAAGCAAGCTGTTTGAGAGTTTGAGCTCTCAAAACTGAGCAACGAGTGAGTAGTTTTTGCAGCTAAGCTGCATATTTGAATGTTTCCACTCGGGAAACGATTCTCCATAGAAAGGAGGTGATCCAGCCGCACCTTCCGATACGGCTACCTTGTTACGACTTCACCCCAATCATCTATCCCACCTTCGGCGGCTGGCTCCTTGCGGTTACCCCACCGACTTCGGGTGTTATAAACTCTCGTGGTGTGACGGGCGGTGTGTACAAGACCCGGGAACGTATTCACCGCGGCATGCTGATCCGCGATTACTAGCAATTCCGACTTCATGCAGGCGAGTTGCAGCCTGCAATCCGAACTGAGACCGGCTTTGTTGGGATTGGCTCCATCTCGCGATTTCGCAGCCCGTTGTACCGGCCATTGTAGTACGTGTGTAGCCCAGGTCATAAGGGGCATGATGATTTGACGTCATCCCCACCTTCCTCCGGTTTGTCACCGGCAGTCTATCTAGAGTGCCCACCCGAAGTGCTGGCAACTAAATATAAGGGTTGCGCTCGTTGCGGGACTTAACCCAACATCTCACGACACGAGCTGACGACAACCATGCACCACCTGTCTCCTCTGTCCCGAAGGAAAGATACATCTCTGTACCGATCAGAGGGATGTCAAGACCTGGTAAGGTTCTTCGCGTTGCTTCGAATTAAACCACATACTCCACTGCTTGTGCGGGTCCCCGTCAATTCCTTTGAGTTTCAGTCTTGCGACCGTACTCCCCAGGCGGAGTGCTTAATGTGTTAACTTCGGCACCAAGGGTATCGAAACCCCTAACACCTAGCACTCATCGTTTACGGCGTGGACTACCAGGGTATCTAATCCTGTTTGCTCCCCACGCTTTCGCGCCTCAGCGTCAGTTACAGCCCAGAGAGTCGCCTTCGCCACTGGTGTTCCTCCACATATCTACGCATTTCACCGCTACACGTGGAATTCCACTCTCCTCTTCTGCACTCAAGTCACCCAGTTTCCAGTGCGATCCGGGGTTGAGCCCCGGGATTAAACACCAGACTTAAATGACCGCCTGCGCGCGCTTTACGCCCAATAATTCCGGACAACGCTTGCCCCCTACGTATTACCGCGGCTGCTGGCACGTAGTTAGCCGGGGCTTTCTTCTCAGGTACCGTCACCTTGAGAGCAGTTACTCTCCCAAGCGTTCTTCCCTGGCAACAGAGCTTTACGATCCGAAAACCTTCATCACTCACGCGGCATTGCTCCGTCAGGCTTTCGCCCATTGCGGAAGATTCCCTACTGCTGCCTCCCGTAGGAGTCTGGGCCGTGTCTCAGTCCCAGTGTGGCCGATCACCCTCTCAGGTCGGCTACGCATCGTCGCCTTGGTGAGCCGTTACCCCACCAACTAGCTAATGCGCCGCAGGCCCATCCCCAAGTGACAGATTGCTCCGTCTTTCCAGTTCTCTTCAGGAGAAGAAAACAACTATTCGGTATTAGCTACCGTTTCCGGTAGTTGTCCCAAACTTGAGGGCAGGTTGCCTACGTGTTACTCACCCGTCCGCCGCTAACTATCAGAGAAGCAAGCTTCTCTGATAGTCCGCTCGACTTGCATGTATTAGGCATGCCGCCAGCGTTCGTCCTGAGCCAGGATCAAACTCTCCAATAAAGTATTGAAAAGAGCGATAAGCTCATTTTGAAACTGACGAGATTAAAAATCTCATTTATTTTGCTTTGAAATCATACAGTCCGAAGACTTGTACCAATTTCTCAGCGTCGATCTTGCAAGCAAGATCGTTACTCACTCGTTGTTCAGTTTTCAAAGATCAAACTTGTTTCATTGCCGCGTGTTGTTCACCTCAGCAACTTTTATATCTTATCACATCCGAACCAACTTTGCAAGCTCTTTTTTTAAGTTTCTTTCGAAGCTTATTTCATTTGCTTGCCGCACCGTGTTTCTCGTGTTTTCTTGGCCGGAATTAGAATATACCATGTACAGATTTCGAATGCAAGCTTTATTTTCAATTTATCTGTGAGGGGTTCTCTTCTTCCTCTCTACTCCTATTTATAACTTATACGATACTCATCCCTCATCAGCAATTATCTTTTTAATCTCGGAGAATAGCAACTCTCTCACATTACAATAGTTTATATTATATATAGTAGAGTGTCTTTCAAACTGGCTATATCCAGCTGCTATTTAATTCTCGTCGTGCTGTTTTTCAAGTTTGCTATTTTAGTGTACACATTAGGTCCTGATGATCTCACCATCCGATCCGCTTACATCAAAGAAAACCAACGTTATGCTTCTTAGTCAACTCACGCATCAATTTACAGGCATCTTACGCAACAGACCATGCGAATGCAGCATAAATCACTTCTTTTCCAAGCGAGTATTCTGTTAATCGATTATCTGTTCCTGCTCCTTCCATCGCTTCAAACACATCATCGTCCACATTCATAGAAAGAAAGGCCCGAATAGGAATGCTCCTCCGACCACTTTCGACTACTTTGTATGCTCACTATACCATCTTCATAAACGACGCTTTATCAAATGGAGCTCTTGGCTGGATAAAAAATCATCAAATCATAACTCATGTATGTTCCTCCTTTATATATAGAAGAAAGTCAAAGTTCATGCTACATATATAGAAGAAACAAAAAAAGCGAAAGCCCCGTTAATGTACCAAGGCTTCCGCTTCTTTTCATTTGTACAATAACAAATACATCATAAGTATCTGACCCAATTCATTCAGTCAAACCTTTATTCTCCACCGATAAATACATACCGGCATATAACAATGATAGCCAATATCCACATAAGCCAGTGTATCTTCACTTTGCGATCCGTAACCAGGTTACTGAATACGGCCAGGATTACATAGGAGACAATCCCTGCGGAAATCCCGTTTGCAATTCCTCCAGTGAAAGGCATCAATACGATGGTAAGAAACGCCGGGAAAGCTTGCAGGAAGTCATCCCACTCAATGCTACGAACCTGATTCATCATCAAGACACCCACGATGATCAACGCCGGAGCTGTTGCAGCGGACGGAACAACCAATGCAAGTGGAGCAATAAACAAAGCCAGGATGAACAGGATACCTGTCGTTACAGAGGTCAGACCTGTACGTCCACCAGCTTCGACGCCTGAGGCACTTTCAACGAATGCGGTAATTGTACTTGTACCCAGTGCAGCCCCTGCACTTACACCCACTGCATCCACGAGCATTGCTTTACCAATTGTTTTCTCGCCTTTCTTCTTATCCTTCATAATCCCCATTCGTGTTGCTGTACCCACCATTGTTCCAAATGTGTCAAACAGCTCTACAAAGGTGAAGATGAAGATGATTTCAAACAATCCAAGGCTAATTGCACCTTTCAAGTCCAGTTGTCCAACCGCCAGATCGCTGAAGTTAGGCAACCAGCTTGCACCGGATAAACCGCTGAGATTCGTAACGCCCATGGGGATACCAATCAACGTTGTAGCAATGATACCGATTAGCAGTGCACCTTTGACGCGCATAACCATCAGTACAGCTATAATGAGCAGTCCAATCAGTGCCAGTAATGCATCATGATGTGTGATGAAATTACCTAAAGACAGATTAAAACTGCTGCCAGGAATCGGTTGGCTCAGATCTGCATCAGGTGCAACATTAACTGTTACAGCGACCAGATTAGCAAGTTTGAAACCTACAATGGTAATAAAGAGACCAATACCAACGGTGATTGCCATTTTTAATGAGTCTGGAACTGCAACGAGCAGCATTTGACGAATTTTGGTTACTGTCAAAATAATAAACACGATACCAGAAATAAATACGGCTCCGAGAGCTGCCTGCCAGGAAATCGCACCGTTGGAACTCAGAACCACGGTCATGAAGTAAGCGTTCAAACCCATACCTGGTGCAAGGGCGATCGGAATGTTAACGAACAATCCCATAATGATGGTCATCAGACCAGCACCCACGGCTGTTGCAAAAAATACTGCATTGTCCGACATACCGGCTCCGGCTGATCCCAAGAACAACGTGTTTACGAAAAGAATGTACGCCATTGTCATAAAGGTAGTAAGACCCGCAACAATCTCCGTTCTAACGTTCGTTCCGTTTTCTTTTAATTTAAAGAAACGATCCATAATTCAATAATTCCCCCTTAGAGATGTTGAAGCCTTTTGAAAAACAACAAATACCCCTGAGATGAATGCATCACCCAGGGTTTTAACTGATGAGGAGTGGCACGGTGCCAATTAGGGAGAACAAAAAAAATTCTAATGTGCGTGATGTCATGCCCGACGCAATCATGTAGAATTCATGTGCTCAGCCTTCTCCTCTTCGTAGCCAGATCATTAGGGTGATCTCGTAGAGACTCCCAGGCCAATCCCCGGGATTATACGAAGTAGTATGCGCTATTTGTGTGTTTCCAATCACTATTTTAGGAGGGTTACCTCTAGTTTGTCAATGAGAAAAACGAATATTATTATCACTTATCATATAAATCGTTCGTATTATTTAACAAAATGAACCAGTTCAGCGGTTTACCACCCAAATTAAACTGAGGTTTCACAATTCAAAAAGCTACCGCAATCAAAGGTGGCAGGCACACTTTGATTGCGGTAGCTTCATAGGTTACCGTTACCGAGAAGATGGTTATGTGATGAGGATCATGTATTTGGATATTCAAAAAGCTTAGGTATAGAGAGCAGTCTGCTACGGTTACTAGTTCATTTTTTTACATGATAGGTCCTATGCCATATATTCTAAATCTCTGTCTGAAGCACGTCCTGTGCCTGCTGTTGTTCCTGACCTGTATTATCGGTCGATCCCTCAGACAATTCCTGATTCTGTGCTTGATCGGAAGATGAATCTGCTGCCTCTAAGTTCACAAATGAAGAATCTCCCGCACCAAGAGCCAAGTCCTGCATACCCGAGCCGCATCCTGCCAGCATCACCATCAGAAACGCACTTCCAATGCCCATCTTCCATTTGCTCATATTGTCGGTTTTACGCATACATTCAATTCTCCTTTCAGTTGCCATATAGCCGTATTCTGTACGTAGTGTACAAGCCCTACATGAAAATAATATGAAACGAACTTAAAAATGAAATTAAATATTCAGAGATTCATCGTTATACCACCATCCGCTCTCATCCCATATGCCTGCTGCCATTATCGCCAGCTTCGCCACTTTTTGCTGTTTGCCACTTTTCAAATGAACGATCATTCTTTCCAAGGATTTATCATGAATCAGGGATTCGATATCTTCGGCGGTAATATGTTTCATTTGCAGAAGAGCGAGCTCTTTCAGGCTTTTGGATGTCTTTGCCCATTCAATATTCTCCACATTCACATTGTTCAGGTAAACACGCTGTAATTCAGTCAGATTTTCAAGAGACGGCAGACTCGTTAGATGCGGCTGGTCCTCTATCCCTAATAAGCGCAACCCCTTCAATTCAGGCAATATGGATAGGTCAGATAATCCTTTCACCCTCAGGAGCTTCAACAATTGCAAGGATTTCATTCCCGCAAGGCTATCCAGATTCTCTGCTCCACCAAAACTGAGATGAAGTTCGCGCAAACCCGTTAAATCTTTTAAGTATCCCAATTCCTTTAATGGCATTCCCGAAACATAGAGGGACCGGAGTGAAGACAACGTTCCGATCGTTTCGATGTTAGTTGTATGACCATTCACACTCAGCGTTTTAAGCTCGGTAAAGCGGTTAAGTACGGACAAATTGGTTTTCTTTGTTTTGGTTTTGCCGATGCGGAGCTGCTCTAAAGTGTTAGGTACAAGTGTTAATACATCAAGAGATTCCGCTTCAAATACGTCAAAAGCAAATTCTTTTAACCTTAGCAATTCACCTAAGCCCTCAATCCCATGAATGTGTCTGTTACAATCAATCACAAGCTTTTCTACATGGTTCATATATCTTAGACCAGACAAGTCGCCAGATTGCGAATGAAAGCCATATATACGAAAAGTAACATCGGGTCTGTTGGCAAACAGCTCCTCATTCAATATCTGCATCAGGTTCACGTCCGGGATATTGTGCTCACTGTATTGAACAATCTTTAGCTCAGGATGAGCCGTAAGTGCGACAACCTCCTCACGAGTCCATCCCGGGTTGAGTTCGATTCTTTCCTTCATCCGCTATAGTTCCTCCTTACAGAGTGTTCTTCTTCATAAAATCTATTGGATATTTTCTCCAATACGTCCCAAGGGATACGTGTCTAGTCAGCTGTCATACCATCGATGGACGTTTAAATTTTTCATAAAAAATGCATTTTACGTTTCATAGCTCATCAACACGGTCAGTATTGTTTAAGTGTCCATCCTTATCAGATTAATTTTCTTCACGAAACGTGTATACTAATATTAGGATAGGAGGAGAAATATGAGAATTAACAATAATCTGCCAGCATTAAACGCCAAAAATAGAATTAATAATAATAGTAACGCCAAAAAAACATCTTTTGAAAGACTTTCGTCCGGTCTACGCATTAATCGCGCTGCGGATGACGCTGCCGGTCTAGCTATTAGCGAAAGTATGCGTGCTCAGATTAGGGCTTTAGAGCAAGGAGCAAGAAATATCCAAGATGGAATTTCATTAATTCAAACTGCGGAAGGTGCTCTCAATAGCATAACAAGCGGACTTCAAAGAATCAGAGAACTACTTGTTCAAAGGGAAAATGATACATACACCTATAGTGATAAAGAAACAATTAATCTAGAAATTACACACAACCTCCGAAATATAGAGGATATAACAAACAACACACAATTTAATGGAATCTACCTTTTGAATGGTTCACTTACTAATGCTGCTGTCCATACAGGTACTGACACAATTCCGCTAAGCATTAATGACATGCATCTGGACCTATATTATAGGGAGAATTTTAACGATCAAAATAGGTTTTCACAATGGCATCCTGCGCAAGGTGCCTGGACAGTCCAGAACGGATTATTGACACAGTCCACTGAAGGCGTTGGTGACAAAACGATTCTCTCGGAAGTAATTCAAGGTAACGATATGACCATCACGGTCAATGGAAAATTCATGACGACACATCCAGATGGAAATATTGGCATAATTATTAAAGGAAACGACTTTAACAACCAAGTTTTTGGATGGTATAGCCAGTACGGTGGATTATATATTGGAGAACGCTTAAATGGATCATATCGATTAATTACCTCCATAGTAGTGAATCCTGCGCAATTAGATCAGAACTATGAACTTACCGGAACTGTTGTAGGCAATTATTATACATTTTCTGTTACGGGTGTAGGAAAGATCGAAGGCTATTCCGCCAATACATCCATGCTTGAAGGCTACACCGGATTGTTCACCGCATTTTCGGAAGCAAGTTTTGATGATTATGAAGTCATTCCTCATATCACAGTAACAGATATCAAAACGGCTTTAGATAAAGTCACAGGGGAGCGTGCAAAATTAGGCGCCTATCAAAATCGACTAGAGTACGCCTATAACAACACATCCAACTATTCTGTGAACCTTACAGCATCCGAGTCACGAATCAGGGACACTGACATATCCAAAGAAATGATAAAGATATCTACACTGAGTATTCTAACCGATGCCTCTCAAGCCATACTTGCTCAAGCAAACAGTCAACCCCAACGAATACTGGAGTTACTTCGGAACTAGGGTTAATTAATTCATCTAACCAATATAAAAAGCTCATTCTTGATAACAATTTATCAAGAATGAGCTTTTTATTTAATAATTCAAGGGTTCCAACCATATCAGGGCTTCTAAGCAATGAAGTCCACTAATATTTCACAACCTATTCCCACTCAATCGTTGCTGGTGGTTTGGAAGTTACGTCATACACGATACGGTTTACGTTATCCACTTCGTTAACGATCCGCACGGAGATTTTCTCCAATACGTCCCAAGGGATACGTGCCCAGTCAGCTGTCATACCATCGATGGATGTTACAGCACGGATACCTACAGTATAGGAATACGTACGCGCATCACCCATAACCCCAACACTCTTCATGTTAGGCAGGGCCGTAAAGTATTGCCAGATTTCGCGGTCAAGACCGGCTTTGGCAATCTCCTCGCGCAGGATGTAGTCCGAATCACGAACGATTTTGAGCTTGTCCTCCGTTACTTCGCCCAGTACACGGATAGCAAGACCCGGACCTGGGAATGGCTGACGCCATACAATTGCTTCTGGCAAACCGCACTCTTCGCCGACTTTACGCACTTCGTCTTTGAACAAGGCACTCAGTGGTTCGATCAGCTTGAAGTTCATGTCCTCAGGCAATCCGCCCACATTGTGGTGGGATTTGATAGTTTGAGCTGTCGCTGTGCCACTTTCCACGATATCCGTGTACAGTGTACCTTGCGCCAGGAATGCAAAATCATCAAACTGCTTGGATTCTTCGTCAAATACGTAAATAAACTCGTTACCGATAATTTTACGTTTTTGTTCCGGATCATCCACGCCTGCCAGTTTGGACAGGAAACGCTCTTGTGCATCGATTTTGACAACTTTCATGTCGAATTTGCCGACGAACGTCTCCATTACGCTCTCCGCTTCGCCTTTACGCAGCAGACCATGGTCGATAAACATACATGTCAGTTGGTCACCGATGGCTTTGTGAAGCAATGCAGCAACAACGGAAGAATCTACACCGCCGCTAAGTGCGCACAATACTTTACCATCGCCCACTTTTTCACGGATATCCTTGATCGTATCTTCGATAAACGTCTCCATGCTCCAGTTGCCTTCGCAACCACAGATTTCGTACAGGAAGTTTTTGATCATTTCATTACCGCGAACAGAGTGACGTACTTCTGGATGGAACTGAACAGCATACAATTTGCGCTCATCGTTGCTCATCGCTGCGATTGGCGCACTTTCCGTGCCTGCATCCAGTTTGAATCCAGCAGGAAGAGCAACCACGTGGTCACCATGACTCATCCATACCGTATGTTCACCTTCGATACCTTGTGCAAGAGCGGAACCTGGTGCAAACTCGATATCCGCTTTACCGTACTCACGCTTCTCGGAACGCTCCACTTTACCATCAAGCTGTTGCGCCATAAGCTGCATGCCGTAACAAATTCCGAAGATTGGCACTCCCAGATCATAAACGGCCGGATCTACGTGTGGTGCATTTTCTGCATAAACGCTAGATGGTCCGCCCGAGAATACGATTCCTTTTGGTGATAATTCTGCGATTTTCTCCGCCGGTGTGTTATACGGCAAAAGCTCGCTGTATACGCCCAGATCCCGGATTCTTCTGGCGATTAACTGGTTGTATTGGCCCCCAAAGTCAAGGACAACCACTATTTCATTTTGCTTATTCATTACCGAGCCTCCCTCAATTAATGAAACTAATTATACGCAACGACAAAACATACCGTCAAGGAAAGGCGAAACTCCTTTTTTCGACATCTCAAAACATGGCATATTCAACGCCTGAGATTACAATATTTAGTCGAATATTCTCGCCTCCATTCTATATATTTCCGATCGGAAATATAAGAAAAGGGTTGACGCACTATTTTCATCATAAAAGAGATCTTCCGCATAAAGCTCACGGTGTATGATCGCGGAAAGACGCCTCATTCGCTTTATGGGGCGAGAAAGGCGTCATATGTTTAGTGCTGCGCTGTACTTCGTGTTACAGCGCCTGCATGCGCTGGGCCAGTTGAAGTGCCCGGCGCAGGAAGTCCAGACTGTCCGCACGCAGCGGACGGTCCGGCCCGTACAGCAGCCGTTCCCAGTCGGCTGCGAACCGCGCGATGTCCGCGCCGTCCGTGCCTGCGGCTACGGCGGGTGACGCTGCATATTCACGCAGCGTCATTCCCGGCGGCCGCGGGCCGTAGCGGCGCGCGAGCGCGGCCCAGACCGGAGCGGCGGCGCTGAGCAGCCGCTCTCGGTCCGGAAAGCTGCTGCGCGGCCACGCCAGCAGCAGCCTTAGCCGCAGCGCGGGGCGAAGCCGCCGCATGCGGATGGCCCCGGCGGCGCAAAGCAGCGCCGCTGCCGCAAGGGCTGCCGCGAGCCATGGGTGCGCGGCAATGGCCCGTGCGCGGGCGAGCAGCCATGCGCCCGCGTGAGCTACCCCGCCGTCCGTCTGCGGCGGGGTTACGGCAACGGGCTGCTGCCCGCTGAGCGCAGCGGCATCTTGGCCTTCACCCTGCGTCATGGTGAAGCCCGGCGTAGCCTCAAACGGCATCCAGCCCGCACCTGGAAAATACACTTCTACCCAGGAGTGTGCATCTCCTTGGGTCACAATGTATTGCCCAGATACGTCCGCATCCGCTTCCCCGGGCCCGAATCCCTTCACCCAGCGTGCCGGAATACCCTCTGCACGTAGCAGCACAATCATAGCTGTTGAGAAATGATTGCAATACCCCTCCCGTGTAACAAATAGAAAATCGTCCACAAAATCAGTTCCTCGTAGTGGCATACGGGTATCTAGTGTATATTCGGCGTGGTCCGCAAGATACGACTTTACGGCTTGCACGGCATCATAACGAGTCTCACTTCCCTGAATGATTTCCTTCGCAAGGGCCTGCACACGTCCGGGAAGCGTAGTTGGTAGCTGCAAATACGTTCTGCGAATTGCCGCCGGATCTTTCATGTTGGACTTCTTTCCCAGAAGGCGTAGTTGTTCAGGTGTTGCCACGGGAATCATGATGTCTGCCGTATAACTTTTGACCGGTTGATTGTCATAGGTAGCCGCCAGCCATAACGTGGCGGAATCTTCATTTGATAGTAATAAACGTTTATTCTTCTGATTATCCCTGTTCTTATCCTGGAACGAAAGATTGATTGGCATTCCACCTGTAAAGAGGGGATTGGGTCCTCTCCATTCTCGCTTCATCGTTACCGTTTGACGAATACGTTGCCAATAGGCTGGATACTCCCAACCATCGGTACGCACCAATCCAGATGGACTTGCCGTCTCAAAGCTCTGCACAGGATCACTCCAGGTGCTTCCGTTATAATATGAACGGGTCTCTCCCCGCCAATACGTAGCTTCCGGACTTTTCGCCGTAAAAAAGATCGTGTCTCCCTGCACCAAAGGTGCGCCCATTGGTGCATCCGCTGTACTATATCCTGTGACGGCGGTTGTGGCAGGAATACTTCCGTGCTGTGTATAGCCTGCCCAGCGGGCCAGCCGTTCACCCATCTGCTCAAGGGATATACGTTCCGGTGGAGGAATGGAAGCAAGTTGACCAGGGATCGCTGAGAAAAGTACCATTCCTGCAGACACCGCAAGCGTTACCGTGCACCAACGACCATAAGGACTCTGCTTAAAGATCGGTGTGGTGACCCCGCCATTAAGGCGAAGCAACTGTAACATGGCCTGGATGAGTAGAATCCACAGCACAGAACGTATCACCGAAGCATATACATCCAGCCCGGCAAATGATTCAAGCAATAACAAATAGACCAATGTTGCACTGCCAAACAGCATCACACTTCTTCGCAGCAGTACAAGGGACTGCACGGAAGCCATCAGCATGCTCCAACCGCACATCATGAGCAGACCTCTTGTCTCCACACTAATCGAGCGAACACGCCAGGTACTCATGAAACTGCCCATATCCTCAGAAAGAGTGGCCGGATATGTAACAGCCCATCCAGCAGGGTCATTACCTCCATACATACAACATAATGCGGCTAGAGCAATGAGGAGTCTAATCAGTATTCCCGTGATCCAGCCGGTACGAAGCAACCCCGCGAGCAGCAAGGTTCCTGTTAATCCTGCCATCACGGACAAGAATCGTTCACTGCCCTGCTGACCCGTTGACGTAACTGGATAAATCCACTCCAGGGACAATATAAGCAAAATGGCGGAAAGACCGATTCTGTAAAGGAGAGGTTCCGAATTTTGGCCATGACTCTTCAAATCTACTCCAGATGTCCTGGTTTCCCCTTTATATATGGAATGCACAGACTCTAATCCCAAACTGGCGGTATGCCCCCTGTCAGCCACAGTGGAGTTCACTTGAGGGTTTCCATTATGCTCCCACATCCGTTACCTCCGCCTTTCTCATTGAAGGTAAAGAGCTGTCTGTGATCCAATGGATCTGTACTCCACTTTGACGAAGCTGTTCCAGACTTTCATTGCCCATGTTACGAATGGTTCGATCTGTTGCAATGGACTGTGCTGTTTCTGAAACTACAGTGGTATCAGAAGTCGCATCACCTTGAGTTCCTCGATTCTGAGCCATATTGCTGCTGAGGGATTCCGCTCGCGATATAGGTGATGGATCTTCTCCAGCCATGAACTCCGTTAACTGAACCTCTACCCTGTATCCCAACCCAATTGCACACATTACCCACTCCACAAGAGCTTCGTCCATTCTACCGGTGAGCACCACAATTCGTGACCCGATCGCCATTCTATCCAACATCTCTGTGCGAAGCGAAGGAGGTACAACTTGAGCCGTGGCAATTCGTGCCTGCGCCAGCTTGTCTAACGCATGGTTTTCAGGAGAGTGCAGTAGTTCTTGTTTCCATTTCTCCTGAAGAGCAGATCCTGACCCACCGCCTTCCGTCCACACTTGATAAGGAATGTTTTCTCGTTCAGCGGTATGAATCCAACGAGCAGCTGCACGGACCGCACGTTCAAAAGCAGGCATATCCCTCTTCTCTGACTGCCGCATTTCATAACCCGATGCACCTTCATACACCAGTATACCCAGCGAGACAGAATCGGAGGTTTCAGGCAAAAAAGTCTGAAGTCGACCCGTTTTGGCTGTGCTTTTCCAATGAACACGCCCCAGTGGGTCTCCTTGCTGATATTCCCGGAACTCAGGACTGCGATTCCCCTGACTGCTTCTTCGCTCAGACAGGGCATCTTCCCCCACGGCCGAGTATTCTCCAGGATTACTCTCACCCCATTCCGTAGCTTGGGGAACAACAATTAGCGAGGTATGATTCACAGTCTCTGCGGAGACCGTATTCCATCCGAAAACATCACCCCAGTACAATCTGCCTGATTCCCATCTGTACACACCTCTGCGCAAACCCGATAATTCATATTGATACGTAAACTGGCGACGGGTTCCCGGAAATAGTAATTTACGATGTACACCGGCAGGTGTATTCTCACACAGAATGATCCATAACAGTGGAATCGGGCAGTCGAATTTCAGTTCCACTGCCACCCGCGTTCTTTCGCCTGCCACAACCCGATTCGCATGCATTTGCCGCCGAATGTTAATATTGCGCGGACCGAAAAAATGGATAATCAGTGCGCTTGCGAGCATCAAGGCCGCGATAATGGACAGAAATAGCGCGGCTTTGCCGCCATGCCATACATATAAAGAGGCAAAAGCCACGACCAGGACAGCACCCAACATTCGTTGACCCAGCGCAGTCATTGACGCCGTCCCCTTCCCTGTGCCGCCATCTGTACAGGTACAGGAACCGATGACAGAGCTTCTTGAATCACCTGCGCCTGTGCCCAGATTTCCGCTCTGTTCTGGGCTTTCAATTGAACGCGATGGGAAAGGACAGGTACAGCCATCTCTTTCACATCATCGGGAATGACATAACTGCGTCCTTGGAGGTAAGCAAATGATTGTGCAGCAGCCATCCAAGCCAATGTTCCGCGCGGACTGATTCCCAGTCTTACCGCTGGGTGACTTCTTGAGGCAACGGCAACAGCAACCAGATACTGTTTGACAACAGGATCCACATGTACATGTTTTACTTCACGCTGCATGGCTACAACTTCTTCAGCAAGCATGACAGGGCGAAGTTCATCAAGCAGTTCTCTGCTTTGCATCCGGGTTAACAGTTCGACTTCCTGCTCCGGATCAGGGTACCCCAATCCAATCTTCATAAGAAAACGATCCAACTGCGCTTCAGGCAGCCGATAGGTGCCCTCAAACTGCAACGGATTCTGCGTCGCCAGTAAAAAGAATGGGCGCGGCAAGGCATAGGTTGTGCCATCCACCGTAATGCGTCGTTCCTCCATCGCTTCCAGAAGTGCCGACTGGGTCCGGGGGGAAGCGCGATTGATTTCATCAGCCAGAACAATATTGGACATGACGGGTCCTGGTCGAAACTTAAATTCTCCCGTATGCGGATGATACATCGACGTGCCCGTCACATCTGCCGGCATCACGTCCGACGTGAACTGAATTCGTCCCATGGAGCAATCCAGCGCAGAAGCGACGGCGCGAACCAGCATCGTTTTACCTGTACCCGGTACATCTTCCAGAAGTACATGACCTCCACTAAGCATTGCAGTTAACACATAACGAATCTCTTGTTTTTTGCCAATGATCACACTTTCAACTCGCTTCATAACTCTATTCAGCAATTCTACGGCATGTTCATGTTCCATTCGGATATAAGACATTTCTTCTAATCTCCTTCCATCCATCGGCATTCCTGAACCATACTAATCTATGATTCAGTGTTGCCCGGAAGTAGAGAGAATAGTCCTGTACGAACGACTTTATTCAGATCAATTTATCCAAATACATGCTGTTCGCTGCTGCCAGAGGAACGCTGGCTTTAACCATCCATTCCTTTTCATTCGCCTTTAGTGAATCAACGGTTACTCCCATATGCTCCATCAATTCCCGCAGCGGAACCCAGATCGTTCCTCCCTGACTACGCACGACTCCCTCTGTCGTTCTGTCATTCATCTGGTCTGCACGTTTCGTTGTCAGGTCTCCGCTGATACTGTCTGCATGGATGGTTCGGTCTTTCCATATGGCTGTAGCTGTCCGGGTCTCTGCATTCCAGCGAGCGCTGCCACCGAACTTTTTCATAAAGGTCCGCAAAGGCACCATGATCCGCTGATCTTCCACGCGAAATTCTCCTTGCTTCAACGTGGCTGCTGCCAAGCCAATTTCCACCTTCAATTCTTTGCCAGCCAACCACAGGTTGCTGTTCTCCTGTACATTTTCTGCGACCCATTCCTTACCCGGAGCTTTGCGAGACTTGTATTTACCATTGGAATCGATGCGGAATTGAACAGGCTGATCCGTGGCCTTCATCGTGTCAAAACGAAAACCTTGATCCTGGTAATACTTGATAATGCCAGGTAGTGCTTTTACCGTCTCAGCATGAGCGCCTCCATCATGCATCAATACAATGACCGAACGTGCCCCGGCAGGCACCTTGGTCGCATTGCGTAAGATTTCTTTGGCCGGAACACCCTTCCGTTTGGAATCACTACTGTCTACGTTCCAGTCCATAACGGTGTACCCGCCCAATTTCAGCAGATCAAAATAACTCTTGTCGAAATGTCCGTAGGTACCGCCCGGTGCCCGGACCAGATTCGGCCGAAATCCTGTAATTCGCTCTACGACTGCCTCAGTCTGTTTGATCTGCTTCCAGAACACTTTGAAATCACTGTACAGCTGTTCATAATTATGATTAAACGTATGATTGCCCAAAGCATGTCCATCTTCCACAACCGCACGGATCATCTCAGGATAACGTTCTGCTTGCTCACCAAGCACAAAAAATGTAGCCAAAACCTGCTCCTTGCGCAAAATATCCAATACTTCACGGGTATGGTTACCCGGTCCATCGTCAAAACTCAAATAGACTACCTTGTCTTGAGGATTCTCTTCTTTGGAGGCGGGTGCATCAGACCCCGATACTGAGGAAGCGTAAGTTGTGCCGGCCGATGCAGCGAATACACACAGCAGTAACACAATGCGAAGTATAAGCACAGACCATTTTCCAGATAAAATTGTATGTATTGGTGTTACCATGTTCGAATCAACCTCCAACGTCTCTAGTGAATTTGCTGATAGACTTCAGCAGATTTGTTAGAATTATATGGAGGACTCACTGAAAAAAGACGCGATTTTGTTTTATAATTTTTCACAATTTGGGATGGCTCGTGATTGATTCTTGGCTTCGGATTAGGTAGCATAATGGACAGGTAGGATCGTGAACAAAACTCCTTGGAGAGTAAGCATCTCCTCCCACCCTGTCTGCAGGAGAGTGAAGTCTATTGGAATTGCTTGAGAAGGTCCAGCATCTGTTTGGATCCTACGGATACAGCGTTTTGTTTTTTGGTTTATTGCTGGAATTCATCGCCCTTCCCTTCCCGGGAGAAACGACTATGGCTTATGCAGGGTTTCTGTCCTACAAGGGTCATCTGGACTTCGGAATACTTGCCATCCTTGCTTTTCTGGGAACGACGATTGGCATGACGATCACTTATTTTATTGGGGCCAAAGCAGGTCTGCCGTTCATTACACGATATGGCAAATGGTTTCTGATGAAACAGGACAAGCTGGATAAAACACAAAAGTGGTTTGCCAGGTACGGCAATGCCCTGATCTTCATCGGTTATTTCATTCCGGGAGTGAGACATTTCACCGGATATTTCGCGGGTATAGCCGCTGTTCCCTTTCGTAAATTCGCTCTCTATGCCTATTCAGGCGCACTGTTCTGGGTGTTGTTGTTCCTGGGTATTGGCAAAATATTCGGACCCCAATGGAACGCGGTGTTCCATCTTGCCCATCAATATACAGCTTACATCGTGGCGGGAATCGGCCTGCTGTTAATTGCAGCCGTACTGTACCGCTATCGAAAAGCGTGGGCAGCCCGATCGTTGCGCAAACCTGCCGCGATTCGGCAAAGACAAAAATAAACGGTACCATTCACATATCTATCGATGATATCAGTGGTTGAATTCAGACACATTTAGCGCAAAGGTTTTTCTGCCTATTAGATGTGGGAACACCAGGTTAACCCTTCTGTTATTAATAAGGAGCTGCATATTGCGGCTCCTTTTTTTCATGTTCTTTTGGTGGTACGTCTAATCTTAAAAGCATTACGTGCCCTTAGCCATCCATAGACTGTAAGCAAAACAGCAATTGCCGCAAAACCCAATCCGCCTGCGAAACCAAGCTTCCGTGGCTCTACCACTTCTAATAACAAACCTGCACCAAACATGGATAACCCCAACATGCTACTACTGCAAGCCGTCACCAAACCATAGATGAGCCCTCGATATTTCTCAGGTGTTTCACGCATTAGCAGTGTATCCAGACAAGCATTTCCTACCCCTGACATAAGGGCCAACAGTATATAGATCAGCACTGCGATCAATGGCAGAGTCGCCATACTAAGCAGCATAAGCAATCCCCCTTCCACGAGCAGACATATTACTACTCCTGGAAGCAGCCAATGCTGAAAATAACGAGAGCACCAGTTGCTTAATACCAGTCCCGTCCCAAGCGCCGCATAGAACAGACCTACACCCCAATCTCCAAGGGCAAACACTTCAATTGCATATACGCTGATCAATACATTGTCGATCCCGTTGATGACCGGTACCCATAACTCGAACAGGATGATGATCTGTAATGCTACAGAGGATCGAACCAGCCTCCATATTACCGAAAGAACATAAACTGCACCATTAGCGCGAGTAATCATTGAAGAATTACCAGTAGCTGAAACGGCTGAGCTCTCCACATTTTCAAGCGATCTCCCATTTGATTCAGTACCTACTCCCGATGGAAACGAGACTTTTCGAATCAAAACAGCAGCCATCAGAAAACACAGTGCATTGGTTATAAAAGCAGCCTGCGGCCCCATCACGGATGAGGTGATCCCTCCAAGAAAGGCACCTACGATCAGCACCGTACCGTTCATGACCTGTTCAAGTCCGTTAATTTTGAGCAAATGTTCCGACTGAACAAGCAGTGGTATGCCTGATTTACGGACCGGCGCATAAAGAGCCTCGGCGCAGGCTAGTAAAGTACTCGCTGTATATAGAATCCACAAATCATCTGCACTGTTTACGAGTAAATAACTTAGAGCAAGAGGCACCCTTATCAAATTGGTAAGCAGCATAATCTTTCTCCGTGAGAAGCGCATGATTAACATGCCACCTGCCGGGGCAAGCAACAGGAATGGAAGCACACGCAGACCAAGGGCTAGTCCTACTGCAAGTCCAGATCCTGTTGTGCTGAGAATTAACGAAAGCATGGCCACCTGGCAAAAACGGTCACCTATGCCGTTCACTAGTCCCGCGACAAAGAACTTGCGGTACTCCGATTCTTTTTGTAGCAGGATCACAATGGAAGATCTAAATAGCATGACATATCCTCTTCTCTAATATTAGACATTAATCTAATTAGATAAAATTCTAATATACAAGGATTGACAATGTCCTTTTTTTTATTTTGTGGGATATTCAATAACACTTTTGTGATAATCCTGATTCATCCAGGTCATACTAATTTGCAAATATAGGGTGTATAAGGGGTGAAGGAATGAGTACAACAGCGCAGAGCAGCCAGGATCAGAGAATATCTCCGAATCTTACGGAAAATACGGATTATTGTAAGAAGGTGATGGGGAATAGCAAAGACTTGATGATTCGTCCTCTGCAGTGTTTGCACAAATGGCCTTCTGTCATGTTGTACATCGATGGGATGGTAGACGTGCAGATTGTGAATCATTCCATCCTGGAATCCTTGTTACAAACCCGAGAGCTACCTGACTTCTCAGCGGAAAATGAGCATCTGATCTATCTCCAGAATGATGTCTTGGTGGCCAGCAACGTGATATTGATTGATGAGATGAAAGACGTTCTTGATGCCCTTCTGGCGGGCTTTGCCGTTGTGCTCCTAGAAGGTTCCAATCAGGGTCTGAAAATTGCAGCGGCAGGCTGGGAAGACCGTGCCGTCGGCGAACCCATCTCCCAGACGGTTGTTCGCGGTCCCATGGAGGGCTTTAATGAAAATTTGCGAACGAATACAGGCTTGATCCGCAAACGAATTCGTGACCCCCATCTCTGGATTGAAGAAAGGGAGCTTGGCCGAGTCACCAACACCAGGATAGCCGTGGTATATCTGGAGCATATCGTCGATCAAGAGGTTATAAAAGAACTGCGGCGAAGGCTTGATGAGATTGATATTGACGCTATTCTGGAAAGTGGATATATCGAGGAGCTCGTGCAGGACAAAACAGGTACGATCTTCCCTACGGTCTATAACAGTGAGCGACCAGACACCGTATGCGCCGCACTGCTTGAAGGTCGGGTCGCGATCATTGTAGACGGTACTCCTTTCGTACTGCTTGTTCCCGCTCTGTTTGTTCATTTCTTTCAGTCCCCCGAAGATTATTACCAACGGGCCGATATTAGCTCATTGATTCGAATGATTCGTTATCTGGCGTTCTTTATCGCGCTGCTCGCTCCATCCTTCTATATTGCCATTACTACCTTTCATCAGGAGATGCTACCTACCAACCTGCTTATTAGTCTGGCAGCTCAGCGTGAAGGTGTTCCATTTCCGGCATTTATTGAAGCCATCTTAATGGAGCTGACCTATGAAATTTTGCGGGAAGCCGGCATCCGTATTCCAAAGACCGTCGGTCAAGCCGTTTCCATCGTAGGTACCCTTGTTATTGGTCAGGCCGCAGTAGATGCAGGCGTTGTATCGGCTGCCATGGTTATTATCGTATCCATTACAGCGATATCCAGTTATGTTATTCCGGAAAATGGACTATCCATATCTGTGCGGATTCTGCGATTTGTCCTGATGATTTTGGCTGCTGCCTTTGGTTTCTACGGAATTCTGATGGTTCTGCTGATTACGGTAACCCATCTATGCAGTTTAAGATCTTTTGGTGTGTCTTACATGTCCCCGTTCGCACCTTACATCGGGAAGGATCTCAAAGATACCATTTTCCGCGTGCCTTGGACCCGGATGAAAACCCGTCCGCTCTCTACCGGAACTGCGAACGAAACCAGACAAGCTAACAAAAAAACGAAGCGATAATCGGTAAGGAGAACGTGTATGAACAAATGCCTACAATTGATTCTATCTTTTGCCGTTCTGCTCCCCCTCCTTACCGGATGCTGGGATCGACAGGAACTCAATGAGCTTGGCATCATGCTGGGTCTTGGTGTAGACAAGGATGGCGATATGATTAAGGTTAGTGCTCAAGTGGTTGTTCCCAATGAAGTATCCTCCAAGTCAGGAGGAGGTAAAGGAACGCCTGTGACTCAGTATCAGGCTTCTGCGCCTACCTTGTTTGAAGCCATTCAAAAGTTAACGGAATCTAGCCCACGTCGTATATTCATGGCACATATCCGCGTGATGGTCATTGGCGAAGAGTATGCTCGCAAAGTGGGCATTTATGATATCACAGAAGCATTAATGCGCGAGCCTACGGTTCGTCCTGACTACTACGTCATGGTTGCACGAAATACAACAGCTTCCAAGGTGCTAGATGTGCTGACACCACTTGAAAATTTACCTGCGGAGAAGATGTTTAATTCATTGGATGTATCCACCAAGACTTGGTCACCCACAACAACCGTAACTGGGGATCAGTTAATGGAATACATTTTGGCTCCTGGAATACAGCCTGTAATTACCGGGGTGGAGGTTGTTGGTCAACCTGAGAAAAGTGGAAGTCAAGCTAACATTGGGACCATTAAGGCTCCTGCCAGCCTCAACTCAACAGGGCTGTCTGTATTCAAGGGAGACAAGCTGATTGGGTGGCTAACGGAGGATGAATCCAAGGGATATAACTACATTCGAAACAATGTGGTATCCACCATCAGCCATCTTCCTTGCCGAAAAGAAGGATATGTGACCTTCAAAACACTTCGTACAACGACCAAACGGAAAGCAAAAGTCGTGGCAGATCACCCTTTAATCAATATTAAAATCAAAAATGTATCTTCCATAGGTGCCGTTGAATGTGGAATCAAAATCGGTTCAATGGAAGTACTCAAGGAATTGGAACGGGACAGTGAGGAACGTCTTGTAGAACTGATGCAAAAATCCATCAAATCGGTACAGCGCAAGTTTCACGTTGATATTTTCGGATTCGGGCAAGAGGTCTACCATGCTGATCCCAAGTTTTTCAAAAAAGTGGAGAAAGATTGGGACAGTTATTTGGAAGATCTGGATGTCCATTACGATGTCAATGTACAAATCAAACGTGTAGGTACACTGGATGATTCATTTAAAGATCAAATTAGGGAGTGAGACAGGTGTTACTTACACTTAGTGTCATTGTGACCGCAGGGCTCATTGGGTGGTTCGATCTGCCCGGGCTCATACGTCGCAAGGAATGGAAAGAAACAGCTGTTTACAGTGTCTTGCTGATCCTGGCTACCTTTCTAAGCATCTTCGCGGCCAACCTGTGGGAAATCCCCAGTCCACTTTATCTCATCATATGGATCTATGAACCTGTAAATCAATTTCTTGCACACTTGACTGGAACTTAGTGAAAAGGAGGGGACCATTATGCTTGAGAAGGGCCGTATCGGAACAAGACAATTGTCCACCCTCATTTTCATGATGGTGGTCGGGGATATGATGCTGATCTACCCCTCGGTCATCACTTCCTATGCTAAACAAGATGCATGGATATGTGCTCTTGTAGGGGTTCCACTCGGGATGCTTCTTATGCTAATGTTCATAAAACTATGCAGTTTGTATCCAGGGAAGAATCTGGTACAAATTTCACGAAGCATTTTAGGATTTTGGCCAGGTAATTTGGTCACTGTATTTTACCTTTTCTTCTTTTTAATAGGTGCCTCAGCACATACGCGAGAGGTTGGAGATTTCATCACGTCCCAGATTTTTCAGTACACCCCGATCCGAGTCATTATCCTGATGTTTGTTATTACACTGGGCTGGGGGGTATACCATGGTCTAGAAACGATGGGACGAAGCAGTGAACTGCTCATGCCTATTCTTATTGTGTTTATTCTCGTGCTTGCATTCTGTTTACTGCCTCAAGTTGATCCTAGCAATCTGAAGCCCATAATGATGGATACCGGCGTCGTGCCCATCCTGCAGGGCATTCTCGTGAGTATCATATATCCGGTAGGGGAACTGGTTCCCATTATGATGATTATCCCTTACACGCTAAAACAGGCACATCAAACCCGGGATGTACTTATTTCTGCAGCACTTGGAAACCTGTTGTTGGCGGTACTGGTTACTATCTCCATGCTTGTTCTGGGTGCATTCCTTACACAACATAATATCTATGCTTCCTTTATTTTATCTCAGAAGATTAATATAGGTGGTTTCTTTGAGCGTATTGAAGCCATAATGGCTTCTTCCTGGCTTATCTCCACGTATGTCAAAGCGATGGTGTATCTGTACGCATTTATTGTGGGATGTGCTGAACTGTTCAAGCTCAAGCAATACCGGATGCTTATTTTGCCCGCATCATTGTTGTTATTCGGCCTTGCCAATCTGGTCTCTCCCAATTTGACCTTCATCGTCATTACGGTCGTTCCATATTGGGTAGATTGGGATACCACATTGAGCATTATATTGCCAGGGCTGTTACTGTTGGTGCACATGTTCAAAAAGGGATGGAAAAACAAACCTTCGGGATAAGGCAATACTGGAGTTCTAATATGTCAGGAAGGAGGCTGTAGACCATGATAATTAAAGATAAAATTACCATTCGGCAATTCACCTTACTTACCTTTCTTGTCATGGTTGGGGATATGATTTTGATCTATCCTTCGTTGGTCACAACCTTGGGGAAACAGGATGCATGGATATGCTCTTTCCTCAGTCAGCCCATCGGTCTATTTATCATTTGGATTTTGTACAAACTACAACAAACCTACCCTGAACTATCTTTGATAGAAATTTGCAAGAAATTGCTTGGTTCATGGATTGGATCGATCTTGTCTGCTGGTTACCTGTTCTATTTCGCTATAGGCGCTGCCATCTGTATCCGGGAAGTTGGAGACTTCATGACGACTCAAATCTACCTCCAGACCCCCATCCGTGTCATTTTGATTATGCTCATGTGTTCACTGATCTGGGGCCTAATGAAAGGATTGCAAACCATGGGAGCAACCAGTGAACTATTGACCCCTATTGTTGTTGTTTTTATGGTTCTCCTGTTCGTGGGTTTGCTGCCCAAAATAGATGTTTCACATCTGCAGCCTATCTTTAACATCAGCCGGGTTCATTTGATTGAAACCGTTGTACGTGGAGCATTTACCTCCTTCGGGGAGCTGCTCGTGCTTACGATGATTCTTCCTTATGTAGTGTCAGGTCCGCACCTTAAACGAGACCTGTTACTTGCCACTTTCTGCGGAGGTCTGCTCCTGTGTGTATTGCTATTATTTTCCCTTATGGTTGTGGGTCCTTTCTTAACCCAGCATAACATTTTCATTTCGTATACCCTGTCTCAAAAAATTAATATCGGCAACTTCTTTGAGCGCATTGAAGCCTTCATGGCTACTGCCTGGTTAATTGCGACCTATTTCAAAAGTCTGCTGTACATGTTCGCTTTTGTTATCGGACTAGCTCAGCTGTTTCAGTTGAAAACATACAAACCGCTCATTCTCCCTTCATCCTTGCTCATGTTTGCATTGGCCATCCTGATCTCCCCCAATGTCATTTTTTATATCGAAACCATTATGCCTGCATGGGTGGATTGGGACATTACTTGCAGTTTTATTATTCCTCTGTTGCTTTTACTTGTTCATCGCATTCGCTTTGGCAAGAACAGAAAAAATCAGACCCATCCAGAACGCTATCCCACATAAAAAAGGCTGTGCTTCACGGTATATATACCGCGAGCACAGCCTTTTTTATGAAGTAAACATTTTTTCGATGTATAGAGAACAGGCAAGTTAACTTCCTAAAGTTGCTGTAAAGCCTCCAACGCAGCCTCAATATGCCCTTTAACTCGAACTTTCGACCACGACTTCAACAAAACACCCTCTTCATCAATGAGAAACGTGGAGCGTACCATGCCCATGTATTCCTTGCCATACATCTTTTTGAGCTGCCATACGCCGTACTTCTCGGCAACCAGATGTTCTTCGTCGGATAACAGAATGAATGGCAAACCGTATTTGGCAATGAATTTGTGGTGCTGCTTCATCGGATCAATACTAATCCCCAGAATAACTGTATTTAATCCCTTGAACTCCTCATGACGATCACGGAAATCACATGCCTGCTGTGTGCAGGAAGAAGTCATATCCTTCGGGTAAAAATATATAAGCACCCGCTGTCCGCGATAATCGGAGAGTTTCACCGTCTCTCCCGTACTGGACGGAAGTTCAAAGTCTGGTGCCAGCTTGCCTTCGGTTAATGTCATCTCATTTCCTCCTATATCTCGTCTATACTTTCAATGGATATCTGTTATGATCCTGCTCCGCGATACTTCTTCACGCCATAATTCCATAGGAGAAGACCGATGGAGCCAAACACCAATCCCATCACAGGTGTCAGCATCGCCATACGATGCATTTCGGATCGTTCCAGGAACAGGGCTGCCGGATAAATGCCCACGAAGGCAAATGGAATGACCCACGTTAACAGGACCTGAATCGCGCGGTTATAGATGGTTACCGGATAACGTCCATATCCCTGAATGTTGTACATTAATGGCAAGATACCTGTAGGCGCGTCCGAATAAAAGGACAGAGACGTCAAGGTGATATAGATTCCTGCATAGATTAACACTGAACTAAGCGTAAGAATAATGAGGGCCGGAATATGCCACCACTCCAGCACAAGTCCCATCTCCGCACCGCTGATGACCATAATGATCAGACCGATAAACGAACCAACGAGTGCAGGCGGGTCCACATTTTCAAGTAAAATCTGGAACAGGTTATGCGCAGGCCGTGTTAATATGCGATCCATCTCACCTTTCACAATATACCGTTCACTGAACCCCCACAGATTGATAAAGCAACTGAAGATGCCGTAAGGCACCATAAAATATCCATAAACAAAAAGGACTTCACTCTCACTCCAGCCGCCCAAATTATCCGTATGTCGGAAAACCACAAAGATAAAGATCAGATTGGTTGCCTGGAACAGCAAATCCGAAAGGATCTCAACCCAAAAGTCGGCGCGGTACGTGAGACGTGTTTTCATGTAATTTTTTAAATATTCCCAGATCAGACCCATATAGTACACTCTGTTATCCTCCTTGCACGAACAGACGCTTGCGCGCCTGACGCCAGACCAGCATCATCGGAATGAGCAGTATGACAAACCAGAACACCTGAATGCCGAGTACGCTCCAGATGCCTGTGCCTTCCACTCTTCCGGTGAAAACCGAACCGGGTAGATACGTAATGGCCTGAAAAGGCAATACTTTCATCACTGCGGACATCCAGCCCGGATAGAGGCTGATTGGAATGATCAGACCCGAAAACAGATCAACCACGACCCGCTTCATGCGCATCATACCTTCATTGTTTTCCACAAAAAATGCGGCCAGTCCCGTAATGACATTAATCTGGGAGTTAATGAGGAAACTGAAGAACAACATAACCAGAAAGCCAATCCACGCGGACGGCGCCGTAGGCAGTTCAACCGGGAACAACAGAATGGCAATGAGCATTCCAGGAATCATGAGCAGCAGGAAACGGAAAATACCTTCGCCTAGTCCTTGCATCATTTTGACCATGACATAGTTGATCGGTCTTATGAATTGAATGGCAATGGAGCCATCCCGAATATCTGCGGCTATTTCCCGGTCCAGGTTGTTAAAATAAAACGCACGCGCCATCCACGATACAGCCACATATGTCGTCATCTGAGCTGCCGTAAAACCGCCCAGTTCACCACTACTGCCGTAAATGGCTTGCCACGTAAAGTAATACACGCCGATATTCAGCGTATATATCAAAATGCCGGAATAATAATTCACCCGGTATGCAAGCATCGTCAGGAACCGGATGCGCATAAAATCAAAAAATGCACTATTCATCTTAAGATACACCCACCGCTTCGTTCTTTGCGCCCAAAATTTCGGGACGCTCGGCGGAACCGGATTGGTAAATACTGCGCACAATCTCATCCGTGTTAATCTCAATAATCTGAATATCGGTAATATCTGCCTGTCCAACGACGCGTCCCAGCACATCCGACACGTTGAGTTCAAGTGGAATCCAGACCGATGCGGACAGTTCATTCTCCACCGTCCAGCGAACAGGGAGCGCAGCCGTCCACTCCAGCATTTGTTCCATAGGATGAGCCGTGCCAAACTTGAACCGGATTTCCCGTTCCTTGCCCCACTGGGACTTCAGATGATCCAACCCGCCATCATAGATGATATTGCCCGCATCGAGCATAATAACTCTTGAACATAAAGCTTCGATGTCCTGCAGATCGTGGGTTGTCAGCAAAATGGTTGTTCCGTGTTCCTTATTCATGTCTTTCAGGAATTCACGGATTTCCGATTTCACAACAATATCCAAACCAATGGTAGGCTCATCCAGGAAAACAATATCTGGATTGTGCAGCAGCGCAGCGACCAGCTCACAGCGCATACGCTGTCCAAGACTGAGCTTACGAACAGGACGGTTCAGCAAATCCTGAAGCTGTAACCGCTCAACAAGTTCATCTAGACGTTTGCGGAAATCGACCTCACCTACTCGATACACCTTGCGCAGCAAATGGAAGGACTCAATAACACCGATATCCCACCAGAGTTGGCTGCGTTGACCAAATACGACACCAATATTCTGCACAAACTTCTCACGTTCCTGATACGGAACATATCCACCAACCGATATTTGCCCTGAAGTAGGCACCAAAATGCCGGTCAACATCTTAATCGTTGTTGATTTACCGGCACCGTTCTCCCCAATATATCCGCATATTTCGCCTTGCGGAATTTGAAATGAAATATCATTTACAGCCAAGACCTCCTGGTATTGACGTGCAAACAGATCCTGAAATGCGCCCTTAAGCCCTCCTCGACTTTTCTGGACGCTAAACGACTTGCGTAAATCTTTGACATCAATCGCCAGCATGATTATACCTCACTTGGATTTTGTTGAAATTGCTTGTAGCCCAAAAAGAAATTATAATAGTATCAGTCAAAATTCAGCAAGCTTTAAAAAATAGTCTGAGGCCGCGTCCTCTGTTGTATCTCACAGATATGTCGTGTACGGAAAGCCCGGGCTAAATCAATTTGGACTCATCTTCATTTATTTTGAATACAAAGGAGAGCTAGCATGACCAGAAAGACGAAGAGAACCATTTGGATTTCTCTTGCCGCCTTCGTGCTTATTGTTGGAGGCGCTGCGGCATTTTATTTCGGTTCTATTCTCAATCAGTTGAATGGCTTGCAAAAGGAAGGCGATGAATCGCCGTTTGCCGGTATCGAAAATGTTGAAAAAGTAAGTACACCGGATCCTCCGAAATGGGAAGGCACCGAAACGGTTAATATTCTCGTTATGGGTGTTGATGCCCGCGGGCTGGAGAAGGGGGAAGTTCCTCGTTCTGACAGCATGATGGTCGTTTCGCTTGACCCACTCACCAAAAAAATTAATCTATTCTCCATTCTGCGCGACACATACGTCAACATTGACGGATATGGCAAGGAACGAATCAACACTGCTATTACCCATGGTCCCAACGTAGCAATGAAAGCTGCTGGAGACCTGCTGGGTATCCCTGTCCAGTATTATGTGTATACCGATTTCCAAGGATTCATCAAATTGGTGGATGCCGTTGGCGGTGTGGATTTTGACGTAGAGAAGGACATGCACTATACAAGTAAAGCGGACAATAATGAATACGATATTGATCTGAAAAAAGGCTACCAGCATTTGGATGGCGATACGGCTCTCATGTACGTTCGCTTCCGTCATGATGCCATGTCGGATTATGCACGCTCCGAGCGGCAGCGCGAATTCCTGAAAGCTGTAGCAGCGAAAATGCAGTCAACGACAACCATTGCCAAACTGCCTTCCATTCTGGAAGAAGTAAATCCTTATGTAGATACCAATCTTACCCTCTCCGACATGTGGAAGCTGGGCGGACTCGGATATCAGAGCAGCATGAACGGCAGCGAGCAAATTCCGCCAATGAAAATGCTCAAGGAAGAGCGGACACCTGGCGGAGCTGAGGTGCTGTCCGTAACCAATGAAGAAAAATTGAAGCAATATATTCAAGACATCATTCATCCTCCTGCTCAAGAAGAAGGCAGTACTACCGGAGCCGAAGACAAAACGGCAAGCGGTGACGATCAAGACTCCAAGCAACCTGCACAGTAATGACGTGCAACACGCAGAGGGCAGCCCATATGCTGCCCTCTCGCTGTGTTTTGCTTATCTAATACGAAAGGAAGTTATTTTATGAATCCATCACGTTCCCGTTCCGAGCTTTTATACGAAGAAGCACTTCAACATATTGTAGGAGGTGTGAACAGTCCCTCCCGCTCATTCAAAGCGGTAGGTGGCGGTGCACCTGTATTTATGAAAAAGGCGCAAGGTGCGCACTTCTGGGATGTCGACGACAACCGTTATATCGATTATCTCGCGGCGTACGGCCCGATTGTTACAGGACATGCTCACCCTCATATTACCCAGGCGATTACCGAGGCAGCCGCAAATGGTGTGCTGTACGGCACGCCAACAGAACTTGAAATCAAGCTCGCCAAAATGCTGAAAGAAGCCATTCCTTCGATGGACAAGGTTCGTTTTGTAAACTCCGGTACAGAAGCAGTCATGACCACAATCCGGGTTGCACGCGCCTACACCAAACGCAATAAAATCGTGAAATTCGCCGGATGTTATCACGGTCACTCCGACCTGGTCCTTGTGGCAGCAGGTTCGGGTCCTTCCACGCTGGGTATTCCGGATAGTGCCGGTATTCCAACGAGCATTGCGCACGAAGTCATCACGGTACCTTTCAACGATCTGGACAGCCTGAAAGCAGCTCTGGAGCGTTGGGGCGATGATGTCGCCGCAGTCATGGTTGAACCGATTGTCGGCAACTTCGGTATGGTCATGCCGGAACCTGGCTTCCTGGAAGGACTCTGTGCTATGACGCGGGCCAACGGCTCACTCGTAATTTACGACGAGGTAATTACAGCCTTCCGTTTCCACTATGGCTCCACACAGACGTACGCGGGACTCGACAATCATGCAGAAATTGAACCGGATCTGACTGCACTTGGCAAAATCATCGGCGGCGGTCTGCCCATCGGTGCTTACGGCGGGCGTAAACAGGTTATGGAGCAGGTTGCTCCACTCGGCCCGGCCTATCAAGCCGGAACGATGGCTGGTAACCCTGCGTCTATCTCTGCGGGTATCGCTTGTCTGGAAGTTCTGCAAGGTGAAGGTGTATATGCAGAGATGGAACGTCTTGCGATTGATTTGACAACAGGACTTCAGGCTTCTGCGGATCGTCATGGTATTGCGTTAACCATTAACCGAATTCGTGGTGCCTTTTCCACCCACTTCTGTGACCATCCGATTACGAACTATGATCAAGCCCAGGATACCGATGGGGAACTGTTCGCTTCCTTCTTCCGTCATATGCTGAATCGTGGCATTAATCTGGCTCCTTCCAAATATGAAGCCTGGTTCCTGACCACTGCACATACGGACAAGGATATTCAAGAAACATTGGAAGCCGCAGAAGCTTCCTTCAAAGCTATGGCTCAGGCGTAAACCGTTATCTAACAATTCACACGTCGCAGCATAGCATGTCACTGAAATTAAATTAATCACATGAAATAAAGGCGTCCCACAAGCGATTATTCCGCTTGTGTGGACGCCTTTTGCAGTTTCATTATCTCCTCACGGATAATCCTCAGCCCTTCCTTGATCCGCTGCTTAGGTACATTGGATATGTTTAACCGCAGCATTTTATCCTGATGTACCTCCTGTGCACCCTCCGGAAAATATCGTTCTGTTGTATCGGCAATCACTCCCCGTTGCTCCAACCGGGACAGCAAGACCTTGAGTGGCATATCCTTAGGCAGTGGCAGAACCGTATGCTCCCCTCCTGTGCGTGGTGCATTCACAAACGGAGCAAAGTCCGGGTAAGCATTAAGCTGTTGATACAGCTTGTTCATCCGGGCAGCATAACGACTGCGGATGACTTTGCCATGGTGGGCAAACATCCCGTTACGGATGTAGACTTCAAGTGCTGCCTGGGATAGTACCGCAGTGTCAATATCGAGCATTTTTTTGTATTTACTAAACGATGCAGTAAGACTTGCAGGCAGAATAGCCACGCCAATCCGCAGGCCGGGAAACAGGATTTTGGAGTAACTTTTCAAATAAATGACTCGCCCTTCCGTATCATAGGACCATAACGGGTCCTGCTTTGTGTTCTCTTCCAAATCAACCAAGAAATCATCCTCTACCAGATAGACATCATAACGCTGCGCCAGGCGGATTAATTTTTTCTTCTCAGCTGCCGTCAGGGAAGTCCCAATCGGGTTGTGAAAACGCGGCATAACATAAAAAAATTTGATGTCTCCTTCGCGGAACTGTCGTTCGAGTGCGTCCCAATCCAGGCCCTCCAGAGAGCGCCTGACACATACAATAGGGACATTCAGTCCTTGAAGAAGCGAAGGCATATTATGATAACCCGGTAGTTCCAGCATTACCTGCTTTTTCCCATTTGGAAAAGGCATTAACGCCAGCACAGCTAGAGCTTGCTGCACCCCTGAAGTAATAAAGAACTGCTCCTTCCGGGCAAACACCTGATAATCGGCGAATTGCTTCTGCAACAATTCAATCAAGGAAGGCAAGCCTCTCTCGGTTCCATACAAAAACAAATCCGCCTGTTTCTTCTCCATTGCCTGATCCACACAATGGCGAAAATCGGAATAAGGGAATACACGCGGATCAGGAGCTGCAGAGGCAAAATCCAGCGGTCCCTGCCACTCTCCATCCTCCACTTCGGCTCCATTCTGTACCGCATAATATCCGGACTGAGGCACCGCGTAGACCAGATGCCGCTCTTCCAGCCACTCATACGCTCGTATGGCTGTACTCACACTACATTGATACTGCTCAGCCAGAACACGCACAGCCGGCAGTTTGATTCCTTTGTCCTGCCATTGTCCACTATTCTGCTGCCGCAATTGGTCCTGAATCCATTGCTTAAGTGATTCGGCGATTATTTCGTATTTTCTCATTGGATTCTGCAACTCCTCCGACTTCAGCATTACCTTAAGTGTACCGGTACAGTAAACGTTTTTGTCTATTGTACCACTATTGGTCTGGCAGTATATTGAATAAGGTCAGACAGCGTACGCAGCAACATATGCGCGGTTGTAGTAGTAAAGAAAAACCGTATTATTGGAGGAAACCCTATGAACAATAGCCAGACTAGAACATACGCATATGTAGCAGCTGTTTTATATGCAGCCATTATTGGTTTATCCTTTTTATTTGTCAAAATGACGGTGAGTGTGGCACATCCAATTGATGTACTTGCACATCGTTTTGCTTTGTCATTACTCGTAGTCAGCATCCCTGTCATTTTCGGATGGATCAAGATCAAGCTAACCCTTCGTGATCTGTGGCGTATCATTCCGTTAGGGCTGCTCTCTCCTGTTTTGTTCTTTGCCTTTCAGGCATTCGGGTTAGTCTCGTCCAACTCATCGGAAGCAGGGATTATCCAGGCGATGGCCCCCGTATTCACACTTGTGTTAGCCTCTATCTTTCTTAAGGAACGTACATCCCTTTTGCAAAAACTGTTCCTGCTGCTGTCCGTGGCGGGTGTAATCTTTATTTTCTTGATGAAAGGAAGCGGGATGTCGGCAGGAAACTTTAAAGGTATTGCTTTACTGCTGCTCTCCACGGTGTGTTTTGCAGGTTATGGTGTGTTGGCAAGACCCTTGGCGCAGAAATATAAACCGATGGAATTGACCTGGGTGACCCTGATGGTTGGATTTATCGTGTTCAACGCAGCTTCTCTGATTCGTCATGCGTCGAGCGGAACCATGATGGATTATGTGAAGCCACTCGGAGATGCATCTTACCTAGGAGCACTGGCCTATCTGGCCGTCCTCTCCACCATGTTCTCCACGCTGCTGGCGAGTTATGCCCTGACTCATCTGGAAGCTTCCAAAATGAGTGTATTCAGTAATTTGTCCACACTCATTTCGATTGCTGGCGGAGCCTGGATATTGCATGAACCTGTCCATGGATACCACTTTGTTGGAGCCTTGCTGATCATCGCAGGTGTACTTGGCACCAATATGAGCGGAAGAAAACGCAAGCTGGTCAATCCAGATAAAGCATGATACAATGTGAAAAATTATAAACGGATGTTATCAACAATGATGAAGAGAAGTACACAGGACAGGATACCTCAGAGAGCCGGCGGATGGTGTGAGCAGGTGTATCGGTCATGTGGAAATGGGCTTCGGAGTTCCGAGTTGAACCCTTTCTGCCACCTGTACTCAGGAGCGCGGATCGTCAGTAGGCAAGGCGGCATGTTCAGCCGTTATCCATGGACAGGATATCGATAAGGAATATGTGGGCTTTCTGCATATATTTATCCGTATCCCTCAAGTGGGCCGCAACCAGCGGCCAATTAAGGTGGCACCGCGAAGCATAAGCTTCGTCCTTCTATTCTGTTCCCGTCTGGGAAACAGGATGAAGGACGAGGCTTTTTTGATTTATGTATGTACCCAAAACTGTTGCAGGCTGAAAGGAGGTGATGGTCGTGGAAGACGGCTGGTGGCGTCAGCAATTAAGGATCGAAAAATTACAACATCAAAGGAGAATGAACCATGAACAAGAACAAAGACATTATTTTAACCGGAGACCGGACAACAGGACAGCTTCATCTCGGCCATTACGTTGGCAGCCTGCGCAGTCGGGTGCAATTGCAGGATGAGTACAAAACGTATATTTTACTGGCTGATGTACAGGCGCTTACGACCCACTATGATCAACCGGGGATGATTGCAGACAGCGTGCATCAAGTGACACTCGATTATCTTGCCGTAGGTATCGATCCCAATAAAGCCACTCTGTTCATCCAGTCGATGATCCCGGAAATTGCCGAGCTGACTGTCATATTCTCCATGTTTATCACGGTGAACAATCTTCGGCATAATCCCACGATTAAAAACGAAGCGCGTGACCGTGGCTATAAGGATCTCTATTACGGATTTCTCGGTTATCCCGTCAGTCAGGCTGCGGATATTGCGTTCTGCAAAGCAACCCTTGTTCCCGCGGGGGAAGACCAGATCCCACATATCGAAACAGCGCGGAAGCTGGTCCGGCGGTTCAATGAATTATATTCGCCAGTTCTGCCTGAACCACGTATTCTGACCGGAGAACGGCTGGGCGGACTGGATGGCGTGGGCAAAATGAGCAAAAGCATGGGCAATGCCATCTCGTTGAATGCTCATCCTGATGATGTGTATGCCAAGCTGGCCAGGGCAAAAACCGATCCTGCCCGCATTCATCGTTCTGACCCAGGACATCCGGATATTTGTCCGGTATTTGCCTATCACCAGCTGTTTCGAAAGGATCAGGCCGCTGAGATTCATGCGAGCTGTAGTGACGGCACCATTGGTTGTAAGGATTGCAAGATGATTGCAGGCACTGCAATTAACGAACTGCTCTCCCCTTTCCGTGAACGGAGAAATTACTATGAACAACGTGGACATGAAGTGAAGGAAATCCTCGTGGAAGGCACACGCCAGGCCCGTCAGGCTGCACGTGAGACGATGCTTGAGGTTCGTGAAGCGATGGGGATACGTTATTTCGACTGACGGTATGAGAAGGCTTGATCACGTTAACACTGCTGAGAACAGTATATTGGGAAAAGAGGTCCCCTCAGCATGAAACCAACACAGCCTTCTTTTTTGCAAGCCATGATGTTAATGATGTTATCTGTAGGCCTGATCAGTCACGTCCTGATCATCCCTGCCCTTTTGTCTTCGGCCAAAAGAGATGCATGGATATCCGTTCTGTTGTCTGCAGGGCCTTATCTTTTATTCACTCTAATGCTTGCCTATGTCTCTCGTTTTCTCCAGCACCAAACCCTGCATGAATGGCTGACTTCCCATCTTGGCAAGCCTCTTGGCATGCTGTTTCGGGTGGGAAACAGCCTCTTTTTTCTGTCCGTGATCTACTTCACTCTGCATGATACCACCACTTGGGCCAAAACCAATTACCTGACGGAGACGCCCATATTGGTTACAAGCATTGCTCTGATGTCTCTCTGTGCCTATGCGGCCTATAAAGGAATACGCTCTCTGGCATTTACAGCAGGTTTGATCCTGCCCCTGGTTGTGCTGCTTGGCTTCTATGTAGCTATCGTCAATACACAGTACAAGGATTACAGTCGTCTGCTGCCTGTGCTTGAACATGGCTGGCATCCCGTGCTTCATGGCACAGTCTACAGTCTTGCAGGCATGTTTGAGTTGCTGTTCATCTGGTATCTGCAGCCCCACCTCTCCAAACGGATACGTGTATGGCAGTACCTGATGCTCGCGTTAATTATCCTTGGGCTGACACTCGGCCCACTCATTGGGGCGGTCGTGGAATTTGACCCTTTTGAAGCTGCCAAAATGCGATATCCCGCCTTTGAAGAATGGCGAATTGCGTCCTTGGGCAAATATATTGCCCAGACTGATTTCTTTTCCATTTATCAGTGGCTCGCCGGTTCTTTTACCCGGATTAGTCTGGCCATGTATATTGTAGTAGAAATTTGGAATATTAAGAGCTCCTCCAGAAGGATCATATGTTGTGCCACTCTTGGCGTCTTTTTTATTCTTACCATGCTGTATCCTCTGGATGATATGACATTCGAAAAACTGCTTGTCCAATACATATTCCCGTTCAATCTCGTGTATCTGAGCGGACTAGCGGTGGTTGCAACAGCAGTTGCATACATCAGTTCACGCCATCAGAGGAGGAAACATCATGGAGCACCAAACGATTGACACCACGTCCCATGAAACGCTGCTTGCCTCTTTCGAAGAGCAGTTCAGTCCCTGCGCAGATGTTGTTATTCAAAGCTTTCCTGCCAAAGATGAAACCGATATGTCGGTGATTATGCTCTATTGCGACGGTTTGGTCGATGGTAAACAAATTAATCAGTTTATTATCCCACGGCTGGAACAGCATTCTCTACATGAAGAAGAAGCACATCCCAAAGAATTGGGGTTAACATTGAATCCAGTGGATGATCTCACAGATACAGAGAATTTAAATCTGCTGATTTTCAGCGGACAATTACTGCTCATTTTCGGAAATGGTGATCAATCCTGCAGTCTAGATATCGCGAGTATACCAGGAAGAACCCCTGAGGAGTCGGCAATCGAGTCATCGATTAAAGGGCCTCGGGATGGGTTCACTGAGGAGTTATCCGTGAATATTGGCCTCATTCGCAAACGAATGAAAACCTCTTCCATGTGTTATGAGAAATATGTTAAAGGTGGTCGTACCCAGACCGCTATTGGTCTGTTGTATGTCAAAGACATCATTAACCCGGATATTCTGAAAGAAGCACGCCAAAATCTCGACCAAATTGAAATCGATGGCATTCTCGGTACCTCTATTATGGAACGTGCCATTATGGGGGGAATTCGCAGTATCTTCCCACTCACTGATAATACGGAGCGACCCGATTATGTCGTGGACTCTCTTTTAAATGGGCGATTTGCGGTTCTCATTGAAGGTTCACCAGTAGCCATTATCGCTCCAACCACTCTGTTTAATCAGTTAAAATCGCCGGAAGACGAGAGTACCCCTTTTTTCATTGTTACTTTTGAGCGAATATTGCGCATATCCGGATTACTGATTGCCTGCTTCTTCCCTGCCTTCTATATCGGCCTGACTAGTTTCAATGTGGAACAGATCCCCTTGCCTCTGCTTGCAACCATTTCGGGTACACGGATGGGTCTACCTATGCCAGTAACGCTGGAAGCATTTTTAATGATATTTATGTTTGAGCTATTTAATGAAGCCGGCCGCCGACTCCCACGAGCCTTGGGACAAACCGTCAGCGTCGTAGGTGGGCTTATTATCGGAGATGCAGCTATCCGAGCAGGAATTACTTCCCCCACAATTATTGTCACGGTCGCTATCTCGGTTATCTCCAGCTATATTTTGGTGAATACCGTGCTTAGTGGGGCTACTGCTCAAGTCCGGATTGGGATGCTAGTCATTTCTTCCATTCTTGGGTTATTCGGTTTCATGATTGGACTACTTGGTCTGCTGGTGCACCTCGTATCCTTGGAGTGTTATGGCGTCTCATACCTGTCACCCGTCTCTCCTTATATACCCGGCGACTTCACCCAAGCCGTATCCATGCCCCCTTCTATGAAGCGGACCAAGCGCCCAGCTGTACTCCATACACAGGATTCCACTCGCCGGAGGAAAGGCTCGTGACTAGATGGATGGCTAAAGTTAGCTTGTTAATAAGCTGCTTTATCCTGCTGACCGGGTGCTGGGATTCCAAAGAGGTTCAGAGTATTAACTTTATCACGGCTGTAGGGATAGACTATGCGGACAATCAATACATTGCTTACGCTCAACTCATTGATTTCTCCAGTATTGCCAAGCAGGAAGGACCCACTTCAAGGCAAGCAAGTGATATTTGGATCGGACGGGGTGAGGGTTCTACGCTGAGTATGGCTATTGATGATCTATATCAAACGTCTCAGCAACAAACGCTTTGGACCCATGTAAAAGCAATTGTTTTATCCAAAAATGTGTTGAATGGACGGCTGGAGGATGTCTTCAATACACTGTTGCATTCAGGCCAACTGAGATATACCCCATGGCTCTACGGTACAGAGCGTAACATTACAGATGTACTCGCTCCCTCTGCCCTGCTGAACCAATCCGCCCAGACCATTGAGCTGTTTGAACCGATGAAGCTGTATAAGCAACATTCCGGTTATGAACCCATCCGGCTTCATCAGCTCCTTGACGGGTTTCGGGAGCCTGCTTCCGTTATTCTTTTGCCGTCCATTACCAATCAGAACGAGACTTGGTATAACGGGGATGAAACACCCCCGCTGATTAGAATGGATGGGTTTTACGTCATTTCAAATGGTAAAAATCAAGGCAGGGTAACGGGAAAGGACGCTGATGGCACACGATTTGTGAATTATGACCGCGTCTTTCAATATCCGTTATATGTATACAGCAACGGGAGCAAAACGCCGGAGCTGACGCTTAGGCTTAATCACCCAAAGACCACGATTAAGGCGAGGAAAGAAGGAAATGGCGTTACATTCGACCTGGTTACTTCGGTTAAAAGCGCCATCATCGAGGATCATAACTCTCATCGCTCTCCCCATGTTATGGAAAAGGAAGCGGAGAAACAGATTCAGTCCGAAATTCGCAATACGTTTGAGAAAACCAAATCACGCAAGATTGATTCCTACGGTTTTGTGGAACATCTATATCGTCATGATCTCCCCTTATGGAGACAGGCGGTATATAAACGGGCCAACCCACTTGAGGGGTTTAAACTCGGTAAGGTCGAGGTTCATGTGAAAATCCTCAATGCCAGTACGTATAAATACGATGAGTAACGCAAAAAGACGATCAGCAGCCTGCAGTCCATGCAAGGTTACGGGTCGTCTTTTCATTTCGTCTTATCCCAGTGGAAACGCCATAACACTCATGAGTGCCAATTCAGGCTGAGTGGTATCCAGACGACTGTACTGGACGATAACAGGAACATCGCTGGAGACGGTAATTGCATAGGGTACTCCAGGAGGGATGAGTTGTTCACCCGATCTCAACGACGCTGTCCGAATATGCTTTGTTCTTCGCGCAGGCACCTCAGCCACGATGTCTTCGAGCGGTTCCCTATCTTCAAAATAGATCGTTATTTGCAGCTGTGCATCCACTGTGCCTGTATTTAATACACAGATGCTCTCGTGACTCTCCAGTGAGCCCGAGCTGTCCGGTGGAATGTAACCATCGGGAATCACCCAGTAGGTGTGACCTGTCGCTGTGGAAGATATTTTATGTGCTGAAGTGTTCGTCTGATCCTGTGCCATTAAATAATTCCTCCTTTGCTAATGCAATAATTAGTTAAACACGCGGGAGGCTCGCGGGGCGGAAGCTTCGGCGGGCAGATCGGGCTATGGGCCGCTGTTGGCTCGGGATTTCTTTTATTCCCCCTCAGCAGGGGAAATCCCGCTCCAAAGGCGGACGCTTCGCTCCCTCTGCTCCGATTCCGCCCTCCTTCGCTGCAACGCTCGCCATGGCTTTTTAAAGGCTTATTGCCTTCGCTATGTTCGCTGGGCAACTTAAGAGCAACCTTGCTCGTTACTTCGTTAACTCGCTTAATAAAAAGGCTGCTTGCGGGGCAGGCGCTTCGGTGGGCAGATCGGGCTATGGGCCGCTGTTGGCTCGGGATTTCTTTTATTCCCCCTCAGCAGGGGGAAATCCCGCTCCAAAGGCGGACGCTTCGCTCCCTCTGCTCCGATTCCGCCCTCCTCCGCTGCTTACCTCAAATACATATGCAGCGGCTGCAGTCGCAGCTCGCGGATGGCTTCCGCCACCTGCATGGCTAGGCGACGGGCACCGCGCTCCTGAAAATGCGTGTTATCCTCCACGCCTGCTGGGAAGTTCACGTACTCACCCGGCATCACCCACATGAAGTCCTCCTTGCTGCCTTCAATGCCCGCTTGCTCGAACAGAATGCGGCTTCGCTCAGCCAGATCGATCAGAGGCACACCTTCCTCTTCCGCCAGCTCATGCACGGCGACGATATAATCGCCATGGGTGTCGGTCAATGTGCCGTCATCAGCGAAGTAACGCCGATGCACCGGTGTCACGAGCACCGGACGCGCCTTAGCTTCGCGGGCGGCATCGATATACTTTTTCAGATATTCCTTATATGTTGTGAAAGGCTCCGTTCCCCGGTCAGGACCCGGCTTCTCATCGTTATGTCCAAATTGAATAAACAGAAAGTCTTCCGGCTTAATTTTCTCCAGAATGGCATCCAATCTGCCTTCATTGATGAAACTGCGGGAGCTGCGCCCAGACTGTGCATGATTATCCACAGCAACATCATGTTTGAACTGTGCGGGTAACAGCTGGCCCCAGCCACAGTATGGATATCCACTTTCCGGCTGATCTGTCACGGTAGAATCACCAGCGAGAAATACTGTCATCGTCTGATTGGCAAGCGTGATCTCCATTGCATTAATCCGTGGCGCGGGACCGGAGAAGGATAGTCGGAGCTTCCCGCCACGAACCACAACCGAGAATCGAACCTCTGCACATTGCCCAGGAAGTGTACGAATGGTTGGCAGCATCAATCTGCCCTCTCCGGCTTTGATTCTGGTGATCGTCTCCGCCAATTCATCCCCTGCAATTAACAAGACTTGATAGGTTCCATCAGGTACATCAACGATGAAAGATGCCTTGAGCGGAATACAAAAGCTTGAACGCAATCGGGCAGACACATTGGCCTGCCCTTGTTTGCCGTTGTTTGCCCTACTGGAATTCGATACTTCGTCTTCACTTATCCGTTGTTTCTCATACACAAGGGAGCCGGATTCAAAACCGTATTCTCCCTGTTCTTCATATGCAGTGCTGGCAGACACTTTCAAATAACCCTCAACCTCACCTGCACTGCCAGAGTCCGGTCCAAAATTGAACTTCCAGTGGGTAACGGCCTCTTCACCGCCCTCTGCCGTTACCTCCGTGGCAACAGCCTGACTACCCTGGGCCTTATTCAATAGGAACAACCCCCTTGTTCAATATGCTAATCCAGGTTTGGATCCAGTGAATATCGTTTATCCTTTCAGTCCGCTGGTGCTCATGCCCTGTACAATTTGTTTCTGGAAAATAAAGAACACGGCTACAACGGGTACGAGACTCACAATGGACATCGCGAACATCGCTCCCCAGTTGGAGGCAGACTCACTGTCCAGAAACATTTTCAGTGCCATGGAGACCGTATATTTATCCGGCGAGTTGAGATACAGTACTGGACCGAGCAGATCCTCCCATCTCCAGTAGAAGGAGAAGATCGCAGCCGTTGCGAGTGATGATTTGATGAGCGGCATAATAATCTGTACATACAGTCTGAACTTGTTACAACCATCAATGGTAGCCGCCTCATCCAGCTCTTTCGGAATCGTACGAATGAACTGTACCATCAGGAAGATAAAGAACGGCATCCCGAAGAACGTAGGTACAACTATCGGTAGAATGGTATTCAACCAACCAAGCTTCGTGAAGATAATATATTGGGGTACGAGTACAACATCATGCGGCAACATCAGAGTTAACATCATCAGAGAGAACCAAAAGTTACGTCCTTTGAAGTTAAGTCTAGCAAAACCAAAGGCAATCAGCGATGAGGATAACACGGCACCAATCGTAGAGATGACCACAATAACGAGTGAGTTGGTGATGTAATCCATAAACGGTCTTCCGCCTGCGCCTTTCCAGCCATCCGCGTAGTTACTCCAGATCCATTCCGTTGGGAACAATGACTCGGCAGTTACGAAAATGGTACGACTTTCTTTGAATGAGCTGAAAAGCATCCATAGAACGGGATAAAGCATCAGGAGGGCCAAAGCTGCAACGAACAGGTGATAGATGGGCCATTTCACATTTCTCCAAACCATCGTTACTTCCCTCCTTCGGATTCATAGAACACCCAGAACTTGGATGTCAGGAACACCGCGACTGTGAGTATACCGATCATAATAAGCATGATCCAGGCCATGGCCGAAGCATAACCCATGTTGTTAAACATAAAGGCCTGACGGAAGAGATACAGCGAGTAAAGCATCGTACCGTCCATTGGACCGCCCTCGCCTTTAGAGATGATATATGCAGGTACGAAGGTCATAAATGCACCGATGGTTTGCATAATCAGGTTGAACAGAATGATTGGACTGAGTAGCGGTAAGGTAATACCAAAAAATTTACGTACCGGGTTGGCACCATCCACACCTGCTGCTTCGTACATCTCGGGAGATATATTTTTCAGACCGGCCAGGAAGATGAGCATGGAAGATCCAAACTGCCAAACAGATAACGAGATCAGCATAACCAGAGACGCATTCGGATCACCAAACCAGCTGATTGGCCCAATTCCGATTGCCGTTAATGCACTGTTGATGACACCTTCATTACTGAAAAGGTTACGCCACATAATCGACACGGCCACACTACCACCGATAATGGATGGCAGGTAGTACAAGGTACGATACGTTCCGACCATACGGGATCCTGTATTCAGAATCATGGCTACGAAAAGTGCGAAGACCAGCCTTAGAGGGACACCAATGAACACATACAGGAACGTTACTTTAACCGAATTCCAGTACTTCGGATCATCAAAGAACATTTTGGTGTAGTTGTCCATCCCGATCCACCGTGGGGAAGTGAACAGGTTATAACTCGTAAACGACATGTATAGGGATACAAACATCGGAATAAGCGTAAAGCCCAGAAAGCCGATGATAAAAGGACTAATAAAAGCATACCCGGTTAGGTTTCTACGCAACGACGAATATTGCCTCAACGGAACAAACCTCCTTTATTGATCTGCTTGCTTCCCGCTACCTTGCTTCGAGCTACTGGACGGGGAAAGGCCCTCGCGGTATGCGAGTAGCCCTGTTCCCGTCCATCCCGGTAATGGGATGAGCAAGCGATCATTCAATTGTTATTTATTGTTGGCAAGAACGGCTTCGGCATTTTTGCGGAATGTCGCTGCTGCTTGTTCCGGTGTAACCTTACCAAAGTTCAGTTCCTCCACAACATCCGCCAGAGAAGCAATGACTTCCGGCGAACCTACCGGTGGTGGTGAGCTCATTGGCGAAGCCTTAGGCTCCATGGCCGCTACGAATTCAAATACCTGCTTCGTTGCATCACTCAGCTCAGGAGCGATAGCTTCCTTGATTTTGCCCGAGATCGGCACACCGCGCTCGCCTTTGATCAGTTTGTTAGCTTCCACATCGTTCACCCAGAAATCGATGAATTTGGCCGCTTCTTCCTTCACTTTTGAATTCGAAGTAACAGCCCAGTACATACTTGGTTGCATGTAAAGCCCTTTTTCCATATCAGGTCCAGGCATAGGAGCGAATTCCAGTGGACGATTGGCAACCTGTTGTACGGCTACGAATTGGTTGGACCATTGCCAAATACCAACTCCTTTTTCCTTGACCAAATCGGATTCCTCGATGATACCTTTCGTCTGGTTAGCCAGATCCGGGGAAGGCGCTGCACCCTGCTCGATCATCCGGCGCATGAGTCCGAAGAACTCAACGAATAGTTTGTCGTCATCATATCCAAGCCCCGTTCCTTCAGCATTGTAGAGGGACAATCCTTTGGTACGCAAGAAATAGTGGAAGAAGATATCCGGCGCTACGCCCCCGTCCAAAAAGAGTCCTTTGGCAGCCGTTTGTTTGCCAAGCTCTTCATACGATTCCCAAGTCATATTTTCGGGAATGGCATCCACACCCGTTTTTTTGAGCAGAGCCGGATCATACTGGAAACCCAGTACGTTAACACCGGCAGGTACTCCATATTGTTTGCTGTTGATAACGCCTGTGCTGATAACGTTCTCGGATACATCGTCCACTTTAATCTGGTTTCCGAGGTACGGGGACAGATCTTCGAGCTGTCCATTCTGTGCATATTGGCTGATGTAGGAAATATCCATCTGAACAATGTCCGGCAGTTGGTTCGCTGCAGCTTGTGGAGCGAGCTTTTTCCAGTAGTCATCGAATGAAGCGTATTCCACATCAATTTTGACGTTCGGGTTTTTCTCTTTGTACAAGTCAATGACCTTCTGTGTATATTCGTGACGTGCATCCGATCCCCACCATGCGATACGAAGTGTTACCGAACCATCCCCAGATGTTCCGCCCGATTCTCCGCTGCTGCTGCATGCCGTTGTTAATACCAGCAATGCCGCCATCATCAGGAATATCGCCTTTTTCACCATGCCAATCTCCCCTTTTATGTTGAAATGGTTGTGTGAACGAGTTACCTTCCACTTTCTGATAACGCTTTCACGAACTTTATATTGTCATTTTCGCAAATGTGGGACCATAGTTGAATACACAAAACCGTCTTGTTGGTTCAAAAAACAGAGGAGGACAACTGCACCTCTATCGGCGCTGTTCGTCCCCCTCATCTATCGAATACATGATCGTCAGTCAATTGTTATAAGCCAGTTCTGCGAAATTCGGTAGGTGTCATGCCGGTCCACTTTTTGAACACCTGACTGAAATATTGTGAGTTCCCCCCGAAGCCAAACAATTCGGCAAGCTCAAAGACCTTCACATCTCCACCTCTGCGAATATGGTCGCAGGCACGCTCAATGCGCAAACGATTCACATAATTGGAGAAGTTTTCTCCCGTCACTTTTTTGAAAATCTTGCCGAGATAATCCGGATTCATATATAACATCTGATGAGCGACCCCGTTAAGTGACAGATCCGCTTCGCCATAGTGGCGATCCACAATATCCATCATCTTCTCCACAGCAGAAGACTGACGGCTAATATTGTTTTTGTAATAACCGGAGGTTAACCGGGCTGCGCTGCTGGCAACAAAGGATTTTAAGCCAGACAATGTGTCGATATGGGGCAGCTCTGCCATCCGTTGGGTGAATTCCGTCGCCTCCTCAGGAGGACAGACATGAATCATTGCTGAGTACAACTGCACCACATACGAACGAGTAATCCCGATTTCAAGCTGCTGACCAGACAAAAGCTCGAACAGGCGATCCACTTCAGCTGCTGCTTCTTCCGTATTGCCTGACTTAATCAACTGACAGAGCTGCTCTGCGTCTTGTTCAACATGTACCCCATCACATTCCCCGGCCAGCTCCAGATCACTTTTGGTAATCAGCTTGCCTTCGCCGATAAAGAAGCGGTGGTTCAGGCATTGTAGTGCCTCACGGAACAAACGCCGGGACTGAATCATTCGATCTGCTTCGCTTAGGGCAGCCGTAACTTCCAATTTATATAATCTGGTGAAAGCAGTCCGCACTTCCTCGATGCTCTCCTTTAGACCGACCGAATCGGCAGAGTCCCCCAACAGAATTAACAGTTTGCCTTCAATGGTAGTGCTTAATAGAACATGGGGCAGCAGATCACTGGCAATGTTTTTGATTGCAAATAGATGACTATAATCATGTTCATCTGCAATCCGGAACAGCAGCAGCCGAACTTCGTTATCCTCCAGCTCCAAGTCAAACAGCTCCTGATAATACTCCAAATCGACCGGACCATAGGTTTGGTTCGTCATAAACTCCAGCAGGAACTGCTCCTTCACATGTGGCAGCACCCGCTGCAGACGCTGTTTCATCTCTCCGGCCACATGTTCCTTTACCTGGGCATCCTGGTGTTCCTGAAGCAACTCGGACAAGGCATCGTGAATCTGGTTCTCGTTACACGGTTTGAGCAGATAATGTTTCACTCCATATTGCATCGCCCGACGAGCGTATTCAAACTCTTTGTAGCCAGACAACATGATAAAGCGGAGTCCAGGGTAAGCTTCAGATGCTTTTTCAATGAGTCCAAGACCATCCAGGCCCGGCATTGAAATATCCGTGATGATAATATCCGGTCTGGAATGACCGATTTTATCCAGCGCTTCAATCCCGTTTCTCGCGGTATCCACCAGTTCCGTTCCCGCTGCAGCCCAATCCACGACTTGCGAAATCCCCTCCAGAATGACACGTTCATCATCTACGAGCATCACTTTGTACATCGTCATCGTCCTCTCTAATCCAAGGTATTCTGATCGATACTACGGTCCCTGATCCGGGATTGCTGCTCATGATCATTTCGCCTTCTTCGCCGAAGGTCAACCTGATCCGTTCTTTGATGTTCGACAGTCCGATCCCCTGTCCCCTCGTCTGTACGCGTCCCTCTTGCAATTGCTCCAGAAATTCGGGAGTCATACCCGGACCATCGTCCTCCACCTCAATTACAACGTTGTCTCCGTCTGCTCTCGCCCTAATCCGAATACGGCAAGGTTCTATGCTTGGCTCCAATGCATAATGAATGGCGTTTTCCACCAATGGCTGCAGAGTTAACTTCGGAATGCGTGCAGTTCCCACTTCAGGCGCAATGTCCATGTCAAAATCAAGTCTTTCCTCGAATCGCGTGTGTTGGATCGTCACATAACTGCGGACGATGTCCAGTTCCCTTTCCAAAGTAATCCACTTCTCGGACATGTTCACTGAGCTTCGCAGCAGAAATCCGAGGGCCTCAACCATTTCGGAGATTTGATGCTGCTTCTGCACTTTAGCAAGCCAGTTGATTGATTCCAGTGTGTTATATAGAAAATGTGGATTAATCTGTGCCTGAAGCGCTTTCAATTCAGTCTCTCGGATCACGAGTTGCTTCGCATAGTTCTCGTCAATGAGTTCGCGTATACGCTGTACCATCATCTTGAACGTGCGATGCAGCAATCCGACCTCATTTTGTGAAGATACCGGGACATTGCCCAGCGCTACTTCCTCCAACTTATCCAGATCGCCTTTTTCGATATTCCGCATTTTCTTGATCAACTGGGCGATTGGCTGTGTAATGCTGCGGGAGAACTTCGCTCCGAATATAAGCGCCGCTAGGAATATCATGATAAAAATGACAGTCACCAGCTGTTTAACAAACTGGATCTGCTTAAACATCTGGTCAAAGGGCGTCATATACAGATACACCCAATCTGTATATGGAGAATTCGCACGAGCGACAAAATTCCTTCCCTGCTCAAACATGGCTATCCCATAGGGCTGAGTGCGCTTCAGTTCAGACTCGATTTCAGATTTACTGACGGTCGACTCTGTTGGGTAGATTACTTCCCGGCCATCTGTAATTAATAGCTGTGAATCCTCTGCCGGGTGCTGCATCTGGTCTTGAACAATCCGATCCAGTCGTACACGAATAACCAGGGTGCCCAACTTCTCCAGCGTAAATGCTCCACCAGTAAAAGATTTCACCTGTCTAACCGACAGTAATCTGGCTTGTTGATCCCCGCCTGTGTACCAAGCATTAGAGCCCGAATATTGCTGTCCCAAAGCAACCAATTCTCTTTGCTTCTTCTCCGAGATTCCCTCCCGGTTTCCAGCTGCCATAATATTATTATCATTATCAATAAAGATCATGGAATAGACGTATTTCTCTGAACCTGCATATGCCACCAGTCTGTTGGTAATTTTTTTGCGCAGGCCATTTTTCTCATACCCCGATTCAGCCTTATCCAACTGAAGAAGATATTGCTGAAGAGGCTCGTCGGACATGACCTTGAAGGATAGATTGGAGATCTCACGCAGTTGGTTCTCGATGCCCACCGAAGACATATTAAGCACCTGTGAGGATTTCTCATAGATTTGTCGATCATAAATGCCGAACACATAGCCCAGGACAGATACATAGAACGTGAAGCTGATCAGCATCAGTAATCCGATGAGAAGAATGGTTTTGTGATGAATCGGCAATGTCGTGAAAGCGTTTTTAATTCTACTCATCCAAAGCGCTCCTTTGGCTCGCGAAGGGTGCAGTCATTCGAAACTGTTTTCGATCTACTGTAAGTTATTTTCATATTTACACATCCATGGTCAGATGACAAGTCATATTTATGCAACATTTCAGGTCATTTCCGAAGGTGTGTATCCTTGGTCTGGTATGAACATAGACGCAAAAACAGCCAGATTCCCTGAAAAGATCAAGGAAATCTGGCTGCTTGATATCATGTCGATAGTGTATAAGAGTGCTAATTATTTCGTTACGGATTTACAAAAACGGTTTTTAACTTGGCGACATACTGCACATCAAAGCCAAGACCCTCGGCTACCATAGCAACCGGCACATATGTTTTGGACTCTGTGCCCACCTTGTTCAGGAATGCAGGTGTATCCACGGCTACGGATGCACCATTCACCTGAACAGCCGTTGCACCAATCTTCACGGCAACCTTCCGATCTCCGTATGTAATCGTTGCGGTTGAGGTTTTGTTATCCCATACCGTAGTTGCGCCAACGGCATTCACGATATCCTGGATCGCCACAAAGTTTTTACCATTGCGGTTGATTGGTTTGTACGGCGTGTCCAGCGTTTTACCACTGACAATGATATTCATCGGTTGGCCTGCAGCAGGAGCCGTCAGCTTGGTGTAATCGCCCCAGATCGTTTCTGCGAATACTTTGGCAATCGCTTCATATCCGAACTGATTCGGGTGGAAATCGCGGTCCTTAATCATGTGAGTCATCGTGCCTTCACCGCCAATAAACTCCTTGGCGACATGAGCCACTTTTACATCAATTCCTTTAGCGGAAAATTCAGTCGCAATTCCATCAATGGTCGCAGTAAACCCTTGGGAAGCCTCCATCAGTTTCGCATAGAGCGCTTTACCAGCTACTTCAGGCATGGGTTGGTACTGGTCAGCGATTACGATTTTGGCATTAGGATTAATCTCATGAATATCATTGATAACTGCGCTAACATTGGCTGTATAGGAAGATAGCAATTCCTTCACTTTTGCTTCCAGTTCCGCATCACTTAGCTTATCTGCTGAACCGAGCAACTCGGACACATCGTTCCCTCCGATTGTGATGGCAACCAGATTAGCCCCAGCTACACTCTCCCGGATGGCAGCAATATTGGCTCCAACTTGTGCCGCTCTTGGATCAGGGAGGCTCGGTTGAATGGCTTCGGAAGTGAGCGCTTTCCCTTCTTTAATCGCATCTGCAAAGTTTTTCAAACCACTGCTCTTCAATCCGGCAATACCATAGTTGTCCACCTGAGTACGTCCGTGAAGTAGACCTTGTTCCTGCAACCGTTCTACATAACCATAGGGCAGTTCTTTCAGGTTCGGCTCATACCCTACGGTGATGGAGTCCCCCAATGTGACGAGGCGGAATTCCTTGGTTACTGATATCGCATCTTTCTGTACAGGCAATGATGATGTTACGCTTCCTGCGGGTAACGCATTGCTATCCGCAGCATGAGCGGACTGTGCGGATGATGCCAAAATCAGCATCCCTGCTAGCATACTTGCCGTTAATCCCGCGGCGGTACTTCTCCATATGCGTTTACGCTTCATTCTTAGAACACTCCTTTTTCCCGTATCTATAAAATAAAAAAATAATTACATATTACACTGTTCACTCCGGTGACAGAAGTTCGTGTAACTCTATTCTAACATTATTAAAGGGGCGCTGTCGTCTCCACCCCATATCCGCACGAAAAACAGACTCCCCTAATTAGGGAAGTCTGTTATCCGTTGAGTATAGGCAAGATGTTCACTCGTTAAGACTTCGATTTATTCGTATCTCCAGAATCTGAGTCAATCGGATCGGTATCTGGTTTGTTCCCGGCAGAACGCTCTAGGTATCGATCATAGCGATCGTCCACCTCACGTGCCATGTCCCGGTACTTCAACGTTTCTTCAACAATCGGGTCCCGTTCTGTCTGAATGCGCACCTCGTACTTGGGAGGAATCAGCTGACGTTCACGTTTGTCAGCATCGCCGGAATCCTCCATGTCCCCTTCAGTCAGCATATCACTCAAACGTCGTTCCAGTTCTTTGGATTCATCCATTGTTGTTCGCTCCTTAAATTAAACTCACATATGCACTAACCTTATTATTGCACCTTCACTTCGTTGACAGAACAATCTTTCGATCGCTGTTATCCCCAGATTTCTATGATTCCCTTGTCCAAGGGAGAAATCCGGTGATAAAGGCGCAGCATATGCTTACGAAGCAGCTTTCTTTCAGAAAGCTTGTAGCTACGCTTCTTCAGATTTGTTCAGTCCCCTCCGTTTAATGTACAATTTCAGATCTTTAAAGCATTGATGAATTGAATAAACTCACTCACTCCAAACCTGTTGCGTTTGCTTCCTTCAGCACACCCGTCAGTGCATCATGAATCTTGCCATTGCTGGCAACCACATGACTCACCGACAGTTGGTATGGCGTTCCCACGGTATCGGTAACCTTGCCGCCGGATTCCTCAACCAGCAGTGCACCTGCGGCAATATCCCATGGTTTCAAACCAACTTCGGTATAAGCGCTCAGACGACCCGCTGCAACATATGCCAAATGCAGGGCGGCAGAACCACCTGCACGCAGACTGCGTACTTGCGGTGCCAGTGCCTGAACAGCCGCCATATTAATCGGCAACGCGTAGGTCGTATCCGCCGGGAAGCCAACCGCGATCAGGCTCTGTGCCAGTTCCTGTTCACCAGATACAAGCATCCGGTTTCCATGCACATAAGCGCCTTTTCCTTTTTCCGCAACAAACATCTCGTCACGGGAAGGATCGTAGATTACCCCCACTATCACCTCACCGTTATGAGCCAAGGCAATGGATACGGAGTAGAACGGAAAACCATGTACGAAATTCGTCGTTCCGTCCACCGGGTCCACAATCCAGAGAAACTCTTCTTCCTCAGCTTCTTTCAGTGCCTTCGCTGATGCTTCCGGTCCTGGTTCCACGCCTTCTTCACCCAGAATGGCATGATGGGGAAAATGCGTCAGAATCAGGCGGCGGATCATCTGTTCCGCACCTTTATCCACTTCAGTAACGAGATCCTGCGGCGAATACTTGGTTCCGGGCTCCCCCACAGTTCCGAGACGACTCTTGATCCACTCTCCAGCTTTGGAAGCTGCATTAATGGCGACGGCAGTATAGCTTTTGCTTGTCACGACATAAGGTGTTTTTTCCTTCTCATTCAAAGCGTTCACTCTACTTTCTATATCAATCTACGAAAAATTAAAATACTTGTTAAAAGTATACGCCCCGAGGGTCGTAAAGTTTCTCGTTGCCCAGGCCCCTTTTGGCGCTACGGATGAATGATAACCGTCGACTCGTCCACCCACTTCACACCCTCTTCGTGATAGAATGCTAGTTTCTGCATCAACTGCACCAGAGCTTCATCCTTGCGCTTGGCCTCAATCATCACATCAAGAGCGGGCGTATCTGCTGCAATATGACGTAAAAAAGCGAGCAACGGTTCCACCTCAACACCGTCAGCATGACCACGCAGGTCCTTCTCACTCTTTGGACTGGAGACGTGAATTTTGGGCGGCAACGGCTTGTCTGCCGGTGAATCCGCTTGAGCAAGCGGAGACTCCCAAGTCTTCAATATATCCGGCCAGAGATCCCACGGCTGTTCGCCTTCATTGTTCACCCATTGATGGTGGATATCCAGCACCATGGGCAGCCCCATACGTTGACATACCGAGAGAGTCTCGGGAGCATTGAACGTTTTGTCATCATTTTCGAGCGTCATCCGTTCCTGAATATCCCGATTCAGCTTCAGAAAATTTTCTTCAAAACGCAGCGCTGCACTAGGCTTGTCCCCGTATGCACCACCAATATGTATATTGTTCTTGGCAGTGGCATTCAGCCCCATGGCATCCAGCATCCGTACATGATGGCGAAGGTCGCGCATGGAGTTGCGCAGCACTTCCTCCCGAGGTGTGCTGAGTACCGTAAAATGATCCGGGTGGAAAGACACACGCATCTCGTTCTCCTTCACAAAATCGCCAATCGCGGCAAAATCCTGCTTAAGCGCGGGAAACGGGTCCCAATCACTGAGATCCTCATGCGTTGCTAGCGGAATTAATTTGGAAGAAAAACGATATACATGAATATGGCTTCCTTTGTTGTGTCTGAGCAAACGTAATGTATTATGCAAATTCTCGGCTGCAATCCGTTCAAGCTTGCGAATTGCTGCTTCCCTATCATCAATTTTCTTAAAGCTGGACATAGTCATCGTCCGGGAAGGTGAAGCATTCTCCACAAGCACGGACATCGCCACATAACCAAAACGTACGAGCATGAATTTCTTCCTCTCTATTAGGGCGGGATTCCTTCCCGGTATATGAAGCCGGCAGCCTTCCCTTCACTTTATATAACCAAGTTTTACCCTAAAAGAGTGACCATAATCGTGTTTGGACAAATCCGTCCATTCGTTCGGGTACACATGTAACAAACTACCCCTGTGCCTGTTCACCAAAGAACATCTCGTCCGCGAGAGCAGTCTGAATGCGTGATTCTTCCTCGTTCAGTTTACGGATCAATTGCATCTCCACTTCGGTCACTTCTTGACCCTGGAAGTTAATCTCAGCAATGGAGACTACGATTTTTACGATGGCTACGGCCACGTTATCCGGTGTGTAAGCAATGACTTTCTGTCCGGTAGGAAATACACGAAAGCCTTGTTTGACCATTTTGCCACGGCCGTATTCAAGCAATTCAAACAGCTCTTGTTCATTCTTGAACTTGCACACGGAATTGAATTCGGTCTGAAATCCCATTCATACCCCTCCTTATAATGTCGTCCTCAGGCTACGCCTGTACGCCGTTCTCGTAGTTCAGCGCCTGCTTGCGGTTGTAGCGTTCCAAAGCCATCTCAATCATGCGATCCAGCAGTTCGGCATACGATACGCCCGTCTCACGCCACAAGAGCGGGTACATGCTGTATGGTGTGAAACCAGGCATGGTGTTTACTTCATTAATAAGCAATGCCCCATCCGATTTGCGAATGAAGAAGTCTGCACGGGAAATGCCATTTCCTTCAATCGCACGGAATGCCTGCAATGCGGCCTCACGGATGCGATCTGCGGCTTCCGGGTCGAGCGGAGCAGGGATCAGCATCTGAGACTGACCATCGATGTATTTGGCTGCATAGTCATAATATTCACCGGAAGATACGATTTCTCCTGGTACAGAAGCCATCGGTTCGTCATTACCGAGCACGCTGACTTCAACTTCTCGAGCCTCTACAAACTCCTCAATGACTACCTTGGTATCGTAACGGAGAGCGAACTCCACGGCTTTCTTCAGTTCATCCCGGTTACGCGCCTTCGAGATTCCTACACTGGAACCGAGATTGGCCGGCTTAATGAAACACGGATAGCCCAGTTGATCTTCCACCTGCAAGATCATTTCATGTTCGGTCTGCTTCCATTGAGTAGCGTTAAAATACGTAAAGGCACATTGGTCAATTCCGGCCTGCGCGAACAGTTTCTTCATGACCACTTTGTCCATGCCGCCTGCCGAAGCCAGTACACCTGCGCCAACATAAGGCATATCCGCCATCTCGAACATCCCTTGAATCGTGCCATCCTCACCAAACGTACCGTGCAGCAGCGGGAACATGACGTCCATCGCCTCTTCTCCGCCATATAAACGGCCGAACAGCGCGTTCAGCGCTTCCTGTGTTCCGCCCGCCGCCTGCTCCAGCTTCAAATCTTCAATCTGCGCGAATGGCGCATGCATGACAGATCCTTTTTTCCACGTACCCTGCTTGGAGATATAAAAAGGAACCAGTTCATACTTCTCATAATCAAATGCGTTCGTTACAGCAAACGCCGTTTGCAGCGACACCTCATGCTCGCCTGACTTTCCGCCGTAAACGACGCCTACTGTTAATTTATCCATACTCATGTGTAACCTCCGATTATCTGTGCAATGATGCTGCCATGTCTGCATGTTCAGCACCACTTTTATTCTGTTATCTAGACTTATTTTACACGGAACCGGATGTCCACGTCACCGAATCCCGTAAAATCTTTGACCATCAAAACTCATCTGCAATGTGAAAAAGCCGGTACACCGTCCGCTCGTTCCAAGCGTAAGAATCCCGGTAATCCCAAAAACGGTGGCGGCTGCTGACTGTATGTGCGTTCACAAGCGGCATGCCCCCCGCATCAAAAGCGGTCACAACCGTACTGTGCTGAAACCTGCCGTCCCCGTCCCAGTCGTAGAGGACTACATCTCCAAGCATTAGCTGCTCTGGACGATCCACTTCGGTTGCTGACAATCCCCAGCTGCTGCCAGATAAATAACGCTCCAGACTATTGGACACGGCCCAGCTGTAACTCCACATTTCAGAGCCATTTACATAACCTTTGTACCACCATCCTGCTTCTCTTTTACCAGTATAGTGGATGGGTGCTCCCCCTGCAAAGAGACATTGGGACACATAATTAGTGCAATCTACTTCGAATTCCTCAAATGCCGGGTTTCCCGCATTCCACCACCGGTCCGCATAGGCGACAGCCAGATCCCTGCGATACAGCTGCTGCTTCGATCTCCTACCCTGTCCCAGTACTTCTCGGTTAAGCAGCGGCCGATTCATCGCCTGTACAAAATCGGCTTGTTGAAAAGGACGGCCCTCTCCTACCGGGCGACGCTCCGGCACTTCACGTTCTACACGTGCAATGGTCCAAACTCCACCTTGCCTAAGAAAGGTCAGGCGTTCCCGTTCAATCCGGTCTTCCCGATGGGTCAAACCATTCTTCTCATAGAACAGCCTGCTGTACAATTGCACATCGACGACCGATTCATCTGCCCCATCCATAAGTGTCCGCACAAGCTTGGCGCTGGTCTCACTGCGAAGAGGTACGGCCCGCCGCTTGCGGTACCATTGGTCCAGTCTGGCCATCCGCTCTCCCCGGTCCAGCACAAATTCCGGATCAGTGACAATCCGCTCGCTTGTCTGTGGACGATAGTCGATCTCACAGCGATTATACTGGTTCACGTAGGTATATAAGGCACTCTTCCATTCGCGTTCCAAGCCTGTGTCCCCCTTTGGCATGAGTTCTGTCCGGAATGATCCATTGCATGAAAATCTCCTTTTATTTATATGAGAGAATTTCGGTTGTATGTGTCTGGTTCTGTTTTGAAGCCTTATAATCGGGGATAATGCGTACGGAAGAGATCGCGTCCATTCCCTTTACTTGAGAACGCATTCAATCTCTCAATGGCTTGGCTGGACAGGCAAAAAGCCCTTTACGTACGGAGTTGAAAACGTTATAATTAAAACTAAAGTTACAATTATGAAATTACGTTTCACCTAATGAAACTAACGAACAAGGACACGGAACGATGAAGGCCTGTTCTTCACCTAAATGAACGTTTTCTTCATCTCACCGACACATTTTAAGGAGGTACATGTATGTCAGCCAAGAATCATTTCTCCGCGGCCCGCAGTCTTGAGGTCGGAGGCAAGTCTTATCGCTACTACAGTTTAGATGCTCTTCAGGAAGGCGGCTACGGCGACCTTTCCAAGCTTCCTTTCTCCATTAAAGTGCTGCTCGAAGCAGCTATTCGTCAATTCGACGGACGTGCTATTACCGAAGAACATGTAAAACAACTGACCGGCTGGGCAGAAGGCCGTGACAATAACAAAGAAATTCCATTTATCCCTGCACGTATCGTTCTGCAGGATTTCACTGGTGTACCCGTGGTCGTTGACCTTGCAGCAATGCGCGATACCGTGAAAAAAGCAGGCGGCGATCCAAAACAGATCAACCCACTCGTTCCCGTCGATCTCGTTATCGACCACTCCGTTATGGTTGATGCGTTCGGAACGAACGATGCACTCGACTACAACATCAAGGTTGAATTCGAGCGTAACGAAGAGCGTTACCGCTTCTTGCGTTGGGCGCAAACGGCATTCAACAACTTCCGTGCAGTTCCACCATCCACAGGGATTGTTCACCAAGTTAACTTGGAGTACCTGGCTTCTGTGGCTGCAACCAAAACCATTGATGGCGAAACTGTTGTATTCCCGGATTCCCTCGTAGGAACCGACTCCCACACCACCATGATCAACGGACTCGGCGTTGTTGGTTGGGGTGTTGGCGGGATCGAGGCTGAAGCAGGTATGCTGGGCCAACCACTTTATTTTGTAACACCGGACGTTATCGGTTTCAAATTGACAGGCAGCCTGAGCGAAGGCTCAACGGCAACGGATCTGGCACTCACAGTTACTCAAATGCTGCGTAAAAAAGGCGTTGTCGGTAAATTTGTCGAGTTCTACGGACCGGGTCTTAGCAACATCAGCCTGGCTGACCGTGCAACGGTAGCCAACATGGCACCAGAGTACGGCGCAACAATCGGTTTCTTCCCTGTTGATAGCGAAACACTGAACTATATGCGTAATACCGGCCGTACCGACGAACAGGTGGATCTGGTTGAAGCTTATTACAAAGCTCAGAACATGTTCCGTACTGCTGATACGGTTGATCCTGAATTTACAGATGTTATCGAACTTGACCTGGCATCCGTTGTACCAAGTCTCGCGGGACCTAAGCGTCCACAAGATCGCATCGAGTTGACTCAAATGAAGGATAGCTTCAACAGCATCATCCGTACGCCGATCGACAAAGGCGGTTACGGACTGAGCGACGAGAAAATCGCTGAGAAAGTGCCTGTGAAACACCCGAACGGTTCAACTAGCGAACTGTCTGCTGGTGCTGTCGTTATCGCGGCAATCACAAGCTGCACCAACACATCCAACCCTAGCGTTATGGTCGGAGCGGGTCTGCTTGCGAAAAAAGCTGTTGAACGTGGTCTGACTAAGCCTGGCTATGTGAAAAGCAGCTTGACTCCAGGTTCCCTCGTTGTTACCGAGTATCTGGAAAAAGCAGGTTTGATCGAATATCTCGACAAACTCGGATTCAACGTTGCAGGCTATGGTTGCGCAACTTGCATCGGTAACTCTGGCCCACTGCCAGACGAAGTAAGCGAAGCAATCTCCGAGAACGATTTGACGGTAGCGGCTGTATTGTCCGGTAACCGTAACTTTGAAGGTCGTGTTCACGCGCAAGTCAAAGCCAACTATCTGGCTTCTCCGCCACTCGTTGTGGCGTATGCTCTCGCGGGTACTGTTAATATTGATTTTGCAACCGATCCAATCGGTTATGATACCAACAACGAGCCTGTATTCCTGAAAGACCTCTGGCCTAGCTCCGAGGAAATCAAGGATACCATCGCTAGCTCGCTGAACGCACAGATGTTCCGCAACAAATACGAGAACGTATTTACAGCTAACGAACGTTGGAATACGATCCCTGTACCGGAAGGCGAATTGTATGAGTGGGATCCAAACTCCACGTACATTCAGAATCCACCATTCTTCCAGGAGCTTGGCGACAAGTTGACTGATATCGCAGATATTCGTTCCGCACGTGTTATGGCATTGCTTGCTGACTCCGTAACAACGGATCACATCTCGCCAGCGGGTAATATCGCACCATCCAGTCCGGCTGGACTGTACCTGAAAGAACATGGTGTAGAACGTAAAGACTTCAACTCTTACGGCTCCCGTCGTGGTAACCATGAAGTTATGATGCGTGGTACGTTTGCCAACATTCGTATTCGTAACCAAGTGGCTCCAGGTACTGAGGGTGGTATTACGAAATATCTGCCAACGGACGAAGAAATGTCCATCTACGATGCTTCCATGAAGTATCAGGACGAAGGACAGAACCTGATCGTTATCGCAGGTAAAGAGTATGGTACAGGAAGCTCGCGTGACTGGGCGGCAAAAGGAACATTCCTGCTTGGCGTCAAAGCCGTTATCGCAGAAAGCTTCGAGCGTATTCACCGCAGTAACCTGGTGGGCATGGGCGTAATGCCATTGCAATTCCAGGAAGGTCACGGCTGGTCCAGCCTCGGTCTGAACGGTCGTGAAACGTATGACATCACAGGTCTGAGCAATGATGTGAAACCAGGACAAGAACTGACGGTTACCGTAACTCGTGAGGACGGCACCAAGTTCGACTTCCCTGTCATCGCTCGTCTGGACAGCATGGTTGATGTGGACTACTACCATAACGGTGGTATCCTGCAAACCGTATTGCGTCAAATGATGAAAAAATCTTAATCGCATTTATATTTAATGCAATTAAGTTATACAAAAAAGCTCCCCGTCACGTGCGCTCTGCACGGTGACTGGGAGCTCTTTTTGATTAATATGACAAAGGCTGTGTAACGCCTCTACACTTCCTTTTAATGTCCCATGTAATGTGAAACTTGATCAAGGGATTGCAGTGTGTGCTCCCCCTCCTTAAACGCGACTCTGATTGGAATTATACTCTTTTCTGGAAGTGCGAGCCGGTCCACCTACGATTATCCGTTTCAGACCGATAAGCAGGCTGTACAGAACATAACCGATCATTCCACCAAAAGTGTTCAACATAAGATCATCCACGTCGAATATGCCCATGCCCGTCAATAGCTGTGTCGCTTCAAAAGCAAAACTTAATAGCAAGGAAAGTACGAGTACCTTGGCCCCTGACAACAGCTTGTTCCCCATCAGCACTGGAATGAAAATACCCAGTGGGATAAAGGCCATGACATTACCCATCAGATGAATTGCGGTACCCGGACGATGTAACGACAGGCTATGCCAGTCTCTTGAAATTTCCTGAAATGGCGTCAGGTTAACGGTTCGCGTATGAATCAGATCCGGTTGATTCGCAATCGCCATAAGTTGAACCCTCACGATGTCCCAATCCACCGTATGCCCCTTGAATAATATCAGCTTGGTTAACAGATATAGATAGACGATCAATGCGGCGACCCATATCATCTTCATGTTGAACTCCTTAGGTTTCATATATGAACCTCCATGTATTTCTTGTTGTTTATTCCTCCACCGTCACGACAACTCCCTTCATGTTGTCTCCCGATATCTCATATTGACCATGCTCAGGTATATTAATGGTTTCATCTTTGGATGCATCGTAATAACGTATAAGATAGTGCTCGTCCCCGACTTCAGCGGAAATACTCTTTTTCTGCTGCAGCAGCTCCAAATATTGCTCCAGCACCAGATGATTATGATACATGATGGCGCTGTGCGGCAATCCCACATACCGGAAATGCCATGGTTCGAATTGGATGCCTGTGATGTCCACTCTATCCTTCGGATAACGCAAGATGAATCCGAATTTCCATGCATTCTTTTCCAGCCAGGCTCCTTCCGGTGCTTCACTCATAGCAGCCAGCGTAGAGCCGATATCCATGGACAAGCCCAGGTTATGTTCACTATGACCTGCGGGAAGCGCATAGTCCGATCCCTTTTCCTCATAAAGCTGTTCTTGCTTCGTAAAGTCCCGATAGCCACTGCTGATGATGAAATATCGTACGTCATCTTTCCCAGCAGCTTCAACCATCTTCTGGAATGCTTGCGCTACGTACTTTGACAACATAATGTTATTATCTAGCAATCCGTATCCACGGATCAGTTCTTGTTGTTCAGCCAGATTGACAATATCGGTTCTAATCCCCTCCGCATGAACGGGATACTCCGAATTGACTAGCAATAAATTCCCTTTATGTACTTGATCTTGCATATCCACGTTAATTATTTTGGTATATCCTGCACGAATTTCACCCGTATCCTGAACTTCCAGATTCGCCTCTTCCTTCTGCTCAAACAGTGCGGGTGACTTGGAAAAGATATATCCCAGTACAATGATACATATCAAAAATCCCCACTTTTTCATTCCATGCTCCTCCTTTACCTCGTAATTCAAGGATAGAGAAAACTAGTTAAAAAAAAGCAGGGCAATTCTAAAGTTTTTCTTAAATTCAGCCTTTTACTTCATTCTAATGCAGGCAATCGCACTTCAAATACGGTCCGTACGATATCACTTTGGGCCGAAATGGACCCATCATGCTGCTCCACAATATTTTTGGCGATAAACAGGCCCAGACCTGTTCCACCTTCCTGAGGTGTCCGCGCACGATCTCCGGTATAGTACATATCGAAAATATGAGGCAGATCATCCGGATGAATATGTCCCCCATAGTTCATGATCTGAATGATAACCTGTCCTGCATCACGGTGTCCGTTGATATCCACATAAAGACCATCTGTACCGTGTCGCGCTGCATTAATCAACAGGTTCTCAAACACGCGTGCAAGCACCTCACCATCGCCGGAAATGGTTAACTCGGAATCGATATGCAGTCGGGTGACCAAGCGGTTCTTTTCAAAAACAGGGTAGAGCTCTTCGTTCATCTGCCTTAGTAGTTCACTAAGATCAAGCCTCTTTTTCTCAATCGGCAACATGCCATAGTTCATTCGTGTAATCTCGAACAAATCATCGATCAGTTTCTCAAGACGTTGAGACTTGGTAAAAGCAATCGCTGTAAAGTGCTTGACCTGCTCCTCCGTCAGCTGATCATCCTTCATCAACAGATCCAGATAACCCAATACTGATGTTAAAGGGGTACGCAAATCATGCGCCAGGTTTACAACCAGCTGGTCCCTGCTGCTCTCCGCAAAATCTCCCCGTTCTACCGCTTCCCTCAGTTTCAGACTCGCCAGATTGATATCCTCTGCAATCGCGCCCAACTCGTCCTTCGTCGAAATCTGCACACGGTGCTGGAAATCACCACTCGCGAGTTGCCGGATACCTGTGGAAATATTTTTGAAGTAGGTAACATACGGCTTGGTAAACCAGAAGAAAAACAGGATCGCAAGCGGTATGAACAAGATAAGGAAAAAGTAAATATCCCCTATACTTCTCATAAAATGACGATATTCCGCTAACTGATCTTCCGCACGCACACCAGTGTAATAGTATTGCATCACTTTATATACCCCAAAGGTAATCGCGCCAGATGCCAGCATGCTTAAACCAAGCAACAGAATCATGGTCGTTCGAAAACTTCTGCGTTTATTCATTGAACGTGTACCCCACACCCCAGATCGTTTTGATAAACTTGTTCTTGTCCACATCTTCGCCCAGCTTTTTGCGCAGGGTCCGAATATGAACCATCACGGTATTGCCGCTCTCATAATAAGCCTCTCCCCACACTTGTTCAAAGATGCTTTCCGCACTGAACACCTGTTTGGGATGACTTGCGAGCAGATACAGGATATCAAACTCCTTCGGTGTTAACTCTACTGGCTTGCCGTATAGGGTAACGCTATGTTGATCTGGCGAGATAATGAGCCCGCCTTTCTCCAGAATGGAGCGCTGGACCGGTACAGACTGGCTGAATTGAAGGGAACGGCGCAGTTGGGAATTGACCCGGGCGACCAGTTCCATCGGGTTAAATGGTTTTGTCATGTAATCGTCTGCGCCCATCACGAGCCCGGTGATTTTATCCATATCCGAGGTTTTGGCACTCAGAAAAATGATAGGCAGGTGATACTGCTCCCGAATTTTGCGGGTCACCTCATATCCGTCCATACCCGGCATCATAATATCCAAAATGGCCAAATCTATTGCTTGTGTCTGAACGGCTTGAACCGCCGCTTTCCCATCGAATGCCTTGATGATGTGATATCCTTCTTTTTGCAAGTGCAATGCAACCAGATCAGCGATCTCAACTTCATCATCTGCGATCAAAATCGTAATACGCTTCATTGCTTATTCCACTCCTATATGTGATGCTCAACAATATAACATATCTGAATCCAACTTATAAATGATTGAAGGGAATCCAATATATGAAACTGGACCGTTTATTAGCCATTGTTGTGCTGTTAATCAATCGTGGCCGGGTGCAGGCCAAGGATCTGGCGGATACGTTTGAAGTATCCATCCGCACCATCTACAGGGATATAGACACCCTGGGTCAGGCGGGTATTCCTGTCGTCACCTATCAGGGTGCAAGCGGTGGTATTGGCCTGGCAGAGGGCTATCGTCTTGACCGAAATGTACTGACCGACAAGGATCTGGCCTCCATTGTCACTGCGCTGCGCAGTGTCTCCACCTCCCATACGAATGTAGCACGGGATCTGTTGATGGAGAAACTCAGCAGCATCGTACCTGAAGCCAAAAATGAGGACTTCCAGGCCAATACCAGCCGCTTCATTGTGGATTATTCGATGTGGACGCATCCCGAAGAGCTGCAAATCAAACTTCAGCTTATTGAACAGGGCATGGATCAACTGCGCCCCATTACATTTACCTATTGTAGTGCAGAAGGTACTCAAACTCATAGAACGACCGACCCGCATACTCTTGTGCTCAAAAAGCATTCCTGGTACCTCTATGCATTCTGTCACGAACGAAACGATTTCCGCATGTTCAAGCTGGTCCGCATGCGAGATGTCGTTCTTGCCCAAGGAAGCTTCGAACGCAAGCCAATCAACTTGCAGGACAGGCCCTGGCAGCAAGAGTGGGCAACTCCGGATAATAAAGTGGCCCTGAGCCTGAGATTCCATGCTCGTATCCGTCACATCGCAGAGGAATGGTTTGGCATAGAGAACGTCGTTTCGGATGGTGAGGGGTATTATATCAGCCAAGTCGCATTCCCGGAGGACAACTGGTTGTATGGGTTCATTCTTGGATTTGGCGCGGATGTTGAAGTGCTGGAGCCTCTACATATTCGGGAAGAGATTCGTAGAATTGCTGAACAAATTGTGCAAAATTATAAAGCTCCGCCCCTAACCTGACAGACAGGTGTCCAGTTCCTCCCGTTATACTTCTACTATATTCAAGCTGTACATAACGAGGAGGAATTGCTGATGAACGTCACAGTATGCCAGAGCTGCGGAATGCCACTTACTACCCCTGCTCAATTCGGAACAGAAAAGGATGGTACTACAACCCGCGAATACTGTATCTATTGTTATAAAGAAGGCCAGTTCGAGCAGCCCGATATTACGCTGGAGGGCATGATTGAAATGTGCACCGCCATCTTGAATCAGGAAGGTATGGACGAGGAATCAGCAAGGGCAATGCTGCGCAACCAACTTCCTTTTTTGAAAAGATGGAATGCATCCGGCTCAGAACGGAACGTGGCATTTGGGGCAGAACATTCGGATGAGTCCGTTGAATTTAATCAAGGAACTCACGACAATCGGCTTTCCACAGAGCCCATTCGGTATGTCACGCTGCCAGGGAAGCGCCTTGCAGGTGTGTCCGCCAGAACAACCAATGCCATTGAGATGAGTGGCAAAGGCTGTATTCAGGGACTCTGGAACAGCTACTTCGCCTCAGATCATCAGCCTACCCCTGAATCCGCCCGCTTTGGCTGTTACGCTGATTATACAGATGGTATAAATGGAGAATACACCATATTGGTGGGTCATGAGGTGGGTCCGGATGAAGCGTTGCCTGAGGGAGTGAGTTCCGTTGAGCTGCCACCTGCAACATATGCGGTATTCACCTCTAGAAAGGGCCCGATGGCCGAGGTCGTAGGTGAGGCCTGGGGTGCGGTGTGGGCCTGGAACAATCAGGGGGAACGCACGTTTACCGGGGACTTCGAATTATATGATGAACGAAGTCTGAATCCTGAGAATGTACAAGTAGATCTATATATCGCTGTTCGGCAGGAAAAATAAGAAAAAAGTGATTATGATCATTTCATAATTTCAATTGGACCGTTTCGATCTATATCTCAGCAATGGAATACCGCTCACGGATTTATGCAAAATGATGTTAGGCTGTCAGGTTTTCCTGACAGCTTTTTGGCGTTTCACCTTTGTCTATCCATCAAAAAATGCCCTAATATGCACCCGACAACCGACCATGGTACCAAGTTAGCTAGCTTGCGTCGTACCTATACAACCAGACAATATGTCTTAATTTCGACACAATTGGCATTCCCAAAACTGGGTCTATTCACTTAACAACCGATTCTATCCTCCCATACGAAACCTCACATATGCGGTCCTTTTCTCCTGAATTTACTTAAAAACGTTTACATCTCCTGAATACGGGGTAAAATCACTACAATCCAATTGGAATTACACCTTAAGTTGCCTGTTTCGTCTAACAAGTCACATATACCTATTTGCGTAACAGAGACGATAACCCGTCGGAATACATAACCTATTAATAATCACATATGCATATTCGAAAATGCATTAAAGGAGGAACCAAGATGATCCGCATGCCTATTCAGCAAATGATCCCGTACCACCACCAATATCCGCGCAACACGGCGACCACTGCTCCCAAAAAGGAGAATGAGAACACTCAAGGTCTATCCTTTCATGAAATTTTGCAACAAAAAATGGCTAAAAAGAATGCTTCCCCTTCTATGCGATAAATGAAGTGACGAGCGAATCGAGAATCGCTTACGTGGTTTGCACCGTTCCTCTGCGAAGTTGTGGATGAACGGTTATTCGCGTTTTCACGATAAATGTTGTTACCTCCGTATTTTAAATATGTACAGTCTATTGTTACATCCCTATAATGGTTTAAATATCCGCGGCACTTACATGAGACATAATCCATTTCAGGGGGCACGTATGATGATGACCATTGGCTGTTTTCACGCTCACTATTCCAATATTGCACTGATTGAAGAAGCACTCGCTCCTTATGAGGTTGAACTTGTACATTATGTCGATCCAGGTCTGGATCGCCTCAAACATGATGCGGATTTCTGCGAGGCAGTTACGCATGAGAAAGTATCACAGACGCTGCAATGGATCGCACATTGTCATGCAGATGCCATCCTCGTCACCTGTACTCTGTTTGCGGCCGTACTTGAGCAGGAGGCACAGCATGTTCCCGTGCCCGTGATTGGAATTGATGATCCATTACTTCAGGAAATGCAGCAGAATCCTGGCAAGTACATCCTAGCGTTTACCAACCCCGCAACGATTGAAGGAACGATGGTGCGGGTGAATCTGGCTTTGCAGCAAGATGATGAGGATGAGCAGCGACATGAGGCCGTGACCATAAAGACTGAAGCAGTACTGATCCCGGGCACATTCGAGTTAATTATGCGAGGCGAAAAGGAAGGTTATCTTACAGCAGTGAGCACCGGGTTACAACAACTTGCTGAGCAGTTCCCGGATAACACGGTAGTCGCAGCTCAACTGTCGATGGCTCCCGCAGCAGCACGGGTCACAGCAGACACAGGCATAACGATCTATAGCCCTCTGGCAAGGCTTGCGGCGTATTTGGAGAAGAAGTTGAGCTTGAAGCGGTGTTGAGCGTTGAACTCATGAAGCAAAATAAAAAGACTCTCAAATGAGAGACTTTCGAATGGTATAATTATTTTGTACAGCCAATTTGTGGTGGGAAATAGGTTGCCTCCGGTGGGAGGTGATCCTATGAACTTCTCTTTCAACGACGTAATCGTGTTCGCAATGTTAATTATTGCGCTCCTGACATACATCGACCGTAAAAAGAAGTGACCCGCCACAGGTTGACGGCCTGACGGGTCACTTCGTCTGAATTATGCTGCACTTGGAGGAATACCTACCGCAAATGCTGTGCAGGAGTAGCCATTGGCCTGGCTACTCTTATTTGTTTTTACTTATATTCATTTTATTAAACATCTGCGAGACAATCAACCTACAACTGATAAAATATGTTGTGTCGTTATCCTTGTCCTTCGAAGTTAAGTGTGCGCACCGCATACCAAGTAAGAGGCCGTTCCTCTCCGCAATCACGGAGAGGAACGGCTTTTCACCATGTCAGGCCGCCCAGATTGCGCTGTAACGACGCTTAAGAGCGTGTCCGGTATTCCTCAGCCTTTTCCAACATACCCGCGGCCACAGCCTCATTCTCGGACAAGCCGTTGTCTGCCGCAAAAGCACGAATATCCTGCGTAATACGCATGCTACAGAACTTAGGGCCGCACATGGAGCAGAAATGGGCTTCCTTAGCCCCTTCTGCCGGCAACGTCTCATCATGGTAGGACAGCGCACGTTCCGGGTCCAGTGACAGGTTGAACTGATCCCTCCAGCGGAACTCAAACCGTGCCTTGGACAGCGCATCGTCCCGCCGCTGGGCACGTGGGTAACCTTTCGCCAGATCAGCGGCATGAGCAGCGATCTTGTAGGCGATAACGCCTTCCCGCACATCATCCTTATTGGGCAGGCCCAGATGTTCTTTTGGCGTAACATAACAGAGCATCGACGTGCCGAACCAGCCGATCATCGCCGCCCCAATCGCCGAGGTAATATGGTCATATCCTGGGGCGATATCGGTCGTCAGCGGTCCCAACGTATAGAACGGCGCCTCCTTGCAAATCTCCATTTGCAGATCGACATTCTCCTTGATCTTGTGCATCGGCACATGTCCAGGACCTTCAATCATCACCTGCACATCATGCTTCCAGGCGATTTGTGTTAGTTCTCCAAGCGTAGCCAGTTCCGCCATCTGGGCTTCATCATTGGCATCATAGATGCTTCCTGGGCGCAGTCCGTCTCCCAGCGAGAACGCCACATCATACCTTTTCATAATCTCGCAGATTTCTTCAAAATGGGTATACAAAAAATTCTCTTGATGATGCGCAAGGCACCATGCTGCCATGATGGACCCGCCCCGTGACACAATGCCCGTCATACGTTTGGCGGTCAGCGGAATATATCTCAGCAGCACACCTGCATGGATCGTAAAGTAGTCCACACCCTGCTCTGCCTGCTCTATGAGCGTGTCACGATACAACTCCCAGGTCAGCGCTTCGGCTTCTCCATTGACCTTCTCCAGCGCCTGATAGAGCGGAACTGTTCCAATCGGTACAGGTGAATTGCGGATGATCCATTCGCGGGTCGTATGAATGTCCTTGCCTGTGGAAAGATCCATCACCGTATCCGATCCCCAGCGTACGGCCCAAGTCATCTTCTCCACCTCTTCCTCGATGGAGGAGGATACCGCAGAGTTTCCGATGTTCGCATTGATCTTCACATGAAAATGACGCCCGATCAGCATCGGCTCACTCTCCGGGTGATTAATGTTCGACGGCAGGATGGCCCTGCCACTCGCCAGCTCCTGCCGCACAAACTCCGGTTCCACACCCTCACGAATGGCGGCGAACTCCATCTCCGGCGTGATCATTCCCTGCCGTGCATAATGCATCTGGGTCACGCAGCGCCCCGCCTGTCCCCGTAACGGTTTACCACGCAAGCCCGGATACTTCTCGGCTCCAGTTCGCTTCCCTCCCGGTTTCAATCCGTTATCCTCCGGTTTTACCGTTCGTCCCTGGTAGGCTTCAACATCTTCACGCTCCGTAATCCAGCGGGTGCGCAGCGCTGGCAGCCCTGCCCGGATATCGGCATGAAATCCAGGATCGGTCATTGGTCCGCTCGTATCGTAAACACACAGCGGTTCGTTATGCTCCACTCCTTGGGGAGTATTGGTGTCATGAAGGGCAATTTCACGCTCCGGTACAGCAATGTCCGGTCGTGAGCCATGAATGTATACTTTGCGGCTGCCCGGGAAGGGCTGAACCCGTCCTGTCGTACCTTTTTCCTCTGCCAACTGCAGATCCTGCTTGTCCTGTCCCATCATTCGGTTTCCTGTGCTCATCGCTCTTGTCTCCTCCTCATTGGTGATTGCCTGGATTGAAATGCTTGCTCACGGGTCCAAATCATCCACAACATAGAAAAAGGAAGAGCGACCATACCACACAAAATAGAGACATACACTTCAATTAATACAGACAGTCGAAGCAAAAGGTTTACACCCAATGCTCGCCAATGGCACCCAGCTCTTTATGCAGAAACAGCTCTGACACCGGCTTCCGCCTGTTTACTGTATAAAAAAAGCCGGTTCCCAAGGGAACCGGCTTATGTCCATCACCAATAACACACCTCACTCAGGCTCCATAACGGAGTCCATCCATAGGTCACATTATATGGTGTTCGTGGTCGTATCGCCGATTACTTCCCTACGCTGGTATGATCCAGATCAGGTGCAAAGGGTCCAGAATCTCATGCGATTCCGTCTCAGTCCGGACAATTCGGACTCCCCCAGTAACGTTAACAAGTTGCAGCATCTCAGCCGCAGATTATTCAATTATGCTGACCCCGTTGGGCCGTCCATTACAGAGTAGCGCAACCGAATCATAAAAACAACCTTTAATTTCCAGAGCATAAAATCAGGATAACATCAGTCCCATCTGTGTAGCTGCTTCCTTCAGCACAGGTGCGTATTCATGCAACGTCTCCTGCGAAAGGCGACTAACAGGCCCGGATACCGACAGAGCAGCAGCGATGTTGCCTTTCCGATCCATGATGGGTACAGATACAGCCGCGGCTCCCGGTTCACGCTCCTCATAACTTGTTGCGTAGCCGTATTCCAGAATGTCTTTCATCTGGGCCAAATATACTTTGGGATCGATAAATACGGGCCATTCCGGTCCATTCATCAGATCTTCGCGGTCCTCTTCGGTGGCAAAAGCCATCAGCACTTTGCTGGATGCTCCCACGGATAACGGAAGTCTGACGCCCACCGGAGCTACACGACGAATCGCCTGATCACTCTGCACGGCTTGAATTCGAATCCGCTCACTGCCATCACGCAGATATAAACTCACAGTTTCACCCAATCGGTCTCTCAGCCGCTCCATCGCAGGAAGGAGCAAAATAGCCGGATCATCGCTGCGAGACATATGGGCAGACAGTTCCCAGATGCGTATGCCGAGTCGATACTTCTCCGTTGCTGCATCCCGGATCACGAACCCCTTGTCCTCCAGAGTAGCCATCAGACGATGGACTGTACTTTTGTGCAGACCGATCTGGCTGGTAATTTCCGTGAGTCCCAGATCACTGCGGGTTGTAAAACACAATAATATATCCAGCGCCCGTTCTACAGCCCGGACGGTTAACTTTCGGTCTTCCATGGCAAGTTGCCCTCCTCATGTTTCATCACATGAAACTTGGTTACATAAATTATATGAGAAACGGTCTCATCTGTAAACCAAAAAGCGCCATTTGGAATAGGGATATTTGTAAATATTTTCTTTTTATAAATTAGAATCCCCTGCAATTTGCACCCTAAGGAAATGTTACCCATATATCTTCAAAACTATATAACAATTGCGTAACAAATGGCCTCAATCAATTGACTTTGACTATATTGGAACATACGATAAAGATATATTAAATTAAGATTTTGCTTCATAAGTAGTCAGAAAAATCATTTATCTGCTCTGTTCGTCTCGTTGTTATCTTCATTTGATTTTTAAAGGAGGGGCAATCATGTATCCGACATCCCAGAGCGAAGCCCCGCTGCAAACGAAAGTGTCAGATCTGCCTTCTTCGTTATCACCGAGGCTGATCCGGTTCAAACATATTGTCGTGGCGTTGTTGCTCTCCGTTGTATTTTTTCTGCTCTTTTGTTTCATTGCACTACACGGTTATATTGCTTGGGTATTATCCAATCCAACTGTAGCGCCTGTATTCTCCAATCCCATGCAGGCGAAGAACATGAAGTATCAAGACATCACGTTCCCGGCAGCAGACGGCAGTCGAACGATGCAGGGTTGGTATATTCCGGCTGATGATAATGCAAACAAAACCATCATATTCAGCCATGGATATGGTGCGAATCGTGAAGAGACCTGGGTACCGATGTATGATCTGGCCCATTATGCTCACCAACTTGGCTTCAATGTGGTGATGTTCGATTACGGTTTCGCTTCACAGGTGAACAAAGCTGTCGCCACAGGCGGCAAAGCCGAGTCCCAGCAGCTGCTTGGTGCTATCCAGTTTGCGAAGCAGCGCGGAGCTCAGGAGCTTGTCGTATGGGGTTTCTCCATGGGTGCAGGTACAGCCCTGCAGACTGGGCTGATTACCAAAGATGTGGATGCTATGATTCTGGACAGCACGTTCCTGCTTGAGCCGGATACGCTGTATCACAACATCCATAATCAGATTGATCTTCCGCGGCAGCCTACGCTGGAGATTATGAACCTGCTGTTCCCGATTCTGAACGGGACCGGATTGCAGCAAATTCCGTATCAAGAAGTGAAAAAAGAAGATTATCCTTTCCCGATTTTCTTCATCCATGGTACCGAGGATGAGAAAGCTCCTTACCCGATTGCGGAGCTGCTTGCCGGCAACCAAACCAATCCGAATTCCGATGAATGGATTGTGGACGGTGCGCATCATGAGCTGATCTTCCGGGAGCATCCGAAGGAATATCTGCGCCGTGTCTCCACATTCCTGAGTCATGTGACCAAGACGAGCAGCGATGATGTGGAAAATACGAATAACGGAGAATCGTGAAAATCCGGTAATTCAAGAGCCCCTAAGGGCTCTTTTTTTGTGTATACATAGGACAACATGCCTGAAGAATATACTTTTGGGATGAATTAAAGACAGCTCTACCTTGTACAATACAAAATTGAGCGAACCGGGGAAGCAATTCGTTTCTGCTACTGGATCTGAATTCAAATTCATCTGAACGGAGGTATACCGCTTATGAATTGGTATGGATATGGGCATCTGCTGCCTCTGCGGGTACTCGAAGAAGTCCGTTTCTGGAAAGAGCAAGAGAAGGAACATACGATTGTCATTCGTGCCTTGGTTCCTGATCTTGAACCCTCATATGTCAAATGGCTTGCGGAATGGGAAGCGATTTTTGAGAATAGCGAACGAGTCGCGAATCAGCTGTTGAAGCAAATACTGCCGGGAACCCAACCGCCTGCTCCTTACATCATCCGCTGTATTGAACAGCTCGTGGCTGCGGCCTGCACACAATCGCGTGAGTTCATTAGACAGCTGTACGTCCTGCTGGAGCAAAGTACTGCTGTTCAGCAGGTGCCGATTGCCAAAGTGGTTATTCTGCATTTCATACGTGAATCGGAGTATTTCCTGGGGGTACTTGAAACGCTGAAACAATCTGGAGCTTTGCGAGATTTGGTGTCTGATCCATCTTTTTCACTGGACCATATTCTTCAAACCTCGGAACAACCGGCTGATGCCAACGTACAAGTTGCTTCAACGCCCGTATCTGAACAAGCCTATCGTGAAGCAGTAGAAGAATCGTCCAATGCTGCGGGAAAAATCAATAACTCCACTCCAGCGGTACAGGCACAATCTTCAGCGACTGCTGTAAAGACTCCCAATACAAATGCCGAGGGTACAACCAGCTCTTCAGCAGCGCCAGTCAAAGAGAAACCTGTACCTATTGGCGGACACACACTGCCACCCCTACCCTATGCCTACAATGCGCTGGAACCACATATCGACGAGATGACGATGCGTATACACCATGACAAACACCATCAATCCTACGTAGACGGACTGAACACCGCGGAGAAAAAGCTGGCAGAATCGCGGAAAAAGAATAATTTTGAACTCGTTAAACATTGGGAACGCGAACTCGCATTTAATGGTGCAGGCCATTACCTGCATACGATCTTCTGGACAATTATGAACCCTAAAGGTGGAGGTAAGCCTTCCGGTATGCTCGCAGAGCAGATCAAGCGGGATTTTGGCAGCTATGAAGCGTTCAAGAATCAATTCACTGAAGCGGCCAACAAAGTGGAAGGCAGTGGCTGGTCCATGCTGGTCTGGAGCCCGCGGGCGCACAGATTGGAGATTTTACAGGCGGAGAAACATCAGAACCTGTCCCAGTCCGACATCGTGCCTCTCCTGCCACTTGATGTATGGGAACACGCCTACTATCTGAAACACCAGAATGAACGCAAAAAATATATCGAGGACTGGTGGAAGGTTGTGTACTGGCCAGCTGTGGCGGAACGTTACGAAACTGCGCGCAAGCTGTTATGGCCGCCTTATTAGTATTCTCGGGCTAAGCATAGCATCGGGGAGTACTCTGGAGCGCATTGAATCCATGGTTCAATAATTTGATGTAAAAAAAGAGATATCTCCAGCCAAATGACTGAAAGATATCTCTTTGAGTTTGAATACAACTATTTACTTGCGGATAGAAGCTGCCTCAATCGCTTCATAAGCCCAATGTGTGGCGGGTACATCCGACCACTGTCCTACCGCATTCGTTTCAGCTTGAAAACCGATCAGCTTATTCAGCATTGTAACAGCTTCAGCGCGGGTGATCGGCCGACTTGGACGGAACGTGCCATCCTTGTATCCGGTAACTACTCCCGCCGAACTTAATTGTTCTACTGCTTGTTGCGCCCAATGCTCGTTCACATCGGTAAATGCTTTCGGCGCAGTAGTCATCTGAGCAGATGTTAATAACGGCTGTAACACGACAGCCATTTCCGCGCGGGTAATCGCTTGATCCGGCTTAAAGCTGCCATCTGTATAGCCTTGAACAGAACCGGATTGGGCTGCTGCTGATATAGCCCCCTGTGCCCAGTGGCTGGATGTAACATCTGTAAATTCATGACTTCCCTCAAGAGCAGATGTTCCCAGAATACGCGTGATTAATGTTGCCATTTCCGCACGAGTTACATTACGCTCTGGTCGGAAACTGCCATCCGTGTACCCCTGAATATAAGGTTGTGCTTTCAATGTGTTGTCTGTCCAGTCTTTGACCTTAACAATGGAGAAAGTACTGAATTTGTTTACTTCAATCTCGACGCCTTGCTGATTATCACCGTTTAGGGTAACCCGTTTGCCGTGTACAAGCTCCTTCGTTCCATCACTATGCTCAATATATACACCTAGCTCCTCAGACTTCACACCTGCAACCTGATTAGCATCTAAAGGCAATATGAGCGTAACAGGTCTGCTCTGTAGATTCGTTTCGATCATCATTGGACGTCCAATGATCTGGATATCCGTTGTGCCTACGAATCGGATAATCGACTCATTCGCCTGTGCTCTCTTTTGGATCTCTGAACGTTGGGATTCCTTCTTCACCGGTACAAGACGGAAATACATATCATCTGTGCGTCCGTTCAAGGAATTCGCCGGAATGGTAATCTTTACATTAGGATTGGAAATAACCAGATTCACTCCTTGCTCAGCCAGCATTGCTGACGCTTGTGGAGAGAGCTTCAGATCCCACTGTGATACTTCATCTTTTGCGTCTGGAATCAAGACAACCGCTGTACGGGAGCCTGTCTGTTTCAACTGGTCGATAATGGTTTGCGTTTTGCTCTGATCAAGAAGAAGTTCATCCTTAACCGTACCATCTGTTCCTCGAGTACGTTTAATCTCCAAGGAAGCGATCGTTGAAGCTTGATCCCCATTCGCTACATCCACTTTGATTACTTCTTTCTGTGGAGCTTGTGGAGTTGTTGGCGATACAGGAGTTGGAGTAATAGCTCCCCCACCTCCCCCATTAACTGGCGTTTCTGGATTGGATGGAGTTATGTTAATCTTCACTGAATTAGAAATTCCATATTCGGATACGCCATCTTCATATACAGCTCTAACAGCGAAAATATATTTTTCGCCTTCTCTAAGATCATTAATTTCCCAACTACTATTCATAATATTAGAAGTAACAAGTACCCATTGTGAAGGGTCTACTGGTGCTGATGAACCTTCGTACATATAGACCGAAGCTAATCCGTTCATGATTGGATCCCAAGTTAACGTAACCTTTTTCTCACCTTTTGTTGCCACTACATGCTGTGGTACAGGAAAGTTCGGGTCTGGATCTGGATTAGATCCACCACCATTATTATTCTCCTCTTGCGGGATCACAACGTTAGATGCAACATAATCTGAATTTTCTTCATCGGAAGTATACGATCTAACTGCAAACACATAAGATTCACCATTCGTCAGCCCACCAATATGTCCATCGATGTAACTGTCCGTCACATTTGTCCACAGATCCGGATCCTTAGGTGCCTCCGTACCTTGGTACATATACACGCGATATTCTAATTCTGGTTCTTCAGTCCATTCAATGGCAGCCTGACCATCACCCGGTGTAGCCACTACGTTTTGTGGAAAAGGCGTTGAGTTTGCAGGAGTTTCATATCCCCGTTCTCCCATGTTCCAGAGCTGACCATTCGTATCTTCTACCGCCAGGAACACTCGGTACGAGGTGCTCTCTTCCAGTCCTGTGAACAAGAACGATCTTTCTTCATTAGCTTCTAGATCAACATAAGATAGATTAGCCAAGGCATGTAATTTAGTATCTTCATCCGACTGTCCCGCATTTTCTTCATCATACGTTCGATTGTCAAAATAAAATCTACCAGCTTCATTAAGCTTCACTATAACTTTAGATGTGGACTGAGTAATTGTTCCGTTTGTAGGATATGGATACAAATAATCTATTGTCCGATCAGGCAGTGGTGGAGTCGGTGCAGTCATAAGCTTGGATGAACGTAATATCGGATACCCATCGTTGATCCTGTTACGAGTTGTCCAAACTCCATCGAAATCCCATCCACTGAAATTAGATTGTTGTTTCATCTGTTCGGTAGTAAGACCCGTTGCATAATTAAAACCATTCTGCTGGTTCGTACTACTCTTGGCTAAATCATAGTAGTTATTAGTAAAGATAACTTGATTCTCTGGATCATTCAGATTACCAATGACTGACCCTATTGTCTGATCATCAATAGGTGATGATGAATTATCAGACATAACGTTTACAGATGCCGCCACATAATTATTAAGTACATTTATTTGAGAGGTGTTACTCGAGCGACGTACTTTATTCACTTCACCAATCAGTCCGCCAATGGCTTCAGCAGAAAAATCATTATTCCCTGTAGCATCAGATCTGACTGAACCAATCACATAGTTATCCGCAATAGTATGGCTAGACTCATAATTAAGCTGGCCAATCAATCCGCCTACCTGGTAGTTACCCGTCACCTGTCCTGAAGCGTAGCTTTGTTGAATGAAGTTATCATTCGACTCTCCGATCAGTCCACCTATAGAATCATAACCACTCACTGTGCCTTCTGCAGCATTTCCAACGATTGTGCCTTTATTGCTTTCACCCAAAAGCCCACCGAAGGATTCGCCATACTCATCTAAGCCACTTACCGTGACACTAGTGCTATTATTCAGGTACTCACTTTCGTCCGAGTATCCTGAGATGCCCCCTACTCTTATATTCCCTCGTATATTTCCGCTGATATGCACGCCTTCAATGCGTGACTCTCTAATTTCTCCTGCAAGCCCACCTACCATCGCATCACCTGTAAAGGATACATTATTTAATATAAGATTTTTAACCTCAGCACTTTGTAATCCGTAGAATAACCCCACAGATTTCTGGGTATCATCTGTTGTTCTCAAACCAGAAATTGAATAACCATTCCCATCGAACCTGCCTGTAAAAGGCATAAGCTCATCTTCTATCATGTCAGCAATTGGAGTCCAAGATCCTCCGTTCAAAAACGTGCTCATGGCTGCTTCAGAAATATCATTCTTCAGCTTGTAATTACCGTTTAAGTCTCCTCTTACGCAATAGAGCTCTTCAGGCGTACTAATGAGCTTCCATTCAACATCATCAGAATCCGTTTCCGTTATTTCATAGCAACTCTTGGCCTGAACGACGCCTTGTTGAAACACAACTGGCAGCATACCGAAGACCATAAGGAACGATAATATCACGACCCCTATTCGTCTCAGGAGCCTGGCGCGCTTCTGGTGATCCTTTTTTCGCATGTTCGAATCTTCCCTTCTCTTTCTGTTGTAGGAAGATTATAACTATCAGCTCTGAACGGATTCTGAACATTTATCGTCATTTTTCGTGAAAATATGCCTTTTCTCGCATTTTCGCAAAACCACTTTCAATTAAGCATGTTTCTTCCCGTGCAATTTGTTGTTCAGCGGGGCGCGCCTGAATCGAATAATCCAAATGCAGATACAAAAAAAGCAAGCCTCTATACTAGAGACTTGCTTATCATTTGAGAACCACTGTGCAGAGCGTTTACCTTAAGACGCGCAGCCTTCACAGGCAACATAGTTGTCGCCAACCTGTTTGCTAATGGCGATCAGATCGCCCAGCTTGATATCTTCTTCACCTGTAAATTCAAGATCAGCGATACGTGCAACGATCAGGGCAGCTGCTTCTTCCTTGCTTGTAGCCATTTGGCTAAATTCAGACTTTTCGCCTGTAGAAATGACCTCATATAAGTACGTATATCTTAAAGTTTCCATGTAGACACTCTCCTTCCGAAATCACATCATATCATCTCTATTACCCAATTCCAAGTCCAAGCTTCTGAACCTAATCGTAACGCAGTTTCATCTGCTCAGCCGTCCGTCTAACGGCTTCCCGATCCACGGTCAACACACGGCTCGTCTCCGCCAGGGGAAAACGCTGACGCAGTGTACGTACCAGCGAAGCTGTATACGCCGCAGCAGAAGGGACACCTGCCAGTTCCTGCAAACTCGCCATCGTTCCGGGCCGAACATCCGGATAGCCTTCGCTGGCACCGTCTGCTGCATCCTGATAGAACTTACGCACGTCTGCTGCCAATTGGTCCCCTTGTCCTTCCACGATGATAAAGGCCGTAATGATATAAGCCTTGGCCTGTCTGCGCTGGGCAATACCACAGAATTTCAGTCCACCCACACTGACATCATAATCCCCAGGACAGAAGGCGCCTTCGATCTCCCCCGTACGTGCCTGACTCGACCACGGTGTTAGCGATTCAGCAATCAGTGAGGCCATCTCCCGAAAATCATCGTGAATATTGATAGCGCGCCCAGGGTTCGGCAGAATTAATGACACGTTAACCACCCCTGGATTCAGAGGAACTGCTGCACCACCGGATGGACGAACACAGACCGCCGTTCCCTGGCTTCTAATGCGTTCCATCGCTTCTACCGCCTGAGGCAGCCTCCGATCCCGCAGCCCCGCTACAAAGGCATCTGGATGCCGCCAAATGTGAGCAACAGGCAACTGACCTTCTCCCACCCGGCGGCACATGACTTCTTCCCAAGCAAATGCTTCAAGCACACTGCTCCCGTGCCGCAGCAGCGGTGTCTCCCAAATCTGTAGACGCAATGAATGATCCAGCTGCATCTGCTGCTTTGCTCCCGGCGATCCGGGTTGATCTGAATTGGACGGTACACTCATATAAGATAGCCTCCGACTAAACTAATCTGGATGAATTGAAATAATTACGTAATCCTTATGTATCCCCATGAATGCAAAAGTAATATATAAATAAGCCGGTTCCCCAGGGAACACGGCTTATTTATGAAAGCTTCCATTGGCACAAGCATCTATACTGCCATTTCAGATCCAGCAAATTGCCGAATGGAAACAACATGATGGTGCCAAAGGATCCAATGCTTCTGGCTTGTCCAACGAGTGGAATGAGCCGATCTTAATCTTTCATCAGCGACAGGAACTCGGCACGCTGTGCCGGATTGTCACGGAAAGAACCACGTACCGCAGACGTTACCGTCTTGCTGCCCGGCTTCTTCACGCCGCGGGAACACATGCACAAGTGCTCGCCTTCCACGACAACCATGACACCGTTCGGCTCTACTGCTTCAGTCAGAATATCGGCAATCTGTGAGGTAATGCGCTCTTGGACTTGCAGGCGGCGGGTAACTGCCTCCACCAGACGGGCCATTTTGCTCAATCCCACAATCTTGCCACTCGGTACATATCCAATGTGCACCTTGCCGAAGAAAGGCGCCATATGGTGTTCACACTGGCTGTAATAGACAATGTCCTTCACAATGACCAGTTCTTCATGATTCTCGTCAAACGTCACTCCAAGTACATCGCGCGGATCCACTTCATACCCGCCAAAAATCTCTTCATACATCCGGGTTACGCGTGCAGGCGTTTCAAGCAGCCCTTCCCGCGTACTATCCTCACCGATCAATTGCAAGATCTGCTCAATGTGATACTCGATCTTCTCCCGATTGTCGGATACTTTTGAATTCAAATAATCTTTAACGCCAGCCACTGCCGAACGCCTCCTTTCGAACCACATGCTGTAAGTAGCTATTCACTCCTGCATTATGCAAAATGCTCACTCACAGCTATTATTTTCGGCGGCCCGAGTTTTTACGCGCAGGATGTTGTTGCGGCTGAGGCATCTTAGTGCCAGGCTGCTGGTTCTTCATCATCTGCTGGGCGCGCTGCATCTGCTTGCCATTCAGGTTATAACCCATTTGCTTCGCCATCTTCTGGAGCATGTCGGGATCGCTTTGCATTTTCTCAAGCTGCTTCCGCAAGTAGTATACCCCAATGAAAAATCCTCCGACCAGACCAACAATCAATGTAATAATCGGTATTGCTATTGCCATCTCTTAGACACCTCTGTATGCAATCTAAAAAGCCTGATGATCCGTGTCAGCACATGATGTTATACGCTCACAATGCAAACATGACACGCACCGGATTTCCTGAAAGTTATCATAGCATTTCCGCACGCCTTGAGCAAACGGATTTTCCAGCTATCTGCTGAATTTAACATCCAGAAAACAGATCGAAAACATTCAATAAATCTCTCAGGAACATCCGTATAAGTTACATCAGTACCGCCTCTATGAAAACGGTTGTATGCTGAGCCAGATCCACTTCAATCACATCCAGATCATAACGTGTACTGCCACGTGCCACCCGAATGACCGGCCTACCGGGCAAACCCCGGTGCTGACGCACAATGACTCCGGTCTCTCTGGTAGACAATCGAACTGCTGTTCCATTCGGATAAACGGATACACTCCGGTTGAATTCTATCAAAATGTCACGATCCAGCTTCGTGCCAGACATCGCCATCATCTCTTCACAGGCTTCATGCGGCAGCAACCTTCGACCCGAAAGGCCATTGATCAGATTATCATACGTGTTAGCTGCACTGACGATTCTGGCGAACAGATGAATGTCTTTTCCCTTGATACCTCTCGGCTGTCCCGTTCCATCCACATGCTCATGATGCTGCAGAGCTGTATGTGCCACAAGCAGATTGAACTCCCGTTTGGACTTGATCAACTCGAACCCTCTCCACGTGTGATGCAGGGAGGAATTCGCTGCTGAACCGCTGCCGGGTGGCTCCCCCACTTTACCGATGTCATGCAATAGAGCTCCGACGGCTAGATCCTTGAGCTGCACATAGTTAAGCCCCAGATTCAGACCAATGACAGAAGACAGCAAACATACATTCATGGCGTGAACATACTGTGCGTTATCTTTGGTCCGAATATCTGTGAGCTGGACAAGCAGTTCACGCCCATTCAGAACATCGTTCAACAATTTATCGATGCTGATGGCGACCTTCTTCGGGCTCCAGTCCTTCCCGGAACGGATAGATTCAAGCGTTACACTCATTTCATTAATAACTGCCTTTTTCGTGGCTTCATCCAGAATGTCTTCTGTATCCACATCTTTATAAGCTTCATCCTGGATGTATAGCATGGTCACGCCAATACGCTTCAGCGTATTAACCATAAATACGGTGAGTTGGACTCCGGCAGACAGCAATACCGTACCGTTACCGGAATATACTGTTTTGCCCAGAAACTCTCCCGCTTCCACGCTCTCCACGTTAACATACTTCATGAACGTCCCCCGCTCTTACGATTGCTGCTCCAATGTGAGCAATTGCTCTTTGGTTTGCAGCCCGCCTACATAACCCACCAGGGTTCCATCTTTACCGCTGATGCGGTGACAGGGAATAATAATCGGAATCGGATTTTTACTAATGGCATCCAGAACTGCTCGAACAGCTTTGGGCCTACCGATGATTTCCGCAACCTGTTGGTGTGTTGAGGCCTCTCCATAAGATATATCGGACAGGACTTGCCATACTTGTAGCTGGAATGGTGTTCCAAACAAATCCAGCTTCAGTTCAAACGCTTTTCGTTCTCCTGCAAAATACTGCTTCAACTGCTGTGCAGCTTCACTCAGCTTCTCTTCATTTTTCTCATATCGATATTCGCCAATCCATGTACGGGCCCATTGTTGCAGATGCGCCTCGCGCACATGGAATGCACCGAAATCAATGTGACACAGGCCCTTATCCGTGGCACAGAGCGTTAGTGTACCGATCGGTGTCAGTACCTCATCGTAATATACCGGCGTACCATGCAGGCCTGTTACGGCTGATGGTTTCCATGCTGCAGCTTCTGGTTTGGCAGGCTCTATCGTCTGCTCGCTTTCCTGTTCGGGTGTCTTATTCTGTTCCTTCTGATCCTCAGGCTTATCGTTGCTCTTTGGCTCTGCCTGAGGCTTATCGGGTAAGGTCTCGGACGAACTCAGTCGTTCCTTGGCCTTCTGCAGCATGCTTAGCACGTTCCCATCTTGTTCGTTAGCGGCAGCTTCCCCAATGGCTCTCATTGCGTCTTCTCCTCCAATTCTGCTCAGCGCCCAAGCTGCAGTTCCCCGCAGCTCGGGACGCGGATCACGCTTCAGTACCTCCGTTAGTTTCGGTACAGCGGTTTTGTCTTTGAAATTGCCCAGGGCAATTACGGCGTTGCGCTGGATTGGCTTCTTGCCCCGCCAAGCGGCGGAACTTTGGCCAAAGCGCTCTTTGAATTCACGGTTACCGATGTCAAGCAGCGGTATCAGCAAAGGTTTTACAATCTCCGGATCAGGATGAAACTCGGGATGGTGGTCCCAGTTTTTACCCCGATTCTTCGGACAGACAATCTGACAGGTATCACAACCGTACAGACGGTTGCCAATTTTCAGCATAAACTCTTCATCCACGAAGCCTTTCGTCTGGGTCACAAACGAAATGCAGCGCTGTGCATTCAGTTGTCCCGGTCCCACCAATGCTCCTGTTGGACAGGCATCAATACACTTCGTACATTCACCACAATCCTCGGTCACCGGGTTATCTGGCTGAAACGGAATATTCGTGACCAGTTCGCCGAGAAAGATCCATGAACCGAATTTGGGCGATATAATGGCACAGTTCTTGGCACTGAATCCAATCCCCGCACGCTGGGAAACAGCACGGTCCACCAACGCCCCCGTATCTACCATACTTTCGATCATGGCTTCAGGTACGCGTTCACGTATAAAGTTAACCAGCTTGTCCATCGCTGCACGCAGGACTTGGTGATAATCCTGCCCCCAGGCGGAACGAGCCAGAATACCACGGTATGCACCCGGCTCGGACTTCGGCGGATTGACCATCTTCGATGGATAAGCAACAGCAATAGCAATGAGCGAAGCAGGCTCTCCATCTTTTAGTTCGGGACGCACCCTTTTCTCAATATCAGGCTCCTCAAATCCGGACTCGAATCCTTTCGCCCGATGTTGTTCCAGAATGGATTTCAAGGTCACGAATGGTTCTGCCGAAGCGAATCCTATATCATCAATACCCATCTCGGGAGCAGCTGCCTTAATCTCTTGTTTTAACTTCTCCCATACAGCTGCTGCCTTTGCTGCTCCGGTCTGTACACTCGTCATATCTATTCCCTCTCTTCTTCCACGCTAATTCCGTAAATAGTGAACGCCCGCCTCAGGTGGGAGGACAGGCGCTGATTTCGATATACAAGTCGGACATACCGGAGCTAGAAAGAAACCGAGTCTATATCGTTTAACGCAAAATGCAGCGTGAAGTTGTTGTCCTTGTCCTGCTAACATTTTACAGTTTTTTAATTTCCGAGAACGGCCAAAAAATAAACTCCGCCCTGCCTACAATTTCACTGGATGTAATGCTGCCAAACATACGGCTATCCTTGCTCTTGCCTTCATGACGGTTATCTCCCATCACAAAGTAATGATCCGCTTCCAGCGTAATCGGTCCAAAATCAGGGTCCTGAACCTCCGTATCCGTGTACGTTTCCGCTTGCTGCTCCCCATTCACGAACAGATGATGATCCCGTACTTCAACCGTATCACCGGGAAGCCCGACAATCCGTTTGACCAGAAAATCTTTTTTCTCCACACCTTCGCTTGGATCACGAAGCACAATAACATCTGATCGGGACGGTGTCCCAAAATCATATACAATTTTATTTACAAACAGACGATCCCGCTCAACCAGCGTCGGCTGCATCGATTGACCTTTGACCATCGAAAGATTAAATACAAACAGGTTCAACAGCATCATGATTACAAAAGCAATCACTATCGTTTTCACCCAGTCCCAAAGCTCTGCAACCCAGGATTTCCCCGGTGGATCAGGCACTCCCGGACCATTTCGTTCCTTGGAAGCTACATGCTCCGTTGAAAGATTATTGGAGTTCAAAGAGACACCTCGTTTATCCATTTTGTGAAAAAAACGTCGATCGACATACTTTCAAGGAAGACAGATTGTATATAGTGAACGTTTTTCTTAAAAAAATCAGGAAGCTGACGTTCCGCGTTTATATGTTCTGATATTACCAAAATCGAGTGATCATAATCCTTTTAATTCTACTTCATTTGCAAGGGTGAAACAATTGGTTATGAGCCCCAACACAACTTGAAGGGTGAATAACAACGTGATTAAAACAGTTAAAATAGGGATTTACTTAAATATAAAGGCGTGCAGAAGTGGCGAAAAAAGGGGAATAATCGGTGAATAGCACCCATATAAATAGAAAGGCATATCCCTCACGTTGTTACACGTTGAAAGATACGCCTAATATGAAATGAAAATCTGTTATATTTCTTTTTAACCATGCAAACTAAGCTTTGGACAAGATACTAAGTTTCTGGAAAGCGCTCATAATCTGATTGGCACCGTAACCCATTGCTTCATAAAGAGGCATGGCTACTTTGTTGTGCTCATCACCCGCCACCCATATTTGACTGACTTTACGCTGCTGGAACCTTTGTTCCATGGCCTCGACAAGTTTTTTGCCGACTCCGCGGCGACGATAGTCTGGATGGACCGCAATACGATAGATGCATCCCTGGTTGTGGTCAATCGTACCGATCAAAGCGCCGACGAGGTCTCCCTCTTCTTCCGCAACCATGATCAGGTCAGAATCCCATGACAATTGACGGGCAAACGGGCCCATCGTGTTCTCATAACACTCTTCCGATAGTGCAACCTGGAGAAGCTCTGTCATCTGGCTTGCATCACTCAACTGAAAGGAACGAACGTGCATGTCTTAAATCTCCCTTTTCGTTAGCTTAGATGAGGTTTTACAAAAAGGGGCTCCCCTTTTTACCAAAAACCCAATGTTCATATAATGACAAAAAACGAGAAAATACCGCTTCTTCGTCAATTAAACCATACTTTACGCCATAAAACACGCATTTTCTTTTGAAAGCGCTTAATTGTAACCGTTTACATCCGAATATTAAACTTTCCCTCTATTTAAACACCTAAAATCACATAAATAGTTTCATAATGGGTAAAATATGTTTGTTATCTCTGACCCATGAATGGATTAACATCTGGGGGGACTTAATAAACAAAAATGTTGCTTAATTAGCCCGAATGCGGTTTAATATTAGTGACAAGGGTATTATTACATAGGTACCTGTGGCAATTTGCATAAATCCTGTGAGCGACTTTCACTCAGCAAGATATAGATCGAAGTGATCCTATTCGTCTAGAACTTGTCCCGGAAGCGATTCGAATTGAATTATGCAAAATGCTGACCGTAACAAAAATTCAAAAATCTCAGGAGGTATTTCACTATGACTTTTCAATTACCAGCACTTCCTTACGCTAACGACGCACTGGAACCACATATTGATGCGCAAACGATGGAAATTCACCACGATCGCCATCACAATACTTACGTAACGAACTTGAACGCAGCTCTGGAAAGCGCTCCTGAACTGCAAGGTAAAAGCTTGGAAGATCTGATTGCTAACCTTGACAGCGTACCTGAAGGTATCCGCACAGCCGTTCGCAACAATGGTGGTGGACATGCTAACCACAGCCTGTTCTGGGAAATCATCGGACCTAACGGCGGCGGCGCTCCTACTGGAGACATCGCAGCAGCAATCGATAGCGAACTGGGTGGCTTTGACAAATTCAAAGAAGATTTTGCAAAAGCAGCTACAACTCGTTTCGGTTCCGGTTGGGCTTGGCTCGTAGTTGGTAAAGATGGCAAATTGTCCATCACTAGCACACCTAACCAAGACAGCCCCCTCTTCGAAGGTCTGACTCCGGTTCTGGGTCTGGATGTATGGGAGCACGCTTACTACCTGAAATATCAAAACAAACGCCCTGACTACATCGGTGCTTTCTGGAATGTAATCAACTGGGACGAAGTAAACAAACGTTACGCTGCAGCGAAATAAGACTGCTGGCATAATAGAAGAGCCTGATTTGGTCAACACGACCGAATCAGGCTTTTTTTTGTTTGTTTTGCTTGCTGCACTTCGTTATGAGTAATCCTTCTACTGCTACGAGCTTTACGAGCTTTAAGTTAAGAATCCTTAGTCCTTAGAGCAAGTATCCTCATTCAAAGACGGTTAGTATGGAGTAGTTTCACTATTCATTAACATCGTCATATGCCCCTGCAAAATAACTGCTGATCAGCTTCAGGAATATGTTCGGGAATGCCATCTTGGCCATATCTTCTGGACCAATCCAGCGATAGGTCAAGCCATCACCCTTACCTGTCAGTGTGCTCAGCTCCTGGTCACTAACGTCAGATGGTGCGAGCAGCTCTCCATCGTTAAGCGATGTTGAGATGTTCTGTGCATGAGGAGTGCCCGGCTCCGATGGCGATGTGGCTGACTCAGGTGACACAGCTGATGATGCGGCTGTGCCCTCCCTTGTTGCCGCCTGTGCGTCGTAGGCGGCTCTGGCTTCCGCGGCGATCAGCGGAAGCTCGTTACTCTGGTCCTGCTCGGTGCATTTGTACACCTGCAGGCTCCAGACAATGTGGCTGAACACATGCTCCGCATGGGTAGCCAGCCCTTCCGGGCGGGCAGCGAAGCCTTCCGCCCAAAGACTGCCGGCCAGCAAAGCCATGGCCGGCTCATCTGCCAGCGGCCCCGCCGCCTTGCCGGCTGCGGCGGGCGCCGCCAGCACATGCGGCAGCTCCCACATGCGGGCCAATAGGCCCGTCGCTGGGCGCTGGCGCACAAGCACACGGCCGCGATGAGCACCGCGGCCCTCCACAATGGCGACCAGCCGCTGCTCAGGGCGCGGCGGCTTCGCCTTGGTCTTGACCGGCAGCGTGAGCTCCCGTCCGGCGATGCGGCCGGAACATTGCTCCATGACCGGGCAAGTCAGGCAGTGCGGCGCTTTGGGCGTGCACACCAGTGCGCCAAGTTCCATCAGCGCCTGATTGAAATCACGCGCACGCCCTTCTGGAATGAGCTCTCCCGCGAGCTCTTCCATCAACACCCGGGTGCTGCCCTTCATAATGTCCTCATCAATGAGGAAGTATCGGGACAGGACCCGCATCACATTGCCATCCACCGCTGGCTGCGGCTGGTTGAAGGCAATGCTGAGAATGGCCCCGGCTGTATACGGGCCCACCCCTTTTAACGCAAAGACTGCCTGCTTGTCCTGTGGCATCTCCCCACCGTGCAGCTCCATGACTTGTCTGGCAGCTGCTTGAAGATTGCGGGCACGCGAATAATATCCGAGCCCCTCCCAATTTTTCAAGACCTCTTCTTCCGGTGCTTCAGCCAAAGCCTGTACAGTCGGAAAATTCCCAATAAAACGGTTGAAATACGGGATCACCGTATCCACCCGAGTCTGTTGCAGCATAATTTCCGATACCCACGTGAAATAAGGATTGTTGTGGCGACGCCACGGCAAATCCCGTCTGTTGACCATATACCAATCCAGCAAATTCACACTGAAATGTCGTTTCTGTTCCAATAAACCCATATTCCCGTCCTCTCCTGTTACCATGCTTACGTTCTTCACACGTTCTCCCACATTGTTACTGTTCAGATTCAGGCAACGTCTCCCCCATCTGCTCTACAATAGCAAAGGCCGCAGCCAGCTCCGTCTGGTGAGTAATACTCAAGTGAATATCATACTGCTTGCCGTATGGCAGTTGCAGTCGTTCCCACGCTTCATCAGACAGTGTGGCAACGGGACGTCCTTTCGCATCAGGCAGCACTTCAATGTCGGTAAAACTCATCATGCTTCCAATGCCGCAGCCAAATGCCTTGGACACAGCTTCCTTCGCTGCAAATCGACCAGATACAAACTCCACCATCCGTTTTCCCCGATGCTCCGCAATCTCCTGCTCTGCATGCGTTAAAATCCGCTTCATAAACGCTTCGGCGTGTTGACCTGACAACAGCCTGCGCATACGCCCAATCTCCAGTACGTCATTTCCAATGCCATATATCATTAACGCTTCACCCGCTTAACCTTTTATGCTGTAAACGATCTCCATTCGGTCATCTGATCCGTAACTTATCCGAACACGTATTCTATTGTAGCAGGAGGCGCGCATGGATGCGAGTACCTTCGTCCACATTACCATTTATGTTAAAATATGAATCGGGAATAGAAGAAACTTTAGGAGGAATAAGATATGTCCACAGCATTTGAACTGCCTGCAGGCGAAGATGCCGTCATTCGCGGAAATATATTCACTGCACGGCAACCCGCTCAAGGAATCATTATCCTAGCTCACGGTTACAAAGGCTTCAAAGACTGGGGCATGTTCCCCTACACTGCATCCCAGCTAAGCGAGAACTATCACGTCCTGACCTTCAATTTCTCTCACAACGGAGTTGGAGAAGATCTAGAGCAATTTTCTGAACTTGAAAAGTTTGCAGTCAATACGTACAGCCGGGAGCTTGCCGACTTGGCAACACTGCTTGATTATGTGTCCACACAGCCAGAACTCCACGGACTGCCGGTATTTCTACTTGGACATAGCCGCGGTGCAGGCGTAAGCCTCGTGTACGCGCTGGATCATCCCGAACAGATTGCAGGTGTACTCTCCTGGAACGGTGTAACCAACTTGGATCTCTTTACCCCTGAGCAAAAAGAAGAAATGCGCACACAGGGCCGCAGCCATGTCACGAACGGGCGAACTGGCCAGCAGATGCCTCTGGACGTGTCCATTCTGGAAGACTTGGACGTGCATAAGGAGCGTTACGCCATCATTGATCGTTTGGCTTCTTCCCCTCTGCGTGTGGCACTTATTCAGGGAACAGAGGACGGCACACGGCTGCGTGACGGCTCGGCCGCACTGGTTCAGGCTCGCCCGGATATCCCGTGGCACCAGATTCCCGGCGGTAATCATACTTTTAATACTGTGCATCCATTCAAGGAATCGACGAAGCAGCTTGAGCAGGCGATCGCCGAAACACTTCGCCAGATCGCAACTTGGATTAACTAATCTTGCATAACAAAAAGAGTCGCTGCCTTATGCAGTGACTCTTTGCTGTTCAGATACTTGCATTGCCCATATCAGATCATGGCATGCTTGCAATCCATATTAGATGCCAGGAATGGCATTACGTTTGTGATGGGTACGTGTGTAGAATGCTTCAAGACGTTCCTGTGCAGCCGGATCAATTTGTTTGCCTTCCAGATAGTCACTGTTCGCTTCATACGAAATGCCCAGTTCATCTTCATCGGTCTGGCCTTCCCAGAGTCCTGCTGATGGAGCCTTGTCCAAAATGGCCTGTGGCACGTTCAAATACGCAGCCAGCTGACGCACTTGACGTTTGTTCAGGCTGCTCAGTGGTGTAATATCCACGGCGCCGTCACCCCATTTGGTGTAGAAGCCCGTAATGGCTTCAGAAGCATGGTCTGTTCCGACAACCAACAGGTTTTCCTCAAAGGACAGAGCATATTGCATCACCATACGGGTTCTCGCTTTCACGTTCCCTTTGCCTTGGTGAGTCATATGACGCGGGCTACCCATGGATTTGAAACCTTGTTCCACTTCGAGTGCGATTTCGTTCACTGCATCTTCAATGTTGGTTTCCACAACGTGCTTCAGGTCGTAGGCTTTTGCTACAGCATAGCTATGGTCAATGTCCGATTGCTCACCGTAAGGCTGGAATACACCCAGCGTTTTGTATTCCTTATTCTCTTCAGCTGTAAGCTCGTCCGTTGCTTTTTTGCAAAGTGCCGTAGCTACAGCGCTGTCAATCCCGCCACTGATTGCAATAAGCAACCCTTTGGAATTGGCATTTTTCACATAGGTTTTGAGAAAGTCCACGCGCTTGCGCACTTCCTCTTCTTCATTAATGCTTGGTTTAACCTTCAATTCAGCGATGATCTGTTGTTGCAAACTCATCGTTCACACACCCCGTTTCTAAATTAATGAAATTTGATGTCCATTTTGAAAGGTTCGAATGGTTCAATAACCCTATTCGCTCAAAATGAAACGCCCCGGCATCGGTCATCCGAAAGGCGGGGCGTTGCTTGAGCTAATTAACGGCAGTAACGGTCAAACACACTTGTGAGTTCAGCCGCAATTTCCTCCGCAGAACGATCTTCCACTTGATGACGCTCAATAAAGTGAACGAGTTCTCCGTCTTTCATCAGAGCGATGGAAGGTGAAGATGGAGGATACGGTGCAAAGTATTCACGTGCTTTTGCTGTAGCTTCTTTGTCCTGACCAGCAAATACTGTGTACAGGTGGTCTGGTGTAATATCATGTTGAAGTGCTTGGGATACACCTGGACGGCATTGACCTGCGGCACATCCGCAAACCGAGTTAATGACAACCAGAGCGGTTCCTTTGGCATCCGGCAAACTTGCTTCAACTTCTTCTGGAGTACGCAACTCCTGAATTCCCAAACGAGTCAGATCATCCCGCATCGGTTGAACCATATCTTTCATGTATTGATCAAATGACATAGACATTCGGTTTCACTCCTTAAACATGTGAGTTCTATTATTTAAAAAATTAAATGCTTTTGTGCTATTCCTATTATACATCCCTAATCAATGAAAGCAAGGTTCAAACACCGCCTGCGGAAAGGCTTCTCCTTCAATATTATGTCTCATTCCTTGGCAAAACATGCTTAAAGTTCAGCGTTGAAATGCAACCTTGAAAGTTGTACCCTGCCCTTCCTCCGATTCGACGGTAATGGTTCCGTTATGCCGTTCAACAATACTCAGACACATGGATAATCCCAGTCCGGTTCCTTTGGCCTTGGTCGTAAAAAAAGGTTCGAACAGCTTCTCCTGCTTCACTCTAGGTATTCCTGGGCCTGTATCTCGCACACACAGCTCCACGGTGTCATCCACCAACCGGGTCTCAAGTGTAAGTACCCCTTTTTCATTCATGGCTTCCATCCCGTTACGAGCCAGATTAAGTACCACTTGTTTGATTTCCTTTGAATTCAGATGCAGCTTCGGCACATTGTGAGCCAGCATAAATTCAATACTCTGACCTCGCAAATTTGCATCCGCCCATAACAAAGGACTTAGTTCATGGATGATATCATGCAGCTGGGATTCTTCTTTCTCGGCAATTCGATTCTGAGCCAATGACAGAAAATCATTAATAATGCTATTCGCCCGATCAAGCTCTTCCAGAACGATCCGGTAATAGTGATCCAGGGACTCTGGACTCTTTTCCTGCATTAATTGAAGAAAACCACGCACAACCGCCATCGGATTCCTTACTTCATGGGTAATACTTGCAGCCATTTGGCCGACAAGACTGAGGCGATCCACATTATCGAGCTCGCTCCGCAGCATTTCAAGCTCAGTAATATCCTGAATGATCAACATGGCTCCGGTAGCCTCTCTTGGCAGTTCTGCTGAATACGCGTATATGGGAACCGTCCGGGATTGGAACACGTTTGAACCGTAACGCACTGTTAGCCCACTCACTTCTCCATGAACAATGGCTTTACGAATACTGCTCTCCATCTTGTCTGCCTGGGCTTGTTCGACAAACTGACTCGCTGGTTGCCCAATCAAATCTGGTGTGGTTGTGCAAGGCAGTTGATCCCGCGCCGTTTGCTCCATCGTATCATTGACGAACTGCACGGTCCCTTCCTTATCTACGGTTGCGATGGACAAAGGAACGGCATTCAGAATTTGGTTAAGCTTTTCCGTTTCGGCTATGTATCTATGATGAACTTCGGACAAATGTTGCTCTAGCCCCCGGTGATGTTGCATCTGTTCAATCCAGAGCATACTAAGACTTCCAGCAATAACTGCACCGATCGTATATCCCAGCGCTAGCAATACCCACTGTACTATTGAGAATATGTGCTGGCTTTCCATCAATGGAATATACAGTACACTGGACACAACCAGCTCTGCCGTTATTAAGGCGATAATTGTTGCCATTTTGCGTGAACGTGTATAATGCTTGAATCGTTTGGCTGACAACCATACAATAGGATAGAGAAGGATGCCCGTTTGAAGTAGAAATCCGTACAAATTATAGGGATGCGCAAAGAGAAAATAGAAGAGTATCTGGAGAAGAGACAGCGTTAGACCAATGCGAGGCCTGCAATACAATATGACTAGCGTCAGGGGCACAATGCCCAAGGAGATGGGAACTGACACCGGACTCCCATAGTGGGCAAAAAGCAGACATAGCAACATGCTCACCACACTGGTAGCGGCAAAACTGGTCTGTACCATCCTATGATATCCTGCCTTGGCGACCGCTTGCTTGGAGAGCCCCAAGTGCAATAATGGAATCAGGAATACCGCAGTTCCTGCAAGCAGTATTTGTAAAAGAATGTCCTTCAACGCAACCACAATGCCATCTCCCTCCTCTGCCTGCACATTCCCTCATGTATTTCTGATTAAAACATAGGCGACAGTATATTACAATATATCCCTTAAGACTGCATAATAGAACTGCTAATACATTTGTATTGTTTCATAAACAGGCAGGAGTAGACAGGGTTTTCGGAAAACAGACAAAATCAATGAAAAAAGAGGGTAATAATGCATGTATGATGTCATTGTAATTGGCGGTGGATCTGCGGGCCTCATGGCCTGTGTTGCCGCTGCTGAGCATGGAGCCTCAGTGCTTCTGCTGGATAAAGGAGATCAACTCGGCCGTAAACTCGGGATCTCTGGCGGCGGTCGCTGCAATGTGACCAATGCCAAGGAGACGGATGAACTAATCCGGCATATTCCGGGCAATGGACGCTTTTTATATAGTTCATTTCAGAATCTGGACAATCAGGGAATCATGCGGTTTTTTGAAAATCTCGGTATTGCCCTGAAAGAGGAGGATAACGGGAGAATGTTCCCGGTAACCGATAAAGCCAAAACGGTCGTTGATGCGTTGGTAGGTAAAATTGTTTCCCTTGGGGTAGAGATTCGCACCAAACAGCCGGTTAAGGAATTAATTCAGAACGATCAACACGTGCAGGGCGTGAAGCTAGCTTCTGGCACAACGGTACTTGCACGCTCTGTTATTATGGCTACCGGGGGTAAATCAGTCCCTCAAACCGGATCAACCGGGGATGGCTACCCTTGGGCTGAAGCGGCTGGACATACGATTACAGAGCTGTATCCGACAGAAGTACCGATTGTATCTGGCGAGAGCTGGATTCAATCCAAAGAACTGCAAGGCTTGTCCTTGCGGGATGTCGGGTTATCTGTTCTAGATGCCAAAGGCAAATCGGTTATCTCCCATCGCGGAGATATGATCTTCACCCATTTCGGCGTATCAGGACCGATCGCGCTTCGTTGCAGCCAGTTCATTCGCAAGGTGCAAATGAAATCTGGGAACCCTCAGGTCACGATGAGTATTGATCTGTTCCCCGATCTGTCCCCCGGTGCTCTGGAAGCCCAGGTTCAGCAGGTGCTGGAGCAGGAATCCCGAAAGGCCGTCAAAAACATACTCAAAACATGGGTTCCTGAGCGCATGATTCCATTGATGATGAAGCGTACAGAGATCAGCGAAGACCTCACATTTCACCATTTCCCCAAAGGCATGTTAAGTGCATTAGTGGGGTTAATGAAAGATTTCACCTTCCGCGTAGACGGAACTCGTTCTCTCAAAGAAGCCTTTGTGACTGGTGGGGGAATCCACTTAAAGGAAATATACCCCAAAACAATGGAATCCAAGCTGCTGCCGGGACTATTCTTTTGCGGTGAAGTTTTGGATATTCACGGCTACACGGGAGGCTATAATATTACCGCTGCCTTCTCTACGGGGTACACGGCTGGCATGCATGCTGCAGAGTATAAAAACGCTCGCTCATGACTTGAACATAGGATGTTGATGGACAGAGTTAGGGTCCACATCACGTAAGTTTATTAAGAGCATGAAAAAACCTCGACATCCCGCTATCGGCGGGGTATCGAGGTTTTTTTGAAATGTACGCATTCCAGAATCACTGTCACCAACAAGGCAAGCAGCATCGTTGCCCCTGTTGCATTTACGCCTTCACACTGCCCGAGAAACCATCCACTGAATCATCGAATGTCGGATCTTCATCCCGGTTAGACATCTCCTGTTCGGGATTGCCCCCCTGGGTTCCGCTCGCATAACCTTCATTCCAATCTTCATTCACAAGATGAGCCGGAATGGATATATTCTGAAACTGATCCAATCCATCTGTTTCGGAGAGAAACACCGCACTTCCTCCGTGTGACTGTACGATTTCCACAGCAGATAGCGTATCCTGTCGATCTGTAGGAATGTACAATTCAAGCGGTCCTGACTGGTATGGCTTATACCCCAGTTCCTCCAAAGTTGCCTGCGCCGCGAGCAACGCTGCATTGTCTGCAAAATGTACCTGAAGTTCACTATCATCCAACATGATTTTTTCCTCCTTGCGAGAGCCGATCCCTTACTTTCAAAATCGTAAGACCCGTCTCCTATAGCATGGTCAGTTACTTCATCTGATATGCTACTGAACAAGGAAGAATATCAACTAAGCGGATCGGATGTAACGAATCCAGCCTGTTATAGACAGGACAAACAGCCCAAATGCCACGACAGCCGCAGCCGTAACGATACCTTCCAGCCAGCCTAGCCAGGCTGCTCCCAGTGAAAATCCCATTAGAATCCCTAGCGGAACGAACAACATCCGTACCATGGTCACACCTGCAAGATTTAACGCCTCGGAATCATAGGATACAAGCTGAACGTACTCCGAGGTTGCAAATACCTCCCAGGAACGATAAAAAAGTACGCTCAACATGATGACCAACAAGCCACACACAATTACATTGACCGGGAAAGGTGGTAAAGCAACGGCAGCGATCGAAAGGCCGCCAAGCTGCAAGTACAATTTCATGGTCGAGGAGTTACGAAAAAATGCTTTGAATGCCGTCTCAGCTGTCCGATTAGAGATCGTTCGATGACGCAGCAACTTGCGCTGCTTGCGGAATATGATCGTCCGGGTGCGTAGCGCTTTCGGTTTGGTTACAGATCGACTCAGTAAAAGGGCTGTGAACTTTAGCCTTTCTCGTAAATCTTCACGCACATCGCCCTCAAAGGTTCCCTTTATCTCCAGCCTCAATCGGCCAACCAAAATCAGAAGAAGGATTGCGGCCACAATACCTGCAAACAGTGTCCAGATGTGTCCATGCATCCAGGATGTTACCCCAATCATGATAATGCCCATGGCAACTGCTAAAGGGATCATGCGAATCCAGCGTCTCCATCCGGTATAACGTACTTTCGTCATATGAAGTACAATGACCTGGAATGAAGCTACTGCGCCAAACCAAATCGCTATTAGTGCGATATGGATAAATGACATGTCATACACACGGGACCATAGTGGTGAAGTCAACGCCGTAATTGCAATCATTTTACCCAAATGCTGCAAGCAAGCCCGGTAGATCCCTTGTTTCATCAATGTACGCATCCACAGCGACCGCGACTTCAGGAATAACACATCCGCTTCCTCTACAAATATAAGAATTCCACCTGTAAGCATAATGACGTCGATCAGTCCTGTCAGTGTAGGCAGCGTTAATCCGGTCGCCCATGTTGGCAGTGGTTTGGACCATAAAGTCACGTACCATCCGCTGAAATACAGCACACCCGGAATAAGGAGGTATACCCATACCGTCCAATCTACTACCAGTTTCAGGTTTTTCAATTGTTCATTGAAATGCTCCTTGCGTCTGCGTCTATATAAACCAAGTGGCGTGTATGCTCGAGAGGTCTCCATCTTTCTCCCCTTTCCCGGTTAGGATGTCAGTGTGTCAAAACAATCAAACAACGAGGCATCCGGCAATTCTGCGATTGCTCGTATTTCGTCCAGTGTTCCTTCGGCAGCAGAGCGCCCGGAATGAATAAGAATAAACCGATCACAGATTCGCTCAGCGGTATCCAGTACATGCGTTGACATAAGAACACCCGCACCACGGCGGCGCTCATCGTCCAGCAACTTCAGAAAATCCTTGGTTGCGCGTGGGTCCAGCCCGATGAAAGGCTCGTCCACAATATATACATCCGGCGAGGACAGGAAGCCAATCATCAGCATCATTTTCTGCCGCATCCCCTTGGAGAAACTGGTCGGAAGATCATTGCGGACGTGGTCCATGCCGAATCGAACCAACATCTCCTCCGCCCTGGAGACAAAGACCTCTTCCTCCATCTCATAGGCAGCCGCTGCCAGATCGAGATGTTCCCACAGGGTCATATATTCGTAAAACACAGGTTGTTCCGGGATATAGGCATAACGTCCGTCTCCCCCAATGGTTACTTCATACTTCGCATGTTCAAGCAGGCCAAGTAATGTTTTGATGGTAGTACTTTTGCCAGCCCCATTCGGTCCGATAATACCCACCAGTTCCCCCGGCGCCACGTGTAATCGGATGTTCCTTATCGTGGATTGCCCCGCCTCATATCCTGCTTCCGTAATATGTACGTCCAATATGGACTCCTGTGCGGCTGTATCTTCGTTTTCCATATCATTCACTCCCTGTCCTGTCAGGTGCTTGTTTGGTTCTTTATTGATATTGTAATCGAGTTCGTGAGGAATTGTTTGATCATTTTAAGCTTTTGTTCTTAAGTTGGATCATACTGTGAAAATACCTGAAAATGTGAGACCTGAAGTACTGGAAGCTTTTTTTGATGTTTTTGAAGAGGATGAATGACACAGCACAAGCTGGAGTGAAGAACTATTCTTTGTTGGACTCTGCTGTAAATAGCCCCCAACAAACTTTGTTTGGAGAAGATGCCTATCCTTCTATATTCGATAAAGCTAGTGCTTTATTAGAGTCTTTAGTTAAAAATCACTGCTTTCAAAATGGGAACAAAAGGACAGCTTATCTCGTGACCATATCGTTTTTGATGTTGAATGGTTACCATCTCCAAATGGAACGTCAATTTGCAGTAGAGTTCGTGGTCAATATTGCAGAGGGAAAGCACTCATTTGAAAGCATCGCAACTATATTAAAGGACCATTCAGTAGTGCGGTAGCATTATTTTATAATAAACGAAAAAAAGCAGGGGATCTGGATCCCCTGCTTCTTTATATTACAGTGAAAATCTCATATTTGCATACTCGTTTCACTCACCTGTAATCATGTAGTTTGCTGTAAGACTCCCGTCCATATCGTTCTTTTTTCGCCTACGAATCGCTACATAAATCACGCCAAGCAACGTCAGCAAAATGCCTGAACTGATAAAAGCCGGAATAACTCCGAATGAGGTCACCAGAAATCCACCTACCACCGGACCCATGATGTTACTGGCCGTCATGATGCTGCCAACCGTTCCAAACACACGCCCTGTCATAGATTCAGGCGTTTGCTCCTGAAGTAGAATTTGGAACGGAACAATGGCAAACCCAACCCCCACACCTGCCAAGGCAAATAACGATATCAGCAGTAAATTAGCGCCAAGACCAGCATGCGGCCATACTCCTACGATCATGCCTACTCCACCAATGACAAGACCCATCAATGATGTTCCAAGACCCATCTTGATTACATGCCCCGCCTTCTTCCACTTCTGAACACTCATCGCTGCAATTAACGTCCCAACACCGCTAGCCGCGACACACCATCCGAGCAGATCACTTGAAATACCAGGAAGCTGTCTGAACAGGACTACCGTCTGGGAATCCGCAAATTGCAGAAACAGAAGGGCTGAGGCAAGCAGGACTAAAGAGGTACCCACATGAGGAAGAGATGCGAGCATGCGGATGCCTTCCATTGTATCTTTCATAAACGTAGCTTTTTTACCTGCTGGAGCAACACCTGCTGTCTCTTCCCTTACTTGTTCTACGTTCTGATTCACAGATTGGATCACTCGTGCTCCAGGAATCCATAGCAAAATAATGCCTGAGATCAGAAAGGACGCGGAATCCAACACGAAACACCAGGTGATCCCAAAAGCGGCAACCAACAGCCCGCCAAGAGCCGGACCGATAATTTTGGACATCTGTTCAATCACCGAGCTGATGGACACCGCCTGCCCCAATTGCTCCTGCGGCACAATCTCCTTAAGCTTGCCGTTCTTGGCCGGTGAGAACACCACATCGAATAAAGACTTGAGAATAAGCAATACATACACATGCCAGATTTGATCCGCAAAAATGAGCCCTCCAACGATCACAATTCGCGCACCGTCTGCGCCGATCATCAGCCACTTGCGATTGACCCGGTCCGCCAGTGCCCCTGCAAATGGACCTGTAAGTAAGACAGGCAATGCTGCACAGAGCGTGGTGAATGTAATCTCCCATGGCGTGGCATTCCAGCGAATGCCCACCAGCGTAAGGATCGCAAGCAGGTGCAGCCAGTCTCCCAGATTGGAGATAGCCTGCGCAGCCATCAAAGTGATAAAAGATCGATTGTGCTTCAGGGGTCTTCGTTCCTGCATCGTTAATCCATTTGCCATCATTCTTCTCCTCCGCCCTCAACCCATTCATGATATGAATTTATTATAGAGAGCAGGCGGAGTTCCAACCTCCTGCCAGAGACGGAGAGGACGCGGCGCCTTCAGGATGATTTTCTCAGTACTTATTTTCAAATCTCATGAATGCTGACAATACGAAAAATGATTAAATTTTAATTGCTAAAAATGCAAATCTTGTGACATATCGCATGTTTTTCGTGCAAACAGATGCTTACAATAGAAATATGGCGAACCTTTGAATCGTCAAATGTAAATTCATCAACTCCAATAAATCTGAAAAGGCGGGATCAGTATGCTGGAATTACAGGAAATCGGAACCGAACGTTCTCTTCATCTGTACCGCACCTTGGCCCAGACATTTAAGAGCGTGAATGAACACGCTGTATCCGGAAGCAAAGTGCATGGCTTCAACCCCACCGCTTACGGGGTGCTCGAAGTGTTATATATGAAAGGAGCACAGCCCATTCAACAAGTCGGTGCACAGCTTCTGCTGCAAAGCGGGAATGTCACTTATGTCATTGACAAGCTGGAGCAAAAGGGACTTTTACATCGAAAACACTGTCCGCAGGACAGACGCATCATTTTCGTAGAATTGACCGAAGAAGGCCAGCGTACGATGGATGAGATCTATCCAGGCTACGCACACAAAATAGATCGTGCTGTCAGCGGTCTGAGCGAAGATGATAAGACATTGCTTTCTGAGCTGTTGGAAAGGCTTGCACTCGGTGCGGATCGTTTATCCGCAAACGGTTAAGGCCCACCCATATCACCTGATTCAAACTAAAAATAACCGGTTCGCCTTAATAGGCGGTACCGGTTATTCGAATTTGTTTATTAATCAAATCAAAGGTACAGAATCCACATCAACACCGTGAGGACAGCGACAACCAATCCACCTGCAATCAACAAATCGACAATGTAACTGGACAGACCTGAGCGGCTGTGACCCTCAATCTCTCTCTGAGTCTCTTCGTACTTTCTTTTGGCTTCATCTTCCTTGGACGAATTCAGATTATTGGGAAACATCACCCTCACCCCTACTCCAAATGAGATATCTATATTATCCTGTGCTGGTCTGCTGCTTCTGCTTACGAATTTTTTTCAAGATCCATCCCAGACCTGATTGCCACAGTAAAAAAACAAACGTTGTTGTTACTACGTATTGATAAGGGCCAGCATACTGAAAGGCATGCATTCTGTACACAAAGATGGAGAACAACAGCGCACTACCTACACCAAGAAGAAAATAAGCTACGATTGTACTTATTACCTTGGATATAGATCTGTTCATTTTCAGGGAAGCAAGCACACTGTCCGCAATTAACGATAAAGGCAGGATCAGAAACAGAAGAAGAGCCAAGTTGATAAGAATGCTTATGATCAATGTATACCAGAAGGGATAGTAATATGTATGTTCCGCTCGTTCTGCCAAGGGAACATATTTCATGAGTCCGACAACAATTGAGAGCGAAATGCAAGTCATAATGACTGCCAGCAGCTTGATTGAAAAGGATATTAACCAGAATGATTGCAGCGATTGCTTACTCATCTTAACTCGCCTCCCATTCCATTATTGTAAATTATAGATAATCCCTTCTAGAAAATAATAAACAAAAAAGCAGCCAAGAAACAGCTGCCCTAATCCAATGAATTTTCTTTTCACTTCGTTTACTTCGCTGAAGCTTGTGCTTGTGGCGGAGTATCTGCATCTTCGGGAACGATTAGCCGTTTGCGCAAGGCCAGTGTCGTCACCCATGAGATAATGGCAATGACAAACATGATGACAAACAAGGAATGCAGACTTCCTTCCAACACGTTACGCAGTAGCGCCCATTTGTCATCCGACAGAGCGGCATTCGTATGCGGAGCAAGCAGTTGATTCAGGTCCCCATTCGAAATCCCCGCCTCTGCCAGATGCTGTTCGCTCGACAACGTTGAAATTCGGTAATTTAACCATGTGCCGAAGGCTGCTGCACCAATGGTTTGTCCAAGCGTACGCATAAAGGTATGTAAGGCCGTGGAAGATCCACGTTCTTTATACCCAACCGACGACTGTGAAATGATCGTGAATATTGTAAAAGCAAATCCGAAGCCGAGTCCGTAAATAAAGGTCAAAATAAACAGTACGGCTTGGGGTGATGTTCCACCGACCAAGAAGAGTCCACCCGATCCAATGGCAATCCCGGTTAATCCAATCACCGCTGTTAAGCGTGATCCAATTTTCATTAGCAGACGGCCAGCAAGTACACTACCAATCAGCCAGCCAACAGACATCGGTGCAAGCAGCAATCCTGATTCAGTCGCGTTACCGCCCCGAACCCCCTGCACCCATAGTGGCAAATAACTGGTTAGGCCAATCATCAGGGTACTGGTCAGTAGTCCGGCGATATTCGCCACCCGGATGTCCCGAATACGGAATAGATGAAGAGGTACCATTGGGGCCTGGGCTCTTTTTTCCACCACAAAAAATAAAATCATAAACAAAACAGCTACGATACTCAGTCCCACAATAATAGGAGAACTCCAGGCATAATACTGTCCACCCGCGGACAATACAAAGAGCAATGCTGTAATACCAACGGTAAAGGTCAACGCACCCATATAGTCAATTTTCGCGGTACGCGGAGACATTTCTTCCTTCAAATAACGGAACACAAACCACATCGCCAGCAGTCCGAACGGCAAATTAAATCCAAAGATCCACTGCCAGCCCAGATTGTCTACGAAATAACCGCCCAGCAGCGGTCCGGCCAGAGATGAAATGCCCCACACGGAGCTGATCCAGCCCTGTATTTTGCCCCGTTCTTCAAGGCGGTAGATGTCACCAATAATCGTAAACGTAACAGGCACAACCGCACCTGCACCAATCCCTTGAATCGCACGAAAAATAATCAGTTGCTCCATGTTCTGCGAAAGGCAGCACAGAAGCGAGCCTAGTAAGAATAAGGCACAGCCAATCAGGAATACTGGCTTCCTTCCGTATAGATCACTGATTTTGCCGAAAATCGGCGTGCTCACAGCCATCGTCAACAGATAAGCAGTGAAAATCCAGCTCAACAGCTGCACACTTCCCAGCTCACTGACAATGGTTGGCCCTGCCGGACCAATGACTGTACCTTCAATTGCAGACAAAAAAGTCGCCAGCAGCAATCCCGCCAGGATGAAACTGCGGTTCAAACCTCCGGTTGTATTCACACAAACCCTTCTCTCTTCAATTCTCTATATAATTGGAACATTGATTTACACAGCCCACTACGAACCAGAACAACCTTTCGATCGCTGTTATCCCCGGATTTTTTTCATCTTTTATTTATCTCTCTTACGCAAAAACTCATCGTACAACAGGGAATACATCACCATATCCTTATATCCTGTAGACGTATGCTGCACCTGACGCAGCAGGCCTTCCCGCGTGAAACCGCGGTTCGTCAAAAACTCTCCCGAAGCAAGATTACGCGGATCAACCAGCGCTTCAATCCGATTGAGACCCATCGTCTCATACCCAAACGGTAACATAACCGAAAATGCTTCCGTCATATAACCGTGACGCCAGTAGTCGCGCCCCAGTTCATAACCGATCTCCCCACGGAATGCGCCTTCAAGTTGCCAAGTGTTATATCCGCAACTTCCGATGAGCTGGCCCGTCTCCTTGAGTTCAATACCCCAGCGAATCGCCTCCTCTTCTCCTGCCATATGGTTCAACAGCCCAATCATATCCGCAGCCTCACTTGTCCCGATCATGGGCGCCAAATTCATATAACGGGTCACTTCCCGGTCTGACCAGCAAGCGAACATCTGGGCCGCATCTCGGCGGCGCATTTTGCGCAGAAGCAACCGCCCTGTCTCTAATTCGGGAATTCTCCCTTTGCATTTGTACATGAAAAGACTCTCCGATCCGATCTATCCCACAGACCTCATATTCAATAGCCATCTAACCATAACCTGCACCGAATGGCAACTGTTCAGTCATCATTATCACGTCAAAAAACCGGGCCACTTCCGCTCCCGGTCTTGTTGTACGTATGGATCAACTCAAGTTTGTATCCTATTTCGGGATACCTTATCCAAATTTAAGTTCAGGCTGTAGACGTCTTCTTGCCCGTCCCCAGCAATTCGTCACTAACCCGGCCGAACACGGCTATGATTTCCTTAAACTCCTCAATGCCAGTCCCGGTAAGGCTCCATTGATCTCCATGGGCGGTCAGGAAATTTTCCTGTGTCAGATGCTCAAGCTCCTGCTTGATCTCCCGTTCTCCAACGCGATACCCCCGTTCTTCCAATAGAGGCAATGCGTCGCTAACAGTTAAATCCTGATTTTGAGCCAAATATAGAAGATGAATTCGTACAAAAAGATTCTGTACCTCTGCATGCATAAGCCAAGCTCCTTCCCGGGTTGTAGCCCGCCGTGGTTGCTAAGTATTTACCCCGCCCAGGAAGATGAGAAACAGGAGGTGTATTCATGCCTGACCTGCCCTTTCCGAAATCCTCCGCTTGACTAACCGCAGGCTCTGCACTATCTTGAAAATAAGTACCATTTTTGCTCGGGAGGGTGATTCAACATGTTTCAAGCTGTTTCTTATGAAGGAACACGAAGCGAGCAGCAAACCGCCGTCCTGGGACAGTTAAGTGCTCTGATCCGCGATGAACCTAGCGCTATTGCCAATCTGGCAAACGCTGCGGCGTTGCTCAATGTATTTATGACCGACACCAATTGGGTCGGATTCTATCTGTATGATGGAAAAGAACTTGTACTCGGTCCATTCCAGGGACTGCCTGCCTGCATCCGTATTCCACTTGGTCGCGGTGTATGCGGCACTTCTGCTGCGGAACGACGTACGATGGTCGTTGAAGATGTTCATGCCTTTCCAGGCCATATCGCCTGTGATGCCGCATCGAACAGTGAAATCGTTGTCCCAATTATCAAAAACGGCGAATTGTACGGGGTGCTCGACATCGATAGCCCGCTCAAAAACCGTTTTGACGATGAAGACCGTGTCTTTCTGGAAAAGGCGGTAAGCCTGATTACAGAGCAGCTGGAATTATCCTAACTGCCTGAAATACCATCTTAAGCTGATGGAGAGTTCATAGGCCTGACGATGATATGCAATAACAAAGAGCGCACTCCTCCTAGAGGATCTGCGCTCTTTGTTATGATTATTTTTCTTCACACCCATGTTCTGCTCGCCCAAGATACTTTATGCATCTAGGATAAATCCTGTTCCGCTTTAATCATCATCCCATCTCGCAAAAACTCGGCCAGCTTGGGGTGGTAGCCATCATACATCTGACGAAAATTTTTGTGCTCGACGTACAGATTGGCCAAATCCCGGTAAATCTCTGCTGTTGGGGTGTAATAATCCTTGATCCAATCCAGGTGTCTTCCAATAATCTGCTGTACTTCCGAGCAGCCGGGTTCTAACCCATCCTCAATAGCGCCCTGCAAGTCCAAGTGAATCCGGTCAATCTTCGCCTGTGAATCGAGAAAATCTTCCTTCGACTTCATCTCCTGCCCATCAGGCATTGTGGATTGCTCCGGTGAATTGGCGTTGTACTTCTGACTGTCCTCTGTCTGCATCCGTTCAGAATAGTCATTTTTTGACGCTTGGTCAGAGGTCGGTTCATTTAGAAGCTGGTGACGCCCCTTGTTGGAAAACCCGGCGTACAGTTCGTACTCATCCAGTTCCTGCTCTCCACGTAAGTAGGAGATGGTTTTGTCCAGTGTCTGAATCATTCCGTGCAGATGAAGTGCCTTCTCCAGCATCTCGAGCCGATGCTGCTGCATAATACGGATCATGTCACGGGGAGTATCCCTGAGCATGGGGCCGATCTCCTCCTCCTCCATGCCTACTTCTTTACAGAACAGAATCTGCTGTAGTCTCAGCAGCTCCGGCTTCTCATAGTAGATATCCTCGTCTTGACCAACGAAGGCTGGATTCAGCAGACCTGTCTCCGCATACTGTCCCAATTCACTCAGACTTACACCGGACATCCCGGATACATCAACCATGGAATATGCCATTTGAATACACCTCCTGTCTGGCCTGTAACTCCTAGGTTCAGGCTTGTTCATACTGCATTTTATTTAAATTTAAGTGAGATATTATAAAACTTCCAACAATTCTGTACCCCAGTAATCCGTTCATTTCTCAGGATGGATACACAATGCTTCGGTGATATGAACGGCATCTAATTGGTACATTTGCGGTATGATAAGTATTTATACCCTTCTCATCAGATGTGAACCCGGGGTTAATAAAGAAAGGCTATGTATTTTTTTACGGTAAGGGCTGAATGTAGAAAAGAAAAAAATCCCGCACCCCTAACTCGGGTACAGGATCATCTTGTTCTATTTTATCTCGAATATCCGCTCGTCCTAGGAGTGGATATTTAATTCTTGTTAAACATGACAAACTTCAATTCCGTCATTTCCTCTACAGCATATTTAACACCTTCACGTCCCACCCCGCTCTGCTTCACACCACCATAAGGCATATGATCCACTCGGAAAGTGGGAATATCGTTAATCATTACTCCGCCAGCTTCAATGTGGTCCGCTGCATGCAATGCAGTATGAATATCATTGGTAAACACACCCGCCTGAAGCCCGTAGATGGAATCATTCACTTGCTCGATGCCTTCTTCAACCGAATCCACCGTATTAATCACAACGATCGGGGCAAAGACCTCCTGACAAGACACCTTGGCATCCCGCGGAACGTTAACAAGCACGGTTGGACGTAATACGCCTCCCTCGGCTTCGCCGCCTGTTTCCACCTCAGCGCCTGCCTGCTTCGCTTCATCGATCCAATCCAGCGTACGCTGTACATCTTTGGATGTGATGAGCGCAGACACAACGGTATCTGGATTCAACGGGTCTCCAACCACGACTTTTTGGGCCGCTTCAGCAAAACGACGAATGAACTCATCCGCGATAGCGCTATGCACATAAATCCGCTGCAGCGAGATACATACCTGACCTTGGTAAGTAAAAGCTCCGGTCACACATCTCGGTACCACCTTGTCCAAATTGGCATCCGCGTCAATAATGACAGCTGCATTGGACCCTAGCTCCAATGTGACGCGTTTCAGTCCGGCTTTGCTGCGAATACTGGTGCCTACAGCCGGGCTGCCTGTAAACGTAATATGGGCCACGTCAGGATGTTCTACAAGCACATCACCAATCGTTTTGCCGTCACCACTCACTACATTCAATGCGCCATCCGGTAATCCCGCTTCCTGAAGCAAATTGGCAATATAATACGAGGACAGCGGTGTCTGCTCCGCAGGTTTCAACACAATCGTATTGCCTGCTGCCAGTGCCGGTCCTACTTTGTGAGCCACCAGGTTCATCGGAAAATTAAACGGCGTAATGGCTCCAATAACACCCAAAGGCTGCCTCATCGTGTAGCCTACGCGTCCTTCACCGCCTTTGGCTGCATCCATAGGAACCGTCTCTCCGGTGAGCCGCTTAGCTTCCTCTGCGGCGAAACGATACGTTTCCACCGTACGGTCAACCTCGGCGAGTGCCGCAGTAATCGGCTTTGCTGCCTCCAGCGCAATGATCCGTGCTGCTTCTTCCTTCCGTTCTTCCAGCAGGGTGGACAGCTTGTAAAGGATGTCTGCACGCTGATGGGCAGGCATTCTGCGCATCTCTTTGCCTGCCTGAACTGCGGCGGCAATCGCTGCTTCAACTTCCTCAGCTGTCGCCGAGGATACGTCTGCCAGTGTTTCTTTCGAGTACGGTGCCTGAAGTGCTATATAGTCTACTGATTCGGTGGGCTTGCCCCCGATGAACAGATGTTGTTTTTTCATTGTTGTATCCTCCATTCATGTTTAACGCAGCGTTATCCCATACCTATTTATACACCACTTTAGCATCATCAACACAAGAAAGTCATACCACTATTTTACAGTCATTACCGGACATCCTGCATGTTTCAAGACGCCGTGGCTGACACTGCCCACCACGATTTCAGCGAGCATGCTTTTCCCGGCCGTTCCCATCACAATGAGATCACAGTCTCTATCCTTCGCTACACGGCAGATCTCATTCACGGGATCACCAGCAATCAGCAAAGTTTCATAATGAACAGAACGCGCAGCTAACAATTCATTAACAGGTTGTATAATATGCTGTCCTTCTTCTGCGATCCTTGCTTCCAGATCCACACCCAGTGCGGGCTCATTCAGCGAGATCGAAGGATTAACGTGCACGATCATCAAGGAAGCCGGTTGTTTCAGACTTTCTGCCAGAACAACGGCTTGCTCCAAAGCCTTGTGTGCATGATCCGACCCATCGACAGCAACCAATATTCGTTTCAGCATTTTCCATTCCTCCTGTTCATTAATGCGTAATGGCAGCATCGATATCGCGCAGATGTCTGCGGCGTACCAGAAGCACAACGACCCCGATCAGAACCATCAATGCGCCAAAATAAAACGGTGTCTCCGGCAGGAACCACTCGGACAATTTACCAGCAAGCCAAGGTGCCAGCGCACCTCCAAGGAACCGTACAAAGCTGTATGCAGCCGAGGCCACAGAACGTTCCACTGGGGCAGCTTCCATAACTGCCGTTGTAATTAACGTGTTGTTGATCCCGAGGAATATCCCGGCAACGATAACGGCCACAATAACTGTTGTGGATGATCCCATTACCGTACCCACCGCCATTACCAGCAAATCAATGGCGAACAGGGTCAGCATAACGCTCATGGAAGGAACGGATCCGAATCGACGTTGCAGTCTTGGTGCTACAAAGACAGACGTGATCGCCAGCATCAGACCCCAACCGAAGAATACATAACCGAGTCCGTGTTCATCCAGATTCATGACATAAGGTGAATAAGCCATCAAGGTAAAGAAACCAAAGTTATACAGGAAGGCCGTGATCGCCAATGTTTTCAGTGAAGGATAACCCAGAGCTTTGAACGGATCGGACAAGGAACTACGCGTTTTCGGTTTGGCCATCTTAGGCAGCATAAACGTGATACTGATAAAAGCAATCGACATCAGAACAGCTACACCATAGAACGGGCCACGCCATGAGATGGAACCCAGTTCACCACCGAGCAATGGACCAACGGCAATCCCCAAACCAAGCGCTGCTTCATATAAAATAATCGCTTTGGCTGTCCCCGAAGTGGACAGTCCTACAATTGCGGATAATGCGGTTGCGATGAACAGGGCATTCCCCAGTCCCCAACCACCACGGTAACCGACGAGTGCACCTACAGTGTCAGAGGTTCCTCCGAGGAAAGAGAAAACAATGATCAGCAAAATCCCACTGAGCAGTGTCCACTTCACACCAATCCGGCTGGATACAACACCTGTAATCAGCATGGCTACCCCGGTAACCGCGTTATAACTTGTAAACAATAAAGATACCTGGCTTTTGGAAGCATGCAGCTGATCTGCAATCGCAGGCAGAATCGGGTCAACCAATCCCAGACCCATAAAGGAGATGATACAGGCGAAGGCTACTGCCCATACCGCTCTGGGCTGGGATAACAGACCTCCACGGGATGACGGCAATTCGTCAGGTAATGAGGGTTCTCTTTTCATACGTAATTCCTCCTGGTTCATAATTTATGTTGTGAAACAAATTGTGAAAAACAATGAAATACTCATTTTTATTTTCAGAAATATAGGAAAGAAAACGGCACAAATGACACCGGATCTCCCGGTGCTTATCGTGAAATACTAATTTAGCATTTTGCATAATTCGATGCATTCGCTTCGGGTACACGCTCTTTGGATTTATGCAAAATGCTCATTTATGTGTCATTCTCGTGCCCTTCTAATCGTCGAATGCCGTTCTGAACCCGTTCACGTAATTCCTCAAGTTCCTTCTGAACGGCGTGAATACTCTGAAGTTTCTGCTCGATCAGTTGCAGCTGGTCATCCAACGTCGTTTCCATCTTGGTGAGCTTCTCGATCCGTTCTCTCACCTCAGTGGTCTGTTGGTAGTCAAAACGCTGTTCGTTCAGCGCATCCGCCGTTGCCACATAGGTATGTAGCTCCTGAAGCGAGAAACCAAGCACTTCCTTCGCCCGAACCACCTTTTTGAGATAATCGATATCTTCCCGGGTGTATAATCGTGTGCCACCGTCCGTCCGCTGAGGTGAAGGCATAACACCGATCTCTTCGTAATACCGAATGGTACGCTTGGTCAAACCACATTCCTTGGCTACGTCATCGATTTTATATAAACTCATTTCCTTCACCTCACTTTCATATGTCTATAATGTTATGTACATAATTATATATATTATTAACGTTAACGTCAACGTTAGATTTTGGACTTGAATATGTAGTATGTCTCAAACATAGATAAATTATTGCAGTGGTAATTTTTACAATATGTTGTTAAAAGCAGTTCTCTGTTATCCTTCGCCTCTATAAGATGCAAAAAAGATCCGCTCGCGCGGATCTTCGTTCAGGTGCGATTTCATATTGGGTCTCTAAGCGCCTTGCTCCTTCTGTTCCTGTTGCTGGACACGCTGCATTTGCTTCAAACGGCCTTCGACTCTGGTAAACAGCCTGAATGTATAGAATCCTATAGCCACAAGACTTAGAACCAAAGCTCGTACATCCGTAAGCCAAAAACCGATTATGCCGAATACCGTAATAATCACACCAAACTGCATCATTAGATTGGCGCTATAACGTTGCGCTTCTTCCCATAACTCAGGATGACTCATTGCTCGCGGAGTACGATAACCATATACGCCATTAATCCTTTTCGGCGGCTTTTTGTACACCATTAATCCCAGAATGAAATAGCACACTCCGCATATAATCCCAACTACTGCTCCTGCCACAATGTTCTCCCCTAACTCCATTAAAAATACACCACAGATATTAAAACAAAAAAACGGCTCTACGTATATACGAAGAGCCGTCCGGATCGTTTCGTAAAACTTAGATGTCCTTCACCCGCAGTACACGCATAGCGTTCAGGACAGCCAGCACGGTCACTCCTACATCAGAGAATACCGCTTCCCACATGGTGGCAATGCCGAACACACCCAGTAGCAGGAAGATCGCTTTGACACCCAACGCAAAACCGATATTTTGCCAGACAATGGTTCGTGTCCGTTTTGCAATTCGGATCGCACTTGCCAGTCTGGATGGTTCATCCGTCATGATGACAACGTCTGCCGCTTCAATCGCGGCATCTGAACCAAGCCCACCCATCGCTACACCAACATCGGCACGAGCCAGCACCGGGGTATCATTAATACCGTCACCGACAAACACCATTTTCTCCTTCGGTGATTTGGCAGCTTCGAGACGCTCCAACTGTTCGACTTTATGCTGTGGCAACAGCTCAGCGTATACTTCATCGACACCCAGCTCACGCCCTACAGCTTCACCAACAGCCTTGGCATCCCCTGTCAGCATCACTGTTTTGCGGATACCTAGCTTCTTGAGTGCCTGAATGGCTGCCGCTGCATCATCCTTAACCTCATCGGCAATGATCAGGTGACCGACATACGAACCCGATTCTGCAACGTGCACCACCGTACCCACAGTTTGTGGAGTCGTGTAGGAAATACCTGACTGTTCCATCAATTTGGCATTACCTGCAAGCACTTCACGTCCATCCACACTGACTTTGATGCCATGTCCAGCTATCTCATCGTAATCGTCCACACCTTGGGTCCGGATATCCTTTGCCCAAGCTGTGCGAATGGATTCAGCAATCGGATGATTGGAATGAGCCTCGGCAATTGCAGCAAGCTCCATCAATTCATCTTCGTTACGCCCACCTTCTGGGCGAATAGCTGTTACTTTGAAAACACCTTTAGTTAGTGTACCCGTTTTATCGAAAACAACGACTTTGACATCGTTCAAGGCTTCAAGGTAGTTACTTCCTTTGATGAGAATACCGTTACGAGAGGCAGCTCCGATACCGCCGAAAAAACCAAGCGGAATGGAAACGACCAGCGCACACGGACAAGAGATCACAAGGAAGACCAGTGCACGATAGATCCAATCGGCGAATGTCGCACCACTGAGCACCAATGGTGGAACGAGCGCAATCAACGCGGCGAGAATGACAACAACCGGCGTGTAATAACGGGCGAATTTGCTAATAAAATGTTCCGTTTTGGCTTTGCGGCTGCTCGCATTCTGCACCAGATCCAAAATTTTGGATACCGTGGATTCACCAAAAGTTTTTGTTACTTCGATAGTTAACATTCCGTTTTTGTTCACGAATCCACTCAGAACATCACTACCCGGCTCTAACTCACGCGGAACTGACTCACCTGTCAGAGCGGAAGTGTCCACCATGGAACGACCTGCCTTAACAATCCCGTCCAGAGGTACTCGCTCACCCGCTTTAACCAAGATGCGGTCTCCAATACGTACTTCTTCCGGCGACACTCGCTTGGTCTCTTCTCCCGCGCCAATCAGCATATTGGCATAGTCCGGGCGAATATCCATCAGCGACTGGATCGACTTCCTTGACCGATTAACCGCCAGCCCCTGAAACAGCTCACCTAGCTGATAGAAGAGCATGACCGCAACACCTTCGGGGTATTGACCAATGGCAAAAGCACCGATGGTGGCCACGGACATCAGGAAGTATTCATCGAATACCTGACCGCGAATAATATTTTTGAACGCCTGGAGAACGATATCTCCCCCTGCGATCAGATAAGCGACAACATAGAGTGCAAGCTGCGCCCAGCCTTCCAGCGGAGACCAGATCGCGGCTGCTACCAAAATGGAGCCTGCCGCCAGGCGTGCAAGCAGCACCTTTGTCTGCCCAGCGCCATGTTCATGTGAGTGTCCGGCATGCGCATCGTCATGATCGTGACCGTCCGCATGACCGTGATCATGTCCGGCATGACTTCCATGATCATGCGTGTGATCTTGGGCTCCGTGATGATGACCGTGGTCATGGTCATGGGAGTGACCAGCATGATCGTGCCTACTCGGAGTATGCTCATGCGTGTGAGCTCCGCTACCTGCATGTGCGTGCACTTTGCCGTTAGCTTGGTTTATTGAATCAGCAGAACCACAACTGCCTTGTGATGATTTACCTTTTTCCGAAATACGAATATGCGGCTCCAGCCGAAGTACTTTGCGCTTCGCTTCTTCCACCACCTGCTCATCCATATCGGATGTGGTGTGCATGGATAAGGTTTTGGTCACAAAATTGACTGAGCAATCGGAAATGCCTTTAATTTTTTTGACGCCATTCTCAATCTTCAATGCGCAGTTCGCGCAATCCAATCCATCCAGCAGCAGTTCCCTTTTCACCTGTTCCTGTCCGGTTCCCATGTGAACTCTCCCCTTTGCAGTACGTAAATCAATATTATTATTCGTAATTTTTACGTTAAAATCAATATATGAGCAATCATTCATATGTTTTGTTAACCCTATTATATGCACGCTTAAACATGAGTGTCAACAATTCCGGTTGATTTTTCATACAGAATATGCTAATAGTAATCATTTCGCTTTAGACGTTTTTTGGATATAATAGGCTTATCGAAGAACATTTGATCAAATCAAAGGTTGAGTTAATATAGGTGGTGATAGGAAATGGAACAACCGGTTAAAGCTCCAGCCGATTGCGACGCGGCCTGCTCTGGAACAGAGGCTGACGTGCAGACCATTCGTGCTTCTCTCATGGATCGCGAGACCTCTTCCGAGATGGCTGATTGGTTCAAGGCTTTCAGCGACCCGACACGGCTTCGTATTATTGATGCGCTGTTGCAGAAGGAATTATGTGTGCACGATCTGACGGTGCTGCTCGATATGGGACAGTCGGCCATTTCGCACCAGCTGCGATCACTCCGCAACATGCGGATTGTCAAGCGGCGCAAAGAAGGCAAGACCGTGTATTATTCTCTGGATGATACACACATTGAGCAGATTTTCCTGCAGACGCTTCAACATATTAAACATGGCTAGGCATCAAGCCAGCCTGTTCACACAATAGAACCCCCGCCTCTCGGCTGTTAGCCGATGGACGGGGGTTCTGTTAAATGAGGGCACCGTTTTGCCAGAAAAAGAAAACTTCGGTTACAGTAGATTGTTATTTTTCGGATCATACAGACCGGATCGTTCCTTGAACCAGTTGAAGATATGCGACACACATACTTTCAGCACTGCGTATCCCGGAACAGCCAGCAGAATGCCCACTACACCGAACAGATTACCTGAAGTCAGAATGACAAAGATAATGGTAATGGGGTGAATTTTGAGCGTTTTGCCCATAATCTGAGGTGAGATGAATTTACCCTCAATTAATTGCACGATCGTCCACACCGCTACCATCTTCAGCAGCATCACCGGGGAAGTGACCAGAGCAACAATCAACGCAGGCGTGATCGCAATCGCAGGTCCCAGATACGGTACAACACTCGTGAACGATGCGATAATCGCAAGAATCAGCGCATAGTCCAGACCAATAATCATATAACCGATGTATAGCAGAATACCAATGCAGAAGCTAACGATAATCTGTCCACGAATGAACGAACTGATCTGGTGATTGATATCTTCCAGCACATGCATTGCACCTGTACGACTCTTGATTGGCAGGAAAGACAGAATTTTCGATGGAAGCTTCTTGCCGTCTTTCAGCAGATAGAACAGGATAAACGGAACCGTTACAATGGACAGCACCGTCTCGGTGAACGCTCCGAGGAATCCGCCCAATTTGTTCCAGGTTGAGTTCAGAATGTCAGTGGCTTTCTGGGAAATCGTGCCCCACCAGTCCTGAGAATTCAAATTGACTGTCTCCTGGAACTGACCGAACAGCTTGCTGCCCGTAAGCTGCTCAAACTGCTGTTTGACCGTCTCACTGTACGTTGGAAAATTTTCAATCAGACTCGTAATCTGGTTACGTACGACCGGAATGACCGCCAGTACCACGACTGTCAGGATGCCCCCGATAGCCAGATATAAGATCAGAATGGACCAGCCACGCTTGATTTTCCATTTCTCCATGACATCCACAATCGGATTCAGCAGGTAATAGAGAATACCCGACAGAATAATCGGCAGCACAATCGTCTTGATCAGCACCGCGAGCGGGTGCAAAACAAAGGATACTTTGGTAAGAACCATTACGTTCAGTCCTACCAGCAGTAAAATTAACAGAAAAAGCACGAACTTATTATTCAGAAAAAATCGTTTAAACCGATCTGGCCAAATGCGGGGTTGCTCGGGTTGCTCCATAGGCGTGTCTTCCTCTCTTATGTATCCTTTATCAAAGCATAAGCTGTAAACCTGCATGTTTCTTGACTGCGCATAAAGTTGCTTGTACAAGCCAACATATGTATAACACATTGAGTTTATACGTATGGCGCTGTTTAACCGTTTCAAATTAGACCGGTAAGTTCATTTTACCCTAAAAAGAACCTTCTGCCCCATACAACTCCTTTGAATAATTTCCCTACCAAAAAACGGCTCGCCTCCGAAGAGACAAACCGTTAATATGTCAGCGGCATGCAAGCCTTTTGTTCACGTCCGCTGTTGCATTTATGCTTTTCCCGCCAGTTGTGCGATCAGCTCATACGAGTGTAAACGTGCCTGATGATCATAGATCATCGACGTAATAATCAGCTCATCCGCTTGGGTCTGAGCAATAAATGATTCCAGTTGACCACGCACGGTCTCCGGAGAGCCGTTCACAGCTGCTTTTAGCGTCTGCTCTACACCAGCTTTCTCACGATCCGTCCATTTGCCTTCCATATCGGCTGGTGGCTGCACTAATCCGGTTGTCCCACGAATAATGTTCAAGAACTGCTGCTGCATCGTTGTGCCAAGCCATGCTGCTTCTTCGTCAGTGTCCGCCACGACAGCATTTACACCCACAATAACATGGGGTTCCTTCAAGTGATCGGATGGTTGGAAGCTGCTCCGATACGTTTCAAGTGCAATCCGGGTGTAATCCGGTGAGAAGTGGCTGGCAAAAGCAAACGGCAATCCCAGCTGTCCGGCGAGACGAGCACTGAAATCACTGGAGCCGAGCAGGTAAATCGGGATATTCAACCCTTCACCGGGTACAGCGCGAACAGGCGCGTGATACGATGTAGCAGAAGCATCGAAGTATGCTCTAAGTTCAGCCAGCAATTCGGGGAAATCTTCACCACTGTTCAGGTCTTTACGCAAAGCAAGAGACGTACGTCGGTCACTTCCCGGTGCACGGCCCAGCCCAAGGTCAATACGGCCTGGATAGAGTGACTCTAACGTGCCAAACTGTTCGGCAATAACAAGCGGCGCATGGTTAGGCAGCATGATTCCGCCTGAACCGAGACGAATGGTCTTCGTTCCACCTGCAAGGTAACCAATGACAACCGAAGTCGCGGAAGAAGCGATGCCTGGCATGTTGTGGTGTTCCGCTACCCAGTAACGGTGATATCCCCAACGCTCTGCGTGCTGAGCAAGATCCAGACTGTTGCGAAGCGCATCCGCAGGTGTGGCACCTACTACGACAGGAGCCAAATCCAGTATGGACAATTTAACGTCGTTAATAAGTTTTTTATGGGATGAAGCTGTGTTTTCGGTAGACATAATAGAAACTTCTCCTCTTTGTTCATATTTTTATTTTTGTATATCCAGATATATAGATGTAAAAGCGCAAAAAAATGATGTCACAGAGCTGCTCCTCTAGCCGTTTACATCCGGACGGAATACCCGCCTGCACCTGCATTCTTGCTTCCGTCTCGGCGTCCGGCTTATAGCTCGTGCTGTACGTACTCGGCAAATTGACGAATGGTTTCTTCGTTCCGGCGATAATACGTCCACTGTCCCCTACGCTCAGAGATCAGCAACCCGGCTTTGAGCATGGTCAGCAGATAGCTGGATATGACGGATTGAGCCAGTCCGGCCTTCACCTGAATCGTTCCAACACATATGCCGCTCTTTCCTGCATCCGGATGCTGGGATAACTCCAGCGGTGGAAAGTGTTGCTCCGGGTTTTTGAGCCACAACAGAATCTGTCGACGTGTCTCGTTGGATAATGCTTTGAATATGAGTATAGGTTCCATGGGTAAGATTATACCGCCTTTCTTTCATTTTGCAAACCAAACAGACCGATTCAACGAACGAACCGGCCTGCCAATAAATACAAGTGAATACGTTTAGAACTTGGTGCTGACCGTTTCTTTTACTTGTTCCAGCATGGACTAATAAGCTTAATCAATCCACTGCGTGATTTTATCTAAAGGCTGACGGGATTTCTCGCGTGGCGGATCTTCCGCCCGATAACCGAAGGCTGCCATGACGGAAACATCCCATTGTCCATCCTCAAGCAAACCTTCCTCTTCCAGAATACGATGTACGTCTTCATATCTAAACCCTTCAATTGGGCAGGAATCGATACCAATCAGCGCTGCCGCAGTCATCATATTACCGAGAGCGATGTAGGTCTGTTTGGACGCCCAGTCAAATAAAGTACGCGGGTTCTCAAGCATTCGTTGGTTCTTTTGAAATTTGCCATAAGCTTCACGGGTCAGCTCAAATACGTCATCCGGCATGCCCTTGATTTCTTTCAGCATATATTCCGCGTAAGGCGAGTTATAACTCGCCTCAGACCGCGCCAGAATGACAATAAAATGGCTTGCCTTCGCCAATTGTTTCTGAGCCCCGGAAGATACTTCGGACAGACGCTTACGGAAGTCCGGGTTCTGCACAATCAGAAATTTCCATGGTTCCAAACCAATTGAGCTTGGCGACAACCGTCCCGTTTCTAGAATAAACTCAAAATCTTCTGCCGAAATGATACGTGAAGCATCAAACTGTTTGGTTGCATGCCGAAAATAGTAAGCGTTCAAAATATTTTCTTTCGTAATGGCTTTTGCCGAGAATTCCATATGATCTGCACATCCTTTTCTTGTTTATGTTCCTGTTTATGCTCTGAACTTGAATACCTGAGTATTATTTTAGAGTTTATAATCAAAATATAAAAGTACGCACAATAATGTTTCTTAGTATATAAAAGTAACTATTATTTCTAACAAGGTTTTTTCGATAATCAAGTGCATGCCCTGTTGTAACAAAAAAACAAGTCGCCATGGATCTGCTGCTCCCCAAGGCGACTTACCTGTAATTCGTATCAGAGATTATTGTGATTACGACAATTACAACTGTTCCATGAACTCATTTTCCGAGATAACCGTAAATCCCTCTTGCCGCAGCAAAGCAGAAGTAACCCCTTCGCCCACGACTTTGTGGTTGGCAAAGTTGCCATCGTAGATCATCTGTGTACCGCAGGAAGGACTGAATTCTTTAAGCACCACACAGGTGACATCCAGTTTTTGCGCCCATTCAAGTGTCTGATAGGCTCCTTTAATGTACAGATCCGTGACGTCATTGCCACTCTTCTCAATTACCTTGGCTGTACCTGCCAGCACATCCTTACCCGTACCGCCGATAATTTCAGCTGGCTCCCGCGGGGTGGAAAATCCTCCAAGCAGCTCCGGGCAGACCATCTTCGCCTGTTCCTGCTCCACAAGCTCCTGAATCTTTGCATCCAGACTCGCTGTTCCGTTGTAACGGCAGGCTACGCCCGCAAGACATGAACTCACCAAATATTTCATCGTTATGCTCCTTATGCTCCAATCATCTATTAAATTGATTGTACCATATGGAATCAAGTCTTAGAGGTTGGCATTGGCATCTATTGTGATCATCGTAATCCTTGCATCTTCTTCATATCGAACCTTAAAAGTATGGTAAACCTCTGTCTCTGCTGAAAGGAATGTGACCATTCCAGGCGTATTTGGATCTCTTTCAAGTTTATATAGATCAAGGTCGATTTTGAATATTTGTTTGATTATTGGTGCTGCATTCTGCCTGATTACACTTTCCTTCATGTTACGTAACTTCTCAAAGTAAAGCCCATACTCTTCCTCAGTTTCAAATTCTGGAATCCCCCTCTGGAAATCCATTACAGTGTATTCATTACTAAATCTCCCACCAATTTCTCTTACTAAGTACCGATCTCCAAAATATAGGTCCGTTGTTTCTTCACGCTTCTTGTCATTTTGTTTAAATATTATATCTTTCAAATCAGGTGCGGGCTCACCAGACAAGGCTTCAATCGACATTCTGGCATCTGTTATTAATTCTTGTGATACAGTATCAGAACTCACACTACCAGAAACGGATACTGCTTCATCCCTTGTCCATTCGATACTGCCACTGCCCCTACTATTCTCCAAAAACAATGTTGTGAACCAAACCGGTTCTTCCTGACCCTGCTTCATTTTCACATAACGTCTGGCTGAGACCGGTTTTAGCGTAGGGTCACTGTTTATCCCTTCAAGCAGTGACGGTACTTGACGCAAATAACGATGCTCCAGCTCATTAGCTGACATCTCCCTTCTCATCTGTACCTCACGTAGATTGCCTGTTGCCGCATCAAGCCAGATCAACGCGTATTCTTCACCGCCTTCTTTCCCAGCCTCGACATATACTCTTCCAGAGACAGGCAGGTCCTGCACTTTGGTTATACGTAATTGTTTGCCAAGATAGTCTCGCATCGTGACGGCTACATTCTTTTTCATCTTGTCAGTGAGCAGGCTCATGCCGGCATCATCGGTATATTGCAGCGCTGCTGTGGGATATACTTTTTCAATTACAGGCTCCACAATCTGTCCGTTCCAGAGAATGACCGCCGCTGCCACGGCTGCAATCGTCGTGCACGCAATAACAGCTCTGCGGGAGCGAAGACGGCGTCTGTGTTGATTGGGCAGGGTGTTTTGCTCGGCGGACTTATCCCCAACATCACTCATTTTCTGTGCAGATCCCGATTTGAGCCAGGCTACCTGACGAAGTACGTTCTGTTTATGCTCCTCGGTAAAAGGAGACGCCGCAAACGGCTCCTGTTTGACTACTTTTTCCCATTCGTCATCCATATGTTTCATTCACTTCGCTCCTCCCACTGTTTCCGTACTTTGGCCTTCGCTCTGGACAGTCGTGATTTGACCGTTCCCGCGCTGATGCCCAGCATTTCCGCAATTTCACTCGTCTTAAGCTCATACTTCAGATGCAGCAAAAGCAATTCCCGGAATTTGTCCGGCAGAGCCATGATGATGTCCCAGATTTCGTGAATGTGCTCCCTGCTGATCGCCTCGGCTTCGGCAGAGGGGTGAACCCATTTTTCAGGCTTCATCTCACCCATGCTCGTATTCACCTGTTCCGTGGGGATTGGCAGTGTCTCTCCCCATAAACTGCTGCGAAAAAATCTGGATTTCCGGTATGTAAATGTCGTGTTCCTAGTGATGGTCAGCAGCCATGTCTTCAATGAGCATTCTCCTCGAAAATGGGCGATCCCGGAATATGCCCGGATAAACACTTCCTGTGACAATTCATCCGCCTGCTCGGTACTTTTGGTCAGAAAGTACGCGTAGTTCCATACATCGTTCCCGTACTCATCCATCATGCTGCTAAGTGTATAATTGTCGATCGTCTGAGCGTGTGCCAGATATTGATAGTCCAACTGATGTTCACCTCACTTAATAAGACTACGTCCATTCGGATTTGGTTCCCAAACGGTTCATTTCTTCTCCCTCTCCTACAAAATAAAATAAACCAGCAAGGTCCAGATGTACTGAACGCGCTGGTCTATCGAGTATAAAACCCATAAACTTCATTTTGATGCCGAAGCTGCTGCTCAAGCCTTAACCGCGGCAATCATCAGAAACATCGGTCGACGATTCTCGTCTCGCATACCGGGAACCTGCTCCATCATCTCAGGAGATGGCTTGGACTCGGCTACCTGTTGAATGACAAAACCAGCCTGAATCAATTCATTCAGATGAGTCGCCATCGTACGATGATATTTCACCACGTCCTGATTCAGAAAGTTCGCTACCCGCTGCCCTTCCTCTTGATAATGATCCACAGGCCAATGCAGTATTTCACCCTGAGGTCCATAATGCCAGTCCTGCTCCGCCCGCGCCGTGAAAATGGGATGTTCCGCAGACAAGACAAACGTGCCTCCTTGAACAAGACATGCATTGATTTTGGCGTATACCTGATCCAGACGCTCGATATAATGCAAAGCCAGTGAGCTGATCACTACATCAAATTGTCCGGGTGCAAAATCAATATCCTCAATCGCCATACGCTGGTACTCGATCTGAGGATCATCCGTCATCTCGCGTGCACGTTGCAACATATTTTCAGACAAATCCACGCCAACCACAGAACTAGCGTGTTGCTCACGTGCATATCGACAGTGCCAACCAAAGCCGCACCCCAGATCCAATACGTTCTTGCCCTTTAATTCAGGCAGCATCGTTTGCAGTTCATGCCACTCGCCAGCAGCCTCCAACCCTTGGGTTGATCGAGCCATCTGACTGTAATTGCCGAAAAACTCAGCTTCATCATATTTGTTTTGCTTCATAAAGAGATTCCCTCCCGTGTCATAAAAGATGCTCTATTAACTCTACCATATAAACGATCATCTTTTGGAAAAGTTGCCAACCAAATTCTCGGCATGTTATTATACAGAACGAACGTTCAGTATAATATAATATAGAATGAACATTCAGTATACTAACGGAGGTCATCATGAACACAAATTGGACGCATCCATTAGAAAGGCAATCTGTAGGTAAGGCATTTGTAAGCTACCTCGTGCCTTCCATATTAGGGATGCTCGTTATCGCTTTCAACTTTATTATCGACGGTATTATGGTTGGTCACAAGCTGGGGTCTACCGCGCTCGCCGGAATCGGGATTGCTTCTCCTGTCTATACGCTTTTTGTAGCCATGTCGTTATGGATTGGAATGGGCGGGGCAACTTTGTATTCCACCTATATGGGTAAGAAGGATCTCACGACAGCGAGACAACTCTTCACCAAATCCATTACAATCATTTTGCTGATTACGATGGTTATTGGATATACGGCATATACTTTCAGAGATAAGCTTGTCTTTGCCCTTGGTGCCAATCCTGAAACATTCCCGTTTGCTGCGGACTATATGAATATTATGCTGTTGTTCGGTTTTGTCTTCACCATTGAGAATGCACTCACTATTTTTGTTCGTAACGACGGCAATCCCAATACATCCATGTATGCTCAGATTACATTTGCGTTAGCCAATATTGTGCTTAACTATATAACGTTATACGTGCTGGAATGGGGCGTTCGTGGCGTCGCGATTGGTACAATTGTATCGGCATCTCTGGCGCTTCTTGTGTTGCTGACTCACTTTTTCAGGAAAAATAATAATCTCAAATTCACTCGCTTCAAATGGAATACCAAACTGCTGGCTTCTATTGTACTCATTGGGTTTCCAAGCTTTCTTGCTGAACTAGGCATGTCCGTCTTCTCCATCTCTCACAACATCTCACTGGATCGGATTGCGGGCACGGATGGCGTGGCATCTTTTACAGTCTTGAACTATATTCATGGTGTTGTACTGCTCGCATTTCTCGGTCTAGCCTCCGCTGCCCAACCTTTGGTCAGTTATTATCACGGAGCCAAACAGATGGATCGGGAAAAACAGACCATTCGTTTAGCCTCCAGAACGGCTCTGGCATGTGGGGTGCTGCTATTACTCGTTGTACAACTGGGCGCACCTTATTTTGTGCAAATCTTCGGGAACTTCAGTGCCAGCGTGACGGATAACGCCGTGTACGGTTTGCGAATATTTACTTTTGCATACTTGTTCATGGGTATTAACTTTGTCATGAGCACGTACTTTCAATCTGTCGGAAATGCCAAAATGGCCATCTGGATTACAGCTGCACGCGAGATGATTATTATGGTTGCTTTGATTGTGGTCCTCCCTTCATTCTTCGGTGTTACTGGCGTTTGGCTTGCCGTTCCGCTATCCGAGATGGTGGTTCTGGTGACTATCGGCATGTACTATAAAAAAAGAGCCATCTCAGAACGTATAAACGGTTTAACGATTGAATAAAACATGTGAACAACCAAAAGACCTGCTTGATCTATAGAGATCAGGCAGGTCTTTTGGTTGAGCTAATCCGCTCTAACTTATCGATTAGCTCGTTGATTTAAATTATTTAATATTCGGTTTTAAGTTAAGTTCTGTATTCCCTCTTATACCCGTATATCAAATCGGCCATTGCTGTCCGTTGTTGCATTTGCAATTTCTTGCGGGGACGCTGCTTGCATGCCATTGGTTGGTGGTTTGGCCGGCGGTGCTTCTTTAGTTGCGGTTGTCCCGCTACTCTGGGAGCTTTGCTGCGAGATTTGAGCTTCGATTTGCTTGATTTGCTGCTGCAGTTGCTTCGTTTTGGTCTCCTTGGTTTTATCATCGTCCTTGCTGGATTGCACTTTCTCCAATTCGGCCTCAAGCTTCGTCTTTTGTTTCTCCAACTCGCTTGTGCTGTTCGAACTCGATGAAGATGTGGATATGTAGGATGTCGTGGAACTTGATGCTGAAGAAATATTCATCGTTGATCTCCTCCTCTTTCATGGTTCCACTATATCCAATCCAGACGATAGGAACGTTAAAATCAACTGAAAGGTTGCTGAATGGGTTCTTTATTAGAAACTTTCTAACATTTTTTGAAAATCTCCTATGATTCACCTATGATAGGCCATGCTGCATGCATTTTTTTCATATTTCAGTAACAGATCTTCCCTTTTAACCCCTTTGGAGAATCACTGTACAGAAAAAATATCGGCTTAGAGACACAGTAATATCGTTACTCAATTATTGATTAGGTTTTATCAACAAGAGATCAACAAAATTTTTATTAAGAGGTGTATTTTATGAATGTCATTACCATTTGTGCGATTCTAAAAGCAAAACCTGGGCAAGAGGAACAGCTACGCGATGAATTGATCAAACTTATTGAACCGTCTCGTGCAGAGAAATGTTGTATACAGTACAAGCTGCATAATTCGCTTGAAAAAGAAGGCACATATGTTTTTTATGAGTCTTGGGCTGACGAAAATGCCATAATCGCACATGTGAATACCGAGCATTACCAAACATACCGAAAAAATATAGAAACCATAATTGACACCATGGACGTGTATCATTTGGAAAACATTGAGACATAAGATCAAAGCGAAGTACGTTGTTATCGTTTATGTAAAGATCAATCGATTCTCCAATTGGTATTATCAATGTATCCACCGAGAAAAGTTTCTTTTATAGAAACTTTTTTTCTTTATTTGAACCCATTTAAGTTCTCACTTAATATTGGCCTACATAAGGAGGTGAAAGTATGAATTCAAAAATCTTTATAGCACTAATGTCACTTGCAATAAGTGCTTTTGCTATTGGAACGACAGAATTTGTTATTGTCGGTATTCTGCAAGAGGTAGCCACCGATTTTAGCATATCGGTAACGCAAGCTGGGACCCTTGTGTCAGGGTATGCAGTGGCTCTTGCTATTGGAACCCCAATCGTCGTAGTTATAACCGGGAAATTGCCTAAAAAAGGATACTTGGTGTTCCTCATGGTTGTCTTCACTTTAGGGAATGCTCTAGCAGCAATATCTTCCACCTATTCCCTTTTGCTCTTATCTAGGATAATTACAGCTATTGCACATGGTGTATTTTTCGCTGTTGCAGCTACAGTGGCCGCAGATATGGTGCCTGCTAACAAGAAAGGCACCGCCATCTCCATTATGTTCACTGGGTTAACCGTCGCTACCATTTTGGGTGTTCCCCTTGGAACCTATATCGGGCAGGAATTTGGTTGGCGTATGTCATTTGCTGTGGTCGCAGGTTTAGGGCTGATAGCCTTGTTGGTCAGTCTTATGGCAGTAGAAAAAGTTCCACGTTCAATGCACTCACCGACCTTAAGAGATGTTGGAAGTTTGATTGTTAATCCTCGGATCATCACTGCCTTGTTAATGACGATTCTAGGTTTCGGCGGAACCTTCGCCTTATTTACGTATATCTCTCCTATCCTTGAAGAGATTAGCGGCTACTCATCTTCGTCTATTTCATGGCTACTGCTAATTTACGGTGTTGCTGTAGCCATTGGGAATATTATCGGTGGGAAATTAGCAAATCGACATCCTGTAAAGGCACTTCGATTCGTATTTCTGTTTCAGGGCATTGCTCTGCTGCTCCAAATATGGCTATTGCCCAACAAGGCGCTCACCATTTTGTCCCTCATATTAATGGGTTTCTTTGCTTTTATGATGTCTCCCGGCGTACAGGCTTACATTCTAATGCTTGCAGAAAAGCTGGTTCCTTCTGCCAAGGATGTCGCTTCTGCATTAAACATCTCTGCATTTAATATTGGGATCGCTGCTGGTTCAACATTGGGTGGGCTTGCAGTAGACCACTTGCATATGATGGACACGGCTTGGATCGGTGCAATTATGGCAGGATTCTCCTTTTTACTGGCAGCTATAAACTACAGAATGGATAAGAAACAGAATCTTTTTGTTGAGGAGAGAGGATAAATGGATTTGAAATCACTAGAACTATTAGAGGAAGAATTGGAATTTACAAGTTTTAGCCATCAAGATGCTCTTGTCATTGGTAACCAGATTGTGCAGTATGCTCAAGAAAACAACGTAGCGGTGGCCGTGCATATTGAACGTAACCGAGTTCCCGTGTTTACACATCTCATGGATGGTACTTCGGAGGAAAACTACGTATGGTTATTTCGCAAAAAACGGATTGTCGATCACTATAACCGCAGTTCTGCCTACATCGACCAGCGCTTTATCCAAAGCGGTGCTTCTCATGCAGAACACTCCCTGCTTTCCACTGCAGAATATCAAGCGATTGGCGGTTCTATTCCCATCCGTGTCAAGGGTGTTGGCGTAGTCGGATCTGTAACGGTTGGCGGATTAACCGGTGAGTTGGATCATGCTTACGCAGTTGAGGGCATTCGCCTGTTTTTAAAAGGAGAATAAGTGTCATGGTTATGGTCATAACCACTTAAATATACCTGAGAGGGTTTGGGCGTAAAGCTCTTTCCCTCTCTTTTTCATTTGTAATGAGGTCAGCATAAAGAATGTAATCAGTTTATATGTCAATAATTCAATTATAATAATTTCCCGCTTAGAGGTGAATCAATGGATCAATATGAGGTTGCAACCCTAAAAAAAGGACTACTCATTCTAGACGCGTTGCAACAAGGCGCACCCATGAGACTGACTGAGATCATGCATCGGTTTAACCTTAACAAGTCTACAACTTTCCGTCTGCTATATACGCTGGAAATGACAGGATTTATTCAAAAAGATGGTCACACGTACAAAGCTTCTGAATTAAAGGGAAACCATTCATCGTATGCTAACACTCGACTTAATTGGTTAGTTGTTCCATCCCTGCATCAATTAGCACAGGATCTTGGCGAAACTGCCTATATCGGAGTTTTAGATGGAATGAAAGTCATGACAGTCCAAGTGGTGGAGGGCAATCATGCCATCCGTAGCCATACACGTGTAGGTGATTCCGCTTATGCCCATCTAAGTGCCTTTGGGAAAGTTATCCTGGCGCACCTAACTGATGAACAACTAAAAAAAATGCTTACACATCTTACCCAGCACAAAGCAACAAAGCATACCTTTGACGACCACCATTTATTAAAAGAGCATCTAAACGTAATCCGTCAACAAGGATACGCCATTGATGATGAAGAAACAGAAGTGGGTTTACGTTGCGTTGCTGCTCCAATATTTTATAATGGTAAAGTGATTGCAGCATTGGCTATATCCGGCCCTGCCGCGCGATTAAGTCGAAAGAGAGATCGTGCGGTAAGTAAAAAATTGAAGGAATGCAGTGCACAAATTTCCGGTCTACTTTGACCCGCTCACCTGCTAAAATACAGCCCACATATTGTGATAATTGCAGTCCCCTAGAGTACGTAACCTGAACTGCGTGTCGAGTAAACTTTTTAGGTTCAAAAGAAAAATGTCATCAAAGAGGGGAATATATATCGAGGCTGGGCTCCCAAGAGCTTAGCGACGATTAGCATAGTTCTTTGAGTAGAAGAACGAATTCTATCATGCGGTAGTTGACGCGTTAGGGAATCCACTTCGCTTCGACTTGACCGGAGTCGAAGCATATGATACGAATGCCAATTCGGACTTACTAGTACACTTGGCCTAAAAATACAGTCCTTTCGAGGAAATTCCTCCAAAGAAATATCTTTAATTTCCGAGGGCTTGAATATTCACCCAAACCTATCTATATCAGCCTTTTGCCAGGCGTTTTGAAAGAACTTCCGAAGCACCAATGAAGGTAGCGCTTTCAACTATCCAAAAAAAGGGTTGATAATTGAGAAACCATCCACTATGATAATCTCATCAGTCCGGATAATAAAGTTAAAGCACTTTAACTTTCAATTACATAACATCACATGAAACCTTTTCATTTCGGGGAAACTCAACTACGAAAGTTAAAGCGTTATAACTTTATATCAAATAGAAAGGTTGGTGTTTATGTGACCCATCGCGAAAGCCGGCGGCAGACATTTTACATGTACCTCTTCATCTCTCCATGGCTTATCGGTTTCTTCGTGTTTGCCTTGTATCCGATTCTGTCATCCCTTTATTACAGCTTCACGGACTATGACATTATCCACCCGCCGAAATATGTCGGACTCGCGAATTACAAAGAAATGTTTCAAAATGACCTATTTTGGAAATCTGTTGTCGTAACGGTACGCTATACATTTATCAGTGTACCGATCCAGCTGCTGCTGGCACTGGGATTTGCTCTCCTGCTCAATGCGAAAATACCGTTTCGCGGATTTTTCCGCACGGCCATGTATTTTCCGAGCATGGTATCCGGCGTCGCCATGTCCTTGCTATGGTACTGGATTTTCAATCCATCGATCGGTCTGTTCAATTACGTGCTGTCCTGGTTCGGCATTAGCGGCCCAGCCTGGCTCATGAGCCCCGATTATGCGCTTTACGCTCTGATGATTATGTCCTTCTGGACGGTGGGCTCAGGCATGATTTTGTTCCTTGCGGGACTTCAGGGCGTTCCTTCAAGCCTCGTGGAAGCCGCCAAGCTTGACGGTGCGGGACGTTTCCGGATTTTCCTGAACGTAACGCTGCCCATGATTTCACCGGTACTTTTGTTCCAACTGATTATGGGCGTCATTGATTCCTTCCAAGTATTTACGCAGGCGTATGTAATGACCCAAGGGGGTCCAAACTACTCGACCTGGTTCTACGTTTACAACCTGTACACCAGCGCCTTCAAGGAATACAGAGCGGGCTACTCCTCGGCACTCGCTTGGGTGCTGCTGATCGTCGTCATGGCGTTTACAGCGCTCATTATTAAACTCTCAAACCGTTATGTTCACTATGAAGGAGGCGGACGCAAATGAGTACGATTCCGACTGCCGGCCCAGGGGCTTCACCTTCTGTGAATAAACGCCGGCGCAAAATCGATGCAGTTAGCATTGCCAGCTTCATTGCCCTGGTGGTCACCACCTTTCTCATGCTCCTCCCTCTGTTTTTCATGGTCTCGACCTCACTGAAATCGAAGAAGGAACTGCTGACGTTTCCTCCGACCTTTCTGCCGGAGTCCTGGCAGTGGAGTAACTACAGAGAAATTTTCGACACGCTGAACTTCGGTCAAATGTATATGAACAGTCTCATTATCGGCATTTTGACTGTTGTTGGCACCCTGTTTTCGTCGGCGCTTGCAGGCTATGGCTTCGCCAGATATCGGGGCAAGGGCAGCAACTTGTGGTTCATGCTCATGCTCAGCACCATGATGCTTCCATATCCAGCGATTATGATCCCACAGTTCATTCTCTTTTCAAAGCTGAACTGGATCGATACCTTCCTGCCGCTGATTGTCCCTGCGTTTTTCGGTTCAGCATACAACATCTTTTTGCTGCGACAGTTCTTTACCACGCTGCCGGATGAGCTGTTTGACGCTGGACGCATCGATGGCTGCAGCGAGTTCCGGATGTGGAGACAAATCGCTTTGCCTCTGTCTGGTCCAGCACTTGCAACCGTTGCGATCTTTGCCTTCATTTACAGCTGGAACGACCTTTTGACACCTGTGCTCTATTTAAGCTCATCGGATAAGTTTACGCTTCCGGTCGGTATGTCTTCCTTCACATCTTCGCGTTTCCGAATTCCGCCGTGGCATCTGCTCATGGTTGCCTCTGTGCTCGCCATGCTGCCGATCGTGACTCTGTTTGCGATAGCCCAGAAGCGGTTTGTAGAAGGAATTGTACTTACAGGCATCAAGTAAAGACTCCGCCGCAGGGGCGGCAAAAAACTTGAATATATGGGGGACTGTAATTCATGAAAACGATAAGGATCAAAAAGTCTTTTACACTTTTGCTTGCGACCAGCATGCTCATCGTATTGGCATTGTCCGGCTGTAGTGGCGGCAAATCAGCGGGAGATGTCGTACCCGGTAACGATGGCGATAGCGCTAACTCAGGTGGGCAAGTAACCATAACGCACTACACCATCGATTCCGAGGATCGCACCTTTATCGAAAAGCTCGTTCCGGATTTTGAAGCCCAACATCCAAATATTAAGGTAAAAATCGAGAAAGCTCCTTACGAGCAGTTCGACAGTAAACTCCAAACACTGATTGCCGGGGGCAAATCGCCTGACGTCACAAGCCATTATGGATACGGCGGTTTTGCAGAGTATTACAACAAAGACATGCTGCTTGATATGAACGACATTATTAAGGAAGACGGATTTAAGGCGTCCGACTACAACATCCCGGATGATCTTATGAAAATCTACACCGTCAAAGACCAAGTCTACGGTATTCCGGTCAACATGTACGTCTCTCTGATGCTCTACAACAAAGACATGTTCGATGCTGCTAACGTTGCTTATCCTCCAAGCGATTACGAGGACAAGAGCTGGACGTTTGACAAAATGGTCGAAGACGCGAAGAAAATGACGCATGTATCCAATGATATTGCCAAAACTCAATATGGCGTTGACTTCACATGGTCCGAGCGCGATATGCGCCCGCTCTATTTCGGAGCTGAACCCTACTCCCAGGATACCTGGACGAACGGCGGCGTACCATCTGAGACTCATTTTGATTCGCCTGAAGTCATCGCAGCTTATAACAAGCTGTTCAACCTGATCTTAAAAGATAAAGTATCTCCGACAACGGAATGGAGCAAAAGCGTAGCGGGGCAAAACGGCGATGCGTTCGTAACTGGCAAGGTGGGTATGACTGTCAGCGGCTCATGGAGCCTTGCGGGCTCCAATGACTTCCCTTTCAAGGTTGGCGTAGCTGCAGTGCCTGCCGGCGGCAATGACAAGGTCCGCAGCGTGCTGTTCGTCGATCCGCTCTTGATTCTGAAGGGCTCCAAACATCCGAAGGAAGCTTTTGAATGGATCAAGTATCTGGTCAGCGACGAAATTCAGGAAAAATCCATCGACCTGAGCGGTGGTAACCCTCCAGTGAATACGAAGGCAGCCGAAACCTATTACAAGCATTTTGATGGCATCGATGCGGCAGATGTGAAGAAGGTTTACGAAGGCGCTGTGAAATACGGCTTTGAATCCTATAACCACCTGATCACCCACTATTCTCAGATCAACGACATGTTCATTAATGAGATGCAGCCGATCGATACCGGACACAACACCGTTGAAGAAGTGATGCCGACGATTCAGAAAAAGGTCATGGAAATTATCAAACGGTAACGCTAGACATTGTGCCGTCCCGAAAGGGGCGGTGCATCTATCAAATTAGCTTCGCGGCTAAGCCTCCGTACATGTATACTAATGTTAAGTCAATATAAAGTACGGAAAATCTGCCGCAAGGAGAATAAACAATGAAGGTTAGTATATTTGATGTTGCAAAGAAATCAGGGCTGTCCGTCGTAACGGTCTCACGCGTCTTAAACGGTGCCGAATCCGTGCGAGAGAAAAATAGGCAAAAGGTTCTGGAAGCCATCAAGGAACTCGATTACCATCCCAACGCTGCTGCGCGGAGTTTAGCCCGCGGTAAGACAGGAATCGTCGGCTTGATTATGACCACTCTTCAGGACTCCTTCTTCGACACCGTCGTTAAAGAGCTGAACGAAGTGCTTGCACTTCATGGCTATTTTCTTGCCGTTTCGGTCTCTACCGGCATTGGCTCCGATGAAACCCATTACCTGATCCAGGAGGACCGGGTAGACGGACTTATTCTGCTCTCGCCGATGGAAGAGGATAACTACATCGTGGAACTGAAGCGGCGCAATATTCCTTATGTCCTCATCGACAATCAGAAGCCGGAGAATGATACTTTTTCGGTAACGATCGATAACTACAAAGGTGGCTATGCCGCTACGAAGCATCTGCTTGATCTCGGCCATACCTCCATCGCGCACTTAAGCGGACAGAATATGTTCCGCAGTACGAGAGAGCGTCGCAGCGGTTTCCTGCAGGCACTTAAGGAAAAAGATCTGGCTCCATTTGAAATGATCACGGGCGATTTCGAAATCGATTTTGGTTATGACATCTGCCGCAAATGGCTGCGTGAGGGACGCCTGCCTTCCGCGGTGTTCGCGGGCGATGACCATATTGCGCTTGGGGTCGTGAACGCCCTCACGGAAGAAGGCATCAAGGTGCCTGAACAGGTAGCTATCGTCGGCTATGACGATCAGTATATTTCATCCAAGCTGCACCCCCATCTGACAACGGTCCGGCAGCCTGCCGACCGCATTGGGGTCGCCGCTGCGGATATGCTGTTGAAACGCATGGACGGTACGATGAAACGCGGGGCTAATGTAAGAATCGATCCTGAACTCATCGTGAGAGAATCTACTGGATCACCAACAAAAGGTACAACCGGATAAAAAATATAACCTTATATATAGGAGTGACGACCATTGGCTTACTACTTGGGAATCGATGGGGGAGGAACAAAAACATACGCCCTGCTGACCGATGACTTCGGCAATGTGCTTGGCAAAGGCGTGGGCGGCAACGGCAATCACCAGATTGACCGCGCCTTGGCCGCACAAAGCATACGGGAAGCTGCAGAAGGAGCTCTAAACGAAGCAGGACTGCGGATTCATGAAATTTCGCACACCTATTTCGGACTTGCAGGCGCAGATCGGGAGGTAGATTACCGAATCCTGCACCCTCTGGTTCAAGGAATCGGATTCACCCAGAATTACTCGATTAACTGTGACACGATAATCGGTCTGCGCGCAGGTACGAACCGGCCTTACGGGGTCGCGCTGATCTGCGGCACAGGCACCAACTCCGCAGGCCGCAATCCGGCAGGAGAACATGTACAGGTCGGTGGTTTTGATTATATGTACGGTGATTTCGGCGGTGGCGGTTCCCTCAATATTGAGGTGTTCCGCTCTGTCATCCGTTCTTGGGACGGCCGTGAGCAGCCAACGCTCCTGAGTCCCCTGCTGCTTAACTTCCTTGGATATGACAGTGTCAGCGATATGTTCGATGACTTTCAGGATCACGGCAAGCATGTGCCTGTCCATGTAGCAAAGCTGCTATTTGAAGCTGCCGCAGAGGACGATGCTGTAGCTCTGGAAATTCTGAACCGTCAAGGCGTAGAGCTTGGCAAATCAGCAGCTGCGGTTATCCATAAACTTGGAATGGAAAAGGACGCCTTTGACGTTATACTAGCAGGAAGTCTGCTAACAAGGGGAGATCGTGGCTGGATTCGCAGCAAAATTGAACAGACTGTTGCAACCATCGCTCCAAATGCGACCATCGTAACGTTGGCCACCGAGCCTGTTGTCGGTGCCTTATGGTCTGCTATGGATGCGGCCGGACATGCGGTAAGCCAGGATGTATATGACAAAATGAGGGCCTTCCGTGACTTCGAACATATTAAGCAAACAACAAGATAAACGTCTATAAACACTGTCATCATAAAAAATTCTTAAAAGACTGGAGTGTGCAAAATGGCATATGAACAAGGGCTAAAAATAGCGGTAATCGGCGGTGGATCTTCCTATACTCCGGAGCTCGTTGAGGGGTTCATCCTCCATCATGCCGAGCTTCCTGTACGAGAGCTGTGGTTGGTAGATATTGAGCCGGGAGAACGCAAACTGAATATTGTCGGAAACTTGGCCAAACGCATGGTGGAGAAATCGGGTCTGCCGATTGAAGTTCATTTGACGTTCGACCGCCGCGAAGCCATCAAGGGTGCGGACTTCGTCAGCACTCAAATGCGTGTCGGTATGCTTGACGCCCGTGGCCGCGATGAATCCATTCCCCTGAAATACGGCGTGATCGGTCAGGAAACAACCGGTCCCGGAGGCATGATGAAGGCGCTGCGGACGATTCCGGTCCTGCTTGATATCTGCCGTGATATTGAAGAACTCGCTCCTAATGCCTGGCTGCTGAACTTTACGAATCCGGCGGGTATGGTCACGGAAGCCATTCTGAAGTATTCCAACGTTAAAAGCATTGGTCTCTGTAATGCGCCGATCGGCCTAATCAAGCAGGCTTCGGCCAAATACGGCGTAGAAGCGGACCGCATCTATGCCGAGTTTGTTGGCCTGAACCATCTCCACTGGATTACGCGTATTGATGTGAACGGAGAAGACAAACTGGATGACATGCTGGCCGATACGGCCGGTTACAGCGCGAAGAACGTGCCTGCACGGGAATGGAATCCGGAATTCCTCCAATCCCTGCATGCCCTGCCTTCTTACTATTTAAAATATTTCTATATGACCGACGCCATGCTCGAAGAGCAGCTGGAATCCTTACAATCAGGTGGTAACCGTGCGGAAGTGGTTAAACGCGTCGAAGAAGAACTTTTCGAGCTTTACAATGACCCGAACCTGAAAGATAAACCGAAACAGCTGGAACAGCGGGGCGGCGCCTTCTATTCCGAAGCTGCCGTGAACCTAATGCGCTCACTATACAACGGAACGAATGACATTCAGACGTTGAACGTAGCCAATCAAGGTATCATTGATTTCCTGCCAGACGATGCCAGCATTGAAGTCAACTGCGTGGTCACCAAAACCGGTCCACTGCCCCTGCCGTTGACCAAGGTTCCTCCAATGGCCGTTGGACTGATCCATGCGGTTAAAACCTATGAGCGCCTCGCCATCGATGCTGCCGTGACCGGCGATCGTGGATTGGCCATACAGGCATTGGCCCATCATCCTTTGGTCCCTTCGGTCGAAGTGGCGATTCAGATGCTGGATGAAATGCTCGAAGCCAACAAGGAATATTTGCCGCAGTTCTTTACTGAATCTGCAGCTAAAGCATAATTCGGCTATCATCCATTCGTCCTGATACCATAAGAAAAACGTCTATCGACGTACTTTCACATTAAACGAAACCGCCATATCCCAGGATTTCCTGAGATATGGCGGATTGTCGTTTCTAGGCATTTGCCATCTATAAGGCTTTCTTAAATCAATCATTAAATACATTCTCCCTAGTCTAGCTCCATCCATAAAAAAAGCAGGCCGGGAGCTAATCTCCCGGCCTGCTTGCATATGAGCAATCATCGGATTATAAGTTGCTTAGTATGTCCACCAGTTGCCGGACATCACGATCATGGAGAACAGCTTGATGCTGTCTTCATAGTAGCCTTCATTGGAGCTGCCGACCGTTTTGGTCCAGACGGAATTCAGCCAGTTTTGGTTCGTGGACGAAGTCATAGCGCTGACACCAAACGGTGCATAGAACGCGCCGCTGCCGCCGGAACCTGTAACCGTGCCGTTGAGTTTATAACCATCCTTTACGTTGCTAGGATTACCGCTTACTTTGGTTGAGATCCAGCTATTCATTTGATTGAGCTGACTGAGTGCCCGGCTGTCACCAGTCATCAGGTAATCCGTTGCGATCCGCCAAGGCGTACGACACGAATTGTAATCGTAGCTGCCGTCGTTCGCCCCTTCCAGAAAATCGGCTGAAGCTGGCTTGTACGTCGAGCCCGACAGAACGACGAAGTCTGGAAGCAATCCGGTTGATGAGCTGTACCCGTTGTATAAGGAGTTGACAATGGTATAGGTTTTGTCGATCACGTTCGCCCATTTGGCATCACCCGTTGCTGCCTGGAACGCCTTCAAGTGATTCAGCATAAAGTCCGATGGACGGGTAGCATTTTTGAACGTATTATCCGTTGCCCAGTCGCCAAGACGCAGCGTCCATTGGGACTGATTCACGTCACTTTGCATGATGGCATTGATGATGTCCTTACCGGCCTGAAGGTAGTTGATACTGCCGCTGCTACCCCACTGCTTGTCCGCAAGCAGGAGCGAATAAGCAATGTCCATGTCTCCATCCGTGGCCGAGTCGGCGCCTTCAATGTTCTGGAAGCTGCTGTTTTGTTTCCATGCCATCAATTTCGAATTGTTGGCGCTCGGATGCGCTTTATAATATTGATAAAGTCCGTCGAAATAGGTCTGCGCATTACCGTCATAACCGGCCATTATAACCGTTGCCAGCATTCCGTACCCGTGTGCCTCAGATACGGTATCCCCGTTGGACTGATACTTCACATAATACTTGCCTGTGCCCGCCGTTTTCAGATAAGCCGATTTCCAGCTGTCCCATTTCGCTTTCACGGAGCTATCCATCGCACTTTGCGTAACATGGTTAGGCTTGATCGAGCCGCTGGTATATGTCGTGTGCTGCGGAAACGGCTTGTTTGGAGCGGCGAAAGCAAAGCTCGCCGGAATCAGAAGAAAAGCGAGACAACACATCATAACAGCCTTGCTGCTAACTGAAAATCCCCTATTTTTTCTCATAAATTTACGCTCCTTTTAGGTCCAAATGGGTTTTGATCCATGACATAACCTTTAAGCCTAAAATTCAATGCAGCATCTTGATGGAGAAACCATGATTCGATACTCGCGAGACACAATCACCTCCGCCTTAAAGTTAAAGCGCTTTAACTTTTAAAACGCTTACATTTATTTTAATTGTTCTTCTATTATTTGTAAATAGACATTTCTGAGATTGCTTCTAAAGTCCTGAATCGACATTTTACAGTAAAAAAAACGGGAATCAATGCACGGGGGTTTCTTACCCTAATTAATATCAAGCCTTCATTCACTCACGTATGGATGACTACTCCTTTCTTCGCAGGCATATAAAAATCCCCCTCAAGCTTCCAGTGCTTGAAGGGATTTTTATACGATCTCTTTTTTCACTATTGTCTACCATGTGGGAAGAATACCAGACTCCCATATAAGGAGCTATAATTCTTTTATTTTCGTACCACTGTGTATCCTTTATCTTTCAGCAACTTCACGATCCCATGATCGCCCAAGTAGTGCGCTGCACCAACCACGATGAAGTACTCTTCACCCTTGCCGTTTTTCAGGTAACCATCGATCTTATCAGCCATTCCCACATTACGGTCGATTAGCATTGCTTTGTTGTATTCTTCGTCATCAGAGAAGCTGTTCGTCAGCTCCAGTAGTTGCTCGTCATTCCCTGTCTTCCACATTTCGGCCATTTGATTCACGCTGTCATCCAACACATCGAAATTGTCCAAAGTCGCTTTCAATGTTTTCTCTTGCAGCTCCTTAGAGAAGTCATTGAGCATTCCCAATTGAGATTCATAGGATTCCAACTCGATCACCGGAAGTTTGCGCTCAATTGCCTTCTGTATGAAGTACAGATCAACCCCCGCAGAAGCTTCATAGCCCGCTTTCATAGACTTGAGACTGGCTAATGTGCTCTCTACTACCCAAGGCTTAAAGGTATCCAGTGCATTAGGCTCCAATCCACTTTGCTTCAAAATATTGCCCAGTTGAGTATATGTCTCGCTGGAGATGTGATCTTTCAGTGTTGTGCCATCCTGATACGAGCCCAGATCCAGAACAATCTTCTGCTGCGCTTCTTCAGCCGCTTTGCTGATATCGATCTCTACGCCTAGGTAATCCGCCTCGGCAAAGGCTTCTTCAAACTCCTTACGCAATGGATAAAAGCTTTCATCCGCAATATGCATAGAACCTACCAGGTACACGGTGTTACCGTTGCTTTCGACTTCCCACATGAAGCCACGTCCACCGGTTTGAACAGTTTCTGTTTCGCCACCTTTGGAAACCAGCAGCACTGTGCGTGTAGCAGCATCCCAACGGACCTCATAACCAGTTGCATCCCCTACAATGCGAATCGGCGCATATGTTACGCCATTAATACGCGTAAGCTTGCTCTTCAAAGTAATCGTTTTGCCGTTAACGACGGCTGTAATCGTATCATCTGTTGCTGCCGTCAGCTTTACGTCCATTGCGTCCAGCGTGGAGCGAAGCGGCACAAGTGTTGTTCCTTTATCGTTAATCGGTGCACCCACCGTGTATTCAACCGTTTCGTCATTCACCTTTACCGATGTCTCTTGCGGAGAGGCCATAGCCGGTACTGCGGATGCGAGCAAACCAACCGAAATAGTTAGAGACAAGAGCATGCGTTTCCAGTTTTTCATATTATGTATTCTCCTTTAAGCAATATAGTAATTTGAATAAAGATATTTGGATTATTATGAATTAAGCAGAGAAGGTGCTCCTCTCTATTGCATAGCACCTTCTCTGCTTTAATTACTCAAGCCAATTCTGTTCTGAATCATGAAGGTTCTATTGAACCACTAATAACGTCGTGTTCGTAAACTTGGATTAGATCTTATAAGCCTTCATCGCTTTGAACAATTCCTTGAACGTTGGGCGTTTACCATACATCAGCACACCTGTACGATAGATTTTCGCTGCGAGCCAGCCAAAGATCATAATCGATACCACGAGAATGGCCAGGGACGTCCAGATCTGCCAAGTTGGCGCAACGCCTGCCCCAATCCGTACCAGAATTGCCGTTGGCGATGTGAACGGAATGAAGCTTGCTACTTTCAATAACAGGATGTTCGGTGTAGCAATACTGAAAATTGCAATATAGAAGGAAACCAGGGACAACATCGTAATCGGCAATACGGCCTGACCCAGTTCTTCTGTCCGACTCACCATCGAACCAATGGCCGCGAACATCACCGCATACAGGAAGTAACCCAGAATGTAGAAGATGAGTCCATATACAATGACTGCGACGTTCACATCACCCAGGTTCATGTTGAAATCACTCAATACATCGCGGTTATGCGGTAACAGCATATTACCAGCAACTACTGCACCGAAGATACCGATTTGCAACAGACCTACCATGAAAATACCGATGATTTTACCAAACATCTGACTGAGCGGAGATACACTCGTAATCAAAATCTCCATAATACGCGAGCTCTTCTCGGCCGTAATCTCGGAAGCAATCATATTACCTGTCATCATCGTTGATGTGAACAACAGGATAATCAGCAGATATACCACAATGTAGTTAATGCCACTCATGGTACCTTCCGACTCCGCTGCAGCTCCGCTTTGGCCAGAATCCAGGTTTTGCTCTGTCAGTTTTACCGGGGTACTGATGAGCTGTTTTTGTTCCGCCGTGAGTGTATCCTTCACCACGACATCCAGCTTCACAATTTGCAGTGCAGCTTCAATGGGTGCTATAACCTGCGGGGAGATATCTTCACTTGAGTACAAAACAGGTTGTGGGAAATCTTGCCCCGCAACAGGTTCAAACTTCAGGTACCCATCCAAAAGCTCCGACTCCACATCGGCTTTGAGTGCCGCTTCACCTTTACTCGCGTCGTTAACAAAACGATACGTCTGGTTGCCTTGTGCGGAGGAGTATGTCTCCAGCTTCTCGGCTACCTCCGTTTGTCCTTTACTCAGCAGACCGATATTTACCGGATTCGTGCTCGAACCTCCACCGATGGGACCACCATTAAATAAGGTAATGAAATATGGAATATTGAGTCCAATCGTAATTAAAAGTGCAAGTACAATAGTCGTTACCATGAAAGACTTCGTTTTCACTTTGTTTTTGAACGTAAATCCGATAATTGTCCCCATTTTATTCATTCGACTCACCTACCTCACGAATAAAGATTTGGTTAAGCGTTGGTTCCTTGATTTCAAAATGTTCAACGGTCGTCTGAGCCATGGCTGCTCTCAGAATTTCCTGAGCTGCTTCCATCTGACCAATATGGATCAGGTATCCACGCTCATTTTGCTCTACCTTTTTCACACCCGGCAGCTGTTCCAGACCGCCCACATTACCCGTGGTGCTCAGGAACACATGCTCACGTGGATAACGGCTCTTGATCTCCTTAATCTCTCCCTGTACAACGGTGTTGGAGCGATGCAGGATTGTTATCTGACGACATAATTCTTCGACGTGCTCCATGCGGTGTGTTGAAAACAGAATGGCTGTGCCTTCGTCTCGCAACTCCTTCACCGTGGATTTCAGCAATTCCACGTTGACCGGATCAAGTCCGCTGAAGGCTTCATCCAGAATGAGAATTTGCGGTCTGTGAACCACTGCGGCAATAAAGCCCATCTTTTGCTGATTCCCTTTGGATAGTTCCTCAATCTTCTTGTCGTAATACTCCGGCACTTCGAATCGGTCCAACCAATACTTCAGGCTCTGATCCGCATCCTTTCCATTCATGCCGCGCAGACGGGCCAGATAGTTGATCTGTTCACTGACCTTTACCTTCGGGTACAAACCGCGCTCTTCCGGAAGATATCCCATAATCTGCTGCAATTCTTTGCTATAGGGTTTGCCGTTGTACTGGATACTTCCCCCGTCCGGGTGGATTAGCCCAAGCACCATACGCATCGTTGTTGTTTTACCAGCGCCGTTGGCTCCGAGCAGACCGTAAATCTCCCCTTCTTGTACATTAAGCGTCACACCATTAACTGCCGTTTTGTCTGCATATTGCTTGACTACCTGCTTCAATTCCAATCGGTTCATCATTTATCGTCTCCCTTCGGTTATTTCCACTGTACGGGTGCATACCCGGCAATCCAGAATGCCAAGACTTCATCCAATTCCAAGTTACGGATTTTCAATACCCGGTTATTTGCCAGCTCCAGCCTTTCCTGCGCTTCGCTGACCCGGGTTGTAATGACGCGAACCAGCCCTCTCTCTTCAGAAGAAGATTCCACAACCCCAGGGATGCTCTCTGGTCGTAAGTCTCCTTCATACCAGACTTCTTTCCACTGATCGAGCACCATATCTTTCTCGGCCATCCCCAGGGACTGACCACGGTGCATCAATACGATGTAATCGGCGAGCCTTTTGACTTCATCCGCAATATGTGTGGCAATCAGAATCGTAGTGTCTCCCTCAGCCATGAAGGTACGGAACTGCTCGACCATCACTTTCCAGGCAAAGGGGTCCAGTCCTGATGAAGGCTCATCCAAAAGCAATAGTCTTGGGCGAGCTGCGATTGCAGCAGCGATCTCAAATTTCCGTCGCTCTCCCTTGGACATCTTGTTCAGCTTCACATCAACAGGTACTTCCATATCGTGAATCAGTTGGTTGAACAACTTCATATCCCAACGGGGGTACCAGTAGGCTCGAAAATCAGCTGCTTCCTGTGCAGTAATCCGGTTCTCTTCGAGCCCAGCGTTGTCAGCCACAAAACCGATCTGTTGTCTCAGTTCAATGGGAAGAGGCCCCTCATGTTCCTTCCCAAACCATATAATCTGCCCGGCATCTGGCAGTACCACTTGTTGTAGCATGTTAAGAAGTGTGCTTTTACCTGAACCGTTATGACCGAGAATAGCAACTACATACCCTTCCGGGATGGTCAGATCGATTGGGCCAATAACTCTGCGTTTTCGCATTTTGGATACGCCGTTCAACTGAACTGCTATGGGCTCCATGTATGAATCACTCCCTCACTTCGAGTAAACTGCCTTGAGGACTTCCCGGAACAGACTCTCCAGTTCTTCTTCCGTACATCCTACCGATTTTCCGGACTGCACCGCTGCCTGCATCGCTTCCTGCGCGGCCTTCAATCTATAATTTTCTCTGTCGCCGTCTTCTACCTGGGCCACAAATGTACCCGTCCCCTGCTTCGTACGAAGCAGCCCTTCATTCTCCAGATCCTGATAGACCCGTCTAACCGTTATAACACTGCAATTCAGTGATCCGGCGAATTCGCGAATGGACGGCAAATGTGTTCCCTCCCCCAACTGACCCGTAACAATTAACGATCTTAACTGATTTTCAATTTGGTGGTATAAAGGTTCAGCGCTATTTTCATTAATTTGAATGGGTATTTTCACATCTTGCACCTCGCCCTCCGGTACACTCCAGTCTGTTACCTGTCCGTGCCGGTTTCATCCTGTATTCATTTTTGCGTTCATCCCTCATACCGTTAACTCAAATCCCGATTGGAAAGTTTCTTCAGCGTCAACCGACTGAAAAGCCATAATCCCGCTATGCCAGCCACCAAAGCAACCCACATAATCGGGGAAAGCAGCCCCCATGATTTACTCATATCAATTACAATCGAAAATCCGTAACTGCCCGACATTCGGATCAGCAAGGATAGGATGATCGTAAGCGGCAAAAACAGTGAACTGAGAAGCAAATATTTTTTACCACTGTGCAGAAACTCTCCGTAAATATATAAGCCTGTCATGAGAAGTCCGTAACCTGTACAAGTTATGCCAAAGGCCAGGTACTGATCCCACCGGAACCCTTCCTCGTGCAACCCGACCACATACAGTGATCCATAGAAAAAGATACCATTATACGTAAACGCCATCAGAGCCTGCTGAAGTCTCGACCACATCACTGTCTCGTGTGGAATGGGAAGTCTGCGATAGTAGGCTAACATCTGTGTATAGGAATCCTCCTGTATGTAACGGAAGGAACGCCTGCTAAACACGAATCCCTGAAATGGCACCATGATCAAAAAGAAAGTATCTACAACAGGATTAATGAATTCTGTCTTCTGTTGTCCTAATAACATCACACCACTCATGCCGCCAGTGTATATCATAAAAATTGCGGTCCACAGCCATTGGAGCTTATCCTTGTTCATCTCACTACGGGTCAACCACCACGCCTGCTTCCATGCGCTCATATCATTGCCTGCCTTTCCATCTGTCATTGGAACACATTGCTCACTGTATCTACTGTATATATCAATATACACAGTATACAGACCTCGTTCTTGTTCCGTCAACCCCTTATTTTCCTGAATCAGGAAGAACAAATGGATTGGTATTCGAGTTACGTTAAAATAAAACTTGATTCTGAATGTACAATGATTCATTGTAATTTTATTCATTCAACTTATAGAGATACTAGAGAGAGACATCGAAAGGATTGATTCACCATTGATTGGCTAATTGAGATCGGCTTTCTGCTCCTCTTCCTTATCGTGGTCATCTGGCTCATTGTTCGCGACGAACCCAAACGGCATTCTGCCAAAAAAGGCAGACATCGCGTGCGGCGTAACAACGGCTACACCGACTCTTCTCCGGCATACCCGGTCATTACCACCAATGATGACTCCTACACTCATCATTCCAAACATTCACACGATTACAAGCATCATGACAGTGATTCTTTTTCGGGATCTAATCACCATCACAGTAGCGATAGTGGAACCAGCAACGACAGTGGTGGGGACAGTGGCGGCGGTGGTGGAGATTAGGATAACTCCTCAAACCAAAAAAAGAGCTGTATCCGATATTGTGCGAACACAATTCGGAACAGCTCTTTCCTGTTTCCCGGCACCTGAATACTGAAGAGGTTTAATCCTTAAACGAGGTTGTAGCCACTTGGCAGGCTGCGATTACTGCGAATCGCACGAATTTCGTCCAAAGTAAGCCGTTGATTGGTGGAAATCAAAGATTCCACATCATTGCCACGAATCAGATCATCCAAATCTCTCAAGTTGGTGTTCCCACGAAAGACGCGGAATCCGCCTTGAAAGTTAGGTCTTGTAAACACAACCAACGTTGCATTCGAACTTGTCGAGAAGAAACGCAGGCTTTCTACCCCACCCAGGATGTTGTCCAGATTACGGAGACCCGTGTTACCACGGTATACCCTGCTTCTTCCACGATAATCCTCTTCTGAATACACCGTGAGACGTGGATACGTTTGACTTACATGGACTGTTTTTTTCATTTGTTTTCCCCCTCTCGAACTCATTCTATGAATGAATGCGAGAGGAAGCTTGGACCAATCCACGGGTGGATACATCCATTTTCATATTTTCAAAGAATTCAATTCATTGCATTAAACACCCAAAATGACTTCCCATACCGGACGAGTGTGTCCACCAGGATACAGCAGGTACAACAAAACGTATACAATAACGCCTGTGATAGCACTGCTAAACCAGATCATGGATGTAAATCTCCCCCAACGGCGATGTGTCTTGAATTTCTTTTTGAACCCAAGCACCAAAGTGGAAATCCCGAAGACCGCTGCCACCGTGGCAAGGATAATATGAAAGATCAGAAATATTCGATAGAAGATCTCCATTTCCGGGTCCCCACCCCAAGCCGTATTCCCGACAAAGATGGTACGAGACATATAAATGACAAAGAACAGAAGGGCAGCAATGGCCCCTGCAATCATCGCGGTTTGGTGCGCCTCCCGTTTGCCACGGATAATTAGCACCCAGCCAATTCCAACCAGCACTGCGCTAATCACAATGAAAGAAGTACTGATCGTGGGTAGCAGAAAATACATATCCATCGTGTGTTCCCCCCTCTTGTCCAAACAAAACTTGTGTTATTTCGCTGCAGGATTGAGCGGTCCTCCCGTATTCTCTACAGGGTACGGATCATCATCATCTTCCCGTTTTTCCTTGCGGTACCATTGGAAAAAGACATACGCCAGCATGGAGACGAAGATGCCTTCCTGTATGAATTTCATCAAAATACCACCCACCTGCTGATCCTCCTTGGCAGAGGACAGAAAGTTGAAGAACGCCGGTCCACCGAACGATCGCAGCAATGCTGTGGAATCCCCGGATACACAATACCGCATCGCCTCAGCCCATACGGCAGGATTGCTGTAGGTCGCATACAAGGGTTCTGAAGCAAAAATAATCAGTCCACAAGCTGGTGTCAGAAGCACCATGTTCAGAAAAATAAAACCAATCTTGGACAGCCCCGACGCTTGTCTGCCTTCCGGCAACGGATTGAGCAGCGTCCACCACATCAGCATGGAAGTAATGAAAAGTACAATGTAATACAAACGGTGAACCGTAAAATTTAACATCACGTAATCATGTACCACGGGTAGATGATATAACGAGAACAACCCGTTAAACAGCACAGCCGCCACGATCGGATGAGCCAAAAAAGATAACTGCCGTGTCGGCAGCCACCGGATGATTCCGCGCCATACCCAGAGGGGTAATCCCTTCATCAATAGCGGTGGCGCTACCAGATAGGACAGAGCCATACTCACCATATGGAAGCTGAACATCACATGACCCAGCAGATTGAATGGCCCTGCTTGTGCAAGATACAACACGGTAAGCCCAGTAATAAACATCATTTTCTGTGCAGCCGTGGCCTGATCTGCCCCCTTGATCCGCTCACTGAATGGACCAACGAGCACTAGATAAGCTGCAGCAATGAGCAAAAACAATGCCATAATAAGTGGACTCCATAAATCGTTAAAACTAAAATATTGCAACCCGAGCATACGGGAAACCTCCCCGTGACCTGATTTATTTGTTGCCTGAATCCATTGACTGATTGATTCGCCTAAAAGGGGAAAAGACGGCGACACTGCGCCGCCGCCATCTCTTTTACCACCAAACCCAATAGAGTGCCATAATGATGCACGTAAAAGCTACGAAAAATCCGAAGCTCATGAACAGGATCGGCATTAAATGCCCTTTATCCTTCAAGTGCATCCAGTAACCGAGCTGTACAAACACCTGAAGGATCGCCATAACCACCAATATAATAATGGTAAAGGTCGTATTGACTCCTCCCGCGGCAGCAGCCGCGAACGCAATTAGCGTCAGGACAATCGAGAAAATAAAAACAACAACGTGTTTCTGTGGACCTTCCGCCCGGTGACGATGCTTCACAGGCTGCTGATCACTCTTATCCTGTACCGACATGTGTTACCCCACCTTTCCGAGCAGGTACACGACCGTAAAGATAAACACCCAAACCACGTCAATAAAGTGCCAGTACATTGCGGAGACGTATACTTTAGGTGCAGTTACGACCGTTAATCCTTTTCTGAACAGTTGCCCGATAATGAGCCCGATCCACATAATACCGAATGCAACGTGAGCTCCGTGGAACCCAACCAGCGTGTAGAACGCTGAACTGAATGCACTTGTAGTCATGCCGAACTCTTTATGTTTCACATATTCATAGAACTCGTAGATTTCCAGACCGAGGAATCCAAGACCCAGTACAACGGTAATGCCAAGCCAGAGAGCAAGAGCATTGCGCTTCCCCTTATGCATAGCCTGGATGGCAAATACACTTGTCAAACTGCTGACTAAGAGAATAAAGGTTGCTGCAGCCACGAGTGGCAGATGAAACAATTCATTCGCCGTCGGTCCGTCATTCGTTTGGCCACGGAGGGCCAAAAAGGTTGCGAAGAGGGTTCCGAACAATACGGTCTCGCCGCCAAGGAACAACCAGAAGCCGACAAGCTTGTTGCGTCCTTCCAGCGTTGCTTTCTCCGGCTCATGCGGCAATTTGCCGTTTACCGGATCGGCATGTGGAGTTGTCATGTTCTAACCCCCTTCTCATCCTGATCCTCCGGTTCAATATGCCAGCCATGATCATCGTAGAGTGACCGCAGCGCCATCGCACCAAATGTAATCAGAAGGCCAATAATGACTACAATATAATTGTTAAACAATCCGTTCATAAACGCATTGCCAAAATCATCTTTGCTGAACATGAGACCAAGTCCCGCAATGAATATACCGACGGACATAACAAACGGCAGTGGAGTGGCTGACGGCATATGAATCGAACCAACAGGTTCGGCCGGTGTCATCTCCGTATGTCCTGCCATCTTCTCCTTCCAATACGCATCGATTCCACGTACCATAGGAGTCTGCTTAAAATTGTATTCTGGTGGGGGAGATGGGATTGACCATTCCAACGTACGACCATCTTCCCACGGATCATTCGGCGCATCAACTGGTTTTCTCGTTGTAATCACGATGTTCACGAGGAACATGATAACCCCAACACCCATCAGGAATGCACCAACCGAGCTGACCAGGTTAAGCAGGTCGAAATCCTGATTCGGCAAATATGTAACGATCCGGCGCTGCATCCCCATCAAACCAAGGAAATGCTGTACAAAGAACGTTAGTTGGAAACCGATCATAAACGTCCAGAACGTCCACTTCCCGAGCGTTTCGCTCAGGACACGACCGAACATCTTCGGCCACCAGTAATGTAGTCCCGAGAACAAACCTAGCACCAATCCACCAACGATAACGTAATGGAAGTGAGCCACAACAAAGTACGTATCATGGAACTGGAAATCCGCAGGCGCTGAGGCCAGCATGACACCAGTAACCCCGCCCATAACGAAGGTTGGAACGAATCCAACAGCAAACAGGTTTGCTGCCGTAAAACGAATCTGTCCGCCCCACATCGTAAAGAGCCAGTTAAATATTTTGATCCCTGTTGGTACAGCAATCAGCATGGTTGAGATCGAGAACAATGCATTGGCGACTGTTCCCAGACCTGTCGTAAACATGTGATGCGCCCATACCATGAATCCTAAGAAGGCGATCAGGATGGTTGCAAACACCATGGAGCTGTAACCGAACAATCTTTTACGTGCAAAGGTTGGAATAACCTCCGAGATAATACCAAATGCCGGCAAGATGAGAATGTATACTTCCGGGTGCCCGAAGATCCAGAAGATATGCTGCCAGAGTACCGGGTTACCGCCACCTGCAACATCGAAGAAATTGGCTCCCAGTATACGGTCAAACGTTAACAATACAAGTCCTACCGTAATGGCAGGGAATGCAAAAAGGATAATGGCTGATGTAATAAATGTGGTCCAGGTAAACATCGGCATCCGCATATAGGACATTCCCGGCGCACGCATCGTAATGATGGTCGCGAGAAAGTTAATGCCCCCGATGAGTGTCCCTAGACCGGCGATCTGGAGACCTATCGTGTAGAAATCCACACCGTGCGTCCCACTGTACTCGCTGCCAGAGAGTGGCGTATACGAAGTCCAGCCGGCATCCGGTGCCCCTCCCATCAACCAGCTCAGGTTCAAGAGCAGTCCGCCAAACAGGAACGTCCAGAAACCAAGCGCGTTAACAAAAGGGAAAGCAACGTCCCGTGCCCCAATTTGCAAAGGTACAACAGCATTCATAAGTGCAAAAATAATAGGCATAACACCAAGGAAAATCATCGTTGTTCCGTGCATCGTAATCAATTCGTTGAAGACCTGTGCCGACACAAAATCATTCATCGGTTTCATTAACTGAATCCGAATCAAAATGGCTTCAATACCGCCGATTCCGAAGAAAAATCCACCCGCAATCAAATAGAGAACGGCGATTTTTTTGTGATCGACGGTGGTGATCCAATCCATCAAGCCCCTATACCGCTTGACGCTATGAGCATGAGCCAAGGTTGTGTACCCCCTTCTTCGTCCTTGCTGTTCTATTCATAGTCCAATTTGTAGTTGGCCAGATATTCGGCAATTCCGTCGATTTCTTCATCTGTGAGTCCAAGGTCTTTCGGATTAGGCATTGTATTGCCCGGCTTCACGGATTGTGGATCATGGAGCCATTCTTTCATGTTGTCCAGCACCGGATTACCGTCTTCCTGGCCTTCGCCCTGATTCAGCAGAATACCTGCCACGGATTGCTTGCCGCCGATACCTGTAAGGTTAGGCGCAACGGGCCCGCCCTGATCCCCAACTGCATGGCAAGAAAGGCAGTTCGTTTTGAACTTCTCAGCCAATTGGGTATCTTCCGGAAGTACCGCCGGGGCTTTCATTTCGTTAACCCATTTGTCAAAGGATTCCTGACTGACCGCTTTTACCTTGAATTCCATGAAGGCATGCGACCTGCCGCATAATTCAGCACATTTGCCTCGGTAAACGCCTTCATTTGGCGCCGAGAAGCTGAACTTGTTAAGCGTTCCATCCGGGTTTGTGTCCATTTTACCCGCAAGTGACGGCACCCAGAAGGAGTGAAGCACGTCAGCGGTTTTCAATTCGAATGCGATTTTCTTTCCGGTCGGGATGATGAGATCTTGAGCGGTGGTTACGTCATATTGAGGATAAGTGAATTCCCACCAGTACTGATGCGAGGTGACTTTGACCTGAATTGCATTTTTGTCGTTGGACAGATCTTCGCCTTGGGCAAAAATCGTTTTTACCGTCGGTACTGCCAGAACAATTACGAGCAGCAACGGAATGGCTGTCCATATTACTTCCAGCTTGAAATTACCTTCAACCTGTTCGGGCATTTCATTCTGCCCGGCTCGTCTGCGAAACCGGATCAACACATACGCAGCAATAGCAAATACAATGATGAGCACCACGATCATAATCGCAATGGACAGCTTCATCAGATCATATTGGCCTTGCGCCACAGGACCCTGAGGTTTCATTACCGACAAGTCTTCCCGCCCGCATGCGGATAGCAGCAAAGAGAACACCGCCAGCAAGGGGAGAATTCGCTTTGCAACCTGCCACTGTTTCATCATTGATCTACCCCACTTTTTTAACATTTTCGTAGATTGCCGTTGTCGCCCAAAATAAACTTAATTCAGTTCATTTCAGCACGATACACGTAATCCTGTCCGACATACAGAACGCTTACAAAAATAACGCTTCCACCACTCCCGTCATTTCCTGCTAAGGGCATGTCTGCGCATTCTTCCAATTCATTCTATATGGTTCAATCACTTATTAAATATAAGTTGAGGGTATGATTTTGTCAATCTTTGGACACATGTTCACAAATTGTTCACTATATGTAAAAAACCGCACCACAACTTGATTTGTAACCGATTTCAGTTAAAAATATTACTCTCTACTTTTGAAAATTTTTGCCAAATTTCGGTGATGAAATTGATTTTTTTGCCGATTTTTCTCACATTGAAAACATGCAGTATTATGCAAAACAGAAAAGCCTGCATCAGCTTGTTTCTCTTACAACTACTGGAAGCCGCAGTAAAGCTCCATACCGCTCCCTTATAGAACCAAACGGCATGGAGCCTGAACCTATTGTATATCTCTTACACCGTATGCGGCACCCTTACCAGCTTGCCATAGATACAGCGTCTAAGTCCCGTCAGTTAGTATAAGAGGACCCTCACTTGTTATGGCTACCGTATGCTCATACTGGACGCCCCAGCTTCCATCCACTGTTCTCACCGTCCAGCCATCCTCATCCCATACAACTGCTCCAGAGCTGCCTTTCGTAAATATAGGCTCAATCGTAATGACCATGCCCTCTGTCAGCATCATGCCCGTCCTGCGTTTCCCGTAAGGGAGGACATTCGGGGGTTCATGGATGTATTGACCGATCCCATGACCAATAAGAGGCTTCACAATCCCGTAACGATACAGCCTCGCTGTCCGTTCAATCGCGTTACCGATATCCCCCAGCGTATTTCCTGGCACTGCCTTTGTTATCGCCTTATGAAGCGCCCTTTCCGTTCGATTCATTAGTTTGCGTATGGACCTGCGTTGTTCACCGATCCCATACGTCCATGCAGAATCGGCAAGCCAGCCGTCTTTGTTCACCACCATATCAATGGTCACCACATCCCCTTCGGCCAATTTCCGGTCATTAGGGAAGCCGTGGCAAACCACTTCATTAACTGAAGCGCATGTAGCGTAAGGATAGCCTTTGTACCCCTTTTGCTCAGGTGTAGCTCCTCTTTCAGCCAAAAAAGCCTCCACCCGTTCGTTAATATCTCCTGTCGTTACACCGGGGGCCAGCCACTTTTCAATATGCTCGTGACAGCTTCGCAGGATTCGTCCTGCTTCCCGCATGTAGCCAATCTCTTCTTTCGTTTTCAAAATAGGGTCCACATGCATTCATCCTTCCTGCCATATGTGTACTTCCATGTATATGCAGCAGGAACCAAACAAAGCCCCCAAAAGTGGAGCGAAGCTATACAGCTTATTCTGTTTACCATTAGATGAAAGGTTTACCGGTTGGAAATATGTACATATCATTTTTCAATCAAAAAAAACCGTCTGCCGGAGCTTAACGCCCGGGAGACGGTTCTATTCATATCGGAACAGTATAATCAGAGTTGTGTGTGTTTCAGGACACGGAAGAATCCATCTTGACAAGCTCATGCTCAACCACAGAAGTCAATTCTTCCTCGTATCCACCCGTAATCCGGTATTTTCTCACGTACTCCTTCACGAATTTTTTTGGATCTTTAGGACGGAAAATCCGAGTCATTTCCCTCAAACTTTCTTTGACCTCATTGTGACCTTTCGTTGCCATTGTAATTCCCTCCCAAAACGTTGAAAGTGAATGCTCCGTTTAGAGAATGCCGAATAAGTCTTAAATGCCATCCATGAAGTTGTGTGCGCGGCTCAAAGCAAGCTTTAGGTCGGGAACCCTTGCTTAAGCAAGTACCTGACACTATAAATACCCGATATGATTCGGTGTGAATCATAATCTTATTGTAGCATATTCGGAAGTATCTGACGACTTGACGATTTTACCTAATATTTATAACGGTTTTTATGCCCAAAAAGTTTAATTCCGAATCATATGTTATAAATACGATACTTCTATACGGAATTAATATATCCAGCATAACACTGAACTATTCGGGGGATATTATCACGGACAACCCATACAGTTAAAATACTGGGATCTAAGGAGGCGTTGTTTTATGGATCAGAAAGATAAAGAAATGCTGCCCCTTTCGCATGAAAAGGTGGAAGTGGACGGAATATATACCAACGAAGCCGGACAAGAAGAACATCTGCATCGCGGACAACAATTCCCGGCCGATCCCGTTCTCGGCAAGACGGAATGGGAACTGACAGAATTCACTTTTGACAACCATCACGAAGGTCGTACCGACGAGCGTTTGGTTCCTAAAGAGAATGATACCGATAAGATTGGCAAGACCACACATCCACGCAGACATTTCCAGCGGGGTGACCGTTAAGTTATAAACGCAATAAATCACTTTAAAACTAGGGCGCATCATACCAATCATTGGTTGGTGCTGCCCTGTTTTCTATACTATATGCAATTGAGAATACAGAGGGTTAACTTGCATCCCTTAGATCGTTAAGAAGAATTTTCTGGGAACGCTGCTCCAGCTGTCGAAACTCCTCATTGATTCTTCGTTCTTTAGCAGCATCCGGCCGATACGCAGGAATCATCGCCCAGTGCTCACGTATCAATTCGATGCGATTCTTCATTGGAGGATGGTAGCTACGGCTTTGAGTATCATTCATTTCCTGTATCCGCTGAATACGAAGAATTTCCTGAGTTGGAACGGCAGAAATCCGTTTTCTAAACTCCTCATACAGCTCTTTGTTATATTGATATTCCGCAACCTGTTCAGCCGTTTGTGCAAAAAGACCTTCCATCTCGGCCTTCAATAATAGAGATAACACTGCCTCACTGCCAGCTGTCTCCGATGCTTCATTATCTGCGATGTAGAATACTCGCTGCATCTCATTCCGCATGCTTTTGATTAACAATACATAGATACCGCCTATAACAGCAAATAACAATAAACGTAGTATTATAAGTGGAAACACCACCCAATATAACAGGCCGCTATCTTGTGGATCAACGGTGTCAATCCAAGAATTCAGTACATGCATGGCTCTCTCGACCAATGAGCTGTTGGAAATGTTCGGATGTGCAAATTGACTCATATGGTGACTGATGGCGGCTATCTTCTCCTGTAACGTTAGGGCTGCAAAAAAGGGAATGCCCAGGACAAGTGCTCTCTTTTTTCTTTTGAGATGCAGGTTGTATGCGTTATATTCTTCACTAATGATGACCATATCCACAGGTGGAACATTCAATCGCTCCCCAATCTCGTCAATCATTCCATACAGTTCTGGATAATCGTCTCTAGAGATCACCCTGCCTGGAAGCCGCTTCCGGTATGGCAATATAATTGTGATCCAGAGGAAAAGCAACGAAATACCAAATATACCCAGCCATGTTGAATTGGTTGAAAAGAAAAAGATTGCTACGCCTAAAATGGATAACGTTGACAGATGCACGATTAGAGCAACCAAATAGGTGTAAAACCTCTGTTTAGTGAAGGGAAGTTCCCGATTGATGTTATACTTAAACTCCTCTAACAATCGGTCTGATGATCGTTCATTACCATTCCCGTCCGTTCCGTTTACCCCCTTATCAGTTCCTTGTCCTCTTTCATCCTCATAAACATTCCAATTACACTTCTCACACCAGGTGCTGTACCCCGGATTCACATGTAATGTTAAATTCCGAATGAAGCTTGCTATCCCCCTCCCTTTTATCTAAATATAATTCGGAATTTTATGGAATATTTTGAATATGTAGAAAGTCTCAAATTGAATGTGTATATACGCATTTCTATTTTCAAATATGTGCTTATCACTAAAGTTTTCAACAAAAAAAAACAGATCAATCCCTTTGACCAAGATCGGCCTGTTTTTAATAGCTACTTATTCAAAATCTTCAAGTATTTCAATTATCTACAGACAACTATTTTTCCGGTCCCACTGATATACTGCCTCAACACCATTGGACATCAGCTTGCTGATCAGCGCAGCTCGGCCTTTCTCAAAAAAGTGTATAATCTCCTCCCGGTACAAGGGAAGCAATGTATGGAAATAGATCGGCCATTCGCCCTCCATCTCCTTCCCCTCATCCCGGTACGGCATATTCAACGCTTCTGCGCATTGTGGAAGCGGTGGGACAATCATGACTCCACAGTAGGAGGTACTATCGTCGTACGGCAGGATTTGTGTATGCGCAGGTACTCCTGTCTCACTAAACATCTCACGATATGTGTCCGCCAAATCCTCCTCACTTTGGTTAGGGAAGACGAGCCACTGTCCTGTAAAATATCCACGCTGCATGATTTCTTTTACAAAATGTCGCATCATAGATACGACCCAGCCAAGCGGACGATTCTCCCCGTTTTCTTTCGTCAACTGCGCATCCGCTGGTAGATGCATAACAATTTCTGCATATCCGGTGTCCAGCGAAGCTGGTGTCACACCCCGGAAGTAACTGTTTCCAAAAGAAACGAGCGTTTGATACGGTACGGCAGGAGTCGGTTCGGTTATGTAGATTTCAGGATCGCCTGCATCGTTTGACTCCGCGGGAATCATATTATGAATAGGTCCATAGAATGTGCTGATATGTGCTTCCGCATCCTGACGATCCGTTACTCGAATCCGTGGATTACGTTCCACGTATGCTTCGGGTTCGCTTGACCAAGCTAGGTCAAAATCAAATCCCTCTAGACCTGCTTCTTCTACACGTTGTTTGAACTCATCCGAGACATAGGTTGCACTTGATATGATTGGATGTTCAGTGATTTCATAGTTATAGAAGATCGTTTTGAAAATATGCTGTCCACTGACCCTTTCTTCAATAAATTCTAATTTTTCGAATCCTCCATATTTATTAGCAATAGACTTATCCAAATTAATACAATCCAAAATGTTAAGTACATTCATTACGTAATGTGTTTCATTTTTATAAATAACAGGTAAAAGTTCCACATTATTCTCCAGAAATTCTCTCAACTCAATAACTGCATGCTGGTTTAAAATCATATCTGATAGATGACTAGATATACTGTAAATCTGAGTAGAGTCACCTTCGTACTTCAATCTCATCTGTATAACTTTCCATTCATTAATCAACGAAATACCTCTATTGAGTTCTTCGAGCATTCCTCCATCCTTTACAACATCAAGAATTTGCCCATCTATAACTTCAGACATTCTCCAAATTTTCAAAAACACTTCCCCCTCTTCATTAATCTTCATATAAAATCTCGATTTTGCCTGTTAGCAGACCTTCTCTTGTCTCCTCCAAGAATGCTAGTATGCGTTCTTTCTTTATTTGTTGACTTACTGGAAGTTTATCTATATCCAATAGATTCTTTCTCATATACTTAATATACTCCTGACCATGCCTGAACATAGGATTCCCTTTTTTATCTATGTTGTTAAACGGGAAATGCGTCACTTGCCCTGGCCAATCCGACATTGCTTTCTGAGGAAGAAAGACTCCGTTTGCCGAGGAATTGATGTTAATCCCATACTTCTCAATTAGCTCTCGGAGTCCCCCTTGATTTACAGGCACGAGGTGATGCGCTTGAGAATCCGGCGGACGGGTAATACCTGCTTCTTCCAGTTCTTTTCCAAGTACTACGGAGTCCTGCCTGGATGCAGGATATTCCTTGCTGAGCTCCCATCCGTTACTTCCCTTAACTTTATCAGAATAATCTTCTGCAAGCTTCGAAGACTGATTGCGCAATGTCATAATCCGATCTGCATCCACATTTTTCCCAGCGATGAGCAGCTTATTAATTTCTTGTAACTCACGTTGTGTTAGATGTTCCAGATCCCCACTCTTACATTCCAATTTCCCGGTCCATTGGTTGGGTGTAATGATCCCTTCATCAGCTGCTGCATTTAGTTTGGATATACTCTGTTGATTCAGATGTGGATCATCGTATTCCTGGTGATTTCTTGTCTTCGGCTTGATATTTTCGGATGGACTATCTTTGGGAACCCATGTATTTCGGGGTTTGGATGCCCCAACCTTCGGTGAAGTGGATGAAGAACCAGACTCCACATTTTGTGGCTTCCCTGTCTTCTTCGAATCCACATGGGAGTGTTCGGCGATCCCTTCGAACTTCCAGAATCATTGCCTTTCCCACGATTTCCACCTGTATCCGAGAACATGTGACTGTCATTCTTCACAATCACAGGCACGGTCTGGCCGTTGCTCAGCCTCACCCGCTGAACCCGCCATGGAACACTGGCTGCTGCGCCTGCGGTCATTTTACCCATAGCCTGGTTGATTCGTTCCCCCAGTTCCGCAAGGATGAAGGCATTAATGCGGCATTGGTCTTGAGGTTGCCATCCTTCATGGCACCACCTGAGGTTCCATCTGGCCCATCTCCATTACCATGCGGAACACCGCCCTTGGCTCCATCTCCATCTGCATGGCCAGACTTCTGCCACCACCCTTGAGCACTTTGGCACCATTTTTGACCAGGGATGCTCCACCAGCTACAGCCGTTACCGTATCCACGACTCGCATCGTAGCACCAACATCGTTTTAACCCAGCGTCGTAACTCTCTTGTTCCGTCAGAGTCAGCATTGTGCGATTGTCTTCACCTTTCAGATCCATGAACGGTTTGGCATACGCTTTTCCCGCGCCTGATACATCTTGCCAGATCTCTTCCCCTGATTTTTGAACCGTGACCAAGTCTCCCGTATAATCGATGACGTTATTTACGCCCGTGATCGTTCCTTGTACCGTGGCATTCCGCTCCGTTAATGACCCTACTTCTTCTCCCTTTACCCAGCTGTATAATCCCTGGGCATTGTCACCCCCAACGATCCCTGTAAATGCAAGGTCAGCCACATCACCGACCATACTGATCAGGCTTTTCCCCTCTTCGATCACACCGTCTAATTTGCCCTTTTCACGTGCTTCCCAGTTTCGTTTCAGCCGCGCTTCCTTCAGCGCGCTCTCTCCCATACTGGCCAGACTCTGGTCGAACGCAGACTGAATCATGTCAAAGGACCGATGGATCTCGGCTTCCAGTACTACATTCTCACTCTTTCCATTAACCTCTTCTACGAGCTCCACATGATCTGTCATCGTCTGAATATACAGACCTTCTGTACCCTCCAGACTGACGCTAGCTCCGCTGATGTTCAGTTCACCCATGCATTGGATCTGCACGTGGGTTGTGCTGTTCAATGTAACCCCGTTACCCGCAGCCATCGAGATATACAAGGCGCCCTCTTGGAATCGGTCGCTCGAAATTTGAAACTGGTGGGAGTTGAGACAAGGGAAAAAACCACAATACGGATGGCTTCCTCGCATTGTGGTGTTGTTGGTTGTATCGTTGTCAGACCCGGAGTGCTATAAAGCAAGTATTTTAGTTGAATGCAATCGACTCTATTTAACGAGTTGAAAAGTTCAATCATTCGACACTGGGTATGCATTTCAGACTACCTATAGAACTATATCTTGGAAGCCTACCTCAACTATTTCTTCATGCTCAATTTTCACAGCAAGCCCATGTACTATTTTCCAAGTACAATTAAAAGGCATTCCTTACTCTTCTGATAATCAATTGAGTTGGTTCAACTAAGTGACCCAACTCTTCTTTATTTTCAATGATTGGTGCAAACTTGTCAGATTCAGATTCATGCTCTCCCACAATTTCACTATAATCCATGTAAACTTCTTGATAATAGTCAAAGATAGCCTCTTCTACTTTAGTTATAACATCGTCCATATTTTCATCAAGATTGGTATATGCTTCTTTTTGAACATCGTGAAATTCGCCTTCTTCATTTCCATCAATACTTAAAATTATGACTTTCTCTTTTCCAAATATTTTATTTTCTGTTGTCCGCTCCAATATAAATCGTAAGAAACTCCACCGAATAATTCATGGTTAAGGTTAGCCATGCCATCACTCTCCTAATAGCTTCTCTTTAATTTTATGTTCTCCAACTCCACCTAAATGATTATATCTCCTGAAAAATATAAGGAAATCGTAGTAAAGTAATTATCTTATTTGATAGATACTTTTTCTGGTATTGATCTAGCTTTGTATTTATGATTACAGTAGTATTCTCTTTTCTGAATATTTGATCTGTACCATTTTCCACAAACACCATGTCAGGATTGAAAGACATTAAAATATTACCGAAAATTTTAAACAACACTTCTAATCCTTCTTCAAACAATTTCCCAAATAATTGAATTCCAATTTCCACATTAATTCCCATCGCATATTCTTCTCTTAAAAAATCAATACTAATAATATCTTCTGTTTCAATATCAAGTGTGAAGTATTTACAACTAAGACGAGAAAAATCTTCGTAGTTAGTTACTTTATCTTCAACTGTATCGCATACTATGTCATAAATTGTTCTTTTAAGTGCTTCCTCATCCAAATTTGAGACTAAGAATAACGTACAGTCCATCTCACTTCTAACCTCCAAATACTCTTGTAATCTTTCCATCCTTCACTAGAATTAATTCTTCTAGTCTTTTTAAATCTCCATTCGGATTTGCTTTTCTTAAAATTGTTTCGATAATTTCAATAACTTTTTCATTTGGAAAGTTGTCTAAGTTCAAAACAATTCTTTCAGACTGTTTCTTCGTCTTTCCTGCTATTTCTTTAATTATACTTTGTACTTTTCCATCTGGTTTTGGTGCATAACAATCAAATACATTTCCTTCGATTAGAAAATCTGGATTTGAACCTTCTGCAATTCCATGACCATTTCCACCATCAATTTCATCTAACATCTTAATATCATATCCATTATCAGCCAATACATCGGCTGTTTCATTTTGTTTCTTTATTCCATGAGAATCTCCTTCTCCGTAATTCCCTTTAGGTTTGCTATCCTTTGGTAAAGAAGGTTCGGTAAGTTTAATCTTTGGAATTTCACCCGTCCCCTCAGTTTTCCCATCCCTTGCCTTAGTTCCATCTTTCGATGACGGAGCATCTTTAGGTTTAGATGCATCCTTCGGCTTAACCGGCGTAACGTTTGGAGACGTCTTAGACGATTCTTTAGAAACGGTTCCTTTCGATGGCGCACTACTCTCTCTCGAATCCACATGGGATGTGCTCGGCGATCCCTTCGAACTCCCAGAATCACTGCCTTTCCCACGATTCCCACCTGGTTCCGAGAACATGTGATGGTCATTCTTCACAATCACTGGCACGGTCTGGCCGTTGCTCAGCCTCACCCGCTGAACTCGCCATGGAACACTGGCTGCTGCGCCTTCGGTCATTTTGCCCAAAGCCTGGCTGATTCGTTCTCCCAGCTCGGCAAGAGATGAAGGCATTAATGCGGCATTGGTCTTGAGCTTGCCATCCTTCATGGCACCGCCTGAGGTTCCATCTGGCCCATCTCCATGACCATGTGGAACGCCGCCCTTGGCTCCATCTCCATCTGCATGGCCAGACTTCTTGCCACCACCCTTGAGCACTTTGACCCCATTTTTGACCAGTGATGCTCCACCAGCTACAGCCGTTACCGTATCAACAACCCGTACCGCAGCGTTGACATCGTTCCGACCAGAGTCGTGGCTCTCCTGTTCCGTCAGGGTCAGCATCGTACGATTGTCTTCGCCCTTCAGGTCCATGAACGGCTTGGCATACGCTTCTCCCGCACTGGATACATCCTGCCAGATCTCTTTCCCTGATTTCTGACCCGTGACCAGGTCTCCCGTATAATCGATGACGTTATTTACGCCCGTAATCGTTCCTTGCACCGTGGCATTCCGCTCCGTTAATGACCCAACTTGTTCTCCCTTGACCCAGCTGTATAATCCCTGGGCATTGTCACCCCCGACAATGCCTGTAAATGCAAGGTCAGCCACATCACCGACCATACTGAGCAGGCTTTTCCCCTCTTCGATCACACCGTCCAATTTGCCCTTTTCACGTGCTTCCCAGTTTCGTTTCAGCCGCGCTTCCTTCAGCGCGCTCTCTCCCATACTGGCCAGACTCTGGTCGAACGCAGACTGAATCATATCAAAGGAACGATGGATCTCGGCTTCCAGGACTACATTCTCACTCTTGCCGTTGACCTCTTCCACAAGCTCCACATGATCTGTCATCGTCTGAATGTACAGACCTTCTGTACCCTCCAGACTGACACTGGCTCCGCTGATGTTTAAGTCACCCATGCATTGGATCTGCACGTGGGTTGTGCTATTCAATGTAACCCCGTTACCCGCAGCCATCGAGATATACAAAGCACCCTCTTGGGCATTCATGACAAGTTCGCTGTCGCCAAGGGTGAACGATTTCCCCTGCGGGTTACCGAAAGACTTTACACCCGGGTCCTGCATCACTTTGCCGCTCTTCTCCACATGTCCCGCTTCCGTTGGTTCCTGACGAACCGACTGCATCACCATGGCTTCATCTTCTTCTGCACTTGGGAAATACAGTTTCACTTTCGCACCGGGTTCGGGCATCATGTACCATACTTGACTGCCTTCCGCGGCATACGGGAACCAGCGTGCCTCCCCGGCCTGCTGACCCTCATCCATATCCAGATGAACCTTCACCTGGTTACGTTTCACATCAATGATTTTCCCTTCGATAGCAGCACCAGTGATCATCGTTTGAAGCTGTCTGGGCAGTGGATGCGATGCTGGCAATGCACATGTATATTTCCACTGCAGCAAGCTCCGTTCCAGCATCGCCTGGCGAGAGGTTATGTTGTAGATACGACCATCAGAGGATACTTCATCCCCCAATTGAAGCTCCTGCCCCAGGTCGAAGGTATACGTTGTATACTCCTCCTCGGTTACCGCATGTTTCCCTTGGGCTTCGGTATGTAAAAAACGCTCAATATTACGATTCTTCTCGAAAGGGATGTCTTTCAGCTCAAATGCCCCTCTGCCTTCTGGATAACCAATCCAGAACCTGGGCTTGTGTGCAGTCACATCCGGCACCAGATCTGCTCCCAGATGAGAAGCGAGCCGTTTCAGAAAGCTCCAATCGGTCTCCTGATACTGCATAATAAAAGCGCCCGTCTTTGTCTCATCAAAGGCAAAATCAATATAGTCTCCTTCAGGATAACCCTTCATAACACGATTAACAATGTCCAAATAACGTAGATTCTCGTTCTGATAGGATTTCGTTCTCTGTAAGGCATCCAGTTCATAGGTATGTGAGATGACTACAGCCATCATATATACGATCCCCCTGGTGGCTTCGACTTTGATCTCATGGAGTTGTCCCTTGAACAGGGGTAACTCCCTTCCGGATTCATCTATCTGGATGAATCCGACTCGATCGTGACTCCCAGCTTTCTGGATAATGGTTTCTTCCCATTCTTCATCTACCCATCCACTGAAGGATAACCGACCATGTGCCCCTGCTTGCTGGATCAATTCCAGCTTATCCAGGCGTATCTTGCCATACGGCCAATGGACATGGATATCCCCATAGGTTAGCGTTGATTTTTCCAAGGTCTGCACAGTGTTCCCCCTTTCTTATCCTTCTGCATCTTACAACTGACCATCGACCTCAATCTTGATAATCCCGCCTTTTCGGCATATCAGTTCTGATCGACTGAGCAGAGCGGCCTCACCTTCCACCAGCACGTCCTCCTTGCCCTGGCTCCATTTGTTGAAGAACGTATCCGGTTCACACAATGCTCCGTCCATTTTGCAAAACCCGCATCGTCCAACGTTAGCCAATGGAATCACGTCCGCAATGTTTAATACAGGCTGTTCCTTGATATAGATGCCGTGGGAAAGAGGCAGGTTCAGCACACCCGGATCTGATCCCTGACTACAGGAAATCTCGGCACCTCTGACCACATAGGTAAATTCACCACCGAAACCTCCTGACATCAAAGCTTTGAACAGCATGGGTAGCAGCATTCTAATTCCCTCCTATGTTAATAATCGATTGGTTCATTTCTGTTTTCACTCATCTGGGAACATGTGAATATCGCCCTTGTTAGAAGTCGCCATAGATGAAGCTGTTCAACCGGAAAACGGACATTCCCTGTGACCGCTCTTCCTTTTACCGATGTAACGATCACAATATCGTAAGCCATCCCCAAGGTTGAGGGCTGAATAGATTCTCCATAGAAGACAATCAGGCTATCTCCTTGTACCGTCTCCTCATGTAACCATTGCGCATCCTTTTTGAGCGTTCGCATCTGATCTGTGATGATACTGCCCATTCCCTCAATCTGGCTGACGTGCAATGGATGAGATGATCTAGATAGGCTTAAGCTGATACCCTTTTGCTCATCGATCCACATGACCTCATCTCGTCCATGGCTGTTTCTGCCCTCCTGTAGTTTGCCTCGGGGAACCTTGACCAGATGATCCGGTAAAGGAAGGGTTATTATCCCCTCCCAAATTTGGTGATTGTTCAACGTAATGATTTCTGCTTCGGTCTTGATCAGACCCTGGCGTACTCCGTATGTAACCTCTTCCTGCGTCATCAGCTCACCACTTGACGCTTCAGCTTCCTGAATGCGCTTCGCCAAACGCAAATCCCGATCCATTTTCAGCAGCATCTCATCACCATATCGGTTCATTCCAGATCCACCTTTCGTAAAACAAAGCCACTTAACCCTCTGCGAAGCATGCTCTCTGCTACATCAAGACGCACGATTACACCACTCCCTCTTACACCCTCCAATGTAAACATGCGTTGATCTTTAACCGCCTCACCCTGCAATACAAGTTGCTGTATTGAACCATTCGGATAAAATAGGCTATGGTCAGACAAAGCCTGCACAGCAGGAATATGACACGCCCAGTAGCTCAACTGCTCCCCGCTACCATGATCGATGAAGGTGACGGATTTGAACAACATTGCTTCATCGACCATTTCCATCAGCCGCTTCATGCGGTCACTAACAAAATATGAAGGCCTACTTATCCAATCCGTTGGCTCTTCATTCAGTCTACGTTCAATCATCATGACAGATGAAATGGGCAACTCATCAAAACTGGCTTTTAGTAGAGGAGGCCTGAACGGATTCAATATCCGATGATCTTCGGTCAGTTCATAAAATCGTGGGACCATAGCTCCTCCTCTTCCTCATGGGATACAACCCAGCGTATCGATTCAATCTGCTCTTCATTCAAAACATGTGTATACCTCTCACGGTCATGAATCCATATCTGTGCCTGACTCAGCCTAGCCCCCTGAAAATCAGCATGAAATAACTGTGCTCCCCTGAGGTCGACGCCTTCCAGATTGGCTCCGGCAAAACAGATTCCCTGAAGACCAAGAACACCTTCCTGGAATTCCATACTCGCTCCGTCACTGACATCAGACAGGTTGGCTCCACGCAGACTGCATTCCCGGAACACAGCATCCATGAGTAGCGCCCCTCTGAGATCAGCTCCACTCAGATCACTCTGTTCCCATTTGGTCCCAATCATCACAGTACCTCTTAAGTTACTCTTGCTCAGATCGGCATGACTGAAGTCAGAATACCTGATATCAACGTGGTCATATAATCCTTCTGCCAAGGATAGTGACGTATAGTCTCCATAAGCACATTCCAGCCCTTCCGCTACTGATAATTTCTTGCGAATGTTCTGCATGTCCCTATACCCATAGTCCCTGATATACACAGGTTCACTCCAGTCCTTATATTCACCTACCCTGATCTGAAACTGATCTGCACGGTTGATGTGTTCCATCTCTTTCAAATTCACAACATGAGGAACGGCCAGACGTGCAAGCGCAATGACGTAGGCATTGAATCTCCCCGCGGACTGCAACATCATCCGTTCAACATCAGAAGCATTCAGTACACCTCCATAACGTCTCATTTCGATATGAAGCAGCTGTTGTAACGAAGACAACGGCTGGAATGCCCACGTCGCATCATATGTGTGCATACACTCCACCTCATCCCAATACCATTGATCGGAGTAGGCTTCCATTAAGCAGGTGTAACTCCCCTCCAATATAGATGTTCTCAACATGGAACAATGAAGGATTGAGATTGGTTCTTTCCCGAGTTCCTGTTGGGCCCATTCTGCTTTTACACAGAGTTGCCGCATAGACTCTACGAACGATTGGATTAACGAGTTCTGATGTTCCATAATGTACACTCTCAGACTGGAGAGATGATCCTGAAGTACGGGTTCCAATATTTCCTGCTGCAAATGTACGATTGCTTCCGCTTTGTTCATTTCTCTTCCTTTCTACCACTCTTGGCTAATTCATCTTGATCTCCGCCCCGTGCATCTTCAACTCTTCTTCCAAAGTGATGGTATTGCCCTTTCCGGTTAATTCAACCTTCTCGCCTGCGATGCGAATGGTTTGCCCCGACATGACGACATCCTGACCTGCTGTAATGCTGACATTCTGATCGCTTACAATCTCGATGCCATTCTCGTCACTGACCGTGATATACATTCCACCCGCCGAGATCACAATTTTGTCTGGAGCCAGCATGATCTCTTTCCCATACTTGGTTCGGAATGTCTTGATGTCTGGATTCCCCATTCGATCTTCGGGCACTGGGGGCGGGGCTACTCTGCTGGCCGGGCTAGATTTACTTCCACCTCCACCCGCGCCTGAACTATTACGATTACTCCCGCTTGGACTTCCCCCAGACTGTCCCGAAGCCCCACCCTTTCCAGCCGCAGATGATGCGGTTGAAGCCTGTTTCGGTGTAGCTGGCACAATCTCAGGATCTTGCCTTTTTACAGAGCTTATGGCAATGCCGTCTTCCTCTTTTTTGCTCGGAAAATAAATACGAATGCTATCATTCACTTCAGGCATGCAATACCAGCCTGTATTGTTCTCGGAAGCATAAATCGTTGAATAGGGAAAGAAATAGGCTGTGCTCTCATCCTGCTGCTCATCCATATCGAGCTTCGCACGAACTTTGTCCCCCTTGACTTGGAGAACCGAAGCCTGAATGGAAGCGCCAATAATGGAAGTATTGTAGCTCTTCTTATAACGAAGCCCCTCCGCTGGAAATAAGGAGTATGTATGATTTAGCAAACTATCGATGAATCGGGTCTTCGCCTCACCTACAATCCACTTTTTGGATTTAAACTCTACTTCATTCCCTACTTCGAACCATTGCCTGCTGTCCGCTTCGTATACGATATAATCCGGATCTTTGACACCCGGTACCTTGTTTTCCTTGGCAGATCGATAGTCGGCAATTCGTTTGGTTGCTGTGTAATGGGATGCTTGCAATTCACCCTTATACTGGCCTTCGGGTAAGCCAAAATAAAACTTGGGTTTTCCTGAAGATGTATCCGGAACAACTCCAGTGTAGAAATGCGAAGCTATCCTTTTGATAAATTGCCAATCTGTTTCCTCATACTGCATCACAAAATCTCCGATTTTACGGCCATCTGTAGCAAAATCAATGACATCTGAACCTTCATAGGGAGAAATAATCTTGCGCACCAAATTCTTGTAGGACAGATTGGGATTTTGGAAGGAACGCTTATGCAGCTTTACATCCAATAAGTAGGTATGGGATACAGCGTCAACCATTAGTGTATGTACATCATTAATGACGTTCACTTTCACATGCAGCACCACACCGGAGAAGAACACCTTCTCATGTCCTTCGTCATCGGTAATTTTCACTTTAATATCGGTTTGGGATGTTGTTGCTTGCACATAGCTGTCTTTTCGAGCTTCCGGTATCACTGCCGTCATTCTCATTCGTGCATGTCCGTTCATCGTTTTATTCACTTCAAGGGTTTGAAGACGAACGATTTCGTAAGGTGTTACCCGAACCTGACCATATGTTGTTGCGGATATATTCATGAATAAGCCTCCTTGTATCTCAAATGAATCAATGGTTCCCCTTTATAATTGTATTTATATAATTCGGAATTTTATGGAATATTTTGAATATGTAGAAAGTCTCAAATTGAATGTGTATATACGCACTTCTATTTTCAAATGAATCTATAGTCTCACGTGGTGTTTACCTATATTGAGTGTTACATTTTCTTTGTCCATCTGGAACATTCCTTGACCAAACCGGTTCAGTTCTGTCCCACTCCCTCATAACCTAGTTAAAAAGGACAAAGGAGGCTGGACCGAATGTCCCCCATGAAATCATCAAGCGGTCTGGATGAAAATATTGCCGGCATGCTCTGTTATCTGTTCACTTTTGTAGGTGGAATCGTCTTTCTGGCTGTAGAAAAACGAAGCCGATTCGTTCTGTTTCATGCACTTCAATCCGTTACGGTATTTGGCCTCATTATGGTCGGCCATGTGTTGTGTGCATTCCTCCCACTGTTTGGGCCACTGCTGGCATCGCTATTGTCCTTGCTTGGTGTGGTGGTCTGGCTTCTCATGGTGGTGACCAGTCTGCAAGGCAAATGGCTTAAGCTGCCGTGGGTCGGAGACTTTGCAGAGAAACAGATGCGGCATCTGTAAGCTGTAACGTGTCTATCGGCTTCATCTCAAAGTAATTCATCATGTGAGTCTACATAATAATCCATCTTGTTTTGGGCAAAAAAAACACCGGATCTTCTGCTCTCTAACGAGCAAGGTCTCCGGTGTTTCGTTTATTATGCCTTCAATAACGATTCACAGGATAGATGATTCATCCCCTGAATAGTTCAGGCCGTTTAACTTTTTTCTTCACAACATTGATTATTCAATCCATGAGGAATTTAAAGTTAACATAATATACATGTTGAAGGCGTCGGGTAATAACAACGACGATTTAAGATCTTTACTTTTTACGCCGACTTGCCGTTATCTCCAAGGATCACGTCCGCTTGACGTTCCGCCATTTTGGCAGCCGTTGCTTGAGTACCCAGACCATTAAAGAGCAAATTCATGAAAATGGCCGTAAAGCTACCTGCAATAATTCCGTTACCGAGCATAATCTGTGCCCAGTCCGGCGCACCTGCGAACAATTGAGGCACAACCGTTACACCCAGACCCATGCCTACAGAGCAGGCGATGATGAACAGGTTCTCATGACGGTTCAAATCAACCTGGCTGCCCAGAATACGAATACCTGACGATACCACCATACCGAACAATGCAACCATGGCCCCGCCAAGAACAGAACCTGGAACTAGCTGCGCCAATGCAGCAATCTTCGGTACAAAGCCGATAACCACAAGCAGTCCACCCGCTACAACGATAACATCACGCGTTTTGACACGAGTCATCTGTACAAGCCCTACGTTTTGTGAATAGGTCGTGTAAGGGAATGAGTTGAAGATACCACCCAGCACAATCGCCAAACCTTCTGCACGGTAGCCACGAGCCAGATCTTTGGAGGACAGGTCTTTATCCAAAATTTTGCCAAGAGCCATGAATACACCAGTAGATTCAGCTACGCTGACAATCGCCACTAGAATCATGGTCAGAATCGGTACAATCTCAAATGTCGGCGTACCAAAGTAGAACGGCTGCACGACATGGAACCAGCTTGCTTCACGAATTGGCGCAAAGTTCACTTCACCCATAAGCCCTGCTGCCACTGTGCCCACGAGAAGGCCGATCAGCACCGAGATGGAACGAACGAATCCTGTCGTGAACCGTGTCATCAGAATGATGAACACCAATACGCCGAATCCGAGCAGAAGATGAACCCCACTGCCAAAGTCCTCTGCACCCTGACCGCCGCCGAGATCGTTGAACGCAACCGGAATCAGGGTCAGACCAATAATGGTTACTACTGATCCGGTGACGACTGGCGGAAAGAGCCGAATCAATTTGCCAAAAATGCCCGAGAACAATACAACGAATATCCCTGATGCAATGATCGCACCATAAATGGCAGACACGCCGCTCTTCATCCCAATTAAAATCATCGGTGATACAGCCTGGAATGCACAACCAAGCATGACGGGCAGCCCTACTCCGAAGAAACGATTGCCCCATACCTGAAGCAGTGTTGCCACACCACAGGCGAGCAGGTCAATCGCAATCAGATAGGTCAACTGCTCCATTGTAAAACCAAGGGCCTTACTTACAATAATTGGTACAACGACAGCTCCTGCATACATCGCCAGCACGTGCTGGAGACCTAACGAGAACGTTTTGATCGGATGCCGATGCCGCTGAAAAATTCGTTCGCGTGCCATATTAGATCGTGACCTCCTCGTCCGCAAACGTAACTTTTCCGTCTGATAACGCTCCGATACGAACCAGTGATTCCACACGGTATCCTGCTTCTTTCAGCAAGCGGCCTCCTGGTTGGAACGCCTTTTCAATCACGATGCCAATACCAACTACTTCAGCGCCTACTTGCTCCACAATGCGGGCCAGACCAAATGCTGCCTCGCCATTGGCCAGAAAGTCATCGATGATCAGTACACGGTCACCAGGCTGCATGAACTTCTTCGCAACTGTAATTTCATTGGTCTCCTGCTTGGTAAAGGAGTACACCTTCTCAACCAGAATGTCTTCCGTGAGTGTAAGTGACTTCTGCTTCCGTGCAAAAATAAGCGGAACGTTGAGTTCCAGCGCAGTCATGATGCCTGGTGCGATCCCTGAGGATTCAATCGTCAGTACACGCGTAATGTTCTCCCCTTCAAAACGGCGGATGAACTCCTTACCGACTTCCTTCATCAAAACCGGGTCCATCTGGTGGTTCAGGAATGAATCCACTTTGAGTACCTGCTCGGACAGGACAATGCCTTCCTGTATTACCTTGTCTTTTAACAATTGCATCGTAATTCTTCCCCCTGTGCGCCCTCCCGTACAGAAGCCTGCATGACCTCGATCCCCTCTGTAAAAAACAAAAAGCCCGCCTTTTTACACGCTGCGGAAGAACCGGAGACGGGAAAAGACGGACTTGTACATATGTGGACAAGCCGCATGGATACTGCAAGTATAGTGTAATGGAAGAGCATGATAACAGGATAACTCAGAGCAAACCTCAAACTCCCTATTCAAGAAGGGATATGAAGCTGCCTGAACATCCTTTTTCAGACACACTGCCCGATAATTATCTCTCTCCATACCTTAACAACGTTGCAGGATCTTTCCCGTAGTCCGATCATTCCGGTGATCGGGTAGAAACATGCAGGCCTATTCCTGCACATATACGAGTCGGCGTATTAAATTTTTAGAGCTCCATGATTCGTTACAATGTATGATCGCGAACCTGAATGTAAAAGTATGAACGGAACTGATAATGTTAGAAGTATACCGAATCGGCGGCGTGAAATAAAGAAGTATTTTCATGGAAGTTGCGGAAACTTGTCTTAATTTGCATTAAAGGGATGATTGCTGCGGTTTTTTTATGTACAATATGAGAACGGAAGCGCGTGTCCGAACGGAGAATCGATGGAAACGCCGCCTGTATTATGAATTTATTGGGTAAAGGAGATTTGCAGACATGAAAGGCGTACTAAAGGAATTTAAAGAATTTGCTGTACGTGGCAACGTCATCGATTTGGCAGTCGGTGTCATTATCGGGGCTGCTTTTGGTAAAATTGTCACGTCCCTCGTGAATGACATTATCATGCCACCTGTAGGTAAGCTGCTTGGAGGCATTGATTTCAGTCAGAAAATCATTAATCTGGATCGGGATATGAAAACAGCCAGTGGACAGGAGATCACAACACTCGCTCAAGCCAATGAGGCTGGCGCTACGGTGATTGCATATGGGCAGTTTATCAATGTGATGATTGATTTTCTCATCGTCGCTTTCTGTATTTTCATGCTGGTGAAGGGTATCAATTACCTCAAAAGCAAAGAACACAAAAAGCCCGAGCCGCAAAAAACGACCAAGGCTTGCAAATACTGTCTGTCTGAAATTCCGGCTGCGGCTACTCGCTGTTCGCACTGTACTTCAGAGCTGGAAGCAGAAGGTAACGGCGCAACGGCTTAATTGTGTCCATGCTTGAAGTTCATCAGAATTTACAGTGTACCCAAACTCTATATAGAGAACTGTAGTGGAACATTTTATTAAAGCTTTATGTAAAAAACTCCTGCTTGATCTGTCCGTCATGCTTCTTCATCCGTGTTGTTGCAATCCCGCACGGAGCGGGTGGAATCAAATCGGCAACCACATGAAAGGTCTCACCGTAAAGGTGGGGCCTTTCTTTATCTCACAAGCAGGTATGTTGCTCTAATGTCATTATTATCTTACGCTCACCATGCTTACAAACTAGAATCGACGCGGCAACAAGTGCTCCAAAATCGACTTCAAATCCCGATCTTCCTTATAAACCTCTTCCCCGGTATCGAGCTCGGTTACCCGGATATAATCAAAATTCATCGACGCATCCACAGGTTTAAACAACAATTGGCTCTCGTCTTCCAGACGTACGTTGAATCCCATATCCTTAAACATCGTTGTTAGCTGGCTATTCGCCGGTTCCTGACCTTGCCCTACCATAATCAATCCTCTAAGACTTTTACGTTCCTGAGGTTGCGGATAAATGACCTGAAAGTGTACAATGCATTCCATAAGATGGTTCCCCTTTCGTTTAAAACATACTTTGTGAAATTTTGAACTTTAAAACTTGCTATATAAGGAGATACGTATCATGACCCCAGAACGTTTCGATATTTACGACGATCAGCAAAATTGGATAGGTACAGAGCTGCGCAGCGTGGTTCATGCCAAGGGATTCTGGCACCGTTCATTCCACTGCTGGATCGTGCGGGACGAAGGCTCACAGCGGTTGGTTCTATTTCAGCGAAGACGGGATATCAAGGATACCTTCCCCGGATGTTACGACATTACCGCAGCAGGGCATCTCACAGCAGGCGAACAGCTGCATGAAGCCAGTCGTGAGCTGGAGGAAGAACTGGGCGTGCAAGCACCTTTTGAAACGCTGACCTACCTGTTGACGGCAAGACAGCAACTTGAAGGGCAGGTTCGCGGTGTACCTTTTATCGATCGGGAATTCAGCTCCGTCTTTGGACTGTGCTTGAACCAGCCTCTCGAAGCCTATACCTTGCAGGTAAGCGAAGTCGACAGCTTATACGAAGTGCCTTTGGATGACTTGATTGCCTTGTTCCGTGGCGAAACCCATGTGATTCAAGCCGCAGGAGTGCAAGCCGTGCAGTCAGCGTCCAATCAGGTGGATCAGGCAAATAGTAGCTCTGTTCCTCTTCACGTTCAAACACGTCACATGCGCGAGATTAGAGCAGCCGAGTTCGTGCCACACGGTACGGAATATTATATCGATGTACTTGAAGCGTTAGTTCACGTGCCCAAAAACTAACCAATTTTGCCTATGATAAAGTTACGTTCATAGCTTCATTTTCTCAAAAATAGCATGAATTCATACCCTATTACATTAGCTCAACAGGGAACATTTGCTGTGATGAACATCACTGCTTCTGTTAACTAGCAAGAAGAGGCGTCTGCCTCATGGCAACGCCTGCTTCCTTTAAGCATGTATTTTGGAGTTCATAGGATATCTGAAGGTACTGACCAATAACGTGCTGACAGGTTTTGGTATCGAGGCCCGTATCGAGACTCCAGTTCCTCCCCCATGTCCTGCTCCAGTTCATACAACACCAATTCCTGAGCAAAATGATTCAGCAGCAGTCCGGTCATGACCGGATGTTCTGTCACCATCGCCTGAGTGGCGCAAGATTCTCCGCGCATCCCTAACATACACCAACGACGATCGACCACTAAAGAGAACTTCCGGCCATTCCCTGCTCCGTATGAAGGCAATCCAGGCCAAGGAGCGGGCTGATCCATAATACCCTCTCCACCATCACATGACCATAACAGGCGCACGCCTCGGTCTTCAGCACGCTGCAAGTCTGCACGCAACAACTCCGCTTCCTCACGCCATACGTCCACCACAATCTCATGTTTGGCCTCAGCCAGTTCACGGCTTAGATTCTCAAATACATTTTTGTCGCCTTCAATGTTGTAAAAGACCGGCTTCTCAGGTTCATGCTGCGGCATACTGATCTGCACATATTCAAGGGATGCACGCATCTGACCGGAGATCATGCTTGTCATCTCCTCAGGCTTCAAGACACTGTATTTCGCGGGCTCGCCTGCGCTGCAACGCAGGAATCCCCGCTGTTCCAGCCGTTGCAGGGTGGCATATACATTGGAACGGGACACTCCCAGCCTTTTCGCAACCTCATATCCCGAGGCTGAGCCTTGGCGAGCGAGTTCCACCATAATTTTAGATTCCATCTCGGTAAACCCCAGATGACGCAAATGATGCAGCAGTTGGTCCATATTCCCGTCCCCCCATGCTGTAAGCAACCAGCGCTGCCACACATTGATTCGGCAGCGCTTCTACTGCATCAGATCTGTTCTGCTCCGCAGCGTGGGCACCATTTCGAACCTTTGGGCAGCTCTGCTGTACAAATCTGACAATTCACCATTTCGCGTGGCACTTCCGTCTGTACGTCCACCGTGTTCACGATCGGATTATTTTCTTTCCAGTACCGAATGCGCTCATCCAGCTCCTGCTGGCGCTCGCGCTCCCGTTGCATTTCTTCATCCCGACGGCGTTCCCACTCGGCATCGAACGCTTCCTTTTCCTCTTGGGTAAATTCCGTACTGTTATATTCGGATTCGGTCTCCAGGTCCGCAATGGACGGAATTACCGTGTGATACGGCTCAGCTTCCTCCAGTTCCTCTTCAGCTGGCGCATCATAGATTGGTCCCTCCGGGCTTTGGGCCACAGCTGCTTCCTGTCTCGCAGGGTTTGTCGCCCCTACAGATGCTGCTGCGGGTTTGAATTCACCCAACTTGCGTCCGCATTTCGGACAGAAGTTGGCATCCAGTGAAGCGACGTGTCCACACTCGCATAAGCGCTCATTTTTGAGTTGTGCAATCTTGTTGCGCAGACCATCGATCTCATCCTGCAATTCATCGCACAATCCCGATAGATCCACCATCTCTTTTTCGGCACGCGTCATGTCCTGTGCGCGATAACCTTCATAGAAGATACGACCCATATCTGTAAAATGGACTTCCTGTTCCTGCTGCAAGCCCACAATCTGATTATTTATTTTTCCGATTTCAACGGCGTGCTGGGCACGCTCTGTTGCTTTGTTTGCTCCGTTCTTAATTCGCTGAAGCAGTTTCATGACTTCTCCTCCTCTGTCCCGTCAGAGTTGAACCTTTTGATTCAACATCATTTGTTCCAAAACCCATTTTCATTTGATTTTTTTATAGTATATAACTTATACGATATCATGCCAAAAAGTTGCGAAATCTGGCGTGAATGCCCGTTTTCTGCCGATGCTGGATGAATTCGGGGGCTTTCGTCAGGACCATACGTTCGGGTATAATGAAGCTTTGGCCCTACTGATCCGCCTACTTGGGCGGTTATCCCTATCATACCAATTTACAATGTGATTGTGAAAAGGGCAAATGAATTACTTTTAAGCTGGGATAGTCCTATCCCTGAATGCATATAGAGGTGGATGAATGATGTTAAGTCCGAACTCAACGTTTTACCCCCGTCCGCTCGGGGTTACCCCGGCGGCATCCCTGCCCCAATCCCCTTCGGCTCCGCTCGAGACCAGTAGGCAACTCGTGGCCAGCGATGAACGGGATGCGCCTTATTTCCGCTCTCTGGAAGAGGTAGGCATCCGTCTGAACGGACCCCAGATCTCAGCGGTTCGCCACGGCAAAGGACCCCTGCTGACTCTCGCAGGAGCAGGCTGCGGCAAAACAACCGTACTGGCTGCACGAGCCGGCTACCTGATGGAGGTTAGTGGTGCTCACGCGGGAAGCATCCTGCTGGTGACGTTCACGAACAAAGCTGCCACTGAGATGAAAGACCGCATCGCATCGCTGCCTGGCATTCGTCCCGCAGCCGCACGAGCGGTGCAGGCCCGTACATTCCACTCGTTCGCATTGACACTGCTGCGTCATTACGGCGTGCAGGAGGAGATTTTTGGTGAGTCCCGTGCGCAGCATACGGTACTCAAGATGCTTCTGCGCCAGAATGGCATGAGTGAGGCGTTTCAGCCTGAGAGTCTGCTGGCTATGCTGTCCGCTTGGAAAATGCAAGGTTCAGAGACGAGCGATCTTCCCGAAAAATCACAGGAGGAACGAGATGCCAAACGTGTTCTCCTTGGTTATGAAGCCTGGAAGCGGGATCGCAACAAAATGGATTTTGATGATATTTTGCTGCGAGCTGCCGCTCTGCTTCGTGATCCTGCTGTACTGGGGCCGCTTCAGCAGCGTTTTCAGTACATCATGGTCGATGAGTTCCAGGATACGAATAGTCTCCAATATGAAATTGTACAAAAACTGGCTGCCGCCCACCGCAACCTGATGGTTGTGGGAGACGATGACCAGACGATCTATACGTTTAATGGGGCACGGCAGGAATCCATTTTGGAATTCGATAAAGTTTACCCCGGTGCACGCATCGTGACGCTGGATATCAATTACCGTAGCGATGCGCGTATTCTGGGACTGGGCAGCGAATTGGTTGCCCGGAACAAACGAAGACGTGACAAGCGGCTGCGCGCAGCCGGGCATCGTGGAGATGCGCCTCGGTTTGCCACCCCCTCCAATACCGAGGAAGAAGCAGCTTGGGTTGTTAACCAGTTGTGTCAGCAAGTTGAGGAAGGTTTGCATACGTATCGGGATATCGCGATCCTGCACCGGACAGCAAGTAGCAGTCGGGCTATATTTGAGCAGCTTGTGTTGAAAGATGTGCCGTTTGTACAACACGGCGCTTCCCCGGTCTTCTATGACCAGTCACTGATTCGACCGTTAATGGATCATATGCGCTTGTCCCTGAATCCACGTGCTGTAGATGCTCTGCCGAGTGCGCTTGGGCCTCTCTATGTATCCCGAGATGCCGGACTGGAGTGGATTCAGCGCAGTGAAGAGCAGCAAGCGAAGAAATATCCGCTTATCCATTTGGCCAAATGGGACAAGCTGAAGCCTTTTCAGCAGGAACAGGTCAAGGAACGCATCAAGCTGATCAAATCGCTGACGAAGCTGAAACCGGTGATTGCGATTCAGGAGATGCGCCGCCAGTTTTACGACAAATATATGGAAAGCGGTGATCCAAGCATCTTTACCCATTATAAGGAAACGATGCTGGAGACATTGGACGAATTCGAAGCTGCGGCCAAAAAATTCGAAACCGTTGAAGAGTTCATCCAATTCGCCGATGAACTCTCCCGCAGACACCGCGAGATGGAATCACTGCGCCGTTCACAGGACAGCGATGCAGTCCAACTGATGACAATTCACCGGGCCAAGGGACTTGAATTCCCATGTGTATACTGGATCGGCGCCAGCGAAGGAATTGTACCTCACAGCACGGCACTGCGGCAGGATATCCCTGAAGACCAGAAGGCTGCTCTTACCGTACAGCAGACCGATGCCGAACTCGACATGGCTCTGGAAGAAGAGCGACGACTCGCCTATGTCGCAATCACACGAGCCAAACAGTACTTATACGTCACTTCTCCCGCCAGTCATCACGGAAAACCAGCAGACGTTTCCCGCTTTCTGCTGGAGGCCTACGGCATGGAGGTACCAGACAAACGCAAAAATCGCGATGAAGGCCGAACTGGCAATCACGCGTCATATGGCAGCGGTAGCAGCAACTGGAAGGGTAACGGGAACACGAATGGTAAAGCTAACGGCAATGAGAGTAGAAATGGAAATGCAGCATACGCCCGTTCAGGTTCGCGGCCGCAGGGACGGGATGCAGTGAGTCCAGTTCAGCGTGGTGCAGATCTACGAAGTGCAGATCAGCGCAGCGCGATCCGTCAAAGTGATCGGCGTGATTTTGAAGTACTCGATGAACGAGACGAGGATCGTCTCAGTGAGCGGCGCGGCAGCGGGGTGATTCGCAATCACACGGCGTTCAGCACCACGGGTGTGAATCAGGCAGCTTCGTCCTCCAACAGTTCGGGGTCGCAATCTTCAGGTACAGAACGTACAGAAACCGTAGCGATCTGGAAGTGCAGTTCTTCCACCTGCAAAGCATGGCTGCGTCAGAAACCGGATGGTCCTTCAGCCAAGGTATCCAAAAAGGCGGCGTCTGGCCCCCCGGCTTGTCCGCTATGTACAGGTACAATGGAGGCCGGTACCCGTAAGGTTCCCGTAACTGGGCGGTTCGGAAGATGAACGATTGCCATTCGTTTCAGGACGCTTTCTGCTGTTTATTAACAGTAGAAGCGTCTTTTTTCCATTTTAGAATGGAGGTTGGATTATGCACGGCAAAAAGCATTACTATGTATCGGTAACCCATAATCTTATTGAACAGACCAAGAACGAATCAACACCGTTTGAAATCATCGTGGACGATGAACAGCTAAACCGGCTGAAAGACCTGATGAAAGTGTTGGAGGATGAAGATGCCTATACATTGCAACGGGCTCCGGTACCCTACAAATCAGCGGATCATGACGAGGCTACAGAACAATTCTCAGATGGCATGACGTTGCTGTACACGTTTCTTTACGATCATGGCACTTCGGATACCAGGCAGGCGATTGAGAGCATGAATGTACTTTCACGGCTGCAAGATACGGATTATGATGATCCGGGGTATGAGAACTCACCGCTGAATAAATGAACTCTTATCACAAAGACTTCCACTCCGATGAATTCAGGCCAATGACCTGCTTCAGGAGTAACGGGAGTCTTTATTTTTTTACAGTTCGGTCCCATTAGTATCATTATTGATACTATAAACCAAAAATGATACTACTGTTTATTTTAGATATTATACTATATATTTTATATACAACTTATTTATGCGAGGAGGATAACTATAACGATGGGAAATCCAATCATGATGAAAGCGTTCGGATATTACGAGCCTGGGCTAGAGACCGACATACCACCATTTCAGGAGGTAGAAGTTGAGAAACCAAAACCTACAGGAAAGGATTTACTCGTTGAGGTGAAGGCGGTGTCTGTCAATCCGACGGATTGGAGATCGCATCTTTCCAAACATCCGGACGATTTATCCCTGACCGTGCCTGGTCGTGATGTAGCGGGCGTAGTAGTGGACATCGGCTCCGATTGCAATTTGTTCAACGTTGGTGACGAAGTGTATTATGCGGGGAGCAATATGCGCCCAGGCGGACACAGTGAGTTTCATTTAGTAGATGAACGAATTGTCGGCAGAAAGCCGAAAAATCTGGATTTCGCCCAGGCGGCAGCTTTACCTCTGACAAGCCTTACGGCAGGAGAAGCTTTTTTTGAGCGCTTGGGCATTTCCAGAAATGCATCGGATAATGAGGGTAACAGTATGCTTATTATCGGGGCAGCGGGAGGCGTCGGATCGATCGCTACTCAATTAGCCAAGTTGGCTGGACTTAAAGTTATAGCAACTGCCTCTCGTCCCGAATCTGTCTCTTGGGTAAAATCAAACGGAGCAGACCATGTGATCAACCATCATCAACCATTTGGACCACAACTTAAAGATCTCGGACTCGCTGGTGTACAATATATTTTCGTGCTAAATCATATAGATGAGCATATGGATGAGATGGTAGAAGTTATTTTACCGCAAGGAAAAATTTGTTCTATTCTGCCATTCGAAAAACCAGCCCAACTTCAAAAGTTATTCTCAAAAAGCGTAACGCTCGTTTGGGAAATGATGTTCACCCGCCCAATGTTCCAGACAGATGATATGATTGAACAACATCTTCTACTTAATGAAATCGCAGATCTGGTGGATGCGGGCAAGATTCATACAACGATGGCAGAGCGGATTGAACCAATTAATGCAGCTAACTTGCTGGAAGCCTACCGAAAGAGCAAATCAGGCACTGCGATTGGCAAAATCGTGTTGGAAGGGTTTGAAAATTAAACATACATCCGTTTTGTCTGATTATGATCGATCAATGAATCAACCAAAGGGTGTTGTCCCCTGCGTAGCGAGGAAGGTATATCCTTTCGGTTCGGCGTATGCGGAGCCTGAAAGCTTATTTTGACAAATCAAAAACAACCGGGTATTCCAGAGATTCCTGCTTTGCAGCTTGCAAAAAGTAAGCTTGGAGGTCGAGTGGCTTTGCCTTGCCCACAATCTGCTTAAAAATACCGCAATGACGGAAAAATGCAAAAGAACCGAAGCAGGATGAACCTCTGCTTCGGCTTTTTTGCAAGTACCCATGGTAACTATTATTCACCGATAGTTTCTAAGGACTTTTGAGACAGCCTCTTTCTTAATTCGCTGAATTATTTAATTGCTTGTGTCCATTCTACGAATTTATTAGGTTCTTGCCACGATCCAGAATAGGGCCCAGAAATGTCACCAGAGAAATTACCTTTTCCTGTTGCATTCCATGTTCCGCGATTTACGAATGGCGTTATCCAAAAAACATAAGAAACAATACCGCTACCAACTTTCGGTCCTGAATATTTAGTATTTATGCTTTGGGTAATTTCACTAGCCAACCCAGCTTCGATTGAGGTTTTTAAACTAGATGGAATCGTTACACTAGCAGAGACATTAGCACTCAACTTGTATGTGGTATTTATAGTTCTTTCTTGAGACTGGCCAACGCTTGTTATCTGTTGAGCAGCTAAGGGAGTATCTCTTTGAGTTACTTGTTTAGTAATATCCCAAATAATGTGAGTATCATACCATGCACTTGGAGAGACAGTGTTTTGTGAAAAAGGAGAGATTTGATTTGTACCTTCAATAACATTTGAAATGATGATATCCCCTGTTCCATTAGCTTGCTGAGAAATAGCTTTCAATTCCTCATCGGTTATTTTTCCAACTACATTGGGTGAGATGGAAAAGTTCTTTCCATCAATAACCTTTTCAATATTACTAGAAACTGGAGCAACCGTATCCTCAATAGATTGGGCCATTGCTATGGACGATAAAGAACTACCCAAACATAATGAAGCTGCAACAACTGGTATAAAAAATTTTTTCCTAATAGACAACATATATTCCCTCTTTTCGTTTATAATTTGGTACATAATCCATAATAAAGAAAATATATATATTTGTAAAATAATTCAAATAAAGGAGGTATTTAAATGAATTTCCGAACTGCAGGCATATTACTTTTATCTTTAGGAGGATTTTTATATACTCTTGAACGTGTGGTTGCCTATTTCTCTACCTACATTACAAGTATTGGCAAAGAGGGTATCTCTGTTGATTTAACAGTGTTATACCCTGGATTTTTCAGCAATCTTTTCATTCCATTTTTTGTATTCTTAGGATTAATCTTTTGCGTTATTGGTTTTTCGAGTAAAAAAAATGACTAAACGTGCTATGTAATTCCAGTCCAGTTGCAGAGAAATGAATATTGTAAATTAGTCCAAGCTACTATTTAAAAAAGTGTTCTGGTAGATCCATTTCTACCAGAACACTTTAACGTGTAACAACTATTTCACGAAATACACGAATCTAAATTTTTCAGTCCAGACGAATCTCCTGACCCTTTTCGGCTGACTCGTAGATTCCGCATAGCATCCTTGTCGAAGCCACACCATCCGCAATGGGACTGATGGGCTCGGTACCATTCAGACAACAATCCACAAAGTGATCAATCTGATTCTGGAAGGCACCGTGAATATCGAGACCTTTATAGTCTGTCTGAGGTTCAATGTTCAGGATCGTATTGTGTTTCTCGGTGACGATTAGCGTCTCCGGCTCCAGCTCAATTCCACCACGCTCACCGTACAATCGGACTGAAGATTCTTCCCCACGTGCATGCAGGGTAAAGCTCACTTCTACCGCCAAAGAAGCCCCGTTCTCGAAGCGAATCAGCGCATTCGCCATATCCTCCACATTGTTGACAGCGGAACTGTAATCTGCTGCTTTGTAAAAAGAAAGATGCTCGATATGGGCACGATTGCCCAGTTTTCGATACGTATTGCCACTCACCGAAACAGGTTTCGGTTTGCCCATCAGATACCAGCATTGGTCGATAATATGTACGCCAAGATCAATGAGCGGGCCACCGCCGGAACGGTTTTTGTCCGCAAACCATCCTCCGGGATTTCCCAAGCGACGCAGGATAGAAGCCTTGGCATAGTACAATTCGCCAAACTCACCCGCATCAATGAAACTGCGCATCATCTGCATATTGTTATCATAACGACGCACAAATCCCACGACAAAAGTACATCCGCTTTTCTTCACAGCCTCTTCAATCCGCAGCGCATCTTCCACATTAGTTGCTACCGGTTTTTCCAGCAGCACATGTTTACCTGCCTCCAGAGCAGCGATGGCAAATTCGGCATGTGTATTATTCCACGTACAGATACTAACGGCATCCACATGCGGATCCTTCAGCATCTCACGATAATCAGTGTACACGGATTGTGCATCATACTTCTCAGCAGCCGCGGCTGCACGCTGTTCGTTCAAGTCACAGATGGCGTAAATGACGGCATTCTCGTTCTTGGCATAACACCTCATATGAAGATCCGAGATGGAGCCTGTGCCAATCATGCCGATATGCAGCATTTTGCTTGTACTCATCTTCTTCCTCCCTTCCTTTTCCAGAACATGAATATCGTCTAGTCTGCCCGGAGCATGCCTTTGTAAATCCCTGGTGTTGAATTTTCGATCTTCACGGCCCCCAAGGTCTGAGCATAGAAATCAACGGGTCCCGCCGATCCAATAATCGCGTAAGCGTAACCATCTGTCTTCATGGCGTGCATACAGGCCAACAGCAGCGCTGTACCGACACCTTTGCCCCGTGCCTCCTGACCAACACCTGTTGGACCAAAGAAATTACGACACGTTGCTTCATAACAAGCGAAGCCGATCATTTCCCCATGCTCAAGCGCAATATAACAAGTCACGGGTTGACGTGCAAAAGCTACATCACATTCATCCACCCAGGGCTGGCTAAAATGGGATCTCACCCAATCCAGCACAACCTGCTTCTCTGGTGCGATGGCTCTTCGGATGACAATGGAGGACTCCTCCAACTTCTTAAGTCCACTCTCTTGCTCTGGCAAATGGTAAAGCGCAACCAACATATCACTCATATGATTGCCCCCCTCCTCATATTTGGATGCTCCACAACCCCATGTAATCCTAGGTTAATTCAAAATCTGAATCACACGTCTTCCACTTATTGATCCTTAACCGCATCCCGCTTCTTATAACCGGCTATTGGTCTGTTTTTCAAATAATAGACTAACATGCTGCTCACATTAATTACCTCAAAGTGCAACACTGGACGAAGTTGTCCCGTCTATAAGGTTGGAACGTGGCCTTAATAGGAGTTTACCGCGTCATAACCAAGATGAGAAGGGATGAAATCAACGATGAACAACAACATGAAAAAAGTTAGTGCCCTGATGGTCCTGTCCTTGGCCCTGGGCGGGGGAGCCGCATACGCTGCAAACCTGGACAGCACTCAGCCCATCAATTCAACTTCCGTATCAGCCGACAGCAAAGGAACTGAAGCCGTAAAAGTATCTGTGAACGGGGCACCGATGGCTGACGGCTATTGGAACAAAGATGGTCAAGAACCCATGATCGCGCTGCGTGATCTCACAGAAGCACTTGGCATTGAACTGAAATGGAACAAAGAAAACAAATCTGCTGAGCTGACAAAAGGTACCCTCTGGACACTCGTCACCACAGGCAAAGACCAGTATTCAGTTAATAAAATGCTGCTTAAGCTGGGAACAGCACCTGAAATCACAAATGGTACATTGTTTGTACCCGCTTCTTTTGCAGATAAAGTACTGCACGCACAAGTGAATACAACAGGTAACCAAGTAACCATCTCCAGTGAAGAGGAAGTGAAAACTGTTACTGAGCGTGGGGTCATTACGGGAATTAACAGTGAAGGCAAATATCAATCCATCCATATCGGCGGTGCAGGTACAGATGGTATCGTCCTTAATGTTGGTGAAGATACCGTGTTCAAATCCGCAGATGGCAAAGATATCAAGCTTACTGATCTGACCATTGGCATGAACGTGGAAGCTGAGCATTCTGAGATTGCAACCCTCAGTTTACCGCCTCAAACACCTACTTACAAAGTCACTGTACTGGATACTGCTGCTTCGGAATCCGAAGCACAACCAAAAGAAGTTCTGGGTACAGCAGGCACGATTGAAAATGTAAAAACAACAGAAGATAATGGTACTCAGATCGAGATCTCCGGCTCCCGTCTGACAGAGACAGCACCTGACCATGTTATCCTTAACATTAGCAAAGATACAAAACTGGTGAATCATCAAGGGGAAACGATCAAACCAGAGGAACTGACCAAAGGGGCCAAAGTGATTGGTTTTTATAGCCCCGTCCTGACTCGCAGCCTGCCTCCAATCGGAACGGCTTGGAAAGTAGTAATCGAAACACCAGCCGATCAACCTGAAGCGAAATAAGCTGCCAGAAAAGAAGGCTAGCCTTCTTTATGCGTAGAGCACAGCAGATCTAGACCACACTATATTAATGCAGAAATAACCTTATCCCACGATTCCTCCTTCATGGAGGTTGGGGTAAGGTTATTTCTCGATCCTGCATTTATATATATATGTACGTAATAGCTCTATTCCGTTATTGTTATTTCGGCATCAACTTCAGCTTCTGCTTCAACAATCGCTTCTGCCTCAATCTCCACCATCAGCAAAGGGTCAATGAGTGCACTAACTTCCACCATCGTAGCGACAGGCTGGATCTGACCAAAAAATTCACCATGAGCCTTGCCCACTTCTTCCCACCGGGAAATGTCGGTAACAAACATGCGGGTTCTCACGACATGAGACATGTCTGCTCCCAATTCTTTCAGTGCATTTTCGATGGTCTGCAAAATAAATCTCGTCTGTGCATATGGATCACCTGCTCCAACCACAACACCGTCCTGCATGGCTGTAGTACCCGCAACCTCAATTCGGTTGCCAACACGAATGGCACGGCAATATCCTACAAGCGGCTCCCATGGAGAACCGGTAAACACCTGCTGTCTGTTCATTCTGCTTTCCCTCGCTTTACATGTGATTTGGACTCCTGATTAAACATGAATTATATCAGCCTGCCGACCTGCTGAACAAGCAAATAAAATAGGATATAACTGAATTTAGCTCAAACCAAAAAGCCCCTGAAGTGATCTCCCGTGCCTTGGACAAGGGTGAATCATTCAGGGGCTCTAAGAAATTGAGACCCTAGTCTTCAATCAAAAGATGAAGCACCAGGCTTACAGCTTGATATTAGCCTCATCAAAGTATTCTTCAAGTGTCAGTCCACTTTTCACAACATCAGGAGCCAGATCAGTGCCGACATAGCGAATATGCCATGGCTCGTACACATAGCCGGTTATCCCTTCCTCACCTTTTGGATAACGGATGATGAACCCATATTCTGCTGCATGCTCAGCCAACCACTGGCCTTCTTTCGATGTGCCAAACACCTCTTCTATGGCATTGCCTACACTTGGACTGGAAACGTCAATCGCTAGTCCGGTCTGATGTTCGCTGTGGCCTGGCACAGAGCTTACACGATCCGTGTATTCTTTACCTTTGGTTTTGACATTGTTGTTATAGATCGAAACCTGACGCTGATAAGAACGATATCCAGATACCGCACGAAGCTCAATGTCGTCCGCTTTGGCACCGGCGAACAGCTTCTCCAACGCCTCAGCAGCTTCCTTGCGCATATGGCGCTTTTCATGCGGCCCGTCGAAGGAAAACGGTACGTTAGGCTCAACCAGATCATCCGGCTCATATCCTTCTGGCAAGCTGCGCTGTTTGTTAACGATCACTGTCATCGCTTCTGAATTGGTCACTACCGCTTGTGCATCAATCGTCGTTTGCAGCGCGCTAATGCTGCGTTTCTCCATTAGGGGATCCTCTGATGTGGCTCCATTGCCTGCGTCAGAAGAACCCTCTCCCCCAGTTGAAGCATCGCCGGAACCACTATCCGTATCATCATTGTTATTGTCCGAAGATGAGCTGTCTGTGTTGCTGCCATCCTTGCCAGTATCCTCAGTCAAATGAACCGTGGTACCGTCCGACTCTTGCTGTGCGCTTCCTGCTGCGTTCAGATTCTGGTTCTCCTCTGAGCCCGAACCGTCCTGGCAAGCGGATAACAAAGCTCCGCATATCATAAGTGAGGACAGCATAACCGCAACTTGGCGCTGTCGTCCTGTACGTAATTTCATGTAAAAACTCCTATCGCATATTGTAATAATGATTGCAGTATTCGTGCATGTGGGCTTGTCTTCCCCTGCGACAGTATACCTTAAATTGCAGCGAAGCTCCACCGGTAAAGACCTCCTTGAGAGGAGGTCACCCTAAAGATATGCCGGGTGTACAGCTTGTACGGTCGTTTTTTGGACTTTTAGAGCCCTATCCCAAGGTTCAACGCCATAGAAGCGAATTAGAAATGTATATATCCATTTTGGATAAAATGGATTATTCCGATGCACATCACAAACAAGCGGGGGATGATCTAAGATCTCCCCCGCTCCGAATGGTGCATCATTTGGTTGCCGGGCTGTCCTTCTTCTTCTTTTGAACAGCCTCCCACATCCGCGCAGCTACGCGCTCGCGGATCAATGCCAGCCCTGCGGTGGCAGGCACGCCTGGCAGCAGCGCCGCCAGTTCCGGCGTTGCCGGGGGTTTCCCCGGCTGCGCCAGCCGCACCTTCACGGCGCCGAAACCAGGCCCCGGCTGGTGCATGGCGCCGTCCGCGGCTGCCTCGGCGATCCACTCGCCGACGGCTGCGCCGCCTTCGCCGCCCCGCGCCTGCGGGCGGCCGGCCGTTTCGGCTGCGCGGCCGGGGCCGCTGGGATCATGGGCGAGTTCTTCCGCCCATGATCCCAGCACGCCGGCGAGCAGTGCTTCGCGCGGCAGGCCGGCGTGCGCCAGCTGCAGCAGCGGCTCAGCCGCGAAGCGCGCGGCAACGGCTCGCTCAGCGGCCGCGGCATGCGCGCAGCCCGGGCGGCCGCAGGTGCACGTCGCTGCGCCGCCCGCGCTAAGCGAGCTGCCAGCGACGGCTGTGCCCTGCTCAGCCTCGCTTGGCGCAGCGGGCAGCAGCCCGGCGAGCTCCGCCGGGGCAGGGCCACCGCGCAGCAGCGCGTACAGCGCCAGCGGACGCTTGCGCAGCTGTGCCAGCACAGCCTCGCGTTCAGCTTCACTGAACTGCTGCAGCGTGCCTGTTACCGTGAACAAGCCTTCGGCTGATTCAGTCTTGCCTGCGGCGGCTAATGTCTCTTTGCCTGCATCAGACGCCGCACTTACTTCTGCTGTCCATCCACCGGGGGACATATGTAGCTCTACATTCCATTTTTCGCTCACAACAATCCCCCTTCCTGTCACTATATTTTGCATGTACTAATTATCTCGCAACCTACAGCCATGTCTCGCCCTGAAGCGAGATCAGACCGCGCAGCTCATCATCCGACATCTCGGTCAACCAGTTCTCACCGGAACCGACCACCTGCTCAGAAAGTGCCTTTTTACTCTCAATTAGCTCATCAATCCGTTCCTCCAGGGTACCCTGACAGATCAGCTTATGCACCTGTACGTTTCGATTCTGCCCAATTCGGAATACCCGGTCTGTCGCCTGATTCTCCACCGCAGGATTCCACCACCGATCGTAGTGAACGACATGACTGGCACGAGTTAGATTCAGGCCCACACCTCCGGCACGAAGAGACAGGACAAACAAGGATGGTCCCTCCCCTTTTTGGAAGGTTTCCACCATATCATCCCTTTGCGATTTCGAAACACCGCCATGCAGGAAATACGGTTCTTCCTCATACCGCTGTGTAAGCCTGGATACGAGCAGTTCCCCCATCGCCACATACTGAGTGAAAATCAGCGCCGACTCCCCGTTGTCACGGATCGCATCCACCAATTCCAGAAGACGTTCCATTTTGCCGGATGCCTCAGCCTTGCCATGTTCCTTCCGGCTGCTGTCCGCCAGCACCGGATGATCACAGATTTGCTTCAGCTTGGTCAGGGATGACAACACAATTCCCTTACGGGCGATACCGTTTCGTCCATCCAATCCGCCCATCAGATCATCCACCACCCGCTGATACAGAACGGTCTGCTCTGGTGTCAGGGAACAATAGGATTTCAGTTCCAGCTTCTCCGGTAGATCTTTGCGGATATCCGGATCACTTTTCAGCCTACGCAGCATAAAGGGCGATACAAGCCGATGAAGTTCACGCAAAGAAGCTGCATTTTCTTCGGATGGGCCCAGTCCGGTATAGCGCTGGCGGAATGAAGAAGCCGTACCCAGATACCCCGGATTGAGGAATTGGAAAATGGACCACAGCTCGCTTAGTCGATTCTCCACTGGCGTACCCGTCATCGCAATGCGATGCGGCGTAGACAGACGCATGACGCTTTGCGCTTGCTTTGTACGATAATTTTTAATATATTGCGCCTCATCCAGCACAACGGTAGACCAGTGCAACGAAGCCAGATCCGGGCCATCCCGGCCAGCCAGATGATAGGTCGTCAGCACAATATCATGGGACTGCGCTTCTGCCTGGAAGGCATTGCCGTGCAACCGTTGTCCGCCATGGTGAATATATAACGACAGATTCGGGGCAAACCGCTTCAGCTCACGCTGCCAATTCCCAAGCAACGAGGTAGGGCACACAATAAGTGCAGGCAGATGCGCATCATGCACGTGCGGCTGTTCAACGTTCGCGGATTCTTCTTCCATCCCCATAAACGCTTCGTGCTCACGTGCTTCCTCCGCCGCGGCTTGCTGTTCCTCATGTTTCAAGTCCAGTAGGCAGGTAATAACCTGAATCGTTTTCCCCAGTCCCATATCATCGGCAAGACATACTCCGAACCCAAGCTCACGCATGGCGGATAACCATTGGTACCCGCGCTCTTGATAGGGTCTCAACTCGCCATGCAGCTCTGCCGGAACCTGCCGAGGCTCAATACTGCGGAGCACCTGTCCGTCGAGCAAAAAGGATAGCAGCCCCTCGGATTCCGCACCAAAGACGGAAAGCCCCTTCCATGCCGTATCTTCGCCTTCTTCCGCTGCCAGATGCAGCCATTCGGAGAGTGGCATATATTGTTCTTCTTCTTTTTTCATATAACGCAGAACCTGACGAATCTCTTTTGTATCCACTTCAATCCATTCGCCGCGGAACATCACATAAGGTACCGTTGCTTCTGCAAGGGCAGCCAGCTCCTCCGCCGTAACAGGTTTGCCGTCCAGCATCGGTTCTGCCTTAAAGGCAACCAGCTGCTCCATACCCAGTGCAGACGGGGCCCCAACCGGTCTTTCTATTCCACGATTGAGCATTTGCAGACGCAGTCCAGCGCGGCGTTTCCCTGCACGGCTCCAGCGGGAAGGCATTAACACCGTTACTCCCGCCTTCTGCAGACGAGGCACAGCATAGGTCAAAAATTCAAAAAAGGCTTGCTGTTCCAGCTTCATTCCTTCCGGTCGTGCATGAAGAAGCGCCGTTTCCAGCTCCGGTGCCAGTTCTGATGCATGCCCCAGCGCCATCAGGAGCTGTTCTGCAGCTGAAATATAACGTACTTTGCCTCGGTCCAGATCTCGTTCCGGATGTGCCCAGATCGTACGTGCAGGCAATCTCAGGCCAGATTCCTGCACACTGTCTGCCCAGAAGGTAATCCCCCACAATGATTCATGATCACCAAGGGGCGGTTCCAGCCGCAGTACCAGCTTCAGCTCACCTTCCGTGGGAGCCGTTTCTTCACTGCCTACCACGGGTTTCGCTGTACCGCCAGCTTCTTGCAGCGTTCCAATGAGTTCTGCCATTTCCTCCGTAGGTCCCTGCACCGTCACCGGGCGGAACATCGAGATCAGACTATTCCACCACAGCTCTGCTACCGGAGAGGACCCACGCCGGAATGGCGTGCGGTAACGAGACAGCTCACTGTCCATGCTTTCCATCTCACCCGTGACAACCGCATGAATCATCCCGCTCATAAATGAAAATAATACGGCCGCTCCCGCTTCCTCCCGTGATTCCGGTTCAGAAGATGCGTATGCTCCGGGAGCAGACAATCCGATCGGCGGCATAGATTCCGCCAACTCCCGGAATCGTTCTACATCCGCTTCCTGCAACAGACGTGGACGCCATACACCTGTCAGCGTTTCCTGTCCGGTGCGACGACGCGCCCCCGTCTTGGCCGCAAACTCAGCGGACGGAGCAAATTCTCCGCGCAGCAGCAGTTCCTGTGTAAACTGTGCTGCTTTTACCCAGTAGCGAATCTCTTCTCCGGCCTGAATTCCTGCCGCATTCAATATACTGTCGTCCCAATGGAGCAGCAGCTTGAATGTATCTTTGGGCGAGATTGCGAGCCCTTCCAACGTCCGTCCGAGCAATTGACGTCGCTTCGTACCCTTCGCTTCCGCGGCATTACGCATCGGATTGGGCCAACGAAGCTCCGCAAGACGCAGAGCGGCAGGCTGAAACAGACGACCCCCGTCGCCAAAATTCAGCTTCCGTACCACGTGGCTCCACGCATCCACACGTGGTTCCGATGTTTCACCGGAAAAACAAAAAAATACGTCACCAAGCCATACTCCATACAGCGATTGCATCATTACAGTCTCCCGTCATCCCTTCGCATTGTTACTCTCCATCATATACGAAAATGCTCGGATTTAAAAACTTTTACGCATAAAAAGTGCTACATTACTTCCAAAAACCATCTTCAAACCACTTCATACTATATTATGTATGCCTGTTAAAAGGTGAAACACACCGCGTATTGGCATTCAAAGATAGGGTGATCACAATAAAAAATGCCCCTCATCCCCACAAAGGGGTAAGGAGCATTATTATAATCAAGCGGTTATGTGCTTTGTATATAACATTTCAGCGTGCGTTTACTGCGATTTGGTTAAATTACCGAGCAATACATCCAAATTAAGAATGCCGGCTTCATGATCGTCATTGTGTGCGATTTCCTTGAATATTCCCGTTGTGTAGCGACGATATTCTTCTGTAGGCTCTTCAAACCGATCATACATCACCACGGAATCCACGGAATCGACGACGAGCGGTACATAATCGTCGTGGTAAGGCACAACAATGATACGAGTGGAAGGTGTAGTCTCCTCGTCAGGCAAGCCGAGCAGGACGCGTACACTCACAACAGAGACCACTTTGCCGTACAAAGGCGTGAAACCCTTAATCTCAGGACTGCCAAAAGGAACGGTGGTTACCGGGAGCATTTTGATAATTTCATGAACTTCATCAATACGAAGCGCACAAATCTGATTTCCGACAGAGAAATTAATGTATTGAATTTGAACTTCCTCATCCATAGATGTTTTCATACCCTTCTTGTTTTCAGTTTCAAATAGAAGCTTTTTATAGTCATCTTGATCATGAATAATTACATTTCATGTTGCAATCTCTGTGTTTATATCGGTTGAAGGGAGAAAAATTTTTACCCATTTCTTAATATGTAGATTCTATTGTCAGAAATAATGGCAGAAGAGAAGATAAAAAAAGAAAAACGCAAACAGAACCCAAGTAAACTGGAGTTTGTTTGCATTTTCTGAACGTAATTTTCAGCTCAAATAATCACTCTAATACAAATGACATGCCACCTGACGTCCTGGTGAAATCTCCCGCAGCTCCGGAATAACGGAGCGGCATTCGTCCTTCACATACGGACAACGGGTATGGAACGTGCACCCGGACGGTGGATTTTCCGGATTGGGTACATCACCGCCCAGGACGATCCGTTCCTTTTGCACATTCGGATCAGGAACCGGAACAGCGGACATCAATGCTTTGGTATATGGATGCAGCGCCTCGGTAAACAGTTCGGATGTGGGCGCAAGCTCGACCACTTTGCCCAGATACATGACAGCCACACGATCACTGATGAACTTAACGACGGACAAGTCATGAGAGATGAACATATACGTCAGCCCGAATTGTTCCTGCAGATCCTGCATCAAGTTCAGCACCTGTGCCTGAATGGACACATCCAGCGCTGACACGGGCTCGTCACATACAATGAATTTGGGATTCAAAGCGAGAGCCCGGGCGATCCCGATCCGTTGTCGTTGCCCACCCGAGAACTCGTGCGGAAAGCGGTGCGCCTGATAGGGGGATAATCCGACCACTTCCATTAGCTCTTCGATTCGGCTTTTCAACTCGTTTTTTTTCAAATTATGGTGGGTGAGCAGCGGTTCCTCCAGTGTGCGCTGTACTGTCCATCGAGGATCCAGTGAGGCGTACGGGTCCTGGAACACCATCTGCATATCCGTACGGAAACGGCGCAACTCTTCTGGCGGAAGCTTCCGTACATCCTTGCCTTCGAAGAACACCTCGCCATCCGTAGGCTCAATCAGACGCAGGATGGCACGCCCCGTGGTGGATTTTCCGCAGCCGGACTCCCCAACTACGGCGAGTGTTTCCCCGCTCTCCACAGACAGCGTTACACCATCGACTGCTTTGACGGCACCGACCTGTTTGGAGAACAGGCCCTTGCGGATAGGATAATGCTTCTTGAGGTTTCTGACTTCCAATATCGCACTCATATAATCCCCTCCTGTTGCAGCAGACAGCGACAGCTATGACTTGGTGCTGTCTCCAGTAATTCGGGCTGTATCGTCTCGCACCGTGCTTCCTTCACCGGACAACGAGGAGCAAAGCGACAGCCGGACGGCATTTGGGCGGGATTCGGTACCTGACCTGGAATGGATTGAAGACGTTCCTGATCCCCCGCAAGCTGCGGCAGCGAAGCCAAGAGACCGCGAGTATATGGATGCTTGGGATCGGCAAAAAGGGTTTTGACATCCGTCTCTTCCACCACTTGCCCGGCATACATCACCATGACGCGATCACACATCTCAGCTACAACGCCAAGATCATGAGTGATCATCATGATTGCCATATTCTCTGTACGCTGGAGGTCACGCATCAAGTCCAGAATCTGTGCCTGGATGGTCACATCCAGGGCTGTTGTTGGTTCATCCGCGATGAGCAGCTGCGGGCTGCATACCATCGCCATGGCGATCATCACCCGCTGGCGCATGCCACCTGAGAGCTGGTGCGGGTATTGTTCTGCAATTTTGTCAGGACGGGGAATGCCGACTTTGCGAAGCATATCAACCGACCGTGCCCAAGCCTCTTTTTTGCCCAGCTTCAGATGGTATCGTGCCGCTTCCGAGATTTGTTTGCCGATTTTGAATACCGGATTGAGTGAGGTCATCGGCTCCTGAAAAATCATAGCCATTCGGTTACCCCGAATTCGGCGAATTTCACGCCCAGACAGCTTTAGCATGTCTTTCCCCTGGAAACGGACTTCCCCTGACGCCACGCGGCCGATCTTTTTGGGGAGCAGCTGCATGATCGATAACGATGTAATACTTTTCCCGCATCCCGATTCTCCGACAATACCCAGCGTTTCACCCTGCCGTATGGAAAGACTGATCCCGTCCACGGCACGGATTACGCCTGCATCCGTGATGAACTCTGTCCGCAAATCCGAAACTTCGAGCAGTTCAGTCATGTTGTTCCCCTCCCATGCCATTACGTTCTGAACCTTTAACTTTGCTCCTTTTAAAAAGAATTAGCGCTTGGACGTCGTGGCTTCTTCGGAAGCCGCACCATTCGAATTCTTCAATGACGTCTCATCTTCCATACCTTCCACGCCCAAATATTTAAGCGCGCTCAGCGCGTACACTTTGGCGCACTGGATAATCTGCCATACGGGTGCTTTTTCGTTAAAATTATGAATCGTGGACAGCTCTGCCGGACCATATTGCAATACCGGAATCTGATGATTACGGAAGTGGCGTGCATCGCTGGATGCCCATTGCAGCACACCGTACGCCTCTTTGCCGCTCACTTCACTGATGCTCTCCACCAATTGGCTCACGATTGGCTCATGTGCTGGAGTCCAGTTGGCGTTGCCCTGGAAGCCAAACGGCTTCAGCTCCGATTCTATTCCTGCTTCAAGCAGAAGTGAGCGAGCACGGTCCAATACATCGCGGTAATCCACACCAAATGGAACGCGGGAGTCCACCTGAACTGTGCAGCGATCCGCTACCACATTCACCTTGGTTCCACCCTGAATTGAACCGATATTCACCGTTACATGGTCGAACACCTGATAGGCCAGACCTGCCTTCTCCCGATCACGCGCATACTCCTGCGAGATGAGGATAATATCCTTCACCTCTTCCGGGATGTCTGGCTTGATGTCCCATAGACGCTGTAATGCTTCAATGCCTTTGGCTGCCTTCACAATCGCATTATCGCCTACAATGGGTTGAAGACTGCCATGACCCGGTGTTCCTTCCACCGTAAACTCAAACCAGCAGCTCCCCTTTTGTCCAATGGTTGGATGCTGCGGGCTGGATGGCTCTGCAATTACCGCGGCAGTTCCGGTTGCAAGACCACGTTCCAGAACCCATGGTACCCCCAGGTCACCGCCTGTTTCTTCATCCGGAACAATCATCAGCGACAGATCTCCGCGCAAAGGCACACCCAACTTTGCCAGAATAACCGTCGCAAAGATTAAGCCGGCAAGCCCACCTTTCATGTCGGATGCCCCGCGTCCAAGCATATATCCGTCCTTGATTTCACCGCAGAACGGATCAAAATCCCAACGAGAAAGATCCCCGGCTGGCACAACATCCGTATGACCACAGAAAATCAGATGTTTGTCTGACTTGTCTGCCCCTTCTCCGTTCAACGTCGAGATCAGGTTAAACATCGTTTCGGTTGCCGCATGTACTTTGGTGTCAATTCCGGCCTGATGCAAATATTCGATAATAAAAGCACTAATCTCACGCGAATCCCCTGGAGGGTTCTCCGTCGGAAAACGAATCAGTTGTGAACAGAGCTCCAGTAATTCATCCTGACCTTCCTCGATTGCATCAAGTACCTTCCTTTTCCAATCCATCCCGTTCAGGCTCCTTTCAATAATGGCTGCATTATGATCAGTACGAATCGTCAGAAGACAGGCATGACTGCCTGTCCCCCAAATCGTCCGTTCGTTTACTGCTCTTTGCTAAGTGGGTAGAAACGCAGAACCTCATCCGGGTAATACACGTATCCGCTGACCTTGTTATTCATGCCGACAACCCGGTTGTATTCATATAGATACGCCCATGGCGCTTCTGTCGTAATAATCTCCTGTGCCTTCATGTATAGCTCGTTGCGTTTCGCCTGATCCGGTTCGGCGCCTGCTTCTTCCCACAGTTTGTTAACTTCCGCATTGTTGTAATGAATGTAGTTGGAAGAGCCTTCACCGTAGAGCAGGAAGCCCAGATGGTATCCAGGATCGTTAACAAAAGAAGTCCATTTGGAAATGTAAGAAACTAAATTCCCGTCTTTTTGCTGTTCCAGGAACTGCGCACGAGCGACTTTGTTAATGTTCATTTTGACACCGATCTTGGCCAGTTCCGCTTGAATCAGAACCGCGTCGTATTCCCAATCGTCAAAGCCCGAACCGAGGGTAAAGTCAAAGCTGAACCCTTCCGCATAACCAGCTTCTTTCAACAATTCCTTGGCTTTGTCCAGATTGTACTCGTACACATAGCCTGCATCCGTAAAACCTGGTGTGTTGCTCGCTACAGCACTCTTCATCTCTTTGGCCTGACCATACATGACATCGTTGATCAATTGGTCATAAGGGATCGCATAGTTGATGGCCTGACGCACTTTTTCATTATTAAACGGTTTGACATTGTTGTTCATCGCGAAGAACAAAATGCGGTTACTCGCATTCGACTTGATGGTCAAATTACTGTTCTCCTGCAAAGCTGCAACATCTTTTGGAGGAATCTCGATAGCCATGTCCACGTCACTCTTGTTCAACAGCAGAACACGGTTGGAGGCTTCCTTCGTGAATTTCAGCGTGACTTTGCTGAGCTTCGGTGCACCCTGCCAGTAGTCGTTATTGGCCTGGAAGACCGCTTCACTGGCCGGGTCCCATTTTTCAAGCGTGAACGGGCCTGATCCGGCAGCATTTGTTTTCAAATAATCATCACCTTTTTCCTCGACCAACTTCTGGTCCACAATGGAGAAGGTATACATGGCAATGATCTGGGTGAACATGTGGTTTGCTTTATTCAGTACGATCTCGACGGTGGAGTCGTCCTTGGCGGTTACGCTCTTGATGTCGGCCATTCCGTATAGAAAGCTGCCGGAGCTGGACTTGGATACACGGTCAAAAGAGTACACAACCGCATCCGCATTGACCGGATTTCCACTTTGGAATTTCAGACCGCTTTTGATTTTGAACGTATACGTTGTATTGTCATCAGACACTTCCCAGCTCTCGGCGAGCATAGGCTGAATATCCTCCGTGTTGGCTACATCAGCACCATCCACCGTTTTGACACCATAGGTTACCAACTGGTCATAGGTTGCCAGTACCAATGTGTCCGAGGTCAGGTCATTCGCCTCCGCCGGGTCCATCGTGGTTCCACCTTCAGAGTAAGCAACCGTCAGTGTTGGCGCGGGTTTTGTTTCCTCTCCTGAGCCGGATGCCGCAGGTTGCTGGTTGGCATTACTGGCACAGCCACCAAGAACAACGGTAAGAGCAATCATTGCAGAAAACCATTTGAGCTTTTTCATTTTTAGTTTCCTCCCCTTTTTGAACCAGTCTTATGATGTAATGCTGTAAAACGTTGCAGCTTTTATCAGACAAAGCGAAAGTGTGGGCCAATATCTCGGAAAGTAACTTACTCATATCCCTGATACCAACCGCAGCAGCATTCAATCTGCCTACTGCCGGTGATGGAACCTTGCCTGCCTTTATTTCAGGCAGTCCCCGCAAGTTGGTTCCACCATCCAGCTATCTATGAATCGGTTCTATAGGGACCGATGACACTAACCCCTATTTTCCCGAACGCAACCTTGGGTCCAGTACATCACGGAAACCATCTCCGAGCAGGTTAAAGCCAAGAATGGATGTGGCTATAGCCAGTCCAGGGAATGTCACGAGCCACCATTGTCCAGAAATGATATACTCCCGACCTTCAGAGATCATGGCCCCCCATTCGGCTGTAGGCGGTTTGACGCCAAGACCGAGAAAGCTCAAACTGGATGCCGTCAGGATGGCAAAGCCCATACCAAGCGTGGCTTGTACCAACAGCGGTGCCAAAGCATTCGGCAAAATATGGCGAAACAGAATCACTCTGTCTCTAACACCAATGGCTCTGCTGGCCTCAACGTACTCCTTTTCGCGCAGGGATACGGTCTGCCCATACATCAATCTGGCAAATTCGGGAATACCCACAATCCCTACAGCAATCATGGCACTCGTCAGTCCGTTGCCGATGGAAGCCGCAATTGCCATGGAGAGTACCAGCGAGGGAAATGCAAGCAATACATCCATCACCCGCATGATGATATTGCCAGTACGTCCGCCGTAGTAAGCAGCAATTCCGCCCAGCGGAACCCCGATGACAAACGAGATGCTGACGGCAATCAAGCCTGTCCAGATGCTGATTCTAGCTCCATACAGAACACGACTCAGAATGTCACGACCATAGTTATCGGTACCGAACCAGTGACCACCTGATGGGGATTCCAGCTTCACAGCAGTATTCGTCACGTACGGATCATAAGGGGCAATCCAAGGGGCAATAGCTGCTATGACAGTCCACATAACGATAAAGGCTAGACCAATAGCAGCGAGCCGATTGCGGAGCAACAATCTAAGAAAGGTTTTGGGTTTGGGAACAACCGCTGGTGTAGGTTTGGTTCCCATGGAAGTCGGTGCGGCAGTACTCACAGCGGTACTCCTCCTTTCGCGGCGACCCTATTCATAACGGATTCGTGGATCAATCAATCCATAGACCAGATCCACCGCCAGATTTATAAAGCTGAACAGAATGGCACTTACCAGTGTGAATGCCTGAATTGGTGCATAGTCGGCAGCCAGAATCGAATCTGTGACATAACCGCCGACACCGGGCCAGGAAAAGATAGTTTCCGTGATAACCGCACCACCGAGTAATCCTCCAAACTGCAGGCCAAGAACGGTCAACGTGGGAATCAAGGCATTGATCAGTGAGTGTTTGCCAACGACCGCGGTTTCGCTCAAGCCCTTGGCTCGTGCGGTACGTACATAATCCTGTCCGATGACTTCTAGCATGCTGGACCTGGTCATACGCGCCACAATCGCCATTGTCCCTGTGCTCAGGCAGATGGCCGGAAGCAGCAAATGAGCAAGACTGCTTTTGAGTGCAACCATATCTCCGGTCATAAGACTGTCTACCACGTACAATCCGGTGATATGCGTCGGTGGGTTGAGGTCTCCGCTGATGCGTCCCATTGGAGCTGGAGCCCAGCCGAGGATGGAATAGAAGATGTAAATAAACAGCAGTCCCAGCCAGAAAATCGGTACACATGCTCCAATCAGTGAGAACACCCTGGAGATGTGGTCGATAAAGGACTCTTTTCGGGTTGCAGCGATAATGCCTACCGGAATCGCAACACAGATGGCTATAATCACACTGGCTAATGTCAGCTCAATGGTTGCCGGAAAGCGGGTAGCGAAATCACTCAGTACCGTATGACCGGTATGGTAGGCGAATCCCAGATTCCCTTGAAGCAACTGTCCCACGTAACTAAAAAACTGTACAAATAATGGCTTGTCCAATCCCATGTCCATTCGGATTTTGGCAATGACATCATCCGTGGCCTGTTCGCCAGCCATGACAATGGCGGGATCTCCCGGAAGAACACGGGACAGGATGAAGGTAATCACCACAATGCCGATCAGCGCCGGAATCATCTGCAGCAGCCTTCGGAGCGTGTAAGCAAACAATCGATCAACCCCTTTAACTCTGATGTCTCACTTGCTGTTTTACGATTCTCTGTGGACGGCCCAGTCTTGAAAACTTGTCTGATTATCCGTCTCTTCTTTGTAATTGTGCTTATTTTACCTAGAATCCGAGCGTCGAACTACGTCCCTTTTAGCTAAAAAAAAGCACAACCGTTTGTCGATTGTGCACTAATGTCTCCTATTTATGTCATGTTAAATTACACCTTAAGACATAGTTCGCTATTTTTCGACCTATATCTACCATATCATCCATTGTTGATTTTGCTGTAGAAGAGAGTATCCGATTGGCAGGACCTACACCTCTTGTTTATCCTGCTTCATGTAGTAGTACACAAGACACAGATGACAGACAAATTGTTCACGCGGATGATTCAGGTCGAAGCCCGTAATATCCCGTATTCGCTCCAGTCGGTATTTCACGGAATTCCGGTGAATATAGAGGCGATTTGCTGTCTCGATCAAGCTGCCCCGGCTCTCCAGATAATAAAAAAACGTCCGCAGCAAATCCCCACTGTGTTCATCATCATAAGCACGCAATTTCCCCAGTTTCCGCTCAAACAATGCCGCAAAACCTGGTTCATTCGCCGTTTCGCTCAGCAAATGATATACCTCTACATCCTCAAACCGGGTTGTACGCCCACCCGACAAACGGGAGGATACGAGCAGAGCATTTCTGGCCTCGCCATAGCTTTGATGCATATTCCAAAGTGGAACCTGGGTCCCTACGCCTGTCCTGAATTGTCCAAGCTTGTTAGCCGGATCTTCGAGCCATAGCCCAATCGTATCAGACCAGGATTGAACGTCATCCTTCCATGCCGTATCCCGGGACTCCGGTGTTGGCAAGAAGAGCACTGCCCTGTTGGTCCGAAACTCAATATGAGGCGCTACCCTCCGTTTTCTAGCCTCCTGACCAAGCAATTCGGTCAATAGGTCTTCATCCGGAGCAGTCTCCCCTTCCATCACAGCTACTTCCCATAAATGCTCCGGATTCATGCCAAGCTTGCGGCCTCTTGATTCGGCTTCATGTGGCAACAGCAGAGGCGGTGTCAGCAGTTCGTCAATGAAATTGCCTCGAAGACGTAATTCGGTATCTTCCGCCACCTTGTTTCTCATCAATTCCAGGGATAATACTAATCTGGCTTGCTCAATGCCGACTTGTTCCATTTCATCCAGGGAGTCCTTGTCCACCAGCAGTCGGGCAACCTTCCGCCGATCCAGATTTATCTCCCATACGAGTGGGTCCACCGCTTCTTTCCAGTCATAATCCGGCGGTGAAGACACAATCATCTGACCAGCATTGTCGATAACACCCACAGGTGCCTGAAGCAGCTCGGCGACATTGTCCCCCACCGCCTGAATTCCGCTGTTTTCAAGTACCATTGTCATCAGTGTCCGATATACTTCCTCTGACCTGCGGAGAAGTGCGGCCTGTCGATCCAGTACCAATTCCATAACAGGTTGCGTAATATCCATGTAGGGTATCTCCGGAGGAATTTCAATGATGGGCAGACCACAGTCATTACTGGCTGCAACGGCTTCTTTCGGGATTTCTTTGAGAAAACGCGCAGGCTTGATGGCCAAAGCAGCCGCCCCTGCTTCATTAAGCGTATAGATTAGTTCTCCGAGCAAGCCGGGATTATCACGAATCGAATAGGCTGTCGTCAGCATAAGCATGCCTTCTCGCAACCATCCTTGCAGATCCGGCACCTCCATAATATCCACGAACCGTACAACCCGATCCAATCCTTGGTGCCCACTAATGACTTTGGCCTTGCTGAGTATAGGAATATTCAACAGTTCTTTTAGTGTTATACCTGTCGTTTTCAAGCCTATCGACCACCCTGAGCCAGATTTGCAAATCATTTTTGCATACTGTATCTAATTTTTTTGGATAGTTTACCAGACTATCTAATCAAAAAAAACGGGAATTTCTGTGATATACGTATGATATATATTGATTCTATAAATTACAGCAATAATAATACGTTGTTAGTAGAAGTTGATGGCATGGAAAATAAATTCATTACTTTATCGCTTCACATCAAAAAACAGAAAAAATTATGCCCATGATCCTAGCACACCTGCGCCATGCTATTCCAAGAGCCCCGATAACCTTATCCAACACAAATAACGCCGATGCAGTTATCCACACTGCATCGGCGTCAAAATCAAATTAACCCAAATATAAAATCATCCAATACCCACACTCGGCATTCCATAGATCAGATATTCAACGCAGACACGGCTGCTCCCAATGAATAGATCGGGTCAAGCGCCCGGATATGCAGTTCTTTTTCCACTTCCACGGCGAAACCCATCGTTGCAAAACCAGTACACGCAAGAACGATGGACTCGGCGCCCTTCGCCTTGAGTCTTCTGGCCGCTTCCATAGCCGCGATTCGCCCCTGAGACGTGTTGAGATCCAGCGTGGTTACCACACCTTCAGGACGCTCCATCCCGATATAAGCATCACCTAGTATTCCTCGGATCAGCAAGGGCACTTCCTCCAGGATGGTCAATACACCAACACGCGCCGCTGATGTGAGCGCAAGATGTGCAGCACATGAGCCAGCACCATAGACGGGGATGTGAACAGCGGCACGCATGTCTGCAAGAGCCGGATCGGCTGCACAACTGATACCGATAGAGGTACAGCCTTCCTGTTCCAGTTTTCGTGCCAGATCCACAATTTTGGGAATCGATTCAAGCTCTGTGGACTGATCATATACCCCCAGCGGTTGATCGGGAATGCAGCGACTCCGAACCTGAATGCCATAACGTCCTTCAATCAATGCCCCGTGTCTGTGGATATCTTCTTCATGATGAAGTGTAATCACTCTGATAAGACCCAACATCGGCATTCCTCCCCAGGCTGTGGATATCTTGTGTATATGTTACCCACAAACTGTTGATAGTTACCCCCAATTATGTGGATATCTCTTTATATATTGTGAATATGTTGTGTATTTGTCGCTAAATCTACCGCGTAATTTACGCATTGGTCCCCACTGTGGATATATTGTGCATACGCTCTCATTCACTTTTTTTGATCCACAAGGTTATTCCTTGAATCTTCTGCTCTATTATTGATCGAGCAGTTCTCCCTGACGCATAATCAACACATCATCAATGTACACATCCGGCTTCTGCACAACGGCATCAATGTGAACACCTGCTGCGACTGTGCCACCAAAGGTATTGTTACTACCAAAAGCAACATGAATTGTACCGTAGACTTTCTCGTCCTCCAGGACAACACCTGTAATTCGAGCCTTGTCATTGGTGCCAATGCCGAACTCGCCAAGAATTCGACCATCACCTTCGCCCAGCATGGATAACAGCTTGTCTCCTTCAGCGCCAGTTGCCGTAACAAGGCGGCCCTCTCTAACCGTCAATAGAACAGGTTCACCGATCGCACCTATTCCTGCAATTGAGCCATCCACCGGGATTTCACCTTCTCCAATACCTTCAACGGGGGCGATGTAAGCTTCACCGGAGGGCAAATTGCCGGACTCCCCTGGATTGAGGTACATACCTGTGCTTGGCACGCCGTTACGTCCCTGAATGGAGAACGACAGCTGGTGTCCATCTTTCTCGATACGGACACTTCTCCCTGCACTCAGCATGGCAGTGACCTTATCTGTCAAAGCCTTCACTTTGGGATATTCTGCGGTAATGGCACCGTTCATGAACATATCATCCGTCATGCCCGGCATCGTAGCTACCCTAGTTCCCGCAGCTGCCGCCTGTTTACGCGCCTGCGTATGGGTTAGTGAATAACGGGTTACGCATACCGCGACATCTGCACGCTTCATCGCTTCGGCAATCGGCGCAGGCGGCTCTTCACCGGATTTGCTCCGTTCCTTCATCACCATAAGCACCGCATCTGCTCCCAATGCCTTGCCTGCCTCATATATGGATTCGGCCAGTTCTCTCTTGGCATCATCCGCTACGACAGCCAGTGTCTCACCACTGCGAAGTCCAAGGCATTCCACCAAAACATTTTTACTGACGTCAATTCGTTGCTGGTTCATTTGTTCGTCTCCTCCTGTGTCAGACCATTTCCGCTACTAGTTTACCCATTAGAGCATTCGACAAAATGACCGGGATTCCTGCGCTGGCATTGGCAACCCATTGACGGTGGCGCTCATCATACCCCATGCAATCCAGTAAAATGAGTTCAACACGCCCCTTTAATGATTCCGTCGCCTGCCGAAACTCATCCTCACCGGATGTATAGGGAGAAGCAGCTGCAAACGCAGGCTGGACCAGGGAGGAAAACTTCAAATCAAGCTGTCCCGCTTGCTCTGCCAAAGGTCCAATAAGCCCCAGACGGCGGCCATCGGCCATGGCCTGTACGGCTGGAGGAATAATACGATCAGGCTCAATAAGGTGCACTTTAGCTGAACGCAGACCCGGAAAGGAACCTGTGCACAGCAGCAGAATATTGGAGACACCCATGGCTTCGAATTCACGAATCTTTTGATTCAGCATCGGTCTGATTTTTTCACGGGATACGATAGCTGCACTGCCATCCTGCAGACGGGAAGTCAACACATATTCACCCGATTCCGGGGCCAGCGCAGCGATCTGAGTTGCCGACAGTCCGTCCAGCACCCCGACCTGAAGGAGTTCCGCCCGCCCCTCCAGGTACTTTTCTAAGACAGGCGCAACATCGGTTCGTGGAGCTTGTCCAATCGTAATCATGCCTAGCTGCTTGGTCATGTTATCGCCTCCTACATATCAGATCGGCTGTGGAAGCCACGTATGTTCACAGCAGCGTTTCCACCTGCCGCTTCAAACGTGACGTTCTCGACTAAACTATGCAGACGGAGCTGCCTGGATCCCTGGGGTCTGAAGTATTTTCATTGATCCATACAGACGAGTAATCAGGTTATATTCCTCTACATTGTAGAAAGAACAGGTGCCATTCGTGAATTCCTTGGCTGTCTCCACGACCAAACGAACTGCGCTTGCAATATCAACCTCATGACTCGCTCCTGTGCCGCATCCCGGAACTGCGGATTGAGCGGTTACGGCTACGCCTACAACAGGTGCATGTGTTGCCACAGCTGGCTGTAAAATGGAATTGATATGGTATAAGTCATTGCCGTATGGCGTAATATCCTGCGTTGTAATCGGGAAGGTCACAGGCAGCTGCCCTGTGGTCATCTCCATAATTCGGAGCAAATCATCGCTCACCCGTAAAATATATCCCTCTTTCACCGTTGGCGAAATGGCGATGCCTTTATGGTTAATCACCCGGTTTCCTTTGGTTGTATCAATGGACAAAATAGCTTCCATCTCAGGCAGAACCTCATGTTCGTTCATCTGTAAAATGTCCACCGGAGAGTCCATAAAATCAACCGGTTCATGCGGAAGAGTCGGAGCATCCGGACAGATATGCGTAGTCACAATGACATCACCTTTGAGCGAATCACCCTTGGTCTGCATATCGGCGAGTTTCAGTCCTGCTGCGACAGCAGCCACGGCGCCATCGGCATCCGAAACGAGTCCAATGCGTGTTGGACGGGCGCCGATTCCACCCAGTCGTCCGACAATCCCCATGGTCGGGGCCTGCCCTCCTGACAACTTGCCGTTTGTACCAGGGATGATGATTTTAACAAAATCCGTACTTCCCTTTTCCCCTTGTACGGTCAGCACTTCAACGGAAACTTGTGGATATTGAACAAATAGTTGCTTTACACTTTCACCATTTACATAAGCGCTGTCCAGCGCGTCCAGTGCCAATAACGTTTTTTGAAGTGGCATCGTACACATCCTCCTCTTAGCTGTTGATCTTGAAATCAAGTCTATCGCAGTTCAGAAGAGGGTCACAATGTACTGCCTTGCCAAAATGAGCATCGTTTTATTGTGCGACAAGTATAAATGGCAGTGAAAATAACGTTTTCATTCCGTTTATCTAACTGTATGTGTAATATAATATAACATTTTATTATCGAGTACACTGAATATTGTATATTTCTTGGAACGCATACTTTGTTTTTTCACTTACCTTCTCTTCATTTGCCATTCCACAAGCAGCGAAGCTGTTTCTCCTGCATGAAACAGTGGGAATTGATGCCCATAGGGAAGTTCCACACGTTGAACGGATGAATGGATATTTTCGGGGCGCGAGTATCCCTTATCGTTCGTCCCCCACACCATGAGTGTGCGCTGCGCATCTGCACTTGTCTGTGACACTTTATCGTTTGAATGAGACTGTATCCAGTGGAGCAAATCAGCATTCGCTCCTGCAATGCGGGGAGACTTCAAACCAGAAGAGGCTCTCCTCGCATTGCCTTCCAGCAGGGTTGGATCGATCTCCGAAGCTTCTGCTCTTTTTAACTGTCCAGCCACTTGCTGTGGAGTCATCCGAGATAACAGTCCTTGCACCATTCTTCTCGGAAACCTTGATATCAGTCGCTGCATTCCGGCCTTCGGAGCCCCCCATACAGGTTGCAGCATGGCAAGCTGGATATCTTCACGTCCACTCCCCTGCATGACCCCAGCGACTATCGCTGCCCCAATGGAATGTCCTATCAGTTTGACCGGACCTTGTATCTCATCCAGCACACTTCGCACCGCTTCCACCTGCCCTTTGAAGGCCGTCCCTCTTACCTTGTTCCGATGAACCGGAGAACGCCCAAATCCGGCAAGATCGACAAGCCATATCGGGTTTCCCGTCATACTCCATAACGCATCTCCCAGCGGGATCATATCGTCAGCACTGCTCATCAAACCATGAACAATCACCCATGGCTCCCCTTGACCCTCATGGACCAGCACCGCAAGACTGCCCTTACGTGTCCGAGTCCAGCTCTGAGGCAGATCCTCCTGTGCAGGATAGCTGAAACGATAATCCAAATCGGCTGTCACGTAAGGTAATAACTCGCTAACTTCAGATAACTTTTGCCCCATCCGCTGAAACAACCGCTCCGTTTGCTGCACTTCAAACTCCTGTTTGGTAATAAATGCGATTGATTCGGGCGGTATTCCGCTGATCTTTGTGCCACCCGCCTTCATCGCTGCATGAATCATGGGCAGGGGCACTGACCATCGAGGTGCAGATACATCCAACTCTGCCGCTAGCAACCTAATCAAGTCCTTCATATCCGGACTGTCCGCTTTTCTGGACAACAAGGGATATGTACCGCCGGATGGATTGCTGTCCTGAGTCAGAAAAACAAGGGTCTGTGCAACCACGTCATTGGATACGAGGGGTAGCCAATGTTGTAGACCACCGGGAATCACCGGCATTCTACGCCTTCTCATCGCCTGTATCATCATGCCAATTCCGCCCGTTTGTTCGGTTGCCCCTGTAGGATATGGACCCACGATTGTACTCGGGTTTACAACAGATAAGACATACGAATGTTGTTCTGCATGCTGTCGAATATAACGATCGGCTTCGAATTTCATATGTTCATAAGCACTTTCCGAATGGAAGGCTTTGCTAATCAATGACTTCTGCCCGCTCGACTTATCCCCAACATCTTCATTCGTTGAAGATATGGGCGGAGAATCCTTCCTTCCATAGGGACTCATAAAACCAACCACGTGGATAAAGTGCCTCAATCCGTGTGTACGCTGGATTTCTTCGGCCAGTTCGGCCATGCCTCTTGCTCCATTCATAAAAATCTGTTCTGCCACCTTCGGTGGCAATGTGACATCCATCGTCCCACCTGCATGAATTATGATATTGGCCTGATGAGCACGCTCACGATCAGCTTTGGTCAGACCGAGGCCTGGAGCTGACAAATCCCCCTGAATATACGTTATTCGGCTGAAATCCGTTACTCCATATGCATTCAGAACCATCCTCGCTTTGGATTCAGAGCGTACAAGCAGTAATAACTGCGCTTCACTGTCTCCAAGTTGTTTCACTGCCTCCTTGCCTATAAATCCGGTACTGCCCGTCATCAAAATAGTCGTTGATTCAGTCGCCATGTTGTTCATAGCTGGATTGAGGTCAGTCTTACGTTCTGCATCTGATAATGATGAATTATGTATACTCATTTCTAATCTCTCTCCCTTTTATCCCTATTTATTTTAGTACTATATAGTACTAGTAATATTTAAAAAAAGAGCTTCGTTTACCGAAGCATCTGACAAAATGTACGTGCTGATTGTTCAATAATCCCTATATCACGCGCAGTCTCCGCGAGTACAAGTGAACCCTCGAATGCAGCGATAAATAATGCAGCCGCGGGTCCAGGCTCAATCCCTTTACGAAATTCGCCACGATCCACCCCTTGCTGCAACAGCTTTTCCATCATCGGCTGCAGCTCACGGAAGAAGCGGGCTATACTTTCTTTCACTTCGGGTGCGCTGGCTGGTGTCTGCATATACAATGTAATAAACGGACAACTTCCTTTATAATCGCGCCCTTCCATGCCTGCGGACAGTAACGCCATGAACGAATAGATCCGTTCTGTAACCTCTCGTTCACGCTGACTGAGCAGCAGGTAGAGCTCCGATTCATACTGGGCAATCCAGTACTGCACCACGGCCTGGAGCAATTCCTCCTTGTTTTTGAAATGGTAATAGATATTCGATTTGGATACCCCGCTTGCCCGCACGACCTCATCCATACTGACATAGCTGTATCCCTGACGCAAAAATAACTGAGCAGCCACTTCGACTGCCTTGGTCCGATTAACCGGATTTGAACTTTTGGATTTCACAGAACCTGAGATCGATTTTTGATTTTTCATAAATAGAACTATACAGTACTAATTAATCAAACACAAGTTATGTGGTTAACAAAAGATGATCTTTGCCCCAATTTTCTCGGACTTGTCCACATTTAGAGCATTGTACTCACAGGATATCCACATATAGTATTAACTCTGTGTTAAATAGGTTATTGGGCCACTACATATGATGGGGTTATCCACATTTCAAGAGCAGGTTCGCATGGTATTCATCCGATCTGCGATAGCGGAGTCCCAAAACTAAAAAATAGGCCAACCAGAATGTAATTCTGGTTGACCTATTTAAGTTGACTACTCATTCATATCATTTGCGAATGGCTCCAGTAGCCTGTGGATACTAGTATGTGGATAACCATTCAAGTTTGGAACAGCATTATTTACTTATACGGATGGCTAATCCGAGTTGGTTATTTTTTCAGACTATCCCAGTTTTGCTGCAATGCGTCAAGCAGGGCTTTTTTGTCCGATTTGCCTGCCACATAAGCCTGAATCGTGCTACCGAATTCTTGTGGAACGCCTTCAGGGAAACGGTTGAAGTTCCAGCTTAATGTTTTGTTTTCCTGGCTGTACTTCATGATATCGGTTGCGAGGTCACCCAGATCCTCTTCAGATGCCTGAATGGAACTGAACGCCGGGATAAACTTGAATTCTTTGGTCATATACTGTTTCCCGATGTCAGATGTCACGAGCCATTCCAGAAACTCTTTCGCTTCCGGTTTCACTTGCGAATTCTTGTTCACAACCCAGTAGTTCGGTACGCCAACAAACAATTTGTCGTTCGGTTCATTCGTAATTGGCATCGGCAGAATGCCGAGATTCAGATTAGGATCGATGCCATCAATTTGTACCTGTGTCCAGTTCCCTTGCTGCATCATCGCTGCTTCTCCAGTGGCAAACAGGGTTACCTGTGTGTTGTAGTCGGTTGTCAGCGGGTTTTTGTTGCTGTATTTCAGCGTCAAGTCGAGCAAGTTCATCCAGTCCGTGAACACCTGATTGCCAGGGATTTTCTCCGTACCTTCGTTAAGACCTTGAATAAATTTCACCGGATCTGCCTGATTCGCAAATGCCACGTTTACGTTATGATTGCCGAGTACCCACCATTCCTGATATCCATTGGAGAACGGGGTAATGCCTGCGGCTTGAAGTTTCTGTGCAGCCTGATCCAATTGTTCCAGTGTCGTTGGAATTTCAGTGATGCCTGCTTTTTGGAAGAGATCTTTGTTATAAATGAAGCCATAGCCTTCCAATGCCAGCGGCTGTCCATACAATTTGCCGTCTTTGGTCATTGGCTCTTTGGCAACATCAAGCACATCTTTTACCCATGCTTCACCAGACAGATCTTCCAGGTATTCGAGCCATGTGTCCAGTTCACGATAACCACCAACGTTGAAGATGTCCGGTTGTTCGCCAGCAGCGAACTTGGCTTTCAATGCAGCGCCGTAGTCACTGCCGCCACCCACGGTCTGAATGTCCAACTTGATGCCTGGATGAGAGGACTCATACTCCGCTTTGAGACGGTTAAGCGCTTCCGCAATTTCGACTTTGAATTGAAAGATTTTAATGGTTTTGTCTCCTGCAGCAGCCTCTCCGCCACCTTGGCCGTCTGTTTTGACAGGACTTCCACTCTTATCTCCGTTGCCACAACCCGCAAGCATTACAGAAAAAGCAATCAGCATAAGCAACGTCAACTTGGTCATTCTTTTCATACATACACTCTCCCTATAGTAGTTTCAGTATAACAGCTTCGTTGCATTTTTTAGCCACCAGGATGCAGGGGGCGATTGATTTACAACCGTTCCCGAATTTCCCCTCAGGAGTCAGGCCCATGCTTAGCGGGCATGACTCCCTTGCACACCTCCGTGCGAGGTCGGAGCGGAGGGATCATGATGCGTTGGAGGAGCGGAGCGCTCGCCTTTGATACTCGGTGGCTTCTTTGCCTCAATTCATTCAGGCCACCGAGGAGCAACAGCGGCCGAAAGCGCACATGATCCCGGAGCGGCCCGCCCTCGCACTTACCCTTTAACAGATCCGGCGGTGATCCCCTGAATGATGTATTTCTGCATCAGCAGGAAGAAGATGATAATTGGCATGATGCCAAGCACCAGTGCAGGCAGGGCAAGATCCCATTGCTTCGTATATTGTCCGAAGAGCGCAAAGGTCGCAATCGGAATTGTACGCAAATTGGAGCTTTGCAGGATCAGGGATGGCAGCAGATAGTCATTCCAGATCCAGAGTGTATTCAGGATAATGACGGTAACATACATCGGCTTCATAAGCGGGAATACAATCCGGAAGAACACGCCGTAGGCAGAGCTTCCATCCACCCGAGCTGCCTCTTCAATTTCGAGCGGAACCGATTTGACGAATCCGTGGAACAGGAAGATGGACATCGGTGCACCAAAACCGAGATAACAGATGATGAGTCCGAAGAGGCTGTCGATCAGTCCAAGATTACTGGTTACGGTAACGAGTGGAATCATGATAGACTGAAACGGAATCACCATGGCGGCAATGAACATGCCGAACAAAATCCGGTTGAAGCGTGTATCGCTGCGTACCATTCGGTAGGCGGCCATGGAGCTGATCAACACGAGCAGCAGATTGCTGACTACAGTGACGATGAGTGAGTTCATCAGCGCTGATGGGAACTTGATTTTCTCCCAGGCGTTCGCATAGTTGCCCCATTGGAACACCTCCGGCCATGCGGCCGAATTGGTAAGCAGGTCACCGAATGTTTTGACCGAATTGACAAACAGAAAGTAAAACGGGACCAGGAACAATAATCCAATGAGCACCATAACAATCTCGGTTACAATGGTACTGAAGCGGTAATTTTTTGACGTTTCCATCTATGCCTCCACCTCCTTGCTCTTCGTCACACGCACCTGAATCATGGTGATAATGGCAACGATTACGAAGAACACAAGTGCTTTGGCTGTCCCGATGCCATACCGATTATTCACAAAAGCCTCATTGTAAATATTCAGTGCTACCGATTCTGTTGATCCAAACGGTCCGCCTTTAGTCAGCGACAGATTGAGATCAAACATTTTGAATGACCAGGAGATTGCAAGGAACAGACAGATTGTGACTCCCGGCATAATGAGCGGGAAAATAATGCTGCGCAGTACCTGCCAGCGGCTGGCACCATCAATTTCGGCAGCTTCCAGCAGATCAGGTGATACGTTGGTCAAGGACGAGATGTAGATGACCATCAGATACCCTGCGGTCTGCCAAACAAATACAATGACGATACCCCAGAAGGCCGTTGGCTCGTCTCCCAACCAAGGGAGGTTGAAGAAGGACCAACCTGTTACGTCGCCTACTGCTGAAAACCCTTTCACAAATATGAACTGCCAGATAAAGCCGAGCAACAATCCACCGATCACGTTAGGCATAAAAAAGATCGTGCGCAGAAAGTTTCTCGTCTTGAGCGGTTTGGTCAGGAAATACGCCAGGAAAAAACCGATAACATTGGTCAAAATTACACCAACCACGGTGAAGCGCACCGTAAACCAAAACGCAGATAGAAACTTGGGATCATTCGCAAAAATTTGCTTGAAATTGTCGAATCCTACCCAATGAATGTTCGCCGACACCCCGTTCCAGTCGGTAAAGGAATATACCATGCCAAGCAGGAAAGGGACCACGATAATGAGAATAAAAAAGACGATGGAGGGACCCACGAACACAAGCTGCTGTAACAGCTGTGAAGATTTGCGATGCTTCATATCGTTCTCCCCTTCTATAGATGGATGAAATTGGTCTCTTGTTCTATTAAACCCCATTCTCGCACAGGGAAACACCGACCCTGGTGAACAGTTGGGTGTAAAATATTGTCCTCTCTTAACCTGCAACCAGAAGGGGTGTCACGATGTCAAAATACTACAGCATTCGCACCAAGCTAATCGCTTTTATGCTCATTGCCACGACGATCCCGCTGCTGGCATCCATCAGCATGACGTTTATCCAGACTAAGACCGCCCTGCGTGAGCAGGCCGTCGCAGAGAACAAACGCCTAATCTTTCAGGCGTCCACCAATCTCAACAATTACGTGGATAACGTGGCAAGAGCTTCGCTTGCTGTGTACAACGATCCGAATTTCCTGCGAAATCTGGCGAAAATCCCCGGCGACTATCGCGCAGTTGCCGAGGTATACACCACCTTGCAGACGATACGTTCGGCTGTGCCCGATGTATTCCAGCTGTATCTGCACTCTTTTGCTGCCAATCAATCGACATTAATTGCGAATCCTTTCCCGAAGCGGGAAGAACGCAAACAGGCCTACTCCGACTCGCTTCATGGAAAATCTAACGAGAAAAGCCCGGATATCTGGGTCGAATCGGCTCACCTTAGTCATTCTTACGGCTTCAAGGCAGCGTCAGCGGATGATCCTCCAAGAACAGTGATTACCCTTCACCGTGTGATCAAGGATGTACCTTCGACAGAACGATTGGGTGTGCTCGCCATCGATTTGAACATGGATACCATTGCCGAAATCTGCAGCAGACTGTATGATCCGACAAAGGAACAGATCTATGTCATCGACAATAAGAACCAGATCATTTTCGAAGGAAAGTCGGAAGTCAGCGGAACGGATGCATTAAGACAGGAAGCAGCGACTGAGCTGAATTCAGCACGTTCCGGTGAAGGGACAGTACAGACCGCTTCAGGGCATTTTGAACAAGATCATTCAATGTATGTGTATCAGCAATTAGGAAGCCAATTTGCAGACTGGACCATTGTAAAACAGATTCCGAATGAAACGCTGTACGCGAGTGCCACCACTCTAACGTGGAATAATGCCATGATCGCTATTGCTGCGCTGTTATTGGTCATTGTGGCAACCTTGTTCATCTCGATCCGGATCACCGGACCGCTCAAGCAATTAATGCGTTATATGAACCAGATTCAGGCAGGACGCCTGCATGTGGATATCCGTTTAACGAGTCGGGACGAGATCGGTGTGCTGGCCCGTCATTTCCGGGATATGATGGATACGGTGAACAACTTGATTTTGCGGGAATATCGCCTTGAAATTGCGAATAAAACGAATCAGCTTAAAGCGCTGCAAGCCCAGATTCATCCCCATTTTCTGTATAATACGTTGCAATCCATCGGTACACTTGCGCTTCAACAGCAAGGACAACGGGTGTATGTGCTGCTATCTTCCCTATCCAAAATGCTGCGCTACAGCATGCGTGACCAGACCCGGGTCACTTTGAACGAAGAAGCCGAGCATGCACGGCTCTATCTGGAACTACAAAAAGAGCGGTTTGGTGACCGCCTGGAGGTTGAATTGGATTTTGCGGAAGATACCCTGCGGGCCGAAATGCCGAGGATGACCTTACAGCCTTTAATTGAGAATTACTTCAAGCATGGAGCGGATGTTCAGCCTGGCAAAGGCAGGATACGCATATCCAGTCAGCGAACGCCTGACGATTGGATTCAGATTCGGCTGGAAAATAACGGACCGTGCATTCCGGAAGACAAGTTGTCCGAGATTCAGCGCTGGTTGCGTCCGGCATCCATATCTTCCGATTCCTTTCAGGAACCGGACGAGACCGAGTCGATTGGATTGCGTAACGTGATGCGCAGACTCCAACTAAACTCACCTCCGGGATACAATGCCACGCTTACGATCGGCAATCTGGAACCGAATGGCGTAGAGATCATAGTCAAAATATACGCGGGAGAGTGAACAACATGAAAGCCTTGATTGTCGATGATGAAAAACACGTCCGCGATGCGATTAAGCTGCTTGGTCAATGGGAAGCCGCAGGAATTGATACCTTATATGAAGCGGCAGATGGTCACGAAGCGGTCGCTGCCATTACGGCTCATCAACCGCAAATTGTACTCAGCGATATGCGAATGCCTGGCAAGGATGGTATGGCTCTGCTCGAATGGATATCTGTTCATGCCCCGCACAGCAAGGTACTGGTCATCAGCGGATATGATGATTTTGAACTGGTCAGGCATGCAATTCGCTATGGAGGTACGGACTACCTGCTCAAACCAGTCGAAGCAGACGAACTGAATTCTTCCTTATTTAGAGCAGTCGACGCCTGGAAAGAAGACGATGCTGTTCGTGTGCAGTCCACAAGACAATCCATGGTGGTCAATCAGATGCGTCCGCATTATCATGACAGACTGCTCACAGAGCTTGTCGTTGGACGCGGTAGCAATAACACCCAATTCCAGCGGCTGCGGGATGAATTAAACCTGCCCAAGCAGGTCGACAGTTGCAGTGTGGCAGTCACCAGCCTTTCCCATCTCGATGCTCAATGCTTGGCAAAATATCGCAGTCAGCCTGATTTGCTCGTATTCTCCGTGCTGAATATCTGTGCGGAGATGTTATCCCCACCTGCCGAAGGTGTCGTGTTCCGCCAACTTGATCAGCCGGATGAAGTCGTTCTCCTGTACTGGGGTCAGTGCTCAACACTTCAAACCATTCTCGAAAAAGTGAACGATGGTCTGGATCAGACCATTCAACGCCGTCTTCATTTTGGTATATCCAGCTGTGAGTTTTATCCTACGGGGACCTCGGGAGCCTATCAGGAAGCTAGTTTGCGGTTGTGGCGACGCAATGCCTTGCAAACGAAGCAGTGCATTCACGATGCGATGGAGTCCTCCAACGGAAACAAGGGCCTGCGATTATCTACCTTTGAGGAGTCCTTACGTCTCGCGTCGATGAGCGGGCGCGCTTCCAGCGTGTCCAATGCCGTTGCAGAATGGATTGATCCCATCACCCGGCTCGATGTCATAACAGCGGAGCAGATACAGCAATGGATGGATGAAATGGAATGGATGATTGGCCGTTGGCTCGACGATGCTGCAGGTGCCCCACCGAAGGATGAAGATGAAGCGATAGATGAACAATCCATTCCATTCGCCGAGTTGCCTTTGGACCGTGACGGACTGTTATCGCTGCCCTTGCTCCGCTCCCTGCTGGAACAGCGGTTGCTCGCAGCTGGAAAGGCCCTCACTGCACATCATCATGCAACACCGGACCCAATGAGTGAGATTGCACGTTATATGGATGCTCATTATCAGGAGGACCTGTCTCTGCAGCAAATTGCTGCACGGTTCTACCTGAGTCGCGAATATATATCTCGCAAATTCAAACAGCAGTTCGGATTGAATTGGTCGGAGTATTTGGGCAAACTGCGAATCAATAACGCCAAGCTGCTGTTACAGAACCCTTCACTACGAATTGCAAAAATCTCGGAGATGGTCGGCTATCAGGACGAGAAGTATTTCAGTAAAGTGTTCAAAAAAATGGAGGGCATCACACCGGGGGAATACCGTAAAACGTTATCTGGCGGAAATGCTTAATTGAGCCGCCGGATCTGTGGAAATTCGTCTACTAGAACGTTCTCGATTCGTTAAACGATAAAAGGGGCATCCCGTCATGTTCATGACTCAGGGAATTGCCCCTTTCCTTTTTACATATATGGATGCATCTTAATGGATACACCCTGATCTTCTTTTCTAAAGGAATCAGCGATCCCGCAGTATGACAGCAGGAACAATACGAATATAGATTAACTCTCCCGCCAGCTCGACGATCGTCTGGGTTACTATCACTGCGGCAGCAATTGTGGCCCACTCTTGCGGCAATGCAAGTGCCAATGGCAGAACGACAAGTGAATTTCGGGTCCCTGCACTGAAAATAACGGCCCTGCCTGCGCCTGTATTCAATCGAAATAGAGCCACTACGATTCGTGATATGAAGGGCATAACAACTAGAAAAATAATATAAATGGGCAGAACATCCACAATTACAGCAAAATCATTGTAGACCTTCCCGATCTGCGATGCGACAACCACAATCAAGGCCAGAGCCATCATGGGTACAGGCAGCCAAGCGGTTGCGTTCATCACCCGTTCTCCTCCGGATTTGCCTTTGGTCACAACTTGCGTAAGAATAGCCAACAGCAACGGAATAACGATCAGGAACAGAAAAGCCTCCACGAAAGGCCCCACCTGCATGACCTGTGCCGCTTCCTTCCCTATGAACAGCCACAAATATACTGGTAATAAGACCATTTGTATAACAAACAGGATTGGCGTTGCAGTAAGCATCAATTTCTCATTGCCCCGACCCAACTGTGTAAAAACAATGACGTAATCAATGCAGGGCGTTAACAGTACCAGATAAACGCCAATGAGCACAGCAGGAGGTTGCGGAAACGCCAGGGTTAACAACCACACGACCACAGGCACTACGATAAAATTAGCCACCAGCAAAGCTCCAATAAATCGCAGGTTGGATAAGGATTCTTTAAGCTGTAAAAAAGGAATCTGTGCAAACATGCTATATAGCAAAATGGCAAGCACAGGTGAAACCGTATAATGCAGCGCTGACCCCCATTCAGGGGTGCCCAGCCCAATCGCTGCTCCCACGAACAGGGCAACGACATAAAACCACGTTTGTTGCTTCTCCATCGTTTCTCTCGTAAACAACCTTCTTCCTCCTTCAAAGTGAACATATTTCTGCTTCAACCAGCGTACATTGAGACGTAGCACAGCGAATAAGAGAGCGGCAAAAACCGCAGGATAGCAGACAACGATCCTGTGAATTTTTTGCGGCTTCTTATTAGAATGCGAAAGAACTGGGTATATTCATTGTAGACTGACCCGCGGTTCATTCATTTTTGTAAAACCAAGGAGGAAACACAATGTCACGTAACAATCCGTACAAGTGGTTAAACGCGATTGGATTCATCGCTGTTATCGTAGTAAATTATCTTTCCAACGCGCTGCCTATCGGAGGTAGAACCAACAAGGAAGTATCGGATATGTACCCTGTATTGCTCACCCCTTCGGGCTATGCATTCTCTATATGGGGGCTGATCTATCTGCTGCTCGCTGGCTTTGTCATCTATCAGTTCGTTCCCTCTTCTTGGAAAAGAGACTCCATTACCCGCCTCGGTTACTGGTTTCTAGCAAGCTGTGCCTTTAATGTAGCGTGGATCTTTGCTTTTCAAAATCTCAAAATCGGTCTCGCCTTAGTCGTCATCGTTCTGCTTCTGTTGTCCCTGATCATGCTATATGTAAAAACGCGTGCAATCACCCTCCCCACAACTGCCGAAATCTGGCTCGTGAAGCTGCCGTTCAGCATATATCTTGGATGGGTTAGCGTGGCAACCATTATCAATGCGGCTGTATTATTATATAAAATCGGCTGGGATGGCTTCGGACTCAGTGAACCTACCTGGACCATCATCATGTTAATTGTAGGCCTTGTGCTGGCTGTACTGGTGAGCTTCCCTTACCGGGATAGCGTATACCCACTTGTCTTTACTTGGGCATACATTGCCATCGCACTCAAACAAAAAGACGTTACCTCCGTATATTATACGGCAATTATCATTGCGATCGTACTAGCCATTTATGCGGTATGGCTATTCTTCGCCCGTAACCAGGATCGGGATTAATCCGGATCCGTTCATATAAATTCAAAAAGAGCCGATTTCGGTCATCTGACCAGAAATCGGCTTTTTATGTAACTTTCCTTGCTTGGCAAATATCAGTCTCCCCTATTTGAGGGCAATGACCTCGATCTCCACAAGAGCATCCTTCGGCAGACGAGCAACTTCAACTGCGCTGCGTGCCGGATAAGGCTGTTCGAAGAACGTGCTGTACACTTCGTTTACCGGAACAAAATCATTCATGTCTTTCAGGAAAACAGTCGTTTTCACAACTTTGTCCATACTTGTGCCTGCTGCTTCAAGAATGGCCTTCACGTTGCTCAGGGACAAACGAGTCTGCTCCTGTACATCGGCTCCGAATTCTCCTGTTTGCGGGTTCAGGCCAAGCTGACCGGAAGTATAGATGAAACCGCCTGCTTCAACAGCCTGGCTGTATGGACCAATGGCACCTGGCGCCTGATCGGTAGAGATTGGTTTTTTCATGGATGAGTTCTCCTTCATGTTCGCTGTCCTGCCACCGCGAGGAGACAAGCCTCGAACTCATTTTTGAAGCTTATTATACCACGATCCTACCCAGGCAAGAAACGTCTACCCTTAGCTCTCATTCCAAATCGGATAACCATGAATATCTCAGGACTCATCCAAACCAAGCACATGAATAACATCATTGGAATACACGTGGTTTCCATTGGTTTGAACAAGCGCAATGTTCATCATGGCGCGAGCTATGGTTGAAGCCTGGATTGCCCGGTATTTATCCACTCTGCCTTTCATCCAGCGATCCAGAAACGTCATGGCATGAGCTGCCAACTGCTCACCCAACCGTTTTTCTTTGCGATCTCCGAGGATTAACGACGGACGGAATATGTGCAGTGAACGGAAACCGATATCCGTTAATGCCTCTTCCATCTCTCCCTTGGTCCGACTATAAAACACACGAGACCCGGCATCGGCTCCCATGGAAGAAATGACGAGCATCTGGGATACACCGTACTCCTTGGCCAGTTTGGCGGCTTTTACGGGGTAGTGAAAATCCACTTGGCGGAAGTTTTCCTGACTGCCGGCTTTTTTAATCGTTGTACCCAAGCAACAGTACAAGTCATCAACATCGCGAAATAGATCTTTCTGCTCTTCAAGTTGTTCCCAATCCACGACATGCTGCTCCAGCTTTGGATGTTCCATTTCAAGCGGTCGTCTGACCAATACACGAATCCGGCCATAAGCCGGATTCTGAAGCAAGCTGCGTACCAGTAGTCCACCCACAAGCCCGGTGGCTCCAATCACAAGAGCTTGCCGTTCGTGATTTTCCAAGTACATCCCTCCACATATCTCTATTTCAGAAGCACACGACGTCCAAGCGTAAACGTAAGAACCAGCATCGCTGCACCAACACCCACTTGGAAGCCATAGGTGGAAACCCAATTCATCGCGTCCGGCCAGGTTTCCATTCTCTCATACAACCAGCCACCAATCAGCGGTCCAAGAAACGAGGTCACTCCGGTCATAGCCGAATACACGGCGACAAACATCGGTCTTTCGCTTTTGGGTGTATCTCCGATTGTGAAGTTGAAAGCAAGCTGGTTGAATCCACCCACACCAATACCGAGAAAAATATGAGATAAAAAAAGCGCTATCAAAACAGGCATAAACGACATCAATCCCCATGACAGACAGGAGAGTGCGATGATCGGTAATGTCCAAAATAATAAGGTTTTATTGCTGAATCTTGCGTTCAGATTGCCCCAGATATAGAATCCGGCCATCATAACGAGCGTCTGCACCACGGTGATTATAGATACCGTCTGATAATTAATGTTAAGCAGGTCAAGCATCACGTAGGAAAATAGCGGAACGATCAACGTCTGGATCAGTAACCAGGCCGCGAGGAACATTGCAGCCCTCAAAAAGGAAGGATCCTGAAACGGCTTCTTGAACATGCCCAAAAAAACCTTTTCAGTTGAACGTTCAAACGGCACATCTGGATAAAAGCAATAAATAACTGTATTGGCTATGGCGCAAATCCACACAGGAATGAACAGGATTAAGAAACCCATCTCCCCGGGGAAACGGTCCAGAACGATGCCTCCAGCAAATAAGCATACGCTTCCAAGTGCGTTCAGAATCGTGTTTCGAATTCCGAAATAACGCCCTCTCACCTTGGCAGGAACGATATCTCCAATCAACGAGGTCCAGATCATACCACCAATCGTATTGGCTATGAATGCAACCGTATACACACCAATATAAATGCCTACCCACCACTCCTTGGGAAACAGGAACGGGATGAGGCCCGTCGAACTCCAAAGGACGCGATGCACCCCTACAAACAATATAAGCATGCGTTTGCGGCTGCGAATGCGCTGCATCCAGTAAGCCGCTCCAATCTGGGCGATATTGACAAACGTCGTAATGGCGAGCACAAAGCCAATATGTCTTGACCCGGCCCCAAGGTACAGCAGAAATCCGGTTAAAAATGGGCCTCCCAGCAACGTCTGCAAAATAATTGCCGGTACACCCTCCCATGTTGCAATGGATAAATTCGTGCGTTGTGTCGAACCCTTGCGCCGTGGTTTGCCTGCAAACGGAGGAGGGTTAACGTTGACCGTCTTCTGTATGGGGATACACTCCTTAGACCGGGTTTCAAGAGCCGGTCGATGCTAGTTGTCACCCCAAATTCTACTCACAGCGTGATGGTTGTCAACTCATTTTTTCACGGTTCAACGGGAGATAGAGATAGAAGGTACTCCCCTTACCCTCAGCGCTTTTAAGTTCGATCGATCCGTCCAGTAATCTTGCCAAATCCCGACTGATTGACAGGCCAAGTCCAGTTCCCCCAAATTTGCGGCTAATAGACCCGTCAGCCTGTTGAAATGCTTCAAAAATGGATTGATGTTTGTCTTCAGCAATGCCAATTCCCGTATCTTGTACCGAGAAAACAATCCATTGACTTAGAATGCCTGACTTCTTCATTTGCTTGGTACTCACGGTCAGTGTGACCTTCCCCTGATGCGTAAACTTGATGGCGTTGGACATAAGATTACGCAAAATCTGCTGGACTCGTTGGGGATCAGACCAGAGGGTCTCTGGTAGTCCTGGCTTCTTGTCCAGTTGCAGCTGGACTCCCTTTTTCTCGGCAACCAACTGGAAGTGATTCATGGCATCTTCCGTGAGTTGGGCAACACTGATATCCTCCAAGACGATATCCAGTCTGCCCGCTTCCACTTTGGACAGATCGAGAATGTCATTGATTAACGTTAGCAACTCCTGACCAGAATGCTCAATCATTGTGGCAAAACGTACGACATCCTCCTGCTCCAGCGTATCACCGTTCTCGCTGATCATCTGGGCAAAGTTAATGACACTGTTCAACGGTGTTCGCAGTTCATGCGACATATTCGCCAAAAATTCCGATTTGTACTGCGAAGTAATCATCAACTGCTTGGCACGGTCTTCCAGCACGATCTGAGCTTTCTGCAATTCTTCCTTTTGCACAGACAATAAACGATTGGTGCTCTGGATGAGCAAAATCCGATTCTGTTCATTCTGGAAATCTCGTAAAATAAAAGCAAAAATAAGACTAAGTAAAATACCAACAGGAAGGGTATACGGCATAATATGTGAGAAAAAATATGTAGCCGGGATAACGCCGACGATAGCTATGTTCACACTATTGACCACATTTACAATCAATATGACGATGACACCTTTAACAATTAGCCTGTAGTCACTGCGTCTCATCCATATATTCAACCCTGCACACAGCACACCCAAGATTGACATGTTGATCAGTGCAGCCACCGTAGCATCATTGATACCGAAAGTTAACCGGGTCAGTCCAATCCCAACACCCACGATAATCACGCTATAGGGTTGTCTATACGTCAAAACGGCAACAATTAAAGGAACAAAACGAAGATCGAAGACAACTTCATCATTAAGCTGAAATCCAAATACCGTGCTGATCCAGCCTGCAAAAATAAGTACAAACAACGAACATATCTGTTTTACTCGTGATGAAGCTCTTATTACGACGTATTTATAGAACACACTAGCAAGGTAAGCAATGGTAATGAGCATCCCCATGTTTAATACGAACATTTTTGAAAATTGCATTCACTCACTCCTGTTGTCGTGTATTCATTGACAGAAAACCTTTAGTCCGTATACATCTCTATCATATCATGCCCATTCAACCTTCGACATTCCTTCGTCGTCAAAAAAATGCACAAAAATACACAAATCAGGATTCAATTTGTGCGCTGAACGTAGTAGAATATATTGTTGTTCGATTTTATTTGCTGTGATCCAGTTCCTTGCGAACCTGGATGAAAGGAGAAACGGTGTTGTGCACGTATTAAAAAGCAAATCCTACTGGCTGTCGTTAAGCTTGATGCTTTCCTTGGCTGTCATGGGGATGTTCTATGATATTCTGAATAGTCCGGAGCGCGGGTTCTCTGTTCTTAATTCCCCGTTGGACCGGATCATCCCTTATGTACCTTCCATGTCCATACCCTATCTGGGTTGGTATCCGTTTGTCTTCGGCGTCTTGGCTTATTTATGTGCCAAAGATCGGCTCACTTATTATCGCGTCCTGTTATCCATGAACATCTGTGTCTGGATCTGTTACCTGATCTATTTTAATTTTCAGACTATGGTGCCGCGTCCCGAGTTAACAGGTACAGGTCTCGGCGCATCTCTCCTTGGATGGCTCTACGGCCAGGACCGTCCATATAATTGTTTTCCAAGTATTCATGCCCTTCATTCTTATCTGGTTATGCGTGCTGTTCTCTCCGTTCAGAGTATTCGCAAACATGTTAAGGTGTTAGTTGCTGCTGGTGCAGCACTGATTATATTGTCCACCTTAATGATTAAACAACATGTAATCTATGACGCCCTGGGTGCAGTCGTACTCGGCGAATGCGTTTTTACAATTATCACTGGGCTCTCGCTGCTCCGTCGTCGTAGAAAAGAATCGAAGTGGACTGAGGGGATCAGCTGACCCCTCGCTCCGACGATTTCTGGAGATGCTGTTGCCGCCTCCACTCATCAATAAACAAACTTGCAAAATAGGGATCCCACTGGGTCCCTTTTCCTTCTTCCAAAATAGATAGCGCTTTCTCATGGCTCATCCCATTCCGATATGGACGATCAGACGTCATGGCATCAAAGGCATCAGCCACGGCAATGATACGACCAAACAGCGGAATCTCTTGGCCTGCTATGCCATCAGGATATCCTTTGCCATCATATCTTTCATGATGAGACCTTACACCCGGCAGGAAATCTGCCATGGCATCAATCGGTTCAATCTGTAACAAAATGCCCTCTCCAAGAACGGGATGTGTGCGAATGATGGCGAATTCGTCATCAGTGAGTTTCCCATCTTTCAATAACACTTCGTCGGGTATGCCGATTTTTCCAATATCATGAAGCAATGCTGATTTGTATAATAGATCTGCTTGTTCCTCATTCATGCCACTCAGCTTGCCAATCATAATGGAGTACTCTGCCACCCGCATGGAATGACCTGCCGTATATTTGTCCCGTGCGTCCAATGCAGCCGCCAAGGTGGAAAAATAACTTTGCAGCAACTGCCGATTACGTTCTTGTCTCATCTCAAGCCGATTAATCATCATATTGAATCCGGAGATGAGCGCAGAAAATTCATCCGCGTACAGATCAGGGGTTCTTCTGCCCAGGTCTCCCTCTTGAATTCGGTTCATCTCCTCCGTTAGCTCTGCAACCGGACCACGAACATCCCGAATCAGCAGCCAGCTTCCCACAAGGGCGAAGCCCCCGCCCAGCACAACGATAAGAACTGCCCACAGAATATACTCTTTCGCAAACTCGCTATCCATATACTGAAGACGGATCGATGTAGCCAGGAAGAACAGAAATAATGGAAATAAACCGATCAACGCCGTACTCAGCTGAAATTTACGTTGAATGGACACCAGGACACGTCCTCCGAGAGATGGCTCCATGCCATGCTGTTCTTTGCCTCTGCGGCGAACTTCCAGCAGCAGCGGTCTCACGGTCCGAACCGTCAGAAAATATTCAATTAAGGCATGCATCACGGCGATCAATAAGGCACACGCAGCTGCAACTGCGACATATCCATACGGAAATTCCAGCCATCCTGTAGAAATCATCCATATCGTCAATCCGGCAGCAGGCAGGGAAAATCCAAGCATATGCGGACCCAAAATACGATAGATCGTTTGTCCCGGAAAACGGTGAATGCTCTCATACATTTTTGTCAATTCGGCCTTTTCATGATGCTCAGCGGCAAAAAACTGCCGGATGGGGCCAAGTTGTGCCCATAACGTAATCAGTTCTGCAACAAGCATGAACAATAGTGATATCAACACAATGATAATAAGTCGTACAAATTGAATGTTTGGTATTTGTAAGGTAGACACCATAACGACTGTACCTACCACAAAAACAGCTCCCATTGAACCGATAATATAATTTCGCATCAGACGAAAGATAAATGAACGGTATACTTCCACCCTAACCCCTCACTCTCTAGGTGTAAACCCGTTCTCCCCATTGATGATGACAGAGGGAAATTAAGGGTACAGCCTCCTATTTGTTATCGGTTGCTCGGACTGAAAAAATTAATTCATTTCACGGACGGGAAACCTCCATCCTGGAATTAACTATGAATCGCTCATTTAACTTATATGTACGCGTACAACCATACAAAAAAGACTGTTCCCCGTAGGAAACAGCCTGATGTAGCAAGACATTTCTTATCCTTTAATCTTAGCAGCGAGAATCATTGTACCACGCGGCTCATCACCCATCGCATCCGGTTCAAGTGTGATCGCGACCGTGTCGTAGTCGTTGGCAGAGTCTAACGTATAATATACCGCTCCCGTTCCATTATGGCTCAGGAAGGTCCCCGCATTCTGAGGTGTATCGCCCTTGATCAGCCAAACCTGGAACGCCTCATTCCCTTCCAGAGTAGGCAAGTTCTCCGCCTGTACGACCAGGTGAGTGCCTTTGCTGTCAATAACGATGGTAGCCAGTCCTTGGGCGACAATGTCCTGTGTCGCAGGACTAAGCTTGACGGCTTCACCTGTCTGCATTCCCTGTGCAGGCTGCAGGGACGAAGCGAGCTGCTCTTTCAGCTGTACATTCTGTGCCTGCGCCTGAGCAAGCTGCTCTTGCACTGTCGATGAGCCCGCAGCTTGCTGCTTCAGCGAATCGACCTGGCCTTGCAGCTGCCCGGCGTAGATGCCGAGCACGAGCGCCGCTGCCGCGAGGGCTGCGCTCGCTATGCGCCAGGCGCGGCTGCTGCGCGCACGCGCGCGCCCTTGAGGCTGCCATGGCTGTGCCTGTGCAGCCTCTTCTGCCCGGGCTGCAGGCACCGCCGTCTCCGGCGGCAAGCCTTGCCCGGGCTGCGCCGCTTCTTGCTGCGGCGCAAGATCAGCCTGAAGCACCACGGGTGCTTCAGGCTGCGCAGGAGCAGCCGCCGGCTTCGTTCCGGCGCTCTCCTGCGCGTGTCCAAGCACGTTGCTCAGCACACGTGCTCGCATGCCAGGCGGCGGTGCAACAGGTTCCGCCGCGAGTGGCAGGAAGCCTGTTACTTCCTGCAATTCCCTCACCTCCTGGCGACAAGACTCACATTGGGCCAAATGTGCTTCAAATGCTGCCACTTCCTCCGCTTCGAGTCCTCCCAGCACATACACCGGTGCCAGATCAGACCATTCCTCATGTCGTTCTATCATGGATGTATGCCCTCCCTTCCCGCGTCCGGATGCAATTCAGCATCGGCGAGCAGCTTCTGAAGCTGCCGCATCGCAAGCCTGACACGGCTCTTTACCGTACCCAGCGGAATCCCGAATCTGCTGGATACCTCCTGTTGCGTTAAGCCTGCATAATAGATCGATTCAATGACCTGTTGCTGGTCACCATTCAACTGGGACAGCGCCTCCTTGATTCGGACACCTTCCCATTTGCGCTCTATTTCTTCTTCTGTATTTGTATGTTCATCGGCATATGCCGCCAGTGTTTCGTTCTCCACTGAGGTCGTAGCTGCGCTTTTGGATTTTCGCCTCAGCATGTCCACTGCAATGTTGCGCGTAATGGCGAACATCCACGTGGTCAGCTTCCCCTGTGAGGCCTCATATCGTTCAGCATTGTTCCAAACCCGCAGGAATAATTCCTGGACAGTCTCTTCTGCTGTCATTGGATCACCAACGATCCGATAAGCAAAAGAATACACCGCCCGCTCGTAGCGGTCATATAAAAGCTCCAGTGCGGAAGCATCTCGTTCCGCAATCTGCCGCATTAACCTGCTGTCCTCTATTGATTCAGTCATGCGAGGGCCCCTTTCCGTGTCATCCCTCTTATTATAACCTACGCAGAATCATTTGAAGAGGATTACCTTATTGAAGAAAAAATTTGAAATATTTTCGCAATTGTTTTCAAAAAAAGCTTCAACCTTCCTTTTTATTGCAAAAAATTACAGCCTGTGGTATACTCTAAGAGTTGGTATTTAAACAACCTCATATGATTTTCTGTCTTCTTTAAACCCCGGAATATTTTCTTCATGCTGCGACCGCAGCGAACATGCACATTAACCTATGAAGATTGAAGAACCTGAATCACATTAACCCGGTAGTACAGAGTTTCACAAGATGTTCCCATTCACACTGGCGCGGTCATCGGAGCCGCAAGGACAAAAGAGAGGTAGGGCTTTTGTTGTTTTGGATGTCACTTATTCTTGAGAAGATTGAAAACATACACAAAGCACCCGGAATTGGGTTCCGGGTGTTTTTCCATGTCCACTTTTAAGAAAAAATGTCCAGACAGCTAAAAGGCGCCGATACAATCTCGGCGCCTTTCATCGGAGTTGTATGGATCAACTCCCTGATACTGTTGCTGTTATAAGAACTAGATAAACATCGTTTTGGAGATGATGACCAACAGGATGAACAGTACAAGAATCGTACCCATGGATCCCCAGCTTCCTCCGCTATGTCCATAGGAAGTTCCACAACCATGGTGATACCCATGAAGCACTGGAGCCTGATTGGGATGATGAGCGTAGCCGTAGCCATAGCCCGCTGGCATAGTTCCACAACCATATCCGTACCCATGCATTTCATGACCTGTGTATCCATGCATGTGCTCATACCCTCCCACGTATCCGTATACGTGTCCCTGTCCGTTCGGTGAATTCGGTTTTACTTCGCTCATTGTTCATTCCTCCTTAACATTTGCCTACACCCCTAAGCTATGTATTATGCCTACCTCTGGACCGGGCTATGGCCCTACTTTGACAAAATAGGCGTTTTCACTATTCCTGTAAGCTTGTCCTCAAACCAAAAAAAAACCCCACCGGTAAACCGGCGGAGTTCAACATATTATACCCAGAAAGATTTAGTGATGATAACGAGAAGAATGAACAGAACCAAGATGGCACCAGTTGATGTCCAGCCGCCGTATCCTGCGCCTCCAAGTACTTCGCTCATGGAGATTCCTCCTTTACCAATGGTTTAGGTGTTAAGGGTCTATTAGATAAGGAATGCTTTGGAAATGATAACCAACAAAATGAAGAGAACCAATATGGCACCAGTCGATGTCCATGCGCCGCCGTATCCACCTACAACTCCACTCATGCAAAACCCTCCTTTTATTTGAGGTACAGTTCACTATATGCAAAAATCACACACTAGATCGGGCTCTGGTTAAATTTGGGCAGGCATTACCTACGAAGCAACCATATTCTCTTTCTCTTTGAACCCATGAAATGCAAAAAACCGCAAGCCCCAGAAAGAGACTTGCAGTACATTGTATAAGACCATCTTCCTTATGCTGCTGACTTCCGTCAGTTCGGACGTGCCTGACGGGATGAAAGTTTCTCCTGGACAGATTGCAGCTTCTGTACACTGGAGGCATCCGGTTTGTCACGACGATCGTCGATCTTGACGGATGTGGAGACACGCTGAGCTCCCGACAGAAACGGAGCTTCATGCAGAGCGGCAATTGCTGTAAATACTTCATTGAGCGGGCCTTCGATAATGGTACTCATGGAGGTCAACTGATATGTAATGCCCCGCTGGTTTTCCAATACTTTCTGCATATCCGCCACATAACTGCTCAAGCTGGTCGTCCCGGTGCCAATTGGAATTACGGTCACTTCTGCTATTGCCATTTCGCTCCGCCTCCCTTGGGCCCCGAAAGATACCGGTGCCGCTCATTTTTAGTCGATTTTTGCCTGTTTTTATTCTACCAGTTGAAGGAGCTATAATTCAAACTGACGTGATGACGTCATCTGATTTGACCAAAATTTTTTTTTAATAAATCTTCAAATCTTCCAGTCCTTTTCCTTTGCGGAATCCTGGCTTAAATGGTATACTCGGAATTACGTTTTACTGTGTTGACCCTGTTTACAAACACTATATGTTGGGTTACAGTAAGAGAACAGCAACAAAATGTAGTAAAATCAAATCACCCCACTTCTATTAGTCATCTTCTGAAATCTCGCGAAAAACAGGATGAAATCACCTCTAAAGGCACGTCCCTGTAGGTGTAAATCGCTTTCTCGAAACAGACTTGACTCGGAGGTTAACGGGGCTATTTGGACTGCACCGGTATCCTCTAATTCACAGGCGTGTCTGCTATAGACAAAAGATTACATAAGCACCCTTTTCTGTCTTTTTTTGATTCTTCAAAGACAGTAAGGAACTCAGGGCATCCATGGGCATTTTCAGCCGCGAGGCAAGGGGAATGCTTTTTATGTGACCATGTTCTGCGTGCGCTCCTATGTGCAAGATGAGGCAAGACTCGCAATCACCGCCGTTCAGTCCGCAATATGCAGCTTATATCTTTATCTCACCGTAAGAAGACACTCAATTCTTTATATAAAGAATTTCTCCAATTTATCTCTTAAACATGCGAAAGCGAGGAATATTCATGCCACAAGTTGTGACCAAGCCGAACAACCGCCAGCTTGCCTTTGATGATATGCGCATCTCGGTATATGCAGATCGTATTCTGGAAGGACTGGACATGCTGGACAAGGAACGTCTGATACGCGGGGTAAACAGCAAGCTCCGTCGTGACGAAGTTACCGGAGACGAGATCAGCAGCGCTTTTATGATGAGCGCTCTGGAACTGGTAACGAAGGAAGAGCCTAACTGGAAATTTGCAGCGGCACGCTCCCTGCTTACTTCCCTTTACAAGAAAGCGGCAACCAACCGCAGATACAAATCTTACCCGGAAGAGCCTTACGGCGCTTTCCACCCGCTTCTAGTGGATCTTGTGAAGAAAGGCATCTACCGCGAAGAACTGCTGGAATGTTACACCAAAGAGCAGATCGACGAACTTGCTGAATGCATCGATTACCGCAACGATCTGTTGTTCGACTATATCGGCTTGCTCACACTGGCAGAACGTTACCTTGCACACGATTTTGACGGAAAAGTCATGGAATTGCCTCAAGAGCGTTACATGGTTATCGCGATGTACCTGATGCATCAGGAGCCTGCTGAGAGACGTATGGATCTCGTTAAGGAAGCTTACTGGGCAATGAGCAACATGTACATGACGGCAGCTACACCTACGATGTCCAATGCGGGTAAAAAAGTGGCTGGACAACTCTCCAGCTGTTTCATTGATACCGTGGATGATTCCCTTGAGGGTATCTTTGACTCCAACACAGATGTAGCACGTCTCAGCAAAATGGGCGGCGGCATCGGCGTTTACCTCGGTAAAGTCAGAGCTCGCGGTTCGGACATCCGGGGTCACAAAAATACAAGTTCTGGCGTAATCCCTTGGATTCGCCAACTAAATAATACTGCGGTCAGCGTAGACCAACTCGGAACACGTAAAGGTGCAATCGCTGTTTATCTGGACGTTTTCCATAAAGACATTCTGGCCTTCCTCGATCTGAAGCTGAACAATGGTGACGAGCGGATGCGTGCGCATGACGTATTCCACGGCATCTGCCTGCCTGACCTGTTCATGGAGCGAGTGGCCAGCCGCGGCGAATGGAACCTGTTCTGCCCGCATGAAACGAAAAAAGTGATGGGCTGGAAAGATGAGAACGGTCGTCCACTCGGACTGGAAGATTTCTATGATGAGTCCGTAGGCGAAGGCGCGTTCCGTGAGAAATATGAGGAAGCGGTCAACCACCCGCTGTTGTCCCGGATTACGGTTCAGGCGATTGACATCATGAAACGTGTTATGAAATCCCAACTCGAAACCGGTACGCCTTACATGTTCTACCGGGATACTGTTAACCGTTCGAACCCGAACAGTGCACACGGCATGGTGTACTCTTCCAACCTTTGTACCGAAATCATGCAGAACCAATCTGCAACTGTAGTTGAAAAAGAAGAGCTCGTAACCAAAGATGGACAAACCCGCATCGTGATTTCCAAAGTACCGGGCGATTTCGTAGTCTGCAACCTGAACTCCATTCACTTGGCACGTGCTGTACCTCATGATGTATTGGAGCGTCTGGTACCGATTCAGGTTCGTATGCTGGACAACGTTATCGACATCAACAACATTGAAGTGCTGCAAGCCCAATACACCAACAGTCAATACCGTGCGGTTGGTCTGGGAACATTCGGACTTCATCACCTGCTTGCTCTCGAAGGCATTCGTTGGGAATCGGAAGAAGCAGTCACATATAACGATAATCTGTACGAAAAAATTAACTATTTGCTCGTGAAAGCCAGCATGGAGTTGTCCAAGGAAAAAGGACATTATCCGAAATTCCAAGGTTCCGATTGGCAAACAGGTAAATACTTCGACCAACGGGATTACACGACTGGTGAGCGCGTAGGCGAATTCGTTACAACTGAACAATGGAAAGAACTGCAAGCCCAAGTACAGCAAAACGGTGTACGTAACGCCTGGTTGTTCGCCATTGCACCAAATGGTTCAACGTCCATCATTGCCGGTTCAACAGCCAGCATTGATCCGCTTTACGAACTGTTGTCCTATGAAGAGAAAACGACATACAAGATTGCCAACCCGGCACCTGACCTGTCCGAAAAAACGATCTGGTATTACAAAACAGCGTTCATGGTGGATCAACATGCTTCCATCAATATGGCCGCTGCCCGTCAACGCCACGTCGATCAGGGACAAAGTTTCAACTTGTATGTTCGTCCAGATATCAAAGCAACGGAATTCCTGGAACTGCATCTGCACGCCTGGAGAGCCGGCATTAAATCAACTTATTATGTTCGCAGTCGGGCATTGACTATTGAAGAATGCGATTCTTGCGCAAGCTAAGTTTTATCGTGATGCTGAAAGCTCACTAGATCTACGATGACTACCAGGGCATCCTGTTTTGAATGCAAAATGGCGTTGCCCTGGTACTTTTTTGCCCAAAACACGATCACAACATCATGAGATGTTGATATAGATGCCACATTACAGCCCCTAATATATAAGTTGAAATAATATTACACGATAACGGAGAGGACAGAAAAAAGCTGGAGAAGCGAAGCGCTCGCCTTTATCACCGGATTTCTCCCATTTAGAAAAGGAGTTAAAGAAATCTGGGGATAACAGCGATCGGAAGGTTGTTCTGTCATCGTAGTTATACAGTGTAAATTCATTCAAGGAGTGAACGGATTATGCAATTGCAGAAAATTTTCAATACCGAAGCGCCTAACCAGTCTACCCGTATCATTGAAGGGGAATGCTCAGGCATTCTGAACTGGAACGATATTCGTATGCCTCATATGTACAAACTGTACAAAGTACTACTGCTCAACCACTGGATCGCGGATGAAATTCCAATGTCCAAGGATGCTTCCCAATTTGCCCAATTGGATCCGGAAGAACAGCGTACATTCAAAGTCAACATCTCCCTGCTCGCTGTATTGGACTCCATGCAAACGATGTTTGTAGGTGACGTGAAACGTTATTTCACCGATTCCTCGCTGGAAGCGATCTCAGCAATCATTGGACAACAGGAAGTTGTACACAACCAATCGTACTCTTACGTTCTGTCCTCCATCGTGTCCGATCGGGAGCAAAAGGAAATCTTTGAATACTGGAAACATGATCCGGTGCTGCTTGACCGTAACCGGTTCATCGCCGACATCTACCAAACCTTCCGGGATAACCCGTCTCCACAGACGTTCTTCCAGGCCATGGTAGCCGATCTGGTACTTGAAGGTATCTTCTTCTATAGTACATTTGCCTTCTTCTACAACCTGGCCCGTGACCAGAAGATGATGGCAACCAGCCAAATGATCTCTTATATTCAGCGCGACGAGAACCAACACTGCTACTTCTTCGCTGAAGTGTACAAACAGCTGCTGGTAGACTTCCCTGAACTGAACACACCAGAGAACATGGACTATGTATACAAAACGATCAACCGTGCCGTTGAACTCGAAACCAACTGGGCACACTACACACTCAGCAACGTACGCGGGATTGACCTGAATGAGTTGGAAGACTACATCAAGTACATCGCCAACAAACGTTTGCGCCTGATGGGTATGGAAAAAGCATACGAAGGCGTGGATGTAAACTGCATGCCTTGGATCAAACCTTTCTCCGACGAAGCACTGAATGCTACGAAAACAGACTTCTTTGAAGCCAAATCCCGTAACTACGGCAAAGTCGGCGACGATAACGGATTTGACGATCTGTAAGTTGATTGATACAGTGAGCGTAATTTAATGAACGCAATCTAATAAAAATGCACAACACTCCCCTTGTTGAAATGTCTTGATGGCTTTCTGCTTGTGGGAGTGTTTTTTATATGCGACTGGATAGGATACTGTACCCATCCATCCTGCGAGCTTGTAAGATATAATGGAATTAGGTTCACATTCCCCTATTGAAATGAGGCATAGTGATGGAAAGAGAACTGCTGGAACAACTAAACAAATGGCATGAACAGGACCAGTTTGGTCTCATTATTGAACGTATTCAACAAATCCCCGAATCGGAGCGGGATTATGAGTTAATTGGACAACTTTCCAGAGCGTATAACAATGAAGGTCGTTACCGTGAGGCTGTCCAACAGTTACTATTCATCCATGGGCAGGGAGCAAGCGACCCACTCTGGCAGTACCGGTTGGGTTACGCTTATTATCATATGGCAATGTACGAGCAGGCACTCAAAGCTTTTGAGATGGCAAACGAGCTCTTGCCCCATGACGAATCGACTATCGAATTTCTCGAATGGACAAGGCCCAAAGCTGAAAAAATGCAACAGGATCGACAACGACATCAAGAGATATTGTTGGAATTGGAGCACAGTGGCAGGCTGAACAACCTCAGAGCCGCTTCCGGGTCCTACGATCCGGCTTCATTCTGGGAACAGAGTGAATATGCGTTGGAAAGTTATGTATCTTCACCTTTTGACGAAGAGTTGATCCAAACCATTGAACAGGAGCTAGGCTACAAATTACCTGCCTCCTATATCCAGTTAATGAACACACAGAACGGTGGAATCCCTGCACACACTGTTTTCCCAACCAAAGAAGCTACTTCATGGGCTGAAGACCATATCGCCATTACGGGGATTATGGGCATTGCACGGGACAAGTCCAATACACTGGGCGGAGAATTTGGAAGCCGTTTCATGATTGAAGATTGGGGATACCCTGATCTTGGTGTTGTGATCTGTGATTGTCCGTCTGCCGGACACGATGTAGTGATGCTGGATTATCGATTCTGTGGCCCTGAAGGCGAACCTGCTGTGGTTCATGTGGATCAGGAAGACGATTATGAGATTACATATCTGGCGCCTAATTTTGAAACTTTTATTCGCGGATTGGTTGATGCCGATACGTTTGATCTGTCTGACGAAGAGGATGAAGACTGAGATCGCAGGAGGGGCTTATGACAACCCGTATTTATTTTGGCTCCAATAAACTTGGTGAGATTGAGCAAGCATCCTTGCAAAAGGCGCTTCATGATTGCAATCTGGGAGCGCTTATAGATTATAAGCGAACCGATGAGGGTGTGATGGGTCAGACACTTTTTATTCGCTCTTCAGAGGGAGAATATATTCTGAAAGGCAACCCGTTATATGCAGGACAACTTCAGGAAGAGCAGTTCTTTGTAGAGCAGCTGAGAACCCACACCAACATTCCTGTACCTGATCCATATTTATTACATGAAGATACCGACATATTGGGCTGGAGCTATGCCATCATGCCCCGATTACCTGGAATGCACCTGCATGATCCGTCATTACAGGCTTCACTTTCACAGGAGGATCAGGAGAAGATCGCTACGATGCTTGCCCACTCCTTAGCAGAACTACACCGTTGGAAGGTCCCTGATGCGGGAGAGTATGATCCTGTAGCAAAGCAGATCGTTCCCTTTGCGGGCAAATATCTGGACTGGCTGTATGGGACAATCCATCACTGGCTGCAGGATGCTGCAAAGTACTCCGTGATAACAGACGAAGATACACAGTGGGTGGACGAGCAATTAAAAAACGCTGAATCTGCATTTCACTCCATGCCTGTTCCCGGATTTGTGATGGGTGATTTTAAGGTCGAGAACTTTGTGATTCAGAGGAATGATGATAGCCTCACTTCGGACTGGGAGATTAGTGGTCTGTTTGATTTTACAACAGCCTATTTTGGAGATGGCACAGCTGACCTAACCAAAATGACAGCCATGTATGTACGCAAAGGCCAACCCGAACTTGCCAAACGATTCCTACACGGTTACCGGGAGGTTGTCTGCGCAGCAGATACGGAGCGATACCAGCACTTTGCCACCCGTCTTCGGGTGCATCTGCTCTATCAGCGCATTTTGTTATGGGGTGAATGCAAAGCAACAGGCCGAGTAACCTGGGCAGCGGATATGCCTTTTGCACATTGGGCGGAGCAGTACATGGATTCGGTAATTGCTTTACTGGATTAACACAACAAAAAAACCGCCAGAAAGATGAGACACACTCACTTCTGGCGGTTTTCTCAAACCATGACTATATTTAAATCGGTAATATGCACATATGAATTACGGTTGTGCAACCGGCACTTCCTGATGTTTCTGCAAAAACTCCAGCATCCGCCGATACACGAGAATCTCATTCGTTTTTCTGGAAAAGCCGTGGCCTTCATCATCCAGAACGATGTATTCCACGTCTACCCCTTTCCCCTGCAACGCGGCCACGATCTGATCCGATTCCGCCTTCACGACCCTTGGATCATTGGCCCCTTGAATGACCAGCATCGGGTTGACCATCTGGTCCAGATACGTAATCGGTGAATCCTTCGTTAAGCGTTCGCGGTCACGGACCGGATCACCCAGCCAGTTGTCCATCATCGGTTTCCAGTCTTCCGGCACAGATTCCAGGAATGTGAACAGGTTACTTGGCCCAAAAATATCAACCGCAGCGCGGAATAATTCCGGGTGACGCCCTGCCAGCAGCAAGGTCATATACCCGCCGTAACTACCCCCTACCACGAACAGGCGATCCGGTGATGAGATACCCTCGTCAAACAGCCAGTTTATACCGGCAACACAGTCTAACCTTGGGCCCTCGCCCCAATCTCTCTCGACCATTTTGCCAAACTCGGCGCCATATCCAGTGCTTCCCCGGAAGTTCGGAGCAAAAATATGATAACCCTGAGCCAGCATCATTTGGAACATCGGACGGAAGAATTTCGCTTCCGATGCTTGTGGCCCGCCATGAGGCCAAAATACCGTGTAACCATTAGCCTGTTCCGGCTTCGCCTTGAAAAAAAGCGCTTCGATCTCCAGTCCGTCGTAGGAGTTATATCGAATAACATCCGGGTAGACGAGATCGCTCGGATCAAGCCCAGTTACCCGATTGGCAGTCAACGGTTCCCAGGACTCACTGCCTGTCATCAACCGATAGATATTATGCGGCTGGACAGCTCCACGCCCCGAAATATACACATTGCCAGCCTTGGTAACCGTCACATGTTCTACGGTATCCAGTGGCATGTCCACACGCCTAGGCAGCTCGGAACCTTTGTCCAGCGCGTACATCCGATTCTCGGTACCTGTAAACGTCCAGAAGTATAACGTCTCTGAATCCTTATGCCAGCGGATGAGTTCCACGTCTTCTCCCTCCACTTTGCATAGCGGACGAAATTCATGAGTGTCCAATCGGTATTCAGCCACATAGGCGTACGGTTCGTTATCATTTGTAATCATCAGAAGCCGATTATGGTCTGCAAATAGGACATACTGGACCTGACTCTGCCGCTCGGAGACCGGAATAATAGATTCTGACTCACCGTTCCGGTACACGTATGCTGTCTGGTAGGTATTGGAGTATAAATTCAAGATCACATAGGCCTGTTCATCCGAACTAACAGCAACCAGATTGCAAGTGACCTCTTCCCCCTGATGCAGAAGCTCATCCTCTCCCGTTTCCAGGTTCATCCGGCGTGTATTGAGATAGTTCGGGTTATCCTTACTTGTCATATAATAAAGACGCTGCCCATCGTCGGACAGATGGGAGAAATAACAACGATCATTGGGCTCTGCCCGAACAACAGGAAATGGGACTCCGCCTTCCGGTTTAAGTGCATACAGATGATAATTCTCATCTCCGTCCCGATCAAACGCCGTGAGAATATGACGTCCTTCTGGGTCTGGTTTGATAAACTGGCTGCTCTGATTCAAATACGTCAAAGGATACGGGTAGCCACCCGGCAGATCCATCGCCCAGATATTGGGCTGGCCGTTCAGATTGCTGTCAAAAAACAAACGTTTCTCGTCGGCAGATACGGCAAAATGGGAAATCCGATACGTCTGGAAATACTGTTCTACATCCGGTTTGGGAAACTGAATCATGACAATCCTCCTTGAGTATGAACGAAGTATCAAACAGTGGTAAATTAAGGGTATATTTGTCCATATTATATGTACATCCATTGTTTGCACAATAGATATGTCATATTTTTTTCCATTTCAGCTCATTCGATTACGTATAAAAGGTCATATGGGGTTTATCCTCACGGTAATAGTCAAGTCTCTGCTTCATATTTCCGGTATGTAGCTCGAACAGATGACCATCGGGATCGGTAAAATAAATGGATAATGCATCCTTCGGATCGCGTGGTCTTCCGGGAAGAATGTGAGCCCCGGCTGCTCGCAGCTGCTGCACAGACTCGTCGAATTCCTCTTCTTTTACGGTAAATGCAATATGTGTATACGTTCGTTCCGTGTAGTTGCGAATGACGTCTTCCTGATTCAAAGCGATCCATAGTCCGGCAAGTTCGAAATACGCCAGCTTCCGGCCTTTTACCTGAATACGGGCACCGAGAGCCTGCTCATAAAAGGTAATGGACCGTTCCAGATTGGATACGGAAAAACACAGATGATTAATTCCCTGAATATTCATTTGGCTCCTGACACCTCCACATTTTAATGAACTGTTGCAATAGCCACATCCTTATTATGGTATATTTTGCCCCAAAAACAAATGCCCTTCTTCCTCCTGTCGCACCTTCTTCTGGGCGAATGCATAGTTTAGGCGTATGAACAAACGTGCGAGGAGGATGTAAACCGAATGAATCCTGTCTATCCTTTTTACGGTGAGAAGACGGTGTGCAAGCCACAAAAGTTGGCTTTCCCACCCCAGCATCAGGATCAGCAGCCAGGTCTGGAAACCCTGATGGTGCCTGAACCGATCAGCGAAGATCCTGCTTATATTGGCAGCTGCAAGCTAGAAGGCAAGGTTGCGATTATTACCGGTGGTGACAGTGGAATCGGCAGAGCGGCAGCTATTGCTTTTGCCAAGGAAGGTGCAGATATCACCATCGCTTATCTATATGAACGGACCGACGCCGAAAGGACACGTGAACGCATTGAAGAGCTGGGACAACGGTGTCTGTTGATCGAGATTGATCTGCGGTTGAAGAAAAACTGCGAGGCCGTCATCCGTACGACCATGGAAACCTTCGGAAAGATCGACGTCCTGGTCAACAATCATGGCGTGCAGTACGTACAGCCAAGCATTGTCGATATTACGGAAGAACAGCTGTACCATACGTTCCAGACGAATGTGTTTGCCTACTTTTTTCTGATTCAGGCGGCTCTCCCACATCTGTGCAAAGGAGCATCCATCATCAATACGGCTTCCATTACGGCCTACAAAGGTGAAGTGCAACTGATCGATTACTCTTCCAGCAAAGGGGCTGTGGTCTCTCTGACACGGGTACTCGCCAAATCGCTCGCATCCGAAGGAATCCGGGTGAATTGCGTGGCTCCGGGACCCATTTGGACGCCACTCATTCCATCCAGCTTCTCCGCTGAAGACGTGCAGGTATTTGGAACCGAGACGCCGATGGGCCGGGCAGGCCAACCTTATGAACTTGCGGCTGCATACGTCTATCTCGCTTCCCGCGACTCTTCCTATGTCACCGGGGAGTGCATTCATGTCAATGGCGGCGACATGGTAACGACCTAGTCATCTGGAGAATACCTCAAATTCTTTGAAAAAAATATAATGGCACTGATATGAATACAACTGTATCATCTCCATTCACGGGCCATGTCAGGTTGGATTTCGCGTTGGCAGCAGGAGATCAGGTTACCTGTTCCGAAGAGGGTTAGGAGTAATTGATCCGGCGAGCCGGAACCTGACATCTTGCGACAAGGAGCTGAACAACCTGATGAACTACGATCCACTCTACCAACCGTATCCGTCTTACCGTGTGCCCGTTTATGCCAAACAAGGCATGGTCGCCACTTCACAGCCTTTGGCTGCACAAGCCGGTCTGGACGTGTTAAAAAAGGGCGGCAACGCCATCGATGCCGCTATCGCCACTGCTGCTGCGCTCACTGTGCTGGAGCCATCGTCCAATGGCATTGGGGGCGATGCCTTTGCCCTCGTCTGGACCAAGGGCAAACTGCATGGCCTGAATGCCAGCGGGCCTGCGCCTCAGAGTATATCGATTGAGGCGCTCAAGGCGTCAGGCCATTCGGAGATGCCGAAGCTGGGGGTCATCCCGGTGACGGTGCCTGGCGCACCGGCGGGTTGGGCTGAGCTGAGCCGCCGATTCGGGCGGGTCACGCTGGCGGAAGCGCTGGAACCGGCTGTCCGCTACGCGGAAGAAGGTTACCCGCTTGCGCCGGGGCTGGCTCGCCATTGGGCAAGGGCAGCCGACATCTATGCGCGCCAAGGCGATGCGGAAGCCGGCCGTGCGTGGTTTGAGACGTTTGCCCCAGGCGGGCGTGTTCCAGCCGTGGGCGAGATGTGGCGCTCGCCGGATCATGCGGCAACACTGCGCCGGATTGGCGAGAGCGGTGCGCGAGACTTCTATGAAGGCGAACTCGCGGAGCGTATTCATTCTTTTATGGCAGAACACGGAGGTTACCTGACCAAAGAAGATCTGGCTGCATTCCAACCTGAGTGGGTTGATCCGATCTCGGTCTCCTATCGCGGATATGACGTATGGGAGATCCCGCCAAATGGTCAGGGGCTGATTGCTCTGGCAGCACTCAATCTGTTAAAGGGATTTGATTTTGAAGAAAAGGAATCCGTTCTGGCATACCACAGGCAGTTGGAAGCCATGAAGCTTGCGTTTGCCGATGGGGAAAAATACATTACCGAGGAACGCAAGATGGGCGTATCGGTGCAGGAATTATTATCCGAAGCGTATGCAGACGAACGGCGCAAGCTCATTGGTGATGTGGCACTTCCGCCTGAAGCGGGCGACCCAAGGGCAAGTGGAACGGTGTATCTTGCAACGGCAGATGGTGAGGGCAACATGGTTTCCTTCATTCAGAGCAATTATATGGGCTTCGGCTCCGGGCTGGTTGTGCCAGGCACAGGCATTGCCCTGCAAAACCGGGGGCATAATTTCTCGCTTGATCCCGATCACGCCAACGCATTGGAGCCAGGCAAACGGACATTTCATACAATCATTCCGGGCTTCCTCACACGTGGTGATGAAGCAGTCGGACCATTCGGGGTCATGGGCGGTTTCATGCAGCCCCAGGGTCATGTGCAGATCGTTATGAATACGGTGGACTTCCACCTCAATCCACAGGCTGCGCTCGATTCTCCGCGCTGGCAGTGGACCAAAGGCAAAACGATTCTGGTTGAGCCTGGATTCCCTCAACATATTGCACAGGCACTTGCTCGCAAAGGGCATGATATACAGGTCGCCCTCGATCCGTCGATGTTTGGACGCGGCCAGATCATCTGGCGCAACCCGGACAACGGCGTATTGTGCGGCGGCACGGAAAGCCGAACAGATGGCTCGGTAGCAGCGTGGTAATACGTTGCAAGTGCAGCTGAATGAGAGCGGGAACGTAACGCTCAGGAATATTGCATATGCTGCGGGAACCGGGAAAACCGTTCATATATATGAATTTTTTGATTCATGATATGTAGTCATTCATCATTCGTTTGGTTTCAAGGAAAGGGCAAAGAAGAGATCTAATCGGTCTCTTCTTTACCCTTTTTTTGTCTTTCTTTTTCCCGTTGACCAGCAAGACGTAGTACAGGTTCAGTATAGAATTCATGCCTCTTCAGATGTAAATTCTATGTATAATTTATGGGTTTAATTGGAATTTTATTGAGTTTTCGTAAATTTTCATCCTTACCCATTATAGAGACTCTGCTCTCGTCCGATATACATATAGAGGAATTGCTCACCTCACACGTCATCTCCATCTTATAGAAAAGAGGGCATACGCACATGAAAACACAATGGAAAATCAAATTCGGGTTCACCATGATGATGGTTCTGGTTGTTCTGGTGCTGGGAGCATGTTCGGCAACCGATAAGGCGTCCCCCGCAGATCAGCGAACCAAAGTCGGAATCGTTCTTACGGATGTCGGCTTGGGTGATCATTCTTTCAGTGACGCATCTTTTGAGGGATTGGTACAGGCAAGAAACGAGAACAGTATTGTTTTTGATTACAAGGAACCTGGAAAGGATTTGACATCCGAGGCAGCTTTTGAGCAATTTGCGAAGGATAAAGTTGATCTGATTATTGGTCTAAGCGACACGATAAAAACCGATCTGGAGAAGGTTGCTCAGAAGTATCCCGATCAGCACTTTCTCATCATTGACGGGCATTCCGATCTCCCCAATGTGACCTCCATGTCCTTCAAAGCAGAAGAAGGCAGCTATCTTGCAGGTATCATTGCTGGCTTTGCAACAACCGAAGACCATGTAGGCTTCTTGGGTGGAATGGATATTCCGGTGCTTCACGATTTCCAGCAAGGTTTTGAGCAAGGTGTAAAGGCGGCTAATCCGGATGCCACAGTCCATGTCGTGTACGCCGGGGATTTCGGCAATCCTGATCTTGGAGGAAAACTCGCGGCGCAGATGATTCAGGAACAGCGTGTTGATGTCATTTACGTTGCTGCCGGACTTACCGGCATAGGCTCACTTTCAGAGATTCAGAGATTAGGTAAATACGCCATTGGCGTGGACCAGGATCAGTTCTTTTTAGCAGAAAAAGCAGTACTCACTTCCATGCTCAAAAATGTAGATGTCTCTCTTCATAACGCCATTAATACGTTCATTCAGAACCAGCATTCATTTCCCGAAAAAGAAATGTTCTATGGTCTGGCAGAAAACGGCGTAGGTTTAACCGCCCTACATAACATCACACTCACGGACGAACAACAGCAAACGTTCGAAGATTTGAAAGCACAGATCGCTTCCGGCAAAACCAAAATTACCCTAGATCAATAAACCAATTGCTAATATGGAGGCACGCTTATGAAATTGCAGGGAAAGCTGATAATGAATGCCGTAGTATCGTTACTGTTATGCCTTTTGCTTGTAGCCTATATCATTATTCAATTGCTGAGCATGAATGCCAAAAATCAAAATCTGGTGCCTGCCATGCTGAAGGTCACGGAGTTGAACGCTAACCAGATACAGACCGAGCAGGCGCTCGATGTGTACTCGTTCTCCATGACAGCTGGCAATCAGGATAATGTTGCACGCTTGCTGAATGAAGGTAAAACCATGGTAAAGCAGCTCACAGAAGGTTTGCTGGAAACGGATGAACAGCTTCGCCTGATACAATCGATCCAAACCAAATTAACAGCTCTGGACACGGGCGCCACCGAAGCCATCACAGCCATGAACAGTTCGGACGCCAAACGTTTCAGCTCACGGGTCAAAGGCATACAAAATGATATCTATATGCTGGATGAGGTGACCCGGGATCGATATGACCAATACACAGTAGATCTTGAACAAGACATTCAGCGGACCTGGCAGATTGCCCTCGCCGGAGCCATCATCCTGCTTGTCGCTGTGCTGGTGTTCAACATGTACACTTCACGAAAATTGGCGAGACGCATACGCAGCTTGAAGGAAGCAGCAGGACAAATTGCGAACGGTGATCTGACGCAGCAGCTTCCGGAGACACGAGGCAAAGATGAATTGGATGACTTAAACCGCTCCTTCCGCCTTATGACGGGGAATATTCGCAGTATCATTCAATCCATCGGTGCGGCAGGAAACCGTGTTGATGGGATGGCGCAGGACATTGACCGCGGCAATGATACCGTGCAGGCCATTGTGCAGCAAGTATCCAGAACAACCGAAGAGCTATCGATTGGCAGTCAGAAAATTGCTGAGGATCTAAGTGACACGGTTATGGTCGTGGACAAGATGCAGCATATGTTTGAAAGCAATCTTCAGGCGACTTCACAATCGGCCATCTATGGTAACGAAGTTTTGACTTCCGTGCAGGAGGGACACATTGCCGTACAGGAACAGCTTCGACTGGCTGAAGTAAACCGGATTGCCATGTCCGAGGTAGAAAAGACTGTCCAGGAATTGGAGGAGAGTGCCTCCCGGATCGCAACCATGACTGCTTATGTATCAAGCATCGCTACGCAGACAACCCTTCTGTCTCTGAACGCCTCCATCGAAGCGGCACGTGCAGGTGAAGCCGGACGCGGCTTTGCTGTCGTCGCGGGGGAAGTGAAGAAACTGGCCGAGCAATCCGAGCAATCGGTACAGCATATCTTTGGGGCTGTCGGCGAAATCACAACGGCTATGGGCAAAGTGAAAAACTCTGTGACACAGAGCATTCAGCTCTTTGCTGAACAGGAGCAGGCCACCGGAAAAACCGGCGAATCCTTCTCCGGAATTCGTCACAGTGTAGAGCGAATCAGCACAAGTATTAACCAGCTTACGGAAGACATGCAGCAGTCCAGTGAACTTAGCGCACAGGTTCAGCAGGCGATTGAAAATATCAGTGCCATTACGGAACAATCGGCTGCAAGCAGTGAGGAAATTACAGCTTCTACGGCCGAGCAACAACGTTCGTTCGCCGAAGCAAGCACTAAGGTGAAAACCCTGCGGGATATCAGTGCAGAGATGCATCAGGAGCTTTTACGGTTCCGGTTGTAGTTGAACCATGATAAAAGAATGAAGAGAAGCGTCTGTACCGAAGGTTGAAAGGAACTTCCTTTCTCGGGTCGAAGCGCTAATCCATTCTAACGAATCGACCACACCTTAATTAGAGAATTTGGGTCGAATGCACAGATTAACGAACTTCAGTCACGTTATTCTCGTTATAATGGTACAAACTTGGGCCAGAACCTGCCGATCAGTGAAATCACGTCGCTGGGATTCTAGCGCAGATTAATGGAAAATGCAGCTCATAGCGTGTGTTTGATTCGTTAAAAGTTAATACCACTAAAAAGGGATGTCCTCGTCATGTTTATGACTATGGACATCCCTTTCTTAATGTTATGAGTGGTTTATATCTTCGTCCTTTGTGCAAAGGCATGCAGCACACCTATCACCCGAGCTCAAAGCGGTGTAAATGCAGCTTATGAAGTAACGAATGTACGTACCAAGAGTCGGCACCAATCATGCCCCTGTTTTATAGTGCATCAACGATATCCCCGGCGAGCAGGGATGCCGGATCACCGCGCAGCAGCGCAGCTCTCTCCCCTGCCTGGCCGTGTAGAAACACGCCAAAGGTGGCAGCCTGCTCCGCGCTGAGCCCTTGGGCGAGCAGACCGGCGATAATGCCGGTCAACACGTCTCCTGCACCGCCGGTTGCCATGCCAGCGTGCCCCGTGGTGTTGATATACGCCTCGCCGGATGGCGTTGCGATGACCGTTCGTGCTCCCTTGAGCACCAGGGTCACGCCCTGCTCGCGGGCGTACCGTACAGCGTGTCCAATTCGGTCACGCTGTACTTCGGGGGTCGACATGCCCAGCAGTCGGCCCATCTCCCCAGGGTGCGGCGTCAGGATAGTCGCTGCACTTCGTTTGCCCCAGTCGCGAGGCCCTGTTGGGCCAGCGTCTGCCAGCATGTTGAGGGCGTCCGCGTCGATGACGAGCGGGCGATCCGAATGTTGCCACAGACGGCGCAGCCAGTCTGTGTCGCCCTTGAAGCGGCCAAGGCCCGGGCCGGTCGCGAGCACGTCGCGGCTTTCCGCGAGACGCAGCACGGCGTCCGCGGAAACCGCGTTCCACTCGCCGCTGTCGCCATCTGCGGCGGCAGCGAGCATGAGCTCGGGCACGGTGCCGATGACATGCGGCAGCAGTGCCGCGGGCAGCGCCCATGTGGCGAGCCCGCAGCCAGCGCGCAGCGCGGCTTTGGCCGAGAGCAGGCCTGCGCCGCTCATCGGCAGACTGCCTGCGGCCAGCAGCACGTGGCCGTAAGTGCCCTTGTGGCCGTCCGGTGCCCGGAGACGGCCCGTGTCCACGCGCAGCGCACTGCGCAGCACCTCTTCCGTCAGCAGACGGACCAAGGGGCCATGCTCCGGCGCAAGCCGCGTGGGAATGCCGATGGAGCGCACCACAATGCGCCCCGCGGTAGATGCACCCGGGTACTGCACCAGCCCGCGCTTAAGCAGCGCGAGACATACGGTCACCCGGGCCTGAATGCAGGGCTCATATACCTCCCCGGTGTCAGCATTCAGCCCACTTGGCACATCGGCGGACACGACCGGCTTGCCGCTGTCGTTCGCCGCGTATGATCCGCGCGGCGCCCCACGCGAGCCGGTGCCCAGCAGCGCATCCACGATGCCCGTGCACCGGCCGAAGTCCACGGCTTCGCGCCCGTGGACTAGAGCAGGGATGCCGAGCTGCGCGGCGGCATCCCGCTGCACTGCGGCTTCGCCCCGCAACGCATCAGGCGCATCGGCGTAAACCAAAGTCACGCCGAGCCCCGCTTCAACCAAATGGCGCGCCGCAACCAGCCCGTCGCCGCCATTATTACCCTTCCCGATCAGCATGTACCACTGCTGATCGCCGGGTTGCTCCATCACGAGCGCCGGATCGGCGATGATGTCGCCACCATGAACAGGCCGATCCCCGGGCCCGGTGTGCGCCCGCTTCCCGTTTTTGTCCAAGCGGCCCTGCTGCTCCGAACTGAGGCCAACGTCCTCTCTCCCGCACAGCCGGATAACTTCCTCGGCGATGGCTCTGCCTGCGTTCTCCATCAGACTGGCAGCAGGAATGCCAAGCTTGTGAATCGTATGCTCATCCACGGCTCTCATCTGTTCAGCGGTTACGATAAACAACGTTCATCCCTCCCCGGTGAAATTCACGGAAATTTACATCTTCGAATAGGTTAATGTCGCGATATCTCTTTCTTTTTCCAAGTTGCTTCGCTTCATTCTAATATTCGCATCTGTTTTCCCGTCCTTTACTTCTGCAACCCTTAGTACCCCACCGTAAACCGGGATTGAATAAATTGCGGATCATCCAGCTCATCCACCAATGCAGCTGCAAAATCACCAACGGAAATCGAACTCTCACCAAGATCATCTGTGATTACACGATTCATACCAACCCGGAACAGGCCTGTCCGTCTTCCTGTTGTGATCGTAGCCGCAGGACTCATGTAGGTCCAGTTGATATCCGATCCCTCAATCAGGTTATACGCATCAACATGAGCCTTCGCCAGTGGTTTGACTTCCTCAGGGAATCCTGGTGTGTCCATCAGCATTTCTCCAGAATCCGTAAGCAAGCTTCCTGCTCCACCAACGACAACCAAACGTCCTGCTTTTCCACGGCGAACACCCTCAATTAATGAACGTGTAACTTCCAACATCTCTTCCTCCGCACCAAACTTCGGTCCATAGGCACTCACAACAGCTTCTTGTCCTGCTGTAAAATCGGCAACCTGGTCCGGGTTAAGCAAATCCCCCTGTACTACACGCAAACGCTCATGCTCCATCTCAACCTTCGAAGGATCACGAACAATTGCAGTTACCTCATGACCACGGTCCATGAACTCCCACAGTATCGTCTTTCCAATCGCTCCGGTTGCTCCAAAAATGGCAACTTTCATATCAAATCCCTCTTTTCAGTAGATATCATCTTGTCAACTTACCGTTATTTTAATACTTAATCCCATTGTTATATACCTTAAACGGCTCACGCCATCTTAAACCGTCTGTGCCCACTTGTAAACCTTGAGTCTAGTTCAAACGCCCGATCCCATATACATGCCGTATTAAATAAGTAATTACAACTGCCTTTTCCGTTCAAAAGAAAACTCCAACCATCGCCAAAAAAGCCGCGATCGCGGCTTCGGCAGCTTACCTCTATTTTGCTTGACCCACTTTGGCTAAGGTTATAAAATCGACAGCTTTCTGTACCCAGAACCGTTCCGAGTATACTGCATGCTCCAAATCTTCGATGATATGAAGTTCCCGTCTGCCTAACGGTTCATCCGAAGCCAGTTGGTATTGAAGTATTTCTTGATATAACCGTTCAGTCTGTTCCACCGGACAGAGCTGATCTAGCTTGCCGTGAATGAACAAGATATCGATTTCGCTTAGAGCAGTAGCATACGCTACAGGACTTCGGTTCCTCAGAGCAGATTCATCCTTAAGAAGTTCACCAATCTCTTTTTGCAAAAAAGACCTGAGCTTCGCCCCTCCCTCTGTATACAGCTTGCCCAAGTCCGTAAAAGGAGCACAAGCTACCACGGCACTCCACAGCACTGGGTCTCTGCCCGCGGCAAGCAATGCAAGATAAGCTCCATAACTGACGCCATACAGAGCTACGTCTGAATAAGAGGATAACACCTGTTCCCGGATAAACCGGACCACATCTGCATCCACGCCGCCCCAATCGTTCTCATTACGACGCCTGTAACCAGAATCAAAGCCGGAGCTACCCGGATAGTTGAGCCCAATCACCCGTACGCCAGACTCTGATAATCGCTTCATCACTGGACTATAGCTGTCGAACAGGCAGTTATGCGGCCCTCCATGCAGGTAAATGACAGCCTGTACGGCATCCTTCGGGTGGATATCCAAATAAGGGATGATCTCGGACCCATAGTAGGCTTCTCCGTATTTCACATCAAGCTCCCCAGTGTTGCGAAAGCTATTAATAACTTCCTGCTCTCCTTGAACCCGAGCAATGGTATTGGTTTGATCTCGGAAACGGAATAGACCTGGTACCGGATCTATCGCGATGGACTCATATTTGCCCACCAGCCCCTGCTTGTCCCTGCTAAGAACAGCCTGTGTCAGTATTCCCGGATAATCTCGAAGCTGTAATACTTCCTTCTTCTCCTGCAATGCATACTGCACATAATGCCATCTGCCACGGGTTATGCCTTCACAGAGGATCTTCTGTGTAACTGTATCAATCTGTACGCGAACCAGTTCAGAGAATCCTTCACAATTTGGAGGCAATTCATGCACAATATCCTCGCCCTGTTTCATCCATCCCGGTTTGAACCCCTGCTCTGAAGGGATGGACACCGCAATGAGATCGCCCTGCTTGTCCATGACTGGATATGGATATGCCGTATATGTCCACTCCTCACTTTGACCCACTTGGTCTTTGTTTGAATATACCCTCCCTTGTCCATCAACATTCAAGCCAATTTCCTGTTCTGATGCAGACCAGAAAGCCAATTGCGGATGATCTAGACCAGCTGTAATCCATCTCGCTTCCTCCCGTTTCGCATCGTAAAGCCCTAATCGAACGGAACTCTCTTTGTTACGGATAGCAAAAAGCAACTGCAACTTCTCTCCTTGCCACGCGGCCTGCAGGACAGCAAAAGGCAATTGCAAAGCCTGGGTATGGACAAGCTTCACCTGAGCTTGCATTTCATACATATGCAGCCGTTTTCCGGTTTTGCCCTGGGTGATGATCAGCACCTGATCAGGTGCAATAAACTGAGTATGCTGCGTCCGATCAACCGGATCTGCCGCATGTTCATACAACCATTGCCTGTCTGTTATCTGACCTGTCTCATCAAGTGCGCACCATTCCGTATAACCGTTATCATAGGACAAAAGCATTCCAGTGCGCTCCCGATTAACGCTCATTCGTGTCAGAAATGTACGACGCACCTGGTTTCCCTCCCTTCATTCCAGAGCTTCAGCCGCTCCCATTCCTCCAACTGACTCCGCAATCTGTCGATGTATTGATCCAGCACAGAAGTACCAGATGAAACATCTGTATCAAGACTGTTTATGGCCTGCCGAATCTTTTCAATCTGCGGCAGATTGGCAGCAGGAAGGGACATCATTAATAGACGATAGACATCGGCAGCCAGATCGTTTGACCCTCGACGTACTTGTTCTCCAGCAATCTCCACCGCACGACGGAGCCGCTTGGTATTGATGGATACAGTCTTCAATCGAAGCAACCGAATCAGCAGTTGGTATTCCTTCTCTTCTTCACCATGCTGCCGAAGAATCTCCATTCTTAATTCGAGTATAGGACTGAGCCAATCGGCATAGTGCTCGGTGCATAGCTTCTCCGCATCTAGCAGAGCAGTATAAGCTTCAGCCCATTGGCCCGATCTGAGCTGCAGCCCCGCAATATTCAACGCAGTCTGAATCTGAAAAGTACGCTGGTCAGGACCACTGGGAAGCAGCTGAATACGCCGACTCGCCTGCCGTTCCAGCTCAATTGCACGCTCAACATTGCCCTCCTGCATCTCGATCAATGCTTCGCCATTATCCAGCGCACAGCATTTCCCAATGCGGTACGACTCGGTTAATTCTTTATGAGAGAGCACCTTTCGGGCTTCTGAATAGCAGTATCGCGCTGCCGTATAATCCATGCCTTTTTTGGTGAGCAACTGCGCCAGTTCGAACCATAGAACCGCTTGCTGGGCTGCTGATAAACGTTGAAATAACGTATTGTATTTAAAAAAATGCAAACAAGCCCTATACCGGACCGGATCATCCGACTTGGACAACAAAATCCAGGCCAGCCTGTTGTAGAGCGCCAATGTTTTCTCTTGTCCACCCTTTTTTCTTGCGATTGCAAGATGTTCATCCAACGAACTTCGGGTATGGTTAGGCGTTTCTCTGACAAGCGAGATTGGAAGCCAGTGCACCTCACCGTGAGTGGGCATTCTGGAGGGATATCGGTGGAAAAAGAGCAGTACACTGACTCCTCTTAGTTTCTGGCGATACAGAAGATGGTGGATGGCCCCGAGGTCAGATGCATGTAAATGTGAAGCAACCTCCACCACTACCCATTTCCTTTGACCTGGAGCCCATCCCGCTGTTTTAAATCTCAAGATGGTATTTTTGCAGGCTACAAGATCGCTGGTGGGCTGAACCGGATTTAGCTGATAGATGATGGGAAGTGAATAATACGGATGATCTACCGATATCGCAATAGCTTGATCCTGCCAGTGAGTGTGCAGCTTTTGCATCTCGCGCTTCACCGCGTCCGGTTCCCCCTCAACTACAAACAGCCCAGGTTCATGACTGGAACGAAGCCAATCGCTTCGCAGATCACAATATTGCGTACTTCCAAGTAAAACAGGCGTCATTAGCAATCACGCTCTTTCGTAATCCGGCATACATGTGCAGTTTCGGGAATCTGCTGCAAATTCAGTGAAGCCATTAATCGATAACTGCCGATATTGCCCACGTCGAGCGAAGCTTTTACCGTTTCATATTGTTCTGTTAAACATCGTTGAAGACCATAAGCGGCAAGCCAGCGGGCCCAGCCCTTACGTTTAGCAGAGGGTATTGTACATGTATGAGCAATCAGTACAGATCCGAACTCATCACTTAGCAGGCAGCCTCCCATCCTTTGCCCCTCCAATTCAACCAATCCGGACCCCTCCAGCAAAGTTCCATATGCTCCGCCATAGATGTCTTTGACGACCTGACGGGCGGCTTCCAAACCGGGACAGGTGGGGTCGCTTTCCGAAAGAATGCGGGCTACCTCCCCCTCCTGCCCCTGCGCAGAAATCCAGGTTGCTGCATCATATGGGATATCCGAAACAGGGATATCTTTCAAGCTACCGATAAATCGATGTCTATGTGCAAGAACTTCCACCCGGAATCCAAGTTTTCCCCACGGAAATGAAGTAGGAACTGTTGCATAGAGGGCATCCCATTCAAGTGACTCCAGCAGTGGTTGGACCCGATTTTCCCAATACGTCATCGGGCCTGCTCCGCTCCACAAATCGAGTGTATACTGCCTCTGCCCATGATCAATGATCATTAATGAAGATCCGTTTTCGCGGTACTCTGGCGCTGCTGCATAATAACGGTCCCCGTACGTGCCCTGTTCATGCCGAAATTGTGGAAGAACATCAGATATGGATGTTAATATCATGATCCATCGCCTCCTTAGCAGAATTGAAACCCGAATAAACCAACGCTTCTGCACTCCTTGAAGGATAAAAAAGACGGAGCAGAAAGGAGTATACGCCCATATATCCGGTCATGTAATCAGGTGAGAATGATTCCATATCCTCCAGTGGCCACATCCACATGTCGTGGTTGTCACTTCTCATCGCCACCAGCAGCTGTGCATATTTTTCCAGTCTGGCCTCATACCTGCCAGGATGACAACGCTCCGCCAAAAGCAGAAAGTCCCCGTTGCCAGCTAACCCATGACATTGCCCGAAGGAAGCAAAGATCGTGGTCTGTGCCACCGCATCTGCCGCTTCTTTGCCGAGCCTCGCAGACACCGGATCACCCAACACATCGGCAGCCGCCAGAAGAAAACGCCCAATGCCAGCCGATCCATTACACCAGTGTACCCAGAGCGCATCCGGTTTTTCAGGTGTTGCAGGCCATATCTTCAGGCCATTCTGTCCGGTATGGCTTGTATGATCCAGTGTGTGGACAATTCGTTTCACTGCTGATATATAGGTTTCCTTATCGGTTCGATCTGCCATTGCGAGTAGAAAGTAACCGATCCCAGCGATGCCATGGGAGAATCCCAGTGAATAATGCCCACCATTTTTCTTACTCGGCTGCTCTTTCACTTTCCACATACTCCGTCCATCTTCGTACCGCTCTTCTTGATTCAAAATATAAGCAGCCATTGCCTCGGCTCGTTCAAGTAGTTCCGGGCGCCCTCCAATGCGGTGAATCTCCAATAACATTAATCCCAGACCTGCAGCTCCATGACTGATGTTGGTTTGGGTCGGGTCATTCTGAGTTAGCTGTAATGCCAAATTCTCCGCCAGATCAAGCAATGAAGAATCATTCAGCGCCTCTGCGGTCTCAGCCAATCTCCACGGGACCACCCCATATCCAAAGTATAATCCGGTCGGTGTCTCATCCGGAATGTATGGATGGTGAGTCATGATCCATTCCATAACTTCTCTAGCATATTCATGATACTGAATATGTTCTGTAATATGACCGAGCTGGTTAAAGCCGTAGACCATGCCAGTCCATCCAAAGTTAAAATTTGCCGGATGAAACATCCGGCTCATGTTGTTTTCCGGATACAGTTCATGCCTATTATCGAAATCAAGCGATCTATAGAGCCAATCAGCCGTCCTTTGCGCCTGACGCAATACCTCGGCAGCAGTTAATTGGCTGTTCAATGACAGGGATGATCCTTTTAATTCATGCATCGGTTCTTTCGAAATTGTAGCCAAATCGTTGCGAATATCTGCCAACTGCTCATACACGCCAGTCATGATCCGCACGGAAAGGTTGCCCAGGGCATGCAGTTGCTGCATATTGACCAGACCATCCAACAAAGCCTGACCACATTTCAGATAGTCCGTCTGATATTTGAAATAGGGGTCCACAGATGATGCCATATAATAGAAAACAGCCCCGAGCGAATAGATATCATCCTGAACACTTGATCTCTGACTGTGTTCCCGACCACGAGACACATATCCGGGCGTATGCCCAGTCAATGGCTTGGTCTCCCTCTCGCCATTTCGTAAGTAAGCCAATTCGAGGTCAATCAGACGTACATTTCCATCCGGCAATACAACAATATTGTTAGGTGTCAGATCATTAATAATAACCCCTTTACGATGACAGGTCTCCACCATATCCAGAACATCCTGGCAGATCCGAGCCATCTCCGTCCAGGTATAATCTGCGGCAACATGTCTGCGATGAATATACTCCCGCAGGCTGATGCTATCAAAATACTCCAGAATCAGATACCGATTCTTCTCATAATTGAACAGATCAAGTGGCTGGGGGGTATATCCCGTCTCCTTCAACAATTCAAGTACATGATATTCATTCTCTAGATAGTCGTGGGCAGAGCGTCCAGCACTATCGACACGCATTCGATGGACTGCTTCTTTCATAACGGCTTGCGCATGCCGCGCACTTGAAATGAGAAATACCCCGCCTTTGCCTGACTTCTTGAACACACGCTTTACGCGAATATTTCGTATTCCGAACTCATTGTTATTGGAACTGGATACTTTGGAGGAAGAAATATCCTTCTTGGTGGCCTGGATACGAAGAAGTTCCTCCGGCTCGTTGACCCATTCAGGCTTATACCTACCAGGTATACGGCGATCCTCCTCCAGATTACCTTCGATATTCTGGATCGCATGCACTTTTACTCCCGAGTAACGGTCATAATAGAATCGTTCTGTGAACGCACCATAACGATAAAATACGCACCCGCTCCCTCGGTATGACCGATCTGTAGGAATAGTCGGGCCTTCAAATCCGCTGGTGCATACATACATATCCTCAAGCAGGTTCAGAAACTGTTTCTCGTTTGCTGCATAGATCGTGACACATTTACCCGTTTGAGGCAGGGGGCTAGATCCATTGGACGTTTCAATCAATTTCAATCCACTGTTCACAACCTTCCACTGCACACCGTGCTCCGTCAAAACAGGTGTAATGCGGCGTAACAGTTCAGCTCCTTCTCCAGGAACCACAGATAGATGTATTTTCCAGCCTTGTGAAGGAAGTTTCAAATCCTCTGGTCTAAAACAAATCCAATGGCCGTCATTCGACCATTGGATGGATTGGGGAAGTTCCCGGATTATATGTTCCAAAGCGTTCTCAAAGGCGTCCTTTTTAACGGATACATTTGCGAATTTCAATGAGAATCACTCCTCTTGGTTATAGTTAGAGGGGGAGGTACAATTATTTTAGTAATGCGAAAATCAAAGACTTATCCTTAAATTTACTGGATAGAGCGTTTAATGAAGATGTTCCTAGCTCTCAACAGCGATTGTCTGTGAGCTTGTCCAGCTACACACGGTACACAGGCTAGTTTCCTCGAACATGTAGTTATCCTCTTCAACCTCTAATGCCATCAAGTCCTGTACAGATAAAATTTCCTTGTTTTCCATGATAAATTACCTCCCATTTGTCTCCCCCTCTTAATAACCAATTTCTACATAAATTTTGATATTCCTTCTTTTTAATTGAATTATTTTACAATAATTATTTACATTATCCATTTATATGACATATACACGTTAACCCAATCGGAATTATCGTATAAAAAAAGAGCTAATATGACATATGAATCTTGATCACACAGATGCCGTTTGCTGTCTGGAGCGTTGCCCCTGTTCCTCTCGGAAAGGCCGGACAAACATGCTCCCCAGTCCCATGACAATAACAAATGCACCGATTCCCATGTACACCCAGGATGGATTATACGTTTCAATGAGCCAGCCTCCGAGCAATAAACCCAGCGGATTGCTGAAGCCACTCATTAAGACCCCCATACTGTTCATGACACGCCCCCTCTTTTCTTCCGGTGTGGATAGAAGAATCGAGGTAACCAACGGTACATTTACGAGGGCAAGCCCCAACATTAACAAGAATGAACAGGCGATGGCGATATACAGATTAGGAAACATAGGCATGAGTAGCAAACTTGCACCTGAGATGAGATAACTGATTAGGAACCATCGAGCAAGCGAAAGCCGTTTGGCATATTTCCCGCTGAGCAAAGAGCCTGCAATACTACCAGCGGCAAAGGCAGATTGGAGAAGACCATAGCCTTGTGGTCCCGCATGAAGAACCATGTCAGCAAAAATCGGAGTGAAGATGTGCAGAGGCGCGCCAGCAAAGTTGATAATGGCACCAAAAATGATGCAGCTGGCCAAAATTTTACGCGAGAACAAAAAGGTAATCCCTTGCAAACTGTCCTTCATGAAGCCAGAGATCCCTTTTTGTTTGACCACTTTGGTCACCGGAATATGAATAAAGACAATGGAGAAAGCAGATAGCAGAAAGGTAAGTGCATAGATGAAAAGGATGGACTGGACTGAGATGAACGCCACCAATATGCCACCTACAGCATATCCAAGCAATTCAATTGTTTTAGAAGATGAATTTAGAAGTGCGTTGGCTGGTGCTAACTGTTTCGACGGGTCGGGCAGAATTGCGGGGATGACGGTCTGGGTTGCCGGATTGAACAAAAATCCAAGAATCGCAATGAGCAAATTGGCAGCATAGATATGCCACGGTACCATCTGACCATTCATGAATAAAAGGGCCAATATACAGGCCACGCATGCTCTAAGTACATCTGTCCAGATCAAGAGCTGCTTTTTGGGCAGCCGATCACTGATTGTAGCCAGTGGTATACCCAAAAAAGCATAGATAAAGTATGGCAACATAGGAATCAGTGCTGCTGCGAGTGCTGAATCGGTTAGTTGAAGAATATACCACATCGTAGCCATGGAAAATAAAATTTGACCTGCACCGGATATCAGCCTGCCTGCAAGAAGTACACAAAAAGATGGAAGACGCAGAACAGATCCATAACTGTCGTTATGGATTTCATTTTTCGTCTGTTTCATTCACTCTCTCTCCTTTCCCTTCGATCTCACTTCCAGTTTCACTTTGCAGACGTGTCAACAAACCTGAATTGCGAATGGACTGTTGTATTTTTGCCTTTACCCGCTCAAGCTCTGCCGTATACTCCTGAATCTCGTTCAATAACGATTGATGAGTCCGAATCCCTTCCCTGATTAACATCGCCGTTGCATCAGATCGGTTCTTGGCCAGCTCAAGAAATACAAGCTGATCAATAATATCAATCTCTTCCTGACTTAATCTTACGGAGACAACCCCCTTGGTTCCCGATAGGTTTCTGCTGGCTTGCTCCATGGATCGTTCCACCATTCGATTAAATTGAGTCCGCTGATCTTTATCCAATTTCGTCTCCTCCATTCTGCATTTATTATGATTATCGTAATTTGTAAATCGTAAATTGTATTTAAATTACATTATACTTGTAAATAAATGGATGTAAAGTAAAAAAACCTTTGGATAACCAAAGGTTTAATTGGTTGAATACACGAATGAGGTATTGATAGGCTATTTCACATATATAAGGCTAATTTTATTTAAACAGGCTTAACTCAGCTGTTTCCCTCAATCTTGTCTCCACCACATACCTTCCGATTTCGGACTGGTGTAGTCGAAGCCAAATTGAACGTACAGACGATCGGCAGGGACATCAGCCAACAGGCTAACCAAACCACGAGCAGGCACATGTTCACGCAAATAATTCATGATTTCGCTCATGATCAATTTGCCATATCCTCTTCCCTGCTGATCCGGGCGCACGGCGATATCCACCACCTGAAAGAAGCAACCTCCGTCCCCGATGACCCGGCCCATGCCTACGATTTCATTTTCTTCACGCAGACATACGGCAAAAAGACTATTGGGCAGCCCAATCTCCGCCCCCTCGTTGCTCATCGCACTAAGACCTGCGCTTTTCCGTAACGCTAGGTATTCTGCTGCTGAGGGCGGTGTGTGTTCAATGTTGATCTGGTCCATGTATCATGCTCCCTTCCTATTAAACCTATAATTATGTGTAGAATTAAAAAAATTCATGGAAATCACATCTTCTTTGCATGGGTGCCGTGGTCCTTCTTATGACAGTAAATTCCTACTGTTCCTGCTTGAATTCACGCAATTCCTGTGTAATAGTGAGAGAAAGCTTATGTGAACCGTGTTTCATGCTACACTACAGTTTTTGCAAAGGAGGAACCATTGTGCTTCAACGCTGGATGCTTGCTCTATTCTCATATCCGGGCTTCGTGGCTGTACTACTCGGAATGATCGCTGTGCTGCTTGGACTCTACGTGTGGTCAGCCACTGAGGTCAGACGAAGCCGGGACAGGCGAATGCACGCGAAACGAGATACATTATACATAAGTACAACCCTATTGGGACAACTCACAGCCAAAGAACAACGGAATGTTGCTATAACGGAACATGAGCATCATGAATTATTAACGGCCATGCTGTCCTGCAGAGCCGCAGTGCATCTGTCTCCACAGCTTCAGGATCAGATCCGCAGCTGTATTATCGATGTTGATCCCGCTCGACTGGCATTGATGCACAGAGCTCTGGAACGAGAGAGTGCAGCATTGTCCGATGAATTGAATCGATCCGTACATCCTGACCATTGGGGAAGAGCGATCTGGAATGTCATTCGTCCAGCTGCCGAGCCAACCGCTGTAGTAGCTGTACTGTACCTAATCGCTGATTTTGTGTTTCGTCAACAAGGTCTGTTGTATCCTTTCTGGCATTCATGGTTCAGTGCTTTGCCATGGATACGCTTCGTTTCTTTGATCATCACGGTGTTCTATGGTTATCTGCTCTGGTCCAGCCCAAGACAGGGTTCATCGGGCACAGTAACCAAAGCACTTGTTGCTCTAATTGCCATGTGCTCGCTGCTTCATCTGATCGGACTTGCTGCTGCTCCCTACACATTGGGATTGCAACTCATCCTGTTCATCTCTGGCTTCAGCCTGACAGGAACGCCTTCTCGCAGTGATCGCCCGTACGCGGGACACACCGATTCGGATAAGGAATTGAATAGCAGTACAGAAGCACATGAGGATGAGAACCTGGATATGGAGCTAAACCTCTATAAACCACGCACATCTGGAGCCATTTCTGAAAAGTGAACCTCTCTGTTAACTCGGTTGGCTTGGTATCAACAGACTCAGTTCATTCAAAACCAAAAAAAGAGAAGCCCGGAAAATCGCGGCTTCTCTTTTTTGGTTTCTACTATTTTTTTGCATTATGCCTAATTCGATCCTGGATTACATGATGCCTATCCCTTCGCGCTTGCATTCGATGAGCGCAATGAACGGGGTGAGCTGCTTCGTGCAGTGCTGCCGGATTTGGAGGCGCTGCCGGAGGGCGTATTTTCAAAACGCTTGCGTTCGGTCCGCTCCATTTGCACAATCTGGCCTTCGTGTACAACGATGTGTAACGAGCCAAACTCCATGTCATTCAGTTGTCCGGCAATGCGATCCATCCATACCTCATCCACTTTTAACGGCTTAGCCATAGAGCCGCCTCCTCTTCTCGGGCTACTGCCCGCTATATTCCTCAAGTGCGCTGTCATCCAACCCGACTTATAATTCATTCTTATCCAACCTATATACTTGGTTTATACATTAGCAGGGCTTCCAGTAGCTGTCAATCCGAATTTTCATGAAGTTTAAACAAAATCCATTTTCATTCGGAACCCTCTTCAAAACCAAGATGATCGGCATGGATACAGGAGTGTTACATCACTTTTCGGGAATCGTTTTATGACCCAACCAGCTCTTGAGCAGCAACGTTGCCAGAGCCAAAATCAGCAACAAGGAGGCGACGGCAAACGAAGCAGAGAATTGATATTCGTTATACAGGATCTCGACATGCAGCGGCAAGGTGTTGGTCTCCCCGCGAATATGTCCCGATACAACAGACACGGCGCCAAACTCGCCCATCGCCCGCGCATTACACAGAATAATGCCATATAACAGTCCCCACTTGATGTTGGGAAGTGTCACGTTCCAGAAGATCCGCCACCCAGAAGCACCAAGCGTAACTGCCGCTTCTTCTTCCCTCGTGCCTTGATCCTCCATCAGCGGAATCAGTTCTCTGGCAACGAAGGGAAATGTAATGAACAATGTTGCGATGACAATGCCGGGCAGGGCAAAAATAATTTTGATATCATGCTCGGCCAGCCACGGTCCAAACCATCCATTTGAACCAAAGATGAGGACAAAGATCAACCCGCCTACGACAGGCGAGATCGAAAAAGGAAGATCGATCAGGGTGATCATGAGTCCTTTGCCCCTGAACTGGAACTTGGTAATGACCCACGCAGCCGCCACACCGAATATCGTATTGAGCGGTACGGTAATCCCGGCAACCAGCAGCGTAAGTTTCAATGCTGACATCGCGTCCGGCTCGGTAAGCGCGGCGATGTAGACACCCCAGCCTTGCTTTAACGCTTCCATCAGCACGATCACCAGCGGCAAGATGAGCAGCCAGAGCAGCACCAGACTTGCCAATCCGATCAACAACCATTTGACCCATGGTGCTTCCGTGGTTGCACGGTTTGGCCCCGGCCCGGTTCGCACACGGGAAGCAGGCGTCAATGGAACGGTACCCGCCATATTCTGTACCTCCTTTTGGTTTAGGTTGGCTCACTGCTCACTAAGCTCTGCCTGCCTTGCGGCTCCAGCGTTGAAGTGAATTAATGATCAGCAATAGGACAAAAGAGACCAGCAGCAGCAGCAAGGCTACCGCCGTAGCTCCCGCATAATCGAACTGCTCCAGCTTCGCCATGATCAGCAGGGGCGCAATCTCCGTTTTCATTGGCATATTGCCCGAGATAAACACCACGGAACCATATTCGCCAATACCTCGGGCAAAGGCTAACGCAAAGCCAGTCAGCAAAGGCGGGATCAGATCCGGAAGCAGGATCTTCCGGAATATCCGCCATCTTCCCGCTCCCAGCGTAGCCGCAGCTTCCTCCACTTCAGTCTCCAGTTCCTGCAAAACCGGCTGCACCGTACGCACCACAAACGGAATCCCGATAAACATCAGCGCGAGAGTAATGCCCGCCTGTGAATAGGCCAGCTTGATGCCCAAAGGTTCCACAAACTGCCCAATCCAGCCATTCCCGGCATACAGCGCCGTTAAGGCAACCCCCGCCACTGCTGTCGGCAAGGCAAAAGGCAGATCAATAACGGCATCAAACAGCCGCTTTCCAGGGAACTCATACCGGACAAGTACCCAAGCCAGGAGCAGCCCGAGAACCAGATCGATCAGGGCCGCTGCACCTGCAGTCAGAAAACTCACCTGGAAAGAAGCCAGTACCCGGGGATTGGTCGCCACCTCAATCAGTGTGGACCAGGTGAGCCCCGTGGAGTTAAACAAGAGCGCTGCGAGTGGAATAAGTACAACCAGGCTCAGGTAAAGCACACTGTAACCCATCGTTAATCCGAATCCCGGCAGTGTGCGACTCCGGGCCACCATCACCTTGCTCATGCACGTTCATCCTCTCTGCCTTCAGTCGGTCGGACTGGTTGGCCGCTTACATGGTCACTCAACATCATCGACGTCAGATGCATTAGCTGCCCGGAACATAGATCTGGTCAAAGATACCGCCGTCATTAAAGTGCTTGGCCTGGGTATCGCGCCATGTACCAAATACATCGTCCAATGTGAACAGCTCAAGCTGCGGGAATTGATCCTTAAACTTTTCCTTCACGCTGTCCAGGGTTGGACGGTAATAGTTCTCGGCAGCAATGGTTTGCCCTTCTTCGCTGTACAAATATTTCAGATAGGCGTCAGCCACTTCGCGGCTGCCCTTTTTGTCTGCATTTTTATCTACAATCGCTACAGGTGGTTCAGCCAAAATACTGACCGAAGGCACCACAATATCGAATTTGTCTGGACCCAGCTCTTTAACTGACAAGAAAGCCTCATTCTCCCATGCAAGCAGTACATCACCGATACCGCGCTCTACAAACGTAGTCGTCGCTCCACGTGCTCCAGAGTCAAGGACAGGCGCATGTTTGAACAGTTCTGCAACAAATGCTTTGGCCTTCTCTTCATCATTGTTGTTATGTTTGAGCGCATATCCCCAAGCAGCCAGATAGTTCCAACGCGCTCCGCCGGACGTTTTCGGATTTGGGGTAATGACTTGGGTATCTCCCTTGATGAGATCATCCCAGTCCTTAATGCCTTTCGGATTGCCTTTGCGTACCAAAAACACGATCGTTGACGTATACGGGGAGCTGTTGTGCTCGTATTTGTCCTGCCACCCCGCATTGATCAGACCTTTATCTTCAATAGCATCGATATCGTATCCCAATGCCAGCGTAACCACATCCGCGTCCAGCCCATCAATAACAGAACGACTTTGTTTACCTGAACCGCCATGAGACTGCTTAACCGTTACTTCCTGACCTTTCTCTTTCAGCCAATACGCCGCAAATGCCTTGTTATATTGCTCATAGAGTTCACGTGTCGGATCATAGGATACATTCAGCAGCTCGATCGCTTTTGCCCCTTCTTTGCCACCTTCCGTTCCCCCCGATGTTGCTGCCGCATTCGAGCCACCGCTATCCGATCCGCATGCCGCCAGTACCCCTGTTAACACCAATGCCAGACCAACCAGAATACCCTTATGAATTCTCTTTTTCATAGATAACACTCCCCCCGAATGGATCTGCAAGATTACCTCAACAGGCTGAACAGCATGGAACGCACCGAAAAAAAAACAAAAAACGGAGGAACCCCCGCGCACTTCTCCCTCATAAAGTCATGCCGGCCCAAAGGCCGTGTATGCTTCATCCAGAAATGATGCGCTGCGGTGTTCCTCCGTCTATACGGTGAGAACGTTATTCTGTTCACGTTACGATCGCTCATGTGACTGTAAATGACTGCTTCCGCAAATAGAGCATAGTCATTTTTATTATTCCTACCTGTTTAGTGAGTTATATACGTATCATAAGGGCAGTACATATGACTGTCAAACGTTTTTTTCCGATTTCTACCGAATATCTGTGTAAATGGCAGAAAAAGAAGAACAACGGACCAAAGTCCGTTGTTCCCTTGTCAGCATTAAGTTTAATTCGCTGTAACATCATCTCTGGGGTTGGCATGAGTTCCATGCCCTTTCGCTCTTATTTGCCAGCGTACCGGATATTCGGTACGGGAGGTGTGCTCATGCCATCTCCCAAATAAAAGCCAGTATGTGGCGGTTGGTTATAGGCTACATTTTGCCAAGCTACGCCAAGACGGTATACCGGATCATGCATCAGGGTGTAGATCCGTTTGTCCGTAACGGCTGTTGTCGTATAGATACGCAGCGCAGAGCTATCATTGGTCCGCCATACCACTTCTTCTCTCCAGTCTCCGAACAGGTCAGCCTGCAGATTCGGTGTGGACTTCGTTCCATTATTAGAAGAAACACCGGATGCGGTCAACAGATTAACCGTTTTGCTATTGGCGTAGTCCCATTTATCAATCCGGTTGCTGTCCAGCAATTCGCGGAGCAGATCACCATCCCACCAGATACCAAAATTCGTGGAGGAAGGCAGGGTTGTCCCAATTTTCTGTCCTTTGGCTGTATACAAACCACCATCTGCCCATACTTCGGCACCCTTATAACGTGGATCGATATCGGCTGCCATGCCGCGTCCAATATCTTTTGTCGTAGGTATGCCCCAGATCAACTGACCTGTACGCGCATCACGGAATTCCACTCCGGCATTGGACGCTGTCTCATGCACCTGGAATACTTCAAGTCCTGCACGATCCGGGTCCAGATCACTAAGATGCATGGCATCCCCATGATGAAGTCCTGTCGTGTAGAGTCCTTTACCGTTATCATCCACCGCCATCGCGCCATATACGATCTCATCTTTGCCATCGCTATCCACGTCCGCCACGCTCAGATTATGATTACCTTGTCCAGCATATCCGGAATTGCCTGATGTATTGGAATCAAAAGTCCATTGTTTTGTCAATTGCCCATCCCGCCAGTTGTACGCCACCAGCACGGTCCGGGTGTAGTATCCACGCGCCATGACCAGACTGGGCCGCTCTCCATCCAAATATGCAATCGCAGCAAGGAATCGATCGACCCGGTTGCCATAGTTGTCTCCCCAATCGGACACATTACTGCGCGCCGGTTCGTAGTTCACCGTGGAAAGTGCTTTGCCGGTCTGTCCATTGAAGATCGTAAGGAACTCCGGTCCTGACAGAACGTATCCACTTGAATTACGATAATCCTTGCTGGCATCCCCGATGACTACTCCCGTACCATCCTTCGTACCATCAGCCGTTTTCATCGCTACTTCGGCCTTGCCGTCTCCGTCCAGATCGTACACCATGAACTGGGTGTAATGAGCACCGGCACGGATATTTTTACCCAGACTGATTCGCCATAGGCGTGTTCCATTCAATTTGTAGGCGTCGATAAATACTTCACCCGTGTAGCCGCTTTGGGAATTATCCTTAGAGTTGGACGGGTCCCACTTCACGATCAATTCATACTCGCCGTCCCCGTCTACATCTCCTGCACTCGCGTCATTGGCACTGTACGTATAGGCTACACCATCCGGTGTTGTGCCTCCTGCGGGTACACTGAGAGGTACAGACAAATAATTATTGCCCCATACGCTCGCTGCCGCCGAAGCAGCCTGTTCGGTTCCGCTCACTACGGCTCGAACCGTATATTTGGAACTACTTGTCCCGCTTGCATCCTGGAGGTTGGTGCTGTTCGTTATGGGCGATGTGTTTATCTTGGTTCCATCCCGATAGACATTAAACGATACATTCGACCCTTCCGTACCCAGAAGCCGCCAACTGACAAACACACCTGTGCCTGTCTTCACTGCAACTACACCTCGGTCCAGAAACTCCATCTGACGGGCACCAGCAGCATGAGTGACTGGTATGTTTCCAAGACCGAGCGAAGTAACCAGTAACGCAGAACTCAGCAGGGATACCCCTGCGGTCCGCAATGTACGCTTCCATAACGATCGTTTTCCCATAAAGCCATTGCCTCCCCAATCGAATTGGTAAGCCCGATGCCCTTGGTAGCGCCATCTCACATCCATGTAAGCGCTTTAATATATTCATTTTAAATTAAACATATAATTCCATCTATAGGTCTAACTTAGTAATTTTATGTATGAAAAAAAGGGAAAAAGCCGAAAGATGAATCTTTCGACTTGGATGCTTCTTTCTCACACGCTCGATCGGAATTTGAACGTAACAAAGAATGTTGTGTCATCCCACCTTATACTACCGGAGCAATACACACTGGGCGGGGTATCTCCAGCTTGAATCCGTTGTGTGTTAGACGTCCATCTTCACCATTGATCTGAAAAGCAACCAGGTTGTTGCTGTCCTGATTGGCTACCAGCAGAATACCGCCTGGCAGCAGGTTGAAGTTACGCGGAGTCTGACCAATAGTGGAAGTCCACTCTATTGCCTCCAGTTCACCGGATTCCTGGTCAATGTGATACAGCACAATGCTGTCGTCTCCACGGTTGGAAGCGTAGAGGAAACGACCACACGGGGACACACGGATGTCCGCTGCCGTACCTTCTCCAGAATGTCCTTCAGGCAGTGTGGTGATATGCTGCAACGTAGTAAACTCACCTCTTCGCTGATCATACATGAATGCTGTAACGGTGTTACTCAATTCATTAATCACATAGGCCCATTTCGAGCTTGGGTGGAAGACGAGATGTCTCGGTCCAGAGCCTGGAGGCTGATTCATCTCACGATGCGTTACCAGGCGACCTTCTTCCTGACGATACACAATAATCTGATCCAGACCCAGATCACAGACAACGGCATACTGACCCGAAGGGTCTGGTTGAATGGAGTGGGCGTGCGGCCCTTCTTGACGGTCATCATTCTGCCCTCTTCCTGTATGCTCAATCAGCGCACTCATCTCTTCCAGCGTGCCTTGATCTCCTACCGGGAATACGTTCACACTACCACTGCTGTAGTTCGAAGTCAGCACCCACTTGCCGTCCTCCGTGACAGATACATAACAAGGCGAAGCGCCCTTCGTTAACTTTCGATCCATCAAGTGCAGCTCACCCGTTGCGGCATCCCTGCGATAGACCAGTACCTCTCCCTCATCTGTCTCACTTACCACGTACAGACCATTCCCATCCGGAGATAAAGCCAGATAGGATGGACTATCCACCCCATCCATATGATTTACAATCCGCAACTCGCCTGTATCCTTGTTTAACGCACATAGAAAAATCCCCGGCTGTTCTGCTGATGCATAAGTACCTGTATAGAAAAAAGCTTCATTCGTTGCTGTCGGTTCCATCGTCTCATTCTCTCCTTATTGATTCAAATGATTAACCTTACACTCTAATTACATGCAATTATAAGAAGTTGTAACCCGAATAGTTGATTCCACTGTTATGTACTTACCCAAATCACAGACCTTTGCTTCAGTGGTTATCTTTCCTCACCATAATACAAAGCATAAGGCCTTACAATAGTCCAAACATATTGAACGTAATCCAGAGGAATTTCATGTTGAGAAACATGGAAAATTACAGCAACCTTTTGAGGAATAGGGTCGTCTATAGGGACAAATAACTTTTATACAAAGGGATATTCCCTAGAAAAGTGAGGCGAATCTGATATGAAAAAAAATATATTGGCTACATTAACAGCCGGAGCTTTACTTACCCTTTCTCTGAGCGCTGGTCCGATTCACGCCGCTCAAGCGGAATTCACTGATATTCAAGGTATTGTGGGGGCAGACAAGATTGAATCCCTACATCAGGATGGTTTAATCAAAGGCGTGAGTGATAGCTTGTTCAAACCGGAACAGGAACTAAACACAGCTCAGGGTATCCAGCTCATTGCAGATGGCCTCCATCTGAATTTGGACACGATTCGTTTTATCAAACAACCCCTGCCAAGTGACTACTTCTCCAACGTAAAAGATGGCGTATGGTACAGTGATGCTTTTGTCCGTGCCCAATTCAATGGCATTAAGATGTCCAACGATATCGATCCTTCCAAGGCGTTGACCCGTGAACAGTATACCCTTTTCTTGATGCAGGGCATTGAAGCCAAAGGCGGCCTGCCGATGATTAACATCAAACCTGTAGACATCACGGATGAAAAAGAGCTGACTCCAGAATTTCAAGGTGCTGTTCAACGTTCCCTTGTCTTGAAGATTAATACACTCGATGCAGAAGGCAACTTCAATCCGAAGGAAACGATTACCCGCGCCGAAGCTGCGGTTATGATGTATAACGCAATTGAGTATCTGGAAGATTTCAATGCACCGAAAATCCCGGAAACACCAGAGAAATAATGCCCTTCTTCATCATTTAAATACCAAATAGCCGCATGTTCCCTCTAAAGGGGACATGCGGCTATTTACGTTATATATATTACTCTCTATAGCGATAACTGATCCAAAATCAGTCTTAGAAAGAACCTTTAACAACAACTTCGGACAACGGGAAACGACCTGCCGGACGAGCTGGTACTGCAGCTTTACCTACAGTGATCAACAACGTTGGTAAATAACGCGCAGGGATGTTGAATGTTTCGATCAATTGTTGCGGGTTGTAACCACCCATTGGGCAAGTATCATATCCCAGGGAACGTGCAGCAAGCATAATGTTCTGTGAAGCAAACGATGCATTGCGGATCGCTTCATCGCGAGCGATTTGCGGATTTTGGTAAGCACCGTTGATCTGTCCAACCAATGCGTCACGAACTTCAGCCGGGATCGCACCTGCTTCAACAGCCTGATCATAAATCACGGCGTTGCGGTTTGCTTCCAAATCTCCGAGTACAGCGATCGTAACGGAGCTGTCTGTGATTTGACTTTGGCCGTAAGCGATTGGCAGCAACTTGGCTTTGTCTGCTTCGGATTCGATCACGAGGAATTTCCAGTGTTGCAGGTTCCATGAAGACGGTGCTTCGGAAGCGGCAGTCAGGATAGCGTTCAGATCTGCTTCAGGCATAACAAAACCACTTTCGTACTTTTTGACAGCGTGACGTTCGTTAATCACGCGAAGTGTTTCATTGTTTTCAATGCTGGACATGCGTTCCACTCCCCAAGTTTTTTTTTATTTTTTTTACGTTCGCAAGGCCAAACTCTACCGAGTACTCACCTTCCGAAAATAACATCAGCGCAGACGATCGCTTCCATCTGTGTTCACGTTATGCCCGGAATCGCCTGAAACATCAACGGATCTTACAACCGGAGCAAACGCCCTTATATAGCTTGTCCACCATGCCTGATAGCAGCAGTCCAAGGCCAGGTCATGAAGAGCTGTTAACGATCAGTTCTGTCACGACCTATCCTTCATGGCCAAGGGTTCCATAGACAAAGAACATTCTTCCCCATTACCGATACGATGCTTCACATCCTCAATGGATATACGGTCAAAATAAGCGCTTAATGCTTCTTCGCCTCCATCGTAGATACTTCCCATCACATCCTGCATATTGGAAGAAACAACGCACGTTGAACCGGATTCTCCCGAACACCAGCTGGGACCAAGTGATCCACCTGCTACCAGTCTGTACAGTTCTCCAAGCTTGATTTCTTCACTCGGACGGCTGAGCAGATATCCACCGTGGGCACCTTCCTTGGTGGTCAGGTATCCATGCTTCCGCAGCACACTAAGCACCTTGCGTACTCTGGCTGGATGCGTACCAACACTTTGAGACAAGTCTTCACTATTGGCCATACACTCATCCTTCATGGACAGAAAGACCAGACAGTGCACAGCAATGGTAAATTCACTGTTCATTACTTACTCCCTTCCCGGCATATCGTTCACCGCTGAAAATTCAATCCAAGGTAAGTATAACTGTTATTATAGGAATAACAGTTATGTTTGTCAACATTCTCAACTTAGGGGTTAGAAAACCTGATTCCCCCTGTCATACCAGTATATACAGGCCATTCATAGGTTTAGTAAAAAGTTTGAATTCCTCCGTGTTTTGAGGGAACAGAACAAAAAAAGTGAGCCAATCGCTTCGCGAAAGGCTCCAATAAGATAGACATATGAAAGGGCTTACGAGATTATTATAATCGGTTATTCCTATTTTGAAAACGCTTTTTTTGTAAAGTGTTTTGGGATTTTAAAATATCCTATTTTTTAAGTATATCTACAAAGGGTATTGCAAAAACTAATGACATTAGTTATATTACTAACAACATTAGTTTTAAGGAGGATTCAATGATGCGAATTACATGTGAGCATGATGTTGTCCAAGTTTCATTCCTTCCACGCCTCTTCCCTGTGAACGTATATCTTGTTGAAGAAAAAGAGGGGTTTACCCTTATTGATGCCGGAATGCCATTCAGTCTCAAGGGGATTTTAGCTACTGCACAATCCTTGGGCAAACCGATTATCAGAATTATTCTGACTCACGCCCATGGCGACCATGTTGGTGCACTGGATGGTCTTAAGGAGGCGCTGCCTGAAGCCGAGGTCTGCATCTCAAGAAGAGATGCCCCACTGCTGGCCGGAGACGCCTCCCTGCTTCCCGGCGAGCCACAGACTCCGGTACGTGGCAGTGTTCCCAAAGCGATCCGCACCCGGCCGGATCGCTTGCTCGATGATGGCGACCGGATCGGATCCCTGGTCGCCATTGCTACTCCAGGCCATACGCCGGGCCATATGGCCTTCATGGATACGCGCAGTCGCGTGCTCATCGCTGGCGACGCGTATCAGCTGCACGGCGGCCTCGCCGTATCCGGCCGCCTGCGCCCGCTCTTTCCGTTCCCCGCGCTGGCGACGTGGAACCGTGAACTTGCTCTTGCCAGCGCCAAGCGCCTGGCTGAGCTGGAGCCGTCCGTGCTCGCTGTAGGGCACGGACGAATGCTGCGTCAGCCCGCCGCGGCCATGCGCGCAGCTACAGCAGACGCAGAGCAGCGGCTGCGCCCTGCCGGGGGGCAGCTGTGAGCCCCCGCCAAGGGCTGGATCGCGGCGCTCTGTTAAGCGCCGCCACCCAGCTTGCCGACAGCGACGGATTCCATTCGCTAACACTGGCCGCTCTGGCCCAGCGGCTGGATGTGCGCTCCCCGTCGCTTTACAACCACATCAACGGTCTTCCCGGGCTTCGCCAGGAAATGGCGTTGATGTCCGCACAGCAGCTCAGGCTTGCATTAACTGAGGCTTCTGTCGGCCGTTCGGGTGACGAAGCCATTCAGGAGGTCGCTGCCGCATATATAGGCTTCGTCCGCAAGCATCCAGGGCTATACGAAGCCTTCTTCCACGCCCCGGACCGTCAGGAAGCGCAGCTCGTTGTGGAAAGTACGGCTGCCCTAGATCTGCTGCTCCGCCTGTTGCAGCCCTATACGCTAAGTGAAGCGGAAACGCTCCATGCCGTTCGCGGTTTACGCAGTCTTTGCCACGGCTTCGCCTCCATGGGTGAAAAAGGTGGCTTCGGTATGAACTTTGACCCGGATGAGAGCCTGCAACTGTCCGTGGCCGCTTTCCTGAATGGGCTGCAACATCTTCATTCATAAAACCTGATATATCTTGATGGAAAATGGAGGAGGGCTGCAGATGATCTGCAGCCCTCCTTATGTATCCTACCGTCCCGCTACCAAAGGAACGGCTTTTCTATTGCCAGGGTGCTTGCCCTGTCTGGACTTCCTGCAAAATCTTCTTCATCACGGGTACATATACTTTCCAGTAAAACCGATCCGGGACGCCCTTTTGATCTGGTGTGAGCCTTGTTTTTACCACATCCCACCCTTTAATACGGCGCCAGAACGAATAATGCTCAAGCTCTCCGAAGGACCCTGCCATATAATATGTCCGATTATAGCCCTCATACCGGATAAGAGCAGCGAATTCCGCCGGAATACCTGCGTCCATCAGTTTCAGCTGACCACTCTCCGTTAGATCCGTCTTATACCAGGCCAGTACAGTAGTCTGTTGTTCAGGCACAATGATGTCAAACCATTCGCTGTAATAGATATCCCGGGTAATTCCACTCCATTTCCCACCTTCCTGTGTAAAGGAGAGCTTTATGTCACCGGTCTTTACATCACGGCCTTGCTTCAGTACAATCACACGTCCATCCTCATGAATCAGTACAATACCTGCTCCATGATAGGGCCACTCTTTTTTCTCCCTAAGCTCATAGTTCATTCGTACCTTCTGTGGCACTTCATCCAAGCTCTGCAGATCCGATACCGATCTCCCCTGCCATCCGCTACTTTTCATGCCCAGAATCGGATACAATTGCTCTCTTGTCATGTTTGAAACAGCATTCGATAAGGCGCTAAACTCTGCGACAATCGTTACGCCTTTGGTTGCGGCTTCGCGAATTTTGTGCGCATCATATATCGTAAGACCTTCATAGGCTTTGCCTTGTATACGTTCATTCGTATCTGTTGATGAAATATGATGATTCGCCGTCAGATAGATCAGGTCTGTGTCTGTCACCTCATCCGGCAATTTCCGCTCAATCCGGGAGATCCCGTTCTGTATTTCATATCCGTAGTAGTCTTCTTCATACGTATAATGTTCCCCTGTCTGTTGGACAATCTTCTGCTGATTCAGAATCCAGACCAGTCCCTTATGCCCCACATAGGACAAGTCCGGTTTACTTTTGTCGACAATCATGATGTTAAGCGGTATCGGTGCCTGTGATTGCCACAAAATCCAGGGGATAACCAGGACCACTGATACCACGGTCAGACAAGCCAAAGTCCATACCGTGAGTGGCCTGTGACTTCTATTCATGAAGCGTATTCCTCCTTGCTCTGTTCCAAGGTATTACTATGATCGGAATATTACCCCTTTCCCTTATTACTGTCGTTCCTTCTGTAGCCCATCCACCCATAGATCGGATCGGGAATGTATATAATACGTCCACGCCCTTTCATCTGTTTCATATGTTTGTGCAGTCGCATGACAAGCTCTATATGACCCACTTGGTTATCTGTCTTGTAATCGCCGATTTTTATACCCTAAATGTTCGTTCATTTCCTGAATTCTCCTTATTCGAATAAACCGCCTCACAGTGGGTACAATAATACAAATTTTTCAAATGAACCCTGCATATACAATCCGGGTAAATGATACACTAAGCATTCTATCGGCTTTCTTCGTTTGTGATATAATAGAAACAGAAAATTCCGGTAATTCGCATCATGTTCCGGATGTCCGGATAACATATTATTCCAGAAAGAGGGAGTTTTACGTGGCTCAAATCAGTCCGTCTTACCTTCAGATCGGTGCAACTCTGGGTATGCTCGTCATGGCCCTGCTTGCCATTTTTATTCGAATGAAAGCCAGCCACCGTCCGGTAACCATTCGCAAAATACTTATTCCCCCACTGGGAATGAGCACGGGTTTTCTCATGTTTGTTGTACCCCAGACACATGTCCCGCTTCTATGGGCACTTATCGCACTGTTGGTGGGCTGGTTTATATTCTCTTACCCCCTCATACGCAGTACTCGCTTTGAACGAGTTAATGAAGAAATTTTCGCCACACGTTCACGAAGCTTCGCGTTCATTCTGCTTGGATTGCTGGCAATACGTCTAATCCTGCATGAAGTCATTCAGCGTTATGTGAGCATTCCTCAAACGGGTGGATTGTTCTTCCTTCTGGCCTTCGGTATGATCGTACGCTGGCGGGTATATATGTACAAGCACTATAAGGAAGTTGTTGCTGCCGAATCTTAGCATCATCGCAACTTCCTAACAACTAAAAAGACACGTTCTGTGCACTTGACCGTGCGGAACGTGTCTTTTCCTGTTCTGGCATATGTTCAAGGGATTCTATATCTATTCAGGGTCCGCAACCTTTACAAGCTGTTTGCCCAGGTTATCTCCAGAGAAGAGGCCCATAAATGCTTCCGGTGTCTGGTCAAAACCTTCCACTATGTTTTCTTCAAACTGTAAGTGGCCTTCCTTGATCCATTTTGCTAGTTTGGCACGGCCTTCCTTAAAGGACTTGGCATAATCACCCACCAGGAAACCTTTCATCAACGCTGTATTCGTTAATAGTAACGTCTGCGGGCGCATGCCGATATCCGGCTTCTCCAGATTATATGACGAAATCTGTCCACAGAGTGGAATACGTGCATTCCGATTAATATGGCTTAGTACCGCATCGGAGATTTCACCGCCAACATTGTCGAAATAAACGTCTACGCCAGCCGGGCAAGCCCGTTCAATGGCAGAAGACATATCCTCTTCGTACTTATAGTTCAACACCACATCGAATCCCAGTTTTTCTTTCAGGTAAGCACATTTCTCGTCAGAACCTGCAATCCCGACTACACGCGCACCTACAATCTTGGCGATCTGGCCCGCAATCATACCTACCGCTCCGGCTGCTCCCGATACGACCACCGTTTCGCCGTCCTTCGGCTTACCGATATCTTCCATGCCAAAATAAGCGGTCAAACCGGTCATGCCCAGCGCACCCAGGTAAGCCGTAATTGGAGCTTCTTCTGTATCAATCAAGGAAATATCTCCCGTATTTACGGCTGCATACTGCTGCCAGCCCCACATGCCGGATACCAAATCCCCTTTGCGCAGATTGGGTTCCGAAGACTCCACCACCTGCCCAATCGTTCCGCCCTTGATCACTTCATTCAACGCATAGGGGGGAGCATAGGATTTTGTATCTTTCATGCGGCCCCGCATGTATGGATCTACAGACAAATATAGCGTACGTACCAGGACTTGTCCTGCTTCCGGTTCAGGAAGGGGTGCATCAATGAATTTAAAGTCTTCTCTGGATGGGGCACCTTCGGGACGAGACGCAAGTACGATCTGTTTATTTTCAGACACCAAAATGACCTCCTTCTTGCCAGTGGACAGGGGTTAACCCTCTGTCAGCTGATATCATTCACCACCGGCTCTATGTGTATCGCCTCTAAATAGTTTAAACCGAAACAGGCGGATCACAAACGTGGGCCGCCTTGAAATATGCAAATATCATCACATTGGAGACATTGAGCGTAATTATTGAGCAGTCAGAATGACAGGACCATCTGCTGTAATGGCAATCGTATGCTCATATTGGGCAGACAGACTTCCATCCTGCGTACGTGCTGTCCAACCATCCGAGTCCAGCTTGCTACGGTACGTACCAATGTTCAGCATCGGCTCAATCGTAATAACCATGCCTTCCTTGAGACGTGGACCACGGTGTGGTGGGCCATAGTGAGGCACCTGTGGTTCCTCATGCATTTTCTCGCCGATCCCATGACCGATAAATTCACGGACAACCGATAGACCTTCACCTTCTGCATACGTCTGAATCGCATTGGAGATATCACCGATCCGGTTGCCGATCACAGCCAGTTCAATCCCTTTGTAGAGAGATGTTTTGGTAACGTCCAATAGATGTTGTGCTTCTGGAGTCACCTGACCCACCGCATACGACCACGCCGAATCGGCTAACCAGCCGTTTAGATTCACGACCATATCAATCGTAACGATGTCTCCATCCTGCAGTACATATTTTCCCGGGAATCCATGACAGATCACATCATTAACCGACGCACATGTCGCATATTGGTATCCGTTGTATCCCTTTTGTTCCGGCGTAGCGCCATTTTTCTTCATAAAAGCTTCTGCAAACTGATCAATTTCCTGTGTCGTGATCCCTGGACGGATCATTCTGGCGATTTCTCTATGGCATGCGGCAAGAATTTCTCCGGCCTTCTTCATAAGTTCTATTTGTTCTTTGGTCTTCAACGTAATCATTACAACTACTCCTGTCCGTTAAAATCTCATCCTGTCTTCTATTGTAACGCGAAATGCTCAAAATAAAAAATTCCGTGTAATCCTCAACATTCTATTATACGCCTATCCCCTGTCCAATGAATATAATCCCCCTTAAAAAATCCGAAACCCACTCCAACAGAGCCCCGTATATGCTTAAAACGGTTGAAGACGAAAGGATGAACTTTCATGTTCAAAAAGATTATCGGCAAACTCCTCGATTCTAAATCTTCATCTCATCGTAGGCGTAACAGCTCATCGGATAGACGCTCATATAAACGTCACAGCAGTTCCTCAGGCAAGCGTGCCTATCAACGCTATTCATCTTCGGATGCGAAGCGTCGGGATAGCCGCCACGGCTCCGGTTATTATAAAAGCAGGAAATACAGCTCCAGCTAGACTGGCGCTAAATCATGATATATGTATAGAAAGGGGTGTTCTGCCAACCGTCCTCACGGTTAGTAAAACACCCCTTTTTTCTTTATCGCAATTTCATCAGCACAAGGTCAATATCCGCCTGTAATTCCAGCGCTCCACCTTCATAGCCTGGACGAAGTCCAAGCAGTCGTTCCAGCATATCGTGAACTTCCGGCGTAAGCTTGAGTTCTTCCTGCCAGCTAGCCGGTTTGCGGCCCTTATCTGGCTCGTAAGCGGAATACAGCATGAACAAAAGAAAATGACCGAGATCCTGCAAATCCTGATCCGGCGCAGCCAGTTCATCTTCAGGCTCGGGCAACTCACGCATCCGGCGTTTTAGCTCAGGCAACAACGGCTCCCCCATGCGCCGCGCCAGGCCAAAATCAATCAAATGCACCTGCCCGTCACGTAAAATGACATTTGGAATACGGACATCCCCATGAATATATCCCTGCTCATGAACATGCACAATGGGAGCCAGTAGTTGCTTTACCAGCTCCAGACAATCCTGTTCCGTATATTTGCGACCTTGCTCGAATATGCACTGTTCCAGTGTCTCCCCAAGGATATACTCGGTGACAATGTAACTGCGCGCCCGGTATGTGAACACATCCAGCAACTTAGGGATGGCCGGATGATCCATCCGATTCATCACATCCGCCTCCCTGTCCAGCAACCGTACAGCGAGTCTACCCTTGCTGGGTTTGGATTCTTTTAACGCTACATCCTTGCCAGTCTGTTCATCGTTACACAGGTATGTCAGTCCATAACTTCCCATACCAAGCAAGTCATATATCGTATAACGCCCGGCGATCTTCGTACCTTTCCTCCGGGGACGATCAGTCCATAGGCCGAGTAGTCTTTGCCAGCTTCGTCGCAGCTCCACAGGTCCTCCCACGCCAGCCATCTGATCTCCTGTTTTCCGTTTAAGCAGAGCAGGTCAGCAGCCAGTCTTGTTGTTGTATGGGCTCATTATACCAAGCTACCTGTGTAAAATCACGACGAGCATGGACCGGGTTCTCAGGCTTCTTTGTGCTTTTTGGGCAGCAGCCCGAACAACATTCGAAGCGATGTTCCTTTGGGTTTGCGTTTTCTTCCCTGGAAGCTGCGCAGATTGGTGACCAGTTCACGGTCTCGCTCCTCTTCCAGCTTCTCATTCATCCATAGGCGTTGCTTCTCCATCTGCTCCTGGAGAGCAAGATGGGTATCCGCCAGATGTTGCAGCGTTAACTCCAGTTCGTCCACCCGATGCTGCAGCAGCTGGACCTGATCATCCTGCTGTCCGACAGCACCGTAAGTCACTTCACTCACCAGTTGTCCCAGACCTTCATAAGATCTCAATGCTCCAGTTAGTTCAGGTTCCTCAGGAAATATTGCAGGCATCACTGTTGCCGCACATTCCGCCACTGAGGCCTCCTCCATTACCATCACAGGCACGTCTGGAGTCAGTACGGTCACCACAGCATCTGCAAGTGGCAGGTTATGTTCCCTAAGTTCTGTCATCAGGCGTTCTATGCACTCGATATCGTCCGACTTGAACAATCTGGATTTGTTGGCGGAACGCTCGAATCGATACCCTTGTTCCTCAAGCGCTGCCGCATATTTACGAAGAGTACTGGCACCAATGCCCAGGCTCTTGGCCGTTTCCGTCGTTGCTCCTGCTTCTTCAATCATTATTATTCCCTCCCGGAATGAAGTCTTTTTGAATATAAGGTAGTGGCTTCAGCGTTCCCTTTTGGAACTGTCATCGGATCGGGTCAACCTGTCTCATAGATCAAGTACGCATATTTCATTTGCTTGTCCGTATGTATTCGTCAGTCTCTTTGCAGATCCCTTTGACGCTTTTCTTCTGTTTCTGCGGATTCATAAGAACTTTTGTCAGTTGCCTCATTCGTAAAAATAACCCTTCATCCGACAATGAGCATGAATGCTGTCATGTCGAAATTCGTTGGTGCAAACGCCGTCACTTTTTATGAGGATGAATTATTCATGTCAATTTTGTTAACTCCGTCACTCCAATACGCTCCCGCGACAGAGGAAATCATTGCTGCACAGCTTTTCCATGTGTTATCTTATGTAACGTAGAAGCAGCTATTAGCATAAAATAAAGGACTATACTTAACATATGTATTATTACGAACGGATAAATCAAATGTAAATGGGGGCTGAACAGCAGTGTTAGGCAAATCAGGTAAAGTAGCGGTGATCGGGGCGGGACTTGTCGGTTCAAGTTGTGCATATTCCATGATTAATCAATCGATATGCAGAGAAATTATGATGGTTGACCGGACGTATGACCGTGCGGTTGCACAGGCGCTGGATTTTTCCCATTGCATGGACTTCACACATAACCGCACGAAGGTATACGCTGGCACTTATGCAGATTGCGGCAGCATGGACGTCATAGTCCTGACTGCCGGAGCGAATCCGAAGCCAGGGCAGACTCGTCTGGATATTCTGGAGGAAGCGGAGTCCATTGCCAAAGATATCGTTGTTCCTATCATGAATAGCGGATTCCGGGGGATTTTTGTCGTCGCGGCCAATCCGGTTGACATAGTAACTTATATGGTATGGAAGCTGTCCGGTCTTCCGCGTGAACGAGTCATCGGTACAGGTACGTCTATTGATTCCTCCCGGCTCAAAACGCTGTTGTCAGAGGTCTTCTCCATCGATCCACGCAGCGTGCATGGATATGCTCTCGGGGAGCATGGGGAATCCCAGTTCGTGGCATGGTCCCATGTCACTATCGGAGGCAAACCGATTATGCACATTATGGAACAGCACAAGGAACGCTTCAAACATCTGGACCTGGAAGATATCGCCCGCAAAACGAAAGACGCCGGTTGGGAAATTTTCACTCGTAAAGGTTCTACGCAATTCGGAATCGGTAACGCACTCGCACATATTACCCGTTCGATTCTCAACGATGAACACAAGATCATTGCTGTCTCCGCAATCCTTGATGGAGAGTACGGACAGAGCAACGTCTGTGCAGGTGTTCCGGCCATTATTGGCGGGGATGGGATTCAGGAGATTATCGAATTGAATTTGGATGCATCTGAACGTGAGAAATTCGAGCGTTCATGCGAAGTTTTGTCAGGTAACATCAATCGTCTTACCCTGGTTTGACCAGTTCAGCCATTTAAGGATGGTCCATAACAAAATAAACAGAAACACAAAAACGCCAATAACCTCCTGATACAGAAGCGTCATTGGCGTTTTTGTGTTGTTTGTTTTTATCCACCTTGGAAGTACGAGTCTTCAGCTTGGTGCAAGCTGCGGTTCATCTGCTGGCCCCCATTGCTGCAACACCCGCTTTAATTCACTCAGCATGATTGGTTTGCTAATGAAGTCACGCATCCCAATTTCCAAACAAGCTTCCTTGTCTTCACGTTTGGCATTTCCAGTTACCGCTATAATAGCTGGAATACGCTCCTGCGGAATTAATCGGTGTACAAGGTCTGTCGCTTTGAGACCATCCATAACAGGCATCTGAAGATCCATCAGGACAATATCATAGGCATTTTGCGAAATGGCTTCAATCGCTTCAACGCCATTGGTGCATACATCTGCTTGGTATCCAAGCTTCTCCAGATACTCCGATAAAATCTTTCGGTTTACCGGGTGATCCTCGGCAACAAGAATACGTATTGCTACCTTATCCCCCTGGCGTGTCCGATCATGGCTGAATTGACGTGCAGATTGCTCTGCCTCTGCAGTCGCATCTACACTTGTGGCAGGCACAGCGAACCGGAAGGTTGATCCCTTTCCATCTTCACTCTCCACACTGATACTGCCCCCCATAATCTCCACAATTCGCTTCGAGATGACTAATCCAAGACCTGTCCCGCCATATTTGCGGTTAATCACAGGATGCAGTTGAGAGAACGACTGGAACAATTGATCCAGCTTATCTTCTGGAATACCGATCCCCGTATCCTTCACCGCAAAGTCCAGCACACTCGCTTCCGGTCGATTGCCACGAATAATATCTACCGTGACATCAATGCCCCCCTGATCCGTAAACTTCAAGGCATTGCTCACCAGATTGACGAGGATTTGTCGAATACGCATCGCATCCCCCACCATAAACTCAGGAATATCGGGATTGAGCCGATATCGGATCTTCAACTGCTTCTCTTCTGCTCTAGGGGAGAAAAGCTCCGCGACCTGTTCCAACATAAGGCGCAGCGAGAACGGTTCGTAGGCCAGAGCCATTTTACCGGATTCCAATTTACTGAAATCAAGGATGTCATTCAGAATATTTAACAGTGCATCACCGCTCTCACGGATGATTTCGGCGTATTCTCGCTGTTCCTCCGACAAATCCGTGCTGATTAGCAATTCAGTCATCCCCACGATTCCATTCATTGGTGTACGAATTTCATGACTGACCATGGACAGGAATTCCGACTTGGCCTGTGCCGCGAGTTCAGCGGTTTCCTTGGCGCGCACAATTTCGCGATCACCCGTCACATCATTGAACACGATAACGGCGCCACGAATCTGACCCTCATCGATAATTGGCGTAACCTGGTATTCCACCAGAAAGCTGGTTCCGTCTTTGCGCCAGAACACATCCTCCTTCACAGTGCGACGCTGCCCGTCCATCACCGTCATATGAATAGGGCATTCATTTTTTGGAAAATAACTGCCGTCTGCACGTGAATGATGAATGATAGGATGCGAGCTTTTGCCGACAAACTCTTCCGCTTCGTAGCCGAACATGGAAGCAGCAGCCGGATTCATAAACCTGGTGATGCCATCTGCGTCCAGTCCATAGATGCCCTCCGTAACCGAGTTAAGAATCAGGGCATGCTGTTTGCTAAGCTCCTGGATCTGCTCTGTATAATCCTTACGCTCCGTAATATCAGACAAGATCCCATATACACCCACGAGTTCCTGGTCCACAATGATGGGAACATTAATGATAGATACATCAACCTTCCGGCCACTGGAATTCACGATCCGCGTTTCATAATGTTGGGGTTTCCCCTGCTTCACCAGTTCGAAGTATGCCTGCCCGCCGTGCACTTCACATTTATCCAAATGCGAAAGAAAGGACTGCCCGATCAATTTGATTCGAGGTACATCCAGCATTTTAACCAGATTGCGGTTCACTGCCGTATATTTGCCTTCGAGATTCAGCGAGTATACCGCTGCAGGATTATGTTCGAAGAGAGATTTGTAACGTTGACGACTCTCTCTAAGACGTCTTTCTGCATTTTTATGCTGGGTGATATCCCGGCTGACGCTGACAATCTGAGTATTCTTGCCCTCTTCTCCAGCCACCGGCTTCGCCAGCGTTTCCATCCAGATGTAGTGCCCCTTCTTATGAAGCACTCGCATCTTGCACCCATTCCCACTCGACGACATTTCCAGAAGTTCAGGGTAATCTTCAGGATAACAGTAATCCTTCAGGAACTTTCCCGTCACTTCTTCCGGACGATAGCCCAGCAACGAATAGACGGAAGGAGAGACATAAAGCAGCTTGCCGTCCATTGAACTTGTGGTGATTAGATCCTGGGCATGGTCCGCCAACATCTGATATTTCTCCTGCGTTTCATGCAATTTACGTTCCACTTCTACGATCTCGGTTACATCCCTGGCAATACCGTATATCCCCACAATCTCTTCTTTCTCCGTTATGGGCACATAGGTAATCTTGGCCTGTTTCAGGGAACCGTCTCTATGATAAAACGTGATCGACTTACTGACTGAATGTCCAGCCAGTACCTCACGAATGTATTCTTTACGTGACTCCTCGCTTTCGGGAGGGCAAATCCTATCTCGATTTAAGCTACGGAGCTCTTCAAATGTATACCCTGAAATCCTCTCAATCGAGGGATTGGCATCAATATAATTTCCATGGATGTCCATCACATATATGGCATCTGGGTGATTAAAAAACAATGATTGGTAAGAACTTCCCTCAGAAATAATGCGCTTCAGGGTTTCCGTTTTATTAATATCCAAGGCTTACCCCTCTTTTCTCAGCCTATATCTTCATCTAACAACCAAAAAATATAATTTTCGGCGAAATGGGCCTACCCTCGAATAACCATGTAAGCCCGCCTAGAAACAGCTTTTTTTATTTTACCAGATTCCAGTTCGAATTTGCTTACAATCTCTTCACCAAAACCATGTAAAAGCGACAAAAAAATCCCCTTTAAGCGACATAGTCCGTCAATAATTGAGGTCTATGTTTGCTTAAAAGGAATTTATTACACAACTAATGAATAAATTCTACGATTAAATTTCTTTTTTTCTAAAATATAAAACTCCAATTAAAATGAAGAGAACTGCACTGCCCCCGACTACTGCAAGCATGGTCCAAAGCGGAACATTATAAGCTCCGAATCCCCCACCTTCAAACGGTGTCATTAGAATCATCGGCTGCGCCCAAGGGTAATACGGGCCAAATGTAGCCGAGTTCACGATCAGAATGTTCGGTACGGTCAACGCAAAATTCAATGCCAGCGGTGCGGCAAAGCTGCTCCATACCAAGGAAACGAACATTTGGAGAGCAGCGAGCGGCACACAAGCGAATAGCCCCAGCAGCAGCTTACCTGTAAGCAATCCCCATGGGATGGGATCCGTCATGCCCTGGATCGTACCTGTCAGCAGGATGGCCCCCAGCAACAGTAATTGTGTGCCCGCCAGAAGCAAAATCACAATGGTCAGTTTGCCTGCATATACGCCCGTACGAGTAAGCGGCAGCACCAGCATTTGCTTCCAGCCTCCCCCCGCATGCTCGAATCGACAGACGAAAGAGGTAAATACGCCGGTCAGGATGGGCAGTAATAACAAACCGTGCAGAAAGACCATTGAACCCATAAGCACATTCCATTGACCTGATGGGGTGGACAGCAGCCCAATAAGCAGTGCGATTAACGGACTCAGCAGAATCAGAAGCCAGATAGGTGATTTGCCCATTTTGAGTCGCTCAGAGGACAGGATTCGGAAATAGGTTGTTGCAAAACTCATCTTAGGCCACATCCTTCCGGCTAAAGTGCATCATACCCAGCAACATGATTAGGAGCCCCGCCCCTACACCCAAACCGACATACACAAATGGTTTCGGGCTGATCCAAGCCATCTGTGCCCAAGCAAGCGGAAAGTACGGTGAGATACTGAGTGCGAACATCCCCATTACTGCGAGTACAATCCCAAGAGTGACGGGTAGAGCCTGATTTTTGTTTACCATCGTCAGCCATAGCTCCAGCGACAACACCGGAAGCGCGCCAGCCAGTGGCAATAAACCCAGCTTGATTGCATGCGTCCAGGGAATCTCACCAGCGTCGAACCCAAGCAGCAGTCCCAGACCAATAGTTCCCGCTGTTAATAACAAGCAGGAGATAATGAGCAGCACACAAGCGAGCAGGAATTTAGCCAGGTACACCGCAGGTCTCGTGATCGGCATCGCCAGCAGCTGCTTCCATGAACCCTGTTCATGTTCAACATTTGCGATCATCGAGCTGAGAATCGTCGCCCCCAGCATCAAGGCAAGTGGTACAAAAACAACCACATTGTCCAGTAAACCCTCCCACAGATGATTCCCATACTGTTCTTTCAGATAGCCCAAGCGAAGCCCGAAGTTCAAAGCCTGCATTGCCGTCAGTCCAATGGGTGCCAGAAAAACGAGAAACCAGATACCTTTGCCACGAATTTTGAGCCAGTCGGAGGATAACGCACGGCCTGTCATACCGTTGCCCCCTCACCGATGACCCGCATGAACAAGTCTTCCAGGGATTGACGGTGCTCTTCCACACGATAAACCGCATGGTCCTGCTCAACCAATCGACGGACCAGCAATGCAATCGCGCTATTATCCATATACGGGAATGTGAGCGCTGCTCCTTCACGTTGACCAAATTGTCCCTGCTCTCTTGCCAGCTTCATCGCCTCTTCCGGCTCGGAAACCGTCAGTCGAATGGAGCTGCCCGTCTGGCTATGCAGATTGGCGATCGTATCTTGAAGGACCATTTTCCCCTCACGGATAATGCCAACCCGGCTCGCCATCTGTTCCACTTCACTCAGCAAATGGCTGGACACCAGCACGGTAATGCCGTGTTCTAGCGGCATGCGCTTGATTAATTCCCGAATCTCCTGAATGCCCGCTGGATCAAGACCATTCGTCGGCTCGTCCAAAATCAGCAGCTCCGGCTGACCCAACAAGGCACTTGCAATCCCCAGACGCTGTTTCATTCCAAGCGAGTAACCTTTCACGGAACGTTTGGCATCCCGGGTCAGATCCACGATGGAAAGCACTTCGGCAATCCTCGATTTGGGTACATTTAATATCCGGCGCAAGGTTTCCAGATTCTCCACCGCGTTCAGATGACCATAGTATGAAGGATACTCAACCAATGACCCTACTCGTCGCAGAATGTCCATGCGATCCTTGCGGATATCCTTATCAAATATACGGATGACACCTTTGGTTGGCTTGATTAAGCCAAGAAGCATACGAATAGTTGTTGTTTTGCCAGCGCCATTGGGACCAAGGAAGCCGTAGATGTCTCCCTTTTTAATATGCAGATCAAGTTCACGGACCGCCGCACGGTCCCGGTATGTTTTCCATAAGTTAGCGGTTTGAATAATGTTATCAGTCACTGTTTAATCACCTCGGATATCATCGTAACCTTCCAAGGTTAAAGCTGAAGTCGGCTGAAGTTTAAGTTTTGTTTAAAAAAAGGTAAGGCCTTGATTTCCCAGCTCCTCCGCCGCTATAGAGGCACACCCGCAATCCATTCTCAGAGCTGTCTACCCTCTTCCGCAGCCCCATCTCACGAATCAGCAGATCCACGATGGATAACCCCAGACCTGTTCCCTTGGTATCCGAATCTTCCTGCAATCCTGGGCCCCTATCCTGAATAACAAGAGCCTTCTCCCCATGAATCTGTTCTGTCGATATGCCAATATATTTTCCACTCGCTGCATGACGGATGACATTCTGAAACAGGTTATCGAGAACACGACGTAATCCCTGCTCATCCACCTGCCAGAACAACGGTTCTTCCGGCAGATCGATATCAATCTCAAACTGCTCTTTCTCCCAAACGGGATACCAGGCCGCTGCCGTTTCTCTGACGATTCGCAGGACGTCCTTCTGTTCCAGCTTCAATGTATATTTTCCGCTGGTGAGCAGGTTGTACGATAACATGTTATCGATCAATCCGCTCAAATCATCCATCTTGGCTTCCATACGACGCAATGAAGTATCCGCAGCCGGGCTTAGTGGTTCTTTGTGAAGGGAATGCATATGTCCACGAATAACGGTCAGAGGTGTACGCAGATCATGCGACAATCCCGCGACAAGACGTTTGCGAAGCTGCTCTTCCTCCCGCTCCCGGTGACGGCTGTCTGTCAACTGATGCACCATTTCGTTGAACGATTCCTCCAGATGTCCAATCTCGTCCGATCTGCGAATCTCCACAGGAAGGGGAATGCCTTCCTTTCCCGGAGTGATCATCGCCGTCTGGAGCCGGATGAGCCGCTTGCGAATCCGCGCAAAAAACAGGATCGACATGATGATAAATAACAGGAAGATGATCATCATCAATCCACCCAAATACAAAAGTTCCATAGGCCAGTTGTTCTGTGGCTTTTGCAAAAGATACCTTGGAACCTCAATCACCATAAACCCTTGTCCCTTGTCTTCACTATCTCCACCCACAAAAGAAACAACCGTTAGCGGATCACGATAGGAGGCTTCCTTCATAAATTCCAGGGAGGTGTTTGCATTCCATATCGAAGGAATCCGGGTCTCTGTTTTCGGATGATCCAACGTCCATTTCAATGTCGTCATTGTTGTTCCATCCACGTTGGTTTCCGACACATCAACATCCTCTCCAGCGAGAATAAATGCCGTTTCACCGTTTTGGTCCACACGGTACATCGAAGATTTGGGATATTTCCGGTGCAGCTGTTCCATACGTTGATTGATTTTTTCAGATGTCGCCCCATCCAGCTTCTCGGATTCCCGGGTCCACAGGTTGCTAATTTTCGTGCTATCGCCATAAGGTGCCGTATTGTCTTTATTTGTATTGTTCACCACCACCACATAGATAATGGATGTAATGGGGAGAACGACCGGCACAAACAAAACCGCTGCCAAGATCAGGAGAATATATCGGGACATCAAGGTCCGTCCAAAACGCATTTTCCGTTTGCCTGGAAGACTACGGTTCACTCCCCTATTCCTATTGGATGGATCGCGCATCGTCGCTTTTCTTCTCATGGCTTCTTCACACGATAACCAACACCACGAACGGTTTGAATGATGGTTGGGTTCGCCGGATCACGCTCCAGCTTCTCGCGCAGATGCCGGATATGTACCATTAATGTCTTGTCCCCGTCCAGATAAGGCTCGTTCCAAACGGCTTCGTAGATCTGTTCCTTGGTTCGAATCATGCCCATATGCCTGAGCAGGTAGGCGAAGATATGAAACTGTTTGCCCGATAAAATAATTTCTTCCTCCGTCTCCTCATTCACGATTCGGTGATCCTTCTCGTAGATGGACAAGTGGTCCAGTTTTACCACGGTATCGGCCGATATCGCCGTCCCTGCCTTTCGAAGCTGTACTTCAATCCGTGCGGCGAGTTCATCGGGATGGAATGGCTTGGTTACATAATCATCGGCAAAATCAAGCCCATGCAGCTTGTCGTCAATGGACGTTCTAGCCGAGAGCATGACAATGGGCACTTCAGGATGTTCCTTTTTGAGTCGCTGTCCTACCGTAAATCCATCCAGTCCCGGCAGCATGACATCCAGAATAACCAACGAACAGCCCCCGGCAGCTTCAGCCGCACCTTCACCACTTCCGAGCCATACCACCTCATATCCACGCTCCTCCAAGTCGGCCCTAACCCATGTGGCAATTTCCGTATCGTCTTCAATGTATAACAGTTTCGTTTTCATGCGCGTATTCGTTTCCTTTCTGTACCCTTTGGGTTAATTATATATTTGAAACATAATGAAGTATCTTGTTTATATAAAATGTACGAATGATGATCACACGACCATGGATATCCTTTTATTTTAAATTATACCTTAATCATCCGCTTCGCATAATTCATGCAGGGATTGAGAGGTTGATTCAACAACATAAGCATGTGGCATTCATCCCGAGATTGATTTGCATCGAATGCGGCTACTTGCTCACATACTACGTGTGTATACGACGGGAGGAGATTCAACATGCTGCTGGAAGCCATCTATCATCAACCGAAACGGAACTGGGCCTATGCCTACGATAAGGATACCATTCGTCTGCGTCTGCGTGCCAAAAAGAATGACCTCACCGAGGTACATGCCCTGACTGGGGACAAATACGCCTGGGATCGCACCAAAGAGCTAGTTCCTTTAACCAAATATACATCCGATTCCATGTTCGATTATTATGAGGGGCAAGTAAAGCCTCCGTATCATCGACTGAAGTATTCCTTCCTGCTGAAAAGTGGCACAGAACAGATCTGGATGACCGAAACGGATTTCCAAACGCATGAACCCGACGATCCTGGTCACATGTTCCAGTTTCCGTACATCCATCCCGGAGCTGTATTTACACCGCCTGCATGGGTGAAGGATGCAATCTTCTATCAGATCTTCCCTGAACGATTCGCAAATGGCAACCCCGACCTTGATCCAGAAAAAGTGGAACCCTGGGGTGGTGAGCCGACCCCGTTTAACTTCTTCGGCGGTGATCTCCAGGGCGTCATCGACCATCTGGATTACCTTGAAGAGTTGGGCATTAACGCCATTTATTTCACACCAATCTTCGAGGCAACGACCAATCACAAATACGATACCGAAGATTATTTGCGAGTAGATCGGCATTTTGGTGATGCAGATACAGCCAAACGGCTTGTTGAGCTGTGCCATGCACGCGGAATCCGGGTGCTATTGGATGCGGTGTTCAATCATTCTGGGAAGACTTTTGCGCCGTTTGTCGATGTGCAGAAGAACGGGGAGAAGTCCAAATATAAGGACTGGTTCCATGTGCATGAATTCCCGCTGGACGTGAAGGATGGCATTCCTACGTATGAAACATTCGGATTCGAAGCCCACATGCCGAAGCTTAACACGGAAAATCCCGAGGTGAAGGCGTATTTGCTGGAGGTCGCCGAATACTGGATCAAGGAAGTGGGCACCGACGGCTGGCGGCTAGATGTCGCGGATGAAGTGGATAATGCGTTCTGGCGCGACTTCCGCCGTGTAGTGAAGGCTGCGAATCCGGATGCCTATATCCTGGGTGAGGTATGGAATGAGTCCTCCTCCTGGCTGCAAGGTGATCAGTTCGATGCCTCTATGAACTATCCATTTACGGAAGCCGTAAATCGTTTTTTTGTAAAAGATGCCATTCACGCCGAACAGTTCGCGAACTCGATCGGTCGACAACTGTCCCGCTATGCGCTGCAAGCCAGCGAAGTGGCGTTCAATCTGCTTGATAGCCACGATACACCACGGCTGCTCACCTTATGTGAGGGTGACCAGCGGAAGATGAAACTGGCCGCGTTGTTCCAATTCAGCTATATGGGTGCCCCGTGCATCTATTACGGGGATGAGATTGGGCTGGACGGCGATCATGATCCCGGCTGTCGGAAATGTATGGAGTGGGATGAGACGAAGCAGGATCGCGAGCTGTTCACCTTTTATCAGAAGCTAATCGCACTTCGCCAAGCCCATCCTGCCCTGCGTGCAGAAGGCAGCATTCGATTCCTGCAGGCCCGTGAAGGCGGAAGCCAGCTTGTGATGGAACGACAGGATGAGGAGGAGCGCATTCTGATCCTTTTCAATCGTTCGGAAGAAACAGCTATCGTGGAGCTCGAAGCGGGTGCCGGGGAATGGACGGAGTTATTTGGCGAGAATTATCGTACAGCCAAGGAAGAGGGCATCCTGGCCGTTGAGCTGCCCGCATATGGATATGCTGTACTAAGTACAGATATCGCGTAACTTCTTCATATTGTTGTATCCTTGCAATTCCAACGCATTGCAAGCAACGCCGAATAAGCGCTCACAGACCTGTTACTGATCTGTAGAGCGCTTTTCTGCGATATGGATGGATCGTCAATTGATTTAATGACACGGATACTATAGAAAGCTACTGAGGGGCGGCCAGCTGTTCCTTGAGCAATCGGATGGTAGCCTCATATTGTACAAGCCCCACTTGCATACACAAACGCTGTGCAGGTGAGATCTGTTCGCCAAATTGCTTCATCTGGCGCTGCAGCTCGGCATACAGCAACTCTTTACGATTCAGCTCCGACCGGACCCACCCTGCGACAGTATCTTCATCCGCCAGCTCTCCGAAATACAGACGCATCAGAAAATCAGAACGGAACACCTCTGCTTCCAGGGGACTCATCAAATAGGTATTGAACTCCGCAGACCCTTCCGGTGTTAAGGTATACACATTTTTGTCAGGTTTCCCTTCTTGTCTAACGGATTCTTTGGTCAATAACCCTGACTTTTCCATCTTCGCAAGTGTGGGATAAATGGTGCCAAAGCTGGCATCGAAGAAAAATGAAAAGTATTGTTCAAAGTACTGCTTGATCTCATATCCGGAACATGGCTGATTGTGCAGTATTCCGAGGATGACATGCTGCGTGTTCATCGGTGTACCGCTCCTTTCCAATTGCTCTTAACGTATCACATCCTCCCTTATACGTTCAACATCATCAGACATTCACGGATTGGCTTATCCGGCAAAAGGGGTATATCTTTATCCACGATCAGGTGAAGGCAGGTTTCCAGTCAGAGCGACAGGTGTCGCAGCAATCTTGGACTCCAACGGTATGCTGGATTGTGCAGGACCTGAGCGTTTGATCCATGTGCACACCGCTCCCAAAACCAACGTCGCCGCTCCAATCACTACCAAAAGCAGAACATCATGACTAATCCCATCTCCGCCAAGTACCAGATTCATCATACCCTGCACCGCGTAGGTTGCCGGCAGATAATGACCGATCTGTTGATAGAAGTCAGGCATGACATCGCGGGGAATGGTTGCGCCTGATGACAACATCAGCAGAGGCAACAAGGCACTGTTTAACCATGCTCCAGCATTTCCAAGCAGCAGCAAGCTCAATTGCGCCACGAATAGAAAAGATAGAGTAATCAACAACTGAAATAGCCATAACATCCACCATCCATCTGCTGATGATACACCCATAACATGCATCATCCCTGCTCCAACAAGCGATACGATAAATGCAGCACCAACATTGATGATATTGCGCGCCCAGAAACGTTCCCATTTCCCTGCCCTGCTACTGAGTTCACCAGAAACCTTTTGCAGATTCATGCCAAGCAGCATTGCACCTGTAAACGTAGCTGTCACAATCAACATTGGTACCATGGAAAAAGCAAAGTTATGAACTGGATTCAGTCGTTCCACTTCTGCCTCCACCCGGGAAGATAACCCCACCGCCATCGTATTCGCCTGATCGGCAGCCATACCTGATTGATTCAGCACTCCCCGAATGCTGTTTTGCTGTACTTCACGGTTCAACGTCGCTGTAACTTGTGCGGACACGGTCTGCATCACACTTTTTACGGTAGCCACGTTGGATTCATTCATTACATACTTCACTGCCACCGGGCCCGACAAGTCTCCCGCCTGCTGCATGAAACCGGATGGAATCTCGATAATCATGTATACATCCCGGTCCGTTAACATCTGTCTGGCTTCTTCCATAGTTGCCGAAGGTTTAATCGCGAAATGAAGCCCCTCTGCAAGAGACTTTGCCACAGGCTCAGCCGCAGCCCCATCTTCATTTACGATGGTCACAGCAAGCTGATTCATCCGTGCATTTACCTGATCATATCCACTAAGCCAAATGGTATTAAAAAAAACCTGGAACAGTACGGCTGTAATTAACCCGACTACTGTAGCTCCATTTTTCAAAAACAGAAGACTCGTTTGAAAAACACTTTTCATGTTATCCATCTCCTTAATTTGTATAACTTATTCTCGATCTTATATATCGTGTTGATATATGACAATAAATAATATATCTAAACGATATATAAACGTCAATACCTTTTTATTTTTCTTTGTTGGAACAACAAAAAAGCCGATACGCTTCTTCACCAGGAAGAATTCGTATCGGCTTTTTTATCAAGATGGGAGCAGATCATTACCGTTAATGATCAAGCTCCACGAATTAAATTCAGTTCATGTACGTTCATGCATGTTATGCCTTGGCTTCTGGTTCATTTTCAGCAGGAGACTCAGCTTCAATCTCAGGCTCCGCACGCTTCGCCTTCGGTTTAGCAAGCTTCTCCATCATTTTCCGTCCTGTCGGTGTTTGGGCAAGCCCACCTTGGGCCGTTTCACGGTGCCTGCTCGGCATCGCACTGCCCACTTCCAGCATGACATCAATGACTTCGTCAGAAGGAATGGCACTTCGTACCCCGGCCAGCGCCATGTCGGCCGCAGCCAACGCAGTTACGGCACCCAGTCCGTTACGCACGATGCACGGAATTTCCACGAGGCCTGCGACGGGATCGCAGATAAGGCCTAATGTATTTTTTAACGCGAGGCCAACCGCATGAACCACTTGCTCCGGCGTCCCTCCACGCAGCTCCACCATGGCTCCAGCGGCCATACCGATGGCAGAACCCACTTCAGCCTGACAGCCACCCTCGGCACCGGAGATAAATGAATTGTTGGCAATGACATAACCAATCGCTCCCGCACAGAACAGACCGTTCACCAGATGCTCGTCACTCCAGCCAAAACGCTCTTGGGAGCTTATAAACACACCCGGAATGATGCCGCAAGAACCGGCTGTTGGTGTGGCAACGATCCGGCCCATGGAGGCATTCACTTCCGATACACAAAGGGCATACGCCATGGCCAGTGCAGAAGCATCTCCAGAACAAGTCTCACCTTTACGAATGTACTCAGCCATTTTTTTGCCGTCTCCGCCAGTCAAACCGCTGCGTGATGTCGTATCTTCTGTCAGCCCTTTGTGTACAGCTTCCTTCATCACCTGATAGTAATCCGACATCTGCCGTACAACATCCGCTTCCGGGATATTCGTCTCCTGAACCTGCTCTTCGATCATCAGCTCGGCGATGGTTTTGGATTCTGCTGTACAGATGGTATTCAGTTCATGTAGATGTTTAAACCGCATCAGGCTCGACCCCTCTCTTCAAATCAATCACGCGAATGTCCAGCATATGATCCAGTGACCGCAGACGGTTCAACATCTCAGGATTCGGCACACCATCCATCTCCATCGCTGTTAATGCTTCACCATCCCGGGCTTTCCGATCCACTTGCATGTACCCGATGTTCACCCCGGACGAACTGATGGTGGAGGTTACGGAAGCGAGCACTCCTGCTTTGTCCGAATGGCGCAGTACAAGTGTGGGAAACTCTCCGCTGATCTGTACACGAAAATCATTCAATGCATGCACCGATACACTACCTCCGCCAATGGAAGCACCAATTAGTGAGCATTGACGGTCTCCATGCCACAGTTCAATCTTGACCGTATTCGGATGAGGAGCAGGCAGGCCGCTTGTAAAAAACTCTACCTCCATACCCACTTCCTCTGCATATTGTTCTGCATCCGGTATACGTGGATCATCAGTCACATAATCAAGCAGGCCACCGATTAACGCAAGATCCGTACCATGCCCCTGATACGTATCGGCGAACGAGCCATACAGTGTTAATCGAGCGCGTTCAGGCGTGCACCCCAGCCACTGACGGGCAATTCGCCCCAATCTTGCCGCTCCAGCCGTATGTGAACTTGATGGACCTGTCATGGACGGACCAATAATTGAAAAAACGTCTTTAAAACGCATCGCAAACCCTCCATTTATAATCGTCATTTTCATCCAGACGTACACCCATAATGTTCCTTTATTACTGAATGATGACATCAAAAAAGGACAGAAGAAGGCCCTAGGCCCTCTCTCTGTCCTCGATACCTGAGAGTTTCATGATAAGCAGCGCGGCGGATCGATGCAATCCCTGTATTCACAGGTGATGTCACCCTGCACACCGTGCTGCTTGACCATATACCCCTTGGGTGGCGCAGTTTCGCGCACTCTCCAGAGTTGCGTCCAACGATGGTACATTTACCTGAGAGATTAACCACTGCGCCGGGTGCGTAGCAGCTTGCTCCTTCGGTGCCCGACAGCTGCCATTTTACTCGACATGCCCAGGTCTCTCCCGCTCGCTATCATTCGCTGTATGGAACCATTCTGATCTTGTAACAGAACGATAATTGAAGTTTTTAATACTTTCTCATTAAGATTAATCGACCGGAAGATCAGTGTCAACAAACTTAACGATTTCTTTGTGAATATTTGCTTTTTTCCATTTTATACACTAAATAAATTAACGAACTGTAAACTTTCATCACATGAATGTGTTAATGCGTTTCATCTCGAAAGCGTATACATTGTTCATTTTCTATTAGTGACTATCAGTGTTTAATACTATTTATGTTATGTTCCACAGAACGGTTCGGGTATTCAGGTAACCTTTATTCTGTACTAGAATTGCCGTATTTCTGCCTGTCACCCCACCATCGCCTTGGGCTTCGATGGTTCATCGTAATACCTGCTTCGGGAAGGAAGCATACTCGTCACCCACAATCCCAACGCAGCCAGCAGCATAACCCCGGATACAACTGTATATACCATACGAAGTGACAACTGCTCGGCCACTACGCCTGCAATCAAAATGGAAGCCACCTGTAGCATACTTAACACTAGTCCAAGTACACTGCTCATTCGCCCCATCAGATCGACAGGGATATTATTTTGATAAAAGGTAACCAGGCCCGTATTCGCCAGTGCGGAGCACAGACCGAGCAGAATAAAGGCAACCGCCGCCAGCTCAAACGATAATGAACGGGAGAACAGAAAATAACCCAGCGCGACCAGAAGTACACCGCCACCCATCATGTGACGGATCGGCAAATGTTTGGCGAACATCCAAACCAGCATGGAACCTGCCAAATAACCGATTCCGGTGATACTCATTAATGCTCCGTACTGTGATTCAGGCAGGTTCATCACCTGACGGATAAACACCACTTCCTGGGCATCCAGCGACATGCCGACCACCAGAATAATCTGGAACAGGGCATATATACCGACCACGTAGCCCGACTTTCGGCTGAAGCTCAGTACAGCTCTCCAATCCTGGGCAATCATCCGAGGTGTGAGTCTGCTTCCCGTCCCTATATTCTGTTCTCCAATGCCCAGTTTGGGAAGAAACATTAGAATCAACGCAGAAGCAGCAAAGGAAACCGCATTGGCATAAATGGCTGCCGCCGGAGATAAATAAATTAGCATCACTCCTGCAACTGCTGGGCCGGTAATAAATGCCCCTGAGCTGATCAGGGCTTGTAGGGAATTGAAGCGCTTGCGCCGTTCAGCAGGTACCAACCGGGTAATGTATACCTGAGAGGAAGGGACAAATATAGATGAAGACATGCTGATCAGAAACATCACTGCGTACATCATCCATAGGCTGGACATCAGTGGGAGCGCCGCCACCAACAATGCCCGTAGCATATCAGCACCAATCATCAGCTGTCGCTGATCATAACGATCAATCAGGCTGCCTGACCAAAACTTAGTGCACACCGAAGCAATCGGCGAGATAATCCACAACCCTGCGACTGCCGCTGGAGACTGTGTCATATTCAATACCATCAGGTTAATCGCCACAATATATATGAAATCACCCAGATTGGATATGCCCACTCCGCTAAGCAGCAATCCGGCATGCTTCCAGCCACCAGACTGCCCCTTCGATGCAACTCTCTTTGCACGAATGTTCTTCATAGCGCTACCCACCCACTAGAAATCACAAATTATAACTCATAGAAAATACTCTCGTTCTGTACATATGGTTTGCAAAATTTGCTGCATATAAGAGGCATTCGCTCTTTCATCCATTCGTACCTGGACTCATTCTCCATCTGAAATGCAAAATAGCCGAACGTAAAGATCAGCATGAATCCTTCCATTAACCGAATATCACGCTTCGTCAGTGGTCCTGTCTGCTCCGTATATCCCGATAGGAAGACATCCCGTTCCTCCCGATTGAAAATCGTAGCCGCACCTCCGGCATCAAAGAGATAGTAGCCATAACCGTATAAACAAAAATCAATCATAGATATACCCTGATCCGTCACTAGCAGATTACCGCGGGTGATGTCCCCGTGAATCACTCCCCATGTCTCGGCATTCTGCGGATACGCTTCGAGTTGCCTGTTAATGTTCTCAAACGTCTCACGAATCAGATCGAAATCTTCAGGAGTAAAGATACCACGTCTAACGCCTTCCTCCAATTGCTCCAACATGACCAGATTCTCTTTGATCGAGCCATAGGCTGGTCTTACTCCCATTTGCTCTAAGGCAGGGCTATCGTTATATATATCTGAGATGATCGCCTTATCAGCGTGCTGTTCACGGTCATTCGTCTGCTGCCCGCTTTCAGACTTCAGTGAACCCACCTGAGGCTCAGGAGCTCCCGTTGGTCGTCGTCCATATTGGTGCAACGTCTGCAACTGTACGCCCAAATCATGAATCTGCGCTGTTGTCAGACGTTCTCCCTGCTTAATATCCCTGCCCTCAATCCATTCCAGAACAGTACAACAGATCTCTTCTCCTGCTTCGTCCAACCAGACGGTGACCCACTCATCCGATGTATTGCGTACAGGAGTCTGCACCCGCAATGGTCTGGTAGCCCGTAATTCATAAAGTAGATTCATCTCTGCTTCAAGTGCAGGTCGTGTATGCTGGATGCCCGTCATGCTTGCAAAAGCGGCTTTATGTATACGCAATAGGTACTTCTCTCCGGTTGATTCATCAACCACCTGATACGTTAGATTTTCATTATGTCGGATAAAGGAAATTGAAGGCTTTTCTATGGAATAATGCGAGATAATTTCAGTTGCCATGGTGTCATGGGCAATCTTATGGGTAGTTATGATCCACATCTCCTTCTCTTATCAAATTAAAGGTGGTGCTCACAAATATCGTAGCATGATTGTTTTTATTTTGGCAAACTATTCCATATGTAGAATGATGTAAAAAAGCATAACCCCCGAACGACCTCGCCCGAGTGTTATGCTTCCTTCTATCTCTATAAATCTATCATCGATCTCATACTCCATCCAATTTAACAGTTAACCGAAACGTCCCATAATATATTCTTGAGTCAGACGATTGTCCGGGTTGGTGAAAATATGTTCCGTATCCCCGTGCTCAATCATGCTTCCCAGATAAAAATAAGCTGTATAATCCGAGATGCGTGCCGCCTGCTGCATATTATGGGTAACAATCACGATCCGCAGCTCCTTCTTGAGCTCCGAGATCAACTCCTCCACCTTACCCGTTGATACCGGGTCAAGCGCAGATGCCGGCTCATCGAGCAGCAAAATCTGCGGATCAACCGACAACGCGCGGGCGATACAGAGCCGCTGCTGTTGCCCACCCGAAAGGGCCAGGGCAGATTCATTCAGTCTGTCCTTCACTTCGTCCCAGAGCGCAGCGCGACGCAAGCTTTTTTCCACAATTTCATCCAGTGCCTTCTTGTTCTTGATACCGCGGTAGCGGGGGCCAAACGCGATATTGTTGTAGATAGACTTGTGGAAAGGGTTCGGCTTCTGCCACACCATGCCGATCTTCTGACGAAGCTTGATTACATCTGTGCCCGGCTCATTCAGATCATTGCCATCCATCCAGATATGTCCCTCGGTGCGGGAACCGGCAATCTCGTCGTTCATTCGGTTGAGCGACCGCAGGAACGTGGATTTACCACAGCCGGATGGTCCAATGAGTGCCGTTACACTGGCTTCGGGAAAAGTCAGGCTGATCTGCTTAACTGCCTGAAAATGCCCATAATATATGCTTAACTGTTCCGTACCAAAAGGTATGGCCATGTTCGTTCCTCCTTATTTCGAAGCTGTCATGCGGCGGTAAACCACCCGACCGATCCAGCGTGCACTCAGATTGAACGCCAGTACGAGAAGTACAAGCACGGCTGAAGCGCCAGCTGCTACTTCTTTGGAATCCGGGCCAATGCCTTCACTGTTTACTTTCCAGATGTGCACGGCCAGCGTCTCTGCCGGACGCAATGGATTGATCGGCGATCTTGGACTCGTTGGATTCCAGTCCGTGAAGTCCAGCGGTGGACTACTCATACCTGCTGTGAACATCAGGGCTGCTGCTTCACCGAAGATCCGGCCCGATGCCAGGATCGTACCCGTGATTAAGCTTGGCAATGCCACAGGCAGCAGAATGGAAGTAATAATTTTCCATTTGGACAATCCGAGTGCAAGACCTGCTTCCTTCTGCTCTTTTGGAACGGCCCGGAACGCTTGCTCCGTTGTCCGCACCATGAGTGGAAGATTGAATATAGCCAAGGCCATGGCACCCGATAATAAGGAGAATCCGAGACCAAATTTATTAACAATTAACAAGAGTCCGAACAAACCAATAACGATAGACGGGAACGAGGATAACACTTCGACAACCAGTCGAATAAAACTTGTGATCCGGCCCGGCTTGGCGTACTCAGCCATATAAATACCGCCACCCCATCCGAGAGGGATGGTAATAATCAGGGTCAGAACAAGCAGGAAAATCGAGTTGAATAATTGCGGTCCAATCCCGCCTCCACCTTTGAGTAACTGTGGTGAACTGGTCAGGAAGTGCCAGTTAATCTGGCCAATCCCACGTACCAGAATGAAGCCAAGCAAACCGAGCAAGAGAACAACAATGAACAGGGCCAGAACAACGATAACGGATGTGGCAACTTTATCTACCGTTTTAGCCTTCATTTTCATACCCGGTTCCTCCTTTCAAGCAGGCGAACCAGAATGACGAAGACAAAGGTCATCACCAGCAGGACAAGCGCCATACTCCACAGTGCATTATTATGAACAGATCCCATCGTGGTGTTACCCATACTCAAGGTGATTACACTCGTTAACGTTGAAGCCGATTCGAGCAGTGATGTCGGTACATGCGGCGCATTCCCGATGACCATCTGTACGGCAAGAGCTTCACCAAATGCGCGAGCCATACCCAGTACAATCCCTGTCAGCAAAGCTGGAAGAACCGTCGGGATAATGACACGGTAAATCGTTTGCCAGCGAGTTGCCCCCAGTGCGTAGGATGATTCACGCAGACCTTTCGGCAGTGCAGACAGTGCATCTGCCATAATGCTTGTTACGGTAGGCAAAATCATAACAGACAGAACCAAACATCCGGCTGCAATCCCGACGCCGGCTCCGCCAAACATGCTGCGCAATAAAGGAACGATAACACTGAGACCGATAAACCCGTACACAACGGAAGGAATACCAGACAGCAATTCAATCGCAGGTTGCAATATCTTTTTACCTTTACCTGGTACAATCTCGGTCATGAAGAGCGCTGCACACAAGCTAAGCGGACTTGCAATCAGAGCTGCAAGCAATGTTGTTATGAATGAACCGGTAATGAACGGCAACGCTCCGTAGGCAGCGGGTTCCCCCGTTGGGTTCCACGTTTTTCCGGATAAAAATTCGCGTAAACTTACGCCATTCTGGAAAAAGGTCGACAAGCCTTTGGACGCTACAAAATAAACGATGGAAAACATGACAACGATCAGGAAAACGACACAAATCGACGTATAGATCCGTCCCGTCCACTCTTCCCAATAATGCTTCTCTCTCAAGGGCCGGCGCGGTTTCAACTTGTTGTTCATTACCGTTCCCCCTTCGGTCTGTTCCATAACAACCATCCTTCTATAGTAGAATTCATGCAAAATATGGGATTAATCCAGAGCAAACCGCGCAAAGAGGCAGGACCTAGGTCCGCCTCTCTCGCTGTATGCGCAAGTTCAAAGATTATTGAGTCACAGTGCCTGCTGCGTCACGTTTTACTTTCATGCCGGATACTGGGATGTAACCAAGCTCCGTCACGTCGTTTTGTTGAATTTCGTCACTCAGGATGTAGTCGAGGAATGCTTTTGTTGCTGCATCCGGGTCACCTTTAGTGTACATGTGCTCGTAAGCCCATACCGGATAAGTTCCTGCTTCTACGTTCTCAACCGTTGCTTCTACACCTTCGTATTTCAAAACTTGCAGGCTGTCATCCAGGTAGGACAGAGCCAAGTAACCAATAGCGCCCGGCGTTTCAGCTACGAGCTTTTTAACTGTACCGGAGGAATCTTCCTGAATAGAACCTTGGATATCTTCCACTTTTGTTCCCAGTGCAAAGTTCTCGAATGTTGCACGAGTACCGGAGCTGCTAGGACGGTTTACGATAACGATGGCTTGATCTTTACCGCCAACATCTTTCCAGTTTGTGATTTTACCAGAGAAAATGTCGATCAGTTGTTGCTTCGTCAAATCTTGTACACCTGCATCTTTGTTGCTTACTGGAGCGATGGCTACAACAGCCACTTGGTGGTCTTTCAGTTCGCTTACTTTTGCTGCGTCATCGATTTTCTCTTCTGCAAATACGTCAGAGTTACCGATTGTAGCTTGTCCTTCGGATACTTGTGTCAGACCTGTACCACTACCGCCGCCTTGCACTTGTACCATCACGTTCTTATATTCATCAACTGCCATAAATTTTTGTCCAGCTTGCTCTACCAGAGGTTGCAGTGCTGTTGATCCAACAGCGAGAATGTTACCACTAAGTTCAGTAGCAGTTTCTCCTGTGGAACCATTGCTTCCCTCTGTACCAGCGTCATTTTTCGATCCGCATGCTGCGAGTACCAGTACGAACGTTAAGGTCATCAAAATGAACGGCAACTTTTTAAACATGTTTTGTTTTCCTCCCCCAAATTAGTGACGGCGATTTGCTTTTATTTTTGTTCACCATCAACTCTTTATTCATTGTAGTTGCGTTATGTCATCTCAAAATCAATGTTTTGTAAACGCAATGTTAAAAATGTTTACTGGATTGAAATGCATCTGTTACAAATTGCGCTGAAGTGGCCGCTCCGGGAACTGACGTTGTTTCAATCCGTATTGTGTCCAGATTTTTATTACATAATGAATAAGTCGCTAATACTTTCGACTGGCCGTTCCGGTTACGGATCGTTCTTCCGATCGCTGTTGTCTCCAATTTTTTTTGATTTGATATGTATAATGTTAAAACTCGGAGACAAAGGCGAACGCTTCGCTTCTTCAGAATCGATTCCGTCCCGTCCCGTCCCCTCCACTACGTTCGGTGTTTTATCTACCCATTAAGAACTAATGATAATTTTGACCTTTCTTACAGGTAAAATCCTTACACAGAATAAGCTTCGCGTTTACACAATCGTTCCGTTCCCTGCGCTGTGTCAGCGCTGGTTGTGTCTCAGGCATTTTAATCCTCAGACTGGGGGATGGCAAAAAAGAAGGCCAGCACTGTAGAAGGCTGGCCATTGTGTACATGTAATGTAAAAAGAGAATTTGTTTCTTCTATAGAAGAAACAAAAAAACTGCCTCATAGCTGGTAGGTAGCACCAGCAAATGAGAGCAGCTTTCTACAATAAGTTGGATCATATGATGATTGTTAATGTAAAATGCGATTTTATTAACCCAGAATCCATAGCCATAATGCCAATCCGGCCAAGGTGATTAATAGTGTGGGAATGGTTAAGATGATGCCTGCCTTGAAATAATATCCCCATGTAATCTTTACACCTTTGCGGGACAGCACATGCAGCCACAGTAGTGTGGCAAGTGAACCGATTGGCGTCATTTTGGGACCCAGATCGGAACCAATCACATTGGCATAGATTAGCGCCTCACGTACAATACCTTCGGTGTGTGCACCCTGAATCGCCAATGCGTTAATTAAAACGGTGGGCAAGTTGTTCATTAAAGATGACAATATCGCAGCGATCATGCCCATTCCCACTGAGGCAGCTAACAAACCATGGTCTGCGATGGCATCAAGCCAGCGGCTCAAATGATCGGTTAAGCCGGCATTACGCAGTCCATACACCACGATATACATGCCCACCGAGAACACGACAATGGACCATGGTGCTTCCTTGATCACGCGTTTCAGGTCCACAGCTTCGCTCTTTCTTGCCAATATAGCGAACAAAAGTGCTACGGCGCCGACGATAACCGATACGGGAATCGGCAAAAACTCACTGGAGGCATAGGCCACGAGCAGCAGCACCAGCATGAACCAGGCGATGCGGAACATCCGCGGATCACGAATAGCTTCCCGTGGATCACGTGCTGCAGAAATATCGTAGCGAAGCGGGATGCTTTTGCGATAAAACAAGAACAGCATCCCGGTACTCGCCACGATGGAAAAGAGATTAGGCACAATCATCCGCACCGCATATTCCACAAATGTAATACCGAAATAATCCGCAGATACGATATTCACCAGGTTGCTGACGACCAGCGGCAACGACGTTGTATCCGCGATAAATCCACTAGCCATAACAAAGGCGAGTACCATGCGCTCATGGAACTTCAATGCACGTACCATCGCGAGCACAATCGGGGTGAGGATTAGCGCTGCACCATCATTGGCGAAGAGCGCCGACACCGCCGCGCCGAGCAAAATGGAATAGATAAAGAGCCTACGTCCATTTCCTCCTGCCAACCTTGCCATATGAAGAGCGGCCCATTCGAAGAAACCTGTCTCATCGAGTATTAATGAAATCATGATAATGCCGACAAAAGCGAGCGTTGCATTCCATACAATGGATGCCACATCAGATGCATCGTTCAGACTGACGACACCACACATCAATGCTAGCAAAGCCCCACCCATGGCGGACCAACCAATACCCAACCCCCGTGGTTGCCAGATAACCAATGTGATGGTCAGGACAAAAATCAGAATTGCTACATATGTCATAAAGCCTCCTGCGCCGCTGTATTCATCATGTTTTGGAGCATGATATGAGAATGGCCTGCCAGATATGATTACACCGCAATTCTTGCGGATTAACCAGACGCTATAGTTATACAGGGCTGCAGGAGAAATGTCTATCTTTATTTCCTTCTAATCTCTATAGAAACTGCGTTAAAAGATATCGTCTAATGGTTAGGACTTGTCCCCATCCTTCGGCGTGTCCTCCACCATTTTGAACATACCCAACAATCCTTGTAGTTGCTCCGCCATACTGTTCAGATGTGCTGAAGACGAAGCGATCTCCTCTACAGATGCCAGCTGTTCCTGAGAAGATGCCGAGACGGATTCTGTATTCGCAGCAGATTCTTGGGTCACAATGGATATATCGTTCATTGCTTTGGCAACGTTGGAAGCGCCACTCTCCAATTGCTTCGTCGTTTCGGACAAATCATCCAGCGTATGAGCAGCATCCTCCACAGCCTCCCGAATCTGTGCGAAGGATTGTCCAGAAGTGTTCACAGCTTGAAGTCCGTCTCCAACCCGAGTCTGAGCTGCATTCATAGCGTTTAGAGCAGCATCCATATCCAGACGAATATTATGAACCAGTTCACCAATTTGTGCTGCCGAGCTTCCCGATTCTTCCGCAAGCTTCCGCACCTCTCCCGCTACAACTGCGAAGCCACGGCCAGCGTCACCCGCTCTTGCCGCTTCAATGGAAGCATTCAGGGCCAGTAGATTAGTTTGTTTCGAGATCGTGGCAATCACATCTACCATGCTGCCAATCTCAACGGACCGTGCATTCAGTGACTGAACCACGGTCGCCAGTTGTTCCACCGTTTCCTGAATGCTATTCATCTGCTCTACTGCCTGACCTGCAGCCTCATTACCTGAATGCGCTGCTCCAGATGTATGCCGCATATTCGTTGTAATGGATTGCACTCGCTCAGACATCATGCGAACATCTTCCGCCATTTGGCTCATTTGTCCCGATCCATCCGTTACACTCTTCACTTGCTGCTCGGCACCCTCGGCAAGTTCCTGAATTGCCATCGTTGAATGCTCAATAGCTTTGGTTGTTTGATCCGCACTAGCGGACAATTCCTGTGAGGAGGCAGATACCTGCTCTGCTGTTTCCTGTACACCCAGAATCATCATGCGCAGATTGTCGACCATCCGTTCAAAGTATTTCGCCAGATCGCCTACCTCATCTTTGCGTCCTGTGTCCAATTTTACCGTCAGGTCGCCTTTACTTACGGATCTGGCGGATTCCTGCAGACGTTTAATCGGACGCAGCATCGAACGTGTAAACCAAATAATGAAGATCAGAGTAAGCAATGTGGCAACCAGAATAACTATTAAAGTAGTTACACGAATGTCTTTACTTGCATTGGATACTTCACTTTGGAACATTGTGCCACCAATCTTCCACCCGGTTTCCTCATTAGTAGAGAAAATCATGGTTTTGGCATCATCATTATAGATATAACTGAACTCACCTTCCTTGCTCTCATACATTGGATCCAGCACAGTTGTTGGTTCTTGTGTACCGGCTTCCACGACTGGAGATACGACATAATTTTTGTCTGCATCCAAGATGACGACATACCCTTCTTTGCCAACCTTAATGGATGCCTGTTTTCGCAGTTCTGTTAGATTCATGGATAAACCAATAACACCGGATTGATCATCAAGCGTTTTGGAGACAAAAACAACAGCAATGCCGTCCGTATTTTTGGATACAGGTGAAACTACTGTAGTGCCTGGCTTCTCTATTGCTAGCTTGTACCATTCGCGTTCCCGGGGATCATAGGGCGACCCTTGTGAGCTTCCCGCAGATTCCTTACCACGGACCATGACTCCCTCTTTGGTTCCCACAAAAATATTTAAAGCATCCGGATGTAAACCCAGATACTGTTTCAATTTCATTTCAAGCTCAGGACTTTCATTTTGTCCTTTAATCATGTCTTTCTCAATCAAACTGGCAAAATAATTGATATCATGAATCTTCGCATCCACATGTGTCCCAATGATTGAATTCGTTGTGTCTACACTTTGTTTGGCACTGTCCATCAGTTGGTCTTCCACCGTATTATCAGCGATAATCAGCGTAACGATCCCAATGGCTAGACTCGGCAAGAGCAGAACCGCCAGGAAGGATACCAATAATTTGTTCCTTATGCTCCAGACGAAGCCCTTTTTGTTTTTCTTTTTCGGTTTATTATCTTTTGGCTTGGCTGGCTTGGTTGCTGCCTTAACTTGCTCATTCCCCTGAATGTTCCCCATTTTGCTTCTCCCCCTCCAAATATAAATCTGCCCTTTTTCTTTTTTATGTAGGACCTCCCCAATCTAATTAAATAAGGTGTCACATAGACGCCCATCTAATCTAAAGGCCTATCCTATATATCGGTTGGATGAGCGTATTTATAAATTTACATAGCATGACAAACAAGCCACTCCGATCATGCGAAGTGACTTGTTGGTACATCCGTATTTTATTGTTTATGCAGATGTTTTTCCGTAGGGACCTTGTGGCGGATATGCGGTTGGCTTACCAAAATAATACCCTTGTGCCAAATCAATACCCACGGATCGACAGAAATCAAATTCCTCGATTCGTTCAATGCCTTCGGCAAGTACCCGCCCCTCAAATCGACGCGACATCTCAACAATATTGATAATTTGCTGCTGTTTGTTCAAATCATGATCACAATGATCAATGAGGCTCCGATCTATTTTGACAAAATCCGGCTTCAGCCGATTCATTACTTCGATCGTCGAGAATCCGGCCCCCACGTCATCCAAGGCAACCGACATTCCATGAGAACGATACACCTCAAAAATATGCTGCAAGATGGACATATGCTGAATCTGTTCCGTTTCCACCACTTCAAACACAAAATCCTTAGGGTCTAGCGAAAGGCGTTCAATCGTCTCAAATGTGTGCGTCAGGCAGTATTCGGGGTTATAGATGGAGGAAGGCAGGAAATTCACAAAACGTTTGACACCATGCGGTAAAAGAACGGCACTCGTCTCGATGGCAGCAACACGTGCTGTCCGATCCAGAAAAGAATGCAATCCGGTATCCCTTGCAACTTCAAATAATTCATATGCACTGAAGGGTCTACCCTGTTCAGCAGGACGAAGTAAAAATTCAAATCCGATAATCTGCTCCGATGCATCTACGATTGGCTGCATATGACTGCTGAATTGATGTTCCAGAATAACAGAAACCAGATCAGCATGTTTGAGGCGAGCTTCCTGCATGGATAGACTAATCCAGCTATCAGCATCGGCCTGGCCATACAGTGGAGTGACCTGAACCGTTAACATATCTGGCAGGGTCGCTTCAATCTTGAGAATATCCTCAATACAACGTTTTACAGATTCAAGATTCAAAAAATGCATCCAGATGAGTTCATCCGAATGTTCGATATGTCTTCCCTGCTTTTGCAGTGCTTCCAGCAAAGCGGGGGAGATGGGACGCATATACAGGGTACCTTGATCCTCTATAGGATGAATTGGACTGCAGCCACTGCAATTCATGTAGAACCCCCTTGCCAGTTTGTGATTCTATCTCATTAATGTTTACTGGTATATACCCAAAGTTTGTAAATATTATAGCATGGGTCTTGAAATTTATCTCTACTGTTTTGATGACATCAACTATGACGGTTACTGATGCATTAACGTATCAGCATAGCATTAAAAAGACCGACAGTCTGATGACTGTCGGTCTTCATTTACCGCTAATTAATCTTAAGAAGCGGGAATTACGATTTTCTGTCCAACTTTAAGATTATGCACATTTGTAATTTTATTTACGGAAACCAGCTTGCGCCAGTCCACACCGTATTTCAAGCCGATGCGGTAGAGGTTATCTCCTTTTTTCACTACATGAACCACTTTGCCGCCTGCTGGTTTCTCAGGTTGTGGCTTGGTTGTAGGTTTAGTTGGAGTTGGGTCTGGTTTCGTAGGCGTTGGAGCAGGCTCCGTACCTGTTTCTGGAGTCGTTGTTGCTTCTCCTGTCAATTTCAAGCCATACTCAGCAAAACCATCTTTGTTTGTCCCAATAAAGGACATCGCCGGGTTCGCTTCAACCAATGCTTTGGCATCTGGGGAAGACGCGAATACCACTTCAAGATCGTTAAGTGCAGCTGCCGTTACACCTGCAGAAGGCTTAATTGGTGCAAGCGACCAGTTGCCATCTGCTGCCGGGTTAATCGTTTTGTTCTCACGGATGTAATCAATGATCACTTGACGGTTCTCATCCGGTGCAGCCAAGACGATACGTTTACCGTCTGGGTTAGCCAATTTGGACGAAGAAGCACGATAGTTATTCGTTGCCACGATGAATTTTTGAGCAGGATCAACCGGTTTACCATTGAAGCTCAGGTCTTTAATCCGGTTGGCTGAAGCATTTACAATCGTTGCTTTGCCATCGTATTTCGCTGGTTGTGTTACATCAATTTGGTACGTAACACCATCGATAACGTCGAAGTTATACGTTGGGAAGTCCATATTGACCAATTGTTGCTGTCCACCTTTTGCCGGATCGATCTGGTTAAATTGGCCAGCAGACCATTCCAACCATTCTTTCAGCTCAGCGCCATTAACCAACACGGCATGTACCGTATTTGGATACACGTACAAGTCAGCTACGTTTTTAATCGCAATGGTGCCTTTAGGGATATTCGTGTAATACGATGCACCTGAACGTCCGCCTGCTTTGAACGGAGCTCCTGCAGACAATACAGGAATATCTTCGTATTCTGTTCCTTGCATATGTTTTTCAACATACCATTTCTGTGCATTGGTTACGATCTGAATGGATGGATCATCCTGAACCAGTGCAAAGAAGCTGTTGATTGGAGCTGTCGTTTCGCCGACTGGGCCACGCACATACTCAAGCGTACCTTCATGTTCGTCATGAACAGCATCAACGATCTCTTGATCAGCATCTACCAGAGCTTTTTTGTTGGCTGTGTCATAGATTGGGCGTGCCTCCACTTTGGAGTCTGCCACTTTCCATTTGCCGTCTACCAGTTCCAGATCCAGATCGATAATTCCAAGGTGGTCACCCCAGAAGCCTGGCTCTACAGCAGGAACGCCATTGATTGTACCTTTTTCAAGGTCTACACCTTTTTTACCGGCAAAATCAGCGCTTGGGAATACTTTATGGGCATGTCCGAACAGAATGGCATTAATGCCTTCAACCTGGCTCAGATACAATACTGAGTTTTCCATCAGATCCGTTTGCGGAATATCTTCAAAACCGGAGTGAGGAATAGCTACAATAATGTCGGCACCTTCAGCCTTCATTTTAGGAATGAATTTTTTCGCAGTAGCGATAATGTCTTTGGCAATGACTTTGCCTTCCAGATTAGCGCTGTCCCACTGCATTACTTGTGGTGGTACAAATCCGATGACACCCACCTTGATGGTGTGCTCTTTGCCACTCTCATCGGTAACTTTTTTGTCTAAAATTTTATACGGGGTGAAATAGTTCTTGTCATTCGTCTCATCGTCGTCACCGTCATCTACATATACGTTGGCATTGATGTAAGGGAAGTTCGCACCTTCCAGCGTCATGTCAAGGAAATCCAAACCATAGTTAAACTCATGGTTACCGATGTTTCCTGCATCATAATCGAGCAGGTTCATCGCTTTATATACAGGGTGAGTCTCACCCTTTTTGAGTGGATCAATCTTCGCTACATAATCCCCGAGCGGGTTACCCTGGATCAGGTCACCGTTGTCGAACAGCAAGCTGTTCTTTGCTTCGTCACGGGCTTTTTTGATCAGCGTAGCTGTCTTCGCCAGACCATACTGGTCTGTCTCTTTGTCGGAATAGTAGTCATAGTTAATCAGGTTGTCGTGAATGTCCGTTGTTTCCATGATCCGCAATTTAACCTTGGTAGCGTCCGCAGCCGATACAGGTACCGGAAATACCGCAAGCACGTTTAATGCAACCAAAGCGGCAGTCAGGCTTGATAATACTTTTTTACTCTTTCTCAAAATAACCCCTCCCGGTTATGTACATTGAATCATGCATTAGTGAGCAAACGAATAAGCGCAGAAATGCGAAAGATCTCATGGGTTGTGCGTACTGATTTTCTGATCGTATGGTTCAGAATTCCAGGTTAGTTTATCTCACATGAACATCTATTCATATCTGTGCGTACCGTTTACATTCCAAATCATAACGCAATGTTCAGTCATTGAAAAGCATTATTTTTTACGTTATCCGCACATACCTACCCCAGTTTACAATAACATGCGTGATTTCGACATCTTTTGCATGTTTTTGGATGAAAATAGTTTACTCACGCTGTTAAAAACGTATATTACATGTGGCTTACATCTATATCCATATTAGCTGAATCGACCCATATCAAAAAACCGTGAAGCCTTCTGGCGTTCACGGTTTGCTATATCTTTTCCAAATAGTCGGCACGGCCTTCCACTTAGAAAAGGTGATTTTCAATATCTAAAATTATTGCTCCCACACCTGATGCTCATGATCTTTGCCGATGTATTCAATCCGTTTTGGGGTAATGTCCAGAATGACATAATTGGGATCGTTCGGGCCGTCAAACCAAGCTTTTAGTTCATCATTCCATACCTGTTCGCGTAAACCTTCATTTTTCGTCACTTCGCATGTTCCTTCAATCTCAACCACTTCCTTGGAGCCGCCCGCTTCATAACCTAGCAAAAGGCTGACGTTCGGATTATTCTCCAGCTCCTCTACCTTGTGCGTACGGCGGTTTGTCGCCAGATGAATGTTCATTCCATCGTTGAAAAGCGCCATATAGCGGGATTTCGGTTTACCGTTCTCCACCGTGGAGAAACTGCAAAAAGGGTTGTTTTCCAATGCTTTTACAATGTTTTGTTCCAATTCAGTCTGGTTCATGGGACATGCTCCTTTCGATTTGGGGGAATATTTGAAGAACGTTGTAGGCGACCGTTACGGGTACGGATCGTTCTTTCGATCGCTGTTGTCTCGCAGACGATTTACACTGACACTACGAAGACAGAACAACCTTCCAATCGCTGTTATCCCCAGATTTTTTGACTCCCTATTCTCAAGGGAAAATCCGGTGATAAAGGCGAACGCTTTGCTTTTTCAGGTTTCTTCTGTCCTCTCCGTTATCGTGTAAATGTTTAATTCAACGGATATATAAGTGAAAATCTAGGATGCAAGCAAACGCTTCGCTTCTTCAGAATCGATTCCGTCCCCTTCACTACTTCCATTGTTCTTCAACATTAGGGTAGATAAGCTAAAATCTCAAAGATAAGCATACTTGATTGCCTATCTCTGATCTCTTCGCTTATATCACATTGTTGTATATAAGCCTGTACTTATAGTGTACCCACCTCATCTATGGTGAATCCATGAACCCGTTCGTAAACGTGACAGTTTTAATTCAAATCTCCAAGATAAATGCGTGATGAATTCTTATTCTGGAGCAACTCACCAATTGTTTTCGGATATAGGCGAACCTTGGACAGCTCTTCAAGCGAAATCCATTCTACAGCTACCTGATGGTCGTCTGGATTAGAGCCTTCGAAGATTGTTGCTTTCGAATCAATCAATCTGCATTCAAAATAAAATTCAACCTGGTGGACATCGGCATCCCACTCGGCAAATTCATGGTTTTTTCCGATATACTCCCGGATATGCAGCAATTCTCCCACAGTCACCGCCTGTCCAATCTCCTCCAGACATTCACGGGCAACGGCATCCTTAAGTTCTTCGCCTTTCTCCTGTCCTCCGCCGGGGAAAACATAAGCGTCACCATATTGATCCTCCAGCCGGATCACCAGCAAACGTCCATCCTGTACAATAACGGCCTTTGCCGAATTACGTATCGGTTTCATGCTCTAATTTCACTCCTTACAAACTCTTGTAGATCGACCTCTGGCCCTCGGTTACTGTTAGCACTCATCTAGTAACTCCAGGTGCAAAAAGGTTAATTCCATCAGATTCAAGCAACGTACGTATCTCTTGAGCAAATGCTAGTGCATGCGCTCCGTCGCCGTGGATGCAAATTGTCTCTGCCTTTATGGATACAGGTGTACCTTCCGTCGACACAACGATTCCCTCTTTCACCATGCGCAGCACTTGAACAAGAGCTTGTTCGGTCTGCTGAATGACAGCCCCGGGCTGACTGCGTGGGGTTAGAGTCCCATCCGGTCCGTAGGTTCGATCCGCAAAAACTTCACTGACACTGCGCAGTCCAATGCGATCCGCTGCCTGTATCAGCGCACTTCCGGCCAGGCCATAGAGGTACAGTTCCGGTTGCACCTTATAAAGCGCCTCGGCGATTCCCTCAGCGAGTTGATTATCTTCAGCAGCCATGTTATACAAGGCTCCATGAGGCTTCACATGATGCATACGCCCCCCGTATGAACGGACAAAAGCATCCAGCGCACCAATCTGATACACAACCATGTCATAGGCTTCCCGTGGTGTAATATCCATACGTCTTCTGCCAAAACCCTGCAAATCCGGCAGACCGGGATGGGCGCCGATGGCAACCTGATGCTCTAATGCTTGCTGTACGGTTTGCCGCATCGTTGCCGGGTCACCCGCATGAAATCCACAAGCGATGTTGGCTGAAGTGATTAGCGGCAGAATCGACTCATCCGACGCCATCCGGTACACCCCGTAACTTTCGCCAAGGTCACAGTTGATATCCACCGTGTTCATTGATGGTCCCCCATTTCTGCCAATCTCCTGCGAATCAGCTGATCGGTTAGTCGCCACTCCAACTCCTGTTCCAGGAATAGCTGCCGTGCTTCTTCATATGTAATCCGTTCAAAAGTAACCCGATCCCCTGGCTTTGCCTGTGCCAGTATCGGCAAATCTACTCGTGCCACCTGTGCGATCACAGGATAGCCCCCGATAGTCTGATGATCGGCCATCAATATGATGGGCTGACCATCTGCTGGCACCTGAACTGTACCATAGGTGACGGCTTCGGACAGCCGATCCATCGGTTGAACGAGTTCTAGCTTTGCACCCTCCAATCGATAACCCATCCGATCCGATTGAGGAGAGATCACATATCGTTCTTTATGGAATCGTTCCAGACTATCTTCATTAAACTCTGCGCTGTCTTTGCCCGGCATGACACGAATAACAGGTTCAGCATGGTAGGCGGGCCATTCCCTGCTGGACAAATACCAGGCAGGTGCATGCATCCGCCAGTTATTCTTTTCAGCTTCTACTATCAATCCATGCAACGCCGCTTGCGCTTCCCGAGAGGCTTCTCCCGCAGACAACCTGTCTCCCACCTTCAAGGCACGGCCTTCAAACCCACCAAAACCTGTCTTGAGATCCGTGCTTCTACTGCCCATGATCTCAGGTACAGCGATTCCACCAGCAATCGCCATATAAGACCGCAAACCGGAACGGCATCGTCCAAATCTCAGCACACTTCCAGCAAGCAACACGACCGGACGCCATAGTGGAACAGGCAGATCATCCACAGTTGCTGTCAGATCCGCACCACATAAAGAGATCAGCCGATTTTCATGGAAACGAAGCTCCGGTCCCGTAATCGTCATCTCCAGCACAGCAGCATCACGGGAATTCCCAACCAGTGCATTGGCTGCTCTGGCCGCAAAGGTATCCATAACCCCGCCCGGATGAATTCCATACCGGCGAAATCCCATTCTTCCTTCGTCCTGAACGGTGGATAACAAACCTGGGCGAATGACTTCAATACTCATCGCTCGCCCTCCTTTTGTTCCAGATACTCCTGAAGAGATATCGATGCAAAACGAACCCGATCCCCTGCTGCCAGCAGGCTTGGTAGATTTTCCATCGGACGAAATAGCGCCAGCGGTGTGCGGCCGATACATTGCCATCCGCCGGGAGTCGTCACCGGATAAACTCCCGTTTGTTTGCCACCAATGCCCACCGTTCCCGCCTCAACTCGAAGCCGAGGTGTAGGTCGTCTGGGCGTAGCGATCTTCTCCGATAATCCGCCCAAATAAGGAAAACCCGGCGCGAATCCGATCATGTGAACCAGGTAATCTCCGGATGTATGAATAGCTATGACCTCATCTGGCGTAAGCCCATGTTCAGTAGCGACATATTCCAGATCAGGACCCAATTCACCACCATAACATACGGGAATAATGATCGTTCTGGGTTCAGCCAGCGTTGCCTCTTGCATCTTGTTCAACTCATGAAGCAGCCTTCCGCATACCTCGTGGTACGGGGAAATCAACGGATCATAGAATAGCGTTACCGATGCAAACGAAGGTAACCACTCCAAGATGCCCGGTAGTTGGCTCTTTTCCAGCAAAGTACATACCGACATCACCCTCCGGTGCACCGCTTCGGATATCGTGTCCCCACAACGGATCATAACCCCTGTTTCGCCCAAAGGAGACAGCACATCCTCAGTCCATGAATACGACAGTTCAGTCATGCTATCACCCTCCTTCTCCACAAGTTTATAGTCCCTTGATCATTTTTTCTCCAAAGCCTGCAAAACAAGTGAACGAACAGCGGGAAAGGGCTCTGCTTCTTCGGTCCGTATGGCAAGATAGAGCGTCTGCAGAAAAACGCGCACATTCAAGCTCATCTGGCTGATCTCCAGAAGCGATTTCCCCTCCGTCTTATCGTTTGGATTCAGTGAATCGATCCAAGACGAAATATCGTTTTGCTCCAGCAGATTGCGACCAAGGATGGTGACCACTGCATGAGCAATCCGTTGATCCTCATCATGGATATAGACTACACTTGATTCGGTAATTTTCACAGTGAGCGCATGCAAAAGCTCCCGCAAGGCGGCCCGCTCCATATAAGGAGACTGTGCAAGATCTTCAACCGCATCTGCCGCGTGTGCCGGTGCGTGCGCCCAGCCCTTATCATCGGTATAGCCACGAACATCTTTTTCACGCTCCAGATACGTGGTCAACCGATGATGAATAACCTCTATATCTTCCTTTTTCAGAAAAGGCCGCTGACGATCTACACTCAGAATGGGAGGTAGGAGCAGCACAGAGAAGGTTCGGGTAAACACACTGTCCGTGCCTTGTTCTCCGATTCCATGAAAAAGGTGCTGATCATCCAGCGCCATCTGTAACAGCTGACTAAGCTGTTCTTCCGAAAATACACCCTGTCCAATCCAGGTGGCAAACGTATCATAGATCAGTTCATCCCGCAGAACCGGGTCTGGACTGCCTATATGCTGCATCATATGAAGAGCCAATTCGTAAGGATGTTCCACTTCATGGGCAGATAGGTTAGCCGACTGAATCTGCCGCAATTTCTGTTTTAATGCCAGAGCATCCATCGATCACAACTCCTTGGAGGAATTCAGATGCACGCTGCAATTGTATAGCTCGCATTGCCAAGAATTCGTTTCCCAAGAAATCCGGGTAATCGACGTGTTGGACAGCTTTGCACTCACATCAAGTTCAGGCACCAGACCTCGCAGTGTATTACGGAGAATAGCGCCATGGCTGACAACGATCACTCTTCCATTGGGATGCTGTCGTACAATATCTTCTATCGCGGCACTGCCCCGAATCGTACCTGCATCCGCAAGTTCCCGGCCTAAATCCAGAGTGTTCCAATCCGCTCCCCATTGGGCAACTCGTTCAGCTTCGGTCGTACCCTCCACCTGCCCACCGCCCATTTCACGCAACCTCGGGTCCAAATGAATCTCCTGTATTCCTAAACGGTCGCCAATGATGCGAGCCGTCTCACTTGCACGCTCCAGGTCACTCGCATAGATGGCATCCCACGTTTCCTCACTCAGTCTCGCAGCAAGCAATAGTGCCTGTTCTCTTCCTTCCTGATCCAGTGGATTATCCGTTTGTCCCTGTGAACGTTTTTCCTTATTCCATGCCGTGCTTCCATGGCGAATCAATGCGATCTGTGTCATTGCTGTTCCTCACCTTTACCTTTTTCTATGCGTAATTCATCATCTGTAAAATGTTTTCGTGCCTTCGGCTTGGCAAATTTGCCACCATTATATTGACTAGAACCGTTTCTCGGAATGGAAAGACTGTTCCATGTGGTTTCTTTGAGCATTTTGGCTGCATAAATAATCTGCCCCACATGATAGGGGTAATGCGCCAATTGCCGGATAATTGCTTCCATGACGGTATGTCCTTCATTGCGGATATATATAATATGAGACAGTTGCTCCGGTGTAAAAGAACGAATGGCTCCAAGTAGACAGTTCCAGCCTTCCTCCCATTTGGCGAGCAGCTCTTCCCGAGTCGAAATATCATTCACAAATTCCGCATCACGTTCACGCCATGGCTTTTCTCCATCGGTTGTCAGTACATCCGTCCAACGGGACAGCATATTGCCCCATAGATGCTTCACAATAACTGCAATACTGTTGGCATCTTCATTCCAGGATTGAAATAGTTGCTCAGATTCCAGTTGCTCCATGGCCTTTTCACCAAGCTGTTTGTAATACAAAAATTGCTTCTCGGCTGTATCCAGAAATACCTGATTCATATCCACACGTTCACAACCCTTCGCAAAATGTCTTTATTCAGGAAAAGAAAACGTCCCGTCCTCATTCGGTTCAAAGGAAATGACTTTCCGTACAGCATCCAAATTAAGTTCACCATAAATATGTGGAAATAGTTCATTCAACTCATACAGGTCCTCATACACCAGTTCCGGCTTCAAGGCCCTCTCATCAATACCAATCAATAACAAATCCGTACGTCCTTGATAAAATTGAGCCGCTACCCATGGAATCTGTTCTTTAGTGGAACAATGAATGAAACCGTCCGTCTCCAGGCTATCCGGTGCATACACGCTCTGCTTGGATACCTGCTCCCATACCGCTCGGGAAATAATACTGTAGATCATTGTTCCGCCTCCTTCAATTTCTTCTATGTATCCTGTACGTCATTGGAAGTATTATAGATCATCCCGGATACGGGAGTACAATTTTTGATCTGTAAACACACCTTTGATCTTCAACTGTTTACGCAGCAAACCTTCATACGACATGCCCATCTTCTCCATCACTCGTGCAGAGCCGATGTTGCCTGCATTGCATGTCCCCTCCAGCCGATTGCAATCCAATTCCTGAAAACAATATTCAACAATCGGCTGCATCGCTTCTGCTGCGAGGCCTTTGCCCCAACAACTGCTGGCAATCGCGTACCCCAGTTCAGCACTTTGCATGGATTCATTCAGATGAAAAATGCCACCTCGCCCGATCAGCTTCCCCGTTTCCTTCAGAATAAAGGCCCATATATAGACCGTTTTCTTCTCATAATTATCTAACACTCTTTGAATATATTGAACGGAGTCATCCAACGTCTCATGACAGTTCCACAAACTTTGCTGACTCACTTTCGGATCGGAGGCAAACATAAAATAATCATCGAGGTCGTTGAGCGTAAGACGTCTCAGTACCAAACGCTTTGTCTCAAATTCGGGTGATTCCGTAAAAAGCTTCTCTACATTCACTTAAGCCCCTCCCCATTATCTAGCCTTCTTATTTCTCAGGAAATAACGATCCATCCCATACACACACAGAATGCCAACAGCATACCTCAGCAGATCCATCACCAGAAATCCACGTCCCAAAATAAGCGCACCCAGCACCGTGGAACGCACTTCGTTCAACCAAGATATCTGAATCATTTGCGAACATTCAATGGCCCAGCTAAAAATCAGGCTCACGATCAGCGCCAACTCTTTGCTGCGATTAATCCAAATCATGCGTACCCCAAAATAGATCATCGCTGCCCACAAGGCATCACCGAAATGCTCATGCACAAAATCCGGTAAAAGTTCACCATATTGTCTGGATGCCAACCCTGCCGCCATGGTTATGTTCACTGCGATGAAATAAATCAGCCTCTCTTTGAAAAATGCCTTCATCATCAATCAAATGCCTTCATCAAGCACTTGTAAAATAAATTCCGTTTTGGCAGCGGTATACGCTTCCCTGTCGTCCTTATTCTCATCAGCAAGTTTAGCTTTCAAAGCTGCGTAAACCTCTACCAGATCCGGACGCTGTCTCAGCACATCCCGGAACTGGATTTGGCGATCCCAACGTTCCTGGCCTGGGCGCATCAGATGAAGATGTACAGCCCTCTTGCCATCCTTCACTCTGACCCAGAAACGTCTATATTCCCGACCATCCAGTTCAGGTGGAACGTAGTTCCAGCCTACCGGATTCAGCTGATCGGCAATCATGTCCATGTCCTCCCATGACTGCACCTCTCCCATCAAATCAATAATGGGCTTGGCGGGCAATCCTGGAATCGACGTGCTTCCGATATGTTCAAATCGATGAATATTGAGTTGCTGTAATAGTTCTCTGAGCTGGCGAATCTCTTCCTGAGCCTGTAGGCTCCACATAGGATTGGCCTCAACAATCTCTACCGATTCTGTCGCCCACGCAGGCCAATTTTCCGGTTGCAGATGATCTATCATTCAGATGCTTCCTCCTTTGCAGGACTAAATTTTAATCGGTATTGTTCCAGGTACTTCGTATGGGATCGTTTCTTCGCGTCCTCAACTGTGGCAATCATCCCAAGTGTCAGTATCGAAAGTAGGGTCAGAAGAAGATACTTCATGTAAGCCAATCCACTGAGATTGGTATCTGAGCTTATAATTGAAGAATTCAGTTTTCATCACATCCAATTTTTTATACTTAAAAGGGGCGTATGTCTACGCCCCATCTGTTTCTGTTCACGATGATGAATTTATTTCATTTGATATGCTTCATTTGTTGAAACTTTATTTTACCGTTACCGGTATAGTAACTTTTTTATTGCCCCACTTGGCAGTGATGGATGTTTTGCCTTTACCCACGGCCACAATCTTGCCGCCCGTTACTGTGGCTACACTTGGTTTGGTGCTGCTCCATACGGCACTGCTCGTTACAATCGTGGTTTTGCCTGTATCATACTGCGCCATCACACTCAGTGTTGTACTTGCCTGTGGCGATAAAATGAGTGTTTTCTGGCCTGTGATCAGTTTTTTGAGCAAAGGAACAACGGTAACCTCTGCCTTTATTGTCTGATTTTGATAAGTTCCTGTCAAGGTAGCTTGTCCTTCCGTCAGTGTTTTGACTGTACCATTCTTGACGATGGCTACATTATTGTTGGAAGAGGTCCACGTTACCTGTTTCGAAAGATTAATCGTTTTCCCATTGGCATATGTACCGATTACCTTCAACGCTTTCGATTTCTTAATATTCAGCTGCATGACAGCAGGAGTTACTTCGACTTTGGTAATCTCGTCCGTGATCGCTACGGGAACTTTAACCGTCTCTGAGCCATATTTGCCTTGTAACAGCACTCTGCCAGGCGTAATTCCTTTGATTTTACCACTCTCCAGCACAGCGGAAGCACTCGATACCGTCCATACAATCTCGGATGTGACGTCTTCTTCCTTGCCGTTTGCACGCACAATGCTTACTTTGGGCAGCGTACTTTCACTACCTTTGACAAAATTATAGGAACTAGGCGAAGCTTTGATACTTTTAATTTTATCCTGAACCTTAACCACCAATTGCGCTTTGGCGCCATCTACCTGTGCGTATATCGTCGCTTCTCCCGCTGCCACAGCCTTCACTTTGCCTTTAATAATGGTGGCAACAGCTTCATTACTCGTGGACCATGTGACGCCTCCCGTAACATCCTGCTTGTTATCAAACCCTTCAATAACCGCCATCACCTGAAGCGTAGTTGTCTGGGTAACACTCATCTGTTGCGGACTACTGTTGGTAATCTCGATAGATGTCACGTCACCCGTGGCTGCTAGGGCAAGCGAAGGAGCCAGTACTGCCAATACTAAAATAAAGGCCAAGGTGCCTCGTATTGCTAATTTCATTCCATTCATTGCAATCTTCATCTCCTGTAATCCAATATTTTACTTCTATTATATTATATCGGAAACTCATTACATAAAAGTGAATATCCCAAATAAGTAGAGGCATTCTGCATGTCATTAGGAAGTGACTGAAGAAAGCCTCTTTATTCAGAAGAAGAACGGAATTGTAATGGACTGCAATCCTATATAAATTGAACTATTCATTTACACAGAAACGGAGAGGACAGAAAAAACCTGGAAAAGCGAAGCGTTCGCCTGAAAGCTTTCTGAAAGAAAGCTACGTCGTAAGCATAGGCTTATCACCGGATTTTCCCCTTGAGAAAAGGGAATTTAAAAAATCTGGGGATAACAGCGATTGGAAGGTTATTCTGTTATCGGAGTGTTCAGTGTAAAATCTTTAGTTCAACTTATATAGTTCAATACAATAAACGTTTAGAGATAATCAGGATAGATACGATGAGCAAAAAGAACATGACCAGCAGCAGTTCGGGAAATCTTTTACTCATGTTCAGCTCTTTCTACCGAAGAAACCGTTGTGTGAATAAGCTGCAGAACCTTGTCAACGGCGTTGTCCGTTCCACTCGCCTTCATATGACCCACCATATGATCTCTCTCCTTATATACAAGGTCAATATTTCGCAGGAATGTCTGAGAAGACAGCTCTTCTTCCTGGAGAACTCTTGCATAACCTCGCTCCTGAAAATACTTCGCGTTCAGCGTCTGTCCAACAAGAGATCCGCCGTTGGCATGGGGAATCAGGAGCATTGGCTTGCGGAGCAACAGCCACTCATGTATCGCATTGGAGCCAGCACGTGACACAACTATATCCGCCATAGCCATTAGATCCGCAAGTTCTTCATGCACGTATTCAAATGCCTTGTAGCCTGCAAAATGTGGGAAGGATGAGTTCAATTTACCTGTACCACATATATGAATGATTTGATACCGCTTGAGCAGCTCTGGCAGTGTTTCAAGTACCATTTGATTAAGCTTTTCCGAACCCTGACTGCCACCCATAATTAACAGAATAGGTCTGTCGGAGACAAATCGGCAAAAATGAATCCCCCGTGCTCGGCTGCCAAGCTTCAACTCCTCCCGAATTACAGGTCCCACGTACATCGTCTTGTCTGACTCCTTAGAGGAAGCGAATGTCGCTGTATCCATAAACGTAGTACACATCATTTGGGCGTATCGCCGTGACAGCCTGTTGGCCAGTCCCGGATGAAGATCCGGCTCCAGAATCAGCACCGGAACCCGATTCCACCCGGCACCCACTACAGCAGGAACAGCCACGAATCCCCCTAACGAAAAGCATACATGTGGTTTAATTCGTAAAATGAGCAGATAAGCCTGCAGCACTCCAAGTATAATTTTGAACACATCGGAAATATTCGCCCACGCCCAATATCTTCTCAGCTTGCCTGTTGCAACCGCATGATAATGAACAGCCGGGATTTTGCCGATTAATTGGCGCTCGATGCCATGCTTGGAACCGATATAATGAATTTCCCATTGCTCCTGAAGCAATCTGGAGATCAGAATGAGGTTAGCTGTTACATGACCGGCGGAGCCGCCTCCTGTAAATATGATCCTCCGCTTGAACACAGAAATCCCCCTCTCCACAGCATGTCGCGAACCTCTGCCTTGGTCATGATGACATCTTCCGAATGGTATCCTCTGCCAGGAAGAACAGATGTCTCACAACCTTCTTTATCCGTTAATTTGGTTGAAGATGAGGCGGTGACAACAAAGTAGGACTTCTCCTCTTCCACTTCCTTAACGTTTTCCCAATCTGAAATCAGCGTTTCATAAAGCCGTTCTCCCGGACGGGCACCGATGAAATGTATCGGAACATGCTTTTGCCCAGCATCCTCTGCCAAAACCTGTGCGATATCCGTTATTTTGCAGGATGGCATTCGGGGTACAATAATCTCGCCGCCCTCGCATTGCTCCATGGCCGACAGGAGAATTTCCACGGCGTCTCCAAGGGGAAGAAAAAAACGTGTCATTCTGGAATCGGTAACGCTGAGTGGCTGCTTCAACTCAAGCTGGCGTTTGAATAACGGTACTACGCTGCCTGTGGATCCAAGAACATTCCCGCTTCGTACACAAGCAAAGCTTGTAGCGGAACGACTGTCAGCTAATAAGATCAATTTTTCCCCAATGGCTTTGGTCATCCCGTACATGCTGGAAGGATTCGCTGCTTTGTCCGTAGAGACATATACCACCTTCCGCACACCATTCTCGATTGCAGCATCAATGACGTTCTGCGTTCCGGTTATATTGGTTTTGACCGCACAATCCGGTTGGTCCTCACAGACCGGAACATGTTTAAGCGCCGCAAGATGAAAGACATAATCTACATCCTTACAGGCACCTGCCAGCTCCCATCGGTCTCTGATATCCCCCAGTACAAACTTCACTCTCGGGTCAGAGATGGTTTGTCTCATCTGAGCCTGAAGAGATTCATTTCGTGAGAAAATACGAACCTCTTTCGGCTCCTGAACGAGCAATTGTTTGACCAACTCTTCTCCCCATGAGCCTGTGCCTCCCGTTATTAAAAAGGTTTTATTGAACATCGGATATCCCTCCATGAATTAAGTTCTGATTTGGTGATAGGCCTATCCTAAGGCAATTGTGTTACATCAGTATGACAGGGGAACAATTGGCTTTCCCCAACATGAAAAAGGCTCTAATTCAGGTTGCTTCTCACACAAAAAAACCACCATTTGCATGGCGGCTCCTTCATTAACGTTGTATTAAAGGTAAAGAAAAATAAAACATAACTTCTCCATCGGCTACGCTAAGGCCATAGTCGGCATGGTGATTCTCCAGAATCGTCCGGGCAATAGACAAGCCCAGACCCGTCCCGCTAAACTTTTTGCTGCGCGAACTATCCATTACATAGAAAGGCTCCCAAACCTGATCCCACTGTTCATGCTCTTCCTTATCCGTTTCATTGGCGATACCGAAATGTGCCGCTTCCCCTTTCAGTTCAAGGGTAATGGTTATTCGGTCACCGCTTGTATATTTCACCGCGTTGGTCATCCAATTGTGCAGAACAGACTCCAGCTTCCGTCGATCAGCCAGCACCCATGTCTCGGCAGTCCATCGATCCTCCACTTCCACATGCAAGCCATGCTGCTGAAATACGGTTTCATAGGTATGAAGGGTCTCCGTGAGCAATTGACGAAGATCAACGGGTTCAAAATCGTATATTTCGGCCTGCAGACGGGATAACTCCAACAGACGGTCAATTAAACCAGCCAGCTCTTCGCTCTGTTGCTGAATTACTCCAGCATAGGTTCCGTCATCTAAGCCATCCTGAATACCAGAGGCATAAACTCGAATCAGGGAAAGCGGTGTTTTCAACTCATGCGAGATATCCGAGATGAACGTTCGCAGATTGGCATTTTTTATCTCCAAAGAATGTTGCGCCTGCTGTAATTTGTCGCTCATCACATTGATGCTACGCCCTAAAGACTCAATCTCATCACCTGTCTTTATATCAACCTTCGTAAACGATAAATTGGAAATGGCTTCAGCCGTTTCGCTTAGCTTTGCGAGCGGTTTAACGATCCGGGCGGTATACAGCACGGAAAGCAGGATAAGCAACAGCAGCATACCGAGCCATATGTACGCATTGAACTGATTAATGATTCGAATCGTCTCCGATGAATGGGAGATGGATTCGCCGACAGCAAACACGGAATCCCCCACCTTCACAAAGTTCACGAGAAAGCTTGATTTCAGCTTGGTCTGATCATAGAATTTATTAACCCGGGCACCCTCACGCAGCGCAGAGATACTCTCTTCTGTCAGCCAAAATTTACTAAGGGCAATTCCCTTGCGGTTATATTGAAATAACAATTGATCGTTAATATCATTCACACTATCCTTCAACGATGCATAAGCGATAGCGACCTCGTATTGCGTTTCAAGACTCTCAATCCGTGATAGCTGATCGCCATGTTCTGAAGCAGAGATTTCAGTCGTTAACTCGGCCAACTTCTGCTTTTTCTGATACAAAAAATAGCTAGGCAGGAAAAACGTATTGACGATAAAGGATAGGAAGAAGACAACACACAATGCACTGATTATGCGCACGAGCAGTTTACGGGTCAGTTTACTCATCTTGATCCTCTAGGCAATAGCCCATTCCCCGGTACGTTTTGATTGAATCTTCTCCAACTTTCTCACGCAGTCTGCGGATATGAGTGTCTACCGTACGCTCCTCGCCGAAGTAATCGAAACCCCACACCTGATCCAGCAATATTTTACGGGTTACGATCTGCCCCTTATTCATTCCCAGAACCTTCATTAATTCGAATTCCTTATGGGTAGCCCCTACATCCACTCCACGACGGTAAACCTTCTGGCCTTCCAGATCGACAGTCAGTTCTCCCACAATGATTTTGGAGGAAAGTTGCAGCAGCTTCTTTACACGCAATAGCAGGATACGCGAATCAAACGGCTTGCGCAGATAATCATCCGCCCCGGCCTTCAAGGCAACAAATTCATCATCCGATTCCCCTTTGGCTGTCAGCAGCAGTACCTTCGCACGACTCGTACGCTTGATTTCCCGGCACACCTCAACACCGCTGCGTCCTGGCATCATCCAATCCAAAACCGCCAAATCGATTTGATTATTATAAAAGAGATTCAGGGCTGCTTCCCCATCCTCGGCTAAAAACACCTGAAAGCCCTCTTTAACGAAATAGGCTTTTAATATTTGCAGCATCAACGGCTCATCATCCGCGAGTAGCAGGTTCATATCTGAGCCTCCTTTCCAAACTGCATTCTACTATACAATCTGTACGTTACAGCTGTGTGACATACCCGTCTGGTTGGCCATTTCCCACATTCCTGTACTATGGTAACCGTAGCATAAAAAACGCTGCCCACCTTCACTGGTCCCAAAATCACAGGTAAAACAAAAAGAAACCCCAAAACAGGGTTCCCTTTTGTTTCTCAACACAGCTTGTAATTCCTTTTAAACCTCTTCATCCTGGTCCGGCAAAATCAAATATTCGGCACCGCCCATATAAGGCTGAAGTGCGGCTGGAATACGAATGCGTCCATCCGCCTGCTGATGATTTTCCAGCAATGGAATCAGAATACGTGGCGAAGCCACAGCCGTATTGTTCAACGTATGGCAGTATGCAAGCTTACCTTGGCCATCGCGACAACGAATATTCGAACGCCGAGCCTGGAAATCATGCAGATTCGACGACGAATGTGTTTCCCCGTAAGCACTGCGGCTTGGCATCCAGGTCTCAATATCGTACTGTTTGTACGTTTTCTGCGACATATCCCCTGTACACACAGCCACCACTCGATAAGGCAGTTCCAGCAATTGCAGTAATTCCTCGGCGTGTCCCGTAATTTCCTGCAGCATTCGCTCCGATTCTTCCGCATCCGGTGCACAGAGAATGACTTGTTCCACTTTGGCAAATTGATGTACCCGGTACAATCCGCGTACATCCCGCCCGCCTGAGCCAACCTCACTGCGGAAACACGTCGATGTAGCAGCCAGCTTGATTGGCTCCTGCACATCCACAATCTCATCCGCATAATACGAAACCAGCGGCACTTCCGATGTTCCCACCAGCCACTTGTTCTCGCCTACTAATTCATAGACCTGATCCCGTCCTGTGGGGAAGAACCCCGTGTTCAAGAGTGTATTCTCCCTCACCATCAGAGGAACTTCCATTGGCGTAAATCCATGCTTCAACAGCAGATCAAGCGCAAGTTGCTGTACAGCCCGGTGCAGGAGCAGCCCTGCTCCTTTGAGCACATAGCTTCGTGTTCCGCCGATTTTCACCCCACGTGGGATGTCGATTAGATCATGCCGTTCACCAAGTTCCACGTGATCCTTGGCCTCATAATCGAATACCGGCAGCTCACCCACACGTCTCAGCTCCACATTATCCTCATCCGATGCACCCACTGGCGTGTCTGGCGATACAACATTGGGTACCAACCATTGCAGCCTTGTCACTTCCTCTTGCACAACGGCAAGCTTGGCTTCAACTTGCTCTAACTGACCATTCAGCTGTTTCACCTGTTCCCTTAAACCCTCGGCCTGTTCACGCTCACCAGCTTGCATCAGTCTGCCAATATCTGCAGATAACGAATTACGTACTCTACGTCCTTCTTCCGTTTCCAGTAAAAGTGCTCTGCGCTCTTCGTCCCGTTCCAACAATTCGCGAATACTGATATTCATTCTCTTGCCAACTGCCGCAGCTTGCACCTCTTCTGCATGCTCCCGAATCCACTTCATTTCCAACATGGTCACCGTCTCCTTTGGCTGTAAAAATACAAAGAGCGCCCTCATCCCTTGGGACGAGGAGCGCTCTGCTCGCGGTGCCACCCAACTTGCCAAACCAGAATATTCTGGTTCAGCCTCTTGGTCCGCGATAACGGGCGGTTCCGGTTAACTTGGGGAATAACGCTCCCCTGGCGAAAACGCCTCCGAGTTGGATGCTCTTCAACGGCATGGTCCGATCTGTAATTGTTGTTTTTCAGTATATACGAACTTTAGCCTCCATTGCAAGTTATCCGTGCATACCCTTACATGTCCTGTTATGATAGAGATTGTTTGTTTTTAGGAAATACTCCTGAATGGCAGACTTACTACATAACATAATATCTAGAAGGAGTTTTTCTTCATGAAAAAATTGCTTTGGATTGGATGCTTGTCCTATTTCCTCATCGGACTTGCCCATGTGGTTCTCGGCTCCATCCTACCCGTTGCTCTTGAACATTATGGCAAGGATTATAGTCAGGGAGGCACACTGATATTTGCCCAATTTGCCGGGTTCCTGGGTGGTGTATTGTTATCTCCGTGGTTGAATAAACGCTTCGGGAAACGAGGCGGTCTATTAATTGCCGCAGCTCTGCTCTGCATTGCAGAGTTATCCTATATGCTGCTGCCTCCTTGGGGCTGGATGTTCGTCATTGCACCTGCAGCCGGATTCGGATTCGGTATGATAGAAGCTGTCATCGGTACAATCATCATTGCTGCAATTAAAGATAATACGGCGGTTGCCATGAGCCGACTTGAAGTGTTATTTGGTATCGGCGCCATGGTCATGCCTCTCATTGCCAGCGGTCTGATTTCTGCCGGGTACTGGCGCTTGTCGTTCCTCGTGGTTGCCGTCTGTGCAGCGATGACTTTTATCTTCTGGGCCAAAAGTTCATTCGGTGAGCTGGACAACGAGCTCAGTCGACGCAGCTCAGACCAGACTCCTGTACACACTCACGCTGCTGAATCGCCAAATGGAACGAATCCTGAAGACATTAAACCAACTCGTTCAACCTATCACGGCCGTAATTTGGCTCTTCTGTCTTTATTTGTTCTATTTTTCTTTCTCTATGTCGGCACCGAAATGAGCCTTGCCAACTTCATGCCAGCCATTCTGATTGAGAAAATGAACATGAAGGAAGCAGGTGCCGCGCTTAGTGTTACCTGCTTCTGGATCGCCATGTCTGTTGGACGACTGTTTGCCGGATATATTGCGGAGAAATTCCAATATCGCGTCTACGTTCTGTACAGTTGCCTTGCAGCAGTTGTACTGCTGATGATCTTTCCTTTTACCAACCAGATCTGGTCGGCATTTCTGATCATCCTGTTGCTCGGACTCGCACTATCGGGCGTGTTCTCCATTGCCCTCGTCTTCGCCAGCAAAATGCTGCCTGGAACAGAAGAATCAACGCCCAGCATCCTGATTGCATCAGGTGGTGTTGGTGGTGCCATTCTACCTTTGGTTACAGGCTGGAGTTTGGACCATCTGGAAGTTAACCAGTCGGCGTGGATGCTTGCCATTTTTGCAGTTGGTCTGCTGATTATCAGCGTGATCGCGTATCAATGGCAGCGCAGGCATACTGTGAGTTCAGCATCGTAATATCTACCGAACAGAAGATAAATTAAATTTCATTAATCATAGCTGGTAAAAAGATAGGCTTCGTAGCGTGAATGCTACGAGGTCTTTTTTGATTTGAAAATAACAATTACTTCTTTATCTTAGTGCAGTGGACGATTGCCCAGGAAATACTTTCAGATGCTCTAAATCGGAACTAACGTTATTTAGGTTGTAGGGACTACACTCCCTTTATCCTTAATGAATTTACCGAATACATATCGAACGAGTGGTCCCAGAATAATAATTTGGTAAGGAAGCGCCAGGCTAAAATTACGAGCAATCGTATGAAGATACGTACTTAGTACGGATGCTCCATTTAACTGATTCGCAAGATAAGCGGAAATCATTCCGTACAAGGACATAATCAGAACCATTCCAATGACCATGAAAAATGACATAGCGAGCACGCCTAGGATTTTGTTGGACTTGTCAAAAGGTAAGGAAAATGCAATTTTTCTCGCTACAGGTCCGACAATAAAAGACTCCACCAGAAATGCAATGACAAAGCACAATATGAACTGAAGCAGTATTTCAAGCGCGGACATCTTGCTCAATAACCCATTGTGCCATAAATTGAAGGCCATCATGACGATGACCATTCCTGTGCACATCATCATTCCAAAAATAATCTGTTCTTTCTTCGTTGTTGGCAATTCTCTCATCCTCTCTGTTTACCTTCGTAATTATAGAGATGACGAACCCCTCCTCATAAGTGAACATTCTGTGAACAATTATAATTTTTCCAACTTAAAATCTTATTTGACAACCTCGTGGTACAGCCCTATGATATCCCTTAAAATGGTAGAAAAGATTCACTGCATATAAAGGAGGATTTGGATTATGAGTTTTCAAAAGCGCATTGACCACGTCGGCATTGCCGTTCGTGATCTAGAGACCACGCTGCGTTTCTATACGGAGATTGTTGGTCTTGAATTGAAAGATCGGGTAACCCACACCAACGGTGTCATTCAGCTCGCCTTTCTCGGCTTCAACGGAAGCGATGAGACCGAGATTGAGTTGATTCAGGGATACAGCGACAAGCTGCCTTCCGAAGGTACGGTGCATCATTTTGCTATCCATGTCGATGACCTTGAGTCTGAGTACAACCGCATTAAGGCAACTGAGGCCGAGTTTATTGATGGAGAGATGATTACACTGCCTAACGGTTACCGTTATTTCTTCATCTATGGACCCGAGAAGGAATGGATTGAGTTCTTCCAGCGCTAAGAATTGGAGCTGATTTATGAACATTTTAATTACCGGCGCAGCCGGAAAAATTGGACGTGACTTGTCCCAACACTTGTCAGAAGCATTTCACCTGCGACTAACGGATTTGAATATCGACAGACTGCATACGTATCAAGGGACAAGCCATGAGATCATGACACTTGATGTGACAGATCCCGAAGCCTGTCAGCACGCTTGCGAAGGCATGGATGTGGTTGTACATCTGGCGGGAGATCCTTCCCCGCATGCCGGATTCTATGAATCGTTGTTGGACATCAATATCAAGGGCACGTTTAATGTATTCCGTGCAGCTAAAGACCAGGGTGTACGAAGAGTCATTCTGGCAAGCAGTGCACAGACGATTGAGGGGTATCCCATTGATGCTCAAGTCTATCCGGATATGCCGACACGCCCACGGAATTTGTACGGGGTTAGCAAATGTTTTGGTGAATCGCTCGCTTCCTATTTTGCATATACCGAAGGTATACAAAGTGTAGCAATACGTATAGGTGCATATGATGATTTCCAACCGAATGGACCCGCGCTGGAGGCAAGGGATATGAGCGCGTATATTAGTCCGGCTGACTTGTGTGATTTGATGTTCAAAGCAATTACAACTACAGATCTGGAGCCCTTCACCATACTGCATGGGATCTCGAATAATCGGTTTAAACGATTGAATCTGGAAACCACTCAGAAACAGGTAGGCTATGACCCGAAATCCGATGCTTTTGCACTCAGTCAGATTTCCTTATATGATTCGCCACGATAATTGTTGAAAATCACACATCTAGAGAGGTCGTTATACGAATGTATAATGGCCTCTTTGATTCATTCATACGTGCCCCTATCCATTTCCTGACTGGACATGCGTGGGCCTCTGGCCTATAATTACACCTAGTAATGCCCGTAACTTCATAGTTTCCCAGGGGAGTCGGAATAGGCCGGCTGAGAGTGTATCCCACCAAGATACTGACCCTTAGACCTGATCTGGATCATGCCAGCGTAGGAATCGGAGTATATCGAATTGGCCCAGCCTCTTTGCTGAGTGCCACATCTCTAACGCCTGCACGCGTCCCGGATTAACGGGGCGCTTTTTTTAATGTTCTTTTATATAGCCAGAGAGCTAAAAAAAGTGACGTCATCCGGATCATAGCTGGTATAAATCTGTCGATTTATGCAAGAAGCTTGGATATGAAGCCAAGGAGTACCCCGTGCCACTGGCCGGACAACATGAAGGAGAGAAATGAAGATGAGATGGCGTAAAATGATGGGCCTAATGCTCTTGTGCGTACTACTCGTGGCTGTGGCCGCATGTGGCGGCAAAGAAGCTGCACCTTCAGGAGAAAATGGCAGCAGCAACACCGAAAACAGCAATGAAGGTGAAAACGCAGCCCTCAAGGACATTAAAGTGGTGCTGGACTGGACACCAAATACGAATCATACCGGCCTGTATGCGGCTGTAGATCAAGGTTTTTACAAAGCTGAAGGCTTAAATGTCGAGATTGTACAACCAGGTGCCGGAGGCGCGGATACAATGGTGGCTTCGAACGAAGTGCCTTTTGGCGTAAGTTATCAGGAGAGTGTGACCCAGGCCCGCACACAGGGCGTACCGCTCGTGTCCATTGCTGCAGTCATTCAGCATAACACGTCCGGATTTGCCGCTCCGGTGGATCGGAACATCAAGTCCCCCAAAGATTTTGAAGGTAAAACCTATGGTGGCTGGGGCTCTCCGGTGGAAGAAGCTGTGATGCAGTCCATTATGGAAGGCGAAGGCGCCGATGTATCCAAAGTAAAAAATATTAGCATGGGCGATGCAGACTTCTTTACCGCTGTGAAACGCGATATCGACTTTGCCTGGATCTTCTACGCGTGGACGGGTATCGAAGCCGAACTGCGCGGCGAACCGATCGACATGTTATATGTGAAAGATTATTCTGAAGCACTGGACTACTACACACCTGTACTCGTTACCAATGAAAAGACGATTCAGAACGATCCCGAGTTGGTTAAAGCGTTCTTGAAAGCGACTTCCGAAGGATATCAATACGCGATTGAACATCCCGAAGACGCTGCTAACATTCTGATCAAGGCCGTACCGGATCTGGATAAGGATCTTGTACTCGCAAGCCAGAAGTGGCTGAGTCCAAAATATCAGGATGACGCACCACGCTGGGGTGAGCAGAAGCAGGAAGTATGGCAGAACTACACGGATTGGATGTTTAGCAAAAAACTGCTCGATGAGCAGGTAGATGTATCCAAAGCATATACAAACGAGTTCTTACCCCAATAAAAATTGTTTGAGTTTAACTTTTTTTACACCAGAACGAAGAGTACAGAACCCATCTGAAGAAACGAAGTGGTCGCCTTTATCCCCGGATTTTCCCCTTGCGGAAAATGAAATCAAAAAAATTCGGGGATAACAGCGATCGGAAGAGGGTACTGCAATCGGAGTGGTAAAGTGTAAAGCTGGCTTCAACTCATGCAACTTAACCCGAAAGGAAAAGTGATCTTTCATGGCAAGCACACTACTTAGCATTCAAGTCATTCCCAAAACGCCAAATGGCGAAAATTCCTATCCTTACGTTGATCGTGCCATTGAAGTTATTCAGCAGTCCGGCTTGAAATATCAGGTTAATCCACTGGATACCACGATGGAGGGAGAACTGGAGGAACTGCTCGAGGTTGTCCGCAAAATGCACGAAGTTCTCGTGGAAGCCGGCAGCCCTAGCATCATCTCACAGATCAAGATCGCCCACAGCCCAAGCGGCTTCAGCATGGACACCCTGACGGAGAAATATCGCTAATGCATGCCTATTGGAAAAGCGTATGGCCGCCCTTTGTGGCGGTTATTCTCTTTATAGCGGTATGGCAGGGAGCCGTCTCCCTGTTCCATATTGAGAAATGGATGCTGCCTGCGCCTTCGGACATCGCCCATGAAGCAGCGTCCCAGGCCGAGCGACTTGGCATGCATGCTTCGGCAACAATTCAGCTGACATTGATAGGGTTTGCAGCAGGTACGCTCGTGGGATTACTGATTGCGATGGTGCTTCATTTGATTCCATTTTTGAAATCTGCACTCTATCCATTACTTATTCTTAGTCAAAATATACCGACCATTGCGCTTGCTCCGCTCTTGCTGATCTGGTTCGGATTTGGGCTGCTGCCCAAACTGATTACCATCATCCTGGTCTGCTTCTTCCCGGTGGCTGTAGCTGCCATGGATGGGTTGACCCGCACCGATGGGGCGATGATGAACTATATGCGCATGGCTGGTGCAAAACGCGGCCAAATTTTCTGGAAGCTCGAACTTCCACATGCATTGCCCTCGGTGTTCTCGGGGATTAAAATTGCCGCTACGTACAGCGTCATGGGTGCGATTATCGCCGAATGGATCGGTGCAGATAAGGGCATCGGTTATTATATGATGCTGCAAAAATCAGCCTATCGGACGGATCGTCTTTTCGTGGCAATCATGATTATTGTGGCATTGAGTCTGCTGCTCTTCCTGCTCATTGCGCTACTGGAGAAGCTGCTCGTACGCTGGCGTCCACAAAAGCGATAACTTTGAAATATGCACCATATAAAGGTTAGGAAGTGATGACAAGATGACACCCGAACACAACGAGCGGGTAGCTGCTGCGCCGGATGAAGGTGCAACCACTCCAACGAGTAGTGGAAGTCCTGAGTATGGAACCGTGGCCTTACCTGCACATCATTCATCACCAGCGTTGGAAGTATTAGACGTGAATGCTTCGTTCCGAGAGCGACGCAGCACATTGCCCGTTCTGGAGGGCCTGTCCCTGGCCGTGGAACAAGGAGAATTCGTAGCCATCGTCGGCCCTTCCGGCTGTGGCAAAAGCACCCTGTTTCACATCATCGGCGGTCTGCTGAAACCTCAGGAGGGCCAAATCCTGATGAATGGTCAGGATGTCACCGGACAACGCGGCAAGATTAGCTATATGCCGCAGCAGCCTGCCCTCTTCCCATGGCGTACCATTGAGGACAATGTGCTGCTTGCAGGTGAAGTGTCTGCGGATGCACCACCCCGAGCAGAGGCGCTTGCAGATGCCCGGAAGTGGCTGAGCAGTGTCGGACTGGCTGGGTTCGAACAAGCCTATCCGCATATGTTATCGGGCGGCATGCAGCAGCGGGTTGCCTTTCTGCGCGCCCTGCTCAGTCCGCAGGAGCTGATGCTGCTAGACGAGCCTTTTAGTGCGCTGGATGCACTGACCCGCAGCGACATGCAGCGCTGGCTGCTCGATATCTGGGAACAGAACCGCCGCTCGGTGCTGTTCATTACGCATAATATCGAGGAAGCATTATTGCTTGCGGACCGTATCTATGTTTTATCAAATCGGCCTGCGGCTGTACTTCACGAGGTCGATGTTCCCTTTGATCGTCCACGTCGCGAAGCGATCACGGAGGAATCTGCTTTTCTTGAACGGAAACGGCAGATTTCCCAGTGGATGAGAGAAGAACAGCAGAAAACCCGCCTATCTAAATAGTGCGGGTTTTTGAGTTATTTTTTCCCTAAAATGGGTGATCCAAGACAAACTACCCTGCGTATCATTGGTAAAAGACAAAAAGGAGGGGTCCATCCATGCAATCAACCGCTTTTGCACCCTTGATCGATGCTCATCTTCACCTGGACAAATATACACCTGAAGAACAACGTGAGATGCTGCATTCCTTCCCATCCCAGCAGGTTGAGTCTGTCATCGCCGTTTCCATGAATCTGGCTTCTGCCCAGACCAACTTGGAACTAGCTTCACAATACCCTCGTACCGTATATCCGGCCTTTGGGTTCCATCCCGAGCAGCCACTTCCGTCCCTGGCAGAGCAGGATCTATTTATCAAATGGATCGAAAAGCATATGGGACAAGCCACAGCGATTGGGGAAGTTGGATTGCCTTATTACAACCGACAGGAAGCCGAACAGATAGGGCAACGCTTTGATCAGAGCGGCTATATCGATCTGTTGGAGCGATTTATCCAGCTAGCGAAACGGCACGGTAAACCGATTGTGCTGCACGCTGTATACGAAGATGCCGATATCGCCTGTGACCTGCTGGAGCAATATCATCATCGCCGGGCACATTTTCACTGGTTCAAAGGTTCCAAGCGGACCGTCCAGCGAATGGCTGACAACGGATACTTCATCTCATTTACACCTGATATCATATACGAAGAGGAAATTCGCGAATTAGCTCGCCAGTATCCTTCCGAGCAGGTTATGGCAGAGACTGATGGACCTTGGCCTTTCGAGGGACCTTTTCAGGGAAGAATGACGCACCCTGCCATGACCAGACAGGTCATTCAAGCGTGGAGTGAAGTGACCGGTATGGGAACGGAGCGGGCTGCGCGTCTCTTTTATCAGAATACGAAACGCTTCTACGGTCTTCCTTAGTTCCGAATTGGCATCCATTCTTGTGCTGGTTCCTCAACTAAATAGAAATAGTATGCAAAAAAAGAAGTCAGTCGGCATCTGCCGAACTGACTTCTTTTGAATTTACACTTAACGTTTCAAGAATCCTTTGCCTTCGAGGAATGGCTTCATCTGTAGACGTACCGGTTCTGTGAGGCGTTTCGCCATCATTTCGGACCACGGTGTAGAACGTTCCCCTTGAGTGCGCTCCTTCATGTATGCAGCAGTCGTTTCGTCATAGCTCTCGACGCCTTTGAGAGTCTGCTCGGCGTTATAGCGGCCATGGTGCAGGACAGCATCCAGTGGTAGACGCGGACGAATACCCGTATCCTGATCAGCAACACCAATGCACATTCCATATACTGGATAGACGCCGTCGGGCAAACCCAATACTTCGCTCACTTCCTCAATACGGTTGCGCAGCCCGCCAATATATACAATTCCGAAACCTAGTGACTCTGCTGCAAGCGCAGCATTTTGCGATGCGAGTGCAACATCAATTGTGGCCACCATAAAGTTTTCAGTGGAGTCCTCATAGGATTCCTTTTCAGGCAAATGACGCTTGGCAGCATCACTCAGGCGATAAAGGTCAGCACACCATACGAGAAACACAGGGCATTCATTGACGTAAGACTGATTGCCTGCCAATTCAGCCAATTTGGCCTTCTGCTCCTGTTCGGTAACAGCAATTATAGTATAGGCCTGCACACTACTTGAAGAGGAAGCCATCTGCCCGGCCGCCACGATTGCTGCCAGCTGCTCCTCACTTACCGGGTCTGGCTTGAATTTCCGCACAGAGCGGTGCTTCATCATCAATTCAATGGTTTCGTTCATTGCTATTCACTCCCAATCCTCGTAGTACGAATTCAATGGTTTGCTCAGCCAGCTCATCTGTGTTCATATCCTGATATTCAAAGCTAAACCGCGAATTCTTAGCCCGTTTGTGCGCCAAAGCCACACCCATGACCTGAAGCATCGCATAAGATACGGACTCGATCTGAAACACGCCCTGCTCCTTGCCTTCTTGCAGCAGTTCTCTCACTCTGGTCCAGACGGGGTCCAAAAAACGAAACACGGTAGCTGTGCGATGGGTACGCAGTGTAATTTCAAGCTGCACAATATCGCTCATCTCCCGGTCCGTCATCGTGAATTTTACGACTTCACCTATGATTCGTCGGATACCCTCCACGGGGGAGGACATGGACTCTTCAGCCAACTCGTTCATCATATGATCAGGAAAAAAGTGCTCAAATAATGCTTCGAACACCTTTTCTTTTCCACCAAAATGATACGAGACCAGCGATACATTCGCACCCGCCTCATCACAGATTTGACGAACGCTCGTCCCGTCATACCCCTGCTGTGCAAAAAGCTTCTTGGCTGCAAGCAAAATCCTCGTTTTTATATCCAATTCCGGTTCCGTCATTCCGTCCGCTCCTCTTGTCCGTTCTATTCATTTGCTCCAGCTCACCGGGCTGCAGCGAGACTACTCTATCGTTTCATTATGAAAGTTTGTGCATCAAAGCGCAAGGTGAGCCGCCTGTGGTTCTGCAAAGCTAGCCACCTCAACCTACTATTAAACCAAGCACCCCGGTGAAAATCACCGGGGTGCTTGATCATATCCTATGAAGAACAACCATGATGACTGGAATATTAGCTGTTCATTTGAGCCGGGCTTGGTGCCCCAGCTGGCATGCGTTGTTTTTTCAACAACGTCACCACCAGGGAGAGGGCTACAGCAACCAGCAATACAATGGCAATTGAGCCAGCAGCGGATTGAACTCCAGGTCCGCCCAGTTGAGCACTCAGAACACCTTGAACGGCATATGTGGCTGGCAGATACTGACCAATACCACTGTAGAAGCTGTTCAGCAATTCACGTGGCACCATTGCACCGGAAGATACCAGTTGCAGCGACAGTGAAATGATGTTGAACAAACTTCCCGCTGGTCCAAAGCAGATCAGGAAGAACTGGGAGAAGAACATGAACGTGCAGAGGAACAACGCCTGGAACAACCAGAATGCGATAAATCCTTGCTCGATCTGTCCGCCCAGCGACACAATCAGTGATGATCCCAGCAGGGAAACCACAAGAGCAGACCCCAGATTAATGACCACTCTGGCTCCGAACAATGTCCAGCGGGAGTGAGTAGCCGACAGCATTCCCATCGCTGTCTGCAGGTTCATACCCATAATCATGGCTCCCACATAAGAAGCGAGTACCATCATCATCGGCACCATCTGATTGTTCATGCCGTTAACCGGATTAATGGAAGTGGTTGTACCTTCCACGCGGGTAGTCAGGTTGGCAGCAGCTTCAGCTGCCTGATCTGCAGGCGCTCCGGAAGCCGTCAACACAGCTTGCACACCTTGAGCGGTTGCTTGCTTGTTAATCGTGTTCGTCACACTTTGCGATACACCTTGCATCATGCTTTTTATCGTAACCGGGTTCGCCTCGTTAATGGTGTACTTAATTTCAGCAGTGGAACCGGCTGTCTGAATCAGCTCGTTAAACCCTGCAGGAATATTCAGCACCATATGAATCTTGCGATGATTTAACTGGTCAAGTGCTTCGGCAGCACTCAGATTAGTTAAGGTATGAAAAGGAAGCGTCTCAGCCATACGATCTGCGATCCCCTTGGACTGCTCTCCATCCTCATTGACAACGGCAACCGTCAATTCATTCATCCGGTCATTCACTCCGGAATATGCTGTCATCCAGATCACGCTGAAGATCACTTGGAACATAAGTGCCGTCACGATCCCCACAATTACTGGCGGTTTTTTCAACAATATACGTAAAGCCTGCAACATAAATGATGTCCTCCATTACTCATTAGTTCGAATTTGATGTAAACGATTGTTTAAATCAAACGATCGTTTTAAATTTTAAGTCTATATGTCTATATTGTCAATCTATTTCTGAAAGGTTCAGAAAGATTAAGATGTGTTTCGCAAACAATGAATTCCATTTCATAAGAGGACATCACTTCACATACTCACCTTCTAATAACAAGGAAAGGACCATTCCCTTAGCATATTTCAAACACCTTTCCTCAACAAAAAAAGCACGGTCCGCCGTAGCGGACCGCACCCTATGCTTACTTTTGAGCATAATGCAAAGTTGAATCACGTCCCTCAATGGACATCAGTCATTGCTTTTCAGTTTCATCCGTTGCAGACGCAGCGAATTCAATACAACCGATACAGAGCTGAACGCCATGGCCGCACCTGCCAACCAAGGAGCTAGGAAGCCTACTGCTGCAATTGGAATCCCAATCACGTTATAGCCAAGTGCCCAGAACAGGTTTTGCTTGATATTGCCCATCGTGCGCCGGCTCATCTCGATTGCATCTGCAATACTGTTCAGATCGCCGCGCATTAGCGTAATATCCGCTGCTTCCATCGCTACATCGGTTCCGGTTCCGATGGCCATACCAATATCGGCTGTAGCAAGGGCCGGAGCATCGTTGATACCATCTCCAACCATCGCTACCTTGAGGCCACTCTCCTGAAGTTTTTTCACTTCTGCCGCTTTACCCTCTGGCAGTACCTCAGCCAGAACTTTATTAATTCCGGCTTGCTCAGCTACAGCGCGTGCTGTCCGCTCATTGTCTCCCGTAATCATGATGACATCAATTCCCATAGCATGAAGCCGCTGAATGGCTTCCCGTGAAGTTTCCTTGATGGTATCCGCCACCGCAACAACCCCAGCCCATTGACCGTCCACGGCGACCAGCATCGCTGTGCGTCCTTGTTCCTCAAGGTTATTCATCTGTTGCATCGTTTCCTCGGAGACATTCACCTTCGCATCCGTAAGCAGTCGGCGTGTCCCGACCAGGATTTCTTGTCCCTGAACCCGAGCTCGCACACCATATCCCGGTATGTTCTCGAATTGCTCTGATTGGGTTATCTCAAGACCTTTACCTCGGATTCCTTCTACAATGGCCTCAGCCAATGGATGCTCCGAACTCTGCTCTGCTGCTCCCACCCGTTGCAGCAGGTCTGCTTCCGTCCATTCTGGAGCCGTCACCACATCCGTAAGCACGGGCTTGCCTTGGGTAACTGTACCTGTTTTGTCCAGTACAACGGTTTGGATCTGCTGTGCCGATTCCAGATGTTCGCCGCCTTTGAACAACACACCATATTCCGCCGCACGCCCTGATCCAGCCATAATGGACGTTGGAGTTGCGAGTCCAAGCGCACAAGGACAGGCTATGACAAGTACAGCAATCGCCTTCTCCAGCGAACCGGCAAAGTCACCGGGACTGGCGAAAAAATACCAGATCAGGAACGTGACTGCCGCGATGCCTACAACAATCGGAACAAAGATACCTGAGATCACATCGGCAATCCGCTGAATAGGGGCCTTGGAACCCTGCGCTTGTTCAACCACTTTAATAATCTGCGATAACGCCGTGTCCGAGCCCACGCGGGTCGCACGCAGTCTTAATACTCCAATTTTGTTCAGCGTAGCGCCTGTAACGGCGTCCCCTGGTTTTTTATCCACGGGCAGGCTCTCTCCGCTTAACATGGATTCGTCGACAGAAGACTGCCCCTCCTCCACGACGCCATCCACAGGAATGCTGTCTCCGGGTTTTACCAGAACGAGATCACCTACCGCGACATACGCAGACGGTACAATAACCTCCTGTCCATCACGAATCACTCTGGCTTCACGCGGAGCCAGTTCGATGAGGCTCTTGATTGCCTGAGAAGAACGTCCCTTGGCTACGGCCTCAAACCATTTTCCCAATAGGATCAACGTAATCAGAATTGCACTCGTCTCATAATAAAGCTCCACGGTTGGCATGGCTGCTGTAGCCATTCCCGTCCCACCATGATCCATCATGGTCGAAGCTGCATTGCCACTGGTCAGGGTCAGATACAGACTGTAGAAGAAAGCCGCACTTGTACCCAAAGCAACCAGTACATCCATATTGGCACTGCCATTACGGAGCGCTTTATAGGCTCCCACATAGAATTGCCATCCAATCACAAACTGTACTGGCGTTGCCAACACCAGTTGGAACCATGGGTTCATGAACAGATCCGGTACCCAGATCCACGAGGTAAATGAAAAGTGACCCACCATGGCCCAAAGCAGTGGCAAAGATAACAGGGAGGAGATCATCCATTTCCACTTTTTACGCTGTAATTCACGCTCACGCACTGATTGGGTATCTTCCTGTGTCTTCTGCAACTCTGCTCCATAACCGAGCTGTTTGATCTTCGCCGTAATATCGGTTGCCTTCAGTACTCCTGCTGCAAATTCCACATGTCCCGTTTCCAGCGCCAGGTTCACGTTTGCACGGGATACACCCGGCAACCGGGAAAGACCTTTTTCGATTCGAGTAGAACAAGCAGCACAGGTCATGCCTGTAATGTCCAGATCCACGGATTCCGTTACTGTACCATAGCCAAGCGCCTCCACCTTATCCCGCAAAGCATTGATGTTCGTTGTCTTCGGATCATAGGATACCGTTGCTTGTTCTATAGCGAGGTTAACATTCGCCTGATTGACCCCTTCCATTCGGGACAAACCCTTCTCAATCCGGGTAGAGCAGGCAGCACAGGTCATGCCTGTAATTTGCAGTGTTGTCTGCAATCCCGCCGCTTCCTGTGAAGGTACGGGTTCTGATACTGTTGCGTTTTCCGTTGTTGATGACTTATCCATGTTGTTAGCTCCTTTCTCTATGAAATATTCCTACACATCCAATACCCCCAAGGGGTATATAAAAGACAGAAAATCAGGCTTAAACAATGAACTCATTTAATGGAAAAGACCTGTTGAATTCCTTTCCATGCAAAGGGAAGTTCAGTTTAAGCCTGCGATGATTAGACTACGTCATATCCTTGATCTTCGATGGCTGCCTTGATCTGATCCACATTGACTTTTTGCTCGTCATATTCAACTGCGACAGTTCCTGCTGCCAGATCAACCTGACCATTCGCTCCCGCATTCTTCACAGCTTCTTCAACCGATTTCACACAGTGATTGCAAGACATTCCTGTAACGTTCAACGTAATATTAGACATGGGTAGTTCCTCCTTAGATATATAAATGATGAGTTCATTCAAAAATAATTACTTCATTAACTTTCTTACCGTTACCAACAATTCATCCACAACCTCATGCTCTCCGGCCTGAATGCGCTCAACGATGCAGCTCTTCATGTGGCCTTCCAGCAATAGCTTGCCTACTGAATTAAGAGCGGACTGAGCAGCCGCGATCTGTGTCAGCACATCATCACAATAGGTATCCTTCTCGATCAATCCCTTGATCCCGCGAATCTGTCCTTCAACACGGTTCAAGCGGGAAATCAGGTTGCCCTTCATCTCTTGGGAGTGATGGCTCTTGCGCACATGCTTTCCATCACTGCCTGACGTATGACATGAATTGGCTTGCTGATCATCTGTCTGTGAGACTTCGTTCACCTCTGTTACGGATGACTCCAAAGGTTCCTTGGGATGGCTCTGATGTTCCATCGCGAACACCCCTTTTCTTTCGTTCTGTAATAAGAGTAACATACCCCATGGGGGTATGCAAGACTATTTCTTTATTTTACTCCAAATGGATGTATTCCATGCTTCCTACGACTGCACTAATGCACCAGACATCTCATCAGTCTTCGTACAGGCACATTATAGTATGTATTCCATTCTGCTGCTGCGTACAGCCAGACCCATCTGCTCATAGAAAGCTTGAGCACCCGTATTAAATGTAGACACGGTCAGTTCAACACTGTCGACCTGCATTTTTTTGCCAAGTTGGATTAACTCCTGCATCAACAGTTTGCCTGTCCCATGTCCACGATGTTTGCTACCAACGATGATCTCATGGATATATAACATCTTTCGATCCTTTAACAAATCCACATTCTGAATAACATTCAACTGTGCGCTCGCATATCCAACAATCTCACCCTGTTCCAGCAATTCCGCAACATAGAGATAACGATGATCCGTTTCCAGTAGTTCTTCATATTCCTTATGACTCATTCTCGTCTGCAGCTCTCTGTATACGTCTGGCCTGGCCTCCACATGCAAGTGATGCAGTTCATCCATTAATGCAGATACTCCCGTGTAATCTCCGATGACAGCCCTTCTAATGTTAATCTCACTCATCTTCACATTCTCCTCTCACAAACGTTTCCCATGATTATACAATAAGACATCAGGAAGATGATGCTCCGTAACGTGCTTAACCATTCTGATATAAAAAAGCAGATACCTTAACGGTACCCGCTTCTTTTAAAGCTATATCTGGTTCCTCTTATTCTTTGGATGATTTACCTTCATCAAATGCTACAGGTGACGGTTTAGCAGACCATTCGTCCGCTTGCGGCTCAATATCCACACCGCTCAAAATTTTCTTTTTCTCCATCAAGGAATCCCCGTCTTCATCCAGTTTGTTGCGAATTGCCGCCTCATCCTGAGGTTGATTGTTCTGTGTCATGTTGGAGTCCTCCTCTTCGTAATCATGGTGATGTTCCTATATATAACTTACCCATTTTTTGCATTGTCATTCGGAATGTATACAAGGTTCAACAACCACTTGAAGAAAGTTCTCCGCATAACTTTATATTTTCGCCACTTTACTGCCTTTCACTTTAACATTCACAAGCAGGATGCTGGCAATAATCATAACCAGACCTGCGATCAGATTGACCGTAACTGACTCTCCGAGGAACAGCACACTGCATAACAGGGCGATCAGCGGAATCAGGAACGTAAACGATCCTACTTTGCTGGCTTCGCCGGAGCTAACCAGTTTGAAGAACGCGAGCCAGCCCATTGCAATGACAAACACCGAAATAAATAGCGTATCCAGTATAAAAGGAAGCACCCATTGCACATCAGCCCAGCTCTCTGTGACCGTACCCGTCAATGTCAGAACAACTCCGCCGATCAAAATCGGAATGGCTGTCATCCAGATTCCATCGACCTTCATTGAATTTCGCTTCATATATACGGTCCCGATCGCCCAGCTAATTGCGCTGAACAGCCCAAGCATAACCCCTTCAGGGGATACTTTGCCTGTCATGCCACCAATACTGATCGTAGCTACCCCTGCAAAACCGATAACCAATCCGGCAATTTTCAGTCCATACATGGACTCACCCAGCCACAACCATGCCCCGATTCCGAGCAGCACAGGCTGTAGGAACACGATGGATGAAAATAATCCTGCTGGCACTTCCGTCAGCCCCACGGTCTGAAAACCGTAGAAGAAGATGATGTTAAGCACCGCAGATATGGCATAGATATGCCAGGTTTGCTTCAGTCGCAGCGTTTTGTAGCGGGGAAAAGCATACAGCCCCAGCACCAGACCCCCAATCAACAGACGCATGCCTGCGAATATAAGCGGTGGTGTAAAATTTAATGCGTATTTGGTCAGGGGCCAGTTTACTCCCCACATGAGTACCAGAAAAGCCAGGACCCAGCCTGCTTTTGCACGTGATAAAGCCATATGTTTATTCTCCTATCCGGCACATATCTATAGGCGCAGTTTAATCAATCGTACACATTATCCTGCGCTCTTTCTGTGCCTGCAAACCATTTGGAATCCGATCCAGATCCGTTTTACATCCGTTCTTTGATCGTTCCGTGTCTTCATGATACAATAATGATCGAAATAATTGAAATGCATGTTAATCATAAGGAGCATACCATATTTGTTATGAACAACTCACAGTTGCAGTTATTTGTGAAAATTGCAGAGACGGGAAGCTTCACCCGTGCAGGCCAGGAACTGAATATGACACAGCCCGCAGTCAGTCGGGCCATCTCCTCGCTGGAGAATGAACTGGATGTCACTCTAATCATACGGGATCGTAGGAACGGCATCGTGCTTACGGATGTAGGACAGCGAATTCTGGTTATTTTCCGCCGCATTTTACAGCAATTTGATAAGGTACAGCAGGTCGTTGCCGCCGAAAAAGGGTTGGAGATTGGTACGATTCGTATTGGCTCTTTCCCTATGTCATCCGCCCATCTGCTGCCAAAAATCATCCGCTCGATTCGGGACCGCTATCCTCAGATTCAGTTTGAGTTGCACGAGGGGAACATCCTTGAAATTCAGGAGTGGCTAAGCTCACGCGCTATTGATGTAGCTCTCATTATTGCCACAGATAAAGAACCAGTAGATGTGGCTTATGAGACGCTTCCACTCTATAGCGAAGAGATGCTCGCAGTGTTTCGGGACGATGAACCTTTTGCGAATCAGGAAATTCTGCCCGTACAAATGCTGGACAAACACCCCATGATTATTTGCAAAGGCGGCTACGAGGTACCGATTGTTGATCTGTTCAATCGAGCAGATGCAGAATTACATTTCGGATTTGTCGTGTATAACGTAAACACTTGCCTTAGCATGATTGAGCAGGGACTCGGGACCGCCATGCTGCCTGCAATCTCACTATCCTGGGTGCCTCCGGGTGTCAAAGCACTCCCCACAGAGCCAAAAGCCTACCGCAATATTGAGATTGCCGTTCCTTCACTTGTTGATGCTTCTCCCGCATCCCGGTTATTTATTGAGACGGCACAGCAATTGTTCGGACAACGCTAACGAATCGATTGCACCTTCCAATCTAGCGCCAGTCGCTTCTATCTCAAACTCAAAAGGGCATCCCAAAGTCATGAATATGACCTTATGGGACGCCCTTTTATATTGTCCACCTCAGATAAACATCATTTACGCGTTTAGCTTTTTACCAGCAGTAGTACTACAAAATGCCCTGCTAAACCCAGCCTACGCCTGATCCTGGCGAGCAAGTGCAGCCAATGCACGCAGTGCCGCTTCGATCTCACGCTCAACAGCATCAGCTACCGCATTTGTATGCGGATCATACTCGGCGGCCAGGTCGCTGTCTGCGAATCCATCGATAGCGACAATAGCCCCGGCACGAACGCCACGCAGTGTGCTGACGATGTAGAGCGCGGCAATTTCCATCTCAGCGGCAAGAGCACCAGCCTGCTTGTACTTGCGATGAGGAATCTCTTCAACTCCTGTGAAGAATGCATCCAGCGTAACGGTAATGCCCACGCCAACTTTACCCGCACTTGAAGCTTTCGCTGCACTTGCATGCTCACGAGTTGCCTCGATTAACGCTTGTGTAACACCAAGGTCCGCTACCGCAGGGAAACCATCTGGTACCAGCTGACGTGTCAGCCCGTCCGTACGCACAGCGGCCGTGCTGACGATTACGCTGCCCGCTGGATAATCCGTTGTGTACGAGCCCGCTGTACCTACACGAATCAAGGTCGTTACCCCTGCCCGGATCAGTTCTTCGAAGCAGACAGCTGCTCCTGGTGAACCTACGCCATGGCTGACCACGGCCATTTGTACACCTTCATACAATCCTACAAACGTGCGATACTCCCGGCTGAACGCCAGTTCTCTCGCCTGCTCCAGCTTGCGGGAAATTTTCTCCGCACGTGCCGGATCACCACAGACAATGGCATATGCAGGCATATCTTCGGAATGAATTTGCAAAATAGGCATCAACATCTTAATCAAACTCCTTCTTCGTCCATTCGTCTTCCGGAATCGGAATATCTTCACCAGAGAAGCGCTGCTCCTTGAACGGATCGGCAAAATGATGGAAACCATTGACTTCCCAGAAGCCATTGCGATCTTCTTTCATGAATTCCAGACCCCGTATCCACTTCGCACTCTTCCAGAAGTAGAGTTGTGGAACAACCAAGCGCAGCGGATAACCGTGCTTTGGTGTGAGCGGCTCACCGTTAAATTTAAAAGCAAGCAATACATCATCATGCATCAGTTCTTCGAGCGGAACATTCGTTTCATAATCATGATCCGCGTGGATCATAACATATTTTGCTTCCGGTTTGACGCCAAGTAGCTTGATGAAATCCGAGAACCGTATGCCTTCCCATGGTGTATCAAACTTCGACCAGCGGGTAACACAATGAATATCGCTCACCGTGTTCACTTGAGGCATCGCCTGAAGCTCGGCGAAGGAGAACACCTTCACCTCTTCAACTTCACCGAATACCTTTAAATCCCAGGTGGAAAGGTCGTATTCCGGCACTTCACCTTCATGCAGAATCGGGAATTTCTCGGTCAGTACCTGCCCCGGTGGCAGTCGGTCTCCGTGCTCAGCACCCGCTTTGGGTGCCGGGCTTTTCGTTTTTTTCAGACGTTCAGCCTTATTATGCAAGCGTGATTCCTCCTTCTTTATATGCTTCAAGCATAACATTCAGGATTTAACGCGAGCTTCCGCCCGCTTTCAGTGCGTCTTGTGCATAAGTACGGTCCTTGAAGAAGAACATCGCCACCAGTGTCACAATATACGGCAGCATCATGGTAAAGTGAGTTGGCAACGCGAAGCCCTGCAGTCGGATACTAAGAGCTTCCATGAACCCGAACAGCACACTGGACCCCATAACGCCGAGCGGATTCGCTTGACCCAGCATGGTCGCTACCAATGCGATGAAGCCGCGACCTGCGGTCATGCCTTCGGTAAACATCGTAACCTGACCCAGCGATAACTGTGCACCCGCCAGGGCGCACAATACGCCGCACATCAGAACTGCACCATATTGAATACCGCGCACCTTGATGCCGATACTTTGTGCCGCTACCGGGTTCTCACCCACGGAACGAAGACGGAAACCGGAGACACTTTTGAACAGATAAAACTGCAAGGCAATTACGATAATAATCCCGAGATATACGAGCGGGCTATGCCCTGAGATAACATCGCCTACCCACGGAATGTCCTTAATAAGAGGGATGTCCCATTTGGGGAGTCCCACCATATCCTTGTCGTAGTATGCACCTTTTACATCAAAAATCGCCCGCAGCGCAAAAGTCGTCAGTCCTGTCGCCAGAAAGTTAAGCGAGATCCCGACCACAATGGCGTTGGCCTTCAGATTAATACTGATAAAGGCAAATAGCGCAGAAAACAACATGACGATCACAATGGAAAATATTACAGCCAACAGTACATTGCCGAACAGATAGTTACCGACAATAGCGGAGAAAGCACCGATCAGTACGAGTCCTTCCAGACCCACGTTGAACAGACCGACACGAGAGCATAAAGCCCCACCGAGCGCTGCAAGCAGGATCGGCGTCATAATCCGCAGAGTAGAGCCAAACATAGCTGCATCAAACAGTTGTTGCATTGGACTTTTTCTCCTTTCTCCGCTTCAGGAATGAATATCCGATCTGAGCCGAAACAAATAACGTCAATACCGCCTGGATGACACTGCCGACTTCCAGCGGCACATCCGTATTCCGTTCCATCCCCATAGCACCTGTCTGCAACGCTGCAAGCAGGATTGCCGCCACAGCTGTTCCTAGCGGATGCGAGCGGGCAAGCAAGGTCGCCATAATACCGCTCCATGCATAACTTGCCGATGACAACGATCCATCAAGGAAACGGTACTGTGTACCCAGCACTTCCCCTGCACCCGCAAGACCTGCAAGTCCACCACTGATGATCATGGACAGCATCATCATGCGAATGCGGCGCACGCCGCCATACGTTGCAAACGAAGGGTTACTACCCAGCATGCGGATCTCATAACCGGTTACTGTCTTGTGTGTGAACCAGTAGATGAGAATCGCCGCCACAATAGCAATGATGAAGCCAGCATGCAGTCCCATACCCTGGAACAGCTTCGGCAGCCAGACACTCTGATCAATCATTGGCGTCTGGGCCATTGCCGCCGATCCCGTGCGGTCTTTAAACGGATAGGATACCATGTATCCTCCAAAATAGATCGCAATATAGTTGAGCAGCAGCGTTGTGATCAACAGATTCATGCCAAAGCGGGCATCCAGCCAGCCTGCAAACAGCGACCAGACTCCACCGGCAATGATTCCAGCCACAATGGCTGCAATACAGACAAACCAGCCTGGACCCGGCAGGTAGAGCGCCGTCAACGCTGCACTAAGTCCGCCCAGAACCATCTGTCCTTCTGCACCCATGTTAAAAAATCCGGCGCGGAACGCCAGGGCTACGCCCAGTCCCGCAAGAATAATGGGCGTCGAACGCGCCAATGTGTTGGTGAAGAAGTAGAAGTTGCCGAAGGCCCCTTTCCACATCTCCGCATACGTATCCACCACAGACCCGCCAACGATCAGAATGGCTACAGCACCTGCCAGCAAACCGATGAATACGGCAAGCAGCGGCTGTATGAGTCCGCGAAGTGTTTCTTTTACCCGATTCATATCCGCTCTTTCCCTCCTGCCATCAACAAGCTGATCTGTTCTTCTGTTGCTTCATCTGCCTTCAGTTCCCCGGCAATTCCGCCTTCATACATGACAATGATCCGATCCGATAATTGCAAAATCTCGGACAATTCGGAGGAAACGAGTAGAATACCCGCACCCTCATTCCGTTTGCGCAGCAATTCAGCGTGGATGGTCTCCATCGCTCCGATGTCTACACCCCGTGTAGGTTCAGCCGCAATCAGAAACGGCGTATCCTGGGCAAATTCACGCGCAGCAATCAACTTCTGCAAGTTACCGCCGGATAGGAACTGCGCCTTCGTTTCTGCAGAACCGGTTTTAATGCTGAACTGCTTAATCCAGTTCTCCACCATGGTCCGTGCTGCCTTCGCTTTAATGATACCGCGTGATTGAAGCCGGTGATGGTGGCCCATCAGTCCATTTTCACGAACGCTCGCATCCTTCGCCGCTCCCCACATATAACGGTCCTCCGGGATATGGGCAAGCCCATGCTCCCGAATGCGCCGCACCGGCCAATTGGTTGTATCCTGCCCTGACAGCAGGACGCGACCGCTATCTGCCTTGCGCAGTCCGGCAATGATCTGAATCAGTTCAGATTGACCGTTTCCGGAAATGCCCGCGATTCCAACGACCTCGCCTTTCCGAACTTGCAAATGGATATCCTTGAGTGCAGAACGATCCTCTGCCCCTGACAGATTGACCGCTTCCACCTGAAGCACAGCTTCTCCCGGAACGGATGGTTGCTTGTCCATGCGAACCAGCTCACGACCTACCATCAAGCGGGACAGTTCCTCTACATTTGTATCTTTTGCTTCCAATGTACCTGTCACCTGACCATCACGAAGAACCGTGATACGGTCTGCCACATCCATGACTTCCTGCAGCTTGTGCGTGATCAATACAAAGGTTTTGCCCAGCTTGGCAAGGGATTTCATATTCGCGAGCAGTTCTTTCACTTCCAGTGGTGTTAGTACCGCTGATGGTTCATCCAATATAATGATGTCCGCGCCCTGATGCAGCACCTTGAGAATTTCAACACGCTGCTGCATGCCCAGAGGGCATTCAAATACTTTTTTCCACGGATCAACTGGCATGCCATACGTTCTGCCCAATTCATTCACCTGGGCCGCTGCCTGTTTGCGGTCAAATACACCTGCCGCAGACGGTTCACGCCCGATCACGATGTTCTCGGCAACCGTAAAGGAAGGAAACAGCATGAAATGCTGATGCACCATGCCGATACCACTTGCCATGGCCTGAGACGGAGTTGCGAAGCTGACCTCGCGTCCACGAACTTTGATTGTGCCTGATGTCGGTTGCTCCATTCCATACAACATGCGCATCAGGGTTGTTTTACCAGCGCCGTTCTCACCCACGAGGGCATGAATCTCTCCTTCTCGCAAATTAAAACGGATGTCCCGGTTAGCGGTGAAGCCGCCGTATTTCTTCGTAATCTGCTCCATCTCCAACAGCATATCTCGCGTTCTCTCCTCTCGGTCTTAAATAGCAGCAAAACCGGCTGCCTGATCGGGCAGCCGGCTGATCAACTCAATTACTCAATCCTATGAAACAAACAATACTACTGTTGCAATGGATCTTTCACAACGATTTTGCCAGATACGATATCATCCTTGATTGCTTTAACCTTGTCGATAACTTCTTGTCCAACAAAAGCATTCAATGGAGTTTCGCTATCACGTGTTACGTAAGTCAGGCCTACGCCATCTTCTTTCAAGCCATAGTTCACAGCGCCCGCCTTGAAGTTTCCTTCAACGAAGTCTTTCACCGTCTGGTAAGAAACTGTATCAGTCGACTTTAATTGAGATAATACGATATGTTCCGGATCTTCAACGGTACGGTCCGTATCCTGACCGGAAGTATAGAAGCCTTTTTCTTTCGCGGCTTCGAACACGCCCAGATCCCCTACAGCGGATGCTGCGGCAATGAAGTCAGCACCTTTGCCGAATTGTACCAACGCAAGCTCTTTGGCTTTGGCCGGGTCGTTAAATCCACCAACGTAGTTCACAAGGAATTCCGCTTTCGGGTTAACCGATTCCAGACCAGCTTTGAAACCTTCTGTATATTTCTTGATCAATGGAACGTCCATCGCGGCAATCATACCGACTTTGTCTGTTTTCGTAGACAGTCCGGCAGCTGCACCAAGCAGGTATGCTCCTTCATATTCATGGAAACCAACGCTACGTACGTTCGGTAGATCCACCGTTGTGTCTACAACGGCAAAGGATTTGTCGGGATTTTCGGCAGCTACTTTTTTCAGTGCATCTTCTGCCTGGAATGTCGCTGTAATGATCAGATCATAGTTCTCAGCAACTGCAGCACGCAGGTTTTGCTCAAATGCTGCCGGGTCAGTCGATTCAATCGTTTTGGTATCTACCTTGAATTCCTCGCCTGCTTTTTTGAAACCTTCATCCATCTGTACGAAGAACGGGTTTACCCCGATTTTTTCAGGAAGTACAAGCGCCATGCGCAGTGATTTTTCACTGTCGCCACCTTGGGCCGATTGTTCGTCTTTGGAAGCAGAATTTCCACAAGCCGCCAGCAATATAGCCAACATGATGATCGATAAGACGAACGATAAACCTCTTTTCATTTTGAAAATTCCCCTTTTCACTATTCTTTTTTTATAATCCTAGCGGATACTGTCGATCCTTGTCAATAAATCTTTGAGCGTATACACTAAATGGAATATAATAGTTGATTCGCCTTCGACAGAGCCTCCGAAGCCTCTCTATACCAAGGTTTTTTCCGTTGACATCCAGAGCTGCTCCATGCTAAAGTCAATCCAATTATTATATTCAGATAGGATTTGTCAGAATTATAACGCAATCTTATTTATTTTCCAACCCTATTTTGAGGAGGCTATTCATTTGAAAAAAATCACCCAGATCACACTGGCCGCTCTGCTCGCCGCTCCGGTAACACTCGGCAGCCTCAGCTTGCCCGCTTCGGTATCCGCAGCATCCGCCACTTCCGCTGGACAAACGACCTCACAGGCTGTTAAAGGACCGGTAGCACAAGCTCCTTCAGTTTATACCGAGAGTGCAGCTGATTACGCCCAATTCCTGCAAGCTAAATACAATATCCAATTGCCGAAACAGTTAACGAAGGGTGACTTCATCAAGGCGATTGCTACCATTCTTGAAGCCGATCAAGCTGCTCCTGCTACAGATGAAGCAAGTGACAGTAAAGTTAAGGCCCCATCCTTTACTGATCTGAAATCGAATGATTCTGCTTATAAAGCTGCCGTTTCCTTATATAACAATGGCATCCTATCCGGTACGGAAGTTCGTGCCAATGACAAACTGAGCACTTATGCCGCTGTCTTCATCGCAGTCAAAGCAGCCGGATTCAAAGAGCTGGCCTATACATATCCTAAAGACAAAACAGCAAAGGCACTTGCAAAACTGGGCATTAGCCCAAGCCGCGTGCAGGGACAAGCCGCGCAGGAACTGGCCGCTGCCATCGATACAGGTCTAATTCCGGAAAGTCTGTACCCCGCTCTCCGTAAGGGTGGCGAAGCGAGTTCCGATTTTGCCAACATTTTGCTTGGACGGGTATTGACCAGTCAGGGTAAATATAAAAATGAAATTGGCCGTTCCGGCGACGCTGACATTTACTCCAAATTGTACGCTGCCTATCGCACTGCTGATTTAATAGAAGCACCGGATCTTCGGACCATTGTGGATCAAGCTCTGCGGAATGATCTCGTCACAGGTTACAATCTTAAGGATAGTCGCTTTGATTCCAACTTCATCGATGAACTGACTTTAACTTACGGACATGATGATATTAAACACGCGGTGCAGTTAATTGGACTGTTGCGCAGTGAAGGCATTGATGCCGACGTACAGTTCCAGCCGAAGACATCTGCCTTCATCTATTTGAAGGAATGGGGAGAGCCCAAAGAAACACCGGATTACAAAGTAACCCAGATCGAGAATGGCAACTACATCGCCTACGCCAAAGAATATGACATTCAGTTCGAGTTCAATAACACAGCGGACAAAGCCCGCTTCAACGACATTATATTGAAGTATGCCAAAAAGAATAGCGATGACACCTCTGCCTTGATCCATGCTTCCTGGTGGCAGCCGCTGTATTATTCGCCGACTGCTCTCGCAGAATATCCGGTCATTGCCAACAATAAAATTTCACTTGGCAACTACTACGCACAATCCTTCTCCCTTAAGGAGAATTCCAAGGCGATTCAGGAAGGATTCCGTAAGCTGGCCCCTGATGCGGACATTTCCAGTTACACCTTCTGGGTTGACCACCCGTTCTTCAATTATCTCAACGGGGAATCGGAATAAATCGAACATAATGCTAGGTGCATTAAAGCTCGCATTTTGACATAATATAAAGCCGTCTTTACCGAACTTTTCAATGGATTCGACCCATTGGTTCGTAAAGGCGGTTTTTTGTTTATTTTTTTGCAAATTTCTTCTCAAAAAAATATTTTCCATTGAAGGATTTACCAGTAAAAGGTCGAATAACATAGATACACAAACACGCAATCACATTTACACATATCTGTAAGACAGGAGTTAATCATGGTATACGACGGCATTCTGCTAGGCTTGATCGTTGGACTGTTCCGGGGAGGATTTCGGTATGGTCTCCACCAGTTTGCAGCACTCAAGCTGCGAGGCGGATGGATATTCCCGCTGTTGCTGCTGGCCCAGTTCTTCATCTTTTTCTTGCAGGAAAGGCTTGATTGGGTTGCATCCATCAACGGGTACCTGTTTGCTGCCGTTTATGTCACAGGTCTAGCATTTTTGTGGCTTAATCGACATTACAAAGGTTTTACGTTGATCTGGATCGGTGTCTTTCTCAATTTCATCGTCATGGCAGTGAACGGTGGGCGTATGCCGGTTTCTGTGGAAGCCTCTGCTGTCCTCGGCCCCTACTATGTGGACATGCTGCGCGAAGGCGGAGCAGTATCGAAACACTATATGATGGATGCTTCTACACATCTTTCATTCCTAGGTGATATCATCCCGCTGTCCAGCCCTTATCCGCGGACCCAGGTGATCAGCATCGGCGATGTGGTCATGAACATTGGCATATTCCTGTTTATCCAGTACATGATGGTGAATCGAACCGGAGAAGCTTTGCAGCCAGTGAGTTCCATCAGGCCTGAAGACATTCGGACAGACTCCAAGGAAGGGAGGTCTTTTCCATGAAAAAATTCGAAGGCATTAAATATTCCCGTCTCGTCATCAACGCAATCATCGTAGCTTCTGTCGTTGTTGCATTGACTTCGGGATACAAGCTGGGCGGCTAGTACATATACTTCGCCAACCAAGACAAACAGGCTGCCAGCGGCCTGTTTTTTCTTTCTGGATTTTTGGGAGGTAACTTGTTATGTTATACATCAATATAGTACAAGCCGATATATTCACATCAAGAGCAGACTAAACCAAGCAGGAGAATTTTTATGAACTTTATTCGTAACCTTATCCATAAAGCAGATCGGAGCAGCATGTATGTCGTATTGCTTAGCTGCACCGGCATCGGTATTTTTCTGTATATGAACAAGTGGTCTTATCTCCATCTATCCTCTGACGAATGGGTAATGGTATACACGATGCTTGGTGCGGCGCTGATTTTGGATTATTTCACGTTTCAAATTCCGCCCAAAGGCAATCAGCAATCCATGGACTCTTCCGTGTACCTCGCCTCTATCTTCATGTTTGGTGGTGCATTCAGTCTGTCTGTACTGCTGCCTGTTTCCCTCATTCTGTTAATCAAGGATCGCAAACTCACCTGGTGGAAACATATCGTCAATTTCAGCATTTACAGCCTCATGATTGCTGGAGCGGCTTATGTATTTACTTGGACTGGAGGAATTCCGGGAGCACTGGATGGATATAACCTGCTGCCCTATTTTGCGGCACTTGCAGCCTACTTCATCATTAATACAATCACGCTTGGCCTGTTTTTTCATTTCTCAACAAAGGATGCATTACAGCAGATGAAGCGTGTGTTCGTTACTGAATCGCTGCTCGTCTATTTATGTACATTGATTTTGGCGCTCGTGCTGACCATTCTCGTTGTGCATAACGGCGTTCTCGGTCTGCTGCTCTACCTCAGTCTTAGCATTCTGCTATCACATGCGTTCAAACAGCTGTTTGTGATGTATCAGAGTATTGAGGAAAAGGCGAATACGGATCAACGTACAGGTTTGTTTAACCATAGTCATTTTGAAAGTATGCTGGAGACCGAGCTTGGTAACGCCCGTTCTCAGGGAACCCCGCTTTCACTGGGACTCATCGATATTGATGATTTCAAAAAGTATAACGACCGCTTCGGTCATCTCCAGGGTGACAGCCTGCTGGCTCTTCTCGGAGATTTCCTCAGTCGGAAGACGGAAGGCACTTCGGTCACCGCCTTTCGTTATGGCGGAGAAGAGTTCACCCTGCTCATGCCAGGCATGGACCTGGACGAGGCTTATGCTTTCATGAACAAGCTGCGCAAGCAGCTGAACGACACACCTTTTGAAGGGGTTGAAGTCTTTCCGCACGGTTGTCTCTCCTTCTCCGCAGGTGTTGCGCGTTATGAAGTCGATATGTACAACAAGTCACAACTTGTGGATCAGGCGGATAAAGCACTGTATTATGCCAAAAAGCAAGGCAAAAACAATGTGCATCGCCACGGTAGTAATGATGGCATGGAGCAAGAGATTGATCTGGTGCAGGATGTGCGTGACATTGAGCAACAGCTCAACTTGTTCAGGTATAAGGATATGGATACATTCAAACATTCCAAACGCGTATATAAGTATGCTCTTGATATAAGTGAGTTGCTGGAACTAGATAATGTGGAGAAGCGGAATTTTGTACTGGGCGCACTGATTCATGACATCGGAAAGCTCGAAATTCCATGGTCCATCTTGAATAAGAAAGAAAAACTTACCGCTGAAGAATGGGAAACGATCAAGGGCCATGTCACCTGGGGCAAAAAAATGGCCATGACGAACGAGCGTTTTGCCGATCTCATTCCCTATATTGAATTGCATCATGAACGATATGACGGGGCAGGCTACCCTTATGGTCTGAAAGGCTGTGAGATTCCACGGTTGTGCCGGATGCTCACGGTGATTGATTCCTTTGACGCAATGACGACAGAGCGACCGTATCAGGAAACGAAAAATGTCGATGAAGCAATCAAGGAACTACAGATGTGCTCCGGTTCTCAGTTTGATCCCGAGCTAGCCGAGCTGTTCATCCGATATATTCAGAAACGAGCGGTGCAGCAACAACTTGTGTAACACCCACAGAATTCCCCCTTACAAAGCCAAAAGCGCTACCCCCGGCCTAATCGGGGATAGCGCCATTTTCATGTTCATCATGGAATGAATCATGCACGAGATTACTTCATTCTTGTGCAGATTCTGCGTTATCGAGTGGTATTCATCTCATGTGAAGTTTGATGCAGCTCTTTAATCATCTGCTGCAAAAACATGTTATCCTGACGACTGATTCCGTGCTGATTGTCTTGAAGAAGCATTTGATGAATGTTCTTCTTGAGCAACTCGCTGCGACGTTCCAATACCTCTTGATTCATGTTGTTGCGTTCACTCCTTAACATCTTTTGTAATGAATTTCTGTTCTATATAAGTATAGAGGACCTTCTCCAATAGGGAAAATGGATACAGCCCCGCTCATCTGTACTCACCAAGGCTCACCCTGCGTGACATAATTTCACCACATGTTGTTCTTAGATATCCTTCTAAATGCTCCCTTATCCACCCGAGGTTCCCCCGAAGAAAGCCAGACTAGGGTCTGAAGCAAGCATGCGTTATAATGGTGCCAGCCCTTGAAACGGATACATATAAATGGACCTTATCTCAAAGGAGTTCTGTATTCATGTCATACAAACAGATTAAATGGATGATTCTGCTGGTCCCCACATTCACGGTTGGTCTCTGGGAATACATCCGTCACCAATTCCTAATGCCCTACCTTTCCATGGATGCGGGCAACTGGCTTACCCCACTTATCCTGTACCTCATAAGTGTCACCTTGCTAAGTCGCTTATTTAAGATGCTGGAAAGTGCCAGGGCTGCTCTGGAGCAGGAGCGTGCTTCCAAAGTGGCACTCGAAGCTCGGGATCAACTGGCCCGAGAGCTTCACGATGGCATCTCGCAGTCTCTTTTTCTCCTGTCGGTAAAAACAGACAAGGCCGAGCGCAGTTTGGCTGGAAGTGGTCACGAGAATGAAATTCAGGAAATACGCAAAACCGTACATGAGGTCAACGCTTACGTAAGGCAGGCCATCGCCCAGCTCCGCTACGTCCCTGGACAAGCGGCAGTACCGGAGGGAACTTCCCTATTGTCACAGGTGGAATTACTTATAGAGGAGACGGTTCCTTCGGCGCGTCTGGAATGGGATCTCGACAGCACCTTCTTCTCCCCAAAGGAGCAGGTAGAGCTGCTCGCCTGCATTCGGGAAGCACTGCTTAATGTACGTAAACATGCCCGGGCCACAGATATTCGGGTGATTGCAGAAGGAGCCCCTTTTGTCTGGTCCATCTTCGTTCAGGATAATGGTGTTGGTGTGAGCGGGGATCCACTGCATCTGAAGGATCGGTACGGCTTGCGAATTACGAAGGAACGTGCAGCTCAGATGGGCTGGTCTTTCGCTCTTGATTCAAGGCCAGGTTACACTCGAATAACCATTGGAAAGGGGCATGCTTAATATGGAACTTGTACGGGTATTGGTTGTCGATGATCACGCGCATGCGCGTGAGGCGATCTGCAGTATTTTATCCGAGGACAGCCTGTTTGAAGTTATTGGTACCGCTTCGACTGGACTGGAGGCGCTGGAGCTTACCGGGCAATGGATGCCCGATCTTATTCTGATGGACGTGCAGATGCCGGATATGGATGGGCTGGAAGCCACCCGCCAGATCAAACTGCGCTTTCCTTATGTCATTATCGTCATGGTTACTGTATCGGATGATGTCACGTACCTGTTCGAAGCGCTGAAGCAAGGGGCTCAAGGATATTTGCTCAAAAATCTGTCTCCGTCCACTTGGCTTGAATACCTTCGCGCCATCGTCAGTGATGATGCACCCCTGAGCAAGGAACTTGCCTATCGAATCCTTCAGGAGTTCCCCGCACCTCGCACGGAAGATGTACCCGATAATCCACTGACTACGCGGGAGCTTGAGATCCTGCAATGGGTATCTGCGGGATATACTAACCGTGAGATTGCCGACCAACTTGGCATTTCGGACCAGACAGTGAAGAATCATCTGAAGAATATTTTACAGAAACTGCATCTCGAAAATCGTGTGCAATTAACCCGCTATGCATTGGAAAGCGGACTGGCAGGCCGTAAGCTGCGTAAATAGCGGCACATTCATGTTTTTGTCACAATTCCATGGATCATTTCGTTTTTTTATAGCCCAATGTAGTCATACAGTGTTATTTTGGACAAAGTTATAATGGTATAGATTGTGCTCGGTTAACAAAGAATGACTTACAATTCTAGACCTAAGGGTGATGATTTTTTGATTTTGAGTAGGTTCACCATGAAATTGGGCAAACGGCACTGGGCACTTATGGTCGCCCTGATGTTATTGTGTTGCCTTGTTATGCCACAATGGGCATCCGCCCATGCTTATATTGTGCAGGCCTCACCAGGTGAAAATGAACTTGTTGCGACAGCACCTGAACGCCTGACTCTGGAGTTCAACGAGTCTTTACAGACGGCCTTTTTTGATATTAAAATCACCGGACCTGACGGAACACAGGCAGATGACGGCAATGTGCATGTCGACGAGAACCGTCCTCATATTCTGGAGACCGGACTGCGGACCGGACTTGGAAATGGAACCTACGCCGTGAATTGGAAGGCCGTGTCTGCTGATGGTCACCCCATTCAAGGGGCCTATGTGTTTCATATTGGGGAACCATCTGGCGCTCCTGCTGGTCTCGCTGATTTAACCTCAGGTTCAGGCCAGGTTGGCGGACCGTTAAAATGGATTTTGTCGCTGACAGACTGGATTCAATATCTGGGATTGTCTGTGATTCTGGGCACACTTGCTTTCCTGCTGTTCCGAATTGCACCAGCTTCCATGGCGAGAGAACCACTGGAAGTGCCAAGGAGCTACAAGTTGTTATGGATCAGTTATGGCGCCGCTTCTGTTGCCGCTCTGATCAGTCTGCCCCTGAACACGTTGTATGAATCAGGCGTCTCCATCGGGGAGTTCAGCTGGGCACTGATGGGCAGTGCACTCAAATTGACGTCATTTGGGCAGATCTGGATGGTACAGATGCTTATTGTGATGCTGCTGGCGGTTACCATCCTCTCCGGATATGACCGGGATCGCTCGCTGCGTATCCGTATCTGGTCATCATACGGATCACTGGTCCTCGTTCTTGGCTGGTTGTTCACCCATGCCATGACAGGACATCCAGCTGCAGCAGAACATCGCGCGCTCGCCATTGCAATGGACTTCGTTCATCTGATCGGAGCCGCTTTCTGGATCGGCGCTCTAACTGCCATGGCTGCGTGTCTGCCTCCGCTCGCGGATAAACTGCCTTCCACGGTGCGAGGTGAGGTCTACTGGACGGCGATCCGACGATTTACAGCTTGGGGCATCGGCGCTGTTGCTGCTCTCGTCGCTACGGGGATATACAGCAGCCTGATCATTTTGCCTGCACCTATTCTTACGTCTTTGTTCACAACGGCGTATGGTATCGTGCTTATCGCTAAAGTTGTCTTGCTTGTGGTGATGCTTCTATTGGCCTGGCGTCATGCCAGAATGGCACGTGCAAGCAGCGGCAACCGACTGGCTGGCAGCCTGAAGGCCGAACTGATTGCTGGAGCCGTCGTGCTTGCGTTGGCCGCCGTGCTGACACACCTGTCTCCCGGACAACCGGCAGCCGTAGGACCCTATAAAGAAGTGCAGACTACGGATGACGGGACTACAATTACGCTTCAAGTAAGTCCCAATCGTACCGGAGAGAACCAGTTCAAGGTCGACGTGAAGAAACCGGACGGCACTACAGTTAACGATCTGGAACAGATCACACTGTCACTGACCCACCTGGATATGGATATGGGCATTTACGAGATCACGATTCCGAAAAATGATACTGGCGTGTACGAAGCAGAAGAATATATCTCCATGCCAGGACGCTGGAACATCAAGGTTCATCTGCTAACCCGATCTCTGGATTCGCTGGATACCGAATTTGAGATCGACACTGCTAATCCGTAGGTATAAACCGATTCAGATTTGAAACGCGACTCAATCTAAAATCAGTGTCTCAATAAGCTGCAATTGTAGTGAAGGGGACGAAATCGATTCTGGAAAAGTGTAACGTTCGCTAAAAGCTTTCTTCAAGAAAGCTGCTTCGGAAGCATACGCTATTCCCGGATTTTCACTTATAAAGTGAATCAAAAAAATCTGGGAATAACAGCGATTGAAAGAACGATTCGTAACCGGAACGGTGACTTTGCAGCACATCAGGCACTTATTTTAGAAAATGGGCCGAAACATAAATGATAAGATTTGAGAGGGGTAAATTATTTTGAAAAAAACATCATGGACTTCCAAACTGACATCCAGCCTCACTGCTGGAGCCGCTGCGCTGATGCTGTTCGCGGGATTCGCCAGCGCACACGTTACCGTTAACCCAACCGTAGCACAAACAGGTGCATGGCAGACGTATAGCATCAAGATTCCATCCGAAAAAGAGCTGCCTACCACCAAAATCACGCTGAAAGTACCGCAAGGCGTTGCATTCAAGCAATACCAACCACTGGCAGGCTGGAAAATCACTACCGAAAAAAATGATTCCAATGAAGTAACATCAATCACTTGGGAAGTGGACGGAGATAACGAAGGAATTCTGGCTGGTCAATTCCAGCAGTTCAACTTCGTAGCACAGAATCCGGATGCTGAAACGGAAGTAGCTTGGGATGCGTTCCAGTATTATAGCGATGGCAGCATCGTGGAATGGACAGGCGGACCAAGTGACAGCAACCCGCACAGTATTACGGCAATCAGCCAAGATCCTGCTGCTGCAGGTAATGCTGCTGCAGGCGGAGGACATGATAGTGCAGGCACAGCCGACAATGCTGGCCATGATGATAAAGCAGCAACGGGCGATGATAAGAAGGCAAACGACGATACCACACTGGGTGACGCGCTGAACGACACCGTTACTGGTGAGCCAAACAACACGGATTCAGACCCAGGCACATTGAAGCTGCAACAGGCAACACTGATCGTATCCATTCTGGCGTTGATCCTGTCCTTCCTGGGTATTGCTCTGGCAACACGCCGCAAAAAACGTTAAGAGTTAAGATGCAGTCTTGTATGTAGACAAAAAAGAAAGGAGCCTTTGGCATACGGGATCTTTCCCGATGTACCGAGGCTCCTTTTTGATATCTGTATGCATACGCCAACTTCGATTTCAAAATCATGCTTACATTCACTGGTTAAGAGCAGCGTCCCTTACGACTCTTTCCTACCGTCCCTGATCCGTCTGGATCATGATTTCAATATATTGCAGCAAGCTCTTCTTCTGTTGTTCAATCGACTGTATTCGTCCAGACAGACCCGCGAAAAACGCTTCGATCTGCTGCCTTGTATAATCGGCCGATTGTCCCTTCCAATCGTCGAGACGGCTGTATAGGCTTCTTGCCTCCAGCTCATCTGCCTGGAGACGGGCAAGCAGCTGGGTCAATTCTTTTTCAGCAATCCGAAGATCATTCAGCTCTACCAGCAATTGTCCGCTCACTCGTGTTCCCTCCCTTATGTAAGTGCCAATCGCCAGGCCCTTCACGCAAAATTCTATTTAAAACTGACCTGACTCTCATCTGCCTGACGGAATGCTTCCGCCTTCTCTTCGATAAAGTTCAGGAATTGACTCGTATGCTTCATATGCCATGTGCTCAATTCGTTAATAGACGCATCCAGATGAGTGACGATAGGCTCAAGTCTGCGACTACGGCTGGAATGCAGGTATTGCGCCATTCGGCTCCGTACCGTATTCAACTCTGCATTACACTGTTGTGCATTTTGCTTCCACCGGGCAGCGACACTTTTGAGTTCTTCGGGCGTTACCTGAATCAGGCCAGATGCTCCTGCTGCTGCGGCCATACCTCTTGCAAGGTTGCCTGCTTGCCCACCCAGGTTCCGCATGAATGCTGCGAGATCAGACAGGACATTGGATGGCTGACGTGGTGAATAACTGATTTGCTCGCCTGTAACCGGATCGTATAGATCGTTGGAAATATAGCCATTCTCGAATTTGTACTGTTTCAAACCGTGATACTCTTCACCACCAAAGGTGTTACTGATTTTATCGAACATGCCCATGTCATCATTCATATCCTTGTAGTTGGAATTGATGTAATACATGGAACCTACATGACGATCATATCCACCAAAAAATCCGCTGGTTACAAAATCTCCGGGATGTCCGTAGTTAATGATTTGGCTATCAAACCCACCCTCTTCAGCCTTTCGTTTTGCCTCTGGCGTGAGGCTGGAAATCACGGATGGCGCACTGAACGTCACCGCGGAAAGTCCCGTGTATGCGGCCGCATACTGGGCATTGCCCCCTCCAAGCGAATGCCCTGTCAGCGAAAAATCCAAATCCTTATATTTTTTCTGCATATCTTTGGCGTAATCTTCCGCTTCATACATTTGGTTGGGACCCAGCCCGATTGTCTTATCCAGCTTTTTGTCCAGTTCTCCCACAGCATTCTCGACTTTAGTGATTCCGGTCACATCTCTTACCTTCTGAATTCCATTAGCTAACCAATCTGGTGTAAGGTCAGTACTTTGTTCGATTTTTCTGCCAAGCTCAGGCAAACCGATTTGAGCATCCGCGTAATAATCAGGGGCGCTGCGATCCAATGATGCACTTCCCTCGGTGCCCCGATATGCGATAACCGCCTGTTTGGTCTCAGGATTGTAGAAGGTCACCGCATCAAAACCCGATTTTTTATTTCCATGAGTGTCCTCAAGAACTTGCCATCCGGGAAGATTGTCAAACTCAATACCTGATTTCAGATTCTCGTAAGCTAATTCAGACATCTTGTTGTATGTTTCATCATCAATTTTTGGTGATTTACTCACAACCGTTGCACCTCCAAGAAAATCAATCCTGAATTATGATTTATTTGTTAAACGGATCATACCCCTTAGCTATAATTGCTTCCTTAATTGCTGGACTCATGCCAAAGTTTTTGATTTTTTTATCCTCATAGTCGTACGAGATCGTAAATTCTTGCTCTTCATGTTCAACCACATGCCCTTCCATAGCAATAGAATCAAGCGCCATCTCAGGTAACAGCTCTTTATTTGTGATCACGACATCCAGTTCATATTTATTTTTCAGATATTTTACGGCTTCCGCTTCGGCTTCTTTAAAATAGGCCTGTTTTTCGCTTTCCTTCATGTTCTGACACCCTCCCAAAATGAAAGTAGATAGTATGGTCAAAAAAAATATACATGCGAGTCGTCGCTTCAACCTCATATCAATCACCTTTTCTTTATCATTAAATATATTCGTATACCCACTCTTTTCTTCTGTTATCTGCATCATAGTACAAAATCAACATGATGACATCGGCTGTTGGCATCGTTTTTATGTAACTTTGTTCCTAAATGATTCCAATAGAGCATTCGGGTGTACATTACCCAATTCAACTGTTTTTGCATCATTTCTCTATTTATCATTTGCCCAGACAAAAAAAGAGCCTGCTCCAGAGAGCGGCCCTAATCTTGCCATTATCAATGAGTTACTCCAATACCATCCGCAGGGCGGTCAGTGCAATCCCGATTATAAATCCGGTAACAGCCCCGTTAATCCGAATCCACTGCAGATCCTGTCCTACTTTATCCTCAATCAAGGAGATCAATGAGGCATTGTCCATTTTGTCCACGTTTTCGCGCACGAGGTTGCCGATTTTGGAATGGTTTTTCTCCAGCAGCGTCGTTACACCTTCCACAATCTTGGCATTCAATCCTGCCAATAAAGCATCGTCTGACCGCAAATCAGACAACACCCGCTCAATCGCAGGTAAAGCAAACGTCTCCACATATTGACCATCTTCCATCGCAGCGAGCGCCTTATCCCTCAATTCTATGAGTTTGTTCAGCACGGTTTCCTCTGCGTTCCATCCATCCAGCATGTTGTTTTTCCAGCCGTTGACTCCATCCTGCACACTTTCACTCATCGCCAGCCGGATAGCCTGGGTTCGCAACAGATCGAGCACTTTGTAACGAAGAGCGCTGCCCTCCCGCTTCATGTCCTCCACCCGGTCAAATAGATATCCTTGCAAAATGCTGCCCAGACGCTCCTCGTTCAGGTAACCCATGAACGCATTCATCGCAAATTGCATTAATCCATTCATCTGGATGCCACTGATTGCCTTTAGGCCGCTTTCACCCAAAAACATGATCGTCTCCGGCTTCACCAGCCATTCCTCTGCCTGCTTCAGACCATAGTCCAGTGCTTTGGCATCATATCCACGCTCACTCATCTGGATCGAAGCACGTTCCAGAATCGGACCCAGGTCGAAGGCTCCCGCCTGTGATTTGATCTCGGCCGCAACCAATGGAGCAATCTGCTCTAACGGCAGGCCTGCGAGGATACGTTTGCAGAGCGTATCGATCATGGTTTTGACTCCATCATTGTGAAGTTCCCTTGTCATGGTATCCAGAACGATTTCTGCCGCCTTGAAGCCCGCAATTTTCTCGGTGATGCTATCCTTGTTCAGCAAGTTGTTTTCCACCGCGGAGACAAGGCCTTCAGTCAATTTGTCCCGATTTTTGGGCAGCAAAGCCGTATGGGGAATCGGAATACCCAGTGGATGACGGAACAACGCTGTTACGGCGAACCAGTCCGCAAGTCCACCTACCAATCCTGCTTCAAATGACCCTACCAGCAGTTTGCCTACTACACCGCCCTGAAACGGCAATGATGCGGCAAATCCCGCTCCCATAACAACGAGAGACCAAGCTGCTGCTTTTTTGGTTTGTTTAGGTTTAGCCATTGTATTCTTACTCCTTTATCGTTAATCACACGGGTTCAATAACACCCAACTTTCCCGTGCTCCTCTGTTCTTCATGTGATCCCTTCCATAGGAAAGCTTCGGTTTCCATATTTCGTATACTTCATCTTATCACCCGTAAGCGTCAAAACCAAACCTCTGGCTGGCGAAAAAGGATAAAAGAGGGGTTTTTCCTATCGAAATGGTCGTATTCTTTTCCATTACCAAAAAGGTTTTAGTATAATCAATACAGACGGCCCTCCATTTAGGATTGGCCGGCGGTCAACAGGGTAATTACATAATGGAATAATGAATGAATCAGAGGAGGAATTTCGGACCATGAAACACGTGCAGGACACAACGACACTTTATAACGGAGTCAAAATGCCTTGGCTGGGTTTTGGTGTATTCAAAGTTAAAGATGGAGAAGAAGTGGTTGATGCCGTCAAAACGGCCATTCAAGCAGGTTATCGCAGTATCGATACAGCAAAAGCGTATAACAACGAAACGGGTGTAGCTCAGGGTATTCGTGAATCCGGAATCGCCCGCGAGGATCTGTTCATTACCACCAAAGTGTGGAATGGGGACCAAGGTTACGAATCCACACTGGCGGCTTTTGAAGCAAGCATGGAACGACTCGAACTGGAATATCTGGATCTCTATCTAATCCACTGGCCTGTTAAAGGCAAGTACAAGGATACCTGGAGAGCGCTGGAGAAGCTGCATAAGGAAGGACGCATCCGCGCCATTGGGGTGAGTAACTTCCAGATTCACCATCTGGAGGACCTGATGACCGATGCCACCATTAAACCTGCTGTGAATCAGGTGGAACTGCATCCGCTGTTGATCCAAACGGAGCTAAGGGAGTATTGCAGCAAACATCAGATCCAGATTGAAGCCTGGTCTCCACTGGGTCAGGGACATTTGCTAGAGCATCCGCTTCTTCAGGACATCGCTGCCAAATACAGCAAGTCACCGGCACAGGTCATTCTGCGTTGGGATCTGCAAAATGGCATTGTGACCATACCTAAATCCGTTACACCACAGCGCATCCGCGATAATGCGGACCTGTATGACTTTGAGTTGACCACGGAAGAAATCGAGCGCATCAATCAATTGAACGAGAATAAGCGCTTTGGTTCCGATCCGGACAATTTTAACTTCTAACCTCAATATATAATCAAGCTAGAAAACATCAAAAAATCCCGATCTGGATGCACACGCACCTGGATCGGGATTTTGCTTGTTCATTTATGGTTATATTAGCCTTTGGAAACCAGTTTAAAATCATCAAAATGGAAACCTGGTGCTACAACACACGTTACCAGTACAGGCTCATCACCCAGCGGACGCGCGGTTTGCCATACTCCGGCTGGAACGAGTACCTGCGGCGATTGCCCCGCAGCAATATCCATACCCAACACGAGCACTTCTTCATTTTCGGGGTTTTCCCCGTTGCCGCCCAATTTCAATTCTACTGGACTGCCGCTATGCCACAACCAAAGCTCATCGGACAAAACGGTATGCCATTCCGAGACTTCATGGGAGTGCAGCAGGAAGTACGTCGAACTTGCCGAGAATCGAGGGCCTGAGTATGTATCCGGCAGTACGGATTGTGGAATTTGGTACGATGCCTTCCATTCTTCCTTATACCAACCGCCTTCAACGTGCGGCTGCATATTCAATGCAGCAACGAGTGGCGATAATTCATGTGTCGTCATATTCTGTTTCCTTCCTTCCAAATCGAATTGGAGACACCCCTATCCAGAGGTTAGTCTCACTCCCCCTACTGTAAAACATGAATAGACTTTTGTCACCTTTACAGCATATATAAGCTTGCCGAAAATCATTCCACCCGTATGCTATTCATTTCGTCTGGTCGGACCCCTATTCAAATGATAGCGTTTACAACAAACTGGATTTTCCGTTATGATATGGATATTAACCGTAAATCAGCTGGCGCAGAGGGGAGACGTGTTATGAGTGTTATAGAGGATCGGATTGGACCCAAATATCGAATTGGCGAGAGTTCATTCACCATTGAACACATGAGCAGACACGAAGGGAACGCCATGCCACAGCCTCACGCCCACCCTTTTTATGAACTGTATTATCTTCTTGAAGGAGAACGCGTCTATTCCATGAATGGTCAGCTTCTTACTGCCCGCAAAGGTGATTTGATCCTGATCAATCCCCATGATGTACATACGACGTCCAAAGGAAGTATTCCCGGCTTTGAACGAATCCTGATCGGATTCTCGCCTTCTTTTGCCACCGGGATGGAGCTTGGAATATGTGGTCTGCTTCCCTTCGATCGTTCAAGGCTGCTGCACTTTCCTGATGCGGAACAGCCCGAGATCGAACGAATGCTATGGCAGATGCTGCAAGAATGCAGGGAGCGCCGACCTCATTATGACATCGTGGTGAGAAGCCTGCTTGCCCAGATCCTGATTCAGATCCACCGGGTTGAAGAAGATACTCGGCAATCCTCTCCGGTCCCGCATCATCCCATGCAGGATAAGATCAGTGAGATCGTCACTTATGTGAACAATCATTATACCGAGCCCCTTACGTTGGAAGAGGCCGCAGCGCGATTTTATATCAGTCCATCCTATTTGAGCCGGATGTTCAGCCGTTTTACCGGATTTCGCTTCAGTGAATATTTACGTGTTACCCGGGTTCGGGAGGCACAGAGACGTTTACTCTCCACTCAGGAACGGGTGCAAATGATTGCGGAGAAGGTAGGATTTGAGCATACAGCCCATTTTAATAAAACGTTTAAACAGGTGACCGGGACCACGCCGCTTCGCTATCGCAAAGAACATCGATAGATCTTGGAAGCGACTGGCGAAGCCGGACACCTGTCATATGACACCCTATCATGACACCGCGCGCCAGGAGATGCCCGCGGTGATATGCTAAGCGTATACTAAGTCGAACCCTTCTTACCTGCGGATAATTACACCACTTCTTACCTCAGGACCAATGGAGATTTGGCGTCCCTCTGTATCTGCATCACTTTCCCGGCATACGATTCCTGCCGATTCATGTCCTGTCACCATCAGAAGCCGACCGTCCGCGCCTACACCCTCAATCGCTTCCAATTCCGCACCCTTACACTGATGCAAATGAATTAACGATCCTTCGGTAATATGTGCGTTCATTTCGGCGATTCGCAGGTGCTTCGCATGAGCGCATTGCACCCCATTACGAGCCGTCACCGTATATCCCTGAATGACCAGACCATCCAGAGGCATTTCCGGCAGTCCACTCACCAATAACGCGGTTTCCGCTCCTGCACAGACCACATCCGATATCCGAATATCCCGGAACACCGGAGTCTGCTCACTGACCTCCTGAGTCAAGTCGCTACCACGAGCGGAACCCTCCTGATTGGCATAGAAAAAGGAAAACGAAATAGCTTCCATAATGATATCTTTCATATAAATGCGCTCCACCTGAATATCTTCAACGACCCCGCCGCGCCCACGCGCGCTTTTGAAGCGAAGCCCAATATCCGTTCCAATAAACGTACAGTCCGAGACCCGGACATGCCGCACACCACCAGACATTTCACTGCCAATGACAAAACCGCCATGACCGTGATACACGGTGCAATTGCGGATCGTAATATATTCCGAGGGCAGACCGAGTTCACGTCCTTCTGCATCCTTGCCGGATTTCAGGCAGATCGCATCATCACCAACATCGAATACACTCTGCTCCACAACGACATGACGGCAGGATTCGATGTCCAGCCCATCACCATTCTGAGAAAACCATGGATTCCGCACACTCACGTTACGAATCGTGACATGCTCGGATGCCCAGGGGTGCAGATTCCATGCAGGCGAGTTCTGGAACGTCGGTCCGTCCAAAAGCACTCGTTTACATTGACGCAAGCTGACCATGTTAGGACGCAAAAAGTCTCTGACTTCGTCATAAGCAGCCACATCACACACTTGCTCCAGATGCAGACGATTCGCAATCGCACCGCCTTCAAGAGCAGAAGTCGAGGGCCACCAAATGGCTTCGTCTCCGCCAGTATGCTCCACCACACCGCCCGAAGAAACCAGTCGATTCCACTGCGAGGCCGTCATCTTGGATCGTTTCACCGGACGCCATGCCTCTCCACCGCCATCCCAAATCCCCTCACCCGTGATCGCAATATCCTCCAACTGCTCACCATCAATAGGCGACTGACACCGCACTGCCTGCCAACCTTTGAAGCTGGACGCAATCAGGGGATATTGATCGAAATTACGGCTGAACGTAACCAGAGCACCCGCCTGAACATGAAGCTCAATTCGACTGCGGAGAACAATCGGACCCGTTAACCAAACACCCGCTGGAATGACAATTCGGCCACCGCCCGCTTCTGCACAAGCTGCTATAGCCAGTCGAAACATCTCGGTATTATCGGTCAAGCCATCCCCTACCGCACCATAATCCGTAATCTGAAAATCACGTGCAGGGATGACAGGTAAACTCACTTCATAAGCCTTCGTATGGGATTCAACACCTTCTCCTGTACCCAGTGGGGAGTAATATGTATTCATCGTTCAGAACATCCTCTCTACCTATAATTGGATCGGACTGTTTTTAATATTGCATTACTTACTGGAAAGCGCATTCTCGCTCCATCATATCAATGCCATAGGGCATAAGGTTGAGCTTTTTTGCCATGTACGATTCAGAATTTGATGTTATTTGTTTTTATGATCAGAGTCATAAAGTAAACATCCCTTCCAGTATACTCTATACATCTATTCCAATGGTTGTAAAACAACTAGGAGAATGGATTCATTTTTCTATCAGGATTCGTCACAAAGAGGTTAGAAATATAACAAATATATAACATAATTACTGGCTATAGCCCTATAAAACCCATTACTTATGTCATGTTTTATCACAAACCAATTGCCTTTAGCAGGATGAGTATGTATGATTAAATAACTAGTTTCAATTTATTCCTTATTATTCCTTTTACAAACAGACGTTGCAGAAAGGATGGGGTCTCTTGATTGAATTTAGGGGTGTCCAAAAACATTTTGGCCATTTTCATGTCCTCAAAGATATTCATCTTCACATTGAAGAAGGAGAAGTCGTTGTCATTATCGGCCCTTCCGGCTCAGGCAAAAGTACATTGCTCCGCTGCATCAATCGTCTAGAGACGATTACCGAAGGTGAACTTGTCGTCAGTGGTGTCCCTTTACATCAGAAAAAGGTGGACATCAACCTCTTCCGCCGTGACATCGGCATGGTATTTCAACACTTCAATCTCTACCCTCACAAAAAAGTCATCGATAACATTACCCTTGCACCCATGAAGGTGCGTAAACAGCCCAAAGCACAGGCAGCCTCTACGGCAATGAAGTATCTTACCCGGGTAGGCATTGCCGACAAGGCAGACAGTTACCCTTCCCAATTGTCCGGTGGACAACAGCAGCGTGTAGCCATTGCAAGAGGTCTTGCTATGGAACCCAAAATCATGCTTTTTGACGAACCCACCTCTGCACTGGACCCCGAAATGATCGGGGAAGTCCTGGATGTCATGCGGTCTCTTGCCCATAACGGGATGACAATGGTCGTTGTTACACATGAGATGGGATTTGCCCGCGAGGTCGCAGACCGAGTCATCTTTATGGATGAAGGCCGAATTGTGGAAGAAGCCTCCGCCGCTGAATTTTTCGACAACCCGAGAGAAGAACGGGCCAAGCAATTCCTGAGTCGTCTGATTCACCACTGAGAATAATCCATTTTGAAAGGGGTCTTTACCAAATGAAAAATGTATTAAAGTGGCCGTCGTTTATGCTTGTTTTGATTCTATCCCTTGTATTGTCCGGTTGTAGCACCGGAGAGGAAAGTAGCAACAGCGGTGGTTCTGGTGAGAGTACCGAAGCCAAAGGCACGATTGAACAGATTAAAGAGCGTGGCAAGCTCATTGCCGGCGTGAAATACGACACCAAATTGTTCGGTTTGAAGGACCCCGCAAGTGGCGAAGTCGAAGGATTCGATATTGATATCGCCAAAGCACTCGCCAAACAGATTCTTGGAGACGAAACGAAGGTAGAACTGAAGGAAGTAACATCCAAAACGCGCATTCCGATGCTGCAAAACGGCGACATTGATCTCATCATCGCAACGATGACGATTACGGATGAACGCAAGGAACAGGTGGATTTCAGCGATGTCTATTTTGAAGCCGGGCAGTCCCTGCTTGTGAAAAACGACAGCGCAATTACAGGTCTCGAAAGTCTCAGCGGTGTGAAGGTACTTGCCGTCAAAGGCTCGACTTCTGCGCAAAACATTCGCGAAAAAGCCCCGGACGCCGAGGTGCTGGAATTCGATAACTATCAGGATGCCTTCACAGCCCTCAAAGCGGGTAAAGGCGAAGCTCTGACGACCGATAACATCATCCTGATCGGCATGCAGCAGACGGATAACAACTACAAGCTGGTTGGTGGCAATTTCACAAGCGAACCTTACGGCATAGCAATTCGCAAAGGCGACACAGCCTTCGTCGAAGAAGTAAACAGCCTGCTCAAAAACCTGAAGGACAGCGGTGAATATGATACGTTGCACGAGAAATGGCTGGGCAGCAAGCCAGAGTAACCCCGATTAATGATGGTTAAGCGGCGACTTCGCCTGTGATATGCAATGCATGAGCAGGACGTAATCGCCGCTTCTACATCTGGAGAACGGAGGCTTCGCCTACATGGGCAAATTGGACTTCAGCGTACTGATCAAACATTCGGATCGATTTCTGGAAGGGTTCCTCAACACCATTCAGGTGAGCATCATGGCCTTGATTGGCAGCTTTATTCTGGGTGCAATCATGGCTATTTTTCGGATATCCCCCATCAAACCACTCAACTGGATCGGCACGGCTTTTGTAGAGTTTATCCGTAACATCCCGCTGCTGCTCGTCGTGTTTTTCTTCTATCTCGGATTGCCGGCACTCGGCATTTCACTGGATGGATTCATCTCGGGTACACTCGGTCTGACCATCTATACGGCTGCTTTCATTGCCGAAGCGATTCGAGCGGGTATTCAGACGGTCCCTCGCGGGCAGTTAGAGGCTGCGAGATCTTCCGGTCTGTCCTACGTACAGGCCATGAACCTGATCATTTTGCCACAAGCGATCAAGATTGTATTGCCGTCCCTTGGCAACCAGTTTATCAATCTGGTCAAAAACTCATCCATCCTAGCGGTCGTGGCTGGCATGGATCTGATGTATTTTGCCGATCTGATCAACTCGGATACGTTCCTGCCGCTCAGCGTCTACACCATTGTTGCGCTGTTCTACCTGGTGTTGACCTTACCGCTCAGCTTCCTGGTTCACTATATGGAGCGCCGTTTCGGACAAAGTGATGCGGATGCCAGCCGTGCCAAAGGCAAACCAAAAAAGAACAAACCAACGGGTCAGGTCACCATGTAAAACAGACATCCTTTCTAAATCTTGTCCTACTCACAGAAGGAGGCCGATGATCTATGGACTTTAGCGGGGCCTACGCCTGGCCCAACCTTCGTTTCCTGCTGCACGGATTCCTGATCACCCTGCAAGTGGCAGGGTTATCGATTGTATTCAGCTTTGTACTCGGTACGGTGCTTGGTACCGTTCGATACACCCGAATTCCGGTCCTGTCACAGATTGTGGCCGTCATCGTGGATACGATCCGCAATCTGCCGCTGCTGCTGATCATTTTCTTCATTCATATCGTACTTCCCCAGCTCGGGATCAAAATGTCCGTCTTCTGGTCTACGGTTGTTGGACTAAGTCTGTTCGAAGGCGCCATGATCGCAGAGATTGTCCGCAGCGGACTCAAATCGATTGAACGCGGTCAGGTGGAAGCCGCCCGTTCCTCCGGCCTAAGCTATATGCAGACACTTGGCGGCATCATCATGCCTCAAGCTTTGCGGCGCATGTCGCCACCGATGGTGAGTCAGTTCATCTCCTTACTGAAGGATACTTCACTGGCGATCATTATCTCTCTGCCGGAATTGATGCACAATGTGCAGATCCTCGGGGGTCAAAGCTTCGATTATGTCATCCCTGCCCTGCTGCTCGCAGCCGTATTGTACTTCGTCATCAACTACACGTTGTCCATTGTGGCACGGCGGCTTGAAGCACGAATGACTTGATGATCGGATGACCGATGCTTCCATTACAACCCAAAGACTCCAGCCCACTTCAATAGTGGTTTTGGAGTCTTCTTTGGATTTCATGATAGTCTGCTCGCACAGGAATCATTCCTCAAATCGCTGCTCCGTTACGGCGTAGTTCCTTTTGCAGCACCGCTACCGGTAGCTCCAACGGATCTAGCTTCATCTGAACAGCTAAAGCGGCTGCTGTTCCCGCCGCCTGCCCCGTAGCCATGCAGCTTGGAGTCAGCCTTGTCGTTGCGTGGGCCTCATGTGTGGTGGAGATGCAACGTCCTGCCGCCAGCAGATTGCGAATATTTCGGGAAATCAAAGAGCGGTACGGAATATCGTATGCTCCGTCTCCTTCTATAAAAGCCGCTACGACGCCTTGACCAGAGGGATCATGAATATCAATCGGATAGCCACTTCTGGCGATTACATCGTCAAACTTTCGCCCTGCAACCACATCCGCCTTGGTCAATGCATAGTGTCCGATGATTCGCCTGGATTCACGGATACCAATCTGTGGTGCTACCGCTGAGATCGAAGCCCGCTCGAATCCAGGCACGTCACGCTGCAGAAACTCAGCGATCATCAGCACCTGCTTCCTGCCTTCCTGTTCAGCAGAGGTCAGATCCTCTGCATCCGTAGCATCCAACCCCTGTACCCGGGTACAGTTAATCAATACTTCATCTTCAGCCGGTCCGGTAAAAAACAATACCTGATCACGGTTAATCGGTACACCTGCTTTTTTCCATTGGGAATAGAAGCCGCTCACCCCGGTTAACGGAATACTGTCCAGTTCGGAGAAAGGGGTTTTGGCATAGAAATCCTCCGGGTGCTCCTGCATGTATTGTTTTACTCGTCCAAGGTCCACACCACGCATCCGGAATTTCATGGTCATCGGCTGTGACTGGTGATCGCCATCTCGCCCCTTCGCAACAGAAGCGCCCGCAAGATAAGCCGCATCCGCATCACCGCTGGCATCCACAAACACGTTCGCTTGGAGGTCCATTCGCCCAGATTTGTTTGTCAGGCGTACCGCTTCTACCCGATCATCCACCATAACTACTTCATCCACGAAGCTGTGCAATAACAACCGGACACCCGCCTCCTGCAGCATCTCCGCCGCAACCACTTGATAGATCGCAGGATGGTAGGGCGTAACGGTATGCACAAATCCAACCGTATCCCGAAGATGCCCCGGAGAGCCGCCGCGCGCCTGCAGTCGGTCAACGATTTCCTGGGCGATACCCCGAATCACCTGTTCACCACTCTCCGTATGGAAGGTCATCCAAGGGTAGACCATGGCGGCAGTCGACATTCCACCAACGAACCCGTACCGCTCCACCAGCACTGTTCGAACACCTTGTCGTCCAGCAGCAATGGCTGCTGCTATTCCCGCCGGACCTCCTCCCACAATAACCACATTCGCTTCTTCCTTTTTCATACTCATACTTATCCGTTCACTCAAGTTATCACTCCTTCCGTTCTATTACATGGACTACTCTTTCAGTCCTGTCATAGCAACTCCCTCAATGAAGCGCCGTTGTGCCAGGAAAAAGACAATCAGCAGTGGCAGGGTCGCCATGACGGTGGCACTCATCAGATATTGCCAGGCTGTACCCACTTCATCCGTGAACAAGGATAACCCAAGCGGCAGCGTCATCAGTTCTCGCGAGTTAATGAAAATCAACGGATCAAAAAACTCATTCCAGATCGTCACAAAAGTAAAGATCGTCAGCGTAGCCATACCGGGCTTGGCAATCGGAAGCATAATACGAGCATAGATCCGGAAGCGGTTGCAGCCGTCAATCATCGCCGCTTCTTCCAGCTCGGTGGGTACCGTAATGAAGAACTGCCTCATCACAAAGATGCCAAACACACCGCCCGCCCCAAAGATCGGCAGTAAAATCAGCGGAAGATGTGTATCAATCCACCCCAGCTGCCGCATGAACAGAAACATCGGGATTGCCGTCACCTCATGGGGAATCATCATCGCACTCAGCAGGATGAGAAATACCACATTACGTCCCTTGAACGGAATTTTGGCAAATGCGTACCCGGCAAGAGATGCAAAAAACACCGTACCCAGCACAACCACAGCAGCAATATATACACTGTTAAAATAAAAACGATGAAACGGAATCAATCGAAAGACATCGATGTAGTTCTGAAATCGGAAGGTATCCGGTATCCACTGTGGTGGATAGGTAAATATGCTCTGAGGTTCCTTGAATGACGTCGATATCATCCAGATAAATGGAACAAGCATGATCAGCGAGATCAGTGTCAGCAACAAATACGTCCCAAGGGCACTCCATGTCTTACGAACCGAAGGATTAGGCATCGCCTTCATTGAACACCCACCTCTTTCGAAGCTGCCATTGCAGCAGTGTCAGAATTAGCACGATAAAAAACAGCACATAGGCAAGCGAAGAGGCGTAGCCGAACTGAAATAATTTGAATGCTTTTTCCCAGATGTAATAGACCAATACCTTCGTGCTGTTGCTCGGCCCTCCCTGTGTCATGACGTAGATCTGTCCAAACACCTTAAGCGAGCCAATCACGGTCATGACCATGGTTAGAAACACCGTTGGCGTAATCATGGGCAGCGTGACGTGAAAGAAAGTCCCCCTTCTACCCGCGCCGTCCAGTGTTGCCGCTTCGTAAAGTGAACGCGGCACCTGCTGAATGGCTGCAATGAACAGCACCATATTCAGCCCCACATTTTTCAGTACACTCGTCACAATAACCGCAGGCAGCGCCAGATCCTGATTGTAGAGCCAGGCCGGACCCTTGATGCCTATCATTAACAGAAGCTGATTGATCAGTCCCGACTCTGTCGCATACATCAGCTTCCACACGATGGACCATACAATTAGCGAGGTCATGACCGGAACGAAGATGGCTGTTCGAAAAATTCCGATACCGCGCAAACTTCTGGATAGCAGCAACGCGAGCAGTAGAGCAAGCACAATGTTAAGCGGCACAAGCCCCGCAGTGAAATAGACCGTATTGGCAAGCACCTTCCAGAACATGGCGTCTGTCATCACATTCCGGTAATTCTCCAGTCCAATAAAATGATGATCCCCCAGCAGCGGCCAGTCGGTCAGGCTCATGTATAGCGCGAGACCCATGGGAAACAGCAGCAGCAGGGTAAACCCGAGCACCATTGGTGATACGAATAGCCATCCCGCGATCTGGGCCTCTCTGGCGAGCGGACCTCTTCCTGTACGCTTGCGTGAATGGGTCACAGTCAGGCCCTCCTTTATATCAAATTTCTTCCCTCTAGTCTGAACGGTTCAAAGTGTCCACCGCATTACGGAAGGCGTTAACAGCCCTTCGCAGCTGCTCCTCCGCTCTGCCCGTTACGACCGCTCCAAGCATGATCGCCTTGACTCCGGTATCGTGCAGCACCCGAACATCCTCCGGCACCAGCTTACGCTGAGAAGGAACCAATACCGGAATTTGCGCCTGTAAGACCAGACGGCGATACTTGAGCACGTCCGCAAAGCTTAGCGGTGTACCATATTCATTCCCAGGCACAATGGATGCCTCCAGGGCGGTGAAGCCGTAATGAGCGGCTGACGTTACGAGGGAAGGTTCATATTCGTCATTGATCGCAAATGTGGGGTCCAACCCCAGGTCATCCAGCATGAAGGACGGCAAGTGATGTGCATAGATGGAATAGAAGTCAAAACCCAGCCCGGAGAGGCGCTCCACGTCCTCCCTCCGTGCTCCATCTATACTACCGGATGGTACGACCCCAAGCGGGCCGCCAAACTCGTTACGGATCGCCTGAAAAACTTCGGCATAGTTGTCCAGTGGACCAAAATGATTCCCGCTGGCGCGATGACCGACATTATAATGCACCTTCAGTGCATCAGCGCCCTCTTCAATTGCTGCCCGGGCCAAAGATAGATCGTTCTCGGGTAAGCTGACCACAAGTGACAGGGATTTCCGATCAAGCAATTCCTTGAATTTGCCCATCATGCTCACCTCCTGTTTCTATAAGATTATTTATTGTTGCAGCACGCTTTGGACCTCTTCCTGCATTTGCTTCAGATTATCCTCGGGTGTCGCTGAACGGGCGAACAGTCGGTCAAATCCCTGCAACACCGCATTGTCGATATCCTGCCAACGGATATGACCTGGAATCAAGCGCGCTTTTGGCATTTCATTAATCACCGCTTGCACAATATGCTCCTTGCTCGGATTATTCGGCTGATTAATGAACGCATCGGAGTTCAGCACAGAGGTACGCGGAGGCACAAAGTAGGTGGCCGTCGCCTGAATGCCCTGCTCACTGGCAAAATACTTCAACAGCTTCTTGGTTTCCTCCGGATGTTTGCTGTCATTGAACATGGCATATCCAGCCTGCCCCAGCATCGGTACGCTGCCTTGTGAGCCGGAAGGCATGGGAGCGATACTCCATTCAAAATCCGTAATTTCTCTTGCTTTGGAAACATAGCTGTAGTTATCGAAGAACATGCCCACATTGCCAGCATCGAAACTGACCTGCTCGCCTGCTTTTGGATGCGATTCATCGGTAAACATCATGCGCTCCAGCAGTTCAAAGGTCTGTACGCCATAAGCATCGTTCCAGGTGAACTTCGTCATACCTTCGTCGAATGGACCACTGCCATTGGACCAGGAATACGAGGAGAGCACAGCCCAGGTCTTCCAGTCGCGAAAAAAGTTAGCGCCATAGATCCGGTTGGTCGCATCCTTGCTAGTAATCGCCTTGGCAGAATTCTCGAACTGTTCCCATGTCCATTGCCCTTGGCTGGCAAGTGTATTCGGGTCGGTCAGGCCTGCTTTGTCGAACAGCGTTTTATTGTAGAACATGACCACCGGAGGTGTAGAAAAAGGAAGCCCCAGCAGCTGATCTCCATCACGGAACAAATCCAATGTGCTTGGTATATAATCATCCAGCTTGAACTGTGCATCGTCCTTGAACTCGGATACATCGGCCAGGATGTGATTGGATTTGAATTGTGGCACCATCCGCTCCGATACCCATGCGATATCCGGGAGAGAGCCGCCAGCGGCAAGCACCGAAATTTTTTGCTGATATTCCGCGAAAGGTACGGATTCCATCGTCACCTTGATGCCTGGATTTTCCTGCGTGAAGCCATCAATCAGATTGTTGTATACATCCATATGTGCCTGATTGCCCCACATCATGAATTTCAGCTCAACCTCTCCATTTTCCCCGGCTGTTTGTCCAGGATCACTTCCGGAATTGGAGCTTGTGCACCCGATTGAAGCAATCATCATGAGTAAGAGTATCAATATCAGTCCTGCTTTTTTCATGAAAATCCCCCTTATGGACTTAGTGGTATACATGTGCAACCAAAGTATAACGAAGGCAACGCCTGTTCATAAATCACGTCAATTACAGAAATGGTATGGTTTTTCAAGAACTACTGAATCGGTCACGATATTCCCCTGCTGTCGATCCCACCTGCTGCTTGAATACCAGCATGAAGTGCTTAGGACTCTGATGCCCGGATAACCTTGCAACATCATAGATTTTGAGCCCTGTGTTAACCAGCAGCCACTTGGCCCGTTCCATACGAGACTCAGCGATGTATTCGGAGTAATTGGTTCCTGTTTCGTTCTTGAACAGCTGGCTTAGATAGGTGGGGTTTAGATGAACCAGAGCTGCTATGGTCTGAAGTCGCAGATCCCCATCGGGGTGCTGCTTGATATGCTCCTTCACATCTCGGATAATCTTCCGCGTATCTCCGCCGGAGTGCTCTGCTTTCCCAGATGGCTCCGTGATTGGAAGGGTTGAAATGCCGTACCTGCGATCCAGCAGCAATTGAATTTTTTGGATGCATAATGCCAGTTCATGACGTTCAATCGGCTTCAGCAGATAGTTCAACACCCCGTATTCCATCGCCCTGCGTGCATATTCAAACTCCCCGTACCCGCTAATGATGATCATCAGCAGTTCAGGGTACATATCTCTTGCTTTGGATACCAGTGTCAGCCCGTCCATTTCACGCATGCGAATATCCGTGATCAACACATCCGGTACTTCACATCTCAGAAAATCCAGTGCCTCGGCTCCGCTCGAAGCTTCACCTGTTACCTGAAACTGAGGAGCCGCCTGTACAATCAGCTCTCTCAGTCCCTGACGGATGACCGTCTCATCCTCCACAAGCAATACTTTATACATGCGCTTCATTCCCCTTTCGGTTGAAGTTGAATGGATATCGTCACCGCCAGGCCCTGCCCGGGACTGCCATCGACGCTCAGGCCGCTGCCTTCTCCATACATGAGGCGGAGCCTTTGAGAGATATTGTTAAGTCCCAGCCTGTCCCCGGCATGACAACGCAATGCCTCATTGGAAGGCTGCCGAGCAATAGATTCATTTAATTCATCAATCTCCGCCTGAGCCATGCCTTTGCCATTGTCACGCACAATAATCAGCAGCTCATCATCGAATTTCAATGCAGATACCCAGATCACCCCGCCATCCGCCTTCCCTTCAATGCCATGGTAGACAGCGTTCTCCACCAGCGGTTGCAATACCAGCTTGGGAATCAGACACTCTGTAATGGCTTCATCGATGTCATAGATTACCTCCAGCTTGCCGTCATAACGTACCTGTTGAATGCGTACATAGGATTGCACAAAAGCCAATTCTTCCTGAAGTGGAACCCTCCGATTCACCTTATCAATCGTATAACGCAGCAGCTTGCCAAGTGCCGTCACCATATCAGACACCTCAGCGTGCTTCTGGCGGACCGCCATCATGTTGATGGACTCCAATGTGTTGTATATAAAATGGGGATTGATCTGGCTCTGCAATGCTGACAACTCCGCCTCTCGCTCTTGAATGCCCAACAGAAATACCTCGTTGAACAGTCGATTGATCTCTTCCATCATCCGGTTAAAACCCCGGCTAATCTGTCCGAACTCATCATTGCTGAAGTGCGCTACGCGCTGGCTAAAGTCTCCCTGCTCCACCCGAATCATATTGTGCTTCAATCGAATCAGCGGCCTCGTTATGCGATAGGATAAGAGAACAGCGAGAACTGCTACGGCTGCCATACATAGCACAGCGAATCCAAACGTAAACGTGAGCATCTCGCCCGACTCCTTCTGAATAACGGCAATAGGTGTAAGGCTGATCACCGAAAGTCCTGAATAGCTGGAATGGTGCTGTACGTAGAGATAGGGCTTCCCCTCAAGGACAACCTTCTGGTTGCCTGCGTATCCTTGAAGCTGGCCATGTTTTAACAGTTGGTCGTATGCGGACAGACCTCCGGCTGAGGTGCGTTCGAACAGGAGACGCTGCTTGCTGTCGACAATCATCAGGCTCGCATTTTGCTCGAAATTCAGATTGGATAAGAGTTGGCCGAAGGCTTCCAGCCGGATGTCGATCAGAATGTAACCCAGTCGCTGGAGTGTACCCGGATCACGAATCTCACGGGCAACCGATATATACGGCTCTTCACGACTGCCCGTGTAATAGCTTGGTTCGTGTGGAGGAAGCAGACGCCATTCCCCTTCCGAGCCGTTAAGCTCTGCAAACCAGTCATCCTGCCTGCTGTCCCATACCGGATTCACTGCCAGCGAATCCAGATTGGAGAACAAAATGCCGCTGTTGCTGATCAGATGGACGCCACGAATTTCCGGTCGGTCATACGCTTGACCGGACGTGTAGAGCTTCATTTTCAGATAATCATCGGACCGCGCCCATGTACCCGATCCCATCGGAGCATTGTATTTGCCCAGAATGCCAAGCACCATCTGATCATAGAGCGGCAAGAGCGACAAACGTTCGAAGTCCTTGAGCAGCCGATTCAGATTGGTATTAATCTGGCGGACAATATCAATGGTGAACTGCTCCGTCTTGCGATCAATCGTCTGCGAGAAATGCATGTAATTCACCACTCCCTGCAAGCTTAGCGGCAGCAAGGTCAACGCCAGGAACAACAGAAGCAGCTTGGTGCGCAGATTCATATTTCTTCCGAAATAACCCAGTACCTTGTCCATCATTTCCGTTCATCCCTCCCTCTCCCGATCATTGTATGAGCCCCCTTCACAGATCAATCTGGATATAACTGGGGTTCATCATATCCAGTTTTAATGATCGTTGGCTATCCTGCCAACCATGGGATTGGTACGGAATTTCAAGATTGAAGCCCAGGTTTCGACGAAACGCAAAAAAGCCGACTGTATGGCTACAGTCGACTACTCTTCTATTGCATAGAAAAACCGACTGCATTATGCAATCGGCTGTCTTTTCATAAAGTGTTTTTTATATTTGAAGCGATTATATTCATTAATTAACTCGTCCAATACCATCGATTGTTGAAGGACTTTGTAGTCTTGCATGCCATGATATTCCGCCAAACGACTTAACTCATGCCTGTTTTGTTCGATTTGGTCTCTAATCTGCTTCGGTTCTCTCACAGCATGCACCCCCTCTTTTTAAAACATTTTAGGATACATTGCCAAAAAATTCATATTTTATTCCTTTGCAAAATAAAATGTTTTCTTACATAACAATACTTTCATAACATAGCATTTTGCATTAATCCGTGAAAATCGTCACAACTACAGCATATAGATATATTCCACTCACACTAAACTACATATCGTACTCATGAGAAAATGGAGTCCCTTTACGCAAAGACTAAAGACAGAAACACATTATAAATTATGTTCCAATCGAATGCTGTACTTTGCTCGCTCTGGAGCGGACTAGAATCCCTGCTACACGCACCAAAACCATAGCTGCGGTCATTAATATAAATGCAGGACCGATATTCTGAAGATCCAATTGATGCTCATTTGCATACTGGTATGCTTGCTGCGGATGATGCGTGATCCATTCCACCGGAATGATGCGTAGCAGGAATGCCACCGCCCAGACGACCACACTGCCTATCCCCACTCGGGTATACCACTTACCTGCCGTCGCATCGAATTCCATACGCGTTATTCCCAGCACAATCATTCCGAACAATGCCCCTACAATCACGGCCACCAACAAAAACAGCACATTATTGCCTGTAAAAGTCATGTCTTTAAGGAATTTGGCTGCATAATAACCCATAATAACGAAAGGCAGCAATAACCGATAATAACGTACTGGCTTTCGTCCAATTGAAGTGAATACTAAAACCGCAAACATGATGATCATCTGAACCCACATGCTCGTCGTCATACGTTGTTCCCCCTGTAATTTGCTTGATTTGATGCTTTAAGCATAGCAGGGAGAACACCGCTCTAGCGTCCACAACTGGGTTGATATAGAAGTCCACCTATAGGTGGATTACAGAGGAAGATAAGAGCGTTAACAAATTAGTGTTTCTCTCTTAGTCGAATATATTTATTAATCAGTTCATCCAGCACCATAGACTGCTTGAGAACTTTATCATCATGCATGCCATGTTTCTCCACCAACCGACGCAAATGTTGCCGATTCTGCTCGATTTGATCTTTGATCTGCTTGATTTCTCTCACAGCATGCACCCCTTTTTCAACCTATTTTAGGGTACATTTATCTAAAAATTCATAATGGAATGCTTTGCAAAATTTTTGTATTAGATCTTTTAGTAGAGGTCGTTATATTGAGCAAGATTAGATCTCAGTAGTTATACACTTTTAATTCTAATTCCAAAATTTTGTGAGCTCTGGCCTTCTATTAACCTATTGTATTGTTCTTCCTGTTGGTTCGTTACATGCCTTCTGAATTTACCATATAAATCAATAGATTTAATAGACATTAGGTCATCGTTACTTGATGATGAGAGTTCCAGGCTCGTGAGTAACGTGTCAATCCCCGTTGCGTATCTTTGTTGGTTGAGCCTGTACTTCGCTAACTCATAATAAAAACATATATATCTATAATTCAACATTTGCATATTGTACGTCCCTTTTAAATGTATATCCGTGTTGAATTGTTTAATATAAGGATCGAATCTATCCAATGCAGAATCAATATCCAGTGAGTGCCGGTTAGCTGCTTGCACAATATTCACGAATGCTATTAAAATCTCATGTGGATTAGCATCAAGGTAATTCAGATAAGGTTCAATAACCTCATGGTTCCCATTCATCAAATGGTATAAATACCGATTTCCCTCCGCCCATCCTTTGAAACGTTCTATTAATTCTTGCTCTTCTTCTGTTGGATTAGAGATTTCAATAACAGTCACGTAAACATCTGTATATTCCAGAGCTTTTTCATATTGCTTACGCGCTTCACAGACACTTGCCTTCAATAAATTCGCATATGCTTTATACGTAAATATGGGGTAAAAGGCGGTTCTTTTTCTATTTTTCCGTCTTCGAGATTGAAGTTCAAGTTGAAAATCAACTTTTCGTTCCAGTTCCTCTGCCAGATCATAAACCTTATCCCAGAGATGTATTGTACTATAAACATTCGCCAAGTCTTTAATAGCATCCAGTTGTATTTCTTCATCCAATTTCTCAATATAAGGTTCCAATTGGGCTGCTGCAGCCAGATTATCGAATTTACTCATTGTTTTATGAAGCAAAAAAATACGGTACTGGCATAACGCCAACCGTTCCGAGTGCTGATATTTCTCACCTGCGGCTACGCATCCATATAAAATAAGCGCCGCTTCATTCATTTCTTTGAAATATAGATTTTCTGCCATTTGAAACAGTTCTGAAATATAGGATCGATCATCTGTAACCTGATAGACTACCTTTTTAATACAGCCTAGCTTGTTAAGTTCAGCGCAGCGATACAGGAACGGTTCCAAACGCCTCCAATGAGGTGCGGCTTCCACAAAACATTCCACACTGTACATCTCGTAGAAGTATCCCTTCTCCAACCCCATACCAGATGTGATTTGATCCAACTGATTCATAGCTAGAGGTCTGCTGCCCTTGAGGATAGCACTTAATGTGCCAACGTTGACACCTGTGACATCTGAGAATTGCTGTAGTTTATATCCTCTTTCTCTTATGTGATTCTCTATATATGTGCGTATCTTAGGTGTAAGTTTCAATTCTCCCACCCCCATCAAACAAACTACTTAATGATTTATAATAAATGTAATTTTAATCCTGTATTTTACCTTGGTCAATGTATAATACAACAAAAAAACGTCCCATCTCCAAATAGGAAACAGCACGCTTACCAATAATATATTATAAACTTTAGTTCTCTTAGTATCCCCCAATACCGTGCTCGCTAAATAGCTTTGTTATGATATCTATACCATCTGTAGAACTTTGTAACAAAATAAAGGAACTAAACAACGTTAATGCCAATGCCAACATTGCCTTTTTTCTCATATCGACCATAAGCCTCCTTTATTATATCTTTATATTGGGACTCTATTAATTCAGAAGCATGACTTCTGTATGCTTCAAATAAACCTACACAATATATTACAGTAGAGTCATCTTTGATCTTCTGGGCAATCGTTAAACAATTAATCAAGTTCCTGAATCCTTCTTGGTATCTCCCTTTAGTTAGCTGGTATAAGGCTAATTTGCCCCAAAAATTAGTATATTGTTTGTTCTTTATTATTGTACTATAACTGCTTTGATAATTAAGTTCATTGAAAAACTTGTGAATGAGCATATCGAATCTTCTAAGAGCGTGATCAATATTTAAATGATACAGATTTGCTGCTTCTATAACTTTAACAAGGCCTAGAAGAGTTTCATTTTCATTAACTTCTATAAAATCGAGATAGGAGTTAAGCGCATCCATGTCCCCCATCATTAATTTGCACGAGTAAGTATTCACTTCAGCCCAATCTTTGAATCGTTTTATAAAAAGTTGCTCTTCTGAAGTAGGTTCTTCAATAACTATATTTGAATAGAGAGAAATATACTTTAGTGCTTTTTCGTAGTCTTTACGTTCACTCCATACCGTAGCCATAATCAAATAAGCATAATATTTATAAGTAAATAATGGGTGCTTGCAAATTGAAATATCATCTATTCCTTTTTTCTTATTTTTATATTGTTCCAAAAATTTAACTCGTTGCAACAGTTCGTCAGCTAGCTGGAATACTTTATCCCAATAATTTAAGCTAGCATATAAATTAGCCAATTCCCTTATCGCATCCAGCTGCCGCTCTTCATCCAGCCTATTAATATATGGCTCGAAGTGCACAGCTGCCCTAAGATTTTCATGCTGATCCTGACCCAGAGATAATGTGAAAATACGATACTGACACAATGCGAGACGTTCCGAGTGTTGGTACTTCTCACACTCCGCAACGCATTCATATAACATGCGGGCCGCTTTCTTTTGTCCTCGCTCAAGCATGCCTTCTGCCATCTCGAACAATTCTGAAATATAGGATCGATCATCCGTCACTTGCTGGATCACCCTCTGAATACATTCGAGCTTGTCCAGCTCGGCGCAACGTTGCAGAAAAGGTTCCAGTCTTCTCCAATGTGGTGCAGACTCCACAAAACACTCAGCGCCGTAAATTTCGTAGAAATGACCTTCTTCCAGCTTCATGCCTTTGGTAATCAGATCCAGTTGAGCCATGGCGATTGGCCGCGTCCCTTTGATGATCGCACTTAACGTTCCAGCGTTCACACCCGATATATCGGCAAAGTATTGCAGGGTATAGCCCTGTTTCCTGATGTAGTCCTCAATAAAGGAGCGTATCGTAGTTGTAGGTTCCATGTCTCCCACCTCCACAATGAAAATCCATAAATTTGAATTTATATGATATGCACAATTTTAATCCTAAATTTTACAGCGGTCAATAAAAATCGTGGCAATTTCCTGCCCATTTGTCTAGTTTTGAGCGGCTTTAATCCGCCTTATAGAAAAAATCCATTAGAAGAATGCATGGCAACATGGTAAAGTTAGTTTTAGCTTGAATATCCTACTATTTCCATAGGATTAGACAACCCAGTGCTTTTCCAATCCAATCCAATCCAAGGGGATGGTTAGATGAAATTTGCCTTATTTAGTCTCATGATGAATCTTCCAAATGCCGTAACTGGTGAATCACTAACAACACAACAAAAGTTTCACAACATTTTGGAACAAGCCAAGCTGGCCGAACGGCTGGGGTTCGATGCATATGGGATCGGTGAGCGGCATGGCGCACCTTTTCTGTCTTCCTCACCTCCCGTTGTGCTGACCGCCGTCGCTGCTGCGACTTCACGTATCCGGTTGCTAACAACAGTAACTGTTCTTAGTATACTTGATCCGGTACGGGTTGCCGAGGATTATGCCACGCTGGATCAATTATCGGGCGGACGGCTGGAGATGATCATCGGGAAAGGCAATGATCCTCGGCACTATCCCCTGTTTGGCATTAGCGAGGAGGAACAATGGGATTCACTCGGTGAACGCTACGAACTGCTGAAACGGCTGTGGACTGAAGAGAATGTAACCTGGCAGGGAACGTATCGCCCTCCCCTTCAAGAGGTTACCACTCAGCCGAGACCGCTTCAGCAATCCATACCGATCTGGCATGGCAGCGCATCGAGCACCCGCTCTACCGAGCTTGCAGCTAAGTATGGCGAACCGATATTTAGCTCGAATTCCTTCCACCCGCAGGCAAAATACAAAGCGTTAATTGACCATTACCGGGAGCGTCTCGATTATTATGGTCATGATGCGAACCGAGCAGTGGTTGGCTCCGGGGCAGGCAGCCTATACCTCGCGAATACACGCGAAGAGGCGATCCGGCGTTATACACCTTATTATGAGGCCTTTCATGCTACGGCCGCTGCGCAGCACAACCAGTCACCCTTTAAGGACCTGGAGGATAACATTGCGCATGGCCCTGTACTGATTGGTAGTCCAGAGCAGGTCATTGAGAAGATCCTCAATTACCATGCCGCATATGGACATCAGGTGCTGAGCATCAGCGTCGATGGACTCAGCCATGCGGAGCAGCTGGAGCAGGTAGAACGCTTCGCCCAGGATGTAGCACCAGTGTTACGACGCGAAATACCTAGTTTCATATGGAACGAACCCCCGCTCTTGAACCAGTCTCTTCCCTCTTCCACTTCGCATTCTCCTGATTCATGGCCCCCAGCCATCTCACCGATCTTCCAGGTGTAGGTCTCAATTCTCCACACATTCCCCATTCATCCACAAGCCTTTTGCACCCAGGGTGATTCTTGCGAATCGCCCTATCCCTCCCCCAAGATGTCTTTCTCTATGATCCAGATTTAATACCCTCAAACAAGGAGATCAACGAACGCTGCACGAATTCAGTATCTATCGCTTCGCCAGTCACCAGCATGCGATAGAACATCGCTCCATAGACGAGGTCTATGCACAGTCCGATGTCACAATCCTTTTTCAACTCTCCCCGTTCTACGCCTTTTTCAAAAATTCCCCACGCTTCGCGCCGACGAGGCTGAATGTATCTGGTTCGGTATTCTTCTGCAAGTCCTGGATCAGACTGTCCCTCTCCGACAATCTGTGTGATCACTTTACCTTCCCGGCTGCTCAAAAAAACAACCAGATTGCTCGCATGAATGCGCACATCCTCAAATACCGATCCTGTATCCGGTACAGGCAATCTTGCCTTTGCCGCAGACATGTACCCATCCATAATGACAGCACCTTTATTAGGCCACCATTTATATATCGTTGCTTTGCTCACCTTAGCACGTTCAGCAATTTTTTCGATCGTAATCGCTCCGAAGCCGTGTTCCAGTAATAATTCATAGGAAGCTGCAAGAATCGCATTCTGGGTTTCCACATTGCGGGGACGCCCTCTTTTGGCTGTCATCATAAGCCCTCCTTGGTGTAACAAATGCATCTGTAATTCATAAAAACTATACGTTCATTATACTAAAACACCGATACATTAAACAATTTCGTTCTTGCCATACTTCGACATACAAAAAAATTCTCACGTCTATTTACAATACTGAACGTTTAGTTTATTATATGTTTGTGATTAGTAAACGCACCGTTTAGTAATTAACAATTTCAATACAAGTTCACTTTAATAAAAAATAATTTGAGAACATGTGGAGGGTGATACTCATGCATATGCAACCTGATGTGAAGGCAAATTCGATTCCAAGCTGGTTGATTTTACTTTTGGCTGCGGCGTGCGGGCTGATTGCGGCAAACCTGTATTATGCTCAGACGGTTATAGGGCCAATCGGCGTGACAACAGGGCTTTCCTCTGCTGCTGCGGGATTGATTGTGACGTTAACACAGATCGGGTATGTTATTGGCCTGCTGTTTATCGTTCCGCTCAGTGACATTCTGGAGAATAAGCGACTGGTCACTTTTTTCCTCATCATTCTAGTCGTTGCATTGATTGCCGCTGCTTTCTCTTCCCATGCCGTATTATTTCTGACTGCTTCCCTCGTCATCGGTATCAGTTCAGTCGTTGCACAAATTCTGGTTCCCTACGCCACCTACCTCACTTCTGAGGAGCAACGCGGACGGGTTGTCGGCAACGTGATGAGTGGCCTGCTGCTGGGCATCATGCTGGCTCGGCCAGTCGCAAGTTTTATTACGAGCCTGCTCGGCTGGCAAGCGGTCTTTGTCTTCTCGGCAATCATTATCGTATTACTTACATTGCTCCTGTTACGCGCACTTCCTGCACGTCAGCCACAACCTGCGATGAAATACGGACAATTAATTCTGTCATTGGGCTCCCTGCTCAAAACATTTCCCTTGCTCCGCCGCCGAGCTCTCTATCAGGCCAGTCTGTTTGGCGCCTTCAGCTTGTTCTGGACCACAGTTCCCTTGCAGCTCGCCAACGAGTATGGCATGTCCCAGCAAGGAATTGCCTGGTTTGCACTGGCTGGTGTTGGGGGTGCCATCGCAGCACCTATTGCCGGAAGATGGGCGGATAAAGGTTTAACCCGTATATTAACCGGACTCGCCATGGTCATCGCGGCTGCATCTTTTGGGCTTGCCTATCTGTTCCAGGGTCACTCTACCGCTACCCTTATTTTGCTTTTGGTCGTTGCCATCACGCTGGATATGGCGGTTTCGGGTAATTTGGTGCTGGGACAGCGCATTATCTATTCGTTGAGCGAAGCAAGGGGACGCGTAAACGGGATATTTATGTCGATCTTTTTTGTAGGGGGCGCAATTGGATCATCTCTTGGCAGTTGGTCCTACGCGCATGGAGGTTGGAGTCTCACCACACTGATTGGTCTGTTGATGCCTCTGCTGGCACTCGTATATTACTTAACGGAAAAGAAAGTTACCGTCGTCAGTAACCCGTAACCATCCATCCATATGTAAACAAAACAAAGGGCAGAGTGATCTTGAGGATCAGCTTCTGCCCTTTATCCATCATCATTTCATGACACTAAATTTCTTGGTCGTTGCCCTAACCTTGTCATCCTCTCCCCACACAATGACACCTACAACTTTAGTGATTTCCATTTCCATCGAAGCGATCTCATCCGCATATTGTTCGAATGCATTATTGAGTGATTGACCCTTCTGTGAAAACACAACATAGCTCACTTCGTCGTTGTCAGATGAACAGAATTTAGCCAATTGGATCAATTGATTCTCCCCAGCCTTCAAAATTACCGTGCTATAGCGGATGCCTGCATGCTGAACGCCGCTAAGATCCAGTACAGGTGTATCAGAATATAAATCCGGTTCTTTAAGGGCTGCTTGTCCCATCAATAAGGCAGCTACATTCGCTGCGGCGCCAATCTCCAAATTTTTATCCAATATAATAGCAATTCTTTTCATACGAGTGCATTCACCCTCTGTACATTTTTTGTAAAACATACCCACGGCATATTGATTCCCTCACGCAATACCTTGTAGGTAACGAGCCCGTAATGATCGGCACAGAGCTGATTTGTGAGCGCAATGGACCTTTCTGTGTGATGCATGACCTTCCTGCAGGCTTCGGGGTTGGACGATACGGTGCTGCTCTCTCTATAAATTATACTGAGTTCAGATAACAAGTATGTAGTTGCCGGATGATGAAAAATAACGTCGATCTGATCAGGACATTCCGCATGGAATCCGGATAGAACCAGCGCAGGAATCTTCTCTACAAAGCTCTCAGACACCACTAATTCGGAATCCATAATGAAACTGTTGAGCTTGGGATAAGCCCCAGGTACCAATAGACAGGAAATTTCCCCTGATTTCAAGTCTTCCGCGGCCGCTTCAAATTCGGGGTACGGCTTGATTATATCAGAGTTGTTGAGTTTCTTAGCGATATGCATGCTGCAAGTCAGGAATCCTTCTTCGTCTCCCAATGTTCCCAGTATGGCATATTTGCTTTCAGTAATCTCCATTTTTTTCTATTTCCTCCCTTTTATTCAAATCCGGTAAGATCGTATACCAAAAAAAATCTATTGTCAATTAACACTTTAACGCGTCAAAAATTTTACAAAAACCGTATTGAAAATGGAATATTTTTGTATATAATGTTATGAAATGGTCTTTTTCTATTTTTTGTTCTTCATTGAAGGAGGATTTATGAAAACAATTGTATACATATCTGATTTCAGGCTTCCACATGGCTTAAACTTCGTAAAACCTTTGAAAAAATTTACTGATTACAAAAAAATTCTGATTATTGAACGTTACAATCTGCTTCATGATTACTTGCTTGAGGATTTCTTCGATGAGATTAGATACGTGGACCACTTGGAATCCGTGGATGACATCAGGGAACACATTATTGAAATCCGACGTTCCCATTCCATCGTAGCTTTGTTAACTCCGGGTGAGAATGCAATTGAGATCGGCGGCCAGTTTCGATCCGAATTTGGTATCCCCGGTATGCAGCGCAATCAGGCTGAAGCCGTCCGCAATAAATGGATTATGAAACAGATGCTCCATCAACGAGGAATTCGGACTTCTGACATTGCAATCGCTCTTCATGAACAGGATTACATTCGTTTCACTGATACACACGGGTTCCCGATTATTGTGAAGCCACTCAGCGGATATGGAAGTATAAATACGTTCAAATTGTCCAGTATGGAAGAACTGATCCATTATCTTCACCATACAAGACAAGCGCAGCAACGGGATTTGCTGGAGGAATTCATCGACGGTACAGAGTTTCACTGTGATTCCATTGTCTCGAAGGGGAAAGTTATATTTTCATCCGTTTCCCAATACCTGTATAACTGTTTGGATATTGCTACTAAGCAGAAGCCACCGGCCAGCATTACGTTTCCTGAAAGCACTGAGGCTGACTTTATTCACCACATCAAAGAACTCAATGAACAGGTGATTGCTGCTCTGGGGATTAATCATTCCGTAACACATGCCGAGCTTTTTCTAACTTCGGGTGGAGAAGTAGTATTTGGAGAAATCGGTGCAAGAATCGGGGGTTCACAGGTTATGCCTCCTTGTATCAAGAACACACACGGTGTTGATTTATTCGAGGCAGTCAGCGATCTGGAAGTTGGAATATATGAGCTCAACAAACAAAAGACGAATAATAAATATACGGGTATGATCTGTTTCCCTTCTCGCGCAGGAATGATTCACAGCATATCAGGGATAGAAGATTATGAAGATATCTCCGGCATTATTGATTTCAATGTATCCTATCAAGTGGGACAACGTGCCGGGGACGTCAGCGATACGATGACCAGATCGGGTTTTGCCATTGTGGAAGGGAGTTCATTCGAAGAATTGCGTCAAACACTGCTGAATATGTACGATCGCTTCAAGATTGAAGTTACTGTTACCGAACCCGTATAAAACGCGGGATGGACTATAAAGGCTTGTATTTGGATTGACAGTTGTATTGGGGAGGGCTGGAATTCTTGTCTTTATTTAAATCATACACGGGTTTGAGCCGTGAAATATATTACCTCTGTTTAGCCAGAACGATTAACAGCGCAGGAGACTTTGTGTTCTCCCTTATTACCTTAGTCCTGACTTTACAGATGGGTATGAATGTTGTCAGTGCAGGCATCTTTGTATCACTGGCAGCCTTGATTAGTGGACCAGCTGTCCTTCTTGGTGGCTATTTAAGTGACCTCATGGGCAAAAAAACAATTATTGTCACCGGGCAATTGTTGTCCGCCACAATGATAATATGCTGTTCGTTCTGGTCGGGCACCATTACGGTTGGGTATTTACTGATCGCTGTCATGTTCTTCATCAGCATTACCCGCCCTGCTTATAACGCATTAATCATTCAACTGTGTACGGAGGAGAAAGAGCGAAAGTCCGCTTTCTCCCTTATGTATTTGGGAGCCAATTTGGGTATAGCCATCGGACCATTGCTAGCCGGTTTTTTCATCAAAGATCATGTCCATATCGTCTTTATAAGTATCGGCACTGTATTTCTGATATCCACCTTCATTATCATCAACCAGGTAAAGATCGGTACAAGCAAGGTAATGACACCTACAGGCAGCAACAATTCTGTACATCTACAATCGAGCCAACCTCCCACTCCTTTATTCAGACTTCTTATGAAAAATCCGCTCGTCGCCTTTTTCATCTTGGTATCATTTCTCAACTATTTTATTTATATGCAATCTTCGTTTAGCCTTCCGCTACAAATGAATGATTCGTTTGGAGAGGACGGGGCAGCATATTACGGCTCAGTCATGACCATTAATGCTATCAGCGTCATTATCCTGACCACCTTGATCCTATCCGTTACACGTAAATTAACTGCGCTAAACTCCATTGCCACAGGTGCGCTCTTCTATGGCATTGGATTTGGTGCATTGAGCCTGATGGGTTACTTTCCCCATTTCACCATCGTCGCCGTCTCTACGGTACTGTGGACCGTTGGAGAGATTCTGGTGCAAACCAATATCAATCTATATATCGCTTCACGAGTACCGGATACACATCAGGGGCGGTTTAACGGCTTGCTGCTGTTCGTAGGCTGCCTGGGTTATACACTTAGCCCATACTTGACAGGTATTTTCATCAAAAGCATGGACATGGGGAGCTTGTGGATCATTATTCTGGCCTTCAGCTTGGTCTATGCGTTGTGCATGATCATCCTGTGGTATATCGAAAAAATCTCAACCAGAAAAAGTGAAATTGAACCATTGGATTTATCTCAAAGTGTTTGAGCATCTGACCCAACCCTCCGCAAGTTACTGCAGCATTGAAGACATTTCACCATGGTCATCATCGATAATAGACGAATCTATATACGATTCGTTAAACAAAGGGCAGAGTGATCTTTAGGATCAGCTTCTGCCCTTTTTTTGCTACATTCACACCAACACAGTCAAATGTGCATTGGCATCGTACTCGACCAACTGCTGCCCCGAACGCAACTTTTGCACCAGATCGGGATTGGCGATAAACGGTCTGCCGAACGCTGCCAAATTAATGCTCCGATCTTGCACTGCCTGCTCTGCGGTTGTTGCCTCAAGATCCCCTACGCCAATGATGATTCCATTCCACTGCTGGCGAATCGCTTCATGGAAATTGTGCTCCCCATCCCAGACAGTGGTGTATCGATCTGTTGAAGGATGTAAGATTGTAATACCTGTCTCGCGGAACAGATTCAGATAGGCGTTCAGCACTCCAGCCTTGTCTGACCAGACATAGGAAGGGTCATCATCTTTTTTCTCGGAAAATCGTATCGATATGCGATCCACGCTGATTTCTTTTTGGACTGCAATAATGATCTCCTTCAGAAAACGCAATCGACTCTGGATATCGCCTCCGTATTCGTCTGTTCTGTGGTTCGTCTTCTCATTGATAAACTGATCGATCAGATAACCATGAGCTGCATGCAGCTCAATTCCGTCAAATCCAGCCAGTACCGCATTGCGGGCAGCCGTTTGAAATTGTTGAACGGTATCCCGGATATCTTGCACACTCATAGCTTGGGGTATCTGATATGGCTTATGCAATTTATGGACTCTTCCTTGAGCCGGAATCTCTGAAGGTGCCAGCGGCGGGGTACCGATCAGATCGGAGTGAGACAGTCTGCCCACATGCCACAGCTGAGCGATGATGGTTCCTCCGTGTTTATGGACGGCATTCGTTACTTTTTTCCATGAAGCGGTCTGTTCAGCCGTATATAATCCGGGGATACCGTAGGTTCCTTTGCCTGCCAGCGAGGGATTAATCCCCTCTGTAATGATCAACCCTACACTATCCCTGGCACGTCGCTCGTAATACGCCACCATCTCTTCCGTCGCAGTCCCATCCTGATCATTGGCAAACCCTCGGGTAAGAGGTGCCATCACTAATCTGTTTCTCAAATGCCATTCGTTGATCGTCACCGGACTCAGTAATGTAGACATATTTCTCATCACAACTCCTTCTCCATTGTCAGCGTTTTGCATGATTCCATTGCTCTGTAAAAGCTGTTGATAACGATATTGTAAGCCGGCATATATATATCGTAAAATGATTGAAATATATAGATGTATCTCTCATAGAGATACCTAACACTTCACTTCACTTTACTTCATTTCATTACAACTCAGGAGGCCAGAGCCATGGAACTCTCGGATATCGATATTATTCTCGCGGTGGCAAGGTCCGGCAAAATCTCACAGGCCGCCAAGGAACTGAATTACGCTCAATCCAACGTCACCACACGCATCAAAAAGCTGGAGCAGGAATATCAGGTGCAGTTGTTCAACCGCTTTCCCAAAGGGGTAGTGCTGACTTCCAAAGGAGAACAGTTTGTCCAATATGCAACACGCATCCGTGACCTGTTAAACGATCTGGAGCAGGATATGACTGATCCCGGTGAGCCTTCAGGCACGTTAAAAATCGGGATTGTGGAGACGGCAGCATCCAGCCGGTTCATGGAGATTCTCAATGAATACCAAGTGACCTATCCTGAGGTCTCCATCTCACTTGTGAATGCCACTTCACCCAAAGTGCTGCGCAAGAAAATACAGGAATATGAGATTGATGGTGCCTTTATTAGTGGTGCGTGTGTGAAAGAGGGTCTAAAAGTGGAATATGAAATGCAAGACACGGTGCATATCATCTCCAAACGGATGGACGTTCCACCCGAAAGCCTGTGTCAGGTTTCATGGGTCGTTTTCCCAAAAGGCTGCCCATACCGTGAAATTACGGAGGAATATTTGCAGGAAGAAGGTTTGTCTGCTCGCAATATGATTGAAGTCAGCACGATGGATAACCTGCTTAGCTGTGTGGAGTCGGGAATTGCTTTTACCATTATGCCTTGCAGCGTTATTCACAAGAAACCAGATGAGTTCTCTGTATATGATCTGGCCGAACGATTCACACATACCACAACGACCTTTGTCCGGGGTGAGGATCGATACGTCAGCAGCGCGCTGGATCGATTTGTGAAGCTGCTGAATCAGAAGTGCATTACGTTTTGAAATAAAATTTCAATTTTCCCCATATCTGACTCAGCGCTTATCTAGGGCTAGAGAACACCAGAAGAAGAGAGGCGAACTTACGCATCTCTTCTTCTGGTATTAGCTATAAAGGCTTTTTCTTACTTTTCACTAAAATGGACCACTACAGCCAAAACCAGCATGCATTAATCCCCTCAAAATTTATTTTAATTTTAATACTACCAATCCATTCCTTTTAATTACAAATAATGATAGATTAAGAGAGATATAGTATGGATATACATTCCAAAGGAGGATATTAATATTGACTAAATCTATTATTCTACGTTGTGTCTTAACCTGTCTGTTCTTCGTTAGCTCGTTATCTTTGCTATCCATCCCTGCCGGTGCGGAGCAGTCAGCGGCTGCCAATGGGCGCAATCCGATTGTGCTTGTACACGGTATTGGAGGCGCGGGATTTAACTTTGCCAGCATCGAAAGAGCACTAATAAACGAAGGCTATTCCCAAAGTGACCTGTACGCCATCGATTTCCTGGACAAGTCGGGAAACAATGTCACCAATTCACGTCAGTTATCCACCTATATTGATGATGTCCTGCGGAAGACTGGCGCCAGCCAGGTCGATATCATTGCCCATAGCATGGGCGGAGCCAACACCCTGTATTATATCAACAACCTCGGTGGAGGTAAAAATATAGGCAAAGTCATTACACTCGGCTCTCCCAACCGGCTTGTGGCCCAATCGGCACCAAACGGCATTTCATATACTTCCATCTACAGTACGTCGGACTTTATTGTAAATAATACGTTATCCCCTCTGAACGGGGCGAACAATATTCGCATTTTCGGGGTGACCCATATCGGCCTGCTGATTGATCGTGGTGTTCAAAGCCACATCCTCAACGCCTTGAAGTAAAACCAAAATATATAAGAAAGGCAGACCTCCATGAACTGCACCTCCAAGTGATTCGTGTTCAATCATTGGGGTGCAGTTTACATACAGATGCCTGCCTTTAACTATTTTAAATTTACGTTTTTCCTGTGTGTTTCTCTTCGATCTGCTCATTCTATACCACTCGTCTGTTTTACCCGCGCAGTCTGCGGGAACTCAGCGCGTGATGACCATTTTGCAGAAACGTGCTGCGTGTATTTTTCATCAGTTCAATCCGGCGTTCAGCCAGGCGATCCGCAGCAATATACGTTGCGATGCCTTCGGTCCGTGACGTGTCGAAGATTTTCTCCAGATTATTGTAGATCTCCCCAACCTTGCTCCACGCACGATCTGCGTTATAGCCGTTCAGCTCATCCGCAATATTAATTACGCCACCTGCATTGATCACGTAGTCTGGTGCGTATACGATCCCCATTTCATGCAGCTTGTCACCATGACGCGGCTCCAGCAATTGGTTGTTGGCGCAGCCTGCCACTACCTTGGCCTTAAGCTGTTTCAACGTATCGTCATTAATTGTACCGCCCAATGCACATGGAGCATAAATATCACAATCCACTCCAGTAATGTCGGCAGGGTCCACCGCTTTTGCACCGAATTGATCCACAGCCTGTTTCACGGAATCCTTATGGATATCGGTAACGATCAGCTGCGCACCTTCTTCGTACAAATATTTGCACAGACGCATCGCCACGTTGCCCACACCTTGTACAGCCACGGTTTTGCCTTCCAGCAGATCCGTGCCGAATGCTTGCTTCGCTGCGGCCTTTATGCCCCGATATACACCCCAGGCTGTTGCCGGGGAAGGATTACCGGAGGAACCGTAGCTTGGTGATATGCCTGTAACATAGTCGGTTTCCTGATAGATCAGATTCATATCTTCTTCTGTGGTTCCCACATCCTCTGCGGTGACATAACGTCCGTTCAGTCCCTGAATGTATCGGCCAAAAGCCCGGAACATCGCTTCATTTTTGTCACGGCGCGGATCTCCAATAATTACGGCTTTGCCTCCGCCCAGATTCAGTCCGGATACAGCATGTTTATATGTCATTCCCCGCGCAAGGCGCAAGGCATCTTCAATGGCAGCTTCCTCAGAAGCATAGGTCCACATCCGTGTGCCTCCCAGCGCAGGACCGAGTGTTGTATCGTGAATAGCAATAATTGCTTTTAAACCAGAGGCTCTATCCTGGCACAGTACCAGTTCCTCATAATCGTGATGTTCCATTGCATCAAACCAGCTCATGTGTTAACCGTCTCCTCCAACCATTTTTGCGATCAATTCGCCTTCTTCAGTTCGTCTTCCATCCTCTATTGTACCCATGATGATCAAGTTTGTGCAAAACCACATCACGATGTAACAAAAAGACCTTTCTCTCTTCGCAGGGAAAAAGGTTCATTTACTCCAGCATGGAATCGGTAAAAAATCTAGCGACCAGTAATCATGGCACGGTTTCAACCACGTTGATGGGATGCAGATCCCCTCCCACGGCGAATGAAGCTTGACCTGTCTCTTCCGAGACAACCAGCACAACCGCATCCGTCAGCTCACTTAATCCGAGAGCAGCCTTATGCCGTGTGCCAATTTTCCGCTCATGTGCAATGGCCTGTGACAAAGGCAATACATTGCCCGCGGATACAATCTGATTGCCCCGAATCAGCACCGCCCCATCATGCAGAGGTGCACCCGGTATAAAAAGCGATTCCAGCAACGCATGCGTGACTCTGGCATCGACTGCAACCCCTGAGTGGATAATTGGTTCAAGCGGAACTTCCCGTTCAATTACAATGAGCGCACCATATCTGCGATCCGACAAATGCTGTACACTGGCAGTCAGTTCGGCAAATTTCTCCGTGAAGGGAGACAGATAACAATCCAGATAAAAGGAAGACGCCAGCACCTCGATCTGCTTGATCTCGGCCCGAATCTCCGCAAATTGGCCCAGCAGACACACACTGTCATGATCAAAGGTGGATAACGTCTTGTTCATTCGATCTGCCACACGATGGAGGTCCCCTTTGAGTTTCTGCCTCATGGTCGAGCTGTCGCAGTCTGCTTGCCGATTCATCATGGTCTTCCTCCTCACCTTGGCATCTCACTCATCATTCATAATTACCCATACGTTTCCCTCTGCTCCGGGCATTTATGCAAAATAAAGCCTGTCCGCAATCGTGGCGGACAGGCTGATTATCCATATATTTTCTTACTGCTTATCTTACTGAGCTTTGCCGTACGACCCTACCTTAAACGTTGTAGGATCGTACCATTTGTAGCCTGCAGCCGGCGTAGCCCATGGTTCGGTTTGCGGCTCGGTGGATGAAGCCGGCGCTTCAATTGCAAGCAGACTTGTCGGCGTATCCAATGTCAGTCCAGACACCTGAGACAGACTTGTGTAGCTTTCTTTTACTGCAAGCCATTTCACTGTATTCACAAGGAATACACCGTCATTCACTTCTTTGAAGCCATCATACGTTGTTTTGGCAGCACCTGTTTCTTCACGTAGATATTTTGGAGTAGCATCCTCAACAGGTGAGGAGTCGCCGATAAATGCTGCTTTACCTGCCCCGATCTTGGCGATCGCTGCATAGGCTCCTTCAGCTCGTCCGCCGCCATTGTATACGCCCTGATCTACCGCGTTGCCCCATTTGGAAACCCCACTAGGCACATACACCAGACCTTTGGCTTTGTTCGGGTCAATAATGGCAAGCGTGGAACCTGCATGCATAGCTACTGCGCTAACGCCAGTTGTAATGCCGAACGACTGTGAAGGTGCGACGATATCCGTTGCATTAACATCTCCCAATGCATTGTAGCGGAAACGAATACCGAAGTTGGATGCCAACCAGTCCGAACTGGTCATGCCTTGCATAGCTGAAGATTCAGCTTCTGCTGACGACATGCCTTTGGCTGGATTCAAGAATGCACCACGGCGATAGCCGTTGAATACTTCGGAGGAATCCCAGCGGTTTTTGTTCCGGTCTGCGTTATAGTGATCGGCAATAAAGAAGACACTGCCACCATTCTGTACATATTGCAGCAGCGCAGCTTGCTCTGTCGCTTTGAAAGGCACGTTCGCTTCGCCGATAACGAAGACATCATAATCTTTCAATTTATTAAAGGTGATGGCTTGCTCACCGAAGGTATACGGGATGCTGCGATCCAGCTGATCCACGATAAAGCCCGCGTTTCGCAAACCATTCGCAAAGTCCGAAAATGCCCCATCAATAACCCAGTCCGCAGCCCCGGCTGTCTGAGCATGCGTGTTATCGAACAATACTTTCTTCCCTGTACCATCCGGCAGCGTTGTGCCTGGATCAGGATCAGGATTGGTTGTTCCAGAGGAGAGTGCGATTGAGGTAGGATTCTTAACTCCGGCAAAACTGTTATATGCGCCAAGTGTTCCGGTTATGATAACCTTCTGCCCCACAAGATTCGGGTTGGTAGCCAGTCCATATTGCGAGCGGTACGACGCTGGAATCTGCACGTCGAGCAGTTTCGCGTTAGTCTTCTCTGTCGCTGAATCTGCAATCAGGAAGTTAAAATCATTGGCGTAAGGAGATGTAAACTTGGCTGTAAGCGAACCGGTGGCATGTCCAACAATATATCCTTCCACCGTTGCCGTTGCTCCGCCACTCTGGGCAGCGATGGCCTGCGATACCGTAATAGGTGCTGCAGCGGCCTGTACCGGACCTTGTGAACCAGGTTGAAGCAATGCCGTCGCCATCATGATGAAGATCAGGAATGCCCCGATCCAATGCTGCCATATCGCTTTCTTCATACTTGCCTTCTCCTCCTCGTAATTACCTGATAATGGGTTATCCACCTTTAATTTAATCGTTCATATGCTGAATTCCTCTTTCTTTTTGTAAAATGTTTGAAAAAACTTTTGGAAATTCCACCAATTGCCCATACTGGTTAACAAAAGTAACCCAAAGGAGGCCTGTATGATGAAGTTTCTTTTTCTTCTACTCCTACTGATTGTTCCACTGATTATGGTTTTTGTTGCGCTTCGCTCCCGGATGGTTACCCGTGTTTTCCATGTACTTGCCCTGCTATGCTTTTATAGTGCGGCCACTGTCATTGCCGGCGATGTGTACGCTACGAATGCCCATATGACAACGTTCACCACAGAAATTCACCATTTCCTGTTGAATGGATGGTTTCTTTATCCGTCTGCATACCTGGGTGTGTACATTCCCTATGTGCTGTGGATGAGCCTTTTTTCGAAAAAAAGTTGAGTACATTCGAGCCTTGGCATTGCATTTTGACATCGTTCATTGCATAATGATAATATAACTGTGATAATGATTATCATTCTTGAGCCTGTCTCAAGTCTTCTGCCTACTGTACATGACTTAACGATTTTATAGATAAAGGGGAACGAACATCGAATGAATACAACTCTGCAAAAGGCTGATCTGCAGCTTGACGATTATTTGGATCTTCTGAACCTGGCAACCAACCTGGGTGACACCAAATGGCAAAAGGAAATTATCCGCAAGCTGGCTTATACTTATCCCGCAGTTGAATGTAAACAACCACAATAGCATGCCTTATACCTACATAGCTCGTAACCCATTCTTTACACGAATCGGTTATTGGGCTATTTTTGTTTTACTATATAATTGAACTAAACATTTACACGAGAAACGGAGAGGACAGAAAAAAACTGAAGAAGCGGAGCGTTCGCCTTTATCCCCGGATTTTCTCCTTTTAAAAAGGGAATCAAAAAAATCTGGGGATAACAGCGATCGGAAGGTTGTTCTGTCATCGGAGTGGCAAGTGTAAATATTCTTTAGTTCAATTTATATTGGGAGGGAATAGCGATGCAATTGGAGACCGAACGACTCATTATCCGGGAAATTCTGCAGACAGACTGGGAGAGCATACATAGCTACACATCCATGACAGAAGTTACTGAGCATACGGCATGGGGACCGAATACAGAAGAAAATACGCGAGATTATGTGGAATTTGTGCTAAATTCACAGCAAACACAACCACGAGAGGGCTTCGAACTGGCGATATGCTTGAAAAAGGAGGGCATCCTGATCGGCGGTGTTGGCCTTCACATCGAAAAGACGAACGCAGAAATCGGTTATGTGCTCAATCCCGTTTATCAGGGAAAAGGGTACGCTGCCGAAGCAGCCCGAGCGATGCTTGGCTTTGGCTTCAATACACTTGGCGTACACCGTATTTATGCGAAATGCCGCCCGAACAACAAGGCTTCTGAGAAGGTTATGCAGAAGATTGGTATGCAGCGTGAAGGTCTGATGCGAGAGCATTGGTTTTATAAAGGGGAATATCATGATTCGTGTCTATATTCGATTCTTGCAAAGGAATATGTAAGCGCGAATGTTGAACGTTAAGCGTGCCTACAACAAAAAAACATATTAACCACGCCAAAAAGCTGACCCCGAGTAAATCGGACATCAGCTTTTTTGATTTCTCCGTAACGACCCCAATCGCCATCGAAGTACAACCCTATTCAACTTGCTTTCATTACAATCGGCACAGCTCTACCGGGCAGCTTGGAAATGTAGGACATCCGCACATACAGCGTAAGGCTGCCAGGTCACGAATCATCAGCTTTCCATCCATGGTGTCCAGCGTCCCCTGTTCCTTCCATGCTCCCAACATACGCGTTACACTCTCCCGCGTGGCACCAATCATTTCCGATAATTCGGTATGATTCAGCTTCATGTCGAGCACGATGCCATCCGGCGTAATTCTGCCATACGAGTTGCTGGCACGAATGAGCGTCGATGCGAGTGCACCTGCCTTGCCATAGAGCAAGAGGTCACGGAAACGCGACTGGGTGATACGCTGGGCGAGTGCCATCCATTGCAGGAATTTCAAGGCAAGGTCACCGTGTTTGCTGAGTACACTTTCCAAGTCGCTGAGCGAGATGATCCCCAGCTCCCCTTTTTCTGCCATCTCTGCACTGTAGCTATGGGATAATCCGCCGATGCCGCCAAACTCTCCAATCAGATCCCCGGTTTGCTGAATCGATAAAATAATTTCTTTCCCATCCTCAGTCGACTTGGTCAGCTTCACTCTTCCCGAGCGAATGTAGTACAGGTATCCGGCTTCATCGCCTTCCAGAAAGAGACTGTACCCCGACTTTACCCGTTTAGGCTGCATCTTCGTCTCGATCAAGCCCCATTGTTCAGCTGTCACGAACGAAAGGATTCCACCTGTCTCCCGTGTCATCTTGCTCGCCTCCGTCTGTTCTTGTTGTGTCGCCTGGGTTGTTCTTTCTTTAAATACCGTACCCATTACCATCGTCCCCCTCGGTGTTTCCTTATGTATCCATCATACCGCGAATATAGCGTGGGGGTTATCGGGGGATTACCTGAACCTCACGGGGAAACTCCCTGAATTTGCTGTGAGATATATCACACTTATGAGCTACCTTTACGACTCCGCAATCGAAAAAAGCCTTGCCGTTCCTGGACTGAATGCCTGTCCATACACAGGATCAGCAAATTGCAGAACGGAAATAGGGGTTTTCCCTGAATTACAATCCGGAAAAAAGGGGCTACAATAGAAGCAACAGCGAAATACCCTTATTTTAAGATTTCCCTGACCACAGGTTAACGATATTGCTATTGATTACACCGTAACGTACGGTATGATTCCAAAAAAGGAAGTGTCCTCTCATGCATGATGAACTGCCATCTGGCATTCAGGAGATGATCGACGGCCTGCGCCTGAGTACCTCCAGCGATTTTTGCGGACTGGCCTGTCTTTCCGGCGCGATGTTGCGCTGGAAGTATACATCCGGCGCCAGCAACGAACGTGTGAAGCGCATGGAGATGCGTCCCGGACAAGACCTGGTTGGCACAGCGCTTCGGACTGGACGCACCGCTCTATCCGATGCACAATCCATCGGGGAGCATACACCCGGTCGTTGCCCGTTAATGCTTGCGGAGCGGTTGGTATGTGCCATAGCAGTGCCTGTGTTCCAGCAAGGAAGTGTTCCTGGCGCCGTGTTGCTCCTTGGCAGCAGATTACCCTGCACGTTCTCACCGGAGATGGTCCGTCAGACCGAACAGGTCGCTATACAGCTGCAGCCAAAAGTGTACGGATAAAGACAGCTGTCTGGAATACGCTAAAAAGTCTTGTTATTTCCTAATGGGAGTAACAAGACTTTTTTTGATTATGGTTTATTCTTAGTTGGACAAGCGTTAATTAGTCACCTTGCCATCACTCCTCTGTGTACGTCGACGTCTCTCTCACAGATTGATATAATCGAGTCCATACATCGATATGTTCAAGATAGAACATACGGCTAGGAGGCTACAGATATGCTTGTACTGACAAATGCCAGTGTGATTCCTTGGGAAGCTGCACAGCAAACCGGATTTATTTCCATAGAATCTCCTTCCCTGGTGACTTGTACAGCCACGGTGAACTTCCAGTATGGGCAGGTACATGGCGTTTTACATAAAGGCCAGACCCTTTTCCTGTATCCCCCATGCTCCCTGGAGCTTATACATACTCCGGCTTCTGCCTTCACGGTATATCATATCGGCTTTCTGGAATACGGATTAACGAAAGAGTCCCATGAGAAGCGTGTCTATGAACTTACATCAGAGAACTTACCTGCACATGGATCAAAGACTGGAGCCAGTTCACAAGGGCTACGGATCCTTGCCATTATCCAGGAACTTACCGACAAACGTTCAGGCAGCATCATGACTGAAGAAGCCCGATCCCATTTTCTACTGAGTGAGCTGCTTGAGTTGTTCAGGCTGGCTGTTAAACCTGCCACAGAAATGGTGGACAGTGTAATTAGGGATGCTCTTTACTATATTAATCATCACTATGGCGATCATCTCACCCGGGAAGACATTGCCCGCATGACCGGATTTAACGCAAGCTATTTCTCTAGATTTTTTCAAAAACAGGTGGGGCGCAGCTTCCAGGCTCATCTGACCCGAGTTCGGATGGATAAGGCAAAGCAATACCTTCTATCGACACAGGCCACATTGAATGAAATTGCCTTGCTCGTAGGCTATGCTGACGGTTTATATTTAAGCCGCAAGTTTAAGCAGTTCACCGGGATCAGCCCAAGTGAGTATCGATTGCAGCCACGTGCGAGACGGATTGCAACGGTTCAGTATACAGGGGATCTGCTTGCCCTCGGCGTTCAACCCGTTGCAGCCTCCTTTCTTCCCTGGGCCCTTTCTCCATTGATCCAGGATGAGCTGCATGACGTAATTGATCTGGATGAACATGGCGTGGAAGAATCACTGCGCGCTGAACCGATTGATTTGATCATCGCACCGGACTATCTGTACTACTTGCCGCACAAGCTCGAACAACTTGAACGCATATCCCAGGTTATTGTTCTCCCTTGGAATCAACTGGATCGACTGGAGACCGTTCGTCTGATTGGCCGAATTATAGGACGAGAACAGGCAGCAGAAGATTGGATCGAACATTACACAACACGGGCCAGAACCGAATCTGATCGACTAAAGGATTTTATTAAACCCGGAGAAACAGTTGGTTTGTATGAGCTGTGGGAAGATGGCACCATTTGTATCTGGAATGCAACCGCCAGAGCAGCCTATAACGTGTATTATGGACTTCATCTTACTCCGCACCCCAACATCCTCCGTGATGTTCTGGAACCGGACAATCATCAATACATCGAAGAAGATCAATTGGCAGAATATGCAGCAGATCATATGTTTCTTGTTCTTCCGGCACACGAAGGTGGCCTGTATCACGATTCACCAGATAAACTTAGAGAGCGCCCGGGCTGGCGCAAGGTTATGAATAACGGAAATCGTCGCATATACCCTCTCCAGCTGGAACAATTCTGGTGTAATGATGCCTTGTCTCTGGAGAAGCAGCTTGAACTTATGGTAGACATCCTGATTCGGGAGAATAGCGTTAAGGCCAGGTAACATTTGTCCATGCTCAATGGGTCACATTTTGAGATAGACGATACTTGTGCACAAAAGCTACGATACATAGGAGGTTTTATTGAGAAAGATAATCATTATTGATTGGGGAGAAGTAGAATGACAGGGGTTAAATCAAAATGGTGGGCCGGGCTCATAATCCTTTTATTCGTGATAGGAATTATTGGCTGCTCAGGCCAAGCGGAAGAAACGAAAGAAAACAAAGCTTCCGCACCTGCCGTAACAGAAGAACAACCAGCGACAAGCGAAGCAGAAACACAGGTTATATCTACGGTTAACGGAGACGTTGAAATTCCCGTGAATCCTCAACGTATCGTTACGCAAGGTTACCTTGCTGATTTTCTGGCACTTGGTGTCAAGCCTGTAGGCGCACCAGATTATGAGCTGGAAAGCCCATATGTGCTTGATCTCGTTGAGGGCGTGGCAGACATTGGCCGGATTGACGGCGGATCTGTAGAGAAAATTTTGGCACTTCAGCCTGACCTGATCGTTACTGTAGGTGGAGATGAGAAACTGAATGAGCAATATCGTAAAATCGCACCCACACTCATCATCCCTTACGGAACATACGACAATGTCCATGAGGAAATCACCGCTTTTGGTGAAATCATTAACAAACAGAAGGAAGCCCAAGATTGGTTATCGAATTTCGAAATAAAAGTGAAGGCCGCCAAAGAGTCCATTCAAGGAATGGTCAAAGAAGGCACAACCTTCTCCAACTTCAGCCTGTTCGGCAAAGAATGGTACATCAACGGGGATGGTGTCAATCGCGGTGGACAAGCCATCTATCAACAGCTTGGACTGAAAGCACCAGACATTGTACAGAAAGAGCTCATTGATCAGGATAAAGATACCGTAGCGATATCCGAGGAAAAGCTGGCAGATTACGCAGGTGACTATATCTTCCTGGATTTGTCCAACGGAGGTTCACTGGATGAGGGTTCAGCGGTCTGGTCATCCCTGGATGCCGTGAAGAACAATCGCGTGTTCAAGCTTGACGGAGAACGCTTCTGGCCCTATGATCCACTTGCCGTGGAAGCACAGGTTCAGGAAATTGCAGACATGATTAAGGAGCGTTTCGGTAAAACAGAGAACTAAAGTTTAATTCCTCTTGTCCGATATACAGAGAAAAGAAGCTATTCAGAGATTCCCCTCTGAATGGCTTTCTTTTTTGGTATGATAAAGAGAGAACTGTGGAACCGGACAGGAGGAAAATGATGTGATTCAATTATTAGTTGTCGACGATCATGTAGTTGTACGCTCCGGGCTGATCGCCCTGCTCGACGGAAAGAATGATATACATATTGTTGGAGACGCGGCCGATGGGGATGAAGCTATTGCCAAGGCACAAGAACTGAAGCCGGATGTGGTCTTAATGGATTTCAGCATGCCGCCAGGCAAAGACGGTCTGACCGCTACTGCTGAATTGAAGAAATTGATGCCGGATGTCTCCATTTTGATACTAACCATGCATGACGATGAAGAATATCTGTTCCGCGCCATCCACGCGGGAGCATCCGGATATATTCTCAAGAGCGCGCCGCATGAAGAATTGCTTGCCGCTATTCGTTCCGTAGCAGAGGGTAGCGCCTATCTGTACCCGAGTGCGACCAAGCGGCTGATGAGTGAATACCTGGACAAAGCGAAGCAGGAGAACGCTGGACCGTATGACACGTTATCCGAACGAGAGAAAGAGATATTGTCCTGGATTGCCAAGGGTTATGCCAACAAGGAAATCGCTGAACATCTGGTGATCAGTGTCAAAACGGTCGAATCCCACAAAAGCAATCTGATGGAGAAGCTCGGCCTTCGAACCAGACCGGAACTGGTGAAGTTTGCGATGAAAAAGGGGTTGCTTAACTTTGAGTAGCACACGTAAAAACAGACTTAGCGGATTTGCCGACCAGCCTGTGCGTCAGTTATTAGAGGAAATCGACAGTCACATTACAGATACTGAATTTCGCAGCAGACTGAAAGGTTCCCTGCATCAGCTCAGTGATCTGAAGTTTGCCCTGGATGAGTCGTCCATTGTAGCCCTCACGGACCGCAAAGGAAAGATCCAGTATGTAAACGATAAGTTTTGCGAAATCTCACAATATAATCGGGAAGAATTAATCGGCCAGGATCATCGGATCATTAATTCGGGTTATCACGGCAAGAACTTTATGAAAAACCTGTGGGAAACCATCTCTTCCGGACGAGTGTGGAACGGAGAGATTCGTAATCGTGCCAGGGATGGCAGCCATTATTGGGTGAATACAACGATTGTGCCTTTTCTCGATAACGATGGTGAGCCCTATCAGTATTTGGCTGTTCGTAGTGAGGTAACCAAGTTGAAGCGGGTCGAAGCTGAGATACAGACGATGATGACCCAGGTCATGAACATTCAGGAAGAGGAGCGGCGTCGCATCTCCCGTGAGCTGCATGACGGCATTGGACAGAGTCTCTTCTCTCTTGTCATTCAGATGGATCGTCTGTTGGCGGACCAACCTCAATCTGGTGTGGAAGCACTGCGGAAGCAAGTTACGGGCATTATGGAGGATGTACGCGGCATGGCATGGGAGCTGAGACCCTCCGTACTGGATGACCTTGGTGTCGTTCCGGCCATTCGCACGTATATCGAGAACTACACCCGGCACTACGGGATTGAAGTGGAGCTGGAATGTAATCTGCGGAAACGACTGGAGATGAACCGGGAGATCGCCATGTATCGCATTATCCAGGAGGCGTTAACCAATGTAGCCAAGTACGCCGATGTGTCAGAAGCACATGTGACGGTGGAAGATTCGGAAGAGGCAACCGTTGTTAAGATCGTGGACCAAGGTGCAGGGTTCAACAGTACGACGGCTGGTAACGGTGTTGGTCTATTTAGCATGGAGGAGCGAGCTCGTGGAGCCGGAGGTACACTTGTAGTATCTTCGGAGCCTGGCGAAGGAACTGTAGTTACCTTTTGTCTACCCAAAACTGTTCATTAAGTCGCTTTAACCTGTACTTTATATAGAAGACTGTTTACGGATGTGTTCCGTGAACAGTCTCTTTTTCGATCCATGCCTGCATCCTGCTCCCATTTATCATCTCTGATTGGTAAAAATGACAAAATGAAAGCTCTGAATCGGATAAATTCAACATTTACAATAAATATATTGACTCCAATTACGATTCGTCATTAAAATATGAATGCTGCATACAAATTGTACGTAGATCCTATCATAATTTTTTATTCTATATAGTTAAAAAAAAGGATGGTCAATCATGTCAGAGAAACGCTCCTCCAAAGGTGTAGAAATCCCGCAAATGCACAATCTGGATGCAATCGATCGTAAAATCATTGCCGCTCTTCACCAAAATAGCCGGATATCCTACACCGATCTGGGTGCACAGATCGGTTTGTCCCGTGTGGCCGTTCAGGCCCGCATTAATGCCTTATCCGAAAAGGGAATCATTGAACGCTTCACCGTGGTTATCAATCCGGGCAAAGTTGGACTTCAGGTCTCTGCCTTTTTCAATGTCGATGTAGAACCGCTATTCCTGGATGAAGTGGCCGCGAAACTGGACGAAGAACCCGCAGTAACCAGCCTCTATCATATGACAGGCCCGAGTACCCTGCACATGCATGGTATTTTTGCAGATATGGAAGAGATGGAGCAGTTCCTGCTGGAGAAGCTCTACAAGATGCCAGGCATCGTCAAGGTAGAATCACAGCTGTTGTTAAAACGATATAAAAGCCGAATGGGCATGAGACTCTAGGAGGAAATCAGCATGAGTTGGAAAGATTACAACGGTCTCGTCATTGGGATGGTACGAACCGGAATTTTGGGATATGGCGGCGGCCCCTCGGTTATTCCACTGATCCGTTATGAAGCCGTTACCCGCTATAAGTGGGTGAGCGATGATGAGTTTGGCGAGATTTTGGCCATTGCCAACGCTCTGCCTGGTCCCATTGCTACCAAGATGGCCGCGTATCTCGGGTATAAAACGAAGGGCGTGCTGGGTGCTATTGTGTCCGTCCTGGCCCATATTTTGCCGACGAGCATCGCCATCATTGCGCTGCTTGGTTCCATGTACGCGCTGCGCGAATCGAAAATCGTAGCAGGCATGGTCGCAGCTGTTCGCCCGGTCATTTTTGTCATGCTCGGCATGATGGCATACGAATTCGCCAAGAAAGCATGGAAGGGACTCGGTACAACCTTTGCCGCCCTGTTCGGTGTCCTTGCATTTGTACTGCTGCAGCTGCTGGATATTCACCCCGGTATTGTGATTGCCGTATTCCTCGGATATGGCGTCTTCCATCTGGATGTGGTCCAGCGTTTCAAATCCAAACGCAATTCCGACAAGGGGGTGTCCTAAGCGATGCTTCAGACATGGTGGGAATTGTTTTGGGGATTTTTTGTAGCCAATACCTTGGGTTACGGGGGCGGCCCCGCCTCCATTCCGTTAATGCAGGAGGAAGTGGTCAACCACTACAAGTGGATGACCACCGAGCAATTCGGTGATGTACTCGCCATCGGTAATGCACTTCCCGGTCCGATAGCGACCAAAATTGCCGCCTTTGTCGGTTATCAGGTGGCTGGCTGGTTTGGTGCATTCATCGCCAGTTTTGCCACCGTTGTACCTTCTGCTGTCGCGTTAATTCTGCTGCTTCGTTTACTGAACAAGCATCGCACTTCACCAAAGGTGAAAGGGATGACGTTGCTCGTACAACCGGTTATTGCTGTACTTATGATCTTACTTACATGGGAATTCGGTCAGGTATCCACCAATTCCATCGGCATTTGGCAGACATTGATCATTGCAGGGATCTCGCTTTGGGTCATGACCAAGACCAAGCTGCATCCAGCCATCCTCATCGTCATTGCTTTTGCATACGGAGCGTTGGTTCTGTCTCATACGATGTAATTCATTGATTATTTAGATTCGGGGAACGTCTTGGAACATTGTGTTTTTATATCCAGTATGGATATATGCACAAGTGCCGGGCCGTTTCCTTTTTGTATTGTTAGTTCTTTTGTGTTTTCCCATAAAAAAAACGGTGATGCCAGCATTTAAGCTGTCATCACCGTACATAAAATTGCTTGTTTTACCTTCGTACTTGAAGATATTATTTCGCTTCAACGACTACAGTTACTTTGGTTTTCACACCTGCATAAGTTACAGTAATGGTTGCCTTACCCTTGCCATTGGCCTGGATTATTCCATCCTTCACCGATGCTGTCGCTATACGGGAAGATTTCCACAGTGCCGGCTTGGATACGTTCGCTTCGCTGCCATCGGCATACGTTGCTGTAGCAACCAGAGTTGCTTTGTCACCAGGCTTCATGGTCAGGGTTACTTTATCGGTTTGCAAATATTTCAGTGTATCTACATCGACTGCAATGGTTACCGTCTTGCTGCCGTACTTCGCTGTAATTTTTGCTTTACCTGAACCTGTCGCTTTTACTTTACCTTTGGTTACCTGAGCTACTTTGTAGCTGTTGGTTTTCCATTCCGCTTTGTCCGTGACATCACGCTCACTGCCATCGCTCAGATATGCGGTAACCGTAAGATCAGCGGAATCACCGGTTTTCAGGGAAAGAGCCGGTTCCGATGCTTCAATGCGTGAAATAACGTCCACTTCTACCTGAATGGTTACTTTGTTGGAACCATATTCAGCCGTGATATTGGCTTTACCGCTGCTGTTGGCAGTGATAACCCCTTTTTTCACGTCGGCTACGCGGGAATTGCTTGATTTCCATGTTGCATCGGATGAAACATCCTTGGTCAAGCCATCTTCGTCCGTTGCTGTGAGTACGATTTGCTGTGTTTCCTTGGAGGACAACACCACAAAGTTCACATCTGCCTCCAGCCCACTAGCCATGCCTACTTCAACAGGCAGAGTTAACGTTTTACCTTCAATTTTGGCTGTGATGGTTACTTTACCTGTTGCAATACCCGTCACGACACCTTTGCTGTCCACTTCAGCGAGTTTCTCACTGCTGCTGCTCCAATCCGCATCTTCGGATACGTCTTTGGATGTATCACCATATACGGCCAATACTTTCACAGATAATGTACCACCAATGGCTACAGAACCTTTTTTCTTGTCCATTTCATACTTGTCTGGAACGTCTACATTCACTGTGAATTTAACGGTTTTGCCGCCGTATGCCGCAGTGATGGTCGCTGTTCCCGATTTATAAGCAATCAACTCGCCGCCAGATACATATACAACATCCGCATTGCTGGATGTCCAAGTTGCTTTGGAAGTTACGTTTTCTGTACTTGCATCAATATATTCTGCATTGGCTACCAGTTTCTTGGTTTTGTTATCACCTGTAACACTCATGGCCAGTTTATCTTCGACACCCGCAATATCCAGATATCTTGCTGTATCAACGTCAACCGTGATTTCCACTGTTTTGCCGCTATACGTTGCCTTAATTGTCGTAGAACCCGCACCAATCGCTGTAACTTGTCCCTTGAATACCGTCGCTACCTTCTCGTTGCTGGATGTCCATGTCGCTTGATCCGTTACATTTACATCAGCGCTATTCGGGTAAGAGGCAGTCAATACTACATTTGCCGTTTTATTGGACTCGCTCAAACGGAAGAAAATGCTCTGTTTCTCCACACTCAGTTTGCTTGTCAGATCAACATCCACATCTACGGATACGGATTTCGTTCCGTATTTGGCTGTAATCTTAGCAGAACCTGCGGAGTATCCTGTAATTTCACCTTTTAATACATCTGCTACTTTTTCATTACTTGACGTCCACTCTGCCAGATCGGTTACATCTTTGGTTGTGCCATCTGGATAGGTGGCTGTCAACTTAACACTCTCGCTTTTGTTCAACAGCAGATTGACCTGCTTCTTGTCCACATCTACACGTTTAACAACTTCGACATTAACATCCACAGTCACGCTTTGACTGCCGACTTTACCTGTGATGACAGCTGTACCGGCGCTTTGTCCAGTAACTTTACCATTCACAACCGTTGCCACTTTCTCGTCATCGGATGACCATTCAGCTACTTTGGATGCATCTGCATTCGTCGTATTATCACTGTAAGTTGCTGTCAAAATAATGTCTTTGCTATCCCCTGTGCGCAAGTCCAGGGACTGCACGTTTTTGGAAAGGGCTTTAACCTTTTTGGTTACATTCACCTGAACCGTTTGACTCTGAGACAGATACGACGTTGTAATGGTTGCCGTACCTTCCTTTTTGGCAGTAATGGCACCATTATATACAGTCGCTATCGAAGTATCACTGCTACTCCAGGAAGAACTGATGGTTACGTTAGCCGATGTATTGTCGGTATATACTCCTGTCACCGTAACCGAACTGGAATCACCCACTTCGAGCGACAGCTCATTTTTGGAAACTACAATTTTGGACAGTTCTTTATCTGCCGCAGCGGCCAAGCCTACGTTGGAAATACTCAGCACCAATACCAGCATCATCACCATGTACTTGGTCAATCTTGGCTTTAACATCATTTCCCCCCGATTCTTTTCATTTTGTTCCTTAGTTTAATGTCGGCAAGTTCTTTCCAGATGTTTAGACTTTCAGGGAATTTTCAGGGGATTTCGTGGAAATTCATTCATCCGAACTACCGATTTCCAAATGATTCATACCCGCAAATATTACGCATAACCTATGTATAGTCACTTTTTGAATTCATTTTTATATGATCGGGGGAGAAACATGAGTCAGCCTTTTGACTACAAAGGATATTGGGAACAAACGTATAGCTCAGGCGAGACATCCGGAAGGGGTTCGTATGGCGTACTGGCTGAATTCAAGGCAGAGGTGGTAAATGGACTGATTCAGCGTGAGGGTATTTCCAGCGTCATTGAATTTGGATGCGGGGATGGCAATCAACTGCAATATATGAACTATAATACGTATCTGGGTGTCGATGTAGCCGGCTCGTCGGTGCGTCTATGCGCCTCCAAGTTTGCTAACGATACCTCCAAAAGTTTCATGTTATATACACCAGGTCTATGGATTAACCGCGGTTTCCTGCAAGCTGATCTCACCGTCTGTCTGGATGTGCTCTATCATATTACGGATGAAACGGATTTTCGCAATACTCTCTACGACATTCTGCACTCTTCGTCAGCGTGGGTTGTGTTGTACACTCGTTTGAAAGAAAACGGTAACCCAGGGGTTAGCACCATTCAGGACCGAAATATTTTTGATTATCTGTTCGACTATCCCGAATTCAAAGTACATGAAATTATTCCTCAGCGATATCCCGACCAGTCCTCGGCCGACTTTGTCATCTTAAGACGCACACCCGGCAACGAAAATAAATCGGTCTGAGACCAAGGGTGTGCTCCGCCTCCAAGACAGGAATACCCTTTCCCACTAGGAGGCAGGCACACTCGAACGGCTGTATGGTGGGTCGCCTACTCATGCAACTCACGCATACTCGCCGCTTGAAATGTGACATTCCTGATTCTCATTTCTCTAAAATAAACCCGGACGGCCACGCAGCTTCGCCAGCGCCTCCATATAGAAATAATCACCATATATAATCGGTACATTCAAGCCACGACCCTCTGGGTAATGCACCGTGCCCTGCATGATTAGACCTTCTTCCGCTGCCGTCTCACCGGAGCTGTAGGTCTCATGCAGCCCGCGGAGGATACGCTCTGCCGCGTCTGCATATTCCTCGCCGCGCGGTGACAGCTTCGCCAGCTCCAACAGGCCGCTTGCGGCAATCGCCGAAGCGGACGAGTCCCACGCCACCTGATGCTCGGCAGGTGCGCGAAAATCCCACACCGGCACGATCTCTTCGCCAAGCATGGCGAGGAAGAAATCGGCCGCCCGCTCCGCTGTCTCCAGATAGCGGGCTTCGCCCGTATACCGGAAAGACAGCGCAAACCCGTGCAACGCCCAGGCGGTGCCCCGCGCCCAGGCCGAACCTGGCGCATGGCCCTGCCCGCCATGCTCCTGCAGCTTCTGCCCCGTGAGTGGATCGAACTCCACCACGTGGCAGATGGACCCGTCAGCGCGGACGAATTCGCGCGCCACGGTGTCCGCATGCGCTTCCGCCAGACAGCGGAAGCGAGGGTCGCCGCTCTGCTCGGATGCCCAGTAGAGCAGCGGCAGATTCATCATGCTGTCAATGATGGCTACGCCGCGCGTATCCATGGTTGACGAGCTGAAGTTCCAGGCGCGGATGAATTCACCGCGCACGTTAAAGCGGGCAGCGAGCAGATTGGCGGCGAGCATTCCCCGCCGCCGGCCATCTGCGCTGCCGGTCTGGCGGTAGTTGGCTACGCCACTAAGTAGCCAGATGAACCCAAGATCGTGATCCACTGATTCGGGATCACGCAGACAACCTTCCAATTGCCGTTCACAACTTTCGGCAATGCGGGATAACGGAGCGACAGCTTCGTCTTCCGGCGACTCGCCATAGACAAGCCATAACAGCCCCGGCCAGAAGCCGGCGGTCCACCATTCGGGATCATTCCGGTCATACATGCCCTGCGGGGCGGTGTGCGGAAATGTATCCTTGATGCGCTTCGCGTTGCGAATCGTTTTGGCCGCTCCTTGCCGCCATGCTTCCTCCAGCCATTTTACTGATGTTGATGTATTCATAAACCTATCCCTCCTCTAATTGATACCCAATCTGATCGTAAACGTTATACTTCGCATGCCCCTCACTTCCATTCGTGCTTCCTTCAGCAGCCCATTGCGGGATGCCACCGGCTGTGGTTTGAGCTGAATGATGGCTCCTTCATCCAGCACGGTTGATTCCACATAAGCTCCCCGATACTCGCTACGCACAGCCTGCTTGGAATGAGTGATGACAGCCTGCTCACGACCATCACTGAACATCAATGGAATGAGTGCTCCGACAGCCTCAAGCTCACCGTCGAATTCATATGTCACAGTAAGCAAATCCGCCTGCTGTACATAACGGGTTCGCAGTGAATTGAGCCCGATTAGTGGGCCGAGCCATGTCACTGTAAATGCATTGGCCTGTTCCTGATGTTTCCCGTCATCTCCCTCTGAGGAGGCTGAATCATCTCGGACCTCTCGATCTACCGTTTCAAGCAAAATCGAACCTCCGCCATCGGCAGGATTAATCCCGGCATCCCGGTCATAATCAGCACCTGACGGAATGCCCCCGGCAAGACTGTGCCAGTTCCCATCTGCCGTCTTCCAGACAGGACAATAGCTCAGCGGACCAACTTCCCCTTCCGCAAACTCCGTGAATCCAGATTGCACATGTCCAGCAGCGGATGGACCGATCAGCCCTGGCAATCCCGCCTGTTGTATGCGCACGAGACCGGGAACCGTGTATGGATCATTCATAGCTGTATGCAGAATCATTTGTTGACCTGGTACCGAGGCAATGATCGTTTCAAACCATCCATTGGTCTGCAACACCCGGTTGCCTATCTCGGAAGGAAGGTATATTTCCGTGACATCTTCACCAGGATCGCTAAGGCAGGCATGGGCCAGCGCTGCTGCCGTCCACAGATTATAACCCGTATGATTCGTATAGATTTCGTAGCCATGACGTGCCTCAGGTGCATACTCGTTGCGAACTATTTTCAGACGCCCATCATCCATCTTCCAGCGCTCCACAGCTTCGAAACATCGATTGGCAGCACGAGCGAACGCCCCAGCCATCACCCAATCTCCAGCCTGTAAGGCCTGTGTTGCATGGGTAGAACATACGTAGGCCGCTGCCGCTTCATTCCATTGATGTTGGGAGCTGCGTCCACGCGGAGGAATCTCCCCCAGCGGTGACAGTGTAAGCAGCGTACTGAATGCACCATGACGTAATTGTTCCTTTAACTCACCAGCGCAGGCCCCCTCATAACCCGCTTCAAGCATGACATCCAGATGATAGCGCGTTGCAATATCATAGGAAAATGGACAATTGGGTCGATCCAGCGGCCCGTCCTGATATAGTCCAAGCGCCGTAAATCGTGGCAGATGATACAGATTCAGATAACGGTCCATCCAATCCGTACCCTCACTGGCGAGATGTTCCCTCAAGCGCAGATATTCTCCCGAGATCATGATGGCGTTCCAGTTAATCATGCGATTGGGATTGTTCATTTTTCTCATTGTAAAAACATAATCTTGTTCTGGCTGTATCTTCTTAAGAGCCTCTGCCCAGACCTTTGCTTGCTCAGGCATATGCGGCTTCAACAGGATGTAAGCTCTCATCATCAACACGGGGAAAAAGTCCGGGTGATGATCCGGTGCACAACCCTTCACAACAACATCGATGCTGTGTGACAGGGCCGATGCGGCCGAAGCAAGCAGGTCCATATGTCCCGCTTGAACAAGAACCGATGCAGCCATTGCATACGCTGGTGTGGAATAATATCGTTCGGCCTCCGAGAACGGATCAATAATGGCGCCGCTACTGGCCTGGTAAGGTGTATAAGCCCGAACAACACTCTCCACAAGGGCCAATTTGCGAGCCTGATTCCAACCATCTGACGGGGCAGGCCCCGCCTTTTCCGCCAGTGTACGATAATTTTCGAGAGCATTGCTCCATGGATACGTTGATGCGGCTGTATACTTACTCACGTATGCTCACCTCCATCTTTCACTTTGGTTCAATCGTGAATTTCAGCTCACACATCGTCTCCAGCAGATCGGTTTCATCACTTCCCGCACTGGAGTTATCCGACTGCTCTCGCCATTCAAGTGATGTCCGATAGAATGTAACTGGCACATTGTCATGATCCACCGTATTAATGATCTCTATATCAGCCTGCCATTGGTTTAAATCATACGTCATACATACCGTTGCTCGTTCGCCATGCCATTGAATCTGCCCCTCATGTACCTTCTCAGGTACCTTTCTGCTCATAAACCGCTCCGTCACACTCGGCCGTTGCAGTTCTCCCACCGAATGTAACGTGCCTGATGAAGACGCCGCTCTGTTTTTCCATTGAAATCGATCCTTCAGACGCAGTTCTGGCACGCTCCCGACATCATTAGCAGAACCGCTCCAATGCAACTGGCGTGTATAACGAGCGAGCGAAGTTGCTTCAGGATAAGCTGCTGTCAGTTCCAAGCAGGCATCCAGTGTACGGTCATCGTCCGAAACATTTGCCTCAAGAATCTGTGCTTGCGCCTCGCGCCCTGAACTCTGCTCCTTCCCCTCAATGCAGGGCACGCTATGCCCGAACGAACTAATGTGGAACAACTGCTCTCTGCCCGGAGCAAAATAGGCTTGTGTATACAGCCCTGCTCCCGGATCACAAAGAATGTTTTCGCCACCACAATGAATCATAAATTGCCCCAGATCATTATGGTTATGGGGTTCATCGTTATGCCCGGCCTTGACGGAAAAAGCAACAGCGAGAGGTTTATCTCCGGTAAGTTCAGCGCTTGGAGAATCAAGTGCTCCCTTCGCAATCATCCAGCCCAAATCTTCCAAAATGATCCCTCGTTCCGCCGGAACAGCCCCCTTATCTTGCAGGTACATTGCCGGACTGCTCCACATCACGTTGCGCAGCAGGTGAGCCCAACGATGACAGGGATCATCGGTAAACAAAGGAATATGATACGGCAGATCGATCTGTATACCGAAACGAGATGCCAGAAGTGAAAGTAAGCCCGAAGGAATCTCTTGCTGCTCCGCACTATCCGAATAATTCACGAAGGTTCCCCCCGACAGATGAACCCGCAGTGGGAAGGCTGCTATCGCCGCTATCTTTGAACCATTCAGTAGATCCAACTCACCTTTACTGTATTCGCGTAGCATGTCGGCATAATAGACGAAATAGCCGAACCCATACACCCAGTAACCAATGCCTTCTGCACAGCCACCATCCATGCCATATCCACTCAGAAATACCTGCATGGATCGAATCGCCTGACCAACCGATTCCGTCAGAATCGCTTCTTCCTCCAGCAGTAATAGTCCAGCCATGCCACAGCATCCGCTGCACACAGCAGACCAGTTATGCTCTGCATCTTGCCAGTGATAGGTACGTTGTTCCCGATAGAGCGGTGTGAAGATGCGCCGCTCGGCCTCAGCCCTAATCCGCTGGATGATACGTGCGTCCAATCGATCCGCGTGAATCGTCACGATTTCGGCCAGCATATGTACCGTCTCCGCGGCAAACAGATCAATATTACCGTTGACCTGTTCCACTCCCCCCGAACCCAAATGTGCAGGCAAACACCATGTATACTCACCACACACATCCCACAACATATCTTCCAATGTCTCTATCCATCTCGGCGTATTCGAATCCACTGCAAGCAGCGCTATTGCCGCCAGACGTCCCCTGCGTTCAAAGTACGCATCCTCATACAACTTTCGTTCCCCTATATCCCCAAACTTCCGATAAAGACCGAATGACAGCGAAGGCAAGCTTTCGTTCAGAGCACGTTCCCCATAGCTGCTCAGATCTGTGTAAAAAGAAGCTAGCTCTGGTTGCAATAATGCCTTTCCAATGGCATTGATAGAGCAGATTGAGGGTGCTGCTGAAGCAAGCAGAAGCTGCTGACTCCTATTTCTGTCTCGTACCATCCGATGTACTGCCTGCTGAATGACCGTAGAATCCGGGATGCAGATGGAGCTGACTTTACTTTGATTGGTGTTTTCCATTGAATTCACCCTAATCTATATGGAATACGAAACCTTCATTATATGTAACCGATTTCATTTTACCGGATAATGCTGTACATTTGAAGAGTTATCCATCATATCCAACCAAATTAACCACAGAATTCCTGTTCCACATATAAAAAAAACGAAGAACCCCTCAGGGTTCCTCGTTGCATTCAGCTTTTTAGCTCAAACTGGATATTTCTAATTCTATTAACCAATCGCAAGTGGAGAATTTTGTACAACGGACAGCCATTGACGGGCAATCAGCTCATGACCCGCTGCGGTTGGATGCACACCATCCCATAACCAGTAGGCTGCGTCAGCTTGTTCGAGAGCATCGTTGAACGTTTGCTGCAAAGGTACCCAGACCGCCCCGAACTCACTTGCGAGTTCACGGACCAGATTTTGATACTGCCCGATACGCGCCTGCCAAGTATCCCAAAGCTCCACTGTAGCTCCCGTTTTAAGAATGAACGGCTCCATTAAAATCAGCCCGGTATTCGGCATTACTTCCCGTGTTTCCTCCAGCAAATGACGATATGCACGTCCAAGACGATCCGTCACTCCACTGGGTTCGCCATTCATGGTACGCCATGCATCATTAACACCAATTAGAATGCTAATCAGATCCGGCTTCAAACTAAAAGTATCCTCGTTCCAACGTGCATAAAGATCAGAAGCGCGGTCCCCGCTAATTCCTCTGTTGTAGAACGTTGGCTGTTTGGCTGCCAGTTCCACACCCAGTTTGCTTGAGATCAAATACGCATAGCCATGCCCGAGAAAATGATTCGGATCGTCATTGCGCGATCTTCCGCCGTCTGTAATGGAATCTCCCTGAAAAAGTATAACGGATGAATTTGTACTCATAATCAAAACCGTTCCTTCCTGTATGTAAAATGAAAACCTCAACCCTGCAGTCTCCATTTTATCCCTTTCGGACGCAATAGAAAATAGCGTTTTCAGAACGGTACTTTTCAGTTAACTCTCCGCATTGTACTTCCTACAAAGTCACCCGTAGTTCTCCACGTCCTGAGACGTTGCAGGTCTTTAAGATTTCAGGATTTCAGGATTTCGGGTCCTTCGCGACATATCCTCCGCCCTGATATTCCGTCTCATCCTGCTTATCCGGCGTTCCCTTACGTTTCGCTTCTTCCCATAGCTCTGCTGCATCGTCCTCCGGGCGGTACCCAATCATCTGTTCCAGATATCCAATATCATAATAATTGTCCGTATTCGCTGAAGTTCCATATAGATTAACGTATTTCATGCTCGAATCCGCCTCAATGCAGCACTCGGCAAGCTGTACCATATCTCTTGGTGATATCCAAATGTGTGCGGAACGCTCAGAATGCGGATGTGCATCGCCCGAGAAGTTGCCTATTCGAATATTGAATGACGACAAGTCATATTTATCCACGTAATATCGCCCAAGCAGCTCTATATAACATTTGCTGAGACCATAGAAACTATCTGGCCGATATGGATCATCTACTTCGATATCTTCTCCTGTTGGATAAAATCCTGTCGCATGATTTGAACTCGCAAAAATAACCCGCTGTACACCGTTCAACCGTGCAGCTTCATACACATGGTAGGCCCCTGTAACGTTGATTGGCAGGACTTTGCCCAGAAAGTCTTCTTCATCCTTGGCCCATGCAATATGCAGCACCGTCTGAACACTCTGCATCAGCTCTTTCAGTCGTTCTCCGTCGGTCACATCCATCGCTACAATGCCTGCTTGAGGATCATCATGAAGATCGGCAGCCACGATGTCATACTTGCCCTTTTCCCTCAGCCCCTCCAGCAGACTGCGACCAATGACTCCCGCTGCTCCCGTAATCAATATTTTGTGCTTCGAGTTGCTCATGGATTTAGCTCCCTTCGCTCTATTACAATCCTATAGGACATTATTAACCGTTAGAGCGAAGGATTTACCTGATCCCATAAAGGCCCCGTATATTAACCCATCAAGTACCGCAAAATCATCATCGCAACAATACCGACAAGTACGGTTCCGAGCAGACTTCGTGTCCAGATGGCTACAGCTATCGTAGGCAGTGCTGCCCACAGGGCTGGATTATGTGTAATCGGCACCAACTGGTTGTCCGCCATAAACAGTTCCTGACCGATCAGTGCCGCCATGACCGCCACGGGTACATATTCAAGCCAGCGTAACAGCCATATCGGAATCTGTATTTTACTGAACAGCATGAGCGGCAATACGCGCGGGATGAACGTTAACAAAGCCGAGCCCATAATAATCCAGAATACATCCCATCTTACTTCCATCGTTCCATCACTACTCCCATCGTTGCCGCAATGACCGCAGCCACAATAACACTCATGCTGCCAAGCGAAGCCATGCTGGCGAAGATTACACAGATCACGGCGATGATCGCCACATTGATGTGTAATTTTTTATTTTTGCGCTGCATCAGTTGAAGCACTACCAGACCAATAAACATTGCAGGCAGGGCAAAATCAAGTCCAAGCCGCTCGGGATTGGTTATCCAGCGTCCAAAGTATGCCCCCGCCATATTCGCCACAAACCAATTCAGATATGCTGTAATGTTCAGACCGTGCATCCAGCGCTCACTCAACGTTTTCCGGCCAATCGCTCGCGTCATCGCCACGCCGAAGGACTCGTCAGTAAGCAGCGAGCCGATCCACATATTTTTAAGCGGCGTCAGATGACGAAAGTACGGTGATACGGCTGCACTCAGCAGCAGATGGCGAAGATTCACGAAAAATATGGTAGAAATGATAGCAGTCGCTGAACCACTCGAGGCAAGCATACCAGCGGCAATAAACTGGGCCGATCCAGCGTATACAATTAGACTAAGCAGAGCCGTTTCCGCCAAACTTAGGCCTGCCGTCATTTCAATGACACCCGCTGCAAACCCAATACTTAAATATCCAAGCAGTGTTGGGATACAATCCTTAACCCCCTGCATAAATGTAGCATCATCCAGCACCTCTTCGGTATTTGCGGGCCCGGATGTCAGTGGTATGGATTTATCCAAATCCGGTTCATCCCCTCTCCATGTCATCCACATCATGTAGATTACTTTTAATTTAGAAATATACCACAGGATGAGACATTCAGGGAGAGACAGATTCACTTTTACAGAACAGATGAGTTTCGAGTCTTCATAAAACGTTGATTAACGAAGAACACCAACGAGAAAAAGACTGCAGGGTTTACAACCCCACAGTCTCCTTCGAGAAATGCTATTGAACTATAACTTGAATTTCTCAATCATGCTTTGCAGATCTTCAGCCATACGGGACAATGCCGCAGAAGAAGCTGCAACCTCTTCCATTGTAGCGAGCTGCTCCTGCGCAGCAGCTGAACCATCTTCGGTTCCTGAAGCAATCTGATTGGATAATTCAATGGTATCATTCACTTCCTTGGACACATGACTCATGCCTCCATCAATCTGACGGGAAGCTGCCGACACTTCTCCAGCTTGTGCTGCAACCAACTGCACGGCGCTACGGATATTTTGGAAGGCCTCTCCCGCCTCCGTAATCATTTGCGTACCTTTAATCATGCCTTCTCCTGTACGGGCAAAGGTAGACTGTACCGCATTCGTTTTCTCTTGCATCTCACGCATAAGTTCATTAATACGTTCAGCTGCACTGCCCGAATTGTTGGCTAGCGATTTTACTTCATTGGCAACGACAGCAAAGCCTCGACCTTGTTCACCTGCTCTTGAAGCTTCAATGGATGCGTTCAAAGCAAGGATATTGGTCTGTTTGGCGATGTTGGTAATCTCGGCCACAATCTCAACAATCTCTTCATTTTTCGCTCGAAGATCCTGAATGACAGCAGCCATGGCCTCACTCTCATTATTCACCTTCTGAATATGAGCAACCGCCTCTTCTACCGTAACCATACCCGCTTCGGACTTAGTAGATGCTTCTACAGCTATACGAGCTGTGTCTTCCGCACTCGATGAGATTTCTTTGACACCTATAGACATTTCACCGACGAGTTGGCCCGTTGCAGCAAGGCTGGCGTTTTGTTTGTTCGTTCCTGCCGCTGCATCCTGCATCAATTCGGCAACCTGTTCCGTTGCTCTGGATGTCTGTTCAGAACTCGCCATCAGCTCCTCAGAGGATGCCGCTAGCTGGCTTGATGTATCATGCACTTCGCCAAGAACGTTACGTAGCGAAGATGTCATGGTATCGAAGCTTGTCCCGAGTTGTCCAAACTCGTCACGGCGCTGTAAACCTACACGAACTGTCAGATCACCCGCGCTTACTTTGGATGCTGCTTGCGTTAGTTGCAACAATGGACGGTGAATACTGCGAATAATGAACACAAGCAGAATAATACCAATGATCAACGAGGTCCCTACCAGAGTGTAGGCACGAATCAAGATCGGTCTTACCGCATCTGCTGCTTCAGAAGGAACCATCTCACCGACAATTTTCCAGCCTGTTTCGGGATTCGTATAGAATACGGCTTCCAATTCTTGTCCATCATACGTGTACTTTACAGTTCCTTGATCTTTTTTATACATCTCATTAATGTAGCTCTCATTGGACTGCACACCGGATTCGATATTGTAATGGAACAGGAACTTCCCGCCGTTATCCAGCATATACAGTTTTCCCTTTTCACCAATATGTATCTTATCAACGGAATCTTTCAAATGATTGAGACTTACATTGGCTCCAATTACCCCTTTACCATCGGCCAGCTTGGCAGCTGCGGTGACAACCCATTCACCCGTGGTTACCGACTGGAACGTGTCCGAGATAATTGGTTCATCCTGTGACATACCCATCGTATACCAGCTGCGTTCCCGTGGATCGTAGATTTGTTGTCCGGGGTCAGGGGATTTCATCCAGCTGCCATCTTCAGCACCTGCTGTTATTACACCCAATTCTTTGTGAGCTTTGGACATACGATCCATTTGTCTCTGAACAGCTAGTGATTTATTGATAATATCTGTTGAAGTAATACCCGCTGCAAACTGCGCTGCGTTATCCTTCTCCATATCCAGCATTTGAGTAATCTGCAGACTGAGCATTTCCGTTTTGGCCTGTGCAGAAAGAATGATTTCTTCCCTGACCTGGTCTGCTGCTTTTAAATAAGACAACCATCCCACGCTAATGCTCGGTACAATCAGGAACAAGAGCAACGAAGCGATCAGACGTTTCTTAACCGTTAATGTAAACCAATTGCGAATCCTTTTCTTCATTTAAATATCCCCCATCATCATCTTCACCCCTTTTTTATCGGACAAACGTAGTAAAAATATTATGTATGGATACTAAAATGAATCGAAATTGCATTATTTTTGTTAGGAAAATAGAAAATGATGCTCACGCCTCATTTTGACCCTCTCTGCGAGATCGTTTACAATATCTCATAAGCTGGTTATCCATGAAACGATTGGAAGGAGAGGATTCGAATCTTACGCAAATCACATGTGCAACAACCTGTTACCAGACTATATTCATCCATGTTCCGTATTCTGTTAGCCCTCATCCTTTGTGCAGGCCCTATTATGGGACAAGCCAGTTTCACGGCATCCGCGGCACAAGAGACGCAAACAGTTCACATTGAAGTGAATGGTAAAGAGCAATCGTGGAAAAATGCACCCCTTGTATACAAAGGTACAACGTATGTTCCATTGCGAGATGTGGTTACCTCTGTAAATGGCACCTTGAAGTGGGAAGCTCGTACCAAAACGGCTACGATTACCGTTGGTCGAGACAAGCTCGTTCACCAGGCTGGCAGTGACTTCATTCAAGTTAATCACGTTCGCCTGTCCTCCGGTGTGCAATCCCGCACCATTAACGGCACCCTGATGTTACCTGTCCGCACGCTTGCCAATGCTCTCAAGGCAGATATTAAAGTGCAACGTACAGCCTCAGGGCAGATGAGTGTTAATATCCAGACGGACAAAGTGAGCCTATTAAATAGTCAAGTCGCTAGTGTAGACAGCTATTTGCGCGAAATTGATTTTCCAGGCATGGCTCTGATTGCCCGCAATGGCGAAGTGCTGCTTCGCCAAGGCTACGGACTAGCGGATGAACAGACGCTGAATCGTCCAGATCAGAAGACCAGAATTGCCTCTCTGAGCAAATCCTTCACCGCAGCCTCCATTCTCAGCTTGGTGGAAAAAGGGAAGCTCGATGTGCAAGATCCAATATCCAAGTACATCTCAGGTATACCGAAGGGAGATCAGATCACGCTCCATATGCTGTTATCCCAAACTTCAGGTATTCCATCCGCCTTTGGCAGAGGTGAAGGCACTTCATTGGAAGAAACGGTAGAGGAAATCCGGCACAAAACATTGAAATTCGAACCGGGTAGTGCCTATTTGTACAGTAACAGTGGTTATGTTCTGCTAGCCTATGTTATTGAACAGGTATCTGGCATGAGTTATGGCGAATATGTACAACAGACCATTCTGAAGCCACTCGGCATGAAGAACTCCGGAGAAGCTTCACGCGAGGTCCATACGACCAGTGGATTTGTTTCGGAGAATAAGCAGTGGGTACCTGCCCCTTATTATGTTTCACAATCAGGTTCAGGGACGATCTACTCCACGGTGGATGATTTGCTGAAGTGGGATCGGGCACTGTACACGGACAAAATTCTGAGCCAGGATACGATTGAACATATGTATGAGCCGTATTCGGATAAAAATTATGGCTACGCCTGGATTCTCAAGGAAAGCGATCAGAATCGTACCGTGTTCCATAACGGTAGCGGCGGTGGTTTTGCCACAGCGTTCTCACGCAATTTAACAGATGATATTACCATTATTCTGCTCGGCAATCATGCGGGTATGGATATGACTTCGCTTATGGATGAAGTCGAGGCTAAGACAGCTCAGGCACTGAATCTGCAATAATTTTGTAATTATTCATTAGATATAGCAGAAGGGACGGTCCATTATAGGATCGTCCCTTCTGCTATATTGGTCTTCATATTCCGAATCATACTTTCGCTTCGTTCGTCATTTAACGCCTGTCTACTTTATGGATACAGGAAGTTTCCCGGCAAAAGGAATATGCCCCATCAGCGCCCGAGCGGCGCTATCCATGGCAAGCGGCCTACTCTCGTACGCTGCCACATAGACCTGTACCTCCGGGATCGCAAGCAGATCATAGGGACTACGGAGTGCCACAACAGCCAGCGGCTTGCCCAATTGCTGCAGCCAGCCGATCAACCTGCACTGAGGATCACCAGAGGCACTGCCTGCATTATACGTCCCCACCACAATCTGGCGAACGTCATCCTCTTCTGCAGCTTGAAGCAGACGGGCAGAACGAATGGCAACTTCCTCTGGCGTGACTGTTAAATCGACCACATCCAGACCGCAGTGCGACAAAGTCGAACCTAGAGTAACCGCCTGAGTCAGCTGTTCGTCGGCAATCGTTGTCACAGATGTAGCAACCGTTATGACCAGTGTGCGTTCCGGCTTCAAAGGCAGCATGTTCAGTTGGTCAAGCACCAGCGTGATGCTGTTCTCACTGATTCGTCGAGCCACCTCTAGGTGTAACGGGTGGTTGCGCTCTTGGAGCTTCGATGAAGCTGGATCAGTTGATGCCTCAGCGGAGAGTGAAGTCGACACAGAATCGTGTACTTCATCATTACTTTTGCCTATTCCCTTCTCCAGCAGGCCTCGTTTGGCCTTGTACTTCAGCAACCGAGTTACAGATTCGTCAATGCGGGCCTCGCTGATTCGCCCGCTCTGCACGGCTGCCAGCAGCGCTTCAAACGCCCCTGCTTGAAGTTGAGCTGTGTGGCTGATCAACACCAGATCTGCGCCAGCCTCTACCGCCATCACAGCTGCATCGACAGTGCCATAGTTGGCGGCAATCGCGTCCATCTCCATACAATCCGTTACAATCATACCGTCATATCCCAGTTCCTGACGAAGCAATCCACTTAACACGGCTCGCGATAGTGTCACAGGCAGACGCTCCGGTTCCAGAGCCGGAAAATAAATATGTGCCGACATCATTGCATCAACACCTGCCGCTATGGCAGCCCGGAACGGAATCAGCTCCACACGGTCTACCCGTTCCCGATCATGGGTGATGACCGGGAGATCCAGGTGCGAATCGGTATCCGTATCCCCGTGTCCCGGGAAATGTTTAGCTGTCGCTGAAATGCCAGCATTTTGGACTCCCGCAATGCTCCTGGCCCCATACGCTGCCACGGACTGCGGTGATTCCCCAAATGAACGCACACCAATTACCGGATTGGCGGCGTTATTATTTACATCAAGAACCGGAGCAAAGTTCATGTTAATTCCCATCGATCTAAGCTCCACCCCACTGATATAGGCTGCCTGGTATGCATCCTCGATGGAACCTGCTGCCGCAATCGCCATCTGTCCCGGCATCAGGGTGATCCCTTCGGTAATCCGGGCAACCATACCGCCCTCCTGATCAATGGATATCCAAAGCGGTACATTACCGCTATCGACAGCAATCCGTTGCAGCCCCGACGATAACCGCTCTACCTGCTCCGGCGACTCGACGTTGCGCGCAAAATAGATTACGCCGCCAATGGGATACTTTCGCAGAAAAGCATCCACATCACCGGCAGCCTCAGTGCCATGAAATCCACAAAGCAGCATTTGTCCAATTTTCTCACGCAGGGTCATCTGTTTCAGCTTCACCGGGTATATCTCTTTTGGCCCACTCATTCCATGCCTCCTCCCCATGACAAACATCATCCGTACATTACACGACATTCTATTGATGAATTCCATACTTTATGGGTATAGCAAAAACGGCTTACGCCGTTCCTTCCATTCCTCTGCCTCTGCATTCCATGCTTCCATCAAGCGTACTAACTCTTCACGGTCATGAATGACATCCCTGACTTTCCTGCCTCCGGTCAACAGATCAATAAAATAACGGGAACCCGGCTGTGGCGGCTCCAACCAGCGAAATTGCTCCGGATAGAGCGATGCCAGTTCATGCAAAAGCACCAGACCTGTATCTACCGCCCGGAATGCCCTGCTATCCGTCACGAAAATCCTCACACCTCCGCACAGCTCACCTGCATGTTTGGAGAAGGTTGGCGACATGTAGACCGGATGCACATGTACACCCTCCAATTTGTGTTCCCGAAAGCGTTCCGCCAGTCGTTCACCCTCAATCCAGGGGGCTCCAATCCACTCAAATGGGCGAGTCGTGCCCCTGCCCTCTGATACATTGGTGCCTTCGAACAGGCAAGTACCCGCATACACCCGCACACTGTCCAGCGTGGGCATATTGGGAGAGGGCAGCATCCAAGGAAGCTCACAATTTGTAAACTCCATGGAGCGCCGCCATCCTTCCATTGCTATCACATCCAGTTCGCAGGGCACCTCCATCTCACTGTTGACCAACAGAGCCAATTCACCGACCGTCAGTCCGGTGCGGACAGGAACACGCCAAGCGCCAACGAGTGATTCATACCCCGCGCTTAGCAGGCCGCCTTCCACACTATCCCCGCCCAGCGGATTGGGACGGTCCAGCACCAACAAGCGTTTGCCTGCTTCGGCACAGGCCTCCATCATGTGGAACAGAGTGGATGCATACGTGTAATAACGAACGCCCACATCCTGGATATCAAACAGCACCGTATCCACCTCAGCCAGCATCGCAGGCGTAGGCTTCTTGTGTTCCCCATAAAGGCTGAACACAGGGATGCCCAGACGTGGGTGCACCGTATCCCCGAATCGAACACCAGCTTGAAGCTCACCATCCAGCCCGTGCTCACACGCATAAAGCGCTGTAAGCTTGGCATCTGCCAACCCGGCACAAACATCCACCGTAGAGACAAAGTCGGCCGTAATACCTGTGGGGTTCGTCATCAGGCCAATACGCGCTTCCGTTAACCATGGGTGGGATAACCCGCTGGATAAAAGATCAACTCCAGTTTTTACACCCATCACACATTCCCCTGGCTTATCCACCCCGTATGTTGGTGGTCATTGCCGCCAGATGTGACAGGTTCCTCTTCAGGTTCAAGCACATTAAGGGCTACCTTATGCTGATAGATGGCAAACATGCCCGCGAACAGCGCTCCGAAGCCAACAACCGTCAGCATTAGCAAAGCCGTCAGACACAGCGCCTGAAAACAGGCTCCCATCGTGTACCCCGGATGACGGAAGAATAGCTTCACACTTTCCCCCATCGCCTGAATGATGCCCATGTTTTTTTGCAAAACAAGCTGCCAGGTATAGAATTGCGACATCAGCGCCATGAGGACGAAGAACGTTTGGAACATGCTCACCGCTGTGCCTGTAATCCCGCCCTGTCCGCCGTAATACCACCAGGTTGACCAGAGAATGAAGCCAAGCACGGCGAAAAGAACACCTACTGCCCCTCCCGGGATGAATCCCTTCATCGTTCCGTTCCAGATATCCTTAAGACCATTGCGGCGTTCCTTGCGTTCCAGTCTGTGATGCACGGCATAACTGACACCGAACAGGATTGGCATATAAATCACGGCCAAAAGCAGCACCGCGATTGGCAGCGGAGCAAACATCAGAATGGGTACCAGCACGATGGAGCTGACAACACTGTACAGGGCCACCGGAATAATATCCCGATAGATTTCCGCCCCCGACTTGACCAACACTTCACTCAGCTTACGCATCCCCACACTCCCTTTCTTGCAGCTCGTTTCTTATTCCCGTCCAATCGCCAGTTCCGTCTCTGGGTCAAAAAAGTGCGCCTTACGCAGGTCCAGTACAAAATTCTTGTCCATTCCTACATAAGCATGTGTTTCCGGGTGAACCTTGGCCGTAACGGTACGGGCACCCGAATGGAAATACACTAGATTCTCGGAGCCAAGATGCTCTACAACCTGAACCCGCGCCTGCAGCGTATGATCTGTCGGGATATTCGGAGCGACATCGTCACCAAAAATATGCTCTGGACGCAGACCCATAATCACCGGTTTGCCTTGATAGCTCTGAAGACGAGCGAGTACATCTTCTGGCAAGGTGAATGATGCTCCGTCCACAACAACCTGCGTGCCTTCAATCCGGGCATCAATGAAATTCATTGCCGGGGAACCGATAAATCCGGCAACAAACATATTACGCGGACTCGCATACAATTCTTTCGGTGAAGCCACCTGCTGGATATCTCCATGATTCATGACCACGATTCGCTCCCCAAGTGTCATGGCCTCCACCTGGTCATGCGTGACGTATACAATTGTGGCACCGAGCCGCTTATGCAGTTCGCCCAATTCCACCCGCATCTGTACCCGCAGCTTCGCATCCAGATTGGATAGCGGCTCATCGAACAGAAACACCTGCGGATCACGGACGATCGCACGTCCTACCGCCACACGCTGGCGCTGACCACCGGACAGCTCGCGCGGTTTGCGCTCCAGCATCGCCTCCAGCCCCAGAATGGCGGCAGCATTCTGTACCTGTTCATCAATATAGGATTTTGGTTTCTTGAGATTTTTCAGACCAAAGGACAGATTTTCACGTATCGTCATATGCGGATAAAGTGCATAATCCTGAAATACCATCGCAATATCGCGATCCTTCGGATGCAGGTCGTTCACGACCCGTTCCCCGATGACAATGTCGCCACTCGTCTGTTTTTCCAGTCCCGCAATCATCCGCAGTGATGTCGTCTTGCCACAGCCCGAAGGACCCACAAAAACCACGAATTCCTTATCCTCTATAACAAAGTCCGAGCCGGCCACAGCCGTGAACGTTCCTTTATGATCGTCTTTGAATTCTTTGCGCACTTGGCGAAACTCCACGCGTGCCATAGGTAGATCCCCCTTTACGTTGTCGCTTGTCCTGAACTAACAGTTCACCTTAACCTTTTACTGCACCGATCGTAATGCCCTGTAGGAAATAACGTTGCAGTGAGAAAAATAGAATGATCATCGGCAGCGCACCAATTGTTGCCCCTGCCATCATTGCGCCGAAATCCGTTGATTCGGCAAATACGAACGAAGCCAGCCCCACCTGAACGGTGCGCATCTCGTTGGAGTTAGTGATTAGGAATGGCCAGAAAAATTCATTCCACGAAGCTACAAACGTGAAAATCGCTAGCACCGCGATCCCTGGCTTCGCCATCGGCAGGATCACTTTCCAGAAGATGCCGAACTCACTGCATGCATCAATACGTGCCGCATGAATCAGTGATGTGGGCAGCGTTGACATGAACTGTTTCATCAAGAAAATGTTGCCCACACTGACCGCAGCAGGCAGAATAATGGCCGTATACGTATCTCCCAGGTCAAACACGTTGACCATCAGAATATACAAGGGAATCAGCGTCACCTGTGCCGGAATCATCATCGTCCCCAGCAAGGTCCAGAATACCGCCTGACTTCCCGGAAATTTCAGTTTGGCGAACGCATATCCCGCCAGGGAGGCGAAGAACACATTCGTCACGGTTAGAATGACCGAGATGAGCAGCGAGTTGTACAGCCAGCGCCAGGCATCAGTTTTGGCAAAAAAGCGCTCATATGGTGATAACGACAGCTGCTCCGGGATCATCTGCGGTTTGAAGGAAGCCGACATCGCACTATCCTGCACCGAACCGACTAGCATCCAGTACATCGGAATGACCGTCACCAGTGCCCAAACCACCAGCAGAATGGATGCAACGACAAGCAGTGTCTTTTTCTGTGTTGATTTCATGGATTTCATTCACCCCCGGATGCTTAATGCAACGTGCTCTAATAGTACGTGTTTTGAACTACCTCTAATACTCAATATCGCTGGAGAAATATTTGAACTGGATGACGGAGATGACAATAATGATAATCGCCAGAACGAACGACTGTGCAGAAGCCAATCCGAACTCATAGAACTTGAATGCCGTCTCATAGATCAGATAAGCGATCGTTGTTGTCGCAAAGTTCGGTCCACCCTGTGTCATCAGATATACCGATATGAACACCTGGAAAGACGTGATCACACCTGTCACGAGCAGATACAGCGTCGTTGGTTTGAGGAGCGGCCATGTAATCTTGCTGAACTGGGTCCAGCCGCTGGCATGATCAATATCCGCCGCTTCGTACAGCGATTTCGGAATACCGCCCATGGCTGCCAGATACAGAATAATGCCCGCTCCGTGCGATCCGAGCCAGTTCATCAGAATGAGTGAAAAGAGTGCCGTTCCCGATTGGCCCAGCCAGATCACCGGATCAAGGCCTAACAGGCCGAGGAAGCGGTTCAGCAGTCCAGAATCTGTCGGGTCAAAGATCGCCAGCCATACGATGGAGATGGTTACTCCGGATGCTACCGCAGGCAGGTACAATGTTGCTTTGAAGAACGTCTGCCACTTGCTTTTCATCTGGTAGATGAAGTAGGACAGTACAAATGTAATGAGAATATTGACCGGTACCGTACCTACAGTAAAGATGAGTGTATTTTTAATCGACTTCCAGAACGTCTCATCTTTCACCAGTCGCTCGTAGTTATCCAATCCAACCCACGTCGAGTTCATAATGTTGTATTTCTGGAAGCTCATCACGAGAGCCGTCAGAACGGGATACAGTGTGAAAATGAGAAACAGCAGGACAGGCGCCAAAATAAACAAATACGCCCACCCGTAGTCTCGCCAAAACCGGGCAACCCGGGAAGTCCGGGGCACAGACGGTTTTGGCGCAAGGGCGGTCTGCATGGCGAATCCTCCTCTCCTAATCAGTGTGGTTTTGCGTTATGTTGTATGGTCCGAGTTATTGTCCAAACATCTGCTGGCCTTTGTTCTTGAAGTCTTCTGCGATCTGCTCCGGTGTCTTCTCACCCGAGAACAGCGCCTGAATGTTAGGCTTCACAACTTGTTCCTTGAATTGTTTTTGCTGTGATGCTTTGTCGATATCCAGTTCCAGTACAACCGGCATAGCGATATTCTCTGCCATGACTTTTGCAGCAGCCAGATTATCCGGTTGACCAAGTTCTTTTCCTTTAAACAGATCCACCTGGGATTGTCTTACGAATGGGAGTGCCAGTTCATTGGCCGAGTTCCCTGCTTTGGCACCACTGAGTGCCTCCATAACCAGGAACGTATTTTTAGCATGCTGTTCACCTTTGTCCTTCTTCTGTTTGAAGGCTACATACCCTTCGCCACCCATCGTTGTTGCCGCAGGTTGATCATCATTATGCGGTACAGGCAGCAGGACAAAATCAATTTTCTCCCCTTGTACCTTGCCGTCATCAATATCCTTGTTGCGGTTCTGGATCATCACATCATAATAAGGAATCGCTTTGGAGATGATCGCCGTTTCACCCGCGTAGAACATATCCGTCCGTTTTGCTGGAGCAAGAGCAGCCGTTTCTTTCGGCATATAACCTTGATCCATCAGATTTTTGATAAAAGAGAGAGTATCCAGAATGCGGCCATCATTCCATTGGAATGTGCCAGCTTTATCGAGAACGTCAATCATGCCGTTGTTTCGGGACAACATTTCAATGAAATCAAGCGAGGTTCCGTCGGTAACCATTGCATATTGTTTAGCCCCACCATCCAGCGTTTTGGTCAGCTTGGCTGCGGCAGCGTTGAATTCGGACCAGGTCCAGCCATTTTGCTGAATGGATTTCCAGTCAATACCCGCTTCCTCGAGAATGCGTTTGTTGCCACCCCATGCCCATTGGAATTGATACAACGGCATTCCGTACTGTTTCCCTTGGATCTGGCCTAATTCAAGCGTACCTGGCAGATAGTCATCCTTGATCTCAGGTGTCAGGTAGTTGTCCAGCTCAAGTGCCAATCCCGTATTCACATATGTGCCGTCTACACTATGAAAGTAAAGATCCGGCGGGTTGCCCGCGTTCAGAGCGACATCGAATTTTTTGGGCCCTTCCGCCCAGGAGAGCATTTCCGTCTTCACGGTAATGTTCGGGTGTTCTTTATTGAAATCAACGATCAGATCCTTCAGTTCATCTTCATATGTCCCATGTACTGGATAAGTCCATACGGTCACCGTATCTTCCGCATTGGGATCATCTGAAGCAGCACCCCCGCTATTCCCGCAGGCAGTAACCCAGACCATCATCAACAACATTGCCCATACCAGACCCTTCTTTTTCATCCCTTCATCTCCTTCGCGTGTCGTCTCCCGATAATTGCATTGCCTAACCATGCTACCCCTTTTAAAATCATCCATCCTTAAACGACTTAACAGATTATTGAGCGTGGCAGTAAGGAAAATGCACCTCCCTTATGGATTAGACCTGAACGTACGCAGGATTAATCTCTTAAATGCAATATTAACGTCAACTTAGCTAACATTAACAGTATTAATTCCTTCCAAAATTGTAGATTGAGTTCATTATATGAGCTATGAAATAAAAATTCAACATTATTTTTTATTATAAAATTTAATTTTACTTTTTCATTTTATGCCTCTATACTATGTAAAAAGAAAACTCAAGCAATCGAGGTGAGCCACTTTGCGAGTATATGTAGGCGTAGATGGAGGCGGTACCAATACTGATGCAGCAATCATTTCTGAATCTGGCGAAATTCTCGCCCGGCTCAGCGGCGGTCCCACGAATCCTCATAGCGTACCACTGGAACAGGCCCTTTCCGAACTGCAACGAGTGCTGGAACAGCTATTTAATCTAAAAAGTGATTTATTGACAAATTGTGAAGGTATATGCCTCGGCATGTCAGGTGTAGATACGATCCAAGAGCGGCAACTTATAGCCGAAGCAGTAAATAACTATATGAAGAGTCGGAATCGACAGGGATCAGAAGGGTGTCCTGTCTGGGTTGTATCCGAAGGAGAGATTGCTCTGATGGCCTCTCTCGGACATACTCACGGTGTATTGTGCATCTCTGGAACAGGGTCCATCGTGTACGGATTTACGCTGGAAGGAGAGCGATACCGTGCAGGAGGCTGGGGTCATCTGCTCGGAGATGAGGGGAGCGGCTATCGTATTGGGCAGCGTGCACTCCAAGTGGTAATGCAGAGCTATGACGGTGTTCTTCCTCCAACCCGTTTAACCCCGCTTCTTCTAAAGAAACTGTACCTTCGGGATATATCGGAGTTAAAGGCACGGGTGTACCAGACGGATTGGGGCAAAACCGAGACCGCATCCATCGCCCGTCTGGCTATAGAGGCTGCTGAATCCGGGGATGAGGCCGCCCGGGCACTGATCATCGATGAGGCCGCACAATTGGCGGATACCGCCAAGGCGCTGATTGCCCGTCATCCCGAATTTGCATCCACTCAGGTTGTCCTGTCTGGATCATTGTTTCGATACGCTGCACTTTTCCGAACTACATTTATCCAGAAGTTATCGGGATATTATGAAGAGTTGGACTTTGTATATCGTGAAGATGCCCCTGCTCCAGCGATTGGTGCAGCACAACTGGCAAGAAGACGCTGTTCCCTGAATGAATCATTTTAAAAGAGAGAAGGAGGCCATACGGATGAATCACATGCTGAACTCACTACTAACGGAACAACCCAATCCACTAACGGATCACATAGATGAATTGCCTTCGGCAGAAATTATGGAGCTAATTAATAAGGAAGATCAACGGATTGCGGAGCTCATTCAGCCCCTGATTCCGGTCATTGCCCAAGCGGCGGACCTGATCTTGGAGGCCTTTCAGTCTGGCGGCAGGCTATTTTATGTAGGCGCAGGTACAAGTGGACGATTGGGAATACTCGACGCTTCGGAATGCCCGCCTACCTACGGAACCCCTCCCTCTATGGTGCAGGGTATTATCGCAGGGGGATTTCGGGCAGTGAAGGACCCGGTTGAAGGTGCTGAAGATAGTGAGGAACTGGGAGCTGCCGACCTGGATGAACATAGATTAGACGAAAACGATGTCGTGGTCGGCATTGCAGCCAGTGGGCGAACACCATATGTGCTGGGTGCGATGAGACACGCCAAGGAGATCGGAGCTACGGTGATCAGCCTGAGTAACAACGCAGGTACGCCGATGACCCTATTGGCTGATGTGAGTATCGAGGCTGTTGTCGGTCCAGAGGTTGTCATGGGTTCAACACGCATGAAGGCAGGCAGCGCCCAGAAAATGATTCTGAACATGCTCACCACTACCGCCATGATTCGTCTGGGCAAGGTTTACCGTAATTTCATGGTCGATCTGAACCCTTCGAACGAGAAGCTTGTCCATCGGGCCAAACGCATGATCCATCTGGCAACCGGAGCGAACGAAGCGGATATTGAACAGGCTTTTGCCGGTGCAGACGGTCATGTAAAAACGGCAATCGTCATGCTGATGGCAGGCGTGGATGCCGTGGAAGCTCAGCGAAGACTGGATCTGGCTGACGGATTTGTTCGCAGCGCCATTGCAGGGCCTTCCTGAGCGTAAAGGGGTATTTCTAGAGGTTGAAAGAGAAGAGCCCGACATTAGTCTGGGCTCTTTTTATAATTTTTTTATTATAAAAGCCGATATAATCCGTCAAAAAAATCCCCTCCTGTATAAACAGAAAGGGATTCATATGGAATCTACTTCACTTATGCTCCAGAATAGCCTGCCGGCTCTTCTCCAAATATTCCACCGACTGGTTGTAGTCGCGGCTGGCAATCGCCAGATACAAAATGTCGATCACGTTCAGCTGTGCAATTCGTGACGAAGTTGCTCCGCTCCGAATATCGCTTTCGGTGGAAGTAATCATCAGGGGTACATCCGCCAGACTGCTGAGCGTATTGCTCCCCCACTTGGTAATGCTAATCGTTGCAGCGCCGCCTTCACGAGCATGCTTCAGACAGGAGATCACGTTCGAAGTCTCCCCTGAATACGAGATACATACCACCGCATCATCTTCGCGAAGCGTCGTTGCGGACGAAATCTGCATATGCGGATCGGCGAACGAAAAGCTTGTGCGATTGATTCGCATGAACTTGTAGTGTGCATCCAGCGCAATCAAGTTGGAGGCCCCCACCCCATAGAAAAAGATACGGTTCGCCCGATGGAGCACGTCCACTGCCTGTTCCACCAGACGCGGGTCCAAAATATGAACGGTATCCTTCACCGATTGAATATTGTTTGCGGACACATGCTGAATAATGCTCTCCATGGAGTCCTGGGGACGAATCTCCGTATATTGATATTGCTCACCTGTCTGCAAATCTCCGGCAATCTTCAGCTTCAGCTCCTGAAAACCCGTTACACCAAGTGATTTGCAGAGACGGATAATGGCAGCCGGGCTGCCCCCGCTCCGTTCAGACAGCTGTGCCACCGAAGACTGAACCGTCTCTTGGGGATGATCAAGAATGTAAGCTCCAATCTTCCGTTCGGACGGAGTCAAGTCATCCATTAATGCGCGTAAACGTACAAGTCCACCTTTCATGCCTTCCATCCGCTCCTCCTTTCCGTACTGCCTTCATGTACAAGCATTTTATCCTATAATTCCAATAGAGTCTAATTGATTAAACGTCCTTGCATCGCTAACTTATTCAAAAGTCTTGCTGCACTACAGTGTCAGGTTGCCCGAAATTACGGCGTGTTTCGCGCCGGTTACTGCCGGGAGCGTATTGGTTCTTCCCATAAGTGCCTCATGGCCAAGGAGGGCAAATCCAATCGCTTCGCGGGCATCATCCGGTATACCATAGTCCGTTGTTCGCTCCAAACGGATATCTTCCGGGAGTCTCTGACGGATCATCTCCATTAACGTGGCATTGGAAGTACCACCACCGCAGGCGAGCATGGCCGATATGTGCACCTTGGGCAGGATAAAATCCTTCACTGCACGCACAATCGTCTCCGCGGTCAGACAGGTGGCGGTAGCCAGCGTATCTTCCAGGGATAAGGAACGCGCAGCGGCCATCTCCATCAAGCGTACTGCATATGCCGCACCGTACACTTCACGTCCGGTACTCTTGGGAGGCAGCCTTTTGAAATAGGTATCGTCCAAACACAGATCCACCAGATCCTGATCGAACTTTCCCTGTGCGGCGATGCTTCCATTTGGATCATAGTGCTGCCGCCCACCAGTCGCCTGGCGTACGATCGCGTCCATCACCATATTGCCAGGTCCCGTATCAAAAGCCGAAATGCCTTCATTAGAAGACGCTGATGGAAGCACGGTAACGTTGCCAATACCGCCGATATTTTGCACCAGTCGTCCTTCCTCCGGGCTGCGGAACATCAAAGCATCGGCGTAAGGGGTAAGGGGCGCCCCCTCCCCGCCAGCCGCCATATCCCGTGCCCGCAAATTGCCGATCACTGGCAGGCCAGTTCGTTCACGTACAACGGCGCTTTCGCCAATCTGCAACGTGGACACCACTGGAAGACTCTCGCCTGCTGGCCCTGGAAAAGCCGAAGCTACAGGTGCGTGCCATACGGTCTGTCCGTGCATGCTTATCGCATCCACCTGCCAGGATGAGATTCCTGAGGATCGAATAAGCTCTCTGACACTCTGAGCATACCACTCCGATACGCCAAAATGTGCAGCCGTCAGCTCATCCACACGTGCCGTCTCCGGTGAACATAGTCGAATCAGCACTTCTCTCAATTCATTGGAGTAAGGTACGCAGACGAAGTCAACCAGATCGATCTTTTGCAATGCCCCGCTGTCATCTGTCAGAATACGCACCAATGCCGCATCCGTCCCGTCGAGGGACGTGCCTGACATCAGTCCAATGATGTAATGCTCCCGTTTCAAGCGATATTGCTCCCACATCGGATAGCTGCCTGTATCCATCCATTCACAACCTCCCGCCAGACCCGATGAACACGTCATCCTGCCATAATTTCACCCAGTATATGATATAAAATTTCACAAGTCAAATATTTTATGAAATTTAATTACACTCTTCCAACCATAGCGACTCTTTGTCCGAAATGAAATGCTCACAAGATGCTTCTATAAATAAAAATAGATAAATAACGATCAAAAAAGAAACATTTTTACAATTTTACCGTTTATATAACGAAGGTATATTTTGGAATCGAAATGTTGAGGATTATAAGCTGTCACCAGCGGAAGGAGATACTCAGATGAACAACGCTGCTATTTGGTTTTCAACTGTGCTATTACTGGGGGGATTGACGACTACATCGTCATTCATAGTTGGTACCAGACCAGCCACACCAGAACGAATTTCACAACGTTCCGTTGATGCGACTTCTGTAACTCCTTCCATCTATTCAAGCGTCACACCTTTTAAAAAGAACAACAGTACCAACAAAATCATCTTGAAAGGAGGAAATATTACTTTAACCGCTACTACAGTGAGATTGGAAGGTATGCCCACATTTGAACAAAACGTAATTCAATCCATTGTCGTCACCAAGGAGAGCCAGAAATATACGATTGAAACGAGTGACTTGGAGGACAATTGGCTCGATATCACAAGTGTTGTTGCCTCTAACTCCAATACATGGCTTGCTATACACGCAGAACGTAGCTCAGGAAACACTCTGATGCTGCTTAACCTTCAAACGGGTGAAGTGACGGAATTAAATGATCGATTGAAAAAAGCAGGCAAGAAAAACATAGAAACGATTGCCGACTATAACTGGGCACCCAACGAAGATCAGATAGCCTTCTCTTACGGAGATCCCTCCAAAAGCTCAATAGCCATCTACAATGTTCAGAAAGAGAGCGTTGTATACCTACCAAGGGCAACCAATTATATTAGTATCAATCTGATTTTGTGGCAAAAAAACGGAAAAATACTAGATTACATCAGTGAGTACCCGTCTGATCAAATGATACTTTATAGGTATAGCATAGAGAGTAACAAGGTGAAGCCTGTTAAGAAAATCAGCCGTAATGAGTTTGCCGAATGGTTTAAGCTAGATAAGTATTCCATACAGTAACGATCTAAATAGTAGAGGTGCATAATGAAAAAATCGATTTTACTCCTGTTTTTGAGTCTGTTCTTGCTGGTTGTACTCCCTCATCAGGGAAATGCGGCTGCAAGCACGTCGAAAATCTTCTTGGACGGCGAAGAATTAATCCTCCCAAGTGACGTTCAGGTGACCATCGTGAATAAGAATGTTATGATTCCGATTCGTGTCGTTGCCGAAAATTTGAAATTCAAAGTGGATTGGAATCAAAATACACGTAATGTAAAGATCCAGCAAAATGACAAAACGATTTCTTTAACCGTTGATCAAAAGCAAGCCATGGTTGCTGACAAGCAAGTTACCTTGAACACAGCTCCGCTCATTTTAAATAACACCACGGTGGTACCCATTCGATTTGTCAGTGAACAAATGGGACTCAACGTGAAATGGAACAACAAAGAGAAGATTGTATACTTAATCAACACCGACACCAGTAAAGTGCCCAATGTTGAGCCAGGCAACGGTTCAGGAAACGGTAACCCAGCATCACTAACACATGTTACCGATATCCAATTTGCCAACAATCAGCTGGTCGTGTCTATGGATGGTGAATCCAAACCAGTGATGACGACTTTGAAGAATCCCGATCGTCTGGTCGTGGATCTGCCTGGAGCAGTGTTTGGTGATCTATCGCAACCTTTGAATCAAAACATGAATGGCAAACTGGATGTGGACGCATACCCCAATGTAACGGAAGTTAGATATTCTCTTTTTAAACAAGACCCTGGTCAAGTTCGAATTGTCGTTGAATTGAATCAGGTGAAGGATGTACAGTACAGCCAGAACATCATTGCCGATAAACTGATTATTGATCTCAATGTTTCGGGAGATAACGTCACATCCGTTCCTCTAACTCCCGTAGGCGACTCAGGACGCAAGGTCGTTGTCATCGACCCAGGCCATGGGGGTAAAGATCCAGGTTCAACCAGCATCACCAACAAACCCGAGAAAGAATATAATCTGGCATTGGCTCTCAAAGTACAAGCACTTCTTCTCAATGAGCCGGATATCGAATTGGTGATGACTCGTGACGGTGATACTTATCCCACCCGCCCGGAGCGTGTTCAGCTCGCTAATCAATTAAACGCGGATGTATTTGTATCTATCCATAGCAATAATGTGGAGTCCTCACCCCAGGCCACAGGTACAGAGACGTTCTACTATCAACGCAGCAGCAGCAAGGAATTAGCCACTATCATTCATCAACGTTTGGTTAAAGCCATGGGGCTCAAAGACCGTGGTGTGAAAAATGGCAACTTGGAAGTGATCAGAGATACAACCATGGCTGCAGTACTTTTGGAAGTAGGATTCCTGAGTAACGTTATGGATGAAGAGCTGATGTCGTCCGATGTTGTTCAGATGAAAGCCGCTCAAGCGATAGCAGATGGGATTAAGGAATATCTGGGTATAAATTAAATGATAAAACGTAATTTAAATATGCTGTAGGATGTGATCCATTGAAAACGAAATTGGGATGCGCACTCGTCTTATCCTTCTTAATGATTGTTGGCATTGGTTGTGCTCAAAAGCCAGTTAATGAATCCGGATCGGCCGAACCTGCTGTTCAGGGGGGGCAGTCACCAAACCCATCCGAAACAGAGGTGGATCTGGGCACAATGAACACACAAGCGGTTGATGTGTATTTCGCAGACGCCCAGGTACTGGAACTTGAGAAAAAAGAGCAGGAAATTGAATACAAGGACGATTCCGAGAAATACAAAAAAACATTTGAAGCTTTACAAAACAATACCGATTCGGAGCTCGTATCCCTCTGGGAAAAAGTCGAATTGCTCTCCCTACAGTACGGCGAGGGCAAAGTCACTTTGGATGTTCATATTCCGGATGAGGCCAAATTGGGAACCAGTGGCGAGCTGCTTGCATTGGATGCACTAACCCAGACGATGTTTCAATACGATGAAGTAGAAAGTATCGATATTCTGGTGGACGGTGAAGCCCTCGATAGCTTGATGGGCCATTCAGAGCTGGAGCATCCTATTCAGCGCGAGCCCTAATCTAATTTTAAAAGACACCGGATGATTTCCAGATGATTCTCTCCTTGAATCATCTCCCATGCATGATGAGAAGCATAACTTCCCATCATGCATTTTTTATTAAAAATCCACATTCAAAAAGACGTCCCCAGGGACGCCCTACATAGATCCAATCTTTATCCAATTCAACTTACAGATACAGCTCATATCCAGGAGATAGCGAATGCAAAATCCCTTTCCCCGAGACTGATTTTTCGCTGAGTAAGCCTTCTCTCAGTTTATCCGTCTCTGCCCGGTCCGCATGCACAAGCACCGTATGCCTTGCAGGAACCTGATGCAGCATTTTCTCGACATCCTTCCATCCCTGATGCACCTTATAACGAATTTTCCGTACCTCGCACGCTCCGTGTGTTGCAGGATTCTGCAACAGCCTGTAAGCATAGGTGCCAGCAGAGACATGCCCAGTGAGCAGTACCAGATTATGTTCATCGTCCGCAAACTGGCTATAGTACCAGCGAGCAAGCGAGGACTGCATCATCCCGTCCGGAATGAACCACAAAGAGGCAGCATGTTGATGCAGTAGCCGCTCTCGCTCTTCCTTTGTCACAGGCATCTCCCATCCATGCCCCCTCAGGAAACGCCCAATCGCTTCCTTTACAGAGCCCGGAATGTGGTCTTCCTCTTCCTTTAGCCAATAGGGCGCACGTAATAGCTGCTTCAGACCGTCCACCAGCCCTTGTTCCACTACAATTGGAACGTCCGGGAACTGCTGCTGTGCCCACAGCATGATTTCCTGACCACGACCCACTGAGGGCATAGGCATTAGCACCTTTCCACCCCGGGCAATGGTCTCATGAATGGCCTGCTCCAGCTGTTCCAGCTTGTTGGCCTGCGTATCGCGATCTGTTCCATAGGCAGCATCCATAATCACCAAATCGAGCAGGCCGGATGAAGATGCTTGGTTCATTTCGACTCCCTTGAATACGGCATAGGAATCCCCTTGCTCCACAGTTCTCCCTGCTGATACATGGGATCGTAATACCCCTTCGGATGCAGCAAAGGGGAGAGTCTGCGACGCGGATGGCTCTCCTGCCAAGACATGCCCACCATTCACGGCGGTTCGTAAATCCGTTTTCCAACGTTGACTAACCGGAGTATCGAATCCACGCTTGTTACGTGGTAACTTTGCCTGCCAAAGCGTATCCGCTGGACAATCCTCCTGCAAAAGCATGGATTCGGAGGTGTAATCACCGGAATAGAATATCCGCTTATCCTCGATTTCCAGCCCGAACCATACCGATCCTGCAAGATGTCCACTGCGCCCCCACACCACCGAGACGCCAGGGACCATTTCAAACCAGGTTCCACCCTCGGCTTCGTCCTCCAAAAATCGGTAGCGAATCAGTTGTTCATCGCCTTCTTCGTATGGGAGGGTGTGTCCTGCCCGCTCCATATTTCTTCGCCAAGCTCTGAAGTAGGTGTCCAGTTGCTCTCTGGTTTCCCGTGTCGTCCATACTTCACCCTGATACCCCATTCTATAAAGTAATGGAATAGCGACAGAATGATCCTCATGGGCGTGAGACAACAAAACCACATCCAGCTCTTTAACGATTTCCGGTTCAATCAATGGATACTCGCCGGCTCCTTCTTTTTTCACGCCACAATCCAGCAAAATTTGAACCCTGCTCCCTCTCAGGAGATAGGCAGAGCGCCCATGTTCCCCGGCGCCGCCCCATACCTTCAGTTTGATCATGATGCATTCCACTTTCTCTTCGAATTCAGAACTTCAATGCCGAGCAACATGAGTACCGTCATAACGACAGTAACCACGGCCATCGCCATTCCCAATGACACCTGACCTTGTTCAAATTGAGCAAAAATATACGTAGCCGATGTCTGCATCGATGGAGGCAAAATCAACAGTGATCCCACTAGCTCCCGCGTGGCAATGGTGAATGTCATCATCCACCCGGCCAACATGCCGGGAATGATCAGTGGTAGAAGAATGCGCCGCAGAATATACAACGGTCTTCCGCCAAAGACCTGACCCGCCTGGAACAACGTACCGTCTATCTGGGTGAAGCTTGATTTGACATACTGCACCGTGTACGGCAGGAAGAGCACCACATACGTCAGAACAACCATTCCGTACGAGTTGTACAGGGTGAACGGCATCCATGGTGAATTCCAGAACAGGATGAGACCCACCACCATGACAATGCCAGGTACCGTATTCGGCAGCAGACTGAACAGGTCAATGACACGCTGCATAAAGGAAGACGATTTACCAATCGTCAATGCAAAACCTGTACCGATAATAACCGCAACCGTTGAAGCTGCTAGTGACAGCCCCAGACTGTTCCCGATTGCTTTCATACTGACCGATCCCCAGGACAGCAATTCCCGGTAATGATCCAGCGTCAGATTGTCGAAGGACAATCCTGCGCCGCGCAGCTTCATGGTCGAAGCAGCAATAATGGAGAAATACGGAATGCCCACCGAGAGAATCAGCAGCAACGCGAGATACAACCCGCACAACCAACCCGCTCCGCCGCGTAGGGAGTATCGTTTGGATCGCTGCCCTTTGCCCCCTACCAGACGGTACGTGAACTTCCGACTCATGGCAGACTGCATGTACCACATCACCAGACAGACCGACAGCAGCACCGATGCAAGCGAGGTTGCCTTGCCAAAATCAATCGGCCAACTGGAGATATACTTGTGAATCTCAGATGTCATGACATAATAACCGATACGGCGCCCGAAGGTGGCCGGTGTTCCGAATTCCGCAATCGTTTTGACAAAGACGAGCATGATCCCCATGCCATAGGAAGACAACAGCAGTGGCAAAATAATGCGTCTGAATCGATATCCCGCACGTCCCCCGTGCACCGCTCCCGCTTCTTCTAGGTTGCCTCCAATGCGAATGATGGCATCCCGAAGCAATAGATATAGGAAAGGGAACAGATGTAGGCTCATAATGAGCACCATGCCCCAGAAGCTGAAGAACAACTCACTCCAGCTCGCAGCGGAGGGCACCCATTGCTGCAGGTATCCCCCTTTTTGCATAAACAGAATCCATCCCATGGAGCCGATATACGGCGGGGTCATGAACGGAATCATCAGGATTACGTTCACCCAGCGATGCTGACCCATGCGGGTCTTCGCCATCATCCAGGCCAGTGGCAATGCCAGCAGCGTTGTTACAGCTACCACGCAGATCCCCAGCCAGACGGAATTCAGCAACACCCCGGATAAATGCTGCCCGGTAATGGTCCGAATCGGAGCCATCCAATCCCACTGCCCGTCTGGATACACACTTTCCCAGAAAATCAGCAAGAGCGGTACACCAATGCTTATCGTCAGCAGAAAGAGGGCCAGAATCACGCCCACTCTCCGAAAAATACGGTTGTTGTCTATTACACCAGGTTTCACTACGATTTCACCTCACATGACTTCCACAAAACAATCGTCTCTTCACTCTAGTTGCTCAGTTACTCAATCGTTAGGTCATAACACTATGCTTATTTAAAAGTCTCGGAGAAACGTGCCGCTGTCTCATCTCCGTGTTCACTCATCCAGTTCCAATCCACTTTAAGCTGCGGGATATCTTTCAGATTTGACCGGTTAGTCGCCTCGATGTCTTCACGACCCGGAATCAGGTAAGCATCTGCAACGAGCTTTTGTGCCTCATCAGACAACAGGTAGTCGATAAACGCCTTGGCATTCTCCACATTCTGACTCGATTTCAGAATCGCTGCCGGTCTTGGACTGATTACAGTCCCTTCCTCTGGATATACGATGTCCAGCGGTTCACCTTTGGCTTTGGAGGAATACGCCATGTAGTCCACACCAGCCGCTACGATGCTCTTCGCTCCCGTAATTACCGGGTCAAGTGCTTCCTGATTCGCTCCTGCCATCGCTACACCATTCGCTTTGTAGCTGTCCAGCAAATCCCAGCCTTTATCTCCATTCACACTCAGGTATCCCGTAATGAAGTCCAGTGCAGAACCGGACAGTGTAGGATCAGGAATGTTCACAACATCTTTCCAGGCAGGTGTTGCCAGCTCAGCCCAACTGGTTGGTGGCGTGGACACCAGCTTCGTATTGTAGACAATTCCAAGTGCCGAAGCACTGGAGCTAAAATAGTTGCCGTCGGCATCCGACCAGTCCTTGTTCAGCTTGTCTGCATTCTCCGCATCAGGATATGGGAGTGTCAGACCATCTGCTTTCAGTGCTTGTGCCGAAGGCAGGGAGGCCAGGATAACCACGTCCGCTACCGGATTAGATTTTTCAGCTTCCATGCGAGCCAGAATTTTACCTGTCGTACCCTGGAACATCTCCACTTCAATGCCCGTCTTGGCTGTAAATCCGCTGATGATGTTATCCGCCAGCTTCTGAGGTCCTGCACTGTACAATACCAGCTTACCGCCAGCTGGTTTTGTTGTTTCCGCCGATGCAGTAGCCGTACTGCCTTCCCCAGCAGCTTGACCCACATTCCCGGTAGTTGAATTACCTGTGCTACATCCGAACAAACTGATACTCATTACCGCTGATAATAACAGCATTGCGCTTCTTTTCCGTGTTTTCATACCCAACATTTTCATTCCATCTCCCTTGGTTTCTGATTATATTAGTATTTAAGTTTCTGCAAACTCACGCTGTATGCTCATCATGATCAGTTAGCTGCTGCGATGAACTCTCTAGGCTTCACATTCGGAGTGTCTTGTCCGTTCATTCGGCAAATCCGCTCCGGGGCTACATATAGCTGAACCTTCTCTCCTACGCGTACTCTTCGATCCAGATAGGCTGTCCATACACCCAGTCCCTCCATCTGCACCCGAATTTCATAACGCTCTCCTACATAACTGACGCTGAGCACTACCGCCTGATAACACAGATCATCATGACCTGTTTTGCTCCAGGAAACATGTTCCGGTCTCACCATGGACTGATTAGTTGTTAGCCAGTTAGACTTTCCGATAAACGAAGCAACAAAGGGATCGCTTGGCGATGCGTAGATCGTTTCCGGGGTTCCCTTTTGCAATATGCGCCCCTTCTCCATCACCACAATCTCATCCGACATCGACATCGCCTCAACCTGATCATGGGTGACGTACAACGCTGTAAGTCCCATATCCCGTACCAATGACATCATCTCAATTCGCATCTCTTCCCGCAGCACGGCATCCAGTGCACTTAGTGGCTCATCGAACAGGATAATCCCCGGTCTTACTGCTACCGCTCTGGCAAAAGCAACCCGTTGCTGCTGTCCTCCCGACAGCTGATGAGGATAACGATCCTCCATGCCTTGCAGGCGAACCATGCTTAGTGCTTCGGTCACCTTTTGGCGCAGATCCAATTTTTGCTTTCCGGCTTTCAGGCCGAACGCCACATTTTCGTATACTGTCATATGCGGCCATAATGCAAAATCCTGAAACACCATGCCCAGATTACGCTTATGTGTCGGTACATCTATTCGCTTCGTCGCCGAGTAGAAACTCTTGCCATCCGCGACGATTTCTCCCGCATCCGGTTGCTCCAGCCCCGCCAGCATGCGCAGCAACGTCGTTTTGCCACAGCCGGATGGGCCGAGCAGCGTCGTAAACTGTCCATGCTGAAGTGTTAAATCCGTGGGCAGCAGCGCGGGAGTACGATTGAATGATTTTTGAATTCCCCTAATTTCCATTTTCATAAGCATCCCTGCCTGTCTTCTTGTACTGTTCTCAGTCTAACGTCCGCTTTCGCGAGTTGTATGTTAGAAATGTAAAATTGGAATTAACTTTTTAGATGAATTCTGTTGATCTTCATAGATTAAATCTATATAAGGTGATTGAAAGTTACCTGAGAGGAGTGTTGAGTTCGTTGAACCTGATTAAACTGCAAATTGTTGAACTCATTGATAAACATCATCATATGACCAGCGTGGCCGAGCTTCTCGGCATCAAGCAGCCTACTGTTACCTTTCATATGAAGTCTCTGGAGGAAGAGATGGGGGTGCGATTATTCGAATCGCGTAGTGGAAAGACATTTCTCACCGAGGCTGGACAAGCCCTTTTACATTATTCCGTCAAAATCAATGCCCTCACTCAAGAGGCGCGCCGGGTAGTACAGGAATATGACAGCCTCTATCGGGGCACCCTGCACATTGGAGCGAGCTATGTACCAGCAACGTATTTACTGCCGCCTATTTTGAATACATTTTCTCAGGAATTCCCCGGTATTCGAATTATGTTATCAGTCAAACCTTCACCCGTTATCCGCGAAATGTTGATCCGTCACCAGATTGATCTGGGTGTGATTTCCTCAGAGCCTTTTGTGGGGCCAGTACTTCAAGCAGAGACGCTGTGTGAAGACGATCTGGTATTAATCTGCTCTCCACAGCATGCCTTGGCTCAGAGGGATGTGCTGAAACCTGAGCATATGGCACAGGTTCCCTTTGCACTGCATGGCGATGAATCCAGCACTCGACGTTTAACCAACCAATGGCTGGAGCAGCATGATATTCGTCTGCGAAGCACTGTTGAGATGGACTCTCTGGAAGCGATCAAGCAGTTGGTTCTACTCGGCGGTCATATCTCGTTCATGTCACGAATGGCCGTACAGTGGGAAGAGCAGCATGGACTGATCAAGGTCCTCCCCATTCCGGGGGAGCAGGCTCCGCGGCATATTTACACCGTCCACAACAAGGATCGTCATCCTTCCGTCCAGGTCAACCGCTTCAAGGAAGTACTGCGGGACATGAGCCACAGCATCTCTCTTTTTAATTCATGATCCCACTATCCCATATAAACTATCGCTTGGCATTCATCAAATCTATGCAGGGTTAACGCAACGAGCCCTTCCATTTAATCGCTTTCATATACTCGGACGATAAAGTGGGTCTGTACGTTAATCCAGCCTAGGGAGTGATTGGTTTTGAAAAAATGGAAAAAGGTAACCGCCTCATTCATGCTGAGCATCGTGACATTGGGAAGTGGACTGACGTTTCTGGAAGCACCACAGGCCTCAGCAGCAGCAAACGCCGTTCCTGCTTATGAAGTGAAGTTCCTGGCTAAGCCGGAGCTGGTATTGAACACAGATGGGACACCACGCAGTGAAGTCATTCAGACACTTGGCTTGAACTCCACAGCAAGAAACATTAGTGCAGAGTATTTCGACACTAACGCACTCAATCTAAATCAAGCAGGATGGGATGTCCGTTTTCGGAAGAAGGATGACAAGAACAATTATGAACTGACTTATAAAAAGCGCTATCCTGTCATCAATGGTGATGTTAATGCGGCGTTGACTCTGGCTAACCAAGAGGGATTTAATGCGTCAGATGATAACTACGAGGCTGAAATTGACTGGGGATATGGCAAACAAACATTGAGCTTCTCCAACACTAAAAAGGTGGATACCAACGCTACAGGCGTACAACTTCCATCACAGCAGGAAGCCTTGAGCATGTTATTGGACAAGCTGCCTGGTAAATTAAAAAATTGGTCCTCCTCCAACTGGGGTAAACAACAACTTACGGCATCCCGTGCCTACGGCCCAGTAACGTTCCAACGTTATGAAGGTACATGGAATGGACAGGAACTCACCCTTGAAGTATGGCCAATTCGCAACGCAGCTGGCACAGGTGTAGAGAATATCGTTGAGATCTCGTTCAAAACAGCAGATTCTACAGCTGTTTCTGGACTGCGTACTCAACTGATGCAAGTCCTAGCAAACAAAAACTGGCTCATTCCTGCCGATGGCCTGAAAACTCAGCTCATCTTGGAAAGATACTAATTGGTTGTTGCTGCCCATACCGTATAAGTCTAAGTATGGTATCTAGCGGTTTATGGGACAACGAGGAAAAGGGGCATGTCTATGTTCTTAATGAAACGAAACGAATCATGGTCTTTCCCCTTCCCATACCGTATCGCTTAAACATACAATGATATGTTTGGTTTATCTGCCCATTCAAGCCTACATCCATTTTCATCCAAAGCAAAAGGAGATCAGCAGGAATATTCTGCTGATCTCCTTTATATTTACTATTCCTTACAGTTAATATATTTTAAAGTTCTGGGCTGTTTCGATACCAAGTGCACTCTGGATAAACGTATTGGCGACCCGCTCCACAGGCACTGGATTAAATCCGATAAACACACCCTTATATTTCTCTGCGGATTCAACAAACAGGTTAGGACTAACCGAATTCAGACGTATGCCTCGGGGCAACTCATAAGCTGCTGCTTTGGCAAACGAATCAATTGCACCGTTAACCATAGCACTGGATGCACCTTTCAGAATAGGATGGTCCTGTATAATGCCACTGACCAGCGTAAAACTTCCCTTATCGTTGATGTAGTGCTGCCCAATCAAGACGATGTTCACTTGACCAAGTAATTTCCCCTGCACACTAATCATGTTGTTCTCAGGGGTCAGCTCCTCCAACTTCGCATAATGGGTCTGGCCTGCTGCAACAATGACATAATCAATATTAGTCACCGTTTCAAAGAGGGATGTAATACTCTCTGTCGAGGTCATATCCACCTGGTAGTCCCCGGATTGCCTGCCGGCTGTAATGACCTCAACGGAATACTCCTGAAGCCTCGCAACAACAGCTTTGCCTAATGTTCCATTTCCTCCAATAACGAGAGCCCTTTTCATAATACGCCTCCTTTTTTAAGTGAAGCATGATATTGTACATTCATTGATCTCTTCATTTAAACAAAGATCACTCGCATAATCAAACCTACTTCACAATTAAGCCTAATAATCCAACAAAAGAGGCGGCCTGAGCATCTGAGATGATACACCCGTCCAGATCCTCAATATCTACATGTAACCTTTCAAAGCTACAGTCACTAAGGTCCACTCCCTTAAGCTTTACACCCGACAAAAGAGCTTGGTCTATTTTGCATTCAGAAAACTCCAGTTTTTGGGCTGTAGCTTGAAAGAAATCGCCACTCACCAGAGAACATTCCGTGTATTTCACCTGTTTAAACTTGGAGAATCGAAATAAAGAAAGGTCAGCTACACAGCCCTGAAAGCTTACATTTTGGAGCCTGCTATTTGCAAAATTGGTACCAAGCAATTTACAGTTTCTAAATTCTGTCCGGTGGAGGAAAGAACCGTTAAAGTCCATATTGGACAGATCACATTTATCAAAAATCACATCAGTAAGCTCAACTTCGGGGAGAGAGGACTGGCTGAAGATCACGTTCTCAAAGACCACTTTATCGAATGAAACCCTGCTGGCGCTCTGATTCTCAATAGAGATATTGGTAAATCGTCCATGTTTGATTTCTTCTTTACTCTCCCATGCTTCTAAAGTTAACGATAAGTCCTCGAGTTCCAGGGGAATCTTTGGCGTTTCTATTTTATTTTTCATAAGTCCTCCCACTATTTTCTTATTTAAGATTACTATAACAAAAAGAGCCCTTGCAATAAGCAAGAGCTCTCTTTGATTTTACCATGAAGCGGGTGATGGGAATCGAACCCACGCTATTAGCTTGGAAGGCTAAAGTTCTACCATTGAACTACACCCGCATATAAAAATCGGGATGACACGATTTGAACATGCGACCCCCTGGTCCCAAACCAGGTGCTCTACCAAGCTGAGCTACATCCCGATACTTATGAAAATAATGGCGCGCCCTGAGAGATTCGAACTCCCGGCCTTTTGATTCGTAGTCAAACGCTCTATCCAGCTGAGCTAAGGGCGCAAATATTGGAGCGGAAGACGGGAATCGAACCCGCGACCCTCGCCTTGGCAAGGCGATGCTCTACCGCTGAGCCACTTCCGCAAAATATATGGTGCGGTCGAGAGGACTCGAACCTCCACGGGGGTTAGCCCACACGGACCTGAACCGTGCGCGTCTGCCAATTCCGCCACGACCGCAAAATATAATGGTGAGTCATGAAGGGCTCGAACCTTCGACACCCTGATTAAAAGTCAGGTGCTCTACCAACTGAGCTAATGACTCAAATTAAAACTAAAATGGCTGGGGATATAGGATTTGAACCTATGCATGACGGAGTCAAAGTCCGTTGCCTTACCGCTTGGCTAATCCCCATTAAGAAAACATGGGGCGATCGAGGGGAATTGAACCCCCGAATGCCGGATCCACAAACCGGTGCGTTAACCACTTCGCCACGATCGCCATAAGCTATCCCTTACACTCGCTGAGAGTATCTCAGTATTCCCATCTGAAACTACAATATACATTCTATTATAAATTCAGAGGTAAATGCAATAAATGGTGCCGGCGAGAGGACTTGAACCCCCAACCTACTGATTACAAGTCAGTTGCTCTACCAGTTGAGCTACACCGGCACGGTGTAAAATGTTGCTTGAGTAAAAATGGCGGAACCGACGGGATTCGAACCCGCGATCTCCTGCGTGACAGGCAGGCATGTTAGGCCAACTACACCACGGTTCCAGATCACTTTCTTGAAAGAAAGTATAATTGCGGGGGCAGGATTTGAACCTGCGGCCTTCGGGTTATGAGCCCGACGAGCTACCGGGCTGCTCCACCCCGCGTCGTTATTCAGAAATCTATATGGTGGAGGCTGAGGGGATCGAACCCCCGACCCTCTGCTTGTAAGGCAGATGCTCTCCCAGCTGAGCTAAGCCTCCATATATATGACCCGTAGGGGATTCGAACCCCTGTTACCTCCGTGAAAGGGAGGTGTCTTAACCCCTTGACCAACGGGCCACAGTAACAAAATTCTATCTGGCGGAGAGAGAGGGATTCGAACCCTCGAGACGCTTTTGGCGCCTACACGATTTCCAATCGTGCTCCTTCGACCAACTCGGACACCTCTCCTGAATGGCTCCCCGAACAGGGCTCGAACCTGTGACAACTCGATTAACAGTCGAGTGCTCTACCAACTGAGCTATCAGGGAATGGTGGAGCCAAGCGGGATCGAACCGCTGACCTCCTGCTTGCAAGGCAGGCGCTCTCCCAGCTGAGCTATGGCCCCATACACTGTGGTTTAAAACTTAAATGGTGGGCCCTGGTGGACTCGAACCACCGGCCTCACCCTTATCAGAGGTGCGCTCTAACCAACTGAGCTAAGGGCCCCAATATATTTCCCTTTTCCTTACGAGGGGGGCAAAAAAAATACCCCAAAGGGAATTCGCTTGGCGGCGTCCTACTCTCCCAGGACCCTGCGGTCCAAGTACCATCGGCGCTAGAGGGCTTAACGGTCGTGTTCGGGATGGGTACGTGTGGAACCCCTCCGCCATCGCCACCAAACGCATAGCTTAGCTTACATTCAGAGTTTATTCTCTGAAAACTAGATCCGAAACGAAATGTGCGATTTACAACGTGCATATTTGGATAAGCCCTCGACCGATTAGTACTGGTCAGCTCCATGCATTGCTGCACTTCCACCCCCAGCCTATCTACCTCGTCGTCTTCAAGGGGTCTTACATACTGGGAAATCTCATCTTGAGGGGGGCTTCACGCTTAGATGCTTTCAGCGCTTATCCCTTCCGTACATAGCTACCCAGCGGTGCTCCTGGCGGAACAACTGGTACACCAGCGGTACGTCCATCCCGGTCCTCTCGTACTAAGGACAGCTCCTCTCAAATTTCCTACGCCCACGACAGATAGGGACCGAACTGTCTCACGACGTTCTGAACCCAGCTCGCGTACCGCTTTAATGGGCGAACAGCCCAACCCTTGGGACCTACTTCAGCCCCAGGATGCGATGAGCCGACATCGAGGTGCCAAACCTCCCCGTCGATGTGGACTCTTGGGGGAGATAAGCCTGTTATCCCCAGGGTAGCTTTTATCCGTTGAGCGATGGCCCTTCCATGCGGTACCACCGGATCACTAAGCCCGACTTTCGTCCCTGCTCGACTTGTAGGTCTCGCAGTCAAGCTCCCTTATGCCTTTGCACTCTTCGAATGATTTCCAACCATTCTGAGGGAACCTTTGGGCGCCTCCGTTACTCTTTAGGAGGCGACCGCCCCAGTCAAACTGCCCACCTGACACTGTCCCCGCACCGGATTACGGTACCAGGTTAGAACCTAGATACGATCAGGGTGGTATCCCAACGGTGCCTCCACGCAAGCTGGCGCTCACGTTTCAAAGGCTCCCACCTATCCTGTACAGATCGTACCCAAATTCAATATCAAGCTGCAGTAAAGCTCCATGGGGTCTTTCCGTCTTGTCGCGGGTAACCTGCATCTTCACAGGTATTAAAATTTCACCGGATCTCTCGTTGAGACAGCGCCCAAGTCGTTACGCCATTCGTGCGGGTCAGAATTTACCTGACAAGGAATTTCGCTACCTTAGGACCGTTATAGTTACGGCCGCCGTTTACTGGGGCTTCGGTTCACAGCTTCGGATTACTCCTAACCGCTCCCCTTAACCTTCCAGCACCGGGCAGGCGTCAGCCCGTATACTTCGCCTTACGGCTTCGCACAGACCTGTGTTTTTGCTAAACAGTCGCTTGGGCCTTTTCACTGCGGCCCCCTCGTGCTATTCACACTACCGGGGCACCCCTTCTCCCGAAGTTACGGGGTCATTTTGCCGAGTTCCTTAACGAGAGTTCTTCCGCGCGCCTTAGAATTCTCTTCTCGCCTACCTGTGTCGGTTTGCGGTACGGGCACCATCACCTGGCTAGAGGCTTTTCTTGGCAGTGTGAGATCATGACCTTCGCTACTATAATTTTCGCTCCCCATCACAGCCCAGCCTTAACGATGTGCGGATTTGCCTACACATCAGCCTCACTGCTTAGACGGACATCCATCAGTCCGCGTCACTACCCTGCTGCGTCCCCCCATTGCTCATAACGGCTTACGGTGGTACAGGAATTTCGACCTGTTGTCCTTCGACTACGCCTTTCGGCCTCGCCTTAGGTCCCGACTTACCCTGAGCGGACGAGCCTTCCTCAGGAACCCTTAGGCTTTCGGCGGATCAGATTCTCACTGATCTTTTCGTTACTCATACCGGCATTCTCACTTGTATAATGTCCAGCGCTCCTTACGGTACACCTTCAACCCTTATACAACGCTCCCCTACCCCTGATGCAAAGCATCAAGCCATAGCTTCGGTGGTGTGTTTAGCCCCGTTACATTTTCGGCGCAGAGTCACTCGACCAGTGAGCTATTACGCACTCTTTCAATGGTGGCTGCTTCTAAGCCAACATCCTGGTTGTCTGTGCAACTCCACATCCTTTCCCACTTAACACACACTTGGGGACCTTAGCTGATGGTCTGGGCTGTTTCCCTTTTGACAATGGATCTTAGCACTCACTGTCTGACTCCCGGAAGTAAGTCTATGGCATTCGGAGTTTGACTGAGCTTGGTAACCCTTGCGGGCCCCGCACCCAATCAGTGCTCTACCTCCACGACTCTGTTTTCCGAGGCTAGCCCTAAAGCTATTTCGGGGAGAACCAGCTATCTCCGAGTTCGATTGGAATTTCTCCGCTACCCCCACCTCATCCCCGCATTTTTCAACATGCGTGGGTTCGGGCCTCCAGTGCGTGTTACCGCACCTTCACCCTGGACAGGGGTAGATCACCCGGTTTCGGGTCTACGTCCACGTACTATGTCGCCCTATTCAGACTCGCTTTCGCTGCGGCTCCGGCTCTTCACCTTAACCTTGCACGGGAACGTAACTCGCCGGTTCATTCTACAAAAGGCACGCCATCACCCCTAAAACGGGCTCTGACTTTTTGTAAGCACACGGTTTCAGGTTCTATTTCACTCCCCTTCCGGGGTGCTTTTCACCTTTCCCTCACGGTACTGCTTCACTATCGGTCGCTAGGAAGTATTTAGCCTTGGCAGATGGTCCTGCCGGATTCATACGGGGTTTCACGTGCCCCGCACTACTCGGGATACATCTCGGAGGGAACAGACTTTCAAGTACAGGGCTTTTACCTTCTTTGGCGGGCCTTTCCAGACCTCTTCGCTTAACCGATTCCTTTGTAACTCCATGTGAGATGTCCCACAACCCCAAAGAGCAAGCTCTCTGGTTTGGGCTTCTCCGCGTTCGCTCGCCGCTACTGACGGAATCACTATTGTTTTCTCTTCCTCAAGGTACTTAGATGTTTCAGTTCCCTGGTATGCCTCTACATAACCTATGTATTCAGTTATGAGTAACTGGAAATTACCCCAGCTGGGTTTCCCCATTCGGACACCCCCGGATCAAAGCTTGCTTACAGCTCCCCGAGGCAGTTTCGTTGTTCGCCACGTCCTTCATCGGCTCCTAGCGCCTAGGCATCCTCCGTGTGCTCTTAGTAGCTTAACCATAATTGCTCCGGTTTCGACTGCTCGCTTCCCTTGTTTTGCTTACGCAAAGCCAAAAGTCGCTCTCATTCGATACCATCGCAATGCAGTTTTCACTATTTATTAAAACTTGTTTTAACACAAGTTCAGCTTAAAAAGGAATGTTCTAAATCGCAAAATTTCGTTTCGATATCTAGTTTTCAAAGAACAAGCTCCATGCAAAAGCAAGCTGTTTGAGAGTTTGAGCTCTCAAAACTGAGCAACGAGTGAGTAGTATTTGCAGCTAAGCTGCGTATTTGAATGTTTCCACTCGGGAAACGATTCTCCATAGAAAGGAGGTGATCCAGCCGCACCTTCCGATACGGCTACCTTGTTACGACTTCACCCCAATCATCTATCCCACCTTCGGCGGCTGGCTCCTTGCGGTTACCCCACCGACTTCGGGTGTTATAAACTCTCGTGGTGTGACGGGCGGTGTGTACAAGACCCGGGAACGTATTCACCGCGGCATGCTGATCCGCGATTACTAGCAATTCCGACTTCATGCAGGCGAGTTGCAGCCTGCAATCCGAACTGAGACCGGCTTTGTTGGGATTGGCTCCATCTCGCGATTTCGCAGCCCGTTGTACCGGCCATTGTAGTACGTGTGTAGCCCAGGTCATAAGGGGCATGATGATTTGACGTCATCCCCACCTTCCTCCGGTTTGTCACCGGCAGTCTATCTAGAGTGCCCACCCGAAGTGCTGGCAACTAAATATAAGGGTTGCGCTCGTTGCGGGACTTAACCCAACATCTCACGACACGAGCTGACGACAACCATGCACCACCTGTCTCCTCTGTCCCGAAGGAAAGATACATCTCTGTACCGATCAGAGGGATGTCAAGACCTGGTAAGGTTCTTCGCGTTGCTTCGAATTAAACCACATACTCCACTGCTTGTGCGGGTCCCCGTCAATTCCTTTGAGTTTCAGTCTTGCGACCGTACTCCCCAGGCGGAGTGCTTAATGTGTTAACTTCGGCACCAAGGGTATCGAAACCCTAACACCTAGCACTCATCGTTTACGGCGTGGACTACCAGGGTATCTAATCCTGTTTGCTCCCCACGCTTTCGCGCCTCAGCGTCAGTTACAGCCCAGAGAGTCGCCTTCGCCACTGGTGTTCCTCCACATATCTACGCATTTCACCGCTACACGTGGAATTCCACTCTCCTCTTCTGCACTCAAGTCACCCAGTTTCCAGTGCGATCCGGGGTTGAGCCCCGGGATTAAACACCAGACTTAAATGACCGCCTGCGCGCGCTTTACGCCCAATAATTCCGGACAACGCTTGCCCCCTACGTATTACCGCGGCTGCTGGCACGTAGTTAGCCGGGGCTTTCTTCTCAGGTACCGTCACCTTGAGAGCAGTTACTCTCCCAAGCGTTCTTCCCTGGCAACAGAGCTTTACGATCCGAAAACCTTCATCACTCACGCGGCATTGCTCCGTCAGGCTTTCGCCCATTGCGGAAGATTCCCTACTGCTGCCTCCCGTAGGAGTCTGGGCCGTGTCTCAGTCCCAGTGTGGCCGATCACCCTCTCAGGTCGGCTACGCATCGTCGCCTTGGTGAGCCGTTACCCCACCAACTAGCTAATGCGCCGCAGGCCCATCCCCAAGTGACAGATTGCTCCGTCTTTCCAGTTCTCTTCAGGAGAAGAAAACAGCTATTCGGTATTAGCTACCGTTTCCGGTAGTTGTCCCAAACTTGAGGGCAGGTTGCCTACGTGTTACTCACCCGTCCGCCGCTAACCATCAGAGAAGCAAGCTTCTCTGATAGTCCGCTCGACTTGCATGTATTAGGCATGCCGCCAGCGTTCGTCCTGAGCCAGGATCAAACTCTCCAATAAAGTATTGAAAAGAGCGATAAGCTCATTTTGAAACTGACGAGATTAAAAATCTCATTTGTGCTCCAGTCGATTCAAACCAAGGCTTGTCTCGAACTTTTGCGTTCATTCTGCAAGCAGAATGTTTACTCACTCGTTGTTCAGTTTTCAAAGATCAAACTTATTTCATTGCCGTGTGTTGTTCACCTCAGCAACTTTTATATCTTATCACATCCGAACCAACTTTGCAAGCTCTTTTTTTTAAGTTTCTTTCGAAGCTTATTTTATTCGCTTGCCGCACCGTGTTTCTCGTGTTTTCTTGGCCGGAATTAGAATATACCATGTAGAGATTCGGAACGCAAGCTTTATTTTCAAAAAACTTTAGAACCACATTCTCCATCAGATAATCTACAATCTCTTTCTTCTATAGTAGAGCCCTCGTATATATACCCAATGCTTCTTAAGTAAAAAGAAAGCCACGCTCAACCAAACATTATTACTCTATAAAGCTAACTTCACCCTCCATCCGTTCAGAAGTAAAGAAGTGCACCCAACAACCATTAGCCAGGGAAGTACTCATACCTATCTTCACTCCGTTGAAGATCGTATGGATGAGTCTGACCCTGGCTCTTATATAACCTTACATTATATGATTAGACATTACCTTCTATATAAGCATGAATTCATCCGAACAAGAAATATCTATACAACCGTTATAAGATCCGTTTACCCAGCAATGAAGCAATCAGTTCTACTCCAAGGCGGGCCGTATGCCTATTCTGATCAAATAGCGGATTAACTTCCACCAGATCCATGGACGTGATTCGGTTGGTAGAAGCGAGTAGCTCCAGTGCGAAATGAGCTTCACGGTAATTCAATCCCCCTGGTACCGGCGTACCCACACCCGGAGCCTCACGCGGATCAAGACAATCCATATCAAAGCTAATATGAATACCATCTGTTCCTTCCCCGACTACAGCCAGCGCCTGTTCAACAACCTGTTGTATACCTATCCGATCAATATCATGCATTGTAAAGCTCTTAATGCCAAGCGCTCGGATCTGTTCCTTTTCATACACATCCAGATCACGTAAGCCAATGTAGACCAGATTGGAAGGATTAACGAACGACCCTGCACCCGGAATATGAGACAAGTTAAATGCAGAATGCCCCAAAGCGGCAGCAACACTCATCCCATGCATATTTCCAGACAGACTACGCTCTTCTGTGTTCAAATCCGCATGGGCATCAAACCAGATCACACCTAGATTGGAATAATGTGCAGACACCCCAGCAAGAGAACCTATAGCTACACTGTGATCCCCACCCAGAACAAGCGGAAAAGAACCTCCCGCTATCGCCCCAGACACTTCATTGCACACTCGCTCACTCACCTGTCTAACCTCGGATAAATATTTCACACGGTTTCGTTCAATTGGAGCAACAGACTCTGAGGGACAATCTACACGGATCTCTTTTGATACATTCAACCCAAGGCTGGCAATTTCACGTTTCAATCCTGCTGTAATGAGTTCATCCGGACCTAACTCAGCACCACCTCGTGCCCCTCCTAATCCAAAAGGAACCTTAATGATGGCAACATCACTATGATGCAAAACGAATTGTCTCGTTTCATTAGAAGTATTTAGCGTTCCTCTAGTTTCAATATCATTGTTTTCCATGTAGGTCAGCTCCTCCGCTGCTTATATGAAGTAATCAAAGAATGAAATTTTTATCAGTCACCCAACACCTGAGTAATTCGCTCCAACGCCCAGTCGATCTCAGCCTCCATAATGGTAAGTGGCGGCGCAAAACGGATCGTTGTCTCATGAGTTTCTTTACAGAGCAATCCAACAGACATTAATTTCTCACAATAAGGACGTGCAGGTACATGCAGATCAACACCGATGAACAATCCTCTACCTCGAATCTCACGCACAGCTGAACTGCGAACTCCCTGAAGCTGTTTCATAAAATAATTCCCCAGACGCTCCGAGCGCGCTGCAAGCTTCTCATCTTCCAGAACTTCCAGTGCTGCGACAGCCACGGCACAAGCGAGTGGGTTCCCCCCGAATGTGGAGCCATGAGAACCCGGTTCAAACAAATCCAGTATTTCTGCATTAGCAGCAATAGCCGAGATAGGCATTACTCCCCCGCCCAGTGCCTTACCCATAATCCAGATATCAGGCTCAACCCCCTCCCAATCAGAGGCAAATCGCCGTCCCGTTCGTCCGAATCCGGTCTGAATCTCATCCGCCACGGTCAACACCCTATGCTGTTTACACAGTGTAAAGGCTTCAGCAAGATATCCTTCAGGTGGGATGACAATACCAGCTTCCCCCTGAATGGGTTCCACGAGAAAAGCGGCCGTGTTTGGTGTAATCGCAAGCTTAAGCGCTTCAATGTCACCATAAGGAATGATTTTGAATCCGGGTGTAAACGGTCCAAAGTCTTTTTTGTACTCTTCTGAAGATGAGAAAGAGGTGACCGTCAGTGTTCTTCCATGAAAATTTCCGGAGCATACGATGATTTCAGCTTGATTTTCCGGTACACCCTTGCATCGATATGCCCATCTTCGCACTGCTTTCACGGCCGTTTCAACCGCTTCAGCTCCCGTGTTCATGGCCAGAATTTTGGGTTTGCCCGTAAATTGCGAGAGCTTCTGATAGAAATGTGATGCCGCACTGCTGTGAAATGCCCGTGATGTTAATGTTACCCGATCTGCCTGATCCTTCAGTGCCTGAATAATCGCTGGATGTCTGTGCCCATGATTTAATGCCGAATATGCACTTAACATATCCATATAACGGTGACCTTCCGGATCTTCGACCCATACTCCCTCCGCCTGCTCAATAACGATCGGGAGCGGATGATAATTAGGTGCAGCATAACGTTCCGACCAATCCATTAACATTTTCGAATCTGACATATACTCCCAGCACCCCTCTTTGATTATATTGTATACAAAATACAATATCAATGTATGCTTCGCCACGACCATTTACGACTCCTGCTCACTTTTTCCGCTATCACCTAAATCCACTCATTCGTAGAGTCCGTATGCAAGTTATCGGGATATGGAAAGTCTGCGTTCCAGCCAGGTGAGCAGGTTGGCCAACGTAAATGTAATTATAAAATAGAGGGCAGCAGCAACAAGGAGCGGGGCAAGCGGTTGGAAGGTAACCCCCTGAACGGCTCTGGCTGTATAGATAATCTCAGCAATCCCGATCATGGAAACAAGCGAGGAATCTTTAATGATAATAATGAATTCATTGCCGATAGCTGGAAGCATGTTACGAAAGGCCTGCGGCAGTATAATGTAGCGAAGCGTCATGCCACGAGACATCCCAAGAGAACGCGAAGCTTCAGTCTGTCCTTTATCGATTGCCTGAATGCCTGCCCTGAACACCTCTGCCATGTATGCCGAACTGTTCATGGTCAGCGCGACCACCCCCGACATAAATGCGGATAGGTTCACACCGATTACGGTCAGACCATAATGAATAATGAGAATTTGCACCAACATCGGTGTACCGCGAATGAGTTCGATATATGCCGATGCTACGAATTTGATAGGCCACACTCGTGATATACGCAGCAGTGCCACCATAACCCCCAGTAATGTGCCAAACAACACCCCAAAGAAGGAAAGCTCCAATGTTACCCACGCGCTACGCACATAGTCCTGCCAATGTTCCGATAGAAAGGAGAAATCTAAATTCACGGCATATCCCTCACTCGCCCGGTTTATTCGCCTAACATCTCATTGGCTTCTACGACGAAGCGTTCGATATCTCCGCCCGTTTTGAGCTTCTCCAGCGTACTGTTGATCTGATCAACGAGCTCCTGGTTGCCTTTTTTCACAGCGATAGCCGATCCTCCTTCATCCTCTGCCTGTTCAATCTTCACGTTTGCAACAACCAGTCCTTCCTGGTTCTTTACATACTGCTGCGCAACCGGCTTCTCCAGAATAAGCGCATCTACCCGCCCGGTCTGCAATTCAAGAATCAATTCGGGAATTTTGGCAAGAGAAGTAAGTTTGGCACCTTGAATGTCCTGAGCAATGCCTTCCTGAATAGAGCTTTTCTGCACACCCACCTGCTTACCCGACAAATTATCCAGTGAGGCTATCGATTCGCCTTCGTCAGCTCTAACGAGTACAGCCTGTTCTGCATAGTAGTAGATATCCGTAAAATCAACGTTCTTCTTTCGCTCTTCTGTAGGGGTTAAACCTGATATCACAAAATCAACCTTGTCCGTGCTGAGCGCCATAAGCAAACCATCAAAATCCATATCCTCAATCTTCAGCTCAGCTCCCATGTCCGCAGCAATCGCCTTGGCAATCTCAATGTCAAAACCAACAATAGTGTCTTTGCCATTAATGCTTTTGTGAAATTCATAAGGTGCGTAGTCTGCACTGGTGCCAAGTACGATTACTTTCTTCTCTGCGCCACCACTCTCCGAGGATGGAGAAGGTTCCGATCCGGCCCCCGTCGTTTGTTCCTGCCCACAAGCCGACATGATTACCACCATTAACAACAGCATCATTGGCAAAAGCACTCTTTTCACTCAACATACCCCTGTTCTGTTTTGGAATGATAAAGGCATATAACTTGTATACAATATACACAAGACAATATATGGGCTTTAATGTAAGTAATACTAACAAACAATCTGTTGTATGGCAATGAATTTAACACATTTATACGCTATAATTCCATATTACGTAATTTATTTAACATGAAACTAACACCATTTTAGATCATTAAGATTGCTTGCCCAACTCCCCCCTCGGTGTTAAGATGATAAAAACTTGAAACTCCCGAACGGCGCACCATTACAGGGCTCACACCCTCACACATCCAATCATCACTATATACAGAAGGGGGGATTCGGTATGGAGGCACCCAAATACCGGTCCTTGAAAGATCACGTTTACGATTATATCGCACAGAAAATTCAAGACGGGACACTGCTCCCCAATCAGAAGATTAATGAAGCGGAGATTTGCAAAAAGCTGGACATCAGCCGCACACCTACTCGGGAAGCCTTATTTCAACTCACTTCTGACAACCTCCTGCAATATATCCCACGCAGGGGATTTATCGTCGCTCCTTTTGACGCTGGCAAAAAACTCGAATTCTCGCAAGCCATCGGTGCGCTTGAGGCACTTGCTGCTACACTTGCAGTAGACCACCTCAAACCGTCTGAGTTCCTGGAGATGGAAGCCCTTGTTGCACGAATGGATGAAGATATTACCCAGCTCGATCTGGCTGCTTACAGTAAGAGTCAATATCAATTTCACAACCTGTACATCCAGCGCTGCGGTAACGCCACTGTCATCGAGATGTTAAACACGTTAAAAAACAGCTTTATTCGCCAGTCGTATGTTAGCGACAACAAGCCGAAGCTATCCAGTGTACTTAATGAAGTAAATGAAGAACATCGCCAAATTCTAAGCGCTTTTCGAGCCAAAGATAAACCGCAACTGGAAGCTCTACTGAAGCATCACTGGCGTATTATCGACAACGATATGCTGTAATGCTTTTAACCAAACTCTGGCGTGAACTATTTTCATCACTTACTGGATTGGATTGAGAGTCCCAAAACAAAGAAAAAGCAATCCACTTTAAAGTGGGTTGCTTTTTTAGATGCCAGATTTGGCATCAGCCACCTTTTTTTAAAAATTCGTATATCGTATAGACTACCCTCTCGCCAACAAGTAATCCTACTCTTTCTGTTTATTATCGCTATCCATTGATGACTTTGCTTCAAAAACCGCATAACCCAGTCTTTTTCCGTATCTCGCAAGCAAACGATCATTGGTGCGACCCATGCGCTGCACTTGCTCATCCTCAAACAAGCTCATATCCATCTCCCGATGAGGATCATGATCCACGCCCCATTTTCCCATAGAACGAGACTGTTCCTTGACCAAGACTTCAATAAATCCACACTGTCTGAGACGTTTCTTCCATGTAGTCATGGTTGCCAGTGTCCTTATTCCATAAAATTGTTTCAGCCTTCGGCTCATCACCTCTGTCTTCCTTCCGGATAACACCATCTCCCGATCAATGAAGAGACCCCCTGGCTTCAATACTCGCTTATATTCCGCAAGGGTACTTCGCCATTGGGTGAAGATAGTGACAGACTCCACAAATACCACATCAAAATAATGATCCGGAAAAGGCAAGGATTTCACATCTGCCTGAATAAAACGAATATCTAAGCGCTCCCGTCTTGCGCGTCGCACCGCTTTCTCCAACATCTGCCGATTAAGATCCACCGCAGTTACCCGATAACCGTTTCGAGCCAGATAACAAGCCGTCCTCCCTGTACCACACCCCACCTCAAGCACCTTACTATGCGCAGGCAGAGACAGCGTATCCAACAGTTGCATCGTTGCTGTAAACCCTCCCGGATGGGCACTCCCTTCTCCGAGCCGGGCCAGCAAATCATGATAATCCATGAGCTCCCCTCCCTTTTACTCCCTCCAGTGTATGGAGCAGATATAAAAACGGCTCCTCCCCATCTAATATCCGGGTACTCGTCCATACCAATCGTTCTTCTTTTTACTATGATATACAAACCGTTGAATTCAAGCGGCAACCGCACCTAATGAGGGGGATTTGCATGTACAGAATTAATCGGGTATGTGAAGAAACGGTTTCTCCGCACGTTGGACGTTCCGTTTGTCTCGTTATGAACGACGGTAAGCATATGTATGGCACGCTTAGTCAATGTCGTGATGGCAAAGTTTATTTGAACGGATGTTTCGAGGGACCACGACTGTGTTCAGTCAAATCCAAACAGCAAATTGTAAAAAGCAGCATGAAAAACGCTGTTGCAACAAAGAAAGTTAAATCTTCGGCCTACGGTCCATATGGTTATGGAGGATATGGTGGGGGTTACGGTGGTTACGGCTATGGAGCTGGAGCAGGAATCGATCTGGCTCTGGTAGCAACACTTTTTCTGCTGCCATTCCTGTTCATCTAAACTCTCCAAACAAACAAAGAACCTTCTCGCTTCATGCGAGAAGGTTCTTCGTTTTTCATTTATCACACTTAAAGTTTCTCCTGCAGCCACTGTTGCAGGTTATATAACACTACGGATGCTTTACCCCGGCTTACACCCAACACTTCATCCGCGCTATAGTCTTCTGCCAGATAAGAAACCAGCCCCTGGTCCTTCGTGTCCAGATCCGCTTTCAGCACTTTCAATGTGCTTGCCAGCAGTTCATTCGTTTCTTTCTCGGTAATCAGAGCAGATGGTCTGAATTTGTCTTGAGCTTTAGGAACAAGAACACCCATCTTTTCCAAAGCTGCTACATAACCCACATACCAACTTCCCGCTTTTACATCTGCATATTTCGATCCCTTCGCTTCCGTCAATTCGGATACAGTCGAAAGGACACCAGACAGCATTTTCACAAACTCGGCACGTGATACACCTGCATAAGGAGCAAAAATACCACCCACTTTGCCGTCAATAATTCCGTCTTTACGCAATGCAACCAGCTTATCCTGTACATCTTGAGGCAGTCCATCCAGATCAGTGAATGGAAGAGCTGTTGTAGATGACCCTGCACCTGATTCTTGCTCAGGATCGACATTTCCGCCCTCGGCGCCTGCTGGATTCCCTGTTACAATTCCATAACCATTGGTTCCCACATACACACGTCCGTACACTCTCGCATCACCTGTAATCGTTACATTGGCTGAACCATACTGATGCTGATCATCATTAATTCTAATCCAGGAAGCACCGTTATCGTCCGAACGGAAAATCCCATACGTTCCTTCTACTTTGGCGTAGGAATACAATGCCATATGCTCTTGCCCTTCCGCCGCTTTACCCAAACCTATCGTGGCTGCTTCTTCCACATTAGCCAGCTTGGTGAAGGTATGACCATAGTCTACGGAATGGAACAGACCATACGTACTATCGAGTTTCTTGTTATCTTTTGCCGCAGCCAGCCAGATCTCACCCTCTGAACCCGGTACAGCTTTGAAGTTACTCGTTAAGGCAACAGGCAGTCCAGTTGCGGTCGTTTTCTCAAACGTAACGCCACCATCACGACTCACATAAAAGGCCCCATTCGAGAATCCGTAGAAAACAGATTCATTCACACGGTCAGCCGAGACACGTGCACCTTCCGGAATACCTTTCGAAGCTTTCCAGGTCGCACCCTGATCGGTCGAAACACTCACCGGTCTTGCAGCTCCTTCAGCCTTGCTGACAGGACTCCATAGAATCGATTTCCCGTCAGCGCTAATGGCCGCATGTCCACCCTCTGTCTTATCTTCATCAGAAGAGATCCAGGCATTCGAAGCCGGCTTCCAAGTTACGCCGTTATCCGTGGAAATTCCCATTCGAGCAGCCTTTCCTTCCGCGTTACCTACACGTACAACTAGATTCGGGTTCAACTCTGCATAATCAATATCCGTACTGGTTCCGAGATACGGATTCGTAATCATCTCCGGCGCCTTATCCAGGTCAGCATGACGGAATCCGCCAATGTCACCCATCGCACTCAGAAGAGGCGCCCCCGATGGCGGGCTGATAAGACCAAGTATGGCCGTCTCTTCAATACCATCCGCTTTGACGGAAATTTTCACCGTTTCATCTCGGTCTAGAGCTGTTACGTTATCCGAACCGTACAACGTTGCGCCTGTACCATATAGGATTTTATTCGAATCAAACGGATCAATCTCCAAGTCACCAATCATCCATCCCAATTTAGGTGAAGTTTCAGGCAACTCCTTTTTCTCGCCCCAATCCAGCCAAGGAGATAGAGAATAATCGATAGTAAAATGATTTTCCCGACTTGGGTCTTTGGCGTAATCCAGTGTCCAGAATGATTTCCATGTCTTCCCGCCGTCGGTGCTGCGGTAAATGAAGTCATCTGGCCACCATTTGTTCATCGTTGCGACCATTAGTGTATTCGGATCTTTGCTGTCCACTGCAAGCCCACCATACGGGTTATCTGTATTAACAGTTGGACTGATATCGGTCCATTTCCCTGTTTTCGTATCCAGTTTCCAGACGGCACCTTTACCACCGCTGTATGGTCCAACAAACTCATTGTAAGTGACATATAAGGAGCCATCGGATGCGAGCACACCGTGATGGGGAACAAACCCTTGCGTAGGTTGGCCCTCTATAGGCGCCCAAGTCTGCCCACCATCCGTACTACGATAGATGCTCTTCTCAGAATCTGCCACTCCAACGTATATCGTCTGAGTCGTATGGCCACGCGAACCTGTAGTTGGATCAAAGGTAATCCAGGCTACGCCTGCAATATCGTTATAGTCATCCTTAACATTTCCGACTGCTGTAAAACTGTCTACCTTGCTCCAGGTCACTCCGTAATCCGTGCTTTTCCATAGTCCATTTCCGCTGCGAGCACCCAGATACAACACCCGGTTGTTGTTCGGATCGATAGATAAACGCTCACCCATTGAACGCCCAGGCATGTTACCGCCAAGTTTGAATGGAAGCTCTGTCCGCTGCCATGTATCGCCTCTGTCCGTTGAACGCAATAACACACCGTTCATATCTGTCCAGTCATTCGTATATGTACCTGCTGCTATATAGACGCGATCCGGATCAACGGAATCTGTAGCCAAGCTCTCCACACCCGACATGTTCCATTCATCAAAACCAACAAAATCAAGCAGTTGAATCCACGATTTACTCTCAGCATCATAACGATATGCACCACCAATATCCGTGCGGGCGTATACGAGGTCTTTCTCTGCCTTATTATAGATAATGCCCGGAACGAAGCCGCCACCCACTACTTTGGCCCTTCCCCAATCATAAGTCTGCTCTTTTGTAGCCAATGATGGAGATTGAGTCGAGCTCGGTTCCACACTTTCCGCGAAAGCGTTACCAACAAGAGTCGCACTTAAAGCAGCAACCAGTGAAAGACTTAACCATTTCTTCAAAATGCTTTTCCTCCTCTGAGAACATACGATTACGTCATCGGCAAACTGTAAGCGTTAACAATTTTATCGAAAACGTTTTATTTATTGCGTGTAAATGTGATTACTATCTATTCTACAAACCCTGGATTCAAATAAATACATTGTAAATTGGATATATTTCCATTTCATTATCCGACATATTGGAAAAAAAGATATAAAAAAAGGCATTCGTCAAAACGAATGCCGGGAACTTCATATTTAATACCCTTACCTTTGTACAAGATGTCAGGTTCAACTTAAAAAAAAACACCTCGTTAGAGGCGGGTAAGCTATGTTAAATCCGATTTCCTTTAGGCATCGTTTTAAGATTACTATTCGAATTCTCAAGCAATGGTAGCATCCTAGTCGTGCTGACCATCTCAGAAGCACATATCGGACAAGTAGGTACGTTATCAAACGCAAAATTGTCCCGCATCCATCCTTTGCACGTATCACTCGTACATTCCCAGATTGCCGCATCAGCTTGTGGAATCTCTTCCAACGGTTTTTTGCGATTATACATGACTTCTACCCCCTTTGTTATGGAAAAACATCTAATCCGACGTTATTTCACAGAAGCCACTACTTAGCGGAAGTTTTGTCCCGTCCGGACTTCTGTCTCGACAACTATTGGGCCGACTTTCATTATAACTGCTCAAAAAAAAGAAGCTGCCTTTACCATTATAACATGTTAAAGGCAGCTATGCTTTAATTACAGTTTTACAACTTCTTCTGCTTGAGGACCACGGTTTCCTTGTACAATTTTAAATTGCACGCGTTGACCTTCGTCCAGCGTTTTGAAGCCTTCGCCTGTAATAGCGCTGAAGTGTACGAATACATCTTCTCCGCCTTCAACTTCGATGAAACCGAAGCCTTTATCAGCGTTGAACCATTTTACTGTTCCGTTTTGCATGTGAATTACACCTCCAAATAAAGATTAACATGTTCCTTTGTTCTTTGCAGCAAGCAAATAAAAATTCACACATTGAAAAAGGTACCAGTCATAACCTATAAGTGATCGCCCTTTACAATATGTGAATTAGGTTTTCCACTCTCTACAACTTGTTTTTATTATAACTCCGTTTCCACCAAAAAGCAAATCTTTGTATTTTCTTTTCAAACAGCTTTGGAAATACATGTATTCGCACGCACTGGAACAGGGTTTGTCGCTTGCCCTGCCGCTCATTGCGGTCTTATGAAAGGATATGCAGATCCGAACCAACTTATACATTTTCTATAAAATATTTTGACATGCATATCCAACACATCCATGAAAGCTCAATCCATTACATGATAACACACTAGGTCCATGCCCACATAAAAGCATCACGATCCCATGCAATCTGCCCACGATGTAGCTTGCGGAACGCTTTCTTCACTTCTTTTGATAACGAAGTATTTCCATTCTCATTCACAAATACAAATTCTTCCCCAAAATTGGACTTCACATATTCAATTGCAGCTTCCTGATGAAGTGTACCGGTGAATTTAATCTCCTGTACCATCCATTCCGCCACTGCCTGTGCTGTCTTTTCCACAATATCACCTATTTATCTATGCATTGTACGGATGAACGGGCCTCCGATTATGAACAAGCCTGTCATACCGCCAGACTGAAGTATACCACGATCCTATGGCTGGCGGTAAACAGAGTTATGCATCAACTGATCACACGCCCATTTAATGAACCATTGAACTCCCCGGTGTACTACTCTCTGGAGAAGATGACTTCGTTCGAACGCTAAACGTCAACCATACGCAATAAGCAACCAACACAACCAATATGAAGATATCGTAGGGAAGTGTTCCGGTATCTTGCCGGTCGTTCCCAAGAAATTGAATCAAATTATGTATGAAATGAAACAGAATCAGCGGCACGATATTTCCGTTTTTCAACATTAACAGCGCGAGCGCTGCTCCCAACAGCAGTGCATAGATCAGTTGCAGAAGGGTGTCTGCCATACTCTGACCGGATAATGCATTCATGATATGAGTGATAGAAAATAAAACACTTGAAGTCGCAACTGCCGCAACCACACTCTTACGAAGCAAAGTTTTGAAGATTAGTCCACGATAAATGGTTTCCTCCACAAAAGCGACAAGCAAGGTGAAAAAGATAAAAAAAGCTAACTTGGACAAGGTTAATTCAGTAAATCCTTTCAGCGCAAGAGTACCCAGTACAAGGAGTAGTGGAATATAATACTTTGCATGACTTGCCGGGATAGTTCTTATGGAGCGAAATCCAGTCTCTCTCCATTTGCGTCGCAGGGTGAGATAAATAATGAGCACGAGGGCAATTGGAGTAAACGACATCAATACGGGTGATGTGTAGTCCAGTTGCTTCACGGTAGCGACCGCCCCTGCCGCAAAAACCACCAGCAAAAGGAGCAGTTCAATAATGACTACCGTCAGCACGGGCCTTCGCGCGGAAAAGGATTGATTTTGCTTGGATTGCGGGGTTTTCATAGATTGTACCAGCCTCATTTCATTTTTAATGGTTGTCACATGAACTCATATGACAATTTAGTTGTATCATATCTAGTGGATATTCGGATATCCTTTTCTGGATAAAACTATAAAAGTAACAAAAAAGAGAATTCCTCTTACAGCTTTTACCTTACAATCAGGTATGGCTCAAGTGCTAAAATGTCTATTATAGTATTAATAGAATGTTTCAGTGCAGGGGTACGACATTTCTGCAACGTCATATATATGAAGAGTTAAGATGAAAGCTGAAATGAAGAACAAAATCAGGGGGATACTATGAAAGCATTATTTTTGCGCTGGGGACATCTGCTGGCAATCTTATGTATACCGCTTCAAGGTTCCATTTATGTTTTGTTGGGCAATAACACCGGAAGTGATGTCTTCTACAATTATGCCTGGATTGATACACAGATTCCTTTTATCAAAGAATTTATTTATCCTTATGTCAGTTGGATGCCGATTCTGTATCTTGGATTTCTTTACTTGGGTCTAACGAACAAATCGCTATTCTGGCGTATGATAATTACCTATAACGTAGGGGTAATCGCAGCCAATATCGTTTTTGCGGTCTTCCCTACTTACGTACCGCGACCAGAAGCTATCGGAACTGGCTTGAGCAGTGCGCTCGTACAATTTATTTATACCAATGATGCTCCATTCAACTGTTTTCCAAGCATCCACTGTCTCACAAGTTATCTGCTCTTCATTATCATCAATCGCCATTTGAACTTCAAACCACTGGCACGAATTTCCTGGTCGATATGGCTGTGGCTGATCATTGCTTCTACGGTGTTTGTGAAGCAGCATTCGCTGCTGGATGTAGCAGGCGGCATTCTGTTCGCGGAAGCAGCGTACTGGGCTGTGCATGTATTTGCGGTTCGCGCAGGTCTGGCAAGCAAAAAAACAAAGCAACCAATCACGGCTACAAATACAAGCAGCAACGCTTAATATATGATTTATATTGCATCGGCAGGAGTAATTCGACTGTCGTGAGACCAAAAAGAGGGCCGAGGCCCTCTTTTTTTTGCGTGATTGCAGCTTGATGTTTAAATGTAAGAACTTTTCAAGAGACCATGAAGACCCTGTCTTTCATACAATAGGTGGACGTTCATGGAGCAAATCAGATGGAGGAGTTCCCATTAAACGCTTGAATATCCGGTAAAAATAAGACAGATCACGGTAACCGAGAAATTCTGCAATTTCCTGAATAGAGAGTTGTGACTCGGTAAGCAAATACACCGCCCTTTTCATTCGTTGATCATGAACATATTGGCTGATCGTCTGATTCGTCATGCTTTTAAATAACGCGGCTGCGTAATTTGGGGTTTTACGGATCTCGTCCCCGAGCTCTTCTTTCGTAACTTTCTCCCGGTAATGCCGCTCAATGTATCGCTTCATCCGCTCCGCATGAACATGTCTCTCCGGTGGAATAACTCCGCGATCCAGTTCCCTATTTATATAAATAAGCACTTCCATCAATAAGGCTTGGCTCATCATGACATAATAAGACGGACGTTCCTGCCATTGTTGTTGGATGGCTTTCATGCGTTCATGAATCAGTTCATAACATCCAGGCTTATGTCGCAAGGCCTCACTCCGTTCCAGCGCGGGCAAACCTTGTGCATGATCCCCCTGTAATTGAACTACAATTTGCGTGTGGGTTACGGTAGGAATACTTTTGCCGTAATACGGAATGCCAGCGGGGATTAGCAGCAGCTCACCTTTCTCCATGATCTGCTTCTCTCCGTTCACCCAATATACACATTTTCCATAAGTAACCAAGCTCAATCGCCAAGTCGCCTGTGACTGCACCGCTTCTTCGTACCAACCGACACCATTAATGTGTCGTACTTCTAATGGAGTGACCATAACACACCTCATTATTGGACTATATTCTAATCATTGTACTATAGTTCATACCCTGTTTCGACAGAAAACGCTACAATACACATATAAGCAAACATATGAGGAGGAAAATAGCATGTTGAAAACAAAAATTATTTGTACTATGGGACCTGCTTGTGACTCAATCGAATTGTTAAAAGTAATGATTCAGGAAGGGATGACTGTTGCCCGTCTGAACATGGCTCATGGTGAGCTGGAAGATCACGTGGCACGGATTAACAATATCCGCAAAGCCGCTTCCGAATTGAATACGTATATACCGATTATGATGGATATCAAGGGACCGGAAGTTCGTATTGGCAAGCTGAAAGAAGCATCCTGCCACCTGCAAGCCGGTAAAGAGCTTATCTTGACTACAGAAGAAATTCTTGGTGATGCTGAGCGTATTTCGGTAAACTATCCGGAATTGAACCTCGTAGTAAAACCTGGCGATCGCATCCTCATCGATGATGGTTTGGTGGATCTGACTGTACTGTCCGTGGAAGGATCCGATATTCACTGTAAAATCATCAGCGGCGGCATTCTGAAACCACGTAAAGGGGTTAACTTGCCAGGAATCAAAACGACTTTGCCAGGTGTAACGGAACGTGACGTTATGCACATCGGATTCGGGATCGAAAACGGTATCGAAATCATCGCTGCTTCCTTTGTTCGTAAAGGCGACGACATTCGTGAAATTCGCAGTATCCTAAAAGAACGCGGTGTAGATCATGTACAAATTATCTCCAAAATCGAAAACCAGGAAGGTATGACCAACCTGGACGATATCATTGAAGCATCTGACGGTATCATGGTAGCGCGTGGAGATCTCGGGGTTGAAGTACCAATCGAAGACGTACCTATGATGCAAAAAGAAATGATCGATAAATGTAACCGTGCAGGTAAACCGGTTATCGTAGCAACACACATGCTGGAATCCATGCAAGTGAATCCGCGTCCAACTCGTTCCGAAGTTAGTGACGTAGCTAACGCTGTTCTTCAAGGCGCAGACGTTGTGATGTTGTCTGGTGAATCGGCAGCAGGTAAATATCCGGTACAATCCGTCCGCACGATGGCTGCTGTTGCTCGCCGTGCTGAAACGATGATTGATTACAAAGAACAATTCAACCAAAAATCCGCTCAACAAGTAGCTGATATTACCGAAGTTATCAGTCAGGGAGCAGTTAGCTCCTCCCTCGTCCTGAATGCCAAAGCGATCATCACTTCTACCGAGAGTGGATTTACGGCGCGTATGATCTCCAAATATCGTCCGAAAGCACCGATCATCGCGGTTACACAGCATGAAGAAGTACTCGCTAAAATCTGCTTGCTCTCCGGTGTCATTCCGGTTATGGGCGACAAAGTAACAACAACCGATGAAATGTTCGAGTCTGCTACACGCAATGCAATCAAAACTGGTTATATCGAAAAAGGCGACATCATTGTATTGTCCGCTGGTGTTCCAATCGGTCAATCCGGTAATACGAACCTGATCAAAGTTCAACAAGTCTAATTCAACACATCGAATTGCATATATCGTTTCGTTGAGAATACAAAACCACCGAGAGCAGAAATGCATCTCGGTGGTTTTTTCTTATGCAATTCATTTTATCATCCAACAAATCGACCGGGTTACACCTTTTCCAACCTTACAAATTCCGTGAGTAGTTCACCAAATCCTGCGACATCATATTAATCTCATCCATCGAGGCGTTTACCTGCTGTGTTAGGGCAGCCTGATTCTGCGTCAGTGTGGACATGTTGCCAATGTGCTCCAGAATCTGGTCAATGAACGCCTTCATTGCCTGCATGCCATCTTCAATATTGACGGTCGCCTGCGAGCTATGGTCAGCTAACTTCCGAACTTCCCCGGCCACAACTCCAAAACCAAGACCAAGTTCTCCCGCTCTGGCTGCTTCGATTGCTGCATTCAGACCCAGTAAATTGGTTTGGCTGGCAATTTCCCGAATAAACGCTGTAATGTTTTTGGTATCATCTGCACTGCTCTTCACCTGAATGGCCGCATCCGCAGATAACTCTTGCGCAGTAACCAGTTCCTGAGCCTGATCGGTAATCGAGTTGATTCCACGTACCATCTCACCGATGGATTCAGATAAAAGTTTTGTTTTCTGATTCATCGCTTCAACGATCTGTTCCTTATTTTTCTCATGTGTCACATCACGAATGGTTCCCGCTACACGGAGTGGTACACCGTTACCGTCCCGAACCGTCTCGCCACCTGCATGATACCAGCGATATTCCCCATTCTTACGTTGCAGACGGTAATCAAGATCGTAAGCTGTCCGTCCACTGTAATCATTCATGTGCTTGGCAAATTCATTGATCGTCCGGTCGTGATCGTCCGGGTGAAGCCGGCTGCTCCAACTGCTGAAAACATTCGGGAAATCCTGCTCATCGGTAAATCCAAGCTCTCGGCGAAACTGTGGTGACCACCAAAATTCATTATTCGGGTTAACCACATCTCCGGCCACAACGGTCATATCCCACGGTGCTTCCACCAATGCGCGATTTACTAGGTCATAACGGGTAACGAGTGCTTCCAGCTCGTCGGATTTGCTCTTCTCATCATGAATATCAAACATGATTCCCAGAAGTTTAACCGGAACACTTTCATCATTTCGGACAACTTGTCCAAGACACCGGAACCAGCGTACTTCTCCACTCTTTGTAACCATTCGGCTCGTTACGTTGTATGCGGCCTTATCAGAAGATGTATTGACACTTTTCGTAATTTCCTGAACCAACTGGGGTCTGTCGTCGGGATGGATGGATTTGGCCCAGCTTGCGAAAGCATCAGGATAATCCTTCGTATTACTGAAGCCTAACATTTGACGAAATTCATTGGAAAAGGCAATGATATTATTGCTATCTAGAGGATCTCCTGCTACAATCTCAGATTCCCATAGTCCAAAATGTAACGCTTGATTTAACATTTTGAGGCGCATTTCCGCTGCTTCATTTTGCTTCTTCAAAATATGTAAGGCTTTATTAATGTTTTGTGCAATTTCACCAGCTTCCTGCAAATCGTCGATTGACTCCAGCTGATTGCTATATATCCCTTGCTCTGCGTCTTTAACCAGTTTACGGCTGTATTCCAATAATGGTTGAAGCGAGCCCGCAGGGGCTTGCTTGATCGTTTGGGCACGTTTACGGAACATCTCAACTTCTCCTCTAATGTCATTTCTATATATTTCGACATAATTAGACATTAAATGTAGAGGGTTTTCATCCATTTGCGAAAACAATATGAAAAAAAACGCCTTATCAGCGCTTTTTTCATATTGTTATGATGTTATATTCATATACTCTCTCATTATCGGAAGCTTTACCAGCCAAAACTCAGCGTTTTGCCCGTCTCTACCCATGTCTTGATACTGCTCAATATCATCCACCAGCTACTCTGTGCGTTTGCAAAGGATGGATGGTTGTCCGTAAATTGGTCATTAATCAATGTTAACTTCGTACATTCCCCTACCTTCTCCAGCTGGAACACTACTCTGGATTGAAGCTCAGCGTGGTTGGCGTGGTAGGAAGGTCCGGGATGCTCAAGGTAACTTAACAGGGATAGAGGTTCGAACTCCAGAATATCACCGTACACATGAACCGTCTCTGCACCATCATTCCCCGGCCCTACATAGGCAAACGGCTGACCCGGTTGGAAATTGGAACGAAGTTCGCTGCCAAAAAAGCTGCTTCGTGTACCTTCCGGCGAGATTAGGGCATTCCACACATCTTCCTGTCCGGCATTAATATAGAACTCATATTTCAATTCCATGAACTCACTCCCTTTAATGTGTTGTATTGAAGGTACAATTGACACTTGCTTGCAACACTATCCTACGTTATACCCCAAATAGTGTATTGTAAAAACGCGACAACAGCGAAAATAAATGATTTTAGATGCCATGAAGCTGAATATATCGGACTTTTCGTCCGATGCTAAACTTCAACAAATATAGTGCTTTGCCAGGAGATCAGATATACTAAAATGGAATGAAATAACAGGAAATGTACATAGGTTGGGGACGGATAGCTAGCATCTAGAAAGGAACTAAATTATGAACCAAACAACAAATATTATGGGAATCCCATTTCCCAATATAACTATGGATCAGACGGTTACAATTCTCAGTGATGTAGTCGATCAGAGACAATCCGAACTGTTCCATGTCATCACAGGCAATCCGGAAATCGTCATGTCCTGCCAGAAGGATCAGGCGCTTCGTTCGGTCGTGGATCAGGCAGGCATTGTGACCGCTGACGGCGCGGGCATTGTTATGGTATCCCGCTTTCGGGGTGGACAATTGAACGAACGGGTAACAGGTTGTGACCTGCTTTTTCGTTTGTTGGAGGAAGGAAGCAGGAAGAATTGGTCCTTTTATATGCTCGGGGCAGAAGAAAGTGTCAGTAAGCGGGCTGTAGAAGTTATTGCGCAAAACTATCCGGGAGTCGTTGTTCGTGGCAGACAACATGGATTTTTCACAACGGACGAGGAGCAAAGCATTGTAGAAGAGATTCACGAGGCACAACCTGATTTTCTTATCGTGGCCTTAGGAGCACCCAATGCTGAACACTGGATCAACAAATATCGCCATCAACTCAATGCTCGTGTAGCCATCGGAGTCGGGGGAAGCCTGGATATTCTGGCCGGCAAAACCAAACGAGCACCTGCCATATGGCAGAAGCTGAACTTGGAATGGCTTTATCGACTGCTCAGCCAGCCTTCCAGATGGCGCAGACAACTCATTTTGCCACGTTTCGCTGTTAGGGCGTTGTTGTTCAGAGAGCAAAGGTAATATCAAGGGGGACTGGTTACGGAATGGTCGGTGAAGAATCCAAGATCAAATTCAGGCCAAACAAAATACATATTATCGGCTCAGTCGGCAGTGGCAAATCTACACTGGCCCGCCATTTATCCGTGAGGTTAGACCTTCCTTATTATGAGCTCGACAATATGGTGTGGCACCGTGTACCTCAAGGACAGGATATTCGCAATAGTCCGGAGACGCGGGACACACTCCTGCAAAAAGCCGTGCATTCCAATCAGTGGATTATTGAAGGTGTACACTATGAATGGGTGGCAAGAAGTTTCGAGCAGGCTGATCTTATCGTCTATTTGAATACCCCCGTCTGGAAAAGGAATGTGCGCATTCTCAAACGTTTCACAGTACAGAAGCTCGGGCTGGAACAAGGAAATTACCGACAGACTTTCACTATGCTCTGGAAGATGTATAAATGGAGCTATCAACATGACCGTAGGGAAAAAGCACTAATCATGGCGTTTTTGCAGCCTCACCAACATAAATTGCGCATGGTTCGTAACGAAGCAGAATTGACGAGATACCTGGAGGAATCAACAAGATGAAACATGCGGATCATGCTGTCAGACCCAGTATGGGTCTTCTGAATCTGGATGAGGGCGACAAAAGATATTGCCTGACACGTTATGCCCCTTCCGAAGCATTGAGTTCTTTGGTCAAGCATTTCTGGATCGTCTCTTGGGATCTTACCGGGCATGATCCATATCCGCAGCATGTGGTTCCGAATCCCTGTGTCAATCTGGTGGTAGAGCCGGGAAACACCTTTTTCTTCGGTCCATCTGGACAGAAATTTTCCTATCTTGTCCGTGGAAAAGGAAGCGTATTTGGTGTGAAATTTAAGCCTGGCGGCTTCTATCCATTCATTCGTACTCCCGTTTCAACATTGTATGGAACCCCCTTGGATGTCTCTGGTGTGCTTGGTGTCGATGCTCCACTGCTCGAAGAACGTCTGCTCGGGGAGAGAAGTGATGCGGACAAAGTCAGTTATATGGATCAGCTTCTCTGTAAACACCTCCCTCCTCCTGATGATCAAGCCATTCTGGTCAGCCAAATTGTGCTGTATATTGAGCAGCATCGGGATATGTTGAGAGTCGATGACTTATCTGCTTCCTGGAATATGCACACAAGAAAGCTCCAGCGCCTGTTCAATCAGTATGTGGGCATCAGCCCCAAGATGGTGATCAAGCTCTACCGCCTGCAAAATGCTGCTGAGATGATGGAGCGGGGTATGAATTGCGATTTGGTTAAGCTGTCCCAGGACCTTGGATATCACGATCAGTCGCATTTTATCAAAGACTTCAAGTCCATAATCGGCAGCACACCTGAAGAATACGTCCATTCCAGAGGATAAACTGAGATTAACTACAGTCCAAGCAAGCGGATTCGACTGTAATGCAAAAACCTGTCCTGAAGCCTCAGGACAGGCGAATAACTTCGATAGTATCTCCGGTACGGATGATGCCTTCACGCTCGACTGAACAGACGATTCCGCGTTTTTTGCGGGCGGCTGGCACGAACTTTTTGCGCAAACCATCCTGTTCGTAGACTTGCTCAATGATTTTTCCAGGGTGTACACAGGGCAGATTCTCCCCTTCGCAGATCAGCCCGGTTCCATCCGGGAACAGAAGTCGGGTCCCGACAGGAAGCTCCGTCAACTTTTCAACGCCACGGATCAGCATGTTGGCACCGAGCCACTCCGGGCGTACTTCAGGAATATTCATCTTCTGTGCTATGAGAGCACATTCCTCTTCTGAGACAATACTGATTTGCCTACGATTTGCGATTGGCGTTCCCCGTATGTATATTTTCTGGCGGGAGTCCGCTGGGCGCAACAGACCGTAATGCCGATCACTCGGAATTCCAGCGAGCTCAATATCGATAAAAGGTACGACTCGTGTAACAAACGTTGATGGATCATCCGCCAGCAGGACGAATTGAACGGTTCCCACACCCACGCTAATCCCCCTTTTCCATGAGTAAGTTCACTTCTTTATTGTTCATTATTACCCAATGAATGGATTTTCGACAATCAGTGAATGTTTATCTTGTACTTAATTCGCGGCGTCATTTTAAACGAGAATCATGAACTCATTAACAATTTACACAATTAATTTGTGTAAAATTAAATTTATACTTTCAGTTCGGATGGCAAACATTTATACTGAGTGGGACAAGTAAATAAATGACATATAAGAAAGCAAGGTGTTTCTTTTGATTAGTATCATTTTCGTGGCTATTGTAGCCATTGAGCACTTCTACATCATGGTGATGGAGATGTTCCTGTGGACCCGTCCACGCACGATGAAGACGTTCGGTCTTACCCCTGACCTAGCGAAATCCACCAAATCACTGGCTGCCAATCAAGGTCTGTACAATGGATTTTTGGCCGCAGGTTTGATCTGGGGTCTCTTTTATCCAGATGCATCCGTTGGACAGCACATTCAGATCTTCTTCCTGGCATGTGTCATTATCGCCGCCCTCTACGGAGGTGTAACCGCTACTCGATCCATCATTATCAAACAAGGGCTGCCTGCGATTATTGCATTGCTTCTCGTTCTTTTCCTCTGATCACCTGATGGCCGTTACCATGCCGGGATTCATTAAAAGCTCCAATGTGGTAAGGTATGGTTATAAAGGCATCGGATTATGCCTAATCACTGTGATTGGTCTGGAAAGGAGAACGTTTTATGGGACTGTTTGACAAGCTTCGACGCCGCAAAAAGGAAAACGCCACCGCAGGTGGAGCCGTACATACTGCTCCATATAGCGAAACCATCGTTGGATTTGTTTTGCTGGAGCACGAAGATTGTAATTTTGATCACTTCATTAGCACGATGAAAAACGAATGGAATATTGAGATTGACGAACGTCCGGAGGAAGGCAATCTTTTTTTCGAAGTGGATGGAATGCAAGTGGTGTGTGCACACATTAATGCCCCTGTCCCTGATCGCGAAGTAGAGGAAAATGCTAAATTAAATGTGCTGTGGCGGGAAGCGGTGCAAGTCACTTCAAGACATCAATCTCAGATTATTGTCTCTGTACTGAATGCAACTGACGCCATTCAGGCACATATTCTGTTCACCCAAACAGCGAGTGCTTTGCTCCAGCTTGACCATGCGTTGGCTATATATATGGCGCCACTTGTGGTGGAAGCAGGCCAGTACGTGGACATCAGTCGTGGAATTAAGGAACAAGAGCTGCCCGTCTCCCTCTGGATCTTCATCGGATTATTCCAAAGCCCTGAAGGCGCATCGGCCTATACTTATGGGTTACGCAACTTTGGGAAAGAGGAGATGGAAATCACTCAGTCCACAAAACCGTTAAGTGAAGTATTTGAAATGATGTATATGACTGCGTCTTATGTTGTTGAAAACGATGTAACCCTGCATGACGGCGAGACGCTCGGCTTCTCTGCAGAACAAAAGCTGCCCATCAACCGCTCGGAAGGAATAGCCACAGAGGGTAGCAGCTTGAAGATTGGTTTTTAGGCATCGTTAAGAGCCGTCCAGATTCCTCGTGACTGGGCGGCTTTTTTATGTTTGATTTCCGATTTAGCTCATCAACATACGTTTCCCTGAAATTGTATCTGCTAGGAGGACATAGTTCATAAGTATTAGAATATAGTGAACTTTGTTTTCATCTCTGCAAATTGAGGGTATAATTAATAGGCCAATAGACTTATATAGTACATAAAATTTTATCACAAGGGAGTTGCCAAATGTCTGTAAAACGATTGGATTCACCTAAACCTATTATTGAAATAGTTTGGGAAGGGATGGTCTCTCCTGAACAGGTGGAACAAACCAATACCGAGATAAAAAAAATAGCAGAGCAATTGGGTAATTCATTTGATGTGCTGGTAGACATGCGCAATATGAAGGCATTTCCTCAGGATACAAAAGAGAAAATGGTGGAGCACCAGAAGCTGCTGGCACAGTGGGGCATGAAGCGTGCGAGTGTAGCGGTAGGCGGGGCGATTGCCAAAATGCAGCTGAACCGGATCTCCAAAGAATCGCAGCATCAGACCGAATTCCAATGGGAAACATATGATGAAGCTTTGGCTTTTTTATTGAACTAATTAAATAGGGCTGTTATGTGAGCATAATGGAAATATGGTGCGATGAACATGCAGGCATATATATCTTAAGGCGCTTCCCAGCATATAAGGGGAACGCCTTTTTGTATTTTGCAAACTCTCCATATGAAATGAATATGTTCATCTGTTTGCGATAAGATCATGGTTTCATCACGCACACCATCGTTACAGATGTGCCACACATGCCCTGTTCGACGAATCCGAAACGCCGATAAAGCCGAATTGCTTCGTTATCGGGATCAACACTGAGCGAAACGGCGTCAATGTCCCGCTTTCGAGCCTCATCTAACGCCGCCTGAATGAGACGGGTGCCTATTCCTTTGCCACGCGCTGTCTCAACCACAGCCATTCCCATCTCGGGTGTAGCCGCATTTACATAACCATATCCCGCATTCTGCTCATTAAAAAATCGCAACGTCACCGAACCCATACGCTTGCCCTGAGAATCCACGGCGATAAATCCGAAATCTCCCTCTCTCCCCCAGCCTTCAACGTACTTGGACATGCCGGGGCTATGAATGATCCCAGGTTCAAAAGGCTCTTCGCCCTCCCGCTTGAACATGGATGCATACAACATCTCCCACAGAAAAGGGATATCCTGCTCTTCAATCGGACGTAATTGATATTCCGTCATTTTTTCCCCTCCTTCAAATTGGTAAAGAGGCGTTCCATTTCATTTAAATTAAAATCATTGGTAATTTCATAATTTTCAAGCTTGTCTCTCGTTTTGTATCCGCTATAGATAGAGACGGCATGTTCGTTATAAAACGTAATTCCAAAGCCTTCTGTAAATCGATCTTCTTTCTTCGTCAAAAGCTGCCAGTCATAGTAATATGGGTTCCCCTCCGATCGCTCGGAGATATCTATTTGCTTTACTCTTCTTAATTCGATATCCTTCGCAAGCTTTAATATCTTTCTAATCTCTTGGGGTCTTTAATAGTCACTTCTTCTTCATCGTATGGATCGGTGGTCAATATTTTTTTGATAATCAGAATGTCCAGTGTATCCAGCATACTCATATGATCCGTGACTTCAGCTCGAAAGGTGGTATGTTGTCTCGAAATGTACATTGGTATCGTAATAGCTGCAATCACGAGTACAACGACCACACCAAGAATGGTTTTGGTTCTTTTTTTCATTGAGCTCTCCTCTCGTTATTGGGTGAATCAGGAAAATTAAAGTTCATTATAAGTATACCACCTCATCCAAATATTGTTCTAGATCATTAAAATAACCCATTAAATACATGCATTTTATAAAGAAAAAACCTCTTCATAATGATCTCCAGTGTTGCAGCCATGTCGGAACAGAGCGCGGCTTCCACGGAAGAGGTTGCTTCTTCCACGCAGGAACAGTTCAATTACATTACAAGCATCTCGGAACGTTCCAATGAGCTGGCGCAGCATGCCAATACACTGTACGAAGAAGTGAAGAAGTTCAAGATTTAACTCAAACAAGCCGCGTTCACCCTTAGGGGCATGCGGCTTGTTTTGTATGGACGACGTATATGTTTCTGGACAGGGCTATGTTCTCAAGATTGATTTGATACCTTTCCTGTTGAGTCTCTAATGACCAATTCAGGCTTCAGGACAATTTTCTGTGGTGATTTACCTTCATCTTTTAGCTCATCAATTAATAAATCAACGGCACGACGCCCCAGATCCTCAATAGGTTGGGCAACCGTCGTCAGAGGCGGACTGGTTACCGAAGCCAGAATCGTATTATCGAATCCGATGATTGATACATCTTCAGGCACACGCAGTCCTAGTTCTTTGGCAGCCTGAAGCGCACCAATTGCCTGCATGTCGTTACAACAGAAGATGCCTGTGGCTCGATTCTTTTCCGTGAGCAGCACGAGCGCCTCTTTTTTGGCTGAACCCAAATCGGCATATGACTCTCTCACCTGATCGGCTTCAAGAGAGTAACCCGCCTGCTCCAATGCTTCACGAAATCCGCGTACACGTTCCTGACTGCTGCTGACTTTGAACGGTTCGGACAGCACCGCTACGTGAGTATGACCCAATTCAAGCAGATGCTGTGCTGCCAAGGCGCCACCAAGCCTGTCATCGATCGCAACGGTATGTACCGATAACGACGGCATATGACGGGCAATCAGAGCAACAGGTATCGACTGTTGCAGGAGTGGAGACAGAATCTCGGCATTGTCGATACCTGTTCCGATCATCATGCCGTCGACCCTTTTTTGCTGAAGCAGATTCAAATACCGCTCTACCCGCTCGTCCTTATTATCTGTGCTGCAAATCACGACGCTATAACCCAACTGCCGACTGCGATCTTCTACCGCTCTGGCCAGCTCGGCAAAATACGGATTAGAGATATCGGGCACGAGCAGCCCGAGCGTGTATGTCTGCTTACCCGTAAGTGCAGCAGCAATAGCGCTCGGCTGGTAGTGAAGCCGCTCCATGATCTCCATAATCTCGGCGCGCCGCTTCTCGCTAATTTTACCTTTGCCGTTAATGACCTGTGAGACGGTTGCAATGGATACCCCCGCCTCGCGTGCTATATCATATATGGTTGCTTTCATTGTTATTTCCCCATTTGTGCTATATATAAATTCCCTTATATATAGGTAATCGTTTTCTTCTCATTATGCAGGGGGAAGTCCGCATACGCAACTTGAAGCCGATACTACTTTTTATTCATCAGCCAATCATGGTCCGGGTCGTTATGAAACTTCCAGGTCCGGGTTGGTCCTGCCATCACATTCAGATAGTAGACCTCGTATCCCGGAGGAGCACCCACCGGATGGTATCCACATGGAACAAGCACAACTTCGCCGTTGTTCACTGCAAGCGTCTCATCTACAGCTCGATCATCTGTGTATATCCGTTGGATGGCAAACCCCTGCTCAGGCTGCACTCGGAAATAGTACGTCTCCTCTAGCAATGATTCGTCAGGCAGGGCGTCCCGGTCATGTTTATGCGGCGGATAGCTCGACCAATGTCCATCTGGTGTGAGCACCTCAACGACAAGCAGACTGTCTGCTTCTTTTTGTTCCGGCAATATATTGTGAATCTGTCGTTCCAGATTGCCGTAACCACGCGTCTCAACACCTACATCTTCCGGGGCAATCAGCCGAGCTGGATACGTGCCTTTACCTGGTGCTGCACATATGGCAATCTCCAATGCGGTAAGAGCTGTTAACTCCACTCGATCTGAACTGGATACGTAAATCGAATACGGAGGATTTTTATCAAAAACACTCATTCTTTTCCCGATATTCTCCCACGTATATTCACGAGTACTTACATTCGCCAAGCCGCTGAGAAGCACAATACAGAGTTCCTGATCCCCGCTCTCACGACTTAGGGTCTGTCCCTCCGCAAACTGCACCACCTGGAACCCAACATATTCCCATCCCGCAGACTCTGGTGTGACCGTCAACAACGTTCCGTCTGCTTTTGGATTCAACACAGGTTTTACTACGCGTTCTGACATGCTTCCTTCCACTCCTTCCGGTATTTATCCGTAATCCTGACGGCTGTCTATTAGATGAAATGAACTTGTTATTTTGAAAATAGCTCTACGGGGCAACCGTCTGCGATTCCACCGACATCCCCGGGACTTCCCGCAGCTTCACAGGTCTGCCTTGTTCCATGGACATGCGTGCGGCGAGTGCGATGCGTTCTGCCTGAACGGCATCATTCCCGTTTACGATGACAGGTGTATCGTTCCGAATCGCGTCGATGAAAAGAGCAGTCTCCTGCACGTACGCTTCGTTGTATCTCTCCAGGAAAAAGTGCAGCGGCTTGTCGCGCATCAATCCATTTGCTGTACTAATTTCTGCCGTATTCGGATGATCGTTCGCAGCTGTTGCGCTACCCAATGAGCCAAATACCTCGACTCGCTGATCGTATCCATATACCGCTTGGCGGCTGTTATCAATGACGCCGATTGCTCCATTTTCAAAACTCAACGTCACAATGGCCGTATCCACATCGCCGTGTTCCGCAAAAACAGGATGAATCAGCACATTGCCCTGGGCATAGACTTCCTCCACCTCACTACCGGACAGATACCGGGCCATATCGAAATCATGGATCATCATATCCATGAAGATTCCGCCAGACACCCGGATGTACTCCGCTGGCGGCGGACTCGGGTCACGAGAAGTAATTTTAATAATATGCGGATCACCAATCGTTCCCTCCTGCACATGTGCACGTACCCGTTTGAAGTTATGATCGAAGCGACGATTGAATCCGATTTGCAGCTTTACCCCAGCCTTCTGCACGGCTGCAACAGCTGCCTGAGTCTGAAGAAGATCCATACTGACCGGCTTCTCGCAAAAAATGTGTTTGCCCGCCTGGGCTGCCTGTTCAATCAGGGGTACATGCGTATCTGTTGAGGAACAGATCAGCACTGCATCCACATTTGGCATGGCGATCAGCTGGCTGCTATCTGTCGTTACCACCGGAATACCACGGCTGGAAGCCCACTCCTCCAGCTCGGGTCCTGCAAACAAATCACTGATACCAACAATCTCGGCATGCGGGTTGCGCAGGAGATTGTCCGCATGAATTTTACCAATACGACCAGCGCCGATAATGCCAATTCTCACTTTATCCTTGCCCATTCCGTTATCCTCCCTGTATGTGTCCATGTGGACTCAACGTTCTTCCATTGGCTGGTATGCCCTGAGTGACTACCAGCGGGCAGTAACCATTTTTTTGCGAGTATAAAATTCAACGCCATCTGTACCGTTGGCATGCAAATCACCGTAGAACGATTTCTTCCAGCCGGAAAAAGGGAAAAATGCCATTGGCGCAGGTACGCCCAAGTTAATGCCCAGCATGCCTGCATCAATCGTTTCACGGAATTGGCGCATGCTTGCTCCACTGCGGGTGAACAGGCAAGCTCCGTTGGCAAAGTCGGAACGGTTGGCCAGTTCTACTGCTTCCTCCAACGTAGCTACCCTCGCTACCGAGAGTACCGGTGCAAAAATCTCGTCCTTCCAGATCTTCATAGTGCTCTGCACCTCATCAAATACCGTCGGACCAACGAAATAACCAGACTTGCCTGTCGCTTCATCTTTGCGACCATCGCGGATCAGAGCAGCGCCTTCCTGTTCTCCGGATTCAATGTAGCTAAGTGTACGTTCCTTATGCGGGCCACGAATGACAGGACCCAGGAATACTCCTTCATCCATGCCGTTACCAATCGTGATGCGATCTGCCGCTTCCACCAGCTTTTGCACCAGCGTGTCAGCAACATCGCCCACGGCCACAACAACCGAGCAGGCCATACAGCGTTCTCCGGCTGAGCCGAAGGCCGCACTGGTGATTTCTTTCACCGTCAGGTCGAGATCGGCATCCGGCATAACGATCGAGTGATTTTTGGCACCAGCAAGCGCCTGTACCCGTTTGCCATGTGCGGATGCGGTAGTGTAAACATATTCAGCCACAGGCTGTGATCCGACAAAAGAGATCGCTTGAACATCCTTGTGTTCAAGGAGGCCATTCACGACGTCATGCGCACCGTGAACGATATTGAGCACGCCGTCCGGAAGCCCTGCTTCCTTGAACAGCTCAGCCAGACGGCCTGCCAGCAGCGGTGTGCGCTCGGACGGTTTCAGGACAAAGGTGTTGCCGCACGCAATCGCCAGCGGGAACATCCAGCACGGTACCATCATCGGGAAGTTGAAGGGGGTTATTCCCCCAATAACACCGATCGGATACCGATACATGCCTGACTCCAGCCCGGTGGCAATGTCGGGCAGCTGTTTGCCCATCATCAGGTTCGGGGCGCCTGCTGCGAATTCGACACATTCGATGCCACGTTGCACTTCGCCGTAGGCTTCCGCGTAGCTTTTACCGTTCTCCAGCGTAACCAGCCGGGCAAGTTCTTCCCAGTGCTCCACCAGCAGCTGCTGGTAGCGGAACAGAATCCGTGCACGGCGGGGAACCGGTGTGCCACTCCAGGACGGGAACGCCTCCCGTGCCGTCTGGACGGCCAAATCCACATCCGCCTGTTCAGACAGCGGTACGTGTGCAATGACCTCTTCCGTAGCCGGATTTACGACCGGCTCCGTACGGGTTGCCGCCGGGGCCACCCAGGCACCCCCGATCCAGTTTTGAACCATTGTCGCTGTTACTGACGCTTCCGAAATTCCTTTTCCCATAGCCCTGTCTCCCTTCGCTTATATGTGCGTTGCGTCGAATCACTCCATGTACTCCAAGTACTTCAACACGTTTCAAGACACCGTAATTTCGCCCCGATTGCAGCGTTCGATATAGTCATTCACTTGCTCCACCGTTGGCATCGCATCCGAGCAGCTATGGCTGGAGATAACGATACATGCTGCCGCACTGCCAAACGCCATACTGCGTTCAATCGTCCATCCCTGCATCAACCCATACAGGAATCCCGCCGCATAGGAATCACCTGCTCCAAACGTCTTCACCACACGCGCAGGGTAGCTGTCCGCTTGATGAGATAGCCCTTCGCCGGTATAGGCAATAGAGCCTTCCTTGCCATGTTTGATGACGACAATTTTAGCTGAGAAATCAAACCATTTTTGCGCGGTCACCTGATCGCTATGGTCTGGATTATGGTCAAACGTCTCCATCATATCGAACTCTTCACGTGTGCCCAGGATGATATCGCATTTCTCGGCTGCGAGGTTATAATAGACCGCCGTCTCTTCGGCTGATGTCCATGTGTAAGGACGATAGTCCAGATCAAACACAATGATTGTGCCATGCTTTTTCGCATACGCCAGCGCCTGGAATACCGCTTCACGCGATGGGCTCTGTGCTAAGGCTGTACCTGAAATGAGCAAAACTTTGGAGTCGGCAATTAGCTGTTCCTGCACCTCTCTCGACTGCAATAGCAGATCAGCCACGTGGTCACGGTACATTAGAATGCTGCAATCGGTTGGACTTTTGATCTCGGTAAAAGCAAGTCCTGTCACCGCTCCGGTATCGTCCGTTACCACATTTGACGTATCGATCCCGTTCCGCTCTAGATAACTGTTGATGAACCTGCCCATCTGGTCATTCGCGATTTTGCCGATAAATGCCGTTTCCATACCGAGCCTGGACATGCCAATCGTGATATTAGCCGGAGATCCGCCCACATACTTCGTAAAGGTCATCGTCTCTTCCATCGGGCGATTGATCTCATTGGCATTCAAGTCGATACACAGACGGCCAATCGCGGTGAAATCCATCTTCCTGGAATCAGGAAAGGATACGTAAGTCATTGTATTTGAACCCCTTTCTGTGATGGGATTTTGAATGATACATTTATCAAACTCACACTTATAATCTGCTTTACCTCATGGTACGGCTCTCTCCCGATGGCCATGACTTTATCAGCTGTGCTGGTATAAGGACTCCATATATTGCAACGATCGCCGCGCATACTCATACGGATTATGAATCGCAGGGTCCTGTTCCCCTTCAAGCATCGCCCAGCCATCATACCCCCGTGTGACCAACTCCTGCAGAATCGGTGCAAAATCAATACATCCATCTCCGGGAACCGTAAATACCCCTTTACGAATACAGCCCACAAAATCAGACTGTTCCGCCCGTGCTTCGTCCAGCACTTGAGGACGAATATCCTTTAGATGAATATAGGCAATCCTGTCATAATGCTTGCGTAGGAGAGTTAACGGGTCAGCTCCGCCGTAGTAAGCATGACCTGTGTCATAGAGCAAATAAACAAGAGATGGGTCTGTCAGTTCCATCAATTTATCAATCTCATCCGGTTGCTCAACAACGGTACCTCCATGGTGATGGTACGTCAGCTTCAACCCGTGCTCACGGGCGATGGCACCTGCTTCGTTCAGACCCTCAGCAAGGATATGCCATTCCGATTCACTGAGTCTCAGTACTTCTTTTTCATGCGGTGTCCGCCTTGGATCGAAATGCAGGGAGCCACCTACTTCCGCCGTGCTAATCACCGTGCTGCCCATTGATTGCAGAAACTCCGCGTGTCTGCGATAGCTGTCCAGCTCAGACTGACGATACGCCGGGTCGGAGAACAATACCGATTTCCACTGGGAAACGAGGCGGATGTTGCGCTTGCCCAGCTCCTCCCGCAATGTGTCTGGATCCGTAGGATATTTGCGTCCCATTTCCGTACCTGTCAGGCCAAGTCGCTGAATGTCATCCAGAATCTGTTCACATGTTGTTGCATCACCATGCTCCTTTACATCCTCTCCGACCCAGTTGATCGGATGAATTCCGAGCTGAAATGGCAGCTTGTTCATGGCTCCACGTCTCCTTTTGTGGTTCAACATTTTTGCATCATTCGATTTAACGCGCGCATTCCTATATATCATGCTGATTGAAAGTTACTCTTTGGATTGATGATATGCTCAATTAAATGAGTCTAGCTCTGGCACGGTTTGCCTGCATCGCGTGGTGAGCCGTTACCACCTTTTCCTCGTTGGATACTTCAGGTACGCCCACATTCCACCAGGACTCATATCCGCCTGCATTGGTTCCGGGCACGACTGGAATTTCGATCAGTGTAGTCACGGTCTCATTCCGGGCATCTCTGATCGCCTGCTCCAATTGTTCCGTCGTCTCTGCCTTATAGGCTTTGGCTCCAAGGCTGCGGGCATGGGCTGCAAAATCCATAGGCATGTAATCCCCGGTCAGTCGTCCGCTCTCCGTTTCCCGATAGCGAAACTCATTGCCGAAACCGTCACTTCCATGCTCCCGTTGCAAATTATGAATACACTGAAATCCGTTGTTGTTGAATAGTAGAATGGTTATCTTCTTCTGTTCCTGCAAGCTCGTCACCAGTTCAGAATGCAACATTAGGTAACTACCGTCACCCACCATGGCATACACTTCACGATCCGGTTCGGCAAGAGCTGCCCCGAATGCCCCGCTCACCTCATAGCCCATACAGGAGAAGCCGTACTCCATGTGGTATGTTTTCGGTGCAGACGCGCGCCACAGACGGTGCAAGTCTCCAGGCAAACTTCCCGCCGCACACACAATGACGGAAGAAGGGTCAATGGTCCGATTAATTACACCGACCGCGGTTGTCTGTGCCAACCCTGCCTCATGTTGCAGTCCATAGAGTCGATCCACCTCGGTGTTCCACTCATCCCGCAGGTCGGCGATCTCAGATGTTCCGTATCCACTGTGGTACTGCCGTCCCTGTAAAACCGCTTGCAAAGCTTGCAGACCTTCCCGTGCATCCGCCAAAATCGCTTCGCCACCCAATTTGGCGGCATCCATGCCGTTCAGGTTAATATTGATGAAAGCCGCTTCAGGATGCTGAAAAGCGGAGCGAGACGCCGTCGTAAAATCCGAGAACCGGGTGCCGACGCCGATTACCACATCTGCTTCTCTGGCAAGCCTGTTGGCAGCCAGCGAGCCGGTAACGCCGATAGCCCCCACATTAAGTGGGTGGTCCCACGCCAAGGCACTCTTGCCAGCCTGCGTCTCGGCAACCGGAATGCCAAATGCCTCGGCGAATTCAGCCAGCTGTGTAGATGCCTCGGCATACAACACGCCGCCGCCTGCTACGATCAGCGGCTTCCTGCCACGGGCAATCTGCTGCGCTGCCCGTTCTATTGCCGCCTGGACCGGAGGACGACGGTCCAGGTAATGCACCTTGCGGGCGAAGAACGATTCAGGGTAATCGTACGCCTCTGCCTGCACATCCTGCGGCAGCGCCAGCGTTACCGCGCCCGTCTCCGCCGGGTCCATCAACACGCGCATCGCCTGCGTGGCAGCAATCATCAGCTGTTCAGGACGCACGATGCGATCCCAGTATTTGCTGACCGCTTTGAACGGATCAGTGGCTGAAATAGTATAATCGCCGCTTACCTCCAGTTGTTGCAGCACGGGATCTGGTTCACGCGTAGCAAAGTTATCACCTGGAAGCAGTAAAACGGGAATACGATTGACCGTTGCCGTTGCCGCTGCGGTAATCATGTTCAGCGCTCCTGGTCCGATGGATGTTGTGCAGGCATAAATCTGTCTACGGTTCTTCTGCTTGGCATAGGCCGCTGCCGTATGTACCATGCCTTGTTCATTTTTACCCTGCATATACGTCAGACTTCCAGAACTACGCTCCAGCGCCTCTCCAATACCAGTTACGTTGCCGTGACCGAAAATGCCGATAACACCTTTCACAAACTTGGTTTCCACCCCATCAACGGAAATATATTGCTGGTCCAGATATCGGAGCAGTGCCTGAGCCATCGTCAGTCTAATGGTTGTCATGGAAAAATCATCTCCCTTCCCTTCACGGGTTAAGCGCTTAATCTAAGTTAAGTTTAAGCGCCTTACCCCTGAAGGTTAAGCGCTTAATTGATATAGTATTACAGGCTGAAGGATTAGGCAAGATATTTTTGTAAGCGTTTTACAAAACGGCAAATAAACATAGCTTTATCAATGTGGTATTGTGTATTATCCCACTGTTAATAAAGCTATGATCCGGTAAATTAATAGTATTGGAGTGAATGTTCGGAGAGCGATGAAAACGTTAAAAAAATACAAAAAAGAGATGGCAGAAACCATCTCTTTTTTGTATTTCTATAAAGCGGGTGATGGGAATCGAACCCACGCTATTAGCTTGGAAGGCTAAAGTTCTACCATTGAACTACACCCGCATGTAAAAATCGGGATGACACGATTTGAACATGCGACCCCCTGGTCCCAAACCAGGTGCTCTACCAAGCTGAGCTACATCCCGTTATCTATACCGGCGAGAGGACTCGAACCTCCACGGTTTCCCACTCGATTTTGAGTCGAGCGCGTCTGCCATTCCGCCACGCCGGCATATGAAGTTATAAATGGCGCGCCCTGAGAGATTCGAACTCCCGGCCTTTTGATTCGTAGTCAAACGCTCTATCCAGCTGAGCTAAGGGCGCAAAATATTGGAGCGGAAGACGGGAATCGAACCCGCGACCCTCGCCTTGGCAAGGCGATGCTCTACCGCTGAGCCACTTCCGCATATAAGGGATGCGCGTGGAGGGACTTGAACCCCCACGTCAAAGACGCTAGATCCTAAGTCTAGTGCGTCTGCCAATTCCGCCACACGCGCATATAATGGTGAGTCATGAAGGGCTCGAACCTTCGACACCCTGATTAAAAGTCAGGTGCTCTACCAACTGAGCTAATGACTCGAAAAACTGGTGGAGGATGATGGATTCGAACCACCGAACCCGTACGGGAGCAGATTTACAGTCTGATGCGTTTGGCCGCTTCGCTAATCCTCCAGGATTACATGGTGCCGGCGAGAGGACTTGAACCCCCAACCTACTGATTACAAGTCAGTTGCTCTACCAGTTGAGCTACACCGGCATATTAAGTTGTGATAAATGGTGGCTCGGGACGGAATCGAACCGCCGACACGAGGATTTTCAGTCCTCTGCTCTACCGACTGAGCTACCGAGCCACGATAAAGTTTAATCTTGGAACGTTACACTTTATCTAGGGCGTTCGGTGCCATATTGCAGATTAAGTGAACAACTTCCTCATGTAAAGATTAACATGGCGGAACCGACGGGATTCGAACCCGCGATCTCCTGCGTGACAGGCAGGCATGTTAGGCCAACTACACCACGGTTCCAGATCACTTTCTTGAAAGAAAGTATAATTGCGGGGGCAGGATTTGAACCTGCGGCCTTCGGGTTATGAGCCCGACGAGCTACCGGGCTGCTCCACCCCGCGTCGTTATTTAGATACTATATGGTGGAGGCTGAGGGGATCGAACCCCCGACCCTCTGCTTGTAAGGCAGATGCTCTCCCAGCTGAGCTAAGCCTCCATGTAAATATGACCCGTAGGGGATACTCTCACTTCGTTCGAGACTGCGAAGCCATTGCTAACGAAGTTTATCCTCCGACGAACCTTTGGGATTCTCATCCCATTTTAAGCTAATAAATATAGCTATGACCCGTAGGGGATTCGAACCCCTGTTACCTCCGTGAAAGGGAGGTGTCTTAACCCCTTGACCAACGGGCCTTAATGGCTCCCCGAACAGGACTCGAACCTGTGACAACTCGATTAACAGTCGAGTGCTCTACCAACTGAGCTATCAGGGAATGGTGGAGCCAAGCGGGATCGAACCGCTGACCTCCTGCTTGCAAGGCAGGCGCTCTCCCAGCTGAGCTATGGCCCCATACACTTTAGTATATCTGGTATTACTATGGGCCCTGGTGGACTCGAACCACCGGCCTCACCCTTATCAGAGGTGCGCTCTAACCAACTGAGCTAAGGGCCCCTATGAAAAATCGAAAAAAAATACCCCAAAGGGGTTTCGCTTGGCGGCGTCCTACTCTCCCAGGACCCTGCGGTCCAAGTACCATCGGCGCTAGAGGGCTTAACGGTCGTGTTCGGGATGGGTACGTGTGGAACCCCTCCGCCATCGCCACCAAACGCATAGCTTAGCTTACATTCAGAGATCATTCTCTGAAAACTAGATCCGAAACGAAATGTGCGATTTATAACTTGCATATTTGGATAAGCCCTCGACCGATTAGTACTGGTCAGCTCCATGCATTGCTGCACTTCCACCCCCAGCCTATCTACCTCGTCGTCTTCAAGGGGTCTTACATACTGGGAAATCTCATCTTGAGGGGGGCTTCACGCTTAGATGCTTTCAGCGCTTATCCCTTCCGTACATAGCTACCCAGCGGTGCTCCTGGCGGAACAACTGGTACACCAGCGGTACGTCCATCCCGGTCCTCTCGTACTAAGGACAGCTCCTCTCAAATTTCCTACGCCCACGACAGATAGGGACCGAACTGTCTCACGACGTTCTGAACCCAGCTCGCGTACCGCTTTAATGGGCGAACAGCCCAACCCTTGGGACCTACTTCAGCCCCAGGATGCGATGAGCCGACATCGAGGTGCCAAACCTCCCCGTCGATGTGGACTCTTGGGGAGATAAGCCTGTTATCCCCAGGGTAGCTTTTATCCGTTGAGCGATGGCCCTTCCATGCGGTACCACCGGATCACTAAGCCCGACTTTCGTCCCTGCTCGACTTGTAGGTCTCGCAGTCAAGCTCCCTTATGCCTTTGCACTCTTCGAATGATTTCCAACCATTCTGAGGGAACCTTTGGGCGCCTCCGTTACTCTTTAGGAGGCGACCGCCCCAGTCAAACTGCCCACCTGACACTGTCCCCGCACCGGATTACGGTACCAGGTTAGAACCTAGATACGATCAGGGTGGTATCCCAACGGTGCCTCCACGCAAGCTGGCGCTCACGTTTCAAAGGCTCCCACCTATCCTGTACAGATCGTACCCAAATTCAATATCAAGCTGCAGTAAAGCTCCATGGGGTCTTTCCGTCTTGTCGCGGGTAACCTGCATCTTCACAGGTATTAAAATTTCACCGGATCTCTCGTTGAGACAGCGCCCAAGTCGTTACGCCATTCGTGCGGGTCAGAATTTACCTGACAAGGAATTTCGCTACCTTAGGACCGTTATAGTTACGGCCGCCGTTTACTGGGGCTTCGGTTCACAGCTTCGGATTGCTCCTAACCGCTCCCCTTAACCTTCCAGCACCGGCAGGCGTCAGCCCGTATACTTCGCCTTACGGCTTCGCACAGACCTGTGTTTTTGCTAAACAGTCGCTTGGGCCTTTTCACTGCGGCCCCCTCGTGCTATTCACACTACCGGGGCACCCCTTCTCCCGAAGTTACGGGGTCATTTTGCCGAGTTCCTTAACGAGAGTTCTTCCGCGCGCCTTAGAATTCTCTTCTCGCCTACCTGTGTCGGTTTGCGGTACGGGCACCATCACCTGGCTAGAGGCTTTTCTTGGCAGTGTGAGATCATGACCTTCGCTACTATAATTTTCGCTCCCCATTACAGCCCAGCCTTAACGATGTGCGGATTTGCCTACACATCAGCCTCACTGCTTAGACGGACATCCATCAGTCCGCGTCACTACCCTGCTGCGTCCCCCCATTGCTCATAACGGCTTACGGTGGTACAGGAATTTCGACCTGTTGTCCTTCGACTACGCCTTTCGGCCTCGCTTAGGTCCCGACTTACCCTGAGCGGACGAGCCTTCCTCAGGAACCCTTAGGCTTTCGGCGGATCAGATTCTCACTGATCTTTTCGTTACTCATACCGGCATTCTCACTTGTATAATGTCCAGCGCTCCTTACGGTACACCTTCAACCCTTATACAACGCTCCCCTACCCCTGATGCAAAGCATCAAGCCATAGCTTCGGTGGTGTGTTTAGCCCCGTTACATTTTCGGCGCAGAGTCACTCGACCAGTGAGCTATTACGCACTCTTTCAATGGTGGCTGCTTCTAAGCCAACATCCTGGTTGTCTGTGCAACTCCACATCCTTTCCCACTTAACACACACTTGGGGACCTTAGCTGATGGGCTGTTTCCCTTTTGACAATGGATCTTAGCACTCACTGTCTGACTCCCGGAAGTAAGTCTATGGCATTCGGAGTTTGACTGAGCTTGGTAACCCTTGCGGGCCCCGCACCCAATCAGTGCTCTACCTCCACGACTCTGTTTCCGAGGCTAGCCCTAAAGCTATTTCGGGAGAACCAGCTATCTCCGAGTTCGATTGGAATTTCTCCGCTACCCCCCACCTCATCCCCGCATTTTTCAACATGCGTGGGTTCGGCCTCCAGTGCGTGTTACCGCACCTTCACCCTGGACAGGGGTAGATCACCCGGTTTCGGGTCTACGTCCACGTACTATGTCGCCCTATTCAGACTCGCTTCGCTGCGGCTCCGGCTCTTCACCTTAACCTTGCACGGGAACGTAACTCGCCGGTTCATTCTACAAAAGGCACGCCATCACCCCTAAAACGGGCTCTGACTTTTTGTAAGCACACGGTTTCAGGTTCTATTTCACTCCCCTTCCGGGGTGCTTTTCACCTTTCCCTCACGGTACTGCTTCACTATCGGTCGCTAGGAAGTATTTAGCCTTGGCAGATGTCCTGCCGGATTCATACGGGTTTCACGTGCCCCGCACTACTCGGGATACCGTCTCGGAGGGAACAGACTTTCAACTACAGGGCTTTTACCTTCTTTGGCGGGCCTTTCCAGACCTCTTCGCTTAACCGGTCCTTTGTAACTCCATGTGAGATGTCCCACAACCCCAAAGAGCAAGCTCTCTGGTTTGGGCTTCTCCGCGTTCGCTCGCCGCTACTGACGGAATCACTATTGTTTTCTCTTCCTCAAGGTACTTAGATGTTTCAGTTCCCTTGGTATGCCTCTACATAACCTATGTATTCAGTTATGAGTAACTGGAAATTACCCCAGCTGGGTTTCCCCATTCGACACCCCCCGGATCAAAGCTTGCTTACAGCTCCCCGAGGCAGTTTCGTTGTCGCCACGTCCTTCATCGGCTCCTAGCGCCTAGGCATCCTCCGTGTGCTCTTAGTAGCTTAACCATATTGCTCCGGTTTCGACTGCTCGCTTCCCTTGTTTGCTTACGCAAATCAAAAGTCGCTCTCATTCGATACCATCGCAATGCAGTTTCACTATTTAATTAAAACTTGTTTTAACACAAGTTCAGCTTAAAAAGGAATGTTCTAAATCGCAAAATTTCGTTTCGATATCTAGTTTTCAAAGAACAAGCTCCATGCAAAAGCAAGCTGTTTGAGAGTTTGAGCTCTCAAAACTGAGCAACGAGTGAGTAGTTTGCAGCTAGCTGCGTATTTGAATGTTTCCACGCGGGAAACGATTCTCCATAGAAAGGAGGTGATCCAGCCGCACCTTCCGATACGGCTACCTTGTTACGACTTCACCCCAATCATCTATCCCACCTTCGGCGGCTGGCTCCTTGCGGTTACCCCACCGACTTCGGGTGTTATAAACTCTCGTGGTGTGACGGGCGGTGTGTACAAGACCCGGGAACGTATTCACCGCGGCATGCTGATCCGCGATTACTAGCAATTCCGACTTCATGCAGGCGAGTTGCAGCCTGCAATCCGAACTGAGACCGGCTTTGTGGGATTGGCTCCATCTCGCGATTTCGCAGCCCGTTGTACCG
>NZ_LXQN01000023.1:0-1816 GCF_001659845.1 Paenibacillus sp. AD87
CGGATAGCGCATATACCTTGTCCTGCTCCTGCACTTTGGCTGTCAGGAAAATAATACCCAGACGTTCATTCGTTTCACGAATTCGTCGACACACTTCAAACCCGTCAATTCCAGGAACCATAACATCTAGCAAAGCCAAGTCAATATCTGGTACGGATTGCAGAATACGAAGCGCTTCATGTCCGTCTCCCGCTTCGAGCACTTCGAACCCGTTTCTCTTCAAATTAATAACAATAAAACTGCGGATGGATTCTTCATCCTCAAGAATAAGTACTTTACTCATTAAGTTCTTCCTTTCTGTTCAGATGCGACATATTGTCCAGTAATCCACCATCGTTATTCGCAGATTGTGCGCCACGATAAGCAATCACTCGATCATTCGATTTGGTAATTTCTTTCCACCCTTTACCTTTGTCCTGTTCCCATTGCGTAAGTGTGAAATATTTAATTTCACCCACCGTTTCATCCGTATCAATCATTTTGAAACGAATATATTTTCCCTTTTCCGATTTGGTATCAATTGTAACTTTTCCGTACCAATCCGTTTTCAGGTTAAGATGGAATGCATTCGCATCATCACGATATTGGAAGGATACAAAATCTTTGCCATCCTTACCATTCCATTGATAGAAAGTATAGAACCACATTCGAGCATCAAATACGTAATGTTCCCAGCCTCTGGGTGTTTCCTTCAATCCAAATTCAATAATACCATCATTATTAAAATCACCGCTTAAAATTTTGTCATCTCTATAGGTTTGATCAGGGGAATTGAATGCATACACCAATTTGTTGTCTTTTACATAAACAATCTGTGTAAAAGTACTTCGGTCGTCCAATTCGGCATCCAATACGAAGCCCACTTTATCTTTGGCAATTTGACCACCAAGTGCATTATAAAATTCTTTTACTGTATAGTCCGTCTGTATACGGTCCACTTCCTTGAAACTGCCATCATCATATTGATATAGGGCAATGGAGGCAAATCCGCTGGTGTTGAGGGAAACGATAGCAAAATCATTTTTTTTGTCCCCGTTAAGATCCAAAGGATTTCCTTGTAAATCATCAATAATCAACTCATTATACGGTACTCCGCCCATCACCTGTTCAAGAGCTCCTCCTTTGTAGGAATATGCCATTAAAGCTTTCTGTGCTTCAAGGCTCACTCCAAGAACAATATCAGGATTGCCATCGTTCGTGATGTCCAGCAGTTTAAACGATTGTAAGGTATTTCCCGGAACATCAAAAGTAAGTTTTTTCACCCAGGTATCACCCTGCTCTTCGAGAAGCATGCCATGAATCCGCACATTTTCACTCGGAGTTTCGTAGAAAACAATAGCCTCTCGGGTTCCATCCCCATCTAAATCTGCCACCCGTATCATGCTTGTATTGTTCAAGTCTTTGGGACGAATTAATTGGCTTTCAGGAGGCTGTTCCTTCTGTACAATTGTGAGAAGCCTCTCCTTGTCCATTGACATCATGGGTTGTTTCATCAAAAGCTTGGGATCACTGAGGACAGTGCATCCGCTAAGAACGGAGCCGAGTACAATCATAGCCGCTCCCCCCGCTAACAGGCGCCCCCACCGTGAATTAAGCAAATTCATCACTCTTTTCAATAGTTTAAATCATATTTTTTTCTTGCTGTGTCAACCGACGTCCACGTATATCAAAAGCAATCTTGCCTTCCGCAAGACCCCAGATGCGGGTCGCATGTTTCTCTGCCATCTCAATCGGCAATACTGCAATTACGGTAGCCCGTTCCTCTTCGCACAATTTGCGCAGTGTTTCCAGCACCGTATCTGCGGTATGAGGATCA
>NZ_LXQN01000024.1:0-1761 GCF_001659845.1 Paenibacillus sp. AD87
GCCGACGCTGGTTGAGCGGGATCGTCTGTTTGTAAATAAAATTGTATATGATTTTGGGACACCGTCCCGATCAGATGTTATTGTGCTTCGTGATCCAAGCGAAGGTGTGGAGAAAAAAGATTTTCTGGTCAAACGGATTGTCGGGCTTCCCGGTGATACGGTTGAAGTACGGGATCATCATCTGTTCGTGAATGGGGAGCAGCAAGCGGAAACGTACACGGATACGGAGGTTCAGGACCCTGATTTTGGACCGATTACGCTGGAAGCGGATCATTACTTTGTGATGGGAGATAACCGTCATGAAGGCAAGAGCAAGGATAGCCGTATGTTTGGCAGCATTACATCCAGTGAAATTGTAGGCAGGGCGGAGTTTATTTTTTGGCCGTTCTCGGAAATTAAAAAACTGTAAAATGTTAGCAGGACAAGGACAACAACTTCACGCTGCATTTTGCGTTAAACGATATAGACTCGGTTTCTTTCTAGCTCCGGTATGTCCGACTTGTATATCGAAATCAGCGCCTGTCCTCCCACCTGAGGCGGGCGTTCACTATTTACGGAATTAGCGTGGAAGAAGAGAGGGAATAGATATGACGAGTGTACAGACCGGAGCAGCAAAGGCAGCAGCTGTATGGGAGAAGTTAAAACAAGAGATTAAGGCAGCTGCTCCCGAGATGGGTATTGATGATATAGGATTCGCTTCGGCAGAACCATTCGTGACCTTGAAATCCATTCTGGAACAACATCGGGCGAAAGGATTCGAGTCCGGATTTGAGGAGCCTGATATTGAGAAAAGGGTGCGTCCCGAACTAAAAGATGGAGAGCCTGCTTCGCTCATTGCTATTGCTGTTGCTTATCCATCGAAGATGGTCAATCCGCCGAAGTCCGAGCCGGGTGCATACCGTGGTATTCTGGCTCGTTCCGCCTGGGGGCAGGATTATCACCAAGTCCTGCGTGCAGCGATGGACAAGCTGGTTAACTTTATACGTGAACGCGTACCTGAAGCCATGATCGAAAGTATGGTAGATACGGGGGCGTTGGTGGACCGTGCTGTTTCCCAGCGTGCGGGGATTGGATTCAGTGCCAAGAACTGTGCCATTATATCGCCCAAATTCGGTTCATGGATCTTTCTCGGCGAACTGGTCACGAATATTCCGTTTCAGCCAGATAACCCGGTGACCGAGGATTGTGGTGAATGTACGAAGTGTATTGATGCCTGTCCAACAGGAGCATTGGTGGGACCGGGACAACTGAATGCACAGCGCTGCATTTCGTTTGTGACCCAGACGAAAGGCTTCGTGGATGAAGAGTTTATGCTGAAAATTGGCAACCGTCTGTACGGTTGTGATACCTGTCAGATTGTCTGTCCGAAGAATCGGGGTAAAAACTGGGACCACCATCCCGAGTTTCATCCTGATCCGGAGATTGTAAAACCTTTGCTGATACCGCTGCTTGACATCGGTAACCGTGAATTCAAAGAGCGCTTTGGCCAAAGTTCCGCCGCTTGGCGGGGCAAGAAGCCAATCCAGCGCAACGCCGTAATTGCCCTGGGCAATTTCAAAGACAAAACCGCTGTACCGAAACTAACGGAGGTACTGAAGCGTGATCCGCGTCCCGAGCTGCGGGGAACTGCAGCTTGGGCGCTGAGCAGAATTGGAGGAGAAGACGCAATGAGAGCCATTGGGGAAGCTGCCGCTAACGAACAAGATGGGAACGTGCTAAGCATGCTGCAGAAGGCCAAGGAACGACTGAGTTCGTCCGAGA
>NZ_LXQN01000025.1:0-668 GCF_001659845.1 Paenibacillus sp. AD87
AAAAAGACATTAAACGTACATTGCAAAAAATTGCGGAGATGGGTTACACATCAATCCAGGTTTCTGCAATCGGTAAAATCAAGCCGGAAACACTTAGAGCTATGTGCGACGAGTTATCGCTCCAAATTGCTCTGACGCATACGAGCCCTGAGCGGATATTGTATGAAACCGATCAAGTGATTGAGGAGCATAACATTCTTGGTTGCGATTATATCGGTATCGGAGCTATGCCGGATAAATATCGGTCACGGGATTGGTACGGATATTTCGCGAGTGACTTCCGGGAAGCGGCTCGGCGGATCGCCAGATCCGGAAAGCTATTCATGTATCACAACCATCATTTTGAGTTTGAGAAAACGGATGGCAAGCGTATGATCGAACGTCTTATCGAGGATTTCTCACCCGAGGAACTGGGAATTACTCTGGATACGTATTGGGTACATGCTGCCGGAGCTGACGTATGCGAATGGAGCGATAAATTAAAGGACCGCCTTCATTGCGTGCATTTGAAGGACATGGGTTCGGATAAGCAAATGGAACCGGTGATGGAAGGTAACATGAATTTCACAGGAATTTTGAAAGCGCTTGAAAATGCGAATACGAAATATTTGCTCGTAGAGCAGGACGTTTGTCAAACGAGTCCGTTCGATTGTTTGCAGACGAGCTAC
>NZ_LXQN01000026.1:0-581 GCF_001659845.1 Paenibacillus sp. AD87
GCTGGATGGGGTATAGGTATTACGAAGGAATGCAAAGATCCCGTTCGGGCGATTAAGTTCCTGGACTTCCTCGCTTCTGAGCAGGGTCAAATTTTGCTCAATTGGGGTATAGAGGGTAAGCATTACACTATGCAAGATGGCAAGCGTATTGTTCCTGAAGATGTTCAGAACCGTGTTGTAAACGACAATACGGCATTCACAAAGGATTCCGGAATAGGTCTATATACAAATATCGGCGCACATTACGGAGACGGAGTCAAAGATTCTAGTGGTAACTACTATACAAAAAGTTTCCCGGAATTAATTGTTAATAGTTATACTGAAGCTGATAAACAAACTCTTCAAGCATATGGCGTAACGACTTGGGCGGATTTGTTTACAAGTGAAGATGATTTACCGGTAAAAGCTTGGGGCGCTGCTTGGAATATTCCTGTACCGACTGATGATGAATCCAATATTCTGGCCGTCAAGATGAAGGACATCTCATGGAAAAGAATCCCTCAAGCTATTTTGGCTAAACCAGAAGAATTTGACCAAATTTGGGATGAGTATCAGCAGGAATTGATTGATGCCGGTGTTGA
>NZ_LXQN01000027.1:0-518 GCF_001659845.1 Paenibacillus sp. AD87
TGCTGGATTGCATATTTATGCTACGTGGAAAGGGGATATTGACAGTTACGAGCGGTTCAAGGCACTGGCTCAGGAAGAAGGTGTCGTATTCCGTGATGCGGTTCGTTATTGGCTGACTCCAGGTCCGCCGGCTGTGTGTTTTGGCTTTGCACATCTGGAGAAAGAGGAGATTGAAGAGGGGATAAGGCGAATGCGGTTAGCATGGGAGAAGTGCACATTTTCGTTTCGGTGAATTCCGCTGTATAATGGAATAAGACGTTTCGCTCCAGCAGGAGCAGAAATATATAAACACATATCGCATCATTTTTGATGCAGTATGCAAAAGAGATTAACTTTCAAGGGGGAGTGGCGACATGCTGCAGGCATCGCCGTCATCTTTTGTTATTTTGCCCGCCGTCGCCAAAATTGTCTGCGAACCGGGATGGAAGTGGCAGAAGCGGGAAAAACCGATGCAAAACTATGACTTATTTTATGTATGGAGTGGTGAAGGGACCGTTGTGCTGAATGACCGATCGTAT
>NZ_LXQN01000028.1:0-430 GCF_001659845.1 Paenibacillus sp. AD87
ATACTTAACTTCATGAATTATCAGACGTTAATTGCAACGAAGGCTTCCCGGATCAAACAGGTGGCAAGTCAGGACACATTGCTCGAATTCGGAACACGACGTGCACAGGAAGCGGATGCGGCCATTTGGGGGGCGCGTGCCTCGTATGTGGCAGGATTCCATGCAACGTCTAATATGCTGGCTGGAGAGCGCTTTGGAATTCCGACAGCAGGGACACATGCTCATTCCTGGGTGCAGAGTTTTATGAGTGAGCAGGAGGCGTTTGACGTCTATGCCAAAGTGCTGCCAGATCAAGTGACACTGCTGGTGGATACGTTTGATACATTGAACAGTGGTGTTCCTCATGCAATCAAGACTGCCAAGAAGCTGGAGAGCCAGGGCAAAAAGATGAACGCCATTCGTCTGGATAGCGGGGACCTTGCGTATCTAT
>NZ_LXQN01000029.1:0-430 GCF_001659845.1 Paenibacillus sp. AD87
GCTACAAGCGGAAAGGGTAGCTGGTCCATGTGAAAAGAAGTCAGCGCAATATAGAAACCAGGCAAGAATACGGTTATTAATAGCCCGATAAAACGCAGCATACGGCCCACATTCACCGGAAGGAACGGGAAGCTGGCATCCTCGGGTGATTTGAGAAGCAGAAACAAATTAACGGGTCCGATGATGACGCTGGGATTGCCATCCACGATAATGACGAAACGTCCGTTCAGCAGACATTCCGCCGCAAAATCAGGTCTGCCCGTGTAATGGGTTACCGGAAACAATGTGACTTTGGAAGGGGACAATAATTCCTCCAGTTCATTGGCGGTCATAATGCGCTCGATGTCGATTTTGCGCAGCTGATTCTTGACATCATCAATCAGTTCGGGATTGGCAATGTCCTTAATATACATCAGGGCGACTTTGGTCA
>NZ_LXQN01000030.1:0-413 GCF_001659845.1 Paenibacillus sp. AD87
ACAATCTCAGCTTCTAGAGCTACCCTCCATCGATGGGTATATTGCACAGATCTGGACCGGGACATCCCGAACCCCCAATGTGTATGAAGGGTTGCGTAAGGAACGTACGTTTGAAACCGCTTACCTTGAATATGGCGTCATGCAGGAACTGGTTCGTGGGACCGACAGACGAATGTGGTTCCTGCATGATCCGATCGAAGATAACCCGAATTATACCTGGGCTGATTACCGCCAGAACTATTTAAAAACGGTGGTTGCCTCACTGCTGCATCCCGGGGTCGCCCATTATGAAGTCGCACCTTGGCCTCGACGAATCTTTCAAGGCACTTATCCATCCGAGGATGGCTCTGGCAAGGAGCAAATTCCGTCAGACTATGCCACAACTTTGCTTCAGGTCATGCACACTCTTGGTA